>NZ_KI519420.1:0-299990 GCF_000482465.1 Runella limosa DSM 17973
CGTTGATAGGCTGCAAGTGTAAAGGTGGTGACATCAAAGCTGAGCAGTACTAATTGCCCAATAGCTTCTTTGTAAATACAGTTTTTATGAATAATTCTCTGCCAATGTCAATTGCTTATTGGAAAGACGAAAATAGCTAAAGATATTGATGAAGGTTACAGGTTGGGTTCGGAGTCGCGAACGACTTCACCTCTTGTAAATCCGAATCAGAAAGCCTTGATGGTGGTTACAGGGTGGGTGTTCACCTCTTCCCATTCCGAACAGAGAAGTTAAGCCCCACTCCGCCGATGATACTGCAATAAAATGTGGGAAAGTAGGTAGCCGCCACAATATTAATCCGAGAGGAGCTCAGAAACGAGCTCCTCTTTTTTTGTGCTATATTTTACTCACCACCAGTGCCGCGAGTGCCGTTTGGAACGGCTACAGGTGGCACACTCAATGAAGAACCATTGTTGTACTGGTCAGCGCCAATATCTATTTTAGCACCCCGCGCTTTGCCATCATAATCTTTTTCTACCAAACTTTGCAGTATTTTACCCACCCCAATGCACGGGCTACCGTCGGCTAAATGATAGGAATTGTCAAGTTTCGGATTGGTAAGAAAACTGTTACTATCAAATTTACTTTTATTCTTCCAGTTATCGAATCCTACAAACTCTTCGTATTCGTCGTCATTTTTATCTATGCGATACGAAACTTGGCTGGGTTTGTAATAAACATTGTAGCCTAATTCATTTACTCCTTCGGGTAAACCTCGTAAACGCGCCATGTGTCCTTGAGCCGAAGCGGCTTGCACAAAAATATTATTAGCGACTTTGATGTCCTTAGACTTTGGAAATCTATCACCTTTTGGAGTGCCGTATATCTCACCCCGTGCAATCAGTAACGCTGCACTGGCATTTTGTGCTACGTTGATGAATGTGTTATTATATACCTGCGCATTTTGGGCAGCATAAAGCCCCACTCCTTCCCATTTTGTATTCACAACAATGTTATTTCGGATGATTATATTGATACTTTCGTAATAATTAGGGTTACTATCGGTGTCAAACCATTCGGCATCAGTGTCGAGATAACCTGCGATTAAACCTCCTTCGCCGCAATTCATGAGTAAATTTTGCTCAAAAACACAATCTTTGGCGCCTCCTTTGGCATAAAGACCGTTGGTGGCAATATCATGGATGTAGCAATTACGGACGGTCATATTAGAGCCATTAACGTTATCTATTCCTTCTGCATTTTGAGCCGAAATATTGGCGATACCAATTCCCGAGCGATAGATTTCGCAATTAAGAACTTGAATGTATTGGCAGCCTGGCGCAATTTTAATGCAGTCCCGACCTGTGTCGTGGATTTTACAATTCAAGATTTTTACATTTCGTACGCCTCTTCGTTTGGTGAAAGGTACGCTACGGTCGTCGTCCCAATTGCTTTCAAACTTTACCCCATAAAGATAACCACCAACTATTTCGAGATTTTCGATGGTGATATTTTCAGTGGTCGGTTCGCGAAACCACAAACAGCTTGTGATGTCTTCAACGGTCGTGGATGCTTTAATAACGGCCCATTCGCCAGGATAGGAGTGAAGATGAATGTTGGAGGTGCGAAATTTAATTTCTTTGCTTTCGTGCGTTCCACCTCTCAGAACGATTTCTAAGGCTTTGGAAGGATCAGCTTCGTCTGCGGCTTTTTGAATGGTTTTAAACGGCTTATTTTCGCTTCCGTCGTTGGAGTCGTTGCCCGATGGGGAAACGTAAACAATGCCACTAAGTGCGCCACTGCCACCATCACAATTGGGCGGAGCCTGAGAACATCCGCAGGCTGTAGGATCGGTGTCGCATTCATCGGTTTCGATGTTTTCTTTGCTGCATCCAAAAATACCCAGCAACAAAAAAATGGTGATGTAAAAAGAGGGACGATTCATAGAGGTATGAATTAAAATGAGTGTCGATGTATGAAAAATAAAGGCAAAAGCGATCCTAACGAAGCCAAAAACAGCTTCGTAATGGATAAAAAATGTCTTGAAAAAGTGATTACTTGGAAATTCGACTCAGGGTAGTAGTTACTTTTTTAGAATGGCGAGGATCGGAGCTTTTCCAAGTGCTGGAACCGTCGGCGTTATGATACGTAAAAGAAAGCGTTAGGGTCATTTTGTCGTCTTGCCAATGACCTGTTTTAGCCTCTAGCAAGGTAAAATTGGGAAGAACGCGTTTTTTCTCATCTTCGGGACGGAAATTAAAGTGAAGATGATGGAAATCGTCTTTTTCGACGGCGCCATAAATCTCGTATGTTTCGGTACCTAATCGGCTTTTAGCAATGGCCTTGCCGTCAAAAGCACGTTTGTTGTCCCTTCTTCGGCTACTACGTTTACGAGCTGCGTTACGTTCGCGTTCTTCTTCCGTCACGGGTTCATCCACTTCTATTTCGAGCGTTTTTGTTACATTGTTAGGGTCAATAAAGCTCCCTTGCCATTTTCCTACCAACAATTTTGCATTGGCATCGGTACTATAAGCCCAAGGGCGGCTGGAAGTATCGAGCCAGTAACTTGTGTAGTACTTACATTCGTAAACAAGCCAACTCAATAAAACCAAAATTCCAATTACTAACACTCCTTTCTTCATAGTTTAGAGCCTTGCATAGGTATAGACTAATATGTTTTTCTTATAAGGCCCTTGACTGGTAGCATCTACTTTTAGATGCATGATATTGCCAGATGTTTCGATGCTATACGTCAAATCTCCACTTTGTCCCAAGCTTTGAGCGAGCTGTTTTTCTTCATCGCCAATGATTTTTAGCTCTCCCACGTCAATAGAGGTGCCACTGGTACGGGTTACTTTCAGCTCCCAGCGCACCTCTCGGCTTTTACCATCCATGGTAGCAACAAGGCGACCGTCTTTGAAAAACTCCCAAATAATAACAACTCCTTTTGACTTAAACTCAGGCCCCGTACTTAGTTCGGTTCCGTCTTGTTTCGTAATTTCGTAGCGAGCACGTATGGCTTCCCATTTACCGAGGAGCGATGTGAAATTATCGGGTTGGGGGTCTTCGGTTTGTGAGCCACAGCCTGCGGCAGTGTTGATCAGTAAAATAAAACCGAATGAGATATAAATGAGTGATTTTTTCATGATTTTGATTGGTTTTATGGTTTTTTGCTGAATATGTAGGTAAGACCCGAGTAACCTCCCGTTAAAACGGTGCTATAAACCTCACCACTGTTTCGGTAGATATATATGGCACCAGAGCTCAATGCCACTGTTTCTATCTTTTTGATGGCTTGCCTACCTGCATTATTTTCTATGTAACTACCATTGATAGCATCCGTTTTGAAAATGATAAAAATCGTTGAATTTTGGAGGTGCCATTTGACGTTTTCCATTTGGTCAGCCTTATCAAGATTCGATTTTTCAAGGCTTAGGGCTGTCCATTCAGCTGGTGGCCCCGTGATAGATTTGAAAGTGAGGTTTGCGGTAGTGGCATTGTACTCAAATTGAATAACATTTTTGTTGGTTTGGGTTATGGTCAAAATGTTATCATCGCTCAACGTCCAACTTCCGCCCGATTCGCCCAATGCCTCATAAAATTTGAATACACCATTTGGCAAAAATGACATTGCAAAGCACTGACCAAGAGTCTGTTGGGGTATTTGATTGTGTTTGACTGGGCTGTACCTAAAAATCCCTGTCCACATCGTATTGGTCAGCGACGCGGTGGGGGCTATTTCATTTTTTTTGCAACTCGTAGCGATTCCTACAATGAGCAATAATATGAGTAGTGGTTTCATGTACTTATGATTTTATAGTTTTTGATAAACTACTTTCAATGACTTTATCCCTTTGGGTACATACTTGTCTTGTGGACTATACGCGTGCGTAGTGGTCATGGTGTTGCCAGAGATGCTCACTTGGTCAGTATTTGTAAGGTCTTTCATGCTGGTCGTGAGGGTGGAGCCGTTGAGCTTCCAAGTAGAAAGTACAGCGGGGATGGGGCAGCCTTTCGGGACGCGCATACTCAAATTTCCGTTGGCTTCAAAAACATATACAATATCGGCCGTGCAAGGCATTGCTTTGGTAAGTGCTGCCATATCGTCTGTGGTTTTACCGTCCGAGTAGGTGGTGATGATGGCGGTACGTTTCCATGTTCCCACGATACTTTGGGCTGATAGTGAGTGATTTATGGCTAGTATGGCCAGCAGTGTAATTAAACCTTGAGCGAGTAATTTTTTCATGTGTAGGTAGCTTTACTGTTTAACAAGTTGGTAAGTAATTCCTGTAGTAGGGCCTGTGGCAGTGGTATTGTACATTTCGTCGTTGTTTCGATAAATAAACACCCTGCCCGACTGCATAATCACGGTTTGAAACCGCTGTATGGCTTGTTTACCCGTTACAGTTTCAAAATAGCTGTCATTAAAGTTGTCTTTTTTAATGATGATATAACTACCTGCATAGGAGTAACTCCACTTGACATTTTCCATTTTACTGGCTTTAGATACATCCGATTGCTCCATGTTTGATGCCGTCCATTCGTCGGGAGCACCCGTTAGACTTTTAAATGTAAGTGCTTGGTTGGCAGGGTTGTAGTTAAATTTAAGTATGTTTTTGTTGGTTTGAGTAATCGTAATTACGTTGTCTTCGCCCAAAACCCAAGTACCTCCCGATTCGCCCAACGCTTCATAAAACTTAAAAACACCATTGGGCAAAAACGAGACGGCAAAACACTGCGAGAGTACGAACTGCCTGTTGTCGTTTTCTCGAACGGGTTTGTATTTGAAAAAGCCCGTCCAAATACTGTTAGTGAGTTGTTCGGCAGGGGCTATTTCCGCTTTTTTGCAACCCGTCACCGATAAGATGATTATTCCAAAAATGAGTAACTTTTTCATGTTGTTTGGCGGAGATACTTTTTAACCAACGTTTTTTTTCGACGCGACACTTCTACTTGCTGTCCATTATGTAAAACAAGCGACAGGTATTTTCGGGTGTCGGATTTATGAACCGATACCTCGCTGATTCGGATTAAAAAAGAACGATTTACCCTTACAAAAACCTCATTGGGGAGTTCGCGAGCAAAAAGTGCTAGGGTTTTAGAGGTGAGAATACTCTTCCCGTTCCGAAAATGAATGGTGGTGTAATTGCCCACGCCTTCCAGCCACGCAATTTCTTCAATGTAAAAAGGCTGTTTCAATTGTAATTTTGGACAGAGTTCAATGGTTTCTTTCATGGTGTTTTGCGATAAAAGCTCTTTATTTATTTCCGCAGCCATCTAAAAAGGCGCTAAAAACACCCCCTTTTTGCACTTCAAAACCTGCTTTAAGTAGCACATACGTACCAGCATCATACGTGGCTTTTCCCGTAGGAAGTACTTTGTTGGTAGCCGTAATAGCCCCGTTGGTTTCGAAGCGTTGGTTAGTGGCAATAGTAGAGGGTAAATCGGTAGGTGAAATGCTGGATACACAGGGGAGAATGCGTAACCCCGTCCCGATAATTCCTACAGGTGGAGGAACGGTAAGCGAATTTCCACCCCATTCATCCGCTCCTATATCAAGTGGAAACGTACGGTTGGTGCCATCATAATCTAAGTTTACGCTTTGTAGCGACTTCCCTGCATTGATACATACGCTATTGGAGCTGAGGTGGTATTGGGGAGTAAGAGTAGGATTTCCTTCGCTGCTATGGGCATCAAACCCCGAGGTAGTACGCCATTGGGTAAAGGTGAGATTGGATGCTTGAAGATAGGTGTAAGTGGGGGAGGTGGTATTTCGAAAATACCGATTGTAATCTATCTCGTTGTTTGTCCCCGAAATGCCACTCGCTTGGTAATCTTGGTGGAAACGAATGCGCACCATCGGCAAAGTGCTGGCTTCGTTTTCAACAAAAATATTGTTGATGACTTTTACATCAACACAAGGCGATGCAATGGTCGTGGTTTCACTGACCCATACTTCGTTGGGGCCAATGTACAAGGGCGCTAAAGCCTCGCTACCTACGTTGGCAAAAGTATTGTTAAGTACCTGAGGGCGAACCGCTGCGATAAGCCCGACGCCGCCATGTTTGGTATTAGCAACGATGTTGTTGCGAATAATTCCATCGAAGTTTTCGTAATAAAAGGTTTGATTATCGGGGTCAAAAAGGTCGTTGTCGGTGCCTCCTACGCCCAACATGACCCCAAATTCACCACAATTGACAATAAGGTTATTCTCAATAACTGTATTTTTGGCTCCTCCTTTCGCGTAAAGCCCCGTCGTTGCAATGTCGTGAATGCAGCATCCTCGAACGAGCATCTGGTCGCCATTGACGTTGTCAATTCCTTCGGCGTTTTGGGCAGAGACATTGGCAATACCGACACCCGAATGGTGGATTTCACAATTGAGAATAGCTATGTTGTCGCAGTAAGGAACGAGCTTAATACAATCGCGGCCTGTGTGATGAATTTTGCAGTTTCTGACGGTAATGTTGCTCGTGCCGTGTACAATTGGCTCGTCCCAGCCTAAATTATTTTCAAATTTAAGGCCATAATAATAACCACCAATAATTTCTAGGTTTTCTATCATTCCCCCCATAACGCAGGGTTCGCTGTACCAAATCGTACTGCTAATGTCTTCGATATGCGTAGGGGCTTGGACAATGGCCCATTCGCTGGCATACGACCGCAGGGTGAGGTTTGAGGTTCTGATTCTGAGTTCATTGTTAAGGATATACGTACCTCCTCGCAATTCAATTGTATCATTGGGGCGGGCGGTATCAATGGCTTTTTGGATATTTCGAAAAGGCTGTAAAACAGTGCCTGCGTTGGCATCGCTACCATTGGTGGCCACGTACCAAGTCGTAGGAGTTGCGCTAGGCGTTTTATCACATTGCGCCTTGAGCAACGTGGGAAAAACCAATAACAAAAGCCATGTTCTCATACCCTGTGAAAGTTTATTTTCCTGTACCTGTAGGCAAATTTAAAGCTGCTTCAATGGCACTAAGACGGGCTTCCAATTGCTCATTTTTTAGTTTGAGCGACTGCGTAGTACTTGATTGTGCTTCGTTTTTCTCTTGAAGTTCTTTGATAGCTTCCAACAAATGGGGAATCAGACCCGTGTAATTGACGCTCAAAAAGCCTTCTTGGTCGGTTTCGACTAATTCAGGAAAAATTTTCTGGACTTCTTGGGCAATGAACCCCGTTTGGAGTGATGTCTCTGGGTGCTTTTTCCAATGATAGTTAACGCCGTTTAGTGCTTGAATTCTAGTAAGAGAACCTTGAATGGGCGAAATGTCGGTTTTGAGGCGTATATCTGAGCAGTTGGTGATGGTAGAATAGGAGCAAATACTACCGATATTGACGTTAAAGCGCATGAGCCATTGCGCCATACCTTGGCTATAAATACCAAACTCATTGTCGTCACGCATTCCGATAAACGCACGTAGTTGGTTGTTGAGGTTGTTATTGAACCATACTCCTGCGCTGGTTTCGTTGCTTCCACCGCTCCGAAGGCGAGCCCGCCCGCCGACGTCCAGCGTGAAATCTGGAATATTTCCACTGATTCCTATTCCAAGGCGCTCAGAAATAGAGACGTTTCCCAAAAAGGAGCCAGCGAGCCCAACCCCGTAACTAATCCCTTGTACTCCGACCCCGCCCGTATTCGATATGCCAAGTACCCCCGTATGCCCGTCACCATAGACGCCAAAACCGAAAGATTCGCTGGATTTTCCAAAAAGCCCATGTTTGCCAGAACCAAATACGCCAACGTTGTATGCGCCATTTCCACCAAGGGAAGGAGCATTTTTTCCTAGTCCGACCACCCCTATAAATTGATTTTTGGGGTTGCTTGCGTCAGGCGTAATTTCTCCGTGCAGCCCTTCTTGGGAATAAATCCCCGTACCAGATGCCTGTGAAAAAATGGGAATATAAGGAGAGGTGGCATAAAGTGCGTGAAGTGAGGCTTTTGAGGTAATGGCGGTACTGCCCGAAGTGCGTATCTCTACGACGGGGTTTTGGGCGTGCAACATTCCGTAGCCGATTGAACAAAATATTAAAAATAGCTTTTTCATCTGAAAGAAATTGTAGGGTTTATCGTCCTGCGTTGTAAATGCTCATTAACAGCGCCTTGCTGATGCGTTGGCCTGCTTTTTTGCCAATATGCCCTTGGCCATCAGACGTATCCACCCCGTTGACGTCGCTGGGGTCGGCGGACGAGTTGCGGTTGTCGGGGCAAATGCGCCATACGTTGCTTTGTTGGCAGCTACCGTCGTTGGCTTCTAGCGCTTGTAAATCAAAAATGACATCAGTGCCTTTGAATGTATCTTTCATCCATTGACCTACCTTCATTTTGGCGGCATTGCCCTCGTACGAAGAAGTAGAATACACCAATGGCGGGGTTACGTGGACAAAACGTAGCGAAGGAGACTGAGCACGAAGGGCATCAATCATGACTTTGTACTCCGTTTGTACTTTTTCGTAGTTATCGTCCATGATGTCGGCGTAGCCAAACTTAAAAATCATGATTTGGAGTACATCCTTGTTGCGAGTCGCATTTTCGCGAAAGACCCTGATTTTTTCGGAAGGGTTTCCGTTTGGAATACCACCCACATCTACAAAAATTCCGCCTTTGAGTCCTTTACCTGAGGCCGCTCCGTCGGTTTTGTCGCCCTTGCCGTAATAATCAAAAGGATAGCCGTTGGCTTTGCAGCCTTCTTCCAAATCTTGCCCGACAGATTGGTGTAAAAACAGGGCGTTCCAGCCCATGATGCGGCCTTTTTCGGAAGACGAAAGTTTGTCCCAGTCGGCCACGCCTGAGGTACCAACAACGCCAGGCTGTCCTTTGCCCATAGCTCCGTTGGTGACAGGGTTCGTAGTGTCAGGGTCGTTGGGTGTGGGCGAATCTTCCGTGGGTGAGCACCCAATCCACAGAAGGGTTCCTATGAGAAAAAAAGCGAGTCGTTTCATGATTTTGAGAATAGTGTTGTCGAACTACAAAAGTCGAAGTTCGATATGTGTGTTTAATGGTAAAAAACGGACATTCTAATGCCTAAAGTAGGATTTCGTCTTGCCCCTTTGATGAAACCAAAGTTAGAGTAGATGTGAAGAGGCTTCAAGTGCTACTCGACCAACAACAGTTTTAATAGACGGAAGACAAAAAATAGCGGTTTATGAGCGTGCCGAAAAGTAAATAAATCCTGATAGACGCACACTTCTATCCCAAAAGCATCTATCTTTAACTGGTCAAGTGCTACTATTACATGAACCTGGATACTACTTATACCTGTGTTATCATTGACGATAATGAAATCGATCGTCTGACGGCACTGATGTATGCCAAAAAATACCCAATGCTGCGTGTGGTTGGGGTTTTTGAATCGCCCCAAGCGGCTATTCCCGTGTTGCAACAAGGACAAATAGACGTGTTAATCAGTGATATTGACATGCCCGAAACTTCTGGGTTGGAGCTTCGAGCGCAGTTTAGGGCGATTCCTGTGTGCATTTTTATCACGTCCTATCCCGATTATGCCGCCGAGAGTTTTGATGTCGATGCCTTTGATTTTTTGGTAAAACCACTGAAAGCCGACCGTTTTGACCATAGCATGATGCGTTTGCAGAGTTACCTGTCGCTCAAGCGAAAAGCCGAACTTTTTGAATATAGTTTGGGAGGAAATACGGTCTTTATCAAAGATGGTCACCAGCAAGTCAAGTTGAACTTGCACGAGATTTTGTATTTGGAAGCCCTCAAAGACTATACGCGGATTGTGACACCGACCAAAAAATACAGCGTGTTGGCGTCGATTGGGCTGCTACTGCAAGAACAAGCCTTCCAGTCGTTTGTCAGGATTCACCGTAGTTATGCCGTTCAAAAACACTACATTGAGCGGGTATCGGCGCAGCAGGTGCAGGTTCGAGAATATGCGTTGCCCGTGGGGAGAAGTTACAAAGAGGCTTTACTGAACTTAAAATGAAGACGTTAAAAAAGGGGTGCGGGATTATTTTGTTTCTGTTGGGACTAATCAACGCCACAAACGCCCAAAAACAAGGACAGGCCTTGGTTGATTCGTTGGTGAGGGTGTTGCCTACCATTAAAAACGATACCCTAAAAGCCCGAACGTATAAACGTATTGCGGAAGAATACTTCTTTATTAACTCAGATAAAGCCCTTTATTATAGTCAATTGGGATTGAAACACGCGCAAAAAATGCCGTGGAAGCGGGGAATTGGCGTGTTTACGGGTGCAATAGGGCGGGCTTACAGTGATAAAGGGATGTACGATTCTTGCCAATTGTACTTTCAACGGGCCCTGGCGGTGTACCGCGAAATTGATGATAAATGGAACATGACCTCAATTTTGAATAATCTGGGGGCGGCGGAACAAAACATTGCGTCCAATTATCCCAAAGCCATCGACTATTACTTAAAAGCATTAAAAATCTCCGAGGAGCTGGGAGATGCTTACCTGAAAACGGTGGCGTTGGGTAATGTTTCCGCCACATTTTTATCCCAAAAAAACTACGAAAAAGCACTAGCCTATGCGCTTAAAGGGCTACAGGAAGCAAAAAAACAAACCAAGGAGTCGGAAGGCGAAGCCCAACGGGAAGTAGGGCAGTCGATGATGAAGGTGATTGCGGTATATATCGCCAAAGAAGACTATACAAATGCCAAAAAATACCTCTTTCAGGCCATTTCTATCTTTGAAAAAACGGGAAATTTGGAAGGGTTAGCAAATGCGTACGGTAGCTTAGGTACGATTTCGGACAAGGACATAGATAGTAAAATTCACTATAACCTCAAGGCATTTGAGGCGTGGTCGAAAATGAATTCTATGCACTCGGATGCGATTATAAATGTAGGAAATTTAGGAAAAGCCTATATGGAAAAAGCTGAAAAACGGCCAGACGAACAAAAAGAGTTGTTGCAACAAGCCGAAAAATACCTCCAAATAGCCATTAGCCGAAGTAAACAGAAGGGGGAGGTGAGTAATCAATCGTACTGGACGGGAGTTTTGGCAGAATTACAGGCGGAACGAGGAGATTATAAAAACGCATACCTCAATTTCAGGGAGTTTCAGTCGGGGCAAGACTCCATTTACTCCCAAGAAAATAAAAACAAAATAGCCGAAGTAGAAGGCAAACGTGAAATAGAATTGCGCGACAAACAACTTGAAATCAATCGGTTGGAGTTGGAAAATCAGAAGAAACAGCGAGTAGGTTTTGTGATTGGGCTGGTGCTGTTGGGAGTGATTGGGGCGTTGTTATATTGGCAAAACCAGACGAGGAAGCGTACCAATACGACGCTGTTGCACCTCAACAACGAATTGGACGAAGCCAACAAAGTAAAAGCTAAGTTTTTTGCCATTTTGAGCCATGACTTACGAAGCCCTGTGTCGAACCTTATCAGTTTTTTGAACCTCCAAAAAGAAGCCCCCGATTTGCTTTCGCCCGAATTGGCCGCCGCGCACCAGCAACGCATCACGACTGCTGCCGAAGGATTACTCGATACGATGGAGTCGATGCTGTTGTGGAGCAAAAGCCAAATGGAAAACTTTCGGCCACAAGTAAAGGAAGTGGCTGTAAATGAGCTGTTTGAGTATTTGCAAAAATTCTTCTCGGGAAATACGGGAGTAGTGTTTCAGTTTGAAAACCCCAATCATCTAAACGTAGTAACGGACGAAGATTACCTCAAAGTAATCATGCAAAACCTGACGGGCAATGCCTTAAAAGCGCTCAAAAATGTCCCTAATGGCAACATTCGTTGGGAAGCGCGCCAAGAAAAAGGCCAAGTAATTCTTGCCATTACGGACAATGCAGGCGGGGTGTCGGAACAACAACTGGGGGCACTTTATTCGGAAACAGCCCATTTGGGTGGAAAATCGGGTCTTGGCTTGCACCTAATTCGCGACTTAGCCAAAGCGATTTCCTGCAAAATCACAGTGAACCCCACGCCTAACGTTGGGACTGAGTTTCGGTTGGCTTTTGGGTAAGTGAGTGCGACCGATGCGCCCCCAACAACTTCCCTTCCACGGCTTCCCACGTGTAACGATGGCTTATATTTTGGTCAAAAACAAAGGTTTTCTTTCGTGAAATCAACGCTTCTAGCAGCTTTTGAGTATCCGTGACGTAGTATGAATCTGTGACATAGCCCAAATTTTCTTTTTCGACAAACGAAGCGACTTTGATTTCGGCATTGATAATGACGGGCGTTTGTGCCTGAACCGCATCGTAGATTTTGTTGGGACTGGCGTTGAGGTTGTTGTCGTTGATGGGTTCATAGACCGACAAAATATAGTCACATGCTGAGGCTAATCGCATGGTTTCTTGCTGCGTCTTAACCCCCAAAAACGTCACTTGAGGATGTTGACAAAGTTGACGCGTAGGCTCGTCATATACCCAACCAATGGCCCAAACGCGTACTTTGGGAGAAAGCGTCACCAAGTCATTCAGCAGTTGGGTTCCGCGCGTTACGCCCAACGAACCGCTGTACAAAATCAGTAATTCGTCGTCGCTGGCGGCTTTGGGCTGGACGTCAGTAAAGGCATAAGGATAATTTTCTACGACGACTGTTTTCTTTCGAAAGCCCTCGGGTACTAGCTGTAAACGATTATCGTCGGTAACAATGATGGCCGAAGGAAGGCGGTACACCCACGATTGTAACGACCGCACCAAGGCACTACTGGAGCGCAAAAAGATAGAATCAAAAATATCGGCCACCAAGCGGCGGCGACTCCACCACAACAACGGATAAAAAATCACCAAAAGCTGTTCGTTGATGACGTGGATGCTGTCGTATGATTGGGTAAAGTATAATTTCAGAAACGTTCCCACGTACCGAATCAACGTTCCGATGGACTTATGATGGCCTCTGACCAAATGAAACTCGTGGCAAAGTGGTTTCACAAACGATTGAGATTCATCACGACCAATGCCTAGATAAATAATATCAAAGTGTTTCGATAACGTTTTGATTTCTTTGTTGATTCTAGTATCCGAGCCGTCGTTGATACAGAGATAAAGCAAGTAGGGCATTGGTCTGTTTTATAAAAGTGTTTTCATTGCAAACTAAATTCACGTTGCCCTAAATTGCTACTATGTAACAGTTCGTTAATTGATAATTGTCAACGGTTGTTTGTAGTTGATTGATTTGCAGTTGTTTAGGTGTTCTTGTTGAGTCAAAATAATTGAACCTAATGTTAATCAAACACGTGAGACTCTCTAAGTTTTTGAATGGCATTGTTACTTCATCAACGGACAAACCCTGTACGATTTCGGACACTGATTTTTGAAAATAGCCCCAACAAGGGTGGTTTTGGTTGTGGCACGATTATTTCATCTAAAAAATTGTATCTAATCAATGCCCGACCATTTTATGAGAAAAACGATACTGGGAGAACTCGAAGAGCTGGTGCTACTGGTGGTTGCCGCTTGCAATGAAGACGTATATGGAATACCCGTTATGGAGGAGCTTCAGCAACAAACGGGCCGCGACTTTACCATCAGCGCGGTACACACTACGCTGTATCGTTTGGAGGAAAAAGGCTTTTTGTCGTCCTCAGTGGGAGGAGCAACGGCCGAACGAGGGGGGAGGCGCAAGCGATTATTTGCGCTGACTGCCGCAGGTGGGGAAGTATTGCTGGAAATCCAACAAACCCGCACCCGACTTTGGCAGTCGATTCCGCAAGCTAAACTTGAACTCATGGGTTTATCTGCCAATCCGTTTTAAATGCCCGTATGAAAAAGTCAACCAACCCTTTGCCAGACCAACCTCCCCGCTGGGCCGATCAGCTTTTGGAATGGTTTGTTGCACCGCATTTACTGGAATATATTCAGGGTGACCTGCACGAAAACTTTCATAAGCGAGTAGCAAAAGTCGGCATCGCTCGCGCCCGCCGCGAGTACCTGTGGGCTGTATTCCATTGCCTTACTCCATTTTTTACCAAACGACAAACCGTCAAATCCAGTTATTCCAATCAACCCTCTACAGTCATGTTATCCAATTATTTAACCATCGCTTTCCGCAATTTGTGGCGGCAGAAGGCATTTACAGCCATCAACATCGTCGGTTTATCGGTAGGACTCGCTTCTTGCCTGTTGATTGTACTCTATGTTTTGCACGAATTGAGCTACGACAGCTACCATGCGCACGCAGACCGCATCTATCGAATGACCATGCACGCTCGAATGGACAACAAAGACATTAATTTAGCTTACTCAAGTGGCCCTGCGGGGCAGGCGCTCTTGCGCGATTCGCCAGGCGTAGAGGCCGTTACGCGACTGCGGAAAGAAGGGGCTTTTTTGGTCAAACATGGTCAGGACATCATAAAAGAAGAAAAAATTGCCTTTGTTGACTCCAACTTTTTTTCTGTTTTCACCATTCCAATCGTCAAAGGAAATCCCAAAACGGCACTTGTTGAACCCAATACGCTGATCCTTACGAAAACAATTGCTCATAAATATTTTGGTACACAAGATCCGATTGGTCAATCGCTTTCGTTAGGCAATTTAGGGCTTTTTCGAGTAACGGGGGTTTGTGAAGATGTTCCCTCCAACACCCATTTTCACTACGATATGTTTGGTTCGTTTGAATCGGTCAAAACGGGGAATAAATGGCTGGCGAGTGGCGCTTATACGTACGTACGACTTCGGGAAGGACATTCCCTCGCACAGGTGGAAACCATCAGTCGGGGGTTTGTTAGTAAGTACATTGCACCCGAAATCAAAGAGTTTTTTGGCATGGAATTTACCGAATTTCAGAAAAAAGGCAACCGTTTTGGCTTTCAATTTCAACCGATTACGGATATTCATTTACATTCTGATTTGGACGATGAATTAGAAGCCAACAGCGATGCCAAATACGTTTATATCTTTTCGGCCATTGCGTTTTTTATTCTGTTACTGGCCTGCATCAATTTTACCAATTTATCGACGGCAGGTTCGGCCAGTCGCTCCAAAGAAGTCGGAATACGCAAGGTATTGGGCTCGGTACGGACGCAATTGGTTAGTCAGTTTCTGACCGAATCGGTCTTGCTTACTTTTTTTGCTTTGGTGCTGGCACTGGTTTTGGTTTTTTTGCTTTTACCCAGTTTCAATGTGTTATCGGGCAAACAGTTTACCGTTAGCGACTTGGTCAATGGACGCCTTCTGATGGGA
This sequence comes from Runella limosa DSM 17973, assembly GCF_000482465.1. Taxonomy (GTDB): domain Bacteria; phylum Bacteroidota; class Bacteroidia; order Cytophagales; family Spirosomataceae; genus Runella; species Runella limosa. The sequence continues at coordinate 15,105 of NZ_KI519420.1, forward strand.
GCGGTAGTGTGTTCATTGGTGATTGGTTTGTTGGCGGGAAGTTATCCCGCGTTTGTACTGGCCTCTTTCAAACCCATTACGGTGTTAAAAGGCAAGCTACAAATTGGTGGGCGGAGTGGTTGGTTGCGCAATGCCTTAGTAACCACGCAGTTTGTGGTCTCCATTGGGATGATTGTTGCGACCATCGTGGCCAATCGTCAAATACAATTTATGCAAAACAAAAAAGTGGGATTTGACCGAGAGCAAGTACTGGTGCTGCACGATACGCACGTGTTAGGTACTAAAGCTGAGGCATTTAAAGTCGAACTGGCGAAATTGTCATCGGTTGTGAAAGTGGCATCTGCTGGTTTCTTGCCAGCGGGGCATACCAGCCAAAGCGTGGATGGAATTCAGTTTCGAGACGGAACACGCACAGGAAACCATCGCACAAAAGGTTACTACATCGACGAAGATTACCTACTTACCTTGGGGATTGACTTGGCGCAGGGGCGTAATTTTTCCAAAGCTTTTTCCACCGAAAACTCTTCAGTTTTGCTCAACGAAGCCGCCGTTCGGACTTATGGTTTCAAAAATCCGATTGGTCAGCAAATTTCTACCGTAGGCGACGGCTCAGAGGGCAGTAAACATACCTACACGGTGGTAGGCGTGGTTAAAGATTTTCATTTTGAATCCATGCACCAGCACATCGCTCCCTTGGTTATTTTCTACGGGAAAGACAACGATCAGCTTGCATTACGGATTCAGACCAACGACATTCCGAGGCTTCTCCAAAAGATAGAACAACAATGGAAAGCCACTACCGATAATCCGTTTGCGTATTCGTTCTTAAACGAACGTTTTAGCAAAATGTACCAGTCAGAGCAGCATATCAGCCAGTTATTTGCCGTTTTTGCAGGATTAGCCGTGCTGATTGCCTGTTTGGGATTATTCGGATTGGCGGCCTTCACCACCCACCAACGCACCAAAGAAATTGGGGTTCGCAAAGTACTGGGTTCTTCCGTGACGGGAATTGTGACCTTGTTATTGACCGATTACCTCAAATTAATTCTTGTCGCCACCCTCATTGCATCGCCGATTGCGGGTTATACCATGAGTCAATGGCTACGCGACTTTGCCTACCGAATCGACCTGCCGTGGTGGGCTTTTGCGCTGGCGGGGGTGCTGGCTACGGTCGTAGCAGCCCTGACAGTCAGTTATTTGGCTATTAAGGCGGCTTTGGTAAATCCCGTGAAGAGTTTAAAGGCGGAGTAATAAGGCGATAGACCTTCCAAGTTTCAAAAACTTGGAAGGTCTTTTTTCATCGACGGATAGGCTTTCCAAGTTTGGATGAACTTGGAAAGTCTTTTTTATAGACGGATAGACTTTCCAAGTTTCAAAAACGATAACATCCAAACTTGGAAAGTCTTTGGTCACCAACGGACAATTTCTGTACGATTTCGGACACTGATTTTTGAAAACAGCTCTTTTTGGGGCTGTTTTTTTCATGGCATGGTTATTTGTTTAGCAAATAATAATAAAATACTAAAACACGCTAACATACCCATGGGGCGCTCTTACTTAGGTGAATTTGAAGAATTGGTTTTACTCACAGTTGCGGTGCTGGAAGGAACGGCTTACGGCGTCACGATTGCGGCGGAGTTGAAACAACGCATGAACAACCGCCTCATTAGTTTGAGTGGGGTACACATTGCGTTGTATCGCTTGGAGGAAAAAGGCTTTGTTGTATCTGAGCTGGGGGGAGCTACTTCCGAGCGTGGCGGGCGTCGAAAGCGCTTTTTCCGCATCACGGCCTTGGGTAAACGTACCTTGGCCGAAATGCGACAAGTGCGCAACGAGCTGTGGGACGCTATTCCAAACCCTTCATTTTCTTGAGTGATGGAAAAACAACCCAATCCACCCCGCTGGGCCGACCGATTTTTGGGTTGGCTCCTCCCTGCGGAGCTTTACGAAGAACTGTTGGGGGATTTGCACGAGCAGTTTGCCTTTCAAGCCGAGGTGCTTGGCCTGCAAAAAGCCCGTTGGATGTATTTCTTTGAAGTGTTACGCTTTTGTCGCCCCTATTTTTTGAAACGTCGTTTTCGCGCCGATTCTAAATATTCAACCTCTTACACCTACAGCCCCACTATGATACGCAATTATTTCAAAATCGCTTTTCGTAACCTGTTGAAATACAAAGGTTACTCGTTTATCAATATCTTCGGTTTGGCGACGGGCATGGCCGTGGCGATGCTGATTGGACTTTGGGTGTGGGATGAGTTGTCCTACAACAAATACCATAAAAACTACGACCGCATTGCGAAAGTGATGCAAAGCGGTACATATAACGGTGAGTTCGGCGCAGGAGGCCACATGCCTATTCCGTTGGAAAATGAACTACGCACTGTGTATGGCACTGATTTTACCCACATAATTATGTCCTCTTGGACAAGAGAGCATATCTTGGCGTATGGTGAAAAGAAATTTACCAAATTGGGCAACTACCTAAGCCCCGAAGCGCCCGATATGTTTAGCTTAAAAATGACCAAAGGCGCTCGAAACGGCTTAAAAGACCCCAATTCTATTTTATTGTCTGAATCGGTAGCAGCGGCGCTTTTCGGTGATAACGACCCCCTGGAGAAAATTGTAAAAATCGACAACAGATTAGACGTCAAAGTAACGGGTGTGTATGAAGATTTGCCCTATAATACCGAGTTTAGAGACATGACCTTCATTGCCCCCTGGGATCTCTATGCTTCGACAGAAGGTTGGGTGAAGCGTGCAAAAGACAATGCCGAATGGAATAATAATTCGTGGCAAATGCTGGCTCAGATTGCACCTAATACTGATTTTAAGATGATTACGGAAAAAATCAAAGGCGTGAAAATAAAGCATGTTCCAGAAGTCGCCGTCTTTAAAAATGAAATATTTCTCCATCCCATGAGCCAATGGCATTTATATACGGGTTGGAAAAAAACGGGTGAACCAGACGGGCGCATTCAGTACGTTTGGCTGTTTGGTATCATTGGCGTTTTTGTGCTGTTGTTGGCTTGCATCAACTTTATGAATTTGAGTACGGCTCGTTCTGAAAAGCGGGCCAAAGAAGTGGGGATTCGCAAAGCGGTCGGTTCGGTTCGTTCGCAGTTAATCAGCCAATTTTTCAGTGAGTCGCTGTTGGTAGTGGCCTGTGCTTTTGGTGTCTCTTTGGTATTGGTGCTTTTGCTACTCCCGATTTTTAACGAAGTGGCCGACAAAAAGCTAACGCTTTTATGGACTAATCCTATTTTTTGGTTGTTGGGCATTGGCTTTAGCATCCTGACAGGCTTGATTGCTGGCAGTTATCCTTCATTATATTTGTCTTCTTTCCAACCAGTAAAAGTGCTAAAAGGCACATTCAGAGCAGGGCGTTTTGCTGCCGTACCTCGTAAAGTGTTGGTAGTAATGCAGTTTACGGTGTCGGTGACACTCATTGTTGGGACGACGATTGTACTTCGCCAAATTCAACATGCCAAAAATCGCCCGATTGGATACGACCGCAATGGCCTGATTACGGTGACAATGAATACGCCTGAGTTATACCAAAACTACAATACTCTCCGAGACGCGCTTATAAAAAGTGGTGGAGCGGTCGAAATGTCCACCTCGTCTGCCCCTGCTACGGATTTAAACTCACAAAACGGCGGCTTTGAGTGGGAAGGCAAAGACCCCAACTTTAAGGATAGCTTTGGAACCATTGCGGTAACGCACGATTTTGGAAAAACAGTCGGGTGGCAATTTGTGCAGGGCAGGGATTTTTCTCGAAAATTCTCGACTGATTCGTCGGGTATGGTACTCAACGAAACCGCCGTGCGCTACATGGGACTAAAGAACCCAGTAGGTAAAATTATGAAGTGGAATGGAAAGCCTTTTCAAATTGTGGGCGTTGTGAAGGATATGGTCATGGGTTCTCCTTTTGAACCCGTTTATCAGACTGTTTTTATGATGGACTATAATTGGGCGGGGATTATCAATATCAAGTTAAATCCAGCACTAAGTGCCACCGAATCACTCAAAAGAATAGAAGCTGTATTTCAAAAACTTAATCCAGCTAGTCCATTCGACTATAAATTCTCTGACCAAGAATACGAGCGAAAATTTGCGACCGAAACGCGCATTGGTCAGTTAGCGGGGATTTTTGCGGCATTGGCTATTTTTATTTCCTGTTTGGGGCTATTTGGATTGGCATCGTTTGTGGCCGAGCAACGCACCAAAGAAATCGGTATCCGAAAAGTACTTGGAGCTACTGTTCCCAATCTTTGGGGCTTATTGTCTAAGGATTTTGTCGTGTTGGTGATTATCTCCTGCCTTATTTCTACGCCGATTGCGTGGTATTTCCTCAACGGTTGGCTGCACAAATACGAATATCGCACCGAGATTTCGTGGTGGATTTTTGCGTTGGCCGCAGTTGGTGCTTTGATAATCACCCTACTAACCGTCAGCTTTCAAGCCATCAAAGCGGCGTTGATGAATCCTGTAAAAAGTTTAAAATCAGAATAAACAAGCCAATGCAAGACACCCCACCCGCTTGGCTTGACGCTCTGGTCAAACGATTTCTTCCTGCAGAGCTCTACGAAGAGCTGTTGGGGGATTTGCACGAGCAGTTTGCCTTTCAGGCCGAGGAGTTTGGAGCGAAAAAAGCCCGTTGGATGTATTTCTTTGAAGTGTTACGCTTTTGTCGCCCTTATTTTCTGAAACGCCGTTTTCGCGCCGATTCTAAATATTCAACCTCTTACACCTACAGCCCCACTATGATACGCAATTATTTCAAAATCGCTTTTCGTAACCTGTTGAAATACAAAGGTTATTCGTTTATCAACATCTTCGGTTTAGCGACGGGTATGGCCGTGGCGATGCTGATTGGACTTTGGGTGTGGGATGAATTGAGTTTTGAAAAATATCACCAACATTACGACCGTATTGTACAGGTAATGGAACATACCAATATTGGGGAGGGTATCTCTACAGAATCGGCGCTACCTATACCATTATCGGCTGAACTTCGGAATAAGTTTGGCAATGACTTTGAGAAAGTTGCTTCTACCCTAACCTATGAGCAGGTTATTTCGTTTGATGAGAATGCTTTTACAAAATTAGGTTGCTATGCAGAGTCTCAATTTACCGACATTATCAGCCTCGACATGAAGAAAGGTTCAAAATCAGCCCTAAACCCTAATGAGCTATTAATCAGCGAGTCGCTGGCAAAAGCAATTTTTGGGGATAATGACCCTATTCATAAAATTATAAAATTGAATAACGCTTACAACGTGCAAGTGGCTGGTGTCTATAAGGATTTGCCTAAAAATACACGGTTTTATGACCTGCATTTTATTGCTCCTATTGATTTACTTTTTGGTAACAACAAGGCCAATATCAATAACTGGTATAGTAGCTCTTTTCAAATTTATGCGCTTCTTCCACCCAATAGTAGTACCGAGTTTATTTCCTCTAAAATTAAGACTGTCCTATACGAGCATAATCAAGATGCTGCCAAACCCGTGCTCTTTCTGTATCCAATGGAGAAATGGCATTTGTATCAATTTAAAAATGGAGTAAATGTAGGCGGCAGGCTTGAATTTGTGTGGTTATTCGGGATTATTGGCATTTTTGTCTTGCTGTTGGCTTGTATTAATTTTATGAATCTAAACACAGCTCGCTCTGAAAAACGAGCCAAAGAAGTGGGTATTCGTAAGACAGTCGGTTCGGAAAGGAGGCAATTAATCGGGCAGTTTTTCAGCGAATCTATGTTAGTGGTGACCTTTGCTTTTGGATTGTCTCTACTTTTTGTGCAACTCATCTTGCCGACCTTCAACGAAGTGGCCGCGAAAGAAATGTTTCTTTTGTGGTCCACCCCTCTCTTTTGGTTGTTTAGTCTTGGTTTTACTTTACTTACTGGTCTGATTGCTGGCAGCTACCCAGCACTTTATTTGTCTTCTTTTCAGCCAATTAAAGTGTTGAAAGGGGGTAGCTTTCGAGTGGGGCGCTTAGCATCTTTTCCTCGCAAAGCTTTGGTGGTAGTTCAATTCACGGTATCTATCACCTTGATTATCGGAACCCTAGTTGTATTTCAACAAATCCAATATGCTAAAAATCGCCCGATTGGTTACAATCGTAATGGTATTCTATCCATTCCTTTCAACTCCTCTGAAATCACCAATTACAATGTGTTTCGAGATGAAATTATGCGTACCAACGCTGTAGTTCAGATGACGGCGTCCTCGAACCCAACAACTGGAATTTGGTCTTCTGCCGATAATTTAGATTGGAAGGGTAAAGACCCCAATCGGCAAGAAATATTTGGAACGGTGTTGATTGATCCAAATTTCGGTAATGTAGTGGAATGGAAACTCAAAGAAGGGCGTAGTTTTTCCAATCAATTCTCAACCGATTCGCTGAGTTTTGTCTTCAATGAAGCGGCTATTAAACAAATGGGACTAAAAGAGCCGATTGGTGAAATCGTAAAATGGCATGGTAAAAACTGGAAAATCATCGGTGTTGTAAAAGATATGGTGATGAAATCGCCGTTTGAACCCGCTGTTCCTACAGTATTTATGATGAACGACAAAGAACGGTCATTTAATGTCATCAACTTTAAACTGTCTGCTGCAACTTCCGTTGTTACAGCCATCAAAAAAATAGAAGCGGTCTTTAAAAAATTTGCTCCTAATTCGGCTTTCAACTACCGATTTGCAGACGAAGAATACGCCAAAAAATTTGCAGAAGAAGAGCGTATTGGCAAATTGGCTACCTTCTTTGCTCTTCTCGCTATTTTTATTTCCTGCTTAGGCTTATTTGGTTTGGCGTCGTTTGTGGCGGAACAACGTACCAAAGAAATTGGCGTACGTAAAGTAATGGGAGCAACTGTCATCAATTTGTGGGGATTACTGTCCAAAGACTTCGTTCAGTTAGTCTTTGTCTCTCTTTTTATAGCTTCGCCCATTGCTTATTATTTGATGGAAAATTGGATTCAGAAATACAGCTATCGGACAACTATTTCATGGTGGATTTTTGCGGCAACGGGTGTAGCAACATTGATAATCACCCTGCTAACCGTCAGTTTTCAAGCCATCAAAGCGGCGTTGATGAATCCTGTAAAGAGCTTAAAATCAGAATAAAAACAGCCCCCAAACCCCCGATGGGGGCTTAAAACCAAAGTTCGGAGGTATTTTTTATAACGTTTAAATTCCCCCTTTGGGGGACAGGGGGCTTATGCTACGCAATTATTTCAAAATCGCTTTTCGTAACCTGTTGAAATACAAAGGTTATTCATTTATCAACATCTTCGGTTTGGCGACGGGCATGGCCGTGGCGATGCTCATTGGACTTTGGGTCTGGGATGAGTTGTCCTACAACAAATACCATAAAAACTACGACCGCATTGCTTTGTTGCAGAAAAATCGAAGCTTCAATAACAATATTATTACCGAACAGTCCATGTCACTTCCGCTGGCTGCTAAATTAAGAGAATCGTATGGTAATTATTTTGACGAAGTAGTGGCTTCAAGTTATGGGGGAGAAAAGAGCTTGACATTTGAGGATAAAACCATCATAAAAAGAGGGCTTTTTATGGAACCAGGAGGTGAAGAAATTTTGGATTTAGAGATACTGGGAGGCTCCCCAAAGTTTCCCTTAGCACCATTTGAAATATTGATTTCTGACAAAACAGAAGACGCTTTATTTGGCGACAAAAGCGCGGTAAATAAAACCATTTATTTAGATAAAAATGCACCATTCAAAATCGTAGGGATATTCAAATCTTTGCCGCAAAATGCTACTTACCGTAGTACTTCATTTTATGCATCCATGGACTCTTATTTACAAAAAGAAGATTGGGTCAATGCCAAAACTCTTTGGGACGAAAACTCCTTTCCAATCTATGTGAAATTGGCCAAAAATGTTTCGGCAGAACAGGCTTCTGCATTGATAAAAGATGAAATCTATAAGGTCACCAAAGACCCTTCAAAGCCTTCTTTGTTTTTATACCCGATGGCGACCTGGCACTTATATCCCGAATATAAAGATGGTCTTCCAGTTGCTACAGGGAAAGATACTATTTTAATTTTGGGCTTCATTGGCTTGTTGACTATCGTATTAGCAGCCATTAATTTCATGAATCTAAGTACTGCTCGGTCCGAAAAACGCTCGAAAGAAATCGGGGTTCGTAAAGCAATAGGCTCAAACAGAGGTCAAATTATCGCTCAGTTTTACGCCGAAACGTTTTTAACAATCGTATTAAGTACTTCGTTGGCATTGATTTTAGCTCAACTTGCCTTGCCTTTTTTTAACCAATTGGCCGAAAAACAAATTGAATTTCCTTGGGAAAATCTACTTTTTTGGTTATCGATTGCTTTATTTTCTGGGGCAGCGATAGTTGTTGCAGGAAGCTACCCAGCATTGTATCTCTCTTCTTTTCATCCAGTTAAAGTACTGAAAGGTAAATTGCAAAGCAGCACCTTTGAGTTATTTTCAAGAAAAGGATTAGTGGTTTTTCAGTTTAGTATTTCTATTGCATTGATTATTTCGACAACAATTATCTATAAACAAATCTGGTTTACTAAAAACCGTCCATTGGGTTATGATACCAAAGGATTGGTACAAATACGCAAAAATAATGACGCATTAAGGGGTAATTTTTATGCCATGCGCCAAGATTTACTCAACTCTGGGGCGGTGGTAGAAATGGCTGAAATCAACAGTCCAATCTCTGAGTCTTGGCATTATTCAAGTCATTATAGCTGGCCAGAAAAAAGCGCCAATGCCGAAGATTTAGTTTCGTTACATGTTACCCCTGAATTTGGGAAAACCATTGATTGGAAAATTACAGCAGGGCGAGATTTTTCAAGAAACTTTAGCGACGATTCGACTGCCGTAATTTTGAACGAAGCAGCGGTAAAACTAATGGGTTTGAAAAACCCTGTTAACCAATTGATAAGAAAAGATGGAAAGCCGCTAATGGTTGTAGGTGTAGTGCAAAACATTGTGATGGATTCACCTTTTGAGCCAGTTCGTCCCACGGTTTTTGAAATGATCAAAGCGAATGCACCTTTCATAACCATAAAGTTAAAGCCTGAACTAAGTGCATCAGAATCAGTAGCCAGAATGGAAAAAGTGTTAAAGACATATGACCCGGGAGGCGACTTCAACTACCTTTTTGCCGATAGAGATTTTAATAAAAAGTTTTTTAGAGAGCAAAGAATGTCAAGTTTGATAAGTCTTTTTACCCTCCTTGCCATTTTTATTTCCTGTTTAGGGCTTTTTGGATTAGCCTCTTTTGTAGCGGAACAACGTACCAAAGAAATCGGAATTCGAAAAGTGTTGGGTGCCACAGTCACCAATCTTTGGCAACTGCTCTCCAAAGATTTCGTGGCATTAGTCATTATATCCTGCGTCATTGCCGCGCCGATTGCCTACTATTTTATGAACGAATGGTTGCAAAAATACACCTACCGCACCGAGATTTCGTGGTGGATTTTTGTAGCTGCAAGTGCGGGAGCATTAATAATTACCTTATTAACGGTTAGCTTTCAAGCCATCAAAGCCGCTTTGATGAACCCTGTAAAGAGCTTAAAATCAGAATAAACAAGCCAATGCAAAACACCCCACCCGCTTGGCTTGACGCTCTGGTCAAACGATTTCTCCCTTCAGAACTTTACGAAGAACTGTTGGGGGATTTGTACGAGCAGTTTGCGTTTCAGGTCGAAGAGCTTGGAGCGCAAAAAGCCCGTTGGATGTATTTCTTTGAAGTCATCCGTTTTTGTCGTCCTTATTTTCTGAAACGTCGTTTTCTCGCCGATTCTAAGTATTCAACTTCTTACACCTACAGCCCCGCTATGATACGCAATTATTTCAAAATCGCTTTTCGTAACCTGTTGAAATACAAAGGTTACTCGTTTATCAATATCTTCGGTTTGGCGACGGGTATGGCCGTGGCAATGCTCATTGGGCTTTGGGTGTGGGATGAACTGAGTTTTAATAAAAACTTCAAAAACCACGACCGTATTGGCCGAATAATGGTGCATAATGGCGAAGGGACGTATATGACGAACCCGATTCCGTTGGCCGCCGAGCTGCGCGCTTCGTATGGTTCTGATTTTAAATATATTGCCATGACTACCTCTACGCAGAAGTATGCGATACTCTCGGGAGACAAAAAATTCTTTCAATCAGGCAGTTTTATGCAGCCCGATGCGCCCGAACTGTTTGGGTTGGATATGGTGTATGGAACTCGCGCGGGGCTCAAAGACCCTCATTCGATTTTACTTTCTGAATCGCTCGCTAAAAAGCTTTTTGGTGATGAAAATCCGTTGGATAAAATTGTAAAGATAAAAAATCGGATGGAGGCAAAAGTGGCGGGTGTATATAAGGATTTGCCCAAAAATTCGGAATTTCAAGACCTGACCTTTATCGGGCCGTGGGATTTACTGGCTTCTTTTATGACTTTTATGAAAGAGCAAGAAAACGATTGGAACGATAACTCCTACAAGATTTATGTTCAGCTTGCTCCTAACGTTGATTTTGCGGGTGTTTCGGCCAAAATTAAAGACATAAAACGGAAGCATTTGGATGCAAAACGCGTCGCGTACAATCCCGAATTGTTTGTGCACCCGATGTGCCAATGGCACTTGTATTCCAAGTTTGCCAACCGAAAAAGCGTGATGAGCGACCAACTTGAATTTATTTGGTTGTATGGCATCATTGGGGTGTTTGTGCTGTTGTTGGCTTGCATCAATTTTACGAACCTGAGTACAGCACGTTCCGAAAAGCGCGCCAAAGAAGTCGGGATTCGGAAGTCGATGGGATCGCTTCGCCAACAATTGATTGCACAGTTTTTCGGCGAATCGTTCTTGGTTGTTTTTATTGCATTGGGTTTTGCGTTGCTTTTGGTGCAACTTGCTTTGCCTTTTTTCAATGAGTTGGCCGACAAAGAGATAACGATTTTGTGGTTAAACCCTGTTTTTTGGCTGTCGGTACTGGGCTTTAGCGTATTTACTGGCTTATTGGCAGGGAGTTATCCTGCGTTTTACTTATCTTCTTTTCAGCCAATAAAAGTGCTCAAAGGAATCGGTTTTCCATCGTCGCGTTGGCGGAGAGGAGCCTTTGCACCGACGCCACGAAAAATTTTGGTAGTGATACAGTTTACGGTTTCCATTGTGCTAATCATTGGTACGAGTGTTGTTTATCTCCAAATCCAGCACGCAAAAAACCGAAACGTGGGTTACGATAAAGAAGGGCTAATGGCCGTCTATATGATTACGCCCGACCTTTACCAAAACTACGAAGTGATTAAAAATGAGCTGCTTCAATCGGGCGCAGTAACTAATTTGGCAATCTCTTCTTCTCCCATTACGGATGTGTGGGAAAACCAAAGTGGGTTTGAATGGAAAGGTAAAGCCCCAGGTTTTGAAGATAATTTTGCGACTTTCCGAGTGACGCACGATTACAGTAAAATCGTAGGGTGGCGGTTTCGGGAAGGACGCGATTTTTCCAAAAAGTTTTCAACAGACTCTTCGGCCATTGTCATCAATGAGACGGCCGTAAAGTACATGGGCTTGAAAAACCCCATTAATGAAACGGTAAAGTGGAACGGAAAAAGCTACGAGGTGATTGGTGTCATCAAAGACATTGTGATGGGTTCGCCCTTTGAGCCGATATTACCTACGGTGTTTTTGTTGGATTACAACAACCAATACACGATTAACATCAAACTAAACCAAACAATGGCCACTTCTACCGCCGTTGGCAAAATAGCCGAGGTATTTCAAAAGTACAATCCTGCGGTGCCGTTTGATTACAAATTTGTGGATGAAGAATACGCCAAAAAATTTGCGAATGAAGAACGTTTGGGCAAAATAGCCTCCATTTTTGCCATTTTAGCGATATTCATCAGTTGTTTGGGCTTGTTTGGGTTGGCGTCATTTGTGGCCGAGCAACGTACCAAAGAAATGGGAGTACGCAAGGTACTTGGGGCAACGACTGCCAATTTGTGGGGATTATTGTCGAAAGATTTTGTGGTGTTGGTGGTTCTTTCGTTGTTTATTGCGTCGCCTATTGCGTATTATTTTATGGGTCAATGGCTACAGAAATACACCTATCACACCGAAATTTCGTGGTGGGTTTTTGCCTTGACGGGCGCAGGGGCTTTGCTAATTACCCTTTTGACCGTCAGTTTTCAGACCATCAAAGCGGCGCTGATGAACCCTGTGAAGAGTTTAAAATCAGAGTGATTTTAAAAGCCAGACGTTCCAAGTCTCAACAACTTGGAACGTCTGGCTACTTTGCCTTTTTACTGCGAGGCTTTCACCCGCGTATAAATTTCGCGGAAGTTTTTCGCACTTTCGGCGATTTCGGGGCCGTTGTTTTCCCAGTGGTACTCGTATTCGGCCGAAATCGGGCCTTTGAATTTTTGGCGTTTTAATTCACCAAGTACCGCTTCCACTTTACAATCTCCCGTTCCCCAAATCACGTCGTGGTACTTGCCGTCGGGCGTATCTTTTTTCACATCTTTGAAGTGCATACCAATCACGTGTCCGTTCAATTTTTTCAAACACTCGACGGGGTCAAGTCCTGAACGTACCCAGTGGCCAATATCGGCGCAAGCTCCTACGTATTTACTACCTGCAATGGCCGCAATCACCGTGTCGGGATGCCAGTAGCGTGAAGGTTTTGGGTGGTTGTGCAACGCTACGTTGATTTTGTATTCTTCCGCCAACTTCCGAATCATGGGCATTTGGGCTGCCGAGGGCTCCGAGTTGATATTGAGCACGCCCATGTCTTTGGCAAACTCAAACAAAGTTCTCCATTCTTCTTCTGTTTTGGCACCCACTACCCCGTAGGCCACAATGGTAATGCCCTTGTCTTTGATGAGTTTTTTTACTTGTTGACGCTTGGCCGCATCCATCGTAAAATCCATTTTTCCCTCAATACCGCCCCCAATGGTCTGCCCTGGAAACGCCTCGACGTATTTCAGGCCGCAGCTGTCGATTTTGCGCAGTGCGTCGGCAAAGGAAAACAAACGAAACGAGTACGATTGAGCGCCTAAACGCCAGCCTGCTTTGTCCTCAGGATTTTTTTGTGCTTGAACAGAAAATGCGCCTAGCGAAAGCAACAGTCCGCACAAGAAGTATTTGGCAGTATGTTTCATAAAATCAATGATTTGTTTTTGGACAAAAGTAAGGAGGCAGCCCTCTTTACCCTTTGGGAAGGGGTTTTATCCGTGTTTCCAAAGGAATCTGGGGCATCTGTGTTCCTTCTTGAAGAGTAACAAAGTCAAACATCACTGTCCTAACGCGTACAAACGTGTCCGATTATGGACAAACAAAATAAACTTGTATGTTATTTATATTGTTGAAAATCAAATGATTGTCTCATTTTTTGTTGCTGGCAAGGTATTTTATCAGCAAAAATAGAAATAATCAACATCGAATGAAACGGACGTACTTAGGAGAATTTGAAGAAATCGTTTTACTCGCCGTGGCTGTACTCAACGGCCAAGCCTACGGGGTATTGCTGATGCACGAAATCATTGAACAAACCGACCGCAGCGTTCGCTTGAATCAAGTGCATTCGGCCTTGCAACGGCTCGAAGAAAAAGGAATGGTTCGTTCGGAAATGGGAGAGCCTACCAACGAGCGCGGCGGACGCCGTAAGCGCTTGTTTTCGGTGACGGCCTTCGGTCAGCGAACGCTGCATGAAATCCAAGAGGTAAGAGCGAGTTTTTGGCAGCGTCTAACGCCCACGCTCAAATTTTCTGTGTAAACTTTCAATGCCCCCTATCGTCGCCATGACAAAAGACTAAACTCCATGCAGCACCAACCACCTGGCCTTGCCGACCGCTTTTTGCAGTTTTTCTGCGCACCTCATTTATTAGAAGAAGTGCAGGGAGATTTGCACGAAGAGTTTGAGTACCAAGTTGAGCGCGTAGGGATACGGCGTGCGCGATGGCGCTATTGGCGCGATGTGCTGGGCTTTTTACAGCCACGGTATATCAAACGTAAACCTTCTCAATACCCTCAAACCTATTTATTCAGCCTCAATATGATACGCAACTATTTCAAAATCGCCTACCGAAATCTCCAACGCAACAAAGCTTACGCTTTTATTAATGTGTTAGGCTTGGCTTTGAGCATGACATGTGGAATCCTCATTTTTACGTTGGTCAACTATCATCTGAGTTTTGACAATTTTCACAAAAACTCAGATAGAATATACCGTATTGTCACTGAAATGCACATGGAGAATGTTTCCTATGATCGAGGTGTACCAGCTCCTTTGGGACAGGTTGTTAGAAATGAGCACTCTTTTGGTGAGAAAACAGCCCGAATAGCTACTGTTACCGACCGTCTCATTATTTTAAAAAAAGGGAGTGAACTAATAAAGTTAAAAGAGCCAGAAGGAATTGCTTTTACCGAGCCAAGTTTCTTTGATATTTTCAATTATCCTTTGCTTCAGGGAAACAAAAACACCGTATTAGTTGAACCCAATACCGCTATTTTGACCCAAAAAATGGCCAAAAAGTATTTTGGAGACGAGAATCCGATTGGTAAGGAGTTTTGGTTGGAAAATAGAATCGTGTTTACCGTAACTGGAATTCTAAAAGATTTACCCCCCAACACGGATAGAAAAACCGAGATCTATGTTTCTTATCCTACCCTAAAATCATACAATTCGTGGTTGGCAAGTGATGATTCATGGGGAGGGGTGGATGATGCGATGCAGTGTTTTACGCTACTTCGCCCTAATGTTTCGGCAACACAAGCAGAAAATGCGATGGCTCCTTATCCCAAAAAGTACCGTCCCAGTAGCAAAAATGTCCACCATTATAAATTACAGCCTTTATCTGACATCCATTTCAGCACACTTTATGATGGGCCAATGGATAAACAAAATCTCTGGATACTATCCATCATCGGCTTTTTTTTAATCATAACCGCCTGTGTAAATTTTATCAATTTAGCCACCGCCCAAGCACTTAAAAGGTCAAAAGAAGTAGGAGTACGGAAAGTATTGGGAGGATTTAAAGGGCAGCTTTTCGGGCAATTTATTACAGAAACCGCCATTATTTCAGCGATTAGCGTTGTCATTGCAATTTTGCTTTCGTTTTTAATCTTGCCTTATGCTAATGATTTTTTTGACGCTCAAATGTCACTCAACTTGTTCTCGGACAGCCAATTATCCCTTTTTATTGTAGCTTTGGGAGTGATTGTTACCTTTTTTGCGGGTTCTTATCCCGGGCTTATTCTGGCGGGTTTCCAACCAGTTATTGCCTTAAAAGGGAAATTGTCTCATCAAACCATTGGCGGTTTCAACACACGACGTGCATTGATCGTTACCCAATTTGCTATTTCACAGGTACTGATTATTGGTATGGTGGTAGTTATCAGGCAGATGCAATATGCCAAGCAATCAGATTTGGGGTTTGATAAAGACGCCATTGTTATGGTTCAGGTAGGAGCCGACTCAACGGATATAAAAATGAAGTCATTGAAACATGACCTTTCAACCATTGCTGGTGTAGAAAAAATATCACTTTGTCGGGCGGCACCTTCTTCTGGTAATATCTGGACAAATACTATCCGATTTGATAATCAGACCGAACAGGTAAATTTCGGAACAAATATGAAAGCGGGCGATGAGGCTTATCTGTCCACTTTTGACTTGGAATTGGTTGCTGGCAGAAATCTTTTTCCATCTGATTCAGTAAAGGAATTTTTGGTCAATGAGACTTTTACTCGAAAACTCAACTTCAGTTCTCCTCAAGAAGCTATTGGGAAAGTGATTGCAGCTAATGGAGGCTCAATGAGGGGTCCTATTGTCGGTATTATCAAAGACTTCCACGATCTGTCTTTTCACGCAGAAATCAATGCGGTAGCCCTCACCACTAACAAAGACGATTATTCAAACTATGCCATTAAATTAACTATGGCAACAGCTAAAACCACCTTAAACGCTATCGAAAAAGCATGGACAGCAAAATTTCCCGACCAGATTTTTGAGTATGAGTTTTTAGATGAAAGCATCGCTCAATTTTATGAAACAGAAGAACGGTTTTTGAAATTGATGACTCTGTTTTCGATCATCGCCATCTTTATTGGCTGTTTGGGGCTTTATGGATTAGTGAGTTTCATGGCAACGCAGAAAACCAAGGAAATTGGGATTCGGAAAGTATTGGGCAGTAGCCTCGCACAGATTTTATGGATTTTTGGAAAAGAGTTTGCCCGTTTGATTGTCGTGGCCTTTCTGGTTGCGGCGCCCATTGCGTGGTGGTTTATGAATCAATGGCTGCAAGATTTTAAGTTTCACATCACGATTCAGCCTTGGATATTCGTAGTAGCCATTGCCATCACGCTGTTTGTCGCTACCCTGACAGTAATTTACGAAGCGACCAAGGCCGCCTTGGTGAATCCTGTGAAATCGTTGAAATCGGAATAAATACCACGCGTAGGGACGTTGCATGCAACGTCCTACCAACCATCCCTATGCAGCACCAACCACCTCGCCTCGCCGACCGTTTTTTGCAGTTTTTCTGTGCACCTCATTTATTAGAAGAAGTACAGGGAGATTTGCACGAAGAATTTGAGTACCAAGTTGAGCGCGTGGGTGCGCGGCGCGCTCGTTGGCGCTACTGGCGCGACGTGCTGGGCTTTTTACAGCCACGGTATATCAAACGAAAACCCTCTCAATACCCTCAAACCTATTTATTCAGCCTCAATATGCTACGCAACTATTTCAAAATCGCGGTTCGGAACTTGTTAAAAAACAAGGGTTATTCTTTTATCAATATCGGTGGCTTGGCTGTAGGTATGGCCGTGGCTATCCTCAGCGGGCTTTGGGTTTGGGATGAATTGAGTTTCAACCAATATCACCAAAATTATGCGCGGATTGCCCAAGTGATGATAAAAGAAACGGATGAAGGAAAAGTAGGTTACTCTACTTCTGTGCAGTATCCGTTGGCAACAGAATTAAAAACAAACTATCAAAACAAGTTTAAACACATCGTAACATCTTCAAATGCAGGAGATTATATTCTGACGGCAGGTGAGAATAAATTCATAAGGAAAGGCCAATTTATGGAAGCAAAAGCACCCGAAATGCTTTCCCTAAAAATGATTTATGGCAATTGGTCGGGCCTTAATGACCCTCATTCTATTTTGATTTCGGCTTCAACGGCACAAGCATTATTTGGCAATACCGACCCACTTAATCAGGTGATGAAAATCAATAATAAATTGGATGTCACCGTTACGGGCGTGTACGAAGATTTACCACTTAATTCAGTATTTAATGACATCAACTTTTTGGCACCGTTTGACTTATGGGTATCGGACAATGAGTGGGTGAGGGAATCTGCTAACAATTGGCACAACCATTTTTTGAAAGTGTACGTAGAGATTCAACCAACGACGGATTTTGAGCGCATTTCCAAAACAATCAAAGATGCTGAACTGAAAAATATTGGTGACTTAAAAGACAAGGTCGCTGAAAATCCACAGGTATTTTTACATCCGATGCGCAATTGGCATTTGTATCCGTTTAAGAACGGAGCCGTAAATCCCGAACCTACCCAGATGGTTTGGTTAATTGGTATTATTGGTGCATTTGTGTTGCTATTGGCTTGCATTAATTTTGTTAATTTAAGTACAGCTCGCTCCGAAAAACGTGCCAAAGAAGTGGGCATTCGCAAGGCGATTGGGTCGGTTCAGGGGCAATTAATCAGCCAGTTTTTTAGCGAGTCTTTTTTAGTGGTTCTGCTATCCTTTTTTCTCGCTTTTTTTCTGCTGCTATTTACGCTCAATTGGTTCAATGATTTGTC
Source organism: Runella limosa DSM 17973 (assembly GCF_000482465.1). Classification (GTDB taxonomy): domain Bacteria; phylum Bacteroidota; class Bacteroidia; order Cytophagales; family Spirosomataceae; genus Runella; species Runella limosa. The sequence continues at coordinate 32,926 of NZ_KI519420.1, forward strand.
TGCCAAAGCGATAATTATACCTTGGACTAATACTTATTTTTGGTTGTTTTGTCTGCTTTTTATTTTTGTAACTGGGCTATTAGCAGGTAGTTATCCTTCTTTTTATCTGTCTTCTTTCCAGCCTATCAAAGTTTTGAAAGGGATAAACGTCGTCAATCGCTTTGCATTCGCGCCCCGAAAAGTCTTGGTTGTTTTTCAGTTTACCATTTCAGTTACCCTCATTATCAGTACGATTGTGGTGTATCGTCAAGTTCAATTTGCTAAAAACCGCCCCGTGGGCTATACCCGCGAAGGTTTATTGATGTTGGCAATGAAATCTGATGCTTTTTCGGGGAAACATGAGATACTTAGAACTGAACTGAAAAACACAGGTGTCGTGTCCGAAATATCGGCATCAATGGGACGAATGACGCAGGTGTCTTCCAACAATGATGGTCTGGAGTGGAAAGGGAAGAAGCCCGAACAAGACAAAAGTTTCAGCACCTTAACCGTTACCCACGAACACGGAAAAACCGTAGGCTGGCAGTTTGTAAAAGGTCGAGATTTTTCGAGGAATTATGCCACGGATTCTTCGGGTATCGTCATTAATGAAGCTGCCATGAAATACATGGGATTACAAAACCCTCTTGGCGAAACAATCAGTTGGAAGTTTCGCGAAAACACTGCCTACTTTCAAGTGATAGGTGTCATAAGAGATATGGTAATGGAGTCTCCTTACGAACCTGTCAAACCAGCTGTTTTTTACATAAAATCCGTTAATGGAAAGCCTAACTGGTTGAATATCAAAATTAATCCATCGGTAAGTTTCCGCCAAGCATTGCCCAAAATTGAGGCTGTTTTTAAGAAAATTGTCCCCACCGTTCCTTTTGATTACCAATTTGTAGATGAAGAATACAACGCCAAATTTAAAGCCGAAGAACGCATCGGAAAACTGGCTACTTTCTTTGCTGTTCTCGCTATTTTTATTTCCTGCCTGGGTTTATTCGGACTGGCATCGTTTGTGGCCGAGCAGCGCACGAAGGAAATAGGCATTCGTAAAGTACTGGGTGCTTCGGTCGCTGGTATTTGGCAATTGTTATCCAAGGATTTTGTAGTATTAGTAATTATATCATGCCTGATTTCGGTGCCTATTTCTTACTATTTCATGGATGGGTGGTTACAAAAATATAATTACCGAACCGAGGTTTCGTGGTGGATTTTTGGGGTGACCAGTATAGGTGCTTTGGGTATTACATTGCTTACTGTCAGCTTCCAAGCCATCAAAGCCGCCTTGGTGAATCCCGTGAAATCGTTGAAATCGGAATAAATACCACGCGTAGGGACGTTGCATGCAACGTCCCTACCAATCATCCCCATGCAGAATCACCCCCCCCACCTCGCTGACCGCTTTTTGCAGTTTTTCTGTGCACCTCACTTGCTGGAAGAAGTGCAAGGAGACTTGCACGAAGAATTTGAGTACCAAGTCAAACGCGTAGGTGTGCGGCGCGCTCGTTGGCGTTACTGGCGCGACGTGCTGGGCTTTTTACAGCCACGGTATATCAAACGAAAACCCTCTCAGTATCCTCAAACCTATTTATTTAGCCTCAATATGCTACGCAACTATTTCAAAATCGCCGTTAGGAATCTGTTGAAGCACCCTACTTTTTCGCTCATTAATATCGCAGGCTTGGCCATGGGGCTGGTTTGTTGTATGGCCATCGGCTTATATGTATGGGACGAATACCAATACGACCGTGCCGTACCGCAGTTTGAGCACACCTACCGCCTCACTGAAAGGCAAAAACAAGCCACAGGACTTTACAATGTTGCCGTAACGCCTGGGCCGCTGGCTCCTGCGCTCAAAAATGATTTTCCAGAAATTACCGAAACCGCCCGCGTCGGAGCGTGGTCGGGGCTACTTCAGTACGAGCAAAAGACGGTCGAGCCCGAAGCGATGCGGGTAGTCGATGCCTCTTTTTTGTCCTTTTTCGGTTTTAAACTTTTGAAAGGAAACCCACAAACCGTTTTATCATCGCCCGATGAAGTCGTCATCAGCGAAGCCGTTGCCGAACGTTTTTTTGGAAAAAACTGGGCCTCTGAGCCTATTTTGGGGAAAACGATTCAGTACAATCAAGAGCGGCCACTTCGTTTGACGGGCATCGTTGAAAATGCACCAGCCCGTTCGCATCTTCAATACGATGTGTTGTTACCTTTTATCTATTTTCAATTGAACGACAAATGGAGCTACAATTGGAACAGTAATAACTACCATACCTACCTCAAAATCAGACCCAATGCCAATGCCGCTGTTTTTGCTCAAAAATTGGCAGGACAGCTAAAAAAATACAAAGAAGACAACGAAACGCTCCTTTTGCTGCAACCTTTACAAGACATTCATTTGTATTCTGACTTCGATTTTGGAACGGATTGGGGCAAACGTGGCAACATCCGTTACGTCCAGATCTTCATTGCGGTAGGGCTGATTGTGTTGTTTATTGCCTTGTTTAATTTTATCAATTTATCTACCGCCCGAGCTACCCAACGAGCGCGTGAAGTGGGGGTGCGCAAAAGCGTAGGTGCGTTGCGTTCCAGCCTTGTCGCTCAATTTTGGGGAGAATCGCTGCTCATGACCAGTTTGGCACTGGGAGTTGGGTTGGCCCTATTGAATTTGCTGCTGCCTTTTTTTAGTGAATTGTCGGGTAAACCTATGACATTGCCGTTCCACGAGCCTTTATTTTGGGCTTCGATGGCGGTTGTTTTGGTACTTATCAGCTTTTTGACGGGGCTTTATCCTGCGTTTTACCTTTCTTCTTTCCGTCCAGTCAACGTTTTGAAAGGAATTTTTGATAAAAAATCAGGCACAAGTTTTCGGAAAACGCTGGTGGTGACGCAGTTTGTGATGTCGGTTGTTTTAATCATCGGTACCATTGGGTTGTATCAGCAATTGCAATTTATTCAAAACAAAAAATTGGGTTTTGATCAAGAACAGTTACTCTATGTACGTCTGAAGGGCGACCTGCGCGAAAAATCATTGACAATGAAGGAGTTATTGGTTAAACAAGGCAGTATTGCTTCGGTCTCGGCCACGACCAATACGTTGGTAGATGTTCAAAACACTTCTTATATCGAATGGCCTGGAAAAAGTCCCAAAGATGAAGTGCTTATTACGCAAATCAACGTAGATGCCGATTTTCTGAAAACTACGGGTATGAAATTAGCCGCTGGACGCAACTTTTCTTCTGCCATCGCAAGCGATACGAGTAATAAATTTGGAACGTACCTCATCAACGAAACTGCCGCCAAACGCTTGGGCTGGACGACTCAGCAGGCATTGGGGAAAAAAGTAAACTTCTGGGGTTTGGAAGGCGAAATTGTAGGAGTATTGCGCGATTTTCACTTCCGACCAATGAGTGTCAAAATTGAGCCTTTCATCGTTCGCTTTCGACCTAAAGAATCTTATTTCAGCTTGTTGGTCAAAACACAGCCTGGTAAAACCGAGCAAGCCTTGGCCGATATGGCCCGTATTTATAAACAGTTCGAACCCAACCATCCTTTCAGCTATGGGTTTGTCAATCAGGACTTAGACCGACAATACGCCATAGAACAGCGCACTGGACAATTGCTGTTGAGCTTCTCTATTCTTGCCATTTTGATTGCCTGTTTAGGGTTATTTGGATTGGCTACATTCACCACCGAGCAACGCATCAAAGAAATTGGCATTCGCAAAGTACTGGGAGCTTCCATTGCCAATATCACGGGGCTGTTGTCCAAAGATTTTATCAAGTTGGTAGTGATTGCCAACGTCATTGCGTTTCCATTGGCCCACTACGGACTCAGCCAATGGCTCCAAAATTTTGAGTATCGTATCGGTATCGAATGGTGGATATTTGTGGTTACGGCAGTGTTAGCCATCGGCACCACGTTGGCAACGGTCAGTTTTCAAGCCATCAGGGCGGCGTTGGTCAATCCTGTAAAATCATTGAAATCGGAGTAGCGACGTTGCATGCAACGTCTCCACCGCATGCAACGTCTCTACAGCTGTCCGATAATACACGGAATACTGTCCAAAAGCGGACAATTGTTTTGGTTGAAAAACCTGAAAAAAGCCCTCAAAAGGGGCTTTTTTATTTTTGGCACACTATTTTATCGACATTATCGGAAGAAATACAAAAATCCAATGAAACGAACTTTTTTGGGGGAATTTGAAGAAATCGTTCTACTGACGGTCGCCATTTTGGGCGAAGAAGCCTACGGCGTTACTATCACACAAGAACTGGAACAGAAAACGGGACGTTCGGTGGGGTTTAGCACGGTGCATACCACCCTCCAACGGCTGGAAGAGAAAGGTTTTCTAACCTCTCAAATGGGCGGCGCAACGGCCGAGCGAGGTGGACGTCGCAAGCGATTTTTTACGGTGACAGCGACGGGTAGAAAAGCGTTGGTGGAAGTCAAACAAGTGCGAGAAGAGCTTTGGGGAGCTTTACCCCCTCAAACCTTGCAATTAATGGGCGGCTAACATGAGACATCATCCTCCCCGCTGGGCCACGACCTTACTACGTTGGTGGGCCGACCCCAACACTTCGGAAGAAGTGGAAGGTGATTTATTGGAATTATATAACCATTGGGTACAAACCGTTGGCGAGCGAAGCGCCAATTGGAAATACGCCTTGAATGCCATCAAACTTTTACGCCCTTTTGCCAAAGACAAGCGCACCCATTATCCCACAACCTATTTATACAGTCCAACGATGATACGTAACTATTTCAAAATCGCTTTTCGTAACCTCCTCAAACACAAGGGGTATTCGTTCATAAATGTCGCAGGTTTGGCCATTGGTATGGCTGTCGCTATGCTGATAGGACTTTGGATTTATGATGAATTGAGTTTTAACCAGTATCATCGAAATTATGAGAGAATTGGGCAAATACGTTCTATTTCGACCGAACCCAGCACTGGCGTAAGCGAAGGTAGCCCACACATGCCTATCCCGATGGGGGGAGCATTGAAAGAAAATTATAAGCATTTGTTTTCTAAGGTGCTGGTTTCTTGGGCAGTAAGCGACTATACATTAAAGCTTAATGAGAAAAATCTGACGGGGAAAGGCCATTTTGTGGAATCTGGTATATTGGAAATGCTTTCGTTGAAGATGCTCAAAGGAAGTTATGGAAGCCTGAAAGACCCTCATTCCATCGTATTGTCAAAATCAATGGCGGAAGCTATTTTTGGGAGCACTGACCCAATCAATCAATCCCTTAAAATTGATAATGCCATCGATGTAAAAGTAACTGGGATTTATGAAGATATGCCTAAAAATTCACGTTTCAGCGAAGTGCAATTCTTTACGCCATGGGATTTATTCGTTTCTTCAAACGCATGGGTAAAAGGAAATGTAACGAATTGGGATAACACCTCGTTTGGTATCTATGTTGAGCTTCAACCCAATGTCAGTTTAGAAACCGCACAGGCTGGACTTAAAGGCTTTTATGCCAAAAATGTCCCAACTGATTATATGAAGCTTTTGGAAAGCTACAAGCCAGAAATATTTGTCTATCCGATGAAACAATGGCATTTATATTCGGATTTTACCGACGGCAGACCTACGGGCGGGCGCGTTACTTTTGTTTGGCTCTTTGGTATTATCGGTGTTTCTGTGCTGTTGTTAGCCTCTATCAATTTCATGAATCTAAGTACAGCTCGGTCTGAAAAACGGGCAAAAGAAGTCGGTATTCGCAAGGCCGTTGGCTCGCTACGTACGCAGTTGATAGGACAGTTTTTTAGTGAATCATTCTTGGTTGTGCTACTCTCATTTGTTATTTCCTGCGGGTTAATAATCCTCGCTTTGCGTTGGTTCAACGAATTGGCCGACAAAGCCATTTCTTTACCATTCACTAATGGGTATTTCTGGGCTGGAAGCATTGCTTTTATTTTGCTAACAGGGCTTCTGACGGGCATTTACCCCGCATTATATTTGTCTTCTTTTCAACCCCTCAAAGTGCTGAAGGGCACATTCAAAGTAGGTCGTTTTGCAGCGGTTCCACGCAAAGTATTGGTGGTGATTCAATTTACGGTTTCGGTAGTCATTATTATTGGAACCATGGTGGTTTACCAGCAAATTCAGCACGCGAAAAACCGCCCAGTTGGCTATAATCAAGAAAGCTTGATTACGATTGGCCTGAATGACCCTAATTATAAAGACAAATATGATGTCTTCAAGCGGGAATTACTGGCTACGGGCGTAGTCTCCAACGTGGCACTTTCCAATAGTCCGTTGACGTCCATCTGGAACAGGTCGAGTGGATTTGTTTGGAGGGGCAAAGCCCCCGAAACTCCGTCTGGTTTTAATAAAATCAGAGTAACTTCTGATTTTGGGAAGACGATTGACTGGAAAATAATTGCTGGACGCGATTTTTCGGACGAATATAAGTCAGATTCGGCAGGGGTGATTCTGAATGAAGCGGCTGCCAAACACATTGGATTGAAAAATCCGATAGGCGAATACATTAAAACAGAAGATGGAAAGTTTGTTTGGCAAATTGTGGGAGTTGCCAAAGACATGGTCATTCAGTCTCCCTATGAGCCTATCAACGGTACATTTTACTTTTTAGATTCTCGTAAGGTGTCGACCCAAATGACCATCAGAATCAAATCGACAGCTGGCACAAACGACGCGCTGGCAAAAATTGAAACCGTATTTAAAAAGCTAGTACCCTCAGCCTCCTTTGATTATAAATTTGTAGATGATGTTTATAATCAGAAATTTAGCCAAGAGCAGCGCATTGGTCAGTTATCAACGCTCTTTGCCGTTTTGGCTATTTTTATTTCCTGTTTGGGCTTGTTTGGGTTGGCTTCATTCGTGGCCGAACAACGCACCAAAGAAATCGGAATTCGTAAAGTGTTGGGCGCTTCTGTTACTAATTTATGGCAAATGCTTTCCAAGGATTTCGTGATTTTGGTGATTATTTCGTGCGTGATTGCCGTTCCTATAGCCTACTATTTTATGAGCGGATGGCTGGAAAAATACACTTATCGCACCGAAATTTCGTGGTGGGTATTTGTGATGGCAGGCGCGGGAGCGCTGATGATTACCCTGTTGACAGTTAGTTTTCAAGCCATCAAAGCCGCGATGGTCAACCCCGTAAAATCCCTAAAATCGGAGTAGAGACGTTGCATGCAACGTCTCCACTGCATGCAACGTCTCTACCACACGCAACGTCTCTACCATCTACCTGTATTTATGCAACATACCCCTCCCCGCTGGGCCACGACCTTACTACGTTGGTGGGCCGACCCCAACACTTCCGAAGAGGTGGAGGGCGATTTGCTAGAATTATACAACTATTGGGTAACAACCGTTGGCGAGCAAAAAGCCAATTGGAAATACGCCTTGAATGCGTTGAAACTATTACGCCCCTTTGCCAAAGACAAACGGGCTCATTATCCCAAAACCTATTTATACAGTCCGACTATGTTACGTAACTATTTCAAAATCGCTTTTCGCAATCTCCTCAAATACAGGGGTTACTCCTTTATTAATGTCACAGGATTGGCTACGGGGATGGCTGTTGCCATACTTATCGGTTTGTGGCTATACGATGAGTTATCATACAACAAACAGTTTGAGAACTACAATCGCATCGTGCAGGTGATGCAACACCAAACGTTTGACGGCCAGGTCAATACCCAAACCGCGAATCCTTATCTGATGGGGGAAGAAATTCAAAATAAGTACCCCAATGATTTTAAATACATCGTGATGTCGTCGTGGACAAACGGTCATATTTTGGCCTACGGCGATAAAAAACTAACCAAAACGGGCAATTATTTTGAGCCAGGCATTACCGAAATGTTGAGTCTCCAAATGCTGAAGGGCTCTCGGGCAGGCTTGAACGACGTCAATTCGATTCTTTTGTCTGAATCGGCGGCAAAAGCTTATTTCGGCAACGAAGACCCGATGGGTAAAGTGATGAAGATAGATAACAAAAACGACGTTAAAGTAACGGGTGTTTACAAAGATTTGCCGTACAACTCCGACTTCAAAGATTTGACATTCCTCTTGCCTTGGTCGTTGTACCTTAGCAGTAAGCCTTGGATCAAAGAAATGACCAACCCGTGGCGCAGCAATTTTACCCAGACCTACGCTATGTTGGCCGACCACGCTGATATTGCCCAAGTTTCGGCCAAAATCAAAGATGTGAAACTCCACAAAGTACGTGCCGAAGAACGTGCGTTCAAGCCCGTCGTGTTTTTGCAGCCTATGAGTAAATGGCATTTGTATGCGGAGTTCAAAGACGGTATCAACATTGGTGGTCGCATCCAATTTGTGTGGTTGTTCGGCATTATTGGCGGATTTGTGTTGCTGTTAGCTTGCATCAATTTTATGAACCTCAGCACGGCCCGTTCCGAAAAGCGAGCCAAAGAAGTGGGTGTGCGAAAAGCAGTTGGTTCAGTACGCGGACAGTTAATCAACCAGTTTTTGAGTGAGTCGCTGTTAGTAACGCTCATTTCCTTTGGGTTAGCTATTTTGTTAGTACAGCTTGCTTTGCCCATGTTTAACGAAGTGGCTGATAAAAAAATAACGGTATTGTGGCAAGAACCCTTGTTTTGGCTCTCGGGAATCGGTTTTACAGTCCTTACAGGTATCATTGCGGGAAGTTATCCCGCCTTTTACTTATCATCGTTTCGGCCCGTGCAGGTTTTAAAAGGCACATTTCGAGTAGGGCGTTTTGCCTCTGTACCGCGCAAAGTACTGGTAACCATTCAGTTTACGGTGTCAGTGGCGTTGATTATTGGAACGATGGTGGTTTTTCAACAAATAGATTTTGCCAAAAAACGTCCCGCTGGCTATGCTGTTGATAAACTGCTCTATGTGCCTATTTCAACCCCCGATTTGGCCAATAAATACGAAGTAGTGCGCAATGATTTACTAAAAACGGGTGCTATTGCCGAGGTATCCGAATCTTCGAGTCCAATCACAAGCGTTTGGGCAATTAATAATGGTTATAGTTGGAAAGGAAAAGATCCAGGCATTCAAGGCAATTTTGCGGCGGTGTCGGCAACGCACGAATTCGGGAAAACCATTGGGTGGGAGTTGAAAGAAGGCCGCGATTTTTCACGGGACTTCCCCACCGATTCTACCGCAATGATTCTCAACGAAACTGCCGTAAAGTTTATGGGGTTGAAGAAGCCCGTGGGTGAAATTGTGAAAATCGATGACAAAGTGTTTCACGTCATCGGCGTAGTCAAAGACTTGGTGATGCAGTCGCCGTACCAACCCGTTTTCCGTACCAGTTTTGTGTTGGATTACAACGATGCCAGTGTCATTAATATCAAAATCAACGCGACGACCAATACCAGCGATGCCTTACCTAAAATCGAAGCGGTTTTCCGAAAGCACAATCCCGCCGCACCATTTGAGTATCAGTTTATCGATGAAGAATACGCCAAAAAATTCACCGATGAAGTTCGCATCGGCAAGTTAGCCACGTTCTTCGCCATTTTGGCCATATTCATTTCTTGCTTGGGGTTGTTTGGGTTAGCGAGCTTTGTGGCCGAGCAGCGCACAAAGGAGATTGGTATTCGGAAAGTACTGGGTGCTTCGGTATCCAACTTATGGGGACTTTTGTCGAAAGAATTTGTGGTTTTGGTCGTGGTGGCCTGTGGTATTGCTGGGCCAATAACGTGGTATGGGATGAACAACTGGATACAAAAATTTGACTACCATATCGAAATTTCATGGTGGGTATTTGTGGCTACGGCTATCTTGGCCGTTGGCATTGCCCTCCTAACTGTCAGCTATCAAGCCATCAAAGCCGCCATCGTCAATCCCGTAAAATCATTGAAATCGGAGTAGAGACGTTTCATGCAACGTCTCCACCATCTACCTGTATTTATGCAACATACCCCTCCCCGCTGGGCCACGACCTTACTACGTTGGTGGGCCGACCCCAATACTTCCGAAGAGGTGGAGGGCGATTTGCTAGAATTATACAACCATTGGGTACAAACCGTTGGCGAGCGCAAGGCCGATTGGAAATACGCCTTGAATGCTCTGAAACTTTTACGTCCGTTTGCCAAAGACAAACGGGCTCATTATCCCACAACCTATTTATACAGTCCGACTATGTTACGTAATTATTTTAAAATCGCTTTTCGCAATCTTCTCAAACAGAAGGTTTATAGTTCTTTCAATCTTATTGGCTTGGCTCTTGGGCTATCCTGCGGTTTGTTACTAACATTACATATCAAAGAAGAATTGAGCTACGAAAAAGATTTCCCAAAACACGAGCGTATCTTCCGAATGGCTACTACTGAGTGGTCAAAATCGCAACCTCCGTTGGCGAGCGAAATGATGAATTTCTTTCCTGAGATTCAAGATGCCGTTCGTTTTTCCAGTAGAGGGCCACAAATCACCAATAACGGCCCCGACAAACAGGCCGAAACGTCGGGCTATTATGCAGATTCTTCCGTAGTGACTGTTTTTGATTTAAAACCCATCAGTGGCAATCCTTTTAAAGCATTACAAGAGCCCGAGGCGGTGGTGATTACGAAGAAAATGGCGGAAAAATTCTTTGGAAAACAAAATCCAGTTGGTCAAAAATTGACTTTTGATAGTAATGAAGACTTGTGGGTACGGGCTGTTGTGGATAATCTACCCAGTAATAGCCATCTCAAGTTTGATTACTTGGTTTCGATGCCTACGTTTTATAAACAAGTTTCCCCAGACCTGGCCAACAATCGAGGTTGGATGTTTGGGTGGACGTATATTTTACTCAAAGACGCCAAAGATGCCCACAAAATAGAAGAACGACTGAACGACTTTTACGTTAAATTTTACCAACCTAACGGCGAGGAAGAGACGAAAAAAGTAGCCGAGTTTGCCAGTACAGCTCGCCTTCAGCCACTGACCGATATTCACCTCACTTCCAATTTGATTCAGGAAATGGGGCCAAACAGCAGTATTTTGTATGTCTATATTTTCATAGCCGTCGAAATTCTGATCCTACTTATTGCTTGTGTTAATTTCATTAATCTTTTTACCACGCGAGCACTCAAACGCGCCAAAGAAGTAGGGATGCGGAAGGCATTGGGTGCCAAAAAAACGCAAGTTGTGACGCAGTTTTTGGGCGAAGCTTTTCTGTTAACCATCCTTTCAGGACTGATTGCGATTTGTCTCTATCGCCTTGCCATTCCGTTTTATAATTCAATGGCAGGCAAACAACTTTCGGGCTGGGAGATTCTTCAGCCTACTAATTTGTTGATAATGACTACGATGATTTTATTGGTTGGGTTGTTATCAGGCCTGTTTCCAGCCTTGTTTATTTCAAAATTTGACCCAATTACCTCTCTAAAATCAGAAAAACTTCCTAAATCATCCGCAACGGTGTTACGCAAAAGCCTCATCGTGTTGCAATTTGTCGTTTCTGGATTTTTAATCAGCTCTACGATTTTGATTTACCAGCAAATGAACTTGTTCAAAAACAAAGAGTTAGGCTTTGACAAAGAACAAGTAATTGCGATAAAATTGTACGGAAACTTAAAAGAAAAAGTATTGGCAAATGCAGCGGTTTTCAAAAATGAAATCACTCGCAATCCCAACGTGGTAGCCGTAGGTCAATCTTCCAATTTGATTGGGGATGATTTAAGTGTAGAGGGAATTACGCCGCTGAACCCTCCTGCTGGGAAGCAGTACCCGTCTTTTAAAGTTAGTCGCATTGATGAAGATTTTTTAACGGTATTGAATATTCCATTAAAAGAAGGACGCAATTTTTCTCGCCAATTCAACGACTCCGCAACATTCATTATCAATGAAAAAGCCGCCAAAATATTGGAATTAAAAAAGCCAGTAGGGTCTATCATCGTTAACCACTCAATGGGAATACAAGGGAAAGTAGTTGGAGTAGTCAAGGACTATAATTTTGCTTCTCTTCACAGCCAAGTAGAGCCACTGGTGTTGGAATACAAACCCGCCTGGACGGGCAATATGTTGGTTAAAATTGCCGCAGGTAATATTCCAGAAACCATTCATTTTTTGAAAACTACGGTAGAAAAAGTAGCGCCTAATACGATGTTTAGTTATACCTTTTTGGATGAACGAATGGCTACGCTTTACAAAAAGGAAGACACGATGAGCCAAATTCTGAATGCGTTCTCGGGCTTGGCCATTATTATTTCTTGTTTGGGGTTATTTGGGGTAGTAGCGCACGAGTCGAAATTACGCACCAAAGAAATCGGCATACGGAAAGTACTGGGAGCGTCTGTACCCAACTTGGTGGTTTTACTGTCTGGCAGTTTTCTCAAACTCGTATTTATCGGCATTGTCATCGCCACACCGCTTGCTTGGTATGCCATGAATCAGTGGCTTCAAGATTTTGAATATCGGATTGAATTGCATTGGTGGGTATTTGCCACTGCGGGTCTATTGGTAGTTGGAATCGCCCTGCTGACGGTTTTGTTTCAAGCCATCAAGGCCGCCATCGTAAATCCCGTCAAATCATTGAAATCGGAGTAATACCCCGCGTAGAGACGTTGCATGCAACGTCTCTACAGCATGCAACGTCTCTACCTGTCCTTTGGCGTACAATCGTGTACGAAAACGGACAATTATGCTTCATAAATTCAACCATAAAGCCCTGATAAACAAACCATTGTTTCTGTTCAAAATCTCTGGCAAGCTATTTGACGTTTTTTTAGAAAGTATTCTATACTAACGTTGCTATACACCTATGCTAAAGAACTATTTCAAAATTGCGTGGAGAAATCTCTCAAAAAATAGCGTCTATTCGGTCATTAATGTGGCGGGATTGGCGATTGGTGTGGCGGCAGTTGTGCTCCTCTTTTCCTTAATTCATTTTGAACTGAGCTACGATACATTTCACGAAAAACACGAACGTATTTACCGCATTGTTCGGACAAATACCTACGCTGATGGCAATGTAGAACACACCTCGGGAGCGCCCTTGGCCATGGTGGATGCCTTGCCGCAAGACATCCCGCAGTTTGAAAAAGTAGTGCCTTTGTGCGGAACGATTGAACCGCAGATTACGGTGCTCGGCAACGACCCCAAAAGCACCAATACCTCCGTGAAGTTCAACGAGGATAAGCAAGGGATTTGTGCAGGCCCTGAGTTTTTCGACGTGTTTGATTATCAATGGCTTATCGGAACGCCTCAGGTACTGAAAGAGCCCAACGTGGTGGTGTTGACCAAAAAATACGCCAATAAGTACTTTGGAAATTATACGGATGCTGTAGGAAAATACGTAAAGGTCAACAACGTAGTAACGATGCGCGTGGCAGGTATCCTGGAGGACATTCCCCTCAATACCGACTTCCCCGTAAACATCCTTTTCTCGTACGAGTCAAAGCGGAAAAACCCTGCCACCTTTGGTTTCGGTACGTTTGACAATTGGGGCTCGACCAGCAGCATGGATAATATTTATGTGTTGTTGCCCAAAGGGTTTTCGGCCGAAAACGCCAATAAATTGCTCAAAACCTTTGGATTAAAGCACTACACCGACGATACCAACGATAAAAAACAACATTCGGTGGTGGCGTTATCAACGGTGCATTACGACGACCGTTATGGCAATTTCAGCGACCGTGTTGTTTCCAAAAACAAGCTTATCGGGGTGGCACTTGTGGGCGTACTGATTATTTTGATGGCCTGCATCAATTTTATCAACATCTCTACGGCCATTGCCAGCAAGCGCGCCAAAGAAGTAGGCGTCCGCAAAACCCTCGGTAGTGCCAATCGTCAGTTGGTAAGTCAATTTATGATTGAAACCGTGGTAGTGGTCGGCATTGCAATAGGGTTGGGGCTGGCCTTGGCGTCGATGGCGTTGCCCTTGCTTACCCAATTGTTCGATTTCCCGAGCGAAGCCAGACCTTTTTCAGAACCCATTCTTTGGGTGTTTGTGGGGGCGTTGTTTTTGGTGATTAATATTTTGTCAGGCATTTATCCTGCGTCCATTCTTTCGTCATTTTCACCGTTGGATGCGTTTCGGCAAAAAGCCAAAACCAATTGGACAGGGCGGGTTTCGTTGCGTCAGGGGCTGATTGTTTTCCAATTTACGATTGCCTTGGTGATGATTTTTGGCACCATTGTCAACTTTCAGCAAATGGAGTTTATCAGTAAAATGGATTTGGGCTTCAAAAAAACGGGCGTATATACCTTGGCGATGGATGTGGAGTACCGAAACCGTTATGACCTGTTCCGCAACCGCCTCAAGCAGCTTTCGGAAGTAGAAGCCGTGTCGTTTTCGAGCGATGAACCTTCGTCGGAAAACAATTGGCAGACTAATTTTTCGTACGATAATTCGCCCAAAGATGCCCCTTTTAATTCCGATTTGAAGCTTGCCGATGGCGACTATGCCGCTACCTACGGTTTAAAAATCATTGCAGGTAGCCCGTATTTGGTGAGCGATACTTTGCGTAAAATCATTGTGAATGAGACGATTTTGAAAAAATTGAACGTCAAAAATCCTGAATTAGCCATTGGTAAAATGATAAGAATAGGAGGGTGGGATCCCGCGCCGATTGTCGCAGTTGTTAAAGACTTTCAGGTGGGAACAGCCCGCGATGCCATACGCCCCGTGATGATTGCCAAATTAGAAAAATACCATTGGAGAAGTGGAATCAAGATAACGTCGGCTAACCTCACCGAAACTGTTGCCAAAATCGAAAAGATTTACAGCGAGGTCTTTCCAGAAGTAGTATTTAACGGAAATTTCTACGAAGATAAACTGGAGAAATACTACAAAACCGAGCAGCAACTGGGTTTGTTATACCGCATTGCTTCGATGCTCTCTGTTTTCATTGCCTGTTTGGGGGTATTTGGATTGGTGACATTTGTGGCCGAACAGCGCGTCAAGGAAATCGGGATTCGGAAAGTGCTGGGAGCCACCGTGAGCCACATCACCCTGATGATTTCCAAAGATTTTATCAAACTGGTGGTGGTGTCGATGTTCATTGCTTTTCCCGTCGCTTATTACTTGATGAAACAATGGCTCGATGATTTTGTGTATCGAACGACCATCGAATGGTGGTATTTTATCGCCACGGGTATCATTGCCCTCGTCATTACGTTTGCGTCGGTAAGTTACCAGTCGATTCGGGCGGCGTTGACCAATCCTGTCAAGAGTTTGAAATCGGAGTAAGTACATTGTAACTCCATCTATCATCTACCTGTTACCGAGGAAAGAAAGATTCTTCGGTAATTTTTTTTGAATCATGCAACGAATGCACTCCGAAATACATCTATACTCCAACAGCCATTTTTTAAGATTCTTTAACAGCCCCCTCAATAAAGTTTGAAGTAGCTTTGTGTACTTAATTTTTACAGCCTATCTCGTTACCTAAACAGTCGATGAAAAAGACATTTATTCTTTGTTGGGTGTTTGCATTGATGCAAACCTCGCTCCTCATGGGTCAAGTAATTTCAAAAAAACTTCCCGCCCAACGCACTACCCTGCCCGTATTGATTGATGGAAAACTAAACGATCCTGCGTGGAAGGAAGCCGCCAAAGCCGACGATTACACCGAATTTCGCCCCGTGATTGGGCGCAAAGAAGAGCAAGGCAACCATACCGAAACCTTCTTGATGTACAACGATGAAGGTATTTATTTTGGAGGAACCTGTTACGAACGTAGCCTCGACAGCATTTCAAAAGAACTGAAAGGGCGAGACGGATTTGGGATGAACGATTACATCGGCATCATCTTCGACACCTACAACGACAAACTCAATGGGTTTGAGTACTTTGTCACTC
This sequence comes from Runella limosa DSM 17973, assembly GCF_000482465.1. Lineage (GTDB taxonomy): Bacteria > Bacteroidota > Bacteroidia > Cytophagales > Spirosomataceae > Runella > Runella limosa. Next base: position 48,670 of record NZ_KI519420.1, read on the forward strand.
CGCTGGGCGAGCAATGGGACGCCAAAATGACGTCTAACACCAACAGCGATAACGGTGGAGAAGACTTTAGCTGGAATGCGGTATGGCAAAGTGCCGTGGTGATGCACGACAAAGGTTGGTCTTTTGAGGTATTTTTACCCTACTCAGCCATTCGTTTTAGCAAAGACAAAATTCAAGATTGGGGTTTGAACATCACCCGCCGCCGCCGAAAAACCGAACAACAATATACTTGGAATGCTATCAACCCCAACGTAAATGGCTTCTTGACGCAAGAAGGACTTTGGACGGGTATTACGGACATTAAACCGCCGTTGCGTTTGCAGTTTTCGCCTTATTTTTCGGTGTATGCCAACCATTTTCCCGCCAATAAAGCAGACCAAAAAAACTGGACGAATCAAGTATCAGGAGGAATGGACGTAAAACTAGGTCTTAACCAAGCTTTTACCTTAGACGCTACGCTCATTCCTGATTTTGGGCAAGTTCAAAGCGATAATCAAGTGTTGAACTTGAGTCCGTTTGAGGTAAAATTCAACGAAAACCGTACCTTTTTTACCGAAGGAACGGAGTTGTTCAACAAAGGAAATTTGTTTTATTCGCGCCGAATTGGCGGAACACCGATTCATTTGGGAAAAGCGTACGACGATTTGGAAGCGGGAGAGCGGGTGACGAAAAACCCCACAGAGTCAAAGCTACTCAATGCCACCAAAATTTCGGGACGTACCAAAAGTGGGCTGGGAATTGGGATTCTAAACGCGATTACTCGCCCCCAATACGCCGTGATTGAAAATACTGAAAAGGGAGAAACCCGCCGCTTCGAAACCGACCCAACCACCAATTACAACATTGCGGTGTTAGACCAGACTTTCAAACATAACTCAAGCGTGAGTTTTGTCAACACGAGCGTGATTCGAGGAAATAGCAACTACAACGCCAACGTGAGTGCGGGTTTGTTTAGTTTTTTTGACAAAACCAATACCTACAACTTGGCGGGAAGCGCCGCCATCAGTCGCTTAAATTTTAAAAGTGCGGCCGACAACAGTACGGGTTACAGCCACACCATTTCGTTTGCTAAAACCAGTGGCCGTTTTACGTTTAATGCAGCTCAAGAGTTGACGGATACCAAGTTCACGAGCAATGACTTAGGGTATTTTACCAACAACAACTTCATCAACCACCGCATGTATGTCGGATACCGCTACACGGAGCCCAAAGGGTGGTACAACCGCATTTTTTTAAATCTTAATGCCAACATAAGTTCGTTGTATTCGCCCATCGGCGACATCAAGTCGAAGTACCAGCAATCGCGGGTGCAGTTTAATTTTAATGCCCAAACAAAAAAACTGATTTGGTTTGGCCTGATGCTTAATTTCCGCCCGAAAGAGAACGATTTCTACGAGCCACGCAAAACAGGCTACATGTACGCCCGTGGCAATAGCGTGACCGTTGGGGGCTGGATAGAAAGTAACCCTGCCAAAAAATACTCCTATTCGGTGGAGGCATTTGAGCGTGCTTTCGTCAATTTCTATCAATTAAACGGCTTGGATTTGTACATCAACCAAACCTACCGATTCAACAGTAAATTGTCGTTAAGTCACCTACTTGGCTTAGAACCTCGGCCGCGCAGCATTGGTTTTACCACGATTTTGGACGATAACAGCATCGTGATGGCGCTGCGTAAAGTCAATACCATCAACAACGTTGTGAACCTCAAATATAGCTTTACCAACAAAATGTGGTTGACGTTTCGGGCGCGGCATTATTCGAGTGTGGTCAACAACAAAGAGTTTTTTACGTTGCAGAAAGACGGTTCGCTGGAGTCGCGCGCCAAATTGAGTGACCCGCTCAACCGAAATGTTAATTTTTTCAACGTGGACATGGTTTATACGTGGCAATTTGCGCCTGGTAGTTTCTTCAATGCCGTTTGGAAAAACGCTACTTTCCATAGCTCTAACCTCGTGGACGAACGCTATTTTGACAACCTACAAAACACCCTTCAAGCCGATCAAAACAACAATATTTCGGTAAAAGTGATTTACTTTTTGGATTATTTGCAGTTGAAGAAGAAACGATAAAAGCTTTGGTAACCAGCCACGCGAGCTTATTTTTTGTGAAATTCCAGTAGATTTATAAGAGCTATCTCTTATTTGTATATATAATTTATTTTTATATTTTATCTACTGGAATCGCACCATGGTCATCTCCCCAAATAAGCCTTTTAAAATAATGCCTGTGCTTATATTCGTACTTGCATTGAGCATTTCTTATGGTTTTGCGAAAGAAGCCACCGAAGTCAAAAAGGGCAAAGTCATCATCAATGGACATGTACAATTGCCCAAAAGCTCTTCCAAGGTTATTTCCTTGATTTATTCACAATTGTCAGCTTCTCCAACCCGATTAAGCGCCATTCTTGATTCGACGGGATACTTTCAATTTGAGTTTGAAATTCTACATCCGCATGATATTACGTTAAGGTATGAAAAAGGAACTGCACTGCTGTACGTCAGGCCGTTAGATAGCTTGCATGTTCAATTAAATTCGGAGAATTTTCAACAAAATCAATACCCAGATTTTGTTGTTTCAGGAAAAAATGCCCAAACATCGAAGGACATTCTGTGCTATCGTTTATTTAACAAACTCAAGCGTTTTGAACCTGCTCCTGCTCACAAGACCACCGAAGAATACGTAGCAGGTATTGGACGCCGAATTGCTACCGAAGATTCCCTCCTTGCCCTTTTTAACCTAAAATTTCAACCGACAGCAGCATTCAAAGTTTGGGCAAAAAAGGATATTATCTACCGCAATGCCAATTACCTCGTTGATTTTGAATACCATCATTCGATGCAAAAAACGACCTTTGAAGGCATACTTTATGACACCAATGTGTTTCCTGTCAGTGACACAGACGCCCTTGTTTCTTCTTGGTACCAGTACCATCTGTGGCAGTATGCTACCAGTAAATATATCCAACGCGATTCGGTGATTCAGGGGCTTTTAAAAGAGCAAAAAAAGGGAGAAGCGTATCGTGCTGTTCTAAAAAAAATCACGGCAACAGAAAAACTTGGCATCGGCAGAGATATTGTTTGCTACCAAATTTTGTACATGCTTTCCGAAGAAGCAAATGACGTTTTTCGGGAGCTAATGAAAAATAGTAAGATGTACGTATCGACCAAAGAACTGACGTCGATTCTAAATGAAAAGATGACAAAGGACGATAATCACGCCAAGTATCACATCTCATTTTTTAAGTCAGATTCTAAAGAAGAAAAAGAAATTGTCGGCGATTTTATGAATGGCCTTATCTCAAAACACAAAGGGAAAATCATCTATCTCGATTTTTGGGCTACTTGGTGTGGCCCCTGTAGAAGTGAAGTTCCGTACGCCATTGATTTGCACAATCAATACAAAAATCAGCCCATCGTGTTTGTAAACTTGTGTCTATTATCTGATCGAGAAGCGTGGAAAAACGCGATTGCAAAACAAAAAATAGCTGGAGAAAACTATTTCTTTGACAAAGATCAATCAGAATTACTAAAGAGCAGGCTGAAATTGGAGGGGTTTCCTACGTATATGATTATCAGCAAAGAAGGCCAAATTATTAATAGGCAAGCACCGCGTCCTTCCTCTGGAAATACCATTAAAACAGTATTGACCAAGTTACTAGAATAGACCTTTCTGGATTCCGTGGGCCTTTTGTTATCTCTCTAAGGGCAATGGCGCTCCAATTGGGTTCAACCACTCATAATCAAACATTTACCAATGGTAACATTCTGGACAAGTGTTTAATCCTAAGTTTTTTAAGGTATCCGCAGAAAAAGATGAGAAATCACATGGTCGTTAATAGATGAGTTTTGTGAAATCATCGACTAAAACAAACCGTTAGCAGATTGGAAGGATTGAGGGATTAAACTATGGGGGGCATTGTTGTTCTAAGAATCGTAAACCAATTAATTACGACATATTTTAAAACAACAGCAACCATGAAAAAGACCATCTTAGCCATCGCCACTTTCGCCATTTTGGGCATCGCCAACGTAAACGCTCAACGCGATTATCGTCCAGCTCCAGCAGCTCCTCAGGCAGCCAATCCTCGTGTTGATAACGCCTTAGAAGAATTGAATATCAACAGGCTTGATAACGTGGTGAAACTATCACGTAAGCAAGAAAATGAAATCAAACGCATCGAAGACCGTTATGACCGTTTGTTCAGAAATCGTCGGTTGAGCCAGTTTGAGTACCAACGTTTGCAACGCGAAAAGCAGCAAGACATTTGGTCGGTGTTGACCCCTGCCCAACGCGACCGCTGGACGGCCTACCACCACTCACAGCGTTTTGACAACCGTCCTTACCGTAGAGGATAGTCGGTCTTGAAAAAACGATGAAGTTATAAACACAAAAGCCACCCCGTACGAGGTGGCTTTTGTGTTTATAAAGCGATTAACTGATAACAATTAACGGCCAATGCGCTTGCTAGTTATTTTGCAGGCTTCTTAAAAATAGACTCATCCACGGGAGGATTAATCGTTACTTTCGTTGTGATGAAGGTCAAAGCACCCATTTGGCTCGTCATTTCCATCGTATTGGCAAACTTAATGCCGTCCACTGCTTTGTAATCAGAGAAAGCAATTTCGCTGTCTTGACCACCTGCCGATACTTTGATTTTGACAATCATGTACGAGTTAGCATCGATGTATTCATCCACAATTTGGCCATCTTTGGTGGTAAGTTTAAGGTGATAAGCATCTTTTTTATCCACTTTCTCTGAGCCAATCAATTCTACTTTATTGCCTTTTTCTTTGTAATTCACCAATCCACCAAACGGATCTAGCTGACCGCCTTGTTGTTTTACCATTTCGGCAGGCATGTCTTCGGGCTCGCCTGTTCCGCCCATCATCGTCGGACGAATCATCCAACCCGAGGTAGCATCAAATACCTGAACCATGGTGTTTCCCATGACGGTAGATTCCGAACGGGCTGCTTTGCCCACCACCAAAATAGTTTTGTTGGGAATTTCCATCCCTTGTACGGCAAGTGAGCGCTCAATAACGAGGCTGTTGACGCTCTTTAATTTATCGGCGCCACCCAAAGCAGCAACGTGTTTATCGACAATTTCATCTACATTTTGGGCATAAGCACCTACTGATACAAAGGCAACGAAGGCTGCGACAAGGAATTTGTTAGTTTTCATTTTAGTTATGGTTGTTTGTGTATAGACGAAAGTTTTGTTAAAAAGTGACTATCGGTTGCGTTGTTGGGTTCCTCCAGGAGCAGCTCCGCCCGTTTGTCCACCATCCGACTTCACGTCGTCATTGTTGACCGAGCGTGCTTTTTTCTTCGGAGCGTCGGTGGTCATTTTTCCGAGTTTGTACGTGAAGGTCAAACGTACCCCACGGTTGTAAAGATACACGTTGCTCACTTGATTAAACACAGGTGATTTGAGCTCCGAGTGAATATTGAAGCGGTTGCTGAAGAAGTTTTCCCCCGCTAACCCAAGGCTTCCTTTTTTGTTCTTGAAATCTTTCTTAACCCCAAACGTATAGAACGCGAACCCACCTTGGTAGCCTTGAAGCTGCACTTGGCGGCCTTGCATAAATCCAAAAGCTTGTACACCCCAACCATTTTTGAATTGAGCTTGTGAAAACAAACCACCACTTACGTTGATGCCATCGTTGGTGAAGTCTTGGGTAACTCCATTCAAACCAAGGGCTTGTCCTGTCATTTTGGTGTAAAAAATGTTGGAGAACAATCCTATGTTAAACTTCGAGGTAAAAGCAATGTTGGCAAATAGGTTGGTTCCATACGCTTGCTGACGACCGATGTTCTCGAAAGTGGTGATGATAGCACCCGACAAGGTATCGGAAGGACGACGTACTTGCGTGATGGCGTTGTCGGTATAACGTCCAAAAAACGACGCATTGATGAACACTTTCTTGATGGTTTTACTCAATCCTAACTCAATATTATCGGTCAACTCTGGGCGTAGTTCGGGATTTCCAACGCTGATGTTTTGGGGGTTAGCAGAGTTGAAGTTAGGGTTCAATTGTTGCAAACCTGGGCGTTGGATACGACGGTTGTAACCTAATTTTAGGGTAGTTCCTTTGATGGTTTTTGAGGCGTTCAAACTAGGGACTAATATGCCATAATCTGCGACCCCAATCGGCCCACCCTCGCGAGTAGAGGCGTCGATAAACGTATGCTCATAACGCAAACCTCCTTTGAAAGTGTAGCGCTTTTTGGTGGTATAAGTATAAGATGTATATCCTGCGGCAATGTTTTGGTGGTAAAGCAACTCACCCGCAGGCTGACCTGTTTGGGTCGTAAAATCTCCAGTTGAGCCAGCGGCCAAAAAGCGGTAATCGCTGTTTACTTGACGGAAGATGCCTTTTCCCCCAAATTCAATCATTTGGTTTTTCTTGATGGGCGTTTGGTAATCCGTTTGGAGGGTAAACTCTTGGTTCAAGTTTGAGTTTAAGTTGCGCTGACGGCTCAACAAATTGCCTTCTCCACCCAAAATGTTAGCGTCGAAGTTGTTGGTCAAATCGTTGCGGCTATACAGCGTCGATACGCTCCATTCTTGCTGTGGTTTTTTATACGTATGAAGGTAATCCAAGTTGACATCGACCGTTCCCGACAAGTTTTTAACATCCACGTCGCGGCGAGAACCTGTGCCTGCTACGCCATTGTTGTAAAGTTCAGTAATCAAATCTTGTTGGCTTTTCATGTTACGAGCGCCGTAACGAACCCCCGCCGTTAGGCTTTGGTTTTTGGCCAAATCGTAGTCAAATCCTAAGTTGTATTGGCCAAACAAAAACTCGCTGTATCCATCTCCTTTTTGGCGAATGAGCGTTGAAACTCCGTTTGAAATGCTCGTTTGGTCCATGCTGGTTTTGGTGATGGTGTTGTAGTTGGCACGGCCAAAACCTCCCAACGTAAGTCCAGCTTTTCCTTTGCGGTAGTTGCCATTGAGTGACAGCGACGAACCACGGTTACCGACACCCGCATCCACATTGAGGTTTAAACCTTGCAAGCTGTTCTTTTTGGTAATAATATTGATAATTCCGCCCGAACCTTCCGCGTCGTATTTGGCCGATGGGCTGGTGATGACCTCTACGGTCTTAATTTGGTCGGCAGGAATTTGCTTCAACGCGTCCGAAATGCTGCTGGCGATGATGGTACTTGGCTTGTTGTTAATCAAGACGCGAATATTTGAACTACCACGAAGTGATACGTTTCCGTCTAAATCGACCGTTAACAAAGGTACTTTACGCAACACGTCGGTGGCGTCACCGCCTTTGGCTGCGATGTCTTTATCGGCGTTATAGACCAAGCGGTCCACTTTCTCTTCGATGATGGCGGCCTGTCCTGTTACAACTACCTCGCTGAGTGTCTGCACACTAGGCGAAAGTTTGATAACGCCCAAGTCAAGGTCTTGTCCTTTGGCCAAAGTGATGTTGTCGATGGTTTTGTTTTTAAAACCAAGGAAAGAAATCAAAATTTGATAATTTCCATCGGCCAATTTATTAAGGACAAATTTCCCTTTTTCGTCGGCAATGGTACCGTCAACGGCCTTACCAGTCGTTTTGTTGTAGAGGGCAATGCTCGCAAATTCAACGGCTTTGGTCACTGAAGAATCAACAACGAAGCCTGTGATTTTGGCGCTGCCTTTAGGTGTTTGGTCACCTGCTGTGCCAGGGAGTGCTTTGACAGGAGCAGCTCCACCCATTGGAAATTGGGCGTGTACTGAACCCGAAAAAGCAGAAATACAAAGTGTAATGGCGAGAAGTAAAGATATTTGTTTCATGGCCGTTTGGTTTTAACGTTACAAAGTTGGAACACAAAAAGGCATCTGGGAAACAAAAAAGGATAAAGCCTGAAATCGAAAGGATAAAATGCCGTTATGGACTGATGAAAAGTTTTTTGGGGCGGATAAACACGCAGGAAAATGGATGAATGGGGCTAGTATTTAGTTTTGTAAATTATTATTTAGTATTTGTTAACTATCTTTGATTTTTTAGACGCAGTTTTTGGAACCATATAAGAATTATAAGCTCATATAGGGCAACCATTTCCATGAAAAGAAGAAATTTTGTCAAGAACTTCCCTTTAGCCATGACCGCCGCTACGGGGGTTAATTCGTCGATTAATCCTTCTACGGCGTCCGCGCTTAAACCTGCCCTAACGATTGCTCACATTACCGACGTTCATATTCGCCCCGAAAATGGCATTCCTGCGCGGTTTAGAAAATGTTTGGAGGAGGTGAAAAGGAAAAAAGTGGACTTCTTTCTCAATACGGGCGATTCAATACATGCCGCTGACTACAAGGATATTACCCGTGAGCGGGTGCTGGAACAATGGGCTGCTTGGGACAAATGTAAGTCGAGTTTTGATGGCTATGAACTTTACACCTGTATCGGAAATCATGACCCTTGGTGGGCTGCTCCTTCCAAAGAAGATGAAATGTATGGCATCAACTATGTCGTAAAAAGAGCTGGGATGCCACACCGCTATTATAGTTTCAGCAAAAAGAATTGGCACTTTATGGTGTTGGATGGCAATAACCCAGGCATTTCGCTGGACGACGAGCAGATGGTTTGGCTGCGAAAAGAACTATCAGCCGTTCCCAAAGGTCATTTTGTTTTGCTCATGTCGCATTATCCCATCCTCACCGTCACGGCCTCGTGGGAAGGCGGACAGCATAAAGATCATAAAGAACTCAAAGCGTTATTTTATGAGCATAAAGACAAAGTACGCGTGTGCTTGAGTGGCCACCAGCATTTGCTTGACGCTGCCGTGTACAACAACGTTCATTATTACTGCAACGGCGCGATGAGCGGTTTTTGGTGGGATAAAGGCGATGCAAAATCAGCTCAACCAGGCTATTACCAAGAAACGCCACCAGGCTACGCGATTTTGAAATTATACGAAGATGGCAGCGTAGAAAACACCTATTATGAGCATCATTTTTAAGTACTACATAAAAAAGGAGGCTGTCTCAAAAGTAGCAGGTTACAAAATATTCTTTGGGTTCAACCTCATCCCAACCCTTCTCCTTTCTGGAGAAGGGCTCTAAAAGTCCCCCTCTACTGAAAGGAGAGGGGGATTTAGGGGGTGAGGTTGAACAGAGGCCGAAGATAATTTGGTGATACTAGACTTTTGAGACGGCCTCTTGGGATGAGGTTACTTACGTCACGTTCCTTAATTTGCTTCTCTCAGCAATCCACGACGGCGAAGGAGCGGTTTGATATCAGGTTCGGCTCCACGGAAATTACGGTAGAGCTTCATCGGTTCGTCGGTTCCGCCGCGTTCTAGGACGTTTTTGCGGAACGATTGAGCTGATTTTTGATCAAATAAGCCTTTTTGTTTAAACACTTCAAAGGCATCGGCATCCAACACCGCCGACCAAATGTAGCTGTAATAACCCGCAGAATATCCGCCCGCAAAAATGTGCTGGAAGTAAGTAGTGCGGTAACGAGGAGGAATTTGCGAAATCAATCCAATTTTATCCATGGCCGCTTTTTCAAACGCCAATACGTCGGTAGGAGCTTGGTCAGCTTTGAGGGTATGATAGCTCATGTCCAACAACGATGCCGCCAAGTATTCGCTCGTGGCAAACCCTTGGTTGAACAAGCTGCTTTTTTCCATTTTGTCGATAAGTACATCAGGAATGACGGCACCTGTTTTGTAGTGTTTGGCGTATAACTTCAACATTTCAGGCTCAGTCGCCCAGTTTTCCATGATTTGAGAAGGCAATTCTACAAAATCGCGAGGAACGGAAGTACCTGACAAACTACCGTACGTCACGTTGGAAAGCAATCCGTGAAGTGCGTGTCCAAATTCGTGAAAAAACGTACGCGTTTCGTCCAAACTCAACAAAGCAGGAGCATCTCCCGCAGGACGAGAAAAATTACAAACGATAGAAACCACGGGGGCAGAGCGTTTGCTGTTTTCAGTTTCTTGCTTGCGGTAGCTGGTCATCCAAGCGCCACCGCGTTTGCTAGCTCGTGGGTGAAAATCCATGTAAATCACCCCAACGTGTTGTCCATTGGCTTCTTTTACTTCAAAAGCTTCTGCTTCTTCGTGGTAAACAGGGATGTCAGTACGGCGTTCAAACGTTAGACCGTATAGTTTTTTGCACAACGTAAAAATACCTTGACGCACACCTTCCAACGGAAAATACGGGCGAAGTTCTTCTTCGTCAAGGTCGTATTTCTGCTTGCGAAGCTTTTCGGCGTAGTAACGCCAGTCCCAGCTTTCCAATTTTTCGTTTTTACCTTCTTTGTCCATCAATGTCTGCAATTCTGAGGCTTCTTGCTGAGTGACTGGGACGGTAGCGGTCCAAAGTTGGTTTAAAAACTCACTTACTTTGGCGGGTGTTTTCGACATGCTTTCCTCTAGCACGTAAGCCGCATGGTTTTCATAACCCAACAGCGCTGCTTTTTCGGCCCGTAGTGCTACGATTTTAGACATAATGGCCTTGTTGTCGGAGGCATCGTTGTGGTTACAACGTTCCAAATACGCCTTGAAGATTTGTTCGCGAAGGGCGCGGTTGTCGGCGTACTGCAAAAACGGCATGATGCTCGGGTTTTGCAGCGTAAATACCCATTTTCCTTCGAGTTTACGCTTTTTGGCGTCTTCAACTGCCGCCGAGACCAGCGATGAAGGCAAACCACTCAAGTCCTCTTTTTTGTCAATAACCAGTTTATAACCATTGGTTTCGGACAAAATGTTTTGTCCAAACTTGAGGGTCAGCAACGACGATTCTTCGTTGATTTTACGCAGACGAGCTTGCTTGTCAGCGGGCAAGGCAGCCCCGCTTCGGACAAACCCTTTGTAGGTTTTTTCGAGCAAAGTGAGTTGTTCAGTGGTCAGTTTTAGCTGATTCCGTTGGTCATAAACGGCTTTAACGCGTTTGAACAGCTCGGCGTTGAGCTGAATATCGTCGCGGTGCTTCGAGAGTTGGGGCGAAAGCGTTTGAGCGATTTTCTGGAGGGCGTCGCTGGTATTGGCGCTGTTGTAGTTGTAAAATACCGCACCCACTCGGTCGAGCAAATCCCCGCTATTTTCCAGCGCCAAAATGGTGTTGGAGAAGGTAGGAGCTGCTTTTTGATTGGTAATAGCGGCGATTTCGGCCGTTTGTTGTTTGATTCCTTCCACAAACGCAGGTTCAAAATGTTCGTTTTTGATGAGGTGGAAAGGAGGCACGCCAAAAGGCGTTTTGTAGGTGTCAAAAAACGGGTTTTGGGCCATGATGTTGGTGGCAAAACAAGTGCTAAACAGGCCAATGAGAATGGATTTGCCTAGGGATTTTTGCATAGAAAAAGTGTTAATGAAGATTTGGATAATAAAGGCAAAGGTAATCCCTTAGAAGCAAAAAATGGCATTAAAACACCGCCAATGTATCACAAAAGCGGTGTATGCACTACCATTCTATTTATTTATAAACATCCAAAGGTACGTCTCAAGGCGGATGCTGGCAACAAAAACCAGTTAGAAGGGCAGTATTTATGGACAGAAACGCAAATTTTTCTCGTAAACCCCGTCTTTTTACAAACCCATCAGTTCCTGAAAGGTATCTTTGTATAAATCTCCAACTGGAAGGGATATATTTCCAATCTGGACGGTATTGCGACTTAATGAGTCGATTTTGGGAATGGCTACAACGAAAGAACGGTGAATGCGCAAAAATTTGGAAGGAGGAAGTTTGTCTTCGATAAGTTTCAGGCGATTGAGCGTAACGACGGGGGCTAGGGGGGGCGTAAGGTGAATCTTAACGTAATCTTTGATGGACTCAAGGTAAAGAATTGAGTCAAAATCAATTCGCACCATTTTGTAGTCTGACTTCACAAACATGCAGCCGTGGCTGTTGTTTTCCGACGATTGTTCAACGTAGTTTTTGGCTTTGGTCGCGGCCCTTAAAAACTCTTCGTATCCAAACGGTTTCATCAAATAATCGAGCGCATCGACTTTGTAACCTTCCACGGCAAATTGGTTATAAGCCGTCGTGAAGATGATTTTGGTTTGTCCCAAAGAAGAAGTTTGACTAATGATGCGGGCCAGTTCCATGCCGTTCAAGTTGGGCATTTGGATGTCTAAAAAAATAAGATGAACAGGCTGGTTATGAATGGCTTGCAGGGCTTCGACACCGTTTGCGTATTGACCAACAAGGTTTAAAAATGGCGTTTGCTGAACAAACGCGCTGATAAGCCCAAGGGCAAGCGGCTCGTCGTCGGCGGTGATGCAATTTAATTTCATGGCTGGAACGCGTAAGTATTATAGCTGTATTTTCAAATCAACGGTAAAAGTCCGAAGGTTGGTGTCTTCGTGAATGATCAGTTCGTGCCGCTCGGGATACACCAAATTAAGGCGGCGCTGGGTGTTTACCAACCCAATACCCCCTCCTGCGTTGGGAATCGCATCGGTATTGGCATGAATTTGGTTCCAAACGTGTAAATCCAAAACACCATTTTGTGCCTTGATCACAATCAAAATTTCGGTTTTGTGAAGCGAGCTCGTGCCGTGCTTGAACGCATTTTCAATAAAAGGCAACAAAAGCATGGGTGCTACCGAATAATCATGGTCGGGTTTGGGCACTTCGATGGTTACTTTCGTAAACGAATGCAGCCGTAACTTCATCAGCTCGATGTAATCGTTCATAAAAGATATTTCTTGGCTCAACAACACTCGGTCAAGGACGGTATCGTAGAGGACATACCGCATCATTCGTGATAGTTTCAGAATGGCCTCGCGCGACAAAGGCACGTCGGAGTAAGTTAGGGCATAAATGTTATTGAGGGTATTGAAAAAAAAGTGGGGGTTGATTTGGGCTTTTAGTAACGCCAATTCGGAAGTTATGTGCTGTTTTTCAACGAGTTCGTGCATTTTTACCGCCGTCTGCCACCGCTGAATCATGGCAAACCCAATGCTGATGGCTGTTACCATCGTTACGACCATAAACAAATGAACATCGAGGCTATAAATACTTTTGGTGTGTTTCCATCCCCTGGCAGCAGCCAATTGTTCGGGTACGTGCAAAATGGGTACCTCAATGATGCGGGCAATGACCAAATAAAGAATAACTAAGGAAACGGCCGAAAGGGAAAAAAGGAGCTTTCGTTCTTTTACTAAATAGTTGGGAACCAGGTAGTAGGCAGAAAAATAAAAAACAGACACCATCATGATGAAATTGGCCAATTGTTTGAGCCAAAATCCTAGTGGCACCTTAATGTCCCAAGTGAGGGGAGGGTAGAATAAAACGATGAAGCCAAGCAGCGACCAAACGGTTATGTGTAAAACCACCGTGAGTGTGCTAGTTGGTTTGGTTAGTTCCATGCGCGTACAAGTAAAGCTACTAAGTTGGGGAGATGCGCGTGGAATCCCAAACATATTCGACGGAAAGGGGGTTTTTCTCGCTATATCGTAGAACTTTCCTTGTGATTTTTACCTCATCCCTAGCCCCTCTCCTTGTTGGAGAGGGGGACTGCTATAAGGGTTGGTGTGGAGGTTAGGTCGGGATTAGTCTTTTTTCCGAACATATACGTTATTACTAATCGACTCCAAGCGGATGTCAGGACCACCGCCATTGACGGAGCCTTCTAACAAGTAACCTACTATCGGATTTTTTTGGCGTTTGGACTTGAAGTCAATGTCTAAGTCGGTATAAACTTCGCCCGTAATGGTTTTCATGGCCAAATTAGCTCCTTTTGATTTAGGCAAACTATAATCAATGTAGCCGCTGATGCTCTTGGCAAAAACGGGAGCCGCTGCCCCTTGAATGTCCACGTTGCCGTTGATGGTTTCGAGTTTTAATTTGGCATTGCGGGGCAAAAACACCTGATAATGAATCGTGCTACAAACGTACATGTCCTGGCCGTCGCGCTGGGTACGCCAGCTGTGTTTTGAGTCGGGACAGTCTTCGGCTTTGCCTTTTTTTAGAATTTCGTTGTCAAAATTGGTTTTTAGGCTAATCTCTTGGGCAGTTGTGGTGTTTTCTACGGTCAACCCGTCGTTAAGTCGGCCGCCGTTGATAAGAACCGAAATCCGAACCGACACTTCGGCCTTGTCCCAATACCGTACCCGAATACTATCCGCAAACTTGAGGTTAAGGTTGACGGTTTGGTCGGCGGCGTACGGAAATTGTTTTGTAATAATTTTTTGAGCAAAAATTGCGTTTGTTAACAAACTAAGTACAACAAATATGATTGGTTTCATGGCTGTATGAATTGGGTAAGGTTAGTTTTGTTTACGAATAAATAGATTACTGACGGTGGATTCGAGATATACTTCAGCACCACCTCCGTTGACGGTTCCTTCCAGAGCGTAGCCTGTATATGGGTCCCTTGTCACTTTGGTTTTAAAATCAATGTCTAAGTCGGTATAAACTTCGCCCCGTATTGTTTTTATGGCCAGATTTGCTCCTTGGGTTTCCAGCCAACTGAAATCTACAAAACCGATCACCGCTTTGGCAAAAACAGTCGTCTCCGCTCCTCGCATAATAATGTTACCAGTGACAGTCTCAATTTTCAGTTTGGCCTGCCGTGGGAGATACACTTGGTAGTTGATGATTCCGCAGGCATAATACTTCTGTCCATTACCAGTATATGATAAATGTGTTCTCGGCCCTGGACAATCTTCTTCTTTACTTTGTATAAAAAGGGCTTTATCAAAGTCGGTTGTCACAGAAATTTCTTTGTCGTTAGACACCGTTTCTACTACCAACAAATCATTTAATTTCCCTTGATTAATCACTGCTTCTATCCGTACGGATACTTCCGCTTTGTCCCAATAGTGCACCTGAATCGTATCGGCATATTTAAAATTGAGATTGACGGCTTGGTTAGAGGAAAATACGAGCTGTTTTTCGATGATTTTCTGGGCAAAAGCCGAAGAAATCGACAAGATATACAGCAGCAGGAGGACGGCTGGTTTCATAATGGGCTACAGATTTTGTTTCCGTAAATAAATATTGCTGCTGATGCTGCTAAGTTTAATCGCTACGCCACCGCCGTTGGTGGTTGCGTTGATGCTGTGGCCACCGCCCACACGTGACATACCTTCTTTAGCATTTTTCAAGTCAAGGTCTAAATCGGTGTAAATTTCACCACTGATCGACTTCATGCTAAGGCTTGATTTGGCATTGGCGGGCAGGCTCACGTCAATAGCGCTGCTGATGGACGAAATGGCGCTGGGTTTTTCTTGGTTGAGGCTGGAATACACCACTTTGATGTCGCCATTGGTACTATTGGCTACGACGGGTCCCGTAACATTGAGGAGGTCAATCTTGCCATTGTTGGTTTTTATTTCCAAATCACCATCTACGTTGCTGATAGAAATGTTGCCTCCGTTCCAGTTGACCTGCTCGTACAAAATCGCTACTTTCTTGGGAACCTTGAGTATATACGATGTCGATTTGCGCGATGCTTTTTCGATTTTTAAGCCATTGCCTTGGTTGGTGACGGCCAGTCCGATGCCTGTATTATCGACCGCCGAGTTGTACAACGACCGCAGTCCTTTGGCTTGTTCGGGCGGGTCCTGAAAACCGTTCCCCTTGATAATGAGCTCGTCGCCGTCGTAGCCCTCAATTTTTAAGTGGCTCGCATCCATTTCGATACTGATTTTACGGTCTTTGCTGTTGGCTAGCTTCGTTTTAAATTCTTGGGCAAAAAGTCCCACGCTGCACCCCATCCACAGGGCGCATACTAACACGGTTGATTTCATGGTTTTTGAGTGCTTACGCACCGTTAATTGTTAGGTATTATTCGTTTGTTTTTCTTGTTTTAGGTGGAAAACCCCTTCTTCGGCTTTGAGGCGTACAATTTCCAGTACTTTTTGATTTTGCGCCAAACGGAGCATTTCGGAGGCCGCTCGTTTTTCTTTCATCAGTACCAATGCCTCGATGAGCGCCAATTGGATACTCGGGTCGGTTTGAATTTTTAATGATTGAATCAGCCCTTCGCGCACCATCGGCTCATTTTCAAAGCGTTGCAGCGCTTGGCAAGCCGCGAGACGGACGTTGACGTTTTCGTCAAAATTCATGGTATTGAGCAAAATCTGCGTAATTTCTTCGTCGCCTTGCGCCAATTCGTAACTCTGATTGACGGCCAAAATGCGTTCACTCGCCGACGTTTGCTCAGGAGCTTGTAAGGTTTTTTTCATTTCAGCCACTTGGCTATTTTCTTCCAAAAGCCCTCCTTGGCGGTGCGTGTACCAAATCCCCGCCCCAAAACCTACCACCAACAAAGTCAGACTGGCGGCGATTCGTAAGCCCCACGAGTTCAACGAGCGCACCTTGCTTCGTTTGCTAAGTTGTGTCACCGCGCGATAACTCACTCCCGCCGAAGGCTGTTCTTTGCGCGTTTGGGCAAAATACCGAAACTGCTTGGCCTCGTTTTCTAGGTGAGCAGGAACATTTTCGCTCAAAAAGAAAGCGCGTAATTGTTGCTCTTCTTCCAAGGTTGTTTCGCCTTCGTAATATTTTTCTATCAATTGTTCAATGTCCAGATTCATACGCCTGAATTTTTAAAAACTTATCCCGTACCTCTTTCCGCGCTCGCGACAACACTACCCGAATGTGGTTGACGTTCATCCCCGTTACTTGCTCTATTTCCTCAAAAGAGTACTCCTCTACGTCGCGCAAATGCAGAATCAGCTTGGCCGTTTCGGGTAATTCGTCTATCAGTTTGCGCATCAGCGCCGCGCTGTCTGATAGCTCCACCTGCTGGTAGGGCGATACTTTCTGCTCTTCTACGTCTTCCCAATTGGCTTCCCCTGCGCGACTTTGCCATTCTTTTGATTTGAGCTTGTCGAGGCAGAGGTTGCGGGTCATTTGTACGGCAAACGCTTCTACGTTTTGGTACGATTCTAACTGTTGACGATGGGACCAAAGCTTCATCAATACTTCTTGCAACGTATCCTCGGCTTCTTCGCGGTTGTGAAGAAACAACTTGGCCAACCTAAAAAGGCGGCCTTGCGTCGGGAGGATGAGTTGGGTAAACGCTTTGAGTTCCATTTCAAAAGCATAGACGAGCGAGCCGAAAAAACATTACAAGTGATTGGTAACTTTTTTTGAATTTATCTGCAAAATGTTGTGGGTGACTACATAGCTATGTTTTCTATGTGTCTATTCTAGTGTGCTCTATGTGTTTTAAATGCGTTTAACCTGAAACTCAAAGAAGTTGAGGTGGATCTGTAACCTTCTTCGGTAACAGAAGTTTCCACATACAAATTTTCCAAAACCATTCTCTATTATTTTGTATGAAAAAGAAAATCATTTTCATTATCCGTCAGGTTTTATTGCTTTTGATTACTGTTCGCTTCGGCTTTGCTCAGAATGAAACTCTTATGAGTAAAAAAGTAGCCCGCATAGATTCTTTTATAACATCACTGGCCACGCATCATTTATTCAATGGCAGTGTTTTGGTAGCCGAAGAGGGAAAAGTTATTTATAAAAAATCAGTAGGATATGCTGATTTTGGGCGTGGCATTCCCAATACCGATACTACTCATTTTAACTTGGCTTCTTTAGCCAAACCTTTTACGGCCATTGCTGTGCTACAATTAGTACAAAAAGGAAAGCTAAGACTAGAAGATACTTTTGTTACCTATTTTCCCACTTTTTTATACTCAGGTATTACAATTCGCCACTTATTAACTCAAACCTCGGGCATTCCTGTGGTAGAACAGTACGAAGATGAATATATTAAAGCACATCCAAATGAGATTATTAGTAATCAGAAAGCATACGAACATCTACTCACCTTGAAAAAACCGTTGAACTTTACTGAGGGAAGTCGCTGGCAATATAATAATGCTAATTATTTCTTGTTGGCTATGTTGGTGGAGAAGATAAGTCAAACCTCTTTTGCTGCCTATATGAAAAAGAATGTTTTCACGCCCGCTGGGATGAACAAAACGTATGTTCGAGAAGCTGGCATGGTGAATACATTGCGTTATTCTTTGCCCAATTTTTATAGCCCGACGTACCACAACGTTGATTCGCTGAATCCTGTGAAACACTATACATACTATCATTTAGGCAGCTTGATAGGCCCTAACAATATAGTAAGTACTTTAGAAGATTTATGGAGTTTTGATAAAGCTTTTGCCGTGGGTAAGCTTATCCCTTTGGCATTGATGGATGCTGCCTTTACGCCCGTTACCTTGAATGATGGAAAGCCGTTTCGCATGGGCAGCAGCACGCGTTCCTATGGCTTCGGTTGGAATGTATATACAAGCAAGACACAACCCGTGGATACATCTATTTTTCACGATGGGCGTATTGTTGGTCTCACTACTTTTCTGCATCGAAACCTCACTAAAAAACAGACTATTATCTTTTATGACAACACTGACAATAATCCGATACAAGTCATGGTTTCTATTTCCAACATGTTGAACGGAAGTCCACCTTTACCCGTTCGGCTCACTCAATCATTGGCAAAGCGCTATGGGGAGGTGTTGGTCACAAAAGGCATTGACGCCGCCGCCGCTATGTTTAATCAATTAAAGAATGATAGTGCAAATTATCACGTGGATGAGCTGGAAATGAATCGCTTAGGTTATGATTTGCTCAAAGCTCCCTTCCCCAATCATCATGAATTGTCATTGGAAGTATTTAAAATTAATACGTTGCTTTATCCAAAAAGCGGTAATACTTACGACAGTTACGCGCAGGCGTTGGCCCAAAGCGGCAAGAAAGAAGCGGCCATTGCCATGTATCAAAAGTCCATCGTATTATCACCCAAGAATGAGGATGGAAAACGGGCATTGAAGAGATTATTGGAACAAAAGGAATGACTTCGCAGAAGTCTAACCTTTTTAGAAAAAAAATAAAATTTTCCTGTAACCTTCTTTCACTTCAGGAGTTTCCACGTACAAATCACCTACAAACAGCCATCATCGCTTGAATACACTATCGGATAACGCACTCATGCTTAAAGTAAAAGCGGGAGATTTGGACAAGATGGGACTGCTCTTTGAGCGCTACCATCGGCCGTTATTCGCTTTTTTATACCACATGACGGGGCAAGCCCACGCTTGCGAAGATTTGGTACAAAATGTATTTTACCGAATGCTCAAGTACCGACATACGTTTAACGGCGACGGAGAGTTCAGAACGTGGATGTATCATTTGGCGCGGAATATTTTGAATGATTCGTTTCGTCAACAAGAACGCTGGGGCGGACGCGCCTACGATATTGCCGACTTGTCGGATCGCCTTGGAGGAGGAATCGCCGCCGATGAACAACTGGAAAAAGAACAAGAATTGGATGCCTTGCAACAAGCCATGGCGCGGCTTAGTCCCGATCACCGCGAAGTGTTGGTTTTGAGCCGATACCAAGAATTAAAATACGAAGAAATTGCGCGTATTCTGAACATTACCGAAGGCGCAGTGAAAGTACGGGTACACCGAGCGCTGGGAGAATTGAAAAAGAATTTTTTGACATCAGAAAAAGGAAGCAAAGCTCATGAACTGTGAACAAGCAAAAGAACGGCTAACGGGCTGGCTGACCAACGAACTAACGGAGTCCGAACAAACAGCCATACATATTCATTTGAAAGAGTGCGCCGAGTGCAAAGCCGCGTTTGAAGCCGACCGCCAACTGTGGCAGCTCATGGGAAAAGTCCCCGCACCCAAAGCCAACACCGAGCAAATGCGCGAAGGGTTTTATGCCATGCTTGAAACCTATAAACAAACCGAAGCCCCATCGAGTCGGAGTCAGTGGAAGGAGGTTTTTGAGAAAATACAACAACTCTGGACGCCTCGTTTGGCCTTGCGGGTGGCTTATAGTGTGTGTTTGATGAGTGTGGGCGTGCTGGGCGGGTATTTTCTGATGCGTCCCAAAGAAGTAGCGTATCAAGAAAAAATGGACACCCTCACCAAAGAAGTGCAAGAAATGCGTCAGATGATGATGCTTTCGCTGATTGACAATCCATCGGCCAGCGAGCGCCTGAAAGCGGTGAGTTATACCAAAGAAATTACGGATGTGGACGACAAAGTAGTACAAGCGCTCTTCACAACGCTCAACAACGACCCGAACGTAAACGTGCGCCTCGTAACGCTGGAGGCATTGGCCGAACTGGCCCATGACCCCGACGTTCGGCAAGGGTTGGTGCTGTCGTTGACAAAACAAGAATCACCTTTGGTACAAGTGGCGCTGGCCGACGTGATGGTAAAACTCCAAGAAAAACGCTCTATTAAAGCCTTCAAACAAATGCTTCGCCGCGATGACTTAAACGATTTGGTGAAAAGCAAACTTCAACAAACCATCAAAGACTTATCATAATTTAACCATCCAATCTGTATAGCCATGAAACAAATCATTCTCCCCTTGTTAGTGGGAGTGGTGCTCTCTTGTGCCCATTCTTCCGCTCAAAATCAAGAATTTAAAGAACACACAACCAAAGAGTTTACTTTGCCACAAAATGCGGCCAGTAGCACCTTGACCATTTACAACATCAGCGGTTCCATCAAAGTTGAAGGGTATTCTGGTGATAAGGTAATCATCGACGTGGACAAAACCATTTCGGGCAAAACCAGCGAAATTTTGGAGCAAGGAAAAGCAGAATTTAAGTTTGTATTGGAACAAAAAGCGGATACTGTGATGGCCTACATCATCGAACCGTTTGATTCGCGCCCTAACCGTAGCTGGAACGACCGCAACAACAATCGGCACATCGAATACCGCTACAATTTGGATTTTAAGGTGAAAGTGCCTTATTCGATGAACCTGCACGTATCGACCGTCAACGGTGGGGACGTACTGGTGAGCGACGTGACAGGGATGCTGGAGGTTGGAAACGTAAATGGTGCCATTACGTTGAAAAATGTCAAAGGCGCGACTAAGTTACGAACCGTCAACGGCAACGTGGACGCCAACTACACGGCTATTCCGCCAGGCCAGTCTTCGTACAAAACCCTCAACGGCGATATCCGTATCAGTTACCCCGCTGCATTGTCGGCCGACTGCGAGTTTAAAAGCTTCCGAGGTGAATTTTACACCGACTTTGACAATGTAGAAACCTTACCCGTGAAAGTGGTAAAAAATCAGGAACAACGAGGCGATAAAACCACGGTCTATAAGCTTAATACCGAAACATCGGTTCGGATTGGAAACGGCGGAAAGCTGTTCCGCTTTGAAACATTTAACGGAAATATTTATATCAAGAAACAATCATAATTGTATGAAAACCAGTATCAAAACCATTTTTGCGGTGGTTGCACTTGCAGCCATGAACCTCGCAACACCGACCTTCGCCCAAGGAGAAATCAAGGAACAATTGGTCGTTCCACTTTCAGACCCTTCTAAGCCAGGTAGTTTGCAGCTAAAAATTATCAGCGGTTCCATCAAAATTACGGGACATTCGGGCAAAGACGTCATCATCGACGCCACAGTTGAAGCCTACAACGGCAAGAAAACCGAAGGCAAAAACGATGAACTGGCTACGGGCATGAAAAAATTGACAAGCCGTGGGGGGATTGAACTCACCGCCGAAGAACGCAATAACCACGTAAAGGTGACCTCCAATTTGATGAAGCGCCCAGTGGAGCTATCCATCAAGGTTCCTCAGCAGTTTTCGCTGCAAGTAGGCACCATCAATCAAGGGGATATTGTGGTTGAAAATGTAACGGGGACGTTGGAGGTGAACAACGTGAACGGCGCCATTACCCTCACCAACGTGTCGGGTTCGGCGGTAGCTACGACGGTCAATGGCGAAGTGAAAGCCAATTTCAAAAGCGTGACCTCCGATACTCCGATGGCTTTTACCTCGCTCAACGGTCGCATCGACGTGACGTTCCCACCTTCGGCGAAGTTTAACGTAAAACTCAAATCTGACCGTGGCGAGATTTACAGCGATTTTGACGTGGATGCCGACAAAAGCGAGCCAAAATCCAACAAAGTCACCAAAGACGGCATGTACAAAGTAAGCATCGACGACTGGATTCAAGGCAAGGTCAACGGTGGCGGTAGCGAAGTGATGATGAAAAACATGCACGGTAATATTTATATCCGCAAAGCGAAGTAGTTTTTTGAACCATATAAGACATATAAGAGCATATAAGTTGCTGAGAGCCTAGCTAGCTTATAATCTCTTATGTGTCTTATATGGTCGCAGAAATACGATTAACAAAAAAAACTCCTGTCCGTAAGTGAACGAAAAATCGTCCATTTACGGACATTTTTGCGTTCATACATTTACATAACTTTTTGATTTTTAGCAAAATAGAATCGTGGCATAAGTATTGCCCCGTGCTGTAGATTAAGACATGAAACAGTATTTCCCCTATGGCACATATCGCTATACCGATTCCGTCGAACCTTGAACGACAAGACATTGATGTACAGGTCAGCATCAATGGGCAACGGCAGGCTTTGCACTATCGGGTCGAGTCGTTTTATTGGGATGAATACGGGGTGCCTCCCGCCAACCGTGCCGATTGCTTGAACCACATTATTTCAACGTATGACCAAAATTGGTCGCTGTATTACATCGGATTACCTACCGACAAGTCGATACAAGTGACTTTTGTCAGGAAAAAAGAACTGATTCTACTTTCACCTTTTTTGTATTCACTTCTAAATCCTTAACGACATGGCACACATTGCAATTCCGATTCCGACCCAGCTAGGGAAGCAAGACATTGAAATTGAGGTAACTATCAATGGTCAAAAGCAAGCCCTGCATTACCGTGTAGAATTGTTTTATTGGGATGAATGCGGCCTGCCCAGCGTTGACCGTGCCGACTGCCTGCGGCATATTCTTTCATCGTATGACCACGATTGGTCATTGTATTACATAGGAGCTCCTACGGACGAATTTGTGCCTATTACCTTTGTCAAAAAAGAAGATTTAGAAAGGCAACACGCGTTGTTTCTCCAAAAATAGTGACGTAAAAAAACACATATCTCAGTAAGCCATGCTTAAAAATTACCTAAAAATTGCCCTTAGAAACTTGTGGAAGAACAAAACCTATTTGTTCATCAACCTCATTGGAATGTCAGTAGCGTTTGGCGTTAGTAGTTTGTTGTTTTTGACTACCTACGACATGCTCACCTACGATATGTTTCATGAAAAAAAGGGAGATATTTATCGGGTTTATGACAAAATCAACAATGCCGAAGAAACCAAATACGGCAATACCATGCCGCTACCGATGCGGACTGCCCTCAAATCCGATTACCCACAGGTAAAAGCTGCCACACGCATCGTGACAAGTCCAGGTCAAGTGTTAAAAGATGACAAACTTATTAACAAAGGCATGGCGTTCACGGATGAAGATTATCTCAAAATGTTTGGGTATCAATTGCTCCAAGGAGATCCCAATAAGGCATTGAGCGAGTTGAGCAACGTGGTGTTGCGGGAGGATGTGGCCAAAAGTATTTTTGGGGAACAACCCGCCTTGGGAAAAACCGTTACCTTGATTTATGACAATCTACCTCATGCGTTTGTGGTAAGTGGTATCCTTGAAAAAGGCCCAGAGAATACCAGTATTTCCAACGAAATGTTGGTGCGGATGGAGAACCTAGGCGAGTATAACAACAACAAAGATCGCTGGGATGCAAGCCAAAATGCGTTGTACATCCAATTGGCAGAAGGAACCAATCCAGATACATTTGAGAAAGGGTTAAAGGCTTTTACGGCCAAATATTACAAAGGCAGCATCGAGCAGCTTAAAAAAGAAGGTGCAAAAATAGACGAACGCGGCGAGGTAATGAGTAACCGAATTATGAAGTTGTCGGATACGCATTTTGACACCAAAGTAGGAGGACGAGGCCGCGCCATCAACAAGTTCTTCCCGTATGTGTTGTTGATTGTGGGCATCGTGATTTTACTAATTGCGGCCATCAATTTTGTCAATTTGTCCATCGCAAAATCGTTCGGGCGGGCCAAAGAAGTAGGAATGCGCAAAGCCCTTGGAGCGCTTAAAACCCAAATTGTAGGTCAATTTTGGGGTGAAGCATTTATCATTTGTGTGTTTGCCTTTGGGCTTGGTATCGCGATTGCGTATTTGCTGAATACCCAATATAACGCGATTTTTAAAACCAGCATCACGCTCAAAACCATGACCGAGCCCATCTTGCTGGTAGCCATGTTGGGTTGTTTTGCCTTTATTACGCTCATTGCGGGCGGCTATCCTGCGTGGGCCGTTACCCGCTTTAATACGATTGAAGTACTGAAAGGTAAAATCAAACTCAGTAGCCGTTCGGGGGGAATTCGTAATTCGCTCATCGTGTTTCAGTTTGCTATGGCCGTGTTGCTCATTGCGTGTACGATGATTGTGTGGACTCAAATTAAATTTTTGCGCGACAAACCACTGGGTTTCAGTACGTCCGAAGTATATAGCATTCCGATTGGGAATGAGGTGTCTGGCAAGCGCTTGTTGCAGCATTTTCGGAACCGTTTGGCGGGGCAGCCGCGCATTTATAGCATGACGGGCTGTGATGTCAATTTGGGACGCGGGTTAGACGGGTCTTTTTCTAAATCAATGTTAGGGTTTGAACAAAATGGCCGTACCATTCAGACCAACATGCGTACTGCCGACTACGACTACGTGAAAACGTTGGGCTTAAAATTGATAGATGGCCGCGATTTCTCGGAAGCATATCCTACCGATACCGTCAACTCGGTGGTTATCAACGAAACGATGGCCAAACAATTGGGCGTCAAAAATCCACTAGGCGTTATCCTCAATACGGAGAGTAAGGAAAAAGTCATAGGAGTGGTCAAAGACTTTCATTTTGAATCACTTCACCGCGAAATAGAACCCGTTACATTCTTCATGAATGGCTTTGGGTTGAATTATTTGTTCATAAAAATTGCCCCTGACCATACCGAAGAAACCATCGCTTTGTTGAAGAAAACCTACCACGAAATCGCCCCAAAATCGGAATTTCAAGGGTCGTTTTTGGATGAAAATGCTGAAAACCAATACAAAAGCGAATCCCGCATGGCACAAATGTTTTTTAGTGCGGCTACGTTGGCGATTTTGCTTTCGTGCATGGGGTTATTTGCCATTGCCATTATGGTGATTTCGCAACGTACCAAAGAAGTGGGTATCCGCAAAGTGTTGGGAGCGTCGGTGGGTAGTATTACGCTGTTATTGTCGATTGACTTCCTCAAAATGGTGACCATTGCCATCGTCATTGCGTCGCCGTTGGCGTGGTGGGCTATGGATGCTTGGCTTGCTGATTTTGCCTACCGAACTCCAATTTACTGGTGGATTTTTGTCGTAACTGGTCTCATTGCGGTGGGTATCGCCTTTGCGACGGTGAGTATTCAAGCCATTGGAGCGGCCCTTTCTAACCCCGTCAAAAGTTTAAAAACGGAATAATCTTATGATAACCAACTATTTAAAGCTGGCTTTTAGAAACGCGGTTCGACAGCCGTTTTATACGCTGGTCAATGTCGTTGGATTGACCATTGGGATGGTAGCGTGTTGGCTTTTGGCGACCTACTATTTTCACGAAAAACAATACGACACTTTTTTGCCACCTGCCAACCGCATTGCAGCGGCGGCGTTGGACTTGAAAATGGGCGATACCGAAGGCGTAACCACCAACACGCCACCGCCATTGGGAATGCGTTTGGCCGAATACCCAGAAGTCGAAATGACGGCACGGACGTTTGCGCTAGGCGATGTCCTAATTCGTCAAAGCGAAGGGGCGGAAAGCATCGTTTTTAGTGAATCCAATGCGTTGGCCGTTGATTCTACCTTTTTGTCGTTGTTTGAATTTTCGATGGTACAAGGCGATAAAAATGCACTCAATGCGCCGTTAAGCCTTGTTTTGACCGAAAAAATGGCACAAAAGTACTTCGGAACAACGCAGGCCATGGGGAAATCGCTTTCGCTTAACGATCGCTTGTTTAAGGTAACGGGAGTCGTCAAAGATCTGCCCACAAACGCTTCGCTTAACTTTGGTTTTTTGGCTCCCATCAAAGATTTTCGGGTGGTTGAAAACTTTATGTGGAGCTGGATATGGCTACAGGTGGATACGTGGGTGAAATTTCGTCAACCGTTGACCGAAACCAACATTACCGCCCTTGAAACCAAGCTACCTGCCATGGTGCGCAAACACGCGCCTTCGGCTTTTCAGCGGGTAGGGCAGAATTTTGAAGAACAACTCAAACGCGGCGACCGATACGATATTCGGTTGTTGCCGTTGACAAAACTTCACTTGGGTTATCCGCAGTTATCAAGTCGCCTCACTACGATAGGTGACGGAAACCAAGTTCGGATGCTTGCCCTTGGTGGGCTTATCATTTTGTTGTTGGCCTGTGTCAACTTTATCAATCTATCGACGGCGCGGTCTATGAAACGTGTCAAAGAAGTCGGGGTTCGTAAAGCCTTGGGTTCTTCAAAAGGCAGCTTGGTAGGACAATTTTTGGTTGAGTCTTCGCTGCTGAGTGGTGTGGCATTTTTATTGGCAGCGGTAGCCACATGGAGTGTATTGCCCTTGTTTAACCAATTGACCCAAATTGCCTTTACGCCCGATGCGCTCTTTTCTATGGAGGTGATGCGCATTATCGTGGCGTTGCCAATCATAACAGGTTTGGTCGCAGGTTTGTACCCTGCGTTGTACCTGTCGCGTTTCAAAACCACCGATAGCATGAAGAAATCGACGGGTAGTGCCAACGGCGGTTTTAGCTTGGTGCGGAGCGGCTTGGTGGTGCTTCAGTTTTCGGTGGCGATTGTGCTCATGTTGGGCGTGACGGCCATGTACCGTCAGCTTTATTTTGGCCAACATTCCAAACTCGGAATGGAAAAAGAAAATGTGTTGATTATCAAAAACGGGCGACATTTTGCCAATCTGTCGGAGCGGGAGGTGTTTCGTCAACAACTCAAACAGCTCCCCGAAGTCACCGAAGCTACTCATTCTACCTTTTTGCCTTCGTTGGGGAGTTTTGGTGATTTTTACGAACCCGAACAGGGCGAACAAGCCAATGCCGTGGTTCAAAACTTACCCATAAGTTCGTTTATGACCGACGAGCATTTTGTGCCTACCTTAAAACTAGAAATCATTGCAGGACGCAACTTTCGCCCCAATAGCCCTGCCGACTCGGCGTCGGTGATTCTGAACGAAACGGCGGTGAAAGCCATTGGTTGGAAAAACCCCATTGGAAAATGGATGCGGTACCCAGGCAATGCAAACCAGCGTTTTCAGGTGATAGGCGTCATGCGAGATTTTCATTTGGGGTCGGTGCGGACGGTGATAGACCCGACGGCGCTTTTTCACGAGTCATCAAAAACGTACCGAACGTGGGGTTCTTACCTCGCCGTTCGCCTACAGCTAGGAACCGAAAAGGCTACGATTCAGAAAGCCACTGACATGTGGAAACGGGCGATTCCTAACGTGCCTTTTGAGTACGATTTCTTGGATGCGTCGTTTGCCAATTTATACCGTTCCGAACAACACACGGCTTCTATTATCATGGTTTTTACGGGGTTGGCTTTGTTTATTGGTTGTTTGGGATTGTTTGCCTTGGCTTTGTTTATGTCGGAGCAGCGCACCAAAGAAATCGGTATTCGGAAAGCGTTGGGCGCTTCGGTTTTTTCGGTAACGGCTCTTTTATCCAAAGATTTTTTGAAACTTGTGGCGATAGCGCTCCTGATTGCTTCGCCCATTGGGTATTATTTGATAGACAGATGGTTAGCCGATTTTGCGTATCGGATTGACATTGGTTGGGGCATGTTTGTGGCAACGGGGGCAGCGGCCTTATTGATTGCGCTTTTGACCGTAGGGTACCAGTCGTTTAAAACGGCTTTAACAAATCCCGTAAAAGCATTGAAATCTGAATAGCTCCTTACCCCAATAGGGAGTTATTCGTCGATGTGTTTTATCTCCAAATCGGTTTTGAGTAACGAACACGTCGCGGTTGTGAGCAACCGCTCTCACGGTGCAAGCGGTTGCTCACAACCGCGATACGACGGCTAGTGCGCGATTTAAAAATCATTGTGACAAGAATAGCTAAACAACCTTAATATGTTACAGAACTACCTCAAAATAGCTTTTCGGAATCTCTGGAAAAACAAACTTTTTTCGTTCATCAACATCATGGGGCTGGGGCTTGCCATTCCGTTTGCCCTTTTGGCCTTGATACACCTTCAAAGCACGTTTGAGTTTGATAATTTTCACCCTCATTCCGACCGCATTTACCGAATCTTAACCAACGAAGTCACCCGAGACGGAACCGTTACGAAGTATGCGTCATCGCCTTATTTGTTGTCGGATGAATTAAAAAACAACTACACCCACATCGAAAAAGCGACCAAAGTGGTACGAGATTTTGGTTGGGAACTCAACACGCCTTTTAAATCGCTGCAGGTCAACACGTTGTACGTTGAGCCTACTTTCTTTGAGGTATTTGGTTTTACGTTGGCCAAAGGAAGTGTGCCCGTTGCGCCCAATACTTTGATATTGAGCGAAGAGGGTGCTAAAAAGTTTTTTGACAAGGCCAATCCCATCGGGCAAACATTGGTGCACGCTACCTACGGCGCCATGACCGTGACGGGCGTATTAAAACCCTTCAAAAAGCAAACCCAGTTCCGAAGTGATGTGATGGTATCGATGGCGACATTTGACAAAAAACGCCCTGACGCCAAACAAACCGCTTCGTGGGGCACCTACGAAACCCATACGTTTGTGCGGCTCCAGCCCAATGCAGCGCCCAACGCTTTGGAGGTGGCACTGGGGGCGGTGGCCAAAAAGACCAACATTAATCTTGTGGCAGCCAAAAAGAGCAATGTATTTCGTAAACAAGCATTGGCCGATATATCGCCAAGCGTAGAGGAATTGCGCTATAACCCGTACGTAGATTCCATGCAGGATATTTACTTCAATTTTGGGATTCCGTTGATGATTTTGCTGTTGGCAGGGTTCAATTACACCAACCTGACGTTGGCGCGGTCATTGAGCCGTTCCAAAGAAGTGGGGGTTCGTAAAGTAATGGGTGCTATTCGGTTGCAGTTGGTGTTTCAGTTTATTTGCGAAGCCGTCATCATCGCATTTTTTGCCTTTGGGGTTGGGTTGGTGTTGCTGTATTTGATGAAACAATACGTATATGTGCAATGGCTGACTTGGGAGGTCGAAAACAGCACCTTGATTGGTGGCGTTTTTGTGGCCTTTACGTTGCTAGTGGGCATTTTGGCAGGGGCATTGCCTGCCCTGATTTTATCAAAATTTCAGCCAGCGCTGGTGCTAAAAGGCGTTTTAGGCCCCGTTTCTTTTGGGAAAGTCAATTTTCGTAAAACCCTGATTGTAATTCAGTTTGTGGCAACGCTGGGCTTTATGTTTATGATTGGCCACATGTACAACCAGTTCAGCTACATGGCGACTGAAAACGATAACTTCAACCGAAAAGGAATTTTTAACCTATCGCTGGCCGATCAGAATTACCGATTGTTGAAGGACGAAATCAGCAAACACAAAGACGTGGAGAAAGTAGGTCTTGTGTCGATGCCTTTTGGAAGTGTACCGTCGCAGCAAGTCATCAAGGTGCACGAAAAAGATGCAAATGTGCCGACGTATTATTACTCGGTGGACAAAAATTTTATTGAAAATATGAAGCTAACGCTGGTAGCGGGACAAAATTTGCCCGTTGCCCTAAACGATTCGGCGGGGCATTTTGTGCTGCTCAACGAAACGGGGGTGCGGCGTTTGCGGCTCGGTACGCCACGAGAAGCCATTGGACAACAGGTGTTTATCAATGGAACAACTCCCTTGCAAGTGGTGGGGGTAGTCAAAGATTTTTGCCATTTTCATTACCAATACCAGAAAGAGACGTTGGTATTTCATTACAATCCTGCGCAGTTTTCGATGGTGTCGGTAAAAATAAACCCACAAGCCAACCAAGAAGCGTTTTTGGCCGACATGAAAGCCCTTTGGAAAAAATACAGCCCTTATAAAGAATTGGGGTATTCGTGGTACGAAAAAGAACTGTACGACCGCTATTATCCCGCCGAAGACATGAAAATGATGGGCTTGGCGTCGGTCATTATCTTTGTGATTGCGTTGCTAGGCTTGTTGGGTATGGTGACTTACAGCACCGAAAAACGCTACAAAGAAATTGGCGTTCGTAAAGTGATGGGCGCGAGTGTGTGGGAAATCGTTCGGATTTTGTCGTGGAGCTTTTTGAAACTGTTATTTATCGCGGCGGTGGTTGCCTTGCCGATTGGGTTGGTCGAAAATATGTTTATGAATAAGATGTTCACCTTCTATGCAGGACTAAATATTGGTTTGATGGGCTTATTCTTTGGCATTGTACTGGTGGTGGCCATTGGGGCAATCGCTTACTACGCTACCAGAGCGGCGTTGGTCAATCCCGTCGAATCTCTCCGAACCGAATAGTGATGATTTGTTCCAACCTTTTTGTGCCGAAAAGCGTCATAACTCCAAATAAACAGTCATACCGATGAAAAAATCAATATTTGTGGCGCTGGTGCTTGCAGGATTGGTAGGGTGCCAAAAAGAAGAAATAGCAAGTGAGTGTGTCGAAAAGCCAAATAACGGCATGATTTGTACGATGCAGTACGACCCCGTCTGTGGATGCAACGGCAAGACCTACGGCAACGCCTGTGCGGCGGCGAGCGTCGGTATTACCAATTATACCAAAGGTGAATGCGGTAAAAAAGATTAACTATCTCATTGTCCACTCCCGTACGAAAAGTGTCCACATTCGGACACTTTTTTGTTTTTATGGACTTGTAATTGATTGTTATTTAATTGGTTATGTGGCTGGCATAGCTTTGGAAGAACAAATAACAACATTCATACAGCCTTTCATTCATTTTAAGTACAGTAAAGAAAATAGGACAGAAAAGTGTCGCAACAACGGCACTTTTCTGCATTTTCTATCAACCACCCTTTCTTCCCTGTCTAACGTATGATTTTCAATTTCTTCAAAATTGCCCTTCGTAGCCTCAGACGTCATGCACTGTACGGAAGCATTAACATCGTTGGGCTGTCGATAGGACTAGCCGCTTGTGCTTTGATGGCAATTTATGTTCGTCATGAGTTAAGCTACGACGTTTTTCACCAAAAAGCCCAGCGGATTGTGCGGGTTACGTCTCATTTAAAGACCCCCGAAGCCCCGATGGAGCTGGCCAATACGCCTAATATCTTGGCTCCTTTTTTGAACCGAAACTATCCTGAAATAGAAAAAGCCGTTCGGTTTCAGTCGATGGCTGCTACGTTTAGCCAAGGCACTAAATTATACAACGAGTCAGACGTGTATTATGCCGATGCCTCGGTTTTTGACGTGTTTACCTTTCCGTTGGTAGCAGGAGATGCCCGTCAAGCCCTGACCCAGCCCCAAACCGTTGTACTTACGGAGACATTGGCCAAAAAATACTTTGGTACTACCGATGTTTTGGGAAAAACCGTACAAATCAACAAGCAGCCTTATCAAATTACGGGTGTGATGGCGGAGTTACCGACCAATACCGATTTAAAAATCAAAGCACTTCTTTCTCACGATTTTGACAAGGGAAGCTCTTGGCTCAACGACCTTTCTGCTTACACGTTTGTTTTATTCCGTGGAATGCCCGATAACGCCGCTTTTGAGAAAAAAATGGCCAACATCAGTCGGCGTTACATTCAGCCAGAATTGACGAAAATGGATTCGGAAGACTATTCGCTGGAGTTTCGAGCGGAGGCGCTGACCGACGTCCATTACAGCCAAGGCAAGTTGGAAGACACCCCCAAAGGCAACAAACAATACGGGTATTTATTTTCTTTTTTGGCCGTGTTTGTTTTAGTCATTGCCTTACTCAATTACATCAGCCTTCTGACGGCTCGAGCGACCGAACGCGCCAAAGAAGTGGGCGTCAGGAAAGCCAACGGGGCTTTGCGTTCTCAATTGATTTGGCAGTTTTTGTTTGAATCACTGCTGATTAGTAGTTTCTCGGTCGTGATTGGCCTGGTGCTTTTGCAGATTGCGATTCCTTTGATGAACGATTTGCTCCAAACTCAATTTCAAATTACGGGTATTGAACTGGGGATATGGGCGGCCGTTGGGCTGGTTATCACCACCTTGCTCGGAGGGTTGTACCCTGCTTTTGTGCTCTCGGCTTTTCGTCCTGCGGAGGCGCTGCGCGGAGGGGTTCATCAAACGAGTGGCGGTTTTCAACTGCGGCAAACAATCACCGTTTTTCAGTTTATGCTGGCCGTTGGGATGATTGCGGGCGTGTTGGTGATGTACAAACAAATGGATTTCTTGCAAAACCATTCGTTGGGTTTTAACAAAAATAAGGTATTGACGATACAACTCCCCGCCGATTCGCTGTCTCAGATGAAAGGGTACGCGCTGGCGGCTAGTTTGAAAAAATATCCCACTATTTCCAACATCACGGCGGGTTCTGGGTTTGAACCTGCGTCGTTGGCTTCGACCGATTTTACTGTCAATGGCAAAGCAAGAGAGGTGATGACCCTGTTCCTTTTTGTTGATGATCATTATCTTCCCACGCTTGAACTTACATTAGCACAAGGCCGCAATTTTTCGTCTGCCCATCCTTCGGACAAACGAAGCGGTTTTATTGTCAATGAGGCTTTTGTAAAAATGAGCGGTTGGAAACAGCCGATTGGGCAACCAATAGAAGGAGTAAATAAAAAAGGAACGGTGATTGGGGTGGTCAAAAACTTCCATTTTAAATCGTTGCACAATTTGGTAGAGCCCTTAGCGATGGTTTGGAACGATAACCCACCCAATACGCTGATGCTCAAAACCAGCCCCGAACAACTGCCTTTGCTCCGAGCCGTTTGGCAAAAGCACTATCCTTTTGAGCCGTTTGAGTATTCATTTTTGGATAATACCCTCGAAAAAGAATACCAGAAAGACCGCCTGACGATGACGTTGTTCAATGCCTTTGCGTTCCTCACGATTTTTGTGTCGTGCTTGGGGTTGTTTAGTTTGGTCACTTTTTCGACCGAACTACGCACCAAAGAAATTGGCATCCGAAAAGTGTTGGGGGCATCTGTGGTGGGTATTTTAACGCTTTTGTCCAAAGACTTTTTAAAATTGGTGGCCTTGGCCATTGTGATTGCCTCACCGTTGGCTTACTATGCCTTAAATCGCTGGTTGGAGTCGTTTGCTTATCACATTACCATCAGTGGGTGGACGTTTGTGTGGGTAAGCCTGATTGCCATCGTCATTGCGTTGGTCACC
Organism: Runella limosa DSM 17973; assembly: GCF_000482465.1. GTDB lineage: Bacteria > Bacteroidota > Bacteroidia > Cytophagales > Spirosomataceae > Runella > Runella limosa. The sequence continues at coordinate 81,826 of NZ_KI519420.1, forward strand.
ATTAGCTTTCAATCGGTCAAAGCCGCCTTGGTAAATCCTGTAAAATCGTTAAAATCCGAATAATTTATGGTACGAAATTACCTCAAAATTGCTTGGCGTAGCCTGAAAGCCAACAAACTATTCTCGGCACTCAACATCCTTGGGTTGGCACTCGGAATTGTATGTTTTCTGACGTTGTCGTTGTTTGTTCTTGACGAATTAAACTATGATACGTTTCATACAAATGCCAATCGACTGTATCGCGTGTACGTTCATTCGGATATAAACGGACAGGAAACCAACAATGCCAAGTCGGCACCGCCGTTGGGAGCAGCTTTGCTCAAAGACATTCCCGAAGTAGTATCTTATACCCGCATTGGGTATTTTGGACAACACGTGCTGAGGTATAACGATAAAACCTTCCGCGAGGGGGCAATCTATACCGCCGATTCGACTTATTTTTCCCTGTTTTCTTTCCCGTTCGTTTATGGAGATGCTAAAACGGCATTGAGTGGCCCCAACCAAGTAGTTTTGACAGAAACCGCAGCGGCCAAGTATTTTGGGACGGAAAATCCCGTTGGGAAAACGCTACAGGTGGACGGTAACTCTTCGTATTTGGTGACGGGAGTTATGAAAGATTTTCCTAAAAAATCGCATTTCCGCTGTGATTTTTTGCTCTCGATGGCCACCTATTCCAAAGAAATAAACAACGATTATTGGCTTGGGCTTGATTATACTACCTATGTTTTGTTGAAAGAAGGAGTCAGTGCGCCACAGTTTGAGGCTAAGTTAAAGCAGCTTGTTTCTAGTTACGTAAAACCGCAAGCCGAAAAGCTTTTGGGGATTCCGTTTGCTCACTTTTTGGCGCGTGGAAATGCCTATGAATTTAAAGCCCAACCGCTGACTTCTATTTATTTGTACTCCAAAACAGACTACGGCATCGACAGCAATACGGAATGGGGGGCAGTGGAGATTGGAGATAGTACGTATGTCTATATTTTTGGAGTGGTGGCGTTGTTCATCTTGCTGATTGCAGTTATCAATTTTATGAATCTTTCGACGGCACGGTCGGAAAAACGAGCCAAAGAAGTAGGTATCAAAAAGACGCTTGGCTCCAATCGCAGCGCTATTATGCAGCAATTTTTTGCCGAGTCGATACTGATTGCTTTTTTTGCGGTAGGTTTGGCGTTGGTCTTTCTGCAACTGGCTTTGCCTCAGTTCAATCAATTAACAAATCGACAATTATCATTGGGCTTGGCAGACAACGTCTATATCATTCCTGGGCTGGTTCTTTTCACGTTGATTGTAGGAGGATTGGCGGGAAGTTATCCTGCATTTTTCTTGTCATCGTTTAAACCGATTGATATATTTCTAAAAACAACCCTAAAGCGTAAAATCGGATTTCGGAGTGCGTTGGTAGTAGTTCAATTTTCGATTTCGGCGGCGTTGATTATTGGGATGATTGTGGTTAAAAGCCAACTTAACCATATTCAAGAACAAAATTTAGGTTTTGCTAAAGAACATTTATTGTCGATTGATAATGCCAATGCGCTTGGCAAGCAAATACCCGCGTTTAAACAAGAACTCCTAAAGAATCCGCACATCGAAGCTGTGGCCAATAGTTCCCTGATGTTTTCGTCTGGAATTCCTGGGCAAGGTTTCCTATTTGATAAAAAAGCGACAACCGACCCTGTCCTATTTCAAGTATTGGATATTGACACCGATTTTTTCACCACTTTCGGATTACAATTAAAAGAGGGTCGGTTTTTCTCTGACGATTTTCCTACCGATAGTTCGGCGATTATCATTAATGAGTCAGCTCTCAGGGAGTTACCTACGCGTTCGGTGCTCAATAAAACATTGACGGTCATCAATGACAAAAATGAAAGAGAGACATTTACCATTGTGGGGGTGGTCAAGGATTTTAACTACGAATCGCTGCACCGCGAAATTCGTCCGTTGGCGTTTCATTTGAGTGCTGTTCGGCAGGCGAGTAGTCTTCTGACACTGCGACTTCGCGGGGGAAATCCTGCGGCGGCTTTGGCTCATTTGGAAAAAACATGGAAGCGATTTGCCAAAGGAGAAACCTGTCGTTATGGTTTTGTGGATGAAAATCTGGAACGCCTTTACGAAACCGAACGAAAAGTGAACATCATCGCGACCTTGTTTTCGGCATTGGCGATTTTTATTGCTTGTTTGGGCCTATTTGGTTTAGCCGTGCTCATCGCGGAACAAAAAACGAAAGAAATTGGGATTCGTAAGGTGTTAGGCGCGTCGTTGACGGAGCTTCTTTTTACTGTTTCAAAACCTTTTCTTGGATGGATTTTCTTGGCCAACCTCATTGCTTGTCCGATTACTTATTTTGTCATGAACAACTGGTTACAACACTTTGCGTACCGCATCGAAGTAAGTTGGTGGATGTTTGTGGTGGCAGGATTGGCCACGCTCTGTATTGCATTGGTGACGGTTGGTTCGCAAAGTATCAAAGCCGCCTTGGTAAATCCTGTAAAATCGTTGAAATCGGAATAAATCGACGTCGTGTAGAGACGTTGCATGCAACGTCTCTACCATTGCAATACCGCATCTAATACCGCACCATCGTTGCATTGCAACGATGCTACAGCCCTGTCCATAAACGAACTGATTTTGTCCGTTTATGGACATTTTTGTTTCCTTTAATTTGGTGTAAAAAATTGATTTACAGTGAATTGTGTTTCTGGTATGGCATTTGGGAATAAGAGGGTAAACCTGAACATCCCATGCTACAGAACTACCTCAAAATCGCTTTTCGGAACCTAGCCCGAAACAAAGTGTATAGTTTTATCAACATCACTGGCTTGGCGATGGGTATCGCGGCTTTTGTGTTGATTTTGCAGTACGTAAGTCACGAAAAGAGTTTTAACCAGTTTCATGTCAATGCACCTTCCATGTATCGTTTGCTCAACGAAGATGTAAAAGGTGGCATGTGGGGTGAGGTAGAACCAGGCTGGGCTACGCGCGCCAAACAACGCTTCCCCGAAATCAAGAATTATTGTCGTTTTGCGGATGGAATGGCGCAAGGCATCGTGCGGCGTGAAGGTGCTAAAACCGAAGCATTTCGCGAAACCAACATCAGCTACGCCGAAGGTAATTTTTTCTCGTTTTTCAATTTTCCACTTACCGCAGGTGCTCCCAAAGCATTGGAAAAGTCAAACGTAGTGTTTTTGTCGGCCTCTTATGCCAAAAAATATTTCGGTACCGAAAATCCTTTGGGAAAAGTGTTGATGCTTTCCAATCAATTTGACACCAACCCTTTTACCGTAGAGGGAGTCTATGCCGATATGCCTACCAACTCAGACATTCGGTATGACATGGTGTTTTCGTTGGAAACCTTGCGTAACCCCGCCAACTTGCACGGGAACGATTGGGCTAATTTAGAAAATATTGATAACCAGTATATTAATACATTCTTTCAACTCAACGGAAAGGCGAATCCTGTAACGTTTGAGAAAAAACTAACAGCCCTAAGAAACGAACTCAGTAAAGAAAACGACGGCGTAAAGTTTCGTCTTGTACCTCTCAAAAACGTGCATTTGGCGGCTTCATTGAACGATACTTACCTTACTCAAGGTAATTTAAAATACGTTTATATGTTGGGCGGAATTGCGTTTTTGATTTTGGTCATTGGTTGGTTCAACTACGTCAATCTCTCCACGGCTCAGTCGCTCAAACGTGCCAACGAAGTAGGTGTTCGGAAAGTGGTAGGCGCAACGCAAAGCCATTTGGTGCGGCAGTTTTTGGGCGAATCGCTGTTGGTGAATCTCCTAAGTTTTGGATTGGCTTTGCTAATCGTAGTCTTACTTCAGCCATTTTTTAATGAACTTATCGGGACGCCGTTGTCTTTTGCCTCTTTAAGCGCTACGTCGGTGTCGGCATGGGGGCTGGGTATTTTGCTCTTTGGCTCCTTACTTTCGGGAGGTTATACGGCTTTTTTGCTCTCCAGTTATAACCCTATCAAAACCCTGAAAGGGCAGTTGGCTAAAACGTCGGGTGGAGGACTACTTCGAAAATCGCTGGTGGTGTTTCAATTTGCTATTTCGGTGTGTTTGGTTGTTACAACGCTGGTTATTTATCGTCAGCTACACCACATGCAAACGCAGAGTTTGGGACTAAATCCGCAGCAATTGCTGGTGGTTCGTGGGCCAGAAGTGGGCAAAGACGCCACCTACAAAGTACGCCAAACCACGTTTCAGAATGAACTTACGCAACAAACGTTTGTGAAAGACTACGCCACTTCAGGAAGCGTGCCGAGCGGTTGGTACAATTTTGCGACCTCAGGCTTTACCCAACCCAAATCTAAGCCAGGCGACGAACTCATTTCGTATTCGTTTGCCATCATTGGCGACCGTTTTCTGAAAACTTACCAAATCGACCTCAAAGCGGGGCGAAGCTTTACGCCTGCCGAATGTGATGTGGATTGGAACCAAAACAGCAAGGTTTTGCTCAATGAACGAGCGGTAGAGTTATTGGGATTTGCGAACGCAGAAGAAGCCCTCCGCACCAAAATCAAGTGGGATGAGCGTTATTTGGACGTAATCGGAGTGGTGAAAAACTACCATCATACAGGATTGAAAAGGTCTATTGATCCTATCATTTTTTATCCCCAAAACAACAGCACCTATTTCACCATTCGGTTGACCGCCGACCGTATGCCCGAAAAAATCGCGGCTTTGGATAAATTGTATAAAACCTATTTCCCAGGCAATCCGTTTGACTACTCTTTTGTCGATGATAATTACAACAAACTTTATGTTTCTGAACAACAGTACAGCCGTATTTTCACAACGGCGTCGTTGTGGGCGATTTTTATCGCTTGTTTAGGCTTGTTTGGCTTGGCTACGTTCACCGTCGAATCGCGCACCAAAGAAATCGGTATTCGCAAAGTACTAGGAGCTTCGGTGTTTGGAATCATGGCGTTATTGTCCAAAGACTTCCTCAAGTTGGTGCTTATTGCGATTCTGATTGCATCGCCGATTGCGTGGTATTTGACTGAACAATGGCTGAAAGATTTTGCCTCTCGCATTACCGTTTCGTGGTGGTTGTTTGCGGCGGCGGGTATGTTGGCCATCGGAATTGCGTGCTTGACGGTAGGTTTTCAGTCGGTAAAAGCGGCGCTGATGAATCCTGTGAAATCATTAAAAACAGAATAATCTATACCTCACCTGAAATAAAAAAACAATGCTCATAAGTTATTTTAAAACAGCCATTCGTGCTTTAAAACGTAATTGGAGTTACTCTGTCATCAATGTCTTAGGTCTGACCTTGGGTTTGGCTTGTTGCGTGGTCTTGTTTGTGGCAGTTCGGTATGAACTAAGTTTCGATCGTCACCATCGTCATGCTGACCGTATTTATCGAATGCTTGGTGTTTCTAAAAGTTCTCCCGAAACGCCAAACACTGGAATTACCTTCCCTGCATTGGCAGCACTACGAAACGATTTTCCCGAATTGAAACATCAATTGACGATGGTAAGCCGTGTGAGAAGAGCGGTTGTATCGGTAGGAGGCACTTCTGCTATGGAGAAAAAACGATTTCAGGAGCCTGATGGAGTAATTACATTTGCCGAACCCGAATACTTCAATCTCTTTGATTATGAATGGAAAAAAGGTAGCCCGCAGTCGCTCACTAACCCGAATACGGTGGTGCTCTCGGAGCGAATGGCGCGTAAGTATTTTGGGGATACTGACCCAATGGGCAAAACAATTCGGGTAGATAACCAGATGGATTTTGTGGTGACGGGTATTGTGCAAGCGCCACCTGCTACCAGTAGTTTTCCCTTCGATGTCTTTCTGACCCATGCTTCTGTGGTAGCGTTTGGAAACACTTCTCCCATCGAAGACTGGAAATCAAGCTATGGTGGGGCGCAGATTTACTTGTTGTTGCCTCCATCGCTTACTTTGGCTCGAATGGAAAGCCAATTGGTTAGTTTCGTGAAAAAATACCATTCTCCAGAGGATGTCAAGAAGTTTAAGTATGCTTTACAACCACTGACCGATATTCACTTCGCAACCAATACCACTAATTTTGCTCGACGTAGTGTGAGCATCGAAATGATTTGGGCGATGGCCCTGATTGGCATTTTTATTTTGGTGACGGCTTGTATCAATTTCGTCAACTTGGCGACCGCCCAGGCAATTCGTCGGGCGCGGGAAGTAGGCGTACGAAAAGTGCTAGGGAGCACTCGCAGTCAGCTGTTACGACAGTTTTTGGGCGAAACGAGCGTGTTGACAACCATTGCCGTGGTGTTGGCTCTTTTAGTGGCAGAGCTTGCATGGCCTTACGTGGGTGATTTATTAAATATCCCAACAGGGGCTGTAAGCTTATTTAGCCCTGTCATATTGGTCTTTTTGGCAGGACTTGGCGTGCTCACCACCGTGCTGGCGGGGTTTTATCCTGCGCTGATTCTGTCGGGTTATCAGCCTATTTTGGCCCTAAAAGGAAAAATGAAAACAACTCGCTCGGCGCATTATTTTACGTTGCGTCGGGGGCTGATTATAGGGCAGTTTGCTGTGTCTCAATTTTTGCTCATTGGTACCATCATTGCCTATTACCAAATGGATTATTTCCGTTCGGCCGATTTGGGCTTTAGTCGCGATGCTATTTTAACCGTAAGGCTTCCTGAAAATGAACTAGGTCAGTTGGAAAATTTACGGGCTAAACTTTCGGGTTTGCCCAGTGTCCAATCGCTTAGTTTTTCGATGACGACGCCTTCTTCGGCGTTCAATTGGAGTACAGGTTTTCGGTTTGAAAACCAAGAGAAAGAACCAGATTATGGTGTCGTAATGCGTCCCGCAGATACTTCTTACATTCGGACGTATGGGTTAAAATTATTGGCAGGACGTAATTACCTTCCCGCTGATACAATTCGAGAACTGATTGTCAACGAAACATTTGTAAAACGCTTAGGCTTTCAGAATCCCGAACAAATCATCGGGAAAAAAATGAAAGTGGCGGGAGAAGATATTGAAAAACAAATTGTAGGGGTAGTAAAAGACTTTAACGTGTTTTCGCTCCGTGATCAGGTAGAACCAAGCGTATTGACGACCCAACGAGGCAATTATACTACCTTAGGAATGAAACTGGCAGGCCAAGAAGGAGGAGTCAAAGGTATTAGTCAATTACTGAAAGAGGTAGAAACCGTGTGGCAAAGTACCTTTCCTGAGTTTGTCTTTTCGTACGAATTTCTGGACGAAGCCCTTGCCAATTTTTACCAAGGTGAAGAACGTAGCTATGCACTTTTTCGCCTTTTGGCAGTGATTGCCCTCTTTATCGGCTGTTTGGGATTATACGGTGTCGTCTCGTTTATGGCCGAATCACGCACCAAGGAAATTGGGATTCGTAAATCATTAGGTGCGACTACGGCGCATATTTTTGGGCTTTTCTCTATTGATTTTGTCAAGCTTGTTGGGATAGCGATGGTCATTAGCTCACCTTTGGGATGGTACGTAATGAAGCAATGGCTGTCCAAATTTGCCTATCGCATTGACATTGAATGGTGGATGTTTGTGCTATCAGGTGTCATCGCTATCGGAATTGCGATACTGACAGTCAGTTACCAAAGCATTCGTGCCGCCCTGGTCAATCCTGTAAAATCATTGAAAACGGAGTAGAGACGTTGCATGCAACGTCTCTACGGAATATATACCAATAACCCTATACACCCATGATACGGAATTACCTCAAAGTTGCCTGGCGCAACCTCACTAAAAACAAAATGTACAGTTTCATCAATATTGGTGGACTGGCTGTGGGCATGGCCGTAGCCATGATGATTGGGCTTTGGGTCAACGACGAATTATCGTTTGATACCTACCACCAAAATTATAAGCGTATCGCGCAGGTCATGCAACACGCCACTTTCAACGGCAAGGTGGGAACCCAAACCTCTAACCCTGCTCAGATGGCGCCTGAGATTCGGGCAAAATACGGGAGTAGTTTCAAACACGTGGTGCAAGCCTCGTGGGAAGGCTCGTACGTGCTGTCATTGGGTGATAATCACGTCACAAAAGAAGGAATTTACTTTGAAGAAGGCGCGCCTGAGATGCTTGGCCTCAAAATGCGGTATGGCACTTACGCAGGGCTAAAAGACCCGTATTCGATTATGCTTTCCGAATCGGTTGCTCAATCGCTCTTTGGCAACCAAAACCCATTGGATAAAACGCTGAAAATCAATCGTACTTACGATGTAAAAGTGACAGGGGTATATGAAGATTTGCCTTACAATACCTCTTTTCGTAACCTAAAAGTGATTATGCCGTGGTCGCTTTGGTTGATAGATAATCCTTGGGTAAAAAAAATGGAAGACCCTTGGGATAGTAATTTTAGTCAAACGTTTGTTCAAGTGGCAGACAACGTATCAATGGAAGCGGCTTCCAAACGCATTAAAAATGTCAAAGCCAACAACCTGGGTAAGGAAGAATTAAAGTATAAATGGGAGGCATTTCTGCACCCAATGAGTAAATGGGCGTTGGAAAGTGAATTTAAAAACGGCGTCAATACGGGGGGAAATATCCGTTACGTTTGGATGTTTGGCATCATTGGAGTGTTTGTGTTGATATTGGCGTGTATCAACTTTATGAACCTAGCCACTGCCCGCAGCGAAAAACGCGCCAAAGAAGTGGGTATTCGTAAAGCGGTCGGTTCGGTTCGGGCACAATTGGTCAATCAGTTCTTCTCGGAGTCATACATGGTGGTGGTATTTGCCTTTGTGTTGGCTCTTTTACTTGTCACGCTGTGTCTTCCCTTTTTCAACGAAGTAGCCGATAAAAAAATAGAACTTCCGTGGGCAAACCCTGTCTTTTGGCTGGTTAGCCTATCGTTTATTTCACTTACGGGCTTATTGGCGGGCAGTTATCCTGCGTTATATTTATCTTCTTTTCAACCATTAAAAGTACTCAAAGGAACGTTTCGAGTGGGTAAATGGGCAGCGATTCCGCGCAAGGCGCTCGTGATGATTCAGTTTACGGTTTCGGTGATTTTGATCATTGGCACCATCATCGTTTACCAACAAATTCAGTATGCCAAAGACCGCCCCATCGGATATGAGCGAAAAGGCTTGATAAGCATGGGAATGGACAAAGAAATACAAGAACATTTTGAAGCATTCAGAGCCGAACTCAAATCGGCAGGAGCCATTGAAGAACTCACGGCGTCCAACAGTCCGCTTACGGGAGTTTGGAACACCAACGGTGGTTTTGACTGGGAAGGCAAAGATCCGAACTTAGGCGTAGATTTTCCCAATAGTCGCGTCACCAAAGAATGGGGCAAAACCGTGGGTTGGAAAATCAAACAAGGCCGCGATTTTTCGAGGGACTTTGCCACCGATTCCGCCGCCTTTATCATCAACGAGTCTGCGGCGAAGTTTTTAGGGTTCAAAGACCCGATTGGCAAAATCTTAAAATGGGGTGGCAAGCCTTACACCATTATTGGGGTAGTGAGCGATATTATGGCCGAGTCGCCGTTTTACCCCGTACGCCCTTCGTTGTACCATACCCGCGACAAGGATTTGTATAACTTAACCATTAAACTCAATCCGACTCAAAGTTCGAGTAAATCCATTGCCACTCTTGAGCGCATCTGGAAAAAATACGTTCAAAACGTGCCTTTCTCGTACGAGTTTATTGACCAACAGTACGGTAATAAGTTCAAAGCCGAAGAGCGTATCGGTACTTTGTCGCTTTATTTTGCGGTGTTAGCCATTTTGATTTCGTGTTTGGGCTTGTTCGGAATGGCGAGCTTCGTGGCCGAACAGCGTACCAAAGAAATCGGCATTCGGAAGGTGTTGGGCGCAAGTGTGCCTAATCTTTGGCAGATGCTTTCGCGCGATTTTGTGGGTTTGGTATTGCTTTCTAGCCTAATTGCCAGCCCGATTGCCTACTACTACCTCAACGATTGGCTCAAAGGGTACGACTACCACGTCGAAATTTCTTGGTGGGTATTTGCCGCCGCAGCGGTGGGGGCGCTGGTTATTACGTTGTTGACCGTCAGCTACCAAACCCTTCGTGCCGCCTTGACCAATCCTGTTAAATCATTGAAATCGGAATAATTATGCTACGAAACTACCTCAAAATCGCCTGGAGAAACCTCCTTAAAAACAAACTATACAGCGTCATCAACGTACTCGGATTGGCCATTGGCCTGTGTTGTTTTTTGTTGATTTCACTGTATGTTGTCGATGAGCTTAGTTATGACCGCTACCTCAAAGACGCTAACCGTATCTACCGTGTTCACTCAGACATCAAATTTGGGGGAACGGAAATGAAAATGGCGCTGAGTTCCGACCCTTTTGGCCCTACGTTGAAAAAAGACTACCCTGAAGTGGAACAATACGTGCGTCTGTTCGCTGAAAACAGTCGTCGATTTATCAGAAAAGGCAACGCATTTTTGGTAGAAAATAACTGCTTCAATGCCGATTCTACTTTTTTTGAAGTGTTTCCATTTAAAATCATCGAGGGCGACGCCAAAACGGCCCTCAACGCCCCTAATACGGTTGTATTAAGTAAGTCAGCGGCGGAGAAGTTTTTTGGTGCGGGTTCTGCGGTGGGAAAAATCCTTACGACAGGGGTCAACAATCCCCAAGAATATAAAGTAACGGCGGTATATGAAGATATTCCCCAAAACTCTCACTTTAGAACGAACGTCATTTTTTCGTTTAAAAACGTGGATTACAGCTTCGGTAACTTCCTAAGCCATAATTTCTACACCTACATCAAACTCAAAGAAGGCGCTGATTACAAACAACTTGAGGGAAAGTTTGACGGTTTGATTAACAAATACATCCTCCCCCAAGCCAAAGCTTTTGTCGATATCAAAAGCATGGATGAGTTCAAAAAAGCGGGAAATTACATTCAGTATTCCCTCATTCCGCTCTTAGATATTCACTTAAAATCGAACAAATTATACGAGTTTGGGGTCAACGGAAACATCGAGTACGTCTATATTTTTTCGATTGTAGCGGTGTTCTTGTTACTCATTGCCTGTATCAACTTTATGAACTTGAGTACGGCTCGTTCGGCCAATCGAGCCAAAGAAGTTGGGATTCGCAAAGTACTAGGCACGGAGCGCAACAGCTTGATTCGTCAGTTTATGGCCGAATCAATCCTGACGAGCTACTTGGCCTTCGGAATCGCGCTGGTGTTGACCACCATATTCCTTCCCTACTTCAATCAAATTGCGGGCAAAGAGTTTACGCCCGCTACCATGTACCAGCCTACCTACTTGCCTTTTTTACTGACATTGCCTCTCGGCGTTGGGGTTTTGGCGGGGTATTACCCTTCCTTTTTCTTGTCGTCGTTTAAGCCAATTGAAGTACTCAAAAGCAAGTTGAATGCTAATTTTAAGCGTTCCAATTTTCGGAATGTTTTGGTGACCTTCCAGTTTGCCACCTCGTTGGTATTGGTTATTTCTACCTTTATTATTTATCGTCAACTCAACTATATACAGCACAAAAACCTCGGTTTTTCGAAAGATCAAGTACTGGTAGTTACGGGAACATCATCATTAGGCGAAAACAACCGCGTCTTTAAGGAAGAAATCAAAAAAATGGCGGGGGTAAAAGCAGGGGCATTTGCGGGGTATTTGCCCGTTGCTAACTCCTCGCGCAGTGATAATACCTACTCTAAAACGGCGATTATCGACGTAAAAAACGGATTTAACATGCAAAACTGGGTCATTGATGAAGAATACATCCCGACGTTGGGTATGGAAATCATCAAGGGGCGCAATTTCTCCAAGGAATTTGGTGCTGATTCTAGTTCCATTATTATTAATGAAGAAACGGCGAAAATGTTAGGATACGATGACCCCGTGGGCAAAAACCTCTACTCGGGTACGGGCAATGCCTCCGAAACAAGTACGCTCACGATTATTGGGGTGGTCAAAAACTTCCACTATTCGTCAATGCGGGAAAATGTGGGTGCGTTGGGTTTCCGATACGGGCGTAGCGGCTGGGATATGGCGTTTAAAGTCAATACCTCAGACCCACAAAAACTCATCAAGCAGATAGAAAGTAAATGGAAGCAGCTATCGACTGGCATGCCTTTCAATTACCATTTCCTTGACGAATCGTTTAACGACATGTATCGCGCCGAGCAGCGGGTCGGCACCATTGCGCTCATTTTTGCCATTTTAACCATTTTCATTGCCTGTTTAGGATTGTTTGGACTGATTACGTACATCGCCGAACAACGCACGAAGGAAATTGGCGTACGTAAAGTGCTTGGAGCGAGCCTTTTGAGTATTGTTGGGTTATTGTCTAAAGACTTTTTAAAGTTGGTAGCGATTGCCTTCTGCATTGCGGCACCGTTGGCGTATTATGCCATGTACGCTTGGTTAGAAGACTTTGCGTTTCGGGCCGAAATCCCGTTGTGGATTTTTGGCGCAGCAGGGGCAGCCACGATGCTGTTAGCCTTCTTGACCGTCAGTTTTCAGTCCATCAAAGCCGCCTTGATGAATCCTGTCAAATCGTTGAAATCGGAGTAATTCCCCGTAGCGACGTTGCATTGCAACGCCGCCACAGTATGCAACGCCGCCACATTCATAACAATTATACCACCATGCTACGCAACTACCTCAAAATCGCTTTTCGGAACCTGTTAAACGACAAAGTGTATAGCAGTATCAACATCCTAGGCTTGGCAATAGGATTTTCGGCATCGGCGTTGATTTTACTTTGGGTCAATGACGAAATGAACTTTGAAAACACCCACGAGCATAAGCACCGAATTTATCAAGCGTGGAATCAGGTCACCGAAAAAGGCAAGACAAGTAGTTGGAACGTCACTCCGCAATCCATGGGGCTTGCGTTGCAAAAAGATTACCCCGAAGTTGAAAAAATGGTACGGGTAGATTGGCCTGATAAGTATTTATTCCAATCAAAAGAAACCAAAATCAAAGGAACTGTCCAGATTGTTGATTCTACCTTTTTGGACATTTTTACCTTCCCATTACTCAAAGGTGATGCCAAAACCTGCCTCAACGCTGTCAACAGTACGGTCATTACGCAGGATTTTGCCAAAAAACTATTTGGAAATACCGACCCAATGGGGCAAATCATTAAACTCAACAACGAAAGCGATTTTGTGGTAACAGGCGTGTTGAAAGACCTTCCTCTTAACACTGATTTTGCCTTCGAATGCCTCGTACCGTGGCGATTTAAGGTAGCCAACAACATGGAAAGTTTGTACTGGGGAAACAACTCAACTACTACCTATGTGTTGCTAAAAACGAATACCGACGCTCAGGCATTTAACCAGAAAATCAAGCATTTACGCAAACGATACGATAAAGAAACGGCCAATTGGGAAACATTCGTTTACCCCTTTGAACGGTTGCGCCTCTACGGAAACTTCAAAAATGGGGTAGAAGAAGGTGGTAAAATCGAACAAGTGCGCAACTTTTCGGTCATTGCCCTCTTGATATTGCTGATTGCGTGTATCAACTTCATGAATTTGAGCACTTCTCGTAGCGAAAAACGCGCCAAGGAAGTAGGGGTCAGAAAGGCATCTGGTGCGAGCCGCTTCTCTCTGATTAAACTGTTTTATTCCGAGTCTATTTTCACCTCATTATTGGCGGGCGTGTTAGCAATCGGCATCATCATGGTCAGCCTTCCCGCTTTCAATCAACTCATTGAATCAAAAATTGTCATTGATTGGCTGGCGCCTCAGTGGATTGCCTGCTCGTCGGCATTCGTCATCGTTACGGGATTGGTAGCAGGTTCATATCCTGCGTTATTCCTTTCGAGTTTTAATCCTTTGCAAGTATTGAAAGGAAGTTATTTCAACATTTCATCCCCAATTACCCCGCGAAAAATACTTGTCGTTTGTCAGTTTGTGTTTTCTGTTTTGCTCATTTCCTGTACCATGATCATCAAGCAACAATTAGATTATGCCCAAAACAGAAAATCAGGTTATGACAAAGCCAACCTAGTATATCATCCCGTAGAGGGCGATATTTCTAAAAATTTTGACCTTATTAAAGCCGACTTGTTGAAAAACGACGTGGCGGTTTCGGTCGTAAAAACATTTTCACCCATCACCGAAACCTGGAGCAACACAGGCGGAATGCAATGGCGCGGCAAAGCCACCGACGACCACAGGAACATTGACCGTTTTGGCGCAGACGACCAAATTGTAAAAACGCTCGGACTGGAGATTGTAGAAGGACGTGACTTCGACTTAAAAGCCTATCCCACCGACTCTTCTGGGGTCATTATTAACGAAACTGCCAAAAAAATGATGGGCTTCAAAAACCCTATTGGTGAAAAAATCACCGACGGGGGTTGGGAGTTTCAGGTGATTGGGGTCGTGAAGGATTTTGTGATGCAATCGCCTTTTCGAGAAATCAATGCGGTCACAATCGCAGGCCCTAAGATGAATTTCTTCAACGCAGTACACGTCAAGTACAATGCGGCCAAACCGATGCGCGAAAATCTAGAAAAAGCAAGGGCTGTTTTCAAGAAATACAACCCCAATTACCCGTTTGAATATCATTTTGTGGATGAAGCCTACAACAAAAAATTTGCGAGTGTAGAACGGTTATCATTCATGGCACAAGGGTTTGCTTTCTTGACCATTTTTATCACTTGCTTAGGCTTGCTTGGTTTGGCCACGTCACTGGCGCAGCAAAAAACCAAGGAAATTGGCATTCGCAAAGTGCTAGGCGCAGGCATAGGCCAAATTGTGCTGTTGATGTCAAAAGGATTTGTTACGCCAGTGCTATTGGCCTTTCTGATTGCGAGTCCGCTGTCGTACTGGATAATGAATAAATGGTTGGAAGAATACACCTACAAAATCACCATCAATCCTTTGGTTTTTGTGTTAGCGGGGCTTGTAACCGTCGTTATTGCCTTGTTTACGGTGAGCTACCAGTCCATCAAAGCCGCCTTGATGAATCCTGTCAAATCGTTGAAATCCGAGTAATTCCCCGTAGCGACGTTGCAATGCAGCGCCGCCACATTCATAACAATTATACCACCATGCTACGCAACTACCTCAAAATCGCCCTTCGGAACCTTTGGCAAAACAAGGTGTACTCGTTTGTCAATATTTCGGGCTTGATGTTGGGCCTAACGGTCGTAATGCTCATCATGCTGTACGTCAAAGACGATTTATCGTTTGACCGTATTCACGAAAAAGGCCCTCACATTTTTCGATTGATACAGGACCGAAAAGACTTGCAGGGAAATCAGAGCAAAATGGGAAATACTGGCGTACCGCAAGGTCCCGCATTTGTGCGTGAACTTGGTGATTTTGAGGCGTATTGTCGCTTTAAAAACGGTTGGAATACCCTCGTCAAAAAAGGCAACGAAGGGATTAAAGAGAATCTGATGTACACCGACAACTCCGCGTTGACGATGTTTTCGTTTGAGGTATTGGCTGGCAATAAACGCACCGCGCTCAAAGACCTGAAAAACGTGGTCATCACGGAGCGTATGGCCAAAAAATACTTTGGCGACCAAGACCCCGTAGGAAAAGCATTGCAAATTGGAGATGAGGGAGCTGGTTTTAAACCGTTTGTTGTTTCTGCCGTTGTAAAACATCCGCCGACCAACTCTTCCATTCAGTTTGATTTATTGCTCTCTATCGACCACCTCATTTCACCTGACCCTCAGCAGCGTGCCAACGATGAAAACTGGTTCAATGCGAGTTTGAATACGTTCTTATTGGTCAATCCGAAAGCGAATGTGGCACAGTTGGATAAGAAAATGGAGGCGGTGACGGCTAAGTACACCGCTGATTTTTTGACGGAAGTTCGTAAACAAAACAAAGAGGGTAAAACCTACGAAATGAAGTTTAAACTACAACCGCTGTTTGACATGCACCTCAACCCCGACTATTACGCGTCGAACGGGCTAGAGTACTGGTCCAACGAGCGGTACCCCAAAATTCTGTCGGGCTTGGCGTTGTTGGTGTTGATCATAGCGTGTATCAATTTTGTGAACCTTACGCTGGCTCGCTCACTCAAACGAGCCAAAGAAATCGGTATCCGAAAAGCAACGGGCGGCACGCGAAATCATATCTTATCGCAGTTTTTAGGAGAGTCGTTTTTGCTGACGGCATTGGCTTTTATTCCCTCGTTGCTATTGGCGTATGTACTACTCCCGACGTTTAGTGAACTGACCGACAAACACTTAGAAAGCACTTACCTTTTCCAGCCTTCGACTTTAGCCCTGTTTGGCGGTTTACTGTTCTTGGTAGCTCTCTTGGCGGGATTTTACCCTGCGTTGGTGCTTTCAGGTTTTCGCCCCATGGAGACGTTGCGTGGACAAATTAAGCTATCAGGACGGCAAACGTTCGGAAAAGCATTGGTGGTGTTTCAGTTTGTGTTGGCAGGGATATTAATTATCGGGACGGTGATTGCTGCGCGTCAATTTGACTACATCACCCATGCCGAACTTGGGTATAAAACGGACAATATTCTGCGTTTTTGGCTGCCTTGGGACCAAATAGAGAAAGTAGCCACTCCGCTCAAACACGAGTTAGCGCAGTTGCCTTACGTCGAAAAAGTTTCCAGCAAATCAGGGGATTGGAACAGTACGATTTATCAAATCAATGGCAAAAGCACCGACTATACCTACTACGAGCACATCGACGAAAATCATTTGCAATTGATGGGGATTCCGTTGGTGCAAGGACGGTATTTTTCATCCAAATATGCCTTGGATACGGTTTCAAATATCATCGTCAACGAGGCTTTTGTACGGGAGTTTGTTCCCAAAGGTCAAGACCCTTTCACGCTTTCCATTCGTCAACACGACAAAGCACTGAACATCGTAGGGGTTGTAAAAGACTTTCATTATGCTTCGTTTAAGGAGAAAATCAAGCCCATCGTGTGGGCGCGTGATACCCGTCGGCAAGCGGGCTGTGTTCATATAGAACTAGCGGCTAACTACCCCAAAGAAGCCCTTGAGCAGATAAAGAGAGCATATAAAAAATACGTTCCGTACCTTCCCATGGAATACTATTTCTTGGAAGATTTTCGGATGGAACGCTACGCCGACGACTTGCGCTGGAAACAGATTTTGACCTATACCTCTTTGGTTGCCATTTTGATTGCTTGCTTAGGATTATTTGGACTGGCCACGTTTGTAACCGAACAGCGTACCAAAGAAATTGGCATTCGTAAGGTACTCGGGGCGGGCGTAACGAGCATTGTGGCGCTTTTATCAAAAGACTTTTTGAAACTCGTTTTTATCGGTATTGCCATTGCGTGTCCAGTGGCTTATTATTTTGGCAATCAATGGCTTCAAGATTTTGCGTACCGAATCGAAATCAATGCGTGGATATTTGTCATCGCAGGAAGTTTGTCGATGTTCGTGGCGTTAGGTACTGTTGCGTATCAAGCCTTCAAAACCGCCCTTTCTAATCCCGTCAAAACGTTAAAAATGGAATGATTTAATACCATCTACTACCATGCTACTACATTACATCAAAATTCTGTTTCGGAAGCAGCCCATATTTACCGCCATCAACTTTGCGGGGCTTGTGTTAGGGATGGCAGCTAGTTTGTTGTTGTTTCGGTACGTGAGGTATGAACAAACATACGATTTACAAAGCCCACACGCAGAAAATATTTGGCGCGTGTATAATCAAACCATCAACGGCAAAAGTGTCGTCAACCAAGACGCCAACACGCACAGTGCCGTAGGGCCTACCCTCAAAGCAACCGTACCAAGCGTGGTCGATTACGCCCGTTTGTACTGCGGTAATACGCCCGAAGCTACGGTCGTAGTCGGCAATCAGCCTTTTGATATTAGTCGATACTATGCCACCGACCAAGGGTTTTTGCGCATGTTTCCCCAAAAAATCGTGGAAGGAAACGCCCAAAACTGCTTGACTGCGCCGCATACGGTCATTTTGACCAGCACAACGGCAAAGCGTCTGTTTGGGAACGGACAGGTAGTGGGCAAAGGGCTGCGTCTCAAGGATGGTCGCCTAGCAGGAACCTACACCGTGACGGCAGTGGTGGCAGACCCTCCCAAAAATACCCACCTCAAGTTTGATATGTTGGTGTCGTACGCCTCACGTTATGCGCGGGGGCATGAAGACAATTTTGAGTCGTATTGGGACTATAATTATTTCCAATTAGCGCCCGATGCTTCGACCGACGGAGTGACCAAAAAATTAGCCGAAATTAACCAGACTTTCCTCAAAAAAGAGGGAATCCAGCTCGTGATTCAGCCTTTTAAAGACATTCACTTGTATTCCAACCTTACCTACGAACTCGAACCGAACGGCAGTGCGCGTACCGTGCAGTTTTTGGGTATCATTGCTTTGGTGATATTGGTGATTGCTTTTGTGAATTACATCAACTTAACAACGGCCCTTGCCAACGAACGCGGCAAAGAAGTGGGCGTACGAAAAGTGCTGGGCGCAAGCCGTGGCACGCTCACCCAGCAGTTTTTGTGGGAAAGTTTTGTCATAAGCAGCGTGGCGTTTGGGACGGCAGTGGTGGGAGTACAGCTCTCAACCGACTGGTTTGGGGGCATCGTTGGCCGCGATTTATCGATGAGCAACACCGTCGATGGGGTATATTGGGGCGTAAGTATCGGGTTTATTGTCCTGATATGGTTTGTGGCGGGGCTATATCCTGCCTTGCAGCTTTCGGGTTTTCGACCCGTGGAAGTGTTGCGGGGGAGATTTGTGGCGGGCAACACCGAAACGCTTCGCAAAAGCTTGGTGGTGGTTCAGTTTGCCTGCTCGGCGGGACTGATTTTTGGGGTTTTGGTGATTGAAAAACAATTACATTTCCTAAATAACCACGAACTTGGCGTACAACTCGACCAGTTGGTGTCGGTCAAAGTCCCTGCGTCTGAAGATACCAGAGACAGCACGATTTTTAGAAAACTAGCGCTTTTGAAGTCGGAATGTGCAAAGATTGCGGGGATTGAAGGCACGTCTTCGTCCAACATCGTTCCAGGTTTGGGCATCAATACCATTGCGGGAAGCAACCGCCCACTTCATTGGGTGAAAAAACCTGATTTTGCCAAAATTACTTCCTATTTTGTGGAAACCGACCAAGACTTTTTTCCTTTGTTTGGGGTTCAATTGTTGGCAGGAAAACACCAGTTCTTCCCCGACCGCGTAGCGCGATTCAACACCATTACCATCAACGAAACCATGCGAAAAGCCCTCGGTTTCCCGTCGCCCGAAGCGGCTATTGGTCAACAAATTGCCTACGAAAATAGCGAAAATAATGCCTCCATGACGGTAGGGGCAGTGGTAGAAGATTTTCACATCGAATCGCTGAAAAGTACGCCCAAACCTACTTTTTACTACTGTTTTGCGCCGCAAGAGTTGGGGTATTTGACCCTAAAAATGAATGCCCGCCAATTGGAAGCGTCCCTTGGTGCGATGCAACTCGCGTGGAAACAAATCTATCCTGAAGAGCCGTTCCGCTATTGGTTTTTGGACGAAAACTTTGCCCACCAATACCAAAATGAGCGCCAATTTAATCGAGTGTTTGGCATTTTCGCCGTGTTTGCCATTGCGATTTCGTGCTTGGGTATTTTGGGACTGACGGCTTACAATGTACAGCGCCGCCGCAAAGAGATTGGTATTCGTAAAGTGTTGGGGGCGTCGGTACTCAGTATTACGGTGATGCTCTCTACCAATTTTCTCAAGCTGATTGCTTTCGCGGTCGTGTTGGCCACACCCGTTGCTTATTACCTCATGCGCCAGTGGTTGCAGGAGTTTGCCTACCAAACCGAAATCAGCTGGTGGGTCATAGCCGCTACGGCCGTTGGGGTATTGGCGGTAGCGCTGCTGACGGTCAGCGTTCAGTCGGTCAAAGCGGCGTTGATGAATCCTGTAAAATCGTTGAAATCGGAATGATTTCCCGTGGCGACGTTGCATTTGTAGCGACGTTGCAATGCAACGTCGCCACCGCAATGCAACAACAATTAAGGTTTTTTAACAGACCGTCAATGCGTTTTGTACGTACCTTGCTGCGCCATTTTAAACGGACAAAACCATGCTTCAGAATTACTTCAAAATCGGCTGGCGCAGCCTGAAAAAGAATAAGTTATACGCCATTATCAACGTCTTTGGACTTTCAGTAGGCATTACCTTTGCGATGCTAATGGGAAGCTACGTTTGGGGAGAATGGCGGGTGAACGCCGAACTAAAAGACCTAGACCGCCAATACATTCTCAAGTCAAAATGGAAACAGCCCAACATGGGCATCGAAATCACGACCATTGCGCCGTTGGCCAAAGCGTTGAAAGAAAATTTTCCTTCGTTGGTAGAAGACTATTATCATTTTGACGCCGTCACATCGGTAGTATCAAAAGGCGATAAAAATTTCCGAGAAGATCTTCAGCTAGGCGATTCTACCCTGTTGTCGATGTACGGATTTCCGTTGTTGGAAGGGGATCCCAAAACAGCCCTGAGTCAGCCCAATTCGGTGGTGATTTCTCAAAAAACGGCGCTGAAATATTTTGGAAAAACCAACGTCGTAGGCCAAACGCTCCAAATCGAATCGTTTTCGGGCGAGCGCCGCGATTTTATGGTGTCAGGCGTTTTGGCCAATATCCCCTACAATTCCGTGACGCAGTTTGTGTCGAGCGAAATCCCTATCTTGCTTCCACTGAGGAGTTTAGCATTCTTTGGCCGCGATGGCGCCATGACCTCTTGGGACAACGTGTATGTGGTCAATTACCTAAAACTCCGAACGGGGGCAAACCTTCCCGCGTTGAAACGAGCCATTGCGCAGCTGATTGCCACCCATTCGTCTAAAGTCATTCAAGAAAACATCGAAGTTATTCCTACGCCCCTTTCCACCCTCTACCGTGAAGAAAACAACGGCCTAGTTAATAAAACCATCGCCACACTGAGCTTGGTTGCGTTTTTTATTTTGCTCATGGCCGTGGTCAACTTCGTCAATCTCTCGATGGGTGGCTCGGCGGCACGCCTCAAAGAAATTGGCGTTCGGAAGTCGCTTGGGAGTACCAAAACCCAATTAATGCGGCAGTTTTTGGCTGAATCAACCCTTTTAGCCTTGTTCAGCACGGTTGTTTCGTGGGGTTTGTACGAGCTTTTACGCCCATCGTTTAGTGAATTTTTGGGAAAAGACCTCCTGCCTTTTACGAGCGCCCCGTTGGCCTTTTTATCGCTAGGAATCGGTTTGGGAATGCTTGTGGGTGGCTTGGCGGGAGCATATCCTGCGTTTGTGCTTTCGTCGTTGCCCTCGGTGGAGTCTATCAAAGGCAAGCTCAAAAACGTGAAAGAAAACCGTCTTTTTAAATATTCGCTCATGGTGGGGCAGTTTTCGGTGGCTTTGTTTGTGTTTGGGGCGGCAGTTATCATCACAAATCAGGTCAATTATTTTTTTGAAAAAGAACTGGGATACTCTAAAGAGGCAATTGTGTGGGCATCTGTCCCCCGCGACTGGTCGGCGAAGGGGGTGGCCAAAATGGAAACCATTCGCAATGAAATGGCGCGTTTGCCGCAGGTAAGCGAAGTATCGTTGTCGTACGAAATCCCCGACGGGCGTACGGGGTTTCAGTCGGGCGTTTTTAAGCTGGGGCAAGATTCTACCCAAGCGACGTTTATGCCTGTGTTGCAGACCGACGAACACTATGCCCAAACCTACCAGATTCCGATGGCGAGCGGGATTTATTTTGGTCAAAATCCAGCGGTGGGTGCTCAAGTACCACTCGTCATCAACCAATCGGCGGCCAAAAAACTCGGTTTTACACCCGAAAGCGCACTTGGACAGCAAGTACGTTTGGTTGGTTTTGGACAACTTTTCCACATTGTGGGCGTCACCAAAGATTTTCATTTTCAATCCATGCGCGACCAAGTAGGGGCATTGGCTTTTGTGCACCTCAAAACCCTGAATAACTATCGCTACTTTTCGTTCAAATTGCGCCCTTCTACCGTGGCAGAGGGTGTTGCGGCGGTAGAACACAAATGGCGTGAATTACTCCCTGGTGCTCCTTTTGAGTATAAGTTTTTGGACGACATGCTTCAAAAGCTCTATCAAACCGAAATTCGCCTCAAAAAAGCTGCTCATACGGCTACGCTGTTGGCCATCATCATTGTGTTATTGGGGGTAATCGGAATGGTGTCGCTAAGTGTGACACGTCGCACCAAAGAACTCGGTATTCGTAAGGTCTTGGGCGCTTCGCCTGCGAGTTTGGTGGGCTTGTTTTTGAAGGAGTTTTTGGTGGTAGCAGCCTTGGCAACGGCAGTTGCGTTTCCGTTGGTGTTTGTAAGTATGAAAAATTGGCTTCAAAGCTACGCCTATCGGGTCGAAATGAGCTGGACAGCGTTTGCGTTTGTGGCAGGAAGTTTCGGAATTGTTATCATTCTTCTGGTAAGTGTGCAAACCATAAAGGCTTCATTATCAAACCCTACGCATTCGATAAAAGTCGAATAACAAACTTTTACATTTCGTTTACATTCTTTTACGGGAAAAATTCTGTGGTTTTTGTAGGTTAAGATACTTTTGCTCACATCAAAAAGTAAACACCTAAAAACAACCACTTAAAATGAAAACACTACAACGAATGATGAGCGTGGCCTGCCTCGTGGGAGCAGCGTTGGTGGGGCACGCTCAATCAAAATTTTCCAATTGTTCGGCTGTTTTTATTGATAATAGACCAGTCGTGAATGACTACTCGCCTACGGGAAAATGTTCCTTGACGCAAGATGCGCAGGGGACGCTTTCGGTGGCTGAAGCGACCTACGAAAATAACCAGTGGCACCAAACCTCAGCGATTGACTTCATGGTGGCGATTCGGGACAAAAACAGCAAAACGTTGACGATGTTCTCGAAGGAGGTGTACCAAAAAGTGGACATCAAAAACGTGCTTTCAAAATGCAATAAAGGAGACGCAATCGTGCTATTGACGTTAAAAGACTCCTACGCACTCCCTCACAACGAAATCGTAATTCACTAACTAACAAACTTTTTTACAATCATGAAAACGCTATCATTTATTGGACTTGCTGTGCTCGGTATTCTTGTTTTCGTAGCGGCAACTACCGCTGTTCCAACCGCTAATTCGACCAACGACGCTAAAATGGCCGTGGCATTGCTCTTAGACGGCCAACCACTGAACCAAACGGAGCTATCGACCGTCAGCAGTGGCGTTTTGACCGTAAATTCTTTAGAGTCAGATTCAAAAATGCCTTTTCGTATTTATCTAAAACGCGGTGACCAAAAACTGAGTTTTGGAGGACAAACCAACGGAAAAGAGCAATACGAAGCTGAAATTGGTTTTTTGGTGTCGCGGGCACGTTTTGGTGACGCGTTGGTGGTAGAAACCGTGGGAAATGCGGCCGAAAATCAAAAACCTAAAGTGGTATTTACCAAATACCTTTTCCCCCTTAATTTTAAGAAAGTGACGGCTCAAAATGGCGACGGCTGTTAAGTAATGAAGATGCACTGCTTACCTGCTTCCGTGTATCTCCTGCTGTCAGTTTCCCTATTTTTTGTCTCTTGTAACGGACAAAATAACAACTCCCGTAATATAAGGGAGGGCACAGTCGCGCAGCCACCTGTCTCAAAATCAGTAACCAACAACGCCGTTCTGGGCGGAAATATGGCTGCTGAGATAGACGATAACATACGCAGTATTTTTCAGGATAAAACGGGTGTCTATTGGTTTGGCACGAATGCCGCAGGAGTGTATCGGTACGATCCGAAACAGGCCATTGGAAAAAGACTGATTCAATTTACCGAGAAAGATGGGTTAGCCAATAATCAAGTTCAATCCATTCAGGAAGATAACGCTGGAAATATTTGGTTTGGCACGGGCGGGTTCGGAGTAAGTCGTTATGAGCCTGGGCGGGCAGTTGGGCAGACTTTCACCACGTTTACAACTGAAAAAAGTGCGCAATTAAGCAGCAATTCAGCCGAAGAGTGGAAAAGCGATCCAAACGATTTGTGGTTTTATGCAGGAGGAGGCGTGTATCGCTACGATGGCAACAAGCTGGCTTATTTGCCCTTCCCAAAGCCTGATTTTGATTCCAAGTATTCACCCAATCCGCCTGACCGCTTGAGCCGTTATGCCGTTTACAGTATTTTAAAAGATAAAAAAGGCTGTCTGTGGTTTGGGACACAAGCAACGGGCGTATGTCGCTTCGATCCCAAACCGACAGCTGGAAAAACGTTTACATGGTTTACGGAAAAAGGATTGGCGGGGCCAGCTGTTCTTGGCCTGTTTGAAGATAAAAATGGCCACATTTGGTTTGGTAACAATGGCGCAGGTTTATTTCGCTACGATGGACAATCCCTCACCAACTTTACCGAAGAAAAAGGGCTGGGCAACAAAGAATTCAGGGCATCGGGTAAGTCGAATCCTGGGAGTTTAGCCCGTATTTATGCCATAAATGAAGACAATAAAGGTGTGCTTTGGATAGGCACGGTGGACGCTGGTGTTTGGCGATATGATGGAAACAACTTAACGAATTATACCAAAAACGTCGGGCTGACAGATAATGCTGTCAACACTGTGTATAAAGACCAAAAAGGAGAGCTCTGGTTTGGTACAGACGGAAATGGCGTGTGTAAATTCAATGGCTTTTCCTTTACCAAGTTTGTTGACAAACAGTAAGTTGCGGCGTTTTGCCAAAAGAAACATAGCGAGAATCCGAAGTATTAATAACACATTATATGATAAAACAGCGCATTCTTACGCTACTTGTTACCTTGTTTTTTACTCTGGCAGGCATTGCCCAATCCACTGGCACTTTTACCGACTCACGCGATGGGCAAACGTATAAAACGTTCAGCTTTAAAAATGCTTTGACTGACACCACGGTTACTTGGATGGCCCAAAACCTGAACTACAAAGTGCAGGGGAGCTACGCTTATGATGACAAAGAGAGCAATCGAAAAGAGCTTGGCTTGCTTTACATCTGGGAAGCAGCGAAAAAAGCCTGCCCCAGCGGTTGGCATTTAGCAACGGATAGCGAATGGTCTATGCTCGTGACTAAATTTGGCGGAACCGACAAGGCTGGCGAAGCCCTGAAAAGCGTTAGTGGCTGGGCTGAAGACGGCAACGGTACTAACAGCAGTGGGTTTAATGGGCTTCCTGGAGGTATTCGCAGAAATAATCTTTATGAGGTGATGAGTGTGATGGGTTTCTGGTGGACGTCCACACCCACGGATGAGGAGGGTAAAGCCTGGGGATGGAACTTCAGCTATGGTGGCCCTGGGGAAAAACCACTTAAAACAAAAGCGTTCCGCTTCCCTAGCTCTGTTTCTTACGCAGAATCTGTACGTTGTGTCCGGGATTGATTTATCTATTGAATGCAGCGGGTCAGAAATAATATGAATCGTTGAGTTTAAAATCATTTGTCAATTATCATTAATCAGTATTATTTCTATTGTGCGTCCTACTAAAAGACACCTTTACAATGAAAGTAAAATCAGATAGACAAAACCTGTTTGTTCTTGGCTGGACAGTTTTGATTATAGTAATAAACTCTTGCAATAGTCAAAGTCAATCAACTAAGGAAAATCAGATTGTTCATTCTCAAATTGACACCACACGGTTGAAATACACGAAAGGAGTTCGTTCAATTTTAGAAGACAGCAAAGGAAATATTTGGTTTGGCAGTCATAACGAAGGTGTGTGTATGCTCAAGAATGGTCGTTTGCACTATTTTACAACCCAAAACGGATTGAGTGACAATCAGGTGAGAAGCATTTATGAAGATAAAAATGGTATCATCTGGTTTGAGTGTGGAATTGGGTTAAGTAGATATGATGGGCAAAAAATGACCGTTTACAATGAAAGAAAGTATGATTCAAAAAACGGGTGGAAATTAACGGATAATGACCTTTGGTTTAAAGGGGATGAAACTGCCGGTTACAATAAACTTGAAGGTGGGCCAGGCGTGTATCAATATGATGGAAAAAATCTCTATTACCGCACCTTCCCCATAAAACCAAAATTAGGAGAGGAAAACGCCTATTCAGTTTCAACCCCTTTTGTCAGAAGTAAAAATGGAACGGTTTGGTTTGGAACCTATAATGCCTTGATTGGGCATGATGGTAAGCAATTTAAAATATATACCGATGACTCATTAGGATTGAATGGCCCCCCAACCGAATCTCTGCATATTCGGTGCATAATGGAAGACAGCAAAGGTAATTTATGGATTGGAAACAATAGCGGTGGCAGTCCAATTGGGGGCATCGGGGTATTAAAATATGATGGCAAAAAATTTATCCATTTTACCAAACAACATCAATTACGAAAAGAAGATACCAAAGGTAATTCCCTGGATAGGGTTTTTTCGATAGGTGAGGACAGTTTGGGTAACATTTGGTTTGGAACAGTAGCGTCAGGTGTGTGGCGGTATGACGGGCATACCATGAAAAATTTTACCCAAAAAGATGGCCTCGATGGTGACTTTACTTGGATTATTTACAAAAGCAAAGCGGGTGAATTGTGGTTTGGTGGAGGCCCCAATGGTGTGTATCGTTTCAATGGCAAGGCTTTTGAACGAAAATATTAACTAAAAGCCAAAAATATATATTGCTAGGCAGCTTTCTTTAACTATTACCCGCTGATTAATGACCATACAAAGCCCTTTTCAGCGAGAATCAGCGTTTGTAATTCTGCGGCTTTCTGCGGGTAAAAAATAAAATTAGAAAAAAATAGTGCCCATTTTAACATCACTGCTCCTTATCCTTTAAGAAAAGGTCAAAAAAATGATGAAATACCTGTCTATTTATGCACTGGTCCTTGTGGTTATTTTTTGTACATCTTGCAGCGGACAAGAAAAAACAAACACATCCAAAGGCTCCAATACGCCCAAACCAAGCCCGAAAGTCATAAAAAACTTTAAGTCTGTTGGGTTGGCACCCGATTTTGACACGACGCTAGTCAGTCAATACATCCGAAGTATTTTTCAGGATTCGAAAGGAAATTTGTGGTTTGGTACCATAGGCGAAGGGGTCGTTCGGTACGATGAAAAAACCTTGACCTATTTTTCCTATTCTGACGGTTTCTATAACCAAACTGTTTATGCCATCAATGAAGATAAAGAGGGTAACATGTGGTTTGGCACAGATCAAGGCGTGTATATGTATGATCCCAGACGGGCAGTCGGAAAAAGGTTTAAAAATTATAACCAAAAAGATGGTCTGGCCTATGTTGATATAACTCGTAAAGGTATTCTTGTTGACAAATCGGGTACTGTTTGGGTAGGAACACGCGGCGGCGTTTACCGCTACGACCCTGTGGCAGATAGCGAAGGCCGAAAAAGTTTTTCCCTATTTAAAGAACTTGGCACGGTCAATATTGCGGGCATTATGGAAGATAAAAATGGAAACATCTGGTTTGCGTCTTCTAATCAAGGGGTCTTTCGCTATGATCCTGAACAGAAAGGTGATAATGCCATGAGCCATTTGGCAGAAAAAGAATTATTGGGAGAGAACTACGCGGGTGGGATTGCCCAAGACAAAGCAGGCAATATGTGGTTTACCATGAAAAACGGCATTTGCAAGTTTGAGCCCAGACAGGCAGTTGGCCAAGCCTTTACCGAATATACACCCCAAGACGGCTTAGGCGGAACGGATTTTTGGGGAATACTCATAGAAAAATCGGGGATTATCTGGATTACCGCCCGAGGCGCTACTACGCGATTTGACCCCTCTATCCCCTTACCAAACCCAAAAGCATTTACCGTGTTTACCCCCGCTGACGGTTTAAATTGTTGCGTACAAAGTATGTTTCAGGATAAAGCAGGAAATGTATGGTGGGGTACGGGGCAAGGGCTCTATCGCTTTGATGGCCAACGGTTTTATCAGGTAAAACAAAAAGGGCCTTGGTAATATCGTATCAACAAAATTAGACAACACATTAAAAAATGAAGCGAATACTATATGTATTTATGCTATGGCAAGGATTGATTTTTTCTGGCTACGGGCAAGTGAAACCAAACTTACCCTCAGGTCAATTGAATCTAATTCATCCAAAAGGAAAAAACCTCGGTGACAATGTTCATTGCAGTTTGCAAGACAGGAAGGGAAACCTCTGGTTTGCCACTACGGCCGATGGCGTTTATCGCTACGATAGTAAGGCTTTCGCCCATTTCACAACCAAAGATGGACTGAACAGTAATGTGGTTGTTGCGCTATACGAAGACAAAAAAGGGAACATTTGGTTCGGAACTGATAAGGGCGTATCTCGTTTTGACGGAAAATCCTTTACCTATATTCCAATAGCAACGGTCAATACTGGTTATATAGACCATTTTACCAATAAACCGGCCACTGCTGTTTTTGTAAACAGCATTTTGGAAGATAAAAATGGAAAATTTTGGTTCGGGGCAGAAAATGGCGTTTATCAGTATAATGGCAAAACATTTACTCGTTTTTCAGACGACCCAACAATAACCAATCCCAACAAACTTGACCCTAAATTGGTACTGTGCATGATTGAGGATAAAAAAGGGAATATTTGGTTTACGACCAGGGCTGAAGGTATTTATCGTTTTGATGGCAAAACATTATTCAATTATAGACCCAATAACGAAGACTGGTTTCGTGGACTTTTAGAAGATAAAGACGGGAACATTTGGGTGGGCAGAAGATACAGGGGAGTTTGCCGTTATGATGGAAAAGCGTTTACGAATGTATTACAAAACGGCCTGTTTGATTCATGTACGGTGATTGCAATGACGTTGGACAAATCAGGAAATATTTGGTTTGCTACCGAAGCAGGCGAGGTGTCAAAACGAGAAACTGACGGAGGCGTTTGGCGTTTTGATCCCAAACGAGAAGTTGGAAAAAATTTTGAGAACATATCCAGGAAAGATGATTTGAGAAATCACGCTACTTGGTGTGTTTTAGAGGATACATCAGGCAATTTTTGGATAGGTACGAGAAACACTGACTTGTACCGATATAACCCCAGACAGGCAGTTGGTCAACGTTTTACCCGTTTTTCAGAATAAATGAAAAAACTATTAATTATAGCCTTATTCTTCCATTTTTCTGCCTATTCGCAGGGAAAAGCAGAATTATCCCTCAAAGAAAGTACGATTTTTTGGAGAGGAACACATGCCATTGGGAATAGTGGACACGAAGGAACATTACGGTTTTCGTCAGGAATGTTGACCCAATCTGCCGATGGAAAAATAACAGGCGGCAGTTTTGTCATCGACATGAATTCCATAAAAAACACCGATGAAGAAGATGAAAAAGGACGAAAAAATATAGAAGAGCACCTGAAATCGAATGATTTTTTTGATGTCAAGAAATTCCCTACAGCCACTTTTACCATTGTTAAAATTGCCCCCACGATGCTTCCCAATAAATATGCCGTAACGGGTGATTTATTGATGAAAGGGATAAGTAATCGAATTGTTTTTACAGCCCTCATCAACCAAAATAAAGAGGCAATTTCCGTAAAAGCTGACCATACACTTATTCGTACCCTGTGGGGGATTACCTACAAATCTCAGAGCGCGTTTGATTTTGGCAATCTCAAAAATGATTTGATTGCGAATGCCGTTCCCATTAAAATGGAGTTGTTGTTCCGAAAGAAATGATACGCTAGTAACAGAACTATTAAGCTATTTCTACTAAATTTGATACAGAACTTATGGAAATCATGACGGGGAAATTGGCAATTGGAGCTTCATTGTTGGTCATCAGCCTGCTGTTTGGTCAGTTGGCATGGATAAGCCCTGCCCCCGAGGAAACCAACCAACAACGCTTTGAAGAAAAAACCAATCTCGCGCTTCGCCGCACGGGACATCGTCTGCTGTTGGCAAGTGGCGATTCTACATCTCGTATTCCTGCGGTCAAAAAATTAGGGGCTAATTCGTATGTTATTCAGTTAAACAGACCGTTTGATTACGACAAATTACCTCCTTTGTTACAAGAATCGCTTGATATTCACGGTATTAAAAGCAATTATGATGTAGCAGTCGTGGACTGCAAAACCAATGAATTGCATTTGGGGTACAATTTTATGGATTACTCCAAAAGCAAGGAAGTCGCCTGTATTGGTCGTGAGCAACTGATGGGTTGTTATAATTTAAAAATAACATTTGCATCTTCTGCCAATCCTCCTAGCTCAACGAACCCCGTTTGGTGGACGCTAGGGCTGGGCTTGGTTTTAGTCGGTGTTTCGTACAGCGTATGGTCGCGAAAAAAAACAACGCTGCCGCCAACCACTGAAACACTTCACGAACAGCCTATTGACAAGCCTGCCCGATTGGCTTTTGGAGCGTCGAGTATGGATTTAGAAAATCAACTGCTCTACACGGCCAACTCGCAGCATAACCTTACCTATCGGGAGGCAAAATTGCTTCACTTGTTTATCAAAAACCAGAATCAACTTCTTGAACGCGAGTTTATTCTAAAATCGGTGTGGGAAGACGAGGGCATTATTGTGGGGCGTAGTATCGATGTCTTTGTTTCGCGCCTGCGTAAATTGCTTCAGGAAGATACCTCCCTAAAAATTGTCGCTGTTCACGGTGTTGGCTATCGACTCGAAGTCAAAGCAAATGAAGACCTTTGATTGTTTCAATCTTCTTTTTTCTACCATCAATTTTCTAAAAACACCCTTACAGCCAACAGTTAATCAATAACCGTTTCCTACCACCTATGCTACGTAATTACTTCAAAATCGCACTGCGCCATTTGTGGCAAAATCGGCTGTATTCAGGAATCAATGTCGTGGGTTTGGCTTTTGGGCTGACCTGCGTGTTGTTGGCGATTTTATACATTCGAGACGAACATAGTTTTGATAATTTTCATCAAAAAAGCCCTCATTTATACCGAATTACGACCACACTGATTGCCAACAAGGGCGAAAATTTTCAAACGTCGGGCGGAACAGGGCAAGTACAAGGCCCTGCTTTCAAGGCGGTTGTCCCCGAAATAGAAGATTACGTCAGGGTAATGGGTGGCGCCATTTTTAATGACTTTCGGGCCAATCAAAAAGCACTAAAATTACAACTGTTGTTTGTGGACAGCCATTTTTTTGACGTTTTCAGTTTCAAATTAATTCAAGGAAATCCCAAAACTGTCCTGAACGACATTGGTTCAGTAGTGATTACGGAAAAAACCGCCCTTAAATATTTTAACTCTACCAATGTTGTCGGCAAAATCTTACAGATGGAAGCCGACCCATCAGCCGATCGCCTGGGCAAGCCGTTGGTGATTTCGGGGGTTGTCGAAAACCCGCCTAAAAACTCATCCATTCAATTTGATATTCTGCACCCGTTCAGCTTTTTGCAGCTTAGTTTTGATGATACCTATTGGTTAAATACGTATCTCGGTACGTTTGTGGTCTTGAATCCCAAAGCCGATAAATCGTTGGTTTATAGGAAATTCAACCAAGTTCACGCCCAACACGCCCAGGAGCAAATCAAGGAAAACGGTTACGACCCCAAAACGAGCTATGGATTACAGCCTATCACCGATATTCACCTAAATCCCTTACATACGGGCGGAGAAGGCGGAGCCGTTAATTACAGCAACCCGATGTACTCGTATATATTTCTGGGCATAGCCCTGTTTATTTTGTTGATGGCCAGCATCAATTTTGTCAATATCAGCATTGCAAGCTCGCTCAAAAGGGCCAAAGAAGTGGGTATTCGGAAAGTAACGGGCAGCCGTCAGGGGCAAATTATTATTCAATTTCTGGGTGAATCGACGATTTTATGCGTAGCAGCCTTTGTTTTGGCTTTCGTATTCGTCTTACTAGTACTGCCTGTCTTCAATGAGTTAGCCAACAAACAAATTTCCATTTCTGAGATTTTTGAGTGGAAACTTTTCTTTGCGTTTTCGGCGGTGTTACTCATTAATATTTTACTGTCAGGCTTATACCCCGCCTATATCCTTTCCAATTTCAAACCTACTGAGGTCTTATACAGTAAGCAAAAGCTGTCGGGAGGTGGCTTTTTTGGACAAAGTTTGGTCGTGTTTCAATTTGCACTGGCGGCTATTTTGCTGATTGCGTCCATTGTGTTTTACCAACAGATGAACTACGTCCGCACCAAAGATTTGGGCTATAATCCGTATCAGGTCATTAGGTCGTACATCAGCGGCAACCGAGAAACCAAGCCCATTGCAGCATTCATCAGAAATGAGGTGGCGAAAGAACCGTCTATTGAGCAGGTTTCGTTTGGCGATGAACGAGGCGGCAACTACAAAACCGTTGTTAACCAACGCACCGTAAAAAGCGTTTATCTGACAGTTGACCCCAACTACTTTTCTGTGATGGACATTCGGTTTAAAGAGGGAAATAACTTTTTGGGCACTGACAAACCGCACGTTATTGTCAATGAGTCGTTTGTTAGAGCGGCGGGTTTAACAAACCCCATCGGTGCATCTCTGCAAACGGAAGAGTTTTTTATGAAACCACCCGCTCAAATTGTGGGAGTTATCAAAGATTTTCATTTTGGACCGTTGCGTGAGCAAATTCCGCCGATGGTTGTGGCGGCCAATGAGGCCCATTACAGTGGTATTTGGCTAAAAATTGACAATAATAAGAGACAAGAAGCCCTCAAAGCCTTTGAGCGAATTTATCGCAAAGCCATTCCTAACGCCATTTATGAGTACAGTTTTATGGATGAACTCAACAACCGCAATTACCTTCAGGAACAACGCTGGCAGCAAATTGTGGGCTTTGCCACGCTGCTTTCCATGCTCCTGTGCGCAATGGGCTTGTTTGGATTGACGCATTTGGCCGTTCAGCAACGTACCAAAGAAATCGGGGTGCGTAAAGTACTCGGTGCGTCGGTTACGAGTATCGTGGCCTTATTATCGAAAAATTTTATAAAACTGTCTTTTATTGCCGTCCTCATTGCGTCGCCGATTGCCTATTATTTTATGGACAAATGGTTGCAGGATTTTGCCTACCGAATACAGGTTTCTTGGCGTATTTTTGGTTACACGGCCTTGGTTATGCTCTTCATTTCTTTGCTGACCATCAGCTACCAAGCCATCAAAGCGGCGCTGAGAAATCCCGTAGATTCGCTTCGGTCAGAGTAATACAGCGCCTTTAGCCGCAACAACCCACTTTATAAAGTCATAAATTTCCCTAAAAACCCCTAATTTTGCGATACAAATAAAGCCCCTCACCCCAAAGGGGGATTTGTACGTACCATAAAAAAGCTCCCCATTGGGGCAGGGGGCTGGGTTATCTATGAAAATTTCCTACAATTGGCTTAAACAACTCATTGATATTCAGGAGTCTCCCGAAGAAGTTGGTAAATTATTGACGGCAACGGGCTTGGAAGTAGAAGGAATCGACCCCGTCGAACGTGTCAAAGGCGGATTGGAAGGAATCGTGGTGGGAGAAGTCCTCACCTGCGAGCCGTTTACTATCAAAGAAAAAACATTACACCTCACCACCGTTGATACAGGCGCAGGCGAACCCAGTTCGATTGTGTGCGGTGCGGCCAACGTCGCCGCAGGGCAGAAAGTGATTGTGGCTACCGTAGGGGCAACCATTTACCCCACCGAAGGCGAGCCGTTTACGATTGGCAAACGCAAAGTGTATGGTCAGCCGTCGGAAGGGATGATTTGTGCCGAAGACGAAATTGGCATTGGGACTTCGCACGCAGGCATCATGGTACTCGACACCGATTTGCCCAACGGAACCCCCGCTGCGCAGTATTTTGGGGTATTGCCTGACTACGTGATTGAAATTGGACTTACCCCCAACCGCGCCGACGCCGCTTCTCACTTGGGCGTAGCCCGCGACTTGAAAGCTGTTTGGGGACGTGAGTTAACCAAACCATCGGTAGAAGCATTCGACCAGTTGCCAGTAACCAATCTCTCGTCACCCATCGAAGTAACCGTCGAAAATACCGGAGCCGCACCACGTTATGCGGGGGTTTGTTTGGCGGGATTGACCGTGGGTGAGTCGCCCGAGTGGCTCAAAGAAAAATTGCAAGCGGTAGGAGTGCGTTCGATTAACAACGTTGTGGACATCACCAACTTCATTTGCCACGAATTGGGGCAGCCACTGCACGCTTTCGACGCTGCAAAAATCACGGGTAATAAAGTCATCGTGAAAAACCTTCCAGAAGGGACTCCTTTTGTGACCCTCGACGGCGTAGAACGCAAGCTGTCTGCGCGTGACTTGATGATTTGCAACGCCGAAGAACCGATGTGTATCGGGGGTGTTTTTGGTGGAACAAAATCAGGCGTAACCGAAAACACAACGGCGATTTTTCTGGAATCTGCTTATTTTTCGCCAGCGTCGATTCGTAAAACGGGCACTTTCCATACCCTCAAAACCGATGCGTCGTTCCGTTTTGAACGTGGAACCGACCCTAACATGCCTATCTATGCCCTCAAACGTGCGGCATTGCTACTATTGGAAGTAGCAGGTGGGCACATTGCGTCGGAAGTGGTGGACATTTATCCTAATCCCATTCCCAACCACGAGGTAGCGGTAAAATACAGAAACATTGACCGCTTGATTGGAAAATCGCTTGACCGCGACTTGATTAAGCAGATTTTGACCAGTCTCGACATCGAAATCCAAAACGAAACTTCTGAAGGTTTCTTGGCATCGGTAGCGCCTTACCGTGTTGACGTGACGCGTGAGGCGGACATTGTGGAAGAAATTTTGCGGATTTATGGATTTGATAACATCGAGTTGTCGGAACACTTGTCGGCCAACTTCCTTTCGGGTTTCCCGTTGGTGGACCCCGACAAGCAGAAATTGCGTATTGCTAACATCTTGGCAGGAAATGGCTTCAACGAAACCATGACCAATTCGCTCACCAAACCAGCTTATAACGAAGCCGTGCGGGCGAGTTTGGTCGGGGAAGATGTGGTCATGCTCAACCCACTGAGCGAAGACTTGTCGGTGATGCGTCAGACGATGTTGTTCTCAGGGTTAGAAACCTTGGCTTACAACCTCAACCGCCGTCAGCGCGACCTCAAAATTTGTGAATTTGGGAAAACCTACCACAAAGTAGAAGGCAAATATAAAGACGTTGCGCACCTTGTGTTGCTAATGGCAGGACACCAACAAGCCGAAAGTTGGGTAGCCAAAGATGAAAAACTTGTCTTCCACGACCTCGCTTCGATGGTGCATTTGGTGCTTAGTGCGTTTAGAGTACAAGGCGTTGAAAAACAAGAGATTCAGGACAAAACTGTTTTTGAATACGGCCTTACTTATACCGTAAAGAAAAAACCAGTGGTAAGTTTTGGACAAGTAAAAGGCAAACACACGAAAATGCTCGACATCAAGCAGCCTGTGTTTTATGCTGACTTCGATTGGGCGTATTTGTTGAAGCAATACCAAGACAAAGTTCGCTTTACGGAAGTATCAAAATATCCCGAAGTACGCCGCGATTTGTCGTTGGTGTTGGACAAGACGGTGAGTTTTGAACAGATTCGTCAGATGGCCCAAAAATACGAACGCAATTTGTTGACGAATGTGAACGTTTTTGACGTGTACGAAGGTGAAAACATTGGGTCGGATAAGAAATCGTACTCGGTGAGCTTCACCCTTCAAGACACGGAACAGACACTCACCGACAAAGTGATTGACAAAACGATGCAAAAGCTCATGATGGCTTTTGAGAAAGAATTGGGCGCTGTAATTCGTAAATAGTAATGAGCGATGCCAAACTTGGAACGGAAACTTGTAACGTATGGCAATAGCGATGTGCTGGAACGACTCAATACGCAGTTTCGCCAGATAGAACAGCGTATCAATACGTTGCAGGTGTCTTTGCAGTTTGAAAAAACGATGCACGACAATTTGAAAATGGAACATGAACGGCTCGTAAAGTCGAATAATGAGCAAAGTGAAGAACTAAAAGAAACCCGACAACAGTTACGAGCTTTAAAAGTAGAACACAAACAATTGCGCGAAAAAGAAGTTTCTTTGAAGGAAAAGTTAAATAATTTCAAACAATTGTCTATAATTGTAAAAAACCCGAAAAACGCCAACGCGATAACGGAACTGAATAGCAAATTGGACGATTACATTCGATACATAGAGGAAACGATAACGCTGTTACGAACTATTTGATTTGACACCAATGGAACCCAAAAAGAAACGGCCTCCTATCAATATCACAATTGGTAACAAATCGTTTGAACTTCGTACAAGCTCTGAGTTTGAGGAAGAACTGATACGGAAAGCCGCCAAACTGGTGACAGAGCAAATAGAATATCGAATGACAAATAAAAAAGGAGAAGTAAATTTAGAAGAAATACTGTCGATGGTTTGCCTTGATGCTACAGTAGCACGCTTAAAAGGCGACTATGATTTGAGGACATTGAAAGAAGATGTCTTCAAGAATTTAGACACGATACAAAATAACTTCCAATCGACAACACAGCCCTAAAGCCAGCTTTTTTGTCGAAATTCTTCTTGAACCAATCAGTCTTGCTCCGTTCGTTGATGGGCGTTGGGAATATGTTAAACCAACAAACACACAGCACAAAAAAATGGATCCAATATTATTGCTTGATGCCGCCATCTCGGCAGCCGTTGGAGCAGCTATCATGTATTTTGCCATCAAAAAAGCCAATAAAAAGATGGAAGATGATGCTCAACAGCGCGCCGCTGAGATTATCAAGAATGCAGAAATTTCGGCCGAAAATATAAAGAAAGACCGTATCCTTGAAGCCAAAGAAAAATACCTCAAGTTGAAAAGCGAGTTTGAGGATGATTCAAACAAGAAGAAACAAATTATTCTTCAGAACGAGCAGAAAATCAAACAGCGCGAGCAGCAACTCAACCAGATGACGGAGCAGAATAAGCGTCGTGAAAATGAGTTGGAAGGTCTTCGTAAAAATCTCGAACAACAAACTGAAGTAGCGACCAAACGCCGCGAAGAAGCCGAAAAAATGCACCGCTCTCAGGTAGAGCAACTGGAGCGCATTGCTAACCTTACGGCCGAACAAGCAAAACAGCAGTTGGTAGAAGCGATTCAGGCAGATGCCCAAACGCAGGCGTCGGCGTTTATCAAAAACACCATCGACGAGGCAAAACTTACCGCTACCAAAGAGGCCAAGAAAATCGTTATCGAGACGATTCAGCGCACGGCTTCGGAACATGCCATCGAAAATACGGTTTCGGTATTCAACATCGAAAGTGACGACGTAAAAGGTAAAATCATCGGTCGCGAAGGGCGCAATATCCGCGCACTCGAAGCCGCTACGGGTTGCGAAATCATCGTGGACGATACGCCAGAAGCCATTGTTATTTCAGGTTTTGACCCTGTTCGCCGTGAAATCGCCCGCTTGTCGTTGCACCGTTTGGTACAAGATGGCCGTATTCACCCCGCGCGTATCGAAGAGGTGGTGTCTAAAACCAAGAAAAATATCGAAGACGAAATCGTTGAAATTGGTGAGCGTACTGTCATTGAACTGGGCGTACACGGCTTGCATCCTGAGTTGGTGAAAATGGTAGGTCGGATGCGTTTCCGTTCGTCATACGGTCAAAACTTGCTCCAACACTCACGCGAGGTGGCACGTCTTTGCGCAGCGATGGCGGCAGAGTTGGGCTTGAATGCGAAATTGGCCAAACGGGCGGGACTTTTGCACGATATTGGAAAGGTTTGGCCCGAAGAATCAGAATTGCCACACGCAATTTTGGGGATGGAATTAGCCAAGAAATACAAAGAGAATCCAGAGGTTTGCAACGCGATTGGTGCTCACCACGACGAAATCGAAATGACAAGCATGATGTCGCCGATTATTCAGGTCTGTGATGCCATCTCAGGTTCTCGCCCAGGCGCTCGCCGCGAAATGATGGAATCGTACATCCAACGTTTGAAAGACCTCGAAAACTTGGCAACCAGCTTCCCAGGTGTGGACAAATGTTATGCCATTCAGGCGGGTCGTGAGTTGCGCGTGATTGTCAATTCAGATACTGTAAACGACGAAACAGCCAGCAAGCTTTCGTTTGATATTTCGCAAAAAATTGAGAAAGAAATGCAGTATCCTGGCCAAATTAAAGTGACTGTTATCCGCGAAATGCGCTCGGTCGCTTACGCTAAATAAGCAAGCAAAAGACAAATAGGCAAAGGGTAAATGCGCTTTGCCTAGGTCTAAATAAACTATATTTTCTTCGTCCGAAGACGTACAAATGTTGTCCGTTTTCGGACGTTTTTTATTTTTGTGGTATGGCTTTAGGTTTGATAATCAGCAGAATAGCATACTGGCACAACTCGTGTAATTACTACAAACTATACATTATACAACAGCACAATTCATGATTCAGCTCAAAGGTATTTCTAAGTATTATCCCGCAGGATTTGGGAAAACGTACGTACTACGAAACATCAATTTAGACATAAATGAAGGAGAGTTTGTGTCCATCATGGGCCCGTCAGGCTCAGGGAAGTCCACTCTTTTGCACATTTTAGGATTGTTGGAAGAACCATCCGAAGGCGAATATTTCTTCTTTGACGAACGCGTTGACAAACTCAGCGAGAAAAAACGCACTGAATTACACCGTCACCGCATTGGGTTTGTTTTTCAAGCTTACCATTTGATTGACGAATTGACGGTCTATGAAAACATCGAGACGCCGTTGTTGTACAAAGGAACCTCGTCGGCAGAACGAAAAAGTAGGGTTGCCGAATTGCTCGACCGTTTCAACATGGTGGCTAAAAAAGATTTATTCCCAAGTCAGCTTTCGGGAGGGCAGCAGCAGTTGGTCGGGATCGCCCGCGCGATTGTTCACGAACCAAGCATCATTTTTGCCGACGAACCAACGGGAAACCTGCACTCGGAACAAGCCCAGCAAATTATGGAGCTTTTTAAAGAACTCAACGAAAAAGACAAAGTATCCATCGTACAAGTAACGCACTCGGAAGTAAATGCCACCTACGGAAATCGAGTCATTCGATTGAAAGACGGCTGGGTTTCATAAAGAAGGGAGTTATATTTATTGGTAGAAATTCAATGAAAACAATTCAATTGGTGATAGCCATAGGAGCGTTGGCGTTTTCAACTTCCGTGATGGCACAAAAAACGGTATCGCTCAAAGAGTGCGTAAGTATTCTTGAAAAAAATAACCTTACCTACCGCGAGAGCCAGCTACAAGCGCGGGGAGCGTCGGCCCAATTGCAGCAAAACAAATCGCAGCAGTTGCCGCAGATGAGTTTTAATGCGGGTCAAAACCTGAACTTCGGGCGCAGTATCGACCGTTTTACCAACGGGTACATCGACCAAGTATATAATACCAACTACGTAGGGGTCGGTTTTCAGATGCCGCTCTTTCAAGGTTTCCAGATTCAGCACCAAATTCAGCAGGGGATAGCCCTGCGTGATGCCGCCCTTAAAAACCAAGAAGCGACCCTCAATCAGCAAATCATCCGATTGTTGCAAGCCTACGTCCAAGTTTTGGCGACCGAAGCCTTGCACAAAGCTGCCCAAGAACAAGTAACGTCGTCGCAGCAGCAAGTAGAGCGGGTAGAGCGCCAATTAGCGGCAGGAACGGTAGGTCAAAATACCTTGTACGAAATTAAGGCGCAGTTGGCAAATGATAAATTTGACGAAGTAACAGCCCGTAATAATGAACAATTGGCCCGTCTATCAGTCTTTCAATTGCTCAATTTGCCACCCGATGGCACAGTTACTTTTGCCCCTGTCGAATCAAGAGATGTAGCGGCAACGACATTGAGTGCCGAGAGTATCTATGAGGATGCCGTCAAGATGTTGCCAGAAATCAAAAGCAGTGAATTGCGTTTGGGAAGCTTTGCGAGCCAAATCAAGGCCGTCAAAGCCAATAACTTGCCATCGTTGAGTCTGTCGGGAAATTTTGGGGCTTTTTATGCGTCATCAAACGCCGAACGTAGCTATTTCAAGCAATTGGACGCTACCCGAAACGGCTCGTTGAGTTTGGGCTTAAACGTACCCATCATGGGACGTTGGCAGATACGCCCCCGCGTCGAAACGGTAAAAGTACAGCAACAGTTGGCGGAAAACCAAGTGAGTACGGTCAAACAACAACTTCGCCAAGCGATTGAACAAGGAACGCAATTACTGGCCGCGACCATCGACCGCTACGCAGCAGCGCAAAGCCAAGTAGAGTCGTTAAGGGCTAATTTTGGAGCCGCCGAAAGTCGATTAACCGCTGGAACGGCCAGTGTGTTTGAATATACCCTCGCTAAAGCCAACTTGGCTCGCGCCGAGGCCAATGCCATTCGTTCCAACTATGAATTGACACTTCAACGTCAAATCATGGACTTTTACCAAAAAGGTAAGTGGGAATTTTAATGAGTCGGAGGTTATAAGCAACCTCCGATTTGAACTTGTTTTTTTAACGTTATATATTTAACTCGCTTATAGTCAGTAGTTTGTTGGTAGGATAGGTGCTAATTTCAACATTTCGAGCCAAAGCATTATGTACTTCTA
Source organism: Runella limosa DSM 17973 (assembly GCF_000482465.1). Lineage (GTDB taxonomy): Bacteria > Bacteroidota > Bacteroidia > Cytophagales > Spirosomataceae > Runella > Runella limosa. The sequence continues at coordinate 122,165 of NZ_KI519420.1, forward strand.
ATAATCTTTGTTGATTTTTGTAGAGGTTTTAGTATCATTGATACCTTTATTCAAAATCAGTCATTTATGTTTGGCTACATCATCTGGGATGTTAATCCCGAAATTTTTAGCATTGGTAGTTTTTCGATTCGCTGGTATGGATTGCTATTTGCGTCAGGATTTTTGGTCGGCCAGCGCATCATGTCCCACATTTTTCGCAAGGAAGGCTTAAAAGAAACGTTACTGGACTCGCTCTTATTGACAATGGTGATTACGACCGTTATAGGAGCACGATTTGGCCATTTCTTGTTTTACGAACCCGAGGTTCTGCTTAAAAACCCTCTTCAAGTCATTACGCCTCCGTTTGCGGGTTTGGCAAGTCACGGAGCCGCCATAGGTATTTTGTTGGGCTTGTTTATTTATGCTCGTTCCAAAAAAATCAACTTTTTGTGGGTGGTTGACCGTATTGTGATTACCGTTGCCTTGGCAGGCTGTTTTATTCGGATGGGTAACCTGATGAACTCAGAGATTGTAGGGAAAGTAACGACCATGCCTTGGGGTTTTGTCTTTACGCACAACTTTGAGTTTACGCAGTACCCGCGCCACCCAGCCCAATTATACGAAGCCATTGCCTGTTTGGTCTTGTGTCTGCTTTTGTTCTGGATTTGGAACAAACGCAAAGCACAAACTCCGCAGGGCTTATTGTTAGGTATCTTCCTAATTTGGGTTTTTGGGCTTCGTTTTGGTATTGAGTTTTTCAAAGAAAACCAAGTGGCTTTTGAAAACGAACTCACCTTTAATATGGGACAAATTTTGAGCGTTCCTGCGGTATTATTAGGGGTGTTTTTCTTGGTATATTCCCTCAAGAATAAAGACAAAGAGCAAAAGATATTTACTGATGCCTCGGTAGAAGAAGCCAACCGCATTGGGTGAAATACCAGATAGCTGTAACCGAATACTAATTTTAAAAAATGGTATTCGGCCTCGTGCTAGAAAATACGTAACTTAGGGGGGACATTATGTTCCCCTTTTTTTATTCACAAAAATCATCCTGAACTCATGAAAAAGATTTCGTTTTTAGCCCTACTGTTATCATTATCGGTTGTACTGTGGAACTGTGCTGGGAAATCGGAAGAAGAAAAAGCCAAAGAAGAACCTAAAAATGGTTTGGAAGCCCTGCAAAAAATAGCGGACGAAGCCGAGAAAATGTCGAAAGAAGGGCCTAAAGAAACGGTTGACCCTAAATTGCTGAAAGCACTACTCCCCGCCGATGCCGATGGATTAAAACGCAAGGAGGCTTCAAGTGAGAAAACCGCCGCGATGGGATTCGGCGTATCTACCGCCAAGGCCGATTACAGCGACGATAACGGGCAAAGCATTGATGTCGAAATTGTGGACGTAGCAGGTACGGGCGTAGCGCTTATGGGAATGGCAGCTTGGTCGATGGCATCGGTGGATAAAGAAACCGAACACGGTTACGAGAAAACAACCGAATACGACGGTCACAAAGCGTTTGAAAAATACAATTCCGACTCAAAAGACGGTGAAATTTCGGTGCTAGTCGCCAATCGCTACATCGTGAATGTGCGCGGAAATGGCGTGGGTATCGATAAAATAAAGTCGGTACTTGGCGATATTGATTTGGATAAATTGGCGGATTTGAAATAAATGGTTGAGACTTTCCAAGACATACCTTCCCGAAAGTTCAAAACTTTCGGGAAGGTATGTCTTAAATCACTGCCCGTAAAATTTCTCCTGTTCTCCACACTTCTTCAAAGGTATTATAAAGCGGGGCGGGAGTAAGGCGGATACAGTTGGGCTCGCGCCAATCGCCAATCACACCGTTTTCGACCAAATAATCAAAAACTACTTTCCCTTTTCCCTCAACCAACAGCGAAAGCTGACTTCCCCGTTGCGAGGGTTCGGTGGGTGTCATCACTTCAATTTTAGCCCCCGATTCATTCAATCGACGGATAATTTCCGCCAATAATCCTGTCAGCGACTCACTTTTTTGACGAATAAGAGGCATGGTTGCGTCTTTAAAAATAGCCAACGAAGCGCGGTGAACGGTCAAGGCCATGATGTTGGGGGTACTCAACTGCCATCCAGCGGCGCCTTCCATGGGTACAAACCCTTTGGTCATTTCAAAACGGCGATTTTCGTCGTAGCCCCACCAGCCTGCCAAGCGTACAAGGTTGGAAGAATGATGTTTTCGGTGAACAAACACGCCAGATACCCCGCCTGGGCCAGAATTTAGGTATTTGTACGAACACCAAACGGCAAAGTCAACCCCCCAATCGTGCAGCTGTACCGGAATATTCCCAGCGGCGTGAGCCAAGTCAAACCCGACGTGGATGCCTAACGAATGGGCTTTTTCAGTAATGGTTTTCATGTCGAATACCTGACCCGTATAATAGTTTAATCCGCTCATACAGACCAACGCAAGGTCGTTGGCGTGGGTTTCGATGGCATGGAGCAAATCTTCAAGCCGAATGGTGTATTCACCGCTACGCGGAGCTACTTCGATGAGGGCATCGGCAGGGTCATATCCACGGAATTTTAGATGGGTTTCAAGGGCATATTGATCCGATGGAAAGTCGCCTGCGATGGTCAAAATTTTGTATCGTTGAGGAGTTGGTTGGTAAAATGAAACTAGCATTAGGTGGAGATTCACCGTCAGCTGATTCATCGGACAAACTTCCTCGGCCAAAGCTCCCACGACTTGTCCAAGCGTTTGTTGGCAATACCGATGATAGCCGAGCCAAGGTTTTTCTCCTTCAAACCACCCTTCCACGCCGTGTTGCTGCCAAGTAGTAAGTTCTTGTTCAACCGCCGTTCGGGCCGTTTTAGGCTGTAAACCAAGCGAATTGCCGCAGAAATAAGTCAAAGGAGTGCCGTTTCGTTCAGGAATGAGAAACTGAGAACGAAACTTGCGAAGTGGGTCGGCGGCATCTTGCTGCAAAGCCCAAGCGTGAAGTTCATCTGACGAAAGCGAGCGTAGGTCTAGCGTCTTCAATGGAATGTCATTTGTTGATGTACAAACCTACATAAACCCTAAATTTGAAACAATTACCTCCAAGAAACTCTTCAAACAGAGTAGGGGTAAGTGCCAACTTTCACCCGAAAAATTCGTAATTTTGCACCATCTTTCACAGAAAATATCAATTCATTAAATGGTAACGGTTTCAAATGTGTCGTTGCGCTACGGTAAACGAGTGCTTTTCGACGAAGTAAATATTAAATTTAACCCAGGAAACTGCTACGGGGTGATTGGAGCCAACGGAGCAGGTAAGTCAACGTTCTTAAAAATTCTTTCGGGAGAAATTGATGCTCAAACGGGAAGCGTAGCGATTACGCCAGGCCAGCGGATGGCGGTTTTGAAGCAAAACCAGTTTGAGTTTGACGAATACCAAGTCTTACAAACGGTGATGATGGGCTACAAGCGCTTGTACGAAATCATGCTCGAAAAAGACGCGATTTATGCCAAAGAAGACTTTACCGAAGCCGATGGTGAGAAAGCCGCTGACCTTGAAGCAGAATTTGCCGAAATGAATGGTTGGGAAGCCGAACCCGAAGCAGCGTCGTTGTTAAGTGGGTTAGGAATTAAGGAAGACCTTCACTTTGCCCAAATGACTGACCTCGACCCAAGCCAAAAAGTGCGGGTATTGTTGGCGCAGACACTATTCGGAAACCCTGATATTTTGTTACTCGATGAGCCTACCAACAACTTGGACGTAGAAACGGTCATGTGGTTGGAAAACTTCTTGAACAACTTCAAAAACATCGTCATCGTCGTATCCCACGACCGTCACTTCCTTGACCAAGTGTGTACGCACGTGGTTGATATTGATTTTAGCAAAGTGCAATTGTACGGTGGTAACTATACTTTCTGGTACGAGTCAAGCCAGTTGGCGTTGAAACAACGTGCCGATCAAAGCAAAAAATCTGACGAAAAACGCAAAGAATTGGAGGAGTTTATCCGCCGCTTTAGTGCCAACGTTGCGAAGTCAAAACAAGCAACGGCGCGTCAGAAAATGTTGGACAAACTCAACGTGGACGAAATTCAGCCTTCTTCGCGTAAGTATCCGTACATCAACTTCAAGCCTGAGCGCGAGATTGGAGATCAAATATTGGCCGTAGAAGGTCTATCCAAAACAGCCGAAGACGGTACGAAGTTGTTTGAAAATATCTCGTTCCGTGTGAATCGCGAAGATAAAATTGCTTTTATCGGGCGTAATACCTTGGCAATAACGGCCTTGTTTGAAATTTTGCACGAGGAAATCAAACCCGATGCGGGAGACTTCAAATGGGGTGTAACGATTACCAACGCGTATTTCCCGAAAGACAGCGATCATTTCTTCAAAACCGAAGATAACTTGGTGGATTGGCTACGTCAGTTCTCGAAAGAAAAAGACGAAAGCTTCATTCGTGGGTTCTTGGGACGGATGCTTTTCTCGGGCGAAGAGTCGCTCAAAAAAGCAAGCGTGTTGTCGGGAGGAGAGAAAGTACGTTGTATGTTGTCGAAAATGATGCTTTCGGCGGCCAACTTCCTCACGTTAGACGACCCTACCAACCACTTGGATTTGGAGTCGATTACGGCATTGAACAATGGTTTGATTGATTTCAAAGGGGCGATGTTGTTCTACTCGCACGACCACCAGTTCATTCAAACGGTCGCAAACCGTATCATCGAAATCACCCCGAACGGTATTTTGGATAAGATGATGACCTACGACGAATATATCACTGACGAACGCGTAAAAGCCCAGCGAGAAGCGTTGTATGGAGCGTTGGTGTAGAGGTGAGAAGTAATGCTTTACGTTTAAATGAAACCTGCTATGGATTATGCAAAGTTTGTAGAGTCAAGCCCCGACGTAATGATGGGAAAGCTCGTCATCAAAGGTACTCGCATTCCTGTTGAGTTAATTTTAGAAAAGTTAGCCGCAGGTCAAACCGAGGAAGAATTACTTTTAGACTATCCACGGCTGTCTCGTGAAGCCATTCATGCAGCGCTTGCCATTGCAGCGGAAGCGGTTAAAGATATGAAATTCTACAAATTAGCGTCATGAAAATTGTCGCAGATGAAGGGATTGAAGCCCGTCTTGTCTTAGGTTTAAGAGAGACGGGTTTCGATGTTTTATATATTGCGGAGGAAATGCCGTCATTACCCGACGAAGGGGTGCTGGATTTATCTTTGCGTGAAAACCGACTTCTACTGACCAGAGATAAAGATTTCGGCGATTTGGTTTACAGAGATCGTAAAAAACACAACGGCATTGTTTTAGTGCGTCTCAAGGATACAATGCCCACACTTGAAAAAGTAAAGATTGTGTGCGACGCTTTTCGTCAACATGGGACAGGTTTTCAAGGAGCTTTTACAGTCATCGACGAAAATTACATCCGAATTAGAAATTAAGCCGCTCAAACGAGCGGTTTTTGTTTTTTACCCCAACAACAACCGCTCCACGCTTTCACGATAAGATTCACCAATGGGAATGGTGATTTTGGGTAATACTAACTGATGGCGTTCGATTTTGAGAATGGCGTCGATGGCAACGATGTACGACTTATGAACGCGCAGAAATCGTTCGGCAGGTAAAATGCGAAGCAGTTCGGTGACAGTCATGCGTGTAATAACGCGACGGCTGCGTTCGTAAATAAACAGCAAGTTGGTGTCTGACTGGATATATTGAATTTCGCTTAGGGGCACGCGTACCCAATCGTAGCCTTCTTTGACAAAAATGTAGCTTTGTCCCTCCACCCGTTGGCTCAATGGCGTATATACGCGGTTGGCTGCTTGTAAAAAACGGTTAAATTCAATGGGCTTGAGCAAATAGTCTAACGCCTGTACGTCAAACCCTTGCACGGCAAATTCGGGGTAGGCGGTGGTAAAAATAACCTGCGTTTGCCCTTGCAGAATCCGTGCGAAATCGGTGCCAAGTAAATCGGGCATTTTGATGTCCAAAAACACGCAATCTACCCGTTCTTTTTTCAAAAAAGCCAAGGCTTCTTTGGCGCTTAAAAAGGTTTGTTTTAGGGTTAAAAACGGGATGAGTGCCGCGTACTCTTCGATGATGGTCAAGGCCGCAGGTTCGTCGTCGATGGCGATGCAGGAAACGTTCATGGTTTACAGTTGAAGCGTCAAATCTACTAGAAAAGTACTTTTTTCGGGGCCAAACCGCAAGGTATGTTGGTGAGGATACAGCAATTGCAGTCGTTTTTGTACGTTTGGTAAGCCCGTTCCTGCCCCTTTTTGGTGGCTAGGTATCGTCAAAAGGCTGTTTTCGACGCGCAGGTGGAGTTTTTTGTCCTCAATTTCTAAACGAATAGCCACAAAACTCGGTTGGTCCAAGCTAATGCCGTATTGGAAAGCATTTTCAATGAAGGGAATCAACAGCAACGGTGCGATGTCGGCAGGTTCTTGGTCCCAATGGATTGACGTATTGATGGATAAGTGTGAGTGTTGAGGCAAGCGAGCGCGTTGGAGAGCCAGGTATTTTTCAATAAATGCCAATTCTTTTTCCAACGACGTTTTTTCGTGGCGAACCTCTTCGACGCTGTGCCGTAAAATTCCTGAGAGCTGTTGGACTAACTGCGCGGTTGGGGTATCTTTTTCAGAAAGAGCTGAACTGTAGATGGTATTGAGCGAATTGAACAAAAAATGGGGATTTAACTGCGCTTTCAAGGACTGAATTTCTACTTCGCGTTGCTGCTTTTCCAGTGCCTCTTCCCGCTTACGATTTTGCCAAACGTACATGACGAGGGTGAAAAAGGCGGTGTAGAGGAGATAGAAGATAATATCATCCACTCCTAAAACAAGCAAGCCATAGACAAATCTGTTTTGGGTAAGGATATGAAACGAATCAATCAAAAGAGCTGAAAAAGGGCGGAAAAGGTTTCCGTTTTCCTTTTGGGTTTCAATCCAAGCCTGTTCTTTTTCATATTCGTAGGTGTAATTGAAGAGAAGCCAATCGTAAAAAGCCCACAGAATAATTTGTAGTATTATTAGGGCTCCAACAAAGAGGCAAAATTTAATAGCAAAACGTTTAAACTGTTTTTGGACTAAATCCTGAAAAATAAATAAGTAAAAGTAGGTTGATATTGAGACAATCAATAATGCTTTAATGAATGGAGCATTTTTAGTTGCAAATAGATGTATAGCAATACTCTGCCATGGTATAAAAATGGTTGCATTTTCAACATGCAAGTTGAAGTAAGAATGTGTTAAAACTGCCCATATTAAAAGGAAGAGTAATAAAAACCCATAATGAATCCAGAACAATCGCCATTTATTGATGTGCATCGCTGTGTGGTTTAAGATGATGTCCCAAAACAACTACAACCAGCGGGACTATAAAAATAAATGTGGCAACTCACCAAAATCACGTGCTCTATCCCCCAAAAAATAGCGCAAAAGGCACTTGCGAAGCCGCCAAATAATTGCCCCCTTGTTTTTGTTGCGTACTGTTCACAATTTACCGAACTTTCATCGTTTATTGGCCAAATTCTAAACCGTCTTTCCAATGCGCTCCCTTATGAAGCACTTCAGAGTCCCTCTCCTAGCAGGAGAGGGATTTAGGGTGAGGTTACTCGCTCTACTCACGCTTTTTTCCACCACCTTCCTCTCACAATGTGGAAAACTCAACGAAATACGGGTCGTAGGTCGAAATTTTGAAGATGAAATCAACCTCGCCCAAAACCTAGTTTTTACCTTTAATAAGGATATTGTGCCTACCTCCGAACTCAACAGTTGGGAAGCAACCAAGTTTGTGGAGTTTGTGCCTGCCGTGGCGGGAAAATTTAAGTGGACAGCTCCCAACGAGCTGGTTTTTTCGCCCGCGAGTGGCTTTGAACCTGCCACCGAATACCGTGCCGAGTTGAGCAAAGAACTCGCCAAGAAGACCATCGACAAACGGTATGATGTATCGGGGGAAGATATTGCCTTTCATACACCGTATCTCCAATTGACCGAAGCCGAAACCTATTGGACAAAATCGCGGGAGACGGGTAAGCCGTTGGCAAAGACCAAATTGTATTTTAACTATGACGTGAGCAGCGGAGAAATTGGGGGGAAATTGAGCGTCAAAAGCGAGGAGAAAAAGCTGAGTTCGGCGATCGTGCCTACTCAAAATGCGCCTACCGTCACCGTAGCGCTGGGAGACGCCTCGGCCGACAAAAATGAGCAGCCGCTTGAGGTCGCGGTGGAGAAGGGGGTGAAAGTGCCCAATACATCATACACGAGTAATGCGGCCTTGGCATTGTCTAGCACGATTCCGTCGGCAACAACGCTCGAAGTGAAGGATGTCAAAACGGGTTTTGAAAATAACCGAGCGATGGTTCGGATCGTCACGACGCAAGAACTGAAAAACGAGGATTTGAGCACGTACTACACCATTCAGCCTGCCGTACAGACCAAGGCCGAACTCACCGAAAATGGGTTTGTCATTCGAGGAGATTTTAACGAAACCGATACCTATGTGCTTACCCTCACCGACCAAGTACAAGGGGTATTGGGAGCGCGTTTGGACGAGCCCGTCAGTAAAGATTTGTTTTTTGGGTTGATGCCTGCTAGTATTTCGTTTATCAACAAAAAAGCCATTTACCTTTCTTCTAAAGGTTCACGAAATGTAGGGGTACAGATTGTAAACATCCCTAAAGTACAGGTAAAAATTGCGAAGATTTACGAAAATAACATTTTGCAGTACCTCCGTAGCAACCGTTATGAAGAATACGGATACTTAGGCGGGGGAGAGGATAATTGGGGGCCAACGGGTAATTATAATTACGACGAAGATTACAATCAAGTGTACGGCGATGTGGTGGTGGATAAAACCGTAGAAACTGACAATTTGCCCAAAGTAAAGGGCGTTTCGGCGCTTAATTTGGGGCTTCCCGATGCCAATAATCAGTTTCGAGGAATTTATGTGGTGACGGTGCAGTCGAAAGATGAACAGTACAACCGCGCCATTAAAATGGTGTCGTTGTCGGACATTGGGCTCATTGCCAAACAGGGTAAAGATGAATTGTGGGTGTTTGCCAATTCAATAAAAACGGCCGAACCTCTAAACAAGCTAGAAATCAGCTTAGTATCGACCAACAACCAAACCGTAGTGACGGGCTCAACCGATGGAAATGGGATTGCCAAGTTTGAAAAACTATCGGAGAAAGCCCCCAACTTTAAGATTGCGATGATTGTGGCGCGGACGGCTGAGTCGAAAGATAAAGCCGATGAGGATTTCAATTATTTACTATTGGAAGATACACAAGTCGAAACGTCGCGCTTTGAAGTAGAGGGTAAGCGCGATAACACGTCGGGTTTTGAGGCGTTTGTCTATGGCGACCGTGATATTTATCGCCCAGGCGAAACGGTGCACTTTAATACGGTCGTTCGTCAACAAAACTGGAAAAGCGTGGGTGAAATTCCGCTGAAAATTAAAGTGATTTTGCCCAACGGAAAAGAATTGAAAACGTTTCGGGTAACTACCAACGGTCAAGGTGCTGTTGAAACCTCGGTGGCACTTGACAAGGCCGCCGTAACGGGAAGCTACAGCGTGGAGGTATATAATGCCAATGATGTACTGTTGACTTCCAAAAAATTGAGCATTGAAGAATTTATGCCCGACCGTATTAAGGTAGACGCCAAAACTAACCAAGAATATTATCGAACGGGGCAGACGATTCAGCTGCAAGCCACAGCGCTCAATTTGTTTGGCCCACCTGCTTCGGGACGAAACTATGAAATGGAGTTTTCGCTGAAGAAAAAAGCCTTTTTTGCCGAAAAATACAAGGAATATATTTTTGACATACCCAACAATAGCAAATACGAAAATACCGTGCGCCAAGGGGTAACCGACGACAACGGTGTCGCAAAAGAAGGTTTTGTACTGCCTGCCACTTACCAAGACGTAGGGGTATTGGAAGGAAAAATATACGTAACCGTTTTTGACGAAACAGGCCGCCCCGTCAATCGCCTCAAACGGTTTGATGTCTTTACGCAAGACGTATTTTATGGCGTACGAATGCCCGATAGCTACGTTGGGCTCAATGCTCCCGTACCGATTGGACTGGTAGCGGTCGATAAAGACGGGCGCCCTAAAGCCACCGCTACGGCCCAAGTGGATATTGTTCGGATGGAGTACCAAACGGTTGTTGAGAAACAAAATGACCAGCTCCGCTATGCTTCTAAAAAGCGCGAAAAAGTGGTGTATTCCAACCTTGTATCGTTTAAAAATGGACTAGCCGAAGTTCGCTACGTTCCGACGGTATCGGGCGAATATGAAGTCCGAATTCGGCGGGCAAACGGAGTGGCGGGTTATTCCGTTACCAATTTTTATGCCTACGGCTGGGGAAGCACCTCCGCGTCGTCGTTTGAAGTAAGCAACGAAGGCGAAGTATTGATGGAGTTCGATAAACCATCGTACCAAGTCGGAGATAAAGCAACGGTGTTATTCAAAACGCCATTTGCAGGAAAGCTGTTGGTGACGGTGGAGCGCAATCAAGTGTTGGAACATCATTACTTAGAGACTGACAACAAGTCGGCCGAGTTTACATTCAAGCTGGGCGATGCTCATTTGCCCAATGCCTACATTACGGCCACGTTGATTCGACCGTTGGATAACTCGAACCTCCCTTTGACGGTCGCGCACGGTTTTGCTTCCGTTAAGGTCGAAGACGACGATACCAAACTTCCCGTAGAGATTGTGGCCGTAGAGAAATCACGCTCAAAGACCAAGCAGAAAATAAAAATCAAAACCGCCCGCAATGCGCAAGTAACGGTCGCGGTGGTGGACGAAGGAATTTTACAAATCAAAAACTTCCAAACGCCCGATATTCACGGGTTTTTCTACCAAAAACGAGCCTTAGAAGTCAATAGCCACGATTTGTATCCGTTTTTATTCCCTGAGCTCTCTTTGGCGTCGATGAGTAGCGTCGGAGGGGATGGCTATGATTTGGAAAAACGCATTAACCCGCTTTCCAATGGGCGCGTCAACCTAGTGGCCTATTGGTCGGGTCAACTAGAAACGGGTTTGAGCGGTGAAGCTGAATTTGAAGTCGATATTCCGCAGTTTTCGGGAGATTTACGCATTATGGCGGTCGCATACAAAGACAATGCGTTTGGGTCATCCAACAAAAACATGAAAGTCGCCGACCCCATCGTAATTAGTACGGCTCTGCCACGGTTCTTGAGTCCGACTGATGAGGTAATTGTCCCCGTAAATATCAGTAATACTGAAAAAACAGCGGCCAATGTCACAGCCAGTATTGCCATTAGCGGGAAATTATCGGCCGTTAGCCAGGTATCTCAGCGCCTAAGCATTGCCCCTGAAAAAGAAGCCAGAACGTATTTTACTATCAAAGCGGCCGAGGCCATGGGCAATGGCTCGGTGGTGGTAACGGTGAATAATGGCAAAGAGAAATTTGTCGAAAAAACGGAGTTGACGGTACGTCCTGCGGCCTCCTTACTCAAAGCGAGCCAATCGGGAGTAATTGCGGGGGGAAGTACCGCCACGATAGATTTGCGAGGCAATGATTTTATACCGTCAACCGTAACGAGCCGAATCGTAGTAAGCCGTTCTCCGATGGTACAATACGCCAAAGCCCTTGATTATCTTTTGGGATACTCACATGGCTGCATCGAGCAAACCATTTCGAAGGCATTCCCTCAGCTTTATTTTGGGGATTTGGCTAAAACGATTGCTCCCAAAACCTACCTTGTCAAAGCAGGAGAAAGCGATTTTAATCCTACTTTCAACGTGCAAGCGGCGATTCAGAAAGTAGAGAGCATGCAGCTTCCCAACGGCGCAGTAAGCTACTGGCCTGCTAGTACCGAAGAGTCGGCCTGGGGTACTGCCTACGCAACACACTTTTTGTTGGAAGCGCAGCGGGCAGGTTTTGAGGTAAATACGTCGGCGCTGGGGCGAATGTTGGACTACCTGACGACCAAAGCAGGAACAGCCGCTACGGAATATGATTACGTTTACAACGAAACAGGCGGCTATACGCAGTTGACGATTGCGAGCCGCACGACCATGTATTCATTATATACCTTGGCCTTGGGTGGAAAAGCCAATCGGGCGTCGATGAATTATTACAAACAAAATCAACAGTTATTGACGCTCGACACGCGCTATTTATTGGCGGCAGCGTACAAGCAAATCGGTGACGAACGTAGCTATAAGGCGTTATTACCCGCCGATTATGTGCCTCCAGTAGGAGCTAGAGGGCTAGGTGGAAGTTTTGCTAGTCCGATTCGGAATTTAGCTTTGACGGTAAATACCCTCATTGAAACCGACCCGAATAACCTCCAAATTCCGAAACTAGCACGTCGTTTATCAGAAGCAATGGCGTCGAGTTCGTATCTCAACACCCAAGAAGCGGCGTTCTCGTTTTTGGCGTTGGGTAAACTGGCCAAGAAAAACGCGGGTAGCACGGCTACGGCCAAGCTGACGATAAACGGCAAAGGGTATCAATTTGACGGAAAAGAGTTGACAATTGCCGCAAACAGCCCTCTGCACGGGGTAGGAGTGGCTTCGGGCAAAGGTTCGGTCTATTGGTTTGCTCAAACGGAGGGCATCAGTGCGACGGGTGCGTACACCGAAGAAGATGCAGGTTTGCGCGTACGTAAACAATTCTTCAATCGCTTTGGGCAACCAATAAGCACGTTCCGACAAAACGACTTGGTGGTGGTGAAGATTAGCCTGAGTAGCACCGACGGCTCGCCAGTTGAAAACGTGGTGGTGACGGATTTACTCCCAGCATCTTTCGAAATCGAAAACCCACGTTTGACCGAACCCCGCGATATGCCGTGGATTCAGGCGCCTACAGTCCCTGACCATTTTGATATTCGCGACGACCGCATCAGTTATTACACCACGGCTACGTCAGCACCCAAAACGTTTTATTACATGGTTAGGGTGATTACCAAAGGTACATTCACGCTTGGCCCCGTAAGTGCCGATGCCATGTACTCGGGCGATTTCCGTAGCTATTCGGGCGGTGGAAAGGTAAAAGTGGATTAAGTAGAAATAAAATAAACGACAAAATAGGACAGAATAACTAAATTTGAGCTAATTATTCTTAAAATAGGGGTAATTAGTTCAAATAATACAATTCTTCTATGGCTATTCCATACTTAAGTTCTTTTAAGGTTGAAGACTTACATTTTGACCGTAAAAATCCACGATTAGCAGAATTTTCGGATGAGGACAAATCCTCGGATGAGGCGATTCTGAAATTATTGTGGGAAATAATGGCAGTAGATGAAATTGTGTTGTCTATAGCAGCTAGTGGTTTTTTTCCACATGAACAGCTTATCGTCATGGAGGAAAAAAATGGACAAGAACAGAAGTGGGTTGTTGTAGAGGGAAATCGCCGTTTGGCAGCGGTCAAAGCCATTTTAGCGCCAAGCCTAGTGGAAGGGTTACTCAATGAAAGCGTTATCCAGAATGTGCCATCTACCATTAAACAAACGCTTCGTGAGTTGCCAGCGATAAAAGTCAGTTCGCGCGAAGAAGCTTGGAGGTTTATCGGTTTTAAGCATATCAATGGAGCCGCCAAGTGGAGTAGCTATGCCAAAGCCCAGTATATTGCCCAAATTCACAAAGAATTTGGGGTTCCATTGGGAGAAATAGCATTACAAATAGGTGATACCAACCACACCGTTCAGAAGTTGTACCAAAGCTATCGAGTCATCCAGCAGGCGGAAGAAAAAGCGGTTTTTAATACGGCGGATGTGTTAGGTAGTCGTTTATTCTTCTCTCATCTTTTTAACGGCCTTGGGTATGAAGGAATACAGAAGTACCTACAGCTACAAAAAGAAAATATAGAACACCCTATTCCTGAGCATAAATTAGAAGATTTGGGCGAATTATTGGTGTGGCTTTTTGGGAGTAAATCTCGAAAAACTGCGCCGATTGTTCAGTCTCAAAACCCTGATCTGAGGCGATTAGATGCAGTTTTGAAAAATAATGAAGCCACTATTTTACTGAAAGACGGTAGTCCACTTGTATATGCGTATGAAGTTAGCCAACCTAAAAAGGATATTTTTGAGCAAAGCCTTGTAGCGGCAAAAAAAGAGCTACAAAAGGCACATTCGTATAGTTCAATTACATACGACGGCTCGTTGGAAGCACTTCAGATAGCGGGAGATATTGCAGAATTAGCCGATGCTCTTTACGAGTTCATGGAAAAACGCTTTTCGGAGCAACAAAAACAAAATGATGGCCCCAAAAAACGCGTAACTAGTTAGGATGTTTAAGCTACCTTCTCAAATACCAACTCTAGAAGACTCCGTTGAAGTACTGACTGATTACCTCGAATTTGAATGTATCAAAGACGGGCGTATTTCTTTATTGGGTAAAATAAACAAACTACTGTTTCAAAATGATGAAGTTTTGGTGCAAGGAATTGAAGATGAAACAGACCAAGCGTTGGCAAAAACAGAAGAAATTTCGCAAGAAATAGAAAGAAGAGCCATGATAAGTGAGGCATATCCATTTAAGCTAGAAAGAGGAGGCTATCGTTTGGATGTTGTTAACAATACGTCGGAATACTGGGTATATGTGTATCTTTTATTGAGTACTCGGTTGAATATGAATGCCCACAAAAAACATAGCGATATTGATGGCACTGAACTATTGGAATACCTTTCTGCTGAGGTTGTAAAAAACTATTTTGGAGTACATTCACAAAGTATGGTGTTTGGCACGGCTGTTCAGGGAGGGTTCAAAGAAAAAATCAATGATTTATGCACTCAAATAGGAGAAGGCGCTGGATATAAGGGCAGAGGAAAAATAACAGGTTCACCGAAAGATGATAAACTTGATGTAGTCGTCTGGGTTGATTTTAAGGATAAATACTGGTCTAAATTGATTGGATTTGGACAATGTAAAACTGGAACTACTTTTGACGACCAAGCGACGATTGAATTACAACCACGCGCTTTTTGTGAAAAGTGGCTAATAGATACCCCTGTTATTGAGCCTATTAAGATGTTTTTTTGTTCTCAAAACTACCCAATTGTCGATTATTCAAAGGTCAAAAATGCAGGGCTCGTTTTTGATCGAATGCGTATCATGGATTGCCTCACTGTGGATACATTGCCTGATAGTTTACATAAAAAAATTACAATGTGGTGTACGGAAGCATTAGCTTTTATTCAGGATGCTCAATAAGCATTCTTCGTAGTTCTGATGTCTTCTCCCTATCTTTGCATCAAACGAAAAAAACGTTTTGTCAGTAGAAAGCGTTTTGAATGAATAAATTCGATGGTTGATATTCGCAAAATGATTCGTAGTTTTAGCTACGCCTTTGAAGGAGTCGTAGCACTATTTCGTTACGAAAACAATGCGCGTTTTCACCTTATTGCGGCTTTTGGAGTAGTTTTGTTGGGAATTGTGCTTGGGTTAGAGCGCTTTGAGTGGGCGCTGGTGGCGATAGTGGTAGGAGCAGTTTGGGCAGCAGAAGCGTTTAATACGGCCATTGAAAAGTTGTGTGATTTGGTTTCCCCCGACTACCATCCACAAATCAAAGCGGCCAAAGATTTGGCGGCGGCAGGAGTAATGATAACATCGGTAGTGGCTGTAGTGGTGGGAGCGATTGTGTTTGGTGGTAAGCTGTGGTGTTGGTTCTTGAATATGTAAATTCCATAAAATAAACAGATGGATTCTCACAATCAATCATTAGAAACCTTGACCGAGATTCGGGATTTGATGCAGCGTTCGTCAAAATTCCTGTCTTTAAGCGGCTTGTCAGGGATATTTGCAGGGATAGTAGCGCTTGCAGGTGCTTTTATTGCTTATCTGCGGCTCAAGACCGACTCACTCAATGACGAAAGTGCGAGTCACGTTTCGGAGCTCACCCGTGGTGAAATGATGCGTTTTGTGCTCCTCGATGGAACCATCGTCTTGGTTTTAGCATTAATTTTTGGGGTATTCTTTACCATTCGTAAAGCAAAAAAGTCGGGTCAAAGCGTTTGGAATAGTACATCAAAACGCTTGATCATTAGCTTAATGATTCCGCTCGTAACGGGAGGGATTTTTTGCCTAGCGATGTTCTATCGTGGTATTTTGTGGGTGAGTTTTCCCGCAACCCTCATTTTTTACGGATTAGCCCTGCTCAATGCTAGTAAATACACCGTTCGTGATGTCGAATACCTGGGTATTTGTGAAGTAATTTTAGGGTTAATTTCGTTGTTTATGACGGGATATAACTTACTGGTTTGGGCGCTAGGATTTGGAGTTCTTCACATTGTTTATGGAACCTACATGTATTTTAAGTACGACATAAAACGCTAGCAGATTACCCTACTGCAACTAAAGAAAAGACACACTAAATGCTCGAACATTTCAATAAAGCTTTTGAGAGTAAGGCAAGGTTAGGAATCATGTCGGTGTTGATTGTCAATGAGTCGTTGAGTTTCAACGCCCTCAAAGACCTCCTTCAACTGACCGACGGAAACCTCGCTACACACCTGCGCGCGCTCGAAGAGCAAGGGTATATAAGTGTTCAAAAACAATTTGTTGGACGAAAACCCAATACTACCTACGCTGCTACCGACGATGGCCGTACGGCTTTTACCCAGCACCTCAATACCCTAGAAGCATTTATTCGCTCAGGTACATTTCAAGAAACAAAATAAAAAAGACCGCGTGAGTAAGAGCCCACACGGTCTTTTTCTCTAATTCCCCCCAAGCGGAATCAATAGCCCTACTGACCCTTGAATGTTTCGCGTAAACATTTTACTCGCAGCGGGGACATCACCGTTGCTGCCAAGACCGTAGTAGTAGCGTCCTTCAATGAGCAATTGTGCTCTTCCAAGTCCCAACAATACCCCTGCACCTCCCACAGCACCGTATTCGAGACGTTGATCATCCGAGTCAAATTTCAAGTCAGTGGTGGTCGTAATGCCACTAAAGGTGGTTTTTGCCTTACCACTGAGGGCATAGCTCCCAAAACCTCCTGCATTGATAAAAAACTTCGTTGGGCCATTGCCAAGCGATACTTTGAACAAAAGCGGGACGGTCACACTGTTGACACGACTTTCGCCCACGAGCAAACTTCCAGCTTGCGAGGCGCTGATTTTATAGGCTGTTTGAGAGTACAAAATTTCGGGTTGAACTGAAAACGTTTTTCCACCGAGTTCCACCACCAACCCGCCGTGGTAGCCCAACAGAGGATCAACGGTGATTCCGCTGGCTTTGATGGCATCTGAAGTGATAGAACTGTAATTGGCACCGCCTCTAAGGCCCACTTTTATCCCAAATCCACCTTCGCTTGCTGTCGCGGGGGCTGGTGCAGGAATAATAGGCTTAGTAGGTTTGGGCTTGGCTGGCTCAACCGTTTTGGCCTGCTTGGGAGGTTTAGAGGGAGCGGTTGTTTTCTCAGGTTTTTGAGTAGTAGTTTTCGATTTTTCTTTTGATTTATCAGTCGTTGGTGTTTTAGGCTTGATTCCGTGGAGTTTATCATATTGCTCTTGCATAGTTGGGGTTGTCTGCGTTTGAGCAAGGGTAGTTAATCCAGTAACAAAAAGAGCGGCACACAGCAGCAGTGTCGAGAGCTTATTCATGATTTGTTGGAGTTAGGAAAACACTGATTTAAAAAGTTTACAAAAGTGCAGATTTTTACCCGTACCCTTCTGAGGGATTGTACGGTTTTTATCTACGTGTTTTTACTTGTTTTGGATGTGTAAAACAAAAACGGCGAGTGACTTTCAGAAGTTGCTCGCCGTTCTAAAAAAAAGATGTATTTGGTTAGCGAAGTTTCAACGTAACCAAGGTGGCAATGGCCAAAATAATGCCTACAATCCAGAAACGCGCCACGATTTTGGCTTCGTGGTATCCCTTTTTCTGAAAATGGTGGTGAAGTGGCGACATCAAGAAAATGCGCCGACCTTCGCCGAATTTTTTCTTGGTATATTTAAAATAGCTCACTTGCATAATGACGGAGAGACTTTCGGCGAAGAAAATTCCACACATAATCGGAATCAATAATTCTTTCCGAATAGCCAATGAAATAACGGCGATGACGCCCCCGAGCATCAAGCTACCCGTATCTCCCATAAACACTTGAGCAGGGTAGGAATTGTACCACAAAAACCCAATGCACGCCCCGATAAAAGCAGCAATGAAAATTACCATCTCTCCCGAATTAGGAATGTACATGACGTTGAGATATTGCGAAAACTTGGCATTCCCCGATACATAGGCCAAAACGCCCAACGTAAGTCCAATAATAATAGAAGTACCCGCCGCTAGGCCGTCGATGCCGTCAGTAATGTTGGAGCCATTGGAAACAGCCGTAATAATGAAAATGGCTACGATGGTATAAATAATCCAAGAATAGCTGTCGGGAAGAAGTCCAAAAAGAAGGTTTGAATAGTCAAACTCATTGTTTTTGATAAAAGGCAGGGTGGTCACGGTAGGGTTAATGAGGTCATTATAACGCTGAACCTCGCCAATGGCCGAACTAATGAGTGGTTTGTCATAAATCCGAATTTTAACGTGTTGGTTAAACGACAACGTAATACCCACAATCAGCCCAAGTCCTACTTGACCCACTACCTTAAACTTTCCGTGCAGTCCTTCTTTGTTGTTTTTGAATTTTTTGAGGTAATCATCAACAAACCCAATCAAGCCTGTCCAAACCGCCGTGATGAGCAGTAAAACGATATACACGTTGGAGAGTTTGGCAAAAAGAAGCACGGGAACCAACAAAGAAGCCAAGATGATAAACCCACCCATGGTTGGCGTTCCTTTTTTCTCCATCTGTCCATGAAGGCCCAAGTCACGGATAGTTTCGCCAATTTGTTTGGTACGTAAAAAATCAATGATACGCCGCCCAAAAATGGCCGCGATGAGGAGCGAAGTGACGGTAGCTCCTAACGCCCGAAACGAAATATATTGAAATACCCCTGCCCCAGGGAAATTGAAGGTCTTGTCTAAATACGAAAATAGGTAATAAAGCATAGTAAATTGGAGGTTAGGCAAACGCAAAAATGCCTATACTTGGCACGATGTCGGCAAGTATAGGCATTTTTAAGAAAATCAGAAAAAGAAATTAGTCTTCTAAATGAAAAGCTGTTTTTACCATCTCATAATCACCCATATTAATCGGAGATTTTTTGACCAACGAATTTGGAATTAACACGTAGCGATACTGCTGCTCACCCATGGGTTTTAGGTTTCCTTTCAAGCCAATCATCACAATTTTTAGGGTAGATGGCGTTGGCATCGTATAGTCAAAACGCAACTCGGCGCTGTTTTGGCGGATGTTAAAAGGCATCGGATGTACTTGCTCGTCAATTTTAGAATAGACGTACAATTGATTTTCTTCTAACAGCGACGTACTCAGTTGTTTGGACGTTAGCTCGCAAGTGCGAGCGGGTAAGCCAAACACCGTCGTTGTCACCCATTGGTTGGCATCAATCCAGCCCGACGTAATTACTTCGGAAGTATTGAGGTTAATAAACGAGGGGGTATGCGATGCAGTTTTTGTGCCAGTACAATTAATCATCCAGCCTAAAAATACAATCATTAAAATCCCTAAAATTCCAAAGCGGTAAAAACGATTCATAAAAAACAATTGAAAAGCAGAGGGTTATATATCTTTTAGATACGTTATCCATCACTTATCAAAAGTTATGCCAAAGTTAAATTTGTTGAAAATCACTAAAAGCGATAGCGTACTTGGCACTTAATATCTGTTCGATTTGTACCTTGGATTTCGTCCACATACGAGCTGAGTGCTTCGCGTTCGGGCATGGTTGTGCGCGAAATCCGCAACCAAATATCCGTGTGCGCATTTGCCGAATACCGCAGCAACACAAAATGCCGAAAACCACGTTCGTAATAAGCAGGCATCGAAATCGCGTATAAAACATCCTGCTCCACGGCGTATTGGCGAGCGTCGTAGCTATCGGTATTATACGCAGAAACGCGGGCGGTAGCCGCCAACTTGTTCCACTTGGCCGTTACTTCTTGCAGCACTAACCATCCTTTGTCGGCTTTGAAGCCGTGGTAGCCAAAGGTCCCTCCTTGGATTCGACTGCGAAACGACCAACTGCGGTGGGGAGCATATTCGGCATTCAGTACAAGGGTGCGGCGTAGGGTTTGGGTTACAAATTTTTGTTTTGACAAATCAGACGCGATGTTTTTTTCTTTTTGCTCTTGGCGGTAAACGGCGTACAACGTCCATTTTTTGGAAGGTGTCCACGTACTTTGTACCAGATAATCCCAGCCTTTGGTGGGCTGTTTATCGACTAAATATTTATACCAAGGGAAGCGATAGAGGTCAACGTAAGTGGCTAATTTTAGGCGTTTATGAACACTGTATTTTGCCCCCAAATACAGTCCAGTTTCGTTGATATTACGGCTGTTTTCACTAAAAGCATTGGCATAAAAACTGTGGAAGTTTTTGTCAAAATTCCGAAAAAGGAGCGACGCATCCCAGCGTTTGGTGAGGCTGGCGAGTACGCCCGCAACGGTACCCGTTCCACCGCTTTTGGAGCGTGCCGTTTCACCAAAAAAATGAAAATTTCGCCAAACATAATTGCCATGCAGTCCCAAAAGGTGATTATGTTTTCCCCGAAATTCAAATTCATTGCGTGTTGCTTCTGCTTTCTGCAACGGATAGTCAAAAGAAGTATGAAGATAGGTAGCACCTAGCTGCCCACGGTCAAGATGATATACCAAATGCGCTCCCGCGTTTTGTTCGGTGAGGTTGGCGCGATATTGGAGTTCATTTGGAATACGAAAAAGACCATCGGTTTGGAACGAACTGACGGTTTGCTGGGTGGTGAGTGTTCCACTCTGTCGAACGCGAGAAAGTAGCGTGGTGAGTTCGAGACGTTTGCCAAGAGAATAAGTCGCGGCGATACCCCGAAAAAAGCCCGTTTCGGTGACAGAAGTGTAGGGGCGGATGCCTGTCGTGGGGCGACGAATGGTATAGACGGTTTCCATACCTTTGCCCAGCGAAAAACCTGCCGAATAAATCAACCCTTGTCCTACTTGGAGTTGGTAATCGCCCAAAATAAGATTTTTGAGGCGTCCACGGTGCTGTACTTGAGCGTGAAATGATAAAAAATCAGGGCCGTACTTGTGCGCTGAAGGCTTCCACGAAAAAGCTTCTCCCTCGTCTTTTTCGGCTGTAATGCCAAAACTAAAGTCGCGGCTTCGGCTGTAGCGATAGCGAGCGTACCATTGCAGCGGACTACCCGCAAATTTCTGCAATGTCCCATCGCGTGACTGGGGAGCATCTGCCGTAGCCCCGCGTTTTTCTTCCAAAAGTTGCTCTGTTCTTACCAAAAAATAATGGTCACTAGGATTGGTCAATCCATTCCATAATTTTCGGTTTTGGGGAGCAACGGTCACGAAGGGGAGCAATCGGTAAATGAGTGCTAACTCAAACTCGGGAATGGCCTGTAACTCGTAGATAGAGAGGAAATTGCCAAACTGAGCGCGGTACTCAAAGAAGCGATTAAGCTGACGTTCATTGAGGAGATACGTAGCGGCTAGTTCTTCGCGCGTGCAGGTGTTGAGGTCGAGCGGAGCAGTGTAGAGCTGAATCAGATTCTCATAGACCGTACCATAATTGAGGTCTTCTGCCGTGATGGGCAGGAGGTTCTGAACAAATGAAGTGGGGTCAATTTCGCGGCGGCGAAATTCTTGCGCATAGGAAACGGTTCCAACTAAGCCAACCCCAAACGAGAGAAAAAGTAGTGATTTCAAACGAGTAAAAATGGATACGTTTAAACATACAATGGTTTCTTCTTTGTGTTTGAGAATTGAACATAACGTATGATTGTTAGGGTTAAATTAAGAAATTTTCAATAAAACCCCTACTTTAATTATTAAAATTGATACGAATCGGCCTTTTTTCTTGAAAATGTACAATTTTATGCTTTTATTCGCTGTCTAATACCCACCTAACATTAACAACCCACATGCCTAACGTTTATCAAGACGCTGTTGTAACGAAATATAACATTTTCAACAGCCTGTTTCTGAGCTTACCGTTTCAGGACATCTACCGTACGGGTACGCTTCTTCCGTTGCTTGTTCAGGCGAGTGAGGAAGGGTTTAATGCGGGCAAAAGCCCTTTGCAAATCATCGAGTCGTTTTTTGAGGAATACACCGAAAATGCGACCGAAGATGAACGTCGCGACTTGCTATTTAACTTAATCAAGTTCATCGAACGCCAGGTTGTATTGTTTGATTCCGTAGAAGATGCGGGTTTTGACCACACACATGACAGCAATGGGCAAGGGTCGATTACGCAACTGCTCAATCGGGTCGATAGCGACGATTTGCGCCAAAAACTCCTTCGTAAGTTGGAAGATTTTTGCGTACGTATCGTGTTGACAGCGCACCCTACGCAATTTTACCCAGGCAAAGTACTCGGTATCATTACCGATTTGGAGGAATCCATCAAAGACAATGACTTTGTGGAGGTAAACCATCTTCTGTTGCAGTTGGGAAAAACGGGCTTTATCAACAAAAACAAGCCTACGCCGCTGGATGAAGCCATGACGTTGTGCTGGTTTTTGGAGAACGTATTTTATAAAGCCATCCCGATGCTTGTCCAGCGCCTGCTCAATGGACTTGAAGTACCGATGCACGAATGGACACATACGGGTTTGTTCCGCTTGGGCTTTTGGCCTGGAGGCGACCGCGACGGAAACCCGTTTGTTACTTCAGACGTGACATTGGAAGTGGCTGACCGCTTGCGCCAGATATTGCTCAAGTGCTATTGGCGTGATATTAAGTACCTCAAACGCCGATTGACGTTTAATGGCGTAGAGGAGTTTATCTCAACGGCAGAGCGTAAGACCAATAACGCGATTTATTATCCTGATCAAGAGCACTATACCAAAGCCGAAGAATTATTGGCGGACTTGAGCCAAGCGCGGGAAGTATTGGTACGCGACCATGATTCTCTCTTTGTGGAGTTGTTGGATGAAACAGTGTTGAAAATCAAGCTGTTTGGCTTCTTCTTTGCTAGTTTGGATATTCGTCAAGTAAGCCCTAAACACTCATTGGCTTGGCAGGAGATTCTTACAAAAATTGAAAAACAAGTTCCTGTTTTCTCTTTTGCTGATTATGAAAGTTGGGATGAAAAACGAAAAATAGATTTCTTGTTGTCGTTACAGGTAGAATTGGCAGAAAGCGATTTCAAAGACCCAATTACGCAAGATATTTACGGCTCGATGTTGGCCATTCGTGAAATTCAGAAACGAAATGGAATAGAAGGGGCGCATCGCTACGTCATCAGCAACTGTGCGAGTGCGCTTAACGTGGTGGAAGTATTAGCATTGTTTAAAAATGTGTGGAAAACCGACGATTTGCACGTTGATATTGTCCCGCTTTTTGAAACGGTAGATGACCTTGCGAATGCTTCGGAGGTAATGAAAATGTTGTACGAAAATCCTTATTACCGTGCGCATTTGGCCAAAAGAGGCAATCAACAAACCATCATGGTGGGTTTCTCGGATGGTACGAAAGACGGAGGATATTTGCGGGCGAACTGGTCAATTTTCTCGGCCAAAGAACAACTCACAAAGATTTCGCGCGAGTACGACGTCAAAGTGACCTTCTTCGACGGTCGGGGAGGGCCTCCAGGTCGTGGGGGTGGCAACAACCACGCGTTTTATGCGTCGTTGGGGAAAGACATTGAAGACAAAGAGATTCAATTGACGGTTCAGGGACAAACCATTAGCTCAAACTACGGGACTGTACCAACGGCCATTTATAACCTAGAAAGATTGTTCACGGCAGGATTGGAAAACAACCTGTTTATGTCTAAAAACACCAAAGACCAACTTTCTGAAGCCGATAAGGCGCTGATGGAAGAGTTGGCTGATGCGGCGTATCATGCGTATTTGGGACTCAAAAATCACCCGACGTTTGTGCCGTATTTGGAGAAAATTACGCCTTTGCGTTTTTACGGGCAAACCAAAATTGGTAGCCGCCCCGACAAACGCGGTAGCGGTGGAGGGCTCAAGTTTGAAGACCTTCGCGCCATTCCGTTTGTAGGTTCTTGGGCCCAAATGAAACAAAATGTGCCAGGATTTTACGGGTTTGGATCAGGTTTGGAAACGTTGAAAAACGAAGGAAAAATGGACGCCTTGAAGAAACTCTACAAGCGTTCATTATTTGTACGGACGTTGGTCGAAAACTCGATGCAATCGCTGATGAAGGCGTACTATCCAGCGACCAAATACCTCCAAGACAATCCAGAGTTTGCCACGATTTGGAACATGATGTTTGAAGAATACGAGCGTAGTATAGCATTGATGTTGGAGTTTTCGGGTGAAAAAGACTTGTTAAACCAAAACCCCGTTACCAAAGAATCCATCAAGATTCGGGAGCGAATTGTCTTACCGTTGATGACGATTCAGCAATACGCGCTTCAAAAACTACAAAGTGGCGAACTCTCCGCTGCCGACGTGGACGTATATAACAAACTTGTCATTCGGGCGATGTTTGGAATCATCAACGCCGCGCGTAACTCTGCGTAGCTTCTTTTCTTTTACCTTCCCGAAAGTTTCAAACTTTCGGGAAGGGTAATAATGTTTTATTATTCCACCTTCATCACCGAAGTGCGTAGCCCAATGCCATTTTCGTTGAAAGGCTCAATCGACAGGTAATAGGTTGTGTTTTTATCGAGGGCTTTTAGGTAGTACTCGTTTTTGTTATAGACCATAATGCTGCTATACAACTTGTCGGGGGCGATACCGTAATGGATATTGTAGCCCTGCGCGCCGCTTTCGGGGTACCATTTGAGCCAAGCGTTTCGTTTGTCGTCTTCTTGGCGAAGTACCACAAAGCCTTTAACTGCATTAGGCACTTTCCCCTTTCCTTTTCCAAATACCCGAAGCCCACTAATGGCAAATTTGCCCGTAGCCATGTGAATGTTTTCCAATTTGACAAAACGAGTTTCGACAGGTTTGCTCAACTCAATGTAATCGTGAGGGACGTCGGTCTTGTTCTTGCTTTTATCGACCAACAATTGCCATTTTTTACCATCTAGCGAATGCCAGAGGCGGTATTGATGGTAAATATTAGTGAATTTGCCCAAATACATCGAGTCCACGTCTTGGTCGGCGTAGTTGATTTGAATGGCATTTACGGTCGATACCTCGCCTAAGTCACTTTGCAACCATTCGCCCGTTTTGGCCGACGCCGCACTCCAGTAGGTTTTGATGTCCTCGTCCACGGCGAAGTTGGGCGTAAAACCACTCAACGACGACGAAACCTGCACGGGTTTGTTGTAATTTAATAACATCCAGCCCGTAAAACGACTTTTGAGGTGGTCGGCTTTGCCCGTGGGTAATGTGTGGGGATAGTCGCCAAATGTAGTGTTGGAATACATAATGCCGTCGTTGTCAAAACCCGTGGGAAAGAGCACCAAACGACGCTCAAAGTTATTTTTGACGACGACGACCCCCGTGGTAATGTGCCACCAATTGTTAAAATTATCTTTAAAACTACCTCCGTGCCCCGCCCCGCGCACAAATCCGCCAGGTTTATAACAAAACGGGTTGTGTTTTTGGTAGGTAAATGGACCCAGCGGTTTGTCTGAAACGTAAACCCCATCGGCGTATCCATTAAACTCAGTTCCAGGGGCACCGTATTGGAAATAGTATTTCCCGTTGTGTTTGTCCACCCAAGCACCTTCGATAAACGGTTTTAGGAAAATATTATCGTTATAATCCCCAAAACGTTCCCAGCCGTGTTGGTCGTCGTGGAGGCGGACGAGCTCTTTGCGTTCACCGATGGGTTGAAAGGTTTTGGGATTTATTTCCCAACCGTATAAAGGGTAGAAATTACTTGAGCCGTAGTATAAGTATAGCCGTTTATCATCGTCGTACAGAAAGGCAGGATCCCAAGCGGCACCTTCAAAAGCGGGAACGGCTATTTTCCAGTCATCGACGGTTGGATTGGTACTTTTCCAAATCGCAAACTCTTTGGTATGCGTTGAGCCAATAACGTAGAGGGTATCGTCCATAGCCCAAACAGCAGGTGCGCAAAGTTCGTCATAGACTTTGTTGTGCGGAAGTAAAAACTTACGACTTACAAAATTCCACTTTGATAAATCTTTACTCCACCAATAGCCCCATTGGTTGGTAGAAAAAAGAAAATAGGTGCCTTTGAAATTGACAATGACGGGGTCGGCGGTGGCGCGATGCCGTCCTGCTTCCGAAAAATTAGGGATAGGCGTAAAGCCATAGTCAAGATTAATCGGATTGCAGTACGTTCGCATTTGGGCAAAAGTTGGGCCAAATGCAAAAATAAACACGAGGCAAAAGGCCAGAGCCTTAGCCGTATGCGTAGTAAACGCACGACTTTTTGGTAGTATTTTCATGATAGGTTATCTATTAGCTCCCAACTACTGTTGAGCCAATAGATAAAGCACTGCCATGCGCACAGCTACTCCGTTTTCTACTTGGTTTAGGATGATACTTTGGCGCGAGTCGGCTGCATCCGACGTAAGTTCAACCCCACGGTTGATAGGCCCAGGGTGCATCAAAACAATATCGCGGTCGAGTTCATCCAACATTTGGCGGTTAATACCAAAGTACAACGAATACTCACGGAGACTGGGGAAATATTTTACTTGAAGGCGTTCCAACTGAATACGCAGCACGTTGGCGACATCGCACCATTGGAGCGTTTCTTTTACGTTGTGGCTTACTTGTACGCCCAACGAAGAGATGTATTTTGGGATAAGCGTAGTGGGGCCACATACGCGAACCTCTGCTCCTAGTTTTTTGAGGCAAAAAATGTTAGAAAGGGCTACCCGAGAGTGCAAAATATCACCAATGATAGCAATCTTTTTTCCTGCTAAATCTCCAATTTGTTCGCGAATCGAAAACGCATCTAACAATGCTTGCGTAGGGTGCTCGTGGGTACCATCACCCGCATTGACGACATTGGCAGGAATGCGCTCAGACAAGAAATGCGGAGCGCCTGGGCTACTGTGCCGCATCACAATCATATCGACTTTCATGGCCAAAATGTTGTTGACGGTATCGAGCAAGGTTTCTCCTTTTTTGACTGAACTTCCCGAAGCAGAAAAATTAACAACGTCGGCAGAAAGTCGTTTTTCGGCCAATTCAAACGATAAACGAGTGCGGGTAGAGTTTTCAAAAAAAACGTTGGCAATCGTCACATCGCGCAAAGAAGGGACTTTTTTAATGGGGCGATTGATGACGTCTTTGAACTGAGTAGCCGTATCTAAAATCGTGTAAATATCTGATTCGGTGAGGTTTTTGATGCCGAGTAGGTGCCTTACGGAAAGTTGTGACATGGTCAGGAGCACAAAAAAAGTTTTGCAAAGGTACAAATCCCTGCACGTTTGCGAAATATTCTGCCTCAAAAACCTTGAAAAGTATGCTTATAGAATCTCGTCGAGGTTGGCTTTGATGGTCTCGTAAATGGTATCCGTAGGGAGGTCATTGGCGTCGGTTCCGAAGGGATCCTCAATTTCTTCGGCCAATACTTCGATGCTGGCAAAGATGTAGAAAACGATGGCCACAATGGGAGCTGCCCAATATTTAAACTCTACTACAAAGCCAATGGGCATCGTAAATACGTACAAAAAAATGACTTTTTTCAAAAACAAACTGTAGGCAAACGGAATCGGTGTGCGCTTGATACGCTCACAGCCGCCGATGTTGTCGGTGAAAGAGCGGAGTTCTTCATTGATGAGGAATAGCTGGTCGCCCGTAAGTAGTTTGTGTTGATAAAGGGTATTGACTTCGTCATAAATCGCCCCCATGATTTGGTTGGGAACGTGCTTTTTTTTGCTGTAAAACTGGCTGTCGTATTCGCCTATATTTTCTAAGTGTTTGACATGCACCCCCGAACGTAAGTGTTCTTTAGCCGCAAGCACATAATTGGTGATGAGTACTTTAAACGTCTTCCGGATTTCAGGATGATGGGGTAAAAATGTATTGAGTTTAAGCGCCAAGTTGCGCGAATTATTCACAAAACTTCCCCAAAACCGACGGCCTTCCCACCAGCGATCATAGGCGGTGTTGGTACGAAAAACCAGCAACATTGAAAGCACAAAACCTACCAACGAGTGAACGACCGTAGTGTTTTTGAAAGAGGCGTGGAAAATATCATTTTCGATGTAAGCGACCACCACTGTGTAAGCCGCAACGCCCAGAATTCCAGGCAATAAAGAGCGAAAAGTATCACTTTTGTGGAAAGCAAAAATAAGTTTCCACCAATCTTTAGGGTTGTAACTAATCATAGGAAATGTTGAGGGTAGAGTGCAGAATGTCGAATGCAGAGTGCAGAATGTCGAATAAAATGCCTTCCATTCGACACTCTGCACTCTACCCTCGAAACTTTTAGTTAGGCTTCGCCCATAGGGCCGCCAAAATTCATAAAGGGAAATTCTTCGTCGGCAGATTGGCGAATGTCGCCGTGGGCATCTTCAAACTTACGAATATTGTCTTTTAAAGCGGCCAACAAGCGCTTTGCGTGCTCGGGGGTAAGAATAACTCTTGCTTTCACCTTCGCTTTGGGAACGTTAGGCATGAGACGAATGAAATCCAAGATAAATTCGCTGTTAGAATGGGCAATCATGGCCAAATTAGAATAAACGCCTTCGGCCATTTCTTCTGAGATTTCGACGTTGATTTGTTGTTCGATTTCGATGTGTTTATCTTCTTGCATGGTAAGTAAAGCTTTTATAACAAAAATAATAGAAAAAGCACCCTCTTGACGAAAGTGCTATAGATAATTAGTTATTGGTTAGAAAAGGCTTAAAATTCAGCCGATTTTGGTGCGCGTGGGAATGGAATTACGTCACGGATGTTACCCATGCCCGTTACGAACAAAATTAAACGTTCAAAGCCGAGTCCAAAACCTGCGTGTGGTGCGGTTCCAAATTTGCGGGTTTCGAGGTACCACCAAATAGCTTCGGGCTCGATACCTACTTCGTGCATCCGCGCTACCAATTTATCGTGGTTTTCTTCCCGCTGAGAACCTCCAATGATTTCGCCAATGCCTGGGAACAATACGTCCATCGCGCGTACTGTTGGCCCTGGTTCGGCAGGATTTGGTTCGTTTTGTTTCATGTAAAACGCCTTGATAGCCCGTGGGTAGTTAATCAAAATCACAGGTTTTTTAAAGTGCTTTTCTACCAAGAAACGCTCGTGCTCCGATTGAAGGTCGATACCCCAAGCCACATCGTATTGAAACTTCTTCTCTTTGTGAGGTTTTGATTTCAACAAAATATCGATGGCTTCGGTGTAAGTAACGCGCTCAAAGTTATTGTCAACCACAAAACGTAGTTTCTCCAACAACGGCATCGAACGCTCGTTTTGAGGCTTTTGTTTTTCTTCTTCTTCGAGGCGTTTTTGGAGGAAGTTGAGGTCGTCGGCGCAGTTTTCCAACGCATAACGAATCACGTATTTTACAAAATCCTCGGCGAGGTTCATGTTGTCTTCCAACTCATAAAAGGCCATTTCAGGCTCAATCATCCAAAACTCGGCCAAGTGGCGAGTTGTGTTTGAGTTTTCAGCACGGAATGTTGGGCCAAAAGTATAAATCTTCGACAAGGCCATAGCGCCAAGCTCGCCTTCCAATTGTCCCGATACGGTCAGGTTGGTTTCGCGTCCAAAGAAATCTTCTTTGTAGTCGATTTTACCTTCTTCCGTGCGAGGAAGTTTGTCTAGGTCTAACGTCGTTACGCGGAACATTTCTCCCGCTCCTTCGGCATCAGAAGCCGTAATGATAGGAGTATGGAGGTAAAAGAAACCGTTGTCGTTATAATATTTGTGAACGGCAAACGCCAACGCATGGCGAAGACGCAAAATAGCGCTAAACGTGTTGGTACGTGGGCGCAAGTGAGCGATTTCGCGCAAAAACTCCAACGAGTGCTTCTTCGGCTGAAGCGGGTATTCGTCAGGGTCTGCGGTGCCATACACGTGTACATCCGTAAGTTTTACCTCAACGGCTTGTCCCGAACCTTGCGACGCAACGAGCTCACCCGTCACTTTGAGGCAAGAGCCTGTGGTGATAAGCTTGAGGGTATCTTCGGCGATTTGACCAGGTTCTGCTACTGCCTGTATATTATGGATGGTCGAACCATCATTGATAGCGATAAAAATGGCGTTTTTACTTTCCCGCTTGGTGCGTACCCAACCCTTGACTACCACTTCGCTGCCTACACTGGCCTCGGAAAGAATCTGTTTAATCTGTATCGGACCCACTTTTTGTAATTGGTAAATTGTGAATGTTATAAACTATAACCACGAAAGGGCTACAAAATTAGGGTTTTAAAGCGTCAGGACAAAGAATGAAGGGATTTGAAATCAGGTTTTGATTTTTCAGAAATCTTCTTTTACTTTTGAATAGCCCTAATCTCCCGTAAAAATGCCAATTCGTGTTGTTATTACCGACGATCATCAAATCGTACTTGATAGCCTTTCGCTGCTTATTTCTATCATTCCAAACATGGAGGTGGTAGGTACTTTAAACGATAGCCGAAAAGTACTCGCTTTTTTGGAAACCCACGAAGCCGATGTGTTGGTGACGGATTTAAGTATGCCGTATCTGACGGGGGTGGACTTAACGTTGCAACTTCGGAGTAAATTTCCCCAACTTAAAATTTTGATGCTAACTGTTTCGGAAGATGCCGATACGATTCGGAAAGCATTTCAGGCGGGAATTGCGGGTTATGTCATGAAAAAAGCCAATCGAGCCGAGCTAGAACGTGCTCTGACAACAGTGGCAAGCGGAGAAAAATACTTTAGCGAAGCGGTGATGAAAGAGCTTCTAAGCCCGTCGGCGCTGACAGCAACCCCTGCCGACGAACTGCCAGGGCAGCCCATTGCTGTTACATCGCGTGAATTAGAAATTATTCGACTGGTAGCTCAAGAACTTTCGACGTCCGAAATCGCCGAACGGCTTTTTATCAGTGTCGGAACGGTCGAAACGCACCGTCATAACATTCTTCGTAAATTAGGCGTGAAGAACTCCATCGGGATTATCAAGTATGCCGTGAAGCATAAATTGGTTTAGACAGGAATGACAATCGTTACTTTGGTTCCTTGGTTGGGGCCACTTTCAATGGTTAAATTACCCGAAAGTATTTCTAGGCGACTGTGTAAATTTTTCATCCCAATGCCTTCGGACTTGATTTCGTTGGAGATACCAACGCCGTTGTCGCTCACGGTAAGTGAAAGTTGGTGGTCAGACTGACTCAGGCTCACCCAAACTTCAGAGGCATGAGCATGTTTGAGGACATTGTTGACAAGTTCGAGGGCAATGTTGTAGAGCTGATGTTCTACTTGAGAGGGTTGACGTTCATTTGAGCCACTGGTGACAAAATGAAACACCGTTTTAGAATTAACATTCAGTTGGACCATCAACTTCTGCAAAGCTGCGTGCAGCCCTTGGGTTTCGAGCTCGGCGGGAAGCATATTGTGGGAAATAAGCCTAACGTCGGCATAGACATCATTGGCCATTTCGAGGAGCTTGTCGTGGATTTTTTGGTTAAAACCGTTTAGTTCGTCGGTTTGCATGGCTTCCAAATGCCAGCGGAAAGCGGCGAGTTTGGTGTTGAGGTTGTCGTGTAGTTCTGAGGCAACGCGTTTACGTTCTATTTTTTGACCTTTGAACAAAGCCTCTTCAATTTCGCGGTTTTTACGACTGAGTTCTTGGTTTTTAAGCTTCAAACGGCGGTTATACCACAGCACAAACCCCAATCCCAACAGTCCAATGGCAGATAAGCCAATGAGGATGTTTCTGGTTTGGGTGAGTTTCTCGTTTTCAAGGGTTTGGATGCGTAATTTGTCGCCTTGTTGTTTTTTCTCAAAATCATACGTCATGGCCGAAGCGGTAATTTTTTGTAGCGCTTCGTTGTTCAGAATGCTATCTGACTCCGTTTTGTAATCCTTATAATGCTGAAGCGCTTTTTGGGGTTGCCCCATGTGTTCGTAGGCAATGGCCAGTTGTCGATGGTACTCAGCCGCTTCTTCCAACAGTGGCGGGTCGTTCTCAATTGCCCACGTGAGGCCCAAGGCCGCTTTTTCAATGACCTGAGGGTATTTTTTCTGAACCAAGTAAATTTTCCCAAAGTTAATCTGAGAAAGATGCTGCATGGTTTCTCCTCCCATTATTTTATGATACAACTGGGCGGCCATTTGGTTGTATTTTAGTGCTTTATTGTAATTTTTTAAAGCAATGTAAACGCCTCCCAAGCGGGCGTAGGCACGATGGAGCTTGCCAGTGCTTTTGATCATTTCTAAAATGGAGACAGACTTTTGGTAAGCTACCAACGCCTCAGGGTAGCGCTGTTTTTTCTCCAAAATTTCGCCTTGGTAACTGGCAATGTGGGCTTCGGCGCGCGGGTCGTGAAGTTGTTTGGCAATCACAGCAGCTTCTTCAAATGCCCGCAAGGCTTCGTCGTATTTGTTTACCGAAAGAAAAAAAACGCCCAAATTTGAGACTGAAGATCTACGGATGCGTAAATCTGGGTATTTTTCTTGCAAGCGTTTGGCTTGAAACATTCGCTCAATCGCCTCCGCGTTTTTGGCTTGATTCATTAGCTGAAGTGCTTCTCGCTCATAGATATAGCTTTGAAGTTCGTCGTTGTGGATTTCTGAAACAATTCGCTGGGCTTTGGCAAGAAGTGTAGGAATCTCTTTTTGCTTTTCAGAATTGGGCTCATATAGGTGTGCCCGTCGAATGTAGGAAAATGCCTCCAAGTACTTGTCATTAAGGCTTTTGGCGAGTAAATCAACGGTGTCTAGGTGCGCATAGGCGGTGGAGACGTCGGCAAAATTGTCTCGTTCGATACGTACCAATTGAAGTCGCGCTTCTGCTTCTTGCCTTCTAAAATTATGTTTTTTTCCCAATCTCACCGCTTCATTGAGGTACTGGCGCGCGAGTGAGTCGTGGCCTTCAATCCATAAATTTTTTCCCAAATCTACCAATACCGCCATTCGATGTACATCGGGAGGAAGCGTAGAAAGAACCCTCCGCAGTGAGTCGGTATTTTGAGCGTGGAGTTGCCACGAAACAACAAGGATAACAATACTAACAGGTAGCTTCATGGGGAGAGTTAGAGTAGAAGGTGAACGGATACTTTTGTGCCTTTGGCAGGCTCGCTCTCAATGGTCAATTCGCCCATCAAAGCTTCTACGCGGCTTTGTAGGTTTTTCATTCCCATGCCTTCGGACGAGACATCTTGAGGCATTCCGACTCCGTTGTCACTCACCGTGAGCGACAGTTGGCTTTCGGTCTGACTAAGGCTGATCCAAACCTCGGAAGCCTGGGCGTGTTTGAGAACATTGTTGACCAACTCTAAGGCGATATTGTACAACTGATGCTCAACTTCCGACGGGAGGCGAGTCGCAGCGTGGGTAGTCACCAAGTGGAATTGCGTTTTGGTATTGATAGTCAATTTGTTGACCAAGTGTTGAAGCGCAGCTGCTAGCCCTTGGGTTTCCAGCTCGGCGGGGAGCATATTGTGGGAAATAAGCCTGACGTCGGCGTAAACGTCGTTGGCCATTTCGAGGAGCTTATCGTGGATTTTTAGGTTAAAACCGTTTAGTTCGTCGGTTTGCATGGCTTCCAAATGCCAGCGCAGGGCGGCGAGTTTGGTGTTGAGGTTGTCGTGCAATTCGGAAGCGACGCGTTTACGTTCTATTTTTTGACCTTTGAACAAAGCTTCCTCAATTTCGCGGTTTTTACGGCTGAGTTCTTGGTTTTTTAGCTTCAGACGACGGTTATACCACAGCACAAACCCCAATCCCAACAGTCCAATGGCGGATAAGCCAATGAGGATATTTCTAGTTTGGGTGAGTTTCTCGTTTTCAAGGGTTTGGATGCGTAATTTGTCGCCTTGTTGTTTTTTCTCAAACTCATACGTCATCGACGAAACCATGGTTTTTTGTAATACCTCGTTGTTAAGAAGGCTATCCGATTCCGCCTTAAATTGCTTAAAATGAGCCAATGCCAACGCAGGTTTTCCCAAATGGGTATATGCCTCAGCCAACTGACGGTGATACTCGGCCAACTCCCTCCGAAGTGGAGGTTGGGAGGATGATGCCCATTCGATTCCCACAGTAGCGTACTTGACTACCTTATCATACTGTTTTTGGGCTAAAAAAATGTTGCCAAAATTGATTTGACACACGTGTTCTAGCGATTCTTTGGAGTCAATTTCGCTTTTGTAAACACTGTCGGCAATGGTGGTATAATAAAGCGCTTTTTTGTAGTCTTTAAGCTGAAAATAAACCCCGCCCATGCGCCCGTACGTACGCGGGAGCCACTGAGTAGAGTGGGTCATTTCGTGGATTTTGGCGGCTTCTTGGAAAGCCTTTAGCGCTTCGGGATATTGTTTTTGTTTTTCGTAAATGTCAGCGCGCTGCCCAATGACATACGCTCGAAGGCGTAAATCGTTGAGCTTATCGGCGATTTTTTCGGCGTCTTTATAGCATTGGAGCGCGTCTTTGTACCGACCCAATGAAGCGTAGAATGTTCCCAAATTAGGTACCGTAGAACGCAGTGCGTTGATGTCATTGGCTTTTTCTTGGAGGCGTCGGGCTTTTAGCATCAAATCAACGGCTTCGGCGTATTTCCCTTCGTTGGTAAGTAGCGTAGCCATTTCGGCATAAACGGCCCCTTGCCAAACCAAGTCGTTGGCTTCGATAAATAGCCGTAATGCTTTGTTTAATAAAGGATTGACTTGCGATTGTTTCTCGAAAAACGACTCGTACAGCTGCGCCCGCCGAAGATAAACTTGCCCTTCCAATGATTTGTCGGGGATGGATTGGGCATTTTTCAGCGCGATGTCCAGATGCGCATAGGCCGTTTTGAGGTCGGTGAGGTATTCAAACTCAATTCTCACCAGTTGCAAACGAGCTTTGGCTTCACCTCGGGGATAGTGGAGCTGTTGGGCCAAGGCGATAGACTGGTCGCAGTACAGCCGCGCCAAAGAGTCGTTTCCCTCTCGCCAATAGGCCCTGCCTAACTCAAAAAGGGTGTTCACTTTGTTGGTGTCACGGGGGGCTTTTTTCAAAACTCCTACCAACGAATCTGCTTTCTGGGCTTGTGCTGCCAGTGAAAACCACCAAATACAAAACAACCATTTCTTCATGAGCGTGTAACGAGTTGGAGAACTTGGTGAAAATTAACGATAAAAGAGCATCTGGCACAAGCGTAAACACCAAAAATACAGGTTTTCCTATACCCGAAATGTAGGTGTTTCTGGATTTACGAGGGGGAGATTTTGAAAGACCTTTGTTGTGTTCAATCGTCAACCTTTTTACTCATGAATCCGAATAACCCGCATTTGTCTGACCTAAGCTCTAACCATCCCGATGCCGAAGCGCACGACGAAGGTTTTTTTAGTGTGTTGTTTGACATTACCAAAAAACACCCTGTGCTGTTTACGGTGTTCTTTTTGATTCCTTTTGTGATTTTGTTGATTTCGCTAGGGTACAAATGGTACTATATTTTTACGGATACCACTCATTACTTGACCGATTACCAAATTCAGGGTGGAAGGTGGTCGGATGGAAGGGCCTATTTTGGCCCAGGTATCGATAAGTACATTCGCGAGTTAGACATTGCGGGTTTGGTTGGGGGGATTGTCGGGATTTTTATTGGCTTGTACCTGACCGTCACGACCGAAAAATTGAACCGCCAAAAGGAGCGCACTAACCAGCAAGAAATGGATCATCTCAAGACCCAGACGAGTTTGCTTGTTCAGGCGACAAAATCGCTTAACTCCATTATGGTAGAAGTAAGCGGAAAAGTCAATGAAAAGGTGCAGTTGATGGAAGGTACCAAAGATGTGCTCGAAGGCATTGATAAAGTCGTGGAGTTGTCTAAAGCCCAGGGAAACAACTTGTTGGTGTTGTCGAATACCGCGCGCATCGAGGCCATCTCACCGTTTCGGATGGATTTGGTGGCCAAACACGCCGATTTGAAACCCCATGAACTTCGTCATGCTACGCAGTTTGATTATGCGCGCAAAGCCGAAAACTTACTGCGCGATTGTTCGGATGTAGAAAATAAACTCAAAGAAACGGCCATTTATCTCCAAAAAATCGGTAGCGACGCTCGCGTGGAATTTGTGACACTCAACGACCAGAACGAAGGCGCTAGCCACGCGTTTTTGAAGTATTTGGGTAAAATCTTCAACGAGCATGTATCCGTCGAAACCTACCGAAGCGGCAGTAATTCGCCGTTGGGGCTCAACGAGGCCGTGCCGCACCACAATCGCTTTATGATTGCCACCAACGGGCAGGAAAATGGCGATGCCCAATCAATCCTGATTCGGCAATTGTACAACGACCACGCCCAAGCCATGCGCGAGATGCAAGAGTTGGGAGTTCGGGTAACGAAGGTCAATAAAACCTTACCCATTCAGCTATTTATCAGTACCCCCAACGACAACAAACCTGGCATCCAGAAAACGTTGTGCGTGTGTATTTTGGGTAGTGGCTCCAACTCCAGCGGCCGCCCCTCAAAACTCACGGCTTTCCTGACCGACGACCCGCACATTGTATCGTCGATGGTCGAATTATTCTACGATTATGAATCCGACGCAGCCCTCAATACCCGCGAGTTTATGCGTAAAATCTAAGCACTATGTCCACAGGTACGCTGATAAAAAAACTTTGGCCGTTTGTCCAAAAATACCGCCAAAGCCTCGTGGGGGCGTTGGTGTTGACCTCCATTGGGGCGCTATTGGCGCAAGTGACGCCCCTCGTGATGGAATATACCGTGAATCGGGTGCAGTTGATGCTCCGCGACAAAACCCAAGGGCTTGATGCTTGGACGGTGGTGGGGTGGTTGGTGTTGATTTTGTTGAGCAAAGAGATTTTGAGTTTGTTGATTCAACTAGGGCAAAAATTCTTGAGCGACCGCCTGCGATTTCGTTTGGCGGCTGATTTGCACAACTATACCATTCGACGCATTGTGGCGTACCATTTGTCTTTTTTTGCCCTGCCCCAAAACGCCATTGGTAAACTCGAAAAACGCATCGACAAAGGCATTGAAAGCCTGACCAAAACCGTCAAAAATATTTTTGTGGACATCGTTCCAATGTTTGCCAATGCCGCACTGGCGTTGGCATTGATGTACAAAAAAAACGTTTGGGTGGGCGTGTGCGCTACCCTTGTCATGCCTTTGTATGCCCTCATTAGCCGTGAGCAATCGCGGCGGCAAAAGTCCATTCGGCATAGCATTCAGCACTTTCGGGAAGAGAAAGCCAATACCCTTTTTAGCCTTATTGAATCCATTTTTGTGGTGAAATCATTTGTACGCGAAAGCTACGAAGCCAGTCGCCAGCAGACGCTTACGCAGTTTTTATCGGACAGTGAAGTAAAGCACCACCGTACCAATTACCTTTTTGATGGCCTTAAAAGTATCGCGGAGCAATTGGGGATTATTATGGTCTTTGTGGTGACGATTTATTTTGTGTTGAACCAACAAATGACCGTCGGGGCGATTTTACTGCACATTATGTTGTTCAACAACGTGTCGGCTCCCGTACGTCACCTACACCGTATCTATGACGAATATAGCGAAGCACTTACCTATGCCGAAGGTTTTTTTGACATGATTGAAAACAATACGTACGTGGTGGCCGAAGGGGGAACAAAACCGCAAAAAATGCAAGGGACTTTTGAGATGAAAGGCGTTGATTTTGTGTATCCCAACGGTAAGCAAGCCCTCAAGAACATTGCCCTAAAAATAGAAGCGGGCAAAACGACGGCCTTGGTGGGATTGTCGGGGGCGGGAAAAAGTTCGGCCATGAACGTTCTGACGGGGTTTTATGGCCCGACGGCTGGGCAAGTGCTGCTCGATGGCAAACAGCTGGCCGACTATGACCAGCATTGGATACGGCAAAATGTAGGATTGGTGATGCAGAAAAACCACATTTTTTCGGGAACGGTCGAAGAAAATATTCGCTACGGGAAGCTAGAGGCTACGTCCGAGGAAATTATAGAAGCGGCAAAAAAGGCGTCGCTGCACGAGCAGATTTTGCAACTCCCCAAAGGCTACCAATCGGAAGCAAAAGCGTTGTCGGGAGGGCAGCAGCAGCGGATTGCCATTGCCCGCCTATTTCTCAAAAATCCCCCAATTATTTTCCTCGATGAGCCAACGGCCAGTTTGGATGCCATCACGACGGAGCAAATCAAGGATAGCATTGATGCCATTAAAAAAGACCGAACGGTGCTAATTATTTCGCACAATATCAGCCAAATCATGGATGCTGATCAGATTTATGTGATGCAAGATGGCGAAATCATCGGCAGTGGAAACCACGAAAGTTTGTACGCCGAAGGCGGACTCTACCGCGATATTATTGATTCCAATGCCCGTACGCTCAACATTGGTCGCTTGGCAGCCACGGTCTTGCCCCAATAGGTCAGACCAAAAATGGAAGCATATAGGTTTTCCTATACCCCAAAATACAGGTTTTCCTAAAAAAGAATGTAGGAGTTTCCGGATTTACTGGCGTCGGCTTTTTGGGGAACTTTGTATCACTCAAAAGCAAGGAAGAAATAAACAAAAAGCTTTCGCGCCCAAAACAGAAACTAACATTCAAACAGTTAAAAAAATACCGCAATGAACCCTTCTATTAAAAACTTTGTCATTCGCCACCTGGTAGGTGCAAAAGCTAACCAAATCGAAGAATTTGATTTTAGCCGACACAATGAACTTACGTTAGGCCGCTCGGGCGATAGCGATGTGCAGTTTGACCCCGAAATTGACACCGTCGTAAGCCGCGAACACGGAAAAATTGTCAAAGATGGACCCTTGGCATTTACGTTGATTGACAACAACAGCCGAAACGGGATTTTTGTCAATAAAGTACGAGTGAAAGGCAGCACGCCGATTCAACCTGGAGACGAAGTGCAATTGGGAAGCAACGGCCCCGTGTTTTTGTTTGACGTAGATCCTCGCCCTGCCGAACTAATGCCTGCCACGCGTTTTGTAGAAGTGGTAAAACCCACGAGCGAGTTTGTTCCCGCAGAAGTGGCGGCAGCTACTCCCGAAAAATCAGGCATCGGTAAGCAAACGTTTGAACGCGTCATCACGCACGAGCGTCAAAAATCGCAACGTACGTTGGTCGCTTCGGTGGCGGGGTTGGTGATTGTAGCGGGTGCGGCCTTTTTTGCTTTTAAAGATAAAATTGCCCCGCAAGTTACCAACGTGGTTAAAAGCGATACAACGCTTGTTACCAACGTCACCAATGTAGTCAAAGAAGCCTTTGACCCCGAGGCAATTGCCAAAGCCAACATCGATAAAGTTGTCTTCATCGAGTTTAGTTCGAAATTGGTACACGCACCTACGGGCGACGATATTTATCACCGTTACGAAACCTACAAAGGCATCGACCGCCCCATTCCAGTCTATGTTGAAGTTGATGGAAAAATTGAACCATTGCTTGATTTAAAGAAAAATACGCCCAATGGACAGCCCATTGCGTTGCAAGGAAGTGGTTCGGGATTTGTGGTGTCAAAAGAAGGCTATATCCTCACCAATCGCCACGTAGCTGCTAGTTGGCATTCGTATTATAGCTTCCCTGAAGATGCTTTCCCTGGCGTACTGTACCGTTTCCAAGGCGGAAAAATGGAGATAGCAGGCATTATTACTCCTGAAATGGGCCAAAATATCCGCTGGATACCTGCTGAGACGAAATTGTTTGGTCAAAAGCCCGTTTCGGGAAAAATCATCGACGGAACGAATACGTATATTGATGTAACGTTTGCTAAAAATGACCAAAGAACGCCCGCAAAAGTGGTGCGTGTTTCCAACAAGCATGACGTCGCGATGATTAAGATTGATTTGCCTTCGGAAATGCAAGCTGTGGCCATGAAAGATGCGGATGCAACGATTGCCCCAGGCCAAAAAGTAGTGACGATGGGTTATCCAGGTATTTCGCCAAGCGTAGTGGTCGCTACCGCAGGTAATGATTTTGCCAACCGAAATACGCAAGTGGTGACAGTTCCCGACCCAACGGTAACGGATGGAAGTATTGGGAAAGTCATTCGTGGAACGACCAATACATCTAAGGAAAGCGGTGTAGTGGGATACTACAGTACGTTTGGCGATTATTATCAGTTGACGGTCAACGCCACGGGGGCAGGCAATAGCGGTGGGCCTGTGTTTGATAAAGACGGAAATGTAATCGGGATTTTTACGGCCAGTACGAGCCGAGCCGATGCTACTCGTATCACGTTTGCCGTACCGATTCGCTACGGAATGGAATTGATGGGAAACACCAAAGTAATCAACTAACACGCGATGCAAGAGCCATTGATACATCGAACAATTCGAGGCTACCAACTGACGCAATGGTTGGGAGCAGGAGGGATGGGGGAGGTTTATATGGCCCAGCATCAAATTACGCACCGAACGGCCGCCGTCAAAGTACTGTACCGCGCTGACCAAGCGGCTCGTTTTCGGAACGAAGCCTACATCCAAGCCTCCGTCCAACACCCCCACATTGCCGCGCTGTATGAGTATGTGATTGAAGACAGTACGCCGTGCATTATCATGGAATACGTAGAGGGAATTACGCTCGAAAAGCTCATCAAGCGGCAAGGACGGCTCCCTGAGTCGTTTGTGTGGAAAGTGATAGCACAGGTAGCTTCAGCGGTGGCTCATTTGCACGAAAAAGGCATTATTCACCGCGATTTAAAACCAGGAAACGTGAAGGTCAACAAAGATAGTTTTGCCAAACTTCTTGATTTCGGCATCGCCAAATCGGCCTATACGCCCAAGTTGACGCAAGAAGGTTACATCGTCGGAACGGCGCATTACATGGCTCCCGAGCAGTTTCAGGGGCGAGTGAGTATCCATTCCGACTGCTGGGCGTTGGGCGTGTTGTTCTACGAAATGCTGACGGGTTATTTGCCTTTCAATGGCCGTACCGAAACCGAAATTCGGGTGAAAATCGAAAAAGGCCAATATACCGAACCTGATTTGTTGGCTCCCCAGATTTCGAAACGAAGCAAGCGATTGATCAATAAGCTACTGCGGGTGAGTCCTACCAGCCGCATGAGTGCCGAAGCCCTCATTCGTGAGTTGCAAAATCCCCATAATGAAAGTGGGTTTGGTTTGGGAGAATGGGTGGATAACTTAGCCGAATTTGTGGAAAAACTTCCCGTAAAGCGCTGGTTTAAAAATTGATAACTCCCTATAAAGTTATGTTTTGGAAAAAATGGTTATCGGGCAAAACAGCGGAAGCAATTTCTTCCAACTCGGTGGATTTGCGCGCAGTGGTGGTGTCGGATGTGGGCTGTGTTCGGACTAACAATGAAGACGCCGCGCGTTTTGTCCGCCCTGCCACGGCGCTCATTCGGACGACCAAAGGCTTTTTGGCCATCGTTGCCGACGGCATGGGTGGGCACGCTGCGGGCGAAATTGCGTCGCAGTTGGCAGTAGAAACGGTCGCGAAAACTTATTACCAACGCGAAGAATCGCCCGAAGAAAGCCTGTTTTTTGCGCTGTCGAAAGCCAATCGGGCTATTTGGCAAACCGCAAGTAAAAATACGCGCTACCGAGGCATGGGTACAACTTGTACGACGATTGCGGTGTGTGAAGGTCAGTTGTTTTTGGCCCACGTGGGCGACAGTCGGGCGTATGTGCTGAAAAACGGGCAGCTCCTACAACTTTCCAATGACCATACCTACGTCCAATCGTTGGTAGATCAAGGGATAATCACGGTGGCCGAAGCCGAAAAACATCCCGAACGGAATGTACTAACGAGAGCGATGGGAACGCACAACAAGGTGGAGATTGACGTGCAAGCGTTGCCCCAATTATTTGAAAATGATGATCGCTTGCTGCTCTGTACCGATGGGTTATATGACTACCTCAACAACGACGAAATTGCGCAATTACTCATGATTCCGCTGCTCAACGAGGCGGCGCATCAGCTGGTCGAATTGGCCAAACAACGAGGCGGTCACGATAATATCACCGTATTGCTGGTTGAGCGAATGAATACAGAGTCGTTTCAGTCGGTGCGACCTACGGAAGAAATCAATGGATAAATGTTTACGTAAAGAAGAATTACAACTATGATTGGGCGTACGATTCAAAACTACCACGTCGAAGAACTTCTCGGAGAGGGGGGGATGGGGACGGTGTATCGAGGAACGGATACGCTCCTTCGTCGCCCAGTGGCCATCAAAATGCTCCATCCACATTTGCTCAAGGATTCGACGTTTATGGAGCGTTTTCGGAACGAGGCGGTGTTGTCGGCGCAGTTGAATCACCCGAATGTAGCTACGCTTTATAACCTGCTGCACGACCGCACCGATAACCTCATGGTGATGGAGTTGGTGGATGGTTTTACGATTGAGCGACTGCTGACCAAACACGGGAAATTGTCGTTAGAAACCACTTTTCGAATCATTGTGCAAGCGTTAGATGGCTTGCAACACGCGCACAACAAAGGCATTTTACACCGTGACATTAAGCCCGCTAATTTGATGTTAACGCACGAAGGTGGGGTGAAGTTGATGGATTTTGGCATTGCGCGATTGGTGGGCAGCCAACGATTGACGCGGGCAGATCGAGTGGTAGGAACGCTTGAGTACATGGCTCCCGAACTGCTCAACGGAGCCGAGCCTTCGGTGCAGTCCGATTTGTACGCGATGGGAGTATTGATGTACGAAATGCTTTCGGGAAAAATGCCCTTTGAGCCTACGACCGAGTCCACGCTCATTACCCAAATTTTGACCAAAAAACCGATACCCATCCGAAATCGGATGGTGGATTTGCCAAGGTCGGTCGAGGAAATTTTGGATAAGTTACTTCAAAAAAAGCCCGAAAAACGCTTCGACAAAGCCTCTGACTTGAAATATGCGTTGTTGTCGGTGGTGTCGGCGGGGCCGATTGTGTTGCAAACGATGGATACCAAAGCTGGTAAATCCCTCCCTGCGACGAAGTTGGCCAATGCCCAACCCAACAAACCACAGGCAGGACCAACGCGCTTGGCGTCATCTACCTCCGACACCATTCCCAAAAAAAACTCGAAACTACAATCTCAATTGCTGAGTTTGGAAGGTTTGATTTTGCTAGGGGCGATTGTGATAGCGCTTGGAATCATTGGTTTTTGGTTTGTCAGTTCCGACCCAACGCCAACTGTAGAAGTAGCCCAAGACACGACCACACATTCTAAATTTCATTCAGACATTTCACCTACGGTCAAAGAAATAACGCCTGATTCGACAAACGTGGCTGCTGAAAACCGACAAATTATAACAACACCTTCCACAACTTCGCCCGTAGTTTCATTGCCGCCCGCGCCAAAGCAAATTGAACCTGAACCTACCGAGCCTAAAACGCAGAAACCTGTTCGTAAAAAAGAGTCGCCCAAAACGCCTGTTCAAGAAAAGCCTCGCGAAGAAGCACCCGTCGCCGTTTCGCCCAAGGAAGAGCCTAAGCCCGTACAAAAAGAAGAACCCATTGTGAAAAAAGAACCTTCCAAACGAAACGTAACGGTGGAGGTAAGAAATGAGTCATTTTCGGTAGCGTTTGCGCAAACGGTCACTTCTGAGGCTTCGGAAGGACAAACGGTGTGGCTGCAAACGGTTTCGGAGATTGCGGTGGATGGCGTAACGGTGGTGCAAACGGGGGCACGGGTGCGGGCTATTGTGCAGGATGCGCGCTCGTCGAGCAATTCCCAAAAGGCCCTCTTATCGCTTCGTTTTGAGGCAGTTGAAGCCGTTAATGGGCAGTGGCTGCCCGTCAAATTTCCAGAATATAGCGATAAATCAAGCGATCAAGTTGTATTTCAACGAGGACGTCGCGTCAATAATCTTCGCGTGGCTCGCAGCACGCTTACACTCCAACTTTAAACAACATTTACTCACATGATACGAAAAAAATTACTTGTAATAGTGATGGGCTTGCTAGGGTATGCCACAAGCGTAAAAGCACAAGATATTCAATCTAACACCGAAGGATTCAACATTGGCGTTCATGCGGGAGCTGGAAATTGGTCGTCGAGTTATTTTCTCAATTTAGACGAATTAGAACCAATAGGAGTGGGAGGGGGAGTACGTTTGGGCTATGGATTAAATCAGCGCTTTGAGGTATTTGCGCAGTACAATGCCAAAACATTTGCCATTAAAAACGACTGGGATACCTACCGCATTTCTTCATTGGGCGCGGGAATTAGGGTGCATTTTGGCGGTACGCTCCAGCGCTTGCGCCCCTACGTAGAAGGGGGAGTGGCAGGAGTGAATTTGCTCATCAATCCTGTTTTGTTCAATGGCGGTTTAGTCGAATATCGGCTCAAAGGATCTTCGTTGGCATTGGGAACGGGAGTGAACTATTTTTTATCTCCCAATTTGGCCTTACACGCCAACGCCACGGGTACTTTCGGGAAATTCAACTCTTTTCAAATAGACAGTCGCGGTATCCAAGACCGACCCGATGTGCGCACGCTCCAATTTTCGCTAGGTATCAACTTTTTTTTCAATTAGTAGCGGTGACTTGTCGCTTCATATACCGTCTATATCATGTGAGAAGTTCATTATAGTATATAATACCCTACTCTATTAATTAATTTGAAGTTCTATGTAAAATGAATGGGAGGCTCACCCAGACAAATTGCATAGGACTTTTTTAGTTTTGAAGCCCACGAGGGGCACAATTTTTTTCCCCCTGAAGCATTAAACCACTTTTTTAATAAATTGCATGGAAATGCTCTAATCGCCAACTTTCAAAACTAGTTATTCAATCTCCCATGAAACGTATTGTACTCTGTTGCTTTATCGTCGCTTTACACGTAAAGACTT
The DNA here is from genome assembly GCF_000482465.1 of Runella limosa DSM 17973. GTDB lineage: Bacteria > Bacteroidota > Bacteroidia > Cytophagales > Spirosomataceae > Runella > Runella limosa. The sequence continues at coordinate 166,944 of NZ_KI519420.1, forward strand.
TTGCCCAAAAGGTGGATTTAGACCGCTTTTCTTTTGATTATAGTTACCTTAAACTCCCCAAAGAATACATCGACCCTGCGAAGCGCACTTTTGGGGTACGAGTGGAGACTTCCAAAAGCCTTGGAATTGTAACGGATGTCAACCAAATCTACGATCGAATTCGCGTCGGTGGGTTTGATAAGGTAGGACAAAACCCTACGGTAGGCGTGGAAGTACAGTTTAATAGCTTTAAAATTTTGGGTTACGAAATCAAAGAACGGGTAGAAGAGAAAAAAGACAAAGATGGCCGAGTAACCGAACGAAAAGTATATTATTGGGCGGAAGTAAAATACAGCTCAGATGGCAATTACGCCATTATGGGGCCACGTACGCCTAACCAAAAACAAGCAGAGGCACAGGCCAAGGAAATGGAGAAAAATCGCTTTTTGCAACAAGCCAACGTGTCTAATGAGTCGTTTAAGGTAATGTCGGGCTCGACAGGTTCGTATAGTCAAACGTATAAAACGAGTGAATTTAAGAACTCTATGGATGTCCGTGACTACTACCGCGATAACCAAGTTTTGATTCGGGAAGAGATTACGAGAGAATGGGTGAACCGAACCATTTCAACCATCAACCAGCAATTGTCGGATTTATACGGGTTTGACGAATCGAAAGGCCGTGACCACTTGTGGATTTTGGATTCAAAAAGCCACCCAGAATACCCTATTCAACAAGAAGCCATCAAAGCTGTAAAACAATTGATGACCGAGATGTCGGCATTTCGCAACATTAAGGTGTTGGAAAAAAACTTGGGTCCCGTGATGTCGTATTTTGAAGAATTGAAATTAAAGTACAAGGGCAGCGACAAGCGCGAACAAAAAATGCGCTATTCGGCTTATTACAATTTGGCAAAATTATACTACCTACTCGACCGCCCGGACGATAGCGAAAAAGAAGCCATTGGCTTGATTCAGAATGGTTTTGATACGAGCGATGGCGACATGTTTGTGCGTCAAGCCAAGGTGCTTCGTGAAGACCTCAACCGACAAAAAATGACAATGCGCCATTTTGAGTAAGAATAGCTGGCGTTTGATTATTTGAGTAACCTACGTACCGTTGGTAGTGCTTTTTCAGCCCACTGACGGTACATTTTTCCCGAAAAATGCAATTGGTCATAGGTAATCAAAGACGCATCATTTTGGGCAGTTCTTGAGAGGGTCGTAATGTCAATAAAGGCAATCCCTAGTTTTTCGCATTCTTGTTGGGCTACTTCATTAAACGCGTCAATTTCTGACGCGATTTTTTTTGTGTCCGAGCCACGGGCAAAGGGAGTCACGCCCCAGTCGGGTGTCGAAAGCATAAAAACACGCTGGATATTTCCCCCCGCAAACCCAATCGCTTGTTGAAGCAAATCTTGCAACTCAGTTCGGTAACGTTCCAAACTTTGGCCACGGTATTGGTTGTTGACCCCAATCAGCAACGACACTAGATTGTACGGGCCTTTGGGGTTCTTATTTTTAATGCCTTCCGCCAATTCGGCCGTCGTCCAGCCCGTACGGGCAATGATTTCGGGTGTACCAATTTTTACCCCCTCTTGGCGGAGCATTTCGCTCAATTGAACACTCCATCGTTCATTTTCGGCAACGCGCTCCCCAATCGTATATGAATCTCCAAGGGAAAGGTAGCGGTATTCGCCCTGATTAATAGGGGTTTCGGGGGGCATAGAGGACGTGTTTTGAGCAGAACAAGCTGAAATTAGCAACAATATACTATAAATCCACTTCATGGTTTTTTTGTTTTTCAACGCGTTGGATACTATTTTTGTTTGTAACCACCTTCAATAATTATATGTCTTTACTTTCTGCCGACGATCTTATTTACGGATATATGAATGGTATATTTCCGATGGCAGATTCCGACGGTACATTGTATTGGTATTCTCCCGACCCTCGGGCTATTATTCCGTTGGATACGTACAAACCTGCCAAATCATTACGCCCCGTTCTCAACAAAGGCACGTTTGAAATACGCATCAATGCCGATTTTGAGGGTGTCATGCGGGGATGCGCCGCGCCGCGTCCAGACGAAGAAAACACCTGGATTTCGGAAGAAATCATTGATGCCTATACCGAACTGCACCGACTTGGTTTTGCCCATAGCGTTGAAACCTACGTTGACAACGAACTCGTGGGTGGCCTCTATGGAGTGGCTATCGGGGCGGTTTTCTTTGGCGAATCCATGTTTCATACGGTTAGTAATGCTTCTAAAGTCGCGTTTCATTACTTGATTGAAACCCTTCGTCGGCAAAACTATGAATTGCTCGATACTCAATTCATCAATGACAATGTACGTAGGTTTGGGGCGATTGAGATTCCGAAGTCGGAATATGTTCGACTTTTAAAACGTGGCATTGCCCAAAAAGCGCGTTTTACCGATGATTCAGTAGCTCATTTGTTTACTTCATTGTAAGAAAATTCGCTTTTTAAATTTTGTCGATTCATCCCTCGTTTGTGTAGGATGAGGCCGCAAAAATGTATCTTCGGTCGGGGCGCTTGGTTTTGACCGTTTTTATCCTAAACTTTACTTAAAAAACAAAGCTATTTTATCTTCTATGGCAGCTATCACTTTAGATATCAATGGAAAAAAACATGACCTTGATATCGACCCTAAAATGCCACTTTTGTGGGCCATTCGCGATGTTGTTGGATTGAAAGGAACAAAATTTGGGTGCGGAATGGCACAGTGTGGCGCGTGTACCGTCCACATGAACGGTCACCCCACTCGCTCGTGTGTATTGCCAGTTCAGTCAGTGGTAGGAAGCAAAATTACGACCATCGAAGGAATTGGTACCGAAGAAAAACTCCACCCGGTTCAGCAGGCATGGATTGACGAACAAGTGCCTCAATGTGGCTACTGTCAATCAGGACAAATCATGGCCGCTGCGGCGTTGTTGAAAGACAAACCGACGCCAACCGACGCCGACATTACCAGTGCCATGCAAGGTCACATTTGTCGCTGCGGTACCTACGACCGCATTCGTAAAGCGATTCACACGGCGGCAAAGTCTAAATCACCCAAAGGCGAAATGTCGGGAGGTAAGTAACCCATTCTCAAAACGCAAAAAAAGACATGAGTAATAGAAGAACATTCCTAAAAACCCTCGGACTTTCGTCGGCGAGTTTTGTGCTGGGGGTATCGAGTTTTGCGAAAGGCAATGCGGCTGCCGTCGTAAACATGAGTACCGACCCGCTATCCCTCGCTCTTGAGATAAATCCCTTTATTGTAATACAACCTACGGGCCAAATTACCCTCATCAACCCGCGTCCCGACATGGGGCAAGGTTCTACGCAGGCGGTTCCGTCGCTGTTGGCCGAAGAACTCGAAGTAAGCCTCGACCAAGTGACCATTGCGCAGTCGGACGGAAAAGGAAAATACGGGAATCAAACCTCGGGTGGAAGCAGTAGTGTACGTGCATTATGGACGCCGATTCGTCAAGCAGGAGCAGCAGCCAAAGAAATGCTTATCAAAGCCGCTGCCCAGCGCTGGAGTGTACCAGAGAGCGAATGTTATGCCGAAAAAGCAAAGGTGATTCACCGACCCAGTGGCAAATCGCTGACCTACGGCGAAGTAGCCGACGATGCGTCAAAACTTGAAATCCCGAAAAATCCGAAACTCAAAGAGTCGAAAGACTTTAAAATTATCGGAAAATATGCACCTCGCTTGGACGTACCTGCGCGCGTGACGGGAAAGGCCGTGTACGGTATCGACGTAGAAGTTCCAGGGATGGTCTATGCTGTTATGCTTCACAGTCCGATGATTCACGGGAAAGTGGTGTCGATTGATGATGCAGAAGCGCTGAAAATCAAAGGAGTACAAAAAGTGCTCAAATGTGAGCGCCCGATGCCGCACCGTACTTCGGAAGCCGTGGCGATTATTGCTGATAATTACTGGGCGGCGCTTTCGGCCAAAAAAGTGGTAAAAGTACAGTGGGATAACGGTACGTTGGGGCAAACGTTGACAACGGCCGCTTACTTTAAAAAATGCGCCGAAGCCGCAACCAAAGAAGGATTAAAAGCGGAAGAAGAAGGCGATTTTGCTGCGACGTTTGGAGCGGCTGCCAAAAAACTAGAGGCTGTCTATGAAACGCCCTTTTTGGCCCACGCACCTATGGAGCCCGAAAATGCCATTGCGCACATCAAAGACGATGGTACAGCCGAAGTTTGGGCACCGATTCAAGGCCCTGACTGGGCATTGCGCGATTTGGCTGGGTATTTGAAAATAAAGCCTGAACAAATCAAAATCAACGTAGCGTTGCTAGGCGGCGCATTTGGACGTAAAGCCTACCACGACTTTTTACTGGAGGCTTGTTTTCTTTCAAAAGACGTGAAAAAGCCTGTAAAATTGGTTTGGACGCGGGAAGATGACATTACGCAAGGCCCTTACCGCCCAGGCATGATGGCGCGGATGCAAGGCGGGGTAGATGCCAAAGGAAACATCGTGGCTTACCACCACCACCCGATTGGTGAGTCGATTCAGTTTCAGGTATTTAAAGCGCCTAGCAACAAACCCGACGACTGGGTGTGTGGCGAGTTGAGTCAAAAAGAACAGAAATATAACATTCCTGCGTTTAAAATTTCTTATACCCACGTTCCTACCGAAATTCCAATTGTGTGGTGGCGTTCGGTGTATGCGTCAAACTTTGGTTTTAGCCAAGAAGGGTTTTTCGATGAGTTGGCACACGCGGCCAACAAAGACCCGTTGAAAGCGCGTTTGGAACTGATGAGTGATGCCCGTTTCAAAAAAGTACTAGAAACGTTGGCTGAAAAAGCCAATTGGGGCGAAAAACTTCCTGCGGGACAAGGAAAAGGTATTGCGATTTTTAAATCGTTTGGAAGTATCAGTGCGTGTTGCGTGACAGTAGCAAAACAAGGTACAGGCGTAAAAATCGAAAAAGTAGTCTCAGTAATCGACTGCGGACACTACGTAAACCCTGACAACGTCAAAGCCCAAACGGAAGGGAACATCGTGATGGGAATTACGGCGGCGGTGAAAAAAGGTATCACTTTTACCAATGGCCAATCTGATCATACGAATTTCCACCAGTACCAAGTGATGCGCATGAACGAAATGCCCAAAGTAGAAATTCACATTGTGGAAAGTGGTGCCGAGCCAGGAGGCGTAGGCGAACCAGGGCTACCACCGATTGCCCCTGCATTGGCCAATGCCGTTTTTGCCGCCACAGGAAAACGAATCAGAAGATTGCCATTTGATTTGAATACGTTGGCATAATATTATCTCCTATTATCAACAAAGCCCAATGAACTCATTGGGCTTTTTGATGCGTTTTAGTTTCTGAAACTTGGAATAATCGTGGGTACAATTACCTCCTTTCCTTTGACGCCAAACGTGTAAACATTGGCTTTTTCATCCCATTGTTTCACGACGGGGACAATCCGTGTCCTGCGTGGGCCTACTTTTTCTGATGAGTTGTGAATGTGGTAAACATAATACAGTTGTTTGTCAAGTCCTTCAAACAGGTCACCATGTCCTGAGCCGTTTTCGCCAACAATAGAACGATGAATGATAGGGTTGTTCTTATATTTTATCCAAGGGCCGTAGGGCGAATCGGCCACGGCATAGCCAATGGCATAATCGATATTCTGGAAATGGTTGGCTGAATAAAACAGGTAATATTTATTTTTCAATTTTATAACCGTAGGGCCTTCCATAATGGGACCCGATTTAAAATTGGGCGTTGCCTCCCAAGGTTCGGTTTGGTCAAAACACCTTTTCAGAGTTTCGGGTTTTATCTTTCTGGTTTTCAGGTCAAACTCGGCTGCGTATAAGTAATTTCCTTTATCAAAACGTACACAATAGAGATAATATTTGCCGTCGGAATCCTTGAAAATATAGGAATCGATATTTTTCTCGGCGCCGTCAATAGGCTCGACTTCTTTTTGCCTGTAGGGACCCAATAAAGATTTTGATTCTGCCAATACGGTTTGCTCATCGGCCGTATAGGTCATATAATAAGTGCCCTTATCTTTGAATATTTGGGGTGCCCAGAAGCCTTTAGTCCCGAAGGTGTGGTCGCCTTTGGTCAGGATCATCCCCAGTGAATCTTTTGACTTAGCAGGTACTGTCCATGTTTTCAGGTCTTTTGATTCTAAAAAGGCAAATCCTTGCGGCCCATCGTTTCCACTTTTTGACCCAGTAAGATAATACTTGCCTCCCTCTATATAGACGGTCACATCTGCAAAAAAAATCTCTCGCTTTGCCTGTGCTGATGCCTGTAGTGTGGAGAGTAAAAGGAGAGGAAAAATAAGAATTGATTTCATTTTTTCGGGTTACAATTAGTAGTTTTATCTGTTAAACTAAACGCTACATACTTATCTACTCAACGGCGCTTCATATTTATTCTGCCAGTCTGATAAAAACTAGATGCCGCTGATGGCTGTACTTCTACGATACGTATTGAAGACATAAATAGCGTGTGCCTGAGGGCGTTCATAATCTCCCTTTTTTGTTTCAATGAAATTCCTTCTATATTTGCAAAACCGTATGCTTGCATAATACCTAAAACACTTAACGTCCAATGGCACAGTACTATAGCCGTCGTAATCTTAACTTTTTACTTCACGAAGTATTCGACGCCGCATCGCTTAACAAATATCCGTATTTCAGCGCTCACGACCGCGAAACGATTGATATGACGATTGATGCGGTGACGCAGATTGGCGATAATCTGATGTATCCCTATTTCCGAGATCTGGATCGTAATCCTCCTGAGCTACACAATGGCAAAGTGACGGTTCATCCTAAAGTCGGTGATTACCTGAAAGCCATGGGAGAAGCAGGGTTGATAGGAACAAGCTTTTCGTTTGAAGATGGTGGTCAGCAATTGCCTGAGGTGGTGAGTTCGTGTTTGGGATTTATCGTCATGGCTGCCAACAATGGCATGATGTACACAGGGCTTACCTCTGGAGCAGCTGGGTTGATTAATTCGTTTGGTACGGATGAATTGAAACAAACCTACGTAGCCAATATGCTTTCGGGCAAATGGCAAGGAACGATGGCGTTGACCGAGCCTCAGGCGGGTAGCTCGCTTTCGGACATTACTTCTACTGCTGCTCCACAAACCGATGGAAGCTATTTGGTTAAAGGACAGAAAGTTTTTATTTCAGCAGGCGACCACGACCAGTGTGAGAACATCATTCACTTGATGTTGGCCCGAATCGACGGTGCACCCAAGGGAACGAAAGGAATTTCGCTTTTTGTCGTGCCAAAATTTCGCCTCGATGGCGCTGATAACGACGTGACTTCGACGGGAGTATATCATAAATTAGGGCAGCGGGGCGTACCTGCCATGCACCTTACCATGGGTGACCGCGACGACTGTCGTGGCTGGTTAGTGGGAGAACCGCACAAGGGGCTTTCGTATATGTTCCAGATGATGAACGAAGCGCGTATTGGGGTCGGGATGACGGGTGCGGCGATTGCGTCGGCGGCTTATTGTGCCTCGGTGCAGTATGCCAAAGAACGCCCACAAAGCCGCCGTCTGAACGAAAAAAGCGTATTAGATAGTCCGCAAATTCCGATTATTCAGCACCCCGACGTAAAACGGATGTTGCTGCTCCAAAAAGCGGTAGTGGAAGGTTCGTTGTCGTTGTTGTTGGAAACGGCGCGTTGTGTTGACATTGCCCACGCTAGTGAAGACCCCGAAGAAAAAGAAAAATACCACCTCATCCTCGAATTATTGACACCAATTGCGAAAACGTATCCTACCGAAATGGGATTAGTTGCGGTAAGTAATGGCTTGCAAGTGCTTGGAGGATACGGTTTTACGGAAGATTTTCCGCTGGAGCAATACTACCGTGATATTCGCATTACGCCTATTTATGAGGGGACAACGGGGATTCAATCGCAGGATTTGTTGGGACGTAAGATGACCATGAAAGGTGGAAAACCTGCGCAACTGCTGTTTGCCGAAGTCGCCAAAACCATTGCGGAAGCCGAAACCCACGAAGAATTGAAGCCTTATGCGCAAAAACTCAAGGCCGAATTGGGGCGCTTGCAAGAAGTAACGATGGCCTTGATGCCGTACGCCATGCAGGGCGACATTGAGCGCTACTTGATGGATGCAACGTTATTCATGGAAATGTTTGGGATTATTGCCGTGGCGTGGCAGTGGCTAAAACAAGGAGTTGTGGCCAAAAATGCGCTACTTACTCAATCGCTTGAAGGGGATGAATTGGCATTCTACGAAAGCAAAATTCACACAATGAAGTTTTACTTCCATTACGAAGTGCCAAAAACGCTTGGATTGGCGGTTCGATTAAAAGATACAGAAGTGTTGACCATTGAAACTGAAAAAGAGTTAGCACTTTAAAAGAAAAAAAATCAACAATTGAAAACCGAAGCAACAGTCCCGACAATTGTCGGGATTTGTTGTTTTTGAGGGAGTTTGCTTTTAAGTTTGTGTTTTAACCTACCACAGACACAATGATTATTGGTATCGGCGGCCGAAGCCGTTCTGGAAAAACTACCCTCGCCGAAACACTGGTTTGGCACGAACGTTCGCAAAACAAAAAGGCCATTACGCTGCACCAAGACGATTTTGTGAACCGAATAGAAGATATTCCACTCGTTCGCGATCACATTGATTGGGAAATTCCTGCCTCGATTGATTTTGAACTCTTGCGTAAAACGGTTGCTTTTTTGCAGACCCAATTTGACGTGGTTGTGGTTGAAGGTTTTTTAGCTTTTGCCGATGCTGACCTAAATTTGATGTACGACCGCTGTTTTTTTACGGTTATTTCGGAAGAGACCTTTCGGATTCGGAAAGCGGCTGACACGCGCTGGGGGCAAGAACCTGAGTGGTACGTGACGTACATCTGGGAAAGTTTTTTAGCGTATGGGCAACCTCCTGCTTCGCTAACCAATTTGATGGAGATTGATGGGGCAAAACCGTACCCAATGGAAGAAATTGTGGATTTTTTGCGCCATTCTGGCAGTTAGTGTATTTGTTAAGAAGCCATTTTGTCGTAAAAATGGGATTGGTATGTGGTTTGTACTTGTATCATCACACAGCAACCACTTACGACAATGAAAGCAAAGATTGAAATTCCGCAAGATATAATTACCGCCATCGACTACGCCAATACCACCAACGGAGGTATGAGCGAGCCTACTTTGGCAGTACAGCAAAAAGAAGAAGGGTATGAAGTTAAAGTAAAAATGGCAGGAGTAAGTGCCGACAACTTTGGCCTAGATGTTGTCAATGACCGTCTTTGGGTATATCACTTCGTAGATCTTTTTGCTGAACGTCCCGAGGGATTAGAAAACCTAAAAACAGCCCATACGATTGGCAATTTGTTTTTACCCAATGACGTGAATGCAGAAGAAATTGTGGCACGCTTTGATGCGCAAGCCAACGTGCTAAAAATTTCGATTCCCTTTAATCAAGCCAAGCGAAACTTTCGCCGTCATATCGACATTGAGAAATGGTAGGCTTGGAATGACGTGTAAAGGGGGTGCTCACACGCCGCTTATGCGGAAAACTGTGAGCACCCCTTTATTTGAGTAAAATCGAGCCTTTATTTCTTCAAAATCTTAAACTCTACCCGACGGTTGATTTGGCGTCCTTCTTCGGTGTCGTTGGTGGCTTTGGGTTTGGCTTCCCCGTAACCTTTACTTTGCACGCGGTCGGGTTCAATTCCTTTTCCGATAAAGTACTCTCTCACCGAATCCGCACGTTCTTGGGAAAGTTTTAAGTTGGCGGCGTCCGTACCTACGTTATCGGTATGTCCCCCAATTTCCATCACTAGGCCAGGGTTTTCGTTGAAAGTAAGCACCATACGGTCAAGTTCGGCATTGGATTCGGGACGTAAGGCTGCTTTCCCTGTGTCGAAAAAGAGGTTATTTAATACCCCAACTGCATTGATTTCAATCGGTACAAGTGTAAGGTTGGTACCGTTTACTTCCTGAAAGCCACCTTTCATGTTGGTAAGGTCAATGCTTTGCGCTTCGGCAATAAAGTCTTTGGCCACAGCCCGCACGCCGTATTTCACCCCTTTAGGTAGTACAATTTTATATTCTCCCGTCCGAGGGTCGGTTTGGGCGGTGCCCACTTCGGTACCGTCTGCCAAGTTTTCGTAAATGATACGGGCATCAATCGGTTTACCTGTTTTGGTATCAACTACCTTTCCACTCACCAGCGCAACAGGGTCGGGAGCAGGGACGATTGGCGCGGCCGAAGGCTCATCTGATTTGATTTTGATACGAACGATGTCCCCTTTACCAAGGGTATTTTTTTTGGAAACCATGTAAGCATAATCTCCTGCTGCTGCAATGGCATAATAGGCATCGTAGCCATCGGTGTTGATAGCTGGGCCAAGATTGACGGGTTTCGACCAGCGTTTCCACGTTTTATCAATACGTTTGGTATAATAAATATCATTGCTGCCTTGTCCGCCTGTACGGTCGCTCGAAAAATAAATGGTAGCACCGTCAGAAGCCAAAAACGGCGTTGTTTCCGTAAAATCGTCGGTATTTACTTCTACTCCGAGGCTTTGTGGTTTGGTCCAAGTGCCATTTTTTTGGAAAAAACTTACGTACAAATCGTCTTTAGTACTGCGCTTTTTCTCGCTAAAAGCCATGAGCATGGTTTTGCCGTCGTTCGATAAAAAACCACACATATACTCGCCCTTGCTCATCCCTTCCAATCCTGGAATGTTGAGCTTACTTGGAGCCGACCAGCCATTAACAGTACGTTTGCTAAACGAGAACCCGCGTGTTTCGTAGGCTCCACGGTCGTAGGCTCCCATGATGAGCAAGGTGTTGCCGTCGGGAGTAACACTGTAAGCGCAGTTGTATTCTTCTTTGTTGAGCGGAGGAGTCATTCGTTTGGCCAAACTCCATTGATTATTAAGCCATTCTGAATACCAAATATCCTGACTTCCTTCTTGGCCGTGCGCATTTTGGGGGTGACTCACCCGCCCAAAATAGAGGGTTTTGCCGTCGGGAGAAATGACGGGGTTGATTTCGTTGTATTCGGAGTTGATGGCATTGCCCAAGTTTTCGACTTTAGGCTGGGCAAAAACAATCGCAGTTGGAAAAAGAAAACAAGAAAAAGCAATAAGAGTTGACTTCATCATCAATGGAAGTTAGAGGCATTTGTATGCTTAAAAGCGAATTTCGTACCATTTTAACGAAATAGTTGCTAAAATTGATATTCAAAATGCTTTTGCAGGCAAACTTACGATATTTGCTCACAAAAGTGCGAGTGTGCGAGCGGTTACGTTAACCGCTGGCGGGTTTCTCAAAACCTAATGAAGAGAACGAGGTTTTGAGAAACCTCGTGGTTGGATTTGAGAATCCAACCGCACGCTTTTGTGCCAGCGGTTACACTAACCGCTGGTGGGTTTCTCAAAACCCAATGAAGAGAATGCGGTTTTGAGAAACCTCTGTGTTGGATTTGAGAATCCAACGGCACGGTGGTGCGAGTGTGTCAGCGGTTACGCTAACCGCTGTCGGGTTTCTCAAAACCCAATGAAGAGAATGCGGTTTTTAGAAACCTCCTTACGATATTTATGTACTTTTTATACCCCCTTTTCCGATGACAAATCTCCGAAATAATGTCCTTGAGTACGTAGCGATTTTGCTGTTAGGTTTATTGGCGCGTTGGGTATTTGTGCAAGGATGGATTTCGGGGAACTGGTTTGCTGTATTTGTCATTGTTCTTTCATTAGTGAAAACAAGCTGGTTTGTGCTTGAAAATTCGCAACAGTTGATTCGGGCGACGGCGCAGAATTTACCCTATCACCGTTTTTTGTTTTTGATGGTGACCAACATGAGCCAAATCGCCCTCTCGTATGCCATTGATTTTTACTGTTTGTACCGAGCCAACGCTCAGAGTTTTTCAGGCATTGACCCTGCTTTAGGGCATTACGAATTGATGTTTGAATTTGGCTATTTTAGCGTGCTCAATTTTTCGTTTTTTGGTTATGGAGATATTACTCCTGCGACCATCCCTGCGAAAATTACGGTGCTGACCGAGATAGTTTTAGCATTTTTGACCGTTATTTTTATTCTTTCCGATTTTATTAGCCTGAAAGAATCCCTCCAAAAAAAGAAACAATAACCACTCAAACCCTCACAAATGGAGTCGTTAGTACCCCATGAACCAACGCCCCCCGTCGAACTGCCGCCTAAGTACTACTTGGATTATTTTTTGTTTCTGATTGAGTTTGTTGAAAAGCTCTACGGGGAAATTTTAAACGAATCAGAACAACAATTTCTCACCGATTTTAGGGCGCTGTCGGAAGACGCTCAGTGCCTTTTTGTGCGGTTTAGTAATCGACGAGGGCTTTTTTTTCGAACCAATAAGTTGAAATACAACGAACTAGAGGATATTCCAGCGGCTTTGTACGAACTAGAGGAGCGTGGGTTTATTGAGCCTTTGGACGTAAAACACGCAGCTTATGCCGACGAAATTCTGAATTTGTTTACCAAAGAAGAGTGGATAAAACTGGCACCTCCCACCGAGCTGTCGCTCAAACCCCTCAAAAAGCCCGATTTAATTCGTTTTTTGAGTCATACTTACACCTTCGACTTGTTGATTTCACGCATCAATTCGCCCGATTTACTGGGGGAGCCTGTCGTTAAAGTAGGCTACGAAGTGGAAGTAATGATGCTGAAATTCTTGTTTTTTGGCAACCGTCACGCAGATATGACGGAGTTTGTGGTGAGGGATTTGGGGAAAGTCAACTTCGAACGCTACCGCGACGATGCCTATACCGCACGTTTTGCCACGCGCCAAGACGCGGAAGACAAATTTATGGTGTCGCTTACGGCGCAGCAATTCTACGAATTTCAAGAAGCTGCTACACCTCCCGAAGAAATCTTTGATTGGTTTATGAACTGGCAAGCCTCGCTGCATACGCTCAGTGATGTTGCGCAGGCGGGTTACGTCAAACTGATTAATCGGATGGGGGCTTTCTTGGAACGACAAAAACTACCCGAGCAAGCACTAACAGTGTATCAGTTGACCGATCAAATTCCGTCGCGGGAGCGGCGAGTGCGCCTTTTGCACCGCATGGGTTTTGTGGAAGAAGCGGTGGCGTTGTGCGAAGCGATTGCGCATACCCCCCAAAATGCCGATGAACGTTTTTTTGCCGTCGATTTTCAAGATAAAATCACAAACACTAAAAAGCGGGTCAAAAAAAGTGTGACGCGCTTTTTGCAAGAATCGAGCAGTGTGCAAATCCCGATTAGCTATCGTCATCGCGTAGAGCAAGGGGTGGCTGATTATTTTATAGAAAAAGGATACGGGGCTCTTCATGCCGAAAATTATCCTTGGCGAGGGCTATTTGGGCTTATTTTCTGGGAAATTATTTACGATACCAACGTTCAAGCCATTCACCATCCATTGCAGAGAATGCCTTCGGATTTTTACCAACCCGATTTTTACCGAAAACGAGCTCCCCAAATTCGCGAGCGACTATCGGAGTTGGATACCAACGAAAAAGTGGCGCAGGTCTTAGAAAGTACGTTTATCGAAAAGTTTGGAATCGCCAACGTCCTTGTGGATTGGAACGAGATTTTATTGGAGCTAGTGAAGCTAATTGCTCGTAGCCTCAGCCCGATGCAGTTGCGGGCAATTTTGCTTGAAATGGCGACGAATTTACGAGAAAATACGCGAGGATTTCCTGATTTGATGGTGTGGGGAGAACAGGGGCTCGAACTGGTGGAGGTAAAATCTCCGACCGATCACCTTTCGGCGCAACAGCTTCATTGGATGCACTTCATGGCCGATTTGGGGGTCAATGCGCGGGTACTGCGGGTCGAGTGGCGGGCAGACTTGGAAAGTTTGTAAAGAAAACCTCCCGAAAGTTGTAGAACTTTCGGGAGGTTGAAGATGAAGAACAAATTATTTAATGCGGAACGTCGCATTCATACGGTAGCTGTACTTGATTTTTTCGTATTCAAGTCCACCACCTGATTCGGGTGCAGCATCGGCGGCCATCATCCGTACATTGTATTGTGCTTGTTTGTACATCGGATAGACATTACCTTCTTCCACTTCGTGGATTTCAAGTACTTCTCCTAGTTTTTCACCGATCGATTCTAGCAGATACCCCGCTTTTTCCTTGGCGGCTTTGAGGGCGTTGATTTTTACTTGACGGCGAAACTCTTCTTTCTTCGAATGCTCAACGCGGCTCATGTTGACATATTCTACGCCACGGTCATCGACTTTGGCCATGAGGTCATTGATGTTGTTGGCGTTTGAAAGCTTCAATTGAAATTGTTTGGCGGCCAAAAAGTGCTGAGGCTTTTTCTTGCCCGTCCATTCGCGATACCCAGTTACACCGCTAATCGAAAGGTTTTCTTTGGGTAAACCTGCGCTTTTGACGGCGTCAATCAATTGCTTCTCAAGCGTTTCGAGCGAAATTTTATCTTTTTGATTTTTTTCGTCTTTAAAATACTCTTTCAACGAAATAGTGAAATAAAGCTCGTCGGGTACGATTTCGAGTTCGGCAGTGCCTGTCACCTCGATTTTTTTGATGGGGTCTTTGTCCACGGTAGTAGGTGTTTGAGCAAACATGGATAAGCTTGATGCAAGCAAAACGGCTGTTAATACGAAACGTTTCATGGTTAGTAAAGAAAATTAGATGGTTTTGGGCTAAAAACGTCAAAGTGATGCCCAAATTGTGAATGGTTTTGTTAATGATTCCTAACGCTTCAAGGTAATTTTAGCGGTTTTCTGCACTTCACCCGCCATAAGTCGAGCATAGTAGGTGCCTTCGCTCATGAACTGTACATTGAAGTGAACGGTGTAATTTCCAGCTTCTTGCTGCTTGTTGACAACCAATGCTCCCACCCGCGTTCCGCGCGAATCATACACGTAAAGCGATACCTCGGCAGCTTCGGGTAAGCGGTATCGAATGTTGACTTGTTGGTTGAAAGGATTGGGGAAAATCTGCAGCAACTCATCTGATTCGGTTGAAGCTACAGACGTGCTTTGTGGCTTTGCGGGCGTTTTTGATTCCTCTACAACTTCGTCTTCTTCCTCCTCGTCTTCTTCACTGGCGGCAGCCACGGCCTCCATCGGCTCGTCGGCATTTGGCTCAATCGGCACATTTTTGAGTTGGGTCGCCAACGGCAAAATAACTTTTGCTGGCTCGGGAGAGGTCTCTACCTGTTTAGAGTTGGTTGTTAGACTAATCGCTTCCGTTGGTTGGCTTTCGTTGTGAAGGCGATTAAAGGCACTTACGGTATAATTGTATTTAGTGTTGGATTTTACTTGATTGTCGGTAAAACTAAAGGTCGATGTACCGTCGGTTTTGACTACAATCGTCCGAATCGACTGAGCCGAGCGCAAATCAATCGACGATTGCTGGCTGCTGCGATAGACCACGAAATAACGAGCCTTGTCCCGCTCCGACGTCAACTGATAAGGAAAAGACCACGATAAAGTAATCGTATTATTGTCGTTGAGTTGGGCAGTGAGTTCTTTGGGCGTGGGGGGAGTCGCTTGGGTTTTCCAAGGCATGGCGGGGACAAGAGCAGGGCTTTGATACACCTCTTGGCATAGCGCATCACAAAAACGATTGGGGTTGTTGCGGAGGGTTTTCGCACTGAACATAATGCTGCCGTGTACGTTCTCAAACGAGCGATTGTAACGAACTTGATTGGGTACTTCGAGCGGACGTTTCCAGTGGGGGTCACTATTAACTTTATAGACACCGTGACCAATGTACAGGTGGGGTTCAGAAACATTGTCACTCCACCACGAAACCAATTGAGCGTAATTGGCCGACTTACTTTCCATACTCCAATACACTTGAGGGGCAATGTAGTCCACCCAGCCTTCTTGCACCCATTTGCGAGAATCCGAAAAATTGCCCGAAAAAGCTTCAAAACCGCGCGAGTTAGAGCCTTCGGGCGAGCTACTGCGATTTCGCCAAATGCCAAACGGAGAAACACCAAACTTAATCCAAGGCTTGACCCGACGAATACTGTCAGACACCGTTTTGACGAGCAAATTGACGTTATCGCGCCGCCAATCGGCTTTGTTGGTAAAACCTCGGCTGTAATTTTGGAAAGTCGTTTCGTCGTTGAGGCTTACCTTTGGGACGGGGTAAGGGTAAAAATAGTCGTCGAAATGAATGCCATCAACATCGTACCGACGCACCACGTCCATGACCACACGGGTGACAAAGTTGCGCACTTCGGGGCGGCCTGGGTCGAGAATGCGGAGCGAGCCATACGACAGTAGCACGTCGGGGTGCGTACGGGCGATGTGGTTGGGAGCCAACGAAGCCCGACGAATATCCGTGACCGCGCGATAGGGATTGATCCATGCGTGAATTTCGAGGTTACGTTTGCGACATTCCTGAATGGCAAAGGCGAGAGGGTCATACCCAGGAGATTGGCCTTGCTGCCCCGTTAGCCATTCCGACCACGGCTCGAATTTGCTATCATAAACGGCGTCGCAGGCGTTGCGAATTTGGAAAAAAACGGCATTTAATCCCCGTAACTGAATCAAATCCAATAAGTCGCGGAGTTCTTGCTGCTGCTGCTGGGCCGATAATCCCTTTTGCGAGGGCCAATCGACATTACCTACATTGGCAATCCATACCCCCCGAAACTCACGTTTGGGTTGGGCAAAAAGTGAAAAACTAACTAGCAGTAAAAGAAGTGTATATTTCAAAAATGACATGATTTTCAATGCTCAACGTAGAAAAAACCACTACGAATGAATGGTGATTGGACTCAGACTGATACGATGTAAGAATGAGCCTGCAAAATTAACGCCAATCTCGCACATAATGGTACGTTTGAGTAATAACAAAGTCAGGGAGGGGTGAAAAAATAAACCGAGACCCTTCTCAGAGCCTCGGCGTGGTATGAAGTAAAAGGGGAATAGTAATTAAAACGAAATGGTATTCACCGTAGCCGAGCTCGACGTCGTGGTGGTTGACTTGAGCGTAGCACCTGAGTTAGAATACGTACCGCCTGTGTACAAGCCCCAGCCCGATGAGTTGCCTACAAAGCTGCCGCCTGTATAAGTTCCTCCGAAATAGATTTTATACTGTGTACTCTTTGCCAAACTTGGATTAGAGAAATGGAAGTAGTAGTTGGCGTTTTTAGGTTTAAAGGTGACTATATCTTTGCCTGAAGCATCTTCAATGTGCAATACTGAATTTGCGGCTACCTGCGCACTTGAAGTGATGTACATACTTACTTGCGTAGAACCTGTACTCATGGCTTTGGTCATGCGGGCGTTGGAGCCTCCCGAAATTAGAATACCACCGTTAACCAAGAAATTACCATTGACATCAACTCCTTCTTCGGGCGAACTTGTCGGACCGCCTATGATGGTGGTTCCGCCTGTAATGGTAATGTTTCCGTTACTGTCGATTCCGTCACTTCCTGCGACAATCAATACACCTCCTTTTATGTAGATGTTACTGCCGTCGTTCGATTCTGTGCCGCCAGTAGTGGTTCCCATTGAGGCATTCACCCCGTCGTTGGAAGAGGTTACATTGGTAGTGCCACCCGCAAAAGTGATGGTTTTGGATTCGATACCTTCCGTTGATTTGGTGATATTCACCGTTCCGTCATTGATGGTAATTGAGGTTTCTGATTTGATACCGTCGTCGGTAGCGGCAATGTTTAGTTCTCCGTTGTTCATCACAAACGCACCATCGCTCTTAAAGCCTTTGGCTTCGCTGGTATTTGCGGTATTGTAGGTGTATTTTGTTCCTGTAGCAGAAATGGTGGTTGTGCCGCCACTAATGGTAGCAGTACCATCAACACTAATCCCTTTAGCTCCTGTACCTGTGCTTGTTACGGTCAATGTCCCTCCTTTGATGGCTAGGTTTTTGTCGCAATTGATCCCTGCGGGTGCGGCAATGTCGGCGTCGGCAGTATCGTAGTAGGCAGCTCCTGAGGTCGTGATTTTAACCGTTCCCGAGGTAATTGTTAAGTCTCCTCCTGTTTTGATACCTTTCGATCCTTTTCCCGAAACCGTGAGCGTCACGGCGTCAGTGGTACCGATAGTTGTATAACTTTCACTCTTGATGGCGTTTCCTTTGTCGCCCGTCGTCGTGACCGTAATTTTACCTCCTTTAATCAACACATACGGAGTAATGGTAGCATCGGTACCTTCGTACGAAGCCGTAATACCGTCGTTGACACTATTGATGGTGACAGTTCCGCCATTAATGGCGACATAGCCTTCTTCGGCTTCGATACCGTTGCTGGTCGCAGAAGTAACGGTTAAGCTTCCATTGTCCATCGCAAAATAATCACTGGCATGAATGGCGTCACTTGCTGCTGATTTGACGATGATAGTAGCTTCGCTGAGGTAGATATAATCGTCGGAAACAATGCCGTGTTTGTTATTACCTGTGACGTTCAACGTACCTGTTCCCATAAAACTCAATTGTCCTTCGCTAAAAAACGTCCCTTTTTGGTCTTCTGAACTGGTTGTATAGGTAGCGCCGTCGATAAGGGTGTTGGTACCGATGACATTAATGGTTGCTTTTTTACCAGATTGACTATTGATGGCGGGGCCATTACTGTTGGTAATGCTGACGCTTTTCATGGTAATATTAAACTTATACTCGCTGTAAATCTTGAAACTGCCTTTGGTTGCCGTTCCTGACAACAGATAGACAATTTCTTTGGTGGTATTGGTTGATTTTACGGTAACATCTGCACCACTCGTTGTGACAGTTACACCATCGTTTTGGAAGGCGTTGCTTACCGAAGCGCTGGTACCCGAGTAGGTAATAACGACGGTGTCTTTAGCCGTAGAAGCGGTACTAGACGCGCTGATGGCAATGCTCACAGTTACCGTTTGACCTCCCAAACTCAAATTAAAAACAGCCGTACCCGTCGAAGTAGGTGTTCCCGAAATAGTATAGATCAGTGTTCCCGAGCCGTTGGCCAACGTCCCTGCTGTCAAAGTTGCCGTAAGTCCTTCTACGCCTGTGGAAGAAGCTGTGGATACGTCGTATGCACCACCGTTTCCGCCTGTGTAAGTGAGGGTTACTGTGCCAGTATAAGCTACGCCGTTGGTACCTGTGGCAGGGTTTACAGCACCTGTGAGGGTGGCGACACTTGCTTTGGAAGCAACAACGGGCAAGGCCAACGAACACGATTGCCCACCTAAATCAATGGCAAAGCTGGCCGTTCCTGCGGCCGAAGGAGTTCCCGTAATGACAAAGCTGGCTGTTCCGCTACCGTTGGCTAATGTGCCCGCTGATAAAGTCGCCGTCAGTCCAGTCACTCCCGTCGAAGCAATGGCTGTCCCTTCGGCATACGCAACGCCATTTCCGCCCGTGTATGGAACAGTTGCGGTGGCTGTAAACGAGGCTCCGCTAGTGGCGGAAGCCGAAAAAGTAGCGCTAGAGCAGTTTAATGAGGTGACTTTAGCAGATTCTGCGGCAGTAATTTCTTTGTCTTTACACGCTTGGACAATCAAAATAAATGCCAGAGCAAGCCCTGCTAATAAAAAACGTTTTTGATTCATGGTATCAGATTATAAAAAGAGTATTGGTGTATCAATGTGTGTGCACTTTTGAGATTTACGTAGCTTTTTGGGTTTGCGTTGCATTTTGGGGCTATTTCTTGGGGAATAAAACACAAAAAAGCCGAGACCATTGCGGGCCTCGGCTGAAGGGAGAAGAAAAGTATTTTATTCTATGGCTTCAAGACGGTCTTTGAAATCGGTATCTGGCGAGGTATTTAAAATATCATTTTGATGAATGTAATCCAGTGTATTCCATAGAGAGAAATAATAGGGCAGATTTACATCAATTAAATACTTTGGCATCAGGCTACATTTTTAATGTTCTGAATAACGTAATGTTGTTCCATCAATTGAATAGCAAACGGTTGACACGCTTCTATATCTTCAGGTTCGAGCATAGGGTATTGGTGGAGAAGTTCCTCTTGGGGAGTTCCTGCAAATAAAAATTCTAGAACAGTTTGAACAGTAATACGCATTCCACGAATGATGGGTCGTCCATTGCATATATCTGGATTGATGGCTATGCGTTCGGTAATGTAGGTAGTCATGGATGTTTTGTTTGTTCAAAATTACTGATTTTCGGTGCAATAAAAAAAGCCGAGACCATTGCGGGCCTCGGCTTCTTACGATGGTGAAATGCTAGTTTTCGTCGGGTGAAATATAGCGAGCAGGACGCCACGTATTGTTGCGAGGGTTGACGTCTGGGGTTTTGGAATCTGGGTCAATCGTAACCGATTTAAGTGGCCCTTTGGTTGGGGCTTTAAACGTCCACGAACCACTGCGTTGAAAAACCTCAACAGGGAGTTGAATCCGCGTTTTTTTACCGTTGGTTTCTTCCAATTCTACTACGGCTGGTAAAGCCCACTGTTCTAAGTTTTCAATCGTAATGATTGAGCCTTTGGCGGGGGTTTGTTCTACGTATTGTACTTCTTTGACGGCTTGGTCGAGTTTGTAGTTTTCGTAAAACCAACCTTTCCAAAACCAGCCAAGGTCCTCGCCTGTGCCATCTTCCATGCTGCGGAAGAAATCATACGGAGTGGGGTGTTTGAACGCCCAGCGTTTTACGTATTGTTTGAAAGCATAATCAAAACGATCGCGGCCAACCACGACTTCCCGCAGAATCTTGAGGCCAATCGCAGGTTTGTAATACGCATCCCAGCCAAGGTTTGTGGTTTTGATGACGTCAGGAATGGTGATGATAGGGTCGGCACCGTCGCGGAAAAGGGTCGGAGCAATGTTTTGAATGTCATCCAAACGGTCTTGGTTGTATTCGCCGTCGTTGAATGCCTCGGTAGAGAGCATGTTGATAAACGTGTTGAAACCTTCGTCCATCCACGCAAACTTACGCTCGTTGTTGCCCACAATCATCGGAAACCAAGTATGCCCAAATTCGTGGTCAGTGACGCCCCAAAGCGATTCTTTTTTGTCGTTGTGCGCGCAAAAAACGATGCCAGGGTATTCCATTCCGCCCACAATTCCCGCTACGTTGGTAGCGACGGGGTAGGGATATTCAAGCAAATATTTTGAATAAAACTCTAAGCAGCCTTTCACGTATTCGGTAGAGCGCCCCCAGCTATCGTTGCCTGCACTTTCGACAGGATATACCGACTGTGCCAAGGCAGGTTTACCGCTTGGCAGGTTCATTTTAGCCGCATCCCAAACAAACGACTGCGAAGTGGCCCAAGCCACGTCACGGGCATTGTTACAGCGGAAACGCCAAGTAAGCATACCCTCTTGTTTTGGGCGAGAGTTTTTGTCTTTCACTTCTTTTTCCGTCCGAATCATCACCGTTTTGTCGCTCTTACGGGCTTCTTCGAGGCGCTTCAACTGCTCCGTGGTAAGTACTTCCGTCGGGTTAAGCAGTTCGCCCGAACCTACCACAATGTGGTTCCAAGGTACAGTTACGCTGTATTCATAATTTCCGTAGTCTAGATAAAACTCGCCTGCGCCGAGGTAAGGAAGTACGTTCCACCCTTCGATGTCATCAAATACGCACATACGTGGGTACCACTGGGCCATTTCATACACTATTCCATTGCGCGTGTCTAGTTTTCCCATGCGGTCGGAGGCATACGATGGGATTTTGAATGAATAGGTAACTTTGATTTTTATGACATCTCCTGCTGCTTTGAGCGGCTCTGCCAAACGAATCTGCATTCGAGTGTCGTCGACAATATACTCCGCAGGTAAGGCTTTTCCTTTGCCTTGCAGAATAGTCACCGCAGAGATGATATAGCCACCTTCAAAACCAGCATTCCCATAGCGCCCGCCGCTCAAAGGGGTAGTTTTGCCGCTACGAGAGTTATCATTGAAGGCGTTTTGATCGAGTTGAAGCCAAAGAAAAGGCAGCGTTTCGGGGCTGTTGTTAAGATAGGTGATTTCTACTTCACCGTTGAGCTGATTAGCCGCTTCGTCGAGGGTTACAGCAATTTTGTAATCAGCGTGATTTTGCCAATACCGAGGCCCTGGAGCGCCGCTTCCTGTTCGAAATTCGTTGGCAGGCTGGTAGTTAAACAATGGGTTAAATAATACGTGTGGATCGTATTTGCTGGTGGGGTTTTGGGCTTGCACCAATGCGGCAAGGCTTACCAAAAATAAAAAACAGAGTTGTCGGAACATTTTAGTGAAATTTGCAGAAAAACGAAGGTAAAACAGAATTGTTGTAAAACGTAAAAAAGCGACTTAGAATCCCCAACTTTGGCCCTATTTTCACCCAATCTGAGGTATTCTATGGTTTACTATGTGATTGTATTCCTAATGTGCCCTATGTGTTAAAAGAAAAGAAAGTATTTATGGCATTACAAAAAATACCCGTCAATCTAATCACTGGTTTTTTGGGCGTAGGCAAAACCACAACGCTCCAAAACATCCTGAAACGTAAACCAGCCGATGAGCGCTGGGCCGTTATTATCAACGAATTTGGGGCGGTTTCCATCGACCATACCCCCTTTGCGGGAGCCGATGAAAACGGGCTCGTGGTGAAAGAAGTCGCAGGCGGCTGTATTTGCTGCACGGCTAATTTACCAATGCAAATGACGCTGACGTTGGTGCTACGCCAAATCAAGCCCCATCGGATTTTGATTGAACCTACGGGAATGGGGCACCCAGAGGCTATTCTCGACATGCTTCGGGGAAAATTTTTAAAAGATGTGCTGGACATCCGCGCCACGGTATGTTTGGTTGACCCAAGGCAGTGGAACAATGAAGAATACCGCGAACATGAGACATTCATTGACCAAATTACGCTCTCTGACGTACTGATTGCCAATAAAGTTGACCTTGCGGGCGAAGAATTGACGCGTGAGTTTTTGGAGTGGGCCAAGGAGCTATTTCCGCCGAAGATTCTGATTGGCGCGGTCGAACAGGGCGATGTTGACCCTAATTGGTTGAATATTGAGCCTTTTCCCAATCGCAAAGCTTTGCACCCTCATGCCCATGAGCACGAACACCATCACCATCACGGAGATAATCACGACTTACCTATTCCTGAAGTGGGCAAACCATTGATGAAAGAAAATCACGGGCTAGGACGATATAGCTGCGGTTGGGTATTCTCGCCCGACGAGGTGTTTGATTTACAAAAGTTAAAAGCTTGGGTGACCTCCGTCAAACAGGTTGAGCGAGTAAAAGGAGCGTTTCGGACGGGTGTGGATTGGGTGCTAATCAATGCCGTTCGAGGTGAGTTTTCGATTGAGTATCTGGCCTACCGTCGCGATAGTCGGGTGGAGTGCATAGGTGCCAATCCGTTGCCGTGGAAGACCTTGGAAGAAGGCTTGAAAGGCTGTTTGTTGGAAAAAAAATAGCCCAAAATGAAAAAAAACGTTGGGATAGCAATGGGGGTGAGCACGATTGTATATCTAGCGTATGCAGTCGTGCAGCCTACGTATTCCTACGAATTGCTGGACAAACGTTTTGATGCCCACAAATACGCGGAAAGCTATCGGTATTTTCGGGGCATTACGCCTGATTACCTCTCCTCTTTTCCTTTTAATACCAGAATTTTGAGCTCATGGATGGCAGCACATTTGCCCTTCAATGACCTAAAAACGGATTTTATTTGGCTCAATGGTGCATTTGTCGTGCTGACTGTGGGCTTACTTACGTTGATTTGGCAAAAACTACACCTTCGCCTTTCAGTCATTGGACTGGGATTGTTTTGGCTACTTTTTCATTGGAAAGGACTGGTGCGCATGTACCTGCCCGACCCCGTAACGGCAGATGTGGGAAGCTATTTTTGGTTAACGCTCTTGCTGTTTTTTGGGGTTATAGAAAGTAAAAACAGGCTTTTTGTAGTGATTGTGGCCGTTTTAGGAACGCTACAAAAGGAGTCGTTTATTGCCGTCGTTGGATGTATGACTTTGTGGAATGGGGTGAATGGCGTTGTTTTCAACCAGTCAAAACGTCCCTTTTTTATTGCATTATCAGCGCTATTGGTGGCGTTGTTGGTGTATTACCTAGCTTCGCATTTTTTCCCTCCCCCCACGTCCGATTGGCGAAATAACTCCCTAGTAACATTGCTTCGGGTGGCAAAAAGGTACTTGGTGGAGCCAGAATTATTAGCGCGGATTCCCATTAGCTGGTTATTGGCTTTTGGAACTTTGTGGATAGCCGTCTCACCAAATAAGCATTGCACCTCATTCTCACTCTGCGTCTTCAAGGAGAAAGGCGTTCAAAATCCCCCTCTCCTGCAAGGAGAGGGGGACTCAGGGGGTGAGGTAAATACCCATTTACAAATTCAACTCATTGTATGGCTATTCCTCAGCGTGTTTGGGGGCGGAGACACGAGCCGAATTTTGTTTAATGGAATGCCTTTTGTGCTTACTTACTTGTTGCTAAAATTAAATCAACAGCCTACTTGGGTTACTGGCTACGTGTTCTTGATGTCGCTGCCTTTGATGCGATTGCATGAAGTAGAGCCCGACCTTGGGCGTTTTCCTAGCGAAACCCATCGCTGGTGCGTGGAGTGTTGGACTATGAGCGAAAGTTGGGGCTATGCGGTGTATGCTTTGGCGGTTTTAGCGGGTTATTATTACCTTTTGCGACATTTTAACGTCATTGGCGGTGGTAAAACGCAGGACATACAAGCCCGCAGGTAATTTGCTGGTATCCATGGGGAGCTCGGTCGTGGCTTGTGGAACAACAATGCTGCGGATGAATTGTCCACTGAGGGAAAACAGATCAAGCGTTCCTTTTTCTGGAACTTGGGCGTAAAGGAAGTTGGAAGTAGGGTTTGGATACACAAAAAACTCCAACTCGTTGCCAGTGGGAGTGCCTTTGGGGGAGTTGTTTTTCAAAAAGCGAATTCCTCCCGTATTGCTTCCAATAAGTAGTTCGGGGAGTTGGTCGCCGTTTACATCACCTGCCGCAGGAAACAGCCCCACGCCAATGCGGATAAATTCAGATTTGCTATTAAATGCGTTGAAAATAAGGCTACTATCACTTTTAAGCGTAGCCAGGGTGGTAAAGTTTTGGTAAACACGCAAGCGACCTAGCAAGTCTCCCATGATAAGCTCAGGTTTTTGGTCAGCATTTAGGTCAGCCACGACCATGCCCTGCGCGCGGCGTTCAAAATCAACGTCAATTCCGCCAAAAGCTTCACTTTTAAGTTCGTAGATGGGGGATACCGTACTCCCCACATTTTGGTGAAACTCCACGTTTCCTGAATTTTTACTGACCAATACGTCTAATTTTCCGTCTTTGTCAATGTCGTAGTAGAGTAAATTCTCTCCGTTGGTAAAATTCTTAGGAAGCGGCATTTTGGCGATTCGACTCGTATCTAGCCGCATTGCTTGTCCACGGGGGGCGAGATTAGGCAGGTAGCGAATGTCCATTCCCCTGAAAGTATTGGCCCAAAAGCCCAAATCAGTGGTGCCATCGCCGTTCAAATCCGCAAAAAAAGGTTTGACATTGACCAAACTCACGTTTTCTTTTTTAAAAAGCTGGGCGCTCAACCCGAGAAAGTCCTCATTGATAAATTCAAAGGCTGCTTGGGTGGCGTTACCTGTATTTTGGAAAAACGCAATGCCCGCCCGATAGCCATCAGTGGCGCGTAAACCACCGTAGCCTGCGATTAAATCTAAGTCACCATCACCGTCAATATCCACTAGGGCAGGGGTGGCGTTTTCCCCCAAATCAATCATCCCGTCTTGGAGAAAATCCATTTGACGATAGGTAAACTTGGGGTTGGTAGTGGTTCCTTCGTTTTTATACAGCCAGTTGGATTTCCGTAAATTGAGCAATGGGTTGGTGGCAATGTCGGTACTGCTGGGGCTGGCAATCAGGTCCTTTTGGCCGTCGCCGTCGATGTCTTCCAAATAAGGAGAAGGAAAAACGGGGAAACTGATGGGGTTGACGGTTGGAAAAGAAGCTTGGGCACTTCCAATGAGTGCCGCCATGCCGTTTCCCCCTACGTTGGTCAGCATCACAATGTTGTCACAAGCAACGTGGCCGTGCAGTACGTCTTTTTTGCCGTCTCCGTTGAGGTCGCCTACCCAGAGGGTGTTTCCTGCGTGGGCAATGCGCGCGTTTGAGGGATTTTGAAGGGTGACGTCGATAGGTGGAAGGTTGAAAAGGTATTGGTCACAAAAGGAGGTGGCGCTGAAACGCCCCCAATTGTTAGTCGTTTTCTTAAAAATAAACGGATTCGTACTTTTTTGTTCTTTGCTAAAATTTTGGTGTAATTCCACCGACGTTCCCGTAAAATCGAAAGTAAGAATATCAATGTCGCCGTCGTCGTCAATGTCAGTAATGGCAGGTAAGTCGGTGGGCTGAACGTATAAATTTATATTCCCCGAAAAGCCTTGGGTGAGAATCGGGTCAGCAATGAGGGACCACGAAAAGCCGTTGGAAGTGGCCACGTTTCTGAAAACCCGAATACCACCGTTGGTGCTGGTAAAAAGGTCTTTACGGCCATCTTGGTCAAAATCAACTAGCAACATCCAATGAAGCATGTCAGCGGGGAAGCGCGTTTCGTATTCGGGAGCGTGTTTCCATTGAAGCCCAGTCGCTTGCGGTACGGCCAAAAAAGTGTTGATGGAATGGCTTGAACGTTCAAAAACTACCAAATCTTCGACCCCATCGTCGTTGAGGTGCATCTTAGAAAACTGAGCATTGTTTAGCCCACCTACCCAAGGGTTAAGAAGCTTTTTGCCCTGAATCGTCACGGGAACAGTATTATCCCACTGAAAAGAAAACGACTGAGCCAACGCCGTGAAAGTCGTGCATACCCCTAAAACAATTCCCGCCAAACCGCGACAAGCGAAGGAATAGGCGAGTGATGTGGTGAAATTTGGTAGCAGAAGCTTCATTCGTTGTTCAATTTTTCTTGGCTAAAATCGTTACACAACAAAAAACGTTTTTATGGCTCAAAAAGTGTTACGCAAGCTCTTACTCAACGGACTTTTCATTCATTTTGTTTGGGGATTGTCAACGGCATGTGCCCAGCAAAAGTATCATAATCTGGTGCTTGAAGGCGGAGGAATACGAGGAATAGCTTATTGTGGAGCGCTGCAAGAATTGGAACAAAGAGGGATACTGCACAATATTCGTCGCATTGGCGGAACATCGGCGGGAGCGATTCAAGCGTCATTGTTGTCGGTAGGTTATTCGGCAGCGGAGCTAACGGACTTAGTTTCTGAGATGAAAGTGGAATCGTTCAACGACGGTCAATATATTTTTGTGGGAGGAACCCAGCGATTGGTGGAGCGTTTTGGCTGGTACCGAGGTGATGCCTTTCGACGCTGGATTGGTGAAAAAATCGAGATCAGAACGGGGAATTCGGGGCTGACTTTTGGGGAACTTCACGAACTTGCCCAACGCGACAGTTGTCTCAAAGACTTGTACGTGACGGTGACCAACCTTACGCAGCAAAAACCGATGGTGCTGTCGTACGAAAACTTTCCCAACCTTGCCGTTGCGGATGCAGTACGGGCGTCGATGTCGATTCCTTTGTACTACTGCGCGGTGTTTATGGACAGCACGGGGCGTTTTTATTCGCGCCCTCCGCGTACGGTTCCCGCCGACGTGCTGGTGGACGGTGGGTTGTTGCTCAATTATCCGATTGGTTTGTTTGACCAAAACCGCTTTTTGAGTCAGCCGCAGCCCCAATTATCGCCCGATGCCTACGTTTTTAACCACGAAACCCTCGGTTTACGCCTCGAAAGCGCCGAACAAATCAAGGCCGACGCCCAGAACTTTGGGTTAGCGCCTTACCCCATTCGCAGTTTTAAAACCTACATGGGGGCGTTTTATAACCTTGTTTCGGAAGCCGCCAATCGGGCTAGTTTTCGCCCTGAAGATTTAAAACGAACGATTTCAATTGATTTTCAAAGCATTGGGGTAAAAGTTCGGAAACTTTCTTTGTTGGAAAGAAACACTTTGATTGAAAGCGGGAAAAAAGGTGTTTGTGATTTTTGTAAACCAACCGCCATCACCTCAGAGAATTGACATCAACTCATTCAAATGCTGTACATCGTAGGTGGGTTGTTGCTCAAATTTTAGGCTTTTGGGATTATAGAAAGCGGCATCAATTCCAAAGCGGAGCGCTCCCATGATGTCAGCTTCCCAGTTATCGCCAATCATCAAACTTTCTTCAGGGCGGGCGTTGGCGGAGCGAAGTGCAAACTCAAAAATCTGGGCATCAGGCTTTTTAGCACCTGCTTTTTCGTTGGTAATGACGTGTTCAAAATACTGCTGAATGCCTGAACTCGCCATTTTGGAGGCTTGAATCGAATCAAAGCCGTTGGTGACGATATGAAGTTGGTAGTTTTTGTTGGCACAATAGTCCAACAACTCAACGGCACCGTCTAGCAGGTGTGATTTTTGGGGTAAAAGTCGCAAATATTCTTCGCCCATGTCTTTCCCAATGGCAAGGTTATCTACTTCTAATGTCTCAAAGACCAACCGAAAACGATTTTCGCGGATATAGCCGTGGGCAATTTTACCACGGTCAAAATCAGCCCAAAGTTGGGTATTGATCTCAATAAACGTTTTGACAAAGTCGCCTAATGACAAAATGCCGTGGGAATTAAGTTGAAAATTATGGTAAATTTCAGAAAGAGATTCCGCTGAGTTGCGTTCAAAATCCCATAAAGTGTGGTCGAGGTCGAAAAAAAGATGTTTGTAAGCAGGCATTGTGGACAGCTAGATTGCTATTTTTTCCAAAACTACGAAAATCAACGTTACTTTGTTTTATGAACACTTCACTCATTCTTTCTGATATTTACATTTATCCCGTCAAATCATTGGGTGCGATTCGGGTTTCGCAGGCCGAAGTCGAAGAACGGGGCTTACGCTTTGACCGCCGTTGGGTGGTGATTGATGACACCAATCGCTTTGTGACACAGCGTCAACATCCGACCATGGCGTTAATTGAGGTAACCTTGACTGACAATGGCTTGGACCTTCGACATCGCACGCGCGACTTGGGGGTCTTAACGGTACCTGCACTTCCCGAAACCTTCGATTTGGTGCCTGTGACTGTTTGGGACGATACCATCGAAGCCGTGGTGGTCAACGATGCCTGTAATCGCTGGCTGACGGAGGCGTTGGGTTTTTCGGTGCGTTTAATGTATTTGCCTGATACTTCACCGCGTTTGGCCGACCCAGATTACGCCCCTTTCGACGTCAACGTAAGCTTTGCCGATGGCTTTCCTTTTTTGTTGATTGGCCAATCTTCGTTAGATGATTTAAACACTCGACTGCCCGACGCAGTTTCTATGGTACGCTTTCGCCCAAACTTTGTTTTTGAAGGAGGCGAGCCTTACGACGAAGACCAATGGTACGAGTTTACGATAGGAGGAATCCGCTTTTATGGCGTAAAACCTTGTGCGCGCTGTGTCCTGACCACGGTTGACCCAGAAAAAGGGGAAATTTCGGGTAAAGAACCTTTGCGTACGTTGTCCACTTATCGAAAAAGAAACAATAAGATTTTCTTTGGCCAAAATGTAGTTACGCAAGAATCGGGACGAATTAAGGTGGGAGACGAAGTCGTGGTCGTGAGTCGGAAGGTGCGTTATACAATGAGTGAAGGAATTTAACTAACCAACGGACAAGACATCCGTAGCACAAATGAAAACAGCAGCGGTCATTGGCGCAGGAATTGCAGGGATTGCCACCAGCATTCGGCTAGCCAATAAGGGATATGAGGTACACGTTTTTGAGGCCAATACCTATCCAGGAGGTAAACTTTCGAGTTTTGAGTTAAACGGTTATCGTTTCGACGCGGGGCCATCGTTGTTTACCATGCCGCAGTTGGTCGATGAGCTTTTTCGTTTGTCGGGCAAAGACCCCAAAGCCTATTTTGATTATATTCGGCTAGAAGAAGTGTGTCGGTATTTTTGGGACGACGGGGTTCGGCTAACGGCCCATGCCGACCAGGAAAAGTTTGCGCAAGAACTTGAACAAACACTAGGGGTGCCTGCCAAAGACGTGTTGGAACATCTAGACGACAGCGCCCTAAAATATGATGTGACCGAGAAGCTGTTTTTACACCGTTCGTTGCATAAATTGGGCACGTATTTTAACCGAGATGCGCTCAAAGGTTACGCGAATTTGCACCGTTTGGACGCTTTTACCACCATGAACCGCGCCAACGAACGACGGTTCTCTAATCCACGGGTGGTGCAATTGTTCAACCGCTACGCTACCTACAACGGCTCTAATCCTTACGAAACTCCCGCGACGATGAACATCATCCCGCATTTGGAGTATAATATTGGGGCGTTTTTTCCAAAAAAAGGAATGGTGGGCATCACCGATAGTTTGGTGAAATTAGCGCAGGATTTGAGCGTAACGTTTCATTTTGGAACGAAAGTAACCAACATCTTAACGGAAGAAAATCACGTAAAAGGTTTACAGCTAGTTAGTAACGGAAAAGTAGAAGAGCGAACCTTCGATGTCGTCGTTTCTAACATGGACGTAGTGAATACTTTTCGGAAATTACTACCCAACGCGCGCCAACCTGAACGTATCCTGCGTCAACCCAAATCAAGTTCGGCCCTGATTTTTTATTGGGGGGTAAAAAAACAATTTAACGAATTGGAACTTCATAACATCTTCTTTTCCAACGATTACCGTACCGAATTTGAGCATTTATTTCAAAAGAAAACCATTTATTCCGACCCGACCGTTTACATCAATATTACTTCCAAATATAAACCTGACGACGCGCCAGCAGGGGGAGAAAACTGGTTTGTGATGGTGAATGCCCCCAATAACGAGGGTCAGGATTGGGATGCTCTCATTGCCCAAACGCGGGAAGCAATTGTGCATAAATTGAGCCATAATTTAGGCGTCAACTTGGCTGAATTGGTTGAATGTGAGGCGATTTTAGACCCGCGCACCATCGAATCTAAGACGTCAAGCTCGCAGGGAGCACTGTATGGCAATAGCTCCAACAATCGCTTTGCGGCTTTTCTTCGTCATGCTAATTTTTCTCGTCAGTTCAAAAACCTTTACTTTGTAGGAGGAAGCGTACACCCTGGAGGCGGGATTCCGCTGGCAATTTTGTCGGCTAAAATTGCGACCGCCGAACTTTGACAAAGTTTAGGAAAAGGGGTATTTAGGCGCGATTTTTGTAATTAATCCTTGAATCTGATACCCTTTTTGAAAAGTAACTTGGACAGGAAGAAACGTGTGTTTGGGCAGACTACCTTGTGGGCCGTGATGGGGGTTTTGGTAGTGGGAGCAAGTTTTGCGCAACAAGTGCCTCATTATTCGCAGTATTTACAAAATCATTTTCTCATCAACCCTGCCGTAGCTGGAATTGAAAGCTATGCCGACGCCCGAGTGGGCTATCGACAGCAGTGGGGTGGGCTCGAAGACGCGCCTCGAACGTTTTATTTGACGGCTCATCTGCCTTGGGGCAATCCTGATTTTAGAGTAGAACCTCCTTCTTCTCCTCGTTTTCGTTTTGGGCGAGAAAGGTATTCATCGCAGCCCGATGCTCATGCGGGGATGGGACTGACGGTGGTACGAGATCAAACGGGGCCGTGGACGCGGTTTTCGTTGGGAGTTTCGGGGGCGTATCATTATCCGATCAATGACGAATGGCAAGTAAGCGCGGGGCTAACGGCAGGGCTCAGTCAGCATACGCTTGATTTTGACCAACTTCGGTTGGCAAACCCACAAGACCCGTTGGTGTCATCGGGAAAATTATCCGTCATTCGTCCCGACCTAAACGCGGGCGTTTGGGTGTATTCGACCGATTTTTTTGGTGGGTTTTCGGTAAACCAACTTTGGCCTTCAACGCTCTCGTTTAAAAACAGTAGCAGCAATTGGCAGGGGAAGGTCGTTCCTCACTTTTTTCTGACGGCTGGGTATCGGTTGCCGTTGGTAGAAGACTGGGATTTTACCCCTTCTATTTTGTTGAAAAAAGCACCTAGTGCGCCGCTATCTTGGGATTTGAATTTAAAAATAAGCTATTCTTCCGATTGGTGGTTTGGGGCTTCATACCGCCAATTAGAGTCTTTTACGGCCTTTTTTGGGGCAAAAGTGGCGCAGCAACTGCGGGTAAATTATACCTACGAATACCCTATATCGTCCTTACAAGTAGCTACGCGCGGTTCGCACGAAATCACGTTGGGAGTAACCCTAGGCTCACGAAGTCACTATACTTCTTCGCGCACGTTTTGGTAGCAAAATCACTCCTTTTGATAAAAATCTTGGAGGCGCTTCCGCAGCCGAGATGCCAATGACTTGCTCATATCTTGAAAAAAATCATTATCCGAAGGTGGAAAAAGGTTTTTGGAGGTAGTCAGCACTTTGCCGTTCAAGGCCCGCGTGTCTCCGCTAAACTCATGCCATTCTTCGGCCCAATCGGCGCTATCGTTGATATAATCAGAATGAAGTGGGCGCTCTGTGTCCAAATCAATGATTCTGAACTCTAACCGACAACTCGCCGACAACTCCCTACGGTGCGTAGTGAGGTTTCCTTTTACCTTTTCCATCACGTCCACTTCAGTGGTATCATTGATTTTTTTGGTGCCTACTTTGTACGTTTCGTTACTTTCAACGGTCGTGGAGCTCGACGACAAAGTTTCGCTTTGGGAGCTGTATTTGGTAAAACTAAGTTGAATCAAATGGTGAGGCGGAATGCTGTCGTAACGAGCAAGGGCAGGAGGGTAAAAGCGGACCAATTCGTGCGGTTGGCGACTATCAAACAGAGCATCAGCTAGTTTGTCTTCTAAATACTCGTAGTTATTTTGGGAAAGTGAATGGACATCCTTAAAAGGTTCAATCACCACCCGCAGAGTAGCGTATTCTTTGGCCAACGGCAGTAATTTATCCACGTCTTTATACGACGACCGCAGTTGTTTTACTTTTTTAAAATGAGCAAAAGCTTCTTTGCAGGCTTGGCGGTTGCCTTGTTGCTTAAACGCCAGAATACCTGCTTCGTAGCGTTCGGCGGCGGCGAGGTCGCGTACCTGTTCTATGCTTTCGGTGTAGGGTCGAGGCAAGGGCTGAATCAGCGAACGACACGCCGCACACTTCGAAAACTGTTGAAAGTTTTGTTGTAAACGCTGGTATTGGTATAAGACATCTTCCCATTTAAAGGGTTGATTGTTCCTGATTTGAAGCTGTATGTTTTCTTGGTGAATACGTTCCTGCGCTTGGTAGGCAGCAATGAAGACCTTTGCCGCTTTGGTATGCGAAGGTTGTTGGGTCAGGCGGTACGACGATTGCTTAATGGCAAGGTCGAGTCTTCCTTTTTTGAGGGCCGTTTCGCCCGTAGCGCATCGGACAAAAAGCGAAGCAATTACTAGCAAAAGTAAAGAAGTGGTTTTCATAACTATTCATGGCTTGTTAGTTCAAAAATAACGAAATTTTTGGAGGTCTGTCAACCATTCATCCCAAAAGGTTGTTGGTAATGGAAGTTGACACTCAAAAAACTTTTTTGTTTTGTATGAAAGCCGCTATTCTTCCAGAAATCAAACAAGCCGTTACGGTTCAAGAAGTTGAAAAACCAAGCGCGGGCACGGGCGAAGTGCTTGTGCAAATTAAAGCCGCCGCCCTCAATCACCGCGATGTTTTTATTCAACAAGGGCTGTATCCAGGGATTAAACTCCCCGCCATTTTAGGTTCTGACGGTGCGGGTACGGTGGTAGAAGTAGGAGAAGGAGTTTCGGAAGAATGGTTGGGTAAAGATGTCATTATTAATCCGTCGCACAATTGGGGGGGAAATCCTGCCTTTTATAGCAAAAGCTTTAAAATTTTGGGAATGCCCGACAACGGAACGTTTGCCGAATACCTTAAAGTAGAAGCAAAATACCTCGTCACAAAACCTACCCATTTGTCGTACGAAGCCGCAGCGGCAGTCCCATTGGCTGGCTTGACGGGCTGGCGGGCGCTCATGTCGCGCGCAGGGATGAAAGCGGGTGATCGGGTACTGGTAACGGGGATTGGAGGCGGAGTGGCGTTGTTTGTGCTTCAGTTTGCCGTAGCGGCGGGCGCCGAAGTATGGGTAACGTCAGGTTCGGACGAAAAAATTGCCAAGGCCATTGCGTTGGGAGCCAAAGGTGGCGTAAATTACAAAGATGCCAACTGGGCCAAAAACCTAATCGCCGCCACAGGGGGCGACCGTAGTGGGTACTTCAACGTCATCATCGACAGCGCAGGCGGGGCAAGTTTTGCCAAATTGATAGATGTTGCCACGGCAGGAGCAAGTATTTGTTTTTTTGGTGGAACTACGGGAAATATTACCGACATCGTGCCTGGAAAAGTATTTTTTAAACAACTCAATATTTATGGGTCAACGATGGGCACCGAGGCGGAGTTTGCCGATATGGTCAATTTCCTAGCGGAGCACAAAATTGAGCCTATTGTTGATAAAGCATTTGCGTTGGAAGAGATTGAAACAGCCTTACAACACATGGATAGCGGTGCCCAATTTGGGAAGATTGTCCTGAAAGTTGGATGATTGCCCTGAAAGCCAGTAACTTTGCAGAAAATAAGACAGTTTGGCTCATTGCAATGGCCAAACTGTCGTCTTTATAACATGATAGAAACAACAACCATAAAAAAGCAAGATATTCGTAAACTGTCGGTGGCACAGTTGAAGGACTGGTTAGCCGCCCACGGAGAACAAGGTTTTCGTGCTAAACAAATTGCCGAATGGCTGTGGAAAAAATCCGCCACGTCGTTTGACCAAATGAGTAACCTCTCGCTCAAAACGAGGGAGTTATTGGATACCCATTTTGAAATAAAGTCCATCGCAACGGCCAAATCCCAAAAAAGCTCGGACGGAACCATCAAGTCAGCCTTCCGACTGCACGATAGTCACCTAATTGAAGGGGTGTTGATTCCTGCCGACGACCGCATGACGGCCTGTGTGTCGAGCCAAGTAGGGTGTTCGCTGACCTGCAAGTTTTGTGCGACGGGCTACATGGATCGTAAGCGTAACCTCGACGCAGCCGAAATGTACGACCAAGTGGTGGCCATCGACCGCCAAGCCAAGGAAAACTACGGAATTCCTTTGTCGAACATTGTGTATATGGGAATGGGAGAACCACTGCTCAACTATGCCAATGTGCTCGAATCTGTGGAAAAAATCACTTCGCCCGATGGGTTGGGAATGTCGCCCAAACGAATTACGGTTTCGACGGCGGGAATCGCCAAAATGATTACCAAACTAGGTGACGATGGCGTAAAGTTTAACTTGGCATTGTCGCTTCATGCGGCCAACGATGAAAAACGCAATAAAATCATGCCTATCAATGAATCGAATTCGTTGAAAAATTTGGCGGAGGCGTTGCAACATTTTTACCGTAAAACCCAAAATCGCATTACGTTTGAATACATCGTGTTTCACAATTTCAACGATACGATTCAGGACGCCAGAGAATTGTGGGAGTTTACCAAAAAAGTACCCTCAAAAGTAAACATCATCGAATACAACCCCATTGCCGAAGCCGATTTCAAAAATACGGGTGTCGATAAGCTGACGCAGTTTGCTAAATTTTTGGAAGACAAAGGCGTAGTCGTTAACGTGCGGCGAAGTAGAGGAAAAGACATTGATGCCGCTTGCGGGCAATTGGCCAACCGCGAAAAGTCGGAACAAGAATGAGATTTGATGTTCTAAGAGGCTGTCCAAAAAGTAATAAGTTACAAAAGATTCTTTGGTTTCAACCTCATCCCAACCCTTCCGCTCGGGCGGCCCCGTCCTGCCAGGAGAAGGACTTTAAAAGTCCCCATCTCCAGAAAGGAGAGGGGGATTTAGGGGACGGTCGGCCGCTGCCGTGAGGTTGAACAGAAGCCGAAGATAATTTGGTGATACCAGACTTTTTGGACAGCCTCTTAAAATAAATTTGACGCGTGTTTTGAACTACACCTTCAAAAAGACTTTTTTCTTATAAAGGAAGTACAAAACGAGCCATTCGACCACTACGAAGCCAATGCTGTAGAATACCTTCTGGAACGGTTCAGAGAAGTATTTGACAATGCCTACAAACAAGTGTTCTGACGTATAGTGAAAATCGAAGAAACTATCGCTCATATATATAAGGATAGAG
Source organism: Runella limosa DSM 17973 (assembly GCF_000482465.1). GTDB lineage: Bacteria > Bacteroidota > Bacteroidia > Cytophagales > Spirosomataceae > Runella > Runella limosa. The sequence goes on from NZ_KI519420.1 coordinate 202,977, forward strand.
TTCATCCCAATAACGGCCAACACCCACGCCCAGCGGTTCCAGTTTTGAACGTCAATAATCCAATAAAAAATTGACAATAAAACGAGACTCCAGCCACCTACAAATAACACAAACGAGCTCGTCCAAAGGTTTTTATTGATGGGGAAAACGTAATCCCAGAGTTTTCCTAGCACCAGAAACGCGATGCCTACCACAAAAAGATAAAGCGTTTTTTGTTGACGGCTCGTAGAACGCTCGTCGGCGTGGAGTAAATTTCCCGCAAAAATCCCTAACAATCCCGTAGCAATGGCAGGGAAAGTAGAAAACAAACCTTCGGGGTCGTGGATGCCCTTGTGCAAATGCCCTGGGATAATTAAATGATCAAGATAACTCACGGGGTTACACTCCATCGTCATGTGGCCTGCTCCGCAACCTGGAACGGGAACAAGCATTACAAAGGCCCAATAGCCCAGCAACAGAGAAACAAACCAGATGTATTGCGCTTTTGTGCTGAAATAAAGGTAAATGATTTGGGCAAACATCCCTGCCAAGCCAATCCGAGCCAAAACACTTGGGAAGCGCATTTCGGACAAAGGTTTGATTTCTAATCCATTGTTATAAATAATGCCCAACAAAACGAGGGTGAGTCCGCGTTGGATGATTTTGCGAAGCAACTGTGAGCGGTCGGCGCCCTGCTCCATACGACGCCCAAGTGAAAACGGAGTAGAAACTCCCGCTAAAAATAAAAACAAGGGAAAAATAAGGTCATACGCCCGAAAGCCGTTCCATTCGGGGTGAGAGAGCTGTTCGGCCATTAAGATGGCTCCCGTCCAGCCAGTCGCCTCGGCCAATGAGTGAAAGATATTTTCGCCCCCCGCAATCCAAAACATATCGAAACCCCGAAGGGCATCGAGCGAGAGTAACCGTTTGGGGCGAGAATCGGTAGAAGGTGAATTCATAGGGGTGTAGTTAGATAATTCGGGTTTTAAGAAGGTACGCCCATAAAGGGCGAATGTACTATTAGGTTATCCTTCAAATTTGGCCGTAACGTGTGAGCCGTCGCAGTAGGGTTTGTTGCCCGATTGGCCGCAGCGGCAAAAGGCCGTTACCTGTGACTTCTTGGTTTCGTTACCCGCCGCGTCTTTGACCTTTAAGTTGCCATAAACTAATAAAGGCCCTTTAGGAAGAATTTCGATGATGGTTTCAGCCTCTACTTCTATGGGTTCAGGCTCTTCTACTTGGGTATTTATAAAATAAGATAAAGCCCCCGAAGGACATTTCTGGATTTGCTCTACAATAGCGACGGTGCTTCCACCTTCAGTTGTTACCCAAGGGCGTTTGCGTGGGTCGAAAACTGTAGGAAGCCCTCGAAAACAAATGGCAGAGTGAACACAGAGGTGCGGTTGCCACACAACGGTTACTTCACCATTGGTGTAATGTTTGGTAATTTGCTTGTCCATGTGATAAGGTAAGATTATAAAGGGGAACAAAAACTACGAAATCTAACGAAAATCTGCCATGCGTGCTACCATAAAGCACAAAAAAACCTGACAACATTTTCTGCTGTCAGGTGCTATAAATAGAAGTGTTTTACGCTGTAATTCCTTCTTTCATGCGTTCGGCATTGTCGGCAATCCGAAGTTGCTCAATGAAATCGCCAATTTCACCTTCCATAAAGGCGGGTAAGTTGTAAATGGTATAACCAATGCGGTGATCAGTCACGCGGCTTTGGGGGTAGTTATAGGTACGAATTTTATCCGAACGGTCACCACTTCCCACCAACGACTTACGCTGCGACGAAACGGCTTCATTTTGTTTCTTCAACTCCATTTCGTACAGTTTTGAACGAAGCATATTCATGGCGCGCTCGCGGTTACCATGTTGGCTACGTTCTACCTGACATACGACCACGATGCCCGTAGGTTTGTGGGTAAGTTGTACTTTGGTTTCTACCTTGTTGACGTTCTGTCCACCCGCACCTCCCGAACGCGAAGTGATGATTTCAATATCGGCAGGGTTGATTTCTACTTCTTCAACGTCTTCTACTTCTGGCAATACCGCTACCGTCGCCGCCGAAGTATGCACCCGTCCCTGCGATTCGGTCACAGGAACGCGCTGTACGCGGTGAGCCCCTGATTCAAATTTGAGCTTACCGTACACGTCTTCGCCGATGATACTGGCAATAATTTCTTTGTAGCCGCCTGTACTTCCTTCGGTAAAGTCCATGATTTCAATCTTCCAGCCCATACGGTCGCAAAAACGCTGATACATGCGGAACAAGTCTCCCGCAAAAATCGCCGCTTCATCTCCACCTGTTCCTCCACGAACTTCGAGAATGATGTTGTGGCTGTCGTTGGGGTCTTTAGGAATCAACATATCTTTGAGCGTAGCTTCAAGCTCGTCGGCTTGCGGTTGAAGCTCTATCAATTCCGCTTTGGCCATATCGCGCATTTCCTCGTCGCTTTCATTGGCAACGAGGTCTTTAGCACCTTCGATGTCGCTCAGTACTTTTTTGTACGCTTGGTACTTCTGTACGATTTTGTCTAAGTCTTTGTATTCTTTGCTCAATTTTGAAAAGCGCTTTTGGTCAGAAACGACCTCAGGCTGCACAATTTGTTGCGAGACCTCTTCGAAACGCTCTTTTATAGCTTCTAACTGTTCTAACATTGGTATTTTGTGTTTCTTTGATGACTACATAGCCCCGCAGATAATCAGAAGTTTGGCCTTGCGAGGGGGTATGTAGAGCAGATACTCTGATGAAATCCGTTTTGAATGTGCAAAGGTACGACAAAAATACATTTCACCCACTTTGGGGGAAGCGTAAACCCTCAGTTACCAATACTTTTGTTTGAAAGTATGAAAACGAAACTACTCATCGGGCTTATGTGGATGTGGGCGGCTTGGGCAAACGCTGCGCCACCGATTGGCTTTGACTTTTGGAACCACTTAGGTACCAACGAGGGGCTAAGTCAAAATGAAGTTCACTGTATTTTACAAGACCACCGTGGTTTGATGTGGTTTGGGACGCAAGATGGCCTCAATTGTTACGATGGGCAACGCGTGCAAGTCTTTCGTCAAACGCCTTTTGATTCTACCTCTTTGTCCGATGATTTTATTACTACGCTTCACGAAGACTCCAAACAGCGCTTTTGGGTAGGTACTGCCAAAGGGCTCAACTGCTATGATTTTGCCAAAGGAACGTTTCGGCGTAGCTCTCAGCTCAAAACCGTTATTTTACAAATCATTGAAGATAAAAATAAGGCCATTTGGGTACAGACAAAAACGACTTGGTGGGTTATGACCGCCAATGAAACCGAGTTTAAGGCGACAAAACGTAGCCCTGACGATGCGAAAAAAGCATTATTGGTCCAAATTACCCCGTTACTTCCTGCGAAAGTATCCGTTTCTTCGCTTATAACCGACCATCTGGGTATTGTGTGGGTCGGAACGCGTGGTCAAGGCATCTATCGGTTTCGTTACGAAGCAGATAAGCAGCAATACGCGCCTTTAGATGCTTTTGATGAAGATTTTTTTGATACCAACGGCTTGAAAAGTAGCCATATTACTTGTTTGTACGAGGGAAATGAGGCCGATGAAGATATTGTTTGGATAGGAACGCGCGAAGCGGGCGTGCAGTTATACAGTCGTTCCAAAAATACCTTTAAGCATTGGGAACGCCTTTTTACCCAAGAATCGGCGGCTACTCGTACGTTTTTTGGGTTAACGACCGATAAAAAAGGTCACCTGTGGGTGGGTTCTTATTCTGGCTTGTACCGTATTCATCGGGCAACGCATGACATCCGAACGTACAAAACTCCTCCTAATACCATCGTCGAAACCTCTTTGGAAGATACACAGGGTAGTTTTTGGGTAGGAGGAAATACGGGATTGTTTCATTTAGGCAATGCCCAACAGCAATTTGAAACGTTTAATCTGCCACTGTACGAAGGATATCAGCCGTGGGTGTTACGAATTTATGAAGACCCAAGCCAACAAGTTTGGGTCGGGACGCGGGGATACTTGGCCCAAATTGACCCGCAAAAAAAAGTTCGTACGTGGAAAGAGCTGCCTGTTTCTAAGACCAGCAAAGCAAAGTTAGAATCCGTAGGGACGATTCAGCGCGATGCCAAAGGAGGAATGTGGATTGGGATGCGGCAAGGGCTCATCTATTGGCCATCCCCAAATCAGTACGCACGTTTGTTTCAAAATAACCCCAATGATGCCAAGTCGCTCATCAGCAATATGATTTTGGACGTGCATGTGGATGCCAAGCAGCGCGTTTGGATTTGTTCAGCCAAGGGGTTGAGCTTGGCCAAACATCAAAATGGAAAGGTAGAGTTTGAACATTTTACCGAAAAAAATGGCCTTACCAATTCGTTTGTGTATGGTGCCATGAGCGATAAAGCTGGGCATTTGTGGTTGACGACCAACGGGGGGCTGATTCGCTTCAATCCTGAAAAGAAAACATTTCGCACCTACACCAGCCAAGATGGCTTGGGCGGCTTGGAGTTCAACTCAGGAGGGTTTCATCGCAGCCCCGACGGGGAATTTTTTGTGGGTGGAAATGGAATGTTGCTCAGTTTTCGTCCCGATGAATTGGTGATAAACAAGCACCTCCCACGGATTTTGCTACGTTCTTTTAAAAAGTTTGAAAAACCAGTTGTTCATTTAGATAGCATCATGGCGAGTGGTCAGCCCATCCGTTTAGACTATGACGAAAACTTTTTCTCCTTTGAGTGGGCGGCATTGGATTATACCAACCCATCGAGCAATCAGTTTGCATACCGTCTCGAAGGATTCGATAAAGATTGGGTCTATACAGGCACGCGCCGCTTTGTTGATTTTACTAACCTCAACCCAGGCAACTATCAATTATGGGTAAAGGCGGCCAATAATGAGGGAAAGTGGAACGACCGAGATTACTTACAACTATCACTGGTCATTACTCCGCCTTTTTGGAAAACTTGGTGGTTTTATGGACTCCTTTTTCTATTGGTAGCGGCAGTGGCAAAACTGCTTTATGATAACCATGTTCGACAACTGCTTGCGCTTGAGCGAGCAAAATTGGAGGAAAATGAACGCGTTCGGAAACTAGCTGCCCAAGATTTGCACGATGAATTTGGAAATACCCTCACGCGAATTTCTCTCTTGACCGAATTAGTGAAAAACCGAATGAATGGCCAAGCAGGAGGTGAAGTAGGGGAGTTGTTGACTAAAATCAGCGACAATGCGAATCGTATGTACCAAGGAACCAAAGATTTTATCTGGGCGATTAACCCCGAACACGACAGCCTGTATGAAATCGCTGTTCGTTTGAAAGACTTTGGGGACGATGTTTTTGACAAAACAGGAATACGGTTCAACGTGGAAGGGTTAAATGATTCGCTTCGTGGCGTCAATTTGCCCACGGGTGCAAGTCGGCATTTGGTGCTTTTGTTCAAAGAAGCCATGAGCAACACCCTCAAACATGCTCAAGCTACCGACACTACTCTTTCGTTTGTTCCTACTTCTGATTCATTACGTATTGAATGGCAAGACAATGGACGAGGAATGGACTTGGGGCGAAGCCGACCAGGAAATGGCTTGATGAATATTCAAACGCGGGCCGAAAAAATTGGCGGTAAAGCAACACTCACTTCGCCGACACACGGAGGTTTTGTCGTTTTATTTGAGCGACCTTGTGCATAATTTAAACTAAAAATCAGTTACTTAACATGATAAAAACACGCCTTTGTTTGGTCGAAGACGACTATATTATCCGAGAAGGTTTTGCGGCACTTTTAAGTCAAACTTCTGATTTTGAGGTGGTAGGAGCCTATTCTAACTGCGAAGATTACCTCAAAAATCTGACCACCGACCGCCCCGACGTTGTTTTGATGGATTTGGAATTACCTCGCATGGGAGGAGTGGAAGGAATTGAACGTACCAAAAAACTCCGTCCCCAAACCCAGCTCATTGTCGTGACGGTATATGAAAACGATGGTTTGGTATTTAAAGCATTGTGCGCGGGAGCGGGAGGCTATTTGACCAAAAATATGCCCCCAAGCCGTTTGATTGACGCCATTCGAGAAATCCGCCAAGGGGGAGCTCCCATGAGCACCAATATTGCTCGAATGGTGGTTGCTTCCTTCCAAAAAAACTACCAATCTCCCCTAACTGCCCGCGAAACGGAGGTGTTAGAGCGAATTGCCCAAGGAAAAAGCTACACGACCATTGCCGATGAGCTATTTGTCGATAAAGAAACGATTCGGACTCACATCAAAAATATTTACTGGAAGTTAGAGGTTCATTCAAAGGCAGAAGCGATAGAAAAAGCGCGGAAAGAAAAATTGATTTGAAGTTGGGGCACAAGAATAAATTTTAATTTGCATCAAAATGAGGAAGAGAGGCGTATTGCTAACTAACTGATTCTAAACCTGAATGCTTGTATGAAATTTATTCACGGCTTTTTGGCTGTTTGCCTATTTACTGGAATCCTTTTAAGCTGTAAAAATCCAGAAGAAACTACGCCCGACCACGCTGGATTGTCCGATTGGACGGATGAAACACACGGAAAAAAAGCCGATGCTAATTATTCGGTTGTTTTCCCACAAGATAAAGTCAATTCGTTGGAAATAAAGATGACGAAAGACGATTGGTCGGCCATCCGTACGGATATGAAAACACTGAAAGGTTCCGATTTCGGTGTGGGAGGAACTGGCGGAGGTCCTGGTGGAGTCAATACAACCACCGAACCGCGTTATGTCGCGGTTTCGATGAAATTTAACGGAAAAGAGTGGTATAAAGTAGGGTTTCGCCTAAAAGGGAACTCAAGCTTATCATCCATTTGGCGCGCGGGTATCTATAAATTGCCGTTTCGGTTAAAAATGGACGAATTTGAAGACCAGTATCCAACAATACTAGATCAGCGATTTTACGGGTTTAAGGAGCTTTCTATGTCTCCTGCTTTTAAGGATAACTCACTTATTCGAGAAAAAGTAACGGCTGATATTTTCCGAATGGCGGGGGTTCCTGCGGCGCAAACGGCCTTCTACAAAATTTATATTGATTTTGGCGAAGGACTAAAATACTGCGGTGTTTATACGATGCTCGAAACCATCGAAGACGAAATGCTCAAAGCGCAGTTTGGAGAAGATAAGGGGAACGTATATAAGCCAGAATCAAACTTCACTGCCTTTAATCAAACCCAGTTTGAAAAGAAAAACAATGAAGATTTGGCTGATTGGAGTGATATTCAGGCGACGATAACGGCGCTTAATGCACCTACCCGAACGTCAAACCCCGCCCAATGGCGAACCAACTTAGAGAAAGTATTCAACGTTGACCATTTTATAAAATGGCTTGCAGTTAATACAACTATGGTCAACTGGGATACGTACGGAGCTATGGCGCACAACCATTATCTATACAACCATTCCACGAAAAAACTAACGTGGATTCCGTGGGATAACAACGAAGCCTTGACCAGTAATGCAAGAGTACAGCTTTCATTGGCGGGTGTAGCGGCTTCTTGGCCGCTAATCCGGTACATTGCCGACGATGCGGTGTATTATCAAAAATACAAAACGTACGTGAAAGACTTCAACGATAACGTCTTTACGACCGCGAAAATGAACGCGCTTTTTGATAAGAATACAAACCTGATTACCCCATTCGTAAACGGTACCGAGAAAGAACAAGCACCGTATTCAAATCTGACCAATACGACAAGCTTTACGGCAGCGCTTCCATCATTGAAACAGCATGTTGTCGCTCGAAATCAAGCGGTTGCCAACTTTGTTCCTTGATAATCGTTAATAATAGCATTTAAGTTTGCGGCGTTCCGCACGGCGGGCTTGGGTTCCCAAGAGATATTCTGCCCGAAAAGATAAAAAACCGTACGAATCCTTTACTTTGGGGTTTCCGCGTTGCGCACCTGCGTCATTTCTAACTGGGTAGCCTGTTGGAAGTGTCGCAGGGTCAAGCTCTGGGCGGCGGTCAGAAAGTTGGAGTGCAAGTTCAGACATTCCTGTAGGATTAGGATAAACTGTACTGACGTCGTCCAAATAATCCGAGTTCGCGTAGTTGTTACTTAATTCGACGGCAAAACTCCAGCGCTCGTTGTATTTCCAAGAGGTACCAATACCGATGACCCCAATGCGCACGTTGCGTTTATACGCAACACCTTCCGTCTGAAGCGGTGCAAGGCTATGCCAAGTCCCTTGATATTGCGCTTTAGGAGTAATGCGAGTGATCCCAATGCCACCAAATAAATAAGGATTCACTGCCCGTTCGTCGTGATAACGGAACAAATCTGCTTGTAGGCCCACATACCCGGCAGGATTGTCCGAACGAAACGAAAGATTATTGTACCAAATAGGCCCACCTTCTTGTTTTCCAGAAATACGATAAAAATCAATTTCTCCGCGTACAGAAAAGCGTTCGGCCAAACGATAAGTAATGGCCGCAGCAATGTGAGGTTGAATAAAGCGTAAATCAGTTTTTGCGCGCATGTCGCCCATGTAATACGAAATGCCAGTTCCCACACTAAGTTTTACAACGCCAAAAGCAGGCGTATTACGATACAGGTGAGAATTACGGGACGATTGGGCTAGAACAGATACAGAACCAATCACACATACCAACAAAATAGCCAATCGAAGAGGGAGTTGTGTCATATTTTACGGGTTAAGCCTCGTATGTTTACAGCGACAATAACGAAAATGATGCCAAAGTTAATATGGATTTAGGTAGATTTTGCGAAAAGAAGCCGTAACTGCCTCAAAAACAAAAAAATATTTTTTCTTTTTTGTTGTAATGTATTGTAATATTGAATAATAATTAAGACCTTTGCAAGCCTTTTCAAAAGACGTATATTTTCTAGTCAAGACATACATTGGGTGAAGGTCCTGAGTTAAGGAAACCGCATCTGAGTTCAAAGCAAAAATTTAGCTAGTTTATTAGCTTTAATTTGGTTGCAACTGAAGTCAGGTGTTCTATCATCTGACTTTTTTTGTGTCTTTAGAAAATAAATACGAAGGCTAATTTGGAATGCAAAAATATAATGTTGACCTTTGCACTCCATTTTATTAAATAAATTGTATAACCTGCTGTAAATCAAAAAGATGTCTGGTTTAATAGGAAAAAAAATCGGAATGACAAGCGTGTACAATGCGGACGGGCAGGCTCTGGCGTGTACGGTTATTGAAGCTGGTCCTTGTGTAGTAACGCAAGTAAAAACCGAAGAAACCGATGGATACCAAGCTATTCAGCTCGGTTTCGGTGAGAAGAAAGAAAAGCACACGACTCAGCCGCTCATGGGTCACTTCAAAAAAGCTGGAACTACTCCTAAGCGCAAGCTCGTCGAGTTCAAAGAGTTCACACAGGAACTTGCTTTGGGTCAGACGTTGGAAGTTGCTGACGTTTTTATTGAAGGAGACTTTGTGGACGTGGTTGGAACTGCCAAAGGTCGTGGTTTTCAAGGTGTTGTAAAGCGTCATGGCTTTGGTGGGGTTGGAGGCCAAACTCACGGTCAGCACAACCGTCAACGTCACCCAGGTTCGATTGGGGCTTGTTCGTTTCCGTCGCGTGTATTCAAAGGAATTCGCATGGCAGGTCGTATGGGTAACAACCGTGTGAAGGTTCAAAACCTCAAAGTGTTGAAGGTAATCCCTGGGCAGAATATCGTCGTTATCAGTGGCTCAGTGCCAGGTGCGAAGAATTCGTTTGTAATCATTGAAAAGTAATCAATCGCAACGGCGAATCAAGACAATGGAACTTTCAGTATTAAATATAAAAGGACAAGCTACTGGTAAAACAGTATCTCTTTCCGATGAAGTGTTCGGCATCGAGCCAAATGAGCACGTAGTATATTTGGATGTGAAACAGTACTTGGCCAATCAACGTCAAGGTACTCACAAGTCAAAAGAGCGTGCCGAGGTTTCTTATTCAACTAGAAAAATCAAGCGCCAAAAGGGAACTGGTGGAGCTCGTGCGGGTTCAATCAAGTCGCCAGTATTCGTAGGTGGTGGACGTGTATTCGGGCCTAGACCACGCGATTATAGCTTCAAATTGAATAAAAAAGTAAAAGCGTTGGCGCGTAAGTCAGTGCTTTCACAGAAAGCTAAAGCAAACGGTATTTCGGTAGTAGAAGACTTTACGTTTGATGCTCCAAAAACAAAACAATACCTTTCGTTTTTGAGCGCGCTTTCACTTACTGGCAAGAAAACACTTCTTATTTTGCCAGAATACAATAACAACGTGTATTTGTCAGGACGTAACATTCCTAAAACAAATATCACTACAGCAGGTGATGTTAATACATACGACCTTATCAATGCTGAGGTGTTGTTGATTAGCGAAACAGCGGTGTCGAAGTTAGAAAATCTCTTGAACAAGTAAGACAATGAGTGTACTTAAGCGACCAATATTGACCGAAAAAGCTACTGCTCTTAGCAACTTGGGCAAGTATGTATTTGAGGTAACAAAAACTGCCAATAAAATTGAAATCGCCAACGCCATCGAAAAGATGTACGGCGTGAAAGTAGCGAGTGTAGATACAATGCGCTCGATTGGTAGAAAGAAAACAAGAATGTCACGCGGTAAGGCCATTAGTGGTATTACTTCAACGTACAAAAAGGCCATTGTGACATTGAAAGCAGGCGAGATTATTGACATCTACGCTGATATTGTTTAATAAACCGTTGAAGTAGCAAATAATTGAACAACAACAATGGGAGTCATTAAGCTCAAACCAACAACTCCAGGTCAGCGCTACCGTACGGCTCCGTCATTTGACGAAATTACGACCGACAAGCCCGAAAAAAGCTTGTTAGCCCCTATCAAAAAGACAGGTGGACGTAACAGCCAAGGTCGTCGTACTGCTCGTTACATTGGCGGTGGTCACAAGCGCATGTACCGTATCATCGATTTCAAGCGTAATAAATTGGACGTACCAGGTACTGTAATGACAGTAGAATACGATCCAAACCGTTCGGCTCGTATCGCATTGGTAGAGTACCAAGATGGTGAAAAACGCTACATCCTTGCTCCACAAGGAATTGCTGTAGGACAAACAATTATCTCTGGAAGCGAAGTAGCTCCAGAAGTAGGAAACGCTCTTCCGCTTGCTGTGATGCCAATCGGTACAATTGTCCACAATGTGGAATTGCACCCAGGCAAAGGAGGTCAGCTCGTTCGTAGTGCGGGAACTTACGCTCAGTTAGTAGCTCGTGATGGTAAATATGCAGTATTGCGTATGCCATCAAGCGAAATGCGGATGGTTCTTGCAGTATGTAAGGCAACGGTAGGTTCAGTATCTAACCCCGATCACATGAACGTAAGCCTTGGTAAGGCAGGTCGTAAGCGTTGGTTAGGTATTCGTCCACGTGTACGTGGGGTTGCGATGAACCCAGTCGATCACCCAATGGGTGGTGGTGAAGGTCGTGCGTCAGGTGGTCACCCACGTTCTCGTACGGGCTTATATGCGAAGGGTAAAAAGACCCGTACTCCGAAAAAGTATTCTAACCGTTTGATTATTAGCAAACGTAAAAAATAATCGAAGATAAATGGGACGTTCGATAAAAAAAGGACCATATATTGATTTCCGTCTGCAAATTAAAGTAGATGCCATGAATGATTCGGGCAAGAAATCAGTAATCAAGACTTGGTCAAGACGCAGTACAATCTCCCCAGATTTTATTGGTCACACTTTTGCAGTACACAACGGAAACAAGTTTATCCCAGTGTACGTAACCGAAAACATGGTTGGGCATAAGTTGGGCGAATTCTCTCCTACGCGCAATTTCCGTGGGCACATTGCCAAAAAGGACAAAGGTAAGCGATAGTAATAGTCACAAAGAAAATGGAAGCAAGAGCTATATTAAGAAACGTACCCACTTCACCTCGTAAAATGCGGTTAGTAGCCGACATGATTCGGGGCCAGAAAGTGAGCCGCGCATTGGCGATTTTGCAGTATCAGCCACAGGCTGCCGCTCCGGTTTTGAAAAAAGTTTTGATGTCAGCCGTAGCTAATTGGCAACAGCTCAACGAGGATACTAAACTTGAAGACGCTGAACTGTATGTAAAGACAGTATTCGTTGACGGCGGTACTATGTTGAAGCGTCTGCGTCCGGCTCCTCAAGGCCGTGCCTATCGCGTTCGTAAGCGTTCAAACCACATTACACTTGTGGTAGATGATGCATCAGCAGAATTAATCCAACAAGAAGCCTAAAATTTTCAATAACGAATGGGACAGAAAGTTAATCCTGTAGGTCTGCGACTCGGTATCGTCCGTGGTTGGGAATCAAGCTGGTACGGCGGACGTGAGTTTGCTGACAAATTGATTGAAGATGAGCAGATCCGCAAATATATTTCCGCTCGTATTCCAAAAGGCGCCATCTCTAAAGTAGTAATTGAACGTACTTTGAAGCGCATTACGCTTACGATTCACACGGCTCGCCCAGGTATCGTAATCGGTAAAGGTGGAAACGAGGTAGATAAAATCAAAGAAGAGCTTAAAAAGATTACGGGTAAAGATATCCAAATCAACATCTACGAAATCAAGCGTCCTGAAATAGATGCTAAATTGGTAGGTGAATCAATCGCTCAACAACTTGAAAACCGTATCTCTTATCGTCGTGCCATGAAGCAAGCAATTTCTTCAGCAATGCGTGTAGGAGCACAAGGTATCAAAGTTCGGATTTCAGGTCGTTTAGGTGGTGCCGAAATGGCACGTACTGAAGAGTATAAAGAAGGTCGTGTACCTTTGCATACACTTCGCGCTGACATCGACTATGCTATCTCAGAAGCTTTGACGGTCTATGGAAAGATTGGAATCAAAGTGTGGGTTTTCAAAGGCGAAATCTTTGGAAAGCGTGACTTATCACCAATCAGCGGTGGTGCAGCAGCAGCAGAACGTAGCGGTGGAAATGACCGTGGCGGAGAGCGTGGCGACCGTCGTAGAGGTGGTGGTGACCGCGAAGGTGGTGACCGTCGTGGTGGAAACGGTGGCGGAAATAAAAACCGCAACAACAACAACAACCGTAACAAGAAAAAGTAATTATCGAAAGCAAACGGGTCTTAGTTGACACCGAATAATACTGCTGAACCATGTTACAACCGAAAAGAACCAAGTTCCGCAAACAACAAAAAAGCAAAGGGTCTGAAAAAGGCATGGCTACTCGTGGCCACGAAATTGCTTTCGGTACGTTTGCCATTAAAGCGCTCGAACCTGGCTGGATTACAGCCCGTCAGATTGAGGCAGCTCGTATCTCTGTTACCCGTGCAATGAAACGTGAAGGTCAAGTTTGGATTCGTATCTTCCCAGATAAGCCAATCACCAAGAAACCTCTCGAAGTACGTATGGGTAAAGGAAAAGGTGCTCCTGAGTATTGGGTAGCCCCAGTAAAAGCGGGTACAATCTTATTTGAAGCCACAGGTGTGTCACTCGAATTAGCTAATGAAGCTCTTCGTTTAGCAGCTCAGAAGCTTCCCGTTAAGACTAAGTTCGTAGTTCGTCGCGATCATCAAGAAGAAGCAGAATAAGTATTAGTCAAATGAAAAATAGTGAAATAAAAGCGCTAACGGTAGAACAATTGACGCAAACGATTGCTGAAGAGCAAGATCGTCTTTTAAAGTTAAAGTTTGCTCATGCCGTATCTCCGATCGAAAACCCGATGCGTATTCGCAATACGCGCCGCCTAATAGCTAGGTTGATCACGGAATTGTCGGCTAAAAATAAAGTCGCAAGCGCGTAATAATGGTCAGGAGACCCCAATTGTAAAATAACCGACACAATGGAGGCAGCAGCACAAACAACCGTAGAAAGAAATTTACGCAAAGTCAGAGTTGGCCGCGTAGTAAGCAACAAAATGGAGAAATCTTGCGTTGTCGCGGTAGAGCGTAAAGTAAAGCACCCGAAATACGGTAAGTTTATGAAAAAAACTACCAAATTAATGGTGCATGACGAAAATAATGAGTGTGGAATCGGCGATACAATTCGCGTAATGGAAACACGCCCACTCAGTAAGAATAAGCGTTGGAGATTAGTCGAAATCATTGAAAAAGCGAAATAACAATGGTACAGCAAGAATCAAGACTGTCTGTTGCTGATAATAGTGGAGCGAAAGAAGTACTTGTCATCCGTGTATTGGGTGGTACTGGCAAACGCTACGCATCTATCGGTGATAAAGTTGTGGTGACAGTTAAACAGGCAATTCCTTCGGGCAACATAAAGAAAGGTACAGTTTCTAAGGCCGTTGTTGTTCGTACCAAGAAAGAAATCCGTCGTAAAGATGGTTCTTACATTCGATTCGAGGATAACGCCGTCGTGTTACTCAACAACCAAGACGAACCACGTGGTACCCGTATTTTTGGGCCCGTTGCTCGTGAGTTGCGTGAGAAAAACTTTATGAAAATTGTTTCATTGGCACCTGAAGTATTGTAAGCAATGGAAAGAAAATTCAACAAACAGCCCAAGTTACACATTCGTACTGGAGACTCAGTAGAAGTGATAGCTGGTAACTCAAAAGGCCAGTCGGGCAAAATCACCAAAGTGTTGGTTGAAAAACAGCGTGCGATTGTGGAAGGTGTTAACCTTGTCACAAAACACGTTAAGCCAACTGCCGCGAATCCTCAAGGTGAGCTTAAAAAGATAGAAGGTTCAATTCATATCAGTAACTTGATGTTGATTGACCCAGCTACTGGTAAGCCAACCCGCACAGGACGCAAGCTCAACGAGCAAGGGAAACTACAACGCTATTCAAAAGAATCAGGGAAATTTATCCCAGATCCTTCAAAGTAGTTTTCGTTTGTCACTTATAAATTAACTGTGGGTCGGAAATCCACAAACTAATAATCAAAATGGCAACTACGAGATTAAAAGAGAAATACACGAAGGAAGTCGTTTCTCACTTGCATGAGAAGTTCCAATACAAATCAATTATGCAAGTACCACACCTTGATAAGATTGTTATCAACAAAGGTATTGGTGCTGCTGTATCTGACAAGAAATTGATTGATGCTGGATTGGAAGAAATCACCCTTATTGCAGGTCAGAAGGCAGTTCCAACAATGTCTAAGAAGGCGGTCTCTAACTTTAAGTTACGCGAAAAAATGCCAATTGGCGTGAAAGTAACGCTCCGTGGAGACAAAATGTACGAATTCTTGGATCGTCTAGTAAGCATCGCTTTACCACGTGTTCGTGACTTCCAAGGAATTAGCGACAAAGGCTTTGATGGCCGCGGTAACTACACATTCGGTGTAAAAGAGCAAATTATCTTCCCTGAAATTCAAATTGACAAGGTGAATAAGATTTCAGGTATGGATATTACATTCGTAACCTCTGCAAAGACAGATGAAGAAAGCTACGAATTGTTGAAATCTCTTGGTATGCCCTTTACAAAAGGTAAAAAATAAGAATCCCTTTTTCAACGAAATAAGGAAATGGCGAAAGAATCAGTAAAAGCAAGAGAATTGAAAAAGCAAAAGCTAGTTGCTAAGTATGCTGAAAAGCGTGCTGCTTTGAAAGAAGCTGGTGACTGGGAAGGTTTAGACAAATTGCCTCGTAGTTCATCGGCAGTTCGTTTGCATAACCGTTGCCGCCTTACAGGCCGTCCAAGAGGATACATGCGCAAGTTTGGTATTTGCCGTGTTGTTTTCCGCGAAATGGCTTCTCAAGGAAAAATTCCTGGCGTAACCAAAGCAAGTTGGTAAAAATCGCTTTTGTTTTCAAAATCAATTCCGTAACTTTGCAGCCCTTTTACAGAAGGGAAGCAACAAATCAGTAGAGAAATGATAACCGATCCCATAGCAGACTATCTGACGAGAATCAGAAACGCCATAAGGGCGAAGCACCGGGTTGTGGAAATACCTGCTTCTAACATTAAGAAGGAGATTACTAAGGTACTCTACGATAAAGGCTTTATCCAGAACTACAAGTTCGAGGAGACAGGCCCGCAGGGTACTATTAAGATTGCCTTGAAATACAACCCAGTAACAAAGCAGTCTGCCATTGTTGATTTACAACGTGTAAGTAAGCCAGGACTTCGTAAGTACTCTGGTTCAGCAGAAATGCCACGCGTTTTGAATGGTCTTGGCGTTGCAATTGTATCTACCTCAAAAGGGGTAATGACTGACAAAGAAGCTCGCGTACTTAACGTGGGTGGAGAAGTGCTGTGTTACGTTTACTGATAAAACCTGAAAGAAAATGTCACGTATAGGAAAGAAGCCGATAACGCTACCTGCAAACGTTACAATATCAGTGTCTGACGATAACGTCGTGACCGTTAAAGGGCCTAAAGGCTCATTAACTCGTGATATTGACCGTGATATCAAGGTGGAAGTAGAGGGCAGCGAGTTGACAGTTGTTCGTCCAACTGAGCAAAAACGTCACAAAGCATTGCACGGACTTTACCGTGCACTCATTAATAACATGGTTGTGGGCGTAAGCGAAGGGTATAAAGCACAATTAGAAATTGTTGGGGTAGGTTACAAAGCCTCTGTTAACAATAACATTTTGGAGCTTAGCCTTGGATACTCACACGGTATCTACTTCGCAGTACCTTCAGAAGTGAAGGTGAGCGCAACGATGGAAAAAGGACAAAACCCGAAAGTATTCTTAGAATGTATTGATAAGGAACTACTCGGGCAAATCGCGGCGAAAATTCGTTCGTTCCGCAAGGTTGAACCTTACAAAGGTAAAGGTATTCGTTTTGTGGGTGAGCAAATCAGACGTAAGGCTGGTAAAGCTGCTGCTAAGAAGTAATCAGTAATCTGAAAAAATTGTAAGCAATCATGGCTTCAGTAAAAAGCGAAAGAAGACAGCGCATTAAATACCGGATTCGGAAAAAAGTAGAAGGAACTTCAGAAAAGCCTCGTCTTTCTGTTTTCCGCTCAAACGCTCGTATTTATGCGCAGGTAATTGATGATACAAAAGGTCTAACATTGGTCTCTGCTTCATCTCTTGAACTTGATGCTACAAAAGCGAGTGTCAATGTTGAAGATGCAAAGAATGTAGGTCTTAAATTGGCCGAAAAAGCACTCGCAGCAGGCGTAAGTGCGGTTGTATTTGACCGCAATGGTTATTTGTATCATGGGAAAGTAAAAGCATTGGCAGACGGCGCTCGTGAGGGTGGTCTCAAATTCTAAAAAGATATGTCAAACAGTATCAAACCTTTGAAATACAACGAAGCTGACCTTAAAGAAAAGGTAGTAGCTATCAACCGTGTTGCCAAAGTAGTAAAAGGTGGACGCCGCTTTAGCTTCTCAGCAATTGTAGTCGTTGGAGATGGCAAAGGCGTTGTAGGTTACGGATTAGGAAAAGCTAACGAAGTAACTGACGCCATTGCAAAAGGAATTGAAGACGCGAAGAAAAACCTCGTGCAAGTTCCACTTCTTAAAGGAACAGTTCCTCACGAAATGCACGGAAAATTCAGCGGTGGCTTAGTATTTGTTAAGCCAGCAGCTCCAGGTACTGGAGTTATCGCGGGTGGTGCGATGCGTGCTGTATTAGAAGCCGCAGGTGTACACGACGTATTAGCCAAGTCAAAAGGTTCTTCTAACCCTCACAACGTAGTGAAGGCAACAATTGACGCGCTTCTTAAAATGAGAGCTCCGCACCAAGTTGCATTCCAACGTGGAGTAAAGTTGGCCACAGTGTTTAATGGATAATCTTTTGAGACAATGTCAAAGATAAGAATTACACAAGTTAGAAGTATGATTGGCCGCCCTGGAGACCAAAAACGCACTCTTGCGGCTTTGGGACTTGGCAAAATCAATCGTAGTGTCGAGATTAATGTGAATCCAGCCCTTGAAGGTATGATTCGCAAGGTAGATCATTTAGTGAAAATTGAAGAGATTTAATCCGCGATATAGCAATGAATCTTAGCGCATTGAAACCAGCTTCAGGCTCGGTAAAAACAAAAAAACGTTTGGGTAGAGGTCAAGGTTCAGGAATGGGCGGAACTTCTACACGCGGACACAAAGGGGCCCAGTCTCGTTCGGGATATAGCCAAAAAAGTCACTTTGAAGGTGGACAGATGCCGCTTCAAAGACGAGTACCTAAATTCGGTTTTAAGAATATCAACCGCGTTGAATACAAAGCTCTTAATTTGGATGCAATCCAAGCAGTTGTTGACAAAACAAATGCTACTGTAATCGATATTGAGACACTTTATAGCAATGGCTTGGTATCTAAAACAGACTTAGTAAAAGTGCTTAATCGTGGTGAATTAAAAGCTGCCGTTGAAGTAAAAGTTCATGCTTTTTCTAAGACTGCTGCCGAAGCTATCGAAAAAGCAGGTGGTAAAGCGGTTACATTGTAATCTTGATTCAAAAGATTTTCGTAACTTTGCCTGATTTTTTACACAGGTAAATCTAAAAACGCATGAAACGGTTTATACAGACCTTAAAAAATATCTTTTCAATCGAAGAGCTTAGAAGTAGAATTCTTTATACTCTTCTATTGATCGCGGTCTATCGCCTTGGTTCGTACATCGTACTTCCAGGTATTGATAGTGACAAGCTTGAGGTGAATAATTCAGGTCTTTTAGGCTTATTAGATACCTTCCTCGGTGGTGCATTTACGAAAGCATCTATCTTTGCGCTAGGTATTATGCCTTACATTTCTGCGTCAATTGCCATTCAGTTATTGACAATGGCGTTGCCTTACTTTCAAAAAATGCAGAAAGAAGGAGAGTCTGGACGGAAAAAACTTAATCAGATTACGCGTTTACTAACAATTTTTGTTACCATCGCACAATCGGTAAGTTATTTACAAACAACCATCTCTTCAGAAGCTCTATTGATTGATCGTGCAGCTTTCACCATTTCAGCCGTGTTTATCCTTACTGCAGGAACAATATTCTGTATGTGGTTAGGTGAACGTATCACTGACAAGGGAATTGGAAACGGAACATCAATGTTGATTATGATTGGGATTGTGTCTCGTTTCCCAAAAGCAATTGTTCAGGAAGGTGCTTCACGCGGTAGTGGTGGTTTGTTGATTTTTGTTGCAGAAATTGTTGCTCTTTTTGTAGTGGTAATGTTTGCAGTAGCATTGACTCAAGCAGTACGTCGAGTACCCATTCAGTATGCAAAACAAGTTGTTGGTAATAAAGTAATGGGCGGTCAACGTCAGTACTTACCTTTGAAACTTAACACGTCAGGAGTAATGCCAATCATTTTTGCGCAAGCATTGATGTTTATCCCATCACTAGTGGCTGGTTTGTTTGCAGAGAAAAGTGATGTGGCTAGTTCAATTGCTACAACATTCAACGACTATACGACTTGGCAATACAATGTATTGTTTGCAACTTTGATTATTGTCTTTACTTTCTTTTATACAGCGATTGCTATCAGCCCACAACAAATATCTGATGATATGAAGCGTGGGGGAGGCTTTATCCCAGGAGTAAAACCTGGCATTGCTACATCTGATTTCATTGCTACTGTATTAGACCGAATCACATTGCCAGGAGGAATTTTGTTAGCAGTTGTTGCTATCTTACCATCACTTGCAAGTATGTCAGGTATGACAAGAGAGTTTTCTCAATTCTTTGGTGGAACATCGCTTCTTATCTTAGTAGGTGTTGTACTTGATACATTACAACAAGTAGAAAGCTACTTATTGATGAAGCACTATGAAGGCTTGATGAAGTCAGGGCGCGTGAAAGGACGTACTGAGACTGTAGCTGCCTAATAAAGAAGATGATTTTTCTCAAGTCAGAAGAAGAAGTACTACTCATTAAGGAAAGTGCCCAGCTGTTAGGCAAAGCACATGCAGAAGTAGCCAAATGGATTAAACCAGGAGTGGCCACAAAGCAGCTCGATAAAGTTGCTGATGAGTTTATCAGAGACCATAAAGGACATCCGTCATTTAAAGGTTATAATGGTTTTCCCTCGGCACTTTGTATTTCTTTGAATGATATTGTGGTTCACGGTTTTCCAAGCCAGTACCAACTAAAGGAAGGCGATGTTATTTCGATTGATTGCGGCGTAAAGTTAAATGGGTTTCATAGCGATAGTGCTTATACATATCCGATTGGGAATGTAAGTCCTGAAGTTTCAAACCTCCTTAAAAGAACAAAACAATCGCTTTATTTAGGTATTGAGCAAGCCGTTGAAGGCAAACGAGTAGGAGATATAGGATATGCTGTCCAAACCTATGTTGAAAAGTTTGGATACGGTGTTGTAAGAGAATTAGTAGGGCATGGTGTAGGCCGAAACCTACACGAAGGACCAGAAGTTCCAAATTATGGAAAGAAAGGACAAGGCCCTAGACTAAGAGAAGGAATCGTTATTGCTATCGAACCAATGATTACACTTGGAAAACGTAACGTAGTTCAAGAAAAAGATGGTTGGACGATTAGAACAACGGATAGAAAACCAGCGGCTCATTTTGAACATACAGTATTGGTTCGAAATGGCAAAGCTGAAATTCTTACAACGTTTAAGTATATCGAAGAAGTAACCCAAAATACGACGTTAATGGTAAGCGTCTAATTTTCCTTACCAAAAGAGTATATGGCAAAACAAGGACTCATCGAAGTTGACGGAATAATCGTAGAAGCGCTCTCAAATGCAATGTTTAGAGTACAACTCGAAAACAAGCACGAAGTAATTGCTCACATTTCCGGAAAGATGCGAATGAATTATATCAAGATTTTGCAGGGTGATCGAGTGAAATTAGAGATGTCGCCTTATGACTTATCTAAAGCTCGAATTATCTATCGGTATAAATAAAGGTAACAACTTGATAATAGATAGTAGGGCTTTAAGTAGTTCGTTTTGATTTTGAAAGTCCTATCGTCTAAAATCCAAAATCAAATACAAAAATGAAAGTAAAAGCGTCTATTAAAAAGCGCAGTGCTGAATGTAAAGTGATTCGCCGTAAAGGTAAACTTTACGTGATCAACAAGAAAAATCCCAAGTACAAACAAAGACAAGGATAATTTAAGATATGGCACGTATTGCAGGTGTTGACATTCCAGACAAAAAACGTGGCGAAATCTCGCTTACTTACATCTTCGGAATTGGACGTAGCTCCGCTCGTAGAATTTTGGAAAAAGCTGGAATTAGTTACGACAAAAAAGTAGCTGAATGGTCGGACGAAGAAGCTAATGCTATTCGTGGAATCATTAATGGTGAATTTACTACTGAAGGCGCCCTTCGCTCAGAAGTTCAATTGAGCATCAAGCGCTTGATGGACATCGGTTGTTACCGTGGCTTGCGTCACCGTAAAGGTCTTCCTTTGCGTGGACAAAGAACGAAGAACAATAGCCGTACTCGTAAAGGTAAGCGTAAGACTGTAGCGAATAAGAAGAAGGCTACGAAGTAATTCATAATTGTTAACTGTTGTCCGTTATTTGTTTGAAATAATGAGTAGGATAACAGATAACTGCTAACAGATACCGATTAAAACAATGGCTCAAAATAAGCGTAAGGATAAAGCAAAAAAGCGCGTTGTACAAGTGGAGCAAGTGGGTCAAATTCACATTAAAGCTTCCTTCAACAACATTATCATCTCAGTTACCAATTTGTCTGGTCAAGTTATCTCTTGGGGATCAGCTGGTAAAATGGGCTTTAAAGGCTCAAAGAAAAATACGCCCTATGCTGCCCAAACAGCCGCTCAAAGCTGTGCCCAAGTAGCATATGACCTTGGAATGCGTAAAGCAGAAGTGTTTGTAAAAGGACCAGGTTCTGGACGTGAGTCTGCTATCCGTACCGTACAAAACGTAGGTATTGAAGTGACTACCATCAAGGACATTACTCCACTACCACACAATGGCTGCCGCCCTCCAAAGCGCAGAAGAGTATAATCTTTAAGATTTTATAACACCGTACGAACAATCAGCAATTTGGACACTGGGGTTGCTAGATTGTTCCTACGGTAATTTTTGTGTTTATTCTAAATCAATTCACATGGCACGTTATACAGGTCCGAAATCGAAGATTTCACGTCGTTTTGGTGAGGCTATCCTAGGGCCAAGCAAAGCACTTAGTAAAAAGAATTACCCTCCTGGCCAACACGGCAGAGGGCGTCGTAGCAAGAAGTCAGAATATGCACTTCAATTGCAAGAAAAACAAAAGGTGAAATATACTTACGGTATCTTGGAGCGTCAGTTCCGTAACCTTTTCCACCGTGCAGCAGTACGTGAAGGTATCACAGGTGAAAACTTGCTTAAACTTTGCGAAGCACGTCTTGACAATACAGTATATCGTTTAGGAATTGCTCCTACTCGCCGTGCTGCTCGTCAGTTGGTTACTCACAAACACATCACTATTGATGGCGAAGTCGTAAACGTACCTTCGTACTCGTTGCGCCCAGGCCAAGTAGTTGGCGTTCGTGAGAAATCAAAATCACTTGAAACTATCAACGATAGCATCGTAGCTCGTACAGCTGCTGCAAAACGTTTTAACTGGCTTGAGTGGGATAACGGTTTGATGGTTGGAAAGTTTGTTCAGTACCCAGAACGTGATCAGATTCCTGAAAACGTGAACGAGCAAGCTATCGTCGAATTGTATTCGAAATAGTCTTAAATTATTCTACAAAACCCTTGTGGGGTGGATTACCACGTCAAGGGTTTTGTTTTTGTATGTTTAGAAAAACATACTTTTTTGCGGTTAATAACCGCTCTTCGGACTCTAAAAAAACTGCTAATCCTATGTCTATTTTAGCATTCCAAATGCCTGACAAGGTCGTAATGGAAAAAGCCGACGACTTTCACGGGTTGTTTGAGTTCAAGCCGCTGGAAAAAGGTTTCGGTGTAACAATAGGAAATGCGTTACGTCGTATCCTGCTTTCATCGCTGGAAGGCTACGCTATCATTAGCGTTCGTTTTCCAAGTGTTCTTCATGAATTCTCTTCGATTGAGGGAGTTGTTGAAGATGTTACCGAAATCATCTTGAACCTTAAAATGGTTCGTTTTAAGAAGGTTTCGGAATTGGTTGATAACAAAATCTCGGTAAGTGTGAAAAACCAATCGGTGGTAACAGCTGGCGACATCGCTAAGTTTACTTCATCGTTCCAGGTTTTGAACCCTGACCTCGTTATCTGTCACATCGACGACCAAATGACTTTCGAAATGGAGATTATCCTTGAGAAAGGTCGTGGTTATGTTCCTGCTGACGAACCTCGTACATTGGAATTACCGATTGGTCATATTCCAATTGACGCCATTTACACACCAATCAAAAACGTTAAGTACAGCGTAGAAAATACGCGCGTAGAGCAGAAAACTGACTACGAAAAACTACTTATTGAGGTTACCACTGACGGGTCTATCCACCCAGAAGAAGCCCTCAAAGGCGCTGCTTACATCTTGATTCAACACTTTATGTTGTTCTCTGATCAAACGATGACGTTTGAAACTCAGAAGAATGACGAGGTGAGCGAAGTAGATGAAGAAATGTTGCGTATGCGTAAGTTGTTGAAAACGCCTTTGGCTGACCTCGACTTATCAGTACGTGCTTATAACTGTCTTAAGTCGGCAGACATCAAAACCCTTGGTGATTTGGCAAGACTCGAAGTTGCTGATATGATGAAGTTCCGTAACTTCGGTAAAAAGTCATTGACTGAGTTGGAGCAATTAATTGCTGAGAAAAATTTGACGTTCGGTATGGACGTAGCGAAGTACCGCCTCGACGAAGACTAAAATCTTTCGACCTTTCTCTGAAATGAGAAAGGTCTTTTTATGTATTGTTCAACCGGTTAGTATTCTGAAGCGCGGTTTCCGCAGCTCGAAGCTAATCAAAAACTCAAACTAATGAGACACGGTAAAAAAGACAACCATTTGGGGCGTACCTCCTCACACCGTAGTGCCTTACTACGTAACATGGCTTCGTCATTGATTATCCACAAGCGTATCGAAACTACTTTAGCGAAAGCAAAAGAACTCAAAAAATATGTTGAGCCTCTTTTGACTCGCTCTAAAGAAGATACTACGCACAACCGCCGTATCGTTTTCTCTTACATCCCTGAGAAAGAGGTTGTAAAAGAATTGTTCAGTACTGTTGCTGACAAAATCGCCAACCGTCCTGGAGGTTACACTCGTATCATCAAATTGGGTACTCGTCAAGGTGACGCTGCCGAAGTTTGTATGATTGAGTTAGTTGACTTCAACGAAACGCTTCTTGCTGCGGTTGAAGAAAAAGCAGCAAAAACACGTCGTAGCCGTCGTGGTGGTAAAAAAGCTGAAACTGAAGTAAAAGCTTCTGCACCAGTTGTGGAAGAAGTTGCTGCTGAAACAGCGGAAGTAACTGCTGCTGATGACCTTGAAATCATCGAAGGAATTGGTCCAAAAATCGCAAGCGCGCTTGTCGCGGCGGGTGTAACAACCTTTGCGCAATTGGCAGACTCAACTCCTGAAGCAATTCAAGAAATCGTATCGGCTGCGGGCATCGGCTCTAAGAGCCCTGCCACATGGCCTCAGCAAGCTGCCCTCGCTCGCGATGGTAAATTTGATGAATTGAAAGCTTGGCAAGACGAATTAAACGGAGGCCAAGAATAACTTTTCTCAGAATTAGTTCTATAAAATGAAGAAAAGTTGAAATACTAAAGGGGTTAAACGAAAGTTTAGCCCCTTTTTTTGGAAATTTGCAAAATAAATTATTCAACACCAACTAAAAAATGGGTTCTCAACAACCAGCACTCTTACTTCTCGAAGACGGAACAGCCCTCAGAGGGTTGGCGCTTGGCAAAATTGGTACAATGGGTGGCGAAATTTGCTTCAACACAGGTATGACTGGCTATCAGGAAATTTATACTGATCCTTCGTACTTTGGGCAAATTGTGGTCAATACCAATTCTCACATTGGTAACTACGGTGTACAGTTGGACAGCGAGGAAGAATCAAGTTCTGTAAAAATTAGCGGGATGGTTTGTAACTCTTTCTCGCGTATTTATTCTCGCAAAACAGCTGACTTTTCGCTCCAAACGTATTTTGAAAAAGCAAATATCGTTGGAATTAGCGAAGTGGATACCCGCCAATTGGTACGTCACGTTCGCCAACAAGGGGTAATGAACGCAATCATTTCGTCCGAAATCTTGGACGAAAAAACACTCATGGAGCACTTAAAAGAAGTGCCTAACATGGCAGGTTTGGAGTTGTCGTCGGTAGTTTCTACTAAAGTTCCTTACTTTATGGGAGATGAAACAACGGCTCAGTACCGAATCGCGGTGATGGATTATGGTATCAAAAAAAGTATCCTTTTGAACATGACTCAGCGCGGCTGCTATTGCAAGGTGTTCCCAGCTAAAACTCCTTTTGAAGAAGTGATGGCATGGAATCCTGACGGTTTCTTTATCTCAAATGGCCCAGGCGATCCGTCGTCAATGCCGTATGCTGTCGAAACAGTTCAGAAGTTTTTGGGTACCAACAAACCCATTTTTGGAATTTGTTTGGGTCACCAAATCTTAGCGTTGGCAAGTGGAATTTCTACTTACAAAATGCACCACGGCCACCGAGGATTGAACCACCCCGTGAAAAACTTCCAAACTGGACTTTGTGAGATTACTTCACAGAACCACGGTTTTGCGGTAAGCCCAGAGGAAATCGAAGCGCATCCTGATGTTGAAGTAACGCACATCAACCTCAATGACAAAACCATTGAAGGTATTAAGCGAAAAGATAAGCCTGCATTTTCAGTACAGTATCACCCTGAAGCATCGCCAGGCCCGCACGATTCACGCTATTTGTTCGACAACTTTATTGAGTTGTTTAAAGCATAAAAAATCTAAGTAATATTCAAAAAACTCCCCAAGTATTTGGGGAGTTTTTTGCTTTAAAAGGCTTTTGTAAAGTGTTGACTTTTACCAGTTCACTCCTAAACACGTTTTACTTTATGAAAGCTAATCGCCGAAGTTTTATTCAGACGCTGGGGCTTAGTGCTGCAACTGCGGGGGTAAGTGTCCCACTTGCTTCCAATGCACAACCTACCAGCGTCCAGTCAAAAGAAGACGAACAAATTTTGTTTGTTGGCGATAACATCGCTGTCACAAATACAGCCTATGGTCGAGTCAGAGGGTTTATTTTGCGAGGTATTCATACATTTTTAGGCATTCCGTACGGCGCAGATACCTCAGGAGCAAATCGGTTTATGCCACCTCAAAAACCAACGTCTTGGACAGAAGTGCGTCCAGCCGTTTGGTGGGGAAACACAGCACCCCAAATCATGGAAAAGCGGTATGCTGACCAATATGCCTCATTTGTGGATCATTGGAACTACGACGATGTAAGCGAAGATTGCCTTCGGATAAACGTCTGGACGCCTGCTTTAGATACCAAAAAACGCCCAGTCGTTGTATGGCTGCACGGCGGTGGATTTGTTAATGGCAACGGCATTGAACAAGACGGGTACCATGGGGAGAACTTGAGTCGAATGGGCGATGTGGTATTCTGTTCACTCAACCACCGACTTGGGGCATTAGGTTTTACCAGTATCGCGGGAGTAGGAGGTGAAAAATTTGCTGCTTCAGGTAATGTTGGTATGTTGGATATTGTTGCAGCTCTCGAATGGGTACGAGACAATATCGCTAATTTTGGAGGAGATGCCTCTAACGTTACTATCATTGGTCAATCGGGTGGTGGGGCAAAAGTTTGTACACTGATGGCAATGCCGTCGGCTAAAGGGCTGTTTCATAAAGCGGTAGCATTGAGTGGGTCATCATTAGGAGGTGTAAACAAAGAATACGCCGAAAAATTGGGAGCAATGGTACTCAAAGAAGCAGGGCTAGGCTCGAATGAAATTGATAAATTACAACAAATACCATGGCGGGAGTACATAGATATTGCCAATCGTGCCGTAGCCAAAATGGCAGACGAAGCAAAGCGATTGAACCTAACGCGAGGAGGGTTTAGTCCAGTAGCAGATGGGACGTTTTTGTCGGCGACGCCTTTTTATAGCGATTCGGCGCACTTTTCAGCCGATATTCCGATGATTATCTCCACAACTTTCAACGAGCAGTCGCCGAGTAGGGTTGATTCCGCACTCGAAAAAGTATCGATGAATGATGTCAAAG
Organism: Runella limosa DSM 17973; assembly: GCF_000482465.1. Taxonomy (GTDB): domain Bacteria; phylum Bacteroidota; class Bacteroidia; order Cytophagales; family Spirosomataceae; genus Runella; species Runella limosa. Next base: position 229,954 of record NZ_KI519420.1, read on the forward strand.
AAAAATTGAAAGTGCGTTTTGGCGAAAAATCTGGAGAAGTAGCAGATGCTTATTCAAAGACATTCCCTGATAAAAAGCCAGTCGAAATTTGGTCGATGATATTAAGTAATCGTAAGAATGCAATTGCGACTGCCGATGCCAAAGTAAAACAAAAAGCGCCTGTTTACGTAGCTTGGTTTGGGTGGCAACCACCTCTCTTTGATGGAAGAATGCGGGCTTTCCACTGCGACGATATTTGTTTTTGGTTTTATAATACTGATTTGATGCTCACGCACACGGGTGGGGGAGCGCGCCCGAGGCGACTTTCAGAGAAAATGGCCAAATCGTTTGTCAATTTTGCACGGACAGGAAACCCCAACGGAGGTGGGTTGCCCAATTGGCCACAATACACCACTGGAAAAGGGGAAACAATGATTCTTGATGATGCACCAGTGGTGAAAAATGACCCCGATCGTGACGCAAGAAAGTCGTTAGCATAACCTGCTATCGCAGGGTATTTTTGGCCGCACCTACGCTTTTGTGGGTGCGGCTTTTGCCTAATTTTATATTCCTTAACCTCACATGAAAAATTACCTTTATACCTTATCCATCATTGTTGCGGCAACACTTGCCCTATTTTTCCCTCAAACTTTTACCCAAATTGGGGATTTTCAATTAAAAACCCTCATTGTCCCGCTCTTGCAGATCATCATGTTTGGCATGGGAACGACGATGAGCCCAAAAGACTTTGAAGCGGTTGTAAAATCTCCCAAGAGTGTCATCATTGGCCTTGTTTGTCAATTCACCATTATGCCCTTGGTAGGTTATACTTTGGCCGTAAGCTTCGATTTCCCTGCTGAAATTGCAGCGGGAATAATTCTAATTGGTTGTTCTCCGAGCGGTTTAGCCTCCAACGTAATGGCGTACATCGCCAAGGCGAATGTGGCCTTATCGCTGACCATTACTTCTTGTGCAACCCTGATGGCTCCCGTACTGACACCTCTTTTAATGAAATTATTGGGCGGGTCATTTATAGAAATTGATTTTATGAAGATGATGATTGAAATCCTAAAAATTATCATCTTGCCCATTGGTGTTGGGTTGGCCGTGAATAAAATCTTTAGAAACCAAACCGCGTTTCTAAACAAATACATGCCTTTGGTTTCTATGGCAGGAATTGCCGTTATTATTTGTATCATTACGGCTGCGGGGCGGGATAGTTTGTTGAAGGTAGGTGGAATACTCATTGTGTGTACATTGATTCATAATTTGGCTGGCTATGTCTTGGGTTATTGGGGCGCGAGATTATTGAAACTTCCTGAACAAGATTGCCGAACAGTCGCCATTGAAGTGGGGTTGCAAAATGGAGGTTTGGCCTCAGGAATTGCCCTACAAATGGGGAAAGTAGCAACAGTAGGGTTGGCACCAGCATTGTTTGGCCCAATTATGAACATTACAGGGTCATTATTGGCGAGTTGGTGGAGTAAAAAGCCAACCGAATAAGTAGGTAGAACTAAGAAGCGAATACATGAAAGAAAAAGAATTTAGTGGCCAAGTGGCGATTGTAACGGGTGCTGGCCAAGGAATTGGCTTAGAAATAGCCCGTCAGTTGGCAGAACGGGGCGCAGCGGTTGTGCTAAACGACCTCGATAAAACATTGTCGGACGAAGGAGCGCTTTCCATTCAGCAGCAAGGAGGAAACTGTATCAGTTATCCAGGAAATGCCGCTGACGTTGACTTTGTCCAAGCAATGGTATCCGAGGCTGTGAAGGTTTTTGGTAAGCTGACGACAGTCGTGGCAAATGCAGGTATAACTACGTTTGGCGATTTTTTTGAGTATCGCCCAGAATCGCTTCAGCAGCTCTTGGATTTGAACATCAGGGGTAGTTTCTTCCTAACCCAAGCGGCGGCGCGCCAGATGCGCCTACAAGGGCAAGGAGGGCGGGTGTTGTTGATGTCGTCGGTAACAGGCCACCAAGCGCACCAATTTTTGGCCGCTTATGGCATGACCAAAGCAGCCCTCGAAATGCTGGCGAAGAGCTTGGTGGTGGAGCTTTCACCTTACGGAATTACCATTAATGCCGTAGCGCCAGGCGCTACAATGACGGAGCGCACTGCCGAAGATCCAGCATATAACCAAACTTGGAGTAAAATTACGCCCATGGGGCGTCCTGCAACCGTGCAAGATATTGCCAATGCGGCACTGTTTCTTGTCTCGCCAGGGGCAGGCCACGTGACTGGGCAGTCGTTGGTTGTAGATGGAGGCTGGACGTCGGTGAGCCCGTCGCCTTATCATTCGTAGCCTTCACGATGGACACAAAAAAAGGAGCTGTTTTCGCAGCTCCTTTTTTTGTGTGGTAAAAAAACGAAGAAGAATTATCTCTTTCCGTATTTTCTAAGGAATTTGTCAACACGACCAGCCGTGTCAATCAATGTATTTTTACCAGTGTAAAACGGGTGTGACTGAGAAGTTACCTCGGCCTTGAACACAGGGTAAGTTTTTCCTTCAAACTCGATAGTGTCTTTTGTTGGGGCGCAAGAACGTGTTACGAACTTGTCATCAGTTGCTAAATCCCAAAATACGATTTCTCTGTAATCTGGATGAATTCCTTTTTTCATTTCTGTATCAGCGCTTTATGATGTTACGATGCTTTGTTTCAAAACGGGACGCAAAGATAGTAACTTTTTGAAAATCAAAAAAGTATCCTCCCAAAGAAGTTTGGTAAAAATATTTATATTGCATCAAACGAATGTAAAGTATGACAAATTCGAGTGTACATTATCGTGCATGTAATCTTTGCGAGGCCATTTGCGGTCTTGAAATCCACTACACGGGTCATCAAGTGGTTTCGATAGCAGGAGATAAAAGCGATCCATTTAGCCGTGGACACGTTTGCCCCAAGGCCGTGGCATTGAAAGATATTTATGAAGATACCAATCGTTTAAAGAGACCCGTGCGCCGAACCGCTACTGGATGGGAGGAAATAACATGGGAGGAAGCTTTGGAGGAAGTCGCGGCCCGTTTGGGACAAATTCAGGCAAGTGATGGGCCTGATGCAGTGGCCATGTATGCGGGAAATCCATCGGTGCATAATTCTGGAACGTATTTGGCGGGAACGAACTTAATGAGGGCTCTGAAGACAAAAAATATCTTTTCTGCAACTTCAGCCGACCAATTGCCCCACCATTTTGCAGCTTGGCAGCAGTTTGGCCATCCTTTTTTATTACCCATTCCCGACATTGACCGTACTGATTTTTGGTTGATTTTGGGAGCCAATCCCCTTGCTTCCAATGGAAGCTTGATGACTGCGCCTGACGTGGAAAATCGTTTGAAAGCGGTTCAGCAACGGGGTGGAAAAGTGGTGGTCGTTGACCCGCGTTATACCGAAACTGCCGCCAAGGCCGACGCCCATTACTTCATCCGTCCTGCTACTGATGTATTTTTGTTGTTGGCCATCTTGCAGGTAATTTTTGAGGAACAACTCGAAACAGTACCAGTCTATGTCGATGGCTTAGACGAGTTGAAACAGATAGTGGCAGCATTCTCCCCAGAAGAGGTAACTGACCGTACGGGTATCGCAACAGCAGACATTCGACAGTTGGCTAGGGAGTTTGCCAATACCCCATCGGCGGTTGCGTATGGGAGAATTGGGTTGTCAACCCAAGCTTTTGGCGGCGCTTGTCAATGGTTGGTGAATGCCCTCAACTGTGTCACTGGAAACCTTGATAAAGCGGGTGGAGCCATGTTTACCCAGCCTGCCATGGATATTTTAGCGGCCTCCAAAGGTGAGTACAACAAATACAACCGTTACCAAAGTCGGGTACGTGGCTTGCCTGAGTTCATGGGTGAACTTCCCGTTTCGACCTTGGCAGAAGAAATTTTGACGGAAGGTGAGGGACAAATAAAAGCGCTGATTACGAGCTGCGGGAACCCAATTCTTTCGACGCCAAACGGGCAGCAGTTGGATCGGGCCTTTGAGACCTTGGAATTTATGGTTTCCATCGACATCTATATCAACGAAACAACCCGCCACGCCCACCTCATTTTGCCCCCTGCGACAGGCTTAGAAGTGGCTCATTATGACTTGACTTTTAATGCCTTGGCCATCCGAAATGTAGCACGATGGTCGGAGCCGTTATTTGCCAAAGAAACAGGTACGAAATATGATTGGGAGGTTTTTCAGGAACTGACAGCTCGTTTGACGGGTCATTATTCGTCCTCGTTTACTCCCGAAGACCCGCACACAAAAGTTGATTTAGCCCTGCGTTTTGGAAAATATAAATTGAGTTTAGATGCACTTCGGCAACACCCGCACGGTTTGGATTTGGGAGCTTTAGAATCCTGTTTACCCGCACGTTTGCAGACTTCAAATAAAAAAGTTTGGTTGGCGCCACCGTTATTGGTTAAAGACGTAGAAAGAATCAAAAAAGCGTTGGCACAACCTCCGTCTTCAGATTTTGATTTACTGCTTATCAATCGACGCCACGTTCGAGATAACAATTCGTGGATGCACAATTCGGAACGCTTGGTGAAGGGACGTAACCGTTGTACTCTATTGATGCACCCGCAGGATGCCCAACAACGAGGGATTAAAACGGGAAGCGAAGTCGAGGTGGTGTCACGCGTGGGTAAGGTTAAGGTAGAAGTCGAACTTACCGAAAAAATGATGCTGGGAGTGGTGAGTTTGCCGCACGGCTATGGGCATGGGCGCGACGGAGTTAGGCTGAATGTGGCGCAGTCCCACGCAGGAGTTAGTGTAAATGATTTGACAGATGACCAGGTACTAGATGACTTGACGGGGAATTCAGTATTTGGAGGCGTGCCAGTCCGTGTACAAAACTGCTATGATTTGCGGAGTTTTGTATAACTTCAAGCCCCATTTTCACGTTTTAAAAAGAAAAATCGCTTCATCATGCACTTCCGTTTTTACTTGATTTTCTGTGTATTGGCACTGATTGGGTCAACTATGTATGCCCAGCGCTTGCCACTTTACTCGACCGAACAGCAGCAAAAGATTAGGAATGTACGGCAATCAATTGATAATCAATACCGATTAGCGGCGGCTGAGTTGCAGCAACTAGCAAAGAAGAATAATTGGGTAGAACGACAGTCCTTTCCCGATGGGTCGGTGATGATTCTGGCAGGGGTAAGCGAAACGGGGCAACCTTTGTATGATATTACCACCACCAACGTTGGTGCTGCCCTGACAACCCGCACAAATACACTTTATAACGATGGCGGCCTTGGACTAAATTTGACAGGAGGAAGTGCTCCGATGAAAGACCGTTTGGCAATATGGGACGGTGGACAGGTACTGGGAACGCACACCGAACTGGCAGGGCGGGTGACGCAGGTAGATAATGTTACAACGGCGGATGCCCACGCTACGCACGTCAGTGGAACCATGATAGCAACGGGTGTAAATCCTCGGGCGAAGGGGATGTCGAACGCGGCGACGCTTCTAGCGCATGATTTTAGTAATGATACCCCAGAAATGATCAATTTAGCTCCTGAGCTCTTGATTTCTAACCATTCTTATGGAACAGTGGCAGGTTGGCGTTATAATTCAGCGCGCCCTGGAACCGATGTGAACCGTAAATGGGAATGGTACGGCGATTCAACGGTAAATGAGCAAAACGACTATAAAATGGGATTCTACGACACCCGCGCGCGTGAGTGGGATCGTGTTGCTTATAACGCGCCCTATTATTTAATTGTCAATGCCGCAGGAAATTCAAGGGGCTCGAATGGTCCTCCTGCTGGAACGCCGTATTTTTTGGGAGGCTCAACTCGGACAAGTACCATCCAACGCGCCAATCAGGATGGATACGATTTAATTTCGACCTACGGGAATGCTAAAAATATCCTGACAGTGGGTGCCGTGAGTGTATTAAGCAACGGATATAACCAACTTTCAGACCCTCGAATTTCAAGCTTTAGTAGTTGGGGGCCAACTGACGATGGGCGAATCAAACCCGATATTGTAGGTGTAGGAGTGAGTGTTTTCTCGACAACGTCCACGTCCAATAACGCTTATACAGTGCTCAGTGGAACCTCAATGGCATCGCCAAACGTATCAGGGTCGTTGTTTTTGTTACAGGAACTTTATCAGCAGCAAAACAAGAAATTTATGCGTTCGTCAACGCTGAAAGGCTTGGCAATTCATACCGCCGACGATGCGGGTAATCCTGGCCCTGACTATCAATACGGCTGGGGGCTTTTGAATATGAAGCAAGCTGCTGAAGTGATACTGAACCGTGATTTGAACCATTTATTAGCCGAACGTACATTGGCAATCAATGAAACTTATACCACGCAAGTAATTGCATCGGGACGTGGCTCATTGGTAGCTACCATTTGCTGGACGGATCCCGAATCCCTAGCGACCAGTGTATCGGCGGCGAATTTCAACAACCGAACGCCTAAATTGATCAATGACCTAGACATACGTGTGAGTGACGGAACGACGGAGTCGCTGCCGTGGATACTAGACCCTAATCAGCCGTCGGCGAATGCAACGCAGGGAGATAATATTCGGGATAACGTCGAGCAAATACGTATTGTCAATCCCGTTCCTGGGCGTACTTATACAATCACCGTAAAGCACAAAGGAGCCACGTTAACCAATACATCTCAGGCTTATGCCTTGATTGTAAGTGGAATTGGAGGGAAGGTATTTTGCGAATCGAAGGCAGGTTCAAACGCAGATACCAAAATTGCCCAAGTGACATTCGGAAATATGGTTCAAGCAGGAAAAGATGGCTGCCAAGAATACAGCGATTTTACAACGCAAGTGGTCGCTGTGGCGGCAGGACAAACGTTGCCATTGGAAGTGAAACTAACAACCTGTGGAGGCGATTTTGACAAAGTAGTAAAGGCATTTGTGGATTGGAATGGCGACGGTGATTTTGACGATCTCAATGAAAATGTAGCAACATCGGATGTACTAAAAGGCAATGCGACGTTCAAAGCGGATGTAAAAGTGCCTTCTGGGTTAGTTGTAGGGAATTTGGCACGTGTACGGATTGTATGCGTCGAAACCAATGTCCCTTCGTCGGTGGTGGCGTGCGGGGTTTATGCCAAGGGCGAAACGCAAGAATACCTAGTCCGTTATATTCGTCCAACTCGGGATGTATCCTTGGCGTCGTTGGTAACTCCAGAAAATAATTTTTGTGGTAACCAACTGAAAAATATCACCGTACAAGTGAGAAATGTAGGTACCGAAACGCAACAAAATATCCCCGTTTCGGTGCAAGTGCGGGATGCTTCTGGGGCATTGGTTGGAACAATAAACGGAGCTGTTAATCAAGCGGTTGCTCCTTTTTCAACGGCTACGATGACACTCTCCGATGCACTGTTAGGGAAATTGGTGTCTGGTCAAAATTACCAGTTTATTTGTCGTACTAACCTTGAAAATGACCAAGATACGGCCAATAACGTTCTTCGTGAGGTTCGGACTGTTGCCACCGTGCCAACGGTTACTTCGGCTACAGCGACTTACTGCGATGCGGATCCGTTATCCTTGATTTCGCGGGATTCGGGCACGGCTTTTTGGTACGATAGTCCCACGGAAGCAAAGCCATTTGCGATTGGAAATTTTGCGAGTAGTTCGTTGAAAGTCCCCAATGGAATATTTTATGTAGCGTTAAATGACTTCACTGGGAATGTAGGTCCTGCGTCTAAGTCGCTTCACGGAGGAGGGTCTTATGCGGGAAATTTTGGACCTGCGCCGTTGATTAAAACTGAAGTGCCCTTGATTCTTGAAAGTGCCCGATTATACACGGCTACGCCAGGGCGATTGACTTTTACCGTCATGGGGCTGGACGACCGATTTGTGTCGAGTACGACCATAGACGTGACGGCCAGCCGAAATCCCAATGTACCGAATACGGGCGCACCTGCGGGGCAATATGCGGATGACCCTTCGGACGAAGGAAAAGTGTACCCACTCAATCTGTCGATTCCGCAAGCGGGGAATTATAAAATCACCATTGAATACGAAAACGGCGCTACGATTTACCGTAGCAATGTTGGTGTCACGGGTTTTCCGTATAGTATTCCTGGGGTGATTGCGTTGCGCGGAGCGCTGTTTGCCCAAAACAATACCGTGGATACCCTTACCAATGCGTATTATTATTTGTACGATTTGAAAGTTAAATCATTTGGCTGTCCGAGTGAAAGAGTGGCAATTACCGCCAAAACCGCTACTAAGTCCACTCCAAGCATTAGTTTTGACGGGGCCGCGAGTATTTGTGAAGGTAGTTCGCTTACCCTGAAAGCACCAGTAAATGCGGGGATTTATCAGTGGTATTTCAACAGTCAGCCAGTGAGCGGAGCTGTAGGTAACAGTTTGGAAGCAATACAGGCGGGTAATTATGCGGTCAGCACTTCGGTAAATAATTGTTTACCAACGTTATCGACGCCCGTTGCCTTGACTACCCGTAAGCCCGAGAAGCCTACCATCACCGTTGTGGACGGAATTACGCTTCGTTCTAATGCGACGACAAGCAATCAATGGTTGATTAATGGCTTGCCAATCCCTGGAGCAACGTCGGCTACATTTACGGCGTTTCAAACGGGTAGTTATTCCGTAAGGGCTAATGTGAGCGGCTGTGGCGAAGTGGTATCGGATGAAGTTAGAATTACAATTACAGCTTTAGACGATAACGCTGCATCGACCGTTGCAGCCTCTAGGGTGTATCCCAATCCTGCGCACGCGTTTTTGGTATGTGAATACGCGCCGTCGACCAATACCAAACCGATGGCCATTCGAGCAACGCTCTACGACCTAAGCGGCCGAATGGTAGGGCAACAGCAAATGGAAAAATTTGAAAAAACATTTCGGACGCAGTTTAACGTAACTTCTTTGCAAAGCGGTACGTTTTTTGCTATATTCGAAGAGGAGGGTACACCAATGCGCGTTGTGCATACGATACAGAAGCTTTAGAGCGCGCGCTGTACTTGAAAGGAATGGCAATTATTTTACCCCTTACACTATTATTTTTTTTTACTCGGCTGATAAACAGGTGTTTTATGGTACTCTGTTTATCAGCCGCTACTTTCTTCGTTGGCGCCCAAGCGCCAGTTGTACCACTTTTGAAGAACGATTCTGTCTCCCATTTCTTCATCAACAGCCTTCAACAACGCTATACCCAAAATCGTCAATGGGCGCTCAAAAATGCAAAAAAGAAGGGTTGGTTTACTAGCAAAAAATATGCCAACGGACGAATTTTGACTTTACAAGGAGTGGACGCAGTCGGCGAACCTGTCTATTATACCAGCCATAATGTCGTCGCTTCGATGGGAACACATACCACGGGGCTTTACGTTGGTGGAGCGCTTGGTGTGGACTTAAAAGGTGATTTGCCTGAGCTCGACGGACGTCTTTGTATTTGGGATGGCGGCTTGCCGCGATTGTCTCACGTCGAATTTGGAGGTAGAGTTCGCCTGAAAGACCAAAGTACGGTCTTGAGTGATCATGCCACGCATTTGTCAGGAACGATGGCTGCCGCAGGGGTCAATCCGCAGGTGAAAGGAATGGCCTACGGGGCAAAGTTGGACGTTTGGGACTATAACAATGATTTGGTAGAAATGGCGCAAGAAGCGCCCCGAATGCTCATTTCAAATCATGCTTATGGCCCTGTGGTGGGTTGGGTTTTTAACGAAAATCGCCCAGGAACCAACCCCAACCTTAAATGGGAATGGTGGGGAAATACGTCAATTAGTGCAACAGAAGATTATCGTTTTGGGTTTTATGACGACAAAGCCCGCGATTTAGACCAACTGGCCGCAAACAGCCCCTATTATTTAATCGTAAAATCGGCCGATAACAAACATGCCGAAACGGGGCCACCTATTGGATCTCCCTATTTTTTGAGAAATACTAGCCAAACCAGTTTGCTAGAACGCAGCCGCAATGATGGCTATGACGCTATTCCGTCGGAAGCGAATGCTAAAAATATTTTAACGGTGGGTGGAGCAGCTATTCAACTGCAAGGAACGACTATCACTGATTTTAAAGTGGCTGATTTTAGTGGCTGGGGGCCTACGGACGACGGGCGTATTAAACCCGATTTGCTAGGGGTTGGGAGTAATATTATTTCTTCAATTGCCTCCTCAAATAATGCCTATGCGACCCTGTCGGGGACTTCTACCGCCAGCGCCAATGTATCAGGGTCATTGATTTTGTTACAAGAGCTGTTTTATCGTCGTCGAAATTATTTTATGCGTTCGGCTACGTTGAAAGGCTTGGTACTTCACACTGCAAGTACCCCAAAAGGGAAAGTGGGGCCAAGTTATGAGTACGGATGGGGCTTGCTGAACGCCGAAAAAGCCGCGCAGGTAGTGCTTAATACGGTGAATCGACACGTATTGTTGGAAAGTACGTTGAAACAAAATGAAACTTACCAACAAAAAGTCATCGCCGCAGGTACCGAACCGCTGGTAGTAACGCTTTCATGGACTGACCCTGAAGGAACTGCGACGGGTATTACCACCCAAAATGTCGATAGTCCTTCGTTGAAATTAATCAATGATTTGGACGTTCGGCTGACCGACGAAACAGGAACAACCTACTTCCCTTGGGTGCTCGATCCTACCAAGCCCACTCAGGCAGCCACGGGCGGAGACAACATTCGGGACAATGTGGAGCAGGTACTCATTCTGACTCCTCCGACGGGGAAGGTTTATACCGTGACCGTACGGCATAAACGTACCTTGAAAAATAACGGACAACCCTACACCCTGATTATGAGCGGGGTAAAGCCGCAAGACTGTGCGGCAGCAGTGCAAATGCTGAAAGGACAAGACACGACTATTTGTAGTAGCAATAAAGTACAGCTGCAAGTGCAGGGTGACAACGCCATCACTTATCAATGGCTGAAAGATGGAAATGTGATTGGCACCACCACCACGCCTTCGTACGAAATTACGCAAGCAGGAGTGTATAGTGTAAAAGCCATTGGGTACCAGTGTTCGGCACAATCGAAAACAATATCGGTCGCCGTCACCAATGTCAATGCCAAAATAACCCCAGAAGGTACCGCCACTATTTGCGCGGGTACGCCTATTTTACTGACTGCCAGTGCGGGTTCGGGGTATAGATATCAATGGCGTCGGGATGGAGAAAATATTGCTGGCGCAACCAGCTCGACCCTCAACCCTACCGAAGCAGGGAATTACAGTGTGGTGATTACGGCAGGGCGCTGTGTGGTCACAACCCCGTCCACCCAACTTGTTTCTTCGCTACAGCGTCCTGTAATTTCAACCAATAGCGGGACAATTATTCCGCCGAGTGGAAGTATTCGTCTTACAACGAGTACAGGAGAAGGAATGACGTATCGCTGGTTTTTGAATGGTACGGTGATTCCTACCGCAACAGGGCCACGATTGGTTGCAACCCTCGCAGGAAAATATAGCGTAGAAATTACCCAGCGAGGATGTTCGATTGCGTCAAAAATACTTGAACTCACCAACACCCAATACGCGCCCAATAGCCCGATTACGAACAGCCCACCCGAAATTTTAATCTTAAAAGAAAAGCTCTCGCTGTATCCAAATCCCGTGGTCGATGCGTTGACGGTGGCGTACGAATCGGACAATACGTACGATTTAACGGCCGAAATCATCACCAACGATGGCCGAACGCTCGCGCAAAAGCTTCTTTATGACAATGGAAGCGTTTTCTTGAACCAGTTTGATGTATCAGAATTGCCTACTGGGCAGTATTTTATTCGGGTAAGCGACGGGCGACGGGTGATTGCAAAGCCTTTTATTAAGCACTAACAACAACGCTGAACTTTGACAAAGAAAAGTTATGTTTGTCTTTGTAAAGTCGTTTTGTTTATGCCTCTTTTGCGTACGCACACCCACCAGCCTCCTCGGTGGCTTCCCAATGGCCACTATCAGAGCATATTTCCTGCCTTGTTTCGGAAAATTAAGCCGCCGTATCAGCGCGAACGTCTCACGACGCTCGATGATGATTTTCTGGATATTGATTGGAGTTTTGCCCCCGCAACTTCGGCTGACGTTGCTTCAAAGCCGCCCTTGGTGATTCTTTCGCACGGATTGGAGGGGAGCAGTACGCGTCAGTACATCACAGGAATGGTACGTTTATTGAACCATCATGGATACGATTGCTTGGCGTGGAACTACCGCAGTTGTAGCGGAGAAATCAATCGTCAGCTTCGGTTTTATCACAGTGGCGAAACATCGGATTTGGACTTTTTGGTGAAATACGCCATTGCCAAAGGCTATACTGAGATTTCGCTCATGGGCTTTAGTTTGGGAGGAAACGTAACGCTAAAGTACGCTGGCGAACGAGGAAAAACGTTGCCCAAGCAGATTCATAAAGTGGTGGTTTTTAGCGTGCCAATGGATTTGTTGGGCTGTAGCCGAAACATCGAAAAATCAGAAAACAAGGTTTATCTATGGCGTTTTTTGCAAACATTAAAGCCAAAAATTGAAGCCAAAGCTACCCAATATCCCGACCGTTTTGATGTTTCACAATGGGAGAAGGTAAAAACATTTTGGGATTTTGACCATATTTATACAGGGCCGCTTCATGGGTTTGCGGGAGCGGATGACTATTATCAGCGCTGTAGTTCTAAATATTTTGTCGATGGAATTGCGGTGCCAACCCTCATTGTAAATGCTGAAAATGATCCGTTGGTTCCTTACCAAAGTTTACCCATCAAGACGGTTTCGGATATGCCCAACGTATGGCTAGAGCTTACTGCACAAGGTGGGCATTGTGGGTTTCGACCCCGACGATTTGACCAAAAAGGGGCTTATTGGTCGGAAGTAAGGGCACTAGATTTTTTACAAAAACCATGAACGGGCTTATTCTGGTAGGAGGGCGTAGTACGCGCATGGGGGCTGACAAAAGCCAGCTTTCTTATCATGCGAAGCCTCAATGGAAATACCTGTTTGAACTAGTTTCTGATTTTGCCCCGACGTACCTATCATGTCGGAAAGAGCAACAACACTTGTTTGGAGATACACCACTTTTATTAGATTCATTCGAGGTCGGGCCAATGGGGGGGATCGCCAGTGCTTTTTTTGCGCAACCTGCAAATTCGTGGCTGGTGGTGGCCTGCGATATGCCTTTTGTCAACCAAAGAACATTGGAATACTTGGTGGCACATCGGGAGGCGCACTTGCCTGCCACTGTTTTTAGACATCCTTCCACGGGGTTTTTAGAACCTTTGGTGGGGATTTGGGAGCCAACGTCCGAAAAGTGGTTGAGAGAAACAATGGCTGAGGGAGAGTTTTCTCCTACCAAACTGTTGCGAAAGATGGACATCCAAGGGCTTGCTTGTCCCGACGAACGCTGGCTACAAAATATCAATACGCCCGATGATTGTGAGAAAGTCAAAACGGCTTTTCATATTTATCAAAAATCAAATCAAAACGGTCGTTGAGAATGTCATCTAAATGGCGATGATAATCTGGGAAATCAGGGAGATTGTTGTGACCTCCGCCGTAAATCGGAATAAGACGGGCCGATTGGGGAATGAGGTTCATCAGGCGCACGCTCGAACGAAAAGGAATGAGAAGATCTTTTGTACCGTGAATAATGTAAATGGGGCATTTGACGTAACGAATCCAGACATCGGTACGAATTGAAAATTTGAGAATATAAGAGACGGGTAAAAAAGGCAAAAAGCGGGTAGTGAGGCGCGTAAAACTGTAGTAAGGAGCGTCTAAAATAAGCATTTTCGGGTGATTGGCCGAGGCTAGTTTTGTGGCAAAACCCGACCCCAATGAGCGTCCATAAATGATGATTTTCTCTTCGGAATAACCGTATTTGGAGCGCATTTTATTGTAGATGTGCTGCGCATCGTTTTTGAGACCTTCTTCCGTTTGTTTTCCAGTACTTTTTCCAAAGCCACGGTAATCAATCATCAGTACGTCGTAGCCGTGTTGGGTAAAATCTTTGGCGTATTTTGACCAGCCTTTGATGCTTCGGGTATTGCCATGAAAATAGACTACGAGCCCTCGGGAAATGTCGTCTTGGTAAAAGCGAAGTGCGTTAATACGGACGTTGGGTTCAGGTTCAAAAAATAGTTCCTCAAACGAGTCTTCGTAATTATAAATAAAATCTTGCGGGAGTTTTTCGGGTTTAAAGATAAATTTGTGTTGAATAAAGTACGCCAATAAGCACAAAACGAGGTAAATGGCTCCAATCCAAATCAATCGTTCGGTAGTAAAAAAATCAAGCATTTGTTTTGGATAATTTTTTCTACGAAAATAACAACTTTTTCCTTTATCGTAAACATCAAAATCAAACATATCAGTGAAATATCTTTTAGGCTATGACGTAGGCAGCTCGTCGGTAAAAGTTGCTTTATTGGACATTGAAACGGGAAAAGCGGTAGCCACTGCCACGTCTCCTGACCAAGAAATGGGGATGATTGCCCACCGTGCGGGCTGGGCAGAGCAGCATCCCGATAGCTGGTGGCAAGAAGCCGTAAACGCCACGCACAAACTCAAAAACAAATACAGCTTTTCGGCCGATTTGGTCGCAGGAATTGGTATTTCGTACCAAATGCACGGTTTGGTGGTGGTCGATAAAGACCTGCGCCCGTTGCGTCCATCAATCATTTGGTGCGATAGCCGTGCCGTTGAAATTGGAAACAAAGCATTTGCTGATATGGGAAGCGATGCTTGTTTGGGGCATTTGCTAAACTCTCCAGGAAACTTCACGGCGTCGAAACTTAAATGGGTAAAAGACAACGAACCTGATATTTATGCACAAATTCGGCATTTTATGCTGCCAGGCGACTACCTAGCACTTCGGATGTCGGGTACGCCTCAAACGACCGTTTCGGGATTATCAGAAGGAATTTTTTGGGATTTTGCCGAGCAGAAAGTATCGCAAGCATTGCTGGATTATTACGGATTTGACAATTCATTTATTCCCGAAATCGTCGGGACGTTTGCTCCTCAAAGCCAACTTTCGGCATCGGCGGCGGCAGAATTAGGCTTAAAAGCAGGCATCCCGATTGCCTACCGCGCAGGGGATCAACCCAACAACGCTTTTTCACTTAATGTACTCAACCCAGGCGAAGTGGCCACTACGGCAGGAACGTCGGGGGTAGTGTATGGTATCAATGCCCAACCTACGGCTGATCCACTTTCGAGGGTAAATAGCTTTGCCCACGTCAACAGTACACCAGAAGCCCAACGCAACGGGGTATTGTTGTGCGTCAACGGAACGGGAATTTTGAACAGTTGGGTGCGCCGTTTTGCGGGAGGACTTGGGTATGATGAAATGAATCAGCTGGCAGCCCAAACACCTATCGGAGCCGAGGGACTGACGTTTTTGCCATTTGGAAACGGAGCAGAACGCGTGCTAGAAAACCGATTGGTAGGAGGTCATTTGCAAGGGCTAAACTTCAATACCCATTCGTCGGCGCACGTTTTCCGCGCCGCTCAAGAAGGAATCGTCTTTGCTCTTAATTACGGATTACAAGTAATGAGCCAAATGGGCGTAGAAACCCAGACAGTCCGGGCGGGTCATGCCAACTTGTTTTTGAGTCCACTTTTCCGCGAAGCCTTTGCCAATACAACAGGTGCTACCATCGAATTGTACGACACCGACGGAGCGCAAGGAGCGGCGCGTGCGGCAGGAATTGGTGTTGGAGTTTATGACGTAAAATCGGCTTTTGAAGGTTTAAATCAAATCGCAACTTTTGAGCCAAACGAGGCACTTCGCGCAGTCTATGCAGAAAATTATGTCCGTTGGGAGCAAGCGCTGAATAAAGCATTGGGAGAATAAATCGCAAAAGGAGAAGGGCGTCGAACGTTTTTTTGCCTAAATTGCGGCGATATTTTTCTTCAACCACTCAAACATTGATTTCAATGGAAGCACATAAGGAACAACAAGTTGGTCCAGGCGTATTGATTACATTCTATGTTTTGATTGTAGTATTGTTGTTTACTTTTGGTGACGTATTGACGGGTATTGTTGGTACACTCATCCAAAGTGCAGTTTTTGCAGGATACTATAATAGCCTTCACAAAAGCATTGAATAGCTAAAATCAACCAAACAAAAAACGGAAGGCATTTGCCTTCCGTTTTTTGTTTGGGGACGAATGATATCCCTTATTTTTTCAAAGAAGGCTTAATCAAAGGAGCCTTTTTCTCTTTTTTAGGTTTTTCTTGTTGCTCATCGTCTTGCGGAGCTTCCAATTCACCTACGCCATCTGGAAAATCAGAGATAAGGCGAGCTGGGGCTGCTTTTGTTGGATCAGCAGGAAGGCTATCTTCTTTTGCTTGCGCTTGTGTAAGCGAGTCAACCACGATAGGAGTTGCCACAAACAACGAAGAGTAGGTACCTACGATAACCCCAAGAAGCATCGCAAACGAGAATCCACGAATTACCTCACCCCCAAAGAAGAACAATACGATAAGTACAAACATCGTCGAAAGACCCGTTACGGCCGTACGGCTGAGGGTACTATTCAAGGCGTTGTTGATAATCGTCGGAATGCTTTCTTTCTTATTACGGTTGTCGCGGAGGTATTCACGAACGCGGTCAAAGACCACGACCGTATCGTTCATTGAATAACCCATAATCGTCAGTACGGCTCCCACAAACGCTTGGTCAACATCCAATGAGAATGGCAATAAGCCGTTAAACATAGAGAATACCGCCAAGATAATGAGTACGTCGTGGAACAAGGCGACTATCGCCCCCCAAACGAAGGCAATTCGGCGGAATCGTAAATAAATATAAGCCGACACCACCAAAACGGCTAGCAAGAGCGATTTTAACGAAGTCATAATCAGGTCAAACGCAATCGTCGGCCCTACTTTCTGTGAACTTTGAATGGTTGCTTTGTTGTCACCAAGTTTGCTTAATCCCTCGTTCAATTTTGCTTGAGCTTGCTTGTCCGAATCAGGTGTTGTTGCATCTGCCAAGAAGCTAGTCGTAATTTTTACTTGTTGGTTGGCACCGATACCCGCTCCCCCGAATGTTTTCACCTCTGGAGCCGCCTCGAATGGTGCTGTAAGTGCTTCACGAACTTCGGTAGTATTTACTTCTTTTTCAAAACGAACTACGTAGCTACGTCCACCTTTGAAGTCAACACCAAGACCGAAGCCCTTGAAAATTACTGAAATAATACCAAGACCAATGATTGTCGAAGAAATGATATAGTACATACGACGACGAGAAACGAAGTCGAAATCTGCATCTTTGAAAAGGTTTTGTGACCAGCTGGCGTAGAACTCAATCTTACGTCCTTTGGCTGTCCACCACTCCAATAGCAACCGAGATACAAACAAAGCTGCAAACAACGATGTAACGATACCGATAACGAGCGTAGTTGCAAAGCCAAGAATCAAACCAGTTCCTAAGAAGAACAAGATGATACCAGTCAACAAGGTAGTTACGTTTGAGTCAAGGATAGAAGAAAGAGAGTTTTTGAAACCGTCCGAAATGGCAAGTTTCAAATCTTTCCCTGCGGCTAATTCTTCCTTAATACGTTCAAAAACAAGTACGTTGGCATCCACCGCCATACCGATGGTCAATATGATACCCGCAATACCAGGCAAAGTCAATACTGCACCCAATGAAGCCATGATACCCATCAAGAAGAAAAGGTTGATAAACAAGGCTACGTCGGCAATCATACCTGCTTTGTTGTAGTAGATTACCATGAAGATAAGTACCACCAACAAACCAACCAATGAAGAAATAATACCTGCATTGATAGACTCAGAACCAAGGGTCGCACCCACGATAGCTTCTTCAACAATCGTCGTTGGAGCTGGCAATTTACCTGCTTTCAACACGTTGGACATATCCTTGGTTTCTTCTACCGTAAAGCTTCCTGTGATGCTTGAGTTTCCGTTCGGGATTTCGTTTTGTACGTTAGGGGCGGTATAAACAAAACCATCGAGGATGATTGCTACTTGGCGACCTACGTTTGCAGCAGTAAGGTTTTTCCATTTACGGGCACCTTCGGCATTCATACGCATCGTTACTTCTGGGCGGCCACGGTCATCGTAGTCATTTCCTGCGTCCACAATCACATCTCCTTCAAGTGGTGCTTTACCGCCTGATTTTTTGATGAAATAAACACCAATAATTTCGTTACGCTTATCAAGTGTTTCTACACCTTTACGGTTCCACATAACTATTAAGTCCGATGGGAACATGGCCTTTACTTCTGGGCGAGCCAAAATTTCGTTAGCACGAGCAGTATCTTTGGCATATACGCCTAGTTCGCCTTGTGAAATAGGCACAAACAAGCTCGCCAAACCAGTTTGGTTGGCCGTCGTATCTGTTTTGGTCGTATCCGTTTTGGCACCAGTGGCTAACTTAGAAGCAAGGTCAGATGCTTTGCTAGTGTCAGCAGCAGCAGAACCTTTGGTAGCAATCTTTTTCTCCAAATCCAACTGCGTCAAGTAAGCGCCGAGTGAATTAAGGGCAGGAGAAATTTCGTTAAGTGTATATACTTCGCAGAATTCCAATTTGGCAGAACCAGTCAAAAGGCGACGCACACGCTCAGGATCATCTACCCCAGGCAACTCAATCAAGATACGGCCTGTTCCTGGCAAACGCTGAATGTTCGGGTTAGCAACCCCAAATTTGTCCACCCGTTGTTGGATGATTTGGAACGCACGGCTAGTAGCACCATCCACTTCTGTTTTTAAGAAGGCGGTTACCTCTCTGTCAGAAGAAGTACTATTGATTTTACCACGGTTGGTACTGTTCGCAAAAATTTGTGCCAATGAAGTTGAAGGCGCCAAACGCTTAAATTCAGTTACAAACAAATCAACGAAGTTAGATTGGCTTGATTTCTGTGCTTCAACGGCTTTTTTCAAGGCTTCAGTTACTTGGCTGTTGCGGGCATTGCTGCCTGCCAAGCCTTTCATAATATCGGTAGGAGCTACTTCCAATACTACGTGCATACCGCCTTGAAGGTCAAGACCTAAGCCAAGTTCGCGTTGGGTTACATCTTGATACGTAGAACCCAAATAAACAGGTTCGCGGCGAAGAGAATCTAAATAGCGTTCTTTTTTCTTGGTGTCAACAACACCGTCCTTGCCTCTAGCAAACGCTTCTGCATCGCTACGGATGCTGCGCGCTACAAACGTAAATGACAAGTAGTAAATGCTCAAAAGCGCTACTACGACTGTCAAAATCCAAATACCAAGTCTGTTTTGCATTAGTTTATGATTGATAAAATTGGTTTACAATAATTGAATTTGTGTTTCCCGAAAGGATGCTTTCGAGAAGGTGAACAATAAAAAGGAATAAAATACGGAGATACAGTTTTGCCCTACCTGTCTAAATTGGACACCATAGGCACAAAACAGCAACGACAGCGCTCTTTAGGGGGCGTTGCTAGCAATAAAGTGGCCGAAGACGTTTCGGAAAAAGGAGAAAAAATAGTAGAAAACATCAAATCGCTTCGGAAGAAGACTGACCGAAGGAAGTTCGATGTACCAAATACTTGGAAGAAGGTAGAAGGTTTGCTCAAAATCAAACGAAATAGCAGGAGCAACTACGGCCTCCAACGACATTGCCTGAATGACAGGACGCTCGTCGTTGTTTTGTTGTTTTTTAGCAGTTTGTTCGGCAACGGGCTTTTTAGGGCTAACTTTACGAGACGACAACGCTTTTCCCGCTGTTGCCGTAAAAAGCAACAATAAGGCCAGCGCCGCAGAAAAAACACGTGTGTAAAGTTTCCGTTGTTTCATAAAAATAATTTGCTCAGAAAAGCGGTGACAAATTTCGTACCATTTTTTTTGTTAAACAAGTACCTCTATTTTTTATATTGCTTGTTTTGTCTATATCTTTCTTGAAAATGTTACAAAATGGGTATTTGACCCCCTTTTTTATTGAAAAATATGCTTTCTACCGAACACTTATTACCTCCTTCGTTAATCGCTCCTGCGCCTTGGTCGTTGACAGGAAATGGCTATATTTTCTTGTACCGTTTGCCTGAAAAATTTGTTAGAGAAAAGTGCTTTTTGTTTGATTATCAGAGAGATAGCTATAAGGGTTTACTGGCAAGTATGATGCTGGTCGATTACCATACCACACCTGTTGGTCCTTACCGCGAATTGTTGTTTATTCCAGGGGTATTTGAATTGTTGGGAAAAAACACATTTTCGATTTCAAAAATTTACGTTTCTGACGCAAATAGTGTCTGGAACGGCATTGAAAATTGGGGGATTCCCAAAGAATTGTGTGATTTTGACTTTCAAGCCCTTGATGAACGTACCGACAAGTTGGTGGCAAAACAGGGAAATTCCACCTTCTTTGAAGCGACAATACGCCGAGGGAGTTTTTCGTTTCCTTTAACAACGGCCTTTTTGCCATTGCGCATTACGCAGCAACTCCGCGATGAGTGGGTATTGACGCAGCCTAGTGCGAAAGGAAAGGCTTATTTTGGAAAACTGACCGACATCAACGTAAATGCGACCTTGTTTCCTGACATTGCTCCTTTCAAACCGTGGGGAGTGTTGGTGGTTAAAAACTTTACAATGACGTTTCCCGTAGCAACATTTACAAAAATTAAACCATGAGATTTTTTCGACAACTACTTCCTTTTACGTCTTTGGTAGTCATTGTGCTGGGTGCATTTTCGTGTGCGCGACCTGTAACAACTCCTGACGGCGGCCTAGGGATTCCGATTAAGTTGGCCGATGCCACTTATCCGATTGATGTATTTTACGAAAATCAGCCTACAACGCGGGTTTACACACCCATTGGCCCCGTGAAAGTAGAAAAGGAAGTGCCATTGAGCAACCAGCAAACCAAAGGCGGACGAATGCTATACCGTGGCAATGACGAAGAACAAAAAAAGGCTTTGCTTGATCAATTGATTATTCAGGCGACAAGCATGGGCGCTCATGCCATCGTCAACGTCAAATACCAATATTATACAGGAAAAGATTACCAAGGTTTTGTCATGGCAGGAACGGCGGTGAAGTACGGGAATCAGTAGCTATACTGTTTTACCAAGATAATTCTATGACACTAAACGATATGTTGTAACTTTCGGTGCCTTTATAGAAAAATACCTAGCTGTTCATGCGCAAAATCAACAAACTTCTGGTCGCCAACCGTGGAGAAATTGCTCTTCGGGTGATGCGGACTGCCCGCGAAATGGGCATTAAAACGGTAGCGGTTTACAGTGAAGCCGATCGTAACGCTTTGCACGTACGCTATGCCGACGAAGCAGTATGTATAGGACCTGCCGCCTCTTCGGAGTCGTACTTGCGGGGAGATAAAATTATTGACGTATGTAAAAAACTGGGCGTTGATGCCATTCACCCAGGATACGGCTTTTTGTCGGAGAATGCCAAATTCTCGCAGATGGTCAAGGACGCGGGGCTTATTTTTGTGGGACCTTCGGCCGAAAGTATCGAAATAATGGGCGATAAACTATCCGCAAAACGGGCGGCGGCCAAATACAACATCCCAATGGTGCCAGGCACACCCGATGCCGTAACTGACCGCGCGGAGGCAAAGGTCATTGCGGGACAAATCGGGTATCCTGTCTTGATTAAAGCAAGCGCTGGAGGGGGGGGGAAAGGAATGCGTATTGTCGAAAATGAAGTGGAGTTTGACGAACAAATGGAGCGCGCCGTCAGCGAAGCAATTTCGGCTTTTGGCGACGGAGCGGTGTTTGTCGAAAAATACGTTGCTTCACCACGACACATCGAAATTCAGGTGTTGGGCGACCAACACGGAAACACGATTTACCTCTTTGAACGGGAGTGTTCGGTGCAGCGTCGTCACCAAAAAGTAGTGGAAGAAGCGCCATCTTCGTGCCTTACCCCTGAAATTCGGGAAGCAATGGGGAAATGTGCCGTGGACGTAGCCCGTTCGTGCGGGTATTATGGCGCGGGGACGGTCGAGTTTATCGTCGATGATAAGCTGAATTTTTATTTCCTCGAAATGAATACGCGTCTCCAAGTAGAACACCCCGTGACGGAGATGATTACGGGCGTTGACTTGGTACGTCAGATGATTTATATTGCCGAAGGTCAAGAACTTCAACTCAAGCAAGAAGAGCTTGAAATCAACGGGCACGCGATGGAGATTCGGGTGTATGCCGAAGACCCAACGAATAACTTTTTGCCCGATGTTGGAAATCTAAAAACGTACGTGCGTCCGCAAGGAAATGGCGTTCGGGTGGACGACGGTTTTGAGCAAGGCATGGACATCCCGATTTATTATGACCCCATGATTGCTAAGTTGATTACTCATGCGGCTACTCGTCAGGAGTCGATTGATAAAATGGTAAGGGCCATTGACGAATACGAGATTTCGGGTGTACAAACGACCTTGGCATTTTGTCGGTTTGTGATGTTGCACGAAGCTTTTACTTCTGGCAATTTCGATACGCATTTTGTCAAACATTATTTCACCCCCGAAGTACTTAAAAAAGAAGCCGATAAAGATGAAACTGAAATCGCGGCGGCTTTGGTGGCGTACCTGATGGGACAAGCAAAACAACCTACCAGCGCTACTACAATGGCTTCCGTAGCGACAAAGAGCAAGTGGAAAGCCAATAGAGTTAAGTAGGGGAGTTTTGAATTACGAATGAGGAATTACGAGATTGTGTAATAGTGTAGAGGGTTGCTTACAACCCTCTTTTTTCGTGCTTAGGGTTGCTCACAACCCGATTCTTACAAAGTATATAAGACCAATCCTCCCGCCGCCATCAAAAAATAGGGTACAAGGGAAGCAGCCCCTGCGTAGTCTTGCGCTAGGCGTTGTCCAAAAAACAAACACACCAACGAAACTCCCCCCAAACACATGCCCGAAGCGGCTACTACATTGGCCAAGTCACTTCCAATGAGCAAAAGCACTACGCCAACCAAAGATACCAACCCCGCCGATGTCTCAAGCAAGGTAATGGTAGGCATCAGCGCGCCAACGCTGGAAGCCAACGGTGATTTTTTAAAATGGTCTTTAAAATAGTCAAGGTTGCCTTGGTAATGGAAAACCTTATCAAGACCCGATTGGGTAAACAAGATGCCGTTGAAAGCGGCAAACAGGATTTTTGCAAGTACCAATACAGGAAAGCCGAGAAGTGTCATGGTCGTTTAGGAGTTATCTTTTGGTGCAATTATACTAAAACCAAAGAGGTTTTGACAGACTTATTTTACGCTTTTTACTACCTGAAACCCTGTTGCACGCGGTTTTGATTTATTTTTGCTAAAAATCGGTTTTGATGAAAAAGCTTCTGAAACAGTTTTTGGCATTGACAATGGCGTTGTTGGCCCTTTGGGCGGGCAATGGCTATGGCGTGCTGGAACACTCGTGCCAGGAGCATGGAACGCATCGGCACATTCTTTCAAGCTGGGCGGAGACGTCGTGTGAGCACCAACAGCATGAAGACGAACATCATCACCATCATGAGGCCGCTTCGGGTTTTCAGACTCATGCAGAAGAAGGGCAAGTCAACTTTGTGGATTGTTATGCCGAAGTTACGACCAAAGCCTTAGCGTTTTCCTCTACGGTTTTTGTTCCTTTTATTCCCTCTTTTGCTACATTTTTCTACAAGACTCACCTTGTCCAAACGGGTGAGATACGTACTGCTTTTTTTGAACCACCCTACGTTTTTCGACGAACGTACGGGCGTTTTCTTCTCGCGCTGGTGCAGTGCTTTTTGATTTAGAAACAAAGAAAAATGTACAAATGGGCAATTTGCCCACTTGCCTCTTACTTTTTCTCAGTTTTTAAATCAAATCTTCATTTTTGATGAACACTTATTGGCAAAAGTCAACCTTGACGGTTGGGCTTGGGTGGTTGTTGAGTACTTGTGTGTGGTCGCAACGTACTCTGACGCCCGACGAAGCGGTGGAAGCAGCGCTCAAAAACAGCCATGCGTTGAAAGCTTCGAGTTTGGTGATAAAGCAAAACGAGCAACTCATCCGTTCTACCCGAGCGATTCCTAACCCTGAGCTGACGTTCGATAGTCCGACGGGGGTGTTTTATACGTTGGGCGTACAGCAAAGTTTTCGTTTACCTACAGTTTATCATCAGCAGGCACAATTGCAGCAAGCGTACGTAGGATTGGCCCAAAAAGACCAAAAAATTGCTGAAAACGAGTTGAAATTTCGGGTAAAATGGACGTATCTCAATGCGCAATTTGGGCAGTCGTACCTTCGACAACTTCAAAGCCAGGACAGCGCTTACGCCCAAATCGCCATTGCCGCAAAGAGAAGCTTTGAAGTAGGTACCATCGACAAGCTGGCTTTGGTATTTGCAGAAACGCAAGCAGCGGAACTCCGTAACCAAGTTGCGATGGCTATTCAAGAGGTAGTCTTGCAAAAAAATCAACTAGGGGTATTGATGGGGAATGCGCTCGCGCCAGAGGTAGCAGTACTTCCGCTGGATAAAATGCCGCTCCCTACGGATACCTTAGGCGATGTGGGTGCTGCTCCGCTTGTGGAAATGGCAAAGCAAATGGAAGTGATTGGTCAAAAGGTAGTTGGCGTAGAAAAAAGCAGCCGACTGCCCAGTTTTATGGTAGGTTATTACAATCAGGGGACGCCAGAAACTCGGATGGGGCTTCGTCTGCGGGCGGGGGTGAGTATCCCGCTTTGGTGGGGGCAGTACAAAAGCCGAATTGAGGCTGCTCAAACGGCGCAAGAAGTCGCCCATGAACGGACAGAATCGCAAAAACAGCTAGTATCGCTCGACTTGCAAATGGCTCAAAATGAGGCAGCGAAATTTAGAACGTCACTGATGTACTACCAAAGTGTGGCCTTACCACAAGCCAATACGATTATCGAAACAGCCCGTCGTTTTTTTGAAAACGGTCAAACTGACTACATTAACTTTCTGCGGACGACCAACGACGCTTACACCATCAAACTTCGCTACATCGAAACCCAACGTAGCTATTTTCAGTCGATTTTGACCATACAACATTTAACAGGAAATTTATGAAAAAGATAGATAGTCCCCTGACTCATTTAAATAAACGCATTGGTTTGTTGATATGCTTCCTTTGGGGGGTGGGGGGCTTTACTTACGCACAGCACATGCACGTCGATGGCACGCTGCACGATGACCATGACCACGGAGCTCATGAGCCAGCGGCTGAAACCATCAAAGTAAAAAAAGTGGAGGCGGTATCAGACCGCTATGAGTTGGTGCTAAAATACGAACACCTGCACGCCAATGAAGCGGGAAAACTGACGCTCTACGTTGCCGACCCCGCCACTAATCGACCTATTAGCAATGCCAAAATCGCACTTTCGGCCTCGTTAGATTCCAAAGCTACGTTTGATATAAAACCCAAAGAAGCAGGCATCTATGAGGTTACGTCGCGGTTTAGTCGGGAGCGTACCTTTTCCCTTACTGCTAAAATTGAAGGTATCAATGGCTCCGATTTGATGGTGCTGAAAGGGGTACTGGTAGGCCACGACGAGTCGGAACATGCCCACGAAGAAGCCAACGAACAAACGGGTGAATGGCAAATAGGGAATTGGCGAATGTGGGTGATGTTTGGCGGCGGTTTGGTAATTGGTTTAATCGCCATGTTTTTGGCCATGAGAAAAAACCGAACTCTTTTTTCAATTCTTCTCATCGGCGCTTGCCTTTTACCGACTTATCAGCCTAGTCAAGCCCAAGACGACGGACATAACCACGGAGGGAAGCAAAACACCAAAGTACAACAAGCCAATGGGGATGCGTTTGACGTGCCCAAAGAGACACAATTCTTGTTTGAAGTACTGACCAATCCTCTTGAAACGGGCAACTTCCGAGAAACGACCCAGTTGTATGGAACGGTAATCCCTGCCTCAACGGGGATGGCGGTGGTGCAAACGCCGCAAGTGGGGCGTATCGTGTCGCTTACCACCCGAGTTGGGCAGCGTGTAAACAAAGGGCAGACGCTGGCGGTTGTCGAACAGACCATCGACGCCAGCACGCAAGTGAGTTTGCAAGCCGAACGTAACAACTTAGAAGTCGAATTGGCGACGGCTCAAAAGGAGTACGACCGCTTGAAAAAAATCGAGGACATTGCTGCCAAACGTGACATGGTCGAAGCGGAAGCTCGCCTGCGCAAAGCGCAAGAAAACCTCAAAGTGTTTAACAACATTGCTAAAAACGGCAAGGGTAATAGCCGTTTGGTCGCGCTTACGGCACCGATTTCGGGCGTAGTGGCACCGTTTACGGTAGCAATTGGCTCGACAGTGGGAACGGGTGAAACGCTTTTTACGATTACTAATCTCAGTAAAGTGTATGTCGAAGCACAGGTATTTGAACAAGATGCCGACAAAGTCCGCTTAGGAATGGGCTTCGAGGTGGAATGCCAGCGAGATAGTGAAAAGCATAAAACCAACCGAGTGCGGTTATTGTCGGCGGCGCAAGTCGTAAATGCCAACCAATCGCAGAAAATGCTTTTTGAAGTTGAAAACCCCGACGGTGATTTTAAAATTGGCGAGTACGTGACCGTGCGGGCGCAAGCACGCGACGAAAATCGGACGTTGGCGTTGCCCAATAGCGCGTTAAGCCAGCTCAACGGTAAACCTTGTGTGTTTGTAAAAGAGTCGCCCGAGCGTTTCAGGGTGGAATATGTGGCGATTGGAAACAACAACGGAGTATCTACGACTATTTTGAAGGGGGGACATTCGGGAGAAAAAGTAGTGGTTACGTCTTCGTATCAATTGAAAATGATTTTCCTAAACCAGTAATATGCTAAATACGCTCATAAAATTTTCGCTAAACAATCGGATGATTGTATTAGCGTTTGCGGGGATATTGTTGGTAGCAGGAACCTATACGGCGGTTCGACTGCCCATTGATGTATTGCCCGATCTGAACCGTGCCCGCGTGACGATATTCTTAGAATCCAACGGTTTAGCGCCCGAAGAAATTGAAACCCAAGTGGTACTGCCCGTCGAAACAGCCCTCAATGGTGCGCCAGGCGTAGAGTCGGTGCGAAGTAGTTCGGCGATTGGCTTGGGGATGGTCTATGTGGAGTTTGACTGGGATACCGAAATCTACCGTGCGCGGCAGTTGGTGGCCGAAAAGCTCCAAACCGTGACTTTACCCAACGGAATAAAGCCCATTATGGGGCCTATTTCGTCGGTAATGGGGCAGTTTATGTACGTCGGAATGAGCGCAGACAGTACTTCGCCTGCCGAACTTCGAACCCTTGCTGACTTTACCGTTCGGCGTCGATTGCTGACCATCAAAGGAGTGGCACAAGTGATTCCGATTGGAGGCGACCGTTTGCAGTACCAAGTGCAGGTGTCGAGTACTAAGCTCAAACAATTTGGCGTAGGGCTCGACGAATTGGAAAAGGCATTGTCGCTTTCATCGCGCAATACCACGGGAAATTTTTACTACGAATACGGTTCGGAAGTCTTGATCCGAAACGTAGGGCGGGCGGAATCGCTGGGCGATTTGGCCAATACGGTCGTAACCAGCCGACATGGCCAACCTGTGTTACTCAAACAAGTAGCCGACGTAAAGTTTGGAGCGGCCTTTAAGCGAGGCGACGGGAGCATCAACGGAAAGCCTGCGGTGATTATGGCAGTAGAAAAACAACCAGGCGCCAATACCGTGGCTTTGACCGATGAGGTAGAAAAGGCTTGCCAAGAACTTCGGCCTGCGTTGCCGCGTGATGTGTCGTTGAACCCGAAAATTTTTCAGCAAAAATCATTCATCGAAAACTCCATCCACAACGTCACCGAGGCATTGCGGGATGGGTTTATATTGGTGGTGGTGATTTTATTCCTGTTTTTGATGAATCTTCGTACCACGGTTATTACGCTGACGGCCATTCCGCTGTCGTTGGTGATGACGGCCATTATTTTTCAATTGTTTGATATTTCCATCAATACCCTGACGTTGGGCGGGCTGGCCATTGCCATCGGTGAGTTGGTCGATGACGCCATTGTCGATGTTGAGAATGTCTTTCGGCGTTTAAAAGAAAACCAAGCCGCAGGTAATCCAAAATCAACGCTTCGGGTAGTATATGAGGCCAGTTCTGAAGTGCGCAATTCGATTGTCTATGCCACTATCATTGTCGTTCTCGTATTTGTGCCGTTGTTTTTTATGGAAGGCGTCGAAGGACGGATTTTTGCGCCGTTGGGTTTGGCTTACATCACTTCGATTATTGCTTCATTGCTGGTGTCGCTTACCGTTACGCCTGTGTTGTGTAGTGTACTTAGCCCCCTACCAAGCCCCCAAACCCCCAAAGGGGGCTTAAATAATAAAGCCCCCTTTGGGGGTTTGGGGGCCGACACTCCTCTCGTCCGCTGGCTCAAAAAACAAGACAATAAACTGTTGAGTTGGTCGCTCCAACGTCCTAAGGCTATTATTGGGGCGGCTGTTTTGCTGATTGTGGTTTCGGTTGGTACGCTTCCTTTTTTAGGAACGGAGTTTTTGCCACCTTTCAACGAAGGGTCGTTTACCATCAACCTTATTGCTCCTCCTGGAACTTCGTTGGAGGAATCGAATCGGTTGGGGACATTGGCCGAAAAACTCATGTTGGAAGTCCCCGAAGTAGAATATGCCAGTCGTCGCACGGGGCGAGCCGAACTCGACGAGCACGTTGAACCTGTCAGCCGCTCTGAAATTGAAGTAGAATTAAAATCTGATAACAACCGAAGTCGGGATGAAATTATCGCTGATATCCGCGAAAAACTGTCGGTGATGAAAGGCGTGACAATTGCAGTAGGACAGCCTATTTCGCACCGAATAGAGCACCTGCTTTCGGGAGTGCAGGCGCAAATAGCGCTTAAACTCTACGGAAACGATTTAGCCGAACTTCGTACCACCGCAGGACAAATCAAAAATTTGATGCAGGGGATTGAGGGAGTAGTGGACTTGAGTATCGAGCGTCAAGTGATGGTGCCTCAGTTGCAGATTCGTGTTAAACGCGATGCTCTCCAACGTTTTGGATTGCAGGCTGGAAAAGTGGTGGAAGAACTTGAGGTGTTTTACAACGGAAAAGTAACGGGACAAATGTATGACGGACAGAAAACGTTTGATATTCTCATTCGTGCCAACGAACACGAACGTTCTAACCTCGAAGCTATTCGCAGCACTCAAATCAGTACTCCAGACGGTACACTGGTGCCTTTGGAACAGATTGCGGACATTGAGCAAACCGTAACCGTGAACCAGGTCATGCACGAAAATACCCAGCGGCGCATGGTGATTTCGGCCAACGTGCAAGAGCGAGATTTGGGAAGTACCGTCGAAGAAATCAAACAAAAAGTCGGCAAGTTGCAACTGCCCCAAGGTACGTATGTGGTGTATTCGGGGCTGATTGAGAGTCAAGAGTCGGCTACGCAGCTCATAGGTTTGTTAAGCCTTCTTTCAATTGTAAGTATTTTCTTGGTGCTTTTCACCCATTTCAAATCAAGCCGCATTGTGTTGCAAATCATGCTCAATGTCCCGTTGGCGCTCGTGGGGAGTGTCGTGGCGGTGTTGCTTTCGGGGGGGGTATTTTCGGTAGCAACGTTGGTAGGTTTTATTACGCTGACAGGAATCGCAAGCCGCAACGGTATCATGATGATTTCGCATTACATCCACCTTGTCGAACATGAAGGAGAAACCTTTGGTAAAGAGATGATTATCCGTGGTTCGCTCGAACGCCTCGTGCCAGTACTGATGACGGCTCTAGTAGCTGCTTTGGCGCTTATCCCACTTACGCTTGATCCTCAAGCGGCGGGGAAAGAAATTCTTTACCCCGTGGCAACGGTCATTTTGGGAGGATTGATTTCCAGTACGTTACTCGATATGGTCGTCACGCCCGTTGTGTTTTATGTTTTTGGAGAAAAAGCCTTAGACGCCTATTTTAAAGAGAAAAATAAAGTCAAGGAGCTTTGATTTATGAAACACCAACATGGTTTATAGGAATTGATATTTTATATCTTTGCAACTTTTTAAATTTTTACTTAGGTAGCTACTACCTAATAAACACCAATTTTGAATTAAGATGAAGTTAATGTTGAAATGGAAAATCGCCTTCAAGATTTTGCCTATTGTAGTTTTTATTGTGATTTTAAAGTACCTAACTCACCGACTTGATGTTGATTTTATGGAGCTTAATGCCCTGTTTACCAGCTTGGTAGCGGGTACTATTTTTTTGATTGGTTTTCTAATTAGCGGTGTACTTTCTGATTATAAAGAAAGTGAGAAAATACCCAGCGAATTGGCTGCTTCGATGCGTACTTTACTCGACGATACCCTCACAATTTATAAAGGAAAGAACTCTCAGGCAGCCTTGGCATTTGTTGAGTTTCAGAAAAACCTTCCAATGATGCTCATTCAATGGGTGTACAAAAAAGAAAGCACCAAAGCGATGTTGGCTAAAATCAGCTCCATGAATGACTTCTTTGTGGAAATGGAAAACGAAGGCATTCAGGCCAATTACATCATTAAAATGAAAAATGAGCAGAACCAATTACGTAAAATCCTACTAAGAATTGATACCATTCGAGATACAGATTTTATCGGCTCGGCCTATGCCATTGTGGAAGCGATGGCATTTTTAACTGCTTTAGGGCTTATCATTATCAAAATAAACCCGTTTGTTGTGTCGGTATTTCTAACCTCGTTGGTCACATTTTTGGTAACCTATATGCTCTTCCTAATCAAAGACTTAGACAATCCTTTCGATTATTCCGAAAAAGGAGAAACGGGCACCGAAATATCGTTAAAACCGATTCATGATTTTGTATCGGATGTTAATGAATTAAACTACGATGAAAGCTATAAAGTGATGTTGGGTTAATTGAGGTTCAAACCCAACATCAAGCCATACCAAGGTTTATTTTGGTATTGCCAAATCGTCCGATTTTTATCCAACAAATGGTCAGTACCGATACTTAGCCCAATTGTAAGTTTATTGATAGCAAAAATACCCGAAATACCCTTCTGCAAAACGATACCGTCATAATCATACGCAAGTCCATTGGCAGTAGAAGCGTTCATAGCGGTGTTTCCCACACCTAAAAATACCCCCCCGCTAAACCCAATGTGGTTTACCTGTCTTTGAAAGTCAAAAACTGGATTTTCGACGTATTTGATATGGTAAATGTCTTTTCGGTACCCCAAATACAGATTCCCGTTCAAATTGCTATTCATTTGTGTGGGTAAATCGGTGGTTTTGGGGCGAATTTTAAAGACAGATGTCATCACGTCAATATCCAACGAATATTTTATAAGTTGTTGGTTATTAATGAGTTTTGTTGTAGATAATGGAGGAAGAGGGTTTGATATTTTGGTATGTGGCTGATACAACACAATGCTATCGTTTGTGTTTCGGATATAGGCATCAAAACGCTGCCCATTCACTTTTATCTTATACATCCCATCTGCCAGTTCGTATTTGGAGTGATTTTGTAAAGTGGCACAACCACTCAGTCCAATGAGTATTGCCCCTAAAACCAATCGAAGCATATTTAAATAATCTTTTTTCGTTTGAGCCAAAAGCAGATAACTGTATTGCTTTGTTCCTAAAATTATGTCATCCCGACGGGACTAAATTTTGCCTAAATCGTAGTTTCGTATTATTTCAAGGAGAAAAACAAGGCGAAGTAGTTTTAGGCATGTTCTAAAATAAACGCAGGGTCGATAGCTAATTTTTGATAAAGTCGTTTAGCTAAATCCATGTTGACTTTACGCTTGCCCGTCATCACTTCTGAGAGTCGGGTAGGCGTGATGTCAAGTAGTGCTGCTAGGTCTTTTTGTTTCAATTTTAACTGAAACATTTTTAAACTCAGCATGTCAGAAAGCGTTTGGGGTGTCGGGATTTGCAAAGGCATGATTGGGATAGCGTCTTCGTAAGCTTCTGCTTGTAAAGATAAATTTCGGAGACGTTCTGTTTCTTCGGGAGAAAGGCTTGTAAAACCTCCATTATGAGTAGCTTTCTGTAAAAACGTCTCAATTTCAGCCATTACTTGCTTATACTCAGCTTCAGTTTTTAGTAGGGGAGTCATTGTTTAAATAGTGGTTGAGTCAATTTTGTCGTATTCTGCGTGAGTTCCTATAAAACGAATAAATGATGACCAATTGCGTTTTTGCTTTGTGTTATAAAAATACAAAAATCAAAATTAAATAAACAAAATCAAAATTCTCCTTTTTGTCAAAACGTCCCCACACCCCGACTTCAATGTTTATCTGTCCCCCCCCCCTCAGAAACTTGTTTTATAGAACGTTTACAAGAGAATATTGGGGAAAAGTAGAAAAAACCAGAGAAACCGCTAATTATTTGCGAGAGATAAACTTTTTCTCGTAGATACTGGTTAGATTTACGAAATATTCATCCACTTCATGCTTTTTCATCAACGCATACGACAAACTATTGCTCAGGGCTTCTTGGTGTTATTCACCTTGATGCTTCTCAATGGTATTGTGTTTCGTCATGCGCACAAGCTGTCGAGTGGAAAGGTGATTACCCACGCTCACCCTTACAAAGCTTCCAATCCTAATTCGCCTTTTCAGCCCAACGACCACACCAAAAACGAATTGTTTTTGTTGGATTCGTTGACCAACGCCACCTACGCCGCACTTACGCTATCGGTGGCATTGGCAGTCTTGAAGCGATTGGTTACCAATTATTCTCCTCGTACCTCATTTTACTTATTAGCAGCCTATCGAACTCCTTTTTTTGGAGATTTCTCCCTTCGAGGGCCGCCAACTTCTCAAAGCTAATCTTCGTTTGATGGTGGTGCGGTAGAGGTGTGTCTGTAAACGACGGTCATGCGCCTTTTTGTGTCATTATTCAGTAGCATAAACAGATGCTCCTAGCCGCCTTGTATTGGTTTAAGCACCTACACTACTCATACGAAGATAGTTCCTCCTTGATTTCTTATGCGCATTTCGCACGTCTCTACGTGGCGTTGGTGCGTATCCATTCATCTATTTTTTACGCTTGCATCGCCGAATAAGTGGCTTATTTCTGTTGGACAGAAATGCAACTTCGGTCGGTGGAGCATTGATACCTAACGGCATTCTCACAATGAAGCATTTTTTCTTATTACTAGCGTTGTTGCTAGTCTCAACCATTATTTTCGCCCAAACAGGAAGTATTCGAGGAACGGTAACTGTCAAAGGTAAACCCCTAGAATTTGGAACGGCAGCCTTGAAAAATACTCAATACGGTACTACTACCGACGAAAAAGGGGTATTTGAAATCAAAAACGTCAAGTACGGTTCGTATCAGTTGGTGATTTCAGCGATAGGTTACCGTACCATTACCAAAGCAGTAACCATTTCAGAAGCTAAGTTTTTCCAAGAACTGACCTTGCAAACAGACGAACTAGAAAATTCCCTTACCGAAGTGGTGGTAACAGGAACGATGAAAGAAGTCTCGAAATTAGACAGTCCCGTTCCAGTCGAAATTTATACGCCCGTATTTTTTAAGCGAAATCCTGTCCCCAATTTGTTTGAATCCCTGCAAAATATCAACGGGATTCGTCCGCAGCTAAATTGTAATGTTTGTAATACAGGCGACATCCACATCAACGGCTTGGAAGGCCCTTACACCATGATTATGATTGACGGAATGCCTATTGTATCGGGACTTTCGACGGTGTATGGCTTGAGCGGGATTCCAAGTGCCTTAATCGAACGCGTAGAAGTAGTAAAAGGCCCTGCCTCCACCTTGTATGGGTCGGAAGCAGTGGGAGGTTTGATCAATGTCATTACCAAAAAACCGTCGTCAGCTCCCTTGGTATCTGCCGATGTAATGGGGACGTCGTGGGCTGAGTTCAATACCGACTTGGGGTTGAAATATAAACTAGGCGAAAAAATCCAGTCGTTGTTTGGGCTCAACTATTTTAACTTTCAACGCCCTACCGATAAAAACGGCGACGGTTTTACCGATATTACCCTACAAAACCGAATTTCCCTTTTCAACAAGTTTAGCATCGACCGCAAAGACAACCGTGTTTTTACGCTCGGCGGACGGTATGTGTATGAAGACCGTTGGGGAGGACAAACCCAGTGGACGCCCAAATACCGTGGTAGCAACGAAATTTATGCCGAAAGTATCAATACCAAACGTTGGGAGGTAATTGGGGCGTATCAATTGCCTTTGAAAGAAAAGATAACCTTTCAGTTTTCGGCCAATGGACACTTGCAAGACTCGTACTACGGAACAACCCCGTACCAAGCACAGCAATACATTGGTTTTGGACAGTTTACGTGGGATAAAAAACTCAAAGAGCGCCACGATTTGTTGGTTGGAACGGCTTTGCGCTACACCTTTTACGACGATAATACCCCTGCTACCTATGCCGATAGTGAAAATGCACCCTCGAAAGTATTGCTACCAGGGTTGTTTGTTCAAGATGAAATCACGCTTACGGCCAATCATAAGTTGTTGTTAGGAGCACGTTATGATTATAACTCTATCCACGGAAGCATCTTTACACCTCGTTTTAATTACAAATGGACTTCCACCGATAAGAAAAATGTACTTCGTGCAAGTGTCGGTAACGGCTATCGGGTGGCCAATGTATTCACCGAAGACCACGCTGCTTTGACGGGAGCTCGTAAAGTAGAGTTTACCGAAGAATTGAAACCTGAACGCTCTTGGAACGGGAACGTGAATTACGTACGGAAGTTTTTCTTAGGCAACGGTGGATACGTAGGGTTAGACGCGACGGCGTTTTATACGTTTTTCAACAACCGAATTATCCCTGATTATTTAACTGACCCCAACAAAATCATTTACAGTAACCTGAGCGGAAACGCCGTTTCGCGTGGATTATCATTGAATATTGATCTTTCACTTGCCAATGGCCTCAAAATTATGACTGGTGGGACACTCATGGATGTATTCCAACGAGAAGACAACGGTAGTGGGACATTGGTGAAACAAACCCAACTTTTGACCGAAAAATTTACGGGCGTATGGTCTGTCTCATATACCTTCCCGCAAATTGGTCTTTCGGTTGATTACACAGGAAACTTGTACGGCCCGATGAAATTGCCTGTGTTGGGGCCACTTGACCCGCGTCCAGAATATTCGCCTTGGTGGAGTCTCCAAAATATTCAATTGGGTAAGAAGTTTAACAACGGGTTGGAAATTTATGGAGGAGTAAAAAATCTCCTCAATTTTACCCCAACGCCTGATGCCATTGCGCGGGCGTTTGATCCGTTTGATAAACAAGTAACGTTTGATGCAACGGGGCAAGTAGTGCCGACTCCCAATAACCCGTACGCGCTTACGTTTGACCCGTCGTATGTCTATGCGCCCAACCAAGGGATTCGCTTTTTTGCAGGCGTTAGATACAATTTATTCAAATGAAAAAGCGCATTACGATTGCATTGATGGGTTTGTTTGGGCTTTTGGGGGTAGAAATCCAAGCCCAAACAAACCTTTGGACATCGTTTGAAGACTTAACGGACAGCCTCCGCAAAGAACGCCGACCCGTGTTGGTGTTTATTCATACCGATTGGTGTACGTATTGTAAAATGATGGAGTTACGCACGTTTTCAGATGCTACTGTTGCAAGTAAACTCCAAGAAAAATTTTATTGTGTTCGGCTGAATGCCGAGGAAACTCAGTCGATTACGTTTCTACAACGTACGTACAAATTTAAACCGACTGGAGTCAAAACGGGAGTACACGAGTTGGCACAAGTACTAGGTACTGAAAAGGGGAAATTGAGCTATCCAACGACTGTTTTTTTTGACCAAAATCTTCAGTTGCAAGCGCGAATGGTAGGAGCGCTGGAGGCAAAGCGACTTGATAAAGCGCTTGACCTTCTTACGGAGAATGCAATGGAGATTGGGAACAAATGAAAAGCGAAAAGTTTCAGTACGGCACAGTAAAGTTGTATCACAAAGATTCTTTAGGTTTGTGACCCCCTAAATAATACATCTTGTGAAAACCCTCATTTTAAATTCCCCAGGTCAATTTCAACAGTCTGACACAGACGTTGATTCCCAACTTCAAGACAGCGAAGTTCTTTTAAAAATTCATCGCATTGGCATTTGTGGAACCGACTACCATGCTTTCCGTGGGAAGCAACCGTTTTTTTCGTACCCTCGTATCCTTGGCCACGAGCTCGGAGCGGAGGTAGTGGCGATAGGTACAGGTGTTGACAACGTGACGGTAGGCGATAAAGTATCGGTAGAGCCATACATCAATTGCGGCAAATGCCAAGCTTGCCGCAATGGTAAAACCAACTGCTGTGAAAAACTTCAGGTATTGGGGGTACACTCCGACGGAGGAATGCGTGAATACCTGAAAGTCCCCGCCAATAAAGTATATGCGTCAAAAAGCCTAAGTTATGAGCAACTAGCGTTGGTTGAAACGTTGGGTATTGGCTCGCACGCGGTCAATCGAGCACAAGTACAGGCGAATGATTTGGTGTTGGTAATTGGAGCGGGGCCAATTGGTCTGTCCGTGATTCAATTTGCCAAACTCAAAGGTGCCAAAGTAGCCGTGATGGATATGAACGAAGGGCGTTTGGCTTTTTGCAAACAACAACTCAAGGTGGACGAAACCATACTATTGAAAGATACTGACCCAGTTGAGGCTATTCGTGGCGTGTTGGATGGCGATTTGCCAACTGCAGTTTTTGACGCCACAGGAAATCCAGCGTCGATGATGCAAGCCTTCAAATACGTAGCTCACGGCGGTCGATTGACTTTCGTGGGACTTTTTCAGGGTGAAGTGACTTTCAATGACCCTGAGTTTCACCGAAAAGAAGTTACCCTCTTAGCCAGCCGCAATGCGCTTCCTGAGGACTTTCACAGTATCATTGCCGCCATGGAAGATGGCACTCTCGATACGCACCCATGGGTTTCTCATCGCGTGTCGTTTGATTCCCTCATCGACTCATTTGAGACCCTTCTTCTGCCTGAAAGCCGAGTCATCAAAGCAGTAATTGAATTGTAAGTGAAGCTGGTTGTGAGCAATCCGTGAGTGCGGTTGCTCACAACCGCACCCCCTATCCAACCTTCACCGAAGTCATTGAAATAGAGCCTAAAACAGTTTTGTCGTTGAAGAAGCTGGTAGGCTCTTTTTCTTCTTTTAAGCCCAAAATATATAACAAGGGTAAGTAGTGATCAGGGGATGGAACCGACAACAAAGCGGCTTTACCCAATTTCTCGTAATTAATCAGCGGAGCATGGTCATTTTCGACGATTAACTTTTTGAATTTGGTATTCATTTCAATCGCCCAATCGTAACCACGTTCGGTGTATTGCCAGTTGAGAATCCCAAGGTTATGAACCATGTTTCCACTTCCAATAATTAGCACCCCTTTTTTGCGCAAAGCCGCTAATTCTTTCGCCAGTTCATAATGATAACGCGGTGGTTGGGTATAGTCAATACTCAGCTGCAATACTGGAATGTTGGCTTTAGGGTACATGTGACGCACTACGGTCCACGTTCCGTGGTCGAGTCCCCATTCATGGTCAAGTCCGACTTGGGCTTTTTTGACGAAAGAGGCTGCTTCCTTGGCCAAAGTAGGACTTCCTGGGGCAGGGTACTGAACCTCAAAAAGTGCGCGTGGAAAGCCCCCAAAATCGTGAATGGTACGCGGGGCGTTCATGGCCGTTATTTTGGTGCCGCGCGTGTACCAGTGCGCCGATACGACCAAAACGGCCGTTGGGACGGGTATTTCTTTTCCTAAACGTTTCCAGCCGTCGCTAAATTCATTTTCTTCAATACCATTCATTGGCGAACCGTGACCAACGAAGAGCATCGGCATAAGCGCGTCTTTGGTGGCCAACTGTTCGTTCCATTTATACAAATCTTTTAATGAGTCCATGGTTATTGCTCCTCCAATAATGCTTTTGATAAATTCGTTTCTCTTCATGAGTTTATTTCATAAAATGCTGCTAAACAAGATGTTTGTTGTCGTAGAGCGTAGTATGATGTAAATATATGTATATACATACAATTTTTTCAAAAAGTTCTGCTTTAATTTTTCTAGGGTATTAAATTATCTTAATTGTCAGGCCGACAATTAAATAGTTATATTCGCAAACATATTTCACTATTCTAATATCTAATTAACCTATGCCAAGTTTTAATATAAAAGTAAACAAAACCC
The DNA here is from genome assembly GCF_000482465.1 of Runella limosa DSM 17973. Taxonomy (GTDB): domain Bacteria; phylum Bacteroidota; class Bacteroidia; order Cytophagales; family Spirosomataceae; genus Runella; species Runella limosa. The sequence goes on from NZ_KI519420.1 coordinate 267,960, forward strand.
ATACCTACGATGCCATTGTGATTGGGTCAGGAATTAGTGGCGGATGGGCTGCTAAAGAACTGTGTGAGAAAGGGTTGCAGACGCTTGTCTTGGAAAGAGGACGGATGGTACGTCACGTGGAAGACTACCCTACGATGAATAAAGACCACTGGGATTTTGAACACCGTGGTAAGCTGACCGATGAAGATAAAAAGAAATACCATATTCAGGTTCGGAGTGGCTTTATTGATGAATCTAACAAGCATTTTTATAACAACGACCTCGATAGCCCTTACACCGAAGTAAAACGCTTTGACTGGATTCGTGGAAATCAGGTAGGAGGGCGTTCGTTGCTTTGGGGGAAGCAGTGCTACCGTTGGAGCGACCTTGATTTTGAGGCCAATGTAAAACAAAGCATTGGTGTAGATTGGCCTCTTCGCTATAAAGACCTTGAAAGTTGGTACACCTACGTTGAAAAATACGTGGGCATTAGCGGAGAAAAATTAGGGCTATCACACTTACCCGACGGGCATTTTTTGCCTCCCATGGAGCTAAATTGCCTCGAAAAACACGTCAAAGGAAGCATTGAAAAAACGTACAAAGGCCGCCATTTGACGATTGGACGCGTAGCGCACTTGACCGAGCCTATCAACGGGCGTGGCCAATGCCAAAACCGTAACCGTTGCTCAAGAGGGTGTCCTTTTGGAGCGTATTTTAGTAGCAATGCCGTGACACTCCCTGCCGCCGATGCTACAGGCAAGTTAACCTTGCGTCCCAATTCGCAAGTTGCTTCTATTATTTATGATGAGAAATTGGGAAAAGCGAAAGGCGTAAAAGTGATTGACTCCGAAACCAAAGAAGAAATAGAGTTTTACGCGCGCATTATTTTCCTAAATGCTTCTACCCTTGGAACTACGCAAATTTTGCTAAACTCTACGTCAAGTCGCTTCCCCAACGGCCTCGGAAATGACAGTGGCGAATTGGGACATAACCTAATGGACCACCACTATCGAGTGGGGGCAATGGGTAGTTATGATGGGTTTGAAGACCAATACTACAAAGGCCGCCGCCCCAATGGGATTTTTATTCCACGCTACCGCAACCTCGACGAAGCTTCCAAAATGAAAGATTTTATTCGAGGCTATGATTACCAAGGCGCGGGAGGCCGTGGTAATTGGGGCGGTGGAATCAGCGGCGGCGGGGTAGGTGCCGAGTTTAAAGATGGCTTGTTTGCGCCAAGTAGTTGGGGGATGTCGTTGGTAGGTTTTGGAGAATGTTTACCCTACCACGAAAACAAAGTAACCCTCAACCATGACGCAAAAGACAAATGGGGCTTGCCAACGTTGAGCATCGACGCTGAGTTTAAGGCAAACGAAATGGCGATGCGTAAGCAGATGAAAGAAGATGCCGTAGAAATGCTTGAAAATGCAGGTTTGAAAAATGTAACCCCGTTTGACTATTCGGGTGGAATTGGCGTAGGCGTTCACGAAATGGGGACGGCGCGGATGGGCCGCGACCCAAAAACGTCGGTGGTCAATGCGAATAGCCAACTTCATGCGGTTCCAAATGTTTTTGTGACCGATGGTGCTTGCATGACTTCTTCGAGCTGTGTCAACCCATCAATTACGTACATGGCGCTTACGGCGCGTGCCGCCGATTTTGCCGTCAAAGAATTAAATCGTAAAAATCTCTAACTCCCAATCGCATGAACCGCAGAGATATTATAAAATCATCAGCCCTGTTTTTGGGCTATGCTGTTTCCACGGCTACGTTGAGTGAGGTGTTTATGGCCTGCTCCCAAGAGGCAAAACTAGACTGGAAACCCACTTTTTTGACCAATAATCAAGCGGCAAGTATTGCCGAAATTGCAGAAACAATTCTCCCGAAAACCAAAACGCTAGGAGCCAAAGAGCTAGGGGTTCCGCAGTTTATTGACAAAATGTTGAAAGATTTGCTTTCGGAAGAAGAACAAAAGGATTTTGTGGGTGGTTTAGAAAAATTGGAAGAAGATTGTGAAAAAGCCTACGGGAAGTCGTTTGTGGAATGTACGCCTGAACAACGAAAAGAGTTTTTGACCAAACTAGATGCGGAAGCGGAGAAGTTACCGTCATCGGTATGGGGTATTCGTTTGGCACCACCTTCGCCCACGCCGTTTTTTAGAAGAGTGAAAGAATTAACCCTTCTTGGGTATTTTACCTCTCAAAAAATCGGGAAAGAAGTGCTTGGCTATGATCCAATTCCAGGGAAATATATCGCGTGTATGCCGCTTACCCCTGGCATGAATGCGTGGAATGAATGAGGTCAGACGACAGTCAGACCGTAGCTATTTGGTAGTGCAGTCTGACTATCGTCTGACTGCGAGTAACCCAAAAACAAAATTGACAATGAATTACAGAAAATTAGGAAAAACTGGATTTGAGATTTCGGAAATCAGCTTAGGAACGTGGCAGGTAGGCGGAAAATGGGGGGATGATTTTAGCCACGAAAATGCGGAGAAAATTCTCCATGCGGCCGTCGATTCGGGCATCAATTTTATTGATACGGCCGATGTATATGGTGCGGGTGAAAGTGAAAAAGCCGTGGGTAAATTTGTAAAAAGCCGCTCCGAACGTATTTATGTTGCCACCAAATGCGGCCGCCAACTGAGCCCGCACGTAAGTGAAGCCTACCAGCCTGCGGTATTGCGCAAGTTTGTGGAAGATAGTCTCCAAAATATGGGGTTAGAAACACTAGATTTGATTCAACTCCATTGTCCGCCCACGGAGGTGTATTATCGTCCCGAAATTTTTGAGTTGTTTGACCGTCTCAAAGAAGAAGGAAAAATCTTGAACTTGGGGATCAGCGTTGAAAAAGTAGAAGAGGCACTCAAAGGCATTGAGTACGACAACGTGACTACGGTTCAAATTATCTTCAATATGTTTCGCCAGCGTCCGTCGGAATTGTTTTTTGAGCAAGCCCAAAAGAAAAACATCGGGGTCATTGTGCGTGTGCCTTTGGCCAGTGGGTTATTGACGGGTAAATTTTCGAAGTTGTCGAGCTTCACGGCAGGAGACCACCGCTTTTTTAACCGCAACGGAGAACACTTTGACAAAGGGGAAACGTTTTCGGGTATTGATTATGAAACAGGATTAGCTGCGGTAGAAGAACTCAAAGCGGTATTCCCTTCGCACGAAAACCTTGCTCCTGTGGCTTTGCGCTGGATTTTGGGGTATTCGGCAGTGAGCACTATTATCCCAGGAGCTTCTAATCCTACGCAAGCAACTGCCAATTTGGAAGCGCTCACGATTCCTGATTTGACCCAAGCACAATTGCAATCAGTGAATGAAATTTACGCTAAATACATAAAACCACAGGTGCATCATTTGTGGTAAAAGCCAAATTTCGTTTGATATCCTCCCCACTTACCAACTAAGTGGGGATTTTTTTGCTCAAAAATTCCCCAAATTCCCCATATCTCCCTAGTGAAGTTCTAAAACTACCGTGGCATAAGTATTTTACAACTAAGGTCAGATTAACAGCAATGACAATAACACGGAGTTGAGCAATGAGGCTCTTTTGAGCATTGAAAACTCAAAAGCTCCTTTTTCACTAACCAAGTTTTTTTGTCAGCCATGAATACAACAAAAAAAACGGTTAAAAGTCTCTTGTTTGTATCGGTGAGTTTTTCATTGATCATAGGGCTTTCCGACTGTACGTCCACATCCTTTCTATCAAGAACTAAGGGAAAAACGGTTTCACCTGCCAAACATGGGCAAAGTAAATCGAAAGATCCTGCCAATTACGCGATAAGCGCTTCAGTAGTGGGTGGTTTGCCGGGTACTCGTATTGAACAATACATGGAACAGCAAACCATCCAGCTACGCCAACAGCTAGGAAGTATCGCCCAAATTGAACGCTTGGGAGAAGGCATTAAAATCACGTTTCAATCCGCTATTTTATATCCTGAAGGCTCGTATGTGTTATGGAACGACCCACAACCGTTTGTAAAAAAACTTGCGCAGGTATTACAAGATTTCAAAGACACTGAAATATTGGTAGCAGGACACACTGATTCTCAAGGAAGTTTGAAAGTAAACCAAGCGCTTTCTGAGAAACGGGCGGAAGCTTTAGCCGATTTTTTGCAAGCACATGGAGTTCCCCAATTGCGAATCGTAACAGAGGGCTTTGGAGAAACGACGCCTAAAGTGTCAAACAAAACGCTGGATGGGCGTCGCCAAAATCAGCGAGTTGAAGTAGTTGTTGTGGCTAACCAACGATTGAAAGAGGAGGTTCGGAAAGCCGTAGAATCAGGTAGTGTCGTTCAGAACTAATGAGCTGAATGTACTCAAAGTTTTTAATGGCTATAGCCAAAAATCAGAAAATAGCCTGAACCAAACTATTATTTGGTTCACAAATGACAAAGCGTCTCCGACGCAAAGAGTAAATAGTCAAGGAAAAAAGAGTAATTGTTTTTTCATAAGGTAAAGGGTTTAGGAATAGACGGAGAGCCAGAGAAGATATCTTCTCTGGCTCTTTTGTTTATACCCACCCCTTAAAAACTTTTTGAGCGTAAGCAAGGTCTTGTTGATGGGCTTGAATGGCGTTGAGCGTGTTGGGAGATTGGGCTTCTAAACATTGTTCCAAGACGAGTAAAGGCTTGACGTTCATGGTTTTCAATTCACGGACAAGTCGTGGGTAATCAATGTCGCCTTCGCCGAACGTTTCCCCCCAAATTTGCCCCACCGACTGCCGTATGTGAAGTTCCACTACGCGTTTTCCGTACATTTTTACAATATCGAATAGCGCAACTTGGGAGTTGCCAGCCCCGCGGTATATCCAATGTGCGTCCAAGCACAGGCTGACATTTTCTGGATGCGTATTTTGTAGCATGTGATGAAACTCCCGCGCGCCTGCCTTAAACTCCGCGTCGTGGGTATGATAGGCGAGGGTAATGCCTTGTTTTTTTAACTCAGAACCTAGCAAGTCTAGGTTTTTGGCTTGTTTGATTAGCTGCGCGTCACTTTTGATTTCGGCCCCTCCCCAACGGATGGGGTTGGGGCTAGTGACCAAAATCGACAAACCCAACGGCTTGGCTTCTTTGGCAATGGCAATAGCCGTTTCGATGGTTTTTTGGCTTTCGGCGTCTTCGTGTAAAATACTCCCAATGTAAGCCGAGGGAAGAGCCAATTGGTATTTTTTTAAAAGAGGTGCCAGCGTTTTGACGTCGTTGGTGGAATAAAAACTGGGTTCAAAGGCTTTTAAACCTGACTTGACGTATTCGGAAAGTGAAGTGTCGAGGTTTTCGCCCCAACTGCGTTTTTCGCGTTCATAAAAGGTGAACCACGAATATTGATTACACGAAATTAAGGATGCAGCTGAGGTTTTGGCCCAAGAAGATTTGGAAGCTACAACAGCGCTGGTAGCAGCAAGCGTTTGGATGAATCGACGACGAGAGGTAGCCATAAGTGTGTCATTTTCAGTAAAAAGGCACAAACCGCCCTAAAAATACTTTTCAGCATTTTAGGAATGAACGACACAAAAAAGCCCTTCTAGGTGAATTTCCTAAAAGGGCGAAAGGAAGCGCTAATGGTTAGTTGCCTACAATCAATTTTTCGAAAATTCGTCTCCCGTCAAACGTTTTAATTCCAGTTGATTAATGAACCATTGAAACTGATAGGTAAGTTCTGCCAAACGAGCTTCTTCAATGGAAGTTTGGGCATTGTCTAACTCTACGGCTGTAATCGTGCCATTTTGTAAACGATTTTGAGCCAATGCAAGGGCGCGCTCGGCTTGAGTGACCTGAATTCTCACGTTTTCGAGGCGCTGTTCGTTGCTTTTTAGGTCAGTAAGTACCATTTCAACGTCTTTTTGAAGGGTCGCATTCACGGCTTCAAGGTTATATTTCGTCGCTTCCAAATTCACTAAAGCCGCTTTGCGCTGGATGTCATAGCGCTTCCCTACGTACAAGGGTACCGTGACGCTCAAGCCAGCTGCAATATTGAACCGCAGCTGATTAACGTTAGGCATGTAACCGTTTTTTTCGCCTGCACTTCCTGTGAGCATCAACGTTGGTAAGTGGGCTTTGGCCGCAATCGCCACTTCTGTTTCTGCACTTTGAATGCGGTCTTTCGCTAATTGAACGTCTTTATTGTTGGCATTAAATAGCTGCGTCAATGCTTCTTTGGTCGGAAGATGCAGGTCAAGTGTTAATGCTAAGTCGGCAGAAGCAATTTCGCTGACTGGTAAGCCCGTAAGGTAGCTCAACGTGATTTTCTGCTTGTCAATCTGATTTTGGAAATCAACTTTACGGTTTTGAGCGAGTTTCAACTTTACTTGTTGAGAAACGATGTCAAACTCTAACGCATCGCCATTTTGCACCCGTTGACTGATTTGTTTCAGTACGCTTTCGCTGGTTTGGATGACGTCTTGCTGCACCTGCTTACTTTTTTCCAAAAAGGCGATGGTGTAATACAACTGGGCAATTTGATAGGCCAAGTTGTGACGGTTTAACTCTAGCGTATGGCGAGCGCTCAACACATTTTCTTGGGCTTGGCGAATGGTCAAATCAGTTTTCCCAAAGTCATACAAACCATACCCTGCACTGACGCCCACGTTGACGTTGTGGTTGGGCATAAACTGAATCTCACGCGTGCCTTCAGGTAGGGGTAAGGTCGCTTTCATTGTAGGGGCCACGTAACTGTAAGAAGCATTGGCATTGACGTAAGGCAAAAGGGCTGTTTTTGCGACATCAACCCGCAGTTCACCCGCTTTGATGAGTTGCTCGGCCTCCTTGAGTTTGGGAAAATGCTGAAAAGACTGCTGAACCAAGGTGGTCAAAGAGGTGGGAGTTTGTGCGATGCTTGCGTTCTTTAACGCTAGTACAAGTACGCCCACTACGAAGGTTTTAAAATAAGTTTTCATTGGATGTATCGTCAATTAGTGAGAAGCATCAGCCGCAGCTTTGGCGGTTTGAGGCGTCATTTTTTTCTTTTCTAGGAGAAATAATAAAGGAAATGTGACAATAAAAAACATCGTAGCTACCTGAAACACATCCAAATAAGAGAGCATCAAGGCTTGTTTTTGGACGGCCAAATTGAGGTTGCCGTACGAAAGTTGAAGCGCATCTAGCGGATTGATACCCCGAGCCACGAGTGATTGTGACATCGTGGTAAGGCGTTCTTGGGTAAGCATATCGCCAGGCTGTAGGTGCGCCGAAAGGTTCATGGCATTGAGCGGAAGGCGTTGGGCAATATAGGTATTGACAAGTGCCACCCCGACAGCGCCCCCAATCTGCCGAATCATGTTGGTGATGGCGATCCCCATTGGCATTTCTTGGGGCGTCAAGGTCGAAATCGATTGGTTGATGAGCGGAACGTTAGAAAGGGCAAGCCCTACGCCACGAATCATCAAGGCCCCCATCAAAATCGCAGGGGATGCGTTGAGGTCGATGATAGACATTTGGTAACAAAAAAGTGCAAATGCAAGGTAACCCACCGTTGCAATGGAGCGTGGCGGAACTCCTTTGGAAATTAATCGTCCCACAATTGGGAAAATAAAAAGCGTAATTCCTGCGCCAGGGATAAGCAAAAGCCCCGTTTGGGTGGCAGTATAGCCAATAATCCGTTGTACAAACAAAGGGTACATAAATACCGACGTAAAAAGTCCGATACCAATCACAAAGACAAGAATAGAGCCCAGCAAAAGGTTGCGGTTTTTCAGCACCCGCAGGTTTACTACAGGATTGGTGATTTTTAATTCCCACCAAATAAAGGTCGCCAGGGAAACCACCAAAGCAAGGGTACAAATGACAATCGCTGGGTCTTCAAACCAGTCGTTGGCTTCGCCGCGTTCGAGTACGTACTGCAAACATCCGATGCCAATAGAAAGCAAAACAATTCCCAAATAATCAATCTTTATTTTGCTACGGTCGATGTGATGCTCTTCGGGTTTTTTGTCGATGTAGATATAGCTTAATAAGAAGGCAACAATCCCAATCGGAACGTTGATAAAAAACATCCAACTCCAGTGGTAGTTGTCGATAATAAACCCGCCGAGGGTAGGCCCAAAGGTAGGCCCAAGCACAATACCCATCCCAAATACTGCCGAAGCAATGGCGCGTTGGTGAATCGGAAATGAATCATACAGTAACCCTTGCGACACCGAGAGCAATGCTCCTCCGCCTACCCCTTGCAAAAACCGAGCTAAGACCAACAAAGGCAACGTATCAGCAATCCCACACAAGTAGGAGGCGAACGTAAAGAGGGCAATGGAGGCTACAAAGTAGTTTTTACGTCCAAAGTAGTTCTGCAAAAAACCTGTTAGCGGAATAATAATAACGTTGGCGATGGCATACGACGTAATGACCCACGAAATATCTTCAATGGTCACGCCTAAGTTGCCCGCCATCTGATAAATACCTACGTTGACAATCGAGGTGTCTATCAGTTCCATAACGGCCGCTGTGATGACCGTGATGACAACAATCCATCTTTTCATAGTGTGTGTTTTCTAACCTAAACCCTCAAGACTACTTAACCTTTACGGCTACTTCGACGCTCAAACCCGCGCGAAGAAGTTCTTTGAATTGTTCAGGGTGTTGAATCTCAATTTTCACGGGAACGCGTTGCGTAAGTTTTACGAAGTTACCCGAAGCGTTGTCGGGAGGAAGAAGTGAGAATTTTGCGCCTGTAGCGTCAGAAATAGTTTGGATTTTACCACTGATTTTTAACGTTGGATACGCATCAATTTTGAGCTCAACGGCTTGGCCTACGCGCATTTTTTCGAGTTGGGTTTCTTTAAAATTGGCCGTTACCCAGTACGTTGACTCGTTGACAATCGTAAATAAGTTTTGCCCAGGCTGCACATACTGCCCCTTGGCAACGTTGATTTTGCCCGTTTTACCCGATACAGGTGCGTCGATGTGGGTATATGACAAACGTAATTTGGCTTGGTCGAGCACGGTTTGCTTTACTTTGACCACCGACTCCATTTTTCTGATGGCAGCCAAAGCAGCCCCTTCTGCTACTTTCGACTGATTTACTTGGGCTAAAGCGGCATCATACTGGCGAGCTTGCACTTCTAAGTTTGCCTGACTATCGTCTAGTATTTTTTTGGTAGTAGAGCCACCTTCGTACAAGTTTTTGTCGCGCGTCACGTCGGCAGTGGCTTTCGTTTTGCGGCTAGCTTGCACATCGGCGTTGGCTTTGGCTACTTTAGAAGCCTCTTGGGCATTGCGAAGCGTTGCTTTGGCGGTTTCGATGTCGGCTACTGCTTGTTGTAAGTCGGCATCGGCTTGGGCTACGGCCATTTGGTATTCTTGCGGATCAATCTCAATGAGGCGGTCGTTGGCACGTACACTTTTGTAGTCTTCCACGTTCGATTCGAGTACATATCCTGCCACGCGAGCAAGCACAGGAGAGTTTTTAGTCTCTATTTGGGCGTTGTCAGTGGTTTCGTAGGTTTGATTGTAACGATACGATTGAAAACCGTAAAAACTTCCTACGCCCAGCACTGCAATGACGATACCAAGGGGAAGCAATTTTTTGAAGGGACTTTTGGGTGAAGTGTTATCCATGGCGTTTAGTTTTTTATCGAAAGTGAACAATAAGTTGTTTGGCCAAAAAGTTAATATAAGTAAACTTGGTTGACTATATTTGTGACAGCAAAGGTAAACCAAGTTGACTAATAAAGTCAAATAAGTTGACTAAAAATTGGATTAAAATTTGAGTGCTATTTTTTAATAACCTGTATTCCAATAGATTTGTAACATGGAAAAAGTACTTGCTTCGGGACGAACATATAGCTTTGAGAAGTTTGAATCAATGCGTCAGCGCTCCATTGGGCGGCTTCTGTGGCGGCTTAAACGTCACGTTCATCTTCACATCGCCCCACTTTTAGAGAAACGTGGCTACACAGATATTAAGATGAGCTCGATTTCGTTGTTGGTCAACATCGAAGAAGAGGGAGTAACGAGTAGTGAGTTGGCCAAAAAACTAGAGGTGACCAAGCAGGCGATGAGTAAGGCCGTCAAAGAGTTAGAAGAAACGGGTTACGTTTACAGCTGCCCAAGCGAGAAAGATGCCCGAGCGAGCATCATTTTTTTGGGTGATCGTGGCAAAGAGTTTTTGCTAGATTTAAACGAAGAAATGCAAGGAATGCAGGTGCGTTTTGAAAAAGCAGTAAGTGCCAAAAAGTATCATCAAATGGTAGATACCATGTGCGATTTGCTGGCAGTGCTTGATGCCGAGGAATAGTTACATCAATCGCCGTACAATCAAACTTTGAACCAACTCAAAAAAAGGTTGAGGCTGTAACGTGCGCCAGTTTTCGAGGTGGAGAGTACCCCCAAAATTGAGGTAGTAGTCGAGGCGGTAGCGTTTCCATTCGCGCTCGGTATGGTCGCGAGAACCCACCACGGCAATCCAGCCGTCTTCAATTTCATCAAACCACTCGGCGTAGTATTCGTCATCAGAACCGTGAAAGTTGAGAATATTTTCGGCGATGAGGATGTATTTGTTGATTCCTTGGGATAATAAATGGTCGATGACATTGCGTTTGAAGTGCATGATGTCGTTGTGGAGGGTGTCGTTCCATTCCCCAAACAACTCAATGACGGCAAACTTCTTCTTGTAGTCAGCGAATAAAATCTTGACATAGAGCGTCTCGGAGTCTATTTCGTCCCACAAAGGGTGAATGTAATACCCGTAAATATCGTGTTCGTACTGATTTAAGTTATAGTCGCGACCATAAAAAGGAGATTTTCGGTCGTTGGCCGCCACATAATGTTTTTCCCAATTATAAAAAGGTTCTATCTCGTGCATAGCGCTTTCGTCTCTTCGTCCGTGACAAATATACAAAGGCAATGGCTCAATAAGGGAGAGGTGGAAGGATTTTCTTGCTAACTTGCATCCTCAATTCGACCCATTGTTATGGCTACTTCAACGGTACAATACGATTACCAACCTGAGCATTTGAACATTTCGGAACCGAGTAAATACACCGCCGACCAGCTAAAGTCGGAAGAAATGGTGATTAACTTAGGCCCGCAGCACCCTTCAACCCACGGGGTATTGCGGCTGGAAGTGGTGTCGGATGGTGAAATTATCGTGGATGTAGTGCCTCACTTGGGCTATTTACACCGCTGTTTTGAGAAACACGCCGAGTCGCTGCCTTTCAACCAAATCATTCCGTACGTGGATCGGATGGACTACGTGGCGGCCATCAACTCCGAACATGCCTACGTGATGGGTGTCGAACGAATGTTGGGGATTGAGAAAGATATTCCAAAGCGTATTGAATACATTCGGGTGTTGGTCGCAGAGCTAAACCGCTTGGCTTCGCACTTCGTAGCCATCGGAACGTACGCCATGGACATTGGAGCTTACACGCCTTTTTTGTGGCTGATGCGCGATCGTGAGCATATTTTACGGATGTTGGAGTGGCTTTCAGGTGCTCGAATGCTCTATAATTATGTGTGGATAGGAGGTCTATTTTACGATGTGCCAGTGGGTTTTGAGGAGCGTTGTCAAGAATTTGTAAGCTACCTCAAACCTAAATTGAAGGAACTCCAGCAGTTGGTCATTGATAATAAAATTTTTGTGGAGCGTACGGCCAATGTAGGCGTTTTGCCGCTCCCCGTGGCCATCAATTATGGCTGCTCAGGGCCAGTATTGCGCGGTTCGGGCTTGCGTTGGGATTTGCGTAAAGTGGATGGTTATTCGGTCTATCCTGAGTTGGAATTTAACGTACCCATTGGTGAAGGACTTGTGGGTACTGTTGGCGATTGTTGGGATAGAAACTACGTTCGGGTGCAGGAGTGTTGGGAATCTCTTAGTCTTATCGAACAGTGTGTAGAAAAACTGTTGGGAGAGCACCGCCGCACGCCTGACTTTGACCCGCAGGCTGTAGTACCGAAGAAAATTCGCCCTCAGGCGATGGATTTTTATATAAGAGCCGAAAATCCCAAGGGAGAACTGGGCTTTTTCTTCCGTACTGATGGGAAGTCGGATATTCCTGTGCGATGCAAAGCACGAGCGTGTTCGTTCAACAACTTATCGGTCATTGCCGAAATCTCACGCGGTGCTATGCTCGCTGATTTGGTGGCTATTATCGGTTCTATCGACGTCGTAATGGGCGAAGTGGATCGCTAGGAATTTCTATTCGTCGGTAAACATGTACCCGACGCCTTTGAGGGTTTTGATGTAATTTTCACCGACTTTTTCGCGGACTTTACGAATGTGTACATCGACGGTTCGTTCGAGTACATAAATGTCGGCTCCCCAAATTTTTTGAAGTAACTCTTCGCGGTTGAATACCTTGTTGGGGTGATTGGCTAAAAAGAACAACAATTCAAACTCTTTCTTGGGCAAAACAACCGCTTTATCGCCCTTCGTAACCGTATAGTTTTTACGGTTGATGTGCAAGCCCGCAATCTCAATTTGGGACTCGGGCTCAGATTTTTGGGCTTCTCTTCTAAAAAGCGCATTGATACGGCTCATCAGCGCACGCGGCTTGATGGGCTTGGTCAGGTAGTCGTCGGCCCCAATCTCGAAAGCGGCTACTTCCGAATATTCTTCCGAGCGGGCGGTCAAAAATAAGATGTAGGTATTTCTAAAATCGGGGATTGCTCGCAGTTGGCGGGCTGTTTCGATGCCGTCCATTTGAGGCATCATAATATCGAGAACGACCAGTTCAGGGATGAACGAGCGAGCCGTTTCAATGGCCATTTTTCCGTTGGCAGCGGTGGCTACTTCGTAACCTTCTTTTTCTAAATTGTATTCAAGTAGCTCAACAATATCTGGGTCGTCATCGACGACTAAAACTTTGTGTGCGATTTGAGCCGATTTGGCAGCGCTCATAGCATGGATTTTTATTACGGCGACGAAATTACGAGTCGTGTAAACAATTTTAACACGCTAAAGGTATTCTTAACACAAATTTAACAGTAGAAACCACATTTACAAATCCTGACTGAGACGCACAATGAGCTTTTGTAAGCCGCGTTCGATGGTGTCGTATTCCACTTTTGTTTTGGCAATAAGAATAAACGCAATGTAGCTTGGTGGGCGCTGCTCAGGAGAAGAAAAGAAAAGATGTTTATTCTTTCGATACGCCTCTCTACAACGACGGCGTAGGAGGTTTCGATCAACCGCTTTTTTGAAATTGCGCTTTGAAATCGAAAACAAGACTTGAGGAGGTTGATTCGAGGGGACATCCGAATCAACTAGATAAAATACCTTAAATGGAAAAAGGTAGGACGTTTTTGCTTCCGTACTACCTTTTTCGAACAAGCGCCCTATGGTTTTTTGGCTACAGAGGCGCTCTGCTTTTGGGAAAGTTTGCTTCATTTTAGCATCGAGCATCAAGCTAAAGCATTGACCTTAAAAAGACAAGCCTAAACTTCAAACTCTAAACCAATGAATTATTGCTTGTGACGCTTTTCGTCAGAAACTGTCAATTTCCAACGGCCTTTTTTGCGACGAGCTGCTAATACTTTGCGGCCATTAGCAGAAGACATACGCTCACGGAATCCGTGCTTGTTACGTCTTTTGCGGTTTGAAGGTTGATATGTACGTTTCATTTCTTATGCCTTTTATTACCTGTAAATCCTTGATTTCAAAACGAGTCCGCAAAGGTACGGAAACTTTCAAAAGTTTACAAACTAATTTTGAAGAAAAAACCGACCTTTGTTGCTGATCACTTGTATTCAACGACTTTATGCCCCTCTTTCAGCGTCATCAAACCCCCAAATTACCCCTTCACACATTGCCTGCCAAACAGCCAATAGGGTGGATGCTGCTAGTTTTGTTGAGTGGTGGGATTGGTTATTGGTGGATTGGCTATGAAATAGACCGTACACAGTCAAAAACGTTGATTTTGGTGTATGGAAGCCTATTTTTGGTGTATGGACTTGTCGCAACTCGCTCGTGGGATGCGGCGCAAACGCGTTGGTGGATGGGAATTGCCGTGCTTTTACGGCTTGTTTTTCTGTTTTCAACGCCTGTTTTATCCGATGATTTTTTTCGTTTTGTGTGGGACGGACGCCTGTTGGTGGCGGGTGTTAATCCCTACCTCTATCTTCCTTCCAACTTGCTTCATTCACCCATTTTTTTATCAGCAAATCTAAATACAACTTTGTACGAAGGGCTTAATTCCCCTAATTACTTTACAGTTTACCCCTCTCTTAACCAGTTGTTTTTTGGCATAGCAGCCTGGATTGGAGGGGATAATGTCCAACTTTCGGTGGTTGTGATGCGCGTTATCATTCTCATGGCTGAGGTGGGGAATTGCTGGTTGTTATCATCACCCCAAAATCTTGGCATTCAACCATCGGCGAAGCGGAAAATCAACGGTTTGGCCTATGCCTTGAACCCGCTGGTGATTGTAGAACTGACTGGCAACTTACATTTCGAAGCCGTGACGTTGTTTTTTGTGTTGCTGGCTTTGCGTTGGCTCAATCGCCCTTGGTTCAAGGATTCTTATTTGACAGCATCCGCCATGGCGTTGGGGCTGGGGGCATCGGTAAAGCTGCTGCCGCTGATTTTTCTACCGTTGCTGGTACGGCGGATAGGTTGGCAAAAAGGAATAATCTACGGTGGAGTAGTGGGGGCAACAATGGTTGGTTTATTTCTGCCTTTTTTGAGTAAAAGCCTTTTTACCAACGTCGGAGCAAGCCTTGATTTATATTTTCAAAAGTTCGAATTCAATGCCAGTGTGTATTACCTCTTACGGGAAGTGGGCTATTGGATAACGGGCTATAACCTTATTCAATCGTTGGGGCCTATTTTGTCCTTGATCACTTTAGGAACGGTGAGTTGGTTAGCATTTCAAAAACGCAGCCTCGCCGAAAAAATGCTCCTTTCGCTGACCGTATATTTCTTTTTAGCCACGACCGTACACCCGTGGTACATCACGACCCTTGTGGCGTTGGGGGCAGTTACAAGACATTGGTATCCTGTGATTTGGTCGCTGATGTTGCCTTTGACGTACGTGGCCTATGCTTCGTCTCCCTACCATGAAAACCTCCGAGTGGTAGGGTTAGAATACATTCTTGTTTTCGGACTTTTTGCGTACGAAGTATTGCTAAAAGGGATTGATTGGGAAACTAACTAACCCCCTTTGCCAACTTGGCCTTTTACCTCTTGACTCAGTTCCTTTTTATTTTTTCTTGCAAGAACTTTAACTGCATTTGGGTGGAATCGCTGCGGGAAGTGTAGGTCAGCCAAGCTGAAGATGCGCGTTCGTCTTTGGGCAAAAACACCAAACCGCGTATAGATTCGTTGGGTGGAAGGGTAGTTTTTCGCAGGGACATTTCTTGCCAATTGGCGCGTTCGTGTTGTAGTTGTTCCGTGCGGATTCGTTGGAGATTGACGTCAGCAATTTGTTTCTGAATGATAAAATTATAGGCTTGAGCGTGGGCATATTGCGAGTTGGCGCGTTGCGTCCACGATTTATCGCGTCGGTTAGACGAGTTGATGTCGCTGGCAACAGTTGCCACCAACAAAACGCCATTCAGAATAGAAGCTGCGGCAAGACGGCGTTTTTCGCGTTGGATGTCCAACGTTGCTTGTTGAATTTTTTCTTCGGGATTGAGGGCGCGGTAGAAAGCCGTGTAGGAGGCGTTGATAGCACTGCGCAGGGTGTCGTTTTTAGTGTCGAAAGGAATGTAATGAAAATCATTGGGATCAACCAAGAGCGAAGCCTGCGTGCGATTTTTGACTTCGACGTCCAAAACAACGTTGTGGGCATCTTCAAACTCGTATGAGGCGACCAAAACAACGCCGTTTTGTTCGGCGCGCGTCACTTCTCTTCCGTCTATCCAAGCGATGTCGCCCGAAGCGGGTTTCCATTGATAAAAATACGTGCTGCAACCCGACATGAGCGAAGCGGTAACTAAAAACAAAACGAGTCGTAGGTGTTTCATGGCAAAAGCGAATTTTCTGTGCTGTACAACAAAAATACGCACAGAAAACTCGCTTTCAAATAATTTTTTGACGAACGGTTATAGTACCATAAAGGGCCGCAAAAGTTCGTAAATTTTATGAAGCGGCAAGCCCATGATGGTATAAAATGAACCCTCGATGCGGGGAATCCCTATCATGCCAATCCATTCTTGTACGCCATAAGCTCCCGCCTTGTCGAACGGGCGGTAGTGGGTGATGTAGTACTCAATTTCGGTCTCAGTGAGCGGTTTAAAAGTAACTTCTGCCACATCGCTGATGGTTTGGTAGCCTTCGGCACTAAGCAGACACACGCCCGTAATTACCTGATGCGAACGACCCGAGAGTTTTTCAAGCATGGCGCGTGCTTCTAGGGCATCGGCAGGTTTGTTTAAGATTTGATTATCAACGACTACCACCGTATCGGCACAGAGGACCAGTTTGCCGCCCAAGTCATGCGCAAACTGTTCGGCTTTGTGTTGGGCCAAATACCCAGCCACTTCCGAAGCGGGCATATCTGCGGGAAAAAGCTCGTCCGTAGGGCGTACTTCTACCGTAAATTCAAACCCCAGCTCACGAAGCAGTTGCTGGCGACGTGGGGAGTTGGAGGCAAGAACGAGAGAACGGGATAAAGGAATCATAGATAATATCTTAGTGACTATTTGGTGACAAAAATGTAATTTTAAGCATTGGATTCAATCGAATATAAAGAAAGTTTTGCCCTTGAAAATTTTTGACGCCGTTTCGTTCCAAAAAATTATAACCTTGGGAGGGTCAACGAACCCTTGGCGAGTAATGGTATGTGATGAAAAGGGCGTTTTGAGAGAGTTTGTGGTGAAGCTATTTACAGAGCGACAAATGGAGCAACAGCATCCGATTGCAAAAGAGATGTTTGGCAACGTATTGGCACGCGAATTTGATTTACCTGTATCAGAAGTGGGCTTGGTTCATTTTTCAAATAAGTTTATTGAATTGTTGCCTAGTGAGGCAAAAAAGCAGCTTGATGGGAAAGATTCTGGCCTTAAATTTGGCTGTGAATGGAAGGCTATGAGTATTGTTGACCCAAGTAATTTAAAGTCAATCCTTAAGGACTATGATTTGGCCACCGTGTTTGCTTTTGATAATTTTGTTTTCAATTTAGACCGAGGTGGTTATCGAAAAAAGCCTAATTTGCTTATTGATGATGAGGACTTCTTATTGATTGACCATGAACAGATATTCCCTTTTGCGGATGATGTGGATAACGATAATTCAAAAATAATCCAAGATTTTCAAGAGGGTATTTGGCACTATCCGGCGGATAAACATTTGTTTCACCCCCATCTGTACAAAATGCGAAAGAATGCCAAAAGCGAGATTTTTGACACTTTTTGGAGTTATTTACAAAGTCTAAATGTTGTAGCGTTAAGAGAGATGGCCTATTTTTTGGCTTCCCAAAATATATCAATCGGTAATTTTGCACTCGTAGAGCAATATGTTCAGAAAATAAAAGCGAATCCAGATAAATTCTGTAACTTGTTGACTCAGAAAATTATATGAACTCAGTTTATCAATATAGCCCCTTACAGTATCATTTCAATTCCGCTTTGGGCGAAGTATTGAATGTGGGATTGTTAGTAATTTTCCCTGAGCAGCAAAAAGTCGAATTCGTTTATCCTGAACGCCTTGCACGTCTTAAGGCTGCTTATCCGAATAGTATTCCTGAAAAAACCTTAAAAGCGTTCTTTAACGGAATTTTACAAAAAGTAGCTTTACTGAATAGACAGCCTGAAATTTTTAATGATTATCAAAATCGCCCTCTTGATTTTATTGATAATGAATTATTGATCAGAGATGAATCAGCATTGCAGTTTGGGGAAGTAAGAACAGGTGTTCTTTATACAGATGACTTGGCAAATATAGTTCAACAACTTCGTCACCTGTATTTGTCAATTTACGATTTAGACGAGGCAGAATTTAAGAAACGTAACGAAGATTATTTAATAAAAGAATACCGCAATCGTTTGAAAGGCCGCAATGAAACTATTTTTGAAGGGAAAAAAATAGAGGAAAATGTAAAGATAGGAGATTACAGTTTCCCTTTTGCTTGGCAGAATGGGACATATAATGTAGTTAACCCTGTTAGTTTTGATTTGCGTCGGCCCGAATCAATCATACGTAAAGCTACACTCAATTTTGGTAAGGTAACTTTATTGCAAGACTTCGCCCTCGAAAAGCATGCACGCTTTGATATGTTGCTGGCGAAGCCCAAGAAAAAAACACTCTTCAAATCCTATGATGAAGCCATTGATATTCTGAGTCGGCCAAGCTTTGTTAAAATCTGGGAAGAAGAACGAATTGACGAGTATGCCAATAAAACCTTAGAAGCGTTTGTTTTTTAGACTCCTTCGTTCTTCTAATCCCAATAGTAAATTCTTAAATCTTCTCTTTGTGCATAAGCGTTGCCACGCCTTTGGTGGTGATTTTGCCCGTCGTAACGTCAAAAACTTCGCCCAATATTTCACCCGTGTGCTTTTCGGGGTTAAGGCTTTGTACGGTAAACTTCACTTTGTAGTCGGTATCGACAAACATAGGGCGTAAAAACTGAAACGTTTGTCCTACGTAAATCGAACCGTAACCAGGAAAGCGAGTACCAATGATTTTGGTGAAAACACTAGCGCCGAGCATCCCGTGGATAATGGGGCGTTTGAAAGGCGTTGTAGCCGCGTAATCGGGGTCTAAGTGCAAAGGGTTGTCGTCGCCCGTAAGCTGTGCAAACGCAATTACTTCTTCTTGCGAAAATCGGAATTCGTACTCGTACGTATCGCCAATAGATAATTTCATTTTTTATAACAATTAGGTTAAATATCAATTTTAGTGTCGAGTGTCGAATGCAAAGTGTCGAATAGTCGGCATTTTATTCGACATTCTGCACTCTGCCCTCGACATTATAGACTAGAGGTTTTTCCGCCATCTACGGGCAGGTTGATGCCGCTGATGGCAGCGGCGGCGGGGCTGCACAAAAAGGCCACGGCGGCGGCTACTTCTTCGGCTTCGGCAAAACGACCAATGGGAATTTCGGTTTCGAGTTGAGTGGCAATTTCTTCGACCGTTTTACCCGTTGCTTGGGCACGCATCTTGTTCACCGATTCCAACCGACCTGTTTTAGTATAGCCAGGCAAAACGTTGTTGACCGTAATGCCAAATTTACCTATTTCGAGCGAAAGCGTTTTTGCCCAACTTGCCACCGCCCAACGAATGGTATTTGAAACTCCCAAGCCAACGATAGGCTGCTTCACGGAAGTGGAAATGATGTTGATAATTCGGCCAAAACCTGCTTTTTTCATGGCAGGAACAACGGCCTGCGCCAAAAGTTGGTTGTTGACGAGGTGCATTTCAAAAGTAGCTAAAAATTGCTCGGGGGCAGCGTCGATGATAGGGCCGCCCGATGGCCCACCTGTATTGTTGACCAAAATATGAACTTCAGGAAATTCGGCTAAATAAGCGTCGATGGCGTTTTTTACCGAAGTGGTACTGGCAAAATCGGCAACAAGGTAGCGATGGGTTTGGCCTTTGCTTGTGTCAAGCGCGGAGAGCGTTTCTTGTAATGAGGCTTCGTTGCGTGCCATGAGCGTGACATTTGCCCCCAAAAGGGCAAGTTCGACGGCCGAAGCACGTCCAATTCCTTGGGTACTTCCGCAGACAATGGCGGTTTTGTGGGTTAAGTCAAGATTCATTTGATTCTAAAAATAGTTAGCACGTTAGGGAGATTTTAAAACCGTTTTTAACGGATTTACGTTTGTACTGTAAACCATCGAAAATTATGCGCAGTTTCGCTTTTGTTCTGTTTTTTGTCGTGGGGCTATTTGGTAGTTGCACCGCTACGCCAACCTCAACGGCCGCTCCCGTAGATCACTCCGCGTGGGACAAACTTCTCAAAAAACACGTAAATGACAAAGGATTTGTCAATTACAGTGCTTTTAAAAAGGACTACGATGAGTTAAAAAAGTACTTGGATATGCTCAGTGCCAGTGCTCCTAACAATAAATGGACGAAAGAAGAGCAGTTGGCGTACTGGATAAATGCGTACAATGCCTTTACGGTTCAGCTTATCCTTGACCATTACCCAGGAATTTCTACCATTAAAGACATTGGGTCAAAGATTAAAATTCCGTTTGTGAGCGATGCTTGGACGGTCAATTTTATCGTCATTGGCGGAAAAAAAATGAACCTGAACGACATTGAACACGGCATCATTCGCAAAAAATTTGACGAACCTCGTATTCATTTTGCCTTGGTGTGTGCGGCTAAGTCGTGTCCGCCCCTTCGAAATGAAGCGTTTACGGCTGACCAGCTCGATAAGCAACTGGATGAACAAGGTCGCGATTTTATGAACGATAAGTCTAAAAATAACATCCGCAAAGACAAGGCGGAGTTGTCGAAGATTTTGACGTGGTACGGCGGTGATTTTACCAAAAAAATGCCGATGGTGGAGTGGGTGAATAAATATTCGACGGTGAAAATTGATAGTAAGACTCCTATTTCTTACCTCGACTACGATTGGGATTTGAATGGAAAGTGAGAAATAGTCCATAGTTGATGGTCGATAGTCCATGGTTTTAAATGCACTATGAATCATAAAACCATCAACCATGGACTATCATCTATGGACTATCGACTCCTAAGCCTTCACCGCTTTAGGTTTCAAGTCGGTAAGGTCTGAAATTTTGACGGGTTGACCCGTTTGAATGCTTTTTCGAGCACCGATTCCGACCAAAATAGCCATGGCACCGTCGCGGCTACCTGCTGATTGGCGGTAGGTGTCGGGCGCATTCGGGTTGCGGAAAATTTTATCGCGTAGGCGCGCATCTCCACCACCGTGCCCTTCTGCTTGCGGAATTTTGATGTATTCCACATCGCCAAAGTTTTTCGACAACATCAATTCGTCGTACGGCTCTATCGTCATTTTGCCTGATTCCTTAATCCAAGCCTCCAAACGGCCTTTTGTTCCGTTGAACGCGATTCGATAGCCTTCGTAGGGCGAATACGTCGTCAATGAATAACTAACATTCACTCCGTTGGCGTAGTGAATCGTGGCCGCCATTTTATCAAAAATATTAATGTCTTCCTTGAAAACACAGCCGTCGCGTAAGTAGCCATCGTGTTTTTCATTATCAACGTACAGAGAAACGAGACGTTTATCTTTTGTTACATCCCAATAAAATTTACAGTCGTTTTTGTGGGCACAACTGCGGCAATTGTTGCCTCTAAGTGCTCCATTTTTACCGTAATGCTCCAGTGAACCTTGGGCAAAAACACTCTCAGGTTCTGATTCCAACCACCAGTTGAGCAAGTCGAAATGGTGACTGGCTTTGTGTACCCATAACGAACCACTATTTTCTTTGAGGCGGTGCCAACGGCGGAAGTAGTCTGCCCCGTGACGAACGTCCAAGTACCAGTGAAAATCAACTGAGGTGACAGTCCCGATGGCTCCTTCGCGGAGGAGTTCGTATATTTTTTGGCGGTGCGGCGAATAACGGTAGTTGAAGGTAACCGTTACTTTTTTGCCCGTCCGCTTTTCGGCATCCAAAATAGCCTGACACTTAGCTTCGTCGGTGGTCATGGGCTTTTCGGTGACAATGTCTGCCCCCAATTCCATTCCTCTCACAATAAACTTATCGTGCGTGGCATCGACCGTTGTCACGATGAGAATATCAGGCTTAGTTTCGGCCATCATTTTCTCAAAGTCAGTATAAAGCGGGCAAGTGACGTTGAGCATTTTTCGGGCTGTTTCGGCGCGGCCAGGGTTGATGTCGCATAGACCCACAAATTCGATGACGTCGCCAAATTCTTTTACCACAGGTATGCCCCACATACTCGTCCCACGGTGGCCCGTTCCGACCATCGCTACTTTGCGTTTGGCGCTGGGGGTTGCATTGGCAAATAAAGTCGAAGAAGCGAGCATTCCTGCCGTAGCCAACGAAGACTTCTGAATAAATTCGCGGCGATTAAACGTTTCTTGAGGAGTGTTCATGTAAATAGGGTTTAAAAATCAAGATTAATCCATGTGAAAAACACATTCGATAGACGTACTCACAGGTGAGTTGTCAGGATTGGTATCCATAATGTCGGCCATGTACGCCCACCATTTTTTGACGATAGGGTGGTTGGGCAAATCATCGGCAGTGTTGTTCTCGGTGCGTTTTTGAACCGCAAACAAAATACCTGTGGCACGGTCTAAATAAATCGAATAATCATACACCCCCGCTTCGGTAAGCACTGCGGAGAGTTCGGGCCAGATTTCGTCGTGGCGTTTTTTATATTCGGCCTCAAAACCAGGCTTTAGTTTCATTAAGAAAGCAACTTTTTCCATCTATGTCTTGGGTAAGGAATAAAAGATAACAAACCAAAAAGAATCTTCAGGCGTAACCCTCCTGTACTGTTATGTATAGAAAATAATAAAAGCCTACAACTTGTCTAATGCTTGAGTCAGGTCATCAATAAGAAAATCAGCTTCTTCCAAGCCAATGTAAAACCGTATTAGGCGATGCTCTTGTTGATTTGGGTCAAACTCTTCTGGACGCAAGCCCGCGCACTTGGGCAATACCAACGATTCGTGACCACCCCAGCTTACGGCCAATAAAAAGTGGTTGAGGTCAAAGGTAAAGCGCTCTATTTGGGCGTGAGAGTTGGCTTTTATGGCCACCGTAAGCAAACCGCTGGCTCCCATCATTTGTTTTTTAGCAAGTTCGTATTGCGGGAAATCAGGATCAAGGGGGAAATAGACTTTTTCGATTTTGGGGTGATTTTTTAAGAAAGAAACCACTTTTTGGGTACTTTCTGCGCTTTGTTTGAGGCGAATCGGTAAGGTACGCAAGCCCCGCAACAACAACCACGCATTGAAAGGCGACACAAAAGCACCTGTATTGTGGGCCTCACGGTCAAAAATCTGCTTAATCATGGCCTTACTCCCCGTGAGTACTCCCGCAACGGTATCAGAGTGCCCCCCGATGTATTTCGTAGCCGATTGCAAACAAAGGTCGATGCCAAAGCGATGCGGTTTTTGAAAAATAGGAGTGCAATAGCTGTTGTCGATAATCGTAACAATGCCACGCGACTTGGCCAAACGAGCTATGGCTTCGAGGTCTTGCAGCTCAAACGTCAGGCTATTGGGCGATTCGAGGTAGATGACTTTGGTCGTAGGTTGGAGAGCCGCTTCAAAGTTGGCAATATCGGTACCGTCCACGTAAGTGGTGCTTACATTATAGCGAGTGAGTACGTTATCGAAAAGCTTCCACGCCCAGGTGTAGGGCTTGTGAACACTAATGATGTGGTCGCCCGCTTGGACGTTGGACATGACGGCGCAAAAAATGGCCGAAGCGCCACTGTTGAGCACAAGGGCGTCTTCCGCTTCGTCGAGGGCGGCCAATTTTTTACGGAGAATATCCACCGTAGGGTTCATGCCCCGTGTGTAGAGGTAGTCCGACATTTCGTCTTCAAAGGCGCGGCGTAACGAGGCAAAGTCGTTGAAGGCAAAATTGCTGGTTTGGACAATCGGTGGGCTGACGGCGTTGAAGTACTGTTCGCGGTCTTCGGCGAGTTCGTTAATGATTTGGGAGTAGTGCATGAGAATAAAAAAGGAACAAAACTCCGCGAAGATAACCGAATCTACTAATTTGCTGCCTTCTATTTTTATTCATTTTATGACAACACCACGTTCGTTAAAAGCCCTCATTGATTCCCTCAAAACTAATAGCCGCAAAGTAGGGCTGCTATGCAACCAAACGGCCTTTTTGTTTGAAGAAAAAATGTATTTGATGGATTGGTTGGCCAAAGAAAAAGTTCTAAAGACCATTTTTGTGCCAGAACACGGTCTTTTTTCTGAGCTTCAAGATCAAGAAGCGTTAGAAAATGCCGAAATTTATCATTTTTGGGAAGGTGTCAACTGCGTTTCTTTGTACGGTCACGACGAACAGAGCCTGAAAGTGTCGCCTGAGCAAGTAGAAGAATTAGATGGTATTCTGATTGATATTCAGGACGTTGGGTGTCGGTATTTTACGTATTTAACCACCATTGCGTATTTGTTTGAAACAATTTCCCGTTGTCAACGTCCACCGTGTGTGTGGGTGATAGACCATCCCAATCCCGCAGGTCGTCAAGTGGAAGGCTCACCCATTTCGGCTACTTATGCGTCTTTTATTGGGCACGAGGGGCTGCTACACCGCCACGGCCTGACGCTGGGAGAAATCGCAATGTGGCTAAAAGAGTTTTATAAAGGAACGTTTGACTTACAAGTACTTATGGCATCGACTCCCGACTATTTTATGCAAATCTATCCTTCTCCCAATTTCCCTTCGTTACAAACCGCCGAGCTTTACAGCGGCCAATGTCTGTTTGAAGCCACGATTTTGAGCGAAGGGCGCGGGACAACCCGTCCTTTTGAAATAGTGGGAGCACCTTTTTTGCGTTGGGAAACCCTGCACCGCATCAAACACGACGTTGAACACCTAAGCAAAGAATATGATTGGTTCAATTACGTGTTGCGACCACTCCAGTTTATCCCCACTTTCCATAAATATGCCAATGAACTTTGCGGAGGTTTTCAAATACATTTATCTACGCACGTAAAAAACCATTCATTGCTGAGTTCATTGCTACTGCTACGCGTCTTTAATGAACACATCCTAAATTTTTGGCGAACAGGCTCTTACGAAAAAGGAAATCCACGTACAGCATTAGAGATTTTGGTAGGGGACAAATTGTTGCTTGATTTTGTGCGGGGTAAACAGCCGCTTTTAGAAGCAATTACTTATTTGAAAGAGTCTGAAAATCAATGGATTAATTCTGTTGGGTATTTATCAAAAGAACCTCTTTTTTCCTTGCTCTAGTGCTTACAGGTGGACCGTTAAATAACTTCGTGTAATAAATACGCAAAATATTTTGCAGGTTTGAAATGGAATATTTTACTTTGTGTTGTTAATACGCAAAGTAAATGCCAGACGAACTATCAATTTATCCTCGCCCTTCGGTCACTATTGACTGTGTTGTATTTGGTTATGATGGAGAGCAGCTGTCGATTTTGCTCCTCAATCGCCGAGATGAACCATTTGCCAATCAATGGACGCTGCCAGGTGGTTTTTTACACTTGGAAGAAACGTTTGAAGAGGCAGCACAACGGATTTTGAAGGACAAAACGGGGATTGAAAACCTTTTTTTAGAGCAATTGTACACCTTTGGAGGGCTTTCGCGTGACCCTAGAGGTCGGGTGCTTTCGGTGGCCTATTACGCTTTGGTCAACCCAGCAAAATATCAATTGATGGTTGGACAAATGGCGAATGAGTTAAGGTGGTTTAATTGGAAGCAGCTCCCTTCGTTGGGGTTTGATCACGCGCAAATTGCTCAACTTGCCCAAGTGCGTTTAGCTGCCAAAATTCATTACCAACCCATTGGTTTTGAGTTGTTGAATGCTCAGTTTACGATGAGTGAATTGCAGGCATTGCACGAATGTATTTTGGGTGAAACACTTGACCGCCGCAATTTTCACAAGCGCATGATGGCTTCGGGTTTACTACGAAGTACGGGCGAGCGCCGAGAAGGGTTGAAAAGTCGTCCTGCTGAACTGTTTGAGTTTATTCCTTGAAAATTAAATAGATACGTTTACACAGTTGCCATGAAAACATTACCAATTTTATTAAAAGACGGGTATAAAGTAGGACATAAATTCCAATACCCAGAGGGGACAACCTTGGTTTATTCAAACTTTACGCCCCGCAAATCAAGAAATCCAGAACAAAACGAAATTGTATTTTTTGGGTTGCAGTACTTTATCAAAGAATACCTCATTCACCAGTTTGACGAAAATTTCTTTCAACGTCCCAAAGCCGAAGTAGTACAACAATACAAACGTCGTATTGATAATTATTTGGGAAAAGACAGTATTCCCTACGAACATATCGAAGCATTACATGACTTGGGGTACTTACCCCTTCTCATCAAAGCATTGCCCGAAGGTAGTCGTGTGCTCATGCGTGTGCCTGTGTTGACGATTCGAAATACCAAGCCTGAGTTTTTTTGGTTGACCAATATGCTCGAAACGTTGATGAGTGCTATTTTATGGAAACCGTGCACGTCAGCAACCACGGCGTTTGAGTATGTACAAACCTTTACCAACTATGCCCGTGAAACAGTAGGCGATGACCTCAGTTTTGTCCCTTGGCAAGGCCACGACTTCAGTTTTAGAGGAATGTCGGGGATTGAAGATGCCGTCATGAGTGGCGCAGGGCACTTGCTGAGTTTTACAGGAACAGATACGATTCCCGCGATTGATTTCTTTGAAACTTACTACAATGCCGATTGTGAAGCCGAACTGATTGGAGGGTCGGTGCCTGCTACGGAGCACAGCGTCATGTGTATGGGAACAAAAGATGCAGAAATAGAAACGTTTGAACGCTTGATAAAAGAGGTATATCCTACTGGCGTGGTGTCTATTGTGAGCGATACGTGGGATTTTTGGCAAGTAATTACGGAGTTCTTACCGCAACTTAAAAGCCAAGTTTTGGCACGTGATGGAAAAGTAGTTATTCGCCCCGACAGTGGTGATCCCGTAAAAATTATTGTTGGCGACCCAACAGCGCCCGTTGATTCTCCCGAGTACAAAGGAGCGATAGCGTGCATGTGGGAAACGTTTGGAGGGAGCGTTACTCCGCAGGGATTTAAGTTGCTAGACCCACACATTGGGCTTATTTACGGGGATAGTATTACGCCTGCTCGGCAGATAGCCATCTTGGAAGGACTAAAACAAAAAGGCTTCGCTAGTTATAACGTGGTACTAGGAATAGGTTCATACACTTATGAATACGTTACGCGTGATACCTTCGGGTTCGCGATGAAAGCTACTTACGGCGAAGTGGACGGTGAGGGGCGTGATATTTTTAAAGACCCTAAAACGGATGATGGTACGAAGAAATCGGCCAAAGGCTTAATGGCGGTGCATAAGGATGGCGCTACGGGACAGTATGTTTTGCAAGACCAATGCACGTGGGAAGAAGAAGCCCAAGGAGAGCTTAAAACGGTCTTTTTGGATGGAAAACTTACGATAGATTGGACTCTGGCAGAAATACGGGCACGGGTGCAACAGCAGCTTTAAACCTATATTTTGAACCATATAAGTCATATAAGAGATGATAAGTTTCTTTCTTATACAGGTTAAACGCATTAAAAAAAGTAGCCTCAGCGAGGTGAAATCTTAGTAGAAAAAAGGGATAAAGGTTATCCCAGAGCCCCATCGGGGTGACATCTTTCACCGAACGTTGGCCGTCCCCATGGGGCTTTGATTCATTTTTCTACTAAGATGTAGCTCCTCTATATTTTAACACGTTTAAGCTGTTTTTTATATGGTTCAAAAAAACGAAAAAAGAAACTCAAATGAACCTTAACTTAATTACGCCGCAAAAAAGCGAAATAGCTTTCAAAAGCTTTACCTTTCCCGATGGGCAGCCTCATATCAAATTAGAGTCCATTCCCACCACGACTAAGCACGTACATATTTTGACACGTTTATCGACCATGAACGATGTATTTCTCTGCCTAGCCGCGAAAAATGCCCTCGACTATGCGGGAGTGGAAACAGTTGACGTCACTATATCGTACCTGATGGCGGCACGGATGGACAGAGTAATGACCCAAGGAGAGCCGTTTTCGCTCAAAATTGTGGCGGATATACTCAATGCAGGACAATTTCGTAAAGTCCATATTTTTGATCCTCACTCGGATGTAGCTACCGCATTGATTCACCGTTCGATGGCGATTTCTAACCTGACATTGGTCAAAAAAGCAATGGAAGCGTTTTCTAGTCTGACCAATAAAGATTATTATTTGGTCTCTCCCGACTCAGGAGCATTGAAAAAGGTGTATAAAATTGCAGAAGCAATTGGGGCAGAACGGGTAGCTGAATGTATCAAATTTAGAGACGTAAAAACGGGACAGCTGTCTGGTTTTAAAACGTTTGAAGAAGATTTTGGTCAACGACCTTGTTTTATCATTGATGATATTTGCGATGGTGGCGGCACTTTTGCGGGACTGGCCGCACTTTTGAAAAGCCGAAATGCAGGAAAAGTAATTTTGATTGTCAGTCACGGTATTTTCAGCCGAGGGCTTTCCATTGAAGGGGTTGATTACGTCGTCAGTACCAACTCCTTCAAAGAGTTTTCTGAAACCCCGTCTTCTGTTCGTATCTTTCCCGTAGAATCAGTTCTGTAAATATACGTTTCAAATGAAAAAACTCATCACGGTAATCACGGCTTGGATTTTTACCATTACTCTGTACGCCCAACCCAAAACAGTGGTTTTTCAAACTGATTTTGGGCTGAAAGACGGCGCGGTATCGGCCATGAAGGGCGTGGCTATGGGCGTAAATCCCGCACTACGGCTGTTTGATTTGACCCATGAAATTCCTGCGTATAACATTTGGGAGGCTGCCTACCGTCTCGAACAAACTGCGACCTACTGGCCTAAAGGAACCGTATTTGTGTCGGTGGTTGACCCAGGTGTGGGAACCGACCGTAAATCGGTGGTGCTAAA
This sequence comes from Runella limosa DSM 17973, assembly GCF_000482465.1. Taxonomy (GTDB): domain Bacteria; phylum Bacteroidota; class Bacteroidia; order Cytophagales; family Spirosomataceae; genus Runella; species Runella limosa. The sequence goes on from NZ_KI519420.1 coordinate 296,414, forward strand.
AACCAAGAGCGGGCATTTTTTCGTTGGACCCGATAACGGGAGTTTTACACTTGTGGCCGAGTCGTTGGGGATACAAGAAGTTCGGCAAATAAACGAAGCCATCAATCGCCGCCAAAATTCGCAAGGCTCTTATACCTTTCATGGGCGTGACGTTTATGCTTACACCGCTGCGAGATTGGCGGCAGGGGTTATTACGCTGGCGCAAGTAGGGGCGCGTTTGCCCAACGAAGTGGTTCGGATTCCGTACCAAAAAGCCATTGTAGAAGGAAATACCATTGTCGGAACTATCCCAATTTTGGACGTTCAGTACGGGAACGTTTGGACAAACATCCCCGCTGAGATGGTGAAAAATTGGGGTTTAACGGCAGGTAAAAAGGTGATGGTGACGGTTTGGGAGGGAGACAAAGAGGTGTTTCGTGGTGAAATGCCTTTTACCAATACCTTCGGAGAAGTGCCCGAAGGACAAACTCTTTGTTATTTGAATAGCTTGATGAATTTCTCTTTTGCTACCAATATGGGTGATTTCTCGGGCAAATATGGTGTCAAAAGCGGGCCAAATTGGAAAGTGAGGCTAGAAAAACGCTGAGATAGACAGTTAGACTTTCCAAGTTTCAAAAACTTGGAAAGTCTGTTCTATTTCCGAGCTAACCGAGCATAGACCGTCGCCAAAACAGGCTCACTTTCGTTGTGAAGGCGGTCGAGTGCCGTAACAGCGTAGGTGTAGCGCCTTCCACGTTTGGCACTTTTATCAAGCGCGCGCGTTTGGCCTTCATAGCAGCCTGCCAATAGGCGAGGAGCTTCACTGTCGGAATAACGATAAACGGCATAATAGTGAGCAAGGCTACCGTCGCGAGCTGCCTCCGAGGCCGCCCAACGCAGTTCGACGCCGTCGCGGGTATCTTTTACCTGTAAATTCTTGGGAGTCAAAGGAGGCGTATGGTCTTTCCACGGCATGGTGGGAGGGAATGCAGGCTCTTTGTAGAAATTGGTACGCAAGGAGTCGGCGTGACCCAACTTGTTTCCAATTAATGACTTTGAACTGAAGAAAACACTGCCCAAAATTTCAGGATTGAGGCGGATAAACCGCATCTGACTCGGAAACTCAGACGGATTAGCCCACGTTCTGTCTTTGTCTTCAGTGCCAATCCGATACGGGCCTTGACCAATGTACAAATGGCGCCCATAAGTATAGGGTAACCACCAGGAAGTCACAATTTTAAAAGGGACTTTGTCAAATTTTGTAGAAAAATAAATCTGCGGAACAAGGTAATCAATCCAGCCCGCTTTCATCCATTTTTTCGTATCCGCATACAGGTTATCGTAGGATGTTTGCCCAGCCTCCGTGGCCGAACCCGAAGGGTCATCTTTTCGATTTCTCCACACTCCAAATGGGCTTACTCCAAATTTAACGTAGGGTTTTTCGGCCGTGATGGCATCGCTGATTTGTTTGATAAGTTTATCAACATTGTCGCGGCGCCAGTCATTTTTGTTGCGAAACCGACTGCCGTACTGTTGGTACGCTTCTTCGTCTTTGAGTGTTTGGCCAGTAACGGTATAAGGGTAAAAATAGTCGTCAAAATGAATGCCGTCCACGTCGTATTCGTGGACAATGTTGGTTGTTACCGACGTAATATAATCCCGAACTTCAGGGAGACCAAAGTTAAATAGTTTATAGCCATCGTAATCAAACACCCATTCAGGACGTTTGCGGCCAATGTTGTCGTTGGAAATACTCTTGCTTGCTCGGTGAGCCGTGCGGTTGAGGTTGAGCCACGCGTGAAATTCAATGCCCCGACGGTGGCATTCTTCAATCATAAAATCGAGGGGGTCGTAAAAAGGCTCGGGGGCTTTGCCCTGTTTTCCTGTCAGCCACTCAGACCAAGGTTCTTCGCCACGGGCATAAAAAGCATCGGCAGCGGCTCGTACTTGCACAAAAACTGCGTTGATGCCCATCCGTTTGTGTGTTTCAATGAGCCGAATAAACTCCTCCCGTTGTTCAGCGGGAGGAAGGTTTTTGCGGCTGGGCCAATCAATGTTATCGACCGTTGCAATCCAAACCGCCCGCATTTCGCGTTTCATACCCATTGGGCCAAAATCACGAGGAGTGGTACGCGGTTTTTTGGATGATTTGCAACCTTCTAACACTAAAAACAGCAGCAGGCAGAGCCAAGCGAGGTGTTTTTTCACGGAATGATGCAAGCGTTTAAAATGAGCAAAAAAGATTGGTTACACCCACAAATGTAATGATTTTGCCCAATCAATGTTGCATCCTTTATCTTGCGGTACAAAAACCCTGAAAGTTGCCTATTTAGGCCGCGTTTGCTCACTCGTCAGGAAGCCTACCATGTACAAATCAAAACCACCTTTGCCTTGGGGACGGTTGCATGAAAAGATGCCCAAATGGTAGTTGAAGTCATAGACAGAAGCCGTAACGGGGCGGTATTCATCATAGGTGGTATTGACGCGACTTCCCATGTTTTCGGGTTGTGACCACGTTCCGTTGGTGAGTTGAGCAGAATAAATATCAAAACCTCCCAAACCACCCGTACGATTGGAAGTAAAATATAGGGTATTGCTCCAATAGCTTGTTGCAAAGTGCGGACATTTGTCGTCGGAGGGTGAAGAGAGTTGGGTGTTTTTCTTGACAGGTAGAATAGCTCTGGCCAATAAGGTGGACAAAAGCTGGGTTTTATCATTGGGCAAATCGGCCTCAAAAATGTCAAAATTCCCCTCGCGGTTGGAGCAAAAATAGACTTTGCTAAAATCTGAATTGAACGTAGGGTAGGCGTCGTCGCTCGTGCTGTTGAGCCATGCCACTTCAAAAGGCCCTTCGGCCGTATTTTTATCGTTGAAATTGTGTACAAACTTAATTTGTAAATCTCCCGATGAATCGTCGGCGTAGAGCAACAAAAACTTACCCTCGTGGCGGGTACTTCCACTATTGATGATTTGTCGGTCAAACGAATAAACCACTGGCCCTAGCACATTGCACGATTGATTGGCCTTCTGTACTAAAAGCTGGTAGTAAGACGCGTCTTTGGCAATGTCGAGGTTGTATTGAATGCTGGCCTTGGCGTTGAGTAAGTTGGTTTTGTCGTCGTATTCTAACTCAAAAGGTTTAGCAACAAGGTTAAAAAGCTCTTTACGGTCACGTTTTGAGGAAAAAATAAGATAGCCATTTCCGTAGCGGTTGCCTGGCAAGGCGGAGTTGTAATCGTCAAACTCAGAATTAAAGGCTTCTAAATTGACGGGCTGCGCAAGGAACTTTCCAGTGTGGTCATTAAAAAGACCATTGGGGCACGCAGTCATTAAACATACTATTGCAGTAGCAATTCCGAACGATAGAAGACGGTTCATAGAGGAGGTGAGTCTAGTTTTTTGGAAGACGCAAAAAAGAAGCACAACGTTGGAAAGAGCCTTGACTTTGTGCCTCAGGGTATGAGTACCCTGAGAATTATTCGGCTGATTTCGTCGGGATATGAGTATCCCTCCGCACGGGTCGTGCCTCAGGGTACTCATACCCTGAAAATTATTTGGCTGATTTCGTCGGGATATAAGTATCCCTCTGCACGTGTCG
>NZ_KI519420.1:300205-419343 GCF_000482465.1 Runella limosa DSM 17973
ATACCCTGAGAATTATTCGGCTGATTTCGTCGGGATATGAGTATCCCTCCGCACGGATTGTGCCTCAGGGTACTCCTACCCTGAGGAATGCACAGCACAAAAAAATAGCCCGAACACAAAGGCTCGGGCTTGCAAGGGGTAAGTAGAAAGCGAAAGATTAATTGTCCTTAGGGGAGTTCAAAGGATACTGTGTATCTTCTTTGGGAGCTACCTGAGGAGCGTGCTCTTGCGCGTATTTCTCGTAATTGAGGTCTTTTTCCGAAACTTTCGTCGTGACAGGTTCCAACACGGCTTCCACGTGTTTTTCAACCGTAAATTTCACCGCATCAACGGCAGCTTGGGTACGGAGGTAATACATACCTGTTTTCAAGCCTTTCTTCCACGCGTAGAAGTGCATCGATGTAAGTTTTCCGTAGTTGGCATTTTCCATGAAAATATTCAACGACTGCGACTGACAAATGTACGCCCCACGGTCAGCGGCCATATCCACAATCGTCTTTTGTTTAATTTCCCAAGCCGTTTTGTAAAGGTCTTTGAGGTGTTGTGGGATTTCGGCGATTTTTTGAACCGAACCGTTGTGCATCATCAACTTGTTCTTCATCGAATCGTTCCACAAACCTTCTTTTACGAGGTCTTTGAGAAGGTATTTATTAACAACCACAAACTCACCCGACAATACGCGACGAACGTACAAGTTAGAAGTAAATGGTTCAAAACATTCGTTGTTGCCCAAAATTTGACTGGTAGAAGCCGTTGGCATTGGCGCTAACAAAAGCGAGTTGCGAACGCCGTGTTTCACCACATCCTTACGAAGTTGTTCCCAGTTCCAACGACCACTCTTAGGAGTAACGTTCCACATATCAAATTGGAAAGTACCTTGTGAAATTGGAGAACCTTTCCACGTTTCGTAAGCACCATCTTTTTGGGCCAACTCCATTGAAGCGACCAAAGCGCCGTGGTAAATGGTTTCGTGAATGTCTTCGTTGAGACGGCGGGCTTCTTCTGATTCAAACGGCATACGCATCAACAAGAACGCATCGGCCAACCCTTGGATACCAATCCCGATAGGACGGTGGCGTTTGTTACTGCGTTCTGCTTCTGGGATAGGGTAGTAGTTGAGGTCAATGATTTTGTTGAGGTTGCGGGTCACCACTTTCGTGATTTCAAACAACTTCTCGTGGTTGAAATGCAAGAAACCATCCGTACCTTGTTCTACAAACTTAGGCAACGAAATCGACGCCAAGTTACAAACCGCTACTTCTTCAGGAGAGGTAAACTCCATGATTTCGGTACACAAGTTCGACGACTTGATGGTACCCAGGTTCTTTTGGTTCGATTTGCGGTTGGCGTGGTCTTTATAAAGCATGTATGGCGTCCCTGTCTCAATTTGCGACTCCATAATCGCAAACCAAAGGTCTTGGGCTTTCACCGTTTTGCGGGCTTTGCCATCGCGTTCGTATTGGGTATATAACGCCTCAAACTCGTCGCCATAAGTATCTGCTAATCCTGGGCATTCGTGAGGGCAAAGCAACGACCATGAGTCATTGGCTTCTACGCGCTTCATGAACAAGTCAGGAATCCACATGGCATAGAACAAATCGCGGGCGCGGAGTTCTTCTTTTCCGTGGTTTTTCTTCAATTCTAAGAAATCAAAAATATCGGCGTGCCAAGGCTCCAAATAAATCGCAAACGAACCTTTACGCTTACCACCACCTTGGTCAACGTAACGTGCCGTATCGTTGAATACGCGCAACATTGGTACAATACCGTTGGAGTTACCGTTTGTGCCTTTGATGTAGCTACCTTTTGCACGAATGTTATGAATACTTACCCCAATTCCCCCCGCCGACTGCGAAATAAGTGCGCATTGCTTGAGGGTGTCGTAGATACCCGCAATGCTATCCTCTTTCATCGTCAGCAAGAAGCAGCTCGACATTTGTGGCTTCGGTGTTCCTGCGTTGAAAAGTGTAGGAGTGGCGTGTGTAAACCATCTTTCTGAAAGTAAGTTGTAGGTTTCAATTACCGAGTCCAAATCCTCTAAGTGAATCCCTACCGCTACCCGCATCAACATGTGCTGAGGGCGCTCGGCGATTTTGCCGTTTACTTTCAAAAGGTATGATTTCTCCAGCGTTTTATACCCAAAGTAGTCGTAGCCGTAGTCGCGGTCGTAAATAATGGTTGAGTCGAGCAAAGCGGCGTGCTTGCGAATGACGTCATAAGCTTCTTTCGAAATCAACGAAGCATTCTCACCCGTTTTGGGATCGGTATAAGTATAAAGTTGCTTCATCGTTGCTGAGAACGATTTCAGCGTGTTTTTGTGCAAATTGGAAATAGCAATACGCGCGGCCAAGATGGCGTAATCGGGGTGCTTGGTGGTCATGGAAGCGGCGGTTTCGGCGGCTAACACGTCCAATTCGGCTGTAGTTACACCGTCGTAAATACCAGATACCACTTTTTTTGCTACTTCAATTGGTTGAACGTAAGCAGCTTCCAGTCCGTAGCACAACTTCTCTATGCGGGAAGTGATTTTATCAAATTTGACCGATTCACGGCGGCCATCGCGTTTAACAACATACATAGGTACTTCGTATTTTTATTGGGGTTATCTTCTGTTTGGTACTGATTTGGTTTGAAAAGCACAATTCACTTTTGCACGTGCCCAAAAGAGCACCTGAAAGGGCAAATAGCTTGTCATTGGTTTTGCGAAATTACAAACGTTTTATGAGTGACCCTAATCAAAAAAAACGATGCTGGCTCACATCTTATACTGTCGTATAGTGTTCAGAAATTAGTAACGAATTTGCTATTAGCGGGTTACGAGTCTCTTGGTTAGGGCATTCAATTTTGAAAAATCAAGAAAAAAAATACAAAAATTTAAGAGAGTATCGTAGCCCATTAAATCGCTATGTTTGGAGCTTTTCGTGGTACAATTTACGACGAACCTTTGGCTTCATTCAACTTTTCAGGAGATTTTTTTTTGAGGAATTTATCAAACGGTATTTTCTCCCCATTTATTAGGCATATTAAAAGGAGGTGCTATACCGTATCGTACCGCCAAAGGGGAAAAACGTCTCCTTTTTTAAATTCATTTTGGTCGCTTGGTAGTTCCAAAAACCCTTGATTTTCAACGAGATTGGCAAAGTCTCCTGAGCCGTGCCCAGTCACGGGGCGTGCCATAAGCGTTGCTTTGTCTTGGTATATTTGAACTTGTAAAAAGTAAGTTAAATTGGAAGTGTAAGTATAATTTTCGTCAAGAACGGCATACGTATTGTCAAAAGTTGATAGCCCTAATGACTGGCGTAACCACGGAATAAAATACCGTCTCGCGCACAGAAACGATGAAACGGGATTGCCTGGGAGAGCGAAGACAACGTTGCGGTCTTTTCGTCCAAACCAGAACGGTTTTCCAGGTTGCTGGCTCAGTTTATGGAAATATTTCTGCACGCCTTCGGCTTGAAGGGCTTTTGGAATAAAATCTTTTTTCCCTTGCGATACCCCACCGCACAAAATGAGGACGTCGTATTGTTGTAGGGCTTGTTGAATGGTCTGTTGTGTGGTGGCCAAGTCGTCGGGAATGTGAATAAAATCCACCTCGATTTGGTACGGCTTGAGCAAAGTGGCGATGCAGTGTACATTGGAACTCCGAATCTGGTGAGGAAGCGGCGTAGCTTCAACGGGCACCAGCTCGTCGCCTGAAGTAATAATCACCACCGACGGCAGTTTTTTTACCATCACTTCTGTGGCTCCAACGCTGGCAGCAATGGCGATTTCGGGTGGACCTAAAAACGTGCCTGCGGGAACAATAGCGGCACCCGCTCTGCGGTCTTCGCCCCGAAAGTGGACATTTTGTTTCTCGCGAACGGTAAATTTAAGCTGGGCTACTCCATTTTCGATTGTCACGTCTTCGTATTTGATAACCGTGTCGGTGTGGATGGGAAGCGAAGCCCCCGTCATTACCTCAATACAAGCGGTAGCATCTTGGAGCGTGTGCTGTACGTCGCCCGCAGTTTGGGTACTTTCAATCCGAAAGGTACGTTGACCGTTTTGGAAACTTTGCCATTGAATCGCAATCCCGTCCATCGTCACGCGGTCGAAAGGAGGAAAATCGCGGTCGGCTACGAGCGGTTCGGCCAGTACACGGCGATAGGCGTCAGTAAAAGCAACGGCCTCGGTACCGTAGTCGAGGGTATTTTCTAAAATAATGCGCGTGGCATCGTTTACAGATGTCAAGTCCATGTTCAATAAATCAATCGCGTTCGTGAATAGGGGTTGTGCGGAGGCGCAAGGCTTCTCCCGTACGCTGGGAAAAAACGGCCCGTATCTCGGCTAAAACTGACAAAGCAATTTCTTCTGGCGAAATAGCGCCTATGTCCAAACCTACGGGAGCGTGAATTCGTTCGCTTTCGGCTTTTGAAATAACAATCCCTTCGTCAGAAAGTTCTTTAAGAATTTTTTCGGAACGGACTTTGGGTCCTAACATCCCCACGTAACTCGCCGCCGTTTGTAGCACTTTGGGAAGGTTGTATTTGTCCGTCTTAAAATCGTGCGACATGAGAATAATAGCCGTGTGTTCGTCAATTAAAATGGTGCTAAAATCGGCTGGGGTAACAATCGCATTGGTAACAGCCACCAATTTAGACATCAGTTTCTGAGGATTGGCAACGATGGTTGTCCGCCAACCGATTTCTTTGGTAAGACGAGCCAATGGTAGCACATCGTATTGGTGACCCATCAATACAAGGTGAATTTCTGGAGGAAGAATTTCGATGAACAATTCAAGCGTTCGGCCGTCGGGGAGGTCAAACGCCTTGGGACGAGAACGCCCTTTTTCGGCATACACCTCTATCGTATGGGTAAGTTCTGCCTGAAGGCTTGAGTTGTCCAAAAATGCAATACTTTCAGGGCCTGTATAACGGAGCATTGTTCCTGCTTGTAAGCCTTGGTAGTCGTCTTCTAACCCAATCACAGTCAGTAGAATATGCGTCTGACGGCGCTCGTTCATGCAGCTTTTGAGAATTTCAACGGGATTATTAGCATCCTCAAACGAAAGGGGAGTCAATAAAACGTCAATGACCCCGTTGCAGCCCAATCCCACGCCAATCTGGTGCTGGTCGTCTTCGGTGGTGTCGTAAGTCACTAGGCTCGCTTGCGATTTGGCAATGGCGAGGCGTGCTCGCTTGAGGGCATCGCCTTCTAGGCAGCCCCCACTGATGCCACCTACCCACACGCCGTCGTCCATGACAAGCATACGGGCACCCGTACGACGATACGACGACCCTTCGACGCGCACAACGGTGGCGAGGGCGGCTTTGGTAGTGCTTCGGTCGATGCCGTCGTAGGCTTCGATGATGGCTTTGATTTCTTTCATGTTAACGTGCTAATTTATCTTAGTAAGAGCCACAACAAAAATAGAGGATTCCCAATTCCCGCCAATGATATTCGTTAGCATTGGTCAAATTCGTTCCCGATATTTGTGGCCAAAGCAATTATTAACAAACCGAGAATGAAGACAATTGTTGTGTATTGTGGGGCAAACGCGGGCAAGCGACCTGAGTATTTTCAAGCAGCCGAGGAAGCTGGACGTGCGTTGGCCAACCGAGGGATAAGTCTGGTCTATGGAGGAGGAAATCTGGGGCTGATGGGGGCCGTTGCTGATGGGGTATTGGCAGGCGACCAGAAAGTAACGGGAATTATCCCTAATTTCTTGGCCGAATTAGAAGTGGCGCACAAAACGCTCACCGAAATTCATTTTGTGGACACAATGCACGAGCGCAAAGCCAAAATGGTTTCCATGTCAGACGGAGTCATTGCGCTTCCTGGTGGCTTCGGAACCCTCGACGAGTTGTTTGAAATTCTGACGTGGACGCAGTTGAAAATTTTTCATGGGCCAGTCGGGGTATTGAATGTCAATGGTTTCTACAATCACTTATTAGCTCACATCGACCACATGGTGGAAGAAGGTTTTTTAAAAGCGGAAAATCGTGAGTTGTTGATAGTGGCGGATAACATAGAGGAATTATTGGATAAAATGATGGCGTTTGAACGGAAGGAAACTAAGCTTGAGTTGAAGAATATTCAGCAGGGATAAAGAGTCAATCAAAATGCTCAAAAATATGTCAGAGATGAAGCTAAAGTCCTTTACGATTAAAGGATACAAATCAATAAAATCAATTGAAAATTTTGAACCGAAACCTATTAATATTTTAATAGGGCCTAACGGAGCGGGGAAAAGTAACTTCATTTCTTTTTTTAAGTTTTTGAGTTGGATACTGAATTCTGATGGCAAGCTTCAAGAGCATGTGGCTTATTTGGGGGGAGCGAACGATATTTTGCACGATGGGGCCGAGATGACAAAAACAATCGAGGCCGATTTAGTCGTTGAAACGGAAAATTGGGTAAACGAATATTCTTTTGGCTTAATGTTTGCCCGACCTGATAAATTAGTGTTTCGTGAAGAAAAGCATCGGTCTTCGGCCAAAAACAAAAAAAAACAAGCAAATTGGGTTAGCCTTGGCGTGGGTCATGAAGAAGCAAGACTACCTCAAACACTTTCCCCTTATGCTGATACGATTCTTAATCTGCTTAGAAAATTGGTTGTATATCAATTTCATAATACCAGTGATACTGCGCCCATGCGTTTGAAATGGTCGGTGGCAGATGGTAGGGGGCTTAAACAAAACGGGGAAAATTTGGGAAGCTTTTTGTATCGTATTCAACAACAAGAGCGACCTTATTATTTGCGAATTGTCAAATATATTCGATTGGTTTTGCCCTTTTTTGATGACTTTGATTTATACGAAGAGTTTGGTCAAATTCTACTGCGTTGGAAAGAAAAAGGGACGAACAAAGTTTTTAATGTTGGACAAGCCTCCGATGGTATGCTACGAACGATTGCTTTGATTAGCCTATTGGCGCAAAATCCTAAAGATTTACCTGCCGTATTGTTCTTGGACGAACCCGAGTTAGGCTTACACCCAAGTGCAATCGATGCGGTTGCAGGCTTGATAAAGGTTGCTTCTAAACATTGCCAAGTATTTGTGGCCACGCAATCTATTAGCCTTGTGAATAACTTTGAGCTAGATGATTTGGTGGTGATTGAACGAAAAGGCCGTAGTTCTGAATTTCATCGGCCAGATTCAGACAGTTTAGAAGTATATCTTGAAGAGTTTTCTACGGGACAAATTTGGGAGAAAAATATCATAGGAGGAAGACCATGAAGTTCGTAAATATTATAGTTGAAGGAAGCACTGAAGAGGCTTTTGTAAATGATGTGTTAGTAAAGCATTTTTCTTCGTTTAATATTTTTATCTCTGCTCGAAAGATTAAAACAGGTTGGGATAAACTAAACAATAAACCAGCTAAAGGAGGTTTACTAAAATATAACAAGTTTAGGGGCGATGTCCAGAAATGGATTGTATCTGACAGGGGCCGTGCCGACACATTTTACACAAGCTTTATTGATTTGTATGCTTTTCCAAAAGATTCGGAAAGCCCTTATACAAAAGACTTACAAAGTATTGAAAATCCATATCAAAAAGTGGAAGCGCTAGAATCGGCTATTGCTACTGATATCAATCACCCCAATTTTATTCCTTATATACAATTACATGAGTTTGAGGCATTCCTTTTAGCTAGTCCAGATAGGTTGCTAGGAATGTATCCTGATGAACAAACTGCTATTGGTAGGTTGACAAAAGAGATTGCTTTGATGCCTCCTGAAGAAATCAATGAATCTCCCCAAACAGCTCCTTCTAAACGAATCATTCGTTACATTCCCGATTATGAAAGTCAAAAAGCTCAAGTCGGGCCAATGGTGGCAGAAGATATTGGCTTAACCCTATTACGGGAAAAATGTCCTCACTTTGGTGAGTGGATAACAAAATTGGAATCGGTTTAATTTTAGCATTATAAAACAAGTCCCGTTGGTTTCTCAAAACCAACCCGAGGACGCTCAAATCTTCGTTTTTAATCAAAAATAAAGAGAAACATGTCAAAAATAGTGCAAGATATACTGGCAGGTGTGGCTACTTTGTCGGTTCAGGGAGATGTGACGATTGCCATTACAGGCATCGAATTTGACTCTCGAAAAGTAACCTCAGGAAGCTTGTTCGTAGCTCAGAAAGGAACGCAAGTCGATGGGCATCAATTTATCCCGAAAGTCATTGAAATGGGCGCAGCAGCAGTGCTTTGTCAAGATATTCCAACAGAATTGGCCGACGGTGTCGTCTATATACAAGTGGAGGATTCTGCCCGCGCCATGGGCCAAATCGCGTCTAATTTCTACGATAATCCTTCTTCTAAACTTAAACTGGTCGGTGTAACAGGAACTAACGGAAAGACATCGTCCGTGACGTTGTTGTTCAAACTATTCCGCCAATTAGGGCATCGGGTTGGGTTACTTTCAACGGTGCAAAACCAAATTGACAACGATATTATTCCGTCCACCCATACGACGCCCGATTCAGTCAAAATCAATGAGTTGTTGGCCGAAATGGTTCGTCGCGGGTGTTCATATTGCTTTATGGAAGTAAGTTCACATGCGGTGGCACAGGAACGCATCGCGGGGCTGACGTTTGCGGGAGGAATCTTTACCAATATCACCCACGACCACCTTGATTTCCACAAAACGTTCGATAACTACATCAAAGCCAAAAAAGGATTTTTTGACCAGTTGCCTAAAACGGCCTTTGCACTCGTCAATATCGACGACCGCCGTGGGGGCGTAATGGTGCAGAATACCGCCGCCCGTAAAGAAACTTACTCGCTCCAAACCGTGGCGACGTTTAAAGGAAAACTCATTGCCGATAGCCTTTTCGGGCTTCAAATGGACGTGGACGGCCAAGAAGTTTGGTTTAAATTGATTGGAAAATTCAATGCCTACAACCTATTAGGCGTATATGGTGCGGCTATTTTGTTGGGCGAAGATACCGAACAAGTACTGACGGCGCTGTCGGCAGTTACGCCGCCACCAGGTCGTTTTGAGCAGGTGGTTAGCGCCACAGAAGTTGTTGGGATCGTGGATTATGCCCACACGCCCGATGCCTTGCAAAACGTTCTCGAAACCATCAACGAACTTCGCGAAGGCGACCAACAGGTAATTACCGTAGTAGGCTGTGGCGGAAATCGGGATGCGACCAAGCGCCCCGAAATGGCGCGAATTGCCTGCGAATTGAGCAATAAAGTGATTTTAACGTCGGATAATCCGCGCAACGAAGACCCTTTTGCGATTTTAGAGCAAATGCAGGCAGGCGTTTCACCCGTTGATTTTAAGAAAACCAAAACCATCGAAGACCGCCGCGAAGCCATTCGATATGCAGTGTCGTTGGCCCAGCCGCATGACATCATTTTGGTGGCGGGCAAAGGCCACGAAACTTACCAAGAAATCAAAGGTATAAAGCATCATTTTGACGATAGAGAAGAATTACGGGCGGCGTTTGAGTAACCAGCCAATGTAAAAATTTTGTAACTTTACGTAAGTTCAGAAAAGGAGAAACGCTATGGCCACTACAACACAAACCATTCCCCAAAGCCTTATTTACGAAGAGTTTGGCGGTCGTGTCTATTATCGCAAAGGATACCGTAAAGTATTGTTAGGACTCAAAACGGAAGAAGAAATTATGGGAAGTAGTATTTTTCAATCGCTTATTATTCAGGCTTTTGTCTTCTATTTGAAGTCCATTCTTCCTAAAAAAACGTTTTGGGTTCCTACCAATGAAGCAGGATTGCATTTATACCGAAGTAAAAATTTTGCAAACGACATCGCAATAATAGAAAAATCTAAGCTTGTAGATCCTGTTTCTGACAAATACAATGCTGTCCCTCCTAAATTCATTATCGAAGTGGATGTGAAAATTGATGCTAAAGCCGAAAATGAGGAAGAAGGTGGGACGGAAGCGGATTATATTCTTCAAAAATCGCAAGAATTGTTGACTTTTGGGGTGGAGGGAATTGTATGGATTTTGACGAAAAGTCGTCAAATTTTGGTGATACGTACCCACAAAAATGTAGAAGTATATGCTTGGAGCGAGAGCGTTCCGCTGTTTGATGACTATACGTTTTGCTTGCAACAAATTTTAGAAGACGAAGAGATTTTGCCAGTTACATAAAGGTTTTAGGGGGCATTTAATCTCCTAAAACCTCCCTTTCCACAAAAAACATCCCTTTCTCTCCGCGATTTTTGATGTCTTTTTTGCCACGGTCGGAGCAAATAAAATGCGATTTGACCAGCTCGTACGTACCTTCCGAAATATTGACTTTGCCAGGAAGGCTCGCTGATTCCATGCGAGACGCAATGTTGACGGTATCCCCCCAAAGGTCGAAGGCAAATTTCTTCTCCCCCACAATTCCTGCCACTACTTCCCCCGTGTGAATCCCGACGCGGGCTTCAAAAAAAGGCAAATTTTCGTGGAGCCGTTGCTGTTTGCGGGCTTCGATAAACTCTTGGAGCTCAAGCGCTGCCCGTACGATGCGCACGTGAGCGTCGGAGTCAGGCACGGGTACGCCACCTGCGGCCATGTAGGCATCGCCGATGGTCTTTATTTTTTCAATCTTATTGTTGCCCATAATTCGGTCAAAACGCTTGAAACAATAGTCCAGCTCGGCGACCAGTTCTTGGGGCGGGAGTTTTTCGGCCAAAAACGTAAAGCCCACAAAATCAGAGAACAATACGCTTACTTCTTCGTAATGCTTTGCTTCGGCGGCACCGCTTTTCTTGAGCTCGTCGGCTACTTCTTTGGGCAGAATGTTGAGCAGTAGGTATTCCGATTTGTTTTTTTCTTCCTCAATAATTTTAGAATATTTTTTGACATTAAGCAGGCTTCGGTAAATGCCAAGAGCGACTACCAAAACTCCCAGTACTACCACAATCAGTAAATTTCGTTGGCTTTGTTGAAGTTCGACTTCTGCTTCTTGCCGTCGAAGTTGGTCTTCTTTTTGGGTCAGGATTTTTTGTTGGTCGCTGATTTTGAGGGAGTCAATGACTTTGGCAAACGAAATAGAGTCGAGCAGTTGTTTTTGGCGCAAGAGTGTCAATTGGATTTTCATTTGTTCCTCAGTCATGAGTTTGAGGCTTTGGTTGCGGACAACAAGCTGCGAATCCAGAAAGTGCTGTTGAACATCCAACGCCTTTTTTTGTTGGTCGAGGGCGTCGATTTGAGAGGATAAATTTTGATTTTTCCACTCTAAAAATTGCTTTTCGTTTTCTACTTTTTTCTTCTCTTCCGAAACTTTGTCTTTTTCCTTTGAAACGGCTTCTAACTCTTTATTTTTTTTGTTGCCGAAAAGCCGCCACCCCTTTTTTTTCGTCGTAGCTGAGTCGGTTTTGCTCTTTTGTGCTGCTAAAGGGTGAGTAAGTGTCAATACCAATAACAATATCCAAAGACGTCTTTTCATAATGTATGGATTACCTAAAGGACTCAAGCGTCGTTTTTAATTGTTCATCAATTGCTTCAATGGCAGTTTGGTAGCCGATTTCAACGATTTTTTCGTACGATTTCCAATCTATGATGCCAAAATTGCTCACATTGGGGTTGATGTACAGGTCGCAGTAGGGCTTGTATTGATTGGCTTTAAAATCACTAGAAATGGTGGTTGACTGAAAAATCACGGACATCATATTGGGCATTCTCGTTCCCGTACTTTGCCCCATGACCCGCCCTTTGAACGCTTGCCATGTACCACCTGATTGGTAATCTTCGTTTTTTTGAAGCGTACGCTGCACGTTCATATCGACCGAAATTACTTTGCCCACCCCCTGCGCCAGCATAACATCTACGGGCGTATTATTAAAAATTCCACCATCCACCAGCAAGCCTTCTTCGTCAATCACTGGGGGTAAAATACCTGGCAGCGAGATGCTGGCCCGTACGTATTTTCGCAATTTTCCCGCTTGGTGAATCATGGCTTCGGCTTTGGTGAGGTTGCTAGAAATACAATAAAAATTGCGCCACAAATCTTCGATTTCGACGTCACCGCAATATTTTTCTAAAATCTCTTCCACTTTCTTGCCTTTAATGAGCGAAAAATAGGGGATTAGGTTAAAATCAGCCGTCGGATTTTTTCCCTCTACGTAGATTTTACGCATCACTTTGTCAAGCGTTTCGGCAGAATGCCCCATGGCAATAAAACTGCCAATGATAGAGCCCATGCTCGTTCCCCCCACAAAATCGACGGGAATACCACGTTCTTCCAAGGCGCGATACACCCCCACATGCACAAAGCCCCGCGCTCCGCCTCCCGATAGCACCAACCCGACGGATTGGCCCGTGAGGTAGCGTCGAATGCGCTCAACGTCGGAGGGGTTATCTTGTTCTACGTGGAAATGCCGCTGAACTCGCCTGCTTCGTAGCCAACTGGAGGTCTTGGTCGGAAAATCAGCCATGGGAGGATGAAGCAGCACCAGCGTTTTGTTGACACTTGAGGGGCCTGTATATAACAAGGCCATTTCGGCAGCGCTCGGTCCTGAGCTGTATTGACTTTCAGAAATAATTAGCACTTTATCCGCCTGACGAACGCAGCGTTTGGCCCATTCGCTGGTGAGGGTGTCGGCCTCGTAAAAAACATAATTGTATTGAGCTTCTTGTTCATCGAGCCAATTACTGAGCAGTCGGTAATTAGCCACGTCCGTTTTTTCTACATTCGCAATGTGTGGGTCGTTAAAGTGCTGGCTAATCCGCTCAATGGATAAATAGGAACAACTTGCCTTTGGGTGAAGTGCTTTGAAAACGGCCTGGCAAAATGCTTTTTCGGCGGGAGAATGATGCAAACAAATGAGGGCAACGTTGGTGATTTTGTAGTTCGTTTTTTTGGAAAGATTTTGCCGATTTAGTCGCTCAATAATCAAATTGGTGATGTTGAGAACGACTTTGGGTGACACCATGATGATTTTTTCAAAGGCGGCTTTACTGATTTTTACCAAAACAGAATCGCGGATGGCGACGATACTCGCACTGCGCGGAGACTCAGTAAAAATCCCCATTTCTCCCACCGTTTCTCCTGGCGGAATTTCACCCAAGGGGATTTCTGACCCGTCGTCGGTCGGAACATACGCCCGTAGCCGTCCGCTGAGTACGCCATACAAACAATCTGCTTCATCGTTTTTATGGAATAAAATTTCTCCCCCCGCTATTTCTTTCCATTCTAATAAATCAACGACTGATTCAAAAACATCCATTGGGAGTTCTCCAAAAATGCGGGTCAGCGTAATTTGGAGTAATTCGTAGTAAACAGCTTTTTGCATAGTCAAATATATCCCTAACTTCAATGATAGTCAAGCGAAGAGTATATATTTCTGGTAGAGTAAATCGCACTATAAAGCATGTGTTGAAATAAAATCAAATTAGCATAACAAACGCGTAGGTCGTAACTTTGCGCTTTCGCAGAAGATTTCGAAAACTCACCAATGACTCACCTACCACTTTCTGAATTAGCCCAACGATTTAAGGGCGAACTGTACGACGATACCACCATGCGAACGCTCTACGCTACCGACGCGTCGGCGTATCGTGAGATGCCGCTGGCCGTGGCGATTCCGCAGGACATTGAGGATTTAAAAGTGCTTATCCGTTTTGCAAATACCCATAAAACTTCCCTCATTCCGCGTACGGCTGGAACGTCGTTGGCGGGGCAAGTGGTTGGAAATGGCATCGTGGTCGATGTATCGCGGACGTTTACGAAGATTTTGGAAATCAATGCCGAAGAACGCTGGGTGCGCGTGCAGCCAGGCGTCGTTCGCGATGAGCTAAACATGGCGTTGAAGCCTTATGGATTGTACTTTGGCCCCGAAACTTCTACTGCAAACCGCGCGATGATTGGCGGGATGGTGGGAAACAACTCTTGCGGGTCTAACTCAGTGGTGTATGGCTCCACGCGCGAACATTTGTTGGAAGTGAAGGCCCTGCTTGCCGATGGGAGTGAGGCTACATTCGGCTCTTTAAGCTCAAATGGGGGAATTACTTCTTTCCCCACGGAAGGTTTAGAAGGAGCTATTTATGCCAAGACGTTTGAAATTCTTTCAGATACTGAAAATCAGGAAGAAATTCGTAAAAACTTCCCGAAAAAGTCAATTGAACGCCGAAATACGGGCTACGCGCTGGATATGCTCTTGGATTCTGTTCCCTTTGGAGGAACGGAGCCTTTCAATATGTGTAAGTTGATTGCGGGTTCGGAAGGAACGCTTTGCTTTTTGACCGAAATAAAGTTGAACATTATTCCGCCGCCGCCCAAAGCGCAAGGCTTGGTGTGTGTTCACTTTGATACCATCGACGACGCGCTTCATGCCACCCTCACGGCGCTAAAATACAAACCACAGGCCGTTGAGCTGATTGATAATTACATTTTGGAATGCGCGGCTGAAAACCCCGAACAAAGCAAAAACGCGTTTTTTGTTCAGAAAAAAGCGGACGGTTCATATCCCATTATTTTGGTGGTGGACGTGTCTCAAGATACCAAAGAGGAGGTAGAACGGGTAGCGGCAGCTTTGATTGAGGATTACAAAAAGGAAGGAAAAGGGTTTCATTATCCGCTCCTCCATGCCGATGATACGAAAAAGATATGGACGTTACGGAAGGCGGGTTTGGGTCTTTTGGCCAATCTCCCTGGCGATGAAAAGGCCGTGGCCGTGATTGAAGATACGGCTGTGGATGTACAAGACCAACCGTATTTTATTCGTGATTTTAACGAAATTTTGCACAAAAACGGCATGTCAGCGGTGCATTATGCGCACGCAGGTTCGGGAGAAATTCACCTTCGCCCCATCATTAACTTAAAAACCAAAGAAGGCCACCGCCAATTCCGAATGATTGCGGAGGAGATTGCTACTTTGGTGAAAAAATACGATGGCTCGCTATCGGGAGAGCACGGCGATGGGCGTTTGCGGGGCGAATTTATTCCGCAAATGGTGGGAGAAAAAAATTACACGTTGTTTAAAGAGCTTAAACGTGCGTGGGATCCTAATGCGATTTTTAACCCAGGGAAAATTGTGGATACGGTGCCAATGGATACGTTTTTGCGCTACGAAGCTGACCAACAAACGCCTGATGTTAAAACGTATTTCCGCTATCCAAACCAAACCATACTCCAACACGCCGAGCAGTGTAATGGCTCGGGCGACTGCCGCAAAACGCAGTTATCGGGTGGAACGATGTGTCCTAGTTTTATGGCCACGCGCAACGAAAAGGACACCACCCGCGCTCGGGCTAATATATTGCGTGAGTTTTTGACGCACAGTTCCACAACCGCTAATGGCGGTTTTAGGGATGATAAAAATACCTCCATTGGGGGCATGGAGGCTGTCAAAGAAGTATATGATTTGTGCTTGGCCTGCAAAGGTTGCAAAGGTGAATGCCCGTCGAACGTGGACGTTGCCAAACTGAAAATGGAGTTTTTACAACACTACTACGATACCCATGGCGTACCGATGCGTTCATGGTTGGTGGGTAATTTCTCCAAAATGACGGGTATTGCGAGCTACGTGCCTTGGGCGTACAATTTGGTGTTCAAAAATGCTCCTTTACGCCGTATTGCCAATCAGGTGGTTGGTTTTCACCCCGACCGAACCATGCCGTTGTTGCATAGCACGACTTTGAAGAATTGGGCAAAGGGCAGAGGGCAAAGGGCAGGTAGCAAAGTATATCTTTTTTGTGATGAATTTACCAATTATAACGACGTCGAGATTGGTAAAAAAGCCATTCAATTGTTGGAAAAACTGGGGTACGAAGTGGTGATTCCTGAACACGGGCCGAGTGGGCGTCCACAGTTGTCGAAGGGGTTATTGAAAGATGCCAAAAAAATTGCGGAGCAAAATGTGCAGCTGCTCAAAGGGTTAATTTCAGACCAAACACCATTGGTGGGAATTGAGCCGTCGGCTATTTTGACGTTCCGCGATGAATATCCTGATTTGGTGAGTGAGGAATTGGTCGAGGATGCCAAACGTTTGGCTAAAAATGCTTTACAATTTGATGAGTTCATCGCCCGCGAAATCGACGCCAAACGCATTACTAGCAAGCAATTTACCGAAGAACCCAAACGCATAAAACTGCACGGTCATTGCCAGCAGAAAGCCATTGCCTCAATGGTGCCGACGAAAAAAATGCTTTCGTTGCCTAAAAACTACGAAGTGCAGTTGATTCCGAGTGGCTGTTGTGGAATGGCAGGAAGTTTTGGCTACGAAAAAGAACATTACGACTTGTCGATGAAAATCGGAGAAATGGTGTTGTTCCCTACCGTACGTCAGCAACCAGAAGAAGTGGTTATTGCGGCGCCAGGGACAAGTTGTCGTCATCAAATTCATGATGGAACGGGCCGTCATGCGCTGCACCCAGTAGAAATTTTGTGGGAAGCATTGCGCTAAAACAAAAAATGGCAAACCGAGAATCTCACCGCTACAACCACTTACCCTTGCTTCGGTCAAGACCTGGGGGATTCAATGGGAGCTGGTAGTTCCGATTTGCCGATGCAAAATTAGGAAATTGTGAAGAGAGATGCAAAAAGTTAATTGTTAATCGTCGATAGCTAATCGTTAATTGCTTGATAATTATACTTTTAAATTTTATAAAAATTCGATTTTCTATGGATTATAGGCTAAAAACAATGGACTAACTGATGAAAAAATGGATAGAAGCGGCGCGTTTACGGACGTTGCCTTTGGCGTTATCGAGTATTCTAATGGGGTGTTTTTTGGCCGCAGCACAC
Organism: Runella limosa DSM 17973; assembly: GCF_000482465.1. Classification (GTDB taxonomy): domain Bacteria; phylum Bacteroidota; class Bacteroidia; order Cytophagales; family Spirosomataceae; genus Runella; species Runella limosa. The sequence goes on from NZ_KI519420.1 coordinate 316,895, forward strand.
CATCAATTTAGCTGGACAGTGGCTATTTTGGCGGTTGTAACCACCGTTTGTTTGCAAGTACTTTCCAACTTTGCCAATGACTACGGCGATGCCGTAAACGGAAAAGACACCGAAGCGCGGCAGGGGCCTCAGCGGGCGGTACAGTCGGGAGCGATTTCGGCTAGTTCGATGCGAAACGCCGTGATTTTGTTTTCGGTAGTATCGCTGGTAAGCGGAATTGGGCTGTTGTACGAAGCCCTCAAAGATGCTACATGGCAGTCGTTTTTGGCCTTTTTGGGGTTGGGTATTCTCGCCATCATTGCGGCCATTACCTACACCGCAGGCAAGCGTCCTTATGGCTATGAAGGGCTGGGAGATTTGTCCGTGCTTATATTTTTTGGATGGGTAGGAGTGTTGGGCGTGTATTATTTGCATACCAAAACTTTTGATCCAACGTTGTTATTACCCGCCACAAGTTGCGGACTATTTGCCGTGGGTGTATTGAATATTAATAACATCCGAGACATCGAATCTGATACTTTGACGGGCAAGCGTTCGGTACCTGTGCGTATCGGTCGTGACAAAGCGATTATGTATCATTGGATACTATTGACGGTCGGAATGCTGGCTAGTATTGCCTATTTACTGCTCACGGAATGGACATGGAGTCAGTGGGTGTTTGTACTTAGCTTTCCGCTTTTTGTGAGGAATGGTCTTGCCGTTAGCCGACTGACAAACCCAAGAGAGCTAGATCCGTACCTAAAACAGATGGCGCTTTCCACATTGCTTTTTGTCTTGTTATTTGGAATAGGATTTTGGATAGGATAATTTACTTTTCGACATAAATATTTTAGGGGTCATGTTGGCTAGGCGTCTAAAAATCGGTAGTTTTGGCAAGCCAATCCCAATATTCATCAAACTTTTTTTACGTATTGCTATGAAGCAACGCTCAACTTTTATGTTTGTTTTTGCCTGTATTATGGCATTTACTCATGTTTTGAAAGCTCAAAAAACTGCCGCGGAGTATTTTGAAGAAGGTGTTAATAAAAGTAAATCTGGCGATTTTGTGGCCGCTCTTCAAGCCTTTAATTTGGCTATTACGATGAGCCCAGAAAACGCCCCTAGTTACTACAACCGCGCCATGGCGAAGGCGAATCTGAAAGACCACCGTGGGGCAATTTTAGATTTTGACCGTTCTATCGAATTAAATCCTAAGTATTCGGACGCGTACCTCTACCGTGGATCGAGCAAAGCCAAACAAGATGATTTCCGCTCTGCTATCCAAGACTTTTCACGGGCTATTGAATTGAACCCTGATGATCCACAAGGCTATTATCAACGCGGAGTAAACCGTGCTCGTGTAGAAAACTACCGTGGAGCGCTGCAAGATTTGAACCGTACGATTGAATTAGAGCCAAACAACGCAGGAGCGCTTTTTGCCCGTGGTACGGTCAAGACAAAATTGGAAGATTATACAAGTGCTTTGGTTGATTTCTCTCGTGTGTTGGATTTGACACCCAAAAGCCCATCGGCATTGTCAGGACGTGGTTACGTAAAAATCAAATTAAATGATTTTGCGGGTGCTGTGAACGATTACAGCAAAGCCATCGAATTGAAACCAGAGGATGCTGAGTCGTTCTACAACCGTGGTTTTTCTCGTAGCAAACTAGAAAAATACGAAGAAGCCATTGTTGATTTTGACCAAGCGATTCGCCTTGACCCACAAAACCACCGTGCTTATTACGGACGTGGATTTAGCAAAAGCAAATTGGGCAACCAACGCGATGCAATCTCGGATTTGAACAAGGCAGTTGATATTAACAACACCCCTACCGATACAAAAGTGGTTTATATGGGAAGCATTAGCCGCTCGATTTTGGACCAGCTTCGTGAAGTAGTGCAAGAAAAAAATAAAATTAACGAACTTTCGACTGAACGTTCGGAGGCATTTTTTGCGCGGGGAGTTGGTAAAAACAAACAAGGCGATGGCAAAGGTGCGATTATCGACTTGAACAAAGCAATTGAGTTTAACCCTACTTACGCAGAAGCATATTTTACGCGTGGTATGATTAAGTCTGCCATTGGCGACCAAAGAGGAGCTATCCAAGATTGTACAAGTGCCATCAAATTGAGCCCTAAACACGCAGAAGCATATTACGTTCGTGGTTTAATCAAACACAGTCTTGGCGACGAAAATAGCGGCTGCTTAGATTTATCGAAAGCGGGTGAATTAGGATATACGCAGGCTTACAAAGTAATCAGCGACTACTGTAACTAATTCCCAAATACGGTTAGTTGTAAGCACTACCAACAAAAAAGGCCTTGGCGAACGCCAAGGCCTTTTTTGTTGGAAAACCATTTATTCAAAACGTAAGTGTTTTACCGATTCGCCTGAGCTGGCTAGTTCCACCAAGGAGTCGATGCCAAGCTGAAGGTGACGGTTTACAAACTGAGAAGTTACTTTTTTATCGCTCTCTTCGGTTTTTACACCCTCAGGAACGAGTGGGTTGTCAGAAACCAACAACAATGCACCATGAGGGATTTGGTTGACAAACCCAACGGTAAAGATGGTCGCCGTTTCCATGTCAATCGCCATAGCTCTGATTTCGCGAAGGTATTCTTTAAACGTTTCGTCGTGTTCCCAGATTCGGCGGTTGGTGGTATAGACCGTACCTGTCCAGTAATCTAACTCGTGTTTTTTAATCATGGACGACACGGCGCGCTGCAAACGAAAAGATGGCAACGCAGGAATCTCTGGTCGCATGTAATCGTTGCTTGTTCCTTCGCCGCGAATGGCCGCAATGGGAAGTACCAAGTCTCCGATTTGCGTTTTTTTCAATCCACCACATTTTCCCAAAAATAGAACTGCTTTGGGATTGATGGCCGACAACAAATCCATGACAGTAGCCGCCATGGCGCTGCCCATCCCAAAGTTAATGATGGTGATATTATCGGCGGTTGCGGTTTGCATGGCACGGTCGCGACCATACACTTCGACCCCGTACTTGTCGGCAAACATTTGTACGTAATTGATGAAGTTGGTCAACAAAATGTATTCTCCGAAGACCTCCAGCGGAGTTCCTGTGTAGCGTGGGAGCCAATTTTCTACGATTTCTTCTTTGCTTTTCATTGGTTTTGTGTTGATTTTTGGGGAGAATAGGTTAAAAAAAAGATTTGTAAGATGCCCTTACAAATCCTCCTCTGTATGGTTGAGCTAAATTTGCCCCCCTTTGATTACAAAGTTACGAAAATTGCGGGAAAACCTCATATCTTCGACGTAATTCGGCGTAAGTACCTGCTTATCACGCCCGAAGAGTGGGTGAGGCAGCACGTCTTGCACTGGTTGATAGGCCATCATCAGTACCCAAAATCCTTGATTCGTACCGAAAGTGGCTTACAGTACAACCAACTGGCCAAGCGCACCGATATTCTGGTGTACGACCGCTCGGGTGCGCCTTTTTTGTTGGTGGAGTGTAAGGCCGTTCACATTCCGCTGACGGATGCCGTCCTCGACCAAGCCATTCGCTACAACGCCGTGCTGAAAGCGCCCTATTTGCTCATTAGCAATGGACTTGAACATTTATTGTTTGAAATAAAAGAAGGAGAAGCTAACGCGCTAGAAATAATCCCGTCTTTTGAATAAGATAACTCATTGGATTTTATTGTTTTATCAAATGTTTTCGGATGCTTTCGGTGGGAGTATGAACGCGTAATACGTACGTGCCCGAAGGCCCTTGAATAGGAATGCTGACGGTGGTTAAATCTCCCGATAAGTACTGAAACTTACTGGTAATTAGCTTGCCATTGAGGTCAAAAACTTCCGCCAAAATTTCCATTGGACGCGGAGCTTTAAAGAGAAGACGGGCGTCGTTAACAAAAGGATTGGGCGCTACTTCGACTGTTACTTCGTGGATGGGAGTAGGGTCAACGGCGGTGAGCGTACCGGGTATGTTCATGTCCATCCAGGCGAGGCGTTGCGTGAGCCATTGTTTGAGTTCAAGGACTTCGCCCGTCCAAGTGCTTGGAATGGGTGTAGGATTGGGCCAAATATATTGGCCCAAAACGGGCCACCGCTGAAAATTCCGCTGTTGTGCTTCTTGAAGAACAGTCGCTAGTGAGTCAATATACGACATAAGCGTTTCGGTTTTCCAAGCACCTTTGCGCATTCGTTGGTATTCGTCGTTGAGTTCGGTGACATAAGTGGGGTCTTCGAGCATTCGTTTCCAATGAAAAGGTACTTGCCAGCTATCTCTAGGACACACATTTCCGAATAAATATGCCCAGCCGTAAGTAAGTGGGGCTTCGCAATAGTCAGCATTCCCAAAGGCCAAGTCGTAGTCCCAAGCGGGGCCTGCTTTTATTTTCCCCCCTTTGCTGTCGCGGTCTTTGTGAAAAAACGTACTGATGCGGTAGCCGTCCACGTTGCGGGCTACTTCATTGACCAGAAAAATGCGGGCAAACGAAAGTCCATCATAAAACCGACGATAGCCTACTTGAGGGTCTCTGAACTGAGTACCATTTAAAGCCGCTTCGGCACTATCTACTTTGGCAATGAGGTATGATTTTTGGTTGGGAGTAATTTCGTCAAAATCGGGGTATTCGTACAAATACTGGATACGGCCACTGTAGTTGACTTTAGAAAACCAGCCTATCGACCCGCCCGAACCCGTTGGTTTGTCAACCTTAAAAATATAGCCACCCGTAAGCGCATCGCCGCTGTTGTCTTGGTCCGATAACTTGGTAATGTTCAATCGCCCGTTGACCCGTTTGATTTTTTCCATAAGAACATACACCCCTTCGTAGCGCCCATTGACGATGACTTCGACGAACTGCGTACGGCTGGCATACATCCCCAAATCGCGCGCCATTTTCATGGCGAGAACGTTGTGTAAAAGGCTTTTTTCGTTGTAAGAAGCAAACAAAATCCAGTCTTCCTCTTTGGGCATACCAAACAGCGCTACTTCTTTGCCGTCGCCTTTTTCGTTCCGAAATTCAAAACCGTACGATTTTTTGGGAAAAAGCTGAGAAGATGACCCACGAAATTCAATGCCTGCGATGCCTTGGTAAACGTTGGCCGCATCTGAGGGGCCTGTTCGTTGGGCAGGACCGTTGTAAATAATTCTCATTTGCGCGTTGATTTTGGGCGAATCCACAATCAACTGCCCTTGGGTATCAATAATGACGAGGGGCAAATTGGAGGTCACAAGGTTTTGGGCTGACACCACCGCACAAAAAAATAAATTCAACACCATCCCAAGCCAAGTTCTCATATTTACAATCTTTTTGTTTCAGTTACGTTTTTAAAGAGCCACAAAAGCGAGCGTTTTTAACGCTAAGTTCGATTATTAAAAAAACATTGAAAACTACAAAAAAATATCAATAACGCTATGGAAACGGAAGCAACGACGATTGACCGAAAAGAGTTTTTTCGCCTAGTGGGGGTAAGCTTTGGCGCTATCGTACTTCAACAGTGTTTGTCGGGATGTAATACGGGCGCTAGTCCCGACCCCAATCCGACGACTCCCACTGATTTTTCAGTGAACGTCAATAATGGTACATTTACGGCCTTGCGCAATGCAGGAGGCTTTGTCCGAACCAACGGAGTAATCATTGCACGCACGCAGCAGGGTGGGTTTATCGCAGTTTCGCAAGCTTGTACGCACGAAGGAACGGCGGTCAACTACATTGTCTCAAACAATACTTTTCTGTGCCCCAATCACGGCTCAGTGTTTTCGAGCGAGGGAGAAGTGCAAACGGGGCCAGCCACTAAGCCGTTGACGCGCTATAAAACCTCGTACGACCCCTCGACGGGCGATATTCGTATTTACCCTTAGTCTATGTTTTATACTTTAGTTCCTCAACATATTTTTGAAACTCCCGCGCCCGAGGATGCTTATTTTCGACAGGCGTGGGAGTTTTGTCGTTTGTACGCCTTGGGGCAAGCGACTTTTGTGCTGCATACATCGGGTTCGACAGGCACACCTAAGCCCATTGCCTTGACGCGCGCCCAAATGCAAGCCAGTGCCCGCGTTACGCAGCGTGCGTTGGATTTGCGGGCGGGTCAGCAAGCGTTGGTGTGCCTCAATGTGGGCTACATTGCAGGAACGATGATGCTCGTGCGTGGAATGGAATTAGGACTGACGATGCACATCGTCGCGCCTTCTTCGCAGCTGTTTGCTGCGCTACCCGATGATGTAGCAATAGATTTTGTGGCAGTGGTGCCCTTGCAGTTGCAAACAATTCTGGATACCCAGCAAGATGAACGCCTCAATTCTTTGAAAGCCATTCTTGTAGGAGGAGCACCCGTGGGAGATACATTAGGGGATGCCATTCACCGACTTAACGTGCCCGTATTTAGTACCTATGGCATGACCGAAACGGTATCACACGTGGCGCTTAGAAGACTAAACGGAGAAGAGGCAACGGATAGCTATGGGCTGTTGGAAGGAGTGGAAGCCGCTACCGACGAACGTGGCTGTCTTCGTCTGTGCGGGGCAGTGACCAATCACCAATGGATACAAACCAACGATGTAGTGGAGTTTCTAGGGCCTCGAAAATTTATCATAGTGGGGCGCGCTGATAACATTATTAATTCGGGAGGAGTCAAAATTCAGCTGGAGAAAGTAGAACGTGCGATTGAAAAAACGGGGTTGATTGCTTCGCGCTTTTTTGCGTGGTCGGAACCCGACGAACGCTTAGGACAAAAACTGATTTTAGTAGTAGAAAGTGAAAAAAAGCTTGATGCCGAACTACTTCAAACGAGATTACTACCTGAGCTTTTGACTTACGAACTTCCTAAAAAGGTGTATTTTGTTAAAAAATTTGTAGAAACACCCACGGGCAAAGTAGATAAGCGCCGTACCTTTGAGGAAAATATACGCTAAATGGCAACTTTTCGTAAACTGACGATCCAATTTGAAACTTCGGCGCAACTTCCGCCGCCTTACTCATATCGCTACGTATTGCGCATTCTTCCTAATGAGCAGTCAATTAATGTCGATTTAAAATTGACCTATACCCACCGCGACGAACTCGATGCCGACGAAATTGAAGCAGAAGGGTTTACCGATAATGATGACTATGAGTGGAAAGGGGCCTTGGAGAAGGTGTGGTCTGACGAGCTTGAAAAAGTCCTCAAGAAAACCCAGATGGGAGGCAGTATGCTTCAAGACGAAGAATTTGATTTTTTGACCTTGGAGTGGGAAACGGATACGACGAAAAAAGGCCAACCCAAAAATACCGAAGATTGGCTCTATTTTGCCCAAGAATTGCTTCAGGCGATTTATGAAACATCGGAGAAAGAACGTCCCTTTGAAATGCAAGTCATTGACGCGACTTCGCAAGGAACAAGAGAAGCGCAATTGACGGCTTCGTTTCGTACAAGAACGGCGCAGGTCAAACGCGTAGTGGACGGCAAAACATCGCTGCGTTTTTATCCGTGGCAAGAACTGCCTTCGTTGATGGAAACTGTATATGCGCCTAACTGGCTCACCGACAATGCCTCAAGCCAAAAGCCCAAGCGAAATGGTCTATATTTTAACCTTGGCGATGGCGTATGGTACGAATGGGGAAAACAGGTAGTGGAGCCTGGCAAAGGAGCAAAAACACTCTCGAAACTCAAAGATGTAGTAACGACGTTGTTTGCATAAAAAACCTCCCGAAAGTTTTAAAACTTTCGGGAGGTTAAGCTGTAAAACTACCTAAGTCTATGAAAATTAGGACCAAAATAGCCCTTCAATTTACGGTGATTATTGCCGCCATTTTGGCCACATTTTCGGTGTCATTTTATTACGTGGCGGAGCAAAATCGTAAAGACGAGTTTTACAAAAACTTGTGCGATCGCGCCCTAACGCGGGCCGACTTGCTGGTGAAAATCGCGGCGAATAACAAGAAAATCCTGAAAATTCTCGACAAAGAAACCTTGTCAAAACTCTACGGCGAGAAGGTGTTAATGTTTAATGACGAAGATAAAATCGTGTATGCCAGCTACGACCCCGACAGCGCCGAAAATTATTATTACAATGCCGATTTGTTAAAATCTGTTCGGAAAAAGAAATACGTCGAAACCGCCAATGGGAAGCTATTGGTGGCAGGTTTGATGTACACCCACCCCGAAAAAGGAGAACTGGTACTGATGACTTCGGCCGAAGATGAACTGGGAAATACCCAACTTCAACGCCTGCGAGATTCGTTGATTTATAGCTTTTTGTTCGGTATTCTCATCACGATTGTGTTGGGCTTTATTTTTGCGGGACAGTCGCTTAAGCCATTGTCGGATATGAACCGTGAGATTAGCACCATCACGGCCTATAACTTGCGAAAGCAATTAAATGAAGGAAATCGACAGGATGAATTAGCCCAATTGGCCATCAATTTCAACCAAATGCTTCAGCGTTTGGAGCAATCTTTTGATTTTCAACGGAGTTTTGTTTCGAATGCTTCTCACGAGCTTCGTACACCACTTGCGGGCTTAAAATCCGAAATTCAGATAGCGCTGGAAAAAGAACGTACGCCCGAGGAGTATCAAAAAGTTTTGGAATCACTTCTGAACGATGCGCAACGGTTGATTCAGTTGACAAACAGTTTGTTGCAACTGGCGCAGTCGGAAAAAAAAGAGGAGCGAACGATGAGCTTTCAGTCCATTCGTTTGGATGAGCTGGTATTTCAAACCCAAGAAGAACTTCAAAGCCTCCGCACCGACTACCAGATTCACATTGATTTTGAAGATATTCCTGACAATGAGCAGGACATTACCGTCCTTGGAAATGCCCCTTTGCTCAAAACGGTTTTGAATAACCTGATGGATAATGCTTGCAAATATTCGCCAGATAAACGCGCCGATGTAAAAATCGGCTTTGACGAACACAATTGCTACATTCGAGTCACAGACCGAGGAATTGGCATCCCTGAAAATGAAACTCAGCGGATTTTTGAACCACTTTATCGTGCCAAAAACGCTACTACTTTTCGAGGATACGGCATTGGTTTGTCGGTATGTCGTAGGATTGTGGACATGCACCGTGGCACCATAAAAGTAACGAGCCAACTGGATGTAGGAAGCACGTTTGAAATAGTACTCCCGCATATTTAATCGTTTTTAAGCCTTAACTGCCTCTATTTTATGGAAACATCCGATACTGTCCTTTTCAAAGCCGAGTTTAACAAACTGGTAAAGCCTTACATGATGCTTTATGTGGCCTCTATCATGTTGGCCACTGTTATCGGGATTGTACTTATCCCGTTTTGGTTTTTAGGAATAGGCCAGTGGTGGGCCCAGCACTATTATGATAGACTAGAGTGTGAACTTACCGAAACGGTTATTCGCTTTAAAAAGGGGATTCTTATTCAAGTTGAAAAAACCATCCCGTTGGAAAATATTCAAGATGTAACCTTTGTAGAAGGGCCACTTTTACGGTATTTTCATCTTTGTATTTTAAAATTTGAAACCGCAGGTCAGAGCGCAGGCCAAGCCCACGATATGCAGCTGATTGGAATCGTGAATGCCCAAGAATTACGGAGTTTAATTTTACGCCAGCGAGAAAAAAGAATCATGGCCAAAAATGCCCCCTCAGCTTCTACTTCATCCAATGACAATGCCGAATTATTACGAGAGATTAGGGATATTTTGACGGAAATCAAGGCAGAATTAAAGAAACCCAAAGTTTCGTAAAGATTAGAAAAAAACCTTGTTTTGCTTTTGGAGGCAGCACCTTATAATCTACAACTACTTATGTTTCGTCGCGATTTTGTAAAAACTGCTGTCTCGGCTTCGGCAGCTACGCTAGTGAGCGGTGTAGCCACGGCTAATACTACGACTCCCAAAGCAAAAAATAATTTTAAATTGGCCTACGCCCCTCACTTTGGCATGTTCCAAAATAGTGCAGGCAAAGACCTTATCGACCAGCTTAAGTTCATGGCCGACAATGGCTTCACAGCCCTAGAAGACAACGGTATGATGGGGCGCCCCGTGGAGGTACAAACCAAAATCGGCGAAACATTGGCGAAGTTGGGAATGACCATGGGCGTGTTTGTGGTGGACAAAGGTGGAAACGGTCAAAATACCCTTGCCGCAGGCAAACAAGCCCACATTGACATTTTCTTGGATGGGTGTAAGCGCGCCGTAGAAACCGCCAAACGCTGCAATGCCAAGTGGATGACGGTCGTGCCAGGCGATTTTGAACGTAATCTTCCTATTGGTATTCAGACAGGTCACGTAATTGACGCGCTTCGTCGAGGAGCGGATATTTTGGCTCCTCACGGTTTGACGATGGTATTGGAACCCTTGAGCGATAGCCCTAATTTGTTTTTGCAGACTTCTGATCAGACCTACGAAATCTGCCGTGCGGTGAATAGCCCCGCCTGCAAAATTTTGTTTGATATTTACCACATGCAGAAAACCGAAGGGCACATCATTCCGCACATTGATTGGTGCTGGTCTGAAATTGCTTATTTCCAAATTGGCGATAACCCAGGACGTAAAGAACCAACGACGGGCGAAATCAACTACAAAAACGTGTTCAAACATATTTACACCAAAATGAAGGCCAACAATCAAAACTTCATCTTTGGGATGGAACACGGAAACTCTAAGCCAGGCAAAGAAGGCGAAGAGGCACTCATTAAAGCCTACCTAGAGTCGGATAGCTTTACGGTGTAAAAAAGTGCGTCGGGGTAACATAAAAGCTTATAAAGTGCGTCGGGGTACTCATACCCCGACGTATTCATTTAAAAACAAAACCCACTATTGGTGTTGAAAGCATTTCTCAAAACGGTGATTGGCCCCGCAGGCCGTAAACAATTAAGAGCATTACAAGCCTCGGCGCAAGCCGCAGTATATGGATTAGGCAACGACGTCCAATGCCCCATTTGTGAAAGTACGTACAGCCAATTTTTGCCATTCAACCGCCCCAATGCCCTTTGTTATACCTGTAAGTCGCTCGAACGCCATCGTTTGGTGTATTTGTATTTGAAAAATAAGACTGACTTTTTTACGGGGAAAAAACGAATTCTGCACTTTGCCCCCGAAAAATGCTTGCACGACGAAATTCGTAAGCACCCCCAACTTCAGTACGAAACAGCCGATTTGATGACTACCTATATCGACGCCATCGGGGTGCTGCCCGACCACGTCATGTCGGTGACTGATATTCAATTTCCTGATAACACTTTCGACGTCGTGATTTGTAACCACGTCTTTGAGCTTGTGCCTGACGACGCCCAAGGAATGCGCGAGATTTATCGGGTACTTAAACCCAACGGCTACGCCATTATTCAAGGTGCGGTGAATAACTCAATGGAAAAAACCGTAGAAACCCAACACCTGACTCCCGAAGAACGGAAACGCATCGCGGGAGCTCACCAGCACGTTCGCCGCTATGGCCGCGACTACCGCGACCGCCTTGCTGCCGCAGGTTTTAGGGTAGAAGTAAGTGCTTATGTGCAAGAAATCGACTGGAAACGCTACGGACTCATGGCGGATGAGAACGTGTATGTGTGTTGGAAAAAATAATTTGTGACGTCGGTTTCTCAAAACCGACGGATGCTTCCAGTGGTGGTTTTGAGAAACCACCAGCACGACGCCCGTGACGTCGGTTTCTCAAAACCGACGGATGCTTCGACTATACAGGAGGTAGCAGGACGGGAGGTTGAGAGCAATGAGGTATTTTTGGGCTAAACCTTTGTTATTTCTTAATCCTGCCTTTTACCGTGACGCTACGAGCCCATCTACTTTTGTTTGTTTTTGGCTGGGGAGTTTGCCTTTCTACCTTGGCCCAACCTACCCAACTGGCTAATTACAACGTTGTTTGGAAAACTCCAAGTAAAAACTCGTCCGAATCCATGCCGTGTGGTGGGGGAGATGTGGGGCTGAATGTGTGGGTCGAAGACGGCGACATCCTTTTTTATCTTTCCCAAAGCGGTACGTTCGACGAAAACAACGCCATGCTCAAGCTGGGGCGGGTCCGACTTCGGCTGTCTCCTAATCCGTTTACGGGTACTGATTTTAAGCAAGAACTTCGGCTTCAAGACGGCGGTGTGTATATAAGCGGTGGTAAAACGCGCTTACACTTGTGGGTAGATGTGTTTCGTTCGGTGGTGCACGCGGAGTTGCAAAGTGACAAACCTGTCAACGTGAAAGCCGCGTACGAATCGTGGCGCTACGAAGACCGTTTGGTGCAAGGAACGGCCATTCGCGAAAACTCCTACAAAACTCCCCAAAAGTTTGACCTCAAAACATATAAAGACGAAATAGCTTTTCGTGGCAATGAACTGTGGTTTTACCACCGAAATCGTGACGATGTCCCGAATCTTTTTGATTTTACGGTGCGGCTTGAAGGGATGGAGTCGGTGAAATCACAATTGTATAACCCCATCAAAAACAATACGTTTGGGGGAGCGATGCGTTCCCGCACTATGCGTCCCGCTGGCATTACCACGGGTAAATACCTTGATACTGATTTTAAGGCGTGGAACCTAGAAACCCCGCGTCCCGTTCGTACCGAACACCTAGAACTGGTGTTGAACACAGCACCCACTTCCACCCTCTCCGAATGGGAAAATACGGTTGTGCGCCGTCAGCAAGAAGTTACCCAAACCCAAAAAATAGCCTTGACCCAGACCCATGCTTGGTGGAAACAATTTTGGGAACGAAGCTATATTTTTATTGAGGGAAAAGACAGTACTATTTCGCGCAATTACCACCTTTTTCGCTATCAGCTGGGATGCAATGCGTTTGGGCAATGGCCTACGAAATTTAACGGTGGGTTATTCACATTTGACCCACAATTTGTGGATAAAAAATACAATCACACGCCAGATTTTCGCTTGTGGGGCGGGGGAACCATGACCGCCCAAAACCAGCGATTGGTGTATTTTCCGATGCTCAAAAGCGGGGATTTTGAGTTGATGAAGCCCCAATTTGACTTTTATTTACGTTCGCAGACTAATGCAGAACTGCGCTCAAAAGTGTATTGGAACCACAATGGAGCGTGTTTTACCGAGCAAATCGAAAATTTTGGCTTGCCCAATCCCTTTGAGTACGGCTACAAGCGCCCCGAAGGCTACGATGCAGGAATGGAGTACAACGCTTGGCTCGAATACCAATGGGACACCGTGTTTGAGTTTTGTTTAATGATGCTCGAAACAGAGCGTTATGAAGGGCGCAAGATTCAAACGTACCTGCCTTTTATCGAAAGCTGCCTGACATTTTTTGATGAACATTACCAATGGCTCGCCAAACAACGAGGGACAAAAGCGTTAGACGAAAAAGGTCAGTACGTTTTTTATCCAAGCTCGGCTTGTGAGACGTACAAAATGACCTACAATTCCACGACGGTTATTTCGGCTTTGAAAGTGATTTTGACGCGTATGCTTGAGCTCCCAGACGATTATTTGCCCACTTCCCAACGACAGAAATGGACGACTATGTTGGAACGTTTGCCGCCTTTGCCTTTGCAAGAAATCGACGGACATAAAACCTTGGCGCCCGCCGTAGTGTGGATGCGGGTACAAAACTCCGAAGCGCCGCAGTTGTATCCCGTATTTCCGTGGGGGCTGTATGGTGTCGGAAAGCTTGAGCTAGAAGTTGCCCAAAACACCTATCGCTACGACCCGCACGTCCAGAAATATAAAAGCCACGTGGGATGGCGGCAACACAACATTTTTGCGGCACGACTTGGGCTAACCGACGAGGCCGCTGAACTTACTAGAAACAAGTTTAAAGACGCTGAATTACGTTTCCCAACCTTCTGGGGGCCAGGGTTTGATTGGACGCCTGACCACAATTGGGGAGGGGCTGCGATGATAGGTTTGCAAGAAATGCTAATGCAAACTGAGGGGCGAAAAATATATTTATTACCTGCATGGCCCAAAGACTGGAATGCCACGTTTAAATTAAACGCACCGTACCAAACGACGATTGAAGGGCGTATCAAAAATGGGACGATAGAAGACTTAAAAGTGACCCCCGCGGAGCGCTTGTCGGATGTAATTGTGGATGGCAAATAAGACGTTCCAAGTTTGGCACTCAGAGGGTCTGAAACTTGGAACGTCTCTTGTAATTGTATCAAAATAAGTAGTAAAAAAAACAGGCTTTGCGCCTTCTGTTACCTATAACCCTTGCATCGAATGAAACCACTACAACACACGACGAGTAGCCGTCGAGATTTTTTAAAATTAGGCGCAGGAGCCGTTGGAAGCATCCTTGCATCAAGTTCTTTGGCCGAAGCGGCACTTTGGGCGGAAGAAAGTCGCAAACTTTCGCTGCCGTTGGGTATCTGTACGTCCTACGACAAAGCGGCGTTGCTCAAAAGCATTGGTTATTCGTACGTTGAAGAAAACGTCGGTCGTTTCTTGATTCCTGACAAAGGGGGAGACGAACAATATGCTAAAAACGTAGAAGCACTCAAAACAACGGGCGTACCGTTGCGTTCGTACGTATCGTTTATTCCAGGAAGTATCAAGTCGGTAGGGCCTAACGCCAACCACGAAGCCCTGTTAGAAAGAGCTGATTTAGCATTTAAACGTGCCAAAGAATGCGGTACACCGTATGTGGTGTTTGGAAGTAGTGCGTCGCGCACCATTCCAGAAGGATTTGACCGCGCCAAGGCCAAAGAACAACATACAGAAGTGAGCAAAAAAATGGCGCTTTTGGCCGAAAAACACGGGATTACGGTGGCTTTAGAACCCCTCAACCGCAGCGAAACCAATTTTATTAACAGCTTGGCCGAAGGGGTTGAAATTATTGAAGCCGTCAATCACCCACGTTTTCGGTTGTTGTGCGATATTTACCACATGCTCAAAGACAATGAAGGTCCCGAGCAGATTGTGAAATACGGAAAGTACATTGTCCACTGCCACATTGCCGAAAAACAAAATCGCACCGCTCCTGGCGTCGTAGGTGATGATTTCAGAGAATATTTCAAGGCATTGAAAAAAATCAAATACCGTGGCGGATTATCAATAGAAGGCCGTTGGACTAATTTTGATAGCGAAGCCAAAAAAGCCTTTGAAGTGCTGACGCAGCAAATGTCAGAAGTCTAAACTATGATAAAATTCCGATTATTAAGTCTGTTTTTCGTGCTGAGTACGGGCTTGGGTTGGGCACAAACGCCGCTCCCAGACCCGCTCGTTTCGGCCAATGGTCAGCGTGTAAAAAATGCTAAACAGTGGCATACCAAACGCCGAAAAGAGTTGCTTGAATTATTTACGGCTGAAATGTACGGACAAGCGCCGCCTCGCCCCAAAGACATACGATTTGAGGTGTTTGATGTGGACAAAAATGCCTTGAATGGCAAAGCTACTCGCAAGCAAATTGCCGTTTATTTTAATGGCAAAGCCGACGGGCCGCGAATGGATTTGTTGATATACATTCCCAATTACCTCAAACGACCTGCTCCTGCCATTTTGGGATTGAATTTTTGGGGAAACCACGCCATTCATCCCGACCCAGCGATTCGAATCACAACGAGTTGGATGGAATCAGGTAAAGGAAACCCGTATGTGAAATTATCATGCGTCACCGACCACCGAGCCACGGAGGGGTGTAGAGGAGTAAACGCCGCTCAGTGGCCTATTGATACGATTTTGGCTCGTGGTTATGCCTTGATTACGGCTTATCGCGAAGACATTGCGTCTGACGATGCAAAAACAGGCTTTCAAAAGGGGATTCATCCCATTTACCCCGATTACCAGCAACGTAATGATAATTTTGGGACAATTGCAGCCTGGGCGTGGGCGTTGAGCCGAGCCATGGATTATGTAGTAACCGACAAAGCGATTGATGCCAAACGCGTGGCGGTCTTTGGCTGGTCGCGCTTGGGA
Organism: Runella limosa DSM 17973; assembly: GCF_000482465.1. Classification (GTDB taxonomy): domain Bacteria; phylum Bacteroidota; class Bacteroidia; order Cytophagales; family Spirosomataceae; genus Runella; species Runella limosa. The sequence continues at coordinate 332,693 of NZ_KI519420.1, forward strand.
AAAGCGGCGCTTTGGGCAGGAGCTACCGATGAGCGTTTTGCGATGGTCATAAGTAATGAATCGGGCGCAGGAGGAGCCAAGTTGTTTCATCGAGGGGTAGGTGAAAACATCCGTCGATTGTGTACGGTTTTTCCGCACTGGTACGCTGCCAGTTTCAAAAAATACATGGACAAAGATACTTTGTTGCCCTTCGACCAGCACCAAGCGATTTCGCTGGTAGCGCCGCGACCTGTGTATATTGCCAGTGCTGTCGATGACAAAGGCGCTGACCCACAAGGCGAGTTTGCCGCCGCCAAAGCCGCCGAATCCGTGTACTTATTTTTAGGCAAAACAGGCTTGCCAGCTACCGTTATTCCTCCCCTCAACCAGTCGGTGCAAGGACAAATCGGCTATCATATTCGCACAGGAGGGCACGATGTCACCTTGTATGATTGGAAACAATACCTGAACTTTGCCGATAAACATTTCAACTAGTTGTATAAACCCGATGACATCTTTCAAAAAAATCGCACTTTTTCTCGTTATTGGTTTGTGGAGTACGTCTGTATGGGCCGAAAAAATTGACACAGTAGAAACGTACAGCCCTTCGATGAAAAAAAACATCAAAGCGGTGGTACTTACACCCGACTCATACGATGGTAGTAAAGAATTTCCTGTCGTTTATCTATTGCATGGCTACAGTGGTAATTATGCCGACTGGGTTAAAAAATCACCCGCTATGCAGCGCATGGCCGATGTATATCAAACCATTATCGTTTGTCCCGACGGTGCATTTTCGAGCTGGTACTGGGATAGTCCCGTTGACGCCAGCATGAAGTACGAGACTTACGTGTCTAATGAGCTAGTGGCTTGGGTGGACGGGCGTTATAAAACCATCAAAAGCCGCGAAGGCCGTGGAATCACGGGCTTGAGCATGGGCGGACACGGAGCGTTGTATTTGGCGTTTAAACACCAAGATGTATTTGGAACCGCAGGAAGTATGAGCGGAGGAGTGGATATTCGTCCTTTCCCTAACAACTGGGACATGGCAAAACGCCTCGGGAAATATGCCGACGCGCCCGAGCTTTGGGAGAAAAATACCGTTATCAACTTAGTACATTTGCTCACCCCGAACTCACTGGCCTTGATTATTGATTGCGGGAGCGAAGACTTCTTTTACCGCGTTAATAACAACCTGCACGACAAACTATTGGAGCGTAATATTCCCCACGATTATATCTCACGCCCAGGGGGACATAATTGGCCTTATTGGAACAATGCCATTGATTATCAATTGCTCTTCATGAAAAATTATTTCGAGCGCTTGAAAAAGAAATAACGGCATAGGTTTAAAACAGCAGCACTACTTTCACAAGAAACGTGGGGAAAAACATCAGACATTTTGTAAGAGATAGCTGGCTTACTGCCTCGTACTATACGGGGCTGAGTCAGCTTTATCATGCCTTAGTGGGAAGAAAACGCGGGATTATTTCTTACCATAATGTGCTTCCCGTGGATAAACTGTCCGCATTTGATACGTACAACGTGGATGTGACGGCAGCGATTTTCGACAAACAACTCCAATTCTTAAAAAAACACTTTCGAGTACAGCCCATTCAGGAAATAGAAAATCCAAACGCCAAGGGGATTTTCATTACAGTCGATGATGGGATGCGCAACAATTATGAAGTACTTGCCCCACTCTTAGAAAAACACGGTATTTCGGCTCTATTTGCGATTTGTCCCGCCATGGTTGACCGACAACTGCCTTACATCTGGCGCGACCACTTATTTTTGCTTTTGTGCCAAGCCGCAAACCAATCTGTGAGACTGCCCTTCAACGACTATCAAACGCTGCTCCCAGTTCCTGAAACACCCGCAGGAATCAATAACCTGACGCGGCAGCTTAAACAATACGTTTACAAACAGCAATTGGCGGATATTTATGGTCTTGTCCGCGAAATTTGCCAAAAAAATGGGTGGGACTATGAAGTACTCTCACCTGACGAGCTTCGGTACGATTTTATGACTTGGCCTCAGATTCGGGCATTGGTGGCTCAAGGGCACAGGGTCGCCTCCCACACGCAGACCCACCGCGTATTACGTTTTTTGAGTCAAGAAGAAAAAAAAGTAGAATTGGAAGTCTCTAAACAGCGCCTCGAAACTGAACTGAAGCAAGAGGTACCGCTCTTTGTTTATCCTTATGGAAGTAGGGCCGAAATCGACCAAGTTACCGTCGATGCTGTACAGGAGGCAGGGTATCGCATGGCTTTGATGAATGTTCAGCAACCAAACCTTTCACCCCTTACTTTCTCCCAGCCCCGTTTTGCTTTTCCGCCCATTTCAGATTCGTCGCATCTACACGCTATTGTATCGGGCTATAAATTTTTGTTTCGGTAGGTTAAATCTTTCTTTATCTTTGGCTACGGGCGAAGAAATAAGCTATTTTTATTCGATTTCGATACCTTCTTCCTGCATAAGTTGAGCAAGGTTGAGGACACAATCGTCTAAAACGGGGATGTTGGTATCAAACGGAACCATGACCCATGTTTCGGTTTTTGAAAATACAAAAATGATTTTGGTTTGGGTCGAAACCCAAATCACCTTTTCGGTGCCGAACTCAAGCATTTTTTGTGCTTTTTCAATGATATAGCTAAATTTTTCATCGTGGTCGTCGGGGTCAATATCTATTTTGATGTCTATTTCTACTACCACTTTGGGAGCAACCTCAAAATAACGATTGTTTAGCGTCAGCCCCTCCTTTTCAAAAATAGCGATGTCATTAGCGAGATTCGTGTTTTTACTGATATGAATCCCAATCTCGTTGGTAGCCAAAAAATACCGTTTTCGATTGATAGACATGAATAAAAACCCATGAATAATACTAACCAAAATGCCTTGTAATGAACTACAACCCATGATTTCAGCCGTTTTTTTCTTTTTGTCTAGTACGTCCCTGTAGCCTTTGTACGGCAATACTTTCCCGTTCAAGGTTTCATAAACCAAGTACGAAGGGATTTTTTCAAGTTTTCTTTTACGACGCGGTACTTTCTGAGTAGTAGTCATAACATAATCAGTTTTAAACAAATATAAGCCCTAAACATCTACAATGCAAAAGACAGCTTCTCGCTCAGGACTTTCTAAACTCTTCACCAATCTGACCTTTTGGGTTTTGACGGCCATTACAATTGGCATCTTATTAGGGCATTTTCGACCCGATCTGGCGTTGATGAAGGTATTGGATGAACCCATCAAAGGTAAGTTTTTAGGGCAAGAGCTCGAAATTGGCGCTACGTTCAGCGAAATGCTGGGTAAAACGTTCATAAGTGTTGTCAAACTTTTTATCAATCCTATCATTTTCCTGACCATTACATTGGGAATTATTTCGATGGGTGATTTGAAAAAAGTGGGAAAAGTGGGCGCAAAAGCGTTGTTGTACTTTGAGGTCGTAACGACCGTAGCACTCATTATTGGGATAATCGTAGCCAATGTCATTCGTCCAGGCGATGGTGTGGTGACGGATAGTATCAAAGGAGGCGATATTTCTAAATATACCCAAAGTGCTGGTGCGTTCAGCTGGTGGAAGTTTTTTATGGACAATTCTACGCTCCAAGTCCTCGCCGTGGCGATTGTGCTTGGGGCAGTGCTAAGTAATTATTCGGGTCGGCAAAAGGTAATCGACTTCCTTGCCCCTATTTCCAAAGTAATTTTCAAAGCGTTGCACCGCGTCATGATGCTTGCGCCGATTGGAGCGTTTGGCGGAATGGCATTTACCATTGGAAAATACGGTATTCAAACGCTGTTGCCCCTCGCAAAACTGATGGTGACGGTTTATACTACCATGGGAATCTTTGTATGTGTGGTGCTGTGGTACATCCTTCGGACGGCCAAGGTCGATTTGTTTAAGTTTTTGCGCTACATCCGCGAGGAGCTTTTGATTGTACTGGGTACTTCATCGTCAGAGGCGGCTTTGCCTTCTTTGATGGAAAAACTAGAAAAAATGGGCTGCTCGAAGTCGGTGGTGGGGCTGGTCGTCCCTGCGGGTTATTCTTTCAACCTCGATGGAACGACGATTTACCTTTCAATGGCCGTTATTTTCTTGGCGCAAGTCTTTAACGTACACTTGGATTTGACCCAAATGCTGACCATCATCGGTATTTTGATGGTGACGTCCAAAGGAGCAGCGGGTGTGACGGGCAGCGGCTTCATCGTATTGGCATCAACGCTAACGGCGCTCAAAGCCATCCCCGTAGAAGGGTTAGCATTGTTGTTGGGCGTTGACCGTTTTATGTCGGAAGCGCGAGCCATTACCAACTTCATCGGCAATGCCGTAGCGACGGTGTGGTTGGCCAACCACGAAAAAGAGTTTGATCGTCAAAAAATGAATTATGCGTTTGGGCACGTCGAGCGTTTTGAAGACATCGAAACCGACAACCTCGATTAAGCTTCCCGAATCATAATCGTGTGCGGAATCCCGTCTTCGAGGTAGTCTTCGCCCGTTGATTTGAAGCCAAACGACTCATAAAACTTTAACAAATATTGTTGGGCGCCAATCTTGATAGGTTGGTGCCCAAATAATTTTTCACATTGTTCAATAGAGTACGCTATCAACTGCCTTCCTGCCCCTTGGCCGCGTACTTTGTCGGAGGTAGCCACCCGCCCAATCGACGTAAAGCCCTCAAAAGATAGATTCAAATCAAACAAACGGGTATAAGCCACCAATGCCCCGTCGTTGTCGTAACCAAGGCAATGCCACGCGTAAAAATCTTTACCGTCGGCATCGTGAAAAGGGCAATTTTGTTCCACAATAAACACATCAATACGAAGGGCAAGCAGATCGTACAATTGGCGTAAACTGAGTTGGTCGAAGGGAAGGCACTGAAATGTGATGGCGGCCATAATTTTCGGGAGGTTTGTTATCTTTGACAAAGGACAATGATTTGGCAAAATTGGAACAATTTCTAAATTTTCACACACATAATGTGTTAGAACTTCCCGCTGAACGAAGTATTTTAAACATTCTCGGGCAAGACATGGCTGCGTACGGCTTTGACCCAGACCGTTGGGTATCGGTCGGCATTCATCCTTGGTATGTTGATGTTGAAACGTGGCAAACCCAGTTGGTAGCATTAGAACGACGGGCTACCCAAGCTGAAGTAAAAATGGTAGGAGAATGCGGCCTTGATCGTTTGATTCCACTTTCGTTAGAAATGCAGCTCAAGGTGTTTGAAGCACAAGTCCAAGTAGCGGAGCGGGTTCAAAAACCCGTTGTCATTCATTGTGTACGGGCTTTCAATGAATTGTTACAATGGCATAAACATCGGCGAACGCAAGTGCCTTTGATTATTCATGGATTTAATAACCAACCGCAAATAGCGCGACAATTGCTACAAAAAGGATTTTATCTATCGTTGGGAACGGCATTACTTCGGGAGAACGCTAACGCCACAAAAGTGCTCCAAGAAATGCCAATCGAACGGCTCTTTCTCGAAAACGACGACCGCGATGTTCCTATTGAGGAGGTCTATCAAGAAGCTTCTGTGCATTTGCAGTGTACTACAGGACACCTACAAAACCAAATTTGGACTAACTTTGCAGCACTGTTTTCGCAGAAATAGCCTGGTAGGCTCTTTTATTTATTTAAGATAGTGTTTAAAATGGCAGATTTAGGATGGCTTTCGCGTACGCGCCTCATGGTGGGCGACGAAGGATTGGATAAACTTCAACAAGCCCACGTGTTGGTGGTGGGGCTAGGTGGTGTGGGTTCATTTGCCGCCGAATTTATTGCACGCTCGGGCGTAGGAACGATGACGATTGTCGATGGCGACGTTGTTGACCCATCCAATCGTAACCGACAACTTCCCGCACTCGCCACCACGCACGGCCAGTCAAAGGCCGAATTGATGGCTGAACGTTTGTTGGCCATTAACCCAGAGCTGAAGCTGACGGTGATTAAAGAGTTTTTGACCCCTCAAAAAGTGCGTGATATTCTTGGTGCAGCTTCTTATGACTACGTGATGGATTGCATCGACAGTATTACCCCAAAATTGACCCTTTTGGTGACGTCGCGCGAGTATAACTATCCGCTGGTAAGCTCGATGGGAGCGGGGGGGAAATACGACCCCACTCAGTTGAAAGTAGCTGATTTGTTTGATACGTACGAGTGTTTCTTGGCGCATTACGTTCGTAAACGCCTCAAAAAATACGGGATTACGTCAGGAATTACGGCGGTGTTTTCGACCGAAAAAGTGCAAAAAGATTCGTTGATGCTGACGGACGGAAATAACTTTAAGCGCTCCGCCTACGGTACTATTTCGTATTTACCCGCTACTTTTGGAAGCGTTTGTGCCTCTGTTGTTATTCGAGAATTGTTGGGACAAAAAGTGCCATTGCACAAGAACCCTTTGAAAGAGATAAAGAAAAAACAACAGCAAAAAAAGGCGAAAAAAGCGCAAAACAAGTAACTTTGATGAATGACTAGCCCACAACAAGCTATTACTTACTGTCCAAATTGGCAGTAACATGGCCAATAAGCCTTACTTTGCATGAGCTTTACCCTACATCTTGACCACGACGCTAAAACCCCTAAGTACAAGCAAATTGTAAAATCGGTGATTAGCTCGATTGAACGTGGTGTTTTAAAACAGGACGACCAACTTCCTTCCATCAACGAACTTAGTGAAGAGTACTATTTAGCGCGCGACACCGTCGAAAAAGCCTATAAAGAACTCAAAGCACTGGGGGTGATTGACTCCGTACGCGGAAAAGGCTTTTATATTTTGAACGAAAAGCCAAAGCAAATGCGGGTGTTGTTGGTGATGAACAAACTCAGCGCTTACAAAAAAGCCGTGTATGAGGCTTTTGTGAGTACCTTGGGCGACCGCGCGACAGTGACGTTACACATACATCACGGCAACGTACGGGTGTTCGATGACATTATGAAAGAGAGCATCGGGCATTACCACTACTACGTCATCATGCCGCACTTTTATGACGAAGCAGACCGCGTGTCGGTATTGTCGATGCTTAAAAAGATTGACCCCAAAGAACTCATTTTACTCGACCGCGAGTTTTCGGATTTTTCGGGAGAATACGCCAGCGTTTACCAAGACTTTACGGACGATATTTACGGGGCTTTGCAGTCGGGAATAGACCTGTTGAGTAAATACGAGGAAATTGTACTCGTGTTTCCGCAGGATGTAAAGTACCCACCTGAGATTGTACGCGGTTTCCGCAACTTTTGTGCGCACTACCATAAGCAAGGACGAATTATCGGAAAAGCGTCCGACGATGAAGTTCTCAAAGGCCGCGCCTACATTGTGTTGGAAGATTCTGATTTGGCCGAATTAGTAAAAAAGACCAGACTACAAAGCCTGGTCTTGGGTGAAGAGGTAGGAATAGTATCTTTTAATGATACGCCCCTTAAAGAGGTTTTGGCTAATGGAATCACCGTTATTTCGACAAACCACAGCCAAATGGGGCGTACAGCGGCAGAATTGATTCTAAAAGGAAAGGTGATGAATCTCAAAAACCCTTTTGGCCTGATTCGGCGCGGCTCCCTTTAAAACGCCACTTATTGCTTTATACTAACCCTTTTAACAAATCGGGAAGTAGCCCGAAGAAAAGGGTAATGATGGTTGTTACAATCAACACCAAACGGTAGAATTGTGGTACTTTGATGGCATTTCCTTCGCCTTCGCGCATGTAAGCGGCAATCACGGCTCTGAAGTAATAATAGATACCCACGGCAGACATCAAAACGGCCACAATCAAAATCCACGTCAGGCCGCGCTCTACGACGCTTGAGAATACAAAGAATTTACCCCAGAACCCAGCCGTAAGCGGAATCCCAGCGAGTGAAAGCATCGAAACAGTTAGAACAAAAGCCAACAACGGGTTTTTCTTGCCCAAGCCATTGAAGGCGTTGAAGCTTTCGCTCACTTCGTTTGACCGTACGCCCGTTTCTTTGCTAACAATCATCAACACGCCAAAAGCGCTGATAGTAGCTAATGAATACGCCAATGAGTAAAATACAATCGCATCTTGTGATTGTGAACTAAGTGCTGTAAGGCTCAGAAGCAAGTATCCCGCGTGTGAAATACTGGAATAAGCCATCATGCGTTTGAAGCTATTTTGGTAAACAGCTGTAATGTTTCCTGCCAAAAGCGTTAGCACTGTAATGCCCGCTAGGGTTGACCACCAGAAGGTATAAGCACCCGAAAACGACCCAGACAGTAAGCGGTAAATGGCCGCAAAACCCGCAGTTTTTACAATCGTTGACATAAAGGCCGTAAATACCGTCGGCGCTCCATCATAGACGTCGGGAGTCCAGAAATGGAAAGGAGCAGCTGATACTTTGAAAAGCATTCCAATCAACAACATCAACAAACCTACGTACATCATCACCGACGGACTAGGGTTTGTCAATACGTATGACTTGAGGGCTGCCAGGCTGAATGAACCTGTAGCACCGTACAACAAAGCCATTCCAAAAAGCATAATTCCTGTCGCAAACGAACCCATTAAGAGGTACTTGAGGGCGGCTTCGTTGGAGCGTAAGTTACGCTTATCACTACCTGTCAGGACGTACATAGAAACCGAAAGGATTTCGACGCCCACAAATAGCATGAGTAGGTTTTCGTATCCAATCATAATGATGGCTCCTACCAACGAAAACAACATAATGGCGTAGTATTCGGCGGGTTGGGCAGCTTCATCGTCGATAAAACCGCGCGTAAGCGCCGAAATCAACAAAGCCGAAATCAACACAATGCCCGAAAAAGCCATCGTAAGCTTATTTTCGAAAAGCATTCCTTTGAAATACAACGACGGGGCATCGTTCCAGTTAGCAAAGTTGGCGATCAAGGTGAGAACCAATACCAAGAGTGTGGCAGGTAATAGTATATTTTTTGATTTTTGAAACCCCAAAAACAATACCAGAAGGCCAAGTATGGAAAGAAGTATGATTGGAAGCATTTTGTTTAATTTTTCAATTTGAAACTGAAACGGCGGCGAACCGCTTAAAAATAATTCTCAAATTAATAATGAATCATTTGTAAAAGGTTACTTACTGCGGGCTCGGTCAATTTCAAAAATGAATTAGGATAAAGACCCATCCAGAAAACCATAATCACTAATGGTACCAATACTGCCCGCTCGCTGAACGACAAATCGGCAAAATGCTCAGTGAATGCGGATTTTGCACCAAACATTGATTTTTGGAACAAACGAAGCATATAAACCGCTCCCAAAATGATGGTCGTACCCGCAATCGCCCCTAACCAAATATTTGACTCATACACCCCACGAAGTAATAAAAACTCACCTACGAAACCGTTTGTCAACGGAAGTGCAACACTTCCCAACATTAGAATCATGAAGTAAACCGTCAAATGAGGAGTGCGTTGGGTAATGCCGCCCAATTGCTCGATGTTACGCGTTTTAGTACGAGAAAAAATAATTTCGATGATAAAAAACAAACCTACGACGTTGATTCCGTGGGCCAACATCTGAATCAATGCGCCTTGTACACCACTGAGGGTTTGTGAAAACACCCCCGCCGACATCAAACCAACGTGTGCAAACGATGAATACGCAATGAGGCGCTTCATGTCGCGCTGCTGAATGGCGATAATAGAACCGTAAACAATTCCGATGACCGACAAAATGATGGCCGTTGTTCCCCACGTTTGTAAACCTAAAGGAACGATTGGCAACACAAAGCGAATGACGCCATAAACCCCCATTTTAAGCATAATACCTGCCAAAAGCATGGTAGCGGGTGTAGGAGATTCGGTATAAGTATCGGGCTGCCAAGTGTGGAACGGAAACACGGGCATTTTGATGGCAAACGCAATAAAGAACGCCCAGAAAATCCAGCCTTGCTTTTGGGCGTCAAGGGCTAATTTATAAAAAGCCGAAATTTCAGAAGTGTGCCCTTGGGCTGAACTCGTTTGGTAATACAAATACACCAAAGCCACGAGCATAAACAAACTTCCAAAAATGGTATAAACAAAAAACTTGAAAGTGACTTTGATACGGTCTTCGCCGCCCCAAACTGCCGCCAAGAAATACACTGGAATAAGGGCAGCTTCAAAGAATAAATAAAACAAGAATGCGTCGGTTGCGGTAAATACCCCCATCAAAGCAGCTTGCATGAAGAGGATAAGCGCATAAAACGTCGAAGCATTTTTGTAGGGCTGACGGAAGGTCGAGAGAACAATGAGGGGCGTCAAGAAGGCCGTAAGCATCACGAGCAAGATGCTGATGCCGTCGATACCTCCTGCAAACGAAATCCCTGCTGATTGAATCCAAGGGTAACTGAAACTGAACTGTTGGGCCGCCGTAGGTTGAAATTGAGCGTAAATCACCACTGCCAAAACCAGCTCAATCGCCGCCCCAATCAGGGCCAGCTGTTTCGCGCTGTTGTTTTTGGTGAGTAACGTAATCACCCCTGCAATCAACGGAATGAGTATAAGTGAAAGAGTAAGCATATTAAAATGTCGATTTCAGAATGTATCAAAAATTTCACTTCAGTAAGAAATTCCACGCCAATACAAGGACGATACCAATCACCATCGCAAACACGTAGAAGCCTGTTTCACCCGTTTGCAACAAACGAAGACGGCCGCCTAAAAACTGTACCAAACGACCTGAGCCGTTGACGATGACATCAATCAAGAACTCACCGAAGCTGTAAAGAATATCTGAAAGTTTGCTGATGGGCTTCACAAACACCGAATCGTACAATTCGTCGATGTAGTATTTGTTTTGAAGTACTTTGGGGAAACCTGTCACGTCTTTATCGGCCGCAGGAACCACTGCCTTGCTGATAAACAAGCTATACGCAAACCCAATGGCCAACACCGCCGCACCTACCGATACACCCATCAAAATATATTCGGTTGAATGTTCAAGGTGACCTTCAAAAAGCGCAGGGTTCACTTGTTTTGACCCTTCAAACAACGGAGCCATAAAATGACCCAATGCTTCGCCTCCGCCCAATACGTGCGGAATGTTCATCAAACCACCCACAGCAGAAAGCACTGCCAATACCATCAATGGAATCGTCATTGTAGCAGGTGACTCGTGCAAGTGGTGTTCTTGTTCGTGCGTTCCACGGAAGTCGCCAAAGAACGTTACAAATAACAAACGGAACATATAAAAGGCCGTCATCATTGCGCCTACAATTCCCAATGCCCACATGATTTTATTGTGCTCAAATACGTGCGCCAAAATTTCGTCTTTTGAGAAAAACCCTGAAAGAGGGAAGATACCCGCAATGGCAAACGTCGCAATTGTAAAAGTCCAGAAAGTAACGGGCAAATGCTTGCGCAAACCACCCATGTTGCGAATGTCTTGCTCGTCGGACATGGCGTGAATCACACTACCCGCGCCCAAGAACAACAACGCTTTGAAGAAGGCGTGCGTCATAACGTGGAACATCGCCGAGGTGTAAGCACCTACGCCCAATGCCAAGAACATGTATCCTAACTGACTCACGGTAGAGTAAGCCAATACTTTTTTGATGTCGTTTTGGTACAAACCAATGGATGCAGCTACAAGGGCGGTCAACAAACCTATTCCGCCGACAAAGCCGAGGGTAGCTGGTGCCAATGAATAGAGCACGTTGGAACGAATCACCATATAAATACCTGCTGTTACCATGGTAGCTGCGTGGATAAGGGCCGAAACAGGCGTTGGACCCGCCATCGCGTCAGGAAGCCAAGTGTAAAGAGGAATTTGAGCCGATTTTCCCATGGCTCCCACAAACAACAAGGCAGTGATGGTTACAATCACCGTATCGTTGATGCCAAAACCACCGTTTGCTGCTTTACTGAATACTTCGAGGTACTCGACCGAACCGAAGTGTTGGATAATCATAAAAATACCCAACAAGAAGCCCAAGTCCCCGATGCGGTTCATAATGAAGGCTTTGCGGGCGGCATTGTTGTAGTTGGTCACTTTGTTCCAAAAACCAATGAGCAAATAAGAACAAAGCCCTACGCCTTCCCATCCGATAAACATGATGACGTAGTTAGAACCCATCACCAACAGCAACATGAAGAACAAGAAGAGGTTGAGGAAGGCAAAAAACTTACCAAAACCTTCATCGTGGTGCATGTAGCCAATCGAATAAATATGAATCAACGAACCTACGCCCGTCACGACCATCAGCATCAATAGCGATAACTGGTCAATTTGGAACGAGAAAGGAATCGTAAGTTGTCCAATCGAAATCCAATCAAAAAGTTTTACCACTTGAGGCTGACCGTCGAAGCTGTTCCATGCCAAGATGGAAATAATGAAAGCTCCCAACGTAGCGGCCGAACCAATGACCCCCACTAGGCTCTTGGGAACGTGCCGAAAACCTACGCCATTGATGGTAAAACCAATCAACGGCAACAAGGGTATAAGAATAAGTAAGGATGGAGACATATATTTTTGAAACGTTAGTGGTCAATTGTTAACTGTTTAGAAGCGATGGCTGTTCAACGATTAACAATTAACGGATAACAAATAACAGCTTTTAATTACCATTTCAATTTATTCAAGAAACCAATGTCGATGGTTCGGGTATTGCGATAAATCATCACAATAATCGCCAACCCTACTGCCACCTCAGCCGCAGCTACCGCCATGATAAAAAACACAAAAACCTGCCCAACGGGGTCAGATTTATAGGTTGAAAAGGCGATAAGTAAGAGATTGACGGCGTTGAGCATCAGTTCGACGCTCATAAAAATGATCAGCGCGTTGCGACGGGTCAGCACCCCCAGAATGCCTATCACGAACAGTGTTGTAGCCAACAACACGTAGTTTTGGAGAGGGATAGACTGTATTACGCCAGGAATCGACGGTGTAGCTTGTGGAAACATATAGTAGTTAGGTCGAAAAGATGTCTGTTGGTGAAATAAGTCCCAAAAACGGGGGCAAATTTACTGAATAATCGTACTTGCCCAAATTAGAAGTCTAAAAACTGTGTTTTATGAGTATTTTCGAGCAGGCCCGATGATCCACCGCTTCAGTGTTTTTTGCCAAGTACTGCCCAACCAAGCGTCAAATAGTTTGTCTCTAATGCCAAGCGGAGGAATTTGGGGGGCTTGTTGAGGAGCAGCTGATAATACCAAATGAAAACTGCCACTGGCTGCGCCGCTGTATTTGATTCCTCCACGAACAAATTGAGTATTAAAAAAGTCAACAAACGCGGGTTGATGGTAAAGACCTAGTCCTTCAAATTTCTTAATCCACCAGTCTTTTGGCTGTACGGTTTGGTGCAGGTTGACGCCGTTGACAATATCATCCACGGTAGCGACACTCATAATCCATAAGCCATGGGGGGCAAGGTGTTTCTTGACATTGGAGGCTACCACCTCAATTTTGTCTTCGGCGATGTGTTCCATTAACTCCCACGAAGTCACCAATTCAAACTGAACGGGCGTTTTTTGGGCTTGAGTTTGGATAGAAATGTCAAAGTTTTCGGTGACATCGCAGGTAAACAAATTGTCGGGGATGGTTGCCCATTCGGCGCGTTTAAATTTCTTGGAATAATCACTTCCCTCTAGTCCAATGGCAAAACAGCCATCGTTTAGGCAGTCGCGAACAAACCCTCCACCCGCACACCCAATGTCTAAGATTTTCCAAGGGCGAGGAAAAGAAGCAAAAACTTGATATACTTTTTCATTGAAGCGATAGTTGCGACTATTGTCATTGGCAGTCCCCCAAGGAACCAAATGATCAGGTGAATCAAAAGCAATGGGTTTTAGGGTATCAACAACGGTACGAGAAGAATCAGTAAACTCAAAAGAAGAGGGAGACGAAAGCATAAAATCGATTTTGAAAATAGTTAAACCCCAAAATTACAGTAAATTGTAGAACTTACTTTATCATTTCCTCAAGTAATAAGGTTAAACGCATTAAAAAAGGTAGCCTCAGCGAGTCTAAATATTAGTAGAAAAAGGCAAGCAAATACCTCCTCAAAGCCGCCGGTGGCGCGAGCGTCTCCGCTCGTATCGTTATTAGCAGGCTTCTAGCCTACCATCTTTCCCATGAAGGCTTGAAGCCTAGGAAATAGTTAGCACGAGCGGGGACGCTCGCGCTATCGGGCGGACAATCAGGTAAATTTGACCGTATCTTTGCCAAAAAAGATGCCAATGGCAATATTACTGATTGGAAAATTGTAGAATGTAAAGGCGGAACAAGTGAGATTGGTGGAAGGCAAAGAAAAGTAGTATTACCTCAAAACCCAACACTTACCTATAATGAGCAAGGCACAGAAGCTTATATTAGAAGCATTATTGAGGATTTAACAAAAGATGGTAATTCTCTGTCTATTGAACAAGAACGTCTATTGCGAAAAATGAATATTGACATTGAGCTGCAAAAAGTTAAGTCATATGTTTTACGTCAACCATTTGATGACGCTACTGGCAATTTGAAAGAGGCAAAACTATCAACCATTTTTTAATTACCATGGAAAAAATAAAGTTACACGTAATTTCGGCTTGGACACCTGAAAAAAATGATCTTCTAAATGAAAGAGGAATACTTAGAGTTTCATGGGCAATTGAGGATTTTATTTCTATTTTAAATTCTTATAACTCTAAATCAAATTTAGGAGGACTTGCTGATATTCTATTTCGAGATATTGGAACAGCAAATCGTTATGCCAAGGAAAATTTTGTCTACAACCTACTCTACTACTATTCGCAATTAAACTACGCTAATTTTCTAATTCGCCTCAATGTCGGTAAACCTGTGCAGTTTACGATTGCCGATAAAGAAATAGAATCTATTGGTGAGTTTAAAAATAGTGAGATAGGCACAGGTCATGTCATTGCGGGTATTGCGGCGGCTCGTATTTTACGGAATCAACCCTTCTTAGATTTCTATGCCAATATACCTGTAACACTTACCGAGCAACAAAACCAAGAAGATATCATTGGCGAAACCATGATGTATTTTTACCAAACCCTTATCAAAGGTACTGCCGATAAAGATACTGCCGCTGTCACCCACTACCACATCAATAGTTTTTTAGATTGGGAAGAGTACAAAAAATACATCAAAGCAGAAGGTTTCAATTCAGAAAGTGTTTGGAAAATTGTTTTTGATTCTCGAAAACAAACAACGGGCTATTTCTTGTTTCCCCTCTTAGAAATTTATCATTATATCTTACACCAAGACCAAGTTGGTTATGAAAAAGCAGTTTATGAGGCATTAGTCAAATGGAAGGCGTTTTTCACAAGACCTAAATATATAGAAAACGGGCAAGAATTTGATTACAGCACTAGCCCAAGCGGCTACTTAGCCTTAGAAATTGCTGCGGCCTGTGCCTACGCATATGACAGAGGCATGAAATTAGAAACGGTAGAATCAGATTATATTCCCAAATGGATGATTGAAGGTAGGTTTGATAATTTTGAACTTTTGATCAAAGGTGACAGCCCCGCATAGTGGGAGCTTTTTGCGCCGCTTGGCAAAAGAAAAGTAATAAGTAAAGGGGATGAGCGGTCAGAGCAGCGTTGTGGATTTCTCCTGTCGTCGAAATGACAGAAAAAAGGATGAAATAAAGAGCACACGTGTAGCATGAGTGTAACACTCACGCTATCATTAGAGTAGACCAGTTGTGTTTTTTTTGATACAGTGCTTGCGGAGATTGTCTATGCAGTAGCTTATGCCTAAATCGTTTTAGGGAGAGCTATTGGGTTTGTTGACGTACTTTTTGCACAAACTCGACCGTTACCGAGACCAACAGCGCAATTTTAGCATCGTCAAAATCAGTTTCAGCCAAAAGAGTTTGAACAAAAGCATAATTACGCTCATAACGCTCTTTTTCAATTCCTTTTTCAATTCCTTTCTCAATTCCTTTTTCAATTCCCTTTTTTTCGCCTTTGGCTAACCCTTTTTTCTCTCCAATGCGGCGTTCACGCTCCAATACAAATTCTACGATGCCCATGGTCTGATTTGGTTTATTTAATGTTTGCTCTATTTCTATGTCAAATTTAACATCATTCTCTATTTTTCCAAAACGTACATATAACTTCAAAAATCCCATCAACGCCTCTATCTTGGCTCTCTCAAAGCCTTTGCTTACCAATCGTTTGAGTAAATTTATTTTTTGACTTAACAGTTCCTCCTCCGATATCTTTCCTTTCTTTAAAGCGACGAAAGCCGTCAAGATTACTAGCGCAAAAGGGTTATTACTTTGGGCTAATGTGTCTTGGTCTTGCTCCAAAATCTTGTATAAATTGAAATCATACCGAATACGGGTTCCCAGATACTGCTGTTCAAAGTGATTAGGCTTAAAACGTTTATTTTTATCCGTTAAAATGGCAAAAGCGGTAATGGGCCTCTGGTACTTATCGTAGATGCGGTAAAAATACTGAAACATGCGATGTGCAAAATCATTATCGCTACTGCCCTGCACTTCGATATGTACCAAAATCCAATGCTCGTCACCTTGTGTGGTAAAGACTTTTACAAGTTTGTCCACATACTTGGGTGAGAAATCGTCGGGATTGGCAGGGAAAAGTTGCTCAAGTTCTTTGTCTAAAAACTCAAATGGTTTGTTGAAATCGAACAATTCTTCGGCATTTTCAAAGAAAAACCGCAGAAAATCGTCGAACACATCTTCTAAAATGGCCTTCCAAAGGCTATCATCTCGTTTCATAGATTAAAAGTAACAGGAAATTCGAGGACTTACAACGGTCGCTATCACCAAAAAGTACCGATGTCTCGCTTGTGCTGCTCATTGCAGAGCAGCATTGTGGATTTCTCCTGTCGTCGAAATGACAGAAGTGCTTATTATTTGGAAAGACGCTTGCTTAGTTTCTCTCTAATGATTTGTAAGTCAGTTACTTTTAGTAAAAAACAACTGCTGATAAAAACGATTACAGCTAATCCTGCCAGCCCCGCACCAATAAAAAAACTTGCTACCTTGGAGTAATGACTTATAGCTTGCCAGTAGTCCTTGGCTAACCAACCTACGCCAACACTTACGATGAAAGCGAAGGTAATTTTGAGGACTTCAGGGAGTTCGTAAAAACCAAAATAGGCTTTTTTCTTTGTCCATACCGTAAGCAGCGGAACGAGCGCCATAAAGGTACTGTGCGTAAAGAGGTGGATGAGTACGCCCGTAAAACCAAAGGTTTGGATGATGAAGTAGCTGAACAAGGCCGAAAGAACGTGAACCACGCTCCAAAAATAGTACTGCAACTCAGGATTGGTAACCGAGACGGCAAGTTTGCGGTAAATCATGTAGGGCCCAGTGCAAATCATGGCGGCAAAAAACACGCACAAAAGCTGATAAACACGCGCTACGTCAGAAGCGTTGAATTTAACACCTCCCCAAAGCGTCCAGATGAGGTATTGGCCGCCTGCTATAAAAGGGATAAGTACCAAAAAGCCGATAAAAAAAGAAAAATTGAGGTTTTTGGCAACAAAAGCTTTGATCAACTGTCCGTTGTTTTGGTGAAGCAGACGGTTGATTTCGTTGAAAAAAACGGTGCTGACGGGGATTAAAAAGACGTTGGCCACTTTGCCATAAATAAGTTCGGCGTACCGAAACAACGCGTACGTACCTGCTGGCAAAAGCGAAAGAGCGGCGTTAAAAATAAACGTATAGACCTGCACGCCCCCCATGTAGGTTGAGGTCGCCATTAGGGTGCTAGACAGCTCACGGAGGGGAAAGTGAGGGTTACGAAAAAGCCAAGTGTGGCGGTAATGAATGTGCCGTAAATAATAAGTCACGGTACCAAACTGCGCCAAAACACTGATAAAAAGTGCCGCAACTAAGCTCCAAATATTGCCGTCTCTTCCCCAAATGCAAAGAATAAGAACGTGAACCAATTGCGAAATGGTACTGGTAAATTCGGTTTTTCCGTAGATATTTTCGGCATTGAGCATGCCCTGAAAAATGTTGGTGGCAATCTGAATTGGGAGCAAAAAACCCGTAAAACAGAAAATTTGCCATACTTGCTCTTTGGTGGTGAGTTTGAAGCCTGGCACGAGTAGGTTAACGAGGTCGGTTCCGCTCGCAATAAATAAGAGAACCAACAGAAAAGCGATTCCTACCAGGTAATTGGCCAAGGTGGCTACGATTGACATCGCTGCTTGGGTACTCACTTTGGATTTGATGCGATGGTAACGTGCTACGACTACTTCGACAAGCTGCCCTGCATTGACAAAGCGGGAGACGGTTGTGCCCAATACCGAAGCCGCGAAAAAAGCCTCTACTTCCGCCGATGTGCCAAAAAAATAGACCATGAGGGTGGAATTAACCACATTCAGGATGACATTGATGGTGTTGAGACTTAGTAACGTAGCTATGTTGCGATAATCTAAATTCATTTGAAGGTTTGTAGTATTTTTTTGCCAAGCTGTTTCACCCCAAAACTTACACGGTGGGAAATGCTGTACAAATGCGGATAATCAGTTTTTCGATTTGATACATAATTTTGATCAATCACATGGGTTTGAATCTGGGTTAGGTGTTCGCGTACGTACCGAGGAGAATTGGCTGGGGTCAAGACTACTTTTTCCATCCAAAGGTCTTTATGGAGGTCGATGACCTTATTCCTGAAGGCAGACATTGGGATGTGATTACAGCGCGTTGTTTGAATGATTTCCGCATCCGAATATCCTCCGTGCGGAAATGTCCGATATTTTCGCAAGATGCTCTCAAGGTCATAGCAATACGAATACTCAAACACCAGCGTACGCTCCCATTCAAGCACGGCTCCGATGTAATCAGAACGGAGTAGCCCCATGCCCATGTCGCCCGTGGCTTGGGCCAACCGCTGAACCGTAACGATGGGCGTAGCCCGAACGGCATTCCAAAGGTTGTCGTAGTCGTACCAAAATCGGCGGCGGGGGATTTGTAAAAGACCGTCGTTGGCAGAGGACAGTTTATTTTCTAAAAAAGAAAAATTATCAGGAAAAGAATCAAAATCAATCGCTTCGTCGGCATCCGAGAGAAGTACCCACGTATCGGGTTCGTGGCCGTATTTGTCAACAATGTACTTCTGCGCAAGTGAACGTTGACGGCGCTCCGAATCCATGCCTTGGGTGTCGATGTCTTTGCGTGTGTAATCAATGGGTGGGTGCTGCAACGAGGCCGAAATGAGGTGAAGGCGGTCGCGAAAGGGGGCAAAACGCTCGTCGGAGTCAAGTACTTGTTGGGCAAAAACACCCTTGTATTCTCCCTGAAAGGTATATTCATTTTCAACGATGACCCACTCTGTAACAAAACTCCCACCCAAAATAAATTTGATAAGAAGGGCTTCTTTTTCGTGGGGTTCACTAAATAAAAAAGTATCAATAATTTTTGTCATAAGTTAAACAGATGGTACTTAAGAGAACGCACAGGCTATCGGGAACGTATGCGAAATTGAGAAAAGGTGGTGTGAGTTGTGTATAACACGGGTTTTTCGCCAACTTTTAGCCAATTAATTTCGTACGCATCAAATGGTTGCAGACAGTCATAGACTTCGGCTTCGAGTCCTTTTCGGAAATAGCTTCGTTGTTTCACCATTGCCGCGAGACTATTGCGTTTGGAGGCTGTTGGAAATACAACGTGCTGATTATCTTTGGAAAGTACCAAGTAAATGGCCTCGTTGTCACGGCTAGGAAATTGGAGTTGCGGTTCTTCAATAAGCCAATAATTTCCGCAAGTAACTCCGTCAAGTTTTTTCTCTTCAAAACGTTCGACTACGGCCTGACTTGCCAAATCAGTACGGGTCGCGCTGTTGAGTTGGGTCAACAAATCGTACGGAGGAGTGACGATAAATAGGCCGCTTTGTTTGGCTTCAACGACATCCGCCCCAAATTGAGGGTTGAGAGAGGTTCCTAATACGTCGAGCCGATTGTGGAGTCTATTGTGGTAGTCAACAATCGTGCGCCATTCGGTGGTTTTTCGGAGGCCGATGTCACGGTAAAAACTCAGCACAGTCACCAACCCAACTAGCCCCCAAATCGACACGCGTCCCCAGCGAGGCAGGTGAAAAGGAAGGTGGCGGAAGGCCATTAGTAGGCTTACTGCCACGGCCAACGAGCTGTATTGTCGATAACGTCCTCCAATGATGATGCTCATGCCTTTCTCGGCCCGAAATAAGCCAACGGCCAAGGCTGTCAGTGCGACAAAAGCAACCAACGCCAAAAGAATAAGGTCGGTACAGTGACGGGTTTTGAGGTAATTTTTGGCCGTAATCAACGTCATTGCGGCAACGCCCATTCCCACAATCACCGCGATGATTTGTCCTGCTTTTCCTCCTAATAACGCGCCATAAGAACCCAAAAACGCTAGCACATTGAAAGGTAAAAGCGGTAAGTTACTTAACAAAAACAGGCCTTCGGACGGCTGTTGGCGCATTAGATAAAAGTAGCTGCCGCAGGTGATGACGCCCAAGCCTCCCCAAATTGTCCATTGCAAAAAAAGGCGGCGTTCGAGCAAGAGAATTAATAACCCAATGGGCCAAATCATGAGCCCGTTTCCGTTGCTAAACGTAGCGACCATTGCCAATGGGATTGCCCAGTACCAGCGACGAGCCGAGGTAAGCAACCAAGTACTGAAGGCAACGGGCACTAAAACCCAGATATTCGACCATAAAGCCATCGCCCACAAGGACGTGACGGAGTATTGAGGGTTTAAGAAAATAAAAACAACTAAGAGGAAATAGTGGGCTGGATAACGATGGCTCGCCACAAAGGTACGGTAAAGTAAGCCCAAAGGAAGGAGCAGCAGCCCATTCCCAAGCAGGACTAACGCCGCAATATTGATTTGCCCCGTCAGGCCATAATCAACCCAGCTTACCAACCGAGTCATCGAGATAATGTGCTCATTGTGAGGTAAAAATATAGAGCGAAGTTTTTCCCCGCCTGTCGCTTCACGAAACTTGAGTAGATAGTCTAAAATCGCATCGTAGTCATCGAGGTAGGGGATGTCCACGGAGTAGTGGGCGACGTAATAGAAATACCACGCTACGTAGAGAGTTGCACCGATAAGAAATCCTGTTAATCCAGCCGTTGTTTTAGACATTGTTGTTCAAAATAAACCCCACAAACTCGCGCACGGCCCCATCGCCACCTTTTTTTTCGAGTAATAGAATGTTCGGAATTTCCTTGATGGCCTTGACTGCATTGGCAGGACAAGCCGCAACGCCAACTGCGCTCAGAAGTTCGAAGCAATTGATGTCGTCTCCCACGTAGGCTACTTCTTCAAGACCGATGTTAAGTTCTTGGCAAATTTGTTGGGCAGTGGCCAGTTTACCCCCATCGCGCTTTCCTTGATAAAGATAATCAGCTTTGATTTTAGCCGCTCGTCGTGCCACGATTTGGGTATCTTCCGAGGTTACAATCCCCGTTTTGATGCCTGCTTTACGGAGCAGTTCAAACGCCATCCCGTCGTGCGTATGAAACCGCTTCAACTCGTCCCCACTTTCGGTATAATACATACTGCCGTCGGTCATGACGCCATCCACATCGGTTAAAAAGAGTTTTATCGCCATTGGGTCGTTCAGTTTATCATTGTAGTTTTTGTCATTTCGACGAAGGAGAAATCTAAGGTCGTATCGTCTGCTTGGTAGTGTAAAATTGCACTTTTTTATTTTCGGCCAAATGCACCAAAAACAACTGATATTCTCCTTCGGGAAGCTGACACGTCGCCAATTCTCCCACAAAACCAGGTTGGAAGTACGTTCGTTGCCGCACAAATTGCGCAGGCTTCGTCTTGAGCGAAGTTGTAGGATACAAGAATGCGTGTTGGTCGCTCTTCAGTGCCCAAAACCACATAGCGTTTGGCGTAAGCTCAAACTGTGGCGTGGTTGATTGTACGGTATATGCTTCCACACAACGCGTCGTATCGGCAGATTGATCAACGTGTAGGGTGATGGGCGCCAAGGGTAGTTTTTCCGAAGAGCTAGGCCACTTAAAGTCCGCCAAGCTAGTGAGGTCGGCTTTCAGTAGGTTTTTGGCCAAAGTTTCTTGAAAAATACTGGCAAATTCCTGAGGAGCGGGCATTTCAAGATACAGCGCGTTGTTGTGCTGCATGTTGTAGGCGTCGGTAAAAAAACGCTGATTGTCCATGTAGCGATAGCCCCAGTCGCGGTAGTAAGAAAACGCTCCTACTACAAGGCTTGCGGCCATCGTTCCCGCAAAAAGCCAGTTTGCGTGGCGTTTTGGATACAAATACACCATACTACTCAAATAAACAAGGGCTACGGCCAATGCAGAATAATGCCGATAGCGTCCCAAGTACATCGCATCTAGCCCAACGGGTTCGGTGCGTAAAATGGAAACGCCTCCCGCCGTTGCGAGAATAAACAAAAAGAAGACCAGCATTCGAAAATGGAAAGAAGTGCCGTACGAAGGCTTTTTCCATTGTCCCAAATTAATCACCACAAGTGCGGCCGTAAGCACAAACCCAAGTCCTAATGCTACTTTTTTGAGGCTTCCTGAAATAAAATCACCGTAGTTTCCCACGAAAATCATGCTTCCTAGCAGCCATTTCAACGGATTTTTTTGAACTCCGTAAAAAGTGTCAGGAATCCCGAGCGATTTGGCCCATTGGTAAGCCAAAATTACAAGAACGCTGGCGGTTCCCCACAAAACAAGGCGTTTGGGGGCGGCTCTTTGAAACAATAATACCCCAAAACCAATCAACAAGACCAACAAACCGTTGCCGTTGGAAAAGGTGGCGGTGAGTCCGAGAAAAAAAGCCAAGCCAAAACGCCAAAATTCTTTCTTCTCCGAAATCAATAAGTTGAACGATTCAACCGCCAGCCAAACCACAATCAGGTTAGACCAAAGTGCCATGGGCCAAAGCGCCGTTTCGGAAAACTGAACCTGAAAAAGAAAGAAGGGAACGGGCAAAAAATACAGTGTTGGAAGCTTGGCTTCTTGCGAAAGACGATACAATAGCCATAAAATCCGTACCCAAAAAAGGTTACCCAGAAAAATTATCATTTTCAAATCCATTTGCCCCGTGACGGCCACTTGGAGGTAGGCAATGAGTTTGGCGGGAAGAATCACGTGTTCCCGAAACGGTACAAAGAGCAATCGTCCTGCTTCGGGAGTAAACGGAAAAGCCTGATTAATAAAAGCCAAAATGGCAGGAATATCGTCCTCGTTGGGAAAAGGGGTGCTAAAATGATAGGCGTACCAAAAGAAAAATAAAACGGGAAGGCTAGCTGCGGCTAAAATAGCGAGTTTTTTGAGCATGAGGAATAACGTTTTTGGAAACTAGGTGTTACTCAAATCGGACACATTCGACCTGATTCATGGTTTCTTCGGCTTTGCGAAAACCAGCAAGGTCGTCGATGTCGATGGCATACTCAAAAGGCAAGACGTAAGGTAAAATAGGATAGCCTGACATGGATTTTTTCTCCAAAATAACGTGCGGACGAATGACGTCGAGGTTCCCGATATGCCAATGTACGGGCGGGAGTTTTTGACGGGGTTCATTGTAAAACTCAGGAAGAGTAGGGTGGCTCAAAAGCGGTTTCATCGTAGCCGTTTCGGGGTCATATACCCACATTTTATACGGCGTGATGGGGGTAGGAGTAATGGTGCGAATGCTATCGGCTTCGGGGGTATTCCAAAGCGTCTGAATGGCATCGTCGATGTGCCGAACCGACCGAACGGGCGACGTAGGCCGTAGCTGTACGACGAGGTCGGGGCGATAGCCTTCGTTTTCCCAAAACCAGTTGAGGGCGTGCGTAAATACATCAAAATCAGTGCTTAAGTCTTGTGCAAACTCTGCGGGACGTATAAACGGAACTTCGGCGCCGTATTTTTGGGCTGCCTCCGCAATGGCTTCGGAGTCGGTTGAAATGATGGTTCTGGTAATGGACGGGGTTTCGAGGGCGGCTTTGACACTGTACGCCACCAAGGGATGTCCAGCAAGGGGCAGTAAGTTTTTATTGGGAAGCCCTTTGCTTCCGCCGCGGGCTTGGACGATGGCTAAAACGTTTGGTTGCACCATAAAAATTAGGAGGCAAGAGGAGTTGTATTTTTTCGATATTTGAGCTTATGGCGCTGTTCGGCTTCGATGTCCAAAATTTCCTTGTTTTTAAACGTAAGGGCTTGTTGGATTTGGGTCAAGTCCCGTACCAGTTTTTGAAGACCTGGAACTTCAAGCGAGGCAGCGTGGTCCGTTCCTTTCCACGTACGGTCTTTGGTGAAATGGCGTTCAATCCAGCGCGCGCCCAAAGTATAGGCGGCAACGTCGGCGGCAATGCCCAAATGATGCCCCGAAAACCCAATTTCTTTGACTCGGTGATCGTAATGTTCGTACAAACGATTGATTTCCAGTAAACAAATGTCTTTGAAAGGCACAGGATAGCCCGACGTACAATTGTACAACACCAATCGACTTTTGGCTTGGTTGGTCACTTCAAAAAACTTGACCAATTCTTCAATTTCATCAAGCGTCGTCATTCCCGAAGAAATATGAATATCGCCCGCGTACTCGTCCCGAAGAAACTGAAGCATGTCGTAATGATTGTTACAAGCCGATGGAACTTTGATAAAATCGGGTTTAAGGGCGGCGATTTCTCGGGCGGAGGTAATGTCCCACACCGAGGTGGCGTAGCCAATGCCAATCGACTCGGCGTACTCTTTGAGGTCAGCGTGTTGTTCCCACGTAAACTCTAAAAATTCGCGGTGCGCGCCGTAAGTATTTCCGTACGCGTTGTAGGGTACGGGGTGAGGGGTGTTGTATTGTTCGTCGGTGAGCAATTCGCGGGCATTTCGCTTCTGAAATTTAGCGTAATCGGCACCGCAGTCTTTCGACAACTTGATAAGTTCTTTAGCGATTTCAAAGTCACCCATGTGGTTACAGCCAATTTCGGAAATGACCAAGGGTTTACGATAATCAAATTTGAATGCCATAGTACGTGCAATTTGGATTTGTTTTTAGAAGCAAAAAGGTCACAAAGGTAACGGTTGATTTTGAGTTTTGGCTATTGTGTTCCAATCCACCGTGCTAGTTACCTCGTATATTTGTATAAAAATTCGTAGGAACTTTTTTCCTCGAATTGAGTTACAATGATAGGTATTTTAATGAATATGAATCAATCTGTGTCGCAACCTAGTTCGAGTACTTCCAAAAATATTGGTAAAACGGGGGTTTTTATTGTAAACCTCGGTACGCCTGATAGCCCCAACACCCCCGATGTTCGCAAATATTTACGTGAATTTTTGATGGATGGGCGAGTGATTGACATTCCGTTTATCCCTCGTTTTTTGTTGGTTAATGGCATCATTGCACCGTTTCGCTCGCCAAAATCGGCCAAAACCTACAAAGAAGTATGGCTTCCCGAAGGCTCACCGCTGAAAGTGTATGGGTTGGCGGTTGAAAAAATGCTGCAAGAAGCGTTGGGCGACGATTACGTAGTCAAACTAGGAATGCGTTATCAAAATCCAAGTATTGAATCACGATTGATGGAGTTCCAAAAAATGGGCTTGACCGAAATCATCGTCATTCCATTCTTCCCTCAATATGCTTCCGCCACCACAGGTTCGGTATATGAAGAAGTAATGCGAGTGTTGTCTAAGTGGCAAGTGATGCCTTCGGTAAAGTTTGTGAACCAGTTTTTGGCACATCCTAAATTTTTGCAAGGATTTGTCCAAAATGCTCAAAAATACCTGCAAGCCAATAGTTACGACCATTTTATCTTCAGTTATCACGGGTTGCCTGAACGCCAAATTCGCAAAGGAGATTGTACCAAAGAGGTATGCAAACTGGGCAGCTGCTGCGATACCTTACACGCGATGAACCAACACTGCTACCGCGCGCAGTGTTTTGAAACGACTCGATTGTTAGTAAAAGCCCTCAACATTCCTGAAGGAAAATATACCACCTGTTTTCAGTCACGATTGGGCAACGACCCGTGGATTAAGCCCTACACTGAAGACGTTATCAAAGAGCTTCCCAAAAAAGGAATGAAGAGCGTTTTAGCTTTCTCTCCCGCTTTTGTTGCCGATTGCCTCGAAACCACCCTCGAAGTAGGTGAAGAATACAAAGAAGTATTTGAAAAAGAAGGTGGTAAACACTGGGATTTGGTCGAAAGCCTCAACGATAGCCCGATTTGGGTAGAAACGTTAGTGGATTTAGTCAAAACGTGTTAGCGCCCCGTGCCCGTGGTTGCCATTCCGTGCCCGTGGTTGCTTACAACCACGGAAAACGTGTCAGCGGTTGCTCACAACCGCGTTTGTTGGTGAAAGTGGTTGCTCACAACCACGCTTCCGCGTGTGTAGCGGTTGCTCACAACCGCGCGGTATAGAAATCAAAGTCGTTCAAAAAATGGTGAGTTTATAAGGAGAGTTGGCTTTTGTCTCTAATGTTCTATTGGGATAATTGCTAACCTTCCGATTTCATGCAACACCAACGACGTCTGTTCCTCACATTTCTACTCTTTACAGTACTTCATTGTTCCCGAGCCCAAGCTCCGCCCCAGTGGCAGGAAGTGCAGCCTGGCATTTGGAAAGCCACGGCGGGCAAGCCTGAGAAAATCAGCTTACTGAGCGCTGCGGGCGCCAAACCCAACCTGACAGCACTGGCAGCCTTGCCTAAAACGCCGTTTCCGCTGGCAAAAACCGACATCAGCGTGCGGGTTATCGACGGTAAAACGTACCTGCGCTTTCCGCTGGAAGAAGGCGAGCAGCTGTTTGGGCTGGGCCTGAATTTCCAGACCGTCAATCAGCGCGGACGAATCATGGAGCTGCACGTTGACCACTACGGCAGTAAAGACAATGGCCGTACCCACGCTCCCGTGCCTTTTTATGTATCGTCCAAAGGCTACGGCGTACTGGTAGATGCCGCGCGTTACATCACGGTCTATGCGGGTACGGCCGTGCGAACCGATGCCAAACACCCGCCCGTCCTGCGCGACCGCAACACCGACAAAAAATGGGAAGCCCAGCCGTATTCTGATGCGGTGGAAATGCTCGTTCCTGCCGAAGGGGCAACGCTGTATGTCTTTGGCGGACCTACGCCCATGAACGTGGTGCAACGGTATAACCTCATGAACGGCGGCGGTTATTTGCCCCCAAAATGGGGTCTAGGTTTCACCCAGCGCGTACCGACTTTGTACTCACAGGACGACATTCTGAACGAAGTACAGAGCTTTGAAGAACACAATTTTCCGCTCGACTTCATCGGCGTTGAGCCGGGTTGGCACAGCATGGCCTACCCGTGTACGTTTGAGTGGGAGAAAACCCGTTTTCCCGACCCCAAAGGTTTCTTGAAAAAACTGGCTGATAAAGGCATTAGCGCTAATCTCTGGATGAACCCGTACGTGTCGCCCGTCGGGACGTTGTACCCCAAAATCAAACCTTTTACGGGTTCACACACGGTTTGGAACGGGATTGTGCCTGATTTTACGATGCCGCAGGCTCGGCAGTTATTTAAAGAGCATTTTATGAGTCAGCACCTCAACATCGGAGTGGGCGGCTACAAAATCGACGAGGTGGACGGCTATGACAACTGGATTTGGCCTGATGTGGCCACCTTTCCGTCGGGAACGAGTGCCGAGCAAATGCGACAAACCTACGGGCTGATGGTGCAGCAGATGACGGGGAGCTGGTTCAGGGAAATTAATAAACGGACGTATGGGCTGGTGCGGGCATCCAACGCGGGCGCGAGCAGTTTTCCGTACGTGATTTACAACGATTATTACAGTCATAAAGACTTTATTACGGCATTGGTAAATAGTAGTTTTATCGGTGTCCTCTGGACGCCTGAGGTGCGCGCTTCCAAAACGGCCGAAGAATGGGTACGTCGGATGCAGTCGGTTTGTTTTTCGCCGATGGCCATGCTCAATGCCTGGGCCGATGGCACGAAGCCGTGGTCGTTTCCTGAGGTAGAACAAGCCGTTCGCGACGTGGCAAATCTCAGGATGCAGCTATTACCCTATCTTTATTCTACGTTTGCTCAGTATCGGTTTGAGGGAAAACCGCCGTTCAGGGCGATGAATCTGGTCGAAGGGTTTGGTTTTAAGTCGGTGACGGTGGCAGGAACGTTTGACGCGACGGGTAATCCGTACGCCATGAGCATCAAAAAAGACATCAAAGACCAGTACATGATGGGCGATTACCTGTTGGTGGCGCCGATGTTTGCGGGCGAAAAAAGCCGCGAGGTATATCTGCCACAGGGCAAATGGTATGATTTCTACACGGGGAAAGAGGTTGGCGAAAATCAGGTAATTACCGTTACGCCTGCATTGGACAAAATTCCGCTGTTTGTAAAAGATGGTGGCATTATCCCGATGACAACGACCCGTCGGCAAGCTCCTAAAAATGGTGAAGTACTTCCGCTAACCGTTCGTCACTACGGCACGGCGACAGGAAGTTTTCAGCTTTATGATGATGATGGAACGACCTTTGACTTTGAAAAAGGGGCGCGTTCGTTTACCCGATTATCGGTAACGAAAGGCGCTGATAGTAGGCTCAAAGGCGAAATGGATACGCCCACCAGCGGAAAGCCGTTTGGGTATTCAACAAAAATTAACTGGGAATTTATGACTCCGTAAATAAACTCCCCGAGCGTTTAAAACCCTCGGGGAGTTGAAAATACTATCTCTAATGAAAAATCTTTCCAAACTAAGCCGCAAGATATTGCGGCTTTATGTGATCTTCGCTGCCCTGACAGCACACGCCCAAACCCAACCCCGCTACAACCAACCCGCAACCGTTGACTGGCTGGTAACACCCGTTACCCAAAAGGCTGAAGTCATTACGGAAGGCAAAAACATCATTTTGTACAACGGACTGGTCAAGCGCGTTTTTCGCATCGAACCCAACGTCGCCTGTATTGATTACAAAAATCTGTCGAACGGTCAACAACTTTTACGGGCCGTTAAGCCCGAAGCCAAAATCGTAGTCAACGGAAAAATGTACAACATCGGCGGGTTAATGGGTCAAAAAGAAAATGCTTATTTGTTGCCCGAATGGGTTGATAAATTTACCGTCGGTAAAGACGATTTTGTAGCAGCGGGTCATTCAGTATCGGAAATAAAACCGTTTGTGAACTGGAAAGCCAATTCGTGGGCAGCGACCCAAAAAGGCCCTTCGGGCAAAGTGCTGACCTTCCGCTATAAAGCGCAGGCCGAAGCCGTGAAAGGGCTGGAAGTGACGGTTAACTATGAACTGTATGACGGTATTCCGTTGATTGTCAAGTGGGTGTCGGTTGAAAATAAACAAACGGGTGGGCTTAAACTCAATCGGGTGGTCAACGAGGTATTGGCATTGGTGGAAGAAGAAAGTGCCGTCGTGGGTAAGCCTACGGAAATGAAAAAACAGCACGGTATGTACGTAGAAACGAACTACGCCTTCAACAACGCCATGCGCTACG
Organism: Runella limosa DSM 17973; assembly: GCF_000482465.1. Lineage (GTDB taxonomy): Bacteria > Bacteroidota > Bacteroidia > Cytophagales > Spirosomataceae > Runella > Runella limosa. The sequence continues at coordinate 362,022 of NZ_KI519420.1, forward strand.
ACATCAGCGACCAGACTACGCACTGGAAAATTGACTCGACTTATACCTCGCAGGTAAATTATAATTTTGAAACACCTTGCCTGCTGGAAGTATATCCCGAAAAAGCCCCGGGCATTGATCTTCAACCCAATGAGGTGTTCAAATCGGTGCGGACGCATGAGTTGTTGATGGATAGCTATGACCGTCAGCGGCGAGGGATGATGATTCGGAAAATGTACCGAACGGTGGCGCCGTGGACGACCCAAAATCCGATTTTTATGCACTTGGTGAGCAAAAATGATCAGGAAGTCAGGAGTTGTATTGACCAATGCGCCGCCACGGGTTACGAAGCGGTCATTCTGAGTTTCGGCAGTCACCTCAATATGGAAGATAGCACGGCCAAAAATATTGCTCGCTGGAAAGAATTGGCCGATTATGCGCATAGCAAAAACATTTTATTGGGTGGGTATTCGCTGTTCAGTAGCCGACGCATCAGTGACGAAGACGACGTGGTTGATCCGAAAACGGGTAAGCCCGGCGGCGCGTTTTTTGGTCATGCCCCTTGTTTTGGCAGTAAATGGGGACTAGCTTACCGCAATAAAATCAAGCACTTTTTTGCAAAAACAGGGTTTGACATCTGGGAAAACGACGGCCCTTACCCAGGCGATGTGTGCGGCTCAACCGTACATCCAGGCCACAAAGGGTTGGACGATTCGCAGTGGCGACAGATGGAAATCCAGAAGGAATTATATCGTTGGCTGAACGAGCGCGGGGTGTACATCAACGCCCCAGACTGGTATTTTCTGGACGGTACGCACAAAATCGCCATCGGGTATCGGGAAGTGAATTTCTCGTTGTCGCGCGAGCAGCAGCGTATTCTGAACCGCCAGAACATTCACGATGGCACGATGGAAAAAACGGCTTCCATGAGTTGGGGCTTTGTGCCGTTGACGCGTTATCAGGGCGGTGGGCCCGAGGCGGTGCTGGAGCCATTGAGCGAGCATTTGACGGATTATGAACAGCTAATGGTGCAGTACTACGGAGCGGGTGTGCAGGCTTGTTACCGTGGCCCGCGCCTGTACGATACCGAAACCACCCGTCAGCTGGTGTCGAAAACGGTGGCGTGGTACAAACAGTACCGCGACATTCTGAACGCCGACATGATTCACCTGCGCCGCGCCGATGGTCGCGACTGGGATGGTTTTATCCATGTTGACCCGCAACAGAAGCAGAAGGGGTTTCTCATGCTGTATAACCCGACCAAAGAGCGCATCACGCGGACAATCAACGTTCCGCTGTATTACACAGGCTTGACGTCGTCCGCTACGTTTAAAGAAAAAGGGGCAACTGCCAAAAAATACACCCTCAACCGCAACTACGAAGTATCGTTGACCGTCACGATTGACCCTGAAAGTTATACGTGGTTTACAGTGGAGTAACCGACTGAATGATTACTGTTTAATAAATTTACCCGTAGCGACTCTGTCGGCATTTATTCGAACCAAATAAGTGCCCGCAGAGAGCTGTGTCGTATCAAAACTGTGTTCGTGCAGGGAAGACAATCCCAACGATTGATATTCTGCAAGTACCTTGCCCGTCATGTCAATAAGCTGAAAAACAATAGGTAAAGTGGTTTTCCCTTGCCAAATGACATTGATTCTAGTATGAGCTATGGAGGGAACGAGGATAAGTTTGTTTGTCTCCAAATGATCTACTCCCGTAATGATGCCAGAAGGGTTATCAGGAACTTCAAAGGGCGGAACCTGAATGGGTGTACCCCCAAAATCGCCCACGGGAAGGGTGGTTTCGTACTGGGATTCGCTGATACGGACGCCGTTTCTCCATTCTTCCACGATGACTACAAAGCTATAATACCCAATTTTAGTGGGAGCGTTCCATGCCAACGAGCCTGTTCTTGAATCAACCCTAAACGTACCTTCGCGGGTTACTTCATTGGGGTAAAGGTACGAGCTGATAACTTCTCCAGTGCAAGAGGTTGTGCGGGTGGTCTTACTTTTACTAATTCGATACACAAGGCTGTCTCCTTCGGTGTCGGTGGCACGAAAGTCCCCATTGAAGGTTTGCCAAGTGCTCGCAACGTACGTACCGATGGCATCGTTGAACGTTGGTGTAGTATTGGTGACGTTGGCTGAAAAAGTTGTTTGAATGTAAAAAGGGGTATTTATGGCGTTGAAATTAGAAATGTTGTCACCGCGATTTTCGAGAGCTACCGATACCGTAAATGTGTTGGGAGTTGCGTAGGTGTATTGGGCTTGATAAGTATTCAGTGAAACCGCCCCTTGCGATAAAAGCTGTCGAGCTTGGCGAGAAGCCGTTATTGTTTGGCCGTTTTCTCCCGTGCAAACGTTGATGCTACTTTGCCCCTCAGCGGCAGCCATCAATAAGTAAACTGTAATGGAATAAGTTAAACCAGGGGTAGAAGTTCGTGCAACGCGAATGTAGCCTCCCTTGAGATGGGTGGCATAAGAAGTCAAAACAATGCCCCAAAAAAAGAAGAATATAGACAGTTTTTTCATGGCGTTATGTAGATAGAGTTTCTATTTAAACGCCTGAATATTAGAAGTTAGTATATTTTCAGTTGGTAAAATTTTAGCCAAAGAAAAAAGAAAAGCCGCCATTGTTGCCTAGCTTCTAACTAGGCAACAATGGCGACAGAGACTAGGCGAGCTTTTGCCCCAACAATTGATTGACAACTTTCGGGTCGGCGCTGCCTTTTGATTTTTTCATCACTTCGCCCACAAACAAGCCCATCAAGCCTTTTTTGCCTTTTTTGAATTCTTTTACCTTGTCGGGCATCGACGCTAGTACCTCATCTACAATGGTCTCCAGCGCACCTGCGTCGCTGTTTTGTAACCAATTGTTTTGCTGGGCAACGTCAAGCGGCGATAGAGACGGGTTTTCGAGTAAAACAGGCAATAGCTTTTGCGAAGCAGTGGTATGACTTACTTGATTGCTTTCTACCAATTTAATGACTTCAGCCAATTGAGCGGGCGAAAGCGGGAACTGTTCGGCCGTTGCGTCGTTGTTTTCGTTTAAGAAAGTTTTTACGGGGCCTAATACCCAGTTGGCCGCAGCTTGGTAATTGCCACAAGTGGCTCCGAGTGCTTCAAAGTAAAACGCCACGTCTTTGGTGTCAACGAGGGTAGTGGCATGACCTGCCGAAAGCCCATACTGAGTGGTGAATTTTTCGAACAAAACGCGTGGTAACGGAGGCATTTCGGCTTGAATTTGGTTCATCCATTCGTCCGAAATAAACACGGGAGCCAAATCAGGTTCGGGAAAATAACGATAATCGTTCATCGTTTCCTTTAGTCTCATCCCTGAAGTTTCGCCCGTTTCGGGGTCAAACATCCGCGTTTCTTGCAAAATCGTCTCACCGTTTTCGACCATTTGTACTTGACGAGGAAATTCTGTCTCCACGGCTTTCATGACGTTTCGGATGGAGTTCATGTTTTTGACTTCCACCTTTGTGCCAAATTCAGTTGCCCCTTTCAAACGCACCGAAATATTCAAATCGCAGCGGAGCGAACCTTCTTCCATGTTGCCATCGCAAATGTCAATAAAACGAACCAATTGGCGAACGGCTGTCAAAAACGCACCCGCTTCTTCGGCCGAACCGATGCAAGGATCAGTAACCATTTCGATGAGCGGCGTTCCTGCGCGGTTGTAGTCAAGCAAGGTATCCGTAGCGGCGCCATCGTGTACCGATTTTCCCGCATCTTCTTCTAAGTGAATGTGGTGAATTTTTACTGTCCGTTCCACGGTTTTTCCTGCTTTATCTTTGAACGAAACAGGAATTCCCCCTCCCACACAAATAGGGGCTTTGTCTTGCGACAATTGATAGCCTTTGGGTAGGTCGGGATAAAAGTAGTTTTTACGGTCAAAAATTGTGTGGCGAGTGATTTCGCATCCACACGCAATCCCCATCCGAACAGCGTACTCAACGGCTTTTTTGTTCAATTTTGGGAGAGTACCTGGGTGAGCCAATGTAATGACACTGATATTGGTATTGGGGTCGCTACCAAACTGGTTGGCGTCGGCCGCAAAAATCTTGGTTTGGGTCTGTAACTGACAGTGTACTTCTAAGCCAATTACGATTTCGTACTTGGCGAGTACTTCGGGCGATAGTGTAAGCGTTTCGGTCATTTATCTTCAGAATAGCCTCCCGTCACTTTTCGGAAGGCGTCGATGATTTCTACAAAGTAAGGATTCTCGCGGTGTAAAATTAAGGCATTCATATAAATGACCCCCATTTCGTCTGTAATAGAGGCATCAACTTTCATGAATTGAGTTGTTTTAAATTTCTCAAACCATAGCCCAAATTTTCGGGAGCGGGCGAGATGTCGTGCATCAGCGGTGTCACAGATGTAAACGATAATTCGTTCGCGACTTTTGAAAAAATCGGTTACGATATCTGCTATCGTAAACATAATGAGTCCGTTTCGCCCAGGCTACTGCCCGCTCTTGGCGCAACTGCTCCTCTGTTTTTGCGATAGTTTCCATGCTCGTTGGATTTTTTTTACAAAGATAGTAATTCAACCGCTAAAAATTTTTAATAGTATGCTTGCATACTATTTTTGTTTGTTCTAATTTTGTATGCAAGCATAACAACAGTTTAAAAATTCCTGAAAAACCATGACAACCGTAGAAAACCGTGCCAGTATCAAAGGTGGAGAATTCTTGATTAAAGATACGGAAGCCTCTCAAGTGTTTATTCCCGAAGAGTTTACCGAAGAACAGTTGATGATTGCCCAGTCGTGCCGTGATTTTTTGGCGACTGAAATTTGGCCTCGCGTGGAAGAAATCGACAAAGCAAAATCTCCTGAATTGATGTCATCATTGCTTGATAAAGCAGGGGAGTTGGGTTTGTTGGGAACGGCGGTTCCTGAAGAATATGGCGGATTTGGCATGAACTTTAATACGTCGATGCTTGTCGCTGAGGCAACGGGGGCAGGAAATTCCTTCTCAGTCGCATTGTCGGCGCACACGGGTATCGGTACATTGCCTATTGTTTATTACGGCAACGAAGAACAGAAATTAAACTACTTACCAAAGTTAGCTTCTGGCGAATGGAAAGCAGCTTACTGCTTGACGGAGCCAGATTCGGGTTCGGATGCAAACTCGGGAAAAACCAAAGCAGTGTTGAGTGAAGATGGCAAAAGCTACGTGCTCAACGGCCAGAAAATGTGGATTACCAACGGTGGTTTTGCCGATGTATTTATTGTATTTGCCAAAATCGAAGAAGGCGGCAAGACCGATAAAAATTTGACGGCTTTCATCGTAGAGAAAACGTTTGGTGGAATTACGATGAATGAACCCGAGCACAAAATGGGTATTAAAGGCTCGGATACGCGTCAGGTTTTCTTCAACGATTGCCACGTTCCCGTTGAAAATATGCTTTCAGACCGTGGAAATGGATTTAAGATTGCGGTTAATATCCTTAACATTGGCCGTATCAAACTAGCAGCAGCTACCATGGGTGGCGCGAAACAAGTAGCAGCACAGGCGGTACAATACGCCAACGAACGTAAACAATTCGGAACGGCGATTAGCAATTTTGGCGCTATTAAGCACAAATTGGGCGAAATGGCCGTGAAATTGTACGCTACCGAGTCGGCTTCGTATCGTGCAGGACAAAACATCGACGATGCCATTGAAGACCTCAAAGCAAAGGGTGTAAACGACGCTGAAGCGAAATTAAAAGCCTTGGAACAGTTTGCCATTGAGTGCGCCATGATGAAAGTACACGGATCGGAAGTGCTTGATTATGTGGTAGATGAAGGGGTGCAAGTATATGGAGGTATGGGCTTCTCGGCCGATGCACCGATGGATCGCGCGTACCGCGATAGCCGTATCAACCGTATTTTTGAAGGTACAAACGAAATCAACCGCATGTTGACGGTCGATATGATGCTCAAACGTGCGATGAAAGGTGAGCTTGATTTGATGGGGCCTGCGATGGCCGTAGCCAAAGAAATCATGTCGATTCCTGATTTTAGCAGCACTGACGATGAGGTGCCTTTTGCGGCGGAGAAAAAAGTAATCAAAAACTTGAAAAAAGCAGCCTTGATGGTAGCAGGAGCAGCTGTGCAGAAGTTTATGATGAAACTTTCGGACGAGCAAGAAGTCTTGATGAATGTTGCCGATATGGCCATTGAGATTTATGCGGCAGAATCAGCCGTTTTGCGTACCGAAAAACTAATCGGTATCAAAGGCGAAGCGGCTTGCGCATTGCAGAAAGACCTGGCTATGTGTTATTTACACGAAGCGGTAGAAAAAGTGAACAGTGCTGGTAAATCGGCTATTATGTCGTTTGCTGAAGGCGATGAGCTTCGCGTGATGCTCATGGGCTTGAAACGCTTCACGAAAATTGAGCCATTTAATACCAAAAACGCACGTCGTCGTATCGCAGATGCGATGATTGCCGAGAACAAATACGTTTTTTAATCAACGAACATAGTTACACTTTAAGCTAAGAACCAAATAGTTGTAAAGCCGTGTCTCGATGAGGCACGGCTTTTTTTATGCTATGCGTTCAACAATTGCTCCACTACTTCGGGAAAATGTTTGTGTTCTAATACTTGTATTTTTTTAGCAACATCCTCGGGGGTATCGGTTGATACGACGGGGCAGGTGGCTTGAAAAATAATGGCACCTTCGTCGTAATGCTCGTTTACGTAGTGAATCGTAATGCCCGATTCTGTTTCTTGAGCGGCGACTACTGCCTCATGGACAAAATGCCCATACATGCCTTTTCCGCCGTATTTGGGAAGAAGAGCGGGGTGGATATTGACAATCTGATTGGGAAATGCCTGCACCATTGCCTCAGGGATAAGCATCATAAAGCCCGCCAAAACGACTAGGTCGATGTGTTGGTTTTGTAAAAATTCGATAATGCGGGGTGAGTGATAAAACGTTGTTCGGTCGAATACCACCACAGGAATGTGAAGGCGGCGCGCCCGGGCAATCACCCCCGCTTGCGGATTGTTGGTGAGGATAAACGAAATCTCTACTTGGGGGTTAGTGGCAAAATGTTCGGCGATTTTTTCGGCATTAGAACCAGAGCCCGAAGCAAAAATCGCAATCCGTTTTTTAGTCATGGGAGGTGAGTTTTGATAGATTATCGGGGGCAAAGTTAGCTTTTTGTCACCTCAGATGCGCTATAATCGGTTAGAATCGCCTAATTTCGCTGTCCATTGATACCTGAGATTGATTTTTGAGACTATGCAAATTCTTGAAGTAGGCACCGATGCTGCCCGTCAGCGCGAGTTTTTGATGTTACCCGTGCGGCTTTATAAAGATAATACTTTCTGGATTCGTCCACTTGATAAGGACGTGGAGGACACTTTTAACCCTGACAAAAATAAATATTTTAAAGGTGGTGCGTGTGTACGTTGGATTGCCGTCGATGACCAAGGCCAGACCATCGGACGAGTGGCGGCTTTTGTGAACCAAGGAACGGTCCTGAAAGGCAACGACCAACCTACGGGCGGAATGGGATTTTTTGAGTGCATCGAAGACCAAGCTACGGCTTTTGCGCTTCTTGATACCAGTAAAACGTGGCTACAAGCACAAGGCATGGAGGCGATGGACGGCCCGATTAATTTTGGGGAACGTGACCGTTTTTGGGGGCTTTTGACCGAAGGTTTTGACAAAGAACCCCTTTATGGAATGGGGTATCATTTCCCTTATTATCAAACCTTCTTTGAAGCGTACGGATTTCAGACGTACTTCAATCAGCTCACGTTCTTTTTGCACATGTACAAAGAGAAATTTATGGAGCGAGTAAATATGGTGTTTTTTGAACGAGCAGAGCGTATTTTAAACAATCCAGAGTTTTCGTTTAAACACATTGATAAAAAAGAGTTGGGTAAGTTTGCGGAAGATTTTCGGACGGTTTATAACAAAGCCTGGGCAAAACACCTCGGTACCGACGATATGACTCCCGAAAAGGCCAAGGCCATTATGCTGCGGATGAAACCCATCATGGACGAAGAAATGATGTGGTTTGGCTACCGAGACGGCGAACCTGTGGCATTTTTTATTATGTTGCCCGAGCTAAATCAAATCTTCAAACACGTCAACGGCAAGCTAGATTTGATTGGGAAAATCAAGTTTTTGTACCACAAACTACGGAAGAAAAATTACAAAGCGTTTGGGGTGATTTTTGGCGTTATTCCTGAATATCAAGGCAGAGGTGTGGAGTCGGCCATGGCTCTTGCTTCGACGCGCGTGGCTTGGCGTCCCAATTACCAATATACCGAACTAGAATTTAACTGGATTGGTGACTTTAACCCTAAAATGGTGCGCTTTGCCGAGCTTTTGGGGGGAGTGCCTCATAAAATTCATACGACGTACCGCTACCTTTTTGACCGTACCAAAGAGTTCAAACGTCATCCGATGATTTAGAGTTTGCCGACATTAATAGTAAGCGTCGGGTTGTGAGCAACCCGACACACAGTGGAGAGGGTTGCTCACAACCCTCCTTTTTTGTCGTTACGCCTGATGGCTTTCAACCAATCTTCTACGCCTTTACGAATCTGTTTCGCCATTTTTTTGCGAAAATCATCTTCTATCAACAACGCTTCGTCTTCGGGGTGACTCATAAACGCGCCTTCTACAAGCACGTTGGGGTATTCGATGGGGCTATTCAACGCAAAGTTGAAGCGTCCAATGTTACCGTATTCTGTGAGTCCCATTTCGAGCAGACGCTCCAATATCGCTTGACTTAGTGGTCGGTAGCCAATGTGTTTGTAGTACGTACTTGTTCCGCGCGTTTTGGTGGTATCTCCTGCGGCATTGTTGTGAATACTAATCAACAAATCAGGTTGAAGCGCGCGGAAGTGTACAATGCGGTCGGTGTTATTAAAGAGGGTATCGTTAGTGCGGGTCATGAGCACGCGTGCCCCTTTGTCTTCAAGTTCTTTTTTGAGGTGTAAAGCGATGCTCAAATTCAGGTCTTTTTCCCATTGCTTAGAGCGTAATCCCCGCGCACCAAGGTTGGTGCCTCCGTGTCCTGCATCGATGGCAATTGTGAGGCCGTCAAGTTTAAGTTTTTCGGGTTGGTGTTTGATTCGAATCACGAGGCGGCGGCCTTCGTATCCAATCTTGTACCCCCAATGCTGGGCGTGGGCTAGTTGGATGGTTACACGCAAATGCTCGTCGGCAAGTTGTTCATAATCAACGTGTTTTATTTCGGTGGCGGACTTAAACTGCGTAATCCAGTTGGTATTGGTAGTTGCCCCAAAAATATCAACGACAATCCGAGAAGGATTCATTTCTTGCCAACTCCGATAAGGAAGACGCTCCGTGAGTGGAATAGAAATATAGTCAAAACGGTCATCGCCCCACGTTCTCCACGAAGTTGTTAAATATTGAATCGGTGGCTTGACGATGGTATCGCGACGGGTAAGGTTTTGCGGAACCCAAGCCGATAGCGTAGAAGTCAGCCGAACGCGGTATTGGTCTTTGTATCGCCCCGTTACTTTCAGCAATACGAGTGAGTCGAGGTAACCCATTTTTGCTCCTCCCAGACGGTCTTCGCCAAGGCCATAATTGAGGTAGGCCAATGGGCCTTTGGTGCGGACAAAAACGGCCGAGTCGGGGCGAAATTGGTAAAGTGTATCGCGGAGTTGGGCGAAACCAGTGACGTAAAAAAAGACAAGAAAGAGGCTATAAAACAGACGGGGCATTGGAGTAAGATTTGGCTAAAAGTACGTAAAATCTTACTCCAAATGAAAAAGAAGCTACCATCAAGCAGGTTTCAGCGACGATTCCCGAATGACCAATTTGGTTTCCAAACGCTTGGTTTCAAAGCGGATGGTACTTTTGGGGCGTTCGATTAAATCAATCAAAAACTCCGTAGCGAGTTGTCCCATTTCGTAGGCGGGCTGGGTGACGGCACTGAGTGCAGGACTGAGCAAATGCGCCGAAATGAGGTTGGTAAACCCGACGATGGCAACGTCTTCAGGAATGCGTAAACCTTCGCGTTTGATTAGCGACATCGACGAAGTAGTAAGGCGGTCGCCTGCGGAAAAAATTGCGTCGGGGCGTTCGGGATGATGAATGAGTTCGAGGACGGCTTTTTCCACTTCGTCAGGATTCATCCCACCGTGGCTACAGTACTTAATGTACGATTCTTCAATGGGTATTCCGTGGTTTTGCAGTGCCTTTTTGTAGCCTTCAAGTCGTTCGTAAGTGATTGATAACCAAGACGGACTCGTAAGGTGGGCAATTCTTCTAAAACCTTGTTGAATCAAATGAGCAGTGGCTTCATAAGCCCCTACAAAGTTGTCGGCGCTTACTTTGTGAGTGATATAATCTTGCGGAACGCGGTCAAAGAAGACAATCGGCATTCCTTTCGTTTGAAGTTCTTTAAAGTGTTCTAAATCATTGCTTTCTCCCGAAAGAGAAACAATGAGTCCATCGACGCGGCGTTGGGCGAGGTATTGGGTATTGACCAGCTCTCGTTCGTACGATTCATGATTTTGCGAAATAACTACATGGTAACCTCGATTATAAGCAATCGACTCCATGCCATTGATGGCCTGCGAAAAGAAGTTGTTGGCGATTTCGGGAATAATGATCCCAATCGAACGACTTCGGTTTTCTTTTAGACTAAGCGCGATGGGGTTGGGGCGATAGTTCATGCGTTCGGCATACTCCATCACAAGCCGTTTGGTTTCGGGGTTAATTTCATAACTCCCCCGCAAAGCTCTTGAAACAGTAGAGGTCGAAAGGTTGAGAGCTTTCGCAATGTCTTTGATAGTAATGACTTCCACTCTTGTAGTATAGGTTTACACACGTGTCATAGTTAAGCTATGGCCATGTAGTTTGAAGAGGTGAAGGTACATTTTTTACGGCTCAACTCAAATCAATTGGGCTAGTAGGGTTGCATTTAGGCGCTACTTTTAAGAATTATGATTCCAACGATAGCGTCTCATTGGCAAAAGGCAATGTCAATGCAAACTTAGGCTTAAGTTGGTAATGATATTGAATCTTAATGAGTTGGAGTGGGATTTTGATTAAATCAGAGGCGCCTATTTTTGAGTCTTCTACATGGACCCAACGACGAAGAGGGTATTCAAGAATGAAGTTCATGGCAGCCTGAATACCGTAATATTTTTTCATGCGCATAAATAGCTCGACGTCAAATAGCCACGCACTCTGAAATGGTGAACGGAAACCGACGTGGACTAGCTCTTTACGAAATACCTTAGCCCCACACTGTGTATCATAAAATGGCATACCTAATAATAGGCTAATAAGAGTGGCTATGCTTCTACCAATGAGGTGGCGTTTGAGGTTACGATTGATGACCGCTCCCATACGCTTTACTCTTGAACCGCTTACAATTTTGAGCGTTGAGTCGGAGTGGATAGTCTGTACTAGGTCGGTGAATTCTTCTAAGCTTACCGACAAATCGGCATCAAGAAAACCTATATATTCCAATTCGGGTACTTGTGACATCTTTAGGATTCCTTGGCGTACGGCTTCGGCTTTTCCGCCATTTGTCTTACAATCAACAATGGAGATTTGAGTTTCGAAACCTTTTTGCATACGTTTCAAAAATGCCAGTGTATCATCTTTACTTCCATCGTTGACAAAGCACAAATGATAGTCTGAATGCAAGGTTAAAAATGACTGAAATGCGTTGTAATCTAGGCGGTTGGCTTCGTTATAACAAGGGATGACAATTCCTGTATTCATCTTTTTTGATTTTCTCGTGTTTGATGATACAAAGGTGCTACGTATAAATTTTTTAAAATGAAGTCTTCGATAAACTGCATTAAACAGCAGTTTTTTGGAGGAATTTGTCCGATATTTAGCAGCAAGAAATAAAAGGATTTTAGCTCGATAAACACGAACAAGCCGAAATACGCTTAAAAATTTTTTTATTGATAAAAACCCTTCTTATTTCGCAATTTCCTCGTGGAAGACAAAGAGTTAACAACATACCATGCCACCCAAAGCAGATAGATTATTGTTTGTAGCATTGATTGTCGCCGTGTTGTTTCACGGTTCGGCTTTGGTATATACTATCGACAAAACCTACGATGCCTTTGTGCATATTTTCTTTGGCGATCACTACGCTCGTTTGTGGTTTGAGCCTTGGGAGTATCGCTGGTACACGGGCTTTCCTGTGATAAGTTATCCTCCGTTAAGTCATCAATTGATTGCATTCTTGTCAAAAATCGGGGGGCTCAAATTTGGCTTTGGGGTGGTTATCTTATCCGCGCTGTGTTTTTTTATTGTTGGAATTTACCGTTTTTCCCAACTATGGGTACCAAAGCGTTCGGCGGGATATGCGGCTTTGTTTGCCGTGGTAGCTTCTTCTATTGTTCAGACGATTCACATTTATGGACAATTACCTACCATGATTGGAATCGCTTGTTTGACCAATGCTTTACCCGAAGTGTATGGTTATTTTCGAACGGAGCAAAAGCGGTACTTAGTCACGGGGCTTGCTATTTTGGGGGTAACGGTTGCTTCACACCACGTGACAACCATTTTTGGGATGGTGTTTTTTATTGCTCCCATCATTGCTACGGCATTGTTGGACCAAGTGGGGGTAGAAGGTAGCTTTTTTAAAGTAGCCAAAGACGCTATTGTATTGGCGTTCACGAAGTGGAAGTTGATTGTTACGTTTTTTCTAATTGCGGGGATAGAAATCGTACTTATTATCTTCCCTTATTGGTTTTGGTCAAAAACAGATCCTATTACGCAAGTGTCCATTCCGCATGGTTCCCGCGATTCATTTATTGAGGTTACGTCGTCAGGGCTAATGTTTTTTATTATTCCCTTGGGCTTTACGCTCCTTATGCTCCCCTACATTTTTCGAAGTCTTTATACGCGTCGAACTATCTTTCTGGCGCTGTCATTTTCGTTACTTTTATTACTAGGTACGGGGGGAACTACCCCTATTCCCAAGCTGCTGTTAGGTAAAAACGCCTTTGAAATTCTCACCTTAGACCGTTTTACGTTTTGGGCATCCGTGATAGCGATTCCTTTTGTAGGTGACTTTTTTAAGCGTTTGGTAGAAGGAGATATTCGTGAACGTATCATCGGGCGGTATGGGAAAAAGATGTACCGTTTTATGAGTGTTCTGATGATAGGCTTGGTAGGTTTTCAAGCACTTTTGATTGTTGATTTTCATAAACTCCGTGCGCTACAGCCATCAAGTGTAGATATACAACCTATTCTAAGTTTTTTAGAACGCGATCAGCACGATCGTTGGCGTTTTATGACCCTTGGTTTTGGGGACCAGATGGCGTGGCTTTCGGCCAATACTATGGCACTTTCGATTGATGGCAATTATCATTCGGCTCGAAGAGTGCCCGAGATGACCTCTCAGCCATTGGAAAGGCTCGAAAATTCAAAATTTAAAGGAGTTCAGGGAATTGGTTCTTTGCAGCAGTTTCTCACTATTCCTGAAAAATATCACCTCAAATTCATTTTTTCCAACGATAAGTTCTATGACCCTATTCTGTATTTTGCGGGGTGGGAGCGTCTTCAGCGTCTCGAAAATGGCATTATGGTTTGGCAGAAACACGATGTACCAACGTTGCCTAGTGTTTTACCTCAGAGAGATATGCCTGTAGTGCAGAAACGGATGTGGGGGATTTTGCCATTGTGCGCATTTCTCGTTATGCTAACCGTCCTTTATTATTACCGTCGTGTATTTCTGAGTAGTGCCTTTCCTGATGTTGAAAATAGAGGTTACAATGCTCACCAAGACAATCGTTGGTTGTATAGCTGGATGGCAGCGGTGCTCATCATCGCAGGTGGTTTTTGGCTGAAAGCCTTGCTTACTTCCTATCAAAAAGACCCTGTTTTTTTGGTCAAATCCTACTATAACGCCCTAGATTTTAAACGTTTTAAAGAGGTACACAGCTATTTTCCTCCCCATAGTATCGGTTTTGATGATTATGTTTTGCAGCTTTCGGTACGCGATGGATTGCTGGCTTCGTACGGGAAGTTAGACGCTTTCTCGGTCAAAATCTTGGAAAAGCAACCCACCCAAATGAGGGTTTTAGCCATTACTGATTGGGTGACTCCCCTTGAAAGGTATCATCAAGAAACGGAACATACGGTGGTGAAAATAGGAACAGATTGGTTTATTGAGCCTCCTATTTTTGATCAGGCAATACCTCCCGACGAGCACATCGAAAAGGGAGTGTTGGGTTTGCATAGTCAAGGAAAACGTAAAATTACGACGGCTACCACGGAGCATGATGACGTATTGGATCGACCTGAATTGCATATCTTGTCGGCTAAATTGATGAAAATTGATAGCCAGTATGTTGTTGTGGGCGAAATTCAGAACATTGATCATCTCCCTGCGCATCTAACGATTGAGGCTCAATTGTTTGATAAACAGCGTCGTAAGTTGGTGTCATACAATGCCAAATATGTGGCCATGCACAATGTACTTCCTAAAGAGATTGTCCCGTTCAGAATCGAATTTGAGGAAACAGCTTGGGTAAAAGAAGAAGATAAAAACCCGCTCAAATTTAACCCTACCGAATTTACAGCCTACCGTTTTACACATCAGCCTACCGAGTTTCGATTGTTTGCGAGAGCCGTGGTAGCCGACCGAGACATGTATCGCGATGCGGGAGTTCAGCAAATCAAAGTAGTGGGTACTCAAAAAATAAAAGGAGAAGTTTATAATCACGGAATTGACGAAATCAGTGTACCGCAACTACTGTTTACGTATTATGACCAGGCCCAAACAGTAAGATGGGTGGATCACCTGTTTTTAAAAGAAGGGGTTAGACAGCAGGCGAAGCAGGTATTTGAAAAAAAATTACCCAATTTTGACCAAATACGTCTTGTAAGAGCAGGCACAATCAATGATTTTTTTGTCAACGGATTGCCTCAGAGTAGCTTTTTAAATCATATAACGATGGTAAACAGACCTTCCAACGATGGGTTGCTCCCTCTACCTACCCAACAAGGTTATGTGCGGTTTTTAGTGAATGCCTATATCGGAAATCCCACCCTGTATTGATGCGAAATTGGTTTTTACATATTGCTGTTATTTTTCTGTTGTGCGGGCAATGCACCACAAAACAAACGCATGAAGCATCCCTTCCCGACGTAAAATTGCTCGGACCAGATTCGGTAACGGTGGGACAAAAGTTTACGATTCGGCTCATCGGGAAAGAAAAACTTCCTGATTCGCCTGTTTACTTACTTCGGCATACTACTTGGGGAACAACAATTGATACTTTTGGCCAAAATCACGCGATAACGATAGTGGATACCTTGGCAGGTATGGTTTTGGCCGAAGTGATTTATGGGGGCACAAAAATCAGCCAAAAGCTCTATCATGTACTGCCAATGACTACTACCATGCCACTTGATACCTATTTAGGCTCAAAATCCATCATTGCAAATGGGCAAGATTGGGCCATGCTCACGGTAATACCGACGGATACGTTTGGAAATTTGGTTCAAGCACAGACTCCTGTGCGGTTTGAGTTAGTCAGGCCGAGCAATGTTGCAGAAAACAAGCAAGCATTGACAAAACACGGCGTGGCTTACCAAATTATTGTTGCCCAAACAAAAGCAGGTAAAACGTTGGGGTATGTAACCGTGAATGGCCTTAAAAGCAAAGAAAAAGAGTTGCTAGAAGTGGCCGACTACCCCGCCGATTTTCGAATTTGGGCGGAAGGTACGACGCCCTTCGCCGATGGCCGCCAAACGTTTAAAGTAAAGACAGATGTACTCAAAGACCGTTTCGGCAATACAGTTCCCAACGGTACGCTGGTTTTGTTTGAATGCCAGGACACCAACCATACCTTACGCCAACTCAATGGTTATACACTCGAAGGTGTTGCAACCATCGCGGTGCAAAATCCTGTATCGGCAGGGAGCCTTCGCATTCGTGCTTCGGTAAGCGGTGGTGGAAAAAGCAATCTATTCACAGTATCTTTCATGGCAAAGAAATGACGGCTCAACCTTCAATCAAATACTACAGAGTTTATTTCGGCATCATTACGGTGGTAGGTTTGTGTTTATTGATTGGCGTAACGGCCAACTTATGGACGTACTTTAACACGGGTGCCGACCGTGCCACGGCCCTCAATCTACCCCCAAATCTGCCCGAATCACATGTTCCTTCTGTTGAGTGGTTGCCCGATGATGAGCCGATAGGCCGTAAAATGGAGGATTTTACCCGACAAGAAATTGTTAAAGATTACATCCGTGGGTGGTATCAGCAGCACTTGAGTTATATGACGGGAGAGACCAAGGGGTTGAAAGAGTATTTTACTCCATCAGCCTTGCCCAAGATGCAAAATCCAATCAAAGAGCTGACTAACAAAGGTTTTGAATTACATCAAACGGATTTAGAACACCATATTGAACTGCATTTTTATTCCGCTGATGGCCAAATTGTGTCGTTTACGGATAGGCAAGTGCGACTAAAAAAACGCCTTTACCAAAAAGAGACGCATCAAAAAATCTATTCGACCGAAGTAGTAACCGACTACGAAGTAGTGATGTTGCTGGACGATGGGTATTGGCGAATCAAAAACTTGGTGCGTAAACAACCTACTCCCTTTGCTCAAGATACCTTGCAGGCAGATAAGTCGAAGATGGTTCAGGTGAAAGGCAAACGGTTTTACGTCGCCAACAAACCCTTTGTCCCTAAGGGGGTTAACTACTATCCCCAGAAGACGCCTTGGACTTCTTTTTGGTCGAAATTCAACGCTCAAGTTATTTCCAAAGACTTTGCGTTGGTACAGTCCCTAGGCTTCAACACCGTACGAGTTTTTGTGAATTTTCATGATTTTAATAAAGGAAACGTTCCTGGCGAACAAGTCGAAAAATTGCGGCAGTTGCTGGATATGGCCCAAAAACATCAGCTAAAAGTCATCGTTACATTGTTCGATTTTTTGGGTGATTATCGTTTGTTAAACTTTTCTGCTACGGACCGACAACTCGAAACATTGTTGATAACATTTAGGACTCACCCTGCAATT
The DNA here is from genome assembly GCF_000482465.1 of Runella limosa DSM 17973. Taxonomy (GTDB): domain Bacteria; phylum Bacteroidota; class Bacteroidia; order Cytophagales; family Spirosomataceae; genus Runella; species Runella limosa. The sequence continues at coordinate 379,013 of NZ_KI519420.1, forward strand.
ATGGCGTGGGATGTAAAAAACGAGCCTGACTTAGATTACAAATACCACGATACCGCCGATGTCCAAGAATGGTTGCAGTGGGTGCTGAAACGGGCCAGAAGCTATGACCCAAACCACTTGCTTACCATTGGGTGGGCGTACCCTGAAAATGCGGAAATGCTAAGTAAAGACCTTGATTTTGTGTCATTTCACTCCTATAAGTCGCCCGAAGAACTGGCAAGGGGCATTGATGGGTTACAGAAAAAGGTAAACACAAAGCCTGTTGTTTTAGAAGAATTTGGGCTTTCTACGTACCGAGGTATTTGGGCTCCGTTTGGTAAAAATGAAGAAGATCAGGCCATTTATTTCGCTCAAGTAAGAGAAGTCCTTCGCCAAAAAGGAGACATCCCTTCCGTTGTGTGGGCCTTATATGATTTTGTTGATGTACCTGCCGAAGTAGTAGGCAAAATGCCGTGGAATCGTTATCCACAGAAAAATTTTGGCGTGTTGAATACCGCAGGGAAACCTAAAAAAGGACTGACGGTATTAGTAAAATAAAAAGCCTGCGCATGTGCAACAGGCTTTGGGAATTGTAGGGTAAAGAAAAATCGTAAAGATGGTAGTAATTAAGCCGCTTGGAGTAGTCTTCCAAAGTGAAGGTAGTACCAATCTACGATATCGGCCATGGGTAGTGAAACTGCGGCAAAGTAATTTTGAACCCCTAAGTGACGGCGATGGTCGTCGTTTTCTACTACTTTTTGGATGGCCTCTGCTAAACTTTCGGCATCGTCTGGTTCAAAAAGTTCGCCCGCATACCCTTCTTCTTTAATCAACTGACCTAAATCGCCGATGTTAGGTAATATCACGGCTTTACCATAACTTCCTGCTTGGTGCAAAACGCCAGAGCTACCTGTAGTGCTGGTGTAAGGAAATACCACTACGGCGCTTTCGTTGAATACCGTAGGTACGTATTCTTCGGGTACATAGCCAGTAAAGGTTAGGCCATGCACGTTGGCGTATTGTTGTTGTACTGCTGCTAAGTAACCTTTTTTGTTGGGACTGTCGGTACCTGCAATCACGATTTCGAGCGGTACTCTGATACGCTGACGCACGAGTTCTACTGCTTCAATCATTACTTCTACTTTTTTGTAAGTCCCAAATTTGCCAAAAGTCATGACGCGCTTGGGGCCTTCGGGCAAGTCAAAAGAAGGCATGGGAGGCAATTCAAAACTACCGTGCGGAACCAACGCTACGTTGTTGACTTTGTATTTTTTTTCTAACACTTCTACGTACTTCGCAATGGTAACAGCCACTAAGTCAGCTTGCAATACCAGACGTGTGAGCATTGTGCCAATAAAGCGAAAGAGAGCAGCTAAAACTGGATTTTGAGTGATTCCTGCCGTTTTCAAATCTACTTCTTCCATGATATTGTGTAACAACACAACCGATGGAAAACCAAATAGCTTCACCAACCATGGCGTAAGTAGCCCTAGTGCAGCAGGGATTTTTTTGTCGCCAAATGATAGGAACTGAATGTTGAAAAGTACGACGTCGGGTTTAGTCTGACGGATGGTGTTGAGGATAAACCAAAAGTTAAACCAGTGGTTGAATTGCCATACAGGGCGAACTTCTATTGGGCATCCTTCGGCATCAAACTCATACACTTGGCCTTCGGGGAGTTGGTCGGCAATCAATACTACTTCTTTGGTGTCATTGTTTTGACGAAAATGATTGACCAAATGATAACCGTACTCATTGAGCGTACATTTGCTCGGAGGGAAAGGAGAAACAATGGCAACTTTAAGGTTGGAGTTCATGACAATTGAATATTTTTTTGTTGGAAAGAGAAGTCTCTAGTAGTGACTGAAAAATGATAAACCAATAGCGAAAAGAATAAAAAGAGCATGGCAATGCACTGTCCTTGAATCACATCTCCAAAATTGCCATGCTTAAAATAGAGTAGGGTAAGTTGTAAAATGCCTGCAAAAACTGAAAGTACAATGGGCGTTTTGCGGTCGAGTGATAGGTGATAATACACCCAGACGTTGGCACAAGCAAACAGCGCAGTTACGGAAGCATATTGCCACAAGTAATGGCTGATACTAAGGTAGTTTTTGCCAAATAATGTACCTACGATATAGTCAGGGAAGGCCAAACATCCAACAACGATGAGAATAGCAATCAGTGCCACAATGGCAAAGCTTTTGATAAGTAAATGGTGGGTAGGTTGGCCCTTCTTTTTTTGTTCAATTACCTTTGGAAATAGCACCATTACTACCGACCACGTTCCGAAATAGACGACCCGACCCGTCAACGCCAAGGCCGCATATAGACCCGCGTCTTGGGTAGTGAAGTAATGTTTTACCATTAAGACATCGCCGTTGTTAATAACAATTTGACTCAGCTCATATACCAATGTTGCTCCCAAAAAAACACTAACTCCTCCAAAAGACTTGATGTGTATTGAGCCCGATTTCGAGGATTTTTGTGCCAAATGCGTGTAGATAAATCCACTGCCAATTGAGACGAATAAACCTATGACTATGCCCCATGCAGCGCCGAATAAAACAACCATGCTGATGCCTACGATGAGCCGCGTCCACATTTCGATTTGATAAGTAGCCGCAAAATGTCCAAAACGTAAATCTCCTTGTAACTTGCCTCGCCCTACACTCATTACGAAGTAGAATGGAACCGCTATGGCAAGAAAAAGAAGCGAGGTTTCTGAGGTGAGATGAAAGGTATCAACGATTGTATTTGAACCAACTATGACACTTACGCAGATAAGAAAGCCTATTAACCAAGCCAAGTCAGTCAGCTGATTTTGAGCGTCCGAAAACTTGGCCGCTGTTAGCTGAAATGCCGTAGCAATAAAAGAAATGGCCAACAAACAGGTTACTAAGAAATTGGCTTCACCAAAGGCTTCAGGACTAAGCAAGCGCCCTGCAAGTAGGTTGAAAGCATAATTGCCAATGTTTACCACTAACGTGCTGACCATTAGCATAAATCCTGTGCTCAAAAGGGCTTCGTTGGTTGTTTTGAGCTTACTCATAGTCGTAGAGGTAATCAGGAATAGAAGTAATGATATTTAAAACAAGGTCAAACTTCGTGAGATGAAACGTATGCCGTCCTTGGGCGGATTTAGGCAGTACTACTTTGAGATTTTTACGCTTGTGAGCAATCACCAAAGCATTTATCGCAATCAAATCAACTTTAGTTACTTCGCTTAAATCAATAAATAATTGTTCGGCGGTTTCAGCCAATAACTCATTTTTGAGCGTCATGGCATCAGTAGCGCCAAACTCTCCCCTATAACGATAGATGCGAAGGCGTTCAGCAAATTGTTGATAATTGGGTGCGTACATGGTTTGTGGTGTTTTGTTGGGACAAAGTTGCGACAAACGCCCGCCCTGAATGGTAGTAATTCGATGAATGACAAAAAGCGGAGGTTTTTTGGGAGATTTTGCCCGTTTATTCAGCAGTGAGCTCAGGCATTGGACCAAACCCAGCCCTGAAGACTAATTACCCAACTTCCATTGGTGTAGTAGAATCCACCGTTAGGTGACTACCAATCGATATATAAGAATAGCCAAACTGTAAAGGTGATTTTTCTGCCAAAAACACCTCAAAAACTGCACTTCATCGAAATACAGGGCATCACTACTGTAGTAGATGGTAGTTTTGCTTCATCAAATCGACAATCGTAATGAAAAAGATACTCGTAGTTTTTCTGGTGATATTTGCAGGAGCTGTACAGGCACAAGAGGTATTGCAGGCAGGTTTTAAATTGCTTGAAAATGGGCAATTTGCCGAAGGGGCTGCTTTTTTTAAGCACTACCTTACTACGCAAGATGCTACCAACAAAACTGCATTGCTTTGCTACGGACGTGGCACTGGGTTGTCGGGAAATGTAACTGAGGCCAAAGAAGTGTTTGGAAAACTCCTCCAACGTTATCCTGGTGATTTTGAAATATCGCTCAATGCTGCGGAGGCACTTATGTGGTGCAAAGAATATGCCGAGGCCAAACGCTATTACGAAAAACTGTTGACTGAAAAACCCAATGATTTTGCGGCCAATTTAGGGTATGCCAATGCGCTTGCTTCGCTGTTTGAATACGAAAAAGCATTGGTCTTTACCGAAAAAGCACTTCAAATTCAGCCTTCTAACGACAATGCCAAGCTAAGTCGTAAATATGCGCGTTTGGGATTGGCCGATTATTTTGTAAAAAACCAAGATTATCACCGTGCCGCTCCGCTGCTTGAGTCTATTTTGTCGGAAAATGCGACGGATAAAGAAGCTCTTTTTGCCAAAGCACAGCTCTATATTCAACTTGAGCGCTACAATGAAGCGGAAAAAATATATCAACAATTGCTTCAACTTACCCACGGTCAGACTGAGGTATATCTGAACCTTTCGTACTTGTCTTTTTTGCAGGCCAACAAGCCTTTGGCTTTTGAATATGCCAATAAAGCAGTTGAAAGTACGGCTACTCAGCCGCAAAAATACCTTACGGCGCGGTTGGGACGTATTACGGCCTTGGGTTGGAACGGAAAATTTAAGCAGGCTTTTGCCGAATTGGATTCGCTTGACTCTGTTTTTCCTAACAATAACGACCTATTAATCAAAAGAGCAGGGCTTTCAATTTGGAACAAAGAATTTGCCCATTCGGTCTCGCTCTTCAAAAAATCATTGCGTAATGTTCCTTCTTCTTTTGATGGCAATTTGGGCGTAGCCGACGCCCTTTTTGCCCAAGAACTGGATGATGAATCGAAAAAGTACGTGTTGAAGACCCTGGAATATTACCCAAATCAAAAAGATGCCAAAGACTTTTTGGCAAAACTGGCATTACGTCACGCACCTGCCCTCACTACCCACAATTTCATCAGCAGTGATAAAGGTGGTAACGCATCAAAAAATTACCAAGCCAATGTGGCATTTGATGTCGCAACTGCTTTACGGTTCAATGTGGGTTACCGCCGCCGTGAAGTGAGTAATTCGCTCGAAAATAATAGCGCAAACGTGCAAACAATGACCGCAGGTTTGCGGTGGAGGGTCAAGCCGTTTTGGTTGATTACTGGCGCAATCAATGTCACAAAATTAGAGAAAGACGGGGCTGTTGCTCCTTTCAAAACCTTTGATATTGCCAGTGAATTCAGATTAAATAAGTTTCAAACGCTCGAACTTCGTCACAACTCAGACGTTCAGAGTTTTACGGCAGGTTTGGTGGGCAATCAGTTATCATTCAAAAATTACATTGCCACTTATAACCTCAGTACCCCTTTCAAGGTAGGGGTTTATTCCCAGTATTATTACACAAAAAACTCGGATGGAAATACGCGTAATTTGCTCTTTGCTTCGCTTTACTATGATTTGAAAGCAACTCCTGTCGTGAAGTTTGGTATAAACTACCAGCGCATGACTTTTGAGAAACGGATGTCTCGGGTTTATTTTAGCCCTTTTTTGTTCCGTTCGTATGAAGTATTTGGTGTGTCAGAAAACCTCAATGTACCTAAGCAAAAATTCCTGTATCAGGTTTCGGTAGCGGGAGGGATGCAGCGTATTGAAGACGAAGCATATCAGGCTACTTATCGGGCATCGCTCACGCTTGGTTACAAACCTAGCGCCAACATCGAACTAACGGCATACAGCTTGTACAGCAATAGCGCTACCTCGTCGGTGGTGGGGTATAGCTACTCAGAAACAGGTATTAAAGCAAAATGGATTTTGTTGAAAAAACAGCAATATTAAATCATATTGAGTCGGGTCATCAATTCAGATTTGTTGGCTCTACTGATGGGAATGACTTTGTTGCTAATCACGAGGTTGTTTTCTTCGATGTCCACAATTTTGTCTAAATGAACGATAAACGACCTGTGTACCCTCAAAAACTGATTGCCCAGCTTTTCTTCTAAATATTTCATGGTTGTATGTACGACATAGGAGCTTTTGGTCGTAAAAATTTTAACATAGTCCCCTACATTTTCCACAAAGAGAATCTCCGCATAGGGTAACCGAATGTATCGACCCTCTATTTTTACGTAGATTTCTTGGCGCTCCAACGAAACGGCCGTTTTTCGGGTATTGAGCTCGAGTACTTTCTCTACGGCTACTTTGAAACGAGGCAACGTGATTGGCTTCTGTAAGTAGTCGGTTACTTGGTACTGGTACGCATCAAAAGCATACTCAGTTTTGGTGGTAGTCATGATCACCTGTGGCATAGAGGTCAGGTTTTCTAACAACCCAAATCCTGATAAACCAGGCATTTCAATATCCAGCCATATTAAATCTACTTCTTCAGCAGATAAAAAAGTAAGGGCATCTTCGGCATTCTCAAAGGCAGCGATTAGTTGAAGCGAGTCGTGTTGTTCACAGAGCCGTTGCAGCGACTTGCGAGCCATTATTTCATCTTCAACAATGATACATTTTAGTTTCATGGCATCTTTGTTAGTCTTTGGGAGTAAGCTTATTGTGTGGGTTCTTGTAGTTGAACCAATTCTTTTTGCAGAATGGGTATAGCGGCATTCAAGCTATTTTGGGCATCATCCCAAAGCTTTTGTAGTTGTTCTTCTTTCGGATTTTCTTTAGCGGTGGTTTCTATTTCTAACAGTTGAAGTTCGAGTTTAGTAAGCCCAACCATACCGAGTGTAGGTTTTAATTTATGAGCCAGTTTACTCAAAGACTCCCAGTCGTTTTGTAGGATTAAGTCCTGAATAGCAGGGAATTCGAGTAATACATTGGACAAAAATGTTTGAAACATATCTGCGGCATACGACTTGTCATCGCCATACATTTCTTGCAAACGAGTATGGTCAAGTTGAGTAGTATAGTTGCTTGATGTTTGTGGGTTTGAGTCGGTATTACTGATTTTTATGTAACGTTTCAAGATTCCCAGCAGCTGATTGGGTGCAAAAGGTTTGGTGATAAAATCATCCATCCCAACCAGCTTGGTTTTGCTCTTTTGGTCAAGCATCGCCGAGGCGGTAAGGGCTACGATAGGTGTGTGTTGGTTGGGGTTTTTGGTATTACGAATGGTGATTGTTGCTTCATAGCCGTCCATGTTAGGCATTTGAATATCCATTAAGATAATGTCAAACGCCTGTTTTTGTGCTTTTTCCACCGCTTTTTTTCCGTCGGAAGCAATCACAAAGTCAATATCCCATTTGTTCAATAAGCTACTAATGTACTTTTGGTTCATTAGGTTATCCTCGGCTACCAATACTTTACATCCCAACAAATCGCTTGAAACTTTTTGAATCTCGAAGGTATCAGGGACAACATCCAAGTCCGACTTTTGAAAGGGGAGCATAAAAGTGAACGTTGTTCCTTCGCCTTCGCGGCTTTTGACTGAGATGCTTCCGCCCTGTAAATCAATCAATTGTTTGGTGATAGCTAGTCCTAATCCTGTGCCTTTATGTTTATGGTTGTTGGCATTGACCTGTTTAAATTTCTGAAAAATCTCGTCTAATTTATTTGCAGGAATCCCAATCCCAGTATCGCTTATCTTAAACTCAATCCAGAGCGTATTTTCTTCTTCTTTTTTGAGTTTTACCGTAATCTCAATGGTACCTTCTTCCGTGAATTTCTCCGCATTGCCAATCAAATTGAGTAAGATTTGGTTGAGCATAAGGTCATCACCAGAATACATACCCGAGATACGGGCATCAATCATCATATCTAATTCAACTGGGCGATTTTGAAGCTTAATTTGAAAAACCCGCTGTGTTGTTCGTAGCAGTCCCACTAAATCAAAAGGGTGGTTTTGTACTTCAATGCGTCCAGCTTCAATTTTTGCCATATCGAGTAGGTCAGAGATGAGGCTGTGTAGAAAGTCAGCCGAGGTTTTAAGTATTTCTAAAAATTCAAATTGCTGTTTGGTCGGTCGTGTATCAAAGAGCAGGTGGGTCATGCCAATGATGGCATTAAGTGGCGTACGAATTTCGTGGCTCATATTGGCCAAAAATTGTTTCTCGGCTTGGCGAGCATCTTCGGCTATTTGTTTAGCAAGGGCAAGTTCGTGTTCGAGTACTTTTCGATCTGTAATATCATAATGAATACCCATCGAGCCAGTCACTTTGCCGTGCTCGTCCATAATAGGAGCTCCACTTATAATGACCCAGATAGGAGTTCCGTCTTTTTTGAGAATCTGCATCTCATAAGAGCTTGCGGTGCCTTTGGGGCGAAGCGCTTGATTATTATTCAAAACTTCCTCAAACTCCCGAGTGATTAATAACTCTGGTGCTAGTTTTCCGATAAGTTCTTCTTGGGTATAACCTACCAGCTTACAGAAACGATCATAAGCTCTAACAATGCGCTGGTCGTTGTCCACTTCCAACAGGCCGAGTTCCATATTGTTCATGATGCCTCGGTATTTTTCTTCGCTCTTACGGATTTGTTCCCTGATTAGGTGTTTTTCGGTAATATCGGCGTACTTCCAAAGGTGTCCACGGTAATGGCCTTCCAAGAAAATAGGGATATAATCTCGCTGCAATATGCGCCCATCCACCATTTCAAGCTCCTCTTCCACAACAATCTCTCGTTTTAGAAGCAGATCTTCGATGCGAGCCACAAATTGCTCAGGGTTTTTGAAAAGATGCTTGGATTGTTCGGCAGATTGAGAGCAATCTAGTCCTTTCAGCGTATCAGGAGGGGCAGGAATACCGAAAAGGTCGCAGAAAAGCTGATTGACTAGAATAATTCTGCGATACTCGTCTTCTACCAATACCCCTTTTTGGAGATTGGTGATAAGAGTAGTGAGGCGAGTTTGGGTAGTACGGAGGGCATCTTCCGTGGTTTTGAGTTCGGTCACGTCGCGAGCTACGGCTACCAATTCGGTTATTTGTCCCGCTTGCTCAATGATTCTTACGGTTTGGCCAATCCAAACAACCTCGCCGTTTTTTTTAAGTGCAGGAAAATCTTTGTAGGTACTCTGTTGCTTCTCTTCAATCATTTGCCTGTAAAAAGCAATGAGTTCTTGACGGAATTCGGGGACAACCAAGGTCGAAAAATGCTGCCCGATTAATTCGTTTTCGGAATACCCCAAGCGTTCTTGTACAACTGAATTAACAAATAAGAAATAGCCACTTGGCGAAATTTTATAAATGATATCCTGCACAGATTCAATGAGTTCTCTGTGCCGTTTTTCGCTTTCTTGGAGTTCTTCAATTCCTTGTTTAACTTGTTGTTCAAGATTCTGATTCAGAAGACTCAGTTGCTCGTTGGCCTTATATAGCTCCAATGCTTTTGTCTCCAAAATAGCCTCGGCTTGTAGTCGGGCTTTTCGTTCTCGATCAACACGTCGTTTGAGCAGTTCAACCTCTTCCATGTTATTTTACAATCACAAATTGTACGTGGCTTCCGTCTTCTTTAATGGCTTGTTGGGTAATAGTAGCATTTTCGCTAAAGTGTAGCAGTGTGCCTTCTATGAGTCCGTGCGCAAAATCGGCCATTTTTCGTTTTGAATAGTAGTTCATGATGAGGGTATTGTCATCCACGCGCTCAATGTCAAAATGGGGTAGTTCGGCATCGGGATAGAGTTTTTGTACCTCAACGTGAATATAGTTATGAATACTGCCCAAAAAAGTAAACGCATCGGAGGGGCTTTGGAGAAAACGATTATAAATTCGAGTAAAAGACTTAAATAAATACTTGCCATAAGCCCTCAAAAGTGCAGGCACGGGTATCTGGGTGCGTTGACTAAGGTTGGCCACTAAGCTTATTATTTCATTGTAGTCGTACGTGCCGACTGCTGTATAAATACCTCCTGATGGTAAAACAGTCGTCTCCACCAGAGTATCGACCATTTCATAACCAAACTCTTCCTCGACCATCTCGAAGAATTCTGTAAAAACAATGCCTTTCATACGTTGTGAGTTGATAGTGTGTTTACAAAAATCGTCAAAAACTGCTGAAAATATAGGCTTTTTTTCCAAACATCGAAAAAAGAGTAAGCAGCTGTGCCTAAGCGACATCTTTGCATCAAAAATGAAGAGAATGAAAAAATTGACATGGTTACTTGTCGTTGTTGCAATGACCGCACAGGCGCAGTATAAATACTTAAGTTCATTTAGTAGTGATGGTGTGCCCGCTGTTTTAGATTATGAACCAATTTCGGCAAGAATGCGCGCTAATATTAAAGCTTCCTTGCCCGAATCATACCCAGTACCATCGTATCATCCTCAATATATTTCGAGCGGTAGCGACACTGACATTAAGGTTACGCAAGATGCAGACGTTTGGGTGACATTTGTAGATGAAGGAGCGGGTTATCGCAACACCCTTGGGTTTTATACGTATAAGGGGGCACCAAGTAAACCCAATGCAGGCGACATTACGATCATATTTCCAAATGTCTCAAAAATAGGGAGTGGTGGAGGACTTGGAGAGGGCTTTAAGGTGTACTTGGGGCGTTTTTCAGCAGGAACAAACATTGGATGGGTGTTGATTGCGGATGGTTTTCGGAATGGACAAGTGACAAATGGCAACTGGATTTTGTATTCTACTCCCTCCTTTAACCCTGAAGGAAATCCTGCCCTGCAATACCATAATGTGTTGCTAAAAGATGAGGTAGAACAAAAAATGGTTCTGAGTTTTGAAGATATTCGCCGCGACTATGGCAGTTGTGACCAAGATTTTAACGATGCTATTTTTTATATTAGCACCAATCCCGTGGAAGTATTGATGAATTCAAATGTGAATACTGTGACAGAGTCGGGGTCGGCTAGTACTGGAAATACAGGAGGGTTGGAAAGCAATGGAGCGTTGGCACAGCAGGTAGCCCAACGGCATTTTCAGCGACAAATTACTCCCCAACTCAACTATGATATTCCTGCGGAGAGTCAGGTGTTTAGTGCCGAAAAAACAGCAGCCCGAGCGCGGGAAAGTGCGTTTGATTTATCTCAATGGATTCCCCAAAAGCCATTTGAAGAGGCTACTGAAACTTTTACATCAACGCCCTCAGATCTAGTGACAATTACAAATGCGAGTTCTGTATTGGCCGTAGATTACTTTTCAAATAACAAACGAATAGCGGCTATACTTAGCTTATATACCGAAAACGAAGTTTATAACCACACGAAGACCATTTGCGACCGCCTAAATGGTAGCGTTATTAATGATATTCGGCCGATTACAGTGCGAGATAAACAATTTATTCTCACCCAAATTAAGCATTCTGATCAAAAAGTCGAATACGCCATCTGTTTTTCTGTAGCTGATTTAGCAGCTAGTTTTTCGGTTGAGAGGCATTGGAAAATTGGCGATTTTCCCAAGGGAAACAACTATATTAATTTTCAAGTATGGGCAGAAGCTCCGCATTTAGCTCAAGCTTTGGTGGAAAAAATTCTGCAACAGATTGAAAGCAAAAAAACACTGATTTTCAAGGAAGATAAGGTAGCCATTCCCAAAGTATATGTACGCCAAGGGTATTATAAAAATGGATTTTTGTACCTCGACCTAAGCAATCTTGCCAATGCGAAGCACGTAAAAATAAACGGCTCTGCTTCTCGCACTGAAACTCAGTCGAAAAAGGACAATTGGGTTTGGGAAACGCCGCTTACGGGAGATAAAATTCAGCGTATTGCTGTACCAACGAATCAGTTGTTTGACAGTGGGTTAGAAGTGTCTAGTGATGTATCAGAAGCGAATGATGTATTGTATTTGGCTGATAGCCCTTGGGGAGTTAATACAAAAACGGATAGTATTGAACGCTTTGAAGTAAGTAATAATGAGCCCGATAATAAGTCAAACAATTATTGGTTGGAAAGAAATGCTTATATGAAAGGCACCGTAAAAAATAATGTCTCTCTCTTCAAACTTCTTAAGTCTTCGGCCCAAGAAAGCGATATGAGCAACTACAAAGGAATTCAGTTTGAGGCCCAAGGAACGGGGATTGTGGAGGTTATTTTAATGAAAAAATCCATTAGTAACCCCGATGAACAATTTCGAGTAGAGCTTCAATTGACTGAAAAAGCCAAAACGTTTACCATTCCTTACGGTGATTTTTACTCGACTAAGTCAAAAAGTTTTAAGGCAGATGATATTACGGCAGTTGTATTCTCGTTTAACGGGGCTAATTTGTCTTCCAAACCTTTTGAAATTCAGGCAAATAATGTGCAGTTTGTGAATGAGGTAACACAAGTAAATGAGCAACAGCTCGCTACAGTTGAAATAACTGTATTTCCAAATCCTTGCACCGAAGTTATTAATGTAGCATTTGAAATGAAGGAGATGGGCCAGAGTGAAATCAGAGTGATTGATAGTCGAGGTAATCAACTGCTAGGTGTGTCAAAATCGACGGAGGTGGGTCAAAATAGTGTGTCGATTCCTACGGCTGATTTGCCTTCGGGGCTGTATTTTGTCCAAGTTAAAAGTAATAACCAATTAAAAACTCAAAAGCTTATTGTTGCAAAGTAACATTACAAAATTTTTTATTGCTAAAGGGGGGTGAACACGTTGTTCGCTCCCTTTTTTTATGAAATAAATAGGGTTTCGAGTGGGCCGCTTTTTAGGTTCTTTCGCATTGCCTTGGGGGGGAGTTTTTTTGACAGTTTAAATATTGGTTTTGTTCAATTTTACTCATTGATAGTTAGGGAAATAATTTGGAGAGGTGAAGAGGCTGTTTTTTATAAAGTAACTAAAAAAAAATCCTTAAAAGTAAAAACTGCTCTTTTTGGCAACGTTACCGACAACGATTGCATAAAAAAAGTCAAGAATTTATTTGTAATGTACTATAAAGTCGTCATAAACTTGGATACTGCTCTCCAAGAGGGAGTTGGAGTAACCATAGTTCAGTTTCTAGAAAAAATTAAAATTAATACGAATGAACAACTTTAGCTTGACGGGCAAAGTGGCGTTGGTTTCGGGATGCGATAGTGGTATCGGAATGGCCATGGCCGTGGGCTTGGCCGAAGCAGGAGCTGATATTGTGGGTGTATCGCGTTCGATGCCTTTGGAAGGAAGTGGAATCGAAAAGGCCGTTACGGCATTGGGGCGGAAATTTAGTCCTTATCAAGCAGATTTAGGAAACCGAGATTCGTTGTACCAATTTATCAAACGAGTCAAAGAAGATTTCGCTCAAATTGATATTCTATTCAACAACGCGGGTATTATTTTGAGAAATCCAGCGGCGGAGCATTCTGATGAATATTGGGATCAGGTTCTTTCGGTGAACTTGGACGCTCAATTTATTTTGGCGAGGGAGTTTGGGAAAGAAATGATAGCGCGCGGTTACGGAAAAATCGTCTTTACGGCATCTATGCTCACTTTTCAGGGAGGAATCAACGTGCCAGGCTACGCCGCCAGTAAGGGAGCCATTGGGAGTGTAGTGAAAGCGTTAGCCAACGAGTGGGCGCCCAAAGGGGTCAACGTCAACGCGATTGCTCCAGGGTATATTGCGACGGCCAACACGGCGGCGCTTCGGGCCGATGATGACCGAAGTGCCGCGATTTTGGGACGTATTCCTGCTGCCCGCTGGGGACAACCCGAAGATTTTAAAGGGCCTGCCGTGTTTTTGGCCTCGTCGGCTTCGGATTATGTCCACGGAACCATTCTGACCGTTGACGGTGGCTGGATGGGTCGCTAATTTTTATTAAACGAACAAATCGACTGAAAATAAAGAACCAAATGCAAATCAGACACGAAAGTAGCCGTAAGGAAGTAGCCCAAATGAACACCGAGGAATTGCGGGAAAACTTTTTGATTGAAACCTTGTTTGCCCCTGACCAAATTTCGTGGGTCTATTCTCACTACGACCGCGTATTGGCGGGGGGAGTAATGCCAGTGCAATCGGCTGTGACCCTCGAAACCCATGATGCGCTCAAAGCCAATTTCTTCTTGGAACGTCGTGAATTAGGAATAATCAACGTGGCAGGCAAAGGGTCGATAGTGGCTGATGGACAAACGTTTGAGTTGGATAAGCTAGGCTGTTTGTATCTTGGAAAAGGTACGCAGCAAGTGAGTTTTCAAAGCGAAGACGGCGAAAATCCTGCGCGCTTTTTCTTGCTTTCGTCCCCAGCGCATTATACGCACCCTAATCGTGCTTTTACCAAAGAGGAGGCATCACCTGTTACGTTGGGAACACTAGAAACTTCTAACCACCGCACGATTTACAAATACATCCACGAAGGAGGGATTCAGAGTTGCCAGTTGGTAATGGGGCTTACAGTGCTTCAGCCAGGTAGTGTTTGGAATACCATGCCGTCGCACACCCACGACCGCCGTATGGAAGCGTATTGCTATTTCGATATTCCCGAAAACCACGCCGTGTTGCATTTGATGGGTGAACCTACTCAGACGCGTCACCTGTGGGTGGCTAATCACCAGGCAATTATTTCACCACCTTGGTCAATACACTCAGGCTGCGGTACATCGAGTTATTCATTCATTTGGGGCATGGCGGGTGAAAACAAAGATTTTACTGATATGGATGGAGTACCTATTCTTTCATTGCGATAAACGATTGCTCATTTACTTAATTTAACTAACACTTGATATGAAAAAACAATTATTCACACTGCTGTTACTGCTGGGCTGTATGTCGGTGGGATGGTCGCAAAACCGTCGGGTGACGGGGACTGTGACCGACGGCAATACAGGCGAAACTCTACCAGGGGTAAGTATCTTGGTTAAAGGTTCGTCGGTAGGAACGACGACCAATACCGACGGAAAGTTTACCATCAACGTTCCTGATAAAAAAGAAACGGCGATTATTTTCAGCTTTGTAGGGTATTTGCCCGAAACGGTTGTTTTAGGCGCTCGTTCGGAAGTTTCTGTTGCCTTAAAAACCGATCAAAAGATGCTCGAAGAAGTGGTCGTGATTGGTTATGGCGATGCCATTAATCGCCGCGACCTAACGGGTTCTGTATCGTCAGTTGGCGCAAAACAATTGAAAGATATTCCGTTGACCAATGCTGCCGAAGCCCTCACAGGACGTTTGGCTGGTGTGCGCGTAACGACTTCGGAAGGAGCACCAGGAGCTGATATTCAGATTCGTATTCGTGGGGGTGGTTCGATTACCCAAGACAATTCACCCATTTATATCGTGGATGGGATTCAGGTAGAAAACGCGCTTAATTTTTTATCACCCCAAGACATTGAAACCATTGACGTCTTGAAAGATGCCTCAACGACAGCCATTTACGGAGCGCGTGGTGCCAACGGGGTAGTTATTATCACCACCAAGTCGGGTAAAAATGGGAAGACGACTGTTAGCTACAACGGTTCGGTAGGTTTCCGCGAAATCTTCAAAAAAATGGATGTGATGAGTCCATACGATTTTGTGCGTTGGCAATACGAGCGTAGTCGCAACGATGCAACGGCGGAGAAAAGCTTTGCCGATATGTACGGAACGTGGGAGAATTTAAACCAATACAAAACCGTTACGCCCATTGACTGGCAAGAAGAGGTATTTGGACGTAGAGCCCAGTACCAAAATCATAACTTGAACGTAAACGGAGGCAACGCCAATACCAACTACAATCTCAGCCTAACGGCCAACCGCGAAGACGGCGTGTTGTTAGAGTCTGGATTTGACCGTTATTTGGCCACGTTCAAGATGGATCACAAAGCCAATGATAAGTTACGTTTAGGGTTTAACGTTCGTTATTTGAACCAGACTGTGAATGGGGCAGGAACGACGGCAAGTGGTACAAAATCAACCAACCGTTTGCGCCACTCGGTGCAATACCGCCCTTTGTTGGTGGCAGCGCAGCCAGATGTGGATGATTTTGACGAAAACCTCTACATTTCGTCAGGAAACTTGGTTAATCCTATTTTGATGACCCAAGCCGAATACCGCAAAGCATATACCAAAGCTATTAACCTGAGCGGGTACGCGAGCTACGCTATTTTGAAGAATTTGACCTTCAAAACTACCGTTGGGATTGATAACAACGATGGAAGAACCAATTCGTTTTGGAGCAAAATCACGGGAACAGCTCGTAACTACGCGTCACAGCCAGTAGCGTCGATTCTTCAGCAAAATGCCGTTACCATC
The DNA here is from genome assembly GCF_000482465.1 of Runella limosa DSM 17973. GTDB lineage: Bacteria > Bacteroidota > Bacteroidia > Cytophagales > Spirosomataceae > Runella > Runella limosa. The sequence continues at coordinate 394,984 of NZ_KI519420.1, forward strand.
AACAACTCAAACACCTTACAGTATGCCAAGAAGTTTGATAATAAGCACGACTTAAACGTGATTGTCGGACAAGAAATCTATCACAATGAGTCAAAAAATACCCAGGTGGAAACGCGTTATTTTCCTTCTGATATTTCGGCCGAACAGGCACTGGCCAACATGGGCTTAGGCTCTGCGCCTACGGGAGCAGCACAGCCCCGCCCAACCTCAAATGAAACGCCGCCTAACCGCTTATTTTCGTTATTTGGGCGCGTAAGTTATGGCTACAATGATAAATATTTGGCAACGGTCTCGTTGCGTTCCGACCGTTCGACCAAGTTTAAATATGCCAACGGAGCGTTGGTATTCCCGTCTGGTACGTTGGCGTGGCGCTTTACGAAAGAAGATTTCTTGAAAAATAATCAAATCTTAACCGATGGTAAACTTCGTCTTGGGTACGGGGTAGCGGGGAACAACCGCATCGGTGATTTGTTGTACCAACAATTGTACGGCGTAACTGGTGAATATGCGCTCAACCACACCGTGGTACCAGGCTATGCGCCTGTGGCATTGGCCAACGAAGACTTGAAGTGGGAGTCAAACGTATCGCAAAACGTTGGCCTTGACCTTTCATTTTTAAATAACCGCTTCCAAGTGTCGATTGATGCTTACAAAAACTCAGGAAATAACCTTCTTTTGGCCGTAGCCATTCCGCCAACGTCGGGTTATTCGTCACAAATCAAGAACTTAGGTTCGACGACCAACAAAGGCGTTGAGTTGCAACTAAGTGCGTATATCATTCAGAAAAAAGACATTACTTGGAACTCGAATTTTAACATTTCTACCAACAAAAATACGGTGACTAGCCTTGGTTCTGTGAGCCAGTTGACACGTACTTCGGGCTGGCAAGGGTCGGATGGTGCCGACGATTACTTGGTGAAAGTAGGCGAGCCGATTGGATTGATGTACGGATTTGTGACGGATGGTTACTACAAAATCGACGATTTTACTTACAACGAAACCACCAAAACTTATACCATCAAACCAGGCGTTGCTGTCAATTCGGTGTATGGAACGCCGCAGCCAGGAATGTTGAAATGGAAAGACATCGACGGCGATGGCTTGATTACGGCCGATAAAGACCGTACGGTGATTGGAAATGCAAACCCGAAATTTATTGGCGGCTGGAACAACCAAGTGGTGTATAAAAACTTTGACTTGAGCTTGTTTTTAAACTGGGTGGTGGGTAACGATATTTACAACGCCAACAAAATCGAAATGACCGACGGAGCATTTCCAAACTTGAACATGTTGTCGTCGATGAAAAACCGTTGGACCAACATCAACGACCAAGGGGCGGTAGTAACAGATCCTACCGAATTGGCCGCAATTAATGCCAATGCCACCATCTGGTCGCCTGTGCGGGTTCAGCGTTATTGGTTGCACTCGTGGGCGGTAGAGGATGGCTCATTTTTACGGGTCAACAACCTAACAGTAGGCTATTCATTGCCAAACGAGTGGTTGAAAAAAATCAAGATTTCGCGTTTTAGAGCGTACGCAACGGTCAACAACCTAGCCACCTTTACGAAATATACGGGCTACGACCCAGAAGTAAACACGCGCCGTACTGACCCATTGACGCAAGGTGTCGATTTTGCAGGTTATCCTCGGGCAAAAACGTGGGTAATTGGGGTAAATGTAACCTTCTAACACGTACTAAAACTGATTTTAAGACATTCTAACTTTTGATAGAAATGAATAAATTACTAAAAAAAATAGCCACTTTGGGCCTGCCATTTGCCATAACAATGACGATGGTGACGGGTTGCAAGGAATTCTTGGAAGTACAACCTAAGTCTCAGATTAGCATTGCGGACGCGTTTTCTAACCTTGCCAATGCCACCAACGCCGTGATTGGTGTCTATGACGAACTCATGGGCGACAACGGCTACGGAATCCGTATCAACATGTATTATCCGTACGATTCGGACGAAATGATTGTGTCAGGAAACATCGACAACGGACGCCGTGGCATTGGCCGTTATCAGTTGTTGTTGACCAATACCGAAATTCGTAACCCGTTTTTGCAATTGTATCGTGGTATTGAAAAAGCCAATTTGTGTATCGAACAGATTCCACAAATGGCGCTTTATAACAACGGTAGTGAAGCAGATAAAAAAGAACTACGCCGTTTGCACGGAGAAGTGCTGACGCTGAGAGCACAGTTTATGTTTGAATTGCTTCGTAACTGGGGCGATGTTCCTGCCCCTTTTACGCCAGCTTATAAACAAACCGATTTGTTTATTCCGCAGTCAGACCGTGATGAGACGTATAAAAAACTCATTGATGACCTCAAAGTTGCCACCGACCTTGTGCCTTGGAGAACCGAAATTCCCGTGCGTAACGAACGCGTGACGAAAGGGGCGGTAAAAGCGCTTCGAGCGAAGTTAGCGATGTTTAGAGGAGGTTATGCGTTGCGTAGCAGTGGTAAAATAGAACGTAACGCTGACTACCAAACTTACATCAAAATTGCCCGTGATGAGTGCGCCGACCTACTGGCAAAGCGCGGAGAGCATACGCTGAATCCAAGTTTTGAGGATGTTTGGCGTAAGCTAACGTCATTTACGTACGACCCTTACGGTGAAATTATTTTTGAAGTGGGCGCGGGTGGTTCCAATTCTAACTCTGATAGCCGCATGGGGAATTACAACGGCCCGTCGGTCAATGCTTCGTCGCGTTATGGCACAGGAGGCGGTGGTTTATTGGTGTTGCCTAATTACTTCTACGCCTTTGACTCTACCGATACGCGTCGTGATGTAACGACAACGTTGTACGCCGTAGCTGCTACCAACGTCAAGTCGCCGCGTCGTTTGGGAGAAATCACCGATGGTAAATTTCGTAAAGACTGGCGGAATCCGTTGTTGCCAGGAACTGCCCTGAACCCAGGTTATAATTGGCCGTTGATTCGTTTTGCAGATGTTTTGTTGATGTTTGCCGAGGCAGAAAATGAATTAAATGGAGGCCCCACGGCGGCCGCGATTGCGGCCTTTGAGGAAGTTCGTAAGAGAGCTTATAAAGCAAATGAAAGCAAAATTGGTAAAACACCTACGGATAAAGATGGCTTCTTTAACGCCATTGTCAATGAGCGTTATTTGGAGTTTGGAAGTGAGGGTATTCGTAAATTCGACTTGATTCGATGGAATTTATTGGCCCAAAAAATTGCCGAAACGCGCCAAAAAATCCAAGATATTCGCGATGCCAAAGGAGCTTATGCCAACGTGCCTCAGTATATTTTCTGGCGAAATAACGGCGAAGAAATCCAATGGCAGAATTCTTTCTACAAACCAAGCACAACCACAACGGCTCCAACGGGTTGGACGCGTTTGGATTGGCGTCAGCACTTAACGACTAATCTTATTGATGGGGTGCAATTGCACGCGGGCATTGCTCGTTTCTTTGTGACTGGTAAAAGTGAGTTATTCCCGTATGACCAAGCAACCGTAGATGCTTACCAAGGGAAATTAAAGCAAAATCCAGGTTATTAATATTAACAAGAAGACCTATAAGGTTTCCAAAACCTTATAGGTCTAACTATCCCCTATGAAACAGCACTTTTATACTTATTCAAAAAAACTTCTTACTGGAAGTTTAATGGGCATCTTTTTATTGCCATTTTTGGGAATAGGAGGTTGCTCGTATGGTATTTCTACCCTGCAAGAAGTTGCCAAAGACTCGGTAGCCGAGCGAATGTTGCTGTTTCAACGAAACAACGGTGGTTGGCCGCAGCCAGGAGGTGACCCGATCAATTATGACCTCGTCTTGACCTCAACTCAAAAAGCGACGCTGCTCGCAGAAAAAGCAAAACTTGACGCGACCATCGACGATAAAGCGACTACCCGTGAAATAAATGCGTTGGTGTCGGCTTTCAAAAAGACCCAAAATACAGCCTATTTGAAAGCAGCTGAAAATGGGATAAAGTATCTGTTGACGGCGCAAAACTCCGCAGGAGGCTGGGGACAGTTCTTCCCTGATACCAGTGGATACCATAAACACATCACTTACAACGACCAAGCGATGATGGATGTGATGTGGATTTTTAAGAACATTATAGATGGAAAAAAAGATTTTGATGCAGTAAAAACCTTGATTCCCCAAGCCAAAGCCGCAATGGCGAAGGGAATCGACTGTATTCTGAAAACACAATACGTCCAGCAGGGAAAACTTACTGCTTGGTGTGCCCAACACGACCGAAAAACGCTGCTGCCCGCTAAAGCTAGGGCGTTTGAGTTAGCCTCACTAAGCGGCAATGAAAGCGTAGGGATTGTTCAGTTCTTGATGGCTATTGACAACCCTTCGCCCGAAATCAAAAGAGCGATCCAGGCCGCAGTAGCGTGGCTGGACTCGGTAAAAATAGTAGGTATTCGCGTTGATAATGTGGTAGATGCATCGCAGCCAAAAGGCAAAGACCGTATCGTAGTCGCCGACCCTACATCGACTTTATGGGCGCGATTTTATGAACTTGATACCAATAAACCATTTTTTACGGGGCGCAATAGTGTACCAAAGGCGACCTTGGCCGAAATAGAAAACGAGCGCCGAGTAGGGTATGCTTACTATGGCAATTGGCCCGTAAAACTTTTATCCACCGAGTACCCCAATTGGGTGCAAAAGTGGGAAAAATAACCCTGTCGCCGACTTGCAGTCGGGCACGCCCTGGTGTAAGTCTCCGACGTTAATTAGTAAGTTGCAAGTCAGAGACTTTACACCATGCCCGTCCCGACTGCAAGTCGTGACGAGCGCGTAAGCTGTCGCCGACTTGCAGTCGGGGACGCTCTGGTGTAACGTCTCCGACGTTAATTAGTAAGTTGCAAGTCATAGACTTTACACCATCCCCGTCCCGACTGCAAGTCGTGACGAGCGCGTAAGCTGTCGCCGACTTGCAGTCGGTGACGCTCTGGAGTAACGTCTCCGACGTTAATTAGTAAGTTGTAAGTCAGAGACTTTACACCATACCCGTCACGACTTACAGTCGGGACGAGCGCGTAAGCTGTCGCCGACTTATAGTCGGGGACGCCCTGGAGTAACGTCTCCGACGTTAATTAGTAAGTTGCAAGTCAGAGACTTTACACCATCCCCGTCCCGACTGCAAGTCGTGACGAGCGCGTAAGCTGTCGCCGACTTGCAGTCGGGGACGCTCTGGTTTAACGTCTCCGACGTTAATTAGTAAGTTGTAAGTCAGAGACTTTATACCATGCCCGTCCCGACTGCAAGTCGTGACGAGCGTGAATAATAAATGATAAAAAATATGAAAAACGTCTTTTTGCTGTATCTTTTGTTGACGGGGTCGTTGTTTGCTCAAACAACCTCTAAAAACTTGTTGATTGTTGCCCAAGACGGTTCGGGAGATTTTACGACGGTGCAAGCGGCATTCAACGCCATTCCGCTCAACAATATGAAAGGAGTGCTGATTCGCATCAAAAAAGGCGTTTACAAGGAAAAGCTGACCCTTGATTCAACCAAAAATTACGTCACTATCATGGGAGAAAACCCTGAAAATACGATTTTGACGTACGATGATTTTTCGGGTAAAATAAACCCACAAGGCGTTAAATTAGGCACGACTACTTCGACCTCAACTCGGATTGTTGCCAATGATTTTACGGCGATTAACATCACCTTTGCCAATTCTGCGGGTCCAGTTGGGCAAGCTGTCGCAATGCTTGTGGATGGAGACCGTGCTCGTTTCATCAATTGCCGTTTTTTAGGATGTCAAGATACCCTGTATCCCAAGCGTGAAGGTACTCATCAGTACTATCAGGACTGCTACATTGAAGGAACGGTCGATTTTATTTTTGGCTGGGCTACGGCCTATTTTCAACGATGCCACATTCGTTCAAAACTCAGCGGAGGGTATTACACGGCAGCTTCTACCCCCCAAGGGCAAGCGCATGGTTTTGTGTTCAACGAATGTACCCTCGACGGTGAATCGCCTGAGGCAAGTGTGTATTTAGGGCGACCGTGGCGAGATTACGCCCAAACGGTGTTTTTGAACTGTACGATGTCAAACGTGGTGAAGCCCGAAGGTTGGCATAATTGGGATAAGGTTCACGCCGAAAAAACTGCTTTTTATGCCGAATATGGTTCAAAAGGAGCGGGTTCCATTGCCTTAAAACGAGTGTCGTGGTCAAAACAGTTGACCGAAATCGAAGCCCAAAAATATACGATTGGAAAGGTACTTGGAGGGAAAGACCAATGGAATCCAGAGGGGCCACTGTTGACGTTTGGCTTGACGAATATCCCTGATACGTCGTTCAACGTCCCTAAAGCGTTTTCTCAACTTCAAAAACAGTACCCAAAAGCCGCTAAAGTATCCTTTTCGCTGCCTATTTCAGTAGTTGAAGAACGAAATGTGACCTATTGTTCGGTAGGTGCTCGCAATTTGCAGCTGGATGTGTTTTACCCCAAAAGCAAGTCCAAAAAAACTCGTCCTGCGGTGTTGGTTATCCACGGCGGCGGCTGGCGTTCGGGCGACCGTACGCACCACGTACCTTTAGCCCAAAAATTAGCGGAACAAGGCTTTGTCGCCGTTACGGTAGAGTACCGCCTTTCAACGGAGGCGTTGTATCCTGCTGCCGTCCACGATTTAAAAACGGCGGTACGCTGGATGCGGGCCAATGCCAAAAAATACCAGATTGACCCCAATAAAATTGCCGCTTTGGGCTTCTCGGCGGGAGGACAATTGGCGGCCTTACTAGGAACAACCAACGACAATCCAGCTTTTGAAGGAAGCCAAGGTGAGTACATGGCTTTCTCAAGCCGAGTCAACGCCATTGTCGATTTGGATGGAACGTTGGCCTTCATTCATCCCGAATCAGGCGAAGGCGACGATAGCAAAGGGATTTCGGCCGCTACGTATTGGTTTGGGTACAACAAAACCCAAAAACCTGAACTGTGGCATGAAGCTGGAGCGTTAAATCACGTAAATAAAAACACGCCTCCTATTTTGTTCATCAATAGCTCGGTGGATCGAATGCACGCTGGCCGTGACGACATGCGGCGAAAACTTGATGCGCTTCATATCTATTCTGAAGTCCATTCTTTTCCCGACGCTCCACATACGTTTGTACTGTTTCATCCTTGGTTTGAACCCGTCTTGAACCACAGCGTTCGGTTCTTAAACAAGGTTTTTGAAACGAAAATAAAGTAGCCTTTTTTAACCAAATCATAGTTTCGTATTTTTTCGAGAAAGGGAGCGCTTTGCTCCCTTTTTTATTGCTAATAAATAAAGCTAAAGTTCTATCCAAGCAGACAGTTCAGGAGGGTTAGTTCTTTTTAAAAAAGTATAATTGTCATCAGGTTTCGGCGGGTAATTCTTGAAAAATTACAAAAACCCCTTTAAATGGCTCAAAAAGCCTTTTTTTAAGAAGCCACCTTAACACAATGAAGTCCTGAAGAGCCCATTGACGGAGAAAAACGACAAATGAGCTGAAAAGAAAAAAGAAAAATCTTTCATTTGTTTTTGTTTTTGTTGCTTTTTTCTTCGTTTGTCAGGAGTAGTTAACCAAAGAAATAACACAATTAGCTTTTGTTTTCATGGTAATCCAACGAGTTTTTATTCCTTTTTTCTTCTGCTTAGTCGTCACTCAAGCTGCTTTTTCGCAATTGGCCAAATGGCAGTCGGGAGTAGTAGTAGATGAGTTTATTTTTGAAACAGCGCCTTTTCCTGAGAGCCACGCCTCAACCATCGCCGAGACGCCCAAAGGTTTGGTCGCGGCTTGGTTTGGAGGAACCAAAGAACGCAATCCAGACGTATGTATTTGGGTCAGCCGTCAGGTAAATGGCAAGTGGACTGCCCCCCAGAACGTAGCCGATGGCGTTGTTAACGACAAACTCCGCTATGCGTGTTGGAACCCCATTTTGTACCAAATTCCGAACGGCGGCCTGATGTTGTTCTACAAAATCGGTCCAAGTCCCTCCGAATGGAAAGGCTGGTTGAAGACCTCTTCAGACGGTGGCCTTACGTGGTCAGAAGCTAAAGCACTGCCCGAAGGGTTTTTAGGCCCGATTAAAAATAAACCCGTATTGCTTTCCAACGGAAACTTAATGTCGCCTACCAGTACGGAAGGCAAAGGCGGTTGGCAAATTCATTTTGAGGTAACGCCCGATTTTGGCAAAACGTGGCGAAAAATAGGCCCCATCAACGACGGCAAAACCATCAACGCCATTCAACCGAGTATTTTGAATCACGGCAAAGGCAAATTGCAGATTTTGGCCCGCAGCCGCAACCGTGCATTAGTGGAAGCGTGGTCAAATGATAATGGCGAAACTTGGTCGGAACTAGCCAAATCAAGTTTGCCCAACAACAACTCTGGTACCGATGCCGTGACGCTCAAAGACGGCCGTCACGCGCTGGTTTACAATCACGTATTGCCTCCAAGTGACTTGGCCAAAGGCCCTCGCACGCCCTTGCACCTTTCTATTTCAAAAGATGGCAAAGAATGGGCGGCAGCAGTGATTTTAGAAGATTCACCGATCAGTCAATATTCGTATCCTTCGGTGATTCAGACGGCCGACGGAATGATTCATGTGATTTATACGTGGCGTCGTCAGCGCATCAAACACGCGGTAGTTGACCCGAAAAAAATGAAGTTAATTCCCATCAAAGAAGGAAAATGGCCTGAGTTGGACGGATACAAAGCCCCTCAACCAATTGAAGCCGCAAAAGACTGAAAACTTTCCAAGTTTTCAAAACTTGGAAAGTCTCGCCAGAATCCTCTAATAACCATAAATAAGTACCCATGCTCACCCAACGTCGTCAATTCCTGAAACAAAGTAGCGTACTAATTGCAAGTATGCTATTGGGAGTGGCGCGTGGGTGGGCGGGTTCAAGTCACCGTTACAAAGTAGCGGTAGTGGATTTGATGATTTTGAAACGTCAAAAATTAAGTGCTTTTCAGCTGACCAAAGAGATTGGTGCCGACGGACTCGAAATCGACATGGGAGGCTTGGGTAATCGGGAAACCTTTGATAACCAATTAGCTAAGTCAGAAGTACGCCAGCAGTTTTTGGACAAAGCCAAAGAACTTCAACTGGAGATTTGTTCGCTGGCAATGACGGGTTTTTATGCCCAGTCGTTTGCGACGCGCCCTACATACCAGCGCATGGTGCAAGACTGCATTGATACCATGAAAGCCATGAACGTCAAGGTAGGTTTTTTGCCATTGGGTGTTCAGGGAGATTTGGTCAAAAACCCAGAGCTGAGACCTGCGATTGTCGAACGCCTAAAAGTAGTGGGGAAAATGGCCAAAAAAGCAGGGATAGTGATTGGCATCGAAACGTCGTTGGACGCTCAAGGAGAAGTAGAATTATTGAAAGAAATAGGCTCTAAGCACATTCAAATCTATTTCAATTTTTCGAACCCGCTCAAGGCAGGGCGAAACTTGCTGAAAGAACTTAAAATACTGGGTCGCAAGCGTATTTGCCAAATTCACTGTACCGATGAAGACGGGGTTTGGCTTGAGCATAATACCCGCCTCGACCTCAACAAAGTAAAAGAAACGCTCGACGAAATGAAGTGGGACGGCTGGCTGGTTATCGAGCGTTCCCGCGATGCCAAAGAGCCGCACAACGTCAAGAAAAATTTTGGAGCTAATACCCAATACCTCAAATCCATTTTTCAGGCCTCTTAAACGGATGAAAAAACTGCTTCTTCATATTCTTTTATTCCCTTTCTTGGGTTATGCGCAAGACTACAAGCTGTGGTACACTGCGCCTGCCGAGAAATGGACGGAAGCATTGCCGATTGGGAACGGCAGAGTAGGAACGATGGTGTTTGGAGGGGTGAACAAAGACCGTATTCAGTTCAACGAAGAAACCTTGTGGACGGGCGAGCCGCGTAATCCTAACCGACCTAATGCCGCGAATTATTTGGCCGAAATGCGTCAATTATTGGCTGAAGGAAAACAAAAAGCGGCTGAACAACTGGCCGAAACCCATTTTATGGGCCTAAAAACCCAAGCAGGTAAGAAGGAGCAGTGGACAAGCGATATGCTGGCTTTGAAAGGGCTGGAAGGAAATCCTGCGTTGCCAGACTATGACGACGCGACTTGGGAAACGATGGCTGTTCCAGCGTATGAAGGTTGGGAAACCGTTGGGTTTGAGGGCTTAGATGGAGCCGTTTGGTTTCGGACGGTAGTCGATATTCCCGCCAACTGGCAAGGAAAAAATGTGGTGCTGGATTTGAACCGCGTTCGTGATTATGATTTGACCTACGTCAACGGGCAACTGGTGGGTACAACCAATAATATGGATCCCCGCAAATACCGCATTCCTGCCAATGTACTTCGGACGGGACGAAATGTGATTGCAGTTCAGGTGCTGAACTACGTGGATAAAGGAGGCATCGCAGGTTATAAAGATACTTCGCGGCCCATTGGGCTCTATCCTGAGGGCGAACCGAGTGCGTTGATTTCGTTGGTAAAACCTTGGAAATATAAAATTCAAGATGATAATCCGCCCGTGACTCCAAAATACCAGGCCGATTATCAGCCGTTTGGGGATTTGACGTTGACATTTTCAGATTTGGGAGAAATTAGCAACTATCGCCGCGAACTCAGCTTATCGGAAGCACTTTGTAAAACTAGTTTTAGCGCCAACAGAACGCGTTTTACCCGAACGTATTTTGTGAGCCAGCCTCAACAAGTCATGGTCGTTCGCTTAGAAGCTGACCGCAAAGCTAGTTTGTCTCTTACAGCCGCGTTGAGTAGTTCGCACAAAGGCTACTTACTTCGTCGCGTGGACAATCACACGCTGGCATTGTCGGTAAGAGTGAAAAATGGTGCGTTGAAAGGTGAAAGTTACTTGACAGTGCAGCTGCAAAATGGCACGCTTACATGCACCGACCAAGGCATTGAAATTGAAAAAGCCGACAAGGTTACGTTTTACCTAGCAGCGGCGACCAACTACGTCAATTACCAAGATATTTCGGCCAACCCAAGGGTGCTTTGTGAAAAAACAATCGCGGCTATTGGGAAAAAAACGTACGAAGAAATACGAACGGCTCACCTGAAAGAATACCAATCGTACTACCAAACGTTCTCGATTCATCTGGGGAAAACCCAAGCCGACGACCTTCCTACGAATCAGCGTCTTGCACAGTTTGGCCAAACCTCAGACCCTGCTTTAATGGCGCTTTACGTACAATACGGCCGTTATTTACTCATTTCTAGTTCGCGACCTAACACCCGCCCCGCCAATTTGCAGGGGATTTGGAACGACCTACTGACGCCACCTTGGGGAAGTAAATATACCACAAATATCAACGCCGAAATGAACTATTGGGGTGCCGAAGTGCTCAACCTTTCGCCGTTGCACGAGCCGTTGTTGAAAATGGTAAAGGAATTGTCGGTGGTGGGGCGCGAAACGGCCCGCACCTACTACAACGCACGCGGTTGGGTCGTCCACCACAATACTGATATTTGGCGAAATACTACCCCCATCAATGCCTCCAATCACGGCATTTGGGTAACGGGAGCGGCATGGCTTAGTCAGCATTTATGGGAACATTATTTATTTACCCAAAATAGAGAATACCTCCAAAAAACGGCCTATCCGATTATGAAAGAGGCTTCGGCCTTTTTTGTGGATTTTTTGGTGAAAGACCCGAAAACGGGTTGGTTAATCAGTACTCCCTCCAACTCACCCGAAAACGGCGGGCTGGTTGCGGGGCCAACGATGGATCACCAAATCATTCGCGGATTGCTCAAGAGTTGCATCGCGGCGTCGGAAGTCTTGAAAATAGACGAAGATTGGCGAAAAACACTGCAACAGACGTACGTCCAAATCGCTCCCAATCAAATAGGAAAATACGGGCAGCTACAAGAGTGGCTCGAAGACAAAGACGATACAACCAACAAGCATCGCCACGTATCGCACCTGTGGGGGCTACACCCAGGCAACGAAATCAACTGGGATGAAACTCCCGAGCTGACCAAAGCCGCCCGCCAATCGCTGCTGTACCGTGGCGACGAAGGAACGGGTTGGAGTTTGGCGTGGAAAATTAACTTTTGGGCACGTTTCAAAGACGGTGAACATGCCCCAAAAATGGTAAAAATGTTATTGCGACCTGCCTCGGGAGCAGGTGGGTCGTATGCCAATTTATTTGACGCTCACCCGCCGTTTCAGATTGATGGAAATTTTGGGGGCTCGGCAGGCATCGTTGAGATGTTGCTACAAAGTCACACGCAGTTTATTGATATTCTCCCTGCTTTGCCCGCTGAGTTATCGGAAGGAACTGTGCGGGGTATCAAAGCAAGAGGAGGTTTTGAGCTGGATTTTAGCTGGGAAAAAGGCAAGCTCACGAACCTAAAAATTGCCTCAACTGCGGGAAGTCCTTGTACCCTTCGCTACGCGGGGAAAGTGACGAAATTGGCCATAAAGAAAGGGCAAGTGGTTGAATTAAAAGAGTTTAGGTAGAAATATAATTAATTGAAAATGAAAAAATTATTGTTTGTTTTTATGGTTGTTGCCACTACGGCAGTGGGGCAAACCAACGACAAAGAGGCGTCGTACGAACAAGTGGTGATGCAGCGCGCCCAAAAGATTGTAGCGACGTTGCAACTGCCTGATTCAGTCCAGTTCAAGCGGGTGAGCAGCCGAGTTGCTCAACAATACCTCAGACTGAATACCATCCACGAAGGGCTGAAAACGGCTAAAAAAGCATTGACCGAACCGTCGGAAGAAAAAGTAAAACAGTTAGAGTCGGAAACGAACGTTCAACTGGGGCAATTACACAAAAACTACCTTGCTGACCTTGTCAAAGATCTCACGCCCGCCCAAGTTGACCAAATAAAAGACGGAATGACGTACGGTGTGTTGCCCAAAACGTACCGAGGCTACCAAGAAATGTTACCCGATTTGACCGAAACCCAAAAAGCCCAAATCCTGACGTGGCTCACCGAAGCCCGCGAGTTGGCCATGGATGCCGATACGTCGGAGAAAAAACATGCGTGGTTTGGTAAGTACAAAGGAAAAATCAACAACTACTTATCGGCCCAAGGTATCGATATGAAAAAGGCGGGCCAAGACTGGGAAAAACGAATCAAAGAAGCAAAAAACAAATCTTAATGTGCCTCGGTGCACGTGGGTGCTCACAACCTAAGGTGTGCTGTGCCAGCGGTTGCTCACAACCGCGCCTCCGTGCACGTGGTTGCTCACAACCACGACTTCAAAATACCAATAAACCTCAAACTAAGTTCAAAACTAATCCAATTACTCTTCAATGAATCCTTTTTTACAAACCAAACTAACATGGGACAAAAGCCTCACCAAGGCGTGTCTCACGGCGGTAGTAGCTGTTTGTTTTATGGGAGTTTCCTACGCTGAAAAACAGGGAGGAACTACGCCAAAAACAACCGTGAAAACGGCCGCAATTACCGTAACAGGAAATGTAAAGGACGCTGCTGGGCAACCTATTCCAGGGGCCAACGTAATTATTAAAGGCACGAAAGTAGGGACATTTACCAACGGTGAAGGGAATTTTAAAATTGATGTGCCTAAAGGGAACGAAATCCTAGTGATTAGCTCAGTAGGGTATAAAATGCGGGAAGTGGCCGTTAATGGCCAAACCAACATTAACCTAACCCTCGACGATGACGTGGCTTCCATCAGCGAAGTAGTCGTAGTCGGTTATGGTTCGCAGAAAAAAGTGAGCCTTACGGGAGCGGTGGCCGCCGTTGACATGAAAGCCATTCAAGAATTACCCGTCGGGAGTTTGTCGGCGGCGTTGCAAGGCCAAATGCCAGGGGTAGGCGTTTCGGGAGGAATGAGCCGCCCAGGGGACAATGCCCAGCTGACGGTTCGGAATCCGATTGTTTTATCCAAAGATGGTGGTACGTTACGCCCTTTGTTTGTGATTGACAACGTGGTACGAACCGAAGACGATTTTAACCTTTTGGACGTATCGGAAGTAGAAGCGATTTCGGTCTTGAAAGATGCCGCAGCGGCTATTTACGGAGCGCGTTCTAACCAAGGGGTAGTGGTGGTAAGCACCAAACGCGGAAAAGCAGGCGCACCCAAATTTAGCTACAGTGGCTCGGTAGGGGTATCGGATGCGGCGATGTTGCCCAAAATGATGAATGGGTACGAACATGCTACCTATATGAACGACCTCAATTTTGCAGGTGGAAAAGCAGCCACCGACCCGTTGATCTATACCCAAGACGAACTCGACCATTTTAAACAAAACAACTACGATTGGTTAAAAATGGCGTGGAAACCTTCGTCAGTGATGCGTCATGCGCTCAATGTGAGCGGAGGAAGTGAGCGGGCTACGTACTTTGCAGGGATTACCTACAATGCCCAAAACGCCAATTTCGACAAGATTAACGCCAACAAATGGACGTTTCGTGCCAGCGCTGACATCGTGGTGGCAAAAGGGCTAAAAACGGGCTTGTCGTTGAGCGGTGATTTGTACGACAAACAAATGTATTACCTCAAACAAGGCGGCGAAAACCCCGAAAACGACATGAAGTCGCTGCTGTTTACGCCGCAGTTTAACCCACCTTATGTAAACGGTCTTCCAGTATTGTTGTCAAATGCAGGGAACGTAAATACAGTTGACGCGTTCCACTTTTTTGAAGTTCAAAACTCAGATAACTTCACCCGTACACGTAATACGGGCTTGAACGTTACGGCCAATATTGACTACGAAATACCTTTCATCAAAGGCTTGAAAGCCCGCGTATTGTTTGCCAAAACCCTTGATAATAGCTTCGGAAAGCAATACGGGACGAAGTATAATGTGTATGCCTTCAGTATGTTAGGTCAGAATAAACACATCTACGGAGGCGATATTTTACGGACGGTATCTATGAATAATGGCGACCGCGTGCGTATCAACCCAAGCTATAACGATACGTACCAATTTAACGGCTATTTGAACTACGACCGCCAATTTGGGAAACATCACGTGTCGGGAATTGCCTTTTTTGAACAATCGGAAACCAACTACGACAACGTGGCCGCGATGGCCGAAGGCGTTATTCTTGGGGGATTGCCTAATATGCGTTATGCCACAGGTACTCAAACGGCTTCTGAAAGCCAATCAGAGTCAGGAAACTTGTCGTATGCAGGTCGTATCAATTACAATTATGCCAACAAGTACTTACTCGAAATGGCTGCCCGTTATGACGCCTCTACCAACTTTGCCCCCGAATACCGCTGGGGCTTTTTCCCGTCAGTGTCGGCTGGTTGGGTGATTTCGGACGAAAACTTCTTCAAAAACAACGTGTCTTTTGTTGACTTCTTGAAATTCCGTGGGTCAGTGGGCTTTATGGGGGGAGATGCCACCAAAGCCTATAACTGGCTAACAAGCTACTCTATCCAAACGGGCAAAGGAGCTGTGTTTGGCGGAAACAGCGACCGTCCGTTGATTATTTCTCCCAATAATGCCATGGCCAACCGTCAGGCACGTTGGGACAACAACACAAAATATAACTTCGGGATTGATGCGCAATTCCTGAAAAATCGCTTGTCGTTGGGGTTAGATGCCTTTTATGATCATCGTTACAACATGCTGACAGCCTTGACTTCGTCGGTTCCATTGCTCGTCGGGGCAACTCTTCCGTCGGAAAACTATGCGTCAGTCGATGGTTTTGGCTACGAAATCTCATTGGGCTGGGCTGACAAAATTACCAACGATTGGACGTATAAAGTCAACGCGTTTTTGTCGTGGAGTGACAACAAACAATTGAAGGTAGATGTGGACAAAGGTAAAATAGGCACTTACGAAGATCCTATCGGAAAATCTACTGACATGGGCGTGCAAGGCTACCAATATGCGGGAATGTTCCGCACGCAGCAAGACGTGGACAGCTGGTTGGAGAAAAACCCAGGCTATACCATTTTTGGGGCTGCTCCTAAGCCAGGAATGCTTTATTATCAGGACGTGCGAGGGCCAAAAGATGCAACAGGACAATACACCGCTCCCGACGGGAAAATTACGACGGATGACCAGTTGTTTTTAACCAAAAAAGCAAACAATCATTACGGATTGGGTTTCAATGTAAGCACTACCTACAAAAACTTATCGGTATCGGTCGTAATGGGGGCTTCGTTTGGAGGGCAAGCCGTCATCGAATCATCAGCGCGTAATCAAGCGACCCTGACGGCCAACCGCCCGCAGTTCTGGGCTGATCACTGGACACCACAAAATACTTCTGCTGCTTATCCAAGCCCTTATTATAGAGATACTTACCAAGTACTGTCTGATTTTTGGTTTGCCAATTCGTTGTCGGCAGGGATGCGTAACTTCAATGTTTCGTATGGATTACCTGCGAAGGCAGCAAAAAAATTGGGCATGAGCAACCTGAAGGTGTATCTGGTGGCGGTGAATCCGTTCAATTTCTACAATCCATACAGCTACAAAGCGTACTCAGGAAGCTACGATGCGTACCCAACTTTGCGCTCGTTCTCGTTGGGGGTAAATCTTGGTTTGTAGTGAAAGCGGTTGCTCACAACCGCGTCATAACCTGTTAGTAATGAACAAAAAAGGTGGTTCGCCACAAAACAAATGACAACAATGAAACGTAACTATTTTTCTATACTCAGCCTTTTGGGACTGCTTGGACTGGCAAGTTGCGAAAAGGTACTCGATAAAACCGATTTAGGCTCGGTCAACGGAAGCCTTATTTTTAAAGACTCAGTCCTTGCGCGGATGAATTTGGACTATATCTACGATCAAAACCTGCCTACGTGGGGAGGTACGTGGGGAAGTCGCCCTGATCTTTCGGACGAATCATCGGGTGAAAGCAAGTTTTTTGAAGGAACTCTCTTGGTAAACGATGTTGGAGATTTTGGAACGGCGCTCAATGCGACAAACAACTACGGAAAAATTCGGGTGATTAATACCTTTATCAATGACGTAAACGCAGGAACAATTGCCCAAGGTGCTAAAAACCGCCTCAACGCGCAGGCTCAGTTCTTTCGGGCGTGGCGTTATTTTGACTTGGTTCGTTTGTATGGAGGCGTGCCTTTGGTCACAAAACCCCTTCAAGCTGTGGGAGTAGAAGCGCGTGATGCAGCGTTTTTGTCAAGAAATACCACCACTGAAACCTACAAGCAAATCGCCAGCGATTTAGATTCTGCCATGTTGTTTTTGCCTGGGAAATGGGGCTCGTCCGATTGGGGACGTATTACCAAAGGAGGAGCTGCTGCGCTCAAAGGCAAAGCGTTGTTGTACGCCGCCAGTCCACAATTTAACCCAACGGATGATGCTGCTAAGTGGCAAGCGTCGTATGCAGCCAACAAACAGGCGTATGATTTGTTGGTGGCAAACGGATACGGCCTTCATTCGTCGTTTGACCAGCTTTGGTTTCAGGAAGTGAATAATCCAGAAGCGGTTTTCTTGACGGGGTTCAATACCTCAACGGGTGATCAAACCAGAAAAAACAACGGCTACGATAACTCTACTCGGCCATCGTACGCAGGTACGGCGGGAGGTTCCAATCAGCCTTCGTGGGAAATGGTAAAAGCATTCCCGATGAAAGACGGTAAAAAAGTGGGAGAATCGACGAAGTATACCTATTCCGACCAATTGTTCTATAAAAACCGTGACCCTCGTTTTGACAAAACCATCGCGTATAACGGCGTAAACTGGCCTTTAAACGGAAATACTTCTTACAAACTTTGGACGTATTTTGTGAGTAACAAAACAGTAGAAGTAAAGGCTTCAAACACGGGCTTTTATACACGAAAGGCGATTAACCCAACAGTAGGCGTAAGTGATGTACAGTTTTCTGGTACCGACTGGATTGAAATTCGTTTTGCGGAAGTGTTGCTTAATTTAGCCGAAAGTGCTTGCGGCATCAACAGCCTCGACGAAGCTTATACGCACCTTAAAGCCATTCGCAAAAGAGCGGGCATTGAAGCAGGAACCGACGGAATGTACGGCCTAAAATCCAACATGACGCGTGCCGAAATGTTTGATGCGATTTTGTTTGAGCGTCAGATTGAGTTTGCTTTTGAAGGAAAGCGTTTTTGGGATTTGCGTCGTTGGAAACTTATTGAGAAGACGTTGAACGGCAAAAGAAGAACGGGCGTCACCATTAACCTTAAAACAACGGGCGTACCTGCCGATTTTGCGACCAATCGCGACAATGTTGATTTGGACGTAGCTTATACCAATTATTTCACGATTGTGACAAAACAATTGGATACTAAATATGCAATCAACTGGAAGCCAGAGTATTATTTCTTCGCTATCCCGCAGTCGGCCATTGACAATAATCCTAAGATTATTCAAAATAATACGTGGGGCGGCGGCTTTGATCCTTTGAAGTAAAAAATCACCTCACCCCTTGCCCCTCTCCTTGTAGGCGAGGGGTAAAATATAAGACCGCGACGGGTTACCGTGAGGAGGCAGGGGTGAGATAAAAAAACAAATCTATGACAAAGACAGTGATCACACCAGACTTAGAATTATACAATACTGGTTTTCTAAAAAATCAGCGGCTATCTGCGCTTGAAAATCTGCGTCATCTGCGGACTAAATTTTCATCACTTTTGGTGATAGCGGTGTTACTGGGAACAAAACAGTCCGTTTTGGCCCAGTATCCGCAAGTCCCCCAAGACGTGCAAAAAGCCAGCGACGATATGCTCAAAGAAGCGATGCACCAGTCGAATATTGCTTGGCAAAAGGCATTACCCATCATTCAAAAAGAATCCCGCGAGGGAAAACCGTACATTCCGTGGGCAGCACGTCCTGTCGATTTACCGCAAGCTTCGATTCCCGCTTTTCCAGGAGCAGAGGGGGGAGGAGCCTTTTCGTTTGGCGGTCGCGGGGGAAAAGTCTATGTCGTTACGAGTTTAGAAGACAATGGCCCAGGTACATTGCGGGAAGCGTGCGAACAAGGCGGGGCGCGTACCATTGTGTTTAATGTCGCAGGTATCATTCGTCTCAAAACTCCCTTGATTATCCGCGCTCCTTACGTTACGATTGCAGGGCAGACTGCCCCAGGTGATGGCGTTTGCGTAGCGGGTGAGTCGGTTTGGATCAATACGCACGATGTCGTAATTCGGTATATGCGTTTTCGTCGGGGAGAAACTTTTGTAGGCCGCCGTGATGACTCCATCGGTGGAAATCCCATTGGGAATATCATCATCGATCACGTCTCGTCAAGTTGGGGGCTAGACGAAAATATGTCGATGTACCGTCACATGTACAACGACAGTACGGGAGCCATTGAACAAAAGCTACCCACGGTCAATATTACCATTCAAAACTCCATTTTTTCGGAAGCATTAGATACGTGGAACCACGCCTTTGGAAGTACGTTAGGGGGCGAAAACTGCACCTTTATGCGCAACCTTTGGGCCGATAACGCGGGGCGTAATCCTTCGATTGGTTGGTTTGGAGTCTTCAATTTCGTCAATAATGTGGTCTTTAACTGGGTACACCGCTCGGTGGACGGCGGTGATTACCGCGCGATGTACAATATTGTCAACAATTATTTTAAGCCAGGGCCATTGACCCCCAAAGATTCACCCATCGGGTACCGTATTTTGAAACCCGAATCAGGCAGAAGCAAATTGGGCTACTTGACGTTTGGGCGGGCGTACGTAAACGGTAACGTAGTAGAAGGAAACGACGTGGTAACCAAGGATAACTGGAACGGTGGGGTACAAGTCGAAAACTTTAAAAATGCCGATAAATACATGCCAGACATCAAAGTGAATGCGCCACTTCCGATGCCCGAAATGACGATTCTACCTACCGCCAAAGCCCACGATTATGTATTGGCCAATGCAGGAGCTACTTTGCCAAAACGTGACCCTGTGGACACGCGCATTGTGGAGCAAGTTCGTACGGGAAAAATTACGTATTTAGAAGACGTAAAACTTCCTGAGACGCAGTTTAAGCACCGTCGTTTGCCCATTGATTCGTACAAACAAGGTATCATTACGGACATTGCGCAAGTAGGCGGGTATCCTGACTACAAAGGAACTCCTTATGTCGATACCGATAAAGACGGAATGCCTGATGCTTGGGAAACGAAGAACGGTCTCAACCCACGCGACCCATCGGATGCAAGTGCGGATAAAAACAAGGATGGCTATACCAATATCGAGGACTACCTCAATAGCGTAGTGTCGGTAAAACAGGTTAAACCCTAGTTTTACTTGTGCTGAGGGTTGCTCACAACCCGACGAATAAAATGTCGAGTGCAGAGGGCAGAATGTCGAATATTATGTTCCTCGTGCTGAGGGTTGCTCACAACCCGACCAAATCATAAACGAATTAAGTAAACGTCCGTTTTGAGAGCATTTTTTTTACATACATTCCTTTTTCTAACGCTGGCCATAAGAGGTGAGCTTCAGGCTCAAACTCCCAAACCTGTCAAGAAACAACCCCCTGTTTACCAAAATGAGCAGGGGCATTTGGTTTACACCCCTGATTCTCTCGGCAACCGCATCCCCGATTTTTCGTACTGTGGGTATCGGGCAGGTACCGAGGCCATTCCCGACGTACCGATTCAGGTTGTAGTAAACACGCAAAAAGGCGATGCAACCCACCGCATTCAGGCGGCGATTGATTATGTAGCTACATTGCCATTGGATAAAAACGGATTCAGAGGGACGGTTTTGCTAGGAAAAGGAACGTTTGAAGTGGCAGGTCAGTTGACAATCAACACATCGGGGGTCGTACTGCGGGGAAGTGGCATGGGAGAAAATGGCACGACCGTCGTCGGAACGGGTACGTCACGCGACCATTTGGTCAATGTAATAGGGAAGCAAAATGGGCTTTCAACAACCCGTTTTCGAGTGACTAACCCTTACGTACCCGTCAATGCAACGACCCTATCCGTCGATGACGCGTCGGGTTTAAAAGTAGGTGATGTCGTACAAGTGCGTCGCCCTTCTACGAAAGAATGGATTCAAGTACTCGGAACAGACCACTTTGGCGGAGGGGTAACCGCCTTGGGGTGGAAAGCTGGGCAGCGCGATATTTTATGGGATAGAGTGATTACTGCCATTTCAGGAAATACTCTTACCCTAGACGCTCCCCTAACGACCGCTCTTGAAGCGGCGTACGGAGGAGCTACGGTGGCGCGTTATGAACAACAGCGTGCCATTGCCAATGTAGGGATCGAAAACCTACGATTGATTTCTACGTTTGATGCCACTAACCCCAAAGACGAAGACCATCGCTGGGTCGCAGTTTCGTTCGACCAAGTGCAAGATGCGTGGATACGCCAAGTGATATTTAAGCATTTTGCGGGTGCTGCGGTGAGTGTTTTATCCGCCGCTCGACGCATTACCGTAGAAGATTGCCTAGCGTTAGAGCCCGTTTCAGAAATTGGGGCAGAACGCCGTTATACGTTTTTTACCCAAGGTCAACAATGCCTTTTTCAACGTTTATATGCCGAAAACGGCTACCATGATTTTGCCGTGGGATACTGTGCCGCAGGGCCCAATGCTTTTGTGCAATGCGAATCTTATTTACCACATAGCTTTAGCGGAACCATCGACAGCTGGGCGTCGGGTGTATTGTTTGACATCGTCAACGTCGATGGGCAAGCCTTGAGTTTTGCGAATCGTGGTCAAGACGGTCAAGGGGCAGGTTGGACGGCGGCCAACAGCGTATTTTGGCAATGCACTGCGGCCAAAGTCGATTGTCCAAAGCCTCCTACGGCTCAAAATTGGGCGTTTGGTACGTGGGCACAGTTTACGGGAAATGGGCATTGGGAAATGTCCAACGAACACATTCGCCCCCGAAGTTTGTATTATGCCCAACTCTCTGAACGCATCGGTAGCTCGGCCACCGCTCGGGCAATACTGATGCCCGTAGCGTCGGAAGCGTCGAGTAGCCCTAAAGTAGAAGTAGCGATGGCGTTGACGCGACTGGCAGAACAGCCCGTGCTGACTTTTCCTGAATTTATTCAAAAAGCCCCCGAACGACAGTCGATACCAACCCAATCGTTGGCCAAAACAGTGGAGCAGCTAGGGCTAAAAACTCCCGCGACGAGCTCTATTTTGCCCGCTTTAGAAGTAAAAAATGGATGGCTGGTGCGCGGGAATGTCGTACAAACGGGCAAGCGACAAGAAGTGCCTTGGTGGAATGGAAGCGCGCGTCCGCACGGGTTGGAAAATGCCAAACCTCATTTGACTCGCTTTGTGCCTCGGATGACGGGGCGTGGCCTTACCGACAACCTGAATGAAGTAAGTGATTGGATGAGAGCCAATAACGTGCTGGCGATTGACCATAATTATGGCCTTTGGTACGACCGCCGCCGCGATGACCACGAGCGCATCCGACGCATGGATGGCGAAGTGTGGACCCCCTTTTATGAATTGCCATTTGCGCGGAGCGGAAAAGAAACGGCTTGGGATGGCCTGAGTAAATACGATTTGACGCAGTATAATCGGTGGTATTGGAGCCGTCTCCAACGGTTTGCCCAATTGGCCGACCAAAAAGGGCTGATTCTGATTCATCAAAACTATTTTCAACACAACATTATTGAAGCGGGAGCGCACTATGCCGATTTTCCGTGGCGTCCTGCCAATAACCTCAACCAAACGGGCTTTCCCGAACCCGTGCCTTACGCGGGGGACAAACGAATTTTTATGGCGGAGCAGTTTTACGATGTTTCGCACCCCGTTCGTCGGCAGTTGCACCGCGCGTACATTCGCCAATGCCTCGATAATTTTTCAGGACAATCGGGGGTCATTCAGTTGATAAGTGCTGAATATACGGGTCCGTTAGCGTTTGTGCAATTTTGGCTCGATGTTATCAAAGAGTGGGAAAAAGAAAATAAGAAAAAGGTGCTGGTGGGCCTAAGCGCAACCAAAGATGTGCAGGATGCGATTTTGGCGGATGCAACCCGCGCCGCAGTTGTCAATCTGATAGACATTCGCTACTGGCATTACCAAGCCAATGGAACACCTTATGCTCCCGCAGGGGGGCAAAACTTAGCGCTTCGCCAACATGCGCGCTTGCTTTCTCCCAAACGCAGTTCCTTTGACCAAGTATATCGTGCTGTCAGTGAGTATCGTCAACAATTTCCTGATAAAGCTGTGATGTACTCGGGGGATAGTTTTGATGCGTTTGGTTGGGCAGTACTTTTGGCGGGTGGATCCATGGCGAATATCCCCCCTGTAGCCGACAACCAGTTTGCAAAAGAAGTTGCTCAGATGAAACCATTGCCTCAAACGCAGTCAAATCAGTGGGTATTAGGTAACCCTAACCATGGATTTGTCATTTATACTGATGCTTCAGAAGTAACGCTTGATTTAACTGCGGTCCCCCACTCATTTTCGGTGAAATTTATTCATCCCAAAACGGGAGAAGTGGTCTCATCTAATAACTCTGTGAAGGGTGGGAGCGTAGTAACTATCAAAAACCAGACAGGGGCAGCTTCAGTCATTTGGCTGAAAAAATAATCCATTCCAAAGTTTCAAACCTTGGAATGGTTCAAACCATTAACGTTTTCCAATGAAACGACTTTTATCCCTTTTTCTCCTCACATGTTTATGCTGCTCGTGCCGCAAAGACGTGTGGCTATTTACTTCTTTTCACGAGCCCGCCAACGAGGGCTTACGAATGCTATACAGCTACGACGGTCGCCACTGGAATGACCTCAATAAAACCTTATTGAAGCCCGAAATCGGAACGCAGAAAGTAATGCGTGACCCCTCGATAGCCAGAGGAAAAGAGGGTACGTATCATTTGGTTTGGACAACGAGCTGGAAGGGTGACAAAGGGTTTGGCTATGCCAGTTCGAAAGACTTGGTTCATTGGTCGGAGCAACGGCTCTTGCCTGTGATGGCGCATGAGGCAACCACCGTCAATGTGTGGGCGCCCGAGCTATTTTATGACGATGACGCCGACCGATTTATCATTATTTGGGCTTCCACCGTTCCGTTTCGTTTTCCTCGGGGGATTGAAGACGAAGACAACAATCATCGAATGTATTGTACCACAACCAAAGATTTTAAAACATTCACCCCCACCCAACTTTTCTTTGACCCAGGCTTTAGTGTGATTGATGCGGTGATTGTCAAGCGTCAAAAAAACGACTATGTGTTGGTTCTAAAAGATAACACCCGTCCCGAACGAAACCTGAAAGTAGCCTTTGGTAAAACTCCGCTAGGGCCTTTTGAAAACGTATCGGTGCCATTTAGCAAAAAATTTACGGAAGGGCCTTCGGTCACCAAGTTAGGAGACGAATGGCTAATTTACTTTGACACCTACCAAGACAAACGCTACGACGTCGTTCGGACGAAAGATTTTAACAGCTTTATCGACGAAAATACCCATATCGCTGTACCGCAAGGACACAAGCACGGGACTATTTTTAAAGGAAGTAAAAAAGTCCTGAAGGG
>NZ_KI519420.1:420028-526196 GCF_000482465.1 Runella limosa DSM 17973
AGAAGGGCTTTAGCCCTGACTAATTTTGGTACAAATGAAGCACAAACACCATTCCCTTTTTCTGCTGACTTGGCTAATTGGTACAGTTGTCCAAGCCCAAGACACTATTCGTTATGTAGGTAAAACGCTTTCCAACGTGGACTATCACCACGGGCAATTAAGTCCTGCGGTGGGGGTTCATAACATTCAGGTATTCAGGGCCGACCGCGAAAATAAAAGCGGAACGGCGTTGGATTGGACCTACAACCATGCCCCAATGCTCGTATATTGGAATAATACCTTCTACTTGCATTATTTAAGCAACCCCGTGGGAGAGCACGTTCCGCCTGGGGCTACCCTTATTTCTTCCTCCAAAGACGGCTACCAATGGACAACCCCTACGGTGCTTTTTCCTACGTATCGTATTCCTGACGGCTGGACAAAACAAGGGTATGCAGGCGTTGCCAAAAACTTAGATGCGGTCATGCACCAACGCATGGGCTTTTTTGTGTCGAAGAAAAATCGCTTGCTGACGTTGGCGTATTATGGAATTGCCTTGGATGCCAAAGATGACCCGAATGATGGGAAAGGAATTGGGCGAGTGGTGCGTGAAATCCATCCCGATGGGCGGTTTGGGCCTATTTATTTTATTCGTCACAATGCTACTTGGGACAAGTCGAAATCGGCTTATCCCTTTTATACTACGTCCAACGATGCTGGTTTTGTGGACGCTTGCAATGAGTTATTGGCCAATCCGCTCATGATGCAGCAGTGGCTCGAAGAAGCCGACCGCGATGACCCTCTCGTACCGTTGAAGCACGAATTGAAGGCGTTTAGCTATTATCATTTACCAAACGGAAACGTCGTTGGTTTGTGGAAACACGCCTTGACGTCGGTAAGTAAGGACAACGGCAAAACGTGGTTGTATGCGCCATTGCGAGCACCAGGTTTTATCAATAGTAACGCCAAAATTTGGGGACAACGCACCTCCGACGGTCGCTATGCCACGGTGTATAACCCCGCTGAGTTTCGTTGGCCGTTAGCGGTGTCGGTCAGTAGAGACGGTCTTACCTACGATAACCTTTTGTTGGTCAATGGCGAAATTACGTCCATGCGTTACGGAGGAAATTACAAATCGTACGGGCCTCAATACGTTCGGGGAATAGAAGAAGGAAATGGTATGCCACCCGATAAAAACCTGTGGGTAACGTACAGCATGAACAAAGAAGATATTTGGGTGTCAAAAATTCTCGTTCCCATCACTGACGAAGTAAAAACGCACGTGAATGAGGTATTTAACGATTTGCCTTCGGGACAAGAACTCAACTATTGGAACATTTATAACCCATTGCGCGCTTCGGTGAAAATCGAAAAAGCAGCCGATGGTGCCAAAAACTTGGTGCTACGCGACAGCGACGCGTTCGACTACGCCAAAGCCGAACGTATTATTCCTGAGAGTAAAAAAGTGGTGGTTACGTTTACGGTTGTTCCCCAACAAACCGACAAAGGACGACTCCACATTGAGTTGCAAGACGCGAAAGGCAGCGCTGCCACGCGGCTCATTTTCGATGCAGACGGCGAATTAAAAGCCAAAGTCGGCTATCGCAATTCGGGCATTATGAAGTACGAAGCGGGGAAGCCGTATGAAATTCGGCTGGAGTTGGACCAAAGTAAACGAATTTTTAATGTGTTTGTGAACGGTCAAAGCAAGGGGGCAAAAGTCTTTTTTGCTCCTGTGGCCTCGTTCAAACGAGTCGTTTTCCGCACGGGTGAAGTCCGCCGTTTCCCCGATGCCGATACGCCCACTGACCAAAACTACGACTTGCCTAACAGCAGCGCCGTGGAGGCGGAAGCCGTGTTTGTGATAAAATCATTGAAAACGGCGAATAATTGATGTTTTTGCCATACTCCGTGATACTCTGTGTCTAACTCTGTGAACCTCAGTGTTCCAAAAAATACAAATTCATGAGAAAACAACCATTTTATTGGCTATGTCTTATTCTGTTTTCGGCTAGGGCTGTCTTTTCCCAACAAACCGTCAACATCTGGGCAACTGATCCAAACGTACGAGTAAATTTTGGGGTAGAAAAGCTAAAAACGGCCTTAAGCGTTGCTGGTTATAAAGTCACTTTGAACAAAAGTATCGCTAAAAATGGCTATCAAATTGTGGTGGGTTTGGCTACTGACCCAACCTTCCAAAAACTGATGCTTGGCCAAAAGGTAACGCTTGCAGCGAGCTCTTCAAAGGAAAGTTTTGAACTCCTCAAGCAGCCTAATTCTCCGTTGTTTATTGCGGGAGCAGATGCTTCGGGGGCTTTGTACGGGTGTTTAGAATTAACGGAGCAACTCAAGAAAAACCAACGTTTACCCCAACAACTTTCACTCAAAGATCAGCCAGAGATGGTACTGCGCGGTACGTGTATTGGTATTCAAAAGCCCGTCTATTTGCCTGGCCGTGAGGTGTATGAATACCCTTATACCTCCGAGACGTTCCCGTGGTTGTACGACAAAGCGCAGTGGATAAGGTACTTAGATATGATGGTAGAAAACCGTTACAACTCGCTCTATTTATGGAACGGCCACCCCTTCGCTTCGTTGGTGAAACTGAAAGATTACCCATACGCAGTGGAAGTAGATGAGGTGACTTTTCGCAAAAATGAAGAGATTTTTCGCTTCCTCACCACCGAGGCCGATAAGCGGGGAATTTGGGTGATTCAGATGTTTTATAATATCATTGTTTCTAAACCTTTTGCCGAAAAACACGGCATTAAAACCCAAGACCGCAACCGCCCGATTGTACCGCTCATTGCCGATTATACCCGTAAGTCGATTGCGGCTTTTGTCGAAAAATACCCCAACGTCGGGTTGCTGATTACCCTCGGGGAAGCCATGGAGGGACAGGGACAAGACGATGTAGATTGGTTTACCAAAACCATTATTCCAGGCGTGCAAGATGGACTTAAAGCTTTGGGAAAAACGACCGAGCCGCCAATCGTGCTCCGTGCGCACGATACCGATGCCCCTCGGGTGATGAAAGCGGCGTTGCCTTTGTACAAAAACCTTTACACCATGGCTAAGTACAACGGCGAAGCGCTAACGACCTACACGCCTCGTGGCAAATGGGCGGATTTGCACCGTAGCCTAAGTCGAATCGGAACGGTACACGTCGAAAATGTGCATATTTTGGCCAATTTGGAGCCTTTTCGCTACGGCTCGGCTGATTTTATTCAAAAATCGGTACAAGCCATGCACAATGTCTATGAAGCCAATGGCCTTCACTTGTATCCCCAAGCCTCGTACTGGGATTGGCCTTACACGGCGGATAAAGCCGAAAAACGTCTTTTTCAATTGGATCGCGATTGGATTTGGTACAAAACGTGGGCGCGCTACGCGTGGAATTCAAAACGGGAGCGCCCCGCCGAAATCAATTATTGGGGCAATCAATTGGCGGAAAAATACGGCTTACCGCTCGACAAAGGCAAAGACGTGTTGGAAGCCTACGAACAAACGGGAGAAATTTCCCCTAAACTCCTTCGCCGATACGGAATCACGGACGGAAATCGCCAAACCCTCACGCTAGGTATGTTGATGACGCAGCTTATCAACCCGTTTCGATACGGCCTTTTTACGTTGATGTACGAGTCGGAAGCGCCTGAAGGTGAAATGATTATTGAGTACGCTGAAAAAGAATGGAATCGACAGCCTCACGTTGGCGAAACGCCAGTTATCGTGGCCGACGAGGTGGTCGTACACGGCCAAAAAGCCGTAGAGGCGATTGAACGCGCGGCCGCCAGCGTGACCCAAAACAAAGAAGAGTTTGGTCGCCTTCGCAACGACATACATTGTCAAGACGCCATGGCTAATTTTTATGCCGAAAAAGCGCGGGCAGCACTGGCAACGTTACGCTTTAAGTACTCAAACGATGTCCGTGATTTGGAAAAGGCACTGCCGCATTTGGAGAAAAGCGTAAGTCATTATGCCAAGCTCGTTGCCTTGACCAAAGATACCTATTTGTATGCCAACAGTATGCAAACGCAGCAACGCAAAATTCCGATGCGCGGGTTTGAGGGTGCGTACAAAACGTGGACAGAAATGCTACCCGTTTATGAAAAAGAGTTGAAAACGTTCAAGCATAAAATTGATTCGCTCAAAACCCATAGTTCACAGACTACCAAGCAATTGGTGATATTACAGCCCGCCGAAGTGACCTTGCAGAGTCCGCAAGCAGCGTGGTTTTCGACCGTAAAAGGACAAGCCGTTTTTAGTGATACGGCGGCGGTGATTAGCGGAATTGCGCCCGAATTACAGGCGTTGAAAGGAATTAAGTTAGCTAAAAATCAATTACAATCGCAACGTACAACCTTGACTTTCACGACGCAAGAGCCCGTGAAGTTGTTGGTTGGTTTTTTCAACGAAAAGAAAGCCAATTATTTACCTACTCCCGAGTTAGAAACCGACGCCAGCGCCAACGACTACGGGCAAGCCGAAATTAAAATCTCAAATGCTGTTTTGGTCAACGGTTTTCCACCTGCCAATGTCCACGCGTACTCGTTTGGAGCGGGTACCCATACCCTGAATTTGGGGAAAGGGGCGTGCCTCATTTTAGGTTTTGTGAAAGGCAACCAAACCATCCCCATTTTCGACGCAGGTATGGCGGGTAATAAGAAGAATATTGATTGGTTGTTTGAGTAAATAGCCTAAAATGAAAAAAATAGCTGATTTGAAAATGACTAAATAGTCACTTAAAATTGATATGATGATTGTTGAAAAATACTGTTATTCTGAGAGTTCTGGTAGCCAACCTCACCCTAAATCCCTCCGCAGCGGCGGCCGCTCCTTTCAGGCGAGGGACTTTTTGGCCTCCCTTCTCCAGAAAGGAGAAGGGTCGGGGATGAGGTTGACTATCGGCCGACTTTCGCTCCTTGCCCTCCTCTTGTCCTTTCAAGGCTTGGCTCAAAAAGCAACGTTTTTAACCACCGATCAACTCAAAAAAGACGTCGCGTATTTTAACTCCATCGACGACGAAGCGGTGAAAAACTACGTCACCAACGAGCAAACGTTTGCGTGGCTTTCAGACAATATCCCCCTTTTTGATTGCCCCGATTCCGTCATTCGTACCGTCTATAATTACCGTTGGTGGTCGTTTCGAAAGCACTTAAAGCAAACGCCTGAAGGCTTTATTTTTACCGAATTTATCACCAAAGTCAACCATGCGGGTAAATACAACGCCATTAGCAGCGCCTTGGGACATCATATTTACGAAGGGCGCTGGTTGCATAATCCGCAGTTTATCAACGATTACATTTCGTTTTGGCTGTACGTTGACCCCAAACATACCGCGCAGCGCTTCCATGCTTTTAGTAGTTGGGTGGACGACGCGGTCTATGGTCGGTACTTGGTAAACTTAGATAAAGCTTTTGTGCAAAAAACATTGCTCGACTTAGAAGCTGATTACCGTAAATGGGAAACGGAAAAAATGCTCCCAACGCAGCTTTTCTGGCAATTTGATGTTCGCGATGCGATGGAGGAGTCGATAAGTGGCTCGCGAAAAGAAAAAAATGTGCGCCCGACCATCAACAGCTATATGTACGGCAATGCCCTAGCGTTATCGCGCATGGCGGCGATTGTGGGCAACGATACCCTTCGTCAAAAATACCAACAAAAAGCCGAAACGCTCAGACGTTTGGTACACGAAAACCTGTGGGATGAGTCGGCGTCATTTTTTAAGGTAAGGCATGAAAATGGTAGCCTCGAC
Source organism: Runella limosa DSM 17973 (assembly GCF_000482465.1). Taxonomy (GTDB): domain Bacteria; phylum Bacteroidota; class Bacteroidia; order Cytophagales; family Spirosomataceae; genus Runella; species Runella limosa. The sequence continues at coordinate 425,763 of NZ_KI519420.1, forward strand.
AACGCCCGCGAAGCCATTGGGTTTATCCCTTGGTATTTCAACCTCCCCGACGATGCCCCAAAATACGCCCGACAGTGGGAACAACTTACCGATACGACGGGGTTTCGAGCCCCTTGGGGATTGACGACCGCCGAGCGTCGTCACCCACTTTTTCGTACGCACGGCTCGGGACATGGCTGCGAATGGGACGGCCCTGTTTGGCCTTTTGCGACGACCCAAACGCTCCGAGCGCTATCAAATTTGCTTAATAATTACAAGAACCACGGGAGCATGACGCCGCAGGTATTTTACGACGAGCTTCACCGTTATGCACGTTCCCACCAAATGAATGGCAAGTTGTATCTCGGTGAATACCAAGACGAAAAAAATGGCCGCTGGCTCAAAGGCGACGACCCGCGAAGTAAATTTTACAACCATTCTGGTTACGCCGATTTGATTATAAGCGATTTGGTAGGGCTCAAACCCCGCGCCGATGATGTTTTAGAGGTTCGCCCATTAGTACCTCAAAATCAATGGGATTGGTTTTGTTTGGATAAGATACTGTACCACGGGAAAAGTGTGACAGTCCTTTGGGATAAAACGGGCAAACATTACAAAAAAGGCAAAGGTTTGCGCGTATTTGTGGATGGGAAAGAAATAGGCCGCGCCAAAAAATTAGAACCGATAAAGCTCAAACTTTAGCACGCCCCGCGCGCGCAGCTCGCCCCGATTTCCAATCGGGGCGAAACACGGCCCAGCGTCTCCGACGCTTTTTTGATGCAAGAGTGCCAGAAACGAAAAAGGGGTAAGAAATACATCCAAAATCCTTTAAAAAGCGAACTCTTATCGAGCTCGCTTTTTACTTTTATAAAAATAGACATAATGAAACGAATCAACATTTTACTGGTTGGCTTACTGGCAATACTTAACGTTTGTGCATGGGGACAAAACGCCGATATGTATCTTCTCATTGGTACTTACACGTCCAAAACCAGCGAAGGGATTTATGTGTATAAATTCAATACCCAAACGGGTGATTTTAGCCCAGTAAGTATCGCAAAAGGTGTAAAAAATCCCTCCTTTTTGGCGATTTCGCCCGATAAACGTTTTGTGTATTCGGTCGCGGAAGTAAATGGCGGAGCGGTTAATGCGTACTCATTCGATAAAAATACAGGAACATTGGCGTTTCTCAATACCCAATCGGCGGGAGGAAATGGCCCGTGTCACGTGGCAACTGATAAAAAAGGAAAATGGGTAATGGTGGGTAATTATGGCGGTGGTAGTTTGAGTATTTTGCCCGTACAAGCCGACGGCTCGCTTGGGGTGGCTACCCAGACCATTCAGCACGAAGGAAAAAGCGTGAATGCGGCACGTCAAGAAAAAGCGCACGTCCATTCCATCAATGTCGCGCCTAATAATGTCGATGTGTTTGTCCCTGATTTAGGCATGGACAAAATTATGACCTACACCCTCGACACCAAAGCAGGGCACCTTTTGCCTGGAAATCCTGCGTTTACGGCGGCTACTCCAGGGGCGGGACCACGCCACTTTACGTTTCATCCCAACGGCAAATGGGCCTATGTCATCAACGAACTGGACGCGACGATGACAAGTTTTGAATATAAAAAAGGAAAATTAACCCCCGTACAAACGGTGACGACGCTCCCCAGTGGCTACACGGGACGTATGTGGTGTGCTGATATTCATGTTTCGCCCGATGGTAAGTTTTTATACGGCTCTAACCGCGCCCAAGAAAGCTTAGTCATTTATAGCATTGCCCCAAAAACAGGTGCACTTACTTACGTTGGCAACCAAGATGTGCTCGGAAAAACGCCCCGCAATTTTATGATTGATCCTACGGGAAAATGGGTACTTGTGGCGAATCAAGATACCGATAACGTCGTGATTTTTAGTCGGGATACCAAAACAGGAAAATTGACGCCTACTGGCAAAGAAATCAAGGTCTCAATGCCTGTGTGTTTGAAAGTGCTGGAGTAAGAAGGGTGGATAATGTATGTTTGTTATGATTTTATTGGCGACTATACCAAGTAAGCCACCCAAATACTCCTAGAATTTTGGATAGCTCAGTAATACTAAAAATAGTGGGGTCGGTGAAGGCAATCTTCTGATCTAATTTTAAAAAAATCCACTCTAGCCCTGTTGAAACACATCCATACACAATATCGTCGTTACCGTTGAGTTGTTGAGCGGCATACATTTCAGCTACGCATTGTGGAATTCCGCTAAGCAAATCTTGTTTTTTTGCTTCTACCAATACTAAATAGCCTCCTTTGGGTTCAAATGAATTTCCTTTGGTTATTAAAAAATCGCATATTCCAACAAGTGTATCCGTAGCTAGAGGCTCGCCTGAAAAAACCGTAATTGGCTCTTTCGATATTTCTTCTACGGCCATCAAAACAGGAGCGATGAGGGATTCTGAAGTTGCTTTTTCAGTACGAATGGAGACTAACCTTTTTCGTCTTGATTCTGTAATGTGTAATAGCCAGGTTGGTATATCAATTTCTGCCACTTGAGGTAGAAATGTTTGCGGATAAATCTTAATCCCAAACATTTCTTCTAAATCGGTGGTGGTTACTTGGCTAAACGATTTCATCACTGTGCTGTTTTTAACAAAACTATATTATACTCAACACAAAACCTATTGTATAAAAACTCTATTTTTGTTTTGTTGTTGCTACGTTTAGCTCAATCACCATTTTATCCCACAGTAAGTAGCTTGGATTTGATATATTTAAGGTGATGTCTATTTAAAAAATGCCTTAAATATCGTAAGAGAGTGTTTCAATAATCAATTTTTCCCCCACTAATGAACCGAAGAAATTTCCTCCATACCAACGCAGCTTTGGGGTGGGGGGTGCTGAATTGGCAAAAGCCATCGCAACCTGCTGCCGAAAACGTACGCCTGTACTGGGCCAAGCTTTTGTACAAAATCGCCGAGCCTGTTCTGAAAAACTTGAGCCAACATACACTGGTCAAAAATTGGAAAGTGGAGTTTAGCCCTACGTGGGACAACCGCAATGCTAAAGTCGCGTACTTGGAGGCTTTTGGGCGTACTATCGTGGGCGTGGCGCCTTGGTTGGCGTTGCCCGATGACGATACCGAAGAAGGTACATTGCGCAAAAAACTCAAACAATATGCCCTCAAGAGCATCGAAAACAGCGTCAATCCCGATTCGCCCGACTACATGCTTTGGCGAAAAGAAGGCCAAACGCTCGTGGACGCGGCCTTTTTAGCGCAGGCGTTTCTCAAAGCGCCCGATACCCTTTGGAAACCATTGGATGAGGTTACTAAAAAACGCGTGATTGAAGAGTTTACGTTGATGCGTCGGGTGGTTCCGCCCAATAACAATTGGGTGCTTTTTGCGGCTATTGTAGAAGCTTTCTTGTTGTCAATTGGTGAAAATACCGACCGCTACCGCATTGAGTTTGGCGTGCGTAAAATCGAAGAATGGTACGTAGGCGATGGGTGGTTTAAAGACGGCGAGGTGTTTCACATTGATTATTATAATTCATTTGTGATACAACCCATGCTAGTGGACGTACTGCAAACGTGGCTTGAAGTCAACAAGCGACAGTCGCCGTCGGGCAATCACCAAGTCCTGCAAGATAGATATACCAAAGCCGTAAAACGGATGCAGCGTCATGCCGATTTTTTGGAACGTTTAATCTCCCCCGAAGGTACTTTTCCTGCCTTCGGTCGTAGTATTACGTACCGAGTTGCTGCGTTTCAGTCGCTTACTCATGCGGCATTGATTCATCAGCTACCCGAAAACGTCACTCCGTCCCAAGCGCGTTGTGCCCTGACTGCCGTTATTAAGCGGATGTTTTCGCAAGAAGGGGTGTTCGACCAAGAAGGCTGGCTGACGCTGGGCTTTGCGGGGCATCAACCCACGATTGCCGATTCGTATTCCAATTCAGGAAGTATGTATCTGACTACGTTGGGATTTTTGCCGCTTGGCTTACCTGCGTCTGACCCTTTCTGGAGTGATGCCGATGCCGAATGGACGCAAAAGAAAGCATGGTCGGGCAAACCCTTTAAAAAAGACGGAGCCGTTAATTATTAGCCAATTATGTACAGTTTTCTACTATCGTTGTTTCTCATGAATCTTGCCAATCCTTCTGTTACATTAACTTCCCAGCAATGGTTGACGTTGCCCGAAACGCAATTCAAATACGCTACCGATGGTCGTACGGCTCCTCAGCCTACGCAAGTAAAACTTCGTTACGACGACAGGTATTTGTACATTGATTTTGAGTGCCAACAAAACCCTTTTTGGAAAGAAAATAGCTACCGAGGGCACAATACCGATATGTGGAATCAGGAAGTGTTTGAGTTGTTTATTGCCGAAGGAGAAGCCATTCCGACGCGGTATTTAGAATTAGAAATTAACCCTACTAATGCGCTTTTTGTGGGATGGATTGAAAACCCCACGAAAGAAGCCCCGCAAAATTTGGCGTTTGTGCCTTACGAAAAAGCAGGAATAAAGCACGAGGTAAAGACCGCAGGCGATACGTGGTCTGGCAAAATGCAGATTCCGTGGGAGCTGTTGGGAGGGAAAAAAGAAACGTATCGTCTCAATTTTTATCGTATCGTCTCGCTCCAATCGCACGCTAATGCTGACTGGAAATGCAGCCCTGCCGATTGTGCTTTTTTATGCTGGAGCCCAACCATGAGCGGCGCAACCCCGCGATTTCACCGCCCTGATTCTTTTGGGACATTACATTTGAAATAAAAAATAAAACCTCCCGAAAGTTTTACACTTTCGGGAGGTTGAAGTAGTCGGGTTGTGAGCAACCCGACTCACGTATTAAAGCTTAACCGCCTGACGCGCTAACAATTTCCACTGTCCTTTTTGTTTTTGCCAAACGAGCAGAATCGCAATGTTAGCGGTTCCTGCTTGCCCTTTATTGTTGGTTTTGGCAAAAAGCTTGTGACGAACGATGGCATTGTTTCCCACAATTTTGATGGTTTGTTCGCTCAGGTCAATAGTAACAAAGTCGGACTCGCCGCTGACAATAGCGCGGACAAATTCGGCCTTGTCTTCGACTTTTCCGCCCGAATGCCCATAGCTCAACTCTTCGGCAGCAAGGTTTTCGAGGGCAGTTTTATCAGCGTCAATCATCGCTTTTTTAAGCGCTTCAACGGCATTGGCTACTGCTACTTCATCTTTCGACTGGGCTTGCGTTGCCCACGAGCAAACGCTAAGAAAAAGCACAAAGATTACCTTTTTCATGATTACAATTCAACTGGTTTCATTTTTGGTACTAAGAAGTGCATAACCACCCAGGCCGTAAGGTAAGCCGCTCCGCAAATACAGAACATGATAAAGTAACCCGTTTGAATCTGACCAATTTTGGTGTAATAGACAAACATATTTTTCTGTACGAGCCAAGTCAATAAGATACCACCAAGGCCTCCAAACATCCCTCCGATACCAGTGACAGAACCCGTTGCTTTTTTAGGAAACATATCCGAAACCGTCGTAAAGATGTTGGCACTCCATGCTTGGTGCGCTGATGCTGCTATACCAATCACCAATACCGCCAACCACATATTGATTGAGCCCATATACTGAGAGAATAGTACAGGCAATACCAAAAATGCGTAGATAAGCATACTCGTTTTACGCGCTTTGAAGGTCGCCCATCCCTTGTTGATAAGATTCATTGGCAACCAACCTCCTGCAATACTGCCAATGCTACCAATGATATATACCATGGCCGAAGGCCAAATGATTTCGGTTTTTGAAAGGTGGTATTCTTTCATCAAGAAATCAGGCAACCAGAACAGATAGAACCACCATACAGGGTCAGTAAGGAATTTACCTAATGCAAATGCCCATGTCTGGCGGAAAGTGAGTAGCTTGAGCCAAGGTACTTTTTCTTGGGTAACAGGTTCTTCTCGATCGGAGTGAATATAATCGAACTCAGCTTTCGATAAACGTGCTTGTTTAGCAGGAATTTCGTAATAAATAAACCATAAAAACAACCAAACAAAACCAATGACCCCCGTAAGGATAAAGGCCCACTGCCATCCCCACGTTTCGGCAATCAATGGTACACTAAGCGGGACAATGATAGCTCCGATGTTGGTTCCAGAGTTGAAAATGCCCGTTGCTAATGCGCGTTCTTTTTTAGGGAACCATTCGGCAACGGCCTTGATGGCTGCGGGGAAGTTCCCTGCTTCAGTGACACCTAAAAAGATACGTGCGATAACAAAACCGCTTGTCCCGCCTGCAAAAGCGTGGGCAACGGCTGCGATACTCCAAAGCCCCGTAGCGATGGCATAGCCGAGTTTTGAGCCCATTTTATCAACAAAGCTACCCGCATAAAGCATCCCAACGGCATAAGCCAGTTTAAACGCCAATTCGATGTTGGCGTAGTCATTTACTTCTTGTTCGGGTGTCCATTGGAAAGCTTCGGCCAGATAGGGCTTAAGATAACTGATGACGTTTCGGTCGAGGTAGTTGACTGTCGTCGCAAAAAATACCAGCCCACAGATGGTCCAGCGATAGTTACCGATTTGTTTCATTTAGATCAAGGGTTTGGATTTCCCGTAATGTATCAGTTGGATGATGCCAACTTGCTACTTCGTAAGGGTTTGGTAATAACTAATTAGAGCACTTATCTTTTGAGTAATTTCTTCGAAATTGCCTGCTTCAACGACATTTTTTGGAAAAAGCTGCGAGCCGATTCCCACGGCGCTTACCCCTGCTCCAAACCATTCTTTGAGGCTTTCGGAGGTGGGTTCTACGCCGCCTGTTACCATTACTTTGGTGGCAGGCATGGGGCCTTTAAGTGCTTTTACAAAGCCAGAACCTACCACATTGCCAGGGAAAATCTTCACGATTTCGGCACCCAATACGGTGGCGTTATACACCTCCGAAATGGTCATCGCACCTGGCATCCAAGCAATGTTATGGGCTTTACAAACGTCGGCAACATCGGGAGACGTAACGGGTTGTACCAAAAAGTCAGCACCCGCTGCTATGAACTCTTCGGCTTGCTGCGCATTGAAAATCGTTCCAATACCTAAAGCCATTTCTGGGTAGTTTGTACTTATGTATTGGCGCAATACTTTGAAAACTTCTTTGGCTTTGTCGCCACGGTTGGTAAACTCAAACGCCCGAATTCCACCTTCATAACACGCTTTGATAATTTGGCAAGTTAGGGTGGCATCGGCATGATAAAACACTGGGACAATCGGAGCGACTGCCAAGGTCTGATAGACTTTTTGTGGTTCAAAGGCCATTTCTGAGGGGAAATTAATGGTTATGTATTTTCAAGCGGTTTAGTCAAATCATTTTTGAGGAGTTCAAAGTAGCCTCGGTAGAGGCGCAACATTTGTAATACTCAAGAGGTTTAGTCAAATAGTTTTTGAGGAATTCAAAGTAGCCTCGGTAGAGGCGCAACATTTGTAGTACTCAAGAGGTTTAGTCAAATAGTTTTTGAGGAATTCAAAGTAGCCTCGGTAGAGGCGCAACATTTGTAGTACTCAAGAGGTTTAGTCAAATAGTTTTTGAGGAGTTCAAAGTAGCCTCGGTAGAGGCGCAACATTTGTAGTACTTTGGAGGGTTTCGTGTACATCCTCTACGCGTTGTTGGGTGGCGTCGCCGTATTCTTGTAGTTTGCCAAAAGCAGCGGCCGCCGCAAAATCAATAATGTCTTGCGGAGCGTGATTTTGGCTTAATCCGTAAATCAGTCCACCCATAAAGCAGTCACCGCTGCCGACTTTATCCACTACTTTTTCGGTGGTAAATTCGGGGGAAACGTACTGTTGGCCGTCTTTGTAAAGGGTAGTGTAATACTCAATGCCTTGTCCAAAGGCGTCAAAACGAAACGTGTGAGCTACTACTTTGCATTTTGGATACGTTGCTTGAATGGCTTCGGCCGTCGTGATACTGTGTTCCAAGTATCTTTCTTGGGTATGTACCACTTCTACCGTCTTATCTACGGGGATGCCTAAGAGCGTGTTAGCAGCCCAAATATTTCCCATAATAACGTCGCAGTACTGCACCAGTTCGGGCATGATTTCTACGGGTTTTTTCCCGTATTGCCACAGTTTGGCGCGGTAATTGAGGTCCACCGAAATGGTCATTCCTTTGCGCGAAGCTACTTCCAAAGCCTCTTTACAGGCATCCGCTACGTCTTGGTTGAGGGCGGGGCTGATGGCACTAAAGTGGAACCAAGAGCAACCTTCAAAAATCTCTTCCCAATCTACTTTTCCAACGGCCAACTCCGAAAACGACGAAAACGCGCGGTCGTAAATCACACCCGCGTTTTTGAGGTCAGCGCCTTGCGGTAGATAATATGCCCCAATGCGGCTTCCAAAATGCCGAATACCCGCCGTATCAATTCCTTTTTGAGCGAGGTGCTCTTTGATTTCGACCGAAAGTTGGTTTTCGGGCATGATGGTACTGTACCGAACGGGAATGTTCCAATTGGCAAGGGCATTGGCCACATTTAGTTCGGCTCCACCTACAAACACAGGCATGCTGGCTCGTTTTATCCATTCGCCGTTAAACTGAGGCGAAAAGCGAAGGAGAACTTCTCCAAAGCAACAAATAGTCCCCAATCCTACGTTATTTTTGATGTCCATAGTGCTATACTTTTAGTACATAGGCGGTTGTGAGCAACCGCCTGCACGAAAAATGAAAACTTCGTGAATTTTAGTGCCTTGGTGGTTGAGAAAAAAAGGTTCTAAAATCCAAAGTATTGTTTTGCGTTATTGTAACAAATGTTCTGAACCACTTGACCAACCCATTCCATATCGCTGGGGATTTCGCCGTTTTCGATGTCATTTCCGAACATATTACACAAAATACGACGGAAATACTCGTGGCGAGGGAACGACAAGAACGAACGTGAGTCGGTGAGCATACCTACAAAGCGGCTCAACAAGCCCATGTTCGACAAGGCCGTAATTTGTTTTTCCATGCCGTCTTTTTGGTCTAAAAACCACCAACCAGAGCCAAACTGCACTTTACCCGCAATCGACCCGTCGTTGAAGTTTCCAATCATGGTCGCAATCACTTCGTTGTCGGCAGGATTAAGGTTATAAATAATGGTTTTTGCCAACTGGTCGTATTCGTCCAAACGTCCCAAAAATTTCGACAAAGCCATTGCTTGCGACCAGTCACCAATCGAATCCCAGCCCGTATCAGGCCCTAAAAGACGTAAAGCACGCGCGTTGTTGTTGCGAAGTGCTCCTAAGTGGAACTGTTGTGTCCAACCAAGCTCGTGGTACATCGTGCCCAAGAAGTGCAATATGGCCGATTGATATACCAAAATATCGTTTTGAGAAAGTGCTTGTCCTGCAAGTGCTTTCTGCAAAATACCATCGGCTGCTTCGGGGGTAAAGTCGGCTGCGTAGATTTGTTCTAGGCCGTGGTCAGACAATTTACAGCCCAGCGAAGCAAAGAAGTCGGCGCGCAAACGAAGCGCCTTGGTAAGGTCGTCGTAACGGTTGATTTCAAAACCAACGATAGCGCCCAATTTTTGGAGATAAGTAGCGAAGTTGGCGTTGCCAATCAAGATAAATTTATCAGGACGGAAAGCGGGACGCATAACCCCTCCCCAGCCCTCCCCTTTGATGGAGGGAGTTGTAGCTAATTGTTGGTGGTATTCCAACGTATCGAGTGGGTCGTCGGTGGTACATACCACTTCTACGTTCATTTTGCGGAGCAAGTTACGCACCGAATAATCAGGGGTGCGCAGTTTCTCTGAACATTCGTCGTAAATACGGCGGGCGCTTCTGGGGTTTAAAACTTCGTGAACGTCGAAATAGCGCTGCAACTCAAGGTGAGTCCAGTGATACAGTGGGTTACGAAGGGTATAAGGCACGGTTTCGGCCCATTTTTCAAACTTTTCGTAATCGGTGGCAGCGCCCGTACAATAGTTTTCATGGATACCATTGGTACGCATCGCTCGCCATTTGTAATGGTCGCCGTACAACCAAATTTGCGTTAGGTTTTCAAACGTTTTGTCGGCTACGATTTGGTCAGGAGGAAGGTGGTTATGATAATCAATGATAGGCATTTGCTTCGCAAACTCGTGGTAGAGTGTGCGTGCGCTATCGGTTTGGAGTAAAAAATCTTCGTCAAGAAATGTCTTAGTTACCAACATGTTAGTAAATGAGGATTAAATTTAGAGAATCTCGTTCGTTTCGGCTACCTGAGAGGGATGTCTTAGGAAAAAGCTTTCGAGGGAGTGTTTTACCCCATTGTCGAGCATATTTTCTAAATTATCCGTCACGTTTTGCGTAAAACCAGGTAAAAGAGAAAGGTCAGTATCCCAGAGCGATTTGTCTTGCAGCACTTTCTCTACCAATTCGGCCGTGTCGTATTGCTGCCATTTTTGGTAAAAATACTCCGCTTTTTCGTCTTGGATGGGGTACGGATTGCCATCGCGTTCGCCAAAATAGACAAAGCCTTCTTTGGCAACAGGTTTCATAAAATACAGATAGGCCGCAAACCCTAGCGCAAAATACTGAGGAACGCAGTCGAATATTTCGTAGTAACGGAGCAAGGTAGCTACGTTACGCATTTTCATTTTTGAGGTATAGTTGAGCGTAATGCTTAACCATTGATGGTTGAGGTGCGGATTGCGAAAACGGTCGATGACCTGCATTCCAAAGCGCTGCGGACGCTTGTCGTCCATTGGGTACGGAATGGCCAAGCCTAGTTCCGCAAGCATCAAATTACTGATGTAAGATGCCATAATTTCATCCTGCATGGCGCTGATAACCGTGTCGTGGCCTGCAAGGTAGGCTAGGCCGCAACTAAGGGTATGCGTTCCGTTGAGCAAGCGAAGTTTGAGTTCACGAAACAGGTTGATGTCGGGTTCAATAAAAATTCCGTCGTCGGTGGTGGCAAAAGAGAGGACTTGTTTTACGTGTTCGTCGCCTTCAATGGCCCACAAACGAAATACCTCACTCAACGTAATAAGCTTATCTTCGTAACCCAATTCATCGTAAAGAGCTTGGCAAGTATCAGCGTCGGGTTTTCCAGGAACAATGCGATCAACGAGCGAATTACAGAACTGATTGGCGTTTTCGAGCCAGTCAAAAAAGGCCGATTCTAGGCCGTTGCGGTGAGCTAATTCAATCACAATCGATTCCAATTTGGTTCCGTTATCGGGAATCAATTCGGTCGGAACAATCACTAAACCTGATTCTTTACTACCTCCAAAAGCCTTGAAGCGCGCGTACAAGAAGGCAAGTAGCTTGCCAGGAAAAGAAATAGGAGGTGTAGCTGAAATATCGTCTTGAACGAGTTGGATACCTACCTCGGTGGTATTGGAAAGAATGATTTGCAAGGCAGGGTTTTGGGCACAGTCAAGAATAGCTTGCCACTGCGACTTAGCAGACAACACGCGGCTAATAGCCGAACAGACAACGTTTTCTTCAATAAGCTCATTGTTCTCGATTCCTCGAATGCAAAGGGTGTACAAACCATCTTGTTCGTCGAAAGCTGCCGAATCGCCCGAGTCAGTTGATTTTACCACCACAATGCGACCATTGAATACGCCTTGGCGATTGGCTTTGTCAATCAAATAATCGGGTAAACCTCGGAGTAGAACTCCCGTTCCGAATTGCAATACTTTTTCGGGAAGTTCAAATATAGATGCCTCTGGTACGACCAAATGGGGGTATTGGCGAAGTTGAGGTAATGTGTTTATAGATAGATAGCTCATTTTTTATTTTTTTTGGTTCAATAACCAAGATGCTAAGTCTTTGGCGGCGGAGAAGTTTTCGTAGGTCATCGGAATGCGGCGACCGTCGGTATATTCGTTGTAAAGCCAAGGGTCACCCACGGCAAAAACCGTCCCTTTACCGACTTTCGACACGGCCATAATGACGTCACCTTTTTGCGTGACGAGTGCTTGAGCGGGAGCTGTTACTTCCAACGGAGATAACTCTTTGATATAAACGGCTTTGGTGTTTTTGAACACTGCATTCCCCGCAGGAATATCCACGCGTCCCTGTTCCCACTGCTGTCCTTGTACCATGTTGACGTTTTTGGGCAAAAACTGGAGCCCAAATTCTTTGGCCAAACGGCTGAAGTGAAGGTGTTCGCAGTTGGAGGTGTCATTAGACATCAGCACAAGCGTTCCGCCTGCTTTTACCCAAGCGCTAATGGCTTTGATGTCGGCATCTTGAACAAAATTTGGGGCAGCCGTTTCTTTCTTGGTGTCAGGATCAACGATGATATAGACGTTGACGTTTTTGAGGTTAGCAGCGGTTGGAGCGGCCGCAATGCTGGTGGTTTTGGCCCCTAAATCGCGAAAAATAGTTCCCCAAAGCCAAAAACCTGAGTGTTGGCGATCTTCCCACGTGTAGTGGAATTGTTCTTGGTTGCCATTGTGGTCTTTTCTAAACTCACGGTTAAAATAATAATCCGCTGCCACCACTTTGCCTTTCCCTAGGCTGTTTTCTGCGGCAATTTCCATTTCTACGCTGGCAAAAATAAACGGCCCTACGCCTTTGAGATCGTTTTTACGGATTGGCTCACTCAAGTAATATTCATAAGTACCATTGCGGTAAGGAGACCCTCCCAAGCCACCCACGCTTACTGTTTTGTTGAGGCTGAGGGTGCCATTGGCTTCTTCTTCCACAAATTCTTTCAAGATACCCGCGTACCCTTTTTTGGCCGAAGCAAGGTAAGTGACAGGCAAATATCCCATGCGTACGCCTTTGGCAAGGGCATATACAAACATGCACGAAGCCGAAGCTTCAAAGTAGTTTCCCTTGCGTGTTCCCTGCGTAGTCATTTGGTACCACACGCCCGACTTGGCATCTTGGTATTTCACCAACGCAGGAGCAAGGCGTTGAAGGTATTTGATAAGATTGGCGTGTTCAGGATGGTTGGCGGGCATATAATCTAAGACATCGACCAATGCCATGGCGTACCAGCCAATCGCTCTGCTCCAAAAGTGAGGTGAAAGACCCGTTTTTGGGTCTGCCCATTTTTGCTCTTTACTTTCGTCGTAAGCGTGGTAAACCAAACCTGTTTTGGGGTCAACGGCGTATTTTTCGATAAGAGCAAACTGCTTCGCAATGTGGTCAAAATGCTCAGGATGGTTAAAAATAAGACTGTACTCAGCAGCAAAAGGCTCGGCCATGAAGAGACCGTCGAGCCACATTTGATACGGGTAACGTTTTTTGTGCCAAAATCCACCTTCTTTGGTTTGGGGTTGGTTTTCAATCTGTTTCCAAAGCAAATCGGCGGCTTTGCGGTACTTGTCTTTGTCGGGTTGTGTTTGTTGGTACAAGGTCAATAAAGCACGACCCGTTGGGATATTATCAAGGTTAAAATCATCGTATTTGTAGGTGCGGATGGAGCCGTCTTTTTGAACATAGCGATCCATATCGCGGCGCACGTACTCGTAGTATTTGCCGTTGCCTGTCCGATTCCATACTTTTTCGATGGCTTTGTACATCAAGCCCTGCTCATAATCCCAACTGGCAGGTTTGTTTTCTTTGACCATGATGGAGTCTTTGTGCCAAGTCATAAAGGACTCAGCCATGCGTACCGAATAGGGCGCTTTTTGGGCGGTAGCTGTGTAGGCCACCAACATACCTACGATGAGATGTAGAAGAACGCGTTTCATATTGATAGTTAAAAAATGGAGGCTAAAAGTAATGACTGTTTGTGGTAATGCTTTCCTGTACCTTAGGCTACAAAAAATCTTCGCGGAGCGGGTTAAATACGTCGATGAGTACACCTTCTTCGTGACATACCGCACCATGTAATACATTGGAAGGTACAAAATAGACATCTCCTGCTTGGAGCAAACGACGCTCGTCTCCAATCGTCACCTCAAAAGCCCCACTGGCTACGTAGCTGATTTGCAAATGAGGATGCTTGTGCATAGTACCTATTCCTCCCTGTAAAAAGGCTACTTTGACCAACATTAATTCGTTGGAGAAGGACATGATTTTACGTTGGATTTTATCGTCAACTTTTTCCCAAGGGATGTCACCGTCGGCCACCAAGGCTTTCTCGAATGCAGGATGAATAGATGAGTTCAAAATTGTATTTTTTAGCTATGAATGTGTTGGCTTTGACTACCAATGCTGTAGTTTGGTAGGATTGAGTTTATTTTTAATTATGGAGTAAATCAACGATTTGCGCCGATATTTTTACGCAATCGTTACCGATAACGTTTGCAAAATTGTACTTAACAAAAAATAGATTGTAATCAGGCAAGAAAAGGCCATTTTTTGACGCTTTATCTCAATAAAAAGTACGCATAAAATATTGGCCTAAAAATTAGACTTTTCAAAGTTTTTGGTCGTCCTTCCAACGCACTTTTGTAGTTTTGCATTCGTAGTGATTCGCATTCTCTCTTCAACTCACCTCCGATGAATCAGACCAACAGTGTTTTTCTCATTACCCTTGGCATTGCTACCATGGGTTTTTTGATTAAAAAATTTGATTTTGTGACCGAAAAAGACGGAAAATCAATCTCTAAATTTCTGATGCACACGACGTTCCCCGCGTTGATGATTGTCAGCACGATTCGCATTGATTTTAAACCCGCCTTGTTTTTTAGCCCTTTGCTTTGCATTGCTTTGGGGTCGATAATGACACTTATTGGCTGGTTTTGGTTTTCGGGTTATTCCGACCGCATGAGAGGAATGCTGACGATGGCTTGCGGGGGGCTCAATGTGGGTTTGTTTGCCTTCCCAATTATTGAAGGAATTTGGGGAAGAGAAGGGTTGGTTTACGTGGCGATGTTTGACATTGGCAACACCATCATCACTTTCGGATTGGTCTATTCAGTAGGAAGCTACTTTGCCGTCAAGGAAGAAGGGGCGTCGGTAGAATTTAAAAAAGTGCTGAGAAAAGTACTCCAACTTCCGCCATTGCAGGCCATGTTTATTGGCCTAACTATCAACGCTCTCGACATCGAACTTCCGACCGTTGCCTACGATTTTTTGGATGTACTGGCCAAAGCCAACAAGCCGTTGGTGCTTTTGCTGATGGGGATTTATATGAGTTTTTCCCTCGAAAAGAGCCAAGTGTGGGCGGTGGTAAAGGTTCTGGCTATTCGGTATGGCTGTGGGCTATTGGCGGTTGTGTTGCTTTACACGTTTGTTCCTGAGCCTTCTATGTTTCGCAATGTGCTGATTGTCTGTGTAATTCTACCAATTGGAATGACGATTCTTCCTTTTGCCGACGAACTCAATTACGATTCTCGAATTGCGGGCGTACTGGTCAATGTCTCTTTGATTATCAGCTTCTTACTCATGTGGGGCCTCGTAGTAGGGCTAAATTTAGCCTAACTGCTCGCGCTCGCCCCGACGTCTCGTCGGGGCGAAATACGGCCCAGCGTCTCCGACGCCCTGAGAGCTCGTCCCGATGTCTCGTCGGGGCGAAACACGGCCCAGCGTCTCCGACGCCCCCTCTCTTTTATAAAATCAGCAATCCATTCTCACGAAGTTTCTTCCAAGTCTGCGTTTTGGAGAAAGCGCTAAAACTTCCCAATTGGGCTGTTTCAAACTCCGTTTGTAATTGTTGGTAAGCAAGTGGTTGTTCAAAAAGGTGAACCGCGATTTTAGGAAACAACTCCTCCAAAAAATGCGCCTGTTGGGCGGGGGTTTGAATACTCCAATCGTGTTTTTTGTCGAAAAAATGTAATTCCGCGAGTTCGACGACTTTTTTTCCTTGCTTTACCTCAAAATACTCCACGTTAGGGAGCTTCCCAAGCCAAACGACAAACGCATTTTTACGAACGCTATCTTCGTTTTGCGCCATTTGCCGCTGAATGTAATTCGATGGAATGGTCGTGTTTGGGGTTTTGGTAGTAAACCATTTCGAAAGAGGAATATCAAAGCCCACGCCGTGCATGTAATTAAACAGCGATTTGCGCAATCCTTCGCTGTACAAATCATGGTTGGCTCCTTTGGGGTCATCGTGGTACAAATCATTATCGGCAAAACCTCCGAAGTTAGGCCCAATGCGTTGCACGCCGAAAGCATCGGGCGCCAAACCCACGGGGCTGTGCGAGGTCATGGCAAAACGGTGCCAAAAACCAGATTGGAGAACGCCATTTTCGAACAATTGCCGCACCATTTCGAGCGAATCGATGGTTTCTTGGGCCGTTTGTGTCGGAAAACCATACATCAGGTACGCGTGTACCATGATGCCTGCCTGCGTAAAACCGTCGGCTACGCGTGCCACTTGCCCTACGGTTACGCCCTTTTTCATCATCGCCAACAAGCGGTCAGAAGCGACTTCTAAGCCGCCTGACATGGCAATGCAGCCCGAGGCTTTGAGTAATAAAGATAAATCGTGGGTGAAGTTTTTTTCAAAACGGATATTGGTCCACCAAACCACGGTTAGCTTGCGGCGAATGATTTCAATCGCTACGTCGCGAAGCAAAGCGGGCGGTGCGGCTTCGTCCACAAAATGAAAGCCATTTTGCTGGGTTTTGGCAATAATCTCCTCGATTCGGTCGCAAATCAACGCCGCCGTGAGGGGTTCATAGTTTTTGATATAATCCAGCGAAATGTCACAGAAAGAACATTTCCCCCAGTAGCAACCGTGGGCGAGGGTCAGTTTGTTCCAGCGCCCGTCGCTCCAAAGGCGGTGCATTGGATTGACGATTTCGATGACCGATAGGTAGTCCAGTAAAAATAAGTCGGAATAATCGGGCGTTCCAGTGTCTCGTTGCGCTACGTCTTTTTCGGAAGCACCGTTATAATAAACGACTTGGTTGTCGGTACGAGCAAAAGTGCGTTTGAGTGAAAATAAAGAGCGCTTTTCTTCTATATATTCGAGCAAGGTGCGTAAAGGGGCTTCGCCGTCGTCGAGGCACACAAAATCGAGGTAATCAAATACCCGTGGGTCAGAAAGTGAGCGTAATTCGGTGTTACAAAAGCCACCGCCCATCACGATTTTGACTTTTGGATAGTATTTTTTGAGGTATTGACCGCATTTTAGCGCTCCAAATAAATTGCCTGGAAAAGGAACACTCAAACAAACGACTGTGGGTTGGAATAAACACATTTTTTGTTCCAACAACTCATTCAGAAAAACCGTAATAAGCGTATCAGGCTTTTGTAATTCGTTGAGGAGTTCGTCAAAATGCGTGGCCGTGCGTCCTAAGCGTTCGGCGTAGCGGCTAAATCCAAAATGAGGGTCAATGGCCTCTTGCAGAAAATCGCCTAAATCTTCCAAGTAGAGAGTCGCCAAATGGCGGGCTTTATCCTGCGTACCCATGGTTCCAAACGCCCAATCGAGGTCTTCCACGTCTTTGAAGCGGGAAGCTTCAGGCAAATAAGCACGGTCGCAGATGCTGTGGGCGAGGGTAGGGTTTTTATTTTGTAAAAACGAAATAACGGGTTCAATGGTCGCGATGTATTCGTCGCGAAGGTGATAGATACGAAACGCGTTTTCGGTAAGCTCTATGTCATGCTCGGCTTTTTCGAGGGCATCGAAGAGTTGGGTTAACCCTTGGGCCGAAAACAATTTCAAAATGACCTCTATTCCTAAGTCTGCTTGATGAGAGTCCACCCCTAATGTATTGAGAAACCCCTTAATGTAGGCTGTAGCAGGATAGGGAGTATTCAGCTGAGTAAAAGGTGGCGTAAGCAATAAGACCTTTTGGGTAAACATAAGACTACGATAGGGATAAAAAGAAGAAGAGCGCCTTAGATGTAGTAAGGCGCTCCGCAGGGTTGTTTATAGTGCTTGGTAGTTTGTGTAAAAACTACTTCGTAAAGTCTTCGACCAATTCTTCGGCTTTGACAAGGGCTGATTCCAAGTCATCGTTCACCAAAATAACGTCAAATTTATCTTGGAACGACATTTCAAATTTTACCTTGAAGAGCCGTTTAGATAAGCTGTCTTCGGTTTCCGTCCCGCGTGACATGAGTCGCTCTTTGATGGCTTCCTCACTCGGAGCTTTAACAAAAATAGCTAAAGCGCGTTCTTGAAAATACTCTTTTAGCTTGAGCCCACCTTTTACGTCAACGTCAAAAACGACGTGTTTGCCGCTGTCCCACAAGCGTTCGATTTCTGATTTTAACGTACCGTAGTAGCCTCCAGGATATACTTCTTCCCATTCAACAAACTCGTTGTTGTCAATTCTTTTCTTAAAATCGTCGGGCGTAAGAAAGTAATAATCTTTGCCATCTACTTCGTTGCGGCCACGGCGGTCGCGGGTGCAGGCCGAAATAGAAAAGCCTAAGTTGTTGTACTTAGTAAGAAGGTGTCTAACGATAGTGGTTTTACCAGAACCAGACGGGGCGGAGAAGATGATGAGTTTTCCTTCCAAAGCGTATTATATATTGAGTTTGGCTTTGATTGTAGCGACCAGATTGTCGGGGCAAAGGCGTTTATCAATTTTCGATTGAAGAGATTCTTTGACGCACTTTTCGAGGTGATACATTTTGATGCAATGCAAGCAGTGGTCCATGTTCTGTCGGAAGTGATCCTTCTCGTCTTCGGTTGCTCCTCCATCTAAGACCGCCTGAATCTTTTTCAGACACTCTGCGTGGTGCTCGCAGTACTCTTTCTGATACTTCGTGTTCTCTGTGGCAGAAGGTGACGATTGCATATCCAATACTATTGTAAAGGTTCAATGAATTCTTTGAATCTTTCTGTTTTTTTTGTTATTTATTATAAAAAGGAATTCTTCAAAGAAAAAGTTCACGAATACTTCTGAGCTTCCTGTTGGGCAGTGTAAACGACTTTTTATTTTCTAATCTCCCTGTTATTCAAACTAAACCAATTTAACCAAGCAAATCGTTCACCAACAACACAAATGTTTATGAGCAAACATTTTAGGTGTCTGCTTTTGGTGGTTTTTTCTACGCGTTAGCCCGCAAGAAAAGGGTGATTATGATTGCTAATCTTCGTCAGTATCGTAGCCCATTGAAGCGGCATACGTCCTGAGTTTGTCTTTGAGGAGATTCCGAGCACGGTGCAGACGAGAACGAACTGTACCAATTGGAATATCCAGAATCTTAGCCATCTCTTCGTAGGTAAACCCTTCGATGTCACAAAGGATAATAACCGTACGAAAATCAACGGGCAACGAATTGAGGGCCGTAGCCACTTCGTCGCCAATCATGTCTTGGACAGTCTCGACGCGCAAGTCGGTCGTATGGTCAACTTCTGCGGCTTCTTCCGAGTTGTAGGTAGTCTCTACTTCTTGGTAATCGACTTTAGAAGGTTCCTTACTACGCTTACGGTAGTCGTTGATAAAACTGTTTTTCAGGATTCTGAACAACCACGCTTTGGCATTAGTTCCCCGCTCGAAGGAAGAAATAAAACGGAAAGCTTTTAAATAGGTATCTTGGACAAGGTCGTTGGCATCGTCCTCGTCCATGGTTAGCCTAAAGGCAAAGTTGTACATGGAGTTTATGTGGGGCATAAACTCGCGGTTGAAGATGTCGTTGCGCTCAGTGTCGCTGTACGACGTTTCGGAGGCGGCTAAAGGTATTTCTTCGATTTCTTCTGACATAATGACTGACATGGCTGCCGTAAATTTACGAATTTTAACAAACCATCACCCTTCTCCGCAAATCATCTCTCTTCAATCAACAAAAACAATCCATGAAAGGTTATTTTTTTGTGATTAATTGTTGATAAATGTTCCCAGATTAGTTCGTACTAATATACGTCAAAAACTATTCCAATGGTTTTGGAAAATGAAAAGTGGGACAAAATGTCAGTGAAAAATAAGCGAAGGCTAACGAGAAAAAAGGCGCGTTAGAATAATCGTCATTGTTGTAAACACAAGGCTACACACGATTTTTAAGAAGGTATATGGGAATAAACGGAGGCTACCTGCTTCAACCAAAAACAACACCATGTGGTGAATGGAAATCAGCATTAGGATGTAAGACAAGAAAGTGGGGAAGCCCAACTCTTTGATGGATAGCTGAAGGCGGCCTTCCGTAAGCTTTTGCCCAAGCTGATATTTGATAATGATAGGACGAAGGTAGGCGATTAGCACGGAGGCTGAGGTATGAAGTCCCAGAGTGTTGTCGAAAGTGTCGATAATAACACCCGTAAAAAAACCAATGAACAATAATGCTGTGAGGTTGATTTCAATCGGTAAGAATAAAATAGCACCTACGTAAATAAAACAGAACGCATAGTCGAACAACACCAAGTGACGTGCGACAAAAATGTGGAGCAACACGTACACGAGCCATCTGACGACAGTGCGAATGATTTCGGTTGGGTTCATTTGCGTTTTGGAGTGAGGCTTTCTTGAAGCGACTGTTGTTGTTCCAATAATTTGTTTTCTACCAAATACACGTACGAAATCTTCGAAAAGTCGGTAGAAAGTTTGAGGTCGATGTCAAAAAATGCTTGGTCAGGCGCTACACGAAACGATTTTACAATACCAACGGCGATTCCAGGTGGAAAAACGACGTTTTGGTCAGAAGTTACGGCTGTATCGCCCTTCATGATGGTGGTATAACGAGAAATGTCCTTCAGCTGAATGAGGGAAGGGGTGGTATTGTTTTCCCACTTGGCCGTTCCTTGGTCACCACTGCGGAGTAGCTTGGTAGAAACCATAAACTGCGAGTGCAGAATGGAGGTGATGACAGAGAAATTTTTGTTGCAAATTTTGACCTTCCCCACTACGCCCGTCGCCGATACCACACCCATGCCTTCTTTGATGCCGTCGGCATAGCCTTTGTCGATGGTCAAGTAATTGTCAGCTCGGTGCGTACTGTTTTCAATTACTTTGGCAATCGTCACAAATTTATACCGATTGGCAAAGGCAGAGTCTGCTTGATAACCTACGGGGGCATTTGCGGGTTTTCGCTGTTGGAGCTTGGTAATCAGCTCGTTGAGGCGGCGATTTTCTTCGGCCAAGGCCGCGTTTACATTCCGTAAGTTGGTGTATTCGCGCGCTGCGTTAGACAATTCAAGACTCTTGGCACTCAGGGTATTAGCCGTATTAAAGTACTCTACACTCCAGTAGTTGTTGTTATTGACAAGCAACCAAAAACTGAACACCTCTAATAAAACAAAGAGGATAAAATTGCGGTTACGCCCAATAAACTCAAATAGTTGGAGCATTTTTTTAGTCCACAGTCGATAGTCCCCAGTCGATAGTCGATAGTCAATAGTAAGCATACTGTGGACTATCGACCATTGACTATGGACTATAAACTATCCGAATAATTACTGAATCAATACCGATTTATACAATTCTAAATTTTTCAGGATTTCGCCTGTGCCTTTTACAACGGCCTTGAGTGGATCGTCGGCAACGTGAATAGGAAGTTTGGTTTTGGCCGCAAGGCGTTTGTCCAAACCGTGCAATAACGCACCACCCCCCGTAAGGTGAATACCGTTGGTATAAATATCGGCAGAAAGTTCTGGGGGCGAAATTTCGAGGGCCTTCATCACCGCTTCTTCGATTTTAGAAATCGACTTATCAAGCGCGTAGGCAATCTCGCTGTAGGTTACTTTGATTTCTTTTGGAATACCCGTCATAAGGTCACGTCCACGAATCTCGAAGTCAGCTGGAGGGCTGTCTAATTCTGGCAAAGCTGAACCAACCTCAATTTTGATTTGCTCTGCCGAACGTTCTCCGATGAGAAGGTTGTGCTCGCGGCGCATATAATCCACAATATCTTTCGTGAAAACGTCGCCTGCAATACGAATCGACTGCTCGCACACGATACCCGAGAGAGCGATGACGGCGATTTCGGTCGTTCCACCACCAATATCGACAATCATGGTACCGTTAGGTTGAGTGATGTCGATACCGATACCAATAGAAGCTGCAATAGGTTCATGCACCATATATACTTCTTTGGCACCTGCGTGCTCGGCTGAGTCTTTTACGGCCCGTTTTTCTACTTCGGTGATACCCGAAGGAATACAAATAACCATTCGATGCGAAGGCGTAAAAAAGCGATTGTTTGGAGCAATCATCTTAATCATTCCTCTAATCATCAATTCCGCGGCGGTAAAGTCGGCAATTACACCGTCTTTTAGCGGGCGGATGGTTTTTATATTTTCGTTGGTTTTTTCGTGCATTTGCATCGCTTTGTGACCAATCGCCAGCACCTTCCCGTTGTTCTTGTCCAAAGCAATGATAGAGGGCTCATCCACCACAATTTTATCCTTATGAATAATGAGGGTGTTGGCCGTTCCCAAGTCAATTGCAATCTCGCTCGTTAAAAAATCAAATAATGCCATATTGTTTGCTTTCGCAGAGTGACTAATGTTTATAAGCCGCAAAATTAAAGGAATTTATCGGCTTTTTGGCAGAATACAAACCAAGTAATTTTTTTGATTAAGGTCTTGAAAATGAGTCATAGGTTTTCTGACCTTTGACAAAATAGCCCCAAATCACACTCTTGGGCGCAATAGGCAGGGAATGAGCCTCTTTTGGTTGCCCGATTTCTCGAATAATTTTTTCTCGCTTCTGCGATAAATTGCGTCCAATCCACCCATAAAATGCAAAATGAGCCCGAATGATAGCCCAAATGTTGGCCCACTCACCTTTTGGTATAAACCTAGCCGCTGAAATTCCGTCCACAACTAATCTCCAAAAAATAATGCCTAAACGATTTTTAGAAGGCAAATTTTTGTAGAGCATCGCGAGGCTATTGCGGTAGTTGAGGTAGGTTTTGAAGGGATTGGAGGGGGGTAACGTACCTCCTCCGACGTGATAGACCGTCGATTGAGGAATGCAATAAATTTCGTGACCGCCCGTGTGCAAGCGCCAGCAAAGGTCGATTTCTTCCATGTGGGCAAAAAAATCCTCGTCAAAGCCGCCTAATTGGTGGAATAAATGCCCCCGAATAAACAAACACGCCCCCGACGCCCAAAAAATGGGCATTGGGGTGTCGTACTGGCCTTTATCGGTTTCGCAATGGTCAAACATCCGCCCACGGCAGTAAGGAAAACCTAGCCAATCTATAAACCCACCCGCAGCTCCTGCGTATTCAAACTGCGTTTTATCGTGGTACGCCAGTAGTTTGGGCTGGCAAGCGCCAACGTGAGGGTGGGTGTCTAAAAACTGCACCATCGGAGCAAGCCAGCTGGCGGTGACTTCGACGTCAGAATTGAGTAAAACGTAATATTCGGCTTCAATTTGGCTCAAAGCAGCGTTGTAGCCGCCCGCATAGCCTCGGTTTTGAGCAAGCTCAATCAAACGAACCGTAGGGTAGTGGGCGCGCGTCCAAGCCACAGAATCGTCTTTGGAGGCACTGTCGGCTACGTAAATCGGATAGGATTCCGAATGTGCAATAACAGACGGGAGAAACTTTTCTAGAAAGTTTCTCCCGTTGTAATTCAAAATGACAATGGCGATTTTATCCATTGCGTATTATTTCATGAATTTACTCAAGTCCAACCCTGGAATGTTGGGCAAAACGCCTTCGGTTGATTCTTGAATCCGCGCTTTGATTTTTTCTTCGATATTTTCCATCGCCCGATTTACCGCCGCAATGATAAGGTCTTGCACGACTTCGGCGTCTTCAGGTTTCATCAAATCGGGGTCAATGGTCAAGCTAGTAACTTGTTTGCGGCCGTTTATGGTGACTTTCACCATGCCCGCACCTGCTTCTGCCGACTCACTCAATTGGCCAAGACTTTCTTGGGCTTCTTTCATTTTGGCTTGGAATTCCTTTACCTTTCCAAGCATTCCCATCATATCTCCAAACATAGTTTTTTCTGATTTTTAAGTGCGCAAAGATACACAATGTCGATTTACCTTTGGGCGATTACACAACGTTCTTTTTCCAACAAATGAAGGTTTTCTTCCACGCTCAAGCGCGTTTTCTCGTTATCGAACTCGTCGGCGTAAAGGTTTTTTAATTCACGCCGCTTGATGGCTTCCAAAAACCGTCGAATGTCTTCTTTGGAGTCCAGCAACAGCGGCGGAACTTCGGTAGGTTTGCCATTGTCGTCTTTGGCAACCATTGTAAAATACGAGGTATTGGTGTGTTTTTGGGTACCTGAGCGGACATTTTCAGCAATGACCCGAATGCCAATTACCATTGAACTTCGCCCCACGTAATTAACCGAAGCGTGAAGCGAAACGAGTTCTCCCACCTCAATGGGTTGAAGAAAATTGACCCCGTCCACCGATACCGTCACCACGTAGGTGCCTGCGTGCTTAGACGCACAGGCGTAGGCCACTTTGTCCATGAGCGAAAGCAGGATTCCCCCGTGAATTTTACCTCCAAAATTGGCGTAGGAAGGAATCATTAACTCCGTAATGGTTACCTGTGAGTTTGCGACTGATTTGGGCGTCATTATTTTTTTGCGTCTTTTAAGCTTACGTTTCCTTTAGCCAATTTTTCGGCCTCGTCAAAAAGCGCTGCCGCTTTGCGAATGCCTTCGTCGGTGTTGGACATGACTTGGTAAAACTCGTTGTTGAGCCCCCCTTTGTCGCGCTTTTGGTAAGCATAGCGCGCTATCAGCGCCTTGAGGTACGTACGAATGTAAGGCTTAGAACGGCTGAACTCTTTTTCGTTGAACTTGATGTTGTCGGCGGTAGCGTTTTTAACCACACTGTTCAAATCGGCATCGGTGACATTATAGCTTTTCAAAAACTCTGCGAAGGTTTGTTTTTCAAACTGTTTGCGGTTTTGGTTGACGTAGTTGAGGGCATAATCCCGTACGGTGTTTTTGGCGAACAACTCGTACAAATACGGCGACATCATGCTGGTATCGCGCGGTACAAATACGTCGGGCGTAATGCCCCCGCCACCGTACACAACGCGTCCAGCGTCGGTGCGGTACTGAAGTTTGGGATTGTTTTTGATGCTGTCAGAAACAAACAACTCGCCGTGTTCGAAGCGATTTTTGATGTCTTTTTCATAACCTTCCAAATCACCCATTTTGTACGGTTTCTGAATACTACGGCCGCTTGGGGTATAGTAGCGCGAAATCGTCAGGCGCAGTTCGGAGCCGTCTGAAAGGTTGACTGGCATTTGTACTAACCCTTTTCCAAACGAACGGCGTCCTACGATGAGCGCGCGGTCATGGTCTTGGAGTGCACCCGCGACAATTTCGGAGGCCGAAGCGCTGCTTTCGTCGATGAGTACCACCACACTGCCGTTTTCAAACATTCCTGCATTTTTGGCGCGGGTTTGGCGGTCGTAGCGGTCGTCTTTGCCGTCGGTATAAACAATCAATTTATCACCCGCCAACAATTCGTCCACCATGTTAGTTGCGCGGTCCATGTATCCGCCAGGGTTGCCACGGAGGTCGAGCATGAGTTTTTTCATGCCTTGGGTTTTAAGCGAACTTACGGCGTTTTTAAACTCATCGTAGGTCGATTCGGAGAAACGAGTAACTTTGACGTAGCCCACTTCTTTGTCCATCATATAAGCGGCATCGACCGAGAAGGTAGGAATGCGGTCGCGGCGAAGTAAGAACGATAGAGGTTTGGGTACACCACGGCGCAAAATTTCGATTTTAACCTCGCTACCTCGTGGCCCACGGAGTTTAGAAAAAATGAAGGCATTGTCCACTTTTTTACCCGTAAAAATGTCACTATTTACCTTTAAAATTTTGTCACCGCTCTGAATACCAGCGGCTTCCGAAGGCCCACCTACTAGCGGCGTGACCACGTAAACAGTATCTTTGTAAAGGTTGAACTCAATACCGATGCCATCAAAACCACTTTCGAGTTGTGAGCGTGCCGCTACGGCATCTTTGGGGTTAAAATAGTAAGTGTGCGGGTCGAGTTTTTCGAGCATTTTGGTGATGGAATAATCCACCAACTCGTCGGTGTTGACAGTGTCAACGTAATTATTATCAATGAGTTGTAATACTTCCTTGAACTTGGTATGTCCTCGGGCTACATCAGCAATTCCTTTGCTGCCACCAAAAAAAGTAGCACCTAACAACATGCCTGCGGCAAGGGTAACACTCAATAAAATGGGTAAACGAACTGTCCAACGGTCGTTTTGTATGGGATTTTCCATTTGCTTATTTTATCTTAAAAAACACCTAAAGTAACGAACAAAGGCAAAAGGTAGTTTACAAACTTCAAAAATCTCTCCAAACTTTGCGTTATTTGTAGCTAATATACATTCAAACACCCCATGAAACCCGAAAAAAAATTATTTCTCTTAGACGCTTTTGCCCTGATTTACCGTGCTCACTTTGCGTTTGTTAAAAATCCTCGAATTTCTTCTAAAGGGTTAAATACCAGTGCTATTTTTGGTTTTGCCAATACCTTGTTAGAAGTATTAAAAGACGAAAAACCGACCCACCTTGGGGTGGCTTTTGATACACCAAAGCCGACTTTTCGACATGTGCAGTTTGAGGCGTACAAAGCACAGCGCCAAGAGCAACCCGAAGACATTACAACGGCGGTTCCGTACATCAAAGAGTTGCTCAAAGCAATGTGTATTCCTATCTTGGAAATGGAAGGCTACGAAGCCGATGACGTCGTAGGAACGCTTGCCAAAAAAGCCGCCCGCGAAGGGTTTGAGGTTTTTATGATGACGCCCGACAAAGATTACGGGCAGTTGGTGGAAGAGCACGTATATCTTTACAAACCAGCCATATCGGGCAAAGGGGTGGAGATTATGGGGCCGAAAGAGGTGTGCGAGCGGTGGGGAATCAGCGATATTAGTCAGGTCGTGGATATGTTGGGACTGCAAGGAGATGCTTCCGATAACATTCCTGGGATTCCTGGGGTTGGAGAAAAAACCGCGCAAAAACTCGTCGCAGAGTTTGGGTCGGTGGAAAACCTAATCGTTAATACTGATAAGCTCGCGGGAAAACTCAAAGAGAAAGTCATTGAAGGCAAAGACTTAGCGGTGTTGTCAAAACAATTGGCGACGATTGATATTAACGTGCCGATTGCCTTTGAAGAAGAAGATTTGCGCATGTGCGAGCCTAACCGTGAGCTACTTTCGTCGTTGTTGGATGAATTGGAGTTTAAAACCCTTAAAAAACGCCTTTTGGGGGAAACCGAAGCCCCCGTGGCTATTCCCGCCGCCAATAAAACAGGGCAGTTGAATTTGTTTGGTGAAGCGCCAACGGCAGCACCTTCTGTGAGTAAGCCAACTGAGCCTACTTCGACTGGCACACCCACTCCGCTAGAAACGGGCAATGAGCGCCGCACAGTGGCTACCACGGCTCACCGCTATCATTTGGTGAATACCCCCGAGCTTCGTCAGTCGTTGGCGTATTATCTGAGTTTGCAAGAATCTTTCTGTTTTGATACTGAAACCACCTCAGTGGATGCCATTGATGCCGAATTGGTAGGGTTGGCGTTTGCTTACCGCGAAGGAGAGGCGTTTTATGTACCTGTACTAGCCGACCGTACCGAAGCGCAAGCTATTGTGGAAGATTTTCGGGAAGTGCTTGAAAACGAGAAGATTGAAAAGATAGCGCAGAACCTCAAATACGATCTATTGATTCTGCAAAATTACGGAGTAGAGGTGCGCGGGCCGTTGTATGATACCATGTTGGCGCATTATCTTATTGAACCCGACAAGCGCCATA
The DNA here is from genome assembly GCF_000482465.1 of Runella limosa DSM 17973. Taxonomy (GTDB): domain Bacteria; phylum Bacteroidota; class Bacteroidia; order Cytophagales; family Spirosomataceae; genus Runella; species Runella limosa. The sequence goes on from NZ_KI519420.1 coordinate 453,226, forward strand.
ACATGGATGCGTTGGCCAATGCCTATCTCAACTACGAACCCGTGGCGATTGAGGCGCTTATTGGTAAAAAAGGCCCTAAGCAATTGACCATGCGGGATGTAGCTATCGAGAAAGTGGTGGAATACGCCGCCGAAGATGCCGATATTACGCTTCAACTCAAGCACAAACTACAACCTCTTTTGGTCGAGAATCAAGCTGAGAAACTCTTCAAAGGCGTAGAAGTGCCGTTGGTGCCCGTTTTAGCAGCCATGGAACGTGAGGGAATAAAGGTTGATACCAACGTTTTATCCGAAATGTCGGGGGTGTTGGAAATCGACATGAAGCAAGTGGAACAAGAGATTTTTGGATTGGCAGGAGAGGAGTTTAACATTGGATCTCCAAAGCAACTAGGGGTGATTTTGTTTGAAAAAATGAAGTTGGTCAAAAACCCTAAGAAAACAGCAACTGGACAGTACGCTACGGGAGAAGATATTTTGTCGGATTTAGAGTCGGAACACGAAATCGCGCGTAAGATTTTGGATTACCGCGAGTTGCAGAAACTAAAATCGACCTACGTGGATGCGCTGCCACAGCTTATCAACCCTTCGACGGGCCGAATTCATACCTCGTTCAATCAGGCAGTAGCCGCGACGGGACGTTTGAGTAGTACCAATCCCAACTTGCAAAACATTCCGATTCGTACGCCGCGTGGGCGCGAGATTCGGAAAGCGTTTATCCCTAGAAGTGAAGATTACGTGATTTTGTCGGCGGACTACTCACAAATCGAACTTCGCATCATGGCCGCTTTCAGTCAAGATGCTACCATGCTCGAAGCTTTTAATAAAGGTATTGATATTCACGCCAGTACGGCTAGTAAAGTATTTAACGTAGCCCTCGAAGAAGTAACGTCGGACATGCGCCGAAAAGCTAAAATGGTCAATTTTGGTATCATTTATGGTATTTCGGCCTTTGGTTTAGCCCAGCGCTTGGGGATTGCGCGGGGAGAGGCAAGTGAAATCATTAAAGCATATTTCCAAGAATTTCCTGCCGTAAAAAGCTACATGGACATGGTGATTAACAAAGCCCGTGAACAAAAGTATGTTGAAACAATTTTGGGACGTCGGCGTTATTTGGCCGATATTGATTCACAAAACCAAACGACGCGCGGTTTTGCCGAACGAAACGCCATCAATGCGCCTATTCAAGGCTCTGCGGCGGATATGATTAAGATAGCGATGATCAACATCCACGATTTTATGAAGCGTGAAAAGTTACAATCGCGGATGCTTTTACAGGTACATGACGAATTGGTTTTCGACGCACACCGTGACGAAATCGAATTGTTGAGCCACCACGTAAATGAGTTGATGGTCAATGCCATTCCGCTACCCGTAAAAATGGAAACGGGAATTGGGAAAGGGCTCAATTGGCTGGAAGCGCACTAAAAAAGCATTTGTAAATGTGAATAAAAATCACGTATTTACTTAGGCATCGTTGTCGTGGGTCGGGTTTCTCAAAACCCGACGTATTGAGTATCGTGAAGAGGGTTTCTCAAAACCCGATCGAGACATTTGATAAAAGCTTAATGAAACTACAAATCGCGTAGGTATATGAAGGTGCAAGGCTGGATTGTAGGTATATTGTTAGTAGGCGTGCAAATGGTAGGAAGAGCCCAGCAAGTGCCTTTAGTAAAATGGGCGGCGATGGATAGTCTTTTTGCTCAAAAAAGCGATACTACCTACATCGTGAATTTTTGGGCAACTTGGTGTAAACCTTGTGTGACAGAGTTGCCGTATTTTGAACAAACCCAGCAAAAATACCTGAATCAGAAGCTCAAAGTGATTTTAATTAGCATGGATTTTGCTAGAGAATTGACAACGAGAGTTGTTCCTTTTGTGACGGAACGAAAGCTAACATCGCAAGTGTGGTTGCTCAATGAACCCGACGCCAATAGCTGGATTGAGAAGGTGAGCAAAGAATGGTCAGGTGCCATTCCTGCCACCCTGATATTCAACAATGCCAAGGGAAAAAAAGTGTTTTTTGAACAAAAACTTGACGCCCTCCGTTTGGAAAAGGAACTCTCTGATTTTCTGTGACTTTTTAACTTGATTTCGTCAGAATGGCAAACATACCAACGACCATGAAAAATAAGTTTTGGGCGACATTATTCGCAGCGTTGACAGTGAGTATCGCAACGACGTTGTTGTTCCAACAGCAACGCGCGCAGGCTTCTTCTGTGGGGTATCCAATCGGCGGGTCGGTAGCTGAGTTTAAGCTTCAAAATGCCAAAGGAGGAACCGTAAGTTTGTCGGATTACAAAGACAAAAAAGGGGTCATTGTGGTGTTTACCTGCAACCACTGTCCTTTTGCTAAAGCCTACGAAGAGCGCATCATTGCTTTGGATAAAAAATACGCTGCACTCAATTTTCCCGTCGTGGCAATTAATTCTAATGACGCTTCGGATTACGAAGATGAGTCGATGGAGAATATGAAGAAGCGAGCGACGGAGAAAGGCTATACTTTCCCTTATTTACAAGATGCAACGCAGGCTGTGGCCAAAGCTTTTGGTGCAACGCGTACGCCGCACGTTTTTGTTTTACGAAATGAAAATGCTAAATTCACGGTACAATACATTGGAACCATAGATGATAATTACCAAGACCCCGCAGGCGTCACCAAACGCTACGTGGAAGATGCAGTCAACAACATTTTGGCGGGTAAACCCGTCGTAGTGACCCAAACCAAAGCCGTAGGATGCGCGATTGGTTGGAAAGACGCTTAAAAACAATTGGTAGTCTATATTTTACAGTCGACAGTGAACAAAAAGGACAGCCCAAAGCTGCCCTTTTTTGTTTTTCTCTGGTTGTGAGCAATCAGGGTTACTCACTGTGCCAGCGGTTGCTCACAACCGCGCTTTTTGCACTGCTTATTCGTCATTCTAAACTTAGCCGAGCAACTCCCATTTCCAAAGCCCAATTTTTGCCAAAAAATAGCGGCTTGATACGCGCAAAACGCCAAAGCCGTATTTCATGCTTCGTTGGAAATTGATGGAGGAAGCCTCTTCAAAATACTTGGTAGGGCAGGTGACTTCCGCAATTTCGTACCCTTTCCAGAAAATTTGGGCAATCATTTCGTTGTCGAATACAAAATCGTCGTCGCATTTTTGGAACGGAACGCTACGGAGCACTTCTCCCGAAAAGGCGCGGTAGCCCGTGTGGTATTCCGAGAGTTTTTGGTTCATCAAAATATTTTGCGAAAGCGTTAAAATGCGGTTGGCAATGTATTTGTACATGGGCATTCCTCCTTTAAGCGCTCCTTTTCCTAAAATCCGTGAGCCAAATACCACTTGATACAAGCCGTTGCCAATGATAGAAATCATCGCCGTAAGGAGCAGTGGAGTGTACTGATAATCAGGATGAAGCATGATGACAATGTCACCGCCGAGTTCGAGTGCTTTGGTATAGCAGGTTTTTTGATTGCCGCCGTAGCCTTTGTTTTTATCGTGACGAATGACGTGTTTGATTCCTAAACGTTCGGCTACTTCTACGGTATTGTCGGGGCTGGCATCATCTACCAAAATAATATCATCTACCAAGTCAAAAGGAATTTCTCGGTAGGTTTTTTCTAACGTTTGCGACGCTTTGTAAGCGGGCATAACGATGATTACTTTTTTTCCTTTATACATTAAAGAAGTTTGTTTTCAGTTCGATGTAAAACCTATAAGGTTTACCAAACCTCATAGGTTTGGAGTAAATGAGGCCGCAAAGTTACGATTAAAATGTCTCGGAGGGCTGATTCTCCAATTTTAGAAACGATTTTAAGCGACGAAATTGTTTTACGCTGTAAATAATCTAGCTAAAAATGTGCCAGCAAATGAGCGTTTTACGATTAGAAATACAGATATTTAAGAAAGATTAATCGAGAAAAATATGACAACCTACCAAGATATTCTCTTTTCGCAAGAAGCAGGCATAGCCAAAGTGACCCTTAACCGCCCATCGGTATTGAATGCACTGAGTCCGAATCTCATCGCCGAATTAGCAGATGTGGCGCGAAAAGTGTCGTTGGATGAATCTATTAAGGTGTTTGTCGTTACGGGAGCTGGACGGGCATGGTCGGCGGGAGTTGACCTAAAAGCGCTGAACGAAAGCATTGAAGGGGGGCACTTTTCTAATTTTGAGGTGATGGAAATGGGAGCGGCATTTATCCTGACGCTGCAAGCCATGCCGCAAGTGACCATTGCCCAAGTCAATGGCCACTGTTACACGGGTGCTACTGAATTGATGCTTGCCTTTGATTTAGTGTATGCTGCCGACGAGGCCCAAATCGGTGACACGCATACCAAGTGGGGAATTGCGCCTAAATGGGGAATGACCCAACGCCTCCAACAAAAAGTAGGCTTGATGAAGGCGATGGAGCTCTCGTTTACGGCTCAACCTGTGCCGGGTAAAGAGGCCGAGCGGATAGGCTTAGTGAATAAATCGGTACCCTTGACGGAGTTGGAAACGACCGTTAATCAAGTGATTGAAAAAATAAAAGGAAACTCAGCTCAGACCATCGCCGCTATGAAAAATATGTACTATTTCGGGGCTCAACACGGCCTCCACCGAGGATTAGAATATGAATGGCAGGCCGATTTTAAAATCACCGACCGCGAGGAGTTCCTGCGAAATTTTGAGAAGAATAAGTAGGGTATTGATTTGTTGTTTTTGAAAATACGTTTGTAATGTGTAATATTACACATTACAAAACAAGTCTGATACAGTCTATTCGCCACAAAGGCTTGTTTCAATATTACACTGAGGGCAACAGTGCGAAGCTACCACCCCAATACTTGCGCAAGATTAACCGTATTTTAGATCAGTTAGACGCGGTTTCATCGGTTGATGATATTCAAATTCAAGCAATGGGTTCTGGTATCCATAAGCTCACAGGCGATTTGGTAGATTTTTGGTCTATCAAAGTTACCCCCAACTATCGGATTGTTTTTCGATTTGAAGGGGGTGATATACACGACATAGATTTTTTAGATTATCACTAAAAAGAGACAATCATGTTAAAACGTAATTTACCACCAGTGCATCCAGGCGAAATTTTACGTGAGGATTATATTAACGAGCATAATTTAACCATCACGGAAGTAGCCGAAGGGTTAGGGGTTGCTCGCGCCAATTTATCAGCTATTGTCAATGGACGAGCGGGTATTAGCCCCGAGATGGCAGTAAAGTTGGCCGAAGCGTTTGGCAATACACCACAGTTTTGGGTGAATTTGCAAAAAAACTATGAACTTTGGCACGCGGAACAAACAGTAAATCGCTCAAAGATTCGCCATTTTTGGGAAGAGTGGAAAACTGTACAGCCTGCATAAAAATAGCTCTAATCATTACCACTCCAAGGTTATCAACCCTACTCCTTGACGCTCTAAGGAAGTAGTGACTACGAGTTGATTATTTTGAACGGTTTGGATTTTAGACGCTCCTAGCTGTACCAACTGTCCCGCTTTCTCAAGCTCTTTTATTTGTTCGGAAGTAGGGTTGGTGGGAGAACCCATTTTTTTCCATACTTCATAGCTATTACTGTGTTGACTGTCGATGCGGTATTGGGTGATTTTTACCTTTTTGGCTGGAAGATGCTCAAACGTTAACTGCACCGAAGAAGCAGCGGAGGGAACGTCATCGTCGTGGTAATTCCAGAAAAGTACGGTGGCTTTACGATGGTCTTTGGCTGCCAAACCACCGATGTCAGGAGTAGTTTTTCGAATACTTGAATCTCGCACCGTGAGGGTCGGATACATCAAATTTCCACTGACTTCGATACGCTTACCGCTCATTTTACCAAACATCCGAAATACGTTCAGCACGGGTTTGTCCACGCCGTTGGTGGCCAAATCGCGGAAACCATAGAACCAAGGTTGGTCTTCAAATTCAAATGACCACGATACCGCTCCTTTGAAATTGACCTGATGGAGGTCGGCCAAGGCGTATTTTCGGGCAAACGATGCGGCCGTGTAGCTTGAGTACATCGTGCCGTTGCGGTAGGCGTTTTGCGGGTCAGTTTTCATACCGCAGGCTGCGCAGCCTTCAGGGTCAGATTCCCCGATGACGATGGGTAAGTGTTTTAATTCGGGAAAAGAGGCGACTATCTGGAAACCCGTTGAAATATCGTGCAGCTGCGTACCCATGTTCATCTGAACGTGGCCGTTGACGACTTTAGGCGCTCCTTTGGCGTGGAAGGCTACAAAATCAAGGGGAGTGCCAATTTTTCCTGTTACATAATTGGTATCAGAAACACAGTGCTTCAAGAATTTTTTCAGAAAGTCACCGCCACGACGCCCTGCGGGGCCAGTGACGTGCGGGCCGCCGATTTTGGCCGTGGGCAATGCACGCCGAACGGCATCGACCGAGTAATCGTACAATTTGCAATATTCCTGCACCGTACCGCCCCAATAGGGACTATCGGGTTCGTTCCACAGTTCCCAATACCAGCTTTCTACTTCTTTTTTACCGTACCTTTCTACCGAATGTTTGACCCATTGATAGACCAATTCGGCCCATTTTGAGTAGTCTTTAGGAGGGTGTGTCCAACCTGTGTAAATGGAATTGTAAGGCTGCCCAGGCGACCAGTGGTGGCGATAGGGCTGTGGTTTTGAAGAAAGTGCCTCAGGCATAAATCCGATTTGAGCCATTGGTTTCATGCCACGCTCAACGTACGTATCGAATATTTTGTCCACAATTGTCCAGTCATAGACAGGATTTCCTTGCGTATCTTCGGTGTAAGCATTGGTAGAACCCCACTTGAGTGCGGGAGTGCCGTCGCCCGTTGTGAGTAGGTTGTGAGCGCGTACATACACAGGCACAGGACTAAGGGCTGAAATCTCAGACAGCAGCTTTTTGCCGTCTTTCATGTACGTATAATTGGGCTCATCGTACCCAAACCAAGCCCACGCAGGTTGCATGGGGCCAATTTCTTTGTTGAGGTCGATTTGCAAAGTAGCATTTTGCGAAAAGGCTATTGGGCCGTATAAAAGCAGAATGACTATCGAAATATAAAAAAGTCTTTTCATAAAAATACGATTAAGGAGCAATCCAGTTTTCCAACTGAATACCTTCCAGATTCTCAAAATCTTTTGTGTTTCTTGTTACAAGTGTTAGACCATGAACAATGGCGGTTGCGCCAATTAGTAAGTCAAACTCGCCTACGGGCTTACCAATACGCCTGACATTCGCCTTTTGTTTGGCATATTCGTGAAGCACATTACTAATTGATAGGATTCGGTTTGAAAAAAGAAGGCTGAGATTATCAAAACGTTTTATATTTTCTGAGCGTCTTGTAGGTGCACTGTTCTCTATTCCAAACAGCAGTTCAGCCATGGTAATTTCTGAAAGGAAACACGAAGTAGTCCCGACTTTGGCAATTTTTTCTTTAATGCCGTACTCATTTTTAAGAAGGTGAACACAAATGTTTGTATCAAGTAGAAATGTGCTCATAGGTTTATTTCACGAGAATTGTCATAACGAGAGGTACGAATCATCCTGTTTAATTCATTGCCTGTTTCTTCACCTTTCCAACTTCCCGCAACGAGTTCTAACAGTTTCAGTTGTTCAGCCTCACTCAAGTCAGCGGTCTCTGTGTGGACTTCTTTGGTGGGAAGACCGAGGCGTTGAGCTAATCCTTTGAGTAAAGCAAAATCATTGGCACTTTGCGTTTCTATGGTGATGATATGGGTTATGCTCATTGCTGTTGTATTTTAAACGGACGAATGAATCAAAAGTATCAAAAACTAATAACCAATACAAACGACGATGAGCCCCTCAACAAAAAAATTAGAGCAACTACAAAAATCCTTGTTCCACTCCCAAAACATAAACTTTATCCCCTGGTTTTTGTTTTTCCAAGAAAAAGGCGCAGCAAAGACCCTTTTTTTTGACTAATTTTGCGAAATCTTACACACAATAGACCGCTCTGATAAATCGGATGAAAATCAGTCTTCACCAACAAGAATCCTTTGAGCGCCGTCACCACGGCCAACGTCCCGAAGAGTTACAAGAAATGCTACAAACCATCGGAGTAAGTACCGTCGATGAGTTGATTGAGCAAACCGTTCCTGCCGCTATTCGTTTAGCAAGACCGCTAGAGTTGCCCGCTCCTAAGTCGGAGTTTGAGTACCTCAACGACTTGAAAAAAGTAGCACGCCTCAACCGCATTTACCAGTCTTACATTGGTACAGGTTACTACGATACGATTGTCCCGAATGTCATCTTGCGTAACATCTTGGAAAATCCTGCATGGTACACGGCCTATACGCCGTATCAGGCTGAGATTGCGCAGGGCCGATTGGAGATGTTGTTGAATTTCCAAACAGCGGTGATTGATTTGACGGGAATGGAGATTGCCAACGCGTCGCTTTTGGACGAGGCAACGGCCGCAGCAGAAGCGATGACAATGCTTCATAGCTTGCGTACAGGAGCCAAAAAGAAAGCGGAGACGTTTTTTGTGTCGGATCGTTGCCACCCACAAACCATTGATTTGATTTATACGCGTGCTACTCCGTTGGAAATCAATGTAGTAGTAGGCGACCATTCTAAGGTGGATTTGACTGACCCTACCATTTTTGGGGTGTTGGTTCAATATCCTGCCACCGACGGAGAGGTCATTGATTATACTGATTTTATTGTCGCTGCCCACGAACTGAGCGTTTTTGTAGCAGTCGCTGCTGATTTGTTAAGCCTTACGTTGTTGAAAGCCCCAGGCGAAATGGGCGCAGACGTAGTAGTCGGTTCGGCACAACGTTTTGGCGTTCCGATGGGATACGGTGGGCCACATGCGGCATTTTTCGCCACAAAAGATGCTTACAAACGTCAGATTCCTGGCCGTATCATTGGAGTATCGGTAGATACGGAAGGAAATCGTGCCTTGCGTATGGCGCTCCAAACGCGTGAGCAGCACATTCGCCGAGAAAAAGCTACCTCAAATATCTGTACTGCCCAAGTACTACTTTCGGTGATGGCTGCTGCTTATGCAGTTTATCACGGGCCAGAAGGTTTAAAAAGCATTGCTTCAAAAATCCAAGGCTTAACGAAAGCATTTGCCGATGCTATTTCAGAAATGGGTTACGAAGTAACGACGCAAAATTACTTCGATACGGTGACGGTCAATGTTCGTAATGCAGAGCAGCTTGAAGAAGAGTCTCGTAAGCGTGGTATCAATTTGCGTTTCAACGCTAATGGTTCGGTAGGAGTATCGTTTGACGAAGCGAAAACATTTGCCAACTTGATTGAATTGTTGGATTTGTTTGCAACGGCATCGGGTGAAGGTATCGAAATGAGCATCCCTGATGAAGTAGAGGTATCGTTACCTGCTAATTTGACTCGTCAGTCGGCCTACTTGACGCATCCCGTATTCAGCAACTATCATACGGAGCACGACATGCTTCGCTACTTGAAGTCGTTGGAAAACAAAGATTTATCGTTGGTTCACTCGATGATTTCGTTGGGAAGCTGTACGATGAAACTCAACGCTACGGCCGAAATGATTCCAGTGACTTGGCCAGAGTTTGGTAAAATGCACCCATTTGCTCCTACGTTCCAAACGGAAGGGTATCAGCTGTTGTTCAAGCACTTAAACGATTGGTTGTGCGAAATCACAGGTTTTGCCGCCATGTCGCTTCAGCCAAACTCGGGAGCGCAAGGTGAATACGCTGGTTTATTGACGATTCGTGCCTATCACGAAGCGCGCGGAGAAAGTCACCGCAACGTGGCCTTGATTCCGTCGTCGGCGCACGGTACCAATCCAGCTTCAGCGGTAATGGCAGGGATGAAGGTCGTCGTGACGAAGTGTGACGAGCGCGGAAACATTGACGTAGAAGACTTAAAAGCGAAAGCCGAACAATACAGCAACGAACTCTCGTGTTTGATGGTGACGTATCCGTCAACCCACGGGGTGTTTGAGGAAAGCATTATTGATATTTGTTCACTTATCCACAGTCACGGTGGACAAGTGTATATGGATGGTGCAAACATGAACGCCCAAGTAGGGCTTACGAGTCCTGCGACCATTGGAGCGGATGTTTGTCACCTCAATTTGCACAAAACATTCTGTATCCCTCACGGTGGTGGTGGACCAGGGATGGGGCCTATCGGCGTAGCAGCACACTTAGTGCCGCATTTGCCAGGGCATGTTAATAGCCCCCTAACCGCAGCGGCGGATCGCCCCAATGGGGGAATTAACAACCCCCTCATTGGAGACAAGAGGGCTGGAGCCGTTTCTGCCGCGCCTTACGGCTCGGCAAGCATTCTGACTATTTCGCACGCTTACATCGCTATGATGGGAGGCGAAGGATTGACGAATGCGACCAAAATGGCCATCACAAACGCCAACTACATCAAGCAACGCTTGTCGGCTGAAGGGCAATTTGAAATTTTGTACACGGGAACTAACGGACGTTGTGCTCACGAAATGATTGTGGACTGTCGCCCGTTTAAAGCAGCTGGTATTGAGGCCGAAGACCTCGCTAAGCGTTTGATGGATTATGGTTTTCACTCACCAACCTTGTCGTTCCCAGTAGCAGGTACGTTGATGATTGAGCCAACCGAATCAGAATCAAAAGCCGAATTAGACCGTTTCTGCGACGCACTGTTGAGCATCCGTGCCGAAATCCGTGAAGTGGAAGAAGGCGTGGCCGACAAAGCAAATAACGTGTTGAAAAATGCCCCACATACGGTTCGCACCGCGTTGACCGAAAACTGGGATCGCCCTTACAGTCGCGAGAAAGCAGTTTTTCCATTGCCTCATTTGCGTTTCAATAAGTTTTGGCCAAGTGTAAGCCGTATTGATTCGGCTTACGGAGACCGTAACTTGGTTTGTGCGTGTATTCCAGTGGAAGAATATGCACAAGCAGAGGCGCAATAATAAATTCATAAGTTATTGAAAAATAAGGCTTTCGGTTTATTCGAAAGCCTTATTTTTTTTATTGAGCATATTTTTGTTTAATTTTTTTTAGTAAAAGTTAAACAATTTGCCTTGCACAAAAAGTTATATGGGTGTTTTTAAACAATTATCTACACTTATAAACTTTTTAAAACCATGAACATCTATTGGAAAACGCTCAAAACAGCTTCATTGGCATTGACAGTTTTAGTAAGTAGCCTCTTTCTAGTGAGCTGTGAGAAAGACGAACCCACTTCAAACACCATTACAGATGTAGTTCTTCAAAACAATGACTTCACAATTTTAAGAGCGGCGGTGACTCGCGCTGGACTAGCGGATGCGTTGCGGGGAGGTGCCCTAACGGTTTTTGCGCCCAATGATGCAGCCTTTACCGCGTCAGGTCTCGACCTCGCTACGGTGAACAGCCTAGACGTAAATACACTTAAAGCGGTATTGCAGTACCACGTATTGGCAACAAAAAATCTTTCTACCGACCTTCCAACGGCAAGTAACACGGAAGTAACAACCTTGAGTGGAGCGAAAGCCTACGTTACCAAAGGTACTGCTGGGGTGTCTATCAACGGCGCTAGAGTGATTGCGGCCGACGTAGCTGCTGACAACGGGGTCATTCACGTTATCAATCGCGTATTGTTACCGCCAGCGGGTAATCTTCTCCAAGTTGCTCAAGGAAATACAAACTTTACGTTTTTGGTAGCGGCGCTTAACAAAGTGATTCAAGCAAACCCAGCAGTGGGAGCAACGGTTACGGCGGTCTTGACTGGTAGCTCACCGTACACAGTATTTGCTCCTACAAACGCAGCATTTCAAGCCACACCTTTTAACAGCATAGAAGCGATTAATGCCGCTAGTGGCGCAACTTTAACCACTTTGACTAACGTATTGCTTGCTCACGTCGTGGCTGGCCGAGTATTTTCTACCAATCTTGTAGCAGGCACAGTTGCTTCGGCAGGTCAAGCTCCACTTACTGTGACATTGGGCTCGACAGTGCAGGTACGTGGCGCTGGCAACGGAACAAACAATGCCACCGTGACTTCGGCCGATGTGGTAGCAACCAATGGCGTAATTCACGTCATCGACCGTGTGATACTACCGTAAGCGATTTTTCGGAAACATGATTAAAAGCAGTGTAAAACGGTAGCATTGGTCATAAAGGTTCTGCCAGAAAGAGGGTACTATTGGGCATCACAATCAATCAATCCTCCCAATGAAAAGAAGAGAACCAATTTCGCACATTATGACCAAAAACGTGGCTACTGTTCAAGTTTCTGACGATTTGCATGATGTTATTGACTTAGTAAAGAAAAACCACATTCGACACGTTCCAGTTTTGGAAGGACACGACGTGGTGGGAATCATTAGCAGTACCGATATTAATCGTTTGACCTTCAGTTCTTTGTTTGAAAACCAAGAAGGTGCCGATGAAGCCATTTTGGAGATGTTGAGTATTTCACAAGTAATGACCCAAAAACCTCGTACGGTAGAGGCAGCTTTGAGTATTAAAGAAGTGGCAGAAATTCTAGCTTCGGAAGAATACCACGCCTTGCCCGTTATCGAAAATGGCCAACTCGTTGGAATTGTGACCACTACGGATGTTATTAAGTACTTATTGGAACAATACTAGCAGTCAATAAAACATTCTTTCAATCGGAGCGGTTTGTCAAGAGACAAATTGCTCCGATTTTTTGTTATAACCCCAAAACTCACCTCAGCGATTGTTAGTATATCGGAGCCGTTTTCCCTATTTTTGTGAGTTTTGCAAACCAGCCCAATGAATCAAACTACAAGTAATCCGACTGATTTATCTCCTGATTTTGAAGGACTAGACCCCAAGAAATTTATCCTTATCAAAGGTGCAAGAGTCAATAACCTCAAAAATATTGATGTTGCCATTCCACGAAACAAACTCGTAGTTGTGACGGGCGTATCGGGCTCAGGAAAGTCTTCCTTAGCTTTTGATACACTCTTTGCCGAAGGCCAACGCATGTACGTCGAAAGCTTGAGCAGCTACGCCCGTCAGTTTTTGGGAAGAATGGAAAAACCCGAAGTGGACTACATCAAGGGAATCTCGCCTGCGGTCGCCATTGAACAAAAAGTCAATACACGGAATCCACGCTCAACGGTGGGCACTACCACCGAAATCTACGATTATTTGAAATTGCTTTTTGCCCGAATTGGAGTAACTCATTCGCCCGTTTCGGGGGAAGTGGTTCGTAAAGATACCGTTACCGACGTGGTCAATTACCTCATGGGCCACGAGGAAGGGACGCGGGCAATGGTTTTGGCACCGCTTATCATCAAAGAAAATCGTACGCTCGAACAAGAATTAACCATTCTACTTTCCAAAGGCTACACGCGAATCGTGGTCAATGACGAAACACGTTCGATAGAGGAGCTATTGGAGGAAGGTAATGTTGAGGGAGTTTTGGAGGGAACGGAGTTATTTATTTTGGTGGATCGAGCAGCCATTAAGCACGAGGATGAAGATACACTATTCCGTCTTTCGGATTCGGTGCAAACGGCCTTTTTTGAAGGAGAAGGGCTGTGTTGGATAAAAGTCGTCGGTGGCGAAAAACGTTCGTTTTCTGATAAGTTTGAATTGGATGGGCTAAAATTTGAAGAGCCGAGCGTCAACCTCTTTAGCTTTAATAATCCTTATGGGGCTTGCAAGCGCTGCGAAGGTTTTGGAAAAGTACTGGGCTTAGACCCCGAACTGGTTATCCCCGACAAAAACCTTTCGGTATTTGAAGGAGCAATTGCCCCCTGGCGCTCCGAAAAAATGAGCGAATGGCAGGCTCCTTTGTTGCGTCACGGCATCCGTTTTGATTTCCCGATTCACCGTGCTTATAAAGATTTGACCGAAGAACAAAAAACATTACTCTGGACGGGAAATAGCTATTTTGAAGGTCTAACGGCTTTTTTCGACCATTTAGAATCGCAAACCCACAAAGTGCAGTACCGCGTGATGCTATCGAGGTATCGCGGGCGAACAAACTGCCCCGAATGTCGGGGCTCACGCTTGCGTCAAGATGCTAGTTACGTCAAAATAAATGGTACATCTATCACCGATTTGGTTTTGATGCCGATTTCGGAAGTACTGCAATTTTTCAAAAAACTAACCATTCCCGATTTCCAGTATGGCGTAGCCAAACGAATTTTGATTGAAATTGAAAACCGTTTGGAATATATGAATCGGGTAGGATTGGGGTATTTGACCCTCAATCGCCTCACCAACTCACTTTCGGGGGGTGAATTTCAACGGATTAAGTTGGCGACTTCGCTGGGGAGTGCATTGGTGGGTTCGATGTACATTTTGGATGAACCAAGCATTGGTCTTCACCCCCGTGATACCCGAAAGTTGGTAAGTGTGCTGGAGTCATTGCGCGATATGGGAAATACAGTGATTGTGGTCGAGCACGAAGAAGAAGTCATGCGCGCCGCCGACCAAATCATCGACATCGGCCCAGATGCAGGAAATTTGGGCGGAGAAGTGGTTTGGCAGGGAAGTTGGGAGGAGATTCTCAACCCCACCCCTAACCCCTCCCCTGTTAGGGAGGGGGATGGTCTTTCTGATAATCCTTCTTATGGACGTCCGTTTTATCATAGTTCTCCAGAAACATGGAAGTCAATAAAAGAGGACGTTCGTCAAAATCGTAAAAATCCAACGAGGGCTGAGGAGACACTCTGGGAGTATTTACGAAAAGAGCAATTAGGTGTTAAATTTCGTCGCCAGCATTCCATTGAAAAATATATTGCTGATTTTGTTTGTCTTGAGAAACAGCTTATTATCGAATTAGATGGTGAAGTGCACAATCAACAGGTAGATTATGATGTTATTCGTACAAAGCACCTTCAAGAATTAGGATTTAAAGTGATACGCTTTCAAAATGAAGAAGTTTTTGAGAGTATAGAAAAGGTTTTAAGCAAAATCAGAGAGGAATTAAGTAGTTCAAGTACTAATTCAGTTTTAAAAGAGCAAAAAGATGTTTTTCAAGAGAATGAAGGAAAGGATATCACAACCCCTCCCTTACAGGGGAGGGGCAGGGGTGGGGTTGTATCCCACACCATCGACTTCCTCACAGGCCGCGACAAAGTGCCCGTCCCCACCTTCCGACGGAAAGCGACGCATTGGTTGGAGTTGACGGGAGCCAAAGAAAATAACCTGAAAGACGTGGACGTGAAATTTCCGTTAGGAACGCTCACGGTGGTAACGGGGGTGTCGGGTTCGGGGAAATCTACGTTGATTCGGAAGATTTTATTCCCCGCCTTGGCTCGCGTAAAAGGAGAGTACAACGAAGATGCAGGCAAATACGCCAACCTGACGGGAAGCGTTGAGCGCATTGACAACCTAGAAATGGTGGACCAGAATCCGATTGGAAAATCCTCTCGTTCCAATCCCGTTACGTACATCAAAGCCTATGACTACATTCGCCAAATGATGAGTGATGTGCCTTTGGCCAAAGCGCGGGGGTATAAGCCATCCCATTTTTCATTTAACGTGGAAGGTGGGCGCTGCGAAACGTGCCAAGGCGAAGGCCAAGTAAAAATTGAAATGCAGTTCATGGCCGATATTTACCTTAAATGTGAAGGCTGTAGCGGAAAGCGTTTCAAACAAGAAGTACTCGATGTCCGTTATCAACGTCCCGATGGAAACTCGGCCGATATTTCGGATATTTTAAATATGACGATTGACGAAGCCATTGATTTCTTCCAGCAAGAAGAACCTAAATTGGCCGAACGTCTTCAACCTTTGAAAGATGTGGGGCTTGGTTACATCAAGTTGGGACAATCGTCCAATACCTTATCAGGAGGCGAAGCGCAGCGGGTGAAATTGGCCTTCTTCTTGAGTAAATCCAATCCAAATCAAGGGCGTTCATTGTTTATTTTTGACGAACCTACCACGGGACTCCATTTTCACGACATTCAAAAATTGTTAAAATCCATCAATGCGCTGGTTAATCAGGGAGATACGGTGATTGTCATTGAGCACAACGTCGAAGTGATTAAATCGGCCGATTGGATTATTGATTTGGGGCCTGAAGGGGGCGATAAAGGCGGCTACATTACGTTTGCGGGTACGCCCGAGAGTATGCTGGCGCTGGAAAATAACTACACGGCTGAGTTTTTGAAGCTGAAAATGAATCCATAAAACGGGTTAGGGCTGTTTATTAGCTTCTAATTGCTGATAAACGTCTTGAAAGTCACGCCCTTCACGAAGGTGCTTGATGAGAACGGGGATGGCAGGTTGTCCTGCGGCGGCCAGCCAACGAGACACTTCCATTCCCGAAGTCATGTAGGCCAACATAACACGGCCTTCGGGACCCGTAAAAAATCCACGCATTGAGCTAATTTCGGTAAGCGCGAGGGTTACTTGCCCACCGCTCGAAATATAATCACATTCATCTTTGTAATCTAAGTAGCGCTGGGCGGGAGGTTTATTTTCTACAAAACGATAATCAACCATCAAGGCAAGCCCTTCGTTGAACCACTGCGGAATTTGTTGGGTGGTTTTCCACCAACCGAGCCGTGTAAAAAGTTCATCGTGACACATTTCGTGCGCGATGACATCGGTATTGATACCGTCCAAATTGAGTACCACATAAGAAGCTCCCCACGGTGTTCCGATACTACAGCCCGCTCCTTCGTCGCTGTGGCAATATTTCGCATATTCTTGCGGGTCGTAGCAAACAATGATTGTCGGTTTCCCTTGTCGGCCGCCCCAAAAGCTGTGGATTCGTTTTTCTGCCTCAGCCACTACTTTTTGGGCGTATTGGTGATGTTTGGCAGAGGATTTGGGACTGACGTAGAAGTGAGCGTTGAGTGCTTTAAAATCAGAAAAACTGACCCATTGGCAATGCCAAACCTGCGGAAACAAGACAAAATAACTGATAAGGCCAGCCGCCAGTCCCCCAATAATCCAGAATAAGTATCGCTTGAGCATATTAGACGTGGTTAGGGAGACAGGCTGTTAGCCAAAAGCGGAAATATCAATCGAAAGTGCCGAAGCAGCCTCTCGGATGATGGTTTGCTGAAACGGCGGGCCAATGTCGGTCAGTTTTAATTCTCCCCCAATAAGGGTACTAATGACCTCATTACTGAGAATGTAAGGAACAAAAAGCGACCCGTATTTTTCTTCAATCCAACGCTTCATGGGAAGAAAAGTGCCTTCACGCAGGGCATTACTTCGGGTGGCTCGTTGCTGCATTTCGGCAAATTCTTGCGGGCTGGGTTTTACCCTTTCGTGCAAAAGTTGGCGCTTCGTTCCCTCGGTTTTGGCTTGGTGAATAACTTGTTTGAGTTGGTCCACTGCCCAAGGTGTTTGCATACGAGGATTTAATCCTTTTAACTGTAGCCAGTTGGTGAGCGTTGTTGGGTCAATGAGGATTTGGTGTACTTGAGCATCGGTAAGTATTTGGTAAGTTGGCTTTCCAAAACGGCGCGCTTGCTCATCGCGAAAACGATATAATTCACTTAAAATATGTTGGTCAAACGGGCTAAAATCGCGCTGTTCTTTGGGGCTCAAAAACGTATTACGTGTTTTGGGAACGTAGCTTTTATTTTCCAAAAATGCCATACTTTGTTGAAACCACTCCCAGCGTCCTTGCTGCTGAAGGCGTTCCGTTAATTTGTCGCGAAGTTCAAGGAGATAAATGACATCATTGGCCGCGTAGTCAAGCTGCATATCGGAGAGCGGGCGTTTCAGCCAATTGCTCTGCTGCTTTTTCTTGCTCGACTCAATACCCAACACTTCGCCCAACACACTTGCCAAACCAATTTTTTCAAAACAAAGCAGCTTCGTGGCTACACTGGTATCGAAGATATTACGGGGAGAGCATCCGTGAAGATAAAGCAGACGAAAATCCTCGCCACTGTCGTGGATTACTTTTTCGACCGCTGGGTTTTCAATCACGCGCCATAGCGCCGACAAGTCTTTTACCTCAAAGGGATCAATCAAATAACACGCATCGGAGGTAGCTACTTGAAACAAACAAAGGGTAAAGCCATAGGCATAATGATTGTTATCAAATTCAGTATCAATCGCTATGGCTGGGAAGTGGTTTAATCGCTCTACGACACGCTCAAACTCCGCCTGTGTATGAATAAAAATGGGACTCGACATAGTGCCAAAATTACGAATAAATCCGCCATTTTGTCTATAATTTTTGATTTAACGGGCAAAATGATGCCAAAATTTCCGCTTTTTTGCATCGGCACGACAATTGATAAATCATTGTCAACAAACCAATTAACCAACAGCAGAACCCGTGCACAAGCACCGAAGCCATGAACTTTAATCAATATACCATCAAAGCCCAAGAAGTTGTTCAACACGCTGTGCAAATTGCCCAGGGCAAGCAGCAGCAAGTTGTTGAAACGGGACACATTCTAAAAGCGATTTTGGAAGAAGATCCCAACACGTCGCAGTTTTTAGCCAAAAAGCTGAATGTCGCACTCCCAAATGTCAATACACGACTTGAAACTATCATCAACGGTTATCCGCGCGTAGCAGGCTCGGCCAATACCGAATATCTTAGCAATGACCTCAACGCCACGTTCCAAAAGGCCCAAAGCTATCTAAAAGAATTTAATGACGAATATGTAAGCGTAGAACTCCTCCTAGTGGGCTTATCGGCGGGCAAAGACAGCACCGCCCAGCTGATGAAAGAGGTGGGATTGAAAGAAAAAGAATTAGTAGCAGCTATCAAAGAATTAAGAGGGAAGAATAATCCAGTGAAAGACCAAAATGCCGAAGCAAAGTACCGTTCGTTGGAACGATACAGCAAAAACTTAAACCAATTGGCACGCTCGGGCAAGATTGACCCCGTGATTGGGCGCGACGACGAAATCCGTCGGGTGCTTCAAATCTTGGCGCGTCGTACCAAAAACAACCCCATGCTTTTGGGTGAACCAGGAGTAGGGAAAACGGCCATCGTAGAGGGTTTAGCGCAGCGCATTGTGCAAGGCGACGTGCCCGAGCAGTTGAAAGAAAAAGAAATTGTATCGCTCGACATGGGTTTACTCATCGCGGGTGCCAAATACAAAGGCGAATTTGAAGAGCGTTTGAAGGCGGTAATCAAAGAAGTGACCGACTCTGAAGGTCAAATTATTTTATTCATTGACGAAATCCATACGCTCATCGGGGCGGGGGCGGGCGGTGAGGGCGCGATGGACGCTGCCAACTTACTCAAGCCTGCCCTCGCGCGGGGCGAACTCCATACCATCGGGGCTACTACCATCAAAGAGTACCAAAAGTACATCGAGAAAGACAAAGCGCTGGAGCGCCGTTTTCAGGTAGTGACCGTCGATGAACCCAACGAGGCTGATGCGATTAGTATCTTGCGGGGTATCAAAGACAAATACGAACTCCACCACGGCGTTCGGATTCAGGACGATGCGGTCATTGCGGCCGTTGAGTTGTCGAGTCGCTATATTTCTGACCGTTTTTTGCCCGACAAAGCCATTGACCTAATGGACGAAGCGGCGGCGAAGTTGCGCTTAGAAATGGATTCGGTTCCCGAAGAACTCGACGATTTGAACCGCCGTATCATGCAGTTAGAGATTGAGCGCGAGGCGATTCGACGGGAGAATGACAAAGAAAAAGAAGCTAGACTTAACAAAGAGTTGGCGGATTTGAACGAAGAACGTAACGAATTTAAGGCGCAGTGGGAGTTAGAAAAAGGAAAAATTAGCGAACTCCGCGCGTTGAAAGAGCAACTAGAGCAGCTACGCCTTGAAGCCGAACAAGCCGAAAGAACGGGAGATTATGGAAAAGTAGCGGAACTTCGTTACGGTAAAATTCCAGAAATCGAAAAACGGTTAGGAGAAAGCGGGCAACAGTCGATTAGCGGAGAGCAGTTGATTCAGGAGGAAGTAACGGCCGAAAATATTGCGGAAGTAGTCGCTAAATGGACGGGTATTCCCGTGAGTAAAATGCTGCAAAGTGAGCGTGAAAAGTTGCTCAACTTGGAATCCGAACTTCAAAAACGAGTAGCGGGTCAGGAGGAAGCCATTGAAGCGGTAGCCGATGCGGTACGTCGTTCGAGAGCAGGTTTGCAAGACCCCAAACGCCCGATTGGTAGTTTTCTATTCCTTGGGCCAACGGGAGTTGGTAAAACAGAATTAGCCAAAACGCTGGCGAATTACTTGTTTAACGACGACAATGCCATGGTGCGCATCGACATGAGCGAATACCAAGAGCGCCACGCTGTAAGTCGTTTGGTGGGAGCGCCTCCAGGCTACGTGGGTTACGATGAAGGCGGACAATTGACGGAAGCCGTACGTCGTAAACCTTACAGCGTGATTTTGTTGGACGAAATCGAAAAAGCGCACCCCGACGTTTGGAATGTGATGTTGCAGGTATTGGACGATGGACGTTTGACCGATAATAAAGGTCGTTTGGCTAACTTCAAAAACACCATCATCATCATGACGTCGAACATCGGCAGCGACATCATCATGGAGAAGTTTAAAGAAGCGGGCAATAAGATTGAGAAAGGCTGGAAGCTATACTTCAAAGAAGAAGCCAAAAACGATGTTTTAGGTTTGTTAAAACAGTCGGTAAGACCAGAGTTTTTGAACCGTATCGATGAAATTGTGCTCTTTGACCCACTTGGCCGCGATAATTTGAAACAAATCGTTCGGATTCAGTTCAATCACATCAAAGACTTATTGGCCGAACAAGGAGTAACTTTAGATGCTACCGACGAAGCTTTGGTGAAACTTTCAGAAGAAGGTTATGACCCCGCGTTTGGTGCGAGACCCCTCAAAAGAGTCTTGCAGCGTCGAATCTTGAATGAGTTATCAAAGCAGATTCTCTCGGGTAAAATCCAGAAAGATGCGGTCATTATGATGGAACTGAATGAAGAAGGAGAAGTCGCTTTTGAGAATATTTCGGAAGCAAAAATAGAGGCGTAAGGAAGAGGCGAAAAGAAAAAGGGGCTGCAAAGCCCCTTTTTTATGCGTTAGTGTCTTTAGAACTCGTGTCAGGTACTTCTGAAAGAGGAGATGCTGCGGGCGGTATGATTTCTTCGATTGGTTCAGAAGAGGGCGTGCTGGGAGCTTCCGCCACTTCGTTGTTATGTTCAACTACACTACTTTCGAGTAATGTATGTTCGTTGGCCTCCGTAGGGGCTTCTGAAGCGACAATAATGTCGTCGTCAGAGGTAGTAGTTGTTTCATTTTCAGTAAGTTGCTCTATTTTCACTGACTCCGTTGTTTCATCGCTTTCGGCTACTTCTTCGGGGTCATCCAAGCGCGGGAAAAAGGTGCCTTGAAAAATAAGGATGATACACACCCCAACGAAAATACAAGCGTCGGCAAAGTTGAAAATCGGCGTTGTGTAGTATTGGCCACCCCACACAGGTACCCATTCAGGTACAAAACCTTCCCAAAAATCAACAAAAACCATGTCGATTACCTGTCCGTGAAACCAAGGAGTAGGAGAGCCGTAAGGCGCATTGCCGATTAAAACCCCGTAAAAAATACTGTCAATGAGGTTGCCGATGGCTCCCGCTAAAATCATGGCCATTGCCCAAAGCAATCCGCTGGTTGCTCCGCGTACTGAGAGCCGAACGATGTACCAAGCGATAAACACCATTGCCCCCAAACGGAAAGTAGTCAAAAACAACTTGCCATACTCGTGGTCAATCTGCATTCCGAAGGCCATGCCTGGGTTGGTGACATAGTACAGCTTGAACCAATCGCCAATGAGACGGACTTGACCTGCAAAACCAGGAGCCATGTAATGGTGGACGAGCAACTTAGACGCTTGATCTACCGCAATCAGTAGAAGGGCAAACAAAAAAAACTTTAGTGGGTTCTTGGCGGTATGACTCGTCATTCAGCTATCAATTATCTAGTGTAACCTGTGTTGGGCAAATGGGTTGCGCCTGCAATTTACTGAGAAATACGTTGTTGATGACGTCTTTCTACTTCACGTTTTATTAATAAATATTCACGACTGCTTTGGCCAGCTATCGACTTGTTTTCTTCGGCGCGGCGAAATAAGTAAGGCATGACCGTTTCTACGGGGCCATAAGGTACGTATTTGGCGACGTTATAGCCTGCATTGGCCAAATTGTAAGAAATATTGTCGCTCATGCCTAGGAGTTGTGCAAACCAAACGTGCGGGTCGTTGTGCGGAATATGGAGTTTTTCCATCGCTTCGATGCAAAGTTGGCAACTATGTTCGTTGTGCGTTCCCAAACAAATTGAAATAACGTCGCGGTTTTCAAGGCAAAATTCAAGGGCTTTGTTATAGTCGCGGTCGGTGTCTTCTTTGGTGGCGTGGATAGGATCTTGGTACTCATTTTCGTATGCACGCAGACGTTCTTTTTCAAAGTACGCACCTCTTACGAGTTTTACCCCCAACAGATAACCCGCTGCTTTGGCTTCGCGCGTGGCTTTTTTGAGGTTTTCAAGCATATCGTGGCGATACATCTGAAATGTATTGTAAACGATGGGGGTCTGCGTGTTGTATTTTTTCATACCGTCGTAGGCCAGTTGGTCAATGACATTTTGAATCCAACTTTCTTCGGCATCCACAAAAATCTTAACGTTCAACTCGGCCGCTTTCTTGCACAAAGCATCCACGCGTTGTTTAATGCGTTCAAAAGCTTGTTGTTCTGAGGAATTAAGCTCTTCTCCCGCCTGAATTTTTTCCATAAGTGGGGTTGAACCAACGCCAGTTACCTTGAAAACTGAAAACGGAATGGCTTTGTTATTTGCTGCTTTTTCGATAGTTAGCGAAATTTCGTTAGCAGTTTTGTCAAAACTCTTTTCATCGTCTTCTCCCTCGACAGAGTAGTCTAAAATTGTGCCGACGTTCGATTTTGCCAAATATTGTATTGTTTTTTCGCATTCTTTAATATCTTCTCCACCACAAAATTGGTTGAATAAAGTAGTTTTTATGAGACCCTTCACGGGCAATCTCAACAAAAGAGAGAGTTTTATAAAAAAAGTTCCTAATTTTACAAGCCAAACCTGATTCATCATCGAGAATAACCAATAGGTTTTCTTGAGCTGGCCATTAGACTTGGACGAAAATGCGACCGAAGTGTCATCAAATGAAACACCCGTTTTGGGCGATGCAACACTTAAAGGCATAGTAGTAGTGTTTTGTTGATAAATGAAATTGTACGTTCCGAATCGTCGGATTTTCAGGGGATTATCCCCATGACGCGGCGGACTGTCAAAACGGTTGCAAAATTACGAAGATTTAATCGCTTTCAAATTGTTACTATAGATTGTTGTACTAATTAATTTTTTCTCAGTTATGGGTGCCACCTTAGACATTTTACCAATGAGCTCGTGGGTTGATACGGGAGGGAAGCCGCTCGTTATCGCAGGACCATGTAGTGCCGAAACAGAAGACCAAGTACGTGATACCGTTCGTCAAATCAAAGCAGAAGGATATGCCAACGTAATCAGAGCGGGGGTTTGGAAACCTCGTACGCGTCCGGGCAGCTTTGAAGGAATGGGCGAAGCAGCGTTGCCTTGGTTGGTAGATGCTAAAAAAGAAACTGGATTGCCTATTGCCGTTGAAGTAGCAACGCCTCAGCACATTGAGCTTGCTCTTAAATACGGCGTCGATATTTTATGGGTAGGTGCTCGTACCACCGTGAACCCATTCAACGTACAAGACTTGGCCGATGCGCTTCAAGGAGTTGACGTACCTGTGCTTATCAAAAACCCAGTAAACCCTGACCTAGCGTTGTGGATTGGTGCGTTTGAGCGTATCAACCGTGCTGGTATCAAGAAATTGGGTGCGATTCACCGTGGTTTCTCGAATGCGCAAGAAACAAAATACCGCAACTCACCAATGTGGAACATCGCCATCGAACTCAAAACCATGTTCCCTGAGCTTCCGATGATTGGTGACCCAAGCCACATGGCAGGTAAGCGCGCGTATTTGTTTGAGTTGGCACAACGTGCTTTGGACTTAAACTACGATGGTTTGATTATTGAGTCTCACCGTGACCCAGACAAAGCGTGGTCGGATGCTTCTCAGCAATTGACGCCGCACGCATTGGGCGAAATGTTGCACGAATTACACGTTCGTAAAGCAGAGTACGGAACAGATTACCAAAGCCAATTGGATACGCTTCGTAGCAAATTGGATAACCTTGACCGCGAATTGCTCGAAGCTTTGGGTACGCGTATGTCATTGGTAGAACAACTTGGCGAATACAAGCGTGATAACAACGTAGCCGTTCTTCAAATGGATCGTTGGAGACAGCTTCGTAAAAGCCGCGCTGATTTGGGAAAACAACTCAATTTGTACCCAGATTTCGTAGAAGAGTTGTTTGAATTGATTCACATGGCTTCTATCCGTAAGCAAACTGAAGTAATGAACAACGAACCTGCTGCTTAATACAGTCGGTAAATCGTATATTTAGAAGCCTCTTCCCAAACAGGAAGGGGCTTTTTTGTGCCAAAATAAAATGATTCATCGGCAAATCTGCGTGTTAAGTAGCATTACCTTCGGCTTTAACCCCCTTTTTTGTATTTTTGAATGAAAACCAATTCTTAAATTTCTCATGAGAAAAATTTCCTTCATCATCTCACTATTTTATGCAGGGCTGACGTGGGCGCAAGCACCCACCATGCCCAACTACCACGCCAATGACCGTTTTGAACAATTGGGTACGGCTCTTCCTACGCCTAATACTTACCGAACGGCTTCGGGTGCGCCTGGAAAAGATTATTGGCAGCAACGCGCCGATTATGACATCAAGGTGGAACTGGACGAGGCCAATAACAAAATCATTGGTACCGAAACCATTACGTATTTTAATCAGTCGCCCGATGCGCTGCCTTACGTGTGGATTCAGCTTGACCAAAATTTGTTTGCCAAAAATTCTCCTGGACCCATTACAAGAACGGGCGATTTGGGAAATCAAACAACGATGACGAGTCTTTCGACCATTACCGATATGAATTATTCAAATGCGGATTATGGTTATAATATTCAGGCAGTTAAAGATGCAAAAACGGGAAAGCCGCTTCGCTATACCATCAACCAAACGATGATGCGGATTGATTTGCCCCAGCCTATTTTACCAAAACAAACGTATTCTTTTTCGATTGACTGGAATTACCGAATCGTAGAAGTTGCCAAAGGGGGGCGCCGAACGGGTTTTGAGGTGTTCAAAGATGGTAATAACGTCTATGAAATTGCACAGTTTTATCCTCGCTTGTGCGTTTATGACGACGTAACGGGCTGGCAGCATAAGCAATATTACAGCCAAGGTGAGTTTGCGCTGAACTTTGGTAACTTTAAATTGGCCATTACTGTACCCGATGACCACGTTTTGGGAGCAACGGGCGAGTTGCAAAATGCGGCTCAAGTACTGACACCTACGCAATTGAAAAACTTTGAAAAAGCCAAAACTTCGGAGAAAGTGGTGGTGATTTCGTCGCAAGAAGAGCGTGAGAAAGCCGAAAAAGGAAAACCTTCGGGCAAAAAAACGTGGATTTTCAAAGCCGATAATGTACGTGATGTAGCCTTTGCGACGTCCAGAAAGTACATTTGGGACGGAAAAATGCAGGAAGTAGCGGGAAAAAAAGTACTGTGCATGTCGTTTTATCCCAAAGAAGGAAATCCACTTTGGGGCAAATATTCGACCGAAGTCGTGGCGCATACCGTCAAAACCTATTCAAAATTCTCGGTGGACTACCCGTATCCCGTCGCCATTTCGTGCCACGGCCCCATCGGTGGGATGGAGTATCCGATGCTTTCTTTTAATGGCGGCCGTCCTGAAGCCGATGGCACGTATTCGGAAGCAACGAAATATGGAATGATTGGGGTAATTATTCACGAAGTAGGCCACAACTTTTTCCCAATGATTATCAACAACGACGAACGTCAGTGGATGTGGATGGACGAAGGTTTGAACACTTTTATGCAGTATTTGACCGAAAAAGAGTGGGACAAAGACTACCCAACGCGCCGTGGTGAGCCTCAAATGATTGTGGATTACATGAAGCAAGATCCCAAAAATTTGGTGCCGATTATGACCATGTCCGACAACCTCATCAACGCAGGGGCAAGTGCGTACGCAAAGCCAGCGACGGCCCTCAACATTTTGCGCGAAACCGTGATGGGACGTGAATTGTTTGATTATGCGTTCAAAGAGTACAGCCGTCGTTGGGCGTTTAAGTCACCAACGCCTGCGGACTTGTTCCGTACTTTGGAAGATGCGTCGGGTGTGGACTTGGATTGGTTTTGGAAAGGTTGGTTTTACGGCGTAGAGCCCGTTGACCAAGATTTGGTAGAAGTAGAATGGTTTGCCTTAGACACGCAAAACCCAGACATCACGAAAGCAAACGCTAAAAAAGAAGCCGAAGACAAACGCAATACGGTAGCGCGCCAGCGCGATAAGGATTTCATCAAAGAGTCGGTGGTGGAGAAAAACCCTGACATGAAGGATTTCTACAACTCGTATGACCCTTACAAAGTAACCGACGCTGACAAGAAGAAATACGAAACGTATTTGGCAAGTTTGACGCCCGACGAACGTAAGTTGGTCGAATCAGGTTTGAATTTTTACACGTTGAAAGTGAAAAACAAAGGAGGTTTGCCGATGCCCGTGATTGTGAAGATGCAATTTGAAGACGGTACGGATTCGGTAGCGCGCTTCCCAGCGGAGATTTGGCGTTTGAACGACCAACAAGTATCAAAAGTGATCACCACTAAGAAGAAAGTGGTTCAGTGGACATTGGATCCATTCCGTGAGATTGCCGATATCGACGAAGAGAGCAACAGCTTCCCGCGTCAGCCTACGAAACCAACGCGTTTCCAATTGTTCAAAGGCGGTGGTTTCCAACGCGGTACCAACCCAATGCGCGAAGCCCAACAAGCACAGCAACCCAAAGCAGGGCAGCAGGGCGGGGCTAAGAATTAGTGTTTTTTACCACTAAGGCACTAAGGGGTTTTTCTTAGTGGCTCTTAGTGTCTTAGTGGTTCAATAATCAATATGCATGACTTCCAAAGTAGCTTACCGTTTTTACCCTTCGTTGCTCAATACCTACTCACGGTTTTTGCAGGGAAAAATCAGTGAGCAGGAAGTGCTAGACCGTATCAATCGGGTGCCTATCCCACAAACCGAGGCACAGTTTAGGGGTGTTTCTTTTGAAGATGCAGTATTGAAAAAAATCGGAGAGGACCAATTTGACCCCCAAATTTTAGCAACTGTTCGCCAAAAATTACCTTCACCCATCATCAAAACGCAGGCTTACTGCCAATACCAAATTGCCGATGTGATGATTTATGGCTTTGTGGATGTATTGGGCCGAAAAGAAGCCGTTGACCTCAAAACAACTTCTCATTATTCGGCAGATCGTTTTCGGCAAGACCATCAAAATTTTTATTTACCCGCCTTATACTTCCGAGGTGTTCGGCAGATGCGTTATCTAATCACTGATTTTGTGAACGTTTACGAAGAAATCTACGAAGCCTCGGCCGATTTTGAAGGGCAGTTAGAGGAGCTTTATTCGTTTAAAATGTTTCTGGAAGAACACCGTGAACAAATAACGGATGCAAAGATTTTTGCCAAAAAGAAGTAGTTTTAACTCTTTCAGCTTAAAATATAAATCTACTATTCATTGCTCCAGAGGAGCTACATCTTAGTAGAAATAGTAAATCAGGCCCAAAACAAAGCCCCATCGGGGTGACATCTTTCACCTGTCAATCAATTAATTTATGAAATTTTGAGTGGTAAATGATTATTTTGCGGCTTTACCTTAGTGGTTTAATGTAATTTTCTCACAGAAAACATCACAAAAAGCACTAAATCAGGGATAAATGAGCATTGTGCTGCAATTACCTCAGTGAAATTTAGTGCCTTAGTGGTTTAAAAAAGATGAAACTCTGGCAAAAAGAAACAACTTCCATCTCCGAAAAAATTGAGAAATTCACCGTCGGGCGTGACCGTGAAATGGATTTATATTTGGCCCCTTACGATGTGCAAGGAAACATCGCGCACGCCACTATGCTCGAAAGTGTAGGACTCCTTGCGAGTGATGAGTTAAAAGTGTTGAGTGATGAATTGAAATCCATTTACCAAGACATTCTGCAGGGGAGGTTTGAGATTGAGGAGGGGGTAGAGGATGTACACTCGCAAGTAGAGCTAATGCTTACGCGTAAATTGGGTGATGTTGGTAAAAAAATCCACAGCGGCCGCTCACGCAATGACCAAGTATTGGTGGATATGAAGCTCTTTACGCGCAGTCGGTTAGAAGAAGTAGCACTGGCTTCTAAGAAGCTGTTTGATTTGCTTATCAAACGCTCAAATCAGCACAAAAATGACCTTTTGCCAGGCTATACGCACTTACAAATCGCGATGCCGTCGTCGTTTGGTCTTTGGTTTGGCGCGTACGCCGAAGCATTGGTGGACGACATGAGCATGATTCAAACGGCTTATAAGTTAGCCAATAAAAATCCGCTTGGTTCGGGAGCTGGCTATGGTTCTTCATTTCCTCTGAACCGCACGATGACTACCGAATTATTGGGTTTTGAAACCTTGCATTATAACGTAGTTTATGCCCAAATGTCGCGCGGTAAAACCGAACAAACGGCGCTAACGGCCATTGCGGCGTTGTCGGCGACGTTGTCTCGATTGGCGATGGATGTTTGCTTGTACAATAGCCAGAACTTTGCCTTTGTGACCCTGCCCGATGATTTGACAACGGGAAGTAGTATCATGCCGCACAAAAAGAACCCTGACGTAGCGGAGCTATTACGGGCAAAAACCAACCGTCTAAAGGCATTGCCTACCGAAATAACGATGGTTATGAGTAACTTACCTTCTGGCTATCACCGCGATATGCAGTTGCTCAAGGAGTTACTAATGCCTGCTTTTGAAGAAATCTTGGATTGTTTGGACATCACGCATTTCATGTTGGAACATCTGCAAGTAAAGCCCAATTTGTTGGTTGATGCCAAATACGATTTGTTGTTTAGCGTAGAGCGAGTGAATGAGTTGGTGGTACAAGGAGTGCCTTTCCGTGATGCGTATCGTCAAGTGGGCAAAGAAATCAACGAAAATACGTACCAAGCCTCGCGTGACCTTAAACACACCCATGAAGGAAGCATTGGAAATTTATGTAATGACCAAATTGAGGGATTGATGGAGGCCGAAATGCGCCGATTTGGATTTGAGAAAGCACATGGAGCTGTGGAGAAATTGTTGAAATAAAACTTGCCGAAATAACGTTAAAACCCTTCAGGTTTTTGACGGGTATTGCGAATTGTGATGATTTCGATGCTTGTATCAAGCACACGATAGTAAAATACGACGTGCTTGTTCATCACACATTCGCGTATGTTAGCTTGTTTTTGAGAAGCTTTATAGAGGTAGGGCATTTTGCTGATAAGTTTCATTTGCTCGGTTAGCGCCAACAAAAAATCTATTTTGATACGTTCTGACCAGTTTTGTGCCAAATAATCAGCAATTTGCTCTATATCTCGGCGGGCGCGTTCTGAAAGTTCAACGGTTAATTCCATACTGCGACTTCATAAAATCAAAGAAATCGGTTTTACGCCCAGCGTTCAAATCTTGAAGTCCCTCTTGGATTGCCGCTTGGGTAGGGGTGTCCAGATTGTCCCAAAAATCAAAAACTCCCTCGGCTTCTCGTGATAATAATACGACGTAAGCCTGTAAAACAGCATCGTCATTGATGCGTTCTATGAGGGTGTGAAGTGTTGATTTTAATTGTGTCGTGTTCATTTTAAGTTTTTATTTTCGAGGGCTTAATCTTTTTCATTTATATAAAAGTTATTCTACAAGTTTACTATGTAAATTTTGTAAAATCAAGTCGGTGGTTTATTTATCTTTGCTATCTATCGCTTTCAGCAATTCCCAAACAATATCACTTTCAAAACCTCGACTGAGGGCAAAACGCACCAATTTTTGTTTGGTAGCAGTAGGTTCGCCGCGTAGAGTACGTACTTTTTTGATGAGTAAATCTTGCAAAACGGCTTCGTATTCGTCGCCATCTATTTCGGTAAGCCCTTTTTGAATCAAGTCATTCGACAAGCCACGGAGCTTCATTTCTTGACGAATTTTCAGGCGCCCCCATTTTTTGACCCGAAATTTTCCCCTGGCAAAAGCCCGTGCAAACCGTTCTTCGTTTAGGTAATTTTGGGCAATCAATTCTTGAAGAATGGGTTCCAGCTCATCATCAGTGATTTCGAGCTCGTGCAGCCGTTGTTTTACTTCTTTGGTACTACGTTCTTGGTAAGCACAAAAGGCAGCAGCTTTGACGAGGGCTTGTTTTTGGCGTTCAGTCATTTATGAATTGTTTTGGCAAAAATAACAATAGAACTTTTAGAACATAGTCCGTAAATTGCAGCGTTTTTCCAAACCCCTCTAACACCCTTTAAAATGCCTCCCCATAACTTCCGTTGGCGGATAGTGTTTCTTCTTTTCTTGATTACGACAATCAACTACGTTGACCGAAATGTTTTGTCGTTTTCGATGCTCGACGATGCGTTTCGGAAAGAGATGTTGGGGGTGCCGCTTTCATATACCCTCACCCAAGCTGATTTAGATGCGTTTAAGATTCAATACGGCTGGGTTGATACGGCTTTTAAGCTGGCTTATGCTTTGGGTTTTATTATGATTGGTTGGCTCATCGACCGCCTCGGAACCCGCAAAGGATTGTCGTTTGCGATTGGTTTGTGGAGTTTGGCGGGCGTAGCCACGGCCTACGTAGGCAGTTTCCGAAGTTTGTTGGGAGCGCGTTTTGCGCTTGGGATTGGAGAAGCGGGAAATTTTCCTTCGAGCATCAAGTCGATTGCCGAGTGGTTTCCCAAAAAAGAACGGGCGTTTGCCACTGGTTTGTTTAATGCAGGAACCAACGTTGGGATTATTCTAACAGCCGCCCTAATTCCGTGGATGACCCTCAAATACGGCTGGCGAATGTCGTTTATGACAACAGGGGTGTTGGGGTTTGTGGTGCTGGTATTTTGGTGGCTCAACTATCAAAAACCCGAAGACCACCCCAAGGTATCGACGCGAGAATTGCGGTACATCAAACAAGATAACCAGCCCGAAGAAATAGAAGGGAGAGTCACTTGGTGGCGGTTGTTGCGCTTTCGTCAAACGTGGGCGTTGATTGTCGGGAAGTTGATGGCAGACCCCATTTGGTGGTTTTATCTGACGTGGTTACCTGACTTCTTCAATTCTAGCGAAGCACTCACCCAGCGCCTTGACTTACAAAACATTGGTTTCCCTTTCATGGTTATTTATATCATTTCGGACGGCGGGAGCATATTTTTTGGGTGGCTTTCGTCACGATTAATGAAAATGGGCTGGTCGCTGAACCGCGCGCGCAAAACGACGATGCTCTTGTGCGCGCTTTGTGTTGTTCCGATTTTCTTTGCTGCCCAAACCCAAAATGTTTACATCGCAACTGTCTTGATAGCGATTGCCGCAGCGGGGCATTTAGGGTGGTCGGCCAATGTCTATACAATTGCCTCAGACCTCTACCCTAAAAGTGCGGTGGCGATGGTAACGGGGATTGGTGGATTTTCGGGGGCGGTAGGTGGTGCACTTTTGGCCGCTGTAATCGGGCCGATACGCGTTCAATGGGGCTATTTGCCATTGTTTTTATTGGCGAGTTCCACTTATTTGATAGCGTTGCTCTTTATTCATTTGTTGATTCCTAAAATGAAACCCGTTGAGATGTAAAAAATAATCTTTTGTCTTTTTAACACAATTTCTTTATCAAAACGTTATAGCTTTGCATTTGCGTAAGATTCCTTTATTTTTCATTTTAAAAGTCCAACCTAGGCATGAAACGATTCACAAAAATGTTAGTAGCAGCGGGAGCTTTCTTGGCAGTATCGACTGCGGCAAACGCGCAAGTTAAAATTCCTGCAGACATTGAAGCTTTATTGACTAAAAATACGTGTTTAGCTTGCCACAAACCCGATCAGAGATTGGTAGGCCCAGGCTACAAAGAAGTAATGGCGAAGAAAAAATATAAGCCAGAGCAAATCGTAGAGTTGATTGCTAATCCAAAACCAGCTAACTGGCCAGGGTATCCTCCAATGGCACCACTTAATGTACCAAAGGATGAGGCTATGAAAATTGCTAAGTGGATTGTGTCTTTGGGTAAGAAATAATCCTGAGTAAAATACCACTCCCTAAAAGCCGATGTACTTGCATCGGCTTTTTTTGTAATTCTGTTGGCTTTTTTGCAACTTGGCCAAGCGTTATTCGTTTGTTTTCTATGTTTCTAAAAAGACTTTGTTTTGTTCTGTTGCTCTTGGGGCTTGGTTTGTTGGCAAATGCCCAAGAAGGGGGCAAATCCACGGCAAAAGACACGGTTAGCTTACCTGCGGCGCTGGACAATGCCACGATGACGCCTCGTTTGCCTTCTGACAAGCGCCTCGAAGATTACCGTGCTAGTCGCGACTATAATTACGAACGGGATGCCCCCCCGCCCGATAATCCGCTCGCCCGTATTTGGAATTGGTTGAGCCAAAAAATCAATGATTTTTTGAGTAGTAATGCCTATGAAAACTTTTGGCAGTACGTGTTTTTGGTGGGTATTGCAGGGGTGGTGATATGGCTGTTGTACAAAGCTGAATTTATTGGTGGAATGTTTGCCAAAAAATCGGAGGAAGAGCTGGCCTATAATCGTATCACTGAAAATATTCATGAATTAGATTTTGCCAACTTGATTGAAGAAGCAATCGCTGCCCGAAATTATCGTCTCGCAACTCGGCTCTATTACCTCAATACACTCAAGCAATTGACCGATAAAAAGTTCATACATTGGCAGCCAACCAAAACCAACCGTAGTTACGTAGAAGAATTGCAAGAAACAAAATTTAAAAAAGATTTTGAGCAACTTACGTACCAGTTTGAGTACGTTTGGTACGGTGAATTTGGCGTGACTGAATCTCAATTTTTACGCTTGAAAGAAGAATTTCAAGCATTTTCAACCCGACTCTAATACAACACAATAACGAAGGTGAATTGGCGTAGTTACTACTTTTGGTTTTTATTGTTGACAGTCGTAGCCTACGGCCTGTTTGAATACTACCGTCCAAAACCCATTGATTGGACACCGACCTATTCTAACAAAGACAAAATCCCTTTTGGGACAAAAGCTACCTATGAGCTCTTGCCCGATGTCTTTAAAAATGAAAAAGTAACGCAGCTACGGGTGCCGATTTATAATTATCTCTCAGAAAATCCGACCCTTCCCAAAAGCAATTACATTTTTGTTTGTCGAGAGTTTATTATTGACCTAAACGACCAGAAACAGCTGCTCAACTACGCGAAGCGGGGAAATAACGTGTTTATTTCGGCCTATTATTTTCCAGATAGTTTAACAAAAACGTTGGGCATAGGAGCGACGCTGAAAGACCCAACGTTACGAGATACGGCCTTGGTGATGAATTTTGTGAACCCCGCATTGTCCAAAAAAGGAGGGTATGTATTCGCACAAGACGATGGCCGCAATTATTTTTTGGTAAAAAAGCCCGAGAACGTGACAATTTTGGCTAAAAATGCCCGAAATGAGCCTATTTTTCTAAAAATAAAATATGGAAAAGGGGCTTTTTATCTGCATAATCTGCCGTTGGCTTTGACCAATTACTACGCTTTACCTTCCAAAACTTCTGATTTTGCGTTTAAATCGCTGTCGTATTTACCCGTCTTACCTGTTTATTGGGATGAATACCTAAAACAAGGGCGTTTTGGGGAGGATGAGCAGTCGATTTTTAGGTATATTATGACGCAGCCGCCACTAACATGGGCATACTACTTGATTCTGTTTGGGCTATTGCTGTATGCTATTTTTGCGGGAAAGCGCACCCAACGTGTCATTCCTGTGTTGCCTGTACCGAAGAATACGTCGCTGGAGTTTGTGGAAACGATTGGTAAAATGTACTTTCAGCAAGCTGACCACGATAACATTGCTGAAAAGAAAATTCAACATTTGCTGCTCTACATTCGCGAGCGATTTGGGCTGCGTACCCACGAAATTGACAAAGAATTTATAGAAGATCTTATTCAAAAAACGGGGCTTCCTCGAATGGATATTGAATTGCTGTTCAGCGAAATAGCCCATGCCAAGCGTACAGCTTCCTTGTCTGAATTTGCGCTCTTGAGCTTACATCACCGTATCGAAGATTTTTACGAACGCGTTAAATAACTGCTATTTTCTCTTATGGATTTTGAATCACGAATTGACTTACAAGACCTCAACGACGCGATAACAGCCATCAAAGCCGAAATCGGGAAAATTATAGTGGGGCAACAGCAAACGATTGACTTGTTGTTGACGGCAATTTTAGCCGATGGACACGTGCTTATCGAAGGAGTACCTGGAGTGGCAAAAACCCTAACGGCTAAACTATTAGCGCGTACGGTTGCCACCGAATTTAGCCGTATTCAATTCACACCCGACTTGATGCCTTCGGATGTGTTGGGAACGTCGGTTTTTAACCCAAAACACACGGATTTTGAGTTTAGAAAAGGACCAATTTTCTCAAATATTGTTTTGGTCGATGAAATCAACCGCGCCCCTGCCAAAACCCAAGCGGCGTTGTTTGAAGTGATGGAAGAGCGGCAAGCAACCGTTGACGGAACTACCTATCCCATGAGTAGCCCGTTTATTGTGATTGCCACTCAAAACCCAGTAGAACACGAAGGTACTTATCGCCTTCCCGAAGCGCAGTTAGACCGCTTTTTGTTTAAGATTGTGGTAAAATATCCTTCCCAAGAGCAAGAAGTAGAAGTGTTGCGTGGGCATCACTTACGATTAAATATGGCAGAGGCGATTGCAAACGTACAGGCAATATTAACGCCCGAACAACTAGCAGAACTGCGCCGTAAGACGCACCAAGTTCATGTGGAGGACAAATTACTGGAATACATTGCGCAGGTAGTAGTACAAACGCGCAACAATAAATCGTTGTTTTTGGGGGCTTCGCCAAGGGCATCGGTGGCGTTGCTCAATAGTGCCAAAGCTTTGGCTGCTATTCGTGGAAGGGATTTTGTGACGCCAGAGGAAATTCAGCAATTGGCACCGTCCGTTTTGCGTCACCGTATTGTGTTGACGCCCGAACGAGAAATGGAAGGAGCAACACCTGACGACATTGTTGCTCAAATTCTACAAAAAATAGAAGTACCTCGGTAGTGATTAGTCCACGGTTGGTAGTCCATAGTCCACGGTAATTAAAACCATCGACCATGGACTATCGACCATCAACTATAAAACCTTCTTCACTCTTTCTTGAACACTTTCCAAATCGGCCTTGATTTTTTCAATGTTCGTTTTTATTTCTTTCTGAATTTCAATCATTTGTTCACCCGACACCTCAGGGGCTGGTTTATGGTCGTGGTGGTGATGCTCTTCGCCTTCGTGGTGGTGGTGTTCGTGAGGAAGCCCAGGTACTTCAACCAAGCTTTCTTCCCATTCTTCAAACGATTTGGCCACAGCATCTAACTGCGCTACTGTCGAATCAATGCTTGCAATAGCTGCGGCATCGGTTAGGGATTTCTTTTTGTCGTTCAAAACTACTTTCAACGAATCAATTCCCTCAATTTGCTCGTGCAGTGCTTCTTCAATTTCCATGGAAGCCAAGTGAATTTTACCTGCTTCTTCCATTTTTGGGTCTTTGTCTGGCCCACACGCCACAAACACGAAGCTACACGAGGCAAGTACACAGCCGTAAAAAAACGTACGGTGGATGAATGTTTTCATTTTGAGGTTGGGAGTTATTGGTTAGTCAATTCTTGTCACTTCGTATCCTTGTTGACGAAGTGCAGCCAAGATAGTTTGTTCTGAGGTTTTTCCCAAATAATACCTGACCGACACCACTTCATCGTTGAGTTTTATTTGTGAAGGTACCACACCTTCTACCGACTGCAAGGTTGTGCTTAATTTTTCGACCGATTTTGGTGGTTTTTGTAACTCAAATTGCGCCACCCGTGTGCTACGAATACGCTCAAACTGTGCTTGCGCCAAGCGGCTATCTTCGGCTTGAAAATAACGGTGAGGGATGATATTAAGCACCACAGTAAGGGCCACAGCAGTCCAAAAAACACGTTTTTCAAAAAGAGAAGCAACGTGAGAAGATCTTAAATAAAGATCGTAAAAAGACCAAGCCAACACGCTTAATTGGAGAACCATCAATGGAGCACGGTACTCGGCCAGCCACGCAATTGAAGCTCCGTTAAAAAGGACTACCACCAAAGGCAACCAGCAACACAGCAAGTGTACTAGCCCCGTTAAACCTACATTTAATGTAACAGAAATAATTCTCGACATATCTATTTGCAACTGTATTGCAAAAGTACTAACAAAAACTCATCATTAAAAAGTTTACTACAAATGCTTTTTTCTAAAACTTGTTTCTAATTATCAACAAATCAGATTGTATGCAAAAGATAGCCATGCTCGGTTCGGGGTTTATTGGGCGTTTTTATGCCGATTCTATTCATGGTCAGCGCAGCCGCGACCGTGTGGTAGCGATTTATGCGCGGAGTGAAGCCAACGCTAAAAAATTTGCGGAAGACTACCGCTGTTCTTTTTGGGCGACTGACATGGAAGAGGTTATTGCCCATCCTGAGGTGACAATGGTGTGCGTAGCATTGCCCAACAATCTCCATGAAGCTGCTGTCATGCTGTGCGTAAAACACAAAAAAGCAGTAGTATGCACCAAACCGCTCGGGCGGACGGCCGAAGAAGCGCTACGGATGATGCAAGCCGTAGAGGAGGCGGGTGTATTTGGCGGATATCTGGAAGACCTTTGCTACACCCCCAAATTTCTAAAGGCATTGGCCAGTGTAAAAGAAGGAGCATTGGGGCGAATTCTATGGGCAAAATCCCGCGAGACGCACCCTGGCCCCCACAGCAATTGGTTTTGGGACAAAGAACAAGCGGGAGGAGGTTGTATATTAGATTTGGGATGCCACTGTATCGAAATCGCGCGAAACTTTATTGGTAAAGACGTCAAGCCCGTCGAAGTGATGTGCTGGGCAGCTACGCAAGTGAAGCCAATTGATGCTGAAGACCACGCCATTGCCCTTGTCAAATACGAAAACGGAGCCATAGGGCAGCTGGAAGTGAGTTGGACGTTTCGGGGAGGTATGGACTTGCGAGATGAAGTAATGGGTACAGAAGGTACCATTTGGATTAATAATTTTTTGAGGACAGGTTTTGAAATGTACACAAGTGGTACAGGAGGAGAATACGTAGCTGAAAAGGCAGAAAGTAAGACAGGTTGGTTGTTTCCTGTAGGAGATGAAGTGAACGATTTAGGATATAACCACATGTTTACGGACATGTTTAGGGCTTATGAAGAAGGAGCTGTTCCTGCCGAGACGTTTTATGACGGCTATGTCGTCAACGCGGTAATTGACGCCGCCTATCGGTCGGCACAAACAAAGCAGTGGGAGCCCGTCGTTTTGCCAGTTTGGCGGGGGCAAGAAGGGGTGTCCCAAAAAACTACGTTAGTAGAGTACGACGAGCACTATTACCTCATCAAAGAGGAAGTAACCCACGACGGGCGTCACAAAATCATTTTGAAGGACAAGCAGAGCCAACAAATTATTGAACGCGACCTGTGATACTTTGATTTATTTTTCCAAAAATTGAAGAGAGGCATAGAGTAAAATAATCCTCCGCTTTTCTTTAGTTTTAGCTTTTGTCTATTTACTGGCAGAGGTATAGTTATAGAAGTGAGAAAATAGGGTAATGCTCTTTTTTTGAGCCTTTTAGGGTGCTAAAATAACCCTTTTGAGTTGGTCAAGAGAGAAGAGGAGGAGATTAAAAAATCGACCCAAAAGTCCCAAAAAGTGATATTTTTATGTATTTTTGGGAATCGTTTACCGCATTTTTTGTAACTATTTTAGAGAATCGCCAATAAAAATTTTCTTGGCGAACGCATTACCCATTTAATATTTTCGTTTTCTTTACAGCGCAAACACTTAAACTATTTTTTCAATTAAACCCTAAAAGTAAGTCTGATGGAAAAGAAGGCTACATCTCCAGCACCGGCCAAGGCGGCCGCCCCAAAAAAATCAGCAGGTGGTCTAAACCCAATTTTGGTTATCCCTGTGTTGCTAGTCATTGGTATTTTATCGTATCAATTCATTTGTGGTGACCCTAGCCACTTTGTTGACGGCGACCACGAGAAAGGTCCAAAGTCGGGAGACTACTTCGGTATCGTTTATGAAGGAGGCCCAATCGTACCGTTGTTGTTTACCTGTTTCCTAACCGTATTGGTTTTCTCAATTGAGCGTTTCTTCATCCTTGGCCGTGCAAATGGTTCAGGTTCAATCGATGAGTTCGTTCGCAAAGTAAAATCCCTACTTGACAAAAACGAAGTTGAAAGCGCTATCAAAGAGTGCGACAAACAAAAAGGTTCAGTAGGTAATGTTGTTAAAACAGCTCTTCACAAGTTCGTTGCACTTCGCACAGAGACTGAATTGACAAAAGACCAAAAATTAGCTGCTCTTCAAAAAGAAGTTGAAGAAGCAACAAGCCTTGAGCTTCCTATGCTTGAGAAAAACCTTACTATCATCGCTACCTTGGCATCAGTTTCTACCTTGACGGCTCTTTTGGGTACGGTATTGGGTATGATTCGTGCGTTCGCGGCGATGGGTAACGCTGGTGCTCCTGATACAGGTGCTCTTGCAACGGGTATCTCTGAAGCCCTTGTAAACACGGCTCTTGGTATCGGTACTGCAGCGATTGCAACCATCATGTATAGCTACTTCACTAGCCGTATTGATACGTTGACGTACAAGATTGACGAAATCGGGTTGAGCATTCAACAAAACTTCTCTGCTCATAACTAATTATGAGTAAATCAAAGTAAATGAGTATATATAAAAAAATTATATATAAATATTTGCTTTGTATTTGTTAATGTTCTACATTTGTATAGTCAATCAAACCATAACGTATTATGCCTGCTTTAAAACCCAAGCGGAATTATCCGATGATGGACATGACGGCGATGTGCGACGTGGCATTCCTTCTACTGACCTTCTTTATCTTGACGGCTCAGTTCAAATCTCAGGATGCTGCAACCATCGAAACTCCTTCGTCTATCTCGGCGATTAAAGTTCCCGATAAGGATCTTATGATTATTAGCATCGGTAAAGACGGTAAAGTTTACTTTGGTGTTGACAATCCGCAAACACGTATCACTATGCTTGAGAATATTGCTCAAACAGAAGGGTTGCAGTTTACGGATAAGCAGAAAAAAATCTTCTCACTTCAAGCAAACTTTGGTGTGCCCATCCGTGGATTATCTCAATGGTTGCAAGTTGGAGCTACCACTCCAGACAAGCTGAAGGAGATTGCTCAACCAGGTATTCCTACCGATTCTACTGCGCAAAACGAGTTAGCAAAATGGGTTTATCAAGCCCGTCGCGCTAACAGTGGGCTTCGTATTGCCATCAAAGGTGATAACGTAGCTAAGTTTCCAGTATTTAAAGATGTAATGGGCTCATTGCAAGCACAAAACATCAACAAGTTTAACTTGATTACGGGAACGGAGGCACCTCCTCAAGGCTGGAAGGCTGACTAATTTGTACCACTTTTAAAATTCGTATAAGAAAATGGCAGAAATAGCACAAGGTGGTGGCGGACATGGTGATAAGAAAGTCCGCAGTAAAAAAGCCTCGACCCGTGTAGATATGACCCCGATGGTGGACTTAGGCTTCTTGCTTATTACGTTCTTCATCTTGGCCACTACCCTTAGCAAGCCTTCGTCAATGTCGGTAGCAGTACCTGATAAACAAACAGATGTTAAAAACCAAGAGACTGAGCCATTAAAAGCTTCTAAGGTATTGACCTTGTTTCTAGGGAAGGATAACACTGTATGGGCATTAGACCGCCTAGCAGCGGATGATGATAAGGCAAAAGCAGAGCTTAAAAAAGTGTCTTATGGTCAAGATTTGCGTGGATTGATCTTTCAATCGCAGGCTCAAGTTGATCGTGAACACGGTAAAGATGACAAAGGGCTGAGTCAATTCGTCTGCGTTATCAAACCGTTGAAGAGTAGCACTTACAAAAATATGGTGGATGCCCTTGATGAAATGGCGGTCACTAAAAGTAAGCGTTATGCCCTTGTAGATGCTCTTACAGATAGTGAGAAGACACTCTTGGGCGACAAAGCGGATTAATTGTAACTTAAAAACTAACCAAACGCAATGGCTGAAAATAAATCAACCGCGATGACTCTCGATGATATAGTATTCGAGAATCGGAATAAAGCGTATGGTGCGTATGACCTCAGAAAAGTCTATCGTCCAACCCTCACTAAATCAGTATTGATTGGTGGTGCCATCTTTGTGTTGGCGATGCTTTCCCCTGCGTTGATTAGCCTGATTCCAAAGGAAGAAGAGGAACAATTCATGCAGGAAATTGACTTGATGAAAATGCCACCTCCGCCAATTGACCCGAACGAACCGCCGCCGCCGCCACCTCCACCAATCGAGGTTCCTAAAGTGGCTACGATTAAGTTCCTTCCCCCTGAAGTAAAAAAGGATGAGGAAGTTCCCGAGGAAACACCACCACCAGTAGTGGAAGAATTGGAAAAAGCAGTTGTTGCTGATAAAACCCAAGAAGGAGACGAAAACGCCCAAGAAGCGATTGTAGCTCCCGAAGAAACTGCTCCTGTAAAGGAAGAAGTGAAGGTTGTTGAAGCAGCCCCTGTGGAAGAACAAATTTTCCAAGTGGTAGAGCAAAACCCAGAATTCCCAGGTGGGATGGCAGCATTGGGTCAGTATTTAGGTAAAAACCTCAAATACCCAGCCGCTGCTTCTCGCGCTAACGTGTCGGGAAGGGTATTCTTGACCTTCGTTGTTAACACCGACGGTAGTATCCAAGATATCCAAGTGCTTAAAGGTCTAGGCTTTGGCTGCGACGAAGAAGCACAACGCGTAGTAAAGGGTATGCCTAAGTGGAAACCAGGTAAACAATCGGGTCGTAACGTACGGGTAAAATATAACTTACCAATTAGCTTCGTCTTGGAATAATAGCACGTATGAAGCGTAAACCACTTCACCAGCAGCTGTCGTCATCACTCTCGATGGTCATAGGGCTGGCATATTTAGGAGGAGGCCTCTATTTAGTGGCCTCCTCCGCTACTTTTGGCGTACTCCCTTCTGGAGCACTTAGGTATCTTTTTGGCGCAATGTTGATTGTGTATGGAGGGTATCGATTCTATCGAGGATATAGTCTTTATAAAAGTGAAAATGAATAGAGTTCTTATTGCTTTTTTGAGTGTGGTAGTGTGTATCATCACCACCTACTCGTGCAAACAAGCCAACGACTCCGCCTTTCATGGCACTGTAACGATTACATCGGATGAATCACTTCAACCAATGGT
The DNA here is from genome assembly GCF_000482465.1 of Runella limosa DSM 17973. Lineage (GTDB taxonomy): Bacteria > Bacteroidota > Bacteroidia > Cytophagales > Spirosomataceae > Runella > Runella limosa. The sequence continues at coordinate 494,519 of NZ_KI519420.1, forward strand.
AGAACAGCTGTGTCAAGGATATGTGGGAATCCACGCGGATACTAAGTTCAATGTTAGCTACCTTCCCGAACACTTGGCGATTGCCAAAGTACTGGAAGATAGTAGCCGCTTGGCCTTTGTAACGCGTGAACTGACCACTTCCGAACAGAATGTCTTCAAAACCCGTGGAATTCGGTATAGCCCCCAATTTATTGCCATAGATGGCCTAGCATTGCTCACCAGTAGGGCCAACGAAGACAGCCTCATTACCTTAAAAGAAGTAGAAGGTATCTTCAAAGGACAGATTAAAAATTGGTCGCAGCTCGAAGGAAGTCAACAAACAAAAGACATTGTATTGGTATTTGATAATGCCAACTCCAGCAACCTTAACTTCGTGATGAACAAGTTTGGGTTGACGGATTTGAAAGGCTTGCAGATTTTTTCGGCAGGCTCGAATAAAAAAGTAATTGATTACGTGCGCCAAAATCCCAATGCTTTAGGGTTTATTGGGGTTAATTGGATTAGCGACGGCGAAGTCCCCCTGACCGCCGAGCTGTCAAAAGGGTTGAGGGTATTGGCGGTGTCGGATAAAGAAAAGCCAACAAGGCAGGACTATTATCAACCATTCCAACAAAATCTACGCTTTGGAAATTACCCATTGGCCCGTAAGGTATATATCATTAGTCGTGAGATGCACGCAGGATTAGGGAGCGGATTGCTGAACTACATCATGCGAGATGTCGGAAGTTTAATTATCGAAAAATGTGGTCTTTGGCCTGCAAAACCGTTTAATCGGGAAGTAATATTAAAGAAAGAGATATAATATTTTTCCGTTAAAGGACAATTTCATAGTTTTGTTTCCCGTTTAAAAGTCAAATTTTTCTAATCACCCCACATTACAACCTACTGAAAGATGAACATTAGATCCAAATCGTGGTTGGTAGCGTTTGCCGCAAGTGCGTTCGTTTACAGTCAGGCACTTGCTCAAGACATTGCCACTGGTTTAAAACAATTAGATGGAAACCAAGCGTGCTTGGCAAAAGAAACTTTTGAAAAGTTAGCAACATCTACACCATCAGCAGAAAATCAGTTCTACCTTGGTTACTACCATTTACGTACCAAACAACCTGATCTTGCCAAAGAAGCTTTTGACAAAGGATTAACGGCTGATCCTAAAAACCCACTTAACAAAGTAGGGATTGGCGCTGTTGCGCTTGCAAAAGGTGACCGTACCGCTGCTCAAACTACTTTTGCCGAAGTATTGAAATCGACAAAGAACAAAAATGTAGAAGTGTTGCAGCGTATCAGCGAGGCTTATACTGGTTACATTGTTATTGATTCTTTGAAGCCTATTTACAAAACAACGGATCCTGCGGAATCTATCAGATTGGCTGATTTGGCGGTTGCCCTTATGTTGAAGAGCGGCGCTAAAAACCAAGAAGTGTATATGTCGAAAGGGGATGCTTTTTACCTCAAAGGCGAAGCAGGTCCTGCAGTATCGGCTTATGAAGATGCTATCAATGCCAACCCTAGCTTAGGAAAAGCATTTGCAAAAATTGCCAAAATCTATTGGGGAGGACGTAACTTGGAATTAGCCCAGACGAACTTTAAAAAGGCGATTGAGGTGGATCCAGAATACGGCCCAGCCAACAAAGAGTATGCTGAATTGTATTTCTACGTTCGTCAGTACAAACCAGCATCACGCTACATGGATGCGTACGTAGAGAAACTTGGTGTTTGTGCTACCGACGATGAATTGCTCCGCAGTGCGCAGTTTAACTTCGTGGCGGAAGAATTTGCCAAGGTAAACACAAAAATTGCCAAGGTAATGAGCAGTGGCCGTACAAGCGACGTACTTTACCGTATGCAAGGATGGGCAGCGTACAAAGAAAACCAGTACGAAAAAGCAATCCAAAACTTGAAGAAGTTTATCCAACAAGCGCCACAAAAAGCGATTGACAATGACTACCGCTATTTGGGTAATGCCATGCTTCGTATCACACCTGCAGATACGGCAGCGGCAGTTGCCTTTTTGGAAAAAGCAGCAGAAATAGATACCGTTGATAATGGTTACAAAGAAATTGCTGCCATGTACAACGGTGCTAAAAACTACGAAAAGGCAATTGAATATTACGAGAAAGTAATCAAGAGAGAAAAAAATCCAGCTCTTCAGGATATTGTCAATCTTTCGTTGCCACTTTACAACGTTGCTAACCGTATTTTCCCAACGGGGGCGGATTCATCAGCATTGCGCCAGAAAAAGCGTGATTATTTCATGAGAGCAGACGAGCTTTACAAGCAAATGCTTGAGCGTAAACCTGATTATTTGTATGCTCATGGACAGCGTGCCAAAGCAAATTACTATGCTTACACGCGTGAAGAAGCAATGGCCAATGGTTTGGCGATTCCTTTGATGGAAAACTATGTGAAACTTGCCGAAGAAGATAAAGCACCAATGGACGAAGCTAAGAAGGGTAACTTAAAGTCGTTCTACCAAATCTTGGGTGCTTATAGCGTGATTACGTTGAAAGACGACGCAAAGGCAAAAGAGTGGTTCACAAAATTGATTACAATTGATCCAGGTAATAAAGTGGCTGATGATTTCTTGAATCCAAAACCTGAAACACCAGCAGCACCTGCTACTCCAGCTAAAACACCTACCAAAACTCCAGCTAAAAAAGCATAGTAGTTTTAGTAGTTAGCACAACAAAAAACCTCTCGCTATCCGCGAGAGGTTTTTTGTTGTGTTAGAAACGTAATGTTACTTTTTTGGCTCCGAAATGACCCCCAAGTACCGTCCTAGCCAGTAGGGAAGTAGCCAAATATCTCCAGCACTGTGTTCTGAAGTGCCATTGCTACCTTTGCGGTCGAGGTTAAACATATTGGCATTGTGGCGCTGTACGGGGCGCTCGTCGGGCGGAAGCACTTCTTTAGTGGTTTGACCACGGAAGTTAGGCGCAAGTTTTTCGATGTCTTTGCGGTGGCTGTTTGAAATGCTCCAGTCGATGAGATCAAGTGGATGTTCTTGCAAATACCAAACCGACTCGTTTAAATCAAAGTCTTTAGCTCCTGTGAGCGCCGTAAAAATGTTCCATGCACCTTCTTTTTCGGGACGTTCGATTTCCCAGTGGTCAATGATTGCCTTTTTGAAATGGGTTTTGAGCGTATCGTTAAAGGCGTATCGGTACAAACCCCAGTAACACACAAAGTACATCTCATCGTCGGAGTGGTTCCAGCCGTCTGATAATTCTTTGCTGAGGGCGTCGGCATCGTCGGCAGCGGAGCCAATTTCTTTCATTGGACGCATCAAATTTTCAAAGTAGCCGTGTTTGTTCATTAGCTCAAAAGCCTTCTCCTTGTAGATTTCTTTCTTCGTAAAATGGTAGGCAGTTTGTAACATGGCAACGATGTTGGACGACGTAATTTTACGGTCGCCCACGTTTTTGGGCATTGCGTTTACGTACTCAGGGCTCCAGCGCCCCCAAGTAGTTGGCTTACCGTCAAAATCAATCAAATAATAATTGTTCTGAACAATGTGGCTCATCAAGCTGTCTATCAGTGTGATAGCTCGTTTTTTGAGGGATGGGTCATCAATCAACTCGGCCATTGTACCAAAGGCGAAGATGTGTCCTACGGCCTCATCACTACTCGTGGTGGCTTTCCAGTCCCATTCAGGGTCAGCGGAGTGTTGCCAACGTTCGGGGTCAGACAATTGAGGAATAAAGCCACTGCGCTCATACGAACGTGAAGGAAAGCCTTTCACAGGGTTGATGCTGTAAAGTCGCTCCATGGCTTCGAAAGCCTCTCGGCAGTTTTGAAGGGCTTCGGGGTCTTTGGTGACGGCATAACGGTAAACTTCTCCTCCCAAATACATCGAAGTCCAAAGGCCATCATTGTCAGAATCGGCCAAATAACCCGTGCCAATGTTGCCTTTTTCCATGTTGTCGAGCGAGGCATTGAAACCATTCCGAATGTGGCGGCTGCGAACTTGTTGTTCGTAGTACATGGCTTTTTCGTGAAGGGTCATTTGTTTGAAACAAATTTGACCTAGCCCACCTTTGGTCAATACCAATGCGGAGTTATTGGGGCCTTCCGAAATATGCACGACTTGGTTGCTTGGCAGCCAGCGCTCACCGTTATAGTAGTCAAATTTTCCGTCAGCACGTAGCGCAAAAGCACCGTCGGTGGTTCCAAACCAAATTTTGTCGCCAATGCTTTTGACAGCCGTAATGTCCGTCCAAGGTAGTTTTTTGCGAATGTCGCCTACTTGTTTTTGCGCTGCCATGTCCCATTCGATGTAACCATCTGAAGTACCAATAAATACTTTTTTATTGTCAGTCGAGACATCAAAAGCAGTTAAGCTGGTTCCGCTGAATACTTTGTTCAACTGGTTGTTTTTGAACGAATAAAGTCCTTGGCGGCCAAGAACCCAATAAGTGCCGCTGCTGGCTTGATAGCTTATTTGTAGTGCTTCATCCGACGATAAATTGCCTTTCCAAAGCACTTTGGAATCATTGACGAGGTAAAGGGCTTTTCCATCCGAAACCAAGAATTCAAAATTAGCACCACCCGCAAACAAACGAGCGGTAGGAAGCTGGTGTTTTGAGAAAAGCTTTCCTGCCCACGAGTTGCTCAGTACCGTTTTGTCATCGAGATAAACAAACTGGCTTTCATAGACGCCAAGCGCGCTTATTTTTTTGTTTTTGAGCGGTCGATACGTTCCGTCGGGTTGCAATTTGCCGTGGTACAAAAAATGTCCATCATAAGGCTGTGCAAGACCCTTATCGGTCAAAACCTTGATGACGCCATTGCGGTCACTATAGGCCGACAACAACGTGCCGTCGGTTGGTTGGGCGTAAAATTTGACACTATAATCTTGCCAAAATGGGGTGTCTTGGTGGACGGGTTGTTGCGTAGCTGTCGAGTTTTTGGGGCTGCACTTGGAAAAGAGCACAGCGCAAAAACAGACAAAAAATACGGTTTTGATGGTTGACATAAATGAAATATAAATAGTGAAACAGTTGTTGGTCTATCGAATCATTCCCAAATAGCGCCCCATCCAGTAGGGTAGTTGCCAAAAGACAGGTTCGCGTTCGCGGTGCGGGTCACCTCCAGCGGCAGTCCAGGGGTTTTTATCCCAGCGTACCGTCATTCGGATGCTGGGTGGTTGTAAAACATTGACTTGTTCGTCCTCCAAAACGGGCACCCTAACAATCGCGATGTCCTCGCGTTGGCGGTGGTCGATGGGCCAATCAATAAGATCGAGCGGTGTATCAACCAGAAAATCAACGGACGGTTTTAACTCTACTTGCTTGTTTCGGGCATAGCAGTAGATGAAATTGATGAGTGGATTTTGGTCGTCTTTACGTTTTTCAAACCAGTCGTCCATGTGTTTTTGGTAAAAAGCGAGGCGAGTAGGGTCTTTTTCGCATTTGAGCAAAATGGGATAAATATAGGCTTGCAAAACCACATCAAAATAAATGAACCAAGCAGGGTTTTGGTGAAGAACTTGGGCCATATTGTCGAGATAATGCTCTTTTTCGATGAGGCGAAGGTAATGCTGCTGGTAAAGGGGGTTTTGGGTAATGTGGTAGGTAAACAAAAGAAATCCGAGCATTTCCATGGAGTTTTGGGCGCGGTCGGGTGCCCACTCAGGGTCGCGGTTGAGCTGGTCGGGCGACCATACCGACCAGCGAGTAGCTTTCCCGTCGATGTCAACAAAGTTGAAATTATGCTTAATAAGGTAATCCATAATGCGCGTCACGTGGATGCGAATTGTCTTTTTTTCTGCTTCGTCGGCTACGAGTTCATAATAAAAAAAATACCCAAAGAAGTGTCCACACATCTCGTCGCTACTGGTATCTCCCTTCCAGAGCCATTGTCCATCTTTTGATTTATGCCAGCGCGTTTCAACGGGCTTGAAACGCGGTTCTTTGACCAACTCATCGGCTAGTTCCTGCGGGGTATATTGGCGGTTGCCGTCGTGTAGCCTCGTCCAATCGGCAGGTACAATGGTGCGCGCAAAAAAGCCATCGGTATCAGTGATTTGCTGTAGTTTTTGCAAGAAAAGAAAAGCCTTTTTCGCGTTTTCTTTGGCGTCGGGTGCGTGAGTGGTTGCGTAGCGAAAACTCTCCATTGCGAGGTAATTGCCCGTATATTCGCCGTCGTTGTCATCATCTTCGGGTTTCCAGCTCGAAAGGTCTCCTGCTTTTTCGAGCCAACATTGCCCTGCAATCCAAGGAGCGCGGATGTGGCGTTTGAGCAGTACATCTTGAAAAAAATCGTTTTTGGAGGCCAAGGTCATTTGCTGTTTTTTGATGACACTGACTCCTTTTGGAGTGGCGAGATAAGCATTGCCCGCAGCATCAAACGAAATGGCGTTGATACGGTCGTGGAGCAGCCACCGCTGACTAAATAACAAAGAGCCTTTGCTAGGATTGGTATATCGGACTATGCCTTTTTCGGTACCTACCCACATCGTACCATCGGGGGCTTTGTTGAGGCAAGTGACATACACCGTCGGGAGGTTATTTTGGGTCGTAATTGCTTGGACTTGCTTATGGTTTTTCAGAATGCTGACTCCCCCAAGTCCCGCAGCCCAAAGTTGCTGTTGGGCGTCCATGGCTACGCCCTTGATGTACCCGCTCATGACCTCATCTTTTGCCTTCAAAACACGGATAGTTCCTACCTTATTAATATTATATAGGCCGACGTCGGTAGCGAGCCATACATCTCCTTTCGCATCGCAGTGGGCAGCCCGAACCGAACGGGGGATTTGCACCTCTTTTTTAACAAAACTACGTCCGTCAAAACGCCACATACCCGCTGGGCCAATGGCATAGGTGCCTTCGGGAGAAGCACAAAAAACGGAGATAGGGCCGTCGGTACCTGAGACTCGCTCCAGTTTGTGGTTTGAGTAGCGATAAACGCCGTTCCAAGTGCCCAACCAGAGTGTAGAAGAAGGATCGGCAAAAACGGTGTAAGCGGGGCCATCGCTGATGATGGCTTCCCAAGCAGACTGAGCGGGTTTTTTACGAAATACCCCACTCGGAGTAGCAATCCAAAGTGTTCCATCGGGAGTTGCCCCCACACTTCTCACTTCGTCGGTGGTAGGGTGGGCTTCGTGGGTTTCTTGCCAAAAGGGACTATCTGAATAATGGCTATTTTGGGCGTGGGAAGTAATCCAACTCCCCAAGAGACACCCAACGATTGACAAACAAGCGATGCAAAACTTCATGTTGTTGTGATTATTCTAAAAATAATACGCAACGCCAGAGAGCAAAGGCTATTACCTAACTGTTAAAATTTGAGCTTCATAAAAGAAGAAATGACATGTAAGTATAATCCTGTATTATGTTTTTATTATTATATTTTCACTTTGCGTGATTTGAGGATATATTTACGCAATTTGAGACGAAGTCTTCTAACCGATGACGTATCTTTACTTCACAAATCCACAAATAGTTCTCTATCTCATTTCCTCCCAAAACCCTGAAAAACCATGGCTTGTATTAATGAATACGTCTTACGGAAAGTAATCCAAGGAGACGAACTCGCTTTTACTCAGTTGTATAATCACTACAAGACGCCAGCCACAAAATTTTGTGTTTCTCTGATCAAAGAAGAAGAAGAGGCGGAAAACATGGTACACGATGTTTTTATCAAAATTTGGGAAAAAAGAGGGCAAATCAACCCTGACCTGAATTTTAATTCTTATCTGTTTACGTGTCTTCGCAATTTGGCTTTCGACTATTTCAAGAAAGTAGAAAAGAACCAGACATTGAGACAAGAGTATTTTGATAGAATGGAAGAGGCTTACGAGATAGCACCTGACACTGAAGAAGCAAAAATTGTGCTGCTAAGGGCTGGGATTGAGGCGTTGTCGGAGAAAAGAAAGCAAATCCTAAAGTTGAATGTGGAAGAAGGGAAGTCATACCAAGAAATCGCAGAGTTGATGCGTATTTCAAAAAATACCGTTAAAAATCAGCTAGTTAAGGCAAAACAGTTTTTACGTGACCGCGTTGATTTAGCCGCGGCACTCTAATTTTATTAATTTATCGCACACTATTTCAGTGAAAAGCGAGGTCAGTGGATGCTACATCCATTGGCCTCGCTTTTTTATGCTTTAATCCAAAAAATTTACAAAAAGACATATTTATTAATTGTAATTTAATTCTGTTTTAATTTCAATTTAATATAAGTTAATAGGAAAAATGTGCTTTTGGGTTTTATAGTACATTAAATAAGATGCTGATAATCAAGTAAATGATAATAGATTTTGTAGGTAAAAGTCTTAACTAGCCGCCGCAAATGGTATCGTTTGCGGCGGCTGCTTTTATAGGAAGTAAGTCAAATTGATTGACTAGAAGCGAGGTATATTTTTTAATCGGATTTTAATCTCGTTTTTTAGCCTACCTAATGAGGTAGGGGGTATTTATGGGTACAATCAATTAAACAACTTACTAAAATGAAGGACAACTCTACTATGGGGCGAATGCTGAAGCGAATCCTACTGACGACGATGGTTGTGAGCGGATGCTTCGCGATGGTTTGGGCACAAACCAGAACCATTACGGGGAAAATTACCTCGAAAGAAGACGGGAACGCTATGCCGGGCGTGAATATCGTCTTGAAAGGCACCCAACGTGGTTCGAGCAGTAATGCTATGGGTAACTTTTCAATCGAAGTTCCAAACAATAACGCAGTACTGGTATTCTCTTTTGTGGGATACAAAACCCAAGAAATTCCAGTGGCTTCGCGTAGTATCATTGAAGTAGCCTTGGAGCCAGGCGCAGAAAGCCTGCAAGAAGTGGTGGTAACTGCCTTGGGGATTAACCGCGAAAAACGTTCTTTGGCCTATTCGGTGGGAGAGCTAAAGTCAGAAGACATCGTGAAGGCATCTAACCCTAACTTGTTGAAAGCCCTGGACGGAAAAGTAAGTGGGGTAAACCTCACAAGCTTGAGTAGCGACCCTACGTCGTCGGTGTTGGTGAACATTCGTGGGTCGTCGGCGATGCCTACTTTGAGCGATGCCAACGTTTCGTTGAAAAGTCAGCCTTTGTACGTCATCAACGGTGTGCCAGTGGGTACGCAGTCGTTTACCAACAAAGACGGGGTTGATTTTGGGAACATTCTTTCGCAACTGAACCCCGAAGACATTGCTTCAGTAACCATCCTGAAAGGTGGAAGTGCTGGTGCGCTTTACGGCGCTGAAGGTGGTAATGGGGTGATTATGATTACGACCAAATCGGGCGTGGGATTGAAAAAAGGAATTGGGGTGAGCTTTACATCGGCGGCAACGACCGAAAAAGCCTACCAGTTTTTCCCAGAACAAACAGTTTTCGGCCAAGGAGAACGTGCTTACGAGTGGCAGTATGACAACACAGATACGTGGGGGCCGATTTTGGATGGTTCATTCAAAGCCGATTATTGGGATGTAGCGGCGAAACAATGGAAAAATGGCCCAATGGTATCGTCAGGCGAAGACCGCGTGAAAGAATACCTCCGAACAGGTAGTACACTGACCAACACTGTGGGTGTGACAGGCAACTACGACAAAGGTTCGTTCCGTTTTTCGATTTCGGACATGAACAACAAAGGGGTAATGCCTAACACAAAGACCGATCAGAAGTCTTTTACGTTGAATACCACTTACAATTTGACCAAAGACATTCGCGTATCGGTGAGCGGTAATTACATCAAAACTTTTACACCAAACAAAGCCAACGTTACTGGTTCTAACAGCGTATTGAACGATTTGTTGTTCAATTTGCCCACCAACCTACAGCCACTTTCACAAATGCGTGATTATTGGTTGACAGGTTTTGCGGGAGTTCGCCAAAACGGAGCCATTATGAAAGACAATGGCATCGACGTAGCTCAAAACAACCCTTGGTGGCTTACCTACGAAAAAATCCACAAGTTTGCGCGTGACAATTACTTTGGCAAAGCGCAATTGGATTGGCAATTGTCGAAGCCATTTTCTTTGGTGCTCCGTACGGGTATGCAAAACGTGAGAGAAAACTACGAATTGCGCCAATCTTGGGGGGCAAAAGGAGATGCTTACGGACAATATGTAGTGGGTAACAACAACAGCATGGAAGCCAATACGGATGCGATTTTGACCTACAACAACACATTTGGCAAAATGAACTTGTCAGTGTCGGGCGGGGGTAACTACCGCTTCACGAATGCCAGCACGCTCGAAATCACGGGAGGAGATTTGAGCTCGCCTAACTTGTTTACGCTCGCCAACATCAAAGCAGGTACTTTGACCGTCAGCGGTACGGGTACAAACTTAGGTACAAACGTAGGTGCGCCGTATTTCAACGGAAAATCGGTAAGTGCGTACGGAATGGCAAACCTTAGCTACGACAACAAGTTGTTTTTGGAAGTAACGGGCCGCAACGACTGGAAAGGGGCGTACGCTCAAGAAAAAATCAGCTATTTCTACCCATCAGCTTCGTTGAGTTGGGTAGCTTCTGAGAGCTTCAAATTGCCACAAGTGATTAACTATTTGAAAGCCCGCTTGAACTACGCCGACGTAGGAAACGGCTTGGTGCGCCGTCGTTCGATTGATACGTACAGCTACGACGCCAGCCCTTGGGGTTCTATCAATACCGTTAGCTTGAATGCCACCATCGTGGACCCTGACTTGAAAGCGCAACACTCGATTTCTAAAGAAGCTGGTTTTGACCTTTGGATGTTTAGCAATCGTTTGAAACTTGATTTTACGTACTTCGTGAAAGACCAAAAAGACCAAATCGACAACATTCCGTTGGTACAAGGAACAGGTTATACGGGCTTGTTGACCAACATCGGCGACGTCCGCAACAAAGGGTTTGAGTGGGGATTGAACTTTACACCTATCAAAACCAAAGATTTCACTTGGGATGTATCGGCAAGTTTTACGCACTACAAAGCAACAATCACCCGCTTGTCTGACAAATTTGCGCCAGCAGGATATGTATTTGCCAGCTACGATGGTAAAACAAAAGTGAAGTTGGCCCAAGGTGAAGTAATCGGAAGTATCTACGAAGAAAACCCCATTTTGCGCGTAAAAACGGGTAAATACGCAGGAATGCCTTTGTTGGATAGCCAAGAAGGTAAAATCCAAAAATCAAGCGATGAGCGCGACCGTGGTAAACTCGGTAACTTCAACCCTGATTTTATCTTAGGCTTGAATACGACATTGAAGTACAAGCAATTTACGCTTGGCTTGGTAGGAAGCTTACGTAAAGGAGGTAAATACGTGTCGGTAAACCAGCAATATGCGGAATCGAATGGACGTGCCATGACAACCTTGGGCTCGGGCGACAATAACCCTTGGTGGGTAGGTGGACGTGACGCCGCACACGGTGGAATGGTTTGGCCCGCTGAAAATGCCAGCGACTATGCGGCCATCAACTCAAACAACAACGACAAACGCTCTGATTTTCAAGATGCTAGTTACGTAAAAGGTGTTTTCTTGAATCCCAATTACAAAGGAGATCCTGCCGCTGCTACTGACGCTGATTACATCGTAAATGGTGCAAATCCTAAAAATACGTTCTATGATTTCCCTTATAACGGCTACGGTGACATCATCTGGAACTTCTCAGCCACAAGAACGTACGATGCGACCAACTTCAAAATGAGAGAAATCACGTTGGCATACACATTGCCCAAAAACCTGACCTCTAAGTATAACCTCAACAATGTGTCGTTGGCGTTTATTGGCCGTAATTTGTTCCAATGGAATGCCTCAGGCCGCAACGAAGACCCTGAGTCAGCTTTTACGGGGGTAGGTACCAACCAAGGTATTTTGAGAGCAACCTTGCCAGCGATTCGTTCGTACGGATTGAAGCTTTCTCTTGATTTTTAAGCATTTACTATCACTGTACAATCAAGAACATGAAATCATACATAAAAATTTTCGCATTCTCAGCCTTACTGACAGGAATCACAACGTCTTGCAGTGAAGATGAACTACGGGTAGTGGATACCGTACAGCAGCTCGACGCAGTAGAATCGGTCAACGATCCGTTCTTGTTGGCGTCGGTCATTAAGCAAACGTCGCTTTTCTACCAAAACATGGGCTTTGACAACCGCCGCCTTCCTAGTGCGGTGCAACACATGCAAAGCAACTACCAGAGCGGCGACAACTTCTATTCAGGATTTAAGTCGCCGATTGACGACATGTATTCGGCCATGAATATCCTTAAATTGATTGACGGTTCGATTGGTTTGGCCGATAAACGGGCGTCAAAAGTGCACAAGGGTATTTTTATCACGTTTCGGGTGATGTTGTTTTCGTACATGACCGATTTTTATGGCGATGTGTATTATACCCAAGCCTTGAAAGCACGCGAAGGGATTTTATATCCCAAATACGACAAACAGTCGGATACCTACACAGGATTGTTGAAAGAGTTGGACGATGCCACAGCGCTAATGAACTCAGGCACCGAACCCATCGACAAAAGCTACGACTTGATGTTTGGCGGGGATAAAACCAAGTGGCTCAAATTCGCTAACTCGCTCAAATTGCGCTTAATTATGCGTGCTTCGGGCAAATTGACGGACGCTGGTGCCCGAATGACCGCCGTGCTGGCCTCTCCAATTTTTACGGATGCTACCGAAAATGCCTCCATTGCGTACGTAGGAACAACGGCAGATAACTCGTGGAAAGGTGGTACAATCAACTGGGGTACGGTCGATGAATTTAACAAACGCCGTCCTTGTAAAACATTGGTTGACAAGCTGGTAGAATTAAAAGATCCGCGTTTGAATGTATGGGTAGCTCCCGTAGAAACTCCTTGGACGACCGATAAATCGAAAGATGGACAAACGGTTTCAACAACCGATGCCAACGGCTTTACTTATACTTCCAAGTGGGAGTATTTGGATGTGAACAACAAAGACATGGCCGCGCAAGTATCCAACATCACCGATACCGACAAGCTATACGTAGGATTTATTGCGGGGATGTTGAGCGACTGGAAAAACGGAAACGGGCACTACAATACCGCCGCAGGCGGGGTTGTGGGTAACTTTAAAGTTTCGCAGTATTCGCAGTTGTTCCGCCAAAACAAGCATAATTTGCTCAAAGCCCAACTGATGAACAGCGACGAAGTGCAGTTCATTTTGGCCGAAGCAGCTGCCAAAGGTTTGATTTCGGGAAGTGCTGATACGTATTACCGCAAGGGCATCACCAACTCACTCTTGCGTTGGGGCGTAAAACAAGCCGATGTGGATAAATACGTGGCACAAACCACTGTTGCTTTGCCCGCTGATAAAGCTGGGCAGTTGGCCAAAATTGCGGAACAAAAATGGTTGGCTTTATTTACCGTTTCGACCGAAGCGTACTTGGATTTGCGCCGCACGGGCTTGCCAAATATCTTCAGTAATGGTCGCTTGACGGGTTATACATTCCCCGTTCGGTACCGCTACCCAGGCAATGAATTGGGGCAAAACCGCACGGCTTACGACTTGGGAGTAAGCACGTTATCTCCCGCAACAGATAACGAGTTTTCAAAAATGTGGTTATTGCAATAAATTAATTTATGTAGGTGAGGTAGATTTTTTATTCCTCACCTACCTATTTTTTATGTGTGGTTAAGTTATTGATAATTAGCTTGTTAAAATATTTTTTGTCTATAAACGTTAATCGAACCTTTCCTTTTCTTTACCAAAAAATAATAAATCTGCAATAGTCTGAATATTTGGTTAGTACGTACCATTGGTACTAACTAATTAAACTTAGCAGACTATATGAAACACTTTTTTCCTTTAGAGCGGGTAACGAGGATGTTGCTTGTAATAGGATTGGTATGGGGAGGCCTCTGTACTTCAGTGTACGCCCAACTTAGAACCATCACAGGTAAAGTAACGACTGGCGAAGACGGCTCTGCCATGCCTGGCGTGAACGTCGTACTAAAGGGTACCCAAAAAGGGACCAGCACAAACGCATCAGGTAATTACTCAATAGAGGTAAACGGGGCTAATCCAGTACTCGTTTTTTCGTTTGTTGGGTATGATCCAACGGAAGTTGCGGTAGGAAACCGTAACATGGTTGACGTAAAATTGAACCCAGGTGCCGAAACACTCGGGGAAGTGGTCGTAACGGCCTTGGGTATCAAACGCGAAAAACGTGCCCTTGGTTACTCGGTAGGCGAAGTGTCTGGTAAAGACATTGTAAACGTACCGCAAGAAAACGTGCTGAACGCCCTTTCGGGGCGCGTGGCTGGGGTGCAAATCAACCAGACCAGTGGCGTTGGTTCTTCGGTGAGTATTGTTATTCGTGGAGCCAAATCGTTGAGCAACGACAACCAGCCACTTTTTGTCGTGGACGGTGTACCTATGGCCAACAGTTTGAACAACCTTCGTTCGATGGGTGATCGTAACAACGTGGATTACGGTAACGCCATCTCTGACCTTAACCCCGACGATGTAGAAAGTGTATCAGTCTTGAAAGGGCCAAGTGCGGCCGCCTTGTACGGCTCACGCGCTGGTAATGGGGTGATTTTGATTACGACCAAATCAGGTAAAAAAGGAAAAGGATTGGGCGTGTCGTTCTCAACGAGCAACGTATTCGAGACCCCGTACCGCTTCTTGGATTTTCACTACAAGTATGGCAACGGAAACCGCAATGCGCGCTTAGACGAAACGTCGGCGTACTGGGCTGGCCCAGAGTTGGATAAAGGCATTTTGGCAGCGCAGTGGAATAGCCCATTGGATGCAAACGGTCAGAAAATTCCAACGGAGTTGAAGTCGTACAAAGACAACATGAAAAACTTCTTGGAAACAGGAATTACGACGACCAACAACTTGTCGATTTCGGGTTCTACCGATAAGAGCACTTACCGCGTTTCGTACAACTACATGCAAAACAACGGCCCTATCCCTAACTCGGATTTGAAGCGCCATACGTTGTCGGCAGCTGGTACGTACGATATTAGCAACAAAGTTAAACTCAGTACCAACTTAAACTTTGTTCGTTCGTTCTCTAAAAACCGCCCATCCACTGCCAACCGTGGAGCTAACCCATTGGAAGCTGTTTATTTGTGGCCACACGTGGACGTGAGAGATTTGAAAAATTACTGGGTACCTGGTAACGAGCAAATTCGCCAACTATCGCCTTCAGCAAACGGTGATAACCCTTATTTCTTGGCGTACGGAATCAACAACGGCTTCAACCGTGACCGTGTGTATGGAAACATGAAGTTGGATTATAACATCACGCCAGAACTCTCGGCCTTTGCACGGATATCGTACGATATGTTTACGGAAGACCGTGAAACCAAAATTCCTTGGAGCTATTCTCGCGTACGTAACGGAGGCTATTACATGCAGGGAATCGGCCGTAATGAAACAAACACAGACTTCTTGTTGACCTACAAAAAAGCCATCAAATCATTTGATTTGAGCGTATCAGGCGGAGGAAACTACATGGTGCAGAACTACAAAGAAGACTACATGGGTGGTAGCATTCTAACTGTGCCAGGCTTGTACCGTATCGGAAACATTCCGTTGGCATCGCTTCAAGTTAGCAATGGTAGCAACAAAAAAGAAATTTATAGCTTGTACGGAATGGCGTCTTTGGGCTATAAAAATATGCTTTACTTAGACTTGACAGCCCGCAACGACTGGTCGAGTACACTTCCTGCCGAAAACCGTTCGTATTTCTACCCATCGGCGTCATTGAGCTGGTTGGCCAATTATACCTTTAGCTTACCAAAATCAATTTCATTGTTGAAATTCAGAGCAGGTTGGGCACAAGTGGGTAACGACGCGGCACCATACCAATTGGTGCCAACGTTGGGTACAGGTACTTGGGGAAGTTTGATTACGACCAACGTACCGGGTACGTTGTTGAACGCCCAATTGAAGCCTGAAATCGCTACCTCAACCGAATTTGGTTTGGATTTTGGTTTGTTTGAAAACCGCATTCGTTTTGAAGGAACGTACTATTATGTAGAAAATAAAAACCAGATTTTGAGCATTACGACCCCATCTTCTTCGGGTTTTGGTAGCAAGCTTATCAACGCAGGTTTGTTGGCAAGCAAAGGCTGGGAAATCAACCTCGGTGGTAGCCCAATCCGCGACAAGAATGGCTGGAATTTGGATGTGAACGTAAACTTCACCCGCAACCGTACGCGTATTAAAGAGTTGACCGAAGGAATGGATTTCTACCAGCTTTGGGATGATAACAACGGTGGAGCATTTACCTACGTAGGCCAAGAAATTGGCGATATCTATAGCCGTGGCTATGCAACAGTGCAAGATGCGTCTTCGCCGTATTACCGTTGGCCTATTTTGGACAGAAATGGTAGCTGGATTCCTGTCAATGACCGTAATGCTCGGATGAAAGTAGGAAACTTTAACCCTAGCTTTATCATGGGTATGCAAACCACACTTTCGTACAAGCGCTTCTCATTGGCGGCTAGTTTTGACGCACGCATCGGTGGCAACTTCCAATCTTATACTTACCGCTACGGCGAGTCTGACTGGAAATCGCAACGTCAAGTTAATAACCTAATTCCTGGGGGATTGTATTCGGAAGCTGAGCTAGTTGCACTTTTAAAGTCAAATCCTGATCAGTACATCATCCCTACAAATGGAAACTTCCCTCGCGTAGGTGGCTACACCAAAGCCACAGGTGGTATGGGTGCCGATGGCGATGGTGCTTTTGTTCCAGGGGTAATTTTACAAGCTGATGGTACGTACAAGGAGCATTTGGGTGGTGCAGGTACTAACATTTTCCCTATTTCAAACACCTATCCTTGGAGCTACAACCAACAAATTACGTTCGACGCGTCTTTCTTGAAAATGAGAGAGCTTTCGTTGAGTTACAATATCCCTAACATTGGCGGGTTCCGTAATGCTAGCATCTCAATTTTCACACGTAACCTCATGCTTTGGAACGCTGCAAAAATCGGAATCGACCCTGAAAGAGCATTCCAAGCAGATGGCGGTCGTTTCAGACAAGGGATTGAGTTGCAAAACGTAATGCCTTGGACCATGCCAATCGGGTTTAAGTTAAACTTCAATTTGTAATCAACTAACATTCATAGCGTACGATGAAAATGTTAAAAATCTTATCAAAATCGGCGTTGGCCTTGGCAATTGTGGTTGCCTCGTCATGTAGCGACCGTTTGTCGGAAACAAACGTAAACCCAAACGGGATTGACCCAGCTACTGCCAACCCCAACCTAATGATGCCAGAGGTGATGAACTCGGCAGCTAGGGCGTATTTGGAACTTGGCTACGGCGACGTAGCAGGGGTAGCCCAACACATCCAACACGACGGCTGGTTTAGCGGCGTCAATCACTATGATTGGGGCCCGCAAGACTGGAGCGGCTGGTACAACATGCTCCGTAACAACGAGTTTATGTACAAGCGCTCGGTGGCGCTCAACTACAAGTTCCACCAGGGCGTAGCGCTCACAATGCGCTCGTTTATCTTCGGAGTTATCACGGATTTGTGGGGAGATGCTCCCTACACGTCGGCGGTGAAAGGCGACCAATCTAACGAATTGTTGAAGCCTGCTTTCGATAGCCAAGAAGTAATTTACAAAGGAATTATCGCTGATTTGAAGGCGGCTTCTGAGCTTTTTGGAACAAAAGATGCGACGGGTTACACGACGGGTTATGACTTGTTTTACGCAGGAAACCCTACATCGTGGCAGAAATTTGCCAATACGTTGTTGTTGCGTTATTACATGCGCGTTTCTGACAAAATGCCTGCTGAAGCCAAAGCGGGAATCGAAGCAATCTATAGCTCAGGTGTTTATATCAAAACACAAGCTGAAGATGCAACCATGGCTTACATTGGCGCTACTGCTGGAAATGCTTGGCCTGGTGCGGTAGCTTTTGACCAAGAGCAATCAAACTTTAGAAGAAAGAAACCTGCGCAGGCATTTGTAAATGCGCTTGTTTCAACGGGTGACCCTCGTTTGAAAGTATGGCTTGCACCAGTTCACGTTCGTTGGGTGGCTGACGAAACCCTCACAACCGACGTAGATAAGTTTATCCGTAAAGACGGGGTAATTCAACAAAATGTAAGCTATTTGACTGACTTGGTGCTACTTGCAGAAGTGAAAAAAGGCACAAAATATACGCGTCATTACAATCCAAAATTGTACAAAGGCACTTTGGATACGGGTGAGTATGTGGGTGTACCTGCGGGACTTATCCAGCCTGATACGTACAACAACAACCCAACGCCTGGCCAAACCGTACAGAACCAACACGTGTCTCAGCTTGCAGAGGTATATCGTGGAAGCAGCGGTGGCTTGTTGAAAGCGCGTTTGGCATCATCGGCAGAAGCGTCGTTTATTTTGGCAGAAGCAGCGTTGAAAGGCTGGTCGGTAGGAACTGCTCAAGCGAATTACAATGCGGGTGTCAAAAATTCTCTTGAAACTTGGGGAGTAGGTTCGCAGTATGATGCGTTTATAGCTAAACCGGGTGTTGCATTTAACAATACTTTGGCGCAAGTGATGGAGCAAAAGTGGCTTGCCAACTGGACAATGGCAACCGAAGCGTGGTTTGATTACCGCCGTACGGGACTGCCAGCGTTGAAAGCAGGGCCTGCTTCTGCCGAACCTGTTGTGGCGGTGCGTTTCAATTACGGAGACAATGAAGTAAATTTCAACCGTACCAATGCTGACGCCGCTATCAATAAATTAGAGGTAACAAAACATTCTGGTTTAAGAGGAAAAAACAGCCAATGGTCGAAACCTTGGGTACTCCAAGGGACGAATAAGCCTTGGTAATTTTTTGGGTTAGTTGAACAAAAAAAGGGCAGAACTTTTCTGCCCTTTTTTTTATCTAAATGTTTCCAAAATGGCTTTTATGTTACTTTATCTCAATTGGTTGTAAAAAAAAGTAGTTTAGGATAGCCCTTTTTAATTTGGCATACGTAAAAGGGAATAATACAACTACTTAACCAATTAATGACATGATTGAAAACTCTACACCTTCTCAAATGCTGAGGTATTTGGGGATGATGATGTTGGTAGTAGGGCTATGTATTTCCCAAGCCATAGCTCAAACTCGAACCGTCACTGGAAAAATTACTTCCAAAGAAGACGGTGCTCCCATGCCAGGAGTCAATGTAATTCTGAAAGGAACCCAGAAAGGTTCGACCAGTAATGCTACTGGAACGTACAGCATCGAAGTCAGCGGCGCTAATCCAACGCTGGTATATTCGTTTGTCGGTTATGACGCCTTAGAAGTAGTCGTCGGCAACCGAAATGTGGTGGACATTGTACTTACGCCAGGGATTGAAAACCTGAAAGAAGTGGTCGTGACCGCCTTGGGTATCAAGCGTGAAGAGAAATCATTGGGATATTCGGTGGGTAAAATCGACAGCAAAGACCTGAACCGCGTGGCCCAAGAAAACGTCCTAAACGCCATGGCGGGAAAAGTAGCTGGGGTTACCATTAGTTCAACGGGCGGTACGGGGTCATCGGTGAGTATGGTGATTCGGGGAGCTACTTCGTTGAGTAGCGACAATCAACCTTTGTTTGTGGTGGATGGGGTTCCGTTGGCCAACACCCTCAACAACATTAGCCAAGTCGGGAACGATAACCGTGCCGATTTTGGTAACTCTATTTCGAGCCTTAACCCCGACGATATCGAAAGTGTGTCGATTTTGAAAGGGCCAAGTGCAGCGGCGCTGTATGGTTCGCGGGCGGGGAACGGCGTGGTGCTTATAACCACAAAAAGCGGCTCTAAAGCCAAAAAAATGACCGTTTCGATTACTTCTAACACGGTTTTTGACAAACCATTTAAGTATTTGAAATGGCAAACTCAGTTTGGAACGGGGCAGTTTTCGGCCATTCCACCCGCCATTAGTGGTACACCTTTGAGTAATCCATTTGGGGGGTTGATTCAAGAAAATATCGCAGCTACCTACGGCGCAGCTTTGGACAAAGGCTACGAAGAAGTACAATGGAACAGCCCCATTGGTGCCGATGGAAAGCCCATGAAAATGCCGCTTGTGTCGCACCCAAATAACGTTAAAAACTTTGTGCAAACAGGCGTAACGACCACCAACGGCGTCTCGATTGCCAACAGCACAGACTTGTTCAACTACCGTTTGTCGTATTCAAACATGCAGCACAAGGGCATTGTTCCCAACTCTGATTTGTTTAGAAATACCATCAACTTAAATACGTCGGTCAAAGTAAGTGACAAACTGCGGGTAAGTACCAATTTAGACCTGAGCCGCTCAAATTCAAATAACCGACCTGCTACCAACCGAGGGGCTAACCCGCTTCAGTGGGCGTATGCCGTGTCTCCCCATACCGACATTCGTGATTTGGAAAACTACTGGTTGCCAGGTCAGGAAGGGTTGCAGCAACGCTCGCAGTTTAAGGGCATTTGGAATAACCCTTACTTCTTAGCGTATGAAGTAAACAACAGCTTTGTACGTGACCGTGCGTTTGGTAACATCAAAGCAGAATGGCAGATTACGCCCGAAATCAGTTTGATGGGGCGCTATGCCATTGACACGTATAACGAAAAACGTGAAATGAAGGTGGGCAATAGCTACACCAACGACCCGCGTGGCGCGTACGGGATCATCAACATCGCCAATTTTGAAAGCAACGCCGATTTCTTAGCGACCTATAAGAAAGATGTCAAAGACTTCAGCTTTGCGTTTTCGGTGGGAGGAAATGCCCGTTACCAAAAAGGCTCGAACGTAACCAATGCCACCAAAAGCGGTACAGGTTTGATTGTACCAGGCGTTTATACCATCCAAAACATTGCCCCTGCTAACCTCGACTACAATAGTTCGTGGTTCCAAAGAGCCATTTATAGTGGTTACGGATTGGCAAACATTGGTTACAAAGACATGGTGTTTTTGGACGTAACTGCCCGCAACGACTGGTCGAGTACGCTTCCAGCGGCCAACCGCTCATATTTCTATCCATCGGCTTCGTTGAGCTTGTTGGTGAACGAAATGCTCCCGTTGACCAACCAAATCAGTATGTTGAAACTTCGTACAGGATTTGCTCAGGTGGGTAACGACGCCAACCCGTACCAATTGCTCGGAACGCTCGGCAATGCTGGTACGTGGGACGGAGTACCTCGCCTCAGTACACCAGGTACACTCCTTATTTCTGACCTCAAACCCGAAATCGTAACCTCGTACGAAAGTGGGATTGACCTTAATTTGTTCAAAAACCGTTTGCGCTTCTCTGGTACGTACTACATGGTCGAAAACCGCAACCAGATTCTAAGTACCAAACTTCCGCCGTCGTCGGGTTATACCCTTAAAAACATCAATGCAGGATTGTTGGTAAGCAAAGGCTTTGAATTTGTGTTGGGTGGAACGCCAATCGACCGTAACAATTGGCGCTGGGATATTAATGCCAACTGGACGCGCAACCGCACAACCATCAAGCAGCTTTCGGATGACTTGCCTTACTATACGCTTTGGACAGACGCCAAAGGAGGCGCTTGGACGTACGTAGGTGAGCAGATTGGAGATATTTATGACGCGAAAGTCGTGACGGTTGAAAACAAAGAATCGCCGTATTATGGGTATCCTATTTTGGATCAAACGGGCAAGTGGCAGTCGATTGATGCCATCAATACGAAAAACAAAATCGGGAACTTCAACCCTAAATTTATCATGGGTTTGCAGACCTCGATTTCGTACAAAGGCTTTAGCTTGAGTATGTCTTTCGACTGGCGTAATGGTGGCGACTTTGTGTCGCAGACCTATCGCTTTGGGGAAGAAAACGGACAGTCGCAGTTGTTTTTGGATAAATTATTCAACCCTAACGGCTTGACAGGCAAAGCCCTCCGCGATTATTTGGTGGCAAATCAAGACAAAATGGTGCTTATCAACGGCAACAACTTCCCGTTGGTAGGTGGACCAACGCCAGATTATGGTGGGTATCCGTTTAAGTATGGCCCTTACACACTTCCTCATGGAGGTGTATTTGTTCCTGGAGTAGTAGCAACGGGCTACGATGCCAACGGAAATCCAACAGGTTTCAAAGAAAACTTGGGAGAAACAGGGACGTTGATTTTACCATTTGCAGG
This sequence comes from Runella limosa DSM 17973, assembly GCF_000482465.1. Taxonomy (GTDB): domain Bacteria; phylum Bacteroidota; class Bacteroidia; order Cytophagales; family Spirosomataceae; genus Runella; species Runella limosa. Next base: position 516,539 of record NZ_KI519420.1, read on the forward strand.
AAGTACCGCTTGGTCGTTTACCAGAGCGTTTTTGTACGATGCCTCTTTCCTCAAGATGCGTGAAATTACGCTTGGGTACGATTTGCCACAGAGTTGGTTGAAAAAAGTGGGTGTACAAAGCGCCAATTTCTCGGTGTATAGCCGTAACATCATTCTTTGGACAGCCGCAAAAATCAACATCGACCCAGAAATGGCATTCCAGCAAGAAGCCAGCGTGCAAGGTGGCGGAAGCCAGTTTAAACAGGGTATCGAACGCTACAACGTCAACCCTTGGGTTATTCCAGTCGGTTTTAAATTGGGTCTCACATTCTAAGAAAACATAAACAACATTAAGGCAATGAAAATCAAGAACTTTAAATCAACTTGCTTGATGCTTTTGTTTTCTTGTACAGTCTTTTCTTGTAAAGATTTAACTGTACTTAACGAAAACCCCAACGGCGTCAACCCCGCTAATGCCAATCCAAACTTGGTGTTATCAACCGTTTTAACAGAAAGCGGAAAAGCGTTTGTCAACTTGGGCTACCAAGACATCGCAGGCGTGATGCAGCATACCCAAAAAGATGGCTGGAGTAGCGGCCACAACGAGTACGATTGGGGCGGAAGCCAAAGCTGGGCGGGGTACTACGATATTTTGCGTAACAATCAATACGTCTATGACCGTGCCATCGCTACCAACTCAGAGTTGCACCAAGGCATCTCGCTGGTGATGAAATCCATGCTGTTTGGGTTGATTACCGACCTTTGGGGCGATGCGCCCTACACTTCAGCTTTAAAAGGAGCCGATGGCGGTGCCGCCAATACGTTTCCTTCGTACGATTCGCAAGAGTCGGTTTACACGGGAATTTTGGCTGACCTTGAGAAAGCAAACACATTGCTTTCCAAAAATGCGACAGACTATCCCGTAACTGTTGGTACGGCCGATGTCTATTATGGGGGAGCGCCTGCCAAATGGCGTAAGTTAGCTAACTCCTTGGCGTTGCGTTATTACATGCGTATTTCGAGCAAAAAACCTGATGTAGCAAAAGCTGGCATTGAAAAAATTGTAGGAAATGCGACGCAGTACCCCATTATTACGGCCATTGCTGACGACTGCGCGATGCCTTTTGCGGGAAATAGCAACGACGACTCTTGGCCTGCCAACGCCATTTACGATGCCAGCGAAAGTAACTACCGTCGTATCAAAATGGCGGCAACGTTTGTAGATAGATTGTTGGCAATCAAAGACCCGCGTCTGGGAGTTTGGGCCAACAAAGTAAAAATTCAGTTGGTAGTGGACCCATCTTTGCCAAAAGGAACCGACAAAATTGACGGTAACAAACGCTATTTGTCGCCCGATAAAGTGGCTGGAAAAGAGTATAATACCAACGAATACGTTGGGCTGCCAACGGCGATGGTGGGAGGTGCTGCGTATAACCTGAGCCCAACCGCCGAACAAGCGGCCAACAACCCGCACGTATCGTGGTTGAACGATATTTACAAACAAGCCAAAGGAACACTTTTGAAGTCGCGTTTGATGTCGGCTGCCGAAATACGTTTTATTTTGGCCGAAGCTGCGCTGAAAGGCTGGGCGGTAGGCGATGCCAAAACGCATTATGAAGCAGGAGTAAAAGCCTCTTTAGATACCTGGGGCGTAGGAAGCAGTTATGCTACTTATATTGCAGGAGATGGCGTAAAATACGACGGAACGGTGAAACAAATCATTGAGCAAAAATGGATTTCGAGTTGGACGGCGGCCCAAGAAGCATGGTTTGACTACCGCAGAACAGGGTTTCCTGCGTTGGTTGCAGGGCCACAAGCCAAGCGCAAAGTGTTGCCAGTTCGGTTTTTCTACATGCTCGACGAACGTAATTTGAACAAGGTGAATGCCGAAAGTGCGATGAGTAAACTAGAACAAACCGAGTTTTCTGCGGCAGATGGTAAAAATAGCCCATGGTCGAAGCCTTGGGTAGCCCAAGGAACAAGCAAACCTTGGTAAGAATAAGCGTTGAAGAGAATAAAAAAGGTGGAAAACTTTCCACCTTTTTTTGCACATACCTTTATTCAATAGTCCACAAATGTAAGTTTACCGTATGCTCTTTAGGGGGATTTTAGTGGGGAGTGTCGAACATTGTGCGTCGGGTTGCTCCCAACCCGACGAGTAGCGGGAACGTCGAATATTGTGCATCGGATTGCTCACAACCCGACGAGCAGCGGGAATGTCGAATATTGTGCATCGGGTTGCTCCCAACCCGACGAATTTACCGAAAAACCAAAATCAGTATGAAAAAACGAATACTACTTAGCATAGTTATTGGGGTTTGGGCAGCCTTTGCGAGCATAGCGCAGGAGTTACGCGTGGGAGCTGCGTTGCGGGTCATTACGCCTAATCCACTGCTTCCTGCCTCAGGCGGAATAGGTACGCCTAAGCCTACCACGGAGAAAAAAGGGGATTTATTTGCCCGCGTGATGGTCCTCGAAAAAGGCGGAACGCGCGTGGCAATCGTGGGTGTTGATAACCTTGGTTGGTCGTCGGTTTTGGGCAACAAATCGCGGGCGCTAATCAAAGGCATTCCTCCCGGAAATGTGATGATTGGCTGCACCCACACCCACAGCGGCCCCGATGCGTACGCGTTTCCTGACCAGACGGGCAAATCGTCGGCCGATTTGAAGTATTTGGATGATTGTGTCAAAAAAATCGCCGATGCCGTCAATGAAGCTATTTCAAAATTAGAACCTGCTACGCTAAAAATCGCGGTGGGGGAAGCCAAAGGGCAAATTGCCTACAACTACTACGCTCCGCAGTTGTACGACCCACGTTGTGGGGTGATTCAGGCCATCAACAAACAAGGAAAAACGATTGCGACGTTGGTCAACTACGCCATTCACCCCGAAATCATTGGGTCGGGAAGAGGAATTATGAGTCCCGATATGTGCGGGCCGTTGTACGACCGCATCGAGTCGAAAGTGGGCGGAATTGCTTTGTTTATGAACAGTGCCCAAGGAGGAATGGTCACGGCTGATAACCGTCGTGAGTCGAACAATGAAGCCAATACGTGGGAAGAGTGTATCCGAATTGGCGAACTGCTGGCCGACGAAGCCTTGCGCATCGTTACTCCCGCTCCGCCCCTCGATAATGCCTCGTTGTACTGCACGGCACGCACGGTAGAGTTGCCCGTAGAGTCAGAATTGATGCGTTATATTCTTAAAAACTCACCCCTCAAGCACCCCAATGCCAAAGATGCCAGCGTAAGTACGCAGGTGAATTTAGTGAACATTGGCCCCGCCCAAATCCTGACGATTCCAGGCGAAGCGTTGCCCAACATTGGTTATTACTTAAAGCGAAACATGAACACCAAACTGCCGTTTTTGTTTGGTCTCACCAACGACGCCTTTGGGTACATGCTCGCCAAAGTCGATTTCAACAGTTTCAAACGCTATGAGTATGTGAGCCGAACCAGTTTGGGAGAAATGACTGCCGAAATTTACATGGAACAAGCCTTAAAGCTCGTCAAAGAGAGCCCTAAGGCACAATAATTGAACGATAAAATGATGAAAAAACAGTGGCTCTGGTGGAGCATGATGGGGTTGTCGATGGGAACAACGTGGGCGCAACGAAACGTCAAAGACATCAAAAAAGATTTCTTGAACCCCAAATCGAATACCGTACTGGTGGCCTCGCACCGAGCAGCGCACAACCAATTTCCCGAAAACTCCATTCCCGCCATCAAAGAAGCCATACGGCTAGGGGTAGATATTTTGGAGATTGACGTAAAAGTAACTTCCGACGGCGTGCCCGTAATTATGCACGACGGGACGGTCAATCGTACCACGACGGGAAAGGGAAAGTTAGAAGAAATGACCTTTGCGCAGCTTAATCAGCTTTTTTTGGTTGAAAATGGCAAAGCAACCACTGAAAAAATTCCGACGTTGGAAGAGGCACTTTTGCTGGCAAAAGGCCATATTTTGGTCGATTTAGACCTAAAAACCGATAAAATGGACGAGGTTTTGGCCGTAATCCGAAAAACGAAAACGGAAGATATTGTTATTTTCTTTGACAGCGATTATGAAATTCTGAAGTACGTTGACAAGAAAAACAAACGCTACATGATGATGCCACGGGCGCATTCGCTGTCCGAAGCCGATTCGGCCATTGCGTTGTTTGAGCCCGAAATTGTCCACATCGACTTCTCGTTTTATACCCCCGAAGTAGTGGGAACCATCAAAAAGCATTCGTCGCGGGTTTGGATAAATGCACTAGGTCCCGTGGATGCGGCGCTTCGGGCAGGAAAAACCGACGAAGCCCTGGGGCAGCTGCTCAAACACGGAGCCAACGTGGTGCAAACCGACGAGCCAGAGCTGTTGTTGAAATTGCTCAAAGAGCGAAAAATTCATTTATAAGTCTAACATTCTCTAACTCCAAAAATAATGCAAAAGCCATTTTTTAAACTCTTTTTGATAGCGGCCATCGTTTGGGTGGCTACTCCGTTTCTTCAGGCCCAACAAGCAAACGTTACCCCCGAAACTGCCCTCAAAAGTTACATCAACAACGGTGACGATACCTTTACGTGGGAATTGAAAGACTCGTTTCCGATGGGTGACGTGACGGGCTATAACCTTCTTTTGACTTCTCAAAAATGGCGAGGAATTACGTGGCGTCACCAGCTTACGGTGTTTGTTCCCAAAGAAAATACCCACGATGGCGCGCTGTTGTTTATTACGGGTGGTTCCAATAAAGATGAGCAGCCCAACTGGAGTACCAAAGACAAGCTTTGGTTGCCGCTGGCGGGAATTTCGTCCAAAAATAAAGCCATTGTTGTGTTGTTGAAACAAGCACCTAACCAACCACTTTATGGCAAATTGACGGAAGATGCACTCATTTCTTACACCTTGCACAATTTCAAAAAGGACGGCGATTACACCTGGCCGTTGTTGTTCCCGATGGTGAAAAGTGCGGTGAAAACCATGGATGCCGTGCAGGCATTTTCAAAACAAAAACTCAACCATGAGGTTAATAGCTTTGTAGTGACAGGTGCGTCAAAACGTGGGTGGACAACTTGGCTGTCGGCGGCGATTGATGATGCGCGTGTAAAGGCCATCGGGCCGATGGTGATTGACATGCTCAACATGCCAGCAACGCTTGATTATCAGCTCAAAAGCTACGGTGAATACAGCGTTCAAATCGAAGATTACGTAAAATTGGAGATTCCCCAAACGGCCAATACGCCCAAAGGAGCAGCCATTACGACGATGATTGACCCGTATTCGTACCGTGCAAAATTGACAGTGCCCAAAATCATTTTCATTGGTACCAACGACGAATACTGGACGGTGGATGCCATCAAACATTACTATGACCAGATTCCTGGACAAAACATGATTCACTACGTACCCAACGCAGGGCACGATTTGGGGGGAGGAGCGCAAGCGTTGGAAGCATTGAGCGCATTCTTTGGAACGACCATCAACAACCGCGCGTATCCGACTCCAAAGTGGAAAGCATCGTCGAGCCGTAAAGGGGTAAAACTGAGTATAAATACGGCAAGCGACGGTTTAGTCGATGCGATTGTTTGGTCGGCTACTTCGACGGACAAAGATTTTAGAAACGAAAAGTGGACAAGTCAGTCGTTGGGTGTGTCGAATACGTCAAAAATCAAGCTAAAAGAAAACTACCCAAGCAGTGGCTACAAAGCGTTTTACGTTGACTTAAAATACAAAAACCCAGAGGGGGGAACCTATACCGTAAGCACTCGCGTATTTCTGACAGACCAGAAAAAGGTGCTTTAAAGTAGTCTTTTGGGTAGTCTTTGGCGTACTTTAGATATACTGTATAAACAAATGACCATGGAACACTCCCGTCCAGAGTACCTAGTCGATAAGCTACTAAGCAACAAGCTGTCGAAAGAGGAGTTTGACGAATTGTTGGTAGGACTGGGAGCAACCGAAATGTCTCCAGAGTACTCTGTCATTCTGGAAGAGTATTTTAATAAGCTCATGTCAGAGTATGATGCAAAGACGCCCTTTCAACTGAGATAGTTAATTCGTTTTTCTATGAAATATGCCCAAAGGTATGCGATAACACTGCTTATCGCGCTACTTAGCATTTTTACGGGAGTTGCTCAAACAGCTCCCGTTCTGCCTGCCTCCAAAAATAAATTGGTGGTCATTGCTCACCGAGGCAACCACGTCAATGTTCCCGAAAATAGCTTGGCGTCCTACGAAGAAGCCATCAAAAGTGGCGCTGATTACGTTGAAATTGACCTACGGACGAGCAAAGATGGTATGTTGATGATTCACCACGATGCTACCGTTGACCGCATGACCAATGGACAAGGCAACGTAGCGGACAAAACGTGGGCCGAACTTCAATCGCTTCAACTCAAAAACCCCAAAGCCGACGACCCAACAGCCTACCGAATCCCTGAGTTTCGGGAGGTGCTGCGTTTGTGCAAAAACCGCATCAATATTTACCTAGATTTTAAAAATGCGGACGTGGCCGAAACCTGGAAACAGATTCAGGCAGAGGGAATGGAGAAGCAAATAGTCGTCTATTTGAACAAAGTTCCTGACTACAAAAAATGGCGAAGCGTGGCTCCCCAAATGCCGTTGATGACGAGCTTATTTGACGAGGTAAAAAATAAAGACCAACTGCGGTATTTTCTGGGACAAGTAAAAATCGAGGCGCTCGATAACATCTATGACAAAGAAATGGTGCAAGCCGCCCAAAGCGAGGGCGTAAGCGTTTGGTTAGATGTTCAAAGCCCCTCGGAAGGCGCCGAAGCGTGGAATAATGCGCTTCAAAAAGGTGTCAATGGTATTCAAACTGATCAGCCCGAAGCGTTAGTAAACTATTTAACGACCAACGGCTGGCGAAATGGACTGAGTCAAAATGCAGCTCCGTTGCCTAAAAAACCAAGCTATCAGTCGCTGTTGGATGTGTCGTACGGTGATGCCGAAGGGAAACAGAATTTGCTTGATGCGTTTTATCCCGATAATCACAACAGCAATACGAAGCTGATTGTATATATCCACGGTGGGTCGTGGAGTAGGGGAGATAAAAGTGAGTTTCCCAAACAGTTGATTGAAGAGCTGGTGGGGAACCGTGGTTACATGGTGGTTTCTATCAATTATCGTTTGGTAAACGACGGAAAAAACCTTTTCCCCGCTCAAATTGAAGATGTAAAAAAAGCCCTTGAATTTTTGTCGAGCAAGGCAAAACGATACGGTTTTAACGGTAATGAATTTGCCCTCATGGGCGGCAGTGCAGGGGCGCATTTGGCAATGCTGTACGCCTATAAACACGACGCGAAAAAGCAAGTGAAAACGGTGGTGAACCTTTGGGGGCCAACGGACTTGACCGATAAAGCCATTCGTCCCGATGGCAGCGATGCCGACAATACCGTCATTCGTTTTCTAGGAACGCCCGACCACAAAGCCCAAATCTGCGTGGATGCAAGTCCATTATTACATTTGACCAAAGAAACATCAGTGCCTACCATTTCCTTCCACGGCGTAGAAGACCCGTTGGTAAACGTCAGTCAGGCCGAAAATCTTCATAAAAAACTACAATCGTTGGGAACGCTTTCGCAACTCGAACTTTATCCCAAAGAAAAACACGGGATGAGTGCTTCGGCAGCCGTAGATGTGTTTTCAAAAATTGTCACTTGGCTCGAAAAGCAGTATCCTGCGAAGTAAGAAATATTACCTTCCCGAAAGTTCTACCACCTTCCCGAAAGTTTTAAACTTTCGGGAAGGTACGTTAAGCCTTAATTCTCTCATTTTTATGCAATTACGTTTTCTCACACCATTCGTTTTTCTCGCTTTTTTTACGTTCAAAATTCAAGCCCAAACCACGGTCAAAGAAGTACTCGACGGCGCAGTGACGCGCTTGTACAAACAACTGACTCCCGCTCAGTTAGACACAATTTCGGATGAATACATCCTTGGCTTTTTGTCAGCAAAAGAACGTCAAATTTTAGCGACGCGTTACTGGACGTTTGAGGTAAACGTCCCCGTGGTAGTCTCACTCATGCGCGACCAAGCCCAGAAAGTGCCTCCGTTTTGGCTAGCTAAAAGTGGTTTCCAAAAAACAACCATGCAAGTCAAAAACGAAGAATATACTTACGAGGTGTGGCAAAAGAAGTTTAACAAAGGAGCAGTTCAGTTAGGAATAAACGGATTTGACAAACACCGTCCTGTGTACTTTATCAGTGTAGGTCCGCAAAAAAAGGGGGATAAAGTAAAGATTACGCGGGTGTCGCCTGCCAATCAGCAGTTGCACGAAATGAAAGTGGGGGCGTTTACGTACCACGACTGGGACGACCTCGTGTTGGAAGAAGTCCCCGAAGCATTACGGGGTCAAATTCTCTTTACGACGATTCGGGGGCGGGCGCGGGAAGCGCATTTAAAAAATGCGTTTCGTCAAACGCTTTACCCGTCGCAGTCGCGCCCCGACCAAGTGGTGCTCAATCTCAGCGGTGACCCCAAAACGACCATGGATGTACAGTGGCGTACGCGACCAAACGTTACGAAAGGCCAAGTAAACTATTGGAAAGCGCAAACAACCGATACACTACGGGCAGAAGCCTCATCGATAAAGATTGAAGACCGACTTCTCCGTAACGACCGTTACATCAATCATTTTTCGGCGCAATTGAAGGGGTTACAACCTGCCACTACCTATTATTATCGAGTAGGGGCGGCGAGCAGTGGCTGGTCGGAAGTAGCATCGTTTAAAACCCAAGCCGCTACGCCCGAAGGCTTTTCGTTTATTTGGTTTGGAGATACGCACAAGTCACCCGATTGGGGAGCGATGGCACAAAAAACGTTAGCCCGCCACCCCGAAATTTCGTTTTATTCTATCATTGGAGATTTGGTCAGTACGGGCCTCAACCGCGACGAATGGGACGAGTTTTTTCATCATTCGGGCAATGTGCTGAGTTACAAACCACTGATGCCCATTCCAGGCAACCACGATAGCCAAGACGGTCTTGGGGCGGCTATGTACCAACAACTTTTTAGCCTACCTACCAATGGGCCTGCGCAGTTGCCCAAAGAGCGTACCTACTCGTTTGAGTACCAAAATGCGCTTTTTGTGATGATTGACGGGACGTTTCTGAACCACGAACAAACGGCTTGGATAGAGAAACAGCTGGCGACATCAAAAGCCAAATGGAAGTTTGTGATGCTGCACTTTCCACCCTACAATTTTGAAGAAGACTACGCCCAAATCCGTAAAGACTGGGGCGTTCTTTTTGACCGTTATCATGTGGACATGGTCATGAGCGGACACGTGCATTATTATATGCGGAGCAAACCCATGAATGCCGAAAAGATAGTGGAAAGTCCGCAAAATGGAACGATTTATACCATTTCCATTAGCATTCCGAGCCATCATAAAGAATGGCCTGAGGAGACGTATGCGGCGGCGCGTTTTCAAAGTGGCCCTGTATATCAGCATATTCGCATCGACGGCAACCGCCTCGTGTATCGTTGCCTCGACCCCGATGGCAAGGTAAAAGATGAATTGACGATTGAAAAGTAGTGTACTCTTTGGGTCAGCCTTTGTACCTTTGCCGCAAAGATTCCGAGTATCATGTCAAAACCCATCTTAGTTTTAAAATTCGGCAGCGCAGCCATCACCAAATCAAATGGAGAGCTTAACCAACTCGTCATGGTGGAA
>NZ_KI519420.1:527146-636127 GCF_000482465.1 Runella limosa DSM 17973
ACGCGTATGGGCATTCGTACCATTATTTTTGGAATGAACGTGCCCGATGGCATTCTTTGTGCGATTCGTGAGGAAACGGGGACGGTGTTTGCCCCTCAAGACAATAGCCTCTCGGCGCGTAATCGCTGGTTGGGGAGTGGTAGCTTAGTGGCGGGTCGTATTACGATAGATGAAGGTGCGGCACAGGCGCTCCAAAACCGTAAAAGTTTACTGGCTGTGGGTATTAAAAACGTTTCGGGAGATTTTGAGGCAGGAGAGGTGGTCGAGCTGCTGGATGTAGAAGGAAGCCTACTGGCAGTTGCCAAAGCCCGCGAATCGTCGGTGGTGATTGCGCAAAACCTTCGTACTCAGAATTTTGAAGTGGCAAATGCCAACGACATCGTATTATTATAAAAAAAATGTCGGGGTGTAAGCACCCCGACACACGCCGTATGAGCTGGGGTACTCGTACCCCGACATACAGGCTTACTTACGCAATTTCAATCAAGCGAGGAGTTTTCTTCGCTTCTTCTTTTTTAGGAAGCTCTACGTTCAATACCCCGTCGGTATAAGTAGCTGCGATTTTCTCGCCGTCGATGGTATTCGGCAAAGTGAATGAGCGACGGAAGCTGTTAAAGCTAAACTCTTTGCGGGTATATTTTTCGGTAGTTTCTTCGTTTTTTTGCTCCTTTTGAGCCGAAATGCTCAGTACATTATTTTCCAAGTTGATTTTAAAATCTTCCTTCTTCAAACCTGGAGCAGCTACCTCAAGACGGAATCCGCTTTCGCCTTCCACAATGTTTACGGCAGGTACACCGTAGTTTGTCAAGTTAGCGGGAGCAAAAAGCTCGTTAAAATCTTTTCCGAATACGTTGCCGAACAAAGTGGGGAAGTTGCCGTTGGTTTTTACTAAAGTTGCCATGGTTGCTAGTAGTTTTAAGTTTTTATGTTGTTTGTAATTGAGTTGTGCTAGTTATTGTCTTTTTTTACTGCATCAACGCCTTACTAAGGTCAAATCCTGTACCACGCGATTTTTTTGATAATTTCAATGACAAAATGTCGCATTTAGTGGTTTTTTTATTTTTTGTTAATGACAAAATGTCTTAATTTACTACAAATACCCCTATGTTTCCACTTCAACCCAACTCCTTTATTGACGCTTCCAAGCAAGGCGACAATCGCCTTGGCCTTTACGTAGCGGTTTTTTTGCTGGTAATTATTGCCAACGTCGTTGGGTCTATCCCAGGCGCTTGGGCAATGGTCGAACTGCGCTCAAACGAGCTGTCTTTGCCCATTTATTTGGTGATGGCGTTGGTTTTTCTCTCCTTCGTAGTAGCCTTGGGCACGCTTTGGTTTTGTGTACAGTACATTCACAAGCGCTCACCGTTTACGATGATTGTCCCCTCGGGGCAAGTCAACTGGAAACGCGTGGCGGCGTCGGGTGGGCTGTGGCTTGGCTGTTCAGTAGCCGTGGAGCTAGTTACTTACTTGCTTTTTCCTGATAAATATCGTTTGAGCCTAAACTGGTCGGAATTTTTACCGTCATTGATTGTGGGGCTGCTTTTTATTCCTTTTCAAACCTCTTTTGAGGAGTTGTTTTTTCGGGGGTATTTGATGCAGGGCATTGGTTCTTGGAATTTTTGGGTAGGAGTGACCATTCCCGCTATCTTGTTTGGGTTGGCGCATAGTTTCAACGATGAGGTAGAGGCGGCAGGCTCGCTGGGCATTGCCATGATTTACTACATTGGCGTAGGGGTCTTTTTTGGTCTTCTTACGGTGTACGACCGAAGTCTTGAGCTACCTTTGGGGGTTCATGCGGCCAACAACCTGTACGCGTTTTTGGTGGTGGGTTATCCGAGTAGTTCTATTCCTACGGCGACCATTTGGATGATGAACGAGCTTAATTTTCCCTTGATGATTGGGCAATGGTTACTGACGTTAGGACTATATCTTTTGTTGCGCAAACGACTTGTGAAGTGAGTTTGGTTGTCTGGTTTTCAGTTTTGGGTTTTCAGTTTTGGGTTTTTCGGCTGAATAATGTGCTTTTCCTTCTTAGTTGCTGGTCGGGTTGTGAGCAACCCTTCACACATTAAGTTCGGTCTTCAAAATGGCTTTTGGTTCTCTCTTTCGTTTTCTTACTCGTCGGTTTATGACTAACGCTGCACAAATTAGCCCTTCTGCCCTTTGCACTCGACATTCTCAGCATTCGTCGGGTTGTGAGCAACCCTCCCCACGGAGGAGCATTCGCCCTTCTGCACTTTGCACTCGACATTCCCAGCATTCGTCGGGTTGTGAGCAACCCTCTGCACGGAAGAACATTCGACATTCTGCACTCTACCCTCGACATTCCCAGCATTCGTCGGGTTGTGAGCAACCCTCTGCACTGTGGAGCATTCGCCCTTCTGCCCTTTGCACTCGACATTCCCAGCATTCGTCGGGTTGTGAGCAACCCTTTCCACGGAGGAACATTCGCCCTTCTGCACTTTGCACTCGACATTCTCAGCAGGCGTCGGGTTGTGAGCAACTCTCCCCACAGTGGAACATTCGACATTCTGCACTCTACCCTCGACATTCCCAGAAACCGTTCTCCCCTTGGCTTGCCTTTCGCCCTTTCCTCTTTGTCCTTTGTCCCTTACTTTTTGCCTTTTGCTCCTTGGCACAGCAGGTCGGGCAGCCGTTGCCGAAGTGGAAAGAAGGTGGGTTGGATATTCACCATATCAACACAGGACAAGGTAGTGCTACGCTGCTGGTATTTCCCGATGGAACAACCTTACTGGTGGATGCGGGTGCTATCAATTCACGAGATTGGCGGACGAATAAACCCCGAAATATCCCAACAAAACCCTCCAACGAACGACAAGCAGGGGAGTGGATAGCGCGCTATGTACAGAAAGCATTGGGGCACCAGACTTCACCCGTTATTGACTACGCTCTAATTTCTCATTTCCACGACGACCACATGGGGACACCTCTCAATGTTACCAAGCAATCGAGCGCTGGATATACCTTGGCAGGAATTACAGAAGTGGGGGAGTTTATTCCAATTCGAAAAATCATTGATCGGGGCTGGCCTGATTATTCGTACCCTGCTCCCATGACGGCTGATTCGATGGTGAGTAATTATCGGCGGTTTTTGCAATGGCAACAGCAGCGTAAAGGCTTAATTGTCGAGAAATTTCGGGCAGGAAGTAACGATCAAATTGTGCCCTTGAAAAGCAAAAAATATCCTTTTGAGGTGCAAAACATTGCCGTTAATGGGGAAATGTGGATGGGGGTAGGTAATCAAACAACATCACTTTTTCCACCGCTGTCTTCGCTAAAACCCGCTGATTTTCCCAACGAAAATATGTGTAGTGCCGTGTTTCAAATTCGCTATGGGAAATTCGATTATTTCTCGGGGGGAGATTTACAAGGGGTGATTCGATTTGGAGCGCCTGCGTGGCACGATGTAGAAACGCCGATTGCCCAGGTAGTAGGGCCAGTAGATGTTCAATTGGTTGACCACCACGGCTATCCCGATTCCCAAAATGGTACTTTATTGGCTCGTTTACAGCCGCGCGTGATGGTGGTTCCGAGTTGGGCATCGTCGCACCCAGGGAAGGATGTTCTTGAGCGGATGTTTTCGGAAGAGTTTTACAAAGGCCCGCGCGATGTATTTATGACCAACTTGCTTCCAGAGGCCAAAACTGCCATCGCTGATTTGTTGCCTCGCCTCAAAAGCGAAGGTGGACACGTGGTGATAAGGGTCGAAAAAGGCGGAAAAACGTACCAAATAATGGTGTTGGACGATACCACCGAATCGTTTCGTATCAAGGCAGTCTATGGCCCGTACCAGTCGAAGTAAATAAAACCTTATAGGTCTAAATTATAGGTCTTCCAACAACTTAAACCCTTCGCCGTGCAGGTTCATAATTTGAAGCGCGGGGTCGTCTTTGAGGTATTTTCTTAGCTTGGTAATATAGACATCCATGCTTCGGGCATTGAAGTATGAATCATCTCCCCAAATCAATTTTAACGCAAAACTGCGGTTGATGGGTTGGTTTTTATTTTCGCAAAACAACTTCAATAAGCCCGATTCTTTGCTCGTCAGCTTCTGCGGAACGCCGTTTCTTGTGAGTAATTGATGGTCTGCGTCAAACGTATAACTTCCCAGTTGAAACACACTCGGCTGAGACTCCAAAGTAAAAGTTGTTTTTTGATAACGACGCAGCACTGCCTGAATCCGAAGCAGCAATTCTTCCATGCTAAACGGCTTGGTGATGTAGTCGTCTGCTCCCACTTTAAAACCCTGAATCGTATCTTCTTTCATACTTTTGGCCGTCAGAAAGATAATGGGGACGTCTTTGTCGGTCAGGCGAATTTCTTTGGCCAATGAAAACCCGTCTTTTTTGGGCATCATCACGTCAAACAAACATAAATCGTACGTTCCCTCTAAAAATGCCTTTAACCCCGCATTCCCGTCGGTGGCCAATTCTGTTTTATAGCCTTTACTGATGAGGTATTCTTGTAAAAGTTGCCCCAAATTCGGGTCATCTTCAGTCAAAAGGATACGGGTAATGGGTGGTTTAGTCATGTTTCAATGGCAATTTTACGGTAAATGTACTTCCTTTTCCTAGTTTACTTTCCACGTCGATGGCTCCACCGTGTGCTTCTACCATCTTTTTGACGTAGCTAAGGCCAAGGCCAAAGCCTTTCACATCGTGAATATTTCCCGTTGGAACGCGGTAGAAAGGGTCAAAAATTTTGGTTTGTTGCTCTTTGGTCATTCCGCGCCCTTGGTCACTTACGCTTACATAGACAAAATTATCATCGCTGTGGGTGCCTACGGCAATGTGAGGTGCTTCGGGCGAGTACTTGTTGGCATTATCAAGCAGGTTGGTCAAAATATTGGTCAGGTGCAATTCGTCGGCTTCCACCAATTCGTTGGTGGCCTCAAAACTCAATTCAATTTCGCCCTCCCGTTGCTCCAATTGTACCCCCAAATTGTTGAGCACTTTTTCAATCACATCATGGATGTTTACTTCGGTAGGTTTGAGTTTGATTTCGCCACGGTCGAGCAGCGCCATTTGTAGTACCTTCTCTACGTGCCCGCCCAAACGCAGCGTTTCGTCCCGAATGATGCCCAAATACCGTTGGATTTTACTTTTTTCACTTTGCGGCGTTTCCACTTGTTCGCGGGCCATGCTCACGGCCAACGAAATCGTCGAAAGCGGCGTTTTGAACTCGTGGGTCATGTTGTTGATAAAATCATTTTTGACATCCGAGAGTTTTTTCTGCTTCAAAATGGTCGTCACCGCCACGTAAAAACACCCCAAAATCACCAATAATAACAAAGCGGAGCTAATCAGCGTAAAGCTCATGTTTTGTAAAATAAATGCTTGCCGTTCGGGAAAATAGACCAGTAACTGACTCGGTAGCGTATTGATTTCGTTGGGGAACAAACTCGCCCGAAACAGCTCACTCCCCGTCGTGTCGGGGCGGTAAGCAACGGTCGAGAACAGCACATTCGACTGATTGTTGTTTTGAATCGCAAATTCATAAGGTAGTCCAATGCCGCGTTCGGCCAACGATTTTTTCAACAACGAATCAATCATCAAACGGTTGACGCGTTGCTCCATCGGGCGTTTGCTAAACAGCAGGTCTTTGAATACATCTTTCAACAAGTCGGTCTGCGAGGCCAGCGTTTTTGATTTTGTATCGTTTTCGTCACGTATTGCTCTTTTTTCGAGCGGTTGACGGGCTTTTTGAACCGACGAGCGCACTGCCATCATCACCGAACTATTGCCGAGCGTATCAGCGGGCATCAACACGCGCCCCATTTGGTCAAACCATGCTTCAAACATCCGTTCTTGTTCGGCGTGAATCCGCAAAAACCGCTCAATGTGAGGTAATTCGTCGTTTCGTTGTCTTAAAATTTCATTGATAAGGTTGGCCTGAAAATCGGTCATCGACCGATTGCGCGGCGTCAGTGCATCGGTCGGGTTGGTGCCCGTCAGGTTGCCATCTCGCCCCGCTGAGGCCGTATATTCGTCGGGTAGTCGGTGCTTGGGTGTTTGCGTTTTTTGGGCCAAACGGTTCTTATTCAGCGCCTCCAGTTTGCGCTGCTGCTGTTCGATTTCCTCGCGTTGTCGAATCAAATAAATGATTTCTTGTTTCTCCAGTTTGCGGACGACATCTTGCAACGCGTCCGAGACTTTGAGCTCAAACTGCTCATTGCGCAACGCCAACGCACTCGTAATCCAATACCATTGAAAACCCATCAGACTAAGCGCCGCCAGCCCCATCAGAGAAATCAACAAGCGTATTTTTTGTTTCGTCATCATTTTTTTTTCAACTCATGCAACGTTTCGTTTCCTAACCCCGACTTTCTAAACGTATCCGTCGATTGCACCTCCAAAATAACGCAATTCGGTCAACCCTTTAACACATTTTAAGAAACTTTAACACGGTCAATCCTATGAAAACAAACATGACTTTTTTTGCGCTGGTAGTAGGGCTGGGAGTAGCCACTACGGCAATGTCGCAAGACGTTAAAAAAGAAGAAAAAGCCGCCGACAAAGACAAAGTGACGATTCGCGTGCGGATGTCGGAGGAGAAAGACGGTAAAGTAGAAACCTTTGAGCGGACTTATACCTACAACGGACTTTCGGAAGAAGAACGGGAGAAAAAGGTAAAAACCATCATGGATTCGCTCCGAAACGACAGCAAAGCAGCGGCCAATCGTCGTTTAAGCGTCGAAATTGAGGAGGGGTCGAGCGTGGTGCGTGACAAAGAACGTTGGGGCAACCAAGAACATATTGCCGTTATCCCGAAAGATGGCCGCAAGCGTGACGTACAAATTTATCGCTACGAGCAGCCGTCTGACCGACGCGAGCGCAATGGTGACCGCAAAAGTGAACGTACGTACGAATTTAAGTTTGACGACGAAGCCTTTGCCGACCGTATGCAGCGGGTTGAAAAGCGAATTGAGCCCCAAATGCGTAAATTAGAACGTAACATGGAAGAATGGAGTCGCGATTTTGAGCCCAAATTCAAAGAGTTTTGGCACGGCGATGTCAACATCAGCGGGGCAGGAAAACCTGCCTCCATCCGTGGCTTAGAGGCGTATCCCAACAACCCCGAAAAAAATGAATTGAACATTCGTTTTTACGCCCCCGCCAAAGGCGACGTGACCATCTCAGTCACTGACACCAAAGGCAAACAAATCGCCAAAAAAGAAGTGAAAGATTTTACGGGCGATTACGTAGGTCAGTTGGATTTAGGAAAAAATGTGAAAGGCACTTATTTTATCAGTGTTGTTCAGAATGAAGACGGCACGGTGAAACGCGTAGTGGTAGAGTAAAATAACTAAATACATAACATAAAAAGGCGATTCTCTAAAAGAGTCGCCTTTTTATGTTAAACTAAAAATATTATTTGACAATCAAAAACTTCCGCGAGACTATCTGTACGGTCTTGACGGCAGTAGCGCAGATAAGGGTGGATGGATGTCCAAAGGTAAGTTTTACGTTGAGGCAATTTTATTTGGGAAGCATAACGAAATCATATTGCGTTTTTGAGCCGATTTCTACTGGACAACAAAAATTTGTTCGCTTGCCGTCTTTTAAAGTAGAATAATCACGGTATTTAGAAATAAACTTGTATTCATATAAATTTATCACACTAAGTTTGTGAAATTCTTTAGGAGCATCAACGACAACATTGTACTTGCCATTGGCATCTGTAAATACAGTTTTTAGTGGGTGGCTTACAGACCCTAATATGCCTTTTTCGCCATCAATTGCAATTTCAAGATTAGCTACTGGCAACTTGGTATCAAAATCCGTCACTGTCCCAAATACAGTAGTTTGTCGGCTTTTGGTGGGGTCAGAGAAGCAGCCTTCTGTTAGTAGCAGCACTCCCGCTGCATAGAGCCAAGGTTTTACTAATCGTTTCATTTTCAAACGTTGTTTTCGAGAAGTGAAGTTTTTGAGTTTTAGGAACATGAAAGGCTGGAAGCCTTTTGATAATTATCACGAGTCGGGCCTCGCGCTATCGGGTATGGATTTTATTTGGGAAGCATGATGAAATCGTACTGCGTTTTTGAGCCTATTTCTACTGGACAACAAAAATTTATTCGATTACTGTCTTTTAAAGAAAAATAGCCCTTGTATTTTAAAGTGTACTTTAATTTATCAAAGTACCTATTTATTACAGTTATTTTATGATAACCATTAGGAACATCAATCGTAGTAGAGTAATAGCCTTGTTTGTCAGTATAAATTATCTTCAGTTGATCGGCATTAGAAGCAAATACTCCTTTTTCTCCAGTAATCATAACTTGCACACTATCCACTGGCAACTTGGTATCGTTATCGGTCACTGTACCAAAGACGGTGGTTGTTCGGCTTTTAAAAGGGGTCGAAAAACAGCCTTCTGTCAGTAGCAGCACTCCCGCTGCATAGAGCCAAGGTTTTACTAATCGTTTCATTCTCATACGTTGTTTTCGAGAAGTGAAGTTTTTGAGTTTTAGGAACATGAAAGGCTGGAAGTCTTTTGATAATTATCACGAGTCGGGTCCTCGTGCTATCGGGTGTGGATTTTGAGTTATTAGTCGTCTTTTTCTATAGTTTATAAATAAAAGACAAAATAATACAGTATTTTCATGGTGAAAGCTGTTTAATCGATCTTGACAATTTTGTCAATTACAATGTAAGGGGAGGCGCCAACCCCAAAGGTAGGACAAGCATCACAGTTAAAGATTCGTCCCCAAATTCGATATTTAAAAGGCTGAGGCTTTCCCCTCACATAGGTATTCTCATAAGGTAAGATTTTTTCTTCCTGAAAGGGACAAATAAGCGGCGCATCACCTCCTTCAATGACAAACCCAGCACTTTGGTATAAATCAGCACGGGCATTTTTAACTGTTTTGATGTAGTTGTAATGTCCATTTTCAGGTCCACAGGAAGTTGGGTCTTTTTTCTTACAACTCACGCTCATCAGCAGCACAGCGGCGGCGTAGAGCAGAGGCTTAAATAATCGTTTCATGTTCATACGTTGTTTTTAAAAGTGAAGTTTTAATGCAAAAATCAGGGTTTTTCATAGGCAGCAGCGTGGATAAGGGTGGATGGATGTCCAAAGATATATGCTTTAGTTATAAAGTCAATATTGTATTTTGATTATTTAGTAATTGATAACTATATAAAACATTGTTTGTAATAATGACCCAAAAATGGGTATTTTATATATATTGGTTGTAAGTAATGTGCTTGGAAGCGAAGAGAATAAAGTTTTACATACTTTTCTGTAGTATTTTACGTTAAGGGGGTTTTATTGGGGAAGCATAATGAAATCATATTGCGTTTTTGAACCTATTTCTACCTTGCAGCAGTTGCCTGTTCGCTGTCCATTTAGATATGTTTGATAGCCTCGGTATTTGGGGTAAAACTTACGATCCCATAAATTTCCTACGTTAAGTGAATGAAATTCTTTTGGGGCATCAATGACTACATTGTATTTACCGTTGGTATCTGTATATACCGTTTTTAGTTCGCTACTCACAGATCCTAATATACCTTTTTCGCCATCAATTGCAATTTCAAGATTAGCTACTGGCAACTTGGTATCAAAATCCGTCACTGTCCCAAATACAGTAGTTTGTCGGCTTTTGGTGGGGTCATAGAAGCAGCCTTCTGTTAGTAGCAGCATTCCCGCTGCATACAGCCAAAGCTTTACTAATCGTTTCATTTTCATACGTTGTTTTCGAGAAGTGAAGTTTTTGAGTTTTAGGAAAATGAAAGGCTGGAAGCCTTTTGATAATTATCACGAGTCGGAGCCTCGCGCTATCAGGTGTGAATTTTATTTGGGAAGCATGATGAAATCGTACTGCGTTATTGAACCTACTTGAACAGGGCAACAAAAATTTGTTTGTTTGCCATCTAAAAAAAGTAAAAAATCCCTATGTTTATAAACATTAAAAATATTATCTAAATTAAGGGAATGGTAGTTTTTAGGAACATCAATTACGGCTGAATACTTACCATCCTTATCTGTAAATACAGTTTTTAATTTTATGCCTTTGAATGCCAATACGCCATTATTTCCCCAAATAGCTATTTCATTATTTTCGACTGGTAATTTGGTATCATTATCGATGACTGTTCCAAATATTGTTGTGGTTTGGCTTTTGGTGGAGTCAGAGAAGCAGCCTTCGGTCAGGAGCAGTACTCCCACTGCATACAGCCAAGGTTTTACTAATCGTTTCATTTTTATAAGTTGTTTTTAAAAGTAAATATAAACAACTATAAGGAGAATAAATGCTAAAAAAATAATTATCATCACTTTACCGTATAACTCCAACTGTGCTTAATGACTTTGAGTGAAAAGGTACTGTTGAGCGTGCCTATATTTTCAATTTTTGACAATTTGTTTCGGACAAAGTGGTGGTATTCGTCCAAACTCCCCACGTTGATTTTTAACAAGAAATCTACTTGCCCCGCCATGTGGTAGCACTCTTGTACTTCCTCCAACTTTTGAATTTCTTCTTCAAAGCTCTCAATAAATGCCTTGTCGTGGTAACGCATCGACACTTGGCAAAAGATTGTAATGGGCTGTCCAAGCAAGTCTTTGTCCAAAATAGCCACGTACTGTTTAATAAACCCAAGCTGCTCCAAACGCTTGATTCGCTCATAAACGGGCGACAAGGTAAGGCCCAACCGAGCCGCCAATTCTTTGGTCGTGAGCTTGGCATCGGCCTGCAAAAGCCGCAGTAGTTTTTTGTCAATGTCATCAAGTGATTCGAGTGCCATAAAATTTTCTTTTTATACTATCTCAATTTAATCCTGTTTAGTGATATTTTCTTTAAAAGAAATAAAATTCAGTAAAATTAATGGATTTTTTGGGATAATGTGCGTCAATAGTAGTGTCTATATAACTTTGCGCCGTTAATTACACTTCATCAAAAGTTAAAAATCAGCTAAAACGCCACAGTTATGAAACAGGAAACGATTTTAGTGATTGGCGCAAATGGTCAGATTGGAACGGCATTGTTGCCTCATTTACAACGCCTCTACGGCTGGGAGAATGTCATTGCCAGCGACCTCCGAGCGGGAGAAAACCAACAAGCAATTTTTGAACGCCTAGATGCCACCGACGCCACGATGCTCGCCAGCGTTGTGCAACGTTACCGCGTTACTCAAATTTATCATTTGGCGGCGATTCTTTCGGCCAAAGGCGAGGCTGACCCGCTTTGGGCGTGGAACCTCAACATGCAAACCCTGCTCAACGTACTGGAAGTAGCTCGCCTCCACCAAGTCAAAAAAGTATTTGTACCGAGTTCTATTGCGGCTTTTGGCACGCAGGCTCCCAAGTACGAAACGCCGCAATCGGCCCTGCTCGACCCCTCAACGGTCTATGGCATTAGCAAAGTGGCCGCCGAAAACTGGTCGGTTTATTACCACAAACGCTATGGCCTCGATGTGCGCTCGCTGCGCTACCCAGGCGTTATTAGTTACCAATCTATGCCTGGTGGCGGCACTACCGACTACGCCGTTGCCATTTACCACGAGGCCGTCCAAGGCAACCGTTTCGAGTGCTTTTTAGCGGCTGATACCTTGTTGCCCATGATTTACATGGACGATGCCCTCCGCGCTACGTTGGAATTGATGGAAGCCCCCGAAGCGGCCATCACGGTACGGACGTCGTACAATTTGGCTGGCATGAGCTTTACCCCTGCCCAAGTGGCGGCTTCTATTCAGACGTATTTTCCTGATTTTCAGGTTGACTACAAACCCGATTTCCGTCAAGCGATTGCTGACTCATGGCCCAAAACCATTGACGATTCGGTCGCACGGCGCGATTGGGGCTGGAAACCCCGCTTCGATTTGCCCAAAATGACGAAAGAAATGATTACCCACCTCACCGAAAAAGTTATCTAAACGTATGTACGCAAGCATCAAAAACGAACTCCAACAGGAACTAAACGCCCTCAAAGAAGCAGGGCTTTATAAATCAGAACGTATTATTGTATCGCCACAATCGGCAGAAATCACCGTGCAAGACGGCCGCGAAGTACTGAATTTTTGTGCCAACAATTACTTGGGATTATCATCTCATCCTGAGGTTATCAAAGCTGCCCACGAAGCCCTCGAAACGCACGGTTTTGGCCTTTCGTCCGTACGGTTTATTTGTGGTACACAAGATATTCACAAAGAACTTGAGCGCCAAACTGCCGCTTTTGTGGGGGCCGAAGATTGCATTTTGTACGCCGCTGCGTTTGATGCCAACGGCGGTGTTTTTGAGCCGTTGTTGGGAGAAGAAGACGCCATCATCTCCGACGAACTCAATCACGCGTCCATCATCGACGGGATTCGTTTGTGCAAAGCCAAACGCTTCCGTTACCAGCACAACAACATGGAGGATTTGGAAGCGCAACTCCGCGCGAGTGCCTCGTGTCGCCGCCGATTGATTGTCACCGACGGCGTATTTTCGATGGACGGAACGATTGCTCAATTGGATAAAATCTGCGACTTGGCCGACCAATACCAAGCGTTGGTGATGGTGGACGAATGCCACGCCAGCGGTTTTATGGGCAAAACAGGCCGTGGTACGCCCGAACACAAAGGTGTTTTGGGTCGAATAGACATTATCACTGGTACGTATGGCAAAGCCTTGGGTGGCGCGTCGGGTGGTTTTACGGCGGCTCGTAAAGAAATCGTTGAGTTGTTGCGTCAGCGTTCACGGCCGTATTTGTTTTCCAATACCCTCGCTCCTTCCATCGTAGGTGCGTCGCTCAAAGTATTAGAATTGCTCCGCCAATCGACTGCTTTGCGCGATAAACTCGAAGCCAACACCCGCTATTTTAGAGAAGCCATGACCGCAGCGGGTTTTGACATTTTGCCAGGCGAGCACCCGATTGTTCCCATTATGTTGTACGACGCGCCTCTGGCGCAGGAGTTTGCCAAACAATTGTTGGAAGAAGGTATTTACGTCATCGGCTTTTTCTATCCAGTAGTTCCCAAAGGCAAAGCCCGAATTCGGGTACAAATTTCGGCGGGTCACGAGCCAGAACACTTACAACGCGCCGTCGAAGCGTTTGTAAAAGTGGGACAACGTCTGGGGGTTATTGCTGGCTAAACTTTTCCCGCAGATTGACGCAGATTTTAAACCGCAGATGTTCGCAGACTATTATCAGCGCTACTCTGCGAGTCAAATCTGCGTCAATCTGCGGGGAACAATAGATAAAAAAGCCATCTAACGTAAAGTACTTATTTGAGCCCGAAACTCTCTGGGCGTACGTTGGTGTATTTTTTTAAACGAACGGTTGAAATATGAGACGTTACTGTACCCACTCTCGAAAGCTACTTGCGTAATCGGTAAGTCAGTTTGCTGTAAAAGCTGACAGGCAAATGCGATGCGTACTTCGTTTAAAAAATCTGAAAAAGTGCGGTAAGTAAGGTTTTTAAAGAAACGGCAAAACGAATGTAATTGTAACCCTGCCACCGAAGCAGCTTGCTCAATGGTGAGGTCTTCCCTGAAGTTTTGCTGAATGTACTCCATCAATCGCGAAACGCGGTTTTGATTTTTATCCGTAAAAGTAGAAAGCAATGGGGCTCTATTGAGCCAAATCATGTCTTCGGGCTCAAGTAAAAGCACCATAATCTGTAAGAAAGAGGACAATAACTGCATATTCTTACTGTTTAACATGTCTTGCAAGTAGCCAATAATGCGCTCCTTTTTCTTCCCAAAAAAGCTAATTCCTTTTTTAGACTGCACAAAAAACTCTTCCAACAACTTTGTGTCCATAAAAGGCTTTAAGTATTCCGTTAACGTAATGGGATTGATGTATAAAGCCACTGACACCGCAGGCTCATGCTCGCTGGCGGCGTTAAATTCACTGTACCATACGTGAGGGACATTGGGCCCAACAAATGTTAAATCTCCGCACTCAAAGCGTTCGATAGTTCCCCCAATAATCCGAGTACCAGCACCCGATAAAATATAAACTAGCTGACATTCATTGTGAAAATGGAAGTCGGTGGCAAACGATGACCGTACAATTTGCTTGACCACAAAGGGTTTTTGAGCGGTTGTAAAATCGGGTAAAAGGGTATAGGTAGCTTTCATTTTTACGGGTGTGTCTCATTTTTGCAAATATAGTATTGATAAATAGCAACCTAAAATAGGTTTTTGCCAAAAAACGCCCATTATTTTGTACAATTCCTTTGACTTACCCATTATTCTTTCCAATGAAGAAGCTTTTTATTATTCTTTGCCTGTTTGTCCATGTACAAGTATCGGCCCAGCAATTGGCCAAACCCTCTGCTGTTC
Source organism: Runella limosa DSM 17973 (assembly GCF_000482465.1). Classification (GTDB taxonomy): domain Bacteria; phylum Bacteroidota; class Bacteroidia; order Cytophagales; family Spirosomataceae; genus Runella; species Runella limosa. The sequence goes on from NZ_KI519420.1 coordinate 541,433, forward strand.
AGTACAAATGGCAGGAACAAGGACGCATTATGTTTATCCACTTTGGGGTGGCCACTTGGCTCGGCCAAGAGTACGACGAGACGGGCGAATTTGACATTTCTCGCATCAATCCTACCAAACTCGACACCGATCAATGGTGCGAGGTAGCCAAGTCGTGGGGTGCCAAAGAAATCATTTTTGTGGCCAAACACGCGGGTAGTTTTTGCTGGTGGCCTACCCACACCACCGAGTATTGCGTCAGGAATATTCCGTGGAAAAACGGCAAAGGAGACCTTATAAAAGATTTGGTAAGTTCCTGCAAGAAAGCGGGGTTAAACTTGGGTATTTACATTTATCCTGGTGACATCAAATGGGGGGCAGGGCTCGGAAGCGGAGGAATCACCAAAGACCCTTCCAAACAGGAGGCGTACAACAAGATTTTCAGGCAACAACTCACCGAGGTGTTGGCCAATTATGGCGATATGCTCGAAGTCTGGTTTGATGGCTCTTGCAAGGTGCCCGTGAGCGATATTTTGCAAAAATATGCTTCCAAAGCGGTCATCTTCCAAGGCTCCGATGCTACCATCCGTTGGCCAGGCACGGAGAGCGGTATCCTTCATTATCCCGTTTGGAATTCCCTCCAAGGAAAGGTTTTAAAGTCGGGCGTAGCAACCCAATACGATGATGACCCCGATGGCGACGTTTGGGCACCTTTGGAAGCCGATGTCACTTTGTACAACCACAATTGGTTTTGGTCACCCAAAAACGAAGCCAAGCGCCGCTCGGTGGAAGAGTTGATGGAGATTTATTACAAATCGGTTGGCCACGGAGGTACGTTACTGCTCAATTCTACCCCCGATACGACGGGGCTTATCCCAGCAGGAGATGTAAAAAGATATGCTGAGTTTGGGGCAGAAATCAACCGACGGTTTAAGCAACCTTTGGCGGAAGTAAAAAATAAAGCCGCCAACGAAGCGATCTTGTCGCTTGAAAAACCAACGAAAATTAATCACCTGATCTTGAAAGAAGACTACCGACAAGGCCACAGAATCAGAAAATATGAAGTGTGGGGACTTACCAAAAACAAGTGGGAAAAACTGACAACAGGTAGCTCCATTGGTGTCACCAAAATTGATTATTTCGACGACGTTGAAGTTGCGGCGATAAAATTAAAAGTGACCGAGCACAAAGGTACTCCCCTGATTAGGAGTTTGGCAGCCTATTACGTGCCTGATTTTGAACTTCCAAAAGCTGAGAAAGAAGCCAAAGAATACACCATTTTGCAGGAATGGGATACCAAAGGTTTTGTCAATGGTAAAGGCCAAATGAGTATTGATTTAGGAAAGTACATCACCGCACCGGGTCAATACGAAGTGAGTTTTACCAATGCGGTCAGCGTGACGGGGATGTGGGTAGAAAAAGCTGAAATTATTTTTGACAAAGACCCCAATACGCTTCAGGAATTTATTCAAAGAAAACCCAAAGAAAATGTATTTTTTATCAATCGAACGGGCCAAATTGACAAAGGGACAAGCTCAATCCTGAATGTAGTGATGCGCTCGGATAATAGTTCTTTTCAAAATAAAGGTTTTGTGAAAATCAGAAAACGTTGACAAGGAAGTAAGTAATTGTGCAAAAATAGACTTTCCAAGTTTTATGCTTATACTATTGATAATCAGAAGATTTATAAACTTGGAAAGTCTTGTCTAATTCTGCTCATATACTTAATCCGTTAAAGAAATAGAAACAATTATACCCTCGAAACCTTTATGGTTATCTCTGCTATTGAGGTACTTGACAGACGTTTTGACCTCCCCAATGGGTCGGGCTCAGATGCAACCCACACTGATCCACAATATGCCTATGCGGTTTGTGTGTTAAAAACCGACACCTCCTTGGAAGGAATAGGGTTGGCTTTTACCTTGGGGGCGGGCACTGATTTGGTTTGTCAAGCCATTCAATTTTTATCCGAAAAATTGGCAGGTCAGGAGATTGAAGCCTTAATGGCCAACTTCGGGACTACCTATCGCTCGCTGGTTGACTCTCCTTCTTACCGTTGGTTGGGACCCCACAAAGGCGTCGTTCATTTAGCATTGGCCGCGATTGTCAATGCTTGCTACGATCTTTGGGCCAAATCGCGTCAGATACCTCTTTGGAAACTATTGCTGGACTTATCACCCGAAGAGCTCGTAAATACGCTGGATTTGAGTTATTTAGAAGACGAACTCACCCGTGAGCAGGCCATTCAATTACTCAAAGAACAGTATAAGACGCGAGACAATAGAAATTCGATACTTACTACTGGCTACAAAGGCTACGATACCTCGGTGGGTTGGTTTAATTTTTCGGACGAGCTCATCGTTGAAAAAACCAAGCAAGCCCTCGACAAAGGCTTCACCGCCCTGAAACTAAAAGTAGGTTCGGATGACCCTCTCCGCGACCTCCGCCGTGCCGCGTTGATTCGGCAAACGGCAGGAGATGCCGCCACCATCATGCTGGATGCCAATCAAAAATGGAATGTACCGCAAGCCTTGGATATTTGTCAGCGGCTGGGCAGTATCAACCCGTATTGGATTGAAGAACCTACGCACCCTGATGATGTATTTGGGCATCAGGCCATTGGCCGAGCCATTGCCCCTTTTAAAGTGGCCACGGGCGAGCACATTCCCAATAAGGTAATTTTCAAGAACTTTCTGCAAGCCAAGGCCATGGATTTTTGCCAGGTTGATGCCGTGCGGGTAGGGGGAGTTTCGGAGTTTTTGACGGTTAGTTTATTGGCCAAAAAATTCAATATTCCAGTACTCCCCCACGTGGGCGACATGGGCCAGATTCATCAGCATTTGGTGCTTTTTAATCACATTGGGATGGGGCACGAAAACCTGTTTTTAGAGCATATTCCGCATTTACGCCCCTATTTTGTGCATCCAGCCAATATCGTTGGGGGCTATTATCAAGTGCCTCAGGAAGCAGGCAGCAGCAGTGATTTGAAACCCTAAGCCACCAAAAATATGACACTATTGACCCATAAAGTGATTTTTCTCACGGGAGGTGCTTCGGGCATTGGCGAAGCTTGTGCTGATGCGTATGTAAAAGCGGGGGCTCGGGTTTTGGTGATGGACAAAGACGAAACTTCTTTGAATCAGCTAATGAGCCGTTTAGGCAACGAACACGCTGGTTTTGTCGGAGATGTGCAACATGAAGCAGACGTAAAATTGGCGATTGAAACGGCCATTGCTCGGTTTGGTAGAATAGATGTGATTCATAACAATGCTGGGATTGCTAGTCCCTCAAAACCGCTCGACCAAACCACCGAAAACGAATGGGATAGCTTATTTTCCATCAATTTGAAAAGCGTGTATTGGACTACCCGTTATGGCATCGAAGCCCTGAAAGCGACCAAGGGTTGTATTTTAAACACCTCCAGCATGGTAGGGACGATGGGGCAGGAAAATCACGCGGCTTACGTGGCTACCAAAGGGGGGATGAGCGCCCTAACCAAAGCCATGGCCTTGGATTATGCTCCTTTTGGTATTAGGGTCAATGCTATCTGTCCTGCGGGTGTATGGACGCCTATGCTGCGCAACTGGGCAACACAACAGCCTAATCCAGAGGTTATTGAAAATTATTTGGACAACATTCACGCCCTGGGCTACTGTCCCGAAGGCGATGTCATTGCCGATGTGGCGGTGTTTTTGGTCTCTGAGGCCGCTCGGTTCGTAACGGGCTGTATCATGCCCGTAAGCGGAGGGGCGGAATTGGGTTATAAAAAATAAAGAAGATGAAAACACACAGAACTTGTTTGGCGCTCGATTTGAAAGACGACGACGAACTCATTGCCCAATACGAACATTTTCATCAGCCAGAACACATTTGGCCCGAAATTCCCCGAGGAATCGGGGCGGGTGGAATCGTAGATATGCAAATTTATCGCATCGGGACGCGGCTTTTTATGATTGTCGAAACCGAAGAAGGTACTGACCTGAATACGGCTTTTGAAGCCATTGGCAAAATGCCTCGACAACCAGAGTGGGCCGCTTTTATGCATGGATTCCAACAACGGTTGGCGAATGCGAAACCTGACGAGCATTGGGCTGAAATGAAACCAGTTTTTATGCTAACCGAATGTCTGAAGTGAAAAACCGAAACCAATTTCTGATACCGCTTTTGGTGGTAATGAGCCTGATGTTTATTTGGAATTTGAGCCGAAACATCAACGATGTGCTTATTCCACACCTCAAAAGAGCTTGCCAATTGACTGATTTTCAGTCTTCGCTGGTGCAGTCGGCTTTTTTTGGTGGGTATTTTTTGTTGGCTTTGCCCGTGGGGCAATACATCCGTCGTTTTGGGTATAGGGCGGGCATGATTACGGGGCTTTTTATGGCTGCATTGGGCGCATTTTTATTTTTCCCAGCGGCCGAAACACGCTTTTATCCGCTTTTTTTGACTGCTTTGTTCATCATGGCTGCAGGTTTCACCTTTCTGGAAGTGACCGCCACACCGTATGTTTCGGTTTTGGGGGATCCCGAAAAAGCCTCTGGACGGCTGAGTTTGGCGGCGGCTGTGGGTTCTGTTGGGGCTACCATCGGCCCCTACCTTGGAGCGGTGTTTTTGCTTCATGCCACTGACACGCCCGAAACGGCTGTTCAGCAATTTAGCCCGAGCCAATTAGCCGATTATCTCAACGCCGAAGCCCAATTGGTCAAAATGCCTTACCTGAGTTTAGGGGCTTTGTTTATGGTATTGGGGGGGATGTTATTTTTTATCAAAATGCCCGCCATTCATGAAGAAGGAGAAGAAAATGTTCGGTTAAAATCCATTTTTAAGTTTAAACATACGGTGCTGGGCGCACTGGGCGTATTTTGTTATTTGGGTGCCGAAGTAGGGATTGTCAGTTTTCTAATTCGTTATTCCAAATCACTACAAATTGATGGATTAGGGGAGCAGAAAGCCGCGTTGTTTATCACCTTATTTATGGCCTTGGTCTTGGTGGGGCGCTTGGCTGGAGCGTATTTTCTGCAAAAAGTAAATCCCTCCAAAGTGTTGATAGCCTGTGCGTTGGGCGCGATTGCGCTGGTTGCAGTTGCTATTGTGAGTACTGGTTATGTTTCGATTTTTTCTCTTTCAATCGTGGGGCTTTTTACGTCGGTGATGTACCCCATCTTGTTTACGTTAAGCATTAAAAACCTGGGTGCTTATACCAAAACAGGTTCGTCGTTGATTATCATGAGCATTGTAGGGGGAGCCATTGTACCTCCACTTATGGGACTCATTTCTGATATGTACAGCATTCGCTTTGCTTTTTTGCTACCCGTTTTGTGTTATGCTTACATTTTGTATTACGCCCAAAAAGGCCATATTATCAGGTAGTTAAACGCCATTTTCAATGAAAAAAATATCCGTCATTCTCCTGCTTTGTCTAATTGCTTTTAAAGGTATTACTCAAAAAAACAGTTCAAAAGAGCAGCGCCTAAAGTGGTGGCAAGATGCCAAAATGGGCTTGTTTGTCCATTGGGGGCCTGTGTCACTGATTGGAAAAGAAATTAGTTGGTCGCGCAATGGCTACGGTAAAAGCAAGTACGATTCGTTGTATTTGCGGTTTAACCCCAAGCAATTCAACGCTAAAGAATGGGTAAAGTTAGCCCAGGCAGGGGGAATGAAGTACTTGGTTTTGACGTCAAAACACCACGATGGTTTTTGCCTTTTTGATACCAAAACCACGTCTTACAACATCATAAACAGCCCTTTTGGAAGGGATGTTTGCAAAGAACTTGCCCAAGCTGCCCACGATGCAGGGATGCCCATTGGCTGGTATTTTTCGGTGGCCGACTGGAAAGACCTCGATTGTAGGAACCCCAAAACTAACGATATTTTTGCCAATCGGGTGGAGGAGCAGGTGCGTGAATTGTTGAGTAATTATGGCAAAATTAGCTTGTTGTGGATTGATTACGAAGGGGCGCCCAGCCCCATTCACCCCAAAAGAGTGTTTGAGTTGGCACGTAAGTTACAGCCCGAAATCATCATCAACAATCGGCTCGAACCTTTCAATCCCGACGAATCGCACGCTCGGGTAGGGGCTTACGCCGACTATGCTACGCCCGAAGGGTTTGTGGCTGGGTATGGCGCCGTGCCTTGGGAAACCTGCACCAACATGGGGCATCAGTGGGCGTGGCGTTTCAACGATACCCCGCGCAGTTTGAAAGAATCGGTGCATACGTTGCTTCGGTGCGTAGGTGGAAACGGCAACCTTTTGTTCAATATCGGCCCCGATAGTTTGGGCGTTTTTCCACCCAACTTTGTAGCACGGGCAACCGAAATGGGCGATTGGCTAAACAAAAATGCGGAAGCCGTTTACCAAACCAAAGGAGGCGTTTATACCCCCGCAAAAAACTACGTGAGTTCGTACCGAGGCAACAAACTGTATTTGCATTTATTGAACAACACGGGCGACGAAATCAAACTCCCGCCCATGACAGCCAACGTCAAAAAAGTGTCTTTGTTGAATGGAGAGGCTATTTCGTTTACGCAAACCAAAACCGATGTAACCCTGAAACTTCCCCAAAACGGGCGCGATTCCATCGCTACAATTGTGACACTTTCGTTGGATAAACCTGCTGCGCAATTGGGTCAAATTATCCCTTTTACGACCACTCATTCATTGGCTTACGGCAAAAAAGCGACCGCTTCGAGTTCAATGGGTGAATTTTTGCACGACCCCTCGGCGGCTTTTGATGACAACCCCGCAACTTGTTGGAAAATGGGGCGGCGTACCGACGTCGATTTTGAGGCGTATTATGGAAAAGACGTACATTACCAGTCAGAAGCGGCTTTCAATTTATTTCAAAATAAGGGTTGGATAGAAATTGATTTGGGTACAAAACAAAGAGTTAAACAGCTCAAAGTAAGCGAATTGGTGTATCAAAAATCTCAAATCAAACGCTTTGAAATTCAGTACGAAAAGGACGGCCAATGGCTGACGCTGGCCCAAGACGAAAAAATGGGCAATTGGAGCAAAGACATCAGTCCCGTTGTTGCGCAAAAGTTTCGGTTGGTGATTTTAGACTCTTATGGTTTTGCAGGGATTCGGGAGTTTCAGTTGTTTTGAAAAGCATATTGTAGAGAACTATGTTTTCCCGCAGATTGGCGCTGATAGTAGTCTGCGAACATCTGCGGTTTAAAATCTGCGTCAATCTGCGGGGAAAAAAAACTCAACAATTCACAGATGATCCGCGCACAACCAATCTCGTAGGCAACTGGTAGGTTTCGATGTGAGGATTTTCCATCTGTTCCAACAAAATCCGCGCGGCCTGTCGCCCCATCTCCCAAACGGGTTGCTCAACGGTAGTCAAAGGTGGTTCAATAATGGCCGAAATCGGGTCGTTGCTAAAACCCACGATGCCTAGTTCTTGCGGAATTTTCACGCCTCGGCTTTTGGCCACCAACATGATTTCGATGGCCGTGGGGTCGTTGATGGCAAAAATAGCGTCGGGAGGCTGCGCAAGACTCAACAGGTAATTGGCATAAATCCGCGCTTTTTCTTCGGTCAAATCGTAGTGAATAATCAACTCATTGTCCACGGGCAGCCCGTGTTTTTGCAAGGCATCCAAGTAGCCTTTCATCCGCAACCGACTCACCAACAACGACACGGGCCCCGCCAAATGCGCAATCCGTCGGTAGCCTTGTTGTATCAAATGCTCCACCGCCTGAAACGCCCCCGCATAATCGTCCACAATGACTTGGGGCGTGTCTAGTTCGGGGCACACGCGGTTAAAAAACACCAAAGGCACCTCTTTCCGTAGTACCGTCCGAAAATGGTCCACGTTGTTAGTTTGGGTAGTGACCGACACCAGCAAACCATCCACACGGCTGTTCATCAACGCTTTGACGTTGGCCACTTCGGTTTCGTACGATTCATCCGACTGACAAATCATCACGTTATAACCCGCTTTTGACAAAATTTCCTGCGCGCCCATGATGACAGTGGGAAAGAAATAGTGCCGAAATTCGGGCACCAAAATCCCCACGATGTTTGTCCGACTTTTTAGCAACGCATTTGCCAAAGGATTAGGCTGGTATTCCAATTGTTGGGCCAAATCCAGAATCATTTTGCGCGTTCCTTCGTGTATGTCCGTATGCCCCCGCAGCGCCCGTGACACCGTCGATTTCGAAATACCTAATTCATTGGCAATATCGATAATTGTGACTTGGTGCCGAGGTTTATTTTTGCGATTTTCGACGACTTCGGGTAGCGTAAAATGATAATCACACGCCTTACAAAAGTAGCGTTGCTTCCCCCGAACAATCCCCGATTTTTGAACAAAATCTATTTGTCGGCATTTCGCACATTTAATCATTATTTATTGTACTTTTTTAATTTTTTGCTTCTTTTTTCTAACTCTATCTCTACCTCAGAGCACTCCCCAACAAAGACGTATAAGTAATGCAATTACTACTATCGCTACCAGTTTCGGGAAAGTTCCCGATAGTTTTTGTGGGTAAAATTCAATTTTTTCTGTTGATTATTTAAAACCTAGCTCTAATTTCCCTCAAAATCGTCATTTCAATAGCTCCTCAGGCATTTTGATAGCCGATGATTCAAACCCTTAAAAATTGTATATTTTCAATTTATTAAAACATTCAAATCCTATGCTCGGAAAATTACGAATATGGTTGCTTGTAGTAGGTCTTGTGACCCATGCTTACGCCCAAGACCTGACCATCAAAGGAAAAATCACCGACAATTCGGGAGCTGAACTTCCAGGAGTAAATGTGACGGTAAAAGGTACGCAGAAAGGAATTGTCTCTGATGCCGAAGGCAAGTACCAACTCAGTGGCGTTCCTGCCAGAGCAACGTTGGTGTTTTCGTTTATTGGTTACCTCAAACAAGAAATCGAGGTCAATAATCGAACCGTAATAGACGTGGTACTTGAAGCCGACGTTAAGTCCATCAACGAAGTGGTTGTGGTAGGATATGGTACGCAGCGAAAAATCGAAACTACGGGCTCGATTGCCTCCGTCAAATCGTCGGACTTGGTGCAAACTCCCGTTGCCAACGTGGCACAGGGGCTACAAGCGCGCGTATCGGGGATTCAGATTAGCCAAAACTCAGGCTCTCCAGGCGGAAATGTCAGCGTCCGAATCCGTGGCACTAACTCTATCAACGGAACTTCGGAGCCACTTTACGTGGTGGACGGAATTCAGATTTCTAACGGTGGAGGTATCAACGACGTGAGTCCCCTTTCGACCATCAACCCCAATGATATTGAGAGCGTCGAAGTGTTAAAAGATGCCTCAGCATCGGCTATTTACGGAGCGCGTGCCGCCAACGGCGTGGTACTAATCACCACCAAACGCGGTAAAAGTGGCGGAACGCGCGTGACACTTGATAGCTATTTTGGGGTTCAAAAAGTAACCAAAACGTTGCCTGTGCTCAATGCCGCCGAATTTGCCCAGCTAGAAAATGAAGTGTTCAAAAATAGCTATTACAAAGACCCTGCGTCGTTGGGGGAAGGGGTGAATTGGCAAAACCTCATTTTCCGTGAAGCTCCCATTCAAAACCATCAATTATCCATCAATGGCGGTAATGATAAAACCCAAGTAGCGCTTTCGGCCAATTATTTCGACCAAGACGGAATTATCATCAGTTCCAATTTCAAACGTTATTCGTATCGACTAAACCTCGACCATAAAATCAGCAACCGCGTCAAAGTTGGGACGAGTATTTTGGGCAGTTATTCAGTCAACTCGGGGATTCAGACGGGTTCGACCAGCCAAGGTGATGCTGACGTCGTAACGGGCACTATCTTGGGCGCGGCCATCGGTGCACCGCCCACCTTGAAACCTTATCGCTCCGACGGCAGCATTTTTCCCTTTGGCGAGCAAGAAGACGGGCGTTATCGTGAAGTAACGAATCCGCTTGGGCTTGCGGCGGTGCTGAACAAAACTGCCCTCAAACGGACGTTGGTGAATCTTTACGGTGAAGCTACTATTTTGAAAGGATTGACGTATCGGGCGTCTTTTAACGTGGATTTACAGAACAATATCAACGACCGCTATTCGCCGCGTTCAATCGTTAGTTTGAGAGATTTAAACGACAATTCTGGTTCGGGCTCAAAATCCAACAGCAATTTCTTAGGACTATTGCACGAAAGCATTTTGACCTATTCGCAAACCATTGCCACAAACCATAGCCTGAAGTTTACGGGAGTTTTTGCCTCGCAAGCTGAGTTTTCTAATGCCAATTCTATTAGTGCTTCGGGTTTTCCCAACGATGCTACCCAAAACGAAGCGTTGCAACTCGCCCTCAACCGCACCGTCAGCAGTAGCCGTAGCAAGCAACGTTTGGACTCGTACATGGGGCGCGTGAACTATGGCTACAAAGACAAGTATTTCTTGGATTTGACCGCCCGCGTGGATGGTTCAAGCCGCTTTGGTACCAACAATAAATACGGATTTTTTCCTGCCGTATCAGCCGCTTGGCGCTTGATTGAAGAACCATTTTTGAAAAGCGTAACTTGGCTTTCTGACCTCAAACTGCGGGCAAGCTACGGTATCACGGGGAACGCAGGCGGCATTTCGCCGTATCAGTCGCTAAGTACAGTCGCCGCCACGGGAAGCGATTATGTTTTTAACAACGCTTACGTGACGGGCATCAACCCAACGGGGATTGCGAACCCCGATTTACGTTGGGAAAAATCAACCCAAACCAACATCGGATTGGATGTAAGTGTCCTCAACAACCGCTTTAGCTTGATTGTGGACGTATATGATAAAATTACCCGCGACTTGCTGTATATCAAAACCTTACCACTTTCGTCGGGTTATGCAAGCATTACGGGGAATTATGCCTCGTTGGAAAACAAAGGGATTGAATTTGCGGCCAATGCGCGCATTTTGGACGGGCCACTCAAGTGGAACATATCGGCCAATTTTACCCGCAACCGCAACAAAGTACTCGACCTCGACGGAGGCACCACCACGGAGCGTTTTATCACGAGCTACACCATTTTGAAAGTTGGTGAGCCATTAGGTTTGATTAAATCCTACATTTTTGACGGAATCAACCAAACGGGCGAAACCATCTTGCCAGGCTACGATGGGCGTTTGGGTGGCCACAAAGTCAAAGACTTAAACGGAGACGGTACCATCACCTCAGCCGACCAAACCATTACGGGCAATCCTAATCCCAACTTTATCTTTGGTTTATCTACCAATTTGTCATTCAAAGGCTTTGATTTGAGTGCTTTCTTGTCGGGTTCGCAGGGCAATGACATTTACAACCTCAGCCGCTTGTCGTTTGAAAACCCACTGGGGCAACGTAACTTGTTGAAAGGCGTTGTTAATCGCTGGTCGCCTACCAACCCAAGCAACCAGTACGTCAGTGCTGCGCAAGGAGGACGTTTACCCGTGAGCAGTTATTACGTAGAAGATGGTTCGTACATTCGTTGTAAAAACCTCACCCTTGGCTACACGCTTCCTGCCATCAAAGGAGTACAGAATATTCGGGTGTATGTCTCTGGAAATAACTTATTTACCCTTACCAACTACAGTGGGTTTGACCCCGAAGTAAATACGTTTGCGGGTTCTAATACCGTCATTGGTATCGACAACTTTGTGTATCCACAAGCGCGTTCGTTCTTGGGCGGTATTCAAGTAACGTTTTAAGTGTCAATCTTTCAAAAAGCATTCATTATGAAAAAATATAATAGACTCATCGGCTTATGTACTGCCCTTTTGGTGCTTAATACAAGCTGTAATCTAGAAGAAACCATTTATTCCTCCATCTATACCGAGGCTTTTTATAAAACGGCTGCCGATGCCGAAAAAGGGCTTGTGGCCGTCTATGACCCTTTGGGTGACATGGGCGTTGGGCCTGCGCTCACCATTGTGTCCGATTTTAGCGCCGACCAGTCTTATCCACGGGCGGTAGTAGGTCGCAATACCCTGACGCTTTTTGCTTACGACGCCAACTACACCACCCAACGCACGGCAGGACGTACCAACGAATCGCCGCAACAAATTTGGGCGTCGTGTTACGATGGCATCGAAAAAGCCAATTGGATTATCGAAAAAGTGCCCGCAGCGGTCATGGATGAAACCCGCAAAAAACAAATTATTGGAGAAGCCTATTTTATGCGGGCGTTTTACCATTGGAATTTGGCCAAAAACTTTGGAGACGTTCCTGTCAAAACAAAACCAAGTACTTCCGAAGCCGAAGCAACCATTCCCAAAAGTGCCAAGGCCGACGTATATAAACAGATTTACAGCGACTTAGATCAAGCCCTCGCCGCAGGACTGCTCTCATATCCTGCTGTGGAAAAAGGTCGTCCTTCCAAAGAAGTGGTCAATGCACTTTATGCCAAAGCTGCTTTGTATAACGAAGATTGGCAAAAAGCAATGCAAAAAGCCCAGGAAGTCATCAATTCGGGTAAGTACTCACTTATGCCTGATGTGCGCGACGTGTATCGTTATGACAAAGAAGATGCGGCTCGCGTCGAAAACATGTGGGCGTTTGAAGTAGCCCCCATTTCTCCTGGCCGCGCTCACCAGTTGACGGGCCTTTGTGGCCCTCCAGGCAATGCGGGAGCGGACTACGCTCGCACCTCGTTCGGGTCAATGTTTGCGTACCAAACCTTCTTTGATTCGTTTGACCCCGCCGATAAGCGCCGTCAGCTTTTGGATACTACTTACATCAATCGGAGCGGTGCGGTAGTACCCCAGCGCAGCATTACGCCGATTACGACCCAAGGTGTTTTGATTAAAAAATACCAAGATCCCAACACGATTGTAGGACAGATACCCAATATTCCGATTTTGCGCCTGCCTGATATGTACCTCATTGCTGCCGAAGCTGAGGCTCGTTTGAACGGAGCAACGGCCGCTGCGTATGGATTTGTGAATGCCATTCGCAAACGTGCTGGTTTACCCGATTTGAAAGCAGGATTGAGTAAAGATGCGTTCATTGATGCCGTATTGCAGGAGCGTTCTTGGGAGTTTTTTGCTGAAGGTGATCGCTGGTACGACCTGACTCGCACCGACAAATTCATGAGTGTCATTCCAAAAGCAGTGAATAACGTGTATCCGACGCGCACACCAACGGCCAAAAACAAGTATTTCCCAATTCCATTAGATGAGATAAATGCCAATCCAAAACTGGAACAAAACCCCGCGTGGAAGTAAATGTCACTTAAAAAGAACACTTTATTGGTAGTTGCCTTCTTTACAAGTTGGGTAACTCTCCGAGCTCAAGCACCCAAATCGTTGGTGTTGGAAAATCAAGCGCTCCGATTACGTTGGGCTAATTCGCCCAAGGGTTGGCATCTTTCTCAAGTGAGTGTCAAAAAGGGCAATAACTGGGTTTCGCTCAAAAATCCTTCGGGAGAGAGTACATTATTGGTCACTACGGAAAAGCCTAAGCTAGAATCTGACTCCGTGTTTAAGAGCATTACGGGCAACAAATTTCCCGAAGATGCCTACCACTACCAAACCAAACAGTGGGCCGAAAGTACCAATCCTGTCTCGTTGAATACTGTGGGAACGGCTTTTCATTTTTTTCCTAAAAAAGGAAGTCAGAATGCTCCTAACCAACTGACCTTTGAGCACGAAACCGACCAAGCCAAAATAGTTTCTCAATGGCGTTTTGACCCAAAATTCCCCACGGATGTCATCGTAACCCAAAAGCTTACCCCCAAACAAGCAGGCTATTTTTCATTGGCTACTCCTACGTTGAACTCTATCAGCGAGGCTGACATGGCTTGGGTAGCCGTTCCGGGGTATTTTCAGGGGAACTATATGCAACCCAATTTTGCCTTGGCGTATGCCTACGGGCACGGAGTTCCTACGCTGCCCGTGGTCTATCGCGAGCGCTCGGCCAGTACGCTTAGTCCGCTCGTTACGACCAAAACGGGCATCACGGTCTCGGTCATTCCTGACCCCGCTTTTTGCCGCGACCCTTGGGCCAAAGACAAGTTGACCCTGCATGATTGGAATATTGGGATTTCGCACAAAAACCGTAAGTCGCAACTAACTCCCACGTTGTATTATCCCGTTCTTGGCGAACCAAAATCTGACTTAAAAACGGGTGAAACTGTCACATTTACGTTCCGATACAGCCTCTTAGGAAGTGATTGGTTTAGCATGATTAACCACGCCGCCTACGACATTTATCAACTCAAACAGACCTTGGAACTTCGCCAAAGCAAGCAGTCGCTGACCGACCGTATCCAGAAAATGCACCATTATTTAACCAACCCCAAAACGTCGCTTTGGAACATCGAAGAATACAAAGGTTTGAAAATTGGGGCCCAATCGTACTTAGGTGGTGTGGTAGGTTCACAGCGCGATGCCATGAAAAACTCCGATTATGGCGCGATGTGGATGCTGGCCAATGCTACCAAAGACACCTTACTCACCAAAAATGTCCTGCCCTACGCGCTCAATTTTAAGTTTACGCAGCAAATCACCGAGCCAGGCTTTTTTAACGGGGCGTTGGCAGGGCAGTATTATTTGGCCAAACGCAAAAAATTCACCGAAGAGTGGGGCGAAGTAGTCGAACCTATCGCGGTGACGTACTACACCATGCTTGATTTGGGCAATATTTTATTGTTCGAGCCCGACAATCAGTCGCTTAGAGAGCGTTTAAAGGCGGGGGCTGAATGGTTGTTAAAAAACCAAAAAGCCAACGGTAGCTGGGGAGTGGCTTATGACCGCAAAACGGAGCAGGAAGTTTTTCTCGACATTCAGGATGTACGACCAACCTTCTACGGGCTTTTGGTAGCGTACCGTATTTTGAAAGATGCTAAGTATTTGGCCGCCGCCCAAAAAGGAGCAGATTGGTTTGTGAAAAATGCCGTTGACAAAGGTAGTTTTTTAGGAGTTTGCGGCGATGCTCGCTATGCCCCCGACTTTGCCACGGCGCAGTCGGCTCAAGCATTGCTGGATTTGTATGACATTACGCAGAATCCTACCTACAAAACCGCCGCTATCCAAGCCGCCAAAGTCTATACCACCTCGATTTATACCCACCCCATTCCGAACCGTACCTTAAAAACGGTCAACGGCATTGAGCGTGAGGACTGGGAGATTTCGCAAGTGGGTTTGAGTTTTGAACACGGCGGGATTTTTGGTTCTTCAAACGCCCACGGCCCTATCCAACTGGCGAGCCATGCGGGGTTGTTTATTCGGATGTATCAGCTCACGAAAGAACCTATTTTCGCCGATTTAGCGCGTTCGGCTGCGTGGGGACGCGACGCGTTTGTTGAACCCAAAACCAGCGTTGCTTCCTATTATTGGCGGGTGATGAACCAAGGTTCGGGGCCGTATCCTCACCACGCTTGGTGGCAAATCGGCTGGCTTACCGACTACCTCATGTCAGAGGCAGAATTACGTTCGGGTGGGCAAGTGAAATTCCCTCGTGGGTTTGTGACGCCCAAAGTGGGTCCCCACCAAAGTTACGGATTTGAAGCAGGCTTCATCAACGGTACCAAAGCCAAACTCATCATTGACGAAAACCTCGTTAAAATCGACAATCCGACCATTGATTACCTCTTGGCAGAATCGGAGCAGAAAAATACGCTATTTGTGATTTTGTTGAATAACAGTTCTCAAGCAAGTGATTTTCAGGTCACTATCAACGGCAAGTCCTATAAAAAACAATTGGCAGGAGCTGGATTTGAAGTAATGACGGTAGCGAAGTAATTAGGGCTTTTTGGGAATAGGTAGCTCTATTTTAGCTAATACCTCATTGGCTTTAGCTAATTTTTCAGAAAAGGGAGGTTTGTTGTCTTTTGTCTTTAGTGGTAAAGAATCCCTTTTTTCAACCTTAAACTTCGATTCAATTCTCATAGTTCTGTAAATTTTATGGTTAAAGTTAATGAATTATTTTTTTCTAATCAAAAAACCTTCGTAGGCTCTATTGGCTATAAATGACTCAGGCTGAGAATTAATAACTCCCAATACATCAAATTGGGTGGTAATCTCATCCAAACTATGATTTATAGCAATTCTGTAAAGCCGAGTTCGCGAGGGTGAATTGCCAGAGAAATAAATGATATGCTCGGGATTGAGAGAAAGATAGTGAATAACGACTTGGAAAATCGTAGCTAAAATCTTTTCCATATCACCATTGTCATTAATGATTGTATCATCAATTTCTCCAGTATTTGGGTCATAATCTGCTAAACCGAGATTATAAATAGTTGCAACAGAGGTCTGTTGAAAAGCGACAACTTTGTTGATTACACCCTTTGAACCGATACTTTCGAAGTAAAACTCTGTAGAAGACAGGTTGGAATAAAATAAGTAATTTGGATAATTCACGATTCTATATTTAGGCTACAAAACTAACCAAAACATCTTGAACTCACTGATTGATACCGCCGTCATCTTTATTTTCTCCGCTTTTGTACTGGGGATTGGGATGCTGTTTGCCCGCACGGGGCGCAACCTCAAATCGTTTTTTGCGGGGGGAGAAGCCGTGCCTTGGTTCATTGGTGGACTGTCGCTATTCATGTCCTTTTTCTCCGCGGGCACGTTTGTGGCGTGGGGCTCTATCGCCTACAAACACGGCTGGGTGGCCGTCACTATTCAATGGACGATGTGCATCGGAGCTATCATCACGGGGCTGTTTTTATCTCCTCGCTGGCGGGCTACTGGCAACCTCACCGCGGCAGAGTTTATCCGCGAACGCCTCGGCGAACGCGTTCAGAAGACCTACATCGGCATCTTTACTTTGGTATCGGTATTTATCAAAGGCTCGGTGTTGTACCCCGTGGCCAAGCTGGTAAGTGTTTCACTGGGGTTTCCTTTGCTCGAATCTACCATCGTGTTGGGAGTTTTCATGATTGCTTACACGGCCGTCGGCGGACTGTGGGCAGTGATGGTAACCGATATTTTACAGTTTGTTATTTTGACGGCCGCTGTATTTATTTTACTTCCTTTGTCGCTCAATAAAGTCGGTGGTTTTGAACGATTTACCCAACAAGTCCCCGACGACTTTTTCAACCTTCTCCACGGCGAATACACCTTCGGTTTTGTGCTTGCGTTTGTGTTTTATCACATTGCGTACATTGGGGGTAACTGGACATTTGTTCAGCGTTACACCAGCGTCGATAGCCCCAAATCGGCCCGCAAAGTAGCATTTCTTTTTGCGGCGCTGTATTTAGTCAGTCCCATGATTTGGATGCTTCCCCCGATGATTTATCGGGCACTGAATCCCAGTTTAGAAGGATTGGATACCGAAAATGCTTACTTACTGATTTGCAAGGCCGTTCTGCCACCTGGCTTGCTCGGGTTGATGCTTACGGGAATGTATTTCTCGACTTCGGCCAGTGCCAATACCACCTTAAATGTCGTCTCTGCGGTTTTTACTAATGATATTTACAAAGGCTTTATCAACCCCAAAGCCTCTGATCAGCAACTCATTAAAGTAGCAAGACTTTCGTCATGGGGATTTGGATTGGGCATGATTGTGATTGCCTTATTGGTCCCTGCTGCTGGTGGAATCGTGGAAGTGGTGCTGAGTATTTCGGCTATTTCAGGTGGGCCACTGCTGGCTCCGCCGCTTTGGGCGCTGTTTTCAAAACGTATCAACGGAAAAACTACCTTCTGGATTACGATTGTTGGGTTGGTAGTTAACCTATTCTTTAAAGTGCTGTCACCGTGGCTATTGGACTTTAAACTAAGCCGTGCTGTCGAAACCATCGTGGGCATTGGCCTGCCGTTGGTTTTGCTTTCGGCCTATGAATTGTATGCCCGAGCTAACCAAAAAATTGCCGAAGAATACGAGCCATACCTAGCCACCAAAGCAGCCCGAAAAGCCCAAGCCATGCTCGAAAACGAAGAAGAATCGTTGGAAATAAAACGACAAAATCGCTTTGGAATGCAAGTCATTGCGGGAGCATTAGTGTTTGTGGCAGTGGTATTATTTGGATTAAGCGCCTTTGCTACCTCGGGCGGTCTAATCACGGCGGGAATTGCAGTGGTAGTTTTGTTAGGAGCTATTATTCCGTGGCGAGCTGCTAGACGAATTACCGTCATTGGAGAAAAAATAAAGGAAGTCAGTCAGGGCTAAAGCCCGCCTATTCAGTTGCTTATCCCTTGCCACGCCCTAAAGGACGTGGTTAAAAAGAGCGAAACACGAGATATTCCGCTACTCTCCACAGCTTCAGCCTTGGGAATCACGCTGAAAGAGATTCTTTTAACCCCATGGCTTTAGCCTGGGGTAATACAAGTGAACGAAAATGAATGGGCTTTAGCCCTGACAATCAACACATCACACATGAAACTCACAAGTTTATTTTTGCTGTTATCACTTTCTGGTTTTGCCCAATTTAGCATCCGACAGCCCGACGCCATTCTGTTGCATGGACAATGGTCGTTTGCCATGGACCCGCGCGAAGTGGGGGCTACCAAAGGCTGGTACAAAGACGGTTACAACGTCGGAGGTTGGGATAAAGTCAGTGTTCCTCACTGCTTTTCGACCGACCCTCGCTACCAGTTTTATACGGGAACCGTTTGGTATCGTAAGTCTTTTCCGTGGCAGCCTCAGGCGGGCAAACGTACGTTGTTGCACTTTGATGCGGCTTATTATGCCACTACCGTTTGGCTCAACAATCAGAAAATTGGTACACACGAAGGTGGCTATACGCCGTTTCATTTTGACATTACCGATTACCTAAAATCGGGCGATAACGTACTGACTGTTTCTGTTAATAACGATACGTGGCAAACGGGTTCTATTCCTGGCGCGAAGGATAACGGCAATGCCAACGACCCGTTTCCTGGTTGGATTAATTACGGTGGACTGATTCGCCCCGTGTACCTTACCATTGAACCTGACTTATACATCGAAAACCTCAAAGTAGAGGCGGTGCCTGATTTGGCTTCGGGTACGGCAACAGTACGCGTGAAGACCCGCGTTAGGAACACGTCTTCGCAAGCACAAACGCCTAAATCGGCAACGACGGTTGTCTTCAGAAATCAATCGTTGAAGCTTGTTTGGAAAATTACTTCAGCCGCCATCGCCGCAGGACAAACAGGGATTCTTGAGGCTGAAACCTCGCTCAAAGCTACCGACGTACAACTGTGGAGTATTGACAGCCCGCAATTGTACCAGCTCCAAACGGTTGTTGGAGGTGACACGCTTGCCACTTCGTTTGGAATACGCAAAGTAGAAGTTAGAAATGCGCAGTTGCTGCTCAACGGTCAGCCTATCCGTTTGGCAGGGGGAAATCGCGTGGTAGATTATCCCAGTTTAGGCTCGTTAGAACCCGATTGGTTGGTCGAAAAAGACTTTCGCTTGATGAAAGAAGCAGGAATGGAGTTTCATCGCTTGACCCACTATACCCCAAGTGAAACTTTCTACGACCTAGCCGACCGCTACGGAATGCTCATCATCACCGAAGCGGGCAACTGGCAACTCACGCCCAGTCAAATGGACAACGACACCATTCGCCAAAAATTCAAGCAACAATTTCGAGAAATGGCCGAGCGCGACTGGAATCATCCGAGTGTGATTGCGTACAGCGTCGGTAACGAATACTTGTCGGAAACGCCTTCGGGACAACGTTGGACCAAAGACATGATGGTTTATGGCAAAAGCCTTGACCCCAGTCGTTTGTTTACCTTCGCTTCCATGCGTCTCAATATTTTACCTGCCAAACCTGAGGACGAGGCCACGCAATACTGCGATTTTGTTTCCACCAATACCTACGGCAACCACGCCAAAATATTTGACCACATCCACGCACTGTATCCCGACAAGCCCATTCTCATCAGTGAATGGGGTGTTCGCGCTGACACACCCACGGGCGAAGCAGGGCAGGTGAGTCACTTGGAAAACGTCATGGCTGAGATTCGTAAACGCCCGTACATTGTGGGCGCTTCGTGGTGGTCATTCAATGATTACCAAAGTCGCCACGTAGGCACAAATCCCAATGGCTACCGTCCGTGGGGGCTAGTAGGCCCTGAGCGTAACAAGCGTCCGCTTTACCACGCTCACCGCCGTGAGATGTCGCCCATTACGCTCGAAAAAGTGCGTTTTCAGGCTGGAGGGCAAGGCGTTCACCAGTTGGTAGTTCGTATCAAAAACCGTAGCGATTTCCCCGCTTATACGGTCAAAAATTATACCCTAAAAACGCCCGACGCGTCTTTTTCATTCCCAGAACTATCTCCAGGCCAAAGTGCCGAAATCACACTCCTCATCCGTGGTTTTGACCCAAAAATAACCTTAGAGGTAGTTAAGCCTACGGGCTATTCAGTTATGAATGAGACGATTGAGTTAAAATAAAGCAGCTTAGACTTTCCAAGTTTTTGAAACTTGGAAAGTCTGGCATAACCTATAAGGTTTTTAAAACCTTATAGGTTTCGATAAATCATTTACGTTAAAGAATAACTTTTGCAAAAAAGCATGATAAAAGCAGATGCAATCGAAAAAAGAGCCCCCAAAAGCGTCATGTATAACGCCGATTTGGTGGTAGTAGGTGGCGGGCTCTCGGGGCTATGTGGGGCTGTTACGGCGGCACGCGCAGGAATCAAAGTAGTCTTGGTCACCGACCGCCCAGTATTAGGGGGTAACTCTTCGAGCGAGGTTCGTTTGTGGGTATTGGGCGCCACTTCTCACATGGGCAACAACAACCGTTGGGCTCGCGAGGGAGGACTTTTAGACGAGTTGTTGGTAGAAAATATGTACCGCAACCCCGACAGCAACCCGCTGATTTTTGATACTATTTTACTCGAAAAAGTCGTCAATGAACCCAACATTACGCTTTTACTTAATACAACTGTTTATGAAGTAGAAAAATCTACTCCCGATACAATTTCGAAAGTCCACGGGTTTTGTTCGCAAAACTCCACCCACTACGAGCTCTCCGCGCCGTTGTTTTGCGACGCCTCGGGCGACGGCATTGTGGGTTTTTTGGCGGGAGCTGCCTTCCGAATGGGCGCCGAGTCGCGGGAAGAGTTTGGTGAGAAATTTGCGCCTTCGCAAGAATACGGCGAGCTATTGGGTCACAGTCTGTACTTTTATTCCAAAAACGCGGGCAAGCCTATCAAATTTGTTGCCCCCAGTTTTGCCCACGACGTCACGCAAAAAATCCCCAAATTTCGCTCCTTCAACGCCAACGAATTTGGCTGCAAGCTTTGGTGGGTAGAATACGGCGGTCGCCTCGACACAGTCCACGATACCGAAACCATCAAGTGGGAGTTGTGGAAAGTGATTTATGGCGTATGGGACTACATCAAAAACTCAGGCAAGTTTCCCGAAGCCGAAAACCTCACGCTTGAGTGGGTGGGGCAAATCCCTGGCAAACGCGAAAGCCGCCGTTTTGAGGGCGATTATATGCTGATTCAGCAGGATATAGTTGAACAACGCACCCACTACGACGACGTGGCGTTTGGGGGCTGGTCGATTGACTTACACCCCGCCGATGGTGTATTTGCCGAAATTGGACAGTCGAGCTGCAATCAGTGGCACAGTAAGGGTATTTACGGCATTCCGTACCGCAGTTTTTATTCACGCAACATCAACAACCTTTTTCTCGCAGGACGCATCATTTCGGCCAGCCACGTCGCCTTTGCGTCGTCACGCGTGATGGCTACGAGCGCGCACGGTGGACAAGCCGTGGGAATGGCCGCGAAATTGTGCATCGAAAAAGGGCTTTTGCCTCGTGATTTGGCTCAACCCCAGTACATTACATCTCTACAGCAAGAGTTACTAAAAACGGGACAGCACATTCCTCATTTGCCGCTACGAGACGATAACGACTTGCTCCAAACGGCCACAATTTCGGCCAGTAGTGAGTTGGTAGTAGAAGAACTCCTTCCCTCGGGCGAGCCCGAAACAATGGTTTTTTCGGTAGCGCAGCTCCTTCCATTGAGCGAGTCACCCTTGGGCAAAGTGATTCTTCACCCTTATGCCGACGAGCCGACTGAGCTTCAAGTGGAACTACGGGTTTCGAGTAAAGTCAACAATCATACCCCTGATGTAACGCTTTGCCAACAAACCATTTCACTCCAAAAAGGCCGAAACTGTATCCATTTGGCATTTGATGAAGCTGACTACCGTCCCCAACTCGCCCAACTTCGAGCTGCCCAATCCGAAAGCGCACTAGGTTATGTGTTTTTGACTATTCTCAAAAATGAAAAAGTACGCTTGCAGTACTCCGACCAACGCATAACGGGGCTGCTGACCGTCTTCAATCAAATCAACGAAGCGGTTTCTAACTACGGAAAACAAGAGCCAACCCAAGACATCGGCGTAGATACGTTCGAGTTTTGGTGCCCCCAACGCCGTCCTGCGGGTAAAAATTTAGCGTTAAAGCTCGACTCACCTTTCAACCTATTTCAAGCCAATCACCTGCGCAACGGTCTGCAACGGCCCACGCACCAGCCCAACGCGTGGGTAGCCAGTCCAGCAGATGCGCACCCAGCAGTGCAACTCTCGTGGGACAGCCCCCAGCAGATTCGTGAACTTGTCCTGCATTTTGACACCGATTTTGACCACCCGATGGAAACGGTCTTGATGTCACATCCCGAAAATGAAATGCCGTTTTGTGTTAAAAATGTACGGATTCTAAATGACCAAAAAGAAGTCATTGCTGAAATCAAAGACAATCACCAAAGCCAACGCGTTATTACGTTCCGCGAGCCGATTGAGACCACTTCGCTCACGATTCAAGTAGAACATCCCTCAAACGTAGTTCCTGCGGCTTTGTTTGAGGTTCGGTGCTATGGAAGCTAATCTGGAGTAGCGAAAAAAGGTATTCAGCATTTATAAAAAGGCGATTTTTTTAGGGAGTCGCCTTTTTATTATAGGTATCATCTCAAATGAATGAAATTATTTAGGAAGAACAATAACTATATTATAGCTTCTAATTCAGCTCGTACATACAGTTTTTAAATCGCCACTAACAGAACTCCATGGCCCCTTTTGGACATAAACCATCATGGTTTGGTTAATCGTTTCATCTCATCTTCATACGTTGACCGATACTTAGATGTAGGTAACTATTTACCCATAAAAAAACGGGTTTGTAGGAGCTGAATCTGCAAACCATAGTGTTTGTTGAGGGTTTTGATAACCTCGTTGGCAATGACAGCTTGTCCGAAAGCCGTGGGATACACTCCATCCGCCGAAAAGAAATTACCGCCCCGTGGCCACGCTGGATTAACTGCTACGTCATCATCTGTCACATAACCTCCTGCCTGAATACGCTTGTAAAGACTATAAATATCGACTACGGGCCAACCCGTGTCTTTGGCCGCTGTGCCAATAAAGTAAGTATTGTAAAGTTGCGGCGAAAGCCTTTGCAATTCGCTGTTAAAATCATTGCCAGTGATAACATCATGGGTACTCAGTACCACTCTGCCCCACACATTAGCTTTCAATTCGCCTTTTAATAATTTCTCAATCGTAGGTGTAGGAATCAACCGATGCAGTGTAGCGTCATATTCGTATTGCTCCACAAAGAGTTTAACCCCCGATTTTTTGACCATCTCAGCGGTGATTTGCTTAAAGTAGGGAAAATCTAGTACTTCGGGAACATTCAATATCACCCCTTTGTGTTGTTTCTTGGCTAAGCTTCGCGCCAGTTCGTATTCGGGTGTAAAGTAGTAGGGCAATTGGCCTCCTGAAGCAATAGAGCCACCACCATATGAAGCAGATTTAAAAGTATCGTCCATGCCAAACTCAAAGATAAATAAATCAGCATTTTGGTCATTGACCCAATCCCAAGGTTTCGCATATTGAGCTTTCGTTTCTTCACCTGCTACCCGATCAATATATTTGTAATATTTAAACTCTTCCGATGGGTATCGAAAAAACTGTAATCCTTTTTGAATCTCGGGAAAAGCCAGCTGGTCAATTTGTGCTTTATCTTTTTCTATAAAATCGGAGTAAGCCGTTTCTCCATTCTGCTGGGTTACCCCCAAATTATTGGTCACCATATTGAATTTAACCAAGGGGCCATCCGTGGATGATATCGTTTTATAGCCCGTACCATTGCCTTCTATTTGTGAAAACAGCGGCTGAATAAAACCCACTTTCATTTGCCCCGCAATCAGATTTGGGAAGGCGGTTAATTGACCTTCTCGGTAAAGCCCCCCGTCTCGAAACCCTGCTGATAGACTCCCTCCTACCGCTACGAGCCTAAATTTGCCTGGTTCTTTTTGGATTTTACTTAAATCGGGCGCTTGGGCGGGTTTTTCGGGTAAAACCTCCTTATCAGGTTTTACTTTAATGTTGATATCCCCAGCGTTAAACCAACCCAACCAATGGTTTTCGCTTTTGATGGCTTGAACCAATGAGGGGCTGGATGGAATCATCGAAGGGTCGATGGCTTTGCTAGCCTCTGCGATTGGAGGAGTACAGGATGGGAAGTTAAGCAAAAGAAAACAACTAAGTATAACTAAATAAAAGGCTTTTTTCATCTTTATACATTTACAAAAATGATGTTTTATTACAAAATTAGAAGTGTTTTACACGAAGGAGCATGGATATGTACTCAAAGATAAGGGCTTTAGTTATAAATACAATATTATATTTTAATAGTTCAGTAAATTATAACTATGTAAAATAGTGGTTGTAATAATAGCTCAAGAAATGGTTTTTATAATGACAGTATCTGGGAACAAATAAAATAAGCTTTGATGTGCTTTTTGTAGTGTTTTACGTTAAAGCAATTTTATTTGGGAGGCATGATGAAGTCATACTGCGTTTTTGAACTGATTCTTACAGGATAGCACAAGTTTGTCTTTGTACCGTTTAAAAGAAGTATGTCATCCCTGTAATTTCTAATATCGAAGTTGTTACGTACATCAAGTGAATGATAGCCCCTAGGAACGCCAATCGTGGCTGAGTATTTTCCTTCTTTATCGGTAAATACAGTTGTTAATTTTGTGCCTTGGAATGCCAATATGCCATTATTTCCCACAGGGAATTTGGTGTCATTATCGGTAACTGTCCCAAACACAGTAGTTGTTCGGCTTTTAAAGAGATTTGAGAAGCAGCCTTCGGTCATTAGCAGTACTCCCGCTGCATAGAGTCATGGTTTCAATCGTTGTTTCATAGGAAGTTGTGTATAAGGGTGGACGGATGCCTAAAGGTAAATAATTTAGTCACAAAATGACAGTGCGAAATGGGAGACGAGGCCAGGGCAAAATAGCTACGCAATAGCCCAGCTGAGCAAACCTACTCCATTTTAGCAAATTCCTTTGTTAATTTGTGGGGAAAAACCGTTGAGGAGTGTTACGAAATTGTAAATTTGCATTTTATACACTTTAAACCGTAAGACTCCCTCTTCAAAACATCCCTCATCAGATGCTTAACATTGTACTTTTTGGCCCTCCCGGTGCGGGCAAAGGCACCCAAGCGGCAAAGCTCATCGAGAAATACCAGCTATTTCACATTTCTACGGGAGATTTGTTCCGGATGCACATCAAAGAGCAAACCGAGCTCGGTAAGCGGGTGAAAGATTTGCTCGATAACGGGATTTTGGTTCCAGATTCCATCACCATCGATATGTTGGAAGAGGAAGTTCAGAAAAATCCTGACGCAAAAGGAATTATTTTTGACGGATTTCCCCGTACTGTTCCCCAAGCTGAAGCCCTCGATGCGTTTTTAGAGTCAAAAAACACCAATATCAAAGCCGTTTTACAGCTGGATGTCAACGAAGAAGAATTGAAACGCCGTATTGCCGAACGCAAAAAAATAAGCGGACGGGCCGATGACGACGAGGATAAACTGGTAAAGCGTATAGATGAATATTTCAACAAAACGGTTCACGTACTGCCTTATTATGAAGCTCAAGGCAAGCTGACGGTGGTGAACGGGATTGGCGAAATCGATCATATTTTTGGTCAACTTTGTGAGGCAATCGAGACCGTATAATAAATTTTAACGGGAGTTTCATACAGACTCTCCCTTTTCTTTCTCAACTTTGTAACTCGTGTGATGCCATTTAGGTCCATCACGCGAGTTTTTTATTTTACTATGGCAACTTCCAATTTTATAGATTACGTTAAAATAAACTGTCGCTCGGGAGCGGGTGGAGCAGGTTCTGCACACTTCCGACGTGAAAAATTTGTGGACAAAGGTGGCCCAGATGGGGGCGACGGCGGACGAGGTGGGCACATCATTATGAAAGCAAACTCGCAGCACTGGACACTCCTCCACTTGAAGTACCGCAAGCACATCAAAGCGGATGCTGGTGTAGGTGGTAGCGGGGCGCGTTGCAACGGAAAGCAAGGAAATGACGTCATCATAGAAGTACCGCTCGGAACCATCGCGCGCCACCCTGAAACTGGGGAGGTGATGGGCGAAGTAACCGAGCATGATCAGGAAGTGATTTTGTTGAAAGGAGGACGCGGCGGTTTAGGAAACTGGCACTTTAGATCAGCAACCAACCAAACGCCCCTCTACGCTCAACCTGGCGAGCCTGGACAAGAAGAATGGATTGTTTTGGAGCTAAAACTCCTTGCTGATGTGGGATTGGTTGGGTTTCCAAACGCTGGAAAATCAACGTTGCTCTCGACGGTATCAGCGGCACGACCCGAAATTGCCGATTATCCGTTTACAACGCTTGTCCCTAACCTCGGAGTGGTGGCTTACCGCGATTTTAAATCGTTTGTAATGGCCGATATTCCTGGGATTATCGAAGGGGCTTCGCAAGGAAAAGGACTAGGATTACGCTTTTTGCGACACATCGAACGCAACTCCATTTTGTTGTTTTTGGTGCCCGCCACTAGCGAAAATGCAGGGGACGAGTATCGTACTTTGCTTCGTGAATTAGAATTGTATGACCCAACTCTATTAGATAAAGAACGACTTTTGGCCATCTCGAAAATGGATTTAATCGACGACGAAGCCAAAGCCGATCTCATCAAAACACTTCCTACCGACATACCGTACGTATTTATTTCGGCGGTGATGCAAGAAGGAATAAACGAGCTAAAAGATTTGATTTGGAAGGTTTTAAATCCTTAAAAACAGGTCCAATAAATCAAAATAAGGTGGGTTAGTACCAAGCGTAAATAGCTATTTATTTGCGCTGTTACTAACCTTTTTTTTGCGGTAGTAAACATATATTCCACCATAAAGCTGAACAAATGAAATTTAGTAAAGCATACTTATTCTATTTTGTCAACTTTTTACTATGGCTATTTCTACCACTTACTATAGTTGCTCAAATTCGCATTACGTTCCCTAGTAGTCGAATCGTTTTTCAGCGCGACAATGCGGGCAACGGAACGATTCCTATCACGGGGCAGTATGCTCAAAGCATCGACCGAGTAGAGGCACGGGTGGTGCCAATGGTCGGTGGGCAAGGAGAGCAAACCGACTGGCGAACTATCCAAGAAAATCCGCAAGGTGGGTTTTACTCAGGAAGTATTTCGGTCAGGGGAGGCTGGTATGAACTGCAAATCAGGGGAATGGCTAATGGAAATGTGGTTACTACTACCGAGCTCCAACGGGTGGGTGTCGGAGAAGTATTTGTCGTGGCGGGCCAATCCAACGCTCAAGGCTTCTTCAACTACGGTGCACCCAGTCCTGGCGATGACCGTGTCAACTGCGTCAATTACTACAATGGCACGCACCAAAATAATTCACTCCCCGCCCCGTCGTTTGTCAAAATGAGCGACAACAGCAATATAAGCCCGCGCGGGTTGTCTTCTTGGTGCTGGGGAAGGTTGGGGGATATTTTGACCAATCGGCTGAATGTTCCAGTGCTATTTTACAATGCAGGTTGGGAAGGAACTGCTTCCAAAAACTGGTCTGAAACCGTTGACGGTGGCACCACAAGTAGTATTTATATCAATGATACCTATCCACCTGGACAACCGTATGCCAATTTACGTTTAGCGCTCAACTACTATGCGAGTCTTACGGGCGTGCGGGCAGTGCTTTGGCACCAAGGCGAAGCCGACAATATTCTCAATACCAACGCCAATCTTTACGTGTCTAATTTGCAGACGGTGATTAATAAATCACGGCAGCATTTTGGCAAAAATGTAGGTTGGGTAGTGGCGAGGGTTTCTCATTATAAAGGGAAAAATAGCCAAGAAGTAATCAATGGTCAAAATCAAACCGTTTTTAATACTTCGGCTGCTTATTTTGGCCCTAATACCGACGAGGTTCAGATTCCTCGTCCTGACGGAGCGCACCTTCAAAATGGAGGGTTAGCAGATGCGGCCAACGTATGGGCTAATTCGCTCGATAATAATTTTTTTAATAATTGTTCGCCCCAAACGGGTACTTATCCTGCTTTTTCGGTTCGTTGTGCGGGAGGAAATCAACTTAATATCAACGTTCAAGGGCCGTTTGTTTCGGTGCAGTGGAACAACGGTGCCACGGGGTCTTCTGTCAACTTTGGTCCAGGTACGTATCAAGCTACTGTCCGCGATGCTTCGGGAAATACTTATTTTACACCTTCCATTACCGTTCCGAACGACTTACAAAGTGCGCCCGTTAGTATTGCGGTTGACGGGAAAGTTCCTCTTTGCCAAGGAAGTAGCATTGGCCTGACGTCGAGTAGCAGCATTGATAACAATTGGAGTACGGGAGCCACCAGCCAACGTATTGATGTGTCTTCGGGAGGAACATATACGGTGACTACTAGAAACCTGTATGGTTGTAGTAGCGCGGCCTCGTTTACTGTGAGTACTGTCAATTCGCCTCCGCCAGCCAAACCTACCATCAATGCTTCAGGAGCGCTTACTTTCTGCCAGGGTGGTTCGGTAAGCTTAACGGCCAGTGGTGCCAACGAATACCGCTGGTCAAACGGCGAGCGTGGCCAAACGATTGCCGCCCGCACGTCGGGAATTTATGAAGTACGGGTGCTCGATAGCCAAGGCTGTACGTCGGAGCCTACGAGTGTTGTGGTGGTAGTGAATACGCCACCTGCCGCCCCAAGTATTAGTGCTACGGGCAATACATCGTTTTGTGAAGGAGGAGAAGTGACATTATCTTCCAATTATTCGGCAGGAAATGTGTGGAGCAACGGTGAACAAGGCACTAGCATTAAAGTAACAACGTCGGGTACATACAATGTTCGTTTTAGGGATAACAATGGTTGCGATGCCATTTCTAACTCCATCAAAGTAACGGCCAATCCGCTTCCCGCCAAACCCGTGATTACGGCGGAGCGCCCACTTACTTTTTGTGAAGGCGATAGTACGGTTCTGACCTCTACCAATTCGGCTCAGTACAATTGGAATAATGGAGCTCGTAATCGCCGCATCAGTATTTTACAGGCGGGGACTTTTACTGTGGCTATTACAGATGCCAATGGCTGTTCTTCGCCTGTTTCTGACCCCGTTACGGTCAAGACTAATCCTTTGCCAGCTGCCCCAACCATCAGTGCTGATCGAACGCCTAATATTTGTGAAAATGAAGTGATTACGCTGACTTCTTCTGCTCAAGCGGGCTACATTTGGAGCAATGGTCAGAATACTAGGACTGTGACGGTCAACCTCACGGGGCGTTATTCGGCCCGTACAGTGGACGCCAATCAGTGCCAATCACCGTCTTCTAATGTCATTGCAGTAACCGTTAACCGCCTTCCTGACAAACCTACCATTACGGCGCTGGGTGCTACAACTTTTTGTGTAGGTGGGCAAGTACAGTTGACAACCAATTACAATGCTGGAATTTCTTGGAGTAATTTTCAAACAACCCAAACGGTCACGGCTATTACTGGGGGAGACTACCGAGTGCGTTATCGAGATGGCAACAACTGTGAGGCAATTTCTGACCCATTTAAAGTAACTGTTCACCCTTTACCCACTGCGCCTTCGGTGATTAGTGAAAGACCTACTACCTTTTGTTTATTCGATAATACTGTACTCACGATTACCTCGGCGGGGAGTTCGTTTAAATGGAGTACGGGCGATGAAGGCCGAAGCATAAAAACGTACTCGGCGGGCAGTGTTACGGCCACCGTTTATGACCCAACTACTGGTTGCACTTCACCTGCCTCTAATCCCATTAAGATTACGGTTAATCCGCTTCCTGACAAACCGACGATCAGTGTAACGGGCTCAACGACGATTTGTGCGGATAAATCTGTAACCCTCACAGCCTCGCAAGCGGCGGGCTATCAGTGGTCTAACTCCGCAACGACGCAAAGCATCAACGCCAACGTGGCGGGAAATTACACGGTTGCTGCCAAAAATGAATTTGGTTGTTCTTCGTCGGCTTCCGATCCTATTACGGTTCGAGTGATTCAGCTGCCTAATCCGCCGTCGGTCATTGCTGAGGGGCGCACTACTTTCTGTGAAGGTGAACAAGTGGGACTAAGAGTGGAAAGTCCGTATCAGGTTATCTGGAATACGGGCGAAACAACAAGTAGAATTATTGCCAAGCAATCAGGAAATTATGCGGCTAGTATTCGCGATGATTCGGGCTGCCAATCGCCTTATACGGGGGCGGTTCGGGTAGAGGCTAAAACCCTTCCCGCTACGCCCGTCATTCAAAAATCGGGAATTTATGCCTTACAAGTGAGTAACCCAACCGAAGGCGCGACTTATGCTTGGACAAACAACGGCCAAGCCCTGAGCGAAACCGCCGCTACCATCCGAACGATACAAGCGGGAAGTTATACGGTGATTTCGTCAATTAAGCACAGTGCTACGTTGACTTGCACGTCCAAAGCATCGGCGGCGTATGAGTTTGTGCTGGAAAGTGGCAACGCCCGCATAGGTGTTTTTCCCAACCCAAGTACTGATGGCAATGTAACCATCGAAGCATTAGAAAATTTGAGCGATGTAACCATCATCGTCTATGACCAAACGGGGCGTACGCTGATGACCAAAACGTTTGCTAGTTTGGTAGGTCAACAAAAACTAGATCTGAGCGACCTGCCCTACGGAACGTATCATATCAAAGTCCGAACCTCAACATTTAATGAAAGTAAAAAAATTGTTTTAAGCCAACCATGAGATTATTTGCCCTAATTGGATTTCCGTTGACTCACTCTTTCTCAAAAAAATATTTTACCGAAAAATTTGAAAAAGAAGGCATCAGCGGATGCCGCTATGAGTTGTTAGAATTGCCGAATTACCAAGACTTTCCCCAACTTATTGCCGCACATCCCGATTTGGTTGGCCTCAACGTGACCATTCCGCATAAGCAAAACGTCCTTCCTTTTCTCGACGAATTGGATGCGGCCTCTGCGGCGCGGATTGGAGCGGTCAATACCATTAAAATTCTTCCCAATGGGAAATTAAAAGGCTATAACACAGATTATTATGGTTTTCGGTCGTCGCTGGAGCAATGGTTCGACTCGTTGCAAAGAACGCCTGTCAATCTCAAAGCATTAGTATTGGGCAACGGAGGTGCTGCCAAGGCAGTTTTTGCGGCTTTGAACGACTTGCAAATTGCGTATCAAGTGGTTTCGCGCCAAAAAACCGAAACGACCATCGGTTACGATGACCTCACTGAGGAAGTTATCCACAGTCATTCGTTGATTATCAACACTTCGCCCGTCGGAACTTACCCCAAGGTAGAGGATTGCCCCGCGATTCCGTATCATTTATTGGGGGAGCAGCACCTTTTGTATGATTTGGTCTATAATCCTGCGGAAACGTTATTTTTGCAAAAAGGAAAAGAACAAAACGCCCAAACGCACAATGGCCTTCCGATGCTACATCTACAGGCTGAAAAAGCGTGGGAAATTTGGAATGCGGAATAACAACGTCTTTTATTTCACTCATGTATATTTTTACAAGCGAGCGTCTGGGGTTTCGACAATGGCAAGATAGCGATGTCCCTCTCGTATCCAATCATCCGTTGAGTAATCATGTATTGTATGTAACTTCGGGGCGGGTTGTGACTAACTCTTGACAGTTAATCGGGTTGTGAGCAATCCTCAACACTTAAAAAAACCTCAACACATAGCTCATTTTTATGTTACGTCGCGAATTTCTCCAGCTCTCTGCGGGTCTTGTGGCCTTCGGTTGCCAACAACCTTCGACCAAATCTTCCCGTCGGTTGCGTTTTGCCGTGGCCTCCGATGGTCATTATGGGCAAGCGAAAACTGATTATAAAACTTACCACGAAAACATCATCAAGTACTTTAAGCAAGAACGGGCTGAAAAAGGGCTTGATTTTGTGGTGTTTAACGGAGACTTATTTCACGATAACATTCAGTTTTTGCCCGAAGTCAAGCAGTACTTTGACCAATTGGGCTTTCCCTACTACGTCACGCGTGGCAACCACGACCACGTTACGCCTGCCCAATGGCGCGAAACCTGGGGGTATGACCTTAATCACAGCGTAGAAATTGGTAAAAATGCCATTATTTTGGCCGATACGTCCAACGAAAAAGGAGAATACCTTTGTCCTGATATTCCGTGGATTGACGCTCAATTGGCCAAATTCACCAAAAAAGAACACGTATTTTTGTTCATGCACATTCCTGCCAAACTTTGGTCAGAGCACGGCACTACTTGCCCCGAATTGGAAAAAACATTGGCTAAATATCCCAATCTCCGAGCCATGTTTCATGGGCATGACCATGCCATCGACATGGGAAAAACGCTCTCAAAACCTGCCTTTTTTGACGGGCATTTTGGTGGAAACTGGGGCGTTGACTACAAAGGGTACCGCATCGTAGAGGCCCGTAGTAGCAGCAGTTGCTACACGTTTCAGTGGAATCCCGACAAACAATTGAAAATTAACGAGCAAGTATTTTAGATTTTGCCGAAACAAAGTGGAAGGGTAGCGTGTTATAAAAACGTTCGTCGTACCTTTGCAGCGACGGTCTAAGCAACCCATTTTTTTATCCACGTCTAATTCTGCTCCAACAGCATGAAGACTTTTCAAATACCCGAATTTTATCGTAGTCGGATTATCACTCCTATCAAAGAGCTACGTCGCAAAAACGATAAGTTGAAGCGCGATTTGTCGCCGACCGTGCTGGATTTCGGGTCGGTAAAGTTTCTCATTGCGCGGCATTTTGGGTTTTGCTACGGCGTCGAAAACGCCATCGAAATCGCCTACAGGGCCATTGATGAAAACCCCGATAAGCGTATCTTCTTATTGAGCGAAATGATTCATAATCCTGACGTTAATCGGGATTTATTGGAACGTGGCGTGCGTTTTTTGATGGAAACCACAGGCCGTCAAATCATTCCTTGGGAAGAATTAAAGTCGGATGACATCGTGGTTGTACCTGCTTTTGGAACGACCATCGAAATCCAAAATCGCTTGCAACTTCTTGGCATCGACGCCTACAAATACGATACTACTTGTCCGTTTGTGGAAAAAGTGTGGAACCGCGCCGCCCAAATCGGTCAGAAAAATTATACGATTGTCGTACACGGAAAACCGTTACACGAAGAAACGCGCGCTACGTTTTCTCATAGTAAAGAAGATGCTCCTACGGTGATTGTTAAAAACCAAAAACAAGCCGAGCGTTTGGCCCGTTACATCACGGGTGAAGCAAATAAAGAAGAGTTTTTTGAGGAGTTTAGTGGGCAATATTCCGTAGGTTTTGACCCAGAACAGGATTTACAACGTATTGGAGTTGTCAACCAAACAACGATGCTGGCTTCGGATACGCAGGGAATTGCGGATTATCTCAAACAGGTAATGATAAAACATTTCGACCTTGCCCCATACGAAGTAGAAAGCCGCTTTGCCAATACGCGTGATACCCTTTGCTACGCCACCAACGACAACCAAGATGCTACCTACGCTTTGTTGAAAGAACAAGCTGATTTTGTGTTGATTGCGGGTGGTTATAATAGCTCCAATACCTCCCACATTGTAGAACTTTGTGAGACCAAATTCCCAACGTATTTTATTGAGTCGGACAATAAAATTTTGGATCGTAACCTCATCAAACACTACGACTTACACCGAAAGAAAGAAAAAGTCACCGAAAACTTCATTCCAGATAAAGATTCGGTGACTGTTATGCTCACTTGCGGGGCGTCTTGCCCTGATGCCATCATTGAAGGCGTCTTGACGCGGATGTTGTCGTTTTTTCCCGATGCCCGTTCGTTGGACGAAGTAATGGGAGAGGTGTTGTAAGGTCGAACAAAAACATTACGGTTTTTCTACCCGAAATGTTTTTGTTTGGGTAAACGTCCGTCCAAACATGTCTTTGGCACGAACTTCAATTGTGTGCGTACCTTCTACTTTTGTATTTGGAAAAGCTACCGACCACAAGTGCGTTGACTTGACGGGATTGCTTGGGCGACGCCCAGGCATCAATTTTTCGGAGGCATCCCAGCGGTAAAGAGCCGCCACATAGCGAGGATCGGCTTCCCGTGTGTAGGTCATTGGTTTCCAATCGCCGTTATCGAGGCGGTATTCAACCACGTCTTTTTCACTTCCCATAAAAAAGTTGGCATACACTTTGGCCGCCGTTCCACGGTCAGATGGAATGACGTTTGGCGCATAAATATCAATCTGATAATCGCTAGGTTTGCCCACTACTTTGTAGTCGATGGTGTATTGATTACCGTTGAAATTTAGGAAAACGTAGCCCTTGGGTGTGCCATCGCGCATGGTGGAAGCGGGAACGCCTTGGTCATTTTTTTCACCCGAATACCAGTCGCCCGAGGTTGTTCCAACGTTAAATTCATAAAAAGGTTTAGCTCCTTGCCATCCCTCTTTTGCACCGAAAAAGTTTTGTTGTTGGAAGTGCGTGTGGGCCGAAAGAGCGAGTGTATTGGGATATTCTTTGAGGATAGAAAAAAGACGTTGACGGTCTTCCAAACGAAATGATTCACCCTCTAATTCCAGAGGAATATGGAACGCCAATACCACCAAATTTTCTTTTGGGACAAACTTGAGGTCATTTTCTACAAAATCAAGCTGGTCTTTGCGGAAGCCACCCCAATAGCCTTTGCCATCGCGCGGGTCAGGATAAAGGATGTCGTCAAGCACGATAAAATGGACTTTGCCGTAATTGAACGAATAATTAACTGGGCCTAAATGCGATTGAAACGCCTCGTTGGCGTGTTCGTCTTGGGTCACGTCGTAGTTCATGTCGTGGTTGCCCGTAAGATTATACCAAGGAAGTCCCACTTTCCGAATCGTTTCTTTGTAAGCTTGGTGAAGGTCGAGGTTATCACCCACCAAATCGCCCAAACTCAATCCAAAAGCAACTTCCTTGATGCCTGCTACCTCTTGGACAACCCCTTTTTCAAAGTGTTTTATTTCGTCTAAAGTATAGGGCTGTGGGTCACCAAAAATGAGGGCTTTGAAGTTGTCGGCTTCGGGAGAGGCCGTCAGGGCAAAATCCAATGAAGCAGGAAGCGCACCCGTCGGTGCTGCTCCTTTGTACTTCAATTCGGGCGCACCTTTGGGTTTGTGTAAATAGTAAGACTTGGGAAGATTATTTTCGTCCAAGGCTACTTTATAACCTGTGGGCTTGATGACAAAGAAGACATTGTCGTCGCCAACGGGCAACTGATATTCTCCTTTTGCATTGGTGAGTACCACGTCTGTACCGTTGGAGACGGCTACGTTGGCAATGCCTTTTTCTTTTTTGTCTTTCTTAAAATTGCCATTTAGGTCTTCGTAAACAATTCCTTTGGCGACATTTTGGGCCGAAGCAGTACCGACCAGAAACGTCGATAAGAGCAGGAGTGTAAATTTGTTCATAGGGGAGAGGTTTGATTGAAACGGGGATAATTAACTGCAAAAGAACAATTGGTATGTTAACTCATGATGAAGGCAGGATTATTATCCGTGCCAACCCATAAAAAAAGGCAGCTTTTGAGGGCTGCCTTGGGGTTTCGCGCGGAAGGTTTACCAGTTGATACCTGACTCTCCAAATCCTAACTTCCTAGTAAACTGCGACGAAAGCTTTGACTTACTTGAGATATAACGCACACTGGCCCCAATGAAGGGCGCAATGTTAGGGTTCTGAGTTCCGAGATTTTGGCGGGCGGCGTTGAAGGTACGGACTTGGCGGAAGGTTCCCAAGCCTGCTTCTAACGACACGTTGAAAACTGTAAACAAGTGTGCATTGGCTGCCACCGAGAATTTTACTTGCTGATAGTTGCTGCGTCGGAGCATTTTTTCTACGCTAGTTACTTCTTGAAAACCAGCACTGTAGCCATCAAATGCCCCAATCATGTCGAAGTTTAGCCATTCATTGAAACGGTAGTTGACATCCGCACGAAACGGTAACAACGCCGACACGCGCCATTGTTTATTGATTCGTTTGTTGATTCCAAAGATGGGTACAAAGCGGATTTTTTGGTTATAAATCAATACCGTTCCGTAAGCGATTTGGGTATGGATTCCCAAAATGCGCATCCGCGCCCCACCGCCCCAAAAGAAGGGCTGAGGCGTAAAAAACGTCTCATTTGACTCAGTTAACCCTAAGCCACCGCCGTAAATCCACAGGCGGTCGCGGAGGCTTGCTTGCAGCATCAACACACCCGCAGAAAACGTTTTATAGCCGTTGTCGGGGGTGATGGTACTATTAATGCTTGGATTAATTTGAGAGGCATTGGCCAACATTAAAAAATGACGAGCGCGTAAGTCTAGTTTTTTACGCAAACTAAACGCCACATCAACTTCGCTACGAAGTGGAATGATGGCGTTGAACGAGGTTCTAGTAAGCCCAAAACGTTGGTTGTTTCCCATGTTGGCATCGGCCATCAAATCGGCACGAAGCGTAGCATTGGGATAAAAAAGACGACTCAAGGCAAAGTGCTGGGCGCGAGCGTGGGGAAAAATGAAAATCAAGAAAAAAGGAACGCACAAACGCAGTCTGGTCATAAAAATGTCATTTGGTGGAATTAACGTGTAAAAATGCACGATATTGCAGGAAAACTAAATTTAGAATGTCGGATTAAATGTGGGGAGGGTTGCTTACAACCTGATGGATTGTGAAGAGGGTTGCTCACAACCCGACGAGTCGTTAATGTGAAGAGGGTTGCTTACAACCCGACGAATAAAAACAGTAAATAGATGCTTCCTATCCAGCATGACAGTGAACTCTAAACAAAAAACAGGAAACCGAATATAAATGAACCTAACCAATAAAGTTGTTTGGATAACGGGGGCTTCGTCGGGAATTGGCGAGGCTTTGGCCCATGAATTTGCCAAAGAAGGCGCCAAGCTAGTGCTTTCGGCGCGGCGTATCGAAGAACTAGAGCGCGTCAAACGAGAATTGTCTTTGCCAGAAAACGCCGTGATGACATTGCCGATTGACATGCTTCGTCCTGAAGAATTTGCCGCCAAAACTGAAAGCGTCTTGGCGTACTTTGGACGAATCGACGTGCTTGTTCCCAATGCGGGCGTTAGTCAGCGTGAAAAATTCTTGGATATTGCCCCTGCGGATTTTAAGCGATTAATGGACACCAACTTCACCAACCTTGTGCTGCTCACGCGCGAAGTACTGCCGCATTTATTGGCACAAAAGTCGGGTGGAATATTGGTAACAAGCAGTGTAAGTGGAAAAATCGGGACATCATTCCGTACGTTTTACAGTGCTTCAAAACACGCCATTCAAGGTTTTTTTGATTCGTTGCGCGGGGAAGTGTGGCAAGAAGGCGTGCAGGTGACAATCGTTTGTCCTGGCTATATCAAAACCAATATTTCGTACAATGCCATTGGAAAAGATGGAAAGCCCTTTGGCAAGATGGACGAAAACCAAGCCAAAGGGATTCCAGCCGATGTATGTGCGCGTAAAATGGTGACCGCCTTTAAAGCAGGAAAGCGTGAGGTTGTCATTGCGGGTTTTATGGAAACCCTTGGCACGTACCTCAAGCGCTTTGCGCCTGCGTTGTTGTGGCAGTTTACCAAAAACTACAGTATCAAATCCGTTGACCAATAGTTGATTACCAATTTAGCAAGGCCGTCACCGCCGCATCGCCCATGGCAGCATTGCTGGGGCGCGGGTGTTCGACGTTGAATACTTCCAGCAGCTTACGGTCGAGCAGCTGCGCATTGCTTTCGTCAATAGTGCCATCCGCTTTGGTTACTTTTGAGACATCTAAACGTAAATGTTTTGCCAAAAAACGATAGGCTGCGGCTCTTTTTGAAGGGCCGTAGTCGTGTTTTTCGGTGGGTAAATGGACGTTTTCTACCAAATTAGCTTTTCCGTATAAGCTATAAATCTTCTGCAAATGCGGGTATTCCACCTCAGGATTGTGCTTGGTCCAGTCGGCGCCATCCGAAACGATTAGCAAGGGCCGAGGTGCAGCAAGGGCAGCAATTTCTACGTTATTGGTCTGAAAATCCCCTTTTTTATGCACAGGCATACCACTTTCGCAAGTACATCCGCCAAAAAAGTGCGCCGAAACCATCACGACAGGCACGGCTACTTTTACGCGTGGGTCGAGCGCCGTTAGCATAAAAGTTTGAGTTCCGCCGCCCGATTCACCCGTCACACCCACCCGATTTTTGTCGATGCCAGGTTGGTCAAGCAAAAAGTCCAGCGCCCGAATGCTGTTCAATGCCTGGAGTTTAAATGCTTTGGGAAGTTTGTGTTGGCATTGTTGGGCGTCGCTGTACCCTAGCATGTCAAACGCAAAAACAACCGCACCCATGCGGGCTAGGTTGGCACAACGAAACTGCATTGCCTCCAGAAAACGAGCATCGGCGTTTTGGGTATGTCCGTGTGGACAAAGCACCGCCGCAAACGGCCCTTTCTGTTGGAGTGGGCGATACAAATTTCCCGTTACATAATAACCCTCTACACTCTCAAAGGCCACATTTTCAACGCTGTATCCGTTTAGCTCTCGTCGGCTGTGGACAATAGGTTTCGATGTTGGGCGGGGCGGAAGGTTTTTGAGTTCACCCCCTTCCAAAATACGATTACGGATTTGGGCAGCGCGGTTTTCCCATTCTTTTTTGGAAGAAGGAACGTGTTTTTCTAAAAATTCTTTGCCCTGTGCTTCGGTAAAATAAGCGCCCTGACATAATTCTGGCGCCGCTTGACCAAAGACAAACTGATAACTCATGCCAACAATGAGAAAAGATAAAAGACGGTTCATGGTGATGGGAAGGATTGGTTTTATCCAAAAGCCATCGTTACTTCCAACCTACCGTTGGGATAGGCAGGATGTAACCGTACAACTTCGCCGATCACGATGATGGCAGGGTTGGTCAATTGCTCTTTTTCAACCACTTCCACAATCGTATCAACGGTGCCTAGGCCAAGTTTTTGGTAGGGCGTGCTGCCGTTCTGGATAATAGCGACGGGTGTATTGCCGCGTCCTGCCTCCGAAAGTAGGGCGGTGATTTGGGGAAGGTGCTGCATTCCCATCAAAATCACGAGGGTAGCCGTGCTGTGAGCCGCCTTGGCGACGTCGTTGGAGAGGCTGTGGTTTCTGGTGGTGCCCGTGAGTACCCAAAAGCTTTCGCTTACTCCTCGGCAGGTAAGCGGAATACCCGCCAAGGCAGGCACCGAAATGCTGCTCGAAATGCCAGGAATGACGGAGGTTTGAATGCCAAATTCTTGGGCGAAGACGATTTCTTCGTAACCCCTGCCAAAGACAAAAGAGTCGCCGCCTTTGAGACGAACGACATGCCCGTAAGTGAGGGCATAGTCAACAATGAGTTGGTTGAGGTCGCTTTGGGCAAATTCGCAGCGCCCACGCCGTTTGCCTACATAGACCAACTGCGCGTGAGCAGGGGCATAGGAAAGGAGTTCGGTGGAGACCAAAGCGTCATACAGCACCACGTCTGCTTGTTGTAATGCTTTAATTCCCTTGAGTGTGATGAGTTCGGGGTCGCCAGGGCCAGCCCCTACAAGTGTCAATGTTGGTTTCATAATCAGTCCCTAATTTAACTTATTTACTTACCAAAGAGCCGCCACTCTTTTGGTGTATTTTGTACTTTATGAATACTTTTTTGAAATATTATTTTACCAATGTGCATATTGATAGAATAATAGATTAAAATTAAGTATTTTTTCAAAATTAAGTATTATTTTTAAGTATTTGTAGGAAATAATATTCTATTTTTGCAAAAGCTGGTTTTAAAAATAACCACCAATGCTGTAAAAATTGTAAAAATCAAAATATTTGGTTTTTGTTCTAAGTAGCACAGGATTCAACTTTTATAAGAATTACTCATTAAAAATTGAAGTACATATAGAGGATTAAATTAGGGATTGTAAAAACAATTTTCTCCATGACACAACCGCTAAAGGTAGTGGTAGTAGGCAACGGAATGGTAGGCTATAAGTTCTGCGAAAAGTTGCTGACAAAAGTAGGTGGCGGCCTATTTTCTATCACGGTAATTGGTGAAGAACCTCGTCCAGCGTACGATCGGGTTCATCTCTCCGCGTATTTTTCGGGCACGTCAGTCGAAGAACTGACAATGGCTCCCGCAAGTTGGTATGCCGAGCACGGCATCCAACTACTTACTGGGGAGTGTGTGGTCAAGATTGACCCCGCAGCTCACTATGTTCAGACCCACACAGGGCTACAAATTCCTTACGACAAGCTGGTGTTGGCTACGGGCTCAGGGGCCTTTGTTCCTTCCGTGCCAGGCGTCGAAAAAGAAGGGGTGTTTGTGTATCGAACCATCGAAGACCTCGACGCCATCATTGGTTATTCCAAAGGCGCAACGCGTGCGGCGGTGATTGGGGGAGGACTTTTGGGGCTAGAAGCCGCCAAAGCAACCCTCGATTTGGGCCTTGAGACCCACGTAGTGGAGTTTGCGCCGCGACTCATGCCACGGCAATTGGACGCGGCGGGAGCTGGTATGCTCAAACGAAAAATGGAAGCCTTGGGGATTCAAATACACCTCAATAAAAACACGTCACACTTTGACGGAGGAGCGGCAGTTGCTAGGCTTTCGTTTGCGGATGGAACCTCCTTGGAGGTGGATATGGTCGTGATTTCGGCAGGAATACGCCCCCGCGACGAGCTGGCAAAACAAGCAGGCTTGGCAGTAGGCCCACGCGGAGGAATTATGGTAAACGACGAGCTACAAACTTCCGATACCGATATTTATGCCATCGGCGAATGTGCTTTACACAAAGGCATGATTTATGGCCTTGTGGCTCCTGGTTATGAAATGGCTGAGGTAGTTGCAAAGAACCTGACAATCCTCTCTTCCAATGGGGAGACTACTATTGTTCCCTCTTTGGGAGAAAGGGGGCTTTTTAAGGCGTTTGATATGTCCACAAAACTAAAACTCATCGGCGTCGATGTGGCAAGTTTTGGCGAGCCTTTCTGTGAACAAACGCCCCACGATACCATTATAGTGGAAGATAAACTCAAAGGTATTTATAAACGTCTGAATGTGACGACTGATGGAAAATACCTGTTAGGGGGGATTTTGGTAGGAGAAGCTGAAAACTACAATATGCTTCTTCAAACGGTCAAAAATCGTTTGGTATTGCCGCCTAATCCCGAAGACTTGGTGCTGCCTGCGCGCAAAGGTGATGGTGCCTCAGCGGGAGCTGGTATTGCCGACTTACCAGACGAGGCCAGTATTTGTTCGTGCGAAAACATTACCAAAGGTGCGATTTGTCAAGCCATTGAAGAACACAACTTGCCCGATGTAGCGGCCATCAAGAAATGCACAAAAGCAGGAACAGGCTGCGGAGGTTGTGTTCCTATGCTATCTGATTTGTTGACAGAAACGCTCAAAAAGCAAGGTAAAGTAGTAAAAAAAGTGCTTTGCGAGCACTTCGATTATTCGCGCCAAGAAATGTATCACTTGATTCAAACGTCGGGGACACGTACCTACGATGAAGTGGTAGCGAAGTTTGGAAAAGGGTGTGGCTGCGAGGTTTGTAAGCCAGCTGTTGCTTCGATGTTGGCTAGTATTTATAACGATGTGATTGCCAAACAGGCGGTGATTCAAGACACGAACGACCGTTTTATGGCCAATATTCAGCGAGGAGGGACGTATTCAGTCGTGCCCCGTGTACCAGGTGGAGAAATTACCCCCGAACAACTTATTGCGCTCGGAACGGTCGCTAAAAAGTATGATTTGTATTGTAAAATTACTGGTGGACAGCGGGTTGATTTATTCGGAGCGCGAGTTGAGCAACTGCCTTTTATTTGGGAAGAATTGCTCGAAGTAGGCTTTGAAAGTGGCCACGCTTATGGAAAATCATTGCGTACGGTCAAAAGTTGTGTGGGAAGTACGTGGTGCCGATTTGGGGTACAAGATGCGGTCGGCTTTGCGATTCGGGTAGAAAACCGATACAAAGGAATTCGTTCGCCACATAAGCTCAAAAGCGCCGTTTCGGGCTGTACGCGTGAGTGTGCCGAAGCCCAAAGCAAAGATTTTGGCATCATCGCAACCGAAAAAGGGTGGAATCTGTACGTATGCGGAAACGGCGGAATCAAGCCTCAACACGCGTTGCTGCTGGCCAGCGACCTCGACGATGAAACTTGTTTGAAGTACATCGACCGTTTCTTGATGTTTTACATCAAAACCGCTGAACCACTCCAACGCACGGCTACTTGGTTCAATAAATTAGAAGGGGGAATGGAGTACCTCCGCGACGTGATTATCAATGATAGTTTAGGGATTGCGGCGGAATTGGAGCAAGAGCTGCAATACTTGGTCGATACGTACCACGATGAGTGGCGAGTGGCAGTAGAAACGCCTGAAATCAGGGCGCGTTTTTCCCATTTTGTCAATGTGGAGGAGCCTGATCCAACGTTGGAGTTTGTGGAGATGCGTGGACAAAAACGCCCTGCAGATTGGTAATCTATCCAAGTTTCACCCTAAAACTGAATTAAAAATGAATAATCAACCTACTACTTGGTTCAAAGCAGCACCCGTTTCTGCTTTTCCCGAAAATGGTGGTGCTTGTGTTAAATACAACGA
This sequence comes from Runella limosa DSM 17973, assembly GCF_000482465.1. Taxonomy (GTDB): domain Bacteria; phylum Bacteroidota; class Bacteroidia; order Cytophagales; family Spirosomataceae; genus Runella; species Runella limosa. Next base: position 584,175 of record NZ_KI519420.1, read on the forward strand.
CAAACAAATTGCGGTGTTTCATTTCAAACAACTTGATAAATGGTACGCGACCGACAACGAATGTCCCCACAAACATCAAATGGCCCTGAGCCGTGGGATGATTGGCGACCAGCAGGGGCATCCGAAAGTGGCTTGCCCTTTTCATAAAAAAACGTTTTCCCTTGAGACAGGACTGAATTTACAAGGCGAAGATTATTGCATTAATGTCTATCCCGTCAAGATAGAAGATGGGTTTGTGTTTATCGGAATTTAACATTCCAACTTATGCCATTACGCGTACCTAAACGTTTTACTCGGCTGTATATCATGGCCTTATCGTTGGTTGCATTTCTGACGATACTCGGACAATTATTGGTTCAAAATTCCTTGGAGGGGTCGTTGCACGACTCTTGGCTGGTGAATTATGCGGGCCGCCAGCGCTTTCAAAGTCAGTTGATTGCCAAAAGTGTCCTCTTACTTACCCAGCGACCAGATTTGGCCGATAAAGCAACGCACGTGACAGAGTTAAAAAAGGTGTTACGCGATTGGGAAGATCACCACGACCAATTAAAAACGGGAAATCTTCGGGATATTAAGGCGACATCGGTCAACAGCGATACCGTACGGGCGATGTTTGAAGACATTGATGCGCATTTTCAGGCAATTGCGCGCAGTACCCATGCGGTCATCGGCTGGCTCAAACAGCCCGCCCGCGAAGGAAATGTGGATGTTCACCTAAAAAATATCTTTGCGCATGAACTTGTGTTTTTGCGTAAAATGGATCGGATTGTATTTCAATACGACCAAGAAGCCAAAGCCAAAGTTACAACGCTTCGACGCATTGAACTTTGGCTGATGGCTTTTACGCTTTGTATTTTGTTAGTTGAGGGATTATTTATTTTTCGCCCCGCCGTCGTAAAACTTTCCGAAACGCTTCATCAGCTCATAGAAGCGCGCGAAAAAACGCATCAGGCCAATCAAGAACTTCAAAAAGCCTATCAGGAATTGCGGGCTACGCAGGCCAAGTTGCTAGAAGTAACGCAGCATCGGCACCGCCAAGAGCTAAAAGAGCAGAAAATCCATACATCAGCGCTGCTGCAAGGGCAAGAAGAAGAGCGCCGTCGCCTTTCCAAAGAACTTCACGATGGGGTAGGGCAGATGCTAACTGGGCTGAAATTGATGGCCGAAAGCTTTTCAAATGGAACGGGATGGTCGGAAAAAGACCGTCAACAAGCCATAAACCTTCGACAATTGGTGGGGCAAACAATCCAAGAAGTGCGAGGGATTTCCAACAACCTGATGCCTACCGTTCTGAATGATTTTGGGGTGAAGTTAGCCCTAAAACAGCTCGTGGATTCTACCGTCAGAAATACAGGCGCGCCGTTGGTTTTTGAGTCAAATCTTAACGACGAACGTTTTGATCCACGGATTGAAATAGGGCTTTACCGAATTGCCCAAGAGGCCATTCATAATGCCGTCAAACACGCGCAAGCCACCAATATTGCCGTTCGTATTTTTCGTCAAGAAAAAGACATTGTACTCAAAATTACCGACAACGGCAAAGGGGTCCGAATCAATAAAAAAACGCAAGCAACGCTCGTTCCTACGCATGGCTTGACTAACCTCCAAGAACGTACGCGTTTGCTGGATGGAAAAATCAAAATTCACTCGACGGTAGGCCAAGGCACCGAAATAATTGTAAATATTCCTCAACATAACTAACAACATGAAGAAAATCCAAGTAGTACTCGTCGATGACCACACAATAGTCCGAAATGGGCTGCGGTCGATTTTAGAAAGTACCGACGAAATCGAAGTCATTGGTGAAGCCGCCAATGGCGAAGAAGCGCTCGAAAAAATCGCCTATTTAAAACCCCAAGTGATGCTTATTGATATTTCGATGCCAGGCATGTCGGGTATTGAGCTGGTAGGTAAAGTAGTGAAGCAAAGCACTGCCATCCGACCTGTTATTTTATCAATGCACAATGATGACGCGTACATCCTCAAATCTGTGGAAGCGGGTGCGTATGGTTATTTGCTCAAAGATGCCACGCGTGATGAAATTTTGGCGGCGCTACATTCGGTCAAAAATGGCGAAAAATACTTCAACCCTTCGGTAGCAGCGGTGATTGTGAATGGGTATTTGTCGCAGGTTCAAAAAGTGGAGAAAGCGTCGGAATCACGAAAAACATTACTTTCCAAAAAAGAAAAAGAAGTGCTAAAATTGCTGGTTGAAGGCATGAGTAGCCGTCAAATCGCTGACACTCTTGATCTTAGTGTGCGTACTGTTGACAACCACCGTGCCAACATGATGCGCCGCCTTCAAGTACATAATGCGGCTGAATTGGTAAAATTAGCCTTAGAAGAAAAGTTGCTGTAAATTTGTAAAGCACAGCTAGTCGCCAAACCATCCTCCTAGCTGTGCTTTACTTTTATGGAAATCATTGGGTACGCAGGAGCGCTTGTGATGGGGCTTTGCTTGGGACTTATTGGTAGCGGAGGAGCTATTCTTACCGTACCCATTTTAGTATATTTGTTTGGCGTTGAGCCACTTATAGCCACCACTTATTCTCTTTTTATTGTGGGGCTCACGAGCTTGGTCGGAGCCACGGTCCGAGCGGGTGCGGGGCATATTCATTGGCCGCTGACGTTAACTTTTGGAATTCCTTCGGTAGTGAGTGTGTTTTTGACGCGTACCTATTTGTTACCCCTTATTCCCAACCCAATACTTCAAGCGGGTACTTTTATTCTTTCTCGTTCGAGCTTTTTACTGGCATTGTTTGCGGTTTTGATGGTTTTTTCATCATTTTCGATGATAAAAAATCCGCCAAACCAATTCCCAAGGAATAGCAATCCATCAGCAGGTGGGTACTGGCACGTCATAAATATGTTGCTCAAGGGTTTTTTAGTGGGCGGAATCACGGGATTGTTGGGAGCGGGAGGAGGTTTTTTGATTATTCCAGCGCTGGTGCTGATTGCTCGCCTTCCGATGCAACAGGCCGTAGGGACATCGTTAGTCATCATTGCAACGAACTCCCTAACGGGTTTTTGGCGCGATTACGAATTCCATTCGCTCATCAATTGGCCATTTCTTGTGCATTTTTCTACCCTTGCAGTCATCGGTATTTTACTAGGGAGTTCGCTGGCCCGCAAAATCAGTGGTGATAAATTAAAGCCAATTTTTGGTTATTTTGTGCTCGTGATGGGCTTTTACGTTTTATTCAAAGAACTGTTTTTATCTTAACTTTTTTCATAACATGAAAACGCTGCTTGCAACCTTTACTTTTGTTATTGTGCTATTGGCTGGCACCTCCTTGCGTGCCCAAGAAAACTTAGCCCCTAAAGACTTTATTCAAAAACTCAAGACCACACCCAATGCTCAATTGTTGGACGTGCGTACCCCCAACGAATGGAATGCGGGAAAAATAGCATCATCGCAATGTATTAATTACAACGACCCAGCATTCAAAGAGCAAGTCCAAAAGCTGGATAAAACCAAACCCGTTTTTGTGTATTGTGCGGTGGGAGGGCGTAGTACGAAGGCATCTCAAATTTTAAAAGAGTCAGGCTTTAAATTAATCTACAATTTGCAGGGCGGTGGCTACGCCGACTTAGCCAAGGAAGGGATAAAATAGCGATTTGTAACATAAAAGCTTGACAGAATGTGTATATTTGTTTTGAAATCAAAACGTTTTTATGGATAAACTGTTCTCGTTTCAAAACAATATACTGCAAACTACTCCAGTGACATTTAAGCGGTATTTGTATCCACAAATTCCTTTTCACAGCCGTTTAGTAGGTGTAAAAGGGATTAGAGGAGTAGGGAAAACAACTTTGTTGCTGCAATATTTTAAAACGCAGTCGTTGTCAACGTCCTTGTATGTCACAGCTGACCATCCGTGGTTTTACCAACATTCATTGCTCGAAACCGCTGAAGAATGGCACAAACAGGGTGGGCGTTTGCTAGTTATTGATGAAGTGCATAAATACGCTCATTGGTCGGCGGAGTTAAAGAATATTTATGATGGCTTTCCTGAAATGCGGGTACTTTTTACGGCTTCATCTGCCCTTGATATTTACCGAGGAGAAGCCGATTTGAGTCGAAGGGCATTGAGTGTAACGTTGCACGGGATGTCATTTCGAGAGTATTTATCGCTCTATGAATTGGCCGACTTGCCTTCCTTTTCATTAAACGATTTACTTGAAAACCACCAAATGGTAGCAATGGAGCTGATGAAAACGCTGAAGTCTCCGTTGTTACATTTCAAAAACTATCTTCAAACGGGATACTTGCCATTCGGAGTTCAAACCTCCTCAGGGCAAGAATATGCTACCAGAACTTTCCAACTCATTGATGCCGTATTAGGGTTTGATTTGGCGTTCTTACACGATTACTCAGCAAGCCACCAGTCTAAAATTCGAAGATTGTTGGGCATATTGGCTGATACAGTCCCCTACATCCCCAATATCCAAGAATTAGCTACGGTACTACAAGTTAGCCGAAATACGGTACTTATGTGGCTCCAACATTTAGAACAAGCGGCCATTATTCGTAATATTCACAAAGAAGGCCATGGAACTTCGGTACTTCAAAAGCCTGACAAAATTGTTTTGGAGAATACGAATTTCAATTATGCGTTAGGTAAAACGCCTAATGAAGGCACATTGCGAGAAACATTTGTGGCAAACCAACTTTGTAACAAAGGACACCATTTGGTATTAGCTGAACAAGGTGATTTTGTGGTGGATAGTGCTTATACGTTAGAGGTAGGAGGAAAAAACAAAAAAAAGAAGCAAATAGCCGCATTATCCAACGCTTGGATTGTGAAAGATGACATTGAAATAGGTTATACTAATGTCATCCCCTTGTGGTTATTCGGTTTTTTATATTGAACCACTATTTTGGGAGTAATTTTCTCTAAATAGAATACTTACTAAAAAAACTTAGCGTATATTCTTGGTGATCAGAAGATAATCTTCTATTTTTGCACTCCCATTTTTGGGATGGTATAACCATTTTTGAAAAAAACAGTATAAAATGCCAACTATTTCACAGTTAGTACGCAAAGGACGCGAACAAATGACGTGGAAATCTAAGTCACCAGCCTTAGATTCTTGCCCACAACGTCGCGGTGTATGTACGCGTGTATACACTACGACCCCGAAGAAGCCAAACTCGGCTTTGCGCAAAGTTGCGCGTGTACGTTTGTCAAACATGAAGGAAGTCAACGCTTATATCCCAGGCGAAGGACACAACCTCCAAGAGCACTCAATCGTATTGGTGCGTGGTGGTCGTGTGAAAGACCTTCCAGGGGTACGTTACCACATCGTTCGTGGTGCGCTTGATACCGCAGGTGTAAACGGTCGTAAACAAAGCCGCTCACTTTATGGCGCTAAACGTCCGAAACCAGGACAAGTAGCTCCAGTAGGAAAGGGTGGAAAACCAGCACCAGGTAAGAAGAAGTAATTAAAACGCGTGAGCGTTCGTCCTTTTGTTTGCATAGTACATTATAGCATAAAAGGGTAGTAATCCCGAAGCTAGTTCGGGATGAATCAGTTGAAAAACGAAACCTACATTGATTAACAACTCAGTACAATGAGAAAAGCAAAACCTAAAAAAAGATACCTATTGCCTGACCCTAAGTACAGGGACGTAATGGTAACCAAGTTTGTGAACAACTTGATGTTGGAAGGTAAAAAAAGTACAGCGTACGAAATTTTCTACGGTGCATTGGAAATTGCTGAAAAACGTCTTAACGAAAGTGGCCTTGAAATCTGGCGTCGTGCGTTGAACAACGTAATGCCTGCTGTAGAGGTAAAAAGCCGCCGTGTAGGTGGTGCCAACTTCCAAGTTCCAACTGAAGTTCGTCCAGATCGTAAAGTTGCTTTGGGTATGAAGTGGATGATTAAGTACGCTCGTTTGCGCGGTGAAAAAACCATGCGTGACCGTTTGGCGGCTGAAATCGTTGCGGCATCAAAAGGTGAAGGTGCTTCTGTGAAGAAGAAAGACGATACGCACCGTATGGCTGAAGCCAACAAAGCGTTCTCGCACTTCCGTTTCTAGTAAACTGAAGCGCCTGATTAGGCAAAATATAAAAGCCGACTCTCTTGAGGGTCGGCTTTCTTTTTGTTCGTGCTTTTGGGCGGTTATTTCTTAAATAAAGAATCGACAAATTGGGCACGGTCAAATACCTGTAAGTCATCCATGCGTTCGCCTACGCCAATGTATTTGACAGGGATTTTAAACTCGTCCGAAATACCAATCACAACGCCACCTTTGGCCGTACCATCGAGTTTCGTAATCGCCAGTGAAGTAACTTCGGTGGCTTTGGTAAATTCACGTGCCTGAATCACTGCGTTTTGGCCTGTGCTTCCATCTAACACTAGCAATACTTCATGGGGAGCTTCGGGTAAGACTTTTTGCATCACACGCTTGATTTTCGTTAGCTCGTTCATCAAGTTTACTTTGGTGTGTAAACGCCCTGCGGTATCTACAATCACCACATCAGCCCCCATTTCTACCCCTTTCTTGACGGCATCGTGCGCCACGGCAGCGGGATCGGTATTCATGCCGTGGTCGATAACGGGCACGCCAGCGCGCTGTCCCCAGGTTTTGAGCTGATCTACAGCAGCAGCGCGGAAAGTATCACCTGCGCCCAAGACTACCTTCTTACCACGTTTGTTGAATTGGTGGGCCAGTTTTCCAATGGTCGTTGTTTTGCCCGCGCCGTTTACCCCCACAACCATAATGACATAAGGTTTCGGTAGGTTGTCGGTTTCAAAGCTGTCTTTAATATCAAGTGATTGATTCTCGGTAAGCAAGGCGGCAATCTCGTCACGAAGGATACGGTCGAGCTCGCCAGTGCTTGTATATTTGTCTTTTGAGACGCGTGCTTCGATGCGTTCAATGACTTTGACGGTAGTGCCAACGCCTACGTCTGAGCTAATTAGAATCTCCTCTAACTCATCTAAAACTTCCTCATCAACGGTTGATTTACCGACGAGTGCGCGGCTCAATTTCCCAAAGAAGCTTTCTTTTGATTTTTCGAGCCCTTTATCGAGCGTCTCTTTTTTTTCTTTCGAGAAAAAATCAAATAAACCCATGTTATCGTTTGTATAAATTCTGCCACAAATGTACAACAAAAAAAGTCCCTCATGGGGACTTTCTTAGAATATCGTTACGGTAACAGAGATTGCGAATTAGTTTTTCAACGCAGCCTGTACCTCATCGGTAGGAACGATAACCTCTTTAAAAGTGTAAGCACCAGTCTTTGGAGATTTCACAGCTTGAATCACCTTAGCATAAGTCTTACCACCTTCTTTTTTCAGGGTTGCAACTACTTTCTTTGCCATTGTAAGTATCAGTTAAGATTGTTAAAAGTTAGTGTTCAATCGTTTAACAGTACCAATTAACTAGTTAACGATCAACAAATAACAAATTATTTAATTTCTTTGTGAACCGTTACTTTCTTCAAGTATGGATTGTATTTCTTCATTTCCATACGGGCAGGTGTGTTTTTACGGTTCTTTGTCGTGATGTAACGCGACATGCCAGGAACGCCTGATTCCTTTTGAACCGTACATTCCAAAATTACTTGTATTCTGTTACCTTTCTTTGCCATTGCTTTTCAAAAATTTCAAAACGGAGCGCAAAGTTACAGATAGTCAAGCATAAGACAAAACATTTTCTTAAAATTTCAGGAAAAATATTTGCGTAACTTTGCGGCAGAGACATCTTTACCCTCATGCGATTTACGCCACGTATCATTGCTTTCTTACTTGCTTTGGCCATTTCAGCCATTACTGTGACCTTTCTTTCGTTTGTGAGCGGTACCAACGGAAGTATGTTTTTTGTGGCAGGTCTTGCCAGTTTTTCGGCCGCTTTTTTTCTGATAATGTACGCTATTGAGATTTTGGTGTACCGTGAAGTGACCAAAATGCACCAGACCATTCAACGCCTGAAACTCAAGGACTTTAGCTTTCCAAGAAAGTCGATTGTGAGCGATGCCAATCCGTTGAAAAAACTCAACCAAGAGATTTTTGTCTATGTGGCTCGGAAGCAGCAAGAAATCGACGAACTAAAAAAACTAGAAATATTCCGTCGGGAGTTTTTGGCGGATGTTTCGCACGAATTAAAGACCCCCATTTTTGCCGCGCAAGGGTTTATTCATACCCTCTTGGACGGTGCCATGGACGATGTGAAAGTGCGGGATAAATTTCTGCAAAAAGCCGCCAAAAGCTTGGATGGACTCGACGCACTCGTCAAAGATTTGGTGGCACTGTCGCAGATGGAAACGGGGGAAATCCGAATGCACAAGGAAATGGTGGACTTGCGTTTGCTGACCTTGGAAGTCTGTGAGCAGCTTGAACACAAAGCAAACCTGCGCAAAACTCTCCTAAAAATTAAACCCGACCAACTGGCACACGTCTGGGTAAAAGCCGATGCCTATCGAATCACGCAAGTGATGACAAACCTCATCGAAAATGCCATTAAATACGGAAATGACAACGGAAAAGTCGTTGTCCATTTTGAGGAAGAGAAAAAACATTTTGTAATATCCGTACGTGACAATGGCCCTGGGATTCCGTCGGAACACTTGCCGCGTTTGTTTGAGCGGTTTTATCGGGTGGACAAAAGCCGCTCGCGTGAAAAAGGAGGAACTGGACTGGGGCTGGCCATTGTGAAGCATATTTTGAGTGCCCACGGGTCAAAGATTTCGGTAGCGAGCAAAGTGGAAAAAGGGACAACCTTTAGTTTTAAACTGGAGAAAGCCGACTAACTGACTTATTTTACGGATTAGGCGAATTGAACTTTTTTGACTTATTTTACGCCTTTAAAAGAGAAAAATAGAAATTTTCCAATATACATAACACTTCAAAAGACGATTCTTGTATGAACATTGCACTTGTCACTGGTTCGGCTGGATTGATTGGAAGCGAGTCGGTCGCTTTTTTTGCTGATAAATTTGACCTCGTGATTGGGGTAGATAATAATTTACGTCAATATTTCTTTGGGCAAGACGGAAACACGGAATGGAACCGCAACCGTTTGCAAGATGCATACACTAACTATAAGCACTACAGCGCTGATATTCGTGAAGTAAGTCAGTTGGAGCCTATTTTTAAAGAATATGGCGCCGATATTAAATTAATCGTTCATGCAGCGGCTCAACCAAGCCACGACTGGGCAGCACGTGAGCCTTTTACTGACTTTGGGGTAAACGCGGTCGGAACGCTCAATATGCTCGAAATGACCCGCCAAAACTGCCCAGAAGCAGTATTTATCTTTACTTCTACCAACAAAGTGTATGGAGATAATCCTAACTACTTGCCATTGGTGGAGCTAGAAAGTCGTTGGGAAATTTCGGAAGACCACGCATACTTCAAAAATGGTATCGACGAGCACCACAGCCTTGACCATACCAAACACTCTATCTTCGGAGCGTCGAAAGTAGCGGCAGATATTATGTGCCAAGAGTACGGCCGTTATTTTGGCATGAAAGTAGGAGTATTCCGTGGTGGATGTTTGACTGGCCCTAACCACTCAGGTGCGCAGTTGCACGGCTTTTTGGCTTATTTGATGAAGTGTACGATTACCAACAATCCTTACACCATTTTTGGCTACAAAGGAAAGCAAGTACGTGACAACATTCACAGCTACGACTTGGTAAATATGTTTTGGCATTTCTACCAAAATCCACGCCCAGGAGAAGCTTACAACGCGGGTGGTGGCCGTTATGCCAACTGTTCAATGTTGGAAGCAATCGCCATTTGTGAGAAAATTGCGGGTAAAAAACTGACTTACCACTACTCAGAAACCAACCGTATCGGCGACCACATTTGGTACGTAAGTGACTTGACGAAATTCAAGAGCCACTACCCAGACTGGAACTGGACTTATAACCTCGAACAAACACTTGTTCAAATCCACGACGGTATCGCAGCTCGTTTGGCGATGACTGTGTAGAACTGTTATCTGTTAAACTGATAACACACTCAATGACTTCAAAATACGTCATACTCATACCGCAATACAACGATTGGGAGGCGTTAAACCTGCTTATCGAACGCATTAATCAAGACGTAGTGGCCGAATTGTTGGCCACTACGTCTTTGGTTATTGTAGATGATTGTTCTAGTCAGGATTTAGAACATTTGGTAGCGTTTCGGGGGCAACAGGTGCAAATTGTGCGTCTATATCGCAATTTGGGTCATCAACGGGCCATTGCGATTGGGTTGTCTTACATTGCCAAAGAGGTATCTTGCGAAAAAGTGATTGTGATGGATGCCGATGGCGAAGACGCTCCCAAAGACATCAATGCCTTGGTGGCTGCTTCAGAGCAATCTCCCGACCGTATCGTGTTTGCCCAGCGTACCAAACGGCAAGAGAGCTTTACTTTTCGTTTTTTCTACGGTATTTATAAATTTATCTTTCGTCAGTTGACGGGTAAAGTGATTACGTTTGGAAACTTCTCTTTGATTCCTCAACGACGTTTGCAAAATCTTGTGCGCGTTTCCGAAATATGGAACAACTTTCCTGGGGGCATTATTAGATCGCGGATTCCGTACGTAGCGATACCCACTGAACGTGGAAAACGTTTGGCGGGAGAAAGTAAAATGAACTTTGTGTCGCTGGTGTTACACGGGCTGAGTACCATCTCGGTGCTGATTGACGTAACGGCGGTTCGCATTTTAATCTTTTCGATTGGGATGTCATTGGCTGCGTTGTTGGTGATTTGTATCGTATTGTTTTTGAAATGGATGAACGACGCCTCACCAGGTTGGGCCTCTACGCTTAGTTCGGCCTTGTTGATTGTGGTACTTCAGTCGTTTTTGATTTCGCTTTTTCTTGTTTTTATGGTGCTTCAATACCGTACCCAACAACAGTTTATTCCCGTGCTTCAGTACCGCGACTTTATTGAGAAAGTAGAAGACATAAATTAAAATCAGTGTTCATCAGCGAATAACCAATAAGCAATTGTGTTGAGTTTCGACGATTTTCCAATAGTGTATTTTGCCCTTGGCTATCTTCTTGCAGGAGCGATAGTGGTGCTGACATTATTGAAAAATAAGAACTTTCAAGAAATCCTTTTTCTGGGTTTGTCGGCGGCGTTGTTGTTATTTATGCGCTTGCCCGTGGTGATTTTCAACCAAGAAATTAACCCCGACGAAAGCCAAATGTTGGCGCACGCCATTACGCTCAAGCAGTATCCTATTTATTGGCAGTCGGTGGACGGAACTACGATTGGCCCCCTTGATAATTATGCGCTCTTGCTGCCGTCGTTTTTCGGGCGGGCGATAGATTATACCTCGGGGCGCTTGGTGGGCTTGCTTTGTGTGCTGGGAAGTTTGTGGTTTTTCTACCGCAGTGTGAAAAATTGGTGGGGAGAAAACGCTGCGCGTGTTGCGCTACTGCCGCCGTTGTTTTTGCTCGCTTTTACACAAGAAGCTGATTATGTGCATTATTCAAGCGAACAACTCCCCGTTTTGATATTAAATATAGGGCTTTGGCTATTGTCTAAAAATTGGAATCCTTCGCCCAAAATAGCCCCTTGGTTTTTGCTTGGGCTGGTCTTAGGCATGAGTCCTTTTGCTAAAATTCAAGTAGTCCCTCAAGCTGCGGTGATTGGGCTATTTGCGATAATACAGGGGTGGAATACGGAGAAACGGATGACCAAACTCAGTGCCTTGGTGCTTGGGGCTGTGACGTTCCCGATATTGACCTTGGTGTGGGCGTGGACGTATGATGTGCTCGACGATTTTTGGAATTTTTACGTTCTTGGAAACCTCATTTATGCAGGTGGCAGTTCTGTGATAGATTCGATTCTTCGTTTACCGCACTTTTTTGCCAAAAGCCCCAGTTTTATGGCGTTTTTGCTGACCACCTTGCCGTTGGTATTGCTGGCTTTTAAAGGAGGAAAAAATAAAACAATATTGTTCTATTTTGCCGTGCTTTGGCTGTTGACAGCGTTGTATGCCGCCACGAAGTCGGGAAATGATTTTGTACATTACCTCAACCTGTGTATCTATCCATTTGGATTGATGGCTGCGTTGGGTATCAATACCTTGGTCACACAATCCAAAACGATGGTGGCGCTGGCAATACTCACCGCGGGTGTGTGGGTAGGCTGGTTTGGGTACAAAGTGTTGAAACGCGAACCGCTTAATGCTTATCTTTCGACGGCCGACCACCGCGTGCCTGTAAGTCAAGTGTCAAAATTGATTCAACAGTACGCTTCCTCTAACGACCGCTTGGTGATTTGGGGTTGGATGTGTCGGTACCACGTAGAAACACAAATGCCCCAAGGAACGGCCGAGAACCATTCGGAGCGATGTATTTATCCGCACCCGATGCGGGAGATTTATTACAAACGCTATCTGGCTGATTTAAAGCAAAATAGCCCAAAAGTGTTTGTCGATGCGGTGGGACCCAATAGCTTGTGGCTCTACGACCGCTCGACACAAGCCCACGAAGCCTTCCCCGAACTAAAAGCCTTGGTTGATGCGCACTATCGGCTGGTGGGAGAAGTAGAAAATACCCGCGTTTTTGTACGAACCGAATAATAAATCTATGCTTTGGTATAGAAACCAACTTTGCCAAAGTATAAAAGTTGCGTTAATTTTGACCCTCTTGATGATTAGCTTAGAATCCTAATAAAATGACACATACTCAATTCCTTGCTTCATTGGTTTGCCCTAAAACGGGACAGCCGCTACAAGTTGCCGAAGATGGCCAATCGCTTATTGCTCCCGATGGCACAGTTTATCCTGTGTTGGATTCAAACATCATCGACATGGTGCATCCGCGTGAGTTGTTTGAAGACGATGCCCGCGAGCAGCACCTCTACGACCAAGCGTATCAACGCTACGACCGCGGTGTTTCGTGGATGTTTGAAACATTGAACCACTCCGACGAAGTGGCAACTCGCCAATTTATGATTGGATTGATGAACTTGCAACCTGGCCAAACTGTGCTTGAAGTAGGAGCAGGAACGGGCAAAGATTCGGCCTTGATTATTGAGCAAATTAGCCCAGGTGGGACGGCGGTATTGTCGGATCTTTCGCCCAATATGTTGCGTCTAGCAACGCAAAAATTGAAAGCGGAGGAAGTAAATGTGCATTTCTTTTTGGGAAATGGCTCGTACTTGCCTTTTGCGGACGGGACATTTGATTCTGTATTTCACTTTGGAGGAATTAATACGTTTTCGGAGCGTAAAAAAGCATTTGCGGAACTTACGCGCGTGGTAAAAGTAGGTGGAAAAGTCGTGATTGGTGACGAAAGTATGGCGCCGTGGCTTCGCAATGAGCCTACGTACCAAACGCTTTGGAAAGCAAATCCGTTGTTCCGTGCCGAGGTGCCGATTGCTGACCTGCCCGCCAACGTTGAAAACTTCAAGTTGCACTATATTTTCGGCAATTGCTTTTACGTAATGGAATACACCGTAGCAGCAAAAGCCCCAGAAATTGACATTGATTTGCCAATTCCTGGCAAAGATTTTGTGGATAACTGGCGTTTGAGAGCAGAAAAAGCCTAGTAGTATGCGTCTGACTATCGTCTGACGCAAAATCTAGTGTAACGAACAAAGGGGCTACTTTAATCGTGCTAAGGGTTGCTCACAACCCGAATTTAGCAGGTTGTGAGCAACCTGCTACACTAACAGTATCAAAATACAAAGCAGAAAACGGGTAAAACCTGTCAACAGTAAACTGCAAACTGAAATGGCTTGGCAAAAAAAAGGAGTTATTTATAAACCAGATGGGTCATTGGCGCACAGTCGTTCGCACGCACAAGTGCCGTATGCGTACAAGCACCCTGACTTTCTACGCATTTATTTTTCGTCGCGGGACGATAAAGGACAGTCGCGTCCTACGTTTATCGACGTGGACTACGACGACCCTAAAAAGATTTTATACATCCACGACAAGCCCGTATTGGAGCTTGGCGGCCCAGGCGAATACGATGAAACAGGTGCCATGCCAGCGTGGTTTGTCGATATGCCCAATGGCGATATTTGGTTGTACTACACGGGCTGGAACCGTACGCACAACTCATACCGTCTTTCGATGGGACTTTCGGTAAGTCAAGACGGAGGGCTGACTTTTAATAAGATGTTTACGGGGCCCATCATGGATCGTAGCATTCAAAATCCCATTTGGGCGGCGCAGCCTTCGGTGATGCGCGAAGAAGATGGAACTTGGCGAATGTGGTACATTTCGGGCCATAAATGTGAGTATATTCACGGCTACCCTGAGCCTTACTATCGTTGTCAGTCGGCTACTTCTACCGATGGCATTCACTGGAGTATCAGTGACGTACCAACGCTTGATTTTGATGATTTCTTGCACGCGGTTGGTCGTCCAAGTGTATTTAAGGAAGACGGTATTTACAAAATGTACTATTCATTCCGCCACACGCGCGACTACCGTACCGACCGCAACCAAAGTTACCGCCTCGGCTATGCCGAATCGGTGGATGGAGAACATTGGGAGCGAAAAGACCATTTGGTAGGGATTCATAAATCAGAGACGCCAGGAGACTTTGACTACAACATGATTGACTACGCTTATTGCTACGAACACAAGGGTAAAAAATACTTATTGTACAATGGCAACGGTTTTGGAGCGGCTGGTTTTGGCTATGCCGTTTGGGAAGACTAAAAGTTGGAAGGTTTGTTGTAACTTTACTTTGGATTTTTGACCAAGGTCATTCTTTCAAAAGGCCGTGATTCGTAACATTGGGGGTTGTTAAACCAAACAAATCAGTACCATGTCAACATTAGCAGAGCAATTTCGTCAAGATGGGTTTTTACTCATTCGTAACTTCTTAGATAAAAGCGTGGTGGAAAACATCTACCGCGAAGCGCGTGAAATATTTGCCGTTCAGATAAAGCACGTTACAGGCCGTACGGTTGATATCGACGACCGCGACGCCTTCGAAAATGCCATGTTTGAGTTTTTTCAAAAAGACTTTACTGCGTTTCGAAACACAGGTGTCACGGTGCAACACAGCTTGTCGCTTCACCAGTTTGCCGTGAGTGAGAAAATTGTCAATCTTTTGAAAGAAGTAGGTATTGAGCAACCCGTTATTGGGGCGCGCCCTGCGATGCAGTTCAACAGCCGTTTTCTGTCAAAAGATGGTAGTAAACACTGGAAACTCGATGCCCACCAAGACTGGCGTACGGGCCAAGGCTCGCTCGATAGCACGGTGATTTGGTTTCCGATGGTGGATGCAGGGGCCGACTTGGGTGCGTTGCAAGTGATTCCGCGTAGCCATACGTGGGGTTTGCTGGAGTCGAGTACTTCGGGCTATCAAGGAGGAATTACGGCCCAACTGAACGACGAAGATTTTGTCCAAACCGAATTCCAAGTAGGAGATTTGTTGATTTTTTCAGCCTTTTTGGTACACCAATCGGGCAATAATATTACCAATAACATTCGTTGGTCGGTACAGCTTCGTTATAACAACTTGGCCGAAGCCACTTTTATCGAAAGAGGCTACCCAATGGCTTATATATACAAACCAGAGGCTGAATTGGTGACACCAAATTTTCCAACTGTAGAACAACTTGAAGCTGTTTTTGCTTCACCAACACCTGCCGTATGATTAAAGTAAGCGTCACGATTCTTACGTACAACCAGAAAGAATTTATTGGCAAAGCCATTGAAAGTGCGTTGTCTCAGAAAACAAATTTCGATGTTGAAATATTGGTAGGAGACGATTGCTCGACGGACGGTGCGCAAGAAACTATTTTAGCTTACCAAGAAAAATATCCTGATAAAGTAAAGGCCGTTTTGCATTCCAAAAACTTGGGGCAAAATGGCCTTTTCAATACCATCGAAACCCTCAAACTAGCCAAAGGAACGTACATTGCCCCGATGGACGGGGACGATTATTGGACTGACGACCAAAAACTTCAGCGCCAAGTCGATTTCATGGAGGCGCATCCTGATTTTTCGGCTTGTTTTCATAATGCCCTCATTACCTACGAAGACGGTACGCCCTCGCACGAACTAAATGCGCCCGACCAGAAAGAAGTCATTACGGCGGCCGATTTGGTAGGGGAAGACGAAATTTGGTTCATGGCAACGTCGGCAGTGATGTTTAAAAACGGTATTATGCACTACCCCGACTGGTTTTTGAAATCATCGAGTGGAGATATTCCGCGTTACGTGATTTTGGCCAAACACGGCCCCATTGGGTACGTGCCAGGGGTAATGTCGGTGTATCGAAAAAATAGGGGAGGGGCAAGTTTTAAAGACCACTACCGCGATGCGCGCTTTTTGTATAATCGAATTGCGATGTACGAAGGCATTGATAAAGAATTGGATTATCGCCACCATGATTTGCTAAGACTTAACATCGCGCGTTATTACCGAATGCTTCTGGATGCCAAGCAGTATCAAAAAAGCTATTTCCGCCGCGCAAGGTTAGCCTTGAAATACCTTCAATTGGGACAACCACCCCGCGAAGTTTCCAAAGAAATTATCCGAGATTACGTGCTTCCAAAGTGGATGATGAATGTTTATAGTTTCTTTGCGCTGTTGCCTCACCGTTTGAAAGAATCTTCCCGATGAAAGTTAGCGTTTGTGTTCCCACTTTCAACCACGAAAAATACATTGCACAAATGCTCGAAGGTGCGTTGATGCAACAAACGACCTTTCCGTTCGAGATTGTGGTGGGTGACGATGCTTCCACTGACGCAGCCCCGCGCATCATTCGAGAATATGCCGAGCGGTTTCCTGACAAAATTAGGGCGTATCTGCATCCCGAAAACTTAGGGCCGAAAGAGCCTCGGGAGTTTGGCGGGCGAAACAATGTGCTTTTTTTGCTCAAAGCCTGTCAAGGCGATTACGTGGCGCTTTGCGAAGGCGATGATTATTGGACTGACCCCCTAAAGTTGCAAAAACAGGTCGATTTTATGGAAAATCACCCTGATTTTGCCATTTGCCACCATAATCTGGAGGTGATTTACGAAGATAATTCACCGAGCCACGCCTTCAACGAACCTGACCAAAAGGCAGTTTCTACGGTAAAAGATGTGTTGGAAGACCGTTGGTTCATTGGAACGGCGAGTTTGTTATACCGAAATTTTTTCCGTACCGACGATTTTGCCGAATGGCATCACCGCGCGGCGGCGGGCGATTGGGCGTTGGTGATTCAACTGGCAGCGCGCGGGAAAATTGGGTATTTGCCCGAAACAATGGGAAAATATCGAAAACACCGTGGCGGACTCAGCAATGTTCACGCAACGACCAACCCGTACTTTCTCCAAAACAGACGCCAAATGTTTGCCGATGTAAACGAATGGCTTGATTTTATTTACGACGATACTGTTCAGAAAACCTTGCAGTATTACGACCGTTTACTGGAAAAAATTGGAAATTAGGTCAAAATGACCCAATTTTGCTGTATAATCCTCTAAAGATTAACTATAAACGATCTCCCCCATTGGGGGTGGGGGGCTAACATTCAATGAAATTAAGCGTTGTCATACCCGCCTATAACGAACAAGATTCTTTGCCACAAACATTAGGCACGTTATACCAAACGTTGTCGAAGTACGACATCCCGCACGAGATTTGGGTGACCAACGACAACTCAAAAGATAAAACTTTACAGGTTTTACAAGAGCTGTCAAAAGAAATTCCGACCTTAGTTTATGAAACCAACCCAGGGCCAAATGGTTTTGGGTACGCCGTTCGCTATGGTCTTGAGCGTTTTTCGGGCGACTGCGTGGCGGTTTTTATGGCCGATTTATCGGACGATCCAGAAGATTTGGTGAAGTTTTACAAAAAAATGGTCGAAGGAAACTACGACGCTGTGTTTGGATCGCGTTGGGGCAAAGGTGGGAACGTCTTTGATTATCCGACGATAAAAAAAGTAATCAACCGTTTGGCCAATTTTATCATTCGGATGGTGATGGGCATTAAATACAACGATACCACCAATGCCTTCAAACTCTACAAACGCGAAACCATGGAAGGGCTTAAGCCTTTTCTTTCTCCTCACTTCAACTTAACAGTAGAATTGCCGCTCAAAGCAATTGTGCGAGGATATAGCTACGCCGTTGTTCCAAACAGCTGGACGAATCGTAAGTACGGCGAATCGAAACTCAAGATTAAAGAAATGGGAAGCCGTTATTTCTTTATTTTGATGTACTGCTTTATCGAAAAAACGTTCTCTCGCGGCGATTACCGCAAGAAAAATTAACGTGCATCTGGTTGCTCACAACCAGATGCACGTTAATGTCGAGTGCAGAATGTCGAATGGGGCTGTGGGGCGGGTTGCTTACAATCCGATTGCCAGAGCAACTAGTAGGCTTCTCTTCTCTCACGAACGTCTGGTTGTGAGCAACCAGAAGCACATCCACAACCAGACGCCCAGACTACTTAATTTGTATCGACAGTCACGGTGGCAGAAGGGCCGTTAATTACGCCTGTTCCGCAGGTGTTGTTGAGCGATACTACTTTATATTCAGTGGTAGCGCGAGGGTTGACCGTAATTTGGTAGGGATTGATGAATGTGCCGTTTACTGTAGTTCCATCAGACAATACAAACGACCAAGGCGGCAAACCGTTTTTGAACGCTACTCGAATCCGAGCCGCTCCCCCAGGACGAATCACTCCTCCGCCCGTAACAATCGCTGAAGCCGCGTTTTGCATCATTACGTTGATATTGGTAGGAACCCCCTCGGTAAATGGAAACGTACCAATGACGCGTAATTGATGTGTAGTCAAGGTATCTTTGAGAAACGGCGGCGAAATTTTGGCGCGAAGTGCAC
This sequence comes from Runella limosa DSM 17973, assembly GCF_000482465.1. Taxonomy (GTDB): domain Bacteria; phylum Bacteroidota; class Bacteroidia; order Cytophagales; family Spirosomataceae; genus Runella; species Runella limosa. The sequence goes on from NZ_KI519420.1 coordinate 602,936, forward strand.
TTAATCCTCCAACCGTAGGAAGATTTACCCATTTACCGCTCGTATCGGCAATTTGTACAATGAATTTATTGGCATTTTCAAAGCGGCCTGTCGTCGTGAAAGGCACGGTGATTTCGGTACCCGAACAAATGATTTTATCCGAAAGGTTACCTGTGGTGATGGTTGCAGGCGGAATTTTTACCTTCACCACGGCCGTTCCCGAAAACGTTCCTACTCCGCAGTAGCCTCCCGCCGACGTAATTTTATAATTCGTTGGGTCGTTAGGACTTACCTTTAACGTGTAAGGCGTCACCCGAATGTCGTTTTGGTACGTACCGTCTGATAGCAAGACAAACCAAGGGCCACCACCCCCAAAATTCACGGTAAGGTTGGTAGAGCCACCTTCGGGGATTTCGAGCGAGTCGCGGCGAAGGGTGGCTGTGGCTGGAGCCGAAACGTTGACATCGACGGTATCACTGGAAATCGTTGGAAAAGTAGAAACCACCCGAAGTTTATAATTGCCTGGCTTCAACGAAAAAGGCGTTTTGGCCATGATGGGGCTTTCGGTGGCGAGTTCTGAAATGTTGGTAAAATTTTGTCCTGTGGTATCGCTAAGTTGGACGACGAAGCCGTTGCCAATGTTGTATTTTCCCGTCGCGTTAAAATTGATTTGAAAGGGCGTTCCTGTACAAATACGAAATCCTGCTTTGGGTACGGCTTTGAGGGCAATAACGGGTAACGTGTCTTGGCTTACTTGTACCACCAACTCGCCCGAAGAAGTACCGCTTCCGCAAGCATTGAGGATGGACGTAACTTTGTACGAAGTGGTTTCTTTGGGGCTTACTTGGGTCACGTAGGGGTTGACCAAAGTATTGGTGACAACAGTGCCGTCCGAAACGGTAAACGACCAAGGAGCGGCTCCCGTGAGCGACACCCGATAGGTAGCCGCTTGGCCTGGGCCAATTTTAGCGATGCTGCCACCGTCGTTGGTTTCTATTTTAGCTTGGGGCAACGGCAGAACCATCATCCTAGTAGGCGCACTCACTACTTGTGGGTGAGTAGAAATGACGCGGACAGCTATTAATCCCGAACGGTTTTGGGGAAGTACAATACGGGCGGGGCCGTGCCTGAGCGAATCAGAAAGGGTGATAAAACGTCCCGATACGTCCGAAATTTGAACCAAAAAGCGGTTTTTTTCTTCAAACTTGCCATCAAAATCGAACGGAACAAAAATGGTGCTACCAGGGCATACCGAAACGTGCGATAAGTCGTAAATACGGACGGCGGCGGTGATAACTACAGCGGCGGTGTCGGCGCGGTAGGTAGTGTCTCGTTGAAGACCAGTTGAGTTGGGCGTCGTTTGCTGTGCGTACGAACACAATCCTATTCCTGTGCAAATGACTAGAAGACAACTAACAATGATTTTGTACATAGTGAACAATTTATGCACAAAATTAGGTGTTAAGGCGTTCTTTATGCTAAAAAATAAAAAAAAGATTGGCTTGAGATAGAAAACTATCTTGTTGGGACTTTACAAACAAGAGTGGTTGTGTCTTACGTGAGGATCCTAGTAAATGTAAAAATAAACCATGAAACTTTCTTTAAACTTAAACGCAGCTTCTTACCAACTAATGTTGCAAGATGTAACATTAGATATTTCTGATGATGAAATTGGAGCAAATTGGTGGACAGAAGAAGACCAAGAACGGATGCTATCTGTTAAGTTTGATGAACGATTAGTTGTTATTGGAACTTTTAGAGATGCGGTAGTACCTGTTTATGTTGAGGTTTTTGGTTATGAGCCTGTAATTGATTCGGATACTTGGGATCAAATTTCGGAATGCTCTCTTGCAACCCATACAGGAACGATATTTATAATGGGGAATTTTGATTATTTACCAGAACGAGAAAAATACTTTTTAGGTTTTAATTTAGTAGGGGTTAGAGTTTATTATGGTGGAGCAAGTACCATTGATGAAATGGAAATAAGTGGACAAGATTATTACATGATTCATTTGTGGCCTATAGAAAAAAAATAGATTTAAGAACCATCAAACAAAGGCCAATACATGATTTGTAATAGTAGCTACTTAACCTGAGGGTTCCTCATTAACTCATAACCTTATGCTTTTGTAATAATTTTACATATTTGCATAATAACTGGAAAGCACTTTAGCCTAATTGTCACTAAAAGAGAATATTATGAGTAAAATGATGAGACCACCGCACCCAGGTTCAATGATACGTGACATAATTGAAGGTATCAAAGAGGAAACAGGGCAAGATCTAACCATTCGTCAAGTGGCGGAAGGGCTAGGTGTTACGCCTAAAACACTTTCAGGTATTTTGAACGAACACCAAGGTATTAGCTCAGAAATGGCTATTCGTCTTTCAGAAGCCTTCGGTGATAAACCTGATTTTTGGTTGAAGTTACAACGTGACTATGAACTCTGGCACGCAGAGCAAAGAGTAAACCGCTCGGTTATTAAACATTTTTGGCCTTTATCAAAGTCAAATACTCAAATGGGTTTACAAACAGCGTAGTCAAAGCAATCTATTAAAAGTAGAATGCCAATGTATTGTTTATTATGGAAGCCGAAAAAAATCGGAAATGACACACCCATCAAATGATTTTTGAGCGCGTTATTGAGATAAGACGTCCCTCCTTATTTCTCGTCTAGGGAGCTAAGAGAGGATAGTAAATATATTAACGCTTATGCTCCTCTCCTACAAATTCCCTACTGCTTGGTGAATGTGCGCGGCCATTTTGGGCTCATACACTACGCACGGAAACCCAAACAGGCACTTATTTTTAATCATGTCAGCTACTTCGGTTGGTACGCTTTCTTCCCAGCCAGGCTCGCCTCGCTTGATGAGTTCGAGAACGCGGTCGGTCGAAATTCGTAGGTTTTCTTCGTTATAGTCGCGGATGTCCTCAATTTTATCGTTGCATACCAAATAGTGGAAAAGCGGCTGCAAATTAGTGGACAACTCGAAGTTTTGGCAGGTGTACAGTTTTCCGTTTTTAAACGTAGGATAAACAAACAGCTTCACATTGCGGCTAAACAAGGTCGAAAACGACTCCAAAATGCCACCTGGGAGATTTTGGTAATAACTTTCTTCAAAAATGTACTCCAAGTTAGGAACTCCTAAAACCAAGCCAATTTTGAGGCGGGTGGTTTTGGCCAAAAACGCCACCAAACGGTGGTACTCGTGGTAATTGGAAATCATTACCGTTTGACCAATCGAACTCAGCACGTCCACGCGGTCGAGGAAATCCTTCTCGTTGATGTCCTTTTCGAGGCCACGGAGGTTTTGGAGCGTAAGCTCGGCTACCATCATCACTTTTTTCTCATCCACGTCGGGTTCGGCCTTAAACTGCTTGAGGCCATTGCGAAGCATGTCGATGTGGACGTTGGTGATGGGACGAAGCCGCCCGCGCAACAACAAAATGTGTTTTTTGTAGAGGGCTTCCGACGGCTGTAATACCTGCCCGTCGGGGCCAAACATGGCTACTTCGGTAAAGCCGTGTTTGACCAAATATAAACTCAACAGTCGGTTATCAACATGGCTAAAATCAGGGCCTTGAATCCGAATCATGTCGATGTGGACACGGTCGGGACCGAGGTCGTCCATCAACGACATCAACAACGTTTCGGGCGATTTGTAATAATTAAAACAAGCATAAATCAAGTTGACCCCAATCACTCCCAAGGCTTGTTGCTGCAAAATACTGTCGTTGTCGAGCATTTTGATGTGAATCACCACGTCGTTGTACGGAGCACGGGGCGTGAGTTGAAAACGCAGTCCGAGCCAGCCGTGGCCTTCGTTGCTTTTTTGGTAATTGAGGGCAACGACGGTATTGGCAAACGCAAAAAACAAACTATCGGCACCGCGTTTTTCGGCCAGACGTTGTTCGACGAGGTCATACTCGTGCTGAATCATTTTCATCAAGCGTGATTCCACCACGTAGCGACCGCTGGGTTCGGGACCGTAAATTTCGTCGCTAAACTTCATATCGTAGGCCGACATAGTTTTGGCGATGGTTCCTGAAGCGCCTCCTGCCTTGAAAAAATGAGCGGCAGTGTCTTGACCCGCCCCGATTTCGGCAAAAGAGCCATAAATGCGGCGGTCTAAGTTGATGCGAAGGGCTTTTTGTTTGGTGCCGATGTGTTTATCGTACTTGATGCTCATGGGAAAGACGTTTGTTGGTGCCCAGTTTTGTAATCTTTTCAAGGTTTTTTAAGACAATATCTTGAAAAGAAAAGCGAATACTTGGCCTTGACAAAAATACAATAAACTCCCATATCAGCACGCTTGCTTGTGGACAAACTACTCTTTTTCTGACATAAAATATGCTACGATGGTATAGGCGACGCCTACTAAAATCACCCTGAAAAACCAGTTTATGATTGTCTCCATGGTCGAATGTGAATGTTCATTGACCTCAATCAACGCGTGGACAGCGTACATGGCTACAAGGATAAACAATGCCCAACCAACGGGGGAGGTGGGCTTAAAAAAAATACCTTTTCGAACAAACCAGTGCATAAAAGTGGCGATTGTATAGTATATGGATGAAAAAAATGAGCCTGAAAAAATCAATGGAAATGCTGGAGAAGCGCGTGGAATCCGATAAAGAGGGCAGCGCCAAATCCCACAAAAATCAAGAATAGATTCCAGAAACGTACTTTGAGTGTGATGATAAGCTCACGGCGTTCGGCATCGTAAAGCACGTTGAGGAGCGAGAGCAGGTTCATCCCCGCTGCTACCATCGGAAAAAGTACAAAGACTAAAGGCGAAAACCAGCCGCCATGCGATCGGTCAAAGGCTTCGAGGGTGTTGAATAGCATGTCCAGCACGCGAATGCTGCCGCCCGAGACGAGTTGCATGACAACGCAGGCCAGCAATAAACATGGAAGTGCCACCAGCCACCAGCCCATGGCCGCCGATTTGCGGGTGTTGAGGATGGGCAATTTTAAATACGCTTGATGTTCGGTCATCACCTGAGGTTTTTTTAAGTTTTGTAATTTTTTTTCGAATTCGTCCATTGGTTCCATGGCCAACTTGAGTTAAAGTGGTTGGGTAATTAGCCGCATTTTTGCCGTAAATAGTCGATGCCCCGCGACAACAGCGACTTGATGGTGCCTTCGGGTTTGTCTAAAATAAGACTGATTTCAGCAATGCTTTTTTCTTCAAAATACTTGAGCGCAATCACCTCTTGGTATTTGATGTCGAGGGTTTTGAGGTGACGTTGTACGTCGGCAAATGCTTCATAATCGGCCATTTGCCGCTCGGTTTCGTTCTTTTCGCGTTCAAAAACGGTGAGCAGTTCGCGGTCAGAAAGCATATCGTCCGATAACTGCCCAAACAAATCGGGGCGGTATTTTTGGTTACGAAAAAAAAGCTTGATTTCATTGGTGGCAATTTTGTACAACCAAGCCGAAATGTGGTGTCCTTCAAAACGGTATTTTTTTAGGTTTAAAAACGCCTTCAAAAACGTTTCGGCAGCCACGTCGCGGGCAATGTCATAATCTCCCACCCGACGAAAAGCGTATCCAAAAATTTTGGAATAATACGCATCGTAGAGAAGCCCAAATGCCTGTGCATCGAGGGGTTGGGAGAGGTTTATGTGGTCAGCGACGGTTTTCAAACTCAATAACAATTTGAATCCATAATGCAAGAGAAGAAAAAAGGTTGCAGTTTTCCACCAAAATAATTTTTGATTCCTTCAAATTGTGGATAAAGTGATAATTTTGTGGAAAAATTGAGAGAATGCAAATAGATAAAGATACGCTTCACAAAATTGCGCATTTGGCGCGTTTGGAAGTGAAACCAGAAGAAGAAGCTCCGTTGTTGAAAAGCCTAGAAAGCGTGTTGTCGTGGATGGAGCAGTTGGATGAATTAGATACGACAGATGTAGCACCTCTGACGCATATATCGGCCGAAATCAATGTGATGCGTGAAGATGTGCTTGGAAATCACTTGCCCAGAGAACAAGCGTTGGTCAATGCGCCTTCGCAAGACGGAACGTACTTCCGCGTGCCTAAGGTAATTGAATAAAATACAGACCCTCCCGAAAGTTCAAACCTCCCGAAAGTTCAAAACTTTCGGGAGGTTGGCAATTATACCATTGCTGGCACAGGCAAGACAATTTGCTGCACGGCTTCTTCAAACTGCGCCAACTCCGCCCGCATTTCATTTAAGTAGCTTTCGGCCTCGTTTTTGAGTTGCGGAATCAGTCGCTGATAGTACGAAATCCCCTCCAAAAGATTGGCCTTGAACAACTGTAGCGACCGAAGTTTTTTGGTCGTAAGTTGTTCGGTATTTTTCTTCAAATCTTTCTCAAAATAGTCGATATACATCCGAAGCTCGTTTACAAACAAATTTGAACGCTTCACCGAATTGAGCAGATTGGTGCGTCCGTAAATGTGATCCACCATTTGTTTGAACGAAAATATGCCCGAGAAATACGCCAAGTTAGGGCCAGGGCATACCGAAACTGCCTTTAAGTTGTGGGCGGGAGTCAAGCCGTCTTTCAACAAAGCCGAAGCACCTAGCCCTTCACATAAGCAATCTTTTTCGACCACCGTAGCAAGTTGTGTTTCTAAGTCGGTGGTAGTTAGCCCTTGTTCTTGCAATTGCTTGATTTTTAGGTGCTGATACTGGCGAGATGCGGCACAAATGGGGATGTCGGTAAACTCGGTATTAGATACCAAAAACTTCTTGTAGCAGGGGCTTCCAGGGCGGTTTTTGGCAATGCGTTTTTCAATTTGCTGGTGCGCGGAGCTTTTGCGAAAATTATTAAACGGAATCCCAAGCGGCGAGGCGTGGCTCAAGTAATAATCATCGGGCTTGGCAGTGGCGAGTTGATGAAGCGTTACCTCATCGACGCTGGTTGCTTCGGGAACCAACAAAAATGGACTTCCCCAGCCAGTGGCGTCAGCTTGGTAGTAGTCGAGCAAAAACTGGTTTTCGTTGGCGGTTCCAATTCCTCCTTGTACCGTAATCCGAAGGTGAGGGACGGTCGCAAAGGTGGGGACTCCCTTGGCGGTTAGGGCTTGGTTGCAAAGCGTCCAAAGTTCTTCGGCGAGCGCTTCGCGGTTGTTTTTGAACTCTTCCATGATGGGACCCAACAACAAGCCGTCGGTAGCAAAAGCGTGCCCACCGCAGTTGAGTCCCGATTCAATCCGAAATTCGGAAACCCATAAACCTTTTTTTGCCAATATTTTCCCTTGCGTGAGCGCCGAACGGTAGTCGCTTACTTTTAGGATAATTTTTTTCTTCAACCGACCCGTAGCGTCTGGCAGGAAGTCGGGAAAGGTGTCGATGTAGGCGTACAAGCGTGGGTTATAACCTGCGGAAAATACTACCGAGGATTCTAAGTCGCTGGTAGCAAATCCGCGTAAACTCGACAACGCATCCGAAAACTCCTTAGGAAGCATTTCGCCGTCTTTGGTATAGGTATTACGATCGACTTTGGACATAATATTGACGTCGATAGCTCCCGCTTTTACTTCGCTCCGAAGCTGCTCTTGAAGTTCTATTTTGGCAGGGCCGTCTTCGAGCGTTGTCATTTTTTGATAAATAAGCTTGACGGGCGAGTCGTCAGGAAGGAGTTCAAAGTACTTCACGAGGTCGTTTCCAAGGGAAAAAGGAAGGTTTCGTAACGTTTCGATTTGTTGTTTGACGATACGGTTGACCAAGTTGAGGTACGACGCAATCCGACGCGCGCGGTAATCTTCTTCGTGGGGAGTAATGGGGGCAAAGGAATCATTCACCCACGGACTGTATAATTCTCGGAGGCGTTCCATGAGTTCGTCTTCGATGATTGAAATCACCGACGAAATCCCGTAACGAGCGACTTTAATGGGCGTTTCCATTGTAAACCCCAGCCCCATGACAGGAATATGAAAGGTGTGTTGTTTGGCCATGTGAAAGCAGTTGTTAGTAAAATCAAAACATAGATAGGCAAGCATACCTCTTCAAAAGTCGCGATATTCTGCGGTGGAAAAGATGACGTAGGTCAGGAAAAGTAGGATTAAAAACGTAGGCAGGTGAATTTTTTAGCCTCCGAATGAGTTTGTAGAATAGCTAATAGTCTATCGAATGTATTAGTTTATTTCCCAAAACAAAATCTCAAAAACTAAAATGAAAAAAGTCGCTGTACTTCTTTTGTCCCTCATTTCGCTGGGGTCAATGGCGCAAGGAATCAAGACGCCTGCTCCCAGTCCAACCCAAACCCTCAAGCAAGATTTTGCACTTTCGTCTATCGAAATCAACTACTCACGCCCTGCTGCGAAAGGCCGTAAAGTATTTGGTGACTTAGTGCCTTTCGGAAAAATTTGGAGAACAGGTGCCAATGGCGCTACTAAAATCACGTTTGGTGAAGATGTAAAAGTAGGCGGAATGCCCGTAAAAGCAGGTTCGTACGCTATCTATTCGGTGCCTAATGCCAACGAATGGGAAATCATCATCAACAAAGGCGCAAACAACTCAGGTTTGACAGGTTACAAAACCGAAGATGACGTAGCTCGTTTCAAAGTGAAACCTATGACATTGCCAATGAACATTGAGTCGTTTACAATTATGTTGGGCGACTTAACGGCTTCATCAGCAAGCGTGCAAATTTTGTGGGAAAAAACAGCAGTGGAATTCCCCGTTGTAGCTGACATCGACAGCAAAATCATGGCGCAAATCAACTCGGCCATGACCGTAGATAGCCGTCCATATTTCCAAGCGGCGAGTTATTATTTCGATAACGGAAAAGACAATAGCAAAGCGTTGGAGTGGGCAAACAAAGCGGTAGAAGCGCAGCCTACGGCGTTTTGGGTAATGCACTTGAAAGCTAAAATCCAAGCAAAAGCAGGTGACAAAGCAGGTGCAAAAGCAACAGCCATGAAGTCGATTGAATTGGCCAAAGAAGCTAAAAATGACGATTATGTAGTACTTAATCAAAAATTGATTGCTACACTTTAGTCTTTAAATGAGTTAGTTGGAGATGATTACACCTCCAACTAACTCTCAATATTCTCCTTCTATTTTTTCTTCTGTTTTTTCTTATCAGTCGGAGCAGGTTCTGGGGCGGGTTGTTCAACGGGCGGAACCACCGTCAAATCTTTTACGCGAATGTTGCGAAAACGAACCACATCGCCGTGACCCAAAAAGCCGATGTATCCCGAAGTACGGTTCAACCCTGGGTGGTCGCGGTGGTCGGCAGTTCCATTTTTAGAAGCTTCGGCTAGGTCGCCATCCAAAATGACTGTTCCGTTGAGGGTTACTTTTATTTTTGACCCTTTTACTACTACTTCTTGGTAGTTCCATTGCCCAAGCGGTTTGTGGAATCCTCGTTTGGCAGGAATAATTCCGTAAGCCGAGCCGTGGTATTGGTAAGGCTGTAACGACTTATAAATCTCGGCTTCGTTGTCCAAAATCTGTAATTCGGTTGCGCCTACATAAGCCGCATCACCCTGAAGCGGAGTGCGTATTCCAAGGCCGTTGTTGGCACCAGGTGTTAGTTGGAACTCAAAACGGAACTCAAAATCGCTGTATTCGTCTTTGGTATAAAGATTGCCTTTGCCATCACGATTAGGATAAATCACCATGTCGCCGTTTTCAATGATGTAGTCGGTGGTGTTGCCTTGCCATTCGAACATGTTGGTGCCATCAAACAATACCTTGAAACCGTCTTTTTTCTCTGGTTCACTCAATACAAATGGCTCAGGGCTAGGCAATTCCTTGACATAAATGTCGCGGTAGGCCACCAACGTACCGTGGGCTTGAAGTTCAAGCTGTTCGCTGGCAAAAATGGGAAGTTTTCTGTCCCAATAATTTTCCAAAATCACGTTGTCCACCACCAACTCACCGTTCAAATACACCGTTACGCGGTCACCTTTCATAATAATACGGAAGGTGTTCCAATCGCCAATGGCGTTGTCGGCTACTTTGAGTGGCTTGCTGGGGTTCTTTTGGTTGTTGTACAATCCACCCGAACCAACTTGCGCACCCACCTCTACGCGTGAGGTATCCCAAACCTGCACTTGAGGAGAGCCGCGCAAATAAATACCCGCGTCGCCTTTAGGCTCTATTTTCCAGTCCACAAACATCTCAAAATCGCGGTATTTTTTCACCGTGCAGAGGTTATCGCCGTGGCCTGTGAAAACCAAATCGCCATCTTTGACTACCCAGCCTTTGCGCATGTTCTCGTCGGCTTTGAGTTGCTTGGCGGCGAGTGTATCGGGGTGCATTTTGGCGCGGGCAATTGGGTTGGCGACCAATCCTTTCCAGCCTGTTAGGTCTTTCCCATTAAACAATGAGACAAAGCCATCTCCTGCAGGAAGTTCGGCCAAGTGTTTGCGTACGGCTTCCTTCTGTGCATCGCTAGAGGCAAAGTTGAGGGCTTTGTTAAGGTAAGAACGAACGGTCGTACCGTTGAAGTCTTTGTTGGATAGCGCAGCATTGATGACCACTTGGGCGGCCGTCTGCTGAAGTGAAGCATCGTCTAAGTAAGGCCCTGCCAGCAAGAGCGCATTGAATGTACGGTTGCGTACCAATTCTTTCAACACACTTTCTTTTTGGGCTGATGTTTTGGCAATGGACAAAGCTTCGCGCAGCGAAAGTACCCGCTGGGTAGGGTTTTGTTTCGATGCCGTTACCGCGCGGATAATTCCCGCCACGGCTTGCTCGGTGAAAGAGGGATCGGTCGTGCTTTTCCCAATGTTGTGCAACTCAGGAATGGCACTTACATCCGACCAGTTGGCAAGGGCTGCCAGTGCTGCTTGTTGGGCTGAACTTGAGCCATTGGTAAAAGAAGAACTCACAAATTGCAAGGCTTTACGGGTACCGATGTTGGCCAAAACGCGCAAATATGCGGGCTTTTTCTCCGCATTTACGTTGTTGATTTGCCCCAATAAAAGTTGGGTTTGTTGATTGGCATTTCCTGTACCTTTGAGGGCAGCGGTGATGGCTTCTTGGGTAGCCAATAATTCCGTAGGTGTCGAAACCGAGCCTAAGAGTTCGTACAAGGTTGGTAAATCCTTCGGCATCGAAACGCGCTTGAGGGCAGCAAAGGCAGCATTTTTAACGCTGGGGTCGTTATTTTTTAATTGTCCCAACACTACATCAATTTTTGAATCAGCCGCGCGAGCCGCCAAAAACTCAAGCAAAGCCACTTGGGCATTGGCTGGTTGTGTCGGTAGTGCCGTTGCTACTTGATTGACCACATTGTCTCCTTTGAGCGACAAAAGTGCCGTTTTTACGGCCTTCACTTCGTCATCTGAGCTTTTTTTCAAGACGTCCAATAAGTTCTTCAAGACGCTTTCTTGACCAATCTTTGCGGAAGCGCCAATCGCCGCAATTTTAACTACACTTACTTTGCTAGAAAGTTGCTTGAGGAGCGCATGAAGGGCGGTTTTGGCGTCGGCTTGCCCCAACATCGTAATCACCTCGGCTTGGGCTTCGGGTTTGAAACGTGGCAAAGCGGCTATCCATTGTTGCGTATTGGCGGGAGTAAGGAACTTTTGAGCCAGTTTCAAAGCGGCAATTCGCTCCTCTATGGCAGGACTAGCTACTGCTTTTTGGAGACTTGGGACGCTCAATGCTCCCTGTGCATCGGCCAAAATCTTCAAGGCAGCTGTGCGAGTAGGAGTTTGTTTGTCGGAGGGGGCGTTCTTTAAGAGCGCAGTGGCACTTTTAACGGCCAACGCTTTTTGACCATTTTCAACCAAACGCTCTAAATAGACAAGGTACGACGAAGTAGCGTTCGCAACGTCGTACGAATAATTGGCTTTAGCAGCGGCATTCGATAACGTATATACAGAGGTGTTACCCCCAATTTGGGCCAAAGCGTAAAGTGTTACCTTTTGTAAATTGCCCGTGGCACCCGCAGCGATTCGCTCAATGGCAGGGGCGGCATCGCTAACTTTGGCGTCGCCAAGGGCTTCGATGAGGGAGATTTGTGCCTCACCCGTCGCGGTAGAAAGCGCTTGGTTCAAGGCTTTTGTCGCTTGAGCAGTTCCAATTTTACCAAGGGCTCGAGCAGCAGGGCCACTCAATTGTGCGTCTGCCAAGTAGTTGGCCAACGTACCTACTACCTCGTCTTTACCCACTTGTTGAAGTTGAAAAATCAGAAAGGCTTGGTTGTTTTTATCGCTCACGCGAGGTAGAGCTTCGGCGTAGGCTTCGGCAGCTATTTTCCGCCATTCATCCTTGCCAGCTTGGGTAACGTAATACGTAAAACCACCCACCGCGTATTGTACTTTGGCGTGTTCCGCCTTATCGGGCGATGAGAGTTGCGAAGCCAAAGCCGTGATTCCTGTTTTGCCAAGTGCCGCCATGTCGTCCATGTTTTTTTGCTGCTGTTTGGCGTTTTGGGAGGGAAATTGCCGTAAAAGATTGGTAATTCGGGCATCCACTTGCGCCTTGACGGCGGTGGTACTTAGCCAGAGTCCTAAAAGTAAATGTATGGTATATTTCATAGAAAGTCCTGTTTGGTTGCGAAAAATTAAAAATTCGACATTCTAAACTCGTTATTCGACATTTAAAATTACATAGTCCAAGGGCCGCGCATGGGTTGGTCGATGAGGCGATTGGCTCCTTCGTCGTCCACAAAAAGCTGCTTGACAGGGTCAAATTTGAGCGAGCGACCCAAACGCAACGCCGTTAATCCCATGTTCACAATCGTACAAGAACGGTGGCCATTCTCTTCGTTGAGCGCAAATTTTTGACGTTTTCTTACCGCTTCGGCAAAGTCAGTTACTTGAGGCTCTGGGTCGGGGAAAGCGGCTAATTTTTTCTCCAAATCAGGAATATCTGACCTGAAATTGGGGTAAAGTTTGCCTTTTGGTCCTTCGATATACGGAACGTTTTCGTCTTTTCCTTCGCCGTCGAGAATGATTTTACAGCCGTCGGCGTAGGTATATTCGATACGGCGCCAAGTGCCTACGGCGTCGGTATGTTGCTGTGGTGCATCAATTTCCACGCTGATGGGGCTGGTATCGTCTTTCCCGAGGAAATACTGAATAGGGTCTAAATAATGTTGCCCCATATCACCCAAGCCACCGCCGTCGTAGTCCCAGTAACCACGGAAGGTATTGTGGACGCGGTGGGCGTTGTAAGGTTTGTATTGCGCAGGGCCAAGCCACATGTCGTAGTCAAGGTCGGCGGGAACGGGTTCGGGCGTTAGGTCAGTTTTGCCAACCCAGTAAAACTTCCAATCGAAGCCCGTGTGGCGACTTACGGTGACTTTGAGCGGCCAGCCCAACAGCCCACTTTCTACCAGTTTTTTGATGGGACGAACGGTAGAGTTCATGCCATAAAAGTTGGACTCGAACCGAAACCAAGTGTTGAGGCGGAAAATCCGACCGTGTTGCTGCACAGCTTCCACCAAGCGTTTTCCTTCGCCGATGGTTCGGGTCATGGGTTTTTCGCACCATACGTCTTTGCCTGCGCGGGCGGCGTCGGCGGCAATGATACCGTGCCAGTGGGGGGGAGTAGCTACGTGAACAATGTCCACTTCGGGCAATTGAATTAGTTCTCGGTAATCCCCAAAGGTTTTTACGCCAGAGGCATTGGTGCCCAGTTCATCGAGGGCTAGTTTGATGTGTCGTTTGTCCACATCGCACACGGCCACCACGCGCGTACCCGCGTACGGAATGTGGCCACGACCCATGCCGCCTACGCCGACGATTCCTTTGGTAAGTTGGTCGCTAGGAGCGAGATAGCCTTTGCCCAGCACGTGCCGAGGCACAATAGAAAACGTGGCTAAGGTAGCCAGCGAACCTTTGAGAAATTTTCTCCGAGAAGTCTGTGAGGTCATAGCAGATAGTCAATTAGGTGCTTATGTCAGTAAGGCAACAGTGACTATACATTACTCATTTTTTTTAAAATAAGGCCAAGGGTTATTGAAGAAAAATAGAAAAGGAGGAGAAATACCCAAGCTTTGACCGTTTAATCAATTTAAAACTAAATTCATTTGAAAATTAACGACCTAGTACTATCTTTGGTCGTTGGTATGCAAAAACATACCTAACTGTTGCGCATAGTTCAAAAGAGAGACTGTTCGACGTTGTGAAAGCTTCGCGTCAGTTTTCTTTTTTCGTTTACCAAAAAGAATGGTACATGAAACTGTTTTTTAAATTCATTTTTGCTTATGTGAGCGTTATATTGGGAATTGTATTTCTGGTGGTATCACTTGTCATTTTAGACATAATAGGTTGTTCTAAAGAAGAAGCCGTTGAGTTTGCAGAGTTTAAAGTAACGGATGTTTCCCAACCTGTTGAGTTTATAGATTCTATATCCAGTAGAAAATGTGATAATTTTTTAATGGATGGATACGTAAAAATGAGTGCAACAATCACAGGTGAACTTGATGGGCGGGCTAAAGTTCTTTATGGTGTTGGCCCTGATACAACCATTTATCTTAACCATTTTTTTATAGAGAAAGGGGAAAAAATAAATTTCCAAACCGAAGGTGATCATTACAATGATAAATTGTGGTTAAGATTTGAGCCTTTGGATTGTAAAAAGGGACACTTAACCATCAGGACAAAAATACATTAATCACAAAAAAGTAGAGGACTAAAAGCCATACCTCAAAACAAAAACATCTGTCTTAAAGCAGACAGACGTTTGGCAGTGAAAATCGTTGGAGAGCAGTAACTGCCCATTTGCTTACTTAGGCGTAGCGTAAATATTAATGGTTTTTTTCCAGTTGACAATTTCTTCCTTGGTGTTGATTGGAATAACCTCAGCGGTTGTTTCAAATTCTTCGACGTAATAAATTTGGTATCCGTGCTGGGCAATCGTCGTAAAAAGCTCCATTTTTTCAGCATCGGTATTTTTTCCAAAGCTTTCGGCTACGATTACAGGTTTGTATTGAGCTATTAAATCAGAAATTGATTTGAGGATTTCTTTGTCATAGCCTTCGGTGTCTATTTTAATAAAGGACAATTTAGGCAACCATTCTGCATAATTTTTTTCTAAAAATTGCTTCATTGGTACCCCTTTAATTTTTTCGGGGTGGACAAATTTGCCATGACGGCTATCTTTGGTGGGCGAAATCCCTCCGTTGACAAAGGAGGCTTCGGAAGAAATAAAATAGAACTCTTCTTCTTGAACCGAAATAGCAAACGGCAAAGGGTGAATTGTTGCTTTATCTTGATTGAGCAAAGCGTTTTCCTGTAGAATTTTAAATACGTAAGGGTTAGGGTCAAATCCTAAAACAAGCCCATTTTTTCCCGCTGCTAACGCCATCGGGACGGTTGTATCTCCAATATTTGCCCCAATATCAATGGCCAAATCCCCTTCTTTGATAAACTGACGGAAAAAATCGACGGTTTCTTGTTTTAGCCCAAGTGGCGTAATGAATGGATTTGTCCATTCTGCAAAATCAACTTTGCCTTCTTTTTCCAAATAATATTGCTGAAGGCGGGATGGATACTCTTTGGTAAAACGTCGAGCTACTTTTCGTCGAAATGAGTTTTTGAAGTAATTAAACATAGAAATGATGATTTTAGAGAAGATTCAATGGAATATATGGCGAATCGACCATCGAAATTTGAATGCTTTTTAGATTTAAAGTAAATGCTCAATATCAGATAGGTCTTTTGGTCTGCCCGTAATTTTTTTGTCTGCTATCAAGTCTTCGAGGTTTATAAATGGAATCTCAAGGTCATTTCCATCAAAAACTTGTTTTCTTATATATGATTCGCTGAATTTTAATGGAACATTTATTCGTGGTAAGCAATCAAGGGTATAGTAGTCAAATTCAAACTTGAAAAATGAATTTTTTGGATCTGGATTTGGCTCTTCTATGTACGAAGTAACATCTTTACCAAGCTCTTTTACAGCTCTAAGAAGGGCATAGTAATTCTCATAAGTAGGATTGTACCAAATATCAATATCAGGTTTTTCAGTAATTTCACCAGCCATATTGGTAGAAAGCCTAGAGTGGCCATAGAAAGCGACTGCCATACCTCCAACAACTAAGAATTGTACACGGTGTTTATTTAAAGAGGTGAAGATGTGCGAAATAGGGCTGTAACTCATGCTATCCCTTTGGTGTGGGCTTGTGATTTTTGGAGGTTACGTTTTTTTTTTGTTCATCCCTAATATGCCCCATGAAGGTATCGAACATAGCGTGGCGCTTCATTACCTCAGTGGCATTAACTGAATTTATTGAAGTTGTGCTATCTTTCATTTCATGAAAGCTACTATATTTTTCTTTCTTATTCATATGAAAGTATTTCTTCGATTATACAAATATACAAAATAAGTGAGAAATCAGTTAATAATGCGAATCACAAAAAAAGCCTGTCTCGTCGAAGACAGGCTTTTAAATATAAAAATCGTTGGGGGATTAGCCTTGGGATAAGGCTTCGGCACCACCCACGATTTCGAGGATTTCTTTGGTAATGGCCGCTTGGCGTGAGCGGTTGTATTCCAAACGCAACGCTTTCAAAAGCTCTTGAGCGTTGTCGGTGGCTTTGTCCATCGCCGTCATACGCGCACCGTGTTCCGAAGCATTAGATTCGAGTACAGCACGGTACAATTGAATTTTGAGCGTCTTAGGAATCAAATCTTGCACGATTTGCTCTTCTGATGGCTCAAATACGTAGTTAGCGCCTGAAGCAGATACGTTTTGTGATGCTGTTTCGTCAGCGACGATAGGCAAAAACTGTTCGGTACGGATGATTTGGGTCGCAACGTTTTTAAATTCGTTGAAAACCACTTCTACCGCGTCGTATTTTCCAGCTTCAAAGTCGGCCATGATGCTTTCAGCGGCTTCTTTTACGACGCCAAAGCTCAAACGAGTATATACATCCATGTAGGTTGTATTTACGTTGAAGCCCCTGCGCTGAAATGCTTCACCTCCTTTTTTTCCCAACGCCAAAATCTCTACATTGCCTTTGGCAGCTTGCGTAGCGTATTTTTCGTTGATGAGAAGGTTGGCGGCTTTAGCGATATTGGAATTGAACGCCCCACAAAGGCCACGGTCAGAAGTAACAGTGACAATCAACACTTTTTCTACCGAACGGACCTGCTTAAATGGGCTTTCTGCGGCGGTTTCAGCTCCTGCTGATACCGTTGCAAGCATTTCACTCAACTTCTTGGCGTAAGGGCGCATCTGAATGATGGCGTCTTGCGCACGGCGAAGTTTAGCGGCGGCCACCATTTTCATGGCCTTCGTAATTTGTTGCGTCGAATTAACCGACGTGATTCTACTGCGAACTTCCTTCAGTGAAGCCATTGTGTGTTACCGTTAACTGTTATTTGTTAATAGTTTCCGTATAGGATAAAACTATTTAAACTTACTGCTTTTACTTGGTTTTTCTCAGCCAAATACTCGACCCTCGTCCGCGTGTGGCGTAGGTTGGCATGTGCTTAGATAGCCATTCTGAATGAAACGTTTGAAGAAAATCGTTGTAAAACAACACTTCAAACTGATTTTGGTACATCAAAAATGCCCGCATCATGTAGGCTTCGTTCCAGCCAAAACGCCCGTTTCCGTCGATTACCCACGCTTTGGGATACTCAAAAGGATAAAATACGTCGTGAACGTGAACGATAACCCCAGGTTTGAGGCGCGGGAATATCTCGAACAAGAAATAGTTGACGTCGCTTCCTGTTTTTGATACGTGGGTCGAATCAATAAACAAGATGTCGTTTTCGCCTAATTGCTCAAAATACTCCACAGGAATATCCTGCAATGTTTTTTCAAAAATGGTTGTCTGTTGGCGATCGGCGGGTGTCAACAACGAATACAAACGGTCGGGATAAGGCTCAATAAATGTGAACTTTACGCTTTGGTTCAAAAAACGTTCGTTGGTATCCAACATCACAGCCGACGAAAACCCAGATCCTGCTTCAATGATGTGCTTGGGCTTAAAATGCCGCATCATGCAATGCAGCGTGGTGGCGTCGGCGTGAATAAAATATTTGTTGACAAAATAATACCGAAAGCCTTCTTGGGGGTTGTCCGTAAACGGAACACTCCCAAAGTAAGACGAGGCAAACGTCTGCATCAAGGCGACTTGCGCTTCTTCGCGAAGATCAATACCTGGCAACGTCCGTGGAGGAGGTGTGGGGTAAATCTGTTCTTCACGTTTACGTATTTCGTCCACCGATACAATCGGGCTATAAAAATGCCCTGCGGGTACCCGTGTGCGATATTTTCCGATAAATCGGGCTACGTCCCCAATGAGGGGCGTAGCCTTTACGATTTCTTTGATGCGAGACATTCGATATGAACCTGCTAATGCAGTAAATTAAGCGTATTTAGGAGCGAGTTCGCGACCTAGTTTTTTGATAGTATCTGTTACTGAATCGTCCAATTTACCAGCGCCCAATGCTTTCAACACTTCTGGATGCGAGGCTTTCAATTGGTGGATAAATTCGGTTTCAAATTCTTTTACTTTTGAAACGTTTACTTTATCCAATACCCCGTTGATAGAAGCATAGATAATCGCTACTTGGTCGCCTACACTTACTGGTGAGAACTGACCTTGTTTCAAGATTTCTTGGTTGCGGCGACCACGGTCGATGGTCAATTTAGTAGAAGCATCAAGGTCTGAACCAAACTTGGCAAACGCTTCCAATTCACGGAACTGCGCTTGGTCAAGTTTAAGCGTACCTGCTACTTTCTTCATTGACTTGATCTGTGCGTTACCACCCACGCGAGATACCGAGATACCTACGTTGATGGCTGGACGGATACCTGCGTTGAAGAGGTTTGATTCCAAGAAAATCTGACCATCAGTGATCGAGATTACGTTGGTTGGAATATAAGCCGATACGTCACCCGCTTGTGTTTCAATGATTGGAAGGGCGGTCAATGAACCACCACCTTTTACTTTGTCTTTCAACGAAGGTGGCAAGTCGTTCATGTTTCTCGCAATTTCATCCGAGGTGTTGATTTTCGCGGCACGTTCTAGCAAACGGCTGTGAAGGTAGAATACGTCTCCTGGATAAGCTTCGCGGCCTGGTGGGCGGCGGAGCAAAAGAGATACCTCGCGGTAAGCAACGGCTTGTTTTGACAAGTCATCATAAACTACCAAGGCAGGACGGCCAGTGTCGCGGAAATATTCCCCGATGGCAGCACCTGTAAATGGCGCAAAGAATTGCATTGGTGATGGGTCTGCCGCCGACGCCGAAACGATAACAGTGTAGTCCATTGCTCCATAACGACGGAGGGTAGCTTCTACTTGCTTCACGGTAGATGCTTTCTGACCGCAAGCTACGTAGATACAATATACTGGCTCACCTTTGTCGTAGAATTCTTTTTGGTTGATGATGGTATCGATACAAACGGCTGTTTTACCAGTTTGACGGTCACCAATCACCAATTCGCGTTGGCCACGTCCGATAGGAATCATGGCGTCAATTGATTTGATACCTGTTTGAAGAGGCTCAGTTACAGGCTGACGGTAGATAACCCCTGGTGCTTTACGCTCAAGAGGCATTTCGTACGTTTCGCCTTGGATAGGTCCCATACCGTCGATAGGTTCCGCAAGCGTGTTTACTACACGTCCGATGATTCCTTCACCTACTTTTACAGAGGCGATTTCGCCAGTACGTTTTACGGTATCACCTTCTTTAATTTCGGACGATTCGCCGAGCAATACCGCTCCGACGTTGTCTTCTTCGAGGTTGAGGGCAAGGGCTTTGAGGCCATTTGCAAACACGAGAAGCTCTCCTGCTTGTACTTTGGTAAGGCCATAGATACGGGCTACACCGTCACCTATTTGGAGCACCGTACCTACTTCTTCGAGTTGGGCGTCGGTTTTGGCTCCTGCCAATTGTTCCCGAAGTATCGCCGAAACCTCATCCGGTCTTACAGCTACCATATTATGATATAAAGTTTATAGTGATTCATAAATTTGCCGCAAAATTAACGATAAATTTTCTTTGATAATAGGTGAGCGTATAAAAAATGTACAATTTTTTGCTAAATAGTAGGTAGATGCTCTTGTGAGACCAAACAGCCTATTTTTGAGGCCAAAATTACGAAGCATAACTACCGAGAGAATAAACCCCCATCGGAGGCTGATTTGAAAGGGTATCGGTAAAATTTTATTTTGGATGCACTTTTTCTTGTACCTTTGAGGGTCTTTTGTTACCCCAAAAAAATCAGCACCAACCCAGAGGTGGTATGAATCCAGTCGTCGTCGTTATTCCCATTTACAAATCTGAATTTACTGCCTACGAACGGATTGCTTTTGTTCGGTGCATAAAAGTATTAGGAAAACATCCCATTATTATCGTTAAACCACAGTCGCTGAATCTAGAGTTTTTACGAGATGTATGGTCGAAATTAGGGTTTGAGTCTTTTGATGACGATTATTTCAAAAGTGTTCAGACTTACAACCGATTGATGCTTTCGACGGAGTTTTATGAGCGTTTCGCTAGGTATGAGTACATGTTGATTTACCAATTGGATGCATTTGTGTTTCGGGATGAATTGCTAGAATGGTGCCAGAAAGGCTACGATTACATTGGAGCACCTTGGCGTCTTGAACGCGATTTTTCTTCGGTAACGGACAAGCTGATTTTTCGTCTCAAGAAACAATTGGCGATTTGGTTTGATTTGCGCGACAAACACCGAAACAATCAACCGTTGGATGTGATTCTCAAAATGACCGTTGGTAACGGTGGTTTTTCGCTTCGTAAGGTTCAGAAAATGCTTGATATTGTGCGTTCACAACGCCCTACCATTGAGCGTTATTTGGCAGGGAAAGGCTCTTTTTACAATGAAGACGTCTTTTTTTGCATCGAAATGAACCGATACTTCCAGCGGGTACGGGTACCGCATTGGCGCGAAGCATTGCGGTTTGCGGTCGAGGATAAACCTTCCAAATCGTTTGAACTCAATGGCCAAAAGCTTCCTTTTGGATGCCACGCTTGGGATATTCATGAGTTAGAGTTTTGGAAAGAGAAATTTAGCCAACTGGGTTACACTTTGTAAATAAAGAACTATAATTGATTGATGAAGCGATATTACAGCGGCACCCCTCGCGAGACCATTCCAATGCGTTTGACTGATTTTTTTATAGATGCCTACGCCAGGTGGTTCTATAAAAGGAGAGAACGCGGGTCTATTTCGAGTAATCCTAAGGTGTTAGTAGCTTCATTGGGGCACATGGGTGATGCGCTGACGGTTTCGTACCTATTTCCGCTGATTCGTCAAAAATATCCCAATGCCATCATTGATGTGATTACCCCGACATGGTGCAAGGCCGTTAATGAAGATAATCCTTACATTCGTCAGGCCATTTATCTCGACCACATCTTGAGTAATCGTGCCAGAAGCAGTAACTGGCAGAAAATCAAGCAGTTTTATGCTACTTTCAAAACGGCGATTGCTATTTTAAAACAGGAAGAGTATGATTATTATATTGACGTACGCACCTCCAACGCGGTATCTCATTTTATCCTGCCTTTTACGAAAGTGAAAAAAGCGATTGGATTTAATCGACGAGGGCAGGGAGGGTTGCTTGATGTGGAATTGACGTTGCCCGAAAATACGTGTTTTCACCATTTCGATACTTATGCTGCGCTCTTGAAAGAGATGAATATTACGGCCAAACTCGAAGATGTAAAACCGTATTTTCATATTCTTCCGTCAGTTTCTTGGGAATCTGTTGGGGCCAAACTCCCATATCCACTGGTCAATTCCTACGTTATGCTTTTTCCCGAAACGGGAGAGCCGCATCGACAAATGAGCCTTGCTTTTTGGGCAGACATTGTTCGGAAAGTTTTGCAAGAATCGTCTTATTCGGTAGTGTTTTGTGGTCAGACTGATTTATCTGCTCGTATTATCAACGAAATAAATCCCTCGGTTGGCGATTCAAATCGCCTTTTGAATGCGTCTCGGCTATTGTCGATTCAGGAGCTGGCATTGGTGGCTACCCAAGCTGAATATGCCTTAACGCTTGATTCTTTTCCTGAACATTTGGCCTGTATTTTTTGTAAAACCATAACTATTTATCGGGTTTCGGGCTTGCCGTTTTTCCCAATTGCTAATTTTTCCGCATTGCTCTTCCACGGGCATCAACCCAGCGTGGGAATTGAATACGTCCGCAAAAACGTTGAAATCCACTACTATCCCGAAACTGATATTCCTGAGGTGAAAAATAAGATTGCGGAACGAATACTGCTAGAGAAAGTTATTAGCTAGTCGCCAGTCGGGTTGTGAGCAACCCTTGGCACGGGCTTTCGGGTTGTGAGCAACCCTTGACACGGTTTTCGGGTTGTGAGCAACCCGACTCACGGTGCGGAGGGGTGCTCACAACCCGACTAATTCATTCCTACCATTCAAACAAATACTCTCCACTCCCCACTTCCAATGCCCCTTCTACAAGCTTTAGTCGTTGGGTTTGAGCAATTTGATTTAGTTTGTCTGCACCAATAGCAGGAAGCTTGACAAGGGCTTTTGAATTGGCGGGTACGTTTACTTTTAAGGTAGTTTTTCCGTTTTGCTGTTCCCACGATGACGCAATCGTCCCGTACGGGGATTCATAGGAAGCTTTGGTGGAAGTAAACCCGCCGCCAGGTTTGGGTGCAATTACAAATTTTTTGAAACCTGGCTCTATCAAGTCAATCCCTGCCATGTTTTGATACATCCAATCGCCAATGGCGCCGTAGGCATAATGGTTGTAGGAGTTCATACTAACATCCTGAAAACTTCCATCGGGTTTAATGCCGTCCCAACGTTCCCAAATTGTGGTTGCCCCTTTCTTGACGGGGTAGAGCCACGACGGATAAGTTTCTTGGTTGAGTAGGTCGTAGGCAACGTCGTTTTTACCAAAACGAGTCAGGACGTGACACAAATAAGGCGTACCCAAAAAGCCAGTTGTAAGGTGGTTGCCGTGCCGTTTGATGTCTTGTACAAGCCGCTCAACGGCCTGCGGACGGAGGTTTTCTGGTAATAAATCGAAATGAAGGGCTAAAACATAGGCCGTTTGTGTGTTACAGACGAGTCGGCCGCTTGGCGATACGTATTCCTGTAAAAAGGCTTTTTTGATGTTTTGATATAATTCTCCGTAAAGGACTGCATCCGTTGCTTTTCCCAAGGTAAGAGCCGCCTTTGACGTGAGATGGGCGGAATGCGCAAAAAAGGCGGTGGCGATAAAATCATTATCAGTGACGGGTTCGCCAAACTGAGCCGCTCCACGGTACGAAAGCCAGTCACCGAAGTGTTCGCCATTAGTCCAAAGAATCTTTGAACCCGCATTTTTACGCACATACTCCACCCATTTTTTCATGGATTCGTACTGCGTTTCCAACAAACGGCGGTCAGAATAAACTTGGTAAAGTGTCCAAGGAGCAATCGTGGCGACGTCGGCCCAGCCTGCTGATGACTTAATGTCGTCGGGATTTTTGTTTTGAATCACATCGGGTACAACGTGTGGAACGCCCCCGTTGGGTTTTTGATCAATCGCCACGTCGCGAAGCCATTTAGTGAAAAATCCTGCCACTTCTTTATTAAACGTAGCGGTGCGAACAAAAGCTTGGGCGTCGCCTGTCCATCCTAGTCGTTCATCTCGTTGCGGACAATCGGTAGGGACATCCACAAAATTGCCAATTTGCCCCCAAACAATGTTTTTTTGGAGTTGATTGACAAGAGGTTTTGAGGTTTCAAACGTTCCTGAATTGGGGAAATCGGAGTGAATGACTACGCCCGTGAGGTTGTCGAGCGAAGGAGCGGTTGGCAAGCCTTCGATACGAGCATAACGAAAACCCATAAAAGTAAAGCGGGGTTCGTAGGTTTCGATGCTGTCTCCTTTGAGGATATAAGTAAGTTCGCATTTAGCAGAACGCAGGTTGGCGGTGTAAAAATTGCCTTTTTGGTCGAGGACTTCGGCGTGGGTAATGCGGATTTTGGTGCCAGCAGGGCCTTGGACGCGTAAGCGTACCCAGCCCACCATATTTTGTCCAAAATCATAAACAGTTTCTCCCGCTGGGGTTGTAATTACTTTGAGGGGTTTCAACTCTTGGGTACGTCGTACGGGCGGGCCTGCGGGGGCAATGAGGTTGTCTTTGGGGTAGTTTCCTACGCGAACATTCCACCAAGAACTTTCGTCAAAGCCGATGGCTGCCCAACCCTTTTTCTCCAAACGCGCGTCGTAGGTTTCGCCATTATAGAGGTCGTTTTCGCGGACGGGGCCGTTGTTGGTGGCTTTCCAGGTTTCGTCGGTACCGATGATTTGTTCGGTTCCGTCTTCGTATTTTATCACTAATTGGCTTAGAAGCGCGACGCGTTCGCCCCAGACGTTACGGTTGTTTTCCCAAACCAAATAGCCACGGTACCAGCCATCACCGAGTATGGTGCCAATCGCATTGTTTCCTGCTTGAATAAATGCCGTGACATTGTAGGTGAAATATTGAATACGAGATTGGTAGGCTGTCCAACCTGGACTCAAAACGTCCTTGCCGATGCGCTGGCCATTGATGTACATTTCGTTGAGGCCACGGCTGGTGACGTACAAACGCGCAGAGGCTATTTTGCCTTTGGGTTTGGTCGTAAACTCTTTGCGGAGAAGAGAAGCGGGTTGTTGTTTCTTGAAATCAATTCCTTCTTTTTCGGGTTCAATCCACTTGGCTTGCCAGTCGGAAGAGGCCAAAAGCCCCATTTCAAAGAAATTAATGGCCGATTCTGCCACGTTTCCGTAATTATCGACGACTTTGACTTTCCAGAAATACCGTTGGCGGCTTTGGAGGTTAGGGCCTTGGTAATCAATGAGGTGAGAGGCGTCGGAAACAACGTCGCCCGATTGCCAAATGAGTCCTTTTTTGGAAAATTTATCGTCTTTTGAGACTTGGATTTGATACGATTTTTGGAGGGTATTGCGCTCCTTGGAAAAGAGTTTCCAGCTAAAGCGAGGAAGGAAAGCATCGATTCCGACAGGATTGGTTTTATACTCCACTCGAAGTTGCTCGACGCGCAAAGGCGAAGGTGTGGGCGCTTGTCCAAGAGCCGAAAGCGACAAACACAGAAAAAATAATAAAAAGCGATTCATTTGGCAAAAACAATTGATTTACTAGATAAAGGCTGAAAGGAGGAGAATCTACACGAAAGAAAAAAAGCGGTGGCTAGTTTCTAAACCAGCCACCGCTTTTTGAAGAATATATAATTGGTGAAGTAGTGCGAATCGCGTGTGGAGGCTTGTTTACCGTGCGGAGGGTTGCTCACAACCCTCTACTACGAATACGGTCGGGTTGTGAGCAACCCTCCGCACACAGTGCCCTCTACACTATCTAGTGCTTAAAGTGGCGTACGCCTGTGGTCACCATCGCCATGTCGTTGGCGTCGCAGTATTCAATCGAATCTTTGTCGCGGATAGAGCCCCCTGGCTGTACTACGGCTGTGATACCTGCATTGTGCGCGATTTCGACGCAGTCGGCAAACGGGAAGAACGCATCCGAAGCCATTACCGAACCTTTCAAATCAAAACCAAACGAATTTGCTTTTTCAATGGCCTGACGAAGGGCGTCCACGCGCGAAGTTTGTCCCGTACCACTCGCAATAAGTTGGTTTTCGTTGGCCAACACAATCGTATTCGATTTGGTGTGTTTACACACTTTCAACGCAAACTCTAATGCTTTTACTTCAGCGTCAGTTGGGGCTACTTTCGTCACCGTTGTAAACTGAGAAGCGGTTTCTACCACCAAATCTTTATCTTGTTCGAGTACCCCGTTGAGGATGGTTTTGAACATTTTGGTAGGCAACTCAATGTTTTTACGCTGGAGAAGAATGCGGTTTTTCTTCGATTGCAACAACGCCAACGCATCTGCTTCGTAGGCAGGAGCAATCAAAATCTCCATGAAAAGTTTATTCAATTCTTCGGCCGTTGCTAAGTCCACCGTCGTGTTGGTGATAATCACGCCACCAAAAGCGGAAACTGGGTCGCAGGCCAAGGCATTTACGTAGGCTTGATGAGCCGTGGCAGCCGTTGCTACACCACAGGCGTTAGTATGTTTGATGATGGCAAAGGTTGGTTCATCGCCAAACTCATCGATGAGTGAAACGCAAGCATCGACGTCCACTAAGTTGTTGTATGACAACTCTTTTCCGTGAAGTTTATCGAACATCGCATCCAAGTCACCGTAAAAAGTCGCCGCTTGGTGCGGGTTTTCGCCGTAGCGAAGGGTAACCCCAGCCCCCCAGCCCCCAATGAGGGAGTCTTCTTTTCCCTCCGTTGCGCCCAAAAACCACTGATTGATGGCGGTATCGTAATGGCTTGTAGTGGCAAATGCCTCTTGGGCATAACGACGACGGTCGGCGAGGTCAGTGGCGCCGTCTTTTTCAGTAAGAATGTTGAGCACGTCAGCGTATTGATTCCGCGACGAAACGATGAGAGAATCTTGGAAGTTTTTAGCACCTGCCCGAATCAATGAAATACCGCCAATGTCGATTTTTTCGATGATGTCTTCGGCACTAGCACCCGAAGCAACGGTTTCCTCAAAAGGATATAAATCGACAACCACCAAGTCAATCGAAGGGATGTTGAACTGAGTGGCTTGGGCCAAATCGCCAGCATCGTCACGACGGTACAAAATACCTCCAAAAACAGCAGGGTGAAGCGTTTTTACGCGGCCTCCAAAGATAGAAGGGTAGCCTGTAAGGTCTTCCACAGCAGTCACAGGAATTCCCATGTTTTCGATGAACGTTTGTGTTCCACCCGTTGAGTACAACTTTACGCCGTGTTGGTGGAGGAGTCTTACGATTGGTTCAAGACCGTCTTTGTAATAAACCGAAAGTAAGGCCGATTGGATTTTTTTCATTGGATTGGGAGTTTGCGCACTTCAAATTGTTGCTTCTAAATCGTGTTTTTTGGTTTAAAATACTTTGATTATTAGGCAATTAGTGCGGTATGTGGTGGTAAAATAACTAGGGATGACTTAGTTGTAAAAAATGAAGCCGCAAAATTACGGCTTTTATAACAAAAAATCGCCTTGTCGATGAAGACAAAGGCGATTTTTAGGGTAAAAAATGAGAATCAATTACCAAATTTTCACTCGGTTGGCTTCGGGGCGGTACATTTTGTCGCCAGGTTGCACGCCGAATGCTTTGTAAAATGGCTCAAAATTGGACAACGGGCCATTGGCGCGGAACTGTCCAGGAGAGTGTGGATCGGTGTTGACTCTCAAGCGAAGGGCTTCGTCGCGGAGTTTGGCGCGCCAAATTTGCCCAAAGGCCAAAAAGAAACGTTGGTCAGGCGTAAAACCGTCGATTTTTTCGTTGCCTTTGCCTTGCTTGGTAAATGTCTTAAACGCTTCGTAAGCGACCGAAAGCCCACCAATATCTGCAATGTTTTCGCCTAAAGTCAGCTGACCTTTTACGTGCAAATTATCCAAAACGGTAAAGCCGTCGTATTGGTCAATCACCACTTGGGCGCGTTGTTTAAACTGGTCGTTGTCGTCTTTTTTCCACCAATTCTTCAACATTCCCATGTAGTTATACTGACGTCCTTGGTCGTCGAATCCGTGCGTCATTTCGTGGCCAATCACGGCACCGATGGCCCCGTAGTTGAAGGCGTCGTCGGCTTCGGGGTCAAAGAATGGCCACTGCAAAATCCCCGCTGGGAACGCGATTTCGTTGCGCAATGGACTATAGTAGGCGTTCACCGTTGGCGGCGTCATGCCCCATTCGGTTTTATCAACGGGTTTGCCCAAGCGTCCCAACATTTCTTCGTAACGCCATTTGCCAAAGGCCCGCACGTTGCCGTAAAAATCATTGCGTTTTACGTTAACGCCTTCGTACGTTTTCCATTTTGACGGGTAGCCGATTTTGGGCGTAAAAGCATTGAGTTTTCGTAGTGCTTCTACTTTGGTTTCAGCAGTCATCCAGTCGAGTTCATTGATGCGTTTTTCAAACACCTTCTGAAGGTTCGCTACCAACTCGTCCATGCGTTTTTTTGCTTCTGGTTTGAAGTGTTTTTCCACGTAAAGCTGCCCCAATAAATCGCCCGCGAGGTTGTCGGTAAGGCTCGAAATTCGCTTCCAGCGTTCTTGTTGCACTTTTTGGCCGTTGAGGGTTTTGCCACTGTACTCAAAACTAGCTTCAACAAAAGGTTTGCTGAGGTAGTTGGCCGCGCCACTGATGACCGAAAACTTCATTTTGGCTTTCAGCGTTTCGATGTTGGCTTTGGGCAACCACTCGTTGAGGGCTTCGTAGTACTTTGGCTGACCTACGATAATGCTATCGGTTTTCATGCGCATGGTCGTCAGCGCGCTCACCAAATTGAGGTTGGGTACTTTGGCGGCAAAGTCTTTGGTCGCAAATTTATTGTACATCGCCACAGGGTTTCTCATTTCGATGCGCCCCATGTGGGTAGCGGCGATTTGGGTTTCTAGCGCCAAAATATCGTCGGCCAACTGTTGCGCTTTGGTAGCGTCGGTGCCCGTGAGGGTAAACAGCGTCGCGATGTATTTTTTGTAGGCATTCCGAACCTTGATAGTAGGCTCGTCGGTTTTGGTGTAATAGTCTTTTTCGGGAAGTCCCGTGCCCGTTTGGCGCATACTTACGATATACGTATCGGGGTTTTTGGCATCTTGCCCAATGCCTGCACCAATAAATGTGCTTCCTCCGTCTTGGGGGTGAGTGGCAGAGTAACGGAGTAAATCTTCGTAGTTTTTGATTTTGTCGATTTCGGTCAAAACGGCTTTAATGGGTTCGTAACCAAGCTTTTCGATGGCAATGGTGTCCATGCCCGACGCAAAAAAATCGCCAACGCGCTGTTTGACACTGCCCTTGGGAGATTTGCTCGCGGCGGCCTCTTCCAAAATGGCTTTGAGGTGTTTAGAATTGCTGTCACGAAGAATATTGAACGAACCCCAGGCTGTTTCAGAAGCAGGAATGTCGGTTTTCTTCAACCAGCTACCGTTAGAATACAAGAAGAAGTCCTCGCGTGGGCTAACGCTCAAATCCATGCCAGATAGGTCGAGTCCTTTGTTGGGTTTGGGGTCGTCTGATTTGACGAATGCGACAGAAAGTGCCCCTGCGAGCATCCAACTTGCCGTAAATCGTAGTCTTTCCATTTTTGGGTTGTTAGTTTGAATGATTGTTGGGCAAAATTCCGCATTAACCAAGGAAAACCGATGGCATATAGCCCACTTTATGTACTAACCCGACGATTTTGTCGATAAATCAGTCTTTTATATCATGCTCCAACCACCCCAAGGTAAAGTTAAAGACTTCCAATTTTTGAGGTTCGTTGTGAATTTCGTGGTACATCCCATGCCACTTTTTGTAAGTGACTGCACCACCGACGCGCCGAGCAAATTCTTCGCTTGCAGGTTGGGAAGTGAGTAAGTCTTCGTCGCCGTGCATGATGAGGGTCGGGACGGGCATGGCACCAGTGTATGAATTGAGAAAAGCAGCGGCTTCAAGTAGCCCAATGCTCGCGGAGGCAGTGATTGTTCCGTGAACCAACGGGTCTTTTTTATACGCCTCCACCACGGCGGGGTCTTTGGAAATGTGGTCTTGTACCAAGCCACTTCCTTGCGAAAATCCTGGGAGTACCTTGCGAAAAAGTTTACCGATGGTCACCAAAATAGGTTTCGGTTCAAACGCCAGTCGAATCCACGGCCCTGTCGCAATAAGTCCTTGGATAGCAGGTTTGCGTCGGATGGTGTAGTTGAGGACTAAATTGCCACCCATCGAATGTCCGTAGAGATAGATAGGTAGCTGAGGGGCTTGTTGTTGGGCATAGTTGAGGAGGGTTTCAATGTCACTGAGGTAGGCATCGTACGAAGGGGCGTGGCCTCGCTTTCCCCCTGATTCGCCGTGACCTCGGTTATCCATCGAAACGACGGAATAGCCATTTTGGTTAAAAAATTGGGCTAAATGCGCATAGCGACCACAGTGTTCGCCAAATCCGTGAATGAGTACGATGACTGCTTTGGAAGAAGGTGCGAGCCAAGCGCGCGTAAAAAGCGAGGTGCCGTCGCTGGCCGTAAGGGTAGTAGTAATTTCAGACATGGTTAAGGAGTTTTTGGGGGAAGATACAGAATTTGCGTCTATATCCATTCTAAAACACATAGAGCACCTTAGAATTTTCATGTAGAAAACATAGCTATCTTCTCTGTGTTCTATGTGCAAATTCTATCTGAACTATGTGTTCACAAAGTAGCTGAAAGCAATTGATTGAGAAAAAGAGAATCCAATCTAAAACACATAGAGCACCTTAGAATTTTCACATAGAAAACATAGCTCTGTTCTCTGTGCTCTATGTGCAAATTCTATCTGAACTATGTGTTTACAAAGTAGCTGAAAGCAATTGGTTGAGTGAGAAAAAGAGAATCCACGCCTTTTATAAATGGAAAGGCTAGATTTGATTTTTGAAGAAAACAAGAAAATGAAATCAAAATGGATATTGACGGGAGCGGCGGCGGTTGTGCTGCTAAGTTCCTTTTCGTTTTTAGGAATTTTTAGTCACCAAATCAATTTTAATGAGGAGGTAAAACCCATTTTGAACAAGCACTGCATGGCGTGCCATGGTGGGGTTAAAAAAGCAGGAGGCGTGAGCTTTTTGTTTGAAAAAGACATGTACGACCCTGCCAAATCGGGAAAACCTCCTGTGGTGGCAGGAGACGCCGAAGAGAGCGAAATGATGCGTCGGATTTTGCTGCCCGAAGGCCACGAAGATAAAATGCCCAAAGATGGCCCTCCGCTTTCACCAGAAGAAGTTGAGATTCTCACCAAATGGATTGACCAAGGGGCGAAGTGGGGCAACCATTGGGCGTACAATCAAGTTGAGCGGCCGAGTGTGCCTTCTATTGGTAGCTTTTGGGCGCGATTGGGCCTCACCGACGATGATGAAACGCGTTGGGCTAAAAATGAAATTGACCATTTTGTGCTGGAAAAACTGCGCGAACAGCAGCTAAAACCCGCTGCCGAAGCCGACCGCGCTACGCTGATTCGTCGAGTTAGCTTGGACTTGACGGGATTACCGCCGACGGATGCCCAGGTCCAGCGATTTTTGAAAGATACTTCTCCCAAAGCCTACGAAAATGTAGTGGATTCGCTCTTGGCTTCGTCGGGCTACGGGGAGCGGTGGGCAGGAATGTGGCTCGACTTGGCCCGTTATGCCGATACCAAAGGGTACGAACGCGACCCTGGGCGAAGCATTTGGCGCTACCGCGATTGGCTCATTAAGGCATTCAATGAAGATAAACCGTACGATAAGTTTGTGGTTGAACAATTGGCGGGAGATTTGATCCCTAACCCGACCGACGCGCAGTTGATTGCGACGGGTTTTCACCGCAATACGATGAACAACGACGAGGGAGGAACGCAAGACGAAGAGTTTCGGGTAGCGGCGGTTATCGACCGAGTGAATACCACTTGGGACGTTTTTCAGGGGACGACATTTGGGTGTGTGCAATGCCACAGCCACCCTTACGACCCGTTTACCCACGAAGAATACTACAAATATTTGGCCTTTTTCAACAATACCCGTGACGAAGACGTGACGAGCGATACGCCGACGCTGCGTTTTTATGGAAAAGAAGATTCTGTACGGGTGAGTAAAATAGAGCAGTGGATAAAAGTCCATCAAGGACAAAAAGGAATGAAATTGTCCGATTTTCAGCGCTTTTCGCGAATTATGGAACCCAAGGTCAATTCGCACGATTTTGACCAACACGTCAATGCGTCGTTGTTGGATGCAAAATACTTTGGGATACAAGACCAAGGAACGGCGCGCTGGCCCAATGTGACGCTGACGGGTAAAAATAGGTTGTTGCTGAACATCGGTACCAACGCCGAAAATGCGCTCTTACAACTTCATCAAGATAGCATTAAAGGCAAAGTCATTCTTTCGCTCGAATTATCAAAAGTAGGAGATACCGTGATGGTGTTGCCTGTAGCTCCTGATGCGGGAAAACGTTCGCTATTTTGGACGCTCCATAGCCCCAAAACGCCCAAAGAATGGGTAAGAATCAAGTGGGCGGCATTTCAAGAAGCACTGCCGCCAGGGAAAGACGAAGCAGGGTTTGCGGAGGTGGAAAAACTGTACGCCGAAATTCTGACGGGTGGGGTGGAAAGTACGCCCATTATGTACGATGGACATGGCGATTTGGTGCGTACGACACACGTTTTTGAACGGGGGAATTGGACTGTCAAAGGCAAGAAAGTAAACCCTGACGTGCCCAACCTCTTTAGAGAATCGGGGGCAAAAACCGCTTCCATGAAAAACCGCTTGGATTTGGCCAAATGGATGACTTCACGGGAGCATCCACTCACGGCGCGGGTAGCGGTGAATCGGATTTGGGAGCAGCTATTTGGAACGGGAATCGTCGAAACGGTCGAGGATTTTGGCTCGCAAGGAATTACCCCCACCCACCAAGAATTACTGGACTGGCTGTCGGTGGAATTGATGGAAACGCATCAATGGAGCCTCAAAAAACTGCTCAAACAAATCACGCTTTCGGCTACTTACCGACAAAGTGCCGCCGTTACTTCCGAAAAATTAGCCCAAGATCCGTTCAATAAATGGCTCTCGCGGGGGCCGAGGGTGCGCCTTTCGGCCGAGCAAATTCGCGACCAATTGCTTGCCACGAGTGGTTTGTTGTCGCGCAAAATGTACGGGCGTAGCGTGATGCCCTTGCAACCCGATAATATTTGGCTGTCGCCCTACGATGGGGCAAAATGGCAACTAAGCGCGGGAGAAGACCGCTACCGTCGGGCGTTATATATTTATTGGAAACGGACGGCTCCTTATCCGTCGATGGTGATGTTTGATGCCCCAAGCCGTGAATTTTGTCAAGTAAGGCGCATCCGAACCAATACGCCGTTGCAGGCATTGGTGACGCTCAACGACCCCGTTTATTTGGAAGCAGCACATTGTTTTTCGGAGGGAATTGCGGCAAAGTATGCGAGCCCACAGGAGCAAATTCGCGAAGCCTATCGTCGCTTGACGTACCAATCCATCTCTCCCAAACGTTTACAAGTTTTACTTAATTTGTATAACAAATCATTGGCAAACTATCGAAAAGATACTAGCGCTACCAAAAAACTTTTGGCCAACGATGGCAACGCCACGCCCGAACTGGCTGCATTGACCGTAACGGCCAATGCCATGCTTAATTTGGATGAAGTAGTAACAAAACCCTAAGGGCAATGACAGAATGTCGAGGGTAGAGTGCAGAATGTCGAATAAGTGTGCTGAGGGTTGCTCACAACCCGAATTTTTGAGTGTCGAATGCAGATGG
>NZ_KI519420.1:636342-993307 GCF_000482465.1 Runella limosa DSM 17973
CGAATGCAGATGGGGCTGCCCAATCCGTGTTCTATAAAATGCAGAATAAACTAAAAATTAGATGAAAATACAATTCTTTGGCGCGGCGCGCCGTGTGACAGGTTCGAAGCACCTGATTACGACCGAAAAAGGAACAAAAGTGTTGCTTGATTGTGGGATGTTTCAAGGAATTAATACCCAAGATCTCAATCAAAACTTTGGCTTTAAAGCCGATGAAATTGATTTTGTGGTGCTCTCCCACGCCCACATCGACCACACGGGGTTGCTACCTCGCTTGGTTCGTAAGGGCTTTAACGGCCCCATTTATTGTACACCACCTACGGCCGACTTGTGTAATATTATGTTGCTCGACAGCGCTTTTATCCAACAAAAAGACTTGGAGCGAATCAACGAGCGTCGCAAAAAGCGTGGTGACGAAGAGTTGGAGTTGTTGTACGACGAAAACGACGTGCGCAAAACCCTCGAATTGCTGGTGACAGTCGATTATCACCAAGATTTTTGGCTCAATACCGACGAGATAAAAGTACGCTTTACCGATACGGGGCATATTTTGGGAAGTGCAGCGGTGCATTTGACCATCAAAGACCAAGGCATTGACAAGCAAATTACGTTTTCGGGGGATGTAGGTCGTCCTGATGATAAAATCTTGCGCAGCCCCGAGGCATTCCCGCAAGCCCAAGTGATTATTTGTGAGTCAACCTACGGAAATCGTCAGCACGAACCTGAACCTGACATGAAGGCGCACTTGCTTCGGGTGGTTCGCGATACGTGCGTAACGCGAGGAGGAAAATTGATTATCCCTGCCTTTGCCATTGACCGCACCCAAGAACTCATTTATGCCCTCGACCAATTGGCCAACGAAGGACTTTTACCCCGTCTGAAAGTATTTATTGATAGTCCGTTGGCCATCAAGGCAACCTCTATCATGCGCAAGCATGATGAATACTTTAATCCTGATATTTTGGAATATATCGAGAAAGACGGCGATGCGTTTAACTTCCCTAACTTGCACTATGTGTCTGATGTACAGGAGTCGAAGGCCATCAACGACCTCAAAGAGCCTTGTGTAATTATTTCGGCATCTGGGATGGCTGAAGCGGGACGGATTAAACACCACATCAGAAACAATATCCTCAACCCTGATAACACAATCATGTTGGTAGGCTACTGTTCTCCTGATAGTCTTGGTGGAGCGCTAAAACGCGGTGATTCGGAAGTGCGAATTTTTGGAGAGACGTACCAAGTGAAGGCGAGGGTAGAGGTGATGGATTCGTTTTCAGCGCACGCCGATTACAACGAATTGATTCAGTTTTTGAAATGCCAAGACCCCGCGCAAGTGAAGACGCTATTTTTGGTACACGGGGAGTATGACAACCAAATCGCTTTTAAACATCGCCTCGAAGCGGAAGGCTTCCGACACATCGAGATTCCAGACCAGTATATGGTTTTTGAGGTGTAAAACTGAAAACTCCCCGAAAGTTCACACCTTCCCGAAAGTTTTAAACTTTCGGGAAGGTGTTTTATTAACTACGAAACAGGGGTTACTTCCACCACAGCTTCGCGATTGATACCACCGTAAATGTGCGGGAACAACTCTCCGTTGTGCGGAGCAGGTTCATAAAGCAGCGTTGAGGTAAGCTTTGACTCGTCGATGTGCAGCAAAACCAAGCCCGTGGCGCCCACATAATACCGCTCCAAGACACCCGCAATCTGCTCTTGTAAGCTACAATGGATGAATGTTTCAGCGTCGAATGTTTCACTGAAATAAGCCGCTTTATCTTCAAATTCAGCCCAATAAGCCGAGGAAACGATGTGATAAATCATGCTTTAGCGGGTGTTTTTTCTTTAGGGGGAAATAACAACGAAGCAATGACCGCCACGGCTAAAATTCCCACAATGATGTACAACGAGTACACCGTTTTGAAGCCCCATTTTTCCAAATAGCTGTGGGCAATCATCTTGGTTCCAATGAACGAAAGCAAGATGCCCAAGCCAGGCTTGAGGTAGTGGAACTTATCCATGATGCTCGACAAGAAAAAGAACATCGAACGTAGCCCCATGATGGCAAATACGTTGGAAAAGAAGACGATGTACGGGTCTTTGGTGATGGAGAAAATCGCGGGAATAGAATCCACGGCAAAAATCAAATCGGTGAAAGCAATCACAATTACCACCACAAAAATAGGTGTGATGTACCATTTTTTGAACCGCTTGTGATAGACAAAAAAGTGGTCGATGACGTTGCGTTTATACACATTGAAGTATTTTGAGGCAAACTTCACCGCGATGTGATCGTTGGGATTCATTTGTTCGTCTTCTTCTTTTTCGAACAAAATTTTCACCCCAGTGTAAACCAAAAAACCACCAAAAATGTAGATAATCCATTCAAATTGTTGGAGCAAGGCCGAGCCTACAAAAATGAAGATAAAACGAAGCACAACAGCACCCGAAATTCCCCAAATCAAGACTTTTTTGTAGAACTTTTCGTGGACACCAAACGAATTGAAAATCAGGATAAAGACAAAAATATTGTCGGCCGACAGCGAATATTCCACCAAATAACCTGTGATGTACTCCAGGGCCATGTTGTTTTCAAAGATTTGGAGACTTGCTTCAAAGTTATCGGGAACAAGGACAAGATGTTTGGCGTATTTATCTACAATTTCTTGTAAATGAGCCATATCCGACACGTCGTGGATGAGGTAGCCGTATTGTTTGATAAAGAAATAGAAGGCAACCGACAGCGCCACCCAAATGGCACTCCAGATACCTGCTTCTTTAAAACTAACA
This sequence comes from Runella limosa DSM 17973, assembly GCF_000482465.1. Taxonomy (GTDB): domain Bacteria; phylum Bacteroidota; class Bacteroidia; order Cytophagales; family Spirosomataceae; genus Runella; species Runella limosa. The sequence continues at coordinate 639,133 of NZ_KI519420.1, forward strand.
ATGTGACTTTTTTTCTTGGAAAACACACCAAGGTCGATGAGCATTACGAAAATGACAAAAATCGTAAACGCTCCAAAAAATAGAGTTTCGTTCGAGAGCATATTTGTTTAGTGGGTAAAATAGCTTGAAAACATCCGCACGGAGGCTTTCGCAGGCACCGTTTCTAGGGGTAGAAGCGAGAACTGTTGGTCAAAGTTCCATAGATTCTTTCAGAAAGCCAAGAATAGCAGTCCCTTATTCGATATTTTTCAAAAACTCCGCCAACGCATTTGCGCAGGCTTCGGGCGCTTCAAACATACCCATGTGGCCTACTTCGGCCAGCACGAGCGTCTGCGCATTTTGGGAAAGTTCACTGAGCCCGATGTTCTTTTCAAAAGGAATAAATTTATCTTCTTTCCCAAAAATGAATAAAACAGGAAGGGATGTCGTCTCCAAAACTGCCGTACGGTCGGGGCGATTCATGATGGCTTTGAAGCCCGCAATCACCGCATTAGTAGGCAATTGGGAGTACGTTTGAACATGATTTGAAAGCGCCTCTGGATTCTTTTCGAGGTAGCTTTCAGCATACATGTTGGGAGAGGCCTGTTTAATAAACGCCGCCGCTCCGTGGGTTTCCATGAAACGGAGTGTTTTGAGGCGTTGCTCGCGCTTGGCGTCATCGTCGGCGTAAGCGGTGGAGTGAAACAACCCAAATCCAGCCAACAATTCAGGGTATTTTTCGGCAAAAGCCAACGCAATGTAGCCACCCATCGAATGCCCAACCAGCACACAGCGCTCAATGCCTTGCTCCAACAACCACTCTCGAAGCCCTGCGGCGTAGTCTTCGATGCTCACAAAGCGAGTTTCGGAGGCAAGTTCAGGGGTAAAAATAGGGTATTTGGGAAGGTATTTCTTGATGCCTTCCCAAATTGAACTATCAATACCGTGGCCGTGAAGAAGTACGAGCGGTGTCATTAGGCAACTGATTTAAGTACGTGCATAGAAGAGCGCTCAAACTTCTCGCGGGCGTAATCGAGCGTAAGGGTAAACTCGGTAACGTCTTTGTTGGATGGCAAATCGAACATTGCATCGGTCATAATGGCTTCGCAGATGGAGCGCAGACCACGGGCACCGAGTTTGTACGCCAACGCTTGGTCAACAATGTATTCGAGTACGTCGTTGTCGAAATGGAGCTTGATGCCTTCCATTGAAAACAATTTTTTGTATTGTTTCGTCAACGCATTTTTAGGCTCAGTCAAAATCTGACGAAGTGCATCGCGGTCGAGCGGATTGAGGTACGTCAACGCTGGAAGACGGCCGATAAGCTCAGGAATCAATCCAAACGACTTGAGATCTTGGGCTGCTACGTAGCGGAGCAAGTTGCCTTTGTCGAAAATTTCACCCAAACGACGGTCGGTTGTAAACCCAATCGGGCGCGAGTTGATACGTTTGGCAATGTGGCGGTCAATACCATCAAAAGCCCCTCCGCAGATAAACAAAATGTTTTCGGTATTAAGCGGAATGAGTTTTTGGTCGGGGTGTTTACGACCTCCTTGCGGCGGTACGTTTACCACTGAGCCTTCCAACAATTTAAGAAGCGCTTGTTGAACCCCCTCGCCACTCACATCGCGGGTGATGGAAGGGTTATCACTTTTGCGCGCAATTTTGTCAATTTCATCAATAAACACGATGCCGCGTTCGGCAGCTTCGGCATTGTAATCGGCCGCTTGGAGGAGACGCGTCAAGATGGTTTCTACGTCTTCGCCTACATAACCTGCTTCGGTCACGACGGTCGCATCCGCGATACAGAAAGGCACTTGGAGCATTTTGGCAATGGTACGGGCCAAATACGTTTTCCCCGTTCCTGTTTCCCCCACCATGATGATGTTCGATTTCTCAATCTGCACATCATCGTTTGATTTTGGCTGCATCAACCGCTTGTAGTGGTTATAAACTGCCACCGAAAGCGTCCGTTTGGCCTCGTCCTGACCAATGATGTATTGGTCGAGGTAGCGCTTCATTTCCAGTGGTTTAACGAGGTTAAACTTCGGGGTAGAAGGCTTTTCTTTTTTCTTTTTTGGGTACAACTCTTCTTGCACTACCCCGTATCCTTGTTCGATACAGAAGTTACAAATATGGGCATCGATGCCCGAAAGCAGGAGCTGAACCTCGTTCTTGCGTCTGCCGCAAAATGAGCAATTAATTGCAGCCATGGAAGGTGTCAAAATAGGCGAAGTATGATTTTAATATGCAAAGGTAGATGATAACAACCACAATCGCGAATAAGTTTATTTTGTACCTTTCAAATACGCAATAGAAGCGAAAATTGTTGCAGTGAAGAAAGAACGTAAAAACTACCTTTTTAACATTTTTCGGAAGTCGTAAAAAAGCCGTTCAATGAGACGTAAATCATCAGTTACGATTTCGCCAGTAGCCATCATTCCGTTGCGAAATGGAATTTTTCGTTTTGAAGAGGTAGCTAACCCTTTTGGAAAGCTGATTTTGAGTAAGTAGGTGCTATCTTGGGGTAATTCGGAAATGCTTTTAACTTGTCCAAGCACTGTGCCAAACTCTTGAAAAGGATAACTGGGTAATTTTATAATTACTTCTTGCCCTTGTTTTACTTTCCCAAAATTGTACTGTCCCAGATACATCTCTGCATGAAAGCCCGAGCTTTGGGGAAGTATATAAAACAAATCTTGGTTGGCTTTGAGGGTTTGACCTTCTTGGAGGGGTAACAAAAGGGAAACTTTACCCATCACTGGCGCACTCACTACATAGCGCTGTTTCCAAGCTTCGATGTCGCTTTTTAGGGTATTTATGGCCTGAAAAAGGCTGTTATATTGCTCAATCCGCGTTTTTTCTAAGTCCAGCAACTCTTGCCTTTTTTGATTTTGTGCCATTCCGTTGTTGTTGAAGGCCGTCTTGGCTTGGTCAAGTACCTGTTTTTTAGAAATAAAAATACTTTGCGAACGTCGTACTTCTACGTCAGCTACTACTTTTTCTTTTTGCAATTTTTGATTCATTTGGAGGTCTGTCTCGGACAGTTCTAAATCGCTTTTATGGTTGATAATCTGGGTATTAAGGTTGTCTTCGAGTATCGAAAGTTGCGAGAGATCGTTTTGTAATGCTGCTTTTTTTTGGTCAAAACTCCCCCCTTTCAAGAGTGCCTTGGAACGAACATAGTTTTCTTGAAACACCTGAAAAGATTTTTGTAATTCGCCCAATTGAAAATAAAAAGGTATAGATAACTGATACATTTTATGCAAATCATTGCGTTGGCTATCAATTACTAACGAATCCACAACGGCTGCCAAAGCAAGTACTTCTTCTGGGTCGGCGGTACTTTCCAAAAAAGCCAAATGTTGCCCTTTCTGAACAAAGTCGGCTTCTTTTGCGAAGAGTTTAACCAGTTTTCCATCAAGCTTGGCATTGACTGACTTAGGATAATTATCGCTTACGATGCGTAAATTGCCAGTTACTAAATCGGGATATTTGACAAACCATCCTATCAATACCAGTATTAGCAGTACAAAGAAAAATACAGTAATGCCCCACCGAACCAACCACGCAGGCGGCAGGCTCAAAATTTCATCTACTTCGCTACTCCGCAGGTGAATAGGGTTTTGTGGCTGATTTGGCATGATTAATTTCCCAATTCCAACTGATTTTTGACTAATTCGTAATACTTACCACGGCGGTTTGTGAGGGTGGTATGTGTGCCTACTTCTACTATTTCTCCTTTTTCCATTACGATGATTTGGTCGGCATTCTTGACCGTACTCAACCGATGGGCTACGACCACGACAGTTCGCTGACCTGCTGGTCCACTCTTGAAAAAATCCTCTAAGTTTTCCATAATCACCCGCTCATTGTTAGCATCAAGGGCATTAGTAGCCTCATCAAAAAACAAGAAAGCAGGGTCTTTATACACGGCACGGGCGATGAGCAAGCGTTGCCGTTGACCCTGACTAATACCATTTCCTTCTGCCCCTATTTTGGTATTGAAACCTAAAGGCAATGAATTGATAAAGTCTTGGATATTAGCTACTTTTACAGCATATAAAAGCCGAGAAATGTTCGGAGTTTCGTCGCCTACGGCAATGTTGTTGGCGATGGTATCTGAGAAAATAAACCCGTCTTGTAGTACTGTTCCGCACTGACTCCGCCAAAAACGAGCAGCTAAAGCCTGTAAGTCGCCGAAAGGAGTGGAAATAGTTCCAGTAGCGATAGGATAAAATTTCAATAGCAGTTTAAGAAGGGTTGTTTTGCCACTCCCGCTTGTACCCACAATGGCCGTAATCTTTCCTTCTGGAATAAATAGATTAACATCCTTCAAAACAGGCTCGTTGCCCGCCCCTGGGTAGGTAAAAGAAAGATTCTGTAGCAACAATCCAGCCCCCAAACCCCCAGTGGGGGCTTTAAAAATGGTATTGAAGCCCCCATTGGGGGTTTGGGGGCTTTCATCCTCCACCTCATGTATTTCATTTAATCGCTCCAAGCTTATCTTAGCATCTTGCCAATGTTGCATAAACTGGATCATTTGCTCCACGGGGCTGTTCATTTGCCCCACGATGTACTGCAAAGCCATCATTGCCCCAAGCGTAAGCTGCCCGTTGACTACTGCCGTAGCTGCCAAAAACGTGATGATGATATTTTTGCCTTCATTCAGAAACATTGCCCCTGCTTGCTGGTATTGCCCAACGGCCAAACCTTTCATACTGAGTTTAAACTGCTTTACTTGCAGGTTTTCCCATTGCCAACGTTTGAGGTGTTCAGCATTGTTCATTTTTATTTCTTGTACCCCCGTAATGAGCTGTATTAGGCTGCTTTGATTTTGGGAGGCCAATGCAAATCGCTTGTAATCTAACTGCCGACGGTATTTTAAAAACAAAACTATCCATGTCACATATAATCCACTAAAAAGTACAAACACCCCAAAAATGGCCAAATGGTAAGTGGCCAACACGCCTCCATAAATAATCAAACTCAATACAGAAAAGAGCGTACTGAGGGATGTACCCGTCAGAAAACTTTCGATACGGCTATGGTCGCCGATGCGCTGCATGAGGTCACCCGTTTGTTTGCTGTCAAAAAACCAGATGGGGAGTCGCAACAGCTTGGCCAGAAAATCCGATAAAATGCTGAGATTGATGCGGGTACTGATGTGCATTAGTATCCATGACCTGATAAAGTCCACGGACATCCGTCCTACAAACAGCATCAATTGAGCTGCCAATACTAAATAGATAAAATGCAAGTTGCGGGTTTGGATGCCCGTATCTACCACCGATTGTGTGAGAAAAGGCAATACTAATTGTAGCACGCTACCTACCAACAACCCCAGTCCTAACTGAACCAATAACCGTTTATATCGCCACAAATAGCCATACAGCGAGCCAATGCCAAGACTTTGCGTCTTTTGGTCAAGAGCGTCTTTATCTTCAAAAAACTTGGGTGTAGGCTCTAAAAGTAACGCAATGCCTACTTTTTCGCCATTTTCTTCTGATGTAGCCCAAGCCGATTCAAACTCGGCATGGGTGTAAGTGAGAAGCCCCTTGGCAGGGTCAGCGACTTGAACCTCACCGCGCTGCGGACCGCCCCCTGCCCCTCTCCTTGCAGGAGAAGGGAGAAAAAAGTTCCCCCATTGGGGGCGAGGGGGCTGTACTACCACAAAATGATTTTGTTGCCAATGCACAATACAGGGCAAGGGCGCATCTTGGAGAAGTTTTTTGAGCGACACTTTTACGGCCAGTGTCCTAAATCCTATTTGTTCGGCGGCTTGGGCAATGCCCAGTAGATTGACCCCGTCTTTGCCTATCTCAGTACGTTGGCGGAGCGATTGAAGGCTATGCGACACGCCATGGTACTTGGCTATCATCCGTAGGCACGTAGGCCCGCAATCCATCGCGTCAAGCTGTTTGTAAAAGGGAAATTTACTCATTTACCATGCAGCGGATTGTTAGTAGGGTTATCATCACCCCAAGTAGCTGTGTAGGGGTTGTAACTGCATTTGGCAGGCTTGGAGTAGATATTGTTGGGGTCCTGAATATATGCTCTACAGTCGGTGCAGATATGCCGAAATTCGCAATCTTTACAAACCTCTATTTGGTCTTTATGAATGTACCATACATCTTTAAATCCCTGTTTTTCAATAGCCTCACGGAGCGTAGTATCGCGTATGTTGCCATAGCTTTTGGTCATCGAAGGGCAATTTTTGATGTTACCTTCGACATCTATCGAAATCTTGCGATTGAGGCAGGTATTGTGCTTTTGGGATTCCAAAAAAGTTGTAAGATTGATTGAAAAGTAGTCCGTCGAGATTAAACCGCAATGGTTTGCGTTACTAATCTCTTGTTTAACAAAGACCACATTTCCCATGCCCGACGGGTCGGGGTTGATTTGATTGAATGAAGTACTATGTACTATCAAGTTGTGAATCCTTGGGTACTTATCTGTCAATTTTTTCAAGTTTTCGAGGATAGTTTCAGCACCGAATTTGATAAGTAACTCAACCGAAATGATACGTCGATTTTCAAGATTATCTAATAAATCTACATAGTAATTCAATGGTTTTTCAACATAAACCCTTAGTTGAAAGTGGCGACATCCTAAATTTTCAAATTGGTCTAAAATACGCGTATAATCGTGTTGACTTTGGGTATTTACATCAATGATGGCATTGGTAATCTCAAAAGGTACTTCCCAATCCATCGAAATATCTGGAAACAACTCCAAATCAGGCTCTTCGCAATAAAAACCAAACTCATTGCTTACTAAAAAATCAAAATATTCATCAATCGTTTCGTCGTATTGGTGTTGATAAGTCGCTTTTATAGCGCTGATAGCGCGTTGTTTATGCTCAGTAAGTATCTCATATAGTCCATTAGGCACTAAATGAAAACTACCTCGTTGTACGTCACAAATCATGCTTCGTTTAGTTCCTTTTACCAATAAACAGCAAGCATACAATCTAAAAAATGACTCTGCCATTCTATTCTTGCCAGTTGATAATTTTTGAATAGGGTTTTTCAAAAGCCTCGGCCAATGCCATGCCTTGATAAGCCGCAACGTAAAAAAAAAGATTCTTTTTGGGTGTTTCGTTTACAGCCACTTTGGTCAGGAGTTTGAAGGTGACGGGTAACCCATTTACACCTTTTAATTCGGGAATCTCTCCCATTTCTTTTTGGTTCATGCGTTTGCCAAAAAATCGGCGATGTATTTTTCGATGGGATAATTACACTTTTCAGATACCATGCTAATTTGTCCGTTGGGGTTACACTCCAAAAAAACATAGCGTTTATCCTTACTCACTATCATGTCAATAGCTCCCGTGTTGAGGTCGGCCAGTTGAGCAAATTTTCTTATTTTTTCTTCTACCTCACTTGGTAGTTTGTAAGGTACGATTCGATTGGGTTTTTGGTGGTTATAGTTGCGCCAATCCAAGGAAGTTTTAGGGTCGCTTTGCGACATAATGGCTCCTGCCCACATTTTTTCATGCACAAAAATCACCCTTAACTCATACTCTTTAGGAATTTCTTCTTGAAATAATGTAGGAAAAAACTCTTCATCTAACTCCTCCACTACCTCTGTTGATACGCGCTCGGTATGATTGTAGTAATACACGCCCTCAAAAGTGCCAGTGAATGAGTCTTTGATGGATTTGTTGATAACTGATGAATACTTTTTGATAAACTCTTGTGCTTCTATTTTTTGAGTAGTAATAAGCATATCGGGTACACCCAAACCCGCCTGCCTTGCCATTTCTAAATGCCAGAGTTTGTTGGGGAATCGCTGAAAATAATTGCCTATGTGAGGTTTTTGTTCCAGTTGATGGATTATAAAGTCGGAGGCAATAAAATGTTCAGAACTTAAATACGTTTTCAGTATCTCAATTTGTGCAGTATTGCTATAAACTATTCTTCCCTTTCTATACCAAAATGATGTAAAAAGGTTGTTTGTAGTAATTTTGTTTTGTATCTCTAAAAAAGGGTTTATTTCGCTTCTACACCAGCTTGTTTTTCTTTGCAAAAGTAAATATGATATCACAATATTTACGGATTTTTCAGAAACGGGTGCAAAAATGTAAATCATACAATATTTTCATTAATAAAAGGTAAAAGTAATTATTATTTTGGAGTACATTCTTTTACTTTATACGGCAAGTGAATACTAAATCTTTGCAGTGTACTTTCTGTCTCTTTATCGTAGCCTGGAATGATACCTATAGGAGCATAGAGAACAAAAGTTCTATTTTTTACACAATGATAAAATATTATTTTTTTTATTAAATCATCAATAGGTGGTAATGACATAGAAAGACGATTGATATTTATTTTTTCTTTTGTCCCAGAAAGTTTTGATAAATAAAAACCACAATTAAATTGTTCAATTAATCCTTGCTCTCCATAACCACTCCCCCCCTTTTGGAAACTATACCAGTTACAAAATAGCTCCGATTTAAGTTTTCCCGAATGAACAGCTTCTTCAAGATAAGAAGTAAAATCAAATCGTTTTTTTTGGTAATTGTGCCGTATTAATACATTGAAAGTAGGAAAAAAAACTATTGATGTATCTATTATGTTTACACCTATTAATTCTTCTGTCGGATAACCGTGCTTTTTAAAAATATTCATCATTTCTTTAGCCAAGTAGCTATCATTTTTAAATAAACTATCAGAAAATATATTGTTGCTTAGTTGTTTTGGAGCTTCGCAATAATAATTTTGATCTGCTTCAACCATTTTTTTTAGTGATATGGCTAAATTTTTATTGTATTTTTTCAAGAATTCTTTTCGTAAAAATGGGTAATTTTTCATAAATAAAGACCACCTTTTTTTGTCTTTTCTAAACTCCTTGTAGATAAATTTATGAAAGAAATCTAATTCACAACCTTTCAAAACAAGCCTTTGTGATAATTTTAGTGTACTTTGAAAATCACGCATCATTATTGAGCAAATAGAAGCGTTGTAAATATCTTGCGCAAATGGATATTCTACTAAATCTATTGCTTCTGTGTAATATTTAGAGGCAATAGAATAATTACTGTCACATATTGCAATTTCTGCGCTATTAATCAATGAGTAATAGTTTTTCAATTTAGAGGGTATTTGCGCCATGCTCCAAAAAGAATAAAATAATACAAAAAGGCAACTTATTGAGACATTTTTCATTGTTCTACAGAAATTAAGTAATAAAAATTTATAAAATATTTTTTGTTTGATAAAATTATAACTAACAGGGCAAAAAAAATTATTTTTACAAATCTTTTTTGCCCTGTTAAAGAGATTTAAGCCTTTACTGTTAATAAAGTAGTAACTTAGTACGAACAAATTATTAACATTAATGTCAATCACCAACTTCTAATCGTTCATAAGCAGTAGTTCTGTACCTTGTGTAAGTTACTGCACCGTCAGCTCCAATACTGTCGGCATCGTATTCACTCCAAACGTCAAATATAACTCCATTTCTAATTTCAGTTCCTCTATTTATAGCGCCACCACCTGTACATTCACCGCCTCCTTTGAGGTACATTAATCCTGTTATTTCATTTCCCTCAAATTTTCCAAACTTACTTTCTGTTAATTTTTCCATTATTTTTGTTTACCGAAGGGTTTTAGTCCCGCACTATTGCGAGTGGCTGCTTTCGGATGGAACAAACATAGAATTAATTTTAGTTAGAGCTGATACGAAAATTTGACAAAAAATATCAAAAAAACGGCTTTTTTATTTGTTTGGACAAACTATCTTTGTAATTTTGATTTTGTACAAATTTTTCTCTCACCTACAACAGCCAACACATGAGTAGTATTGGAGCAAAGCTGTGTCAATACCGCGCAGCCTCAAAATTGACCCAACAGGCTGTGGCCGAGCAACTTGGTATCAAAACCAACACTTACGGTTCTTGGGAAGCGGGTCATACATACCCCTCAGCTAGATATTTACCTGAGTTAGCCGCAATTTTTGGGATAAAGATTGATCAACTTTTCTCAGACAATAACGAAAATAAATTGAATAGTAGCACTATTTTAACCAAAAAAATGGATGAAAATGAGGCAATAAGGCTTGTTTTGCGGAGCAAGGAAGAGGTGATAGCGGCTAAAGACGTAATTATTGCTAACCAATTAGTACAAATCGAAACATTACAACAAGAATTGACTAATTGGAGACAAGAGAATATTGTATAAGGTATATGCTAGGCAGTTAATCGTATTTTTATTGTAAAAGTATATACCAAAGGGTTGGAAAAAATAAGCTATGCTTTGGTGTAAAACAGCCCAAAAGTTATTAAGCTTTTGGGCTGTTTTCGTTGGCAATTACGCTCCTTGGAAAGTAGCTTCGGCTTTGTTCCAATCTACCACGTTCCAGAACGCATCCACGTAGTCGGGGCGTTTGTTTTGGAACTTCAAATAGTAGGCGTGTTCCCACACGTCAAGACCGATGATCGGTGTGCCTTTTACTTCGGCAATGTCCATCAACGGGTTGTCTTGGTTAGGAGTAGAAGTAATCGCTACTCCTCCGTCTGCGGTTTTGATAAGCCACGCCCAGCCTGAACCGAAACGACCCAATGCTGCTTTTTTGAACTCATCTTTGAACGCATCAAATGAACCGAACTTAGCGTCGATAGCCGCCGCCAAATCACCTACTGGAGCGCCGCCACCGTTGGGTGAAAGGATATTCCAGAAAAAAGTGTGGTTCCAGTGACCACCGCCGTTGTTACGAACGACTGGTGAGATAGCGCCTGCATTGGCTACCAATTCTTCGATGCTTTTACCTTCGTTTGGTGTACCTGCCACGGCATTGTTGAGGTTTGTAACGTAAGTATTATGGTGACGACCGTGGTGGATTTCCATTGTCGTTTGGTCGAAATGGGGTTCCAACGCGTCAGATGCGTATGGAAGCGGATCTAATGTAAAAGCCATGTGATTGGTTGTTTATTTTAAAAGTAAGATTGTATGTTCGAGAGCAAAACATCATGCCCGCGTTTTATGTTCGCAGCTTGAGGAAAAAATTCTTCAGCAATTGCGTATTTTCTTCTTCAAGTACGCCTCGGCGAACCAACGTTTTGGGATGGAGCAGGGGCTGTTTGACGAGTGAAAAACCGCGTTTTTCGTCGGAAGCACCATAGACGACTTTACCAATTTGTGACCAGTACAGTGCGCCCGCACACATCACGCAAGGCTCAAGCGTTACGTAAAGCGTACAATCGCGGAGGTATTTTCCGCCCAAATACGAAGCAGCTGCCGTGATGGCCAAGATTTCGGCATGGGCAGTGACATCCGTCAGTTGTTCGGTTTGGTTGCGGGTTTTGGCAATGATTTTACGTTGGCATACGACCACCGCTCCCACGGGGATTTCGCCTGCTTCGGCGGCGGCTTCGGCTTCGTAAAGGGCCAATTGCATGTAGTATTCGTCCGAGAATAAAGGGTACATAGTCGTGTACAAGTAAGTCACAAAAATAAAGAGGATATGACCATCATAGCCATATCCTCTTAAAAGTGTTTGAATGGGTTGCTTACCTTAGGCGGCCATCGCAACGCTTTGTTCTTCTTCAAGGTACTGGATAAGTTTACTCAATGTAGTGAGTTTGTGATAATCTTCGTCGGGGATGCGCAAGCCAAACTCTTGCTCAAGCTTCATCATTAAGTCAACAGTGTCGAGGCTGTCAAACCCTAAATCTTTTACAAAATGTACATTTTCTGTGACGGCGCGGCGCTCAACGCCAAATTCTTCAAGGATGTTTAAAATACGATCTTTCATGGCACTGTACGTTATGGTGACTACTGGTTTCTACTATGCTTGTTTAACGTCGAGTTAGGCATAAAAATTTCACAAAATAAGATGAAACGAATGCTTGGCTGCCTGCGTTTTTCCCAACCGCCTTTGAGACAGTAAGATAGGAGAACCGTTTTTTGTAAAAAAAGTAGAATTTGGCTTTTTCGCTGCTTAATTTATTCTGAGGGGCTGAGTAGTCACTTGCAAAAAAAATGACGTATAGTTTGGAAAGATTTTTGTAAATTTCGCTTTGAGCGGCACAGTACCGCACAGTTATTTGAAACAAGTTTTTTAAACTTGCCCACTTTCTTCTGAAATTGATATTTATACTAAAAATACTGATAGGTTAAGGAACGAATGAAAGCAAATGGTAGTAGTTAATCACTACTACCATTGTCCATTTGGTTATCTTTTTTTTAGTAGCTTGCTCCCTCGATTTTTCTCCCTGTCGTTTTTTTTAAAACTAACACAGAATTTATGAAACAGCTATTGGTTAGCGTTTGCCTTTTGATGACTTTTTTTTCGGGATTGGCGCAAGATTTTCGACCAACGTTCCATTATACTCCTCCCAAAAATTGGGTGAACGACCCCAACGGACTGGTCTATCTTGATGGGGAATATCATTTGTTTTATCAGTACAATCCTTTTGGTAACAAATGGGGGCACATGAGCTGGGGACATGCCGTGAGCAAAGACCTAGTGACGTGGGAGACTCTACCCGTTGCGCTACCCGAATATCCCAATGCAGACGGCACAACGACCATGGTGTTTTCGGGCTGTGCGGTGGTCGATAGCCTCAATACCTCAGGCTTTTTTGAGGAAGGGTTTCATAAAGGGCTGGTAGCCATCTACACGTCGCACATTGAAGGAAAAGCACAGCACCAAAGCGTTGCGTATAGCAGCGATAAAGGGCGGACATGGCAACTGTATGAGAAAAACCCTGTGCTAGATTTGGGAATGAAAGACTTTCGTGACCCCAACGTAATTTGGTATCCTGAACACAATGCTTGGATTATGACGGTGGTAAAACCGCTGGAATACACCGTACAGTTTTATGAATCCAAAGACTTGAAAACGTGGGCGTTGTTGAGCGAATTTGGCAAACAAGGCGATATGACCAAGATTTGGGAATGTCCTTCACTGCTTAAAATACCCGTGGAAGGGAAAGGTAAAAACCAATCGAAGTGGGTATTGATGATTTCGAGTGGGCATCGGCAAAAAGGGTATTTGGCGATGCAGTACTTTGTTGGTGACTTTGATGGGAAGCAATTTGTTTCTCAAAAACAGGAAGAAATTTTATACGTGGACGAAGGGAAAGATTTCTATGCGGGGATTCCGTTTAATAATCTTCCCGCAAAAAATAAAAAGCCAATCATGATAGGTTGGGTAAACGACTGGGAATATGCCAATGATATTCCTACGGGCGATACTTGGCGAGGTGCGTTTTCAGTACCGCGTGAGATGTCGCTACGCATGACACCCAACGGTTATCGGCTTTTTCAACGACCTATTTCTGTGTTGCAAAAAGTGATGAGTAAAAAGGCGTTAGTGGCTAAAAATACGGCCATCAGTGGTGTATGGAAAGTGCCTTTTCAAGGAGATTCGTACGATTTGCAGCTGGCGATTCAACCTCAAAAATCAGAAGGGTTTACACTTAAATTGCTTCAAAGTGGAGAGGAAGCGACCGTATTGCGGTATGATGTGGCTACCCAAGAGCTTTCGCTCGACCGCACAAAATCGGGCTTGACCGACTTTCATCGCCGTTTTTCGGGCATTGATCGGGTAAAAGTACCGCTCCGAAAAGGTAAATTGTATGTGAGGGTATTGGTAGATAAATCAATCGTGGAGGTGTTTGCCCAAGGCGGAGAAAAAGTAATGACCAATTGGGTGTTTCCCACCAAAAACGCGGGAGAAATCTCAATTGCTTCAGAAGGTAGCAGCGTTAAAGTAAATTCCTTGTCTATCAAGACCTTCTAGTTTGCAAATCACGAAAGCATTTCTAACTTGCAGACCATTACTAATATACCTATGATGAACAGAAAATACGCTTTAGTATCGGTCGGAGAACTGCTGGCCGACCTTATCGGAACGGAGTTTACCCAAAACTTAACTGACACCACTACCTTCCAACGTTTTCAGGGAGGAAGCCCCGCCAACTTAGCCGCCAACATGGCACGTTTGGGCAACCAGACCGCGTTGGTGTCGTGCGTCGGTACCGACAATGTGGGCAATTATCTCATTGAGAAAGTGGCCGAAACGGGCGTTGATACAACTTATATCGCCAAAGATGCCTTGGCTCCTACAAGTATTGTGCTGGTGTCACGTACCAAAGGAACGCCCGATTTTATTGCGTACCGTACGGCCGACCGAATGATTCAACGGGAACATATTTCGGACGAGTTACTCCAAAATGCGTCGTTTTTTCATACTACCTGCTTTGCCTTGAGCCAAGAGCCTGCCCAAAGCGCCATTGTAGATGCGGCAGCAAGGGCGCAAGCTGCTGGCTGTATCGTAAGCCTAGATGCCAATTATGCACCGCCTATTTGGCCTGACCGTGCGCAAGCCCAACAGGTGATTGCGGATTATTGTAAAAACGGCGCTTTTGTGAAACTCAGCGAAGACGACGCCGAGCGAATTTTTGGCGAAGTTCGCTCAAATGCAGAGATTATTCAGACTTTCCACCAAATGGGGGCGCAGTTGGTTTGTCTTACGTTGGGAGGAAAAGGAAGCATTGTTTCGTCTAATTATGGCAAAGACTACGTCGAAATAGAAGGTCGCCCCATTGAAGTAAAAGACGCCACGGGTGCGGGTGATTCGTACTGGTCAGGGTTTTTGACGGCGTGGCTGGACGGAAAAACACCTGCCGAATGTGCCCAAGCAGGTGCCAATATCGCCGCGCTGAAAATCAGCACCGTAGGCCCGCTTCCTGCCAAAGTCGATAGGGCTATTTTATACTGATTTTGTTGGATTGGATTGATTACATCGGGTTGTGAGCAACCCTCCACGCCAAACGGGTTGTGAGCAACCCGACTCACCGTGGAGAGGGTTGCTCACAACCCGACGCCCGACGTGTCAGTCAGTTACTTGTTAGCAGTAATTTGCAATCGATTTTCGTCGCCTGTTCGGTAGGGAACGTAATAAATCACCATTTCCATCATTTCGGAGGTGGTATTCCAGCCAAAGCTTACGTCGCGGGCTGGTTTGAAGGGATTGAGGAGGTTTTCTTCCGTATTGTCATAGGCTGCTTCGGCCAAAATAACGGTGCCTCGGGGTACTTTCACGAGCTTTTCAAATTGGTAGGTCATTTGCCAATTAAAATCCCAATTGTCAATTTTAATAAACGGAGCCAAGTCGCCGTCGGGCGTGATTCCAAACGACTTGAAGGTTTTGCCTAAATAGTGCATGTGGGGCAAAATCGAAATCGCTGAAATGTCCTCTTTGAGCGGGCCTAAGCTCATAAAAAATGACGCTTTTTGGTTTGCGCGAATCAAAAAAGGTGGGTTGGTGATGTGCTGCTCGTGAAGAATCAATGACTGAACTTCGCGCTCGACGGGCTTACGGGTGTAGTAAAGACGGATTTCTGATTGATCGGTTTGGAAGGTGGCGGAGGGTGAATAGTGCATGTACAAAATCAGGTTGGAATGCGCCCTGATTTTCTTAGCAACGCCATCAGGAAACTGAATACGGTCATTGCCAGGCACCCAGCCGTACAGAAACTCATCGGCCATCGGAATCTTTTGAAATTCGGCCAATTTTGGGTCAGCGCCGTGCATTCCTTCCAAACCCGCCATACGTCCACTCGTATCGACCATCACACGGCTGTGGTGTACCACTTTGCGGTTGCCAGGCAAAAACTCGATGGCTTCCACCATCACATCTTCGGTCAGGCCAGTCGGAATATGAAAGTACCTAAACTCCTCAACGCCCGTATTGGGAACCGTAAACGCATTTTGCATTTTTAATATCAGGTCAGGTTGTCGATTTTTTGTCATACCGACGAAGGAGGTATCTTTCTCCTTTACCCTCTGCTTCTTCCCTTCCACACTCCCTTGCGCTACCCATTGCTGAATCAACGCAATTTCTTCATCAGTAAGTCCGCGTTCGTTGGCATAATGCTGAAAAGAGCGGTCGGCAGGGAAAGGAGGCATGTAACGAATTTGAGTGACTTTAGCCACAAACTCCGACCGTTTGGCTACTTCTTGGTAGGTTTGAAGACTAAAAGGCCCAATGCCACCAGGGCGGTGGCAACCCGTGCAGTTTTTGGCAATGATGGGTTGGATGTGCTCATAAAAAGTTAACTTCGTTTGAGCCCACGAGTTAGTAATAAAAAACAGTAAAGAGAGCGTTAACCCCAGTCGCATTATTTGAGGGCATCAAAATTAGCCAACTCCATTGTTTCTTCTCCCATGACCAAGGCATAAACACCCATTTTTGTGAGCATTCTCAAATGGTTTTCACTGATAGACCAAGAAGCAAAGATGGTCACTAAGTTTTTGCCTTTAAATTCTGGGAATCGTTTTTTGAACTCTTCAATACGAGCGGGTAATTCGTTAATGTCGTCGTTGCGAGGTGAAAATTTGGCTTCTAAAAAGAATACCATATTTTCAGTCTCGGTGACAGCATCGGCTTCAAACGAGTCAGCGCGGTTGGCTGGATTATAACGCGTCCAGCGCACTAAATGGTTGACTAGATTAGGTTCATTGAAATATTCTGCGGCGATACGAGGCAGGTTGGGGGCGGCAAAATCTTCCACAAACGTACCCAACTTACGACTCAAATCGCCCATTTTCTTATGGAGGTCTTTGGTACTGGCCCGCATCTCATTCTTGAACTCAGACATCCCATTTTTGAACTCAGACATCTCGGCCTTTAGTTTAGCGGTATCGGCTTCCATACGGTCGCCTATTGCCCTTATATCTGCGCGCAGTTGGCGATTATCCCGCTCCGTAATAACAATATAATCTGAAAGAATATCTTCTAAAGTAGCCACCTTGCGGCTCATTCGTCTTACTTCCCCTTCAAGCTCCATAGGTACATTTAGATAAGATTAGAAATCAAAAATAAATAAAACCCTCCCAAAAACAAAAATAGCAGACCCCGAAGAATCTGCTATTGATACAAGTCATTTACAAGTGCTTATTTCACTGAAAAGTTCAGGCGGCAGTTTGCGTTGGCTTGTGATACTGGTGTAGGGTCAAGGCAGATACTGTCTTCGTTCCATACTTTGAACACCAAACCAGTAGAGGTTGTCAATTCCCAAGTGACTACAAAAGCATCGGCAGCAGCACCTGTTTTAGCACCTTGCAAACGAGCACCCGCAGGGCGAGGGCGAGCAGGGTTATCAAATACTTTGACTGCATTTACTTTATCATACTTAACAGTTGCATCTTTGTAAAGGTTATAAATTTCCGCAGGAGTAATGCTAAATGTATTCCACTGACGATTTCCAGCAGGTGCATCAATGGTTTTTACCACTTTCCCGCCGCTACCCAAAGAGACTGTTTTAGGGTTGCCATCAGGGTCGGTATATGACTCAATCATGTCAACTTTGACAGCAATCTTGTTGACTGTTAGTTGATTGTCGAGAGACACCCAACGAATTTTAAAATCAATTTTAGCACCGTCTTGGCCTGCAAGAGGGAATGTTTTTGCATTGGCTGCAATATTAGCTTTTCCAGCTTCAGCTACTCCGTCAAAAACGCCCCAACCATGGACACCCGGCTCCCAAGGTTTGTTTGGGTTCAACGATTCATCACGGCATCCTACCAAAAGGAAAATCGCCAGAGATAGTGAATATATAAGTGTTTTTTTCATTTTTATCTTTCTTTATGTTTAGAGAGTGCAGAATGTCAAGAGGAAAATTCGACATTCTGCATTCTAAATTCGACATTTTCTTAGAATTCCCACTTTACTTTAACTTTGTCCCAGAAGATTGGATCGCGGTCAAATATCACATCTGTGATGTACTTCGATGCGTTAGGGTTCAATGCACCTTCTGACTGAGGATAAGGCAAACGCAACGCGTACTGACGTGGTGGCTTAGAAATTGGGGTCATGATACCCACCGAGAACTGCTTAAATTGGCCTTGGATAGGATAACCCGTGCGGCGTTGGAAGTTCCACAAATCCATTCCTTGTCCCCAAGAGCAGAACCAAAGTTGTTTGGCTACGACGTTTAATTTCGCCGAATTACTTGCAGCAGCGTCATAAAGACCTAACCAAGTTTTTACGTAAGCGTCCACATCAGCTGTAGCTGGTGCTTTGGCGCGGGTTGGATCCGACTTTAGCCCTTGTGCTACTACTACTGCCATTTGCTCGCGCATGGCTGCTTCAAACAACGCTTTTGCGTCGCCTGTTACACCTGTGTTATCCAAAATCGCCTCGATTTGGTAATACTTAGTATTCCAGCTGTGGATGATAGGCCATTGACCATCACCACCCGTGTTAAGGGAAGCCTGGCCAGTAAGTCCTACGGCAGCGACACTGCGGTCAGAATACACTCCACCAGCAGGATAACAACCTGGCGTAGCGCGAAGCGTTCCATCGGCAGCAGCTCCTGATACGTCTCCACGGTCACGGCCAAAGAAACCAGCGATGTAAGCCAAGTCAGCCGCAGGAAGATCGCCTGTGATACTAAAGGCTTTTTTATACTCATCTAAGAATGTAGCGCGCAATGGCAAGTAAGAACCACCAAAAGGAGTAGTACCACGGTCAGTTGGGTTGTTTTGATCCAAGATACGGCTTGTCTGACGATAGAAATAGAAAGGCAAGCGTGGATCTTTGTTTAGAAGCATTTCTCCCATCAACTGGTGGTTGATGTAGCTTGGGTCACCAAGGCCTGCGTACGTTGCATACCAAGGGTGGGTGTTTCTTTCAGGAGCTACTTGCTTAGAATACAAATACGACCAGTTTTGAGCGGCAGTAGTAATGTAACCACCTGCTTCAAAAGCAGCTTTCAATTCGGCATTTCCGTTGGCACGGCCTTTACGAGACGTAAGCAACAAGCGGAGCTTCACCGATTTTGCAATACGCGTCCACGTAGCAGCGCTACCACCACCAAAGTAGTCGTTTTGTACGGCTACAGCTTGTGGTTTTGCCAATTCTACAACTGCTTGGTCGCACAATTTTAGCAGGTCTTCATAGATTTCCGAATCCTTATCAAACTTAGGTGTTTTGTTGGGTTCAGTGGCATTTCCTTTCCACGCTTCGCTGTAAGGAATATCGCCAAACATATCCACCATGTGACCTACCGAAAACGCTTTCAAGGTCATGGCAATGCCTCGGTAAACGGGGTTTTTACCATCGGCTGATGCTTTCAACATTTCTTCGATGGTCTGAAGCTCACGGAAACGCGCATTCCAAGTGCCTTGGTAAGACGTGTTGCTAAGGTTATAGGAGTCACTAACCGTGCTTAGACCCGCAAAGCCCATGGCATCATTGTTGACCGCTGCGTGCGCATTAATGGCGGCGTTTTCGGCTACAGGTAACAAAAGGGCTAGTGAACCTGTCGCTGGGCGGTTGGGGTCGGTGTTAATATCCAATTCTGTCAAAGTACAAGAACTTGCAATGGCAATAAGTCCTCCTAGCGACAGTGTTTTAACTATGTTTTTGTAATTCATTGTATGTCTCTTTTGAATGATGAATGAATTGGGCTACTGGTTAGAACGTTGCCGTTAAGTTCACCCCAAAACGGCGTGTTGAAGGGGAAGCTCCCAAGTCAAATCCTTGAATGTTTGAATCCGAGAAGTTTGACAAAACTTCAGGGTCAAAGTTCAAACCTTGTAACATGTTTGGAGCGTAGAACCACAAGTTACGTCCTGATACTGAGGCACGGAGCCCACCAAATACTTTGAGGTATTTTTTCAAGAACGTTTTAGGAACTTCGTAACCCAAAGAGATTTCACGAAGACGTACTACTGAAGCATCGTAGATGTTTACTTCGTCAGCACCGTATGCACCATAACCGTCCGAGAAGTGGTATTGGAAGGCAGACATCGCAATCGTGTTTTTGATAGGCTTACCGTCGTCGCCCAACAATGGCTTGTACGTAGCTGGATCGCCCAATACACCTGGGATTACGCGCATACCTTCGCGATTTTCAGAGTTTTTCAACTGACCACGCAACAACAACGATGCCGCAGTAGATGAGAACAAGCTTCCACCTGCTTTGTAGTCAAGCAAGATATTCAAGTTAAATCCTTTGAAAGATATTGTGTTTGTCCAACCTACAGTATATCTTGTGTTAGGGTCTCCAATGATGGATGCACTCGCCGCGCGGATTGGCAAACCAGTATTGGGGTTAATCAACAAGTTGCCGTTTTCGTCGCGGGCATTGATTGAGCCGTAGATTTGGCCATAAGGCAATCCATTACGGAAGATAGTTCCCAATGACGAAAGACCAGTACCACCGATGAAGATTTCGCCTCCAGGGCCTGCATCTTCTACTTTAGAACGGATACGTGTGTAAGCTACAAATGAAGTCCAAGTAAAGCCGTTACGCAATTTTACTGGAACAAGCGTTAAACCCAATTCCCATCCTTTGTTTGAGATTTTACCTGCGTTGGTAATTTCCGTGTTAAAACCAGTGGTGTTTGGCAACTGGCGCGTTACAATCAAATCGGTAGAAACACGATTAAAATGCGCTACGTCAATACCAATGCGGTTGTTCAAGAATTGAAGTTCGGCCCCTAATTCTACTTCAGAAGTAAATTCTGGTCGTAGAGTAGCGTTGTTCAACTGGCTTGGTAGAGACGCGGTTGAAATGGCCGTACCATTGTAAAACGTACGACTCAAGTTGTAAGCCGTATTTACCTGATATGGATCGGCATCTTTACCTACTTTAGCGTAGTTAGCTCTGATTTTACCAAAATTGATAATATTCTTAGGAAGCGCTAAGATGTCTGTAACGATAAGTGATCCCGAAATAGCAGGGTACAAATAGCTATTGTTAGCCGCAGGTAATGTAGAAGAGTGGTCTTGACGAACTGATGCTGTAATAAACGCATAGTTGCCATAACCCAAGGTCAATTCAGAGAAAATACCGTACAAACGACGTTTACGAGAATATTCGTAGGCAGTTTGGGTCAAAGTAGCTGCAGTTGTCATTACGTTTGGATCAATTACAGGAGACCCAGCTACGCCTGACTCACTATAGCTACGTTCGTTAGGGTTAAAACCAACCAATAGCTTTGCGTTGAACTTTTCTGTAAAGTCATGTTGGGCAGTTGCTAAGAATGTAAAGTCAACCTCAGTATTGGTCAAGTCTTGACGTAAAACTGAACCCAATGGCTGGAAAGTACCGCCTGGGCGAATGGTGTTACGGCGAATTTCTGAGTAAGTGTTCAAACCACCGCGAGCCGTCAAATTCAACCAAGGCGTTACGTCGTAGCTCAATGCCATGTTTCCATACACACGATTTACGCTTGAACTATAGAGGTTGTATTTCGCAGTCCAAAGTGGGTTATCCAACGCACGGAAATAAACGTTTGAGCCGTCCACTGGGTTTTCAAATGGATAACCAGCGAGGTCAAAGTTACGTGGCTGATAAAACAAGCGACCGTAGATCGAACCCGCAGAAGCAAGTCCGCCGTAGTCGGCGTAATAACCAGCACCTGATTGTGGGCTTGTTTGATTGGTGCGTGTGTAAGCGACACTACCACTAACGTTCAAACCATTGACCAAGGTAGCATTTCCACCAAAGCTAAGTGTTGTACGATCAGTGGATGAATTTGGGATAATCCCTTCATTTTTGGTACGCGACATAGAGGCGTTCAACGAAGTTTTGTCACCAGTAGAGTTGATTTGAACGCCGTTTTCGATGACATTACCCGTACGGAAGAATCCACCGATGATGTCATAAGGCTGCAAAGGTACGGCAATACCACGGCCATTTGCTTGTAATAACTCAGGGAAAGCTGTTTTATAACGTGCTGCGCCATAAGCTACCGTTTGGTCCACCAATGGGTGAGGAATGGTACCTGCAGGATAATCTGGATCGATAATTTTTGAATAACGTTCAAAACCAAGTGCGGCGTTGACGCGATCTACTTCAGAAGGGAATACAGTTCCCCAGTTACCGATAAACCCACCGTTATACGTCTGGTTTGAACCTTGGGTATAAGTATTTTGATAGTCTGGAATAGAAGAAATCTTTTCCATTGAATAAGAAGAATTGTAGGTTACTTCCAATCCTTTACGGGCAGACTTGCTACCTGCTTTTGTGGTAATAACGATAACCCCGTTGGCAGCACGCGAACCGTAAAGTGCCGAAGCCGCCGCACCTTTCAATACCGTCATTGACTCAATGTTGTTAGGGTCAATGTCATACGCACGGTTTGAGGTTACTGTATTTTGGTTGTAACCTTGGGTAGAGTTTACTCCGTTGTCAAAAGGAATACCGTCCACAACGAAAAGGGGCTGGTTGTTACCTGTAAATGAGTTGTTACCACGGATGGTGATACGAGTTCCCGCACCTGGGGCACCGTTACCTGCTGTGATGTTAACCCCTGGCACTTTACCACTCAATGCACGAAGTGGGTCAGGCTCAGAACGTTGCTGTAAGTCAGAACCTTTTACGTTAGAAACGGCAAAGGCCAACGCCTTCTTGTCGCGCTGGATACCAACCGCCGTTACTACCACTTCCGACAATTGCTTGGTGTCAGCTGCCAAAGTAACGTTGATTTGGGTACGGTTGCCAACCGAAATTTCTTGAGAAACTGTACCAACAAAGCTAAACACTAATGTAGAGCTGTTAGAAGCATCTATTGAATAGCTTCCATTCCCGTCGGTATTCACACCTTTCGACGTACCCTTTACTACTACCGACACACCTGGCAGGGCACTCCCGTCCTCTGCCGAGGTCACTTTTCCTGTAATCTTGCGATCTTGAGCCACTACTGTGACACAACCTGCGCATATCAACAGGAAGCTCAGAAATAGAATTTTCCTCATAGGGATGTTTGATTTGATTTAGTTTGGTTAGATAAGTGAAACATTAGTTATGGTTAAGAAAATCGCGTGAGCGCAAAAGCAAAAACGGCTATCTAATCATCGACAGAAATACCTATAGAATCCACACCATAGAATAACTATATAAGACTACTATGGTAAGAACGTAGCTTGTGTTATTCGATGTTTTGAATCTGTCTGTCTGTCTGTCTGTCTGTCTGTCTGGAATGAAAAATAGCAGCGCTATAAGAAATACGAAGAAATTGAGAAAGTAGAGTTTTGGGTCATATCAAGATTTAGTTAGGTTAAGAAAATTCCGTTCGTAAAGTAAATCAAATAATCCAAGAAATCAAATAGGAAGTAAATTCTGCGAAAGTGCCAATTTGCCAAAAATCATCTATGGAAAAATGGGTACTTTGGAAAGAAAAATTTGCTATTATAAGCGTTTTTAAGCGAATATTCTAGGTATTTTAGGCGAATAATAAGCCATGGTAATCCCAGTGCAACGTTTTTTTTTCGATGCAAATTTAAAATAAAATTCTTCAAAAAATACAATAAAAAAGTAAAAAAAGAATGTTAAATTTTATTGACACCAAGGTGTGTCATTGAGGTTTTCGTCTTTAAAAAAAGGTAGTTCGTCTATTTAGTGTGTCAATTTGATGAAATTGGAAGCCTTACTTTTTGGAGAGGGAAGAAAGAAGCATTGGTTGCTTGAGGGCACAACGATAACCTATCTGAAAAATCTCACGAGCTTTGCGCACGTCGAAAATATCATAACGGCCTACTTCTTTGGGTTCGAGCACAATATCACAGCGTTGGAGCCTTTCTTGGGTTTTGTTGCGAACAGCCAAAAGCAAACTCCGTTCAATGATGGTGCGCGTAGAGTTGAGGGGTTTGTCCAAGGAATGTGGGTTACAGTTGGAAGCGATGAGAAAATCTGCCTGGCGGTCGAGTAGGGGTTCAATGGGAAGGTTATTGAGAACTGCCCCATCGACTAACATCCTTTTTTGAAAATTAACGGGGGCAAAGATACCTGGCAGGCAGCTTGAAGCCATAAGTGGGCGAATGAGCTCGCCCTGGTCAAAATAGACGATTTCGCCTTGTTCGATGTCAGTAGCCGCCACAATGAGCGGTGTTTTGAGCTGGGCAAACGAATTATGGGGGAGTAATTGGAGGTATAAATCTTCAACTTTGTCCATTTTCAGTAACCCTGGGGCTGAAAATGAGGGACGTAAGTATTTGAGAAAATTGGTCTTTAACAGAATTTGCAATACTTCGTCGGGGCTATATCCGTGAGCTACCAAAGTACCTGCAATGGCTCCTGCGCTTGTGCCAGCAATAAAATCGGGGACGATTCCTTGTTCGTTCAATGCTTTAATAACGCCTAAGTGCATGATGCCACGGGCGCCTCCTCCCGACAGTACAAGTCCGATTTTCATATTATAGTTTTATATTTGTCGTCTGTATCGCAACAAATTTGTATAAAATAAAGATTCAATCATTCGTCACTCGACAATATAAATAACATGTCTATTGATTTTACAACCCTTCCGTCGCCTTGTTTTGTATTGGAAGAGCGCTTATTGCGTCAGAATCTACAACTTATCAAAGGAGTGATGGACGAGGCTGGCTGCCAAATCATCTTGGCTTTGAAAGGTTTTTCGATGTTTAGTGCTTTCCCGATTGTCAAGGAATATTTGCCTGGCGCAACGGCGAGTTCGCTAAACGAAATTAAACTGATTAATGAGTATTTAGGATACCCATCGCATACCTACATTCCAGCCTATAAAGACAACGAGTTTGATGAAGTATTGGAGCGCAGTAGTCACATTACCTTCAATTCGCTTTCTCAATGGAACCGTTTTAAAGACAAAGTAAGTGCTTACAATGCCACTCACCCAGAGGCAAGTGTCTCGTGTGGGATTCGGGTCAACCCGCAGTATTCGGAAGTAGATACTGACATGTACAATCCATGCGTGCCTGGCTCACGCTTGGGCGTGACTCGCGACCACTTTGGAGAAACGCTTCCTGAGGGTATTGAAGGTATTCATTTTCATACACTTTGCGAAAACGGCTCGGATGTGCTTGAGAGAACATTGGAAGCCTTGGAAGCGCGGTTTGGAGATTTGTTGCACCAAGCCAAATGGCTAAACATGGGCGGTGGCCACCTAATGACGCGTGAAGGCTACGATATTCCAAAACTCATTCAATCGGTAAAAAGGTTAAAAGAAAAATACCAATTAGATGTTATTTTAGAGCCAGGTTCGGCGATTGCTTGGAGAACGGGCTATTTGACTTCCACGGTTTTGGATATTGTCAATAGCCAAGGGATTGAGGTGGCGATTTTAGATACCTCGTTTGCGGCGCACATGCCCGATACCCTTGAAATGCCTTACAAGCCGCGTATTTTGGGGGCTTACCATGAGCCACAGGTAGGAAAACCAACCTATCGCCTGGGCGGAATGACTTGCTTGGCGGGGGATTTTATGGGAGATTATTCCTTTGACCAGCCGCTCGAAATCGGGCAAACGTTGGTATTTGATGACATGATTCACTACACAATGGTCAAAACGACGACCTTTAACGGGGTAAATTTGCCCTCGATTGGTATATTTCAGCAAAATGGTACTTTTAAACTTGTCAAAGAATATGGCTACGATAGTTTCAAAGATCGTTTGAGTTAGGCCAAGTATAATGTACTCAAATTTAATAGACTATAGAAAAAAGTCGTAAAAAATATGAGTTGAACATGATAATCTATTGTTCAAATCGACTAGATTTGCAAAAAAGTCTTTTTCGTTTATAACCCTCAACCATAATGATTAACTCATGATTTCTAAAAAAGCCAAATACGCCCTCAAAGCTTTGAAAGTTTTGACTGAAGAGCACGGCAAAGGCCCTGTGCTTATTTCTCATATTGCAGAGCGCGAAAATATACCTAAGAAGTTTTTAGAGGCTATTCTGTTGGAACTGCGTAATCACGGTATTTTATCAAGCCAAAAAGGCAAAGGCGGAGGGTACATGCTGAGAGTTGATCCAGAACGTGTCAATTTTGCGCAAGTGATTCGGGTTATTGATGGGCCCATTGCCCCAACGCCGTGTGTGTCTTTGCATTTTTATGTAAAATGCGACGACTGCATCGACGAAGCTACCTGTGCTCTACGACCTATCATGGAAAATGTTCGGGATGCAAACTTGGGCGTATATGAAGCAACAACGCTTTCAATTTTTGTGAAATAGTTGAAAGTCTGGTATTTAGTCAACAATTAACAGATAACAGTGGCTCGCCACTTTAAACAACCCAATCCCAAATGGAAATTCTCGTTCGTGCCCACTCAGGCTTGCGATATGTCGTATTAGGGCTTTTGATAGCGGCTATTATTACGGCATTCGGTAAGAAAAGTGAAAGCAATGCCCCGTATTCTAAAGTGTATTTGTTTGCCATGATTGCGACGCATACACAATTACTTATCGGTTTGATTTTGTACTTCATGAACATTGGTGTGAAAGTACGATTTGATATGATGAGCGATAAATTTTACCGCTTTTTTGCCGTTGAGCACCTTGTTGGGATGCTTATTGCCGTAGCTCTTATTACGGTCGGCAACGCCCAAGGAAAAAAAGGAAACCACGCAAAGGTGTTTACGTTTTACTTAATCGCACTCGTAGTTATTTTCTTGTCTATTCCTTGGCCTTTCCGCAACTTGGGTTCAGGTTGGTTTTAGTACGCGTTCAGACGCCAGTCAGATCGAACCTGCGATTTTAATATTCAGTCTGACTTAGAGGCTACAAACAAAAATTGGCCAAATAAAGGTATGCAACCTTTATTTGGCCAATTTTTGTTTGAAAAGCATCTGACATTTTCGTATATTAGCCACAGATTCAGAATTTTAACCCTCCCTGCCCATGAAACACGGTTACGCGCTTGCTGGATTGTTGTGGTGGTTTTCGTTGTCGTCAGGATTTTGCCAAAACCGCCTTTTTAAAGGACACTGGTACGTAGGTACCGACGTTGGTATTTTAAGTAGCCAAACCCGCATGGTGGCGGGGGAACTCCAGAAATATAGCTCAGGAGGGTCGGGGATTATGCCCATCTACGGCCTCAAAGTAGGAAGAATCTTGAACCCTTATTTTTCGGTAGAAACGGGGGCGTATGCTTTACCGCTCAATCTTGTCTATCTATACCAAACCGACCGAGTCATTGGAACCAACTCCTTTCGTTTCTTGAGTATCCCTATTCGTGCCAACTGGCGAGTACGGGTTTTTCATGATAAACTGGAAGCACACCTCGGTGCAGGGTTACAATACGTTCGTTCTAATACACCCTATAATTTTACGAAATTTAGTGGCCTAATCACGTCGCGTGGGCATACATGGACTGATTCGTTGGCGTATTCAGGTTCGGTTGGGGTGGTTCGCCAACATTCAATCAATGCCGAACTCAATGCAGGTATTCATTGGGCATTGTCACGCCGTTGGACATTGAGCATGTATGCGCGTCAAATGTTCGGAATGATGAACATTGCGCAGATGGAAGTGGCGATTAAAAATAACCAAGAACCCACCGATAAAGCAAGGTTTGTCTCCAAAGGCGCGGGCTTTACTACTGGTGTAGGTATCCGATACAACCTTGCTCCTAAACGACGTTTCAACTAGCCCCCAGTACGAATGGCTTTACAAACATCCTCACTTTTAAGACAGCTCACTGCTTTTTCGCACCGTGGTGTTGGAAGTAGCTCAAACACAAAAACGGCGACCCTCATTGCCGAAATCCTTCACAAAAACGGCTTTACCGTTGAAAAACAAGCATTTCAAACCCCAGCGACTTACGTTCCTATTATTTATTGGTTGATTGGGGTTTTGGCGATTGGGCTGTTGAGTGTACAGTGGTGGGGAATAGTTTCAGTGCTTTTGGTGGCTATCGCTGCGGTTAATGGAGTTCTCTACTTCGATTGGCGGCCCTCTTGGTTGCTATACGCCCCGCCTTTGGTGCGTGCCGAGAACGTGATTGGGCGTTATGGAAAAAAAGCCAATGGCCAAAAAGTGATTTTGATGGCACATTTCGACTCTGCTCCTGTCTCTTTTTTGTACCGACGCCAAACCAAAGATGGCTTTCGTAATTCCATTCGGGCAACTATGATTTTGATGGCATTGTCGGTTTCGGTTGTAGGGTTAAGTTATCATTTGCCCCAAAACCAGTATCTATTGGTGATTCGGGTGTTGTTAGTTACTTATTTTCTGGGGCAAGCCATTTTGGGAACGGTAGGGTTTTGGCAAAAAGGGTTTACCAACGGTGCGAGTGACAATGCCACGGGTGTGGTGGCTGCGTTGGCAACTGCGGAGAAGTTGAAGGCGTTACTGAAAGATACTGAGATAGAAGTCGTACTTACCAATGCCGAAGAGGCAGGCATGATAGGAGCCTATCATTACTTTCAGAAAAAGTTTGATAAAAGCCGCCAAAATTACCTTATCAACTTCGATACCTTGGGTAACGGCCAGTTGAATATCATTACAAAAACAGGCAGTTTGTCGTTGATTGAATACAACAATGACCTAACAAAAGCGGCACTGGCATTGATTGAAACCCAGCCCCAATTTAAAGAAATAGCCGTAGGCGACTGGCATACGGCTGATTTTGACTCCGCTTGGTTTGTCAGAGCAGGGATTCCTTGCATGACGCTCTCGGCCTTAGACGCCGAGGGAACCATGCCTAATATTCGCCGCCCAGAAGATACCATTGACCATGTGGACGAAGCTCCCATGCACCAAGCGATAGATTTTGCGGTGGCGATTGCCCAAAAAATTTCTCAGTAATTATTGGCTCTATTTGGAATAATTTCGGTATTCCTTTGTCCAGTTGTAAGCCCCAAAAGCGGCGATAAAACAGAAAATAAAGTAAAGCAAAGCATACAGCTTCACGTCTTTGAGGGAATACATGTAGGTAGAAATGGCATCGACCAAAAGCCACACGTACCATGCTTCAATTTTTTTGCGAATGAGCATAAAAGTAGCGACAATGCTCATCACCGTAGTGAAAGAATCCATGTAAGGAAACGCGCTGGGCTGACTAAATAAGGTAGGAAGTAATCCGTGCAAGTTTTTGGCAAAAGTGCCTAAGAGTGCTGTACAAATAAGCCCACCGACGCCCAAGAAAAGCCATTGTTGAACCGATAATTTACTAATCCTAAGTTCGTTTTTGAGGTTAGCTTCTGCTGCCTGCGGGTATTTCCATTGCCACCATCCGATGAGGTTGGTAATGAAAAAGAACACCTGCAAAAACATATCGGGATATAATTGTATCTGATAAAACAACACAAAAGCCAGTACGACGTTGACCAAGCCAATGATCCAGCTCCACACATTTTCACGGGCTGAAAGCCAAACCGCCACGCCACCAGTGATTGTTGCCCAAAATTCGAGGTGGCTCATTTGGTAGCCTAATGCCTCAAAAAAGATGTTATTGATGTCAAAAAAATCCATTTGTGTAGGTAGCCCGTTAAAGATGTAGGGTGAGTATTTTAATGTGAAAAAGATTTTTTAAACTTAATAGTACAATTATGGCTCGAAAAAATCTATTTTGCGGCATATAACCTATAGTGAACCAACTCTAAGCTCAATATTATGGCAAAATCAACCAAAACAAAAAAAGAAGTTGTAGCCGAACCCTCTGTCCCTAAAAAAACGCGCAAGAAAGCCGAACCCGTTATAGAAGCAGCAGAAACTGCCGAAATAGCCGTGGAGTTGAAAAATGTTGAAGAATATTCCCTGTTTTCCGAATTTGATATTTACCTTTTTAAATCAGGAAAGCACTACAAACTGTACGAAAAACTCGGTTCGCACGTCGTCGAGTTCAAAGGTATCATTGGTACTTACTTTGCAGTATGGGCACCCAATGCGCGTTTCGTCTCGGTGATTGGAAATTTTAACGGCTGGAACCGTGGAAGCCATCCACTAAGCGCTCGCTGGGATGGCTCGGGTATTTGGGAAGGGTTTATCCCCAATATTGGTCGTGGCGAAGTTTACAAATACTTTATTCACTCCAATAACCACGGCCAAGACCTCGAAAAAGCGGATCCGTTTGCTTTGTGGTGCGAAGTTGCACCCAAGACGGCCTCGGTGGTTTGGGATACGTGGTACGAATGGCAAGACGAAGCCTGGATGCGCGACCGTCGCAAGAATAATGCCCTCAATGCACCAATGTCGGTCTATGAAGTGCATTTGGGCTCGTGGATGCGTGACCCCGCTGATCCAGAGCGTTTCCTTAATTATCGCGAGATTGCCGACGCAATGGTGCCTTACGTCAAGGAAATGGGCTTCACGCACGTAGAGTTTATGCCCATCATGGAAGCGCCCTATCCGCCATCGTGGGGGTATCAAATCACAGGCTATTTCTCGTGTGCGTCGCGCATGGGAGCGCCGCAAGATTTGATGTACCTGATTGAAAAACTTCACGAAGCGGGCGTTGGGGTGTTGATGGACTGGGTGCCTTCTCACTTCCCTGGCGATGCGTACGGCTTGTACAATTTTGACGGAACACACCTCTACGAACACGCCGACCCACGCAAAGGCTATCACCCCGACTGGAAAAGCTACATCTTTAACTATGGCCGCAACGAAGTGCGCTCGTTTTTGATTTCTAATGCTTTGTTCTGGTTGGAACGCTACCACGCCGATGGTTTGCGGGTAGATGCTGTGGCGTCGATGCTGTACCTCGACTACTCACGCAAACACGGCGAATGGATTCCCAACGAATTTGGAGGTCGTGAAAACCTAGAAGCGATTTCGCTCTTGCGCGAAATGAACGAAGCGGTTTACAAAGAATTTCCTGATGTTCAAACCATTGCCGAAGAATCGACGGCATTCCCTGGAGTTTCTCGTCCCGTGTATTTGGGCGGCTTGGGATTTGGAATGAAGTGGATGATGGGCTGGATGAACGACACCTTGAAGTATTTCGAAAAAGACCCAATGTATCGTCGTTGGCACCAAGACCAAATCACCTTTAGTTTGGTCTATGCCTTCTCCGAAAACTTTATGTTGCCACTTTCGC
This sequence comes from Runella limosa DSM 17973, assembly GCF_000482465.1. Lineage (GTDB taxonomy): Bacteria > Bacteroidota > Bacteroidia > Cytophagales > Spirosomataceae > Runella > Runella limosa. The sequence continues at coordinate 669,881 of NZ_KI519420.1, forward strand.
ACGATGAAGTGGTGTATGGAAAGGGCTCGCTGATTGGAAAAATGCCAGGTGATGATTGGCAACGTTTTGCCAACCTCCGTTTGTTGTTTACGTACATGTACACGCACCCTGGAACGAAGCTAGTATTCATGGGTGGGGAGTTTGGACAAGAACGCGAATGGAATTTCCAGCAGTCGCTCGACTGGCATTTGCTCAACCATGGTTCGCACCAAGGGATGAAAGCCTGTATGAAGGCACTCAACCAAACACTGCGTAGTCAGCCAGCTTTACACGATTATAACTTCTCACCCGAAGGGTTTGAGTGGATCGATGCCCAAGACCGCGACAACTCGATTGTGATTTATATGCGCAAAGGCATTAATCCAAGCGATACGATAGTGGTTGTGCTCAACATGACGCCAACGCCACAGTATCAATACCGCATAGGTGTTCCTGCGGCGGGTAGTTGGGAAGAAGTGTTTAACAGCGATTCGACTACGTATTTTGGTAGTGGCGTGAGCAATACCACGCCGATTGAGGCCGAGCCTACCAAGTGGCATGGGCGGGAGCAGTCGATGTTGATTACGATTCCACCGTTGGCGGGTATCGTGTTGAAGAGAAAAAGCTAAAGAAGATAACTGATTTTGTTGACGCTTCCCCAAACTCTTTGCAGAGTTGGGGAAGCGTTTTTATTTGTAAGGTATTGAGTTAGAAGAGTAAACTTAAACCTCCTCCAAAGCTCAATAAACCTATTGGGTGTACTTCTCTGATTTTGTCATCTACCTTATCTTCACCGATGGTGAGGGTGCTGGTGAGGTTGTTGTACGACGCACGTGTGCTGATGTAGTCGGCATGGACGGCGAGGGCAAAATTGCGGGTTACTTTCACACGAATGCTGCTGCCAGCACCCACAGAAAATGAACCGCTTTTGGTTTGAGAGGTTTTGATGGTCAAAGGCACATCATAAAACTGCCCTTTGAGCTCTGTCGATGGACGCTCAATCCAAGAATAACCACCTGTGACGCGGGCATCGAACATCAAAAGTCCTTTGGATAACGTCAGGTAAGGGCCTACCATAAAGTGCGAGCAGTTCCAAGTACCTCCCGAAACACTCCAACTTCCGCCAGAGTGACTTGTTTGGATATTTTGTACTAACTTTTGGGTACTTGATTCATTTAAACAATTGGTAAATGAACCTACCACCCCCAAACGGCGCGTAAGACGATAACCTCCTGTGATTTGCATCGAAGTACCACGCAGGGCCGAAACGTCCGAAGGAGCCGTGGGGTCGCCCTTCATAAGCGATTTGACTGGCATACTTATCCCGCCCGAAAGATTGATAAAACCACGGTGGTCGATGTGTGATAAAATAAAAGTTTGTTGGCCAAAACTCATACCAGCGATGAGCATAGCAACAACCGATGTATATACTTTTTTCATTTTATTGTATGGATTAAGGTTACTTGATTAGGGTCTATCAAACTCCGTGCCAAACTTTTAAATCGCTGATTTACAGTTGCGATTTGGTGCCAGTGTTTTTGATGAAAAAGATTTTGCGATATTCGTACATGGATTTAACTAGCGCAGAACTACTGGAGAGAATCATCGGAAAAATTGCAGCTTTGCAGTCGAAAGGGGAAGGTTGTTTTGATGAAGGGCTTTTTCCCGCCCAGCGCGTCAACCGCGCGATTGGGTACGTAAGGCAAGATACGACGGTGTTTTTTACGGCCGTTGTTGTGTTTACACTACAAAAAATAAAGTCAACGCTGCCCAAGAAAGCCCAACAACAGGTAGAGGTAATTGAAAAAAAAGCTTTAGAAACGTACCCGCTTTTTCAAAACAAAGATGGTCTCAAAACGTATAATTTTTGGAAAACACGGCCGTCCAATCATTTTCCAAATGGCTATTTATTTCGCCGATTCGAACATTTTCGGATTCCCGATGACGTGGACGATACAGCCATGATTTATCTGACTTCATCGCCTACTGATGAGGAAGTGTTGTGGCTTAAAGAAAAGCTAATTTTGCACGCAAACCTGACGAAGCTACAAGTAAAGAATACCTACCCCGACTATCGAAATTTACGGGCGTATTCCACTTGGTTTGGCAAAAATATGTACATCGAATTTGACGCTTGTGTCTTGGCCAATTTGATGTATTGTATTTATGAATACCAACTTCCGCTCAATCGACACGACGACGATAGTTTGACCTATATTCGGTCAGTGATTGAGACCAATCGCTACCTAGAAGCACCTTTTCGCTGTGCGCACGAATATCCAAGAACGGTTCCGATTATTTATCACGTAGCTCGGCTCATGGGCGCTTTTACCATTCCAGCGTTGGAACCCATTCGGGCAAAATTGATTGCAGATACGCAGCAGTTGTTGACTCAAAAACAACCGATTTTGGACGAAATTGTGCTAAAAACATCATTAATGCGCTTAGGCGTGACAGCGGGGATAACTGTGAGTCGTGATATATCAACCTTGACGAAGGCTGACTTTGAAGGGTTTTACTTTTTTATTGCGGGTTTATTGACGGCCTACGAACACCCGTGGCTTTACCGCTGGGCCAATTCGCCACTGGTGCAAATGCGTTGGGAGTGTGAAGCGCACTGTTGGGTTTTAGTGGCGGAGTATGTTGCGTTGTTTCACACGCAGATGCGCAAAGAAACAAAGTGATTTCATTTTGCTTCTTTGCGCATCTACGTGATTAAGTGATTGCGCAGAATTAGAAATTAAAACGAAGTTTACCAAAGAAAGAGCGACCCACGTAGCCCATTTGTACAGATTCGTACATGCCTCCCGTTTCGCTTTCGTTGGGGTTGTGGTTGTTGGTATAAGTGCCAAGTAGGTTGGAGCAACCGAGGATTAACCGAGTACCTTTTTTGAGCAAAAATCCGACGGAGGCATCAGAAATAATACGGGCGTTGTAGATGTTTGAGATGTAATTTCCTTGGTCGTCTTGGCCGTGGCTTTTGATGTCAATTTTGGAAAAACCAATAAAACGAAGGTTTGCATTAAACTTGGGTTGTTGAAGGGCAAAAGTTAAATTGAATTTATATTTTGGCGCAGCGTATAAAACGTAAGACTGATCACGTTCCGAAAAATAGTAGTCTTCTTTGCCTGCCAAAGACGCCGTTGTGTTGATTTTTCCCAAAGACAGGTGGTTATAATTCATGGAAAACATCGTTTCGAGTTTTCCTTTTTCACCAATTTCTGAAAAAGCCGTTCCTACAATGTCCACCCCATAACTTTGTGTACTCAAGGCGTTGGTGAAAAATAAGGCCGATTTTACGTCCAAAGGTTTGAGGTATTTGGCAAGATCGGGGTCGTCTTCGCTAAAATCTCCTGTCAATAAAATACGGTTTTTGACCGACACATAATAACCGTCCACGGTTAGGCTAAAGTTGGTATTGGGCTTAAAAACAGCACCTGCACTGGCGTTGATGGCGGTTTCTTGCTTGAGTGGCTTGACTCCAAGGGCGCGCGTAATGGAGCTATTGTTGGCAGCCAGTACTTTTTCAAATGAGACTCCATCCACAACGTCGTTGAAAATAGAGCTAAAATGCGACTGGGCCAACGAAGGCGCGCGGAATCCCGTACTGGCTGACCCTCTGAGGGCGAAGGTTTCATTTACTTTCAGTCGAAATGAAACTTTGGCATTGAGGGCATTTCCAAAATCGCTATACCGCTCAAAACGAGTCGCAAAAGTGGCTAATAGCGAGCGCGTAAGGTCGGTTTCTAGGTCGGCATAAGCACCAAAATTGGTACGGACAGCATTCACTTCGTTGTCGGGTCGATAGCCTGGGAATGTCTGAGCGCCGCCAGGCAAATCGGCGGCGTTGGGGTATTTTTTCCAAGAAGCTTCTTCACCTGCAAACACGTAATAGTCTTCAACCCGTAATTCTGTGCCCAATGCTACGTGGGTCGTACGCAGGCCATTCCGAAATTTGCGCGTCAGGTGCGCTCCTGTCACGTTTTGCAATAACCCAAAGCCACCTGCATCAAACGACCGAGGGGAATTGGCTCCCAACGACGCGTTGAGGGTATTGGCAACGGTATAGTGCATTTGGTTTTGGCCAAAAGTATTGTTGATGTCAAAGTTCCAAGCATTATTGGTTTTGGTTTTGACGCCTACCGAAAGCGTTCCATCCCAAATTTGTGACAAAATACGGGGTTCAAAACCATTGGGATAAATTGCTTTGATGTTTCGTTCGTTGTCGGCCTCATATGTCCAAGAATTAGCATCCGTACTGCGTGACTGTACCCCACCAAAAGCATAGAAAAATAGTTTTTTCTGACGGTTAAAAGGCGCTTCAGTGTTAAAATACACACTATAACTGTTCACTTTGGCATCGCCAAACTTAGCACGAGGTACTTCATTATAGGCACTGCTCGAAGGCCGATACAAACGCCCTCGGCCTATATAATCGGCGGTTACATCAAAAAAACCGTCGTTTTTAAGTACTTTCCCGTAGTGCAAACTGTAGTTTTGAGAAAAGCCGTCTCCTTGGTCGGTAATGCTGTGGTTGGTATTGACTTTTAGTCCATTGGTGCTAGATTTCAGTACAATGTTAATAACGCCTGCAATGGCATCTGAACCGTACTGGGCACTGGCGCCATCGCGTAATATTTCGACGCGGTCAATCGCCGCTACTGGAATGGTGTTGAGGTCGGTAGGAGTATTTCCACGGCCTGTGGTTCCAAACAAGTAAATAAGCGAAGCTTGGTGCTTACGTTTACCATTGATAAGTACCAAGACTTGGTCTTGTCCAAGCCCCCGCAAAACCGACGGGTCAACGTGGTCGGCACCATCCGAACCCGACTGGCGGTTGGAGTTGAAGGAAGGGAGTACAAAATGGAGTAGTTGGCTCAAATCCAACTGTCCAAAAGCATCGGCAAACTGCTCAATTTTGAGGTTGTCGATGGCCACGGGGGTGTCCGTGTACGTGCGGGTATTGGCGTCGCGCGTGCCGACCTCGGTTTCTTCCTGCGTCAGGTCACTCGAAACGCGCATGGAGATGTTGAGTTGATAATCAACAACGCCAAAACGAATAAGGGTGCGGTAGGTGACGTAGCCTGGCATTGTAACTCGGACAAAATACTCACCTCGGCTGACGGGGATACTGTACCTTCCGTCGCGCCTTGTGGGGGCTGAGACATCAAGTCCTTCGACTGTAACCTGGGCTCCAATGAGGGGTTTCCCTGTTTGATTTTCATACACGCGCCCCGTGAGTTGTTGGGCAATGACGGTAGAATAGGCAATAACGAGCAAGAGTAAAGTTGTAATAACTTTTCGGGTAGAGAATAGCAGCATGATGGATTAGAGTAGTGTTGAGGTCAATAATTTCTACTTTGTTAAAGTGGTATTTTATGGGTTACGTCTTGACTTTGGTATATGTCTCATTTTTGAGCCACCTAAAAAGTAGCGTTATATTAAATCAATTGTTTGAAAATAACAATGATTTGTAGAAGGAACATTTTGTATTTGAATGCTTTTAAGAATAAATAGACTTAATTCAATAGATATGAAGAGATTATCTGCGTTTTTGGGATTTATTTTATGTTTGTTAATAGGAATGGCATTCGTTCCAAAGGAAAAACAACAGCTGAAAACTCCGCCAAAAAAGTCGGTGTTACATGCTGTTTACGACTCAAAAAACTCGACCATTTCGGTGGCTCGTTTAGGTATAAAGCAGTCGATTTTGGTACAAAATGTAAAACCCGACCATCGCCCTTATCTACATCCGATTATCGCCCCCGACGGGAAAGGGATTCTAACGGAGTACAGTCCGGGTCATCACAAACACCAAACTGGAATTTACTGGGGCTTTACGCGGGTCAACGGCCGCGATTATTTCCATCATCCCGAAGGCGATTATTGGCGTAAAGTTTCGGCCAAGGTCATCAAAGCGCAGGGAACAGAAGTGAAATGGGAAACGGTCTATGACCTGCTCGACGACAAAGGCAATGCCGTACTGACCGAAACCCAGACGTGGGTGATGCGGGAGCAGGATGGTCGCTATTTGCTGGATTTGGAATGGGCGGGAGAAGCCCAAACCGACGTGACCATCGGTAAGTACGACTACGGCGGATTGTTTGTACGGATGCCGTGGAAGCAAGGTATCAAAGGAGAAGTAGTCAATGCCGCGCGTCAGAAAAATGAGAAGGCCGAAGGGCAGCGCGCGGGCTGGGTTGATGTGGGAATGCAAATAGAAGGTCGTTCCGATCTGGCACACATTGCGGTGCTCGACCATCCCGAAAACAAGGGCTTCCCGCAGCATTGGCGGGTGGACGGGCAGTTGGGGATTGGCCCTGCCAAAGCGCGCCTGAGCGACTGGCAGATTCCGAAAGGCAAGGTAGAGGTCATTAAACACCAATTGGTGATTTATACGGGTGAGCTCAAAGATGTGAAAATGAACAACACGTGGAGCGATTACAGCGGACAGGAAATGATGTACTCGTTGTGGGGAATTGCGCAACAGGAAGGACGGGATGCAAAGTTTCTGACGCCCGAAGAAGCCGTTGCCAACATGACCCTCAAGGAAGGATTTAAGGTAAATACGTGGGCGTCGGAACCGATGATGACGCAACCGATGGCGTTTTGCTGGGATGATCGGGGGCGGCTCTGGATTGCCGAAAACCGTGATTATGAATCGCGGGGAAGCGGTTTTTCAAATGCTGGAAACAGCCGTATTCTGATTCTGGAAGATACCAACCACGACGGCGTAGCTGATACCAAAAAAGTGTTTCTGGAAGGCATCGCCTTTCCTGCGGCCATGGCGGTGGGTTTCGACGGGTTATATCTGGGCGCTCCACCAAACTTGCTCTTTGTACCTGATCGTAACCACGACGACGTGGCCGACATGAACGATATTGAAGTACGCCTGACGGGCTGGGGAATTCGTGACCGCCACGAAACGCTGAACAGCCTGCATTGGGGGCCTGATGGCTGGTTGTACGGTTGTCAGGGTTTTGCAACGCCGTCGAAAGTGCGTAAACCGACGGGAAAAGGAAAACTGTACCGCCACAAAGACCCGTTCCCCGAAGATATTCTGCAAGGCGAAGGGGTGGATATCAACGGTGGCGTGTGGCGCTATCACCCGACAAAAGACAAGTTTGAAGTGGTGGCGCATGGATTCAGCAACCCGTGGGGAATAGACTACAATGCTAAAGGTCAGCTGTTTATCAGCGCCTGCGTTATTCCGCACATGTGGCACATCATTCTGGGCGGAATTTACCACCGTCAAGGGGGACAGCACTTTAACCCTTACATCTACAGCGATATACGAACCATCGCCGACCATAGCCACCGTTCGGCGCACGGTGGGGCGCGGGTGTATCAGTCGGACGCGTTTCCTGAGGAGCACAAAGGGCGGATTTTTATGGCTAACATCCACGAACACGCTGTCCTTTCGGACGTACTTGAGCCTCGGGGTTCTGGATTTGTGGCCAAACACGGCGACGAATTGTTGATGGCCAACAATGCCCAATGGGTGGGATTCAGCATGGAAGTAGGCCCCGACGGCGGTTTGTACGTGCTCGATTGGCACGATGCCGATATTTGTGGAAAAGAAGTTGTCAACGGCGAAACGGGACGGATTTTCCGAATTATGCCCAAAGAATCACTGGCTAAAAACTGGGACGGACGCTACGACGATTTGTCAAAACTCTCGGATAAACAACTAGCAGCCTTACAAACCAGTCCGAGCGATTGGCACGCCCGCCGCGCACGGGTGATTTTGCAGGCGAGAGCAGTGAAGGGGTTGATTGCCGCCGATGCGGTAACGGAACTCCAGACAATTTATCGGGAACACGCTAATGCCGATATTCGCCTGAAAGCAATGTGGGCATTGCACGTAACCAACCGTTTGTCGGTCAATGATTTGCAGGCATCACTGGCCGACAAGGACGAATACGTTCGGGCGTGGGCAATTCAGTTGTTGTGCGAAGATAAAGCTCCGAACGCGGCGGCATTGAGCGCATTTGCAAAAATGGCCAAAGATGACTCTTCGCCCGTCGTGCGGCTGTATTTGGCATCGGCCATGCAGCGAGTGGACACCGAAACGGCGTGGAAAATAGCGGAGCAGTTGGCCAAACACGGGGAGGATTCGGAAGACCATAATTTGCCCAAAATGATTTGGTTTGGACTGGAACCTTTGGTGAAAACCAACCCACAACGCGCGTTGGCAATTGCGGAACAAGCACAGGTACCGTTGGTTTCGAAATACATTGCCCGTCGGTTGATTGACGCCAACTCACCCGAGAGCGTAGTCGGAGCGTTAATCAACGTTGACAAAGGTAAAGGCAAGCCAAACGTCATCAGCATGTTAGAAGGGATGCGCGACGGTTTAGAAGGTAGGTTTGACCTGAAAGCGCCCGCTAACTGGGCTGCTTTGTATGCGAAACTGAAACAAAGCGGCGGAGAAATGGCGCAATTGGCCTTGCAGATTGCCCAACGTTTTGGCGATACTGAAGCCACGCAAAAGTCGATGGTGACGCTCAAAAACAAAAATGCGCCGTTGGTACAGCGGCAGCAGGCGTTACAGGCCATTGCTGTTCGCAAGCGCGAGGAACTGGTGGCCGAAATTCCCGCCTTGCTCAACGAACCAAAACTGCGTTTAGATGTGATTCGGGCCATCGCTGATTATGACAAAGAACCGCTGGCTAAGTTGCTGATTACGAATTATAAAGACTTCAATGTTTCGGAAAAACAACAGGCCATTCAAACCCTGTCGTCGCGACCTAAATACGGCTGGCAGTTGACGCAAGCCCTTAAAAATCAGACCATCCCTAAGCGGGATGTGCCCCCGTATGCTGCGCGTCAATTGCTGCGGGTAGTCGGAAGTGGTTTTATTGAGGTGTGGGGGCCTATCGAACAAGAGCCATCGCTGGAAAAATCGTACGCCAAATACCAGCGAATGATTACCGAAAAAGCCGTGGCAACTGCTAACCCAGTGAAAGGAGAGGTTGTTTTTCAGCGAACGTGCGGTAGTTGCCACAAAATGTACGGCAAAGGCGGTAACATCGGCCCCGATTTGACAGGCTCCAACCGCGCCAGTCTTGATTACCTGTTGTTTAATGTGTTGAACCCAAGCGGTGAAATTCAGGACGACTACAAACTCGTGGTCGTCACTACCCGCGACGGACGAACCTACTCAGGCAACGTTATCGCCGAAAACGAACGTCAGCTGACGATGCGGATTGTGGGGCAAGACGCCGTAGTGGTCAATAAATCCGCGATTCAGTCGCGGGAAGTCATGCCAACCTCACTGATGCCCGTCGGTTTATTCGACAACCTCACCGAGCAGGAAGTGCTTGATTTGGTCAAGTACCTGCGTTCGGTAAAAGGCGAAAAACAAGCGAAGAAATAAGATTTTCCCCTCCCGAAAGTTCAAACTTTCGGGAGGGGAGGTCAAAGCTACTTATCCCCCTACGTCCTATGCGAAAATACCTTTCCCTGACTTGTTTGCTCCTAGTGAGCAGCTGTTTAAGTGTATTGGCACAAACTAAGACGCAGACCATACGCGGGCACGTGATTGACCGTGTCAATCGACAGCCGATGGTCGGCGTGTCGGTCGTAGTGGTTGGGACAACGCAAGGTACTCAGACCAATGCGCTGGGAGAATTTGTATTGTCCAACGTGCGTATCGGACGGACGTCCGTAAAGTGCTCAATGGTGGGATACGAAGACTATACGACAGAGGAATTTATCCTGAACTCTGTGCGGGAAGTTGTGTTGAACGTTGAATTGAAAGAAAACCTCTACAACTTACAAGAGGTAAAAGTCGTATCATCCCAAAACCTCAGTCGGCCTGTCAACGACCTCGCGTATGTCAGTGCGCGTTCGTTTACGGTCGAAGAAACCGAGCGGATTCCTGCGTCGGTCAACGACCCAGGGCGGATGGCGTTGGCGTACCCAGGTGTAAAAGCGGGACGCGATGAAAACGAAAACAAAATCATCGTACGGGGCAACTCTCCCTTTGGTATTTTGTGGCGTTTGGAGGGAATCGACATTCCCAATCCCAATCACTTTGCCCAGCCAGGTTCGGGAGGGGGAGGAATTTCGGTATTCAGTGCTCAGTTGCTCGGCCGCTCCGATTTTTTTACGGGAGGAATGCCCGCCGAATACGGGAATGCGTTATCGGGGGCTTTTGACATTCGTTTTCGAGAAGGAAACCAACAAAAACGAGAATATCGGGCTAAAGTTGGGGTATTGGGGTTGGATTTTTCAACCGAGGGAGCGATTAAAAAAGGCCGTTCGTCGTACTTGGTCAACTACCGTTATTCGACGTTGGGGCTGCTGAGTCAGATGGGTTTTTATTTGGTGGGCGAACGCGTCACGAACCTGTTTCAAGATTTATCGTTCAACTTGGCTTTTCACAGCAAAAATGGCAAACGTACGACCACGGTATTTGGATTAGGGGGACTGAGTGAAGAACACTATATGCCCGTAGAACCTGCCGAAAAACGAGTAGCTGGCAAAGCTGATAACTGGGAAGACCGCGTCCGACCTGCCAACATGGGGGCGTTGGGCGTGACCCACACGGCCAATCTCAGCGAAAAATCGTCGATAAAATACGTCGTGGCGGTGATTGGAAGCGGCATTAAACGCAACTCAGATACGCTCAATTTGCAGAATGTACGCTTTCGGTACGATACCCAGCAGTACGATGAGTTTCGGCTAGCAGCCACTGCCGCTTATAATTATAAATTTGATGCCAAAACGCGCCTAAAGGCAGGGCTTATTGCCAATTATATCAAATTTTCATTCTTCAAAGAAACCGCTCCGCGCGCTTCCGTGACCGATATTAATGTTATCAATGCTGGGCGTCAGCAGTCGGTGAATGGGAAAGGAACGACCCAAACGGTACAAGCCTACGCCCAAATTGTCCGTAACCTTACCGACCGATTGGTGATGAATGCGGGGCTTCATTCGATGTTTTTGACCTTAAATAATACAACTTCGCTGGAGCCACGTTTATCGTTTCAGTACCGTTCGCCCAAAGCCCATACGGTGAGTTTGGCTTATGGCCTTCACAGTCAATTGTTGCCGATGAGTACCTATTTTTACCTCAAAAAAGACACCATTGCGGGTAAAATTGTGGAATCTTATCCCAATAAAAATGCAGCTTTTCCGCGTTCACATCACCTGATTTTAAGCTATAATTACGTCACTCCGAGCTTATGGAAGTTGTCGACCGAAGTATATTTACAATTATTGCGAAAAGTACTCGTAGAGCCTACCGCAAGTTCGGCGTATTGGATGCTTAATGGCGCGGATGGCTTTCCTGAATTTACAACGGTGGCGAAAGGAAAAGGGAAAAACTACGGTATCGATGTGTCGGTCGAGCGGTTTTTCTCGAAAAAATACTATTTGCTTATCACAGGTTCATTGTTTAACTCAACGTACCAAACCGCCGACGGTAAAACGTACAATTCGGCCTTCAACGACCGATTTAGCACTGCGTTGACTTTTGGGCGAGAGTTTACGTTTAAAAATGGTTCGGTATTTCAACTAGGCGCTCGTTCGATGTACAACGGCGGGTACCGTTATACTCCGATTGACGCGGCGGCCTCGGCTAAAGCCAAGCGTTTTGTCCCGCTCGCAGGCGCTGATTATGCTGCCCAAGCACCTGCATATTTCCGCGTTGACGGTCGGGTGTCGTACCGTTCCAACCGCAAAAAGTACGCAACGGTGCTTTCACTCGATGTCCAGAATGTGACTAATTATATCAATTACACCAGCACCAGCTACAACGTCGCGACCAATACCCTCGAAGCCCGCCGCGCTGGAAACGGATTTGTCCCAGTGTTGAGTTATCAAATTGATTTTTAGGGGCTTGTGTGTCGTTGGTAGTCGATTCTTGTCCGTATAAAAGGTATGAAACTTTCTTTGTGAGCTTTGTACAAATACATAGTGTTCTTAGTGGTTAAAATAAATTGAATGCTGAAACTGAGGGCTCTTGCGATGGAATCGAGACAAGACTTTATTACTTACTTAGAAGGTTTTATTCCTTTGTCGTCGGAAGCGAAAACGGCATTATTGGACGCATTGCAAGTACGGCAATACGCTAAGCGTGAGCATATTGTGCCGCTAAACGGGGTCAACGATGTCATTTCTTTTATTGCCAAAGGGTGTGTGCGAGAATATTACCTCAACAACCAAGCGGAAGAGGTGGTGGTGTGGTTTGGGATTGAAAACGACATCGCGGTGTCTTTGCCAAGTTTCATAGCCAAACAGCCTAGTCATACTGCCCTTCAGGCGATAGAACCTACCAACGTAATTCAGCTGAGTCGCGAGGGATTATATCAGCTTTACGACCGATTTCACGAGATTGAGCGTTTGGGGCGCATCATTGCGGAACATTATTTGATGAATAGTGATTCGTATATCCAAGAACTTCAAACCCAAAATGCGGCCGAACGTTACCACAACTTAATGGCGCAAAAACCACAAATCCTACAACGGGTACCATTATCCATGATTGCTTCTTTCTTAGGAATCAGCGGTGAAACTTTGAGTCGAATCCGTGCTAAACGAGCAAATTATTGATTTTTAGTTGCTTAGGTTTTATGTTTTGCGTCAGAGACGTAGTGCCATTGTGACCCAAATGATAATTTGGGTCAAGTTCACAAGCTCGTCCCGACATAATGTCGGGACGAAATCGGTACAAAGTCTCTGACTTTATGCTACACGGGCAAATAATTACGATTTTTTGACAAATGTCAAGGAACAGTCTCCCTATAACACTCTATTTTTGTCACACAACCACTAAACCCATTGCCTGTACCATGAACTTCTTAAAAACCCTCGTTGGAGCTGCTATGGTCGTAGCTTTACTTACTGCCTGTGGCTCCCAAGAAACCCAAAAAAGTAAGTTAGACATTGCTTCTTTGCCAAAAGCTACGCCCGAACAAATGGAGGCGTTGGTTGCGAAGTTTATTGAAGCAAAAGAAGGCGAGACCATTGAAATTCCTGAAGGGTTTTACGAAATGAATACCCAATTGATTTTAGATAAAGTTAATAAGGTGACCATCAAAGGGGCAGGAATGTACAACACCGTGATGTCGTTTAAAAATATCAAAACGGGCGGTGAAGGGATGAAAATAGCGGGCGATGGGATTACGCTTCAAGATTTTACGGTGATGGATGCCCCTGGGGATTGCATCAAAACGCAACATTGCAACAGCATTACTTTTCGTGGGGTCAACACGACTTGGACCAACGATAAAAACTCCAAAAACGGTACTTACGGCATTTATCCCGTTCAATGCAAAAATGTACTGGTAGAAAAATGCGAGGTTTCGCACTCGCGCGATGCGGGGATTTACGTAGGGCAGTCCGAAAATATCATTGTACGCGACAACTACGTGTTTGAAAATGTAGCAGGCATTGAGATTGAAAATTCGGACAATGCCGAAGTGTATAACAACCTCGCCGAAAACAACACAGGAGGAATTTTGATTTTCAATTTGCCAGGTTTACCCAAAGCCTTTGGGTCGCGTACGAAAGTATATAACAACACGCTCAAAGAAAACAACCATGAGAACTTTGCCGAAGTAAGCAACGGTCAAAATGGCAATGCCGTTACGATGATTCCTCCTGGGAGTGGGATTATTGTGTTGGCGGGAAATGAGGTAGAGATTTTTAACAACAAAATCTTGAACCATAAGACGTACTCGATTGCGATTGCGAGCTATCACATTACCGAATTGCCCATTCCGAATCACCCAGGTTGGTCACCATTTACCACCAACGTGTCGGTGCATGACAATACGTTTGAGCGAACATTCGGGGTGCCTGACTTGACCAAAGAAATGGGGAAATTGGTGGCGGCGAAGTGTTTTAAGTCGCAGGATGTGATTTATGACGGAATCATCGACGAGAAAAAGGGAAAATCGGCGGAGCAAAACCCCATGAATATTTGTATCAAGGAAAATCAAAAGGATTTTCGGTTTTCGCGCTTCTTAATTCCTGCCAGTGGGGCAGTGACTGAGATTGAGGTCTTTAACGATGTCAAGCCGTTTGCGGCGTGTAATGTAGAGGTGAAAACGGATGTGAAGAACCTAAGCCTATAAGGTTCTCGAAACCTAAACCTATAAGATTTTTAAAACCTTATAGGTTTGAGATTAATACTTTAAACTATGTTCAAATCAAAACCCCTCTGGCTAGCGCTGGTAGCAATAACCCTAAGTTGGTTGTACAGTAGTTGTAGGGTGCAAAACCAAGCAACGGCGCACCCTTCTCAATTAAATTTTAGCGAATTTCCCTTGAAAAAACTGTCAGACTACGGATTTTACAAGGGCGAGCTAAAACAATTGACTCCCAACGACAACGTGCTCGAATACGAGCCCATAGCGACATTATTTACCGATTATGCCTTCAAAAAACGCTTTGTGTGGATGCCAGAAGGAACGTCGGCGACGTTTGATGTCAACCAACCCAACGAGCCCCTCGATTTTCCCGATAAAACGATTTTGGTCAAAAACTTTTACTATCCACATGATTTCTCTAAACCAACGGGCGAGCGACGAATTTTAGAAACTCGCCTTTTGGTAAAAGATCAAGGAACTTGGAAAGCCTATCCGTATCGTTGGAACGATGCCCAAACCGAGGCTGATTACAAAATTACGGGCGAAACGATTCCCGTAAGCTGGAAAGACGAAGCAGGGCAAGCGCATCAAATCAATTACGCCATTCCTAACAAAAATCAGTGCAAAAGCTGCCACAATCGGAAGGATGTTTTTATGCCTATTGGGCCAAAAATCAAGCAGTTGAACCACGAGCTCGCGTACCAAGACGGGAAAGAAAATCAGTTGACACGTTGGCAAAAAGTGGGTTACCTGAAGGCCAAAGCCGAAGACATTGCGAAAGTAGTGCCGTTGGTAAGCATGAACGATGCGAAGGCATCACTCGGTGAGCGTGCTCGGTCGTACTTGGATGTCAACTGTGGGCATTGCCACCACGCCAATGGTCCCGCTTCTACCTCAGGGCTTTACCTGAACGTTGAAGAAAAAGACCCGTTTCATTGGGGCGTGATGAAATCGCCCGTCGCAGCAGGAATGGGAGCAGGGCCGTACCGATTTGACATCAACCCAGGAAAAGGAAAAGAGTCGATTTTGACGTACCGTATGAACTCCGTACATCCAGGCGTAATGATGCCTGAAATTGGCCGAGTGAGCATCCACAAAGAAGGCGTAGCGCTCATTGAACAGTGGATTGATGGGTTGGGGAAGGGGAAATAGGAGATACGTCTATGTATCTATAGGTTAAAAAAATAGAGCCTTATTCGTTGCTCCAGGGGAGCTAAATCTTAGTAGAAAAAAATGAATTGTATCTTTATTTGCCTTTTTCTACTAAGATTTAGCCTCGCTGAGGCTACGATAACTCCATTTTCAAAAACTTCCCTGTAAAGCTTTCCTTTACCTTCGCTACTTGCTCTGGAGTGCCTTCGCCGATGATGCGCCCACCGCCATTGCCGCCTTCTGGGCCAAGGTCGATGACGTGGTCTGATACCTTGATGACGTCCAAGTTGTGCTCAATAATCAGTACCGTGTTTCCCTTGTCGGCGAGTTTGTCTAAGACATGAAGTAAATGTTTAATGTCCTGAAAATGAAGCCCCGTCGTAGGTTCGTCCAAAATATAGAGCGTTTTTCCCGTATCTTTTTTAGAAAGTTCTTCGGCCAGCTTTACACGTTGCGCTTCGCCACCCGAAAGGGTAGTAGCGTGTTGGCCAAGTGTAATGTAGCCTAAGCCCACGTCGTTGAGGGTCTGTACTTTACGGTGGATTTTGGGGATACTTTCAAAAAACTCTAGCGCTTGTTCTACTGTCATGTCGAGGACATCGGCCACGGATTTGCCTTTGTAGCGTACTTCCAAGGTTTCACGATTAAAGCGTTTTCCTTTGCACGTATCACAATCGACATAAACGTCGGGCAAAAACTCCATTTCGATTTTTTTCATTCCCGCACCTTCGCAATCCTCACAACGCCCGCCTTTTACGTTGAACGAAAAACGCCCAGGTTTGTAGCCGCGAATTTTGGCTTCGGGAAGCTCGGCAAACAACGTACGGATTTCGGAAAATAAGTTGGTGTACGTAGCAGGATTGGAACGCGGTGTACGTCCAATCGGCGATTGATCCACCTCAATTACTTTGTCGATATGCTCCAATCCTTCGATGTTTTTAAAGGGAAGAGGCTCGCGTTTTGAATTGTAAAAATGGCGGTTGAGAATGGGGAACAACGTCTCGTGAATGAGGGAAGATTTACCACTGCCACTTACGCCCGTTACACTCACCATTTTGCCAAGCGGAAGTTTGAGCGTTACATTTTTGAGGTTATGCCCCGTTGCGCCTTTCAACACAATGGCATTACCGTTTCCTGCGCGACGTTTTTTAGGAATTTCGATGGCGCGGCGGCCACTCAAAAAGTCGGAAGTAAGGGAGCCGTTCTCAAGAAACTCAGCGGGAGTTCCGTGTCCTACCACTTGCCCGCCGTGGCGACCCGCGCCAGGGCCGATGTCGAGGATGTAATCTGATTCGAGCATCATGTCTTTGTCGTGTTCGACGACGAGGACGGTGTTGCCCAAATCCCGTAGTTTTTTTAGCGAATCAATCAGACGAACGTTGTCGCGTTGGTGCAATCCAATACTGGGTTCGTCCATGATGTAAAGCACACCCGTAAGCTGCGTCCCGATTTGAGTGGCCAGACGAATGCGTTGCGCTTCCCCACCCGAAAGGGTTTTCAAAGGACGGTTGAGCGTTAAATAATCCAAGCCCACGTCCAATAGAAAGCCAACTCGCTTGCGAATTTCCTTGAGCACTTCACGGCCAATCAACCGCTGACGTTCGGTGATACGGTCTTCCAGTCCGTCGTTGATCCAGCGGCTCAATTCGCTAATATCAGCTTCGGCTAGTTCGGCAATATTTTTATCCCCAATTTTAAACCAAAGCGCTTCTTTTTTCAAGCGGGCTCCTTTGCAATCGGGGCAGGTATTGATGTGCATAAAATCCTTGAGCCATTCCTGAATTTTCTCCGTTCCGTTTTCTTGCTGACGGCGCAAAAAAGGAATAATACCCTCGTATTTGGTGTTCCATTCGGTACCTTCGTACTTTTTGGAAGGTACGGGTACAGGCTCGTCGGTGCCGTTGAGCATAATGTCAATGGCCTCGGGGGGATACTTTTCAATCGGGGTATTGAGGTTTACCTTGTAAGGTTTGAGTAATACTTCAAGTTGTTTGAATATCCACAAATCACGGTACTCGCCGATGGGAGCAATAGCGCCCTTGCTGAGGCTGAGGGTTTTATCGGGTAAAATACTTTCTTCCGTAATTTCCTCAATCACCCCCAGTCCTTGGCAAGTAGGGCACCAGCCGTAAGGGGAGTTGAAAGAAAAACTGTTGGGCGCAGGGTCGTCATAACTGATTCCCGACTCAGGGTCCATGAGGTTTTGGGAGAAATAATGCACTTGGTTTTTGGCATCCAAAAGCATCATTACACCTTTACCTTGCTTGAGGGTAGTCCCTACCGATTGGCTAAGGCGAAAACGGTCTTCAGCTGATGGAATCAACCGATCAATAACAATTTCGATGTCGTGAATTTTGTACCGATCGAGTTGCATTTTGGGCGTAATCTCTTGCACTTCGCCGTCCACCCGCACTTTGGTGTAGCCTAGTTTAGCAATTTGGACAAACAATTCGCGGTAGTGCCCTTTCCGTCCTTTGACAACGGGGGCGAGTAGAATAGACTTTTGATTCTCAAACTGACTGAGAATTTGGTCGATGATTTGGTCTTGCGACTGCTTAATCATCGGCCGCCCCGTGGCGTAGCTGTAAGCATCGCCTGCTCGGGCGTACAAAAGCCGCAAAAAGTCGTAGATTTCGGTTACTGTCCCGACCGTAGAACGGGGATTGCGCGAGGTAGTTTTTTGTTCAATGCTGATGACAGGACTGAGCCCTTCGATTTTGTCCACGTCGGGGCGCTCCATGTCGCCCAGAAAACCACGAGCGTAGGCCGAAAAGCTCTCCATGTAGCGACGTTGGCCTTCGGCATAAATGGTATCAAAAGCAAGGGACGATTTACCACTGCCGCTGATACCCGTCACCACCACGAGTTTATTGCGGGGAATGGTGACGTCGATATTTTTTAAATTGTGTTCTCGGGCCCCCATAACCTCAATACGGTCGTGGCCTGTGAGTTCGATGTCTGTTAAAATAGGCTGATTGTTCTCCATGAATTGGTAACGCAAAACGAAACCGTAAAGTTACCAAATCTATTGGGAGGGCGTATTGGAGACTAGCTTTGTTTCGAGCGAAGATTGAAATTTTTTGTGTAAACGCCACTCGGGAGTAGTTGTTAACTCGTTTTCGTTGTTGACAGTTGCTTCCGCTGTAGGAAGGGATGAATTTGAGGTTTGGGCTTCGAAGAAATCTTGAAGCTGATCTAACAGATTAATCAAACGAGCCTTCGTATGTTTTGATAAATGTTTGTCTCTCAACTTTTGTTTTACATCATTCATAAAATCAATAAGAATCTCTCTATTAATACGCATGTCGGCTTCATCGTAACTTTCTTGGTAAGAAATACGCAGCGATTCTAAGAGAGTATGAGAAAACAAATCAGGCTTTTCTTCCTTAGGTTTGTGGGCAAGTACAGCCATAATCAAATTTCGTAAAGTACTACATTTAACAAGTTACCACGTTCGTCTTGCAAAATATCAACAACTTCAAAAGAGGTGTTACACCGAAAAAGTACTTCACGTTCATTTTGAGAGTCGTTTATCCCAAAGTTAGCAATATGTTCAATCATTTTACCCGTCTTACTGTAAATTTTTACCGACGTTTTACCAAACATATTCGCAATCTGTTTACTCCTGCTTGATGAAAAAAACTGCCTTTTGGTTATGACCTGACCGTTCGCAAATGCGCTGATGTATATTTCTGCCTGCATTTTTGATAAATCTTCTCCTCTGTAAACAACTCCCTCATAATCTGGCAATTTTGACAAACACTCATTAAGAAGTTGAGCAAACAGTGGTAAGTTCTGGCCTTGATTTAACCGCAGTAGTTCATTTACATCTTCGTATCCAGTGTCAGAATATTTGTAAATAATTGCTTTCTCAAAATTTGTAAGTAAAGGCTCTGGTTTATTTTTTACCAATTGAATCTCTTGTTGTAAATAAACCGTAGCATATTCCTCTACTGTCATATTGTAATTCTTATTGTTCAAGAACCCTGTTGACGGTACTTAATTAGGTATGGTAACAGGGTTCTTGAAAATAATTTTTCTACTTCACCTCTTTCACCAATTCTTCTACGGCACGTTCTAGCTGCTGGTCTTTGCCTTTGCCTACTACGTCGTACTCGTTAGAAACCTTGATGTTGGGTTCGGTTTGGGCGTTTTCTAGGTACGTACCCGCCATGCTTTTCACTCCCACGGGTGGCACGCCCCAACGAATGCTTGGGTCTTGCAATGTTTCCCAACCTGCAAACGTACAAGTGCCTGGTACGGGCATCCCGACGAGCTTATTGAGTGAAGCCGCTTGTGTCATGTGGGCATAACAGTGGCCGTCGGAATAGTTGGCTTCGTTGGCCAACGAAATACTCGCTTTACTCCAACGATAGCTTGGTTCCGAATAAATGACACGTTTGTCGGTGGAGTTGTACATATACGTTTTACCCGAAAAGAAGGTCGCTAAATCCGATACCAAATCGCCGCCGCCGTTGTTGCGGGTATCGACGACAATGCCTTTTTTGAGCGCATATTTACCCATTACTTCGTCGTACGTAACGCGGAAAGGGCCATCGGCCATGCCAGGAATGTGAATGTATCCCAGTGTTCCGTTGCTCTGTTTTTCTACTTCATCTTGATTGCGGCGTACCCAGCGTTTGTACAACAATTGGCTTTCCTCACCCACCGAAATGGGTTTTACCACTACTTCACGACGTGCTGTACCTTCAAGCAAGGTCAGTAAAACATTTTTGCCCGACTTACGATTCAAAAACTGCGCATAGTCACGGTCGGGGGTAAGGGTTTCGCCGTCGATGGCTTCGATGATGGTTCCTGCTTTGATGTTTAAGCCTGCTTTGTCAAGTGGACCGTCTTTTATTACTTCTTCTACGCGCATTCCCGTGCCTGTAAAATTTTGGTCGTAAAAAACACCCAACGCAGCCGTAGCATCGGCTCCCGCAGTTCCTCCTCCAAAATACGAAGCGCCTGAGTGTGAGACGTTAAGTTCTCCCAATAACTCTGAAAGCAATTCCGAGAACTCATAGTTATTCCCGATATGAGGAAGGTGTTTTTCGTAATCGGGTTTGTAGCTATCCCAATCAACGCCGTGGAAAGTAGCCGTGTAAAAGGTAGTTTTGGTACGGCGCCATACGTGCTCAAACATAAACGCCCGTTCGGCCGCTACGTCGAGGTTCATTTCGCCGCTGATGCCAATGCTTTCTTGTTTACCAGAAGTAGGGTCAATTTTAGAAATTCGCCCGTCGGAGTTCAAGAAAATAGATTTCTGCTCTTTGTCCCACACCATGCTGCCACCGCCGTTGGCATTAAGTGCCACGAGCTGTTTGGTTTCGCGGGTGCGTAGGTTAGTGCTCCACAGGTTATAACCTTTTTCAAAGCGCGAAAGATAATAAAGCATATCGCCGTCTTTGTTGATAAGGGCATCCGATAAGTTGGATGAATGAATGGTCAAACGGGCTTTGCGCAATTCTAGCCCGTCGAGGTCAATCACCACCGTCGAATCTTTCTTGGCATCTTTCTTTTTGGTCGTATCGGCTTTTGCTGCTTTTTCTTCTACTTCTTTGGCCAAAGCAGCCTCTTCTTTGCTCAATTTAAACTTGTCGAAAGCGGCTTGGGTGAAAAACATCGCATAAACGTCTGATTGAGAATTACCACCCTGTGAAAGGCTTTTTAAACCTTCGCGGTTGCTAAACCACAACATAGCTTTTCCACCTTGTACCCACTTTGGACTTTCGTCTTCAAAACCACTTTGGGTAAGGTTGGTGATTTTACCTTTGCCGTCGGTAGAAATAAGACCCACTTCACCTTCGCGAAGGTTGGGGATTTTGTAATCAAACAAAAACCATTTTCCGTCGGGGCTCCATTGAAAATACTGGTCGTGGTCGCCCCACGAAAACAAGTCTTGGTTGGTCAGAATTGTACGGGTTTGTTTGGTGGCCAACGTTAGAATTTTGAGCGTCGCGCGGTCTTCAACAAAGGCGACTTCTTTGCCGTCGGGAGAATACTTTGGTAGGTAATTTTCTTTCTCATTCGCAATGAGTTCGCTTTCTTTCAATAAAGTCGAAGCATAGAAGTACGGTTCTTCTTTGCGACTAATGCGCGTCTCGAAGATTTTCCAACGGTTGCCCCGCTCCGATGAATACACCAAGGCTTTTCCATCGGGTGAAAAACTTACGCTCCGCTCTTGGCCCGCGCTGTTGGTGATGCGTTTGGTGATACCGCCTTCCACTGAACTGACAAACACTTCGCCGCGAAAAATGTAAGCGACTTCTTTTCCATTGGGTGAAACGGCCATGCTGCTCACCCCACCATTAACCGAAAGTACGCGGTCGTTGTTGGCGCGAGTATCGGCTGCAATAATAATGTTGACCTTCTTAGGAACTCCCCCTCCCTCAACAGAGGAGGGGCTAGGGGTGGGGTTAAGTGTAAAAATGTCGCCATTAAATCCAAAGCAAAGTACTCCGTCGTTAGCACGGCTTAAAAAACGCACAGGGTGTTTTTTGAACGAAGTAATGGCTTGGGACTGAGCCGTATTGTCCAAAGAAAGTTTGTGAATATTAAACGAACCATTGGCTTCGCTTAGGTAAAAGAGCGTTTTGTCATCGCTCCAAACGGCATTACGGTCTTCGCCCGCGAAATTGGTGATTTTGGTATGTTTCTGGGTTTTGGTGTCATACACCCAAAGGTCTCTTGCGATGGCAGACGTGTGGTGCTTACGCCAACTGTTTTCCCCACCTTTGCGGTCATGATAGACAAACTTGCTGCCGTCGCGACTGTACTTGACGTCTTCAGCGGGAGTGGTCAGGAGTTGTTTTACGCGGCCTCCGTTTATTGAAACACTGTACAATTCGGTCATGTAGCCCGCAGGGTACTGACGGTTGGTGGCCAAATCTTGCCGAGCACTTCCGAAAATCACGTTTTGATTATCGGGGCTAAAATCATAAGGAAGTTCATTGGCAGAATGGAACGTAATGCGCTTGGCTTCCCCACCTTCTACAGGAATGGTGAATACATCGAAGTTGCCGTGGCGGTCGGAGGCAAACGCAATCCGTTTTCCGTCGTGCGACCAGACGGGCATGTAGTCGTGGGCTTCGTGAAGGGTGAGGGGGATTGCTGTCCCACCCGAAGCAGGGACTTTCCAAATGTCCCCTTTGTAGGTAAAAACAATGGTTTTCCCATCGGGAGAAATGCTAGGATAGCGGAGCCAAGAAGGGGGTGTTTGTGCGTGGCTCAACGTACTCCATACCACTAGACAGAGCGTAGAAAAGTTAAAAATGTTTTTCAATGGACAAATAAGGTTTAATGATGAAATGTAAATGGGAATAAAAAAGGGCCTAACCAGAAAAACCAGCATAAATATCCTAATAGACAGGCGATACTACCAAAAAAGAGCAAAGAAATTCGCTGAGATAGCGACCAATGGTTGAAAAGAATCTTAAATCCCCAATAAATGTATAGGCAAATAAGAACCACAGAAACGCCAAATTCAATACAGCGGTAATAATAAAAATTGCCCAAAATAGGCAACGGAATGGCCATAAAACGTTGTTTATGTTCCAAAAACCAAAAAGGGCTGTGAACAAAATTAGCTGCCCATACTCCCGTAAAATGGACAGCAGGAAAAAATAAAATAGCTCCTAAAAGTAAGTAGTAAAAATGCTGAGTACGGCCTCCTTTGTTACTTATAAAATATCCCAATAGGGCGAGGGTGGTAAAGATTATTCGCATCATAAAAGAGCGTGCGACATGCATCCAACTGTGAGGAGGGCAACCTAACACTCCAAACGCACTAGGCTTTGAGTCAGTAAATCCGATGATGCATCTGTCGAATGCTAAAAATGTACAATTGCTAAAGATAAAATAGAGGGTAGGTGCAACAAAGCAGATAAGTATTATTCCGTAAAGTTCTCTTTTATTGTGAAATAGTAGCTGAGTGTTCATAGATAAGCATAGAAACAAAGTAGCCTCAGAGAGGTGACACCTTAATAGAAAAAGAGAGCAAAAACCTCCAAAAAGCCCCATCGGGGTGACACCTTTTACCTTTTCTACGAAGATGTAGCTCCTCTGGAGCAACAAATTGTGGCTTTTTATTTTGTGATGTGTTGAACTTGGCGGGTAAATGGTTATGAATCAAAGGTAAAACAATAGATTAACTTTGGTAAATTGTTAACATATTTTAAAGGTTATTTAGGTTGGCTTGTGAAGCTTCCCCACTGTGTTTTCCAATGCCGAGTTGAATATTCTGCTGTGTTTACCTAAAAATGTAAAAAAGATCCTGCCTTTGTCAGTATCAATTTTACGGGGAATCACAGTGCTCAAAAAGACGATAACAGCTTAATTTGGCGAAGCTACTGCTAGAACTTATATTTGTTTACCAAACAATTATGAAAATGAAAATTGAGTTAGAAGTTCCTGACCATAAGGTAGCTTTTGTAATGGAGTTGTTGACAAGTATTCCATTTATCAAGGCGAAACTTTCTTCAAAAAAAGCAAAACAGGATACAACTGAGTATTTATTGAGCTCGGAAACTAACAAAGAACGTTTACTTGCTGCGATTGAAAGGTCAAAAAATGGCGAAGTTGTTGCACATAACCTCTTAGAAGAATGACGTTGTCATGGGATAGAGAGGCATGGGAAGACTATGTTTTTTGGCAACAAGTTGATAAAAAAGTACTAAAACGCATTAATGACCTAATCAAGGAATGCCTTCGGACTCCATTTGAGGGGAAAGGTAAGCCAGAAGCCCTGAAGGGTAATTTGAGTGGTTATTGGTCACGTCGTATAACGGATGAACATAGACTTGTCTATGAAGTGAAACAGGATAGTGTTCATATTATTCAGTGTCGTTTCCATTATTGATACTGTAAAACACATAACCAATGAAACAGATAGCTATGGCCTTGGTGCTTGGGTTGGCAGTGGGGAAGGTAGTTGCGCAAAAAATCCCCGTCAATTACGACGAAAGTCAAATGCCAACTTACACGTTACCCAATCCATTGAAACTTTCCAATGGGAAACCCGTGACGTCCGTTTCGGTATGGGAAAAAACACGTCGCCCCGAATTGCTCAAGCTGTTTGCGGAAGAAGTCTATGGAGTGAATCCTTTCCCAAATACAATCAAAAGTACGGTGGAGGTCAAAACCATAAACGAAAATGCGTTGGGCGGAAAAGCTATTTCCAAACAAATTACCCTACGTTTTCCAACCATTTCGCCTACTGCGGCGCTGAATGTTTTGTTGTATTTGCCCAAAAATGTAAAGAAAGCACCAGCGTTTGTCAGCCTCAATTTTACGGGGAATCACAGCACTACCCACGAAAAAGATATTTTAGTCACCGAAAATTGGGTAAACGCAGGGTTTGATAAAAGCTTTGTCAATAACCGTGCGACCGACGCCTCACGCGGCATTGCCGAGCGGCGTTGGCCCTACGAAGCGATTATTGCCCGTGGTTATGCGGTGGCTACGGCCTATTATGGTGACTTAGAACCTGACCACGCCGAAGGGTGGAAAACAGGAATTCGAGCGGTGTTGACGCCTGAGCAGCGCGAAAAATGGAGCGCGCTGGGTGTATGGGCGTGGAGTATGAGCCGCATGGTCGATTACTTGATTGAAAACGAGGGGCAAATAGATGCCAAAAAAATCATTGGCGTTGGGCATTCGCGCATCGGAAAAGCGACTTTGTGGGCGGGAGCGGAAGACCCACGTTTTGCGGTGGTGATTTCCAACGATTCGGGCGAAGGGGGAGCGGCATTGTCTCGTCGATGGATAGGCGAGACCGTCGAACATCTTAACACGCAATTTCCCCATTGGTTTTGCGCCAATTACAGAAAATACAACAAAGCGGTGCAGGAAATGCCCGTTGACCAACACGAATTGTTGAGTTTGATTGCTCCCCGACCGCTCTACGTCGCAAGTGCGTCAAAAGATGCCTGGGCCGACCCGAAAGGAGAGTTTTTGAGCGCCGTAGAAGCAGGAAAAGTGTATCAATTGTACAAAAAAACGGGTACGGGCACGTCCGAAATGCCTGCGGTAAATACGCCTGTTGGTCAAACAATCGGTTATCATTTGCGCGACGGAGGCCACGATATTTTGTTGTACGACTGGGAACAATACATGAACTTTATCGACAAGCACATTAAAATCCAATAAACCCACTATTTTTGCAAAATAAAAAATCAACTAAGCTAAGTTTGTCGTGGACGATTCTTCTAAAAATCCTTTGCAAGCGTGGATTTTACTGATTCTGGTAGCCCTCACGTGGGGGACGTCCTTCATTTTAATTAAAAAGAGCTTAGGAACGTTTAGTGTTACGGAAGTGGCAGCGGGGCGATTGTTTTTAGCTTCGCTTTTTTTTGTGCCTATCATGCTCAAAACCCGTAACCAAATTCCACTCGACCGTTTTCCGTTTCTATTGGTATCAGCATTGATGGGTTACGTGATTCCTGCGTTTTTGTTTGCCAAAGCAGGAACGCGCCTCAATAGCTCGTTGTCGGGAATGCTCAATTCACTCAGCCCACTTTGTACGCTGGTGTTAGGCGTCTTATTTTTTGCCCAACCGCGCCGCCCCATGCAAATCGCGGGAATTGTGCTGGGGCTAATGGGGTCATTGTTGCTAATTTTATCCAATCTGACGGGCACTATCAACATCGCAGACCCTTACGCGTTCCTGATTTTGAGTGCTACGCTGATGTATGGCGTCAATATCAACACCATTGCGTTTCGGTTGAGCCACTTACCTGCTTTGACCATGACGGCTTGGACGTTTGTGTTTATCGGCCCTATTTCATTGATTGCACTGTTTACCACTGATTTTTTTACCAAAGTAACAGCGCCCGAAAACCTGCAGCCTTCGTTGTATTTGCTGGCGTTGGGGGTAATAGGTTCAGGATTGGCGTCAGTGTTGTTTAATCGGGTGGTTCAATTGGCTTCGGGACTGTTTGCATCGTCGGTGACGTACTTGATTCCGATTGTAGCGATTGGCTGGGGAATTATGGATGGCGAGCGAATTAGCTTTCAACAATACCTGGGAATGGGGGTAATTTTAACGGGTATTTATTTAGTAAATCGCCGAGTGAAATCCTCGGCAGTAGAGTCGTAGGCACATTCATCTCACAATTTATAAACTACCTAGTACCATGTTAAAAGTTATCATCAACGAACAACAAGCTTTTGAAGTAGAAACAAAAAACGAAACCACAACGCTAAATGGGCAACCGTTTGCGTGGGATTTGGTGGCGTTAGACAATGGTCATTTTCATATCATCAAAGACGACCGCTCGTTTAATGCCGAAGTAGTAGAAGCCAACTACGCCGATAAGAGTTTTAAAATAAAGGTAAACGAAACCATTTATAACGTAGCTGCCAAAGACCGTTTTGATCTTTTGCTGGAACAAATGGGGATAAACAACAGCACCAAAAACAAAGTAAATAACCTCAAAGCGCCGATGCCAGGGCTGATTTGGGACATCAAAGTGCAGGTAGGAGATGTCGTAAAAGCAGGCGATGTGGTGTTGGTATTGGTCGCAATGAAAATGGAAAACGCCCTCAAATCCTCAGGCGATGGCGTGGTAAAAAACATTAAAGTCAACAAAGGCGATAGCGTTGACAAAAACCAAGTACTTATAGAGTTTGAATAAACCGATTTCATCATATTATGCAACAACCTAAATACAAACGTATTCTCCTAAAACTCAGTGGTGAAGCCCTCAGTGGCCCCGATAAAAAACAAGTCATCGACTTTGACGTTCTACAGCAGTTTGCCCAAGAAGTAAAAACAGTGGTTGATGCAGGCGTTCAAGTTGCGATTGTGATTGGAGGAGGAAATATTTTTCGCGGTGCTTCGGTCGAAAAATCGGGCATTGACCGTGTGCAAGGAGATTACATGGGGATGCTTGCAACCGTCATCAATAGCATGGCGATTCAGAGTTCGCTCGAAAAACATGGCATGTACACCCGTTTGATGTCGGCCATTAAAATGGAACAAGTGGCCGAGCCGATGATTCGCCGCCGGGCAGTACGTCACCTTGAGAAAGGACGGGTGGTGATTTTTGGTGCAGGAACGGGTAACCCTTACTTTACAACTGACTCGGCAGGGGCGCTTCGGGCGATTGAAATCAACGCTGATGCCGTATTGAAGGGAACTCGGGTAGATGGTATTTACACGGCAGATCCTGAAAAAGATCCAACAGCGACGCGCTACGAAAAAATTACGTACGATCAAGCCTTGACAGAAAACCTAAAAATTATGGATTTGACGGCTTTTGCGCTTTGTAAAGAAAACAACTTGCCAATCATTGTTTTTGACATGAATAAGCCTGGAAATCTCTTGAGATTGGTCAATGGTGATTCTGTCGGGACGCTGGTATCGAATTAACTTTAGAGCATAATTATCAATAGAATAACGTAAATCAACCAATGGAAGAAATCGAATTGTATCTCGACGATGCGAAAGATACGATGGACAGAGCCATCAAGCACTTGACGATCGAGTTGTCGAAAATTCGTGCGGGGAAAGCTTCCCCTAACATGCTAGACGGAATCCAAGTAGAATACTACGGAGTGATGTCGCCTATCCAAAACGTGGCTTCGATAACCACCCCCGACGCACGTACGATTGCGATAAAGCCTTTCGAGAAAAAGATAATTGGAGAAATTGAGAAAGCGATTCGTAATAGTTCGCTTGGGTTGTCGCCCAACAACGACGGCGAAAACATTCGTTTGAGCATCCCGATGCTTACCGAAGAACGTCGCCGCGATTTGATGAAGCGAGTGAAGCAAGAAATCGAAACGGCTAAAGTGAACGTTCGTAACATTCGCCAAAGCACCAATAACGAGCTTCGCAAATTGACAAAAGAGGGAGTGTCGGAAGACGAAGTAAAACGCGCCGAAGAACGCGTACAGAAACTGACCGATGGTTTCGTGGCTAAAATCGAAACGATTTATACCGCCAAAGAACAAGACGTAATGTCGGTATAAAACAAAAATGGGGAGCTTAACGCTCCCCATTTTTTGTATGGCGTACGGCGAAGCTTAGTCAAGTTCGTTGTAGGCAAGAATACCACCAATTACGTTACGAACATTCGTAAAACCTTGGCTTTGCATAAAACGCTGGGCGGTTTCGCTTCGCTTGCCCGAGCGGCAATGTACCAATACCTCCGCCTCTTTGAGGTGGTCGATTTCAGAGAGGCGATGCGGAAGATCGCCCAATGGAATCAACAAGCCTCCAATGTTATCGGCTTCGTATTCGTAATCTTCGCGGACATCAATGAGGTTGATTTCTTCGCCGCTTTCGATGCGTTGTTTTAGTTCTTCTACTGTAATATCCATCGTTGTTCTTAATTTATTTGCTCAACAAAATTTTCTTCACGACAGTTTTCTTTTCGTTGGAAAGCCGTAAAAAATAAATTCCATCTCCTAATGGAGTCAAGTCAATGCTGCGTTCGGCGGGCTGAACTGGCTGCGAACGCAATCGTGTACCGTTGAGTTGATATACTTCAATGTATTTTACATCTCCCGAATTCCAACTTACGGTGCCTCGGGTAGGATTTGGATAAACCTCCCATTCGGCTTCTTCGGTAGGTTCGATTGAGGTCACTGGGTCGGTGGGCTTTAGGGTTCCTAATACGGGGCGTAGCATCAAACTTCCTTGAAAATATGCCAAACTCGCGTCGTTTTTGAAACTCGTATAAGGTACCCACTCTTGTCCAGAATTGATAAATATCTTGTCTTCGTTAGCATTGTTGCGGTCGAGGCCAACGGGGATTCCATCTTGCCCAATTTGAAGCCAGCCGACGTAAAATGTATCACGAACGGCCACACCATAATCGAACGGAAATTCAATAAACTGGTTAAATTGGGCAGGATATGATACTTTATAGGCTTTTTGGTATAAAATACTTTTAGGACGACCTCTTTCACTGCTCCACACTTGAATTGTGATGGATTGGCCCGAAACATCTTTTACAATTGGCACGATATTCATCCGAACTCCCGAAAGATTATCAGGAGTATTGACCGTAAACCGAACCGCAGTACGCCCCAGCGAACGGTTGAAATAAACCGCACTTTCGGCACTGCCGTCGTCGTAGGCATAGTAGTCAGAAAGCTCCGTTATGCCCGAAATCGTATCGTTGCGGCGCAAATCAATGCCTGGAATGGACGAGCCTTGGTTGTCTGTTGTAAGTACTTTAAACTGAGTTTTCAAGACCACTCTTTTAAGGGTATCGGAAAAAGAGATAGGGGTAGGTTTGAAAATAACGGGTCTTTGTGACAAAGCTGAAATGTTTCCAGGTAATTGGGCGAGGTCTATGTAAGGTTGATTATTAAAGATATCACGAACTGTATATGAGAGTGTAATGGGGTTGAAGTTGTCGTTGAGGTTGTTAATCTCACTTTTCAGCGAGTCAGTGGTTTCTGCTATGGGGCGGGCCAAGTATTGTTTGATTGGCATGGCAGTATAGCGCTTCAGGAATGAATTGACTGGAAGGCGATATGCAACGTCTCTGGTAAATTGATCAGGACTCCGACGATTGCTGTTGAGATAAACATAATCCAAGTGCCACATATCAAATTGTCCCGACAAACGGCCATAGGAAATAAAGCGAAACTGGAAGTTGGGGTGAAAATATTCTGGCTCAACGGCCAGTTTTGTGTAATTAAAATTGTTATCAGGTTTTAGACCTTCTTTGTCCCATACCTTTTTCCATTCTCCTTGCTGATTCAAAAAGTATAAACGGAGAAAATCAGTAGTGTCAGGAAGTTCGCCCAAACCGCGCAATTGTACATAAAAACTTAAATAAGTTGAAGTATCTTTAACCGAAGATAAATCAATGGGTTGGGAAGTAAGCGTATCACCGTTTCCTTGGGCGTAGGGACTAGCAAAGTTATAGGGGCGGCCTGTGGCGTCTGCGCCATCGAAGGTAACGACATTGAGGGTAGGCTGGC
Organism: Runella limosa DSM 17973; assembly: GCF_000482465.1. GTDB lineage: Bacteria > Bacteroidota > Bacteroidia > Cytophagales > Spirosomataceae > Runella > Runella limosa. The sequence goes on from NZ_KI519420.1 coordinate 700,057, forward strand.
CTATTGTCAATGTGTTGTTTACGTAGGTACCACCGTTTTGCCACAATTTGGGGTCGGGGCGGCCATTGGTTGACAATGAAAAATCGTCAAAAAAAGGCAAGGTAAGCGCTTGGGTGCGCGCTGCTTTTTGGGGGCTTGTAGAAGCCGATGGCCCAACGGGGACAACGACCCACTGAGCAGCTACGGATTGGAGTATCCCAAAGAAAAAGAGAAGAGATAGGGACATGTTTAATGCCCTATCTCTCGTAATAAATGACTTGCCGCGATGGCTACCTTTCTGCACTGTTACGTTACTTCTAAAGTTGTTCATTCTGTGGTTGCTGTTGCGTATCTGGCGACCCGACTATCCACAAGTCGATAATTTCACCGACGTGAATTTTGTTGCCTGCTCCTGCCTCAGGGTTTTGCCGAACGACAGTTCCTGGCGGTTGACTTGGGTCATCCACGTATGTAATTAGTGGTTTACCTAAGTTAGAGCCTTTTAAAACAAAAAGGGCATCTTCGAGTGTTTTACCTACAACGTCAGGAACATCAAATTCAGTATTTCCGATGCCATCTCCTAGGTTAAGATCTATTTTAGACCCCTGTGGAATCAGTGTCCCTGGCAAAATGGGCTTGCCGTTGTACAATTGTTCTAGTACGGCATCGTGGGCGGGGTCAGGTATGTAATTGATACGGCCTAACATTAACCCAAGACGTTTTAGCTCGGCAATGGCGCTGTTTTTGGTGCGATCCACTAGCTGCGACATTTTTACATTAGGCGCATTGAGGGTCGTGATATACAAATACAACTTCCGCCCTTCTTTTACCCGCATTCCTGCTTTGGGATGTTGTCGAATGACACTGAGCGGTTTCTGCCCAACGACAAACGTACAATCGGCTACCTCATAACGAAGGTTACGGTCGTCGAGGTAGTCTTCAATTTGGTCTAAGGTCATGCCTTTGAGGTCAGGCACCGTGATACTTTGTCCGTGATTGGTTGTAAAAGGTAAATACACGAAAAAGAACCCCAAAAATAATGCCACAACCAGAGCTACTACCAGAGCAATATGTACATAAAGGTCTGTGCGCGAATTGGTACTGATTTTCATACAATAGACTGTGCTAACTATGAGTTTCCTGCAAAGAAAATCTAAATTTCTGAATTGGTACTACATACAACGCCACTTTTATCGTCACCAATTAAACTACGGGATTGCCACTTGTGTAAAATGTTTGCGAAAAAAGCGTCATAAATCGAATTTTGTTTTCAATACCGAAAATTCCGTAACAACTTAACTATTAGCGGCCATGAAGTTTTTTCGACAAACCTTTGAGAGTTTGCGTTTTGCTTGGCAAGCACTTCGCTCAAATATTCTTCGTACTACCCTTTCTTTGTTGGGCGTAACCGTCGGGATTTTTGCGATTGTGGGCGTATTTACCATTGTGGATTCGTTGGAAAAAAATATCCGTCAGAGCTTGGCCGAAATCGGTACCGACGTACTTTATGTCCAAAAATGGCCTTGGGGTTTTGGGGGTGAATACCAGTGGTGGAAATATTTTCAATGGCCAGAGACGTCCTACAGCGATTATAAGTTTTTGGCCGAACGCATCGAAGGGGCAGAAGCTACCGTTGTGATGGATTTTAAAGGTGGACTAACGGCAAAAAATGGCAATAATAGCATGGATGCGCTCCTTCAAGGGGTGTCGTACGAATACAACAAAGTTTCGGAAGTAACCGTAGAAAAAGGCCGCTACTTTACCCCACAAGAAGTGGATGCAGGCCGTAGTGTGGCTATTATCGGGGCAGAAATTGCCGAAAATCTCTTCCCAAGCGACCCTGACCCGACGGGAAAAAGCTTTAAAATCAAAGGTTTAAAGTACATGATTGTGGGGATTCAGAAGAAAAAAGGAAAAAGTCTGTTTGATATTGCGGGAAATCCCGACACCAAGGTGTTGTTGCCATACTTAACTTTTGCTAAATCTTTTCAAAATCGGGTTGAAAACAGCGTCGATATTGTGGTCAAAGGAAAACCTGAAGATGAAGGGCAAGTGGAGCTAGAAGCGGAGATTATAGGATTGTTGCGTACCAAAAGAGGGCTTAAACCGACCCAAACTACCAACTTCTCCATCAACCGCCCCGAGGCAGCGACCAAAGCCGTGTCGGGGGTATTTGGCGTGATTACCATTGCTGGGTGGGTCATTGGTAGTTTTTCGATTCTGGTAGGTGGTTTTGGCATTGCTAATATCATGTTTGTATCGGTCAAAGAACGTACCAACCTCATCGGGATTCAGAAATCATTGGGAGCGAAAAACTATTTTATTTTATTCCAATTTTTGTTTGAAGCCATTTTCTTGAGCTTGATTGGTGGCTTGGTGGGTATTGGGCTGGTGTATCTGCTGTCTTTCATTTCGTTAGGAAGTTTAGATATTATTCTTTCGCCCCAAAATATCATTCTTGGGCTCAGTGTGTCGAGCATCATTGGGGTAGTAGCAGGTATCGTTCCTGCCCTAGGAGCTGCTCGAATGGATCCCGTAGAGGCCATCCGTTCAAAATAGCCGCGCTTTTTATTCCAACATATTTTTGGGAAGTTTGTACGTGAGATTCAACGACAGCTTCCCATGTATTACTTTTTTCTGCTTTTAGCTTTTTTGATTGGCGTGACCAACACCTTTCAGTCGGGCGTGAACGCTCAGCTTCGGTTGGCGACTCAAAATCCTATTCTTTCATCCATTATCTCGTTTGTGACGGGGCTGGTTGGCTTGTTGGTTTGCTATGCCTTGTTCAACAAAGCCCCGATGCCTTCGTGGGATACCCTGCGCATTATTGCTTGGTGGAAGTGGCTGGGAGGGGCGTGTGGGGCGTTTTATGTACTCACAGTTATTTTTATTGTCAAAGACATTGGCCCTGCCAATTTGCTGTGCTTGATCATTGCGGGGCAGCTCGTGGCGGGTGTGCTTATCGACCACTTTGGGTGGGTGGGCTTTGCGGTTCATCCCATCAATGCGTGGCGAGTACTGGGCATTGCGCTGATTATGGGCGGCGTGTGGCTGGTGCTCAAAAATTAATCATGTCTATGCTATTGGATCCTTCCAAAACACCTTGGTTTACTTTTATCGACTTATTTGCGGGAATTGGTGGTTTTCGTATTGCCCTACAACGTTTGGGTGGGCGCTGTGTATTTAGCAGTGAATGGGATGCACAAGCGCAAAAAACGTACGAAGCTAATTTTGGTGAACGCCCCCACGGCGACATCACACTCGAATCGACCAAAGCACACATCCCCGACGGCTTTGATGTGTTGTGTGCTGGCTTCCCGTGTCAGGCATTTTCGATTGCGGGGCGGCGTGGAGGTTTTGAAGATACGCGCGGGACGCTTTTTTTTGACGTTGCCGATGTCATCCAACGAAAACGACCCAAAGCGTTTTTTTTGGAAAATGTCAAAGGGTTACGAACGCACGATAAAGGAAAGACCCTTGCCACAATTCTTGCGACCCTGCGCGATGACTTAGGCTATTTTGTGCCCGAACCTCGCGTGCTCAATGCGCGTGATTTTGGCGTGCCTCAAAATCGGGAACGTATCTTCATCGTGGGATTTCGTGGCGACTTGGGCGTGGATTCGTTTGAGTATCCCGCGCCTGCTAATTCAGGAGCCGTGTTTGGAGACGTAAAAGAGCCACAGCCTGTTTCGGCAAAATATTATTTATCGACTCAGTATTTACAAACGTTGATTAACCATAAAAAACGCCATGAAAGCAAGGGGAACGGTTTTGGATACGAAATTATCTCGGACGAGGGCGTGGCCAATGCCATCGTGGTTGGGGGTATGGGGCGGGAGCGAAACCTCGTGTACGACCATCGGCTCACGGATTTTACGCCCCAAACGCGCATCAAAAGCGAAATAAATCGGGAGGGAATCCGCAAAATGACCCCGCGTGAATGGGCGCGTTTACAGGGTTTCCCTGAGGATTTTAAGATTGTAGTGGCCGATATTTCGGCTTATAAACAGTTTGGAAACTCAGTGGCTATTCCTGCCATTCAGGCAACGGCCGAAAAAGTACTGGAAAAGTTGATGTTACGTTAATTTTCTTTCTTCGCTTCTGCTTTGGCATCTGGGCGAGGAGCGTTGGGGTCGTATGAGAGTTTGTTGACATAAAAAACGTCGCGAGAACCGCTTGCCCACTTTTCTCCACCCACTTTCTGGTATCCGTACGCCACAAAAAAACGGTCGTACCAAGCCGCTAATACGCCCTGCTCACTGTCAACAATTTTTTCACCTTCAACGGCCGTCTTTAGTTCGTGAATCTCTTTCTCCCGTACTACGCGGCTGCGTTCGATGACCTCCGTATGAATTTTTTCTTCTTTGGGATACGCCAAGACCAGCAATCCGTCGCGGCGGGTGACTTGCACCATTGGCAAAAGCTCAATGTTCTCGACGTTTTCGAGGGCAAAGCAGTTGTCCCACAGAAGCTTCCCCGATTTGTCGAACCCACAAACGATGGCGTGGGTGTATCGAAAAGCATCGTATTCGCGGTGAATGTTTGATCTCCCACCACCGTAGTACATATTGCCACTTTTATACACAGGATAATAAACTTCGGCCACTAGGATAAACTCCTCTCCATTTTTAATGATGTCATGTACCAGCATTCGGTAACGAAACTTGGGCTCTTTTCCTTCTTCTTTTTGTTTAGAAATTTTTTCAACTACGCGTTGTTTTCGCTTGGGTTTGAGATAGTTGAAGAAATTTTCTAGCTTAGAAAAATCAACCCATTGAAAACCTTCGGGTTCGGCATCTTTGATTTTAGCAAAATACAATCCTTGCGAATATTGCGTGCAACCTTGGGCATAATTGCCAACAATAAGCGACGACGATTCGTCGAGCGATAAGATTTTTCCCGTAATCAGCCCGTTATCGTTTTCAAAAGGCATGGCAGTGGTTTTGACGAGTTTGCCTTCGTACGAGTAGGTTTTGATGGAAAAATGGCAATCGCCGCGCTTGGTAGTGTAAAGCAACACATGGAGCTGATTTTGCTGTTCGTCAAGTTCGAGGTTGCTGATTTCGGTATTGGCGGTGTACAAAAACGGCAGCGCTTTTACGCTTTTGTCAAAAAATGAAAAAGCCATCACCATGGGACGGCTGTTGTGATAACCGCCGATAAAAGCCACATTGCCAAGTACTTTGAAGTGAACGATGTCAGCGCGGGTATGCAAATCTCCTTTAAAAGTTTCAGTTTCGCCATTTTGAAGGTCAAGACGCAATACCATTACTTTGTCGGTATCGGTTTCTTGAAGTAGCCAATACAAAAAGTGCTGATTGTGGTACGACTTAATCGGGTGAAGCTGGTCTTCTAGGGTAAATTCTGACATCCACCGCTGTTTCAGCAAATTGTCGAAGCGGTAAAATGTCCATTTTTCTTTTTTAAAATATTCTTCTTTACGCTGGGTCACTAGCAGCCCATCTTCGTCCAAAGGAGTGACATCGAAGTACTCTTCGAGGCTTTGGTTTACTTTAAATTCTAAACGTACTGACTGTTCCAACTGCGCCGATGCAGGGAGTGTTAGCCAACTGATGACCAATAACAGGAGCGTAACTACCTTATTTTTCATTTCATGGCAAAGCTAAATGTGGAGAATGATACGAAAATAGAACCAATTTTTGGGAATACAAGTATTTGCTTGTCGAATTTGCCGTACTTTTGCGGCTTATTTAGCTGTCTCCGCTTACTAGGAGGAGCAACCAACGAACCACGTCTTATGCAAATCGAAGCCATTATCAAAACTTCTCTCCAAAGTGCATTAAAGGAGATTTATAATGTTGAAGAGCCAACAATCGCACTTCAACCTACCAAAAAAGATTTTGAAGGTTTTTATACATTCGTAACGTTCCCGTACACCAAAAGCCTCCGCAAACCTCCTATTGAAATAGGAAACGCACTGGGAGCGTACGTGTTGGAGAAGTCGGGAGTAGTGAGCAATTTCAACGTCGTACAAGGGTTTTTGAACCTAAGTATTGACGAATCAGCTTGGGTTGGAGCACTCAACGCCTTGGCGCTTGACGAAAACTTCGGCTTTGCCGCTCCCAATGGGCAGTCGGTGATGGTGGAATTTTCGTCTCCCAATACCAACAAACCGCTTCACTTGGGACACTTACGGAATAACTTTTTGGGGGATTCGGTAGCCCGTATTTTGAAAGCCAACGGCTACGACGTCACTAAAACTTGCCTTGTCAACGACCGTGGGATTCACATTTGCAAGTCGATGCTGGCTTACGCCAAACTGGGCAATGGTGAAACGCCTGAGTCGGCAGAGATGAAAGGGGATCACTTGATTGGAAAATATTATGTGTTGTTTGACAAAGAATACAAACAGCAAATCCAAACCCTTGTAGCTGAGGGAATGACCAAAGAAGAAGCGGAGAAAAAAGCGCCGTGGATGCTCGAAGCGCAAGAATTGCTCCGCAAGTGGGAGCAAGGCGACGAAGAGACCGTAACGCTTTGGAAAACCATGAACGAGTGGGTGTATGCTGGTTTTAGTGATACCTACCAAAAAATTGGCGTAAGTTTTGATAAGACGTATTACGAATCAAATACGTATTTGCTTGGAAAAGACGCCGTCGAGGAAGGTTTGGCGAAAGGGGTATTCTTCAAAAAGGCGGATAATTCGGTATGGATTGATTTGACCGAAGAAGGGCTAGACGAAAAGCTGGTTTTGCGCGGCGACGGTACGTCGGTTTATATTACCCAAGACTTGGGTACAACGGATTTGAAGTTTACCGATTTCTCTACCAATAAGTCGATTTGGGTCGTAGGAAATGAGCAAGATTACCACTTTCAAGTGCTTTTTGCTATCCTAAAACGCCTTGGTCGTACCTACGCCGACGGCTGTTATCACCTTAGCTACGGCATGGTGGATTTGCCATCGGGAAAAATGAAGTCGCGGGAAGGAACGGTGGTGGACGCCGACGAACTCGTAGCAGAAGTAACCGCCGCCGCAGCCGAAGAAGGAAATGCCAAAGGCAAAATCGACGATTTTACGGAGGCCGAAAAGCAAAAGCTCTTCTCGATGCTTGGACTAGGGGCGTTGAAATATTATTTGCTGAAAGTTGACCCACAAAAACGGATGTTATTCAACCCTGCTGAATCAGTGGAGTTGCACGGACACACGGGGCCGTTTATTCAATACACCCATGCCCGTACGCGTTCGGTATTGCGTAAGGCAACTCAGTTGGGAATCGACTGGGCCAAACCTGCCTCGACGGTAGCGTTGGCGGCCTCTGAACAGGAAGTGATTTTTGCCCTTACGCAATTCCCTGACCGCGTGTCGGATGCAGGTCGTAACTACTCGCCCGCGTTGATTTCGCAGTATGCGTACGAATTGGCGAAGGTATATAATACGTTTTACGCTGAAGTTTCGATTTTGCAAGAACCAAATGCGGCAGCACAGCACGTTCGTTTATTGCTGACTCAAGCCATTGCCGATTCGATTCGTAAAGCGATGGAACTCTTGGGGATTGAAGTACCCGATAGAATGTAGGAGAATGTCGAATTCCTCTCAAAACCGCAAGGCCGTATGTGCTTTGCGGTTTTTTTATGGATTTGCGATTTCTAGTCCTCTATAAAGCCGTTTGAGAGAAAGCGGACATTGCTGAATAGCGTACAAAATAGCCGTGGCATCGTCGCCGTCGTAGTCGCGGACAATCCAGGTGGCATCGGGTTGTTTGGTATAGACCGATACGTGTTTTCGGTCTTGATGCACCAATACGTACTCTTTGAAACTTGGAATGGTGCGGTAATACTCGTATTTGAGGGTTCGGTCGTACTCTTTGGTGGAATCGGACAGCACTTCTACGACAACTAGAGGGTTGGTAATTGTATCTTTTCGGTTTTGGTAAAATGATGGTTTTTCACAAATTACCACCGCATCGGGATACACAAACTTGTTGTACTGCTCAATTCGGATTTTAGTGTCGCTACCATTGACCAAATATAGCAAATCGTTTTCTTCTAAAAAAAAGGTAACTAGTGTGGTGATTTTTGTTGATAAATGGCCGCTTATGAAAGTTCGAGTTTTTATTTTCTTGATAATTCCGTCGTGGTATTCATGTTTGTAAACGGATTTTTCTTCGGACTTAAAATAATCTTCAATGGAGGTTTTTGTTAACATATCCAGTTTTTTTAAAAGCTTTTCTCTAGTAAAATAACAGGTTGAACGCATTAAAAAAAGTAGCCTCAGCGAGGCTAAATCTTAGTAGAAAAAAAGGGCAAAGGCCATCCAAAAGCCCCATCGGGGTGACATCTTTCACCGAACGTCGGCCGCCCCGATGGGGCTTTGGGGTAGATTTGATTCATTTTTCTACTAAGAGGTAGCTCCTCTAACCATTCGATATTTTATGTACGTTCGGCCTAGTAAAAATAAATAAAAAAAAACCCTGAAAAAGGTAGATTACTCTTTCAGGGTTTTTATGGTGGGTAAAAACGTCGGAGACGTTATACCGTTGGAGTCCCGAATTGTATTTCGGGACTAACTTCGCTGTATTTTGGGACTAGCTGAATTAAGCTAAAACGCGAACTTCTTTGCTCAACGCTTCTAAGAATAAATCAGCTTCTTCTTTTTTGAGCGCAAGCGACGGCAACAAACGAATGGTGTTTTTGCCTGCTACGCCCGTGAATAATTTATAGTCGAACAATAGCTTATTGCGGAGGTCTTCGATGGCGAAATCGTATTCGATTCCAATCATTAACCCACGTCCGCGAAGCTCTTTGTAACCTCCGATTTCCGCAATACCTTTCATCAAATAGTCGCCAATTTCGACGGCGTTGTCCATGAGGTTTTCGTCTTTCATGATGTCGAGCACGGCAATACCCGCCGCACAAGCCAAATGGTTTCCACCGAAAGTCGTACCCAACATGCCGTATTTAGCTTGGAATTTAGGTGAAATCAATACACCCGCGATTGGGAAGCCGTTGCCCATGCCTTTGGCGGTGGTGTATAGGTCGGCGTGAAGGTCGGTGTAGTGTTGGTTTGAGAAAAATTTCCCCGAACGTCCATAACCGCACTGTACGCTGTCCAAGATAAAGGTAGCGTTGCTCTCGTCGCATTTCTGACGAATGGCCCGCAAAAACTCTTCCGATGCCACTTGAATGCCACCCACGCCTTGGATACCTTCTACAATGATGGCACATACGTCAGTCATGTCGTGTTGACGCACGGCTTCAGCATCGTTGAACGGCAAAAACGTGACGTGTTTGTTGTAGTTGACAGGAGCAACAATCGACGGGTTGTCGGTCATCGCAACTGCCCCTGCCGTACGGCCGTGGAATGACTTGGTAAAGGCAACTATTTTGCTGCCGCCGTTGTAGAAAGAGGCCAATTTAATGGCGTTTTCGTTGGCTTCGGCACCCGAGTTACACAAAAAGAGCGTGTAATCTGGATAGCCAGCCAAATCGCCTAATTTTTGCGCCAATTCATCCTGTAACGGTATCCTGACAGAGTTGGAGTAGAAATTAATTCGTCGCAACTGTTCCGTCATTTTTTCGACGTAATGGGGGTGACAATGACCCACCGAAATCACGGCGTGACCGCCGTAAAGGTCGAGGTACTTCTCGCCTTTGCTGTCCCAGAGCCAAGAGCCTTGCGCTTGGACGGGTTCGATGTCGTAAATCGGATAAACGTTAAACAGGTTCATGATACTTAGTGGCAAGCCACCGTTAATTGTTATTAGTTAGTCGTACAACAAACACGTTATCAAACTAACTTGAAATAAAAAAACTCCGCAAAGATACCGAATCTGGGGGAGAATGTGGCGGAATGGGGGAGTTGATTTGTGTATTGTTCAAATAGAAACTAAGTAGTCAAACGGCTACCCGTCCAAGTTTTAATAGATTGAGTCAGCTATGTTTGGCGATTATTTTCTTGATTTCTTCTTCGTTGGGTAGATTGATGAGGTATTTACTGACAAAAATCTGTTGAGGTAAGTTTCCAGTGGCATATCGTACAAGTGTGTCATTTTTGGTTGAACATAGAATGATACCAATGGGAGGATTATCTCCTTCAGTCATTTCTTCTTCTTTATAGTAGTTAAGGTAAACATTCATTTGTCCAGCGTCGGCGTGAGTAAACTCGCCAATTTTTAGATCGATGAGTACATGGCATTTTAGAATTCGGTGATAAAATACTAAGTCAATTTTATAATGTGTGTTATCGAATGTTATCCGTTTTTGACGAGCTTCAAAACAGAACCCTCGTCCAGCTTCAATAAGAAAGGTTTGCAGGTTATTTATAATGCTAGTTTCGAGCTTAACTTCAGAAAATTGAGTGAGTTCAGGGAGTTCTAAAAACTCAAGAATGTAGGGGTCTCGAACCAATTGGGCGGGCGAAGGAATGGTTGCGCCTCCATGCGCTTCTACTATTTCTTTCTTATCTAAACTGAGCCCTGTCCGTTCATATAAAAGACTATCCATAGCCCGCTGCAAATCTCGGACTGACCAATTGTTTTTCAAGCATTCTACTTCATAAAAAGCCCTCTTTAGGGCAGAATCGGCTTTGAGTAGTTCGATAAAATGAGAAAAAGTAAGTTTTGAAAGTAATGTTTCTATATCAGGTGATAGTGAACTGGGCTGAACGTCTTTTTTTGAAATAGTTATTCTAATTTTAAATTGTTCAGACACTGCCTGAACAATTTGAGGGTAAGTGAGGTAAAACTGTTTAAAGAGATGTAAGTTGGTAAAAGACATCCCAACTAGGCCTTTTTCTCTAAGGGATTTAGATACCGAACGGTAAAGTTTTTCTCCATAACTAGCACGGTCAGCTCCTTGTTGCTCGTATTCCACCAAGTAATAGCCTAAAAGCCAGTTGCGGAGGCTCAAAGTTGTATTCACTTGTCTAACAACCTGTTTTTGAAAGAAGTAGTGCGCTTCGGCAATTTTGTGGGTAAGAGATTCGAAATTTAAGTTACTCATGTGTATTCAATTGTAGCGATTCATGGCTAGAGCATTGCCAAAAATATAAAATTTCACTCACTCATACTTAACATCAAATCGACCCTCGGTAATTTTTACGGTTTCTTTGGAAACAACAAATTCAGCATCAAAAGCAAATCTGCCCGAGACGATTCGGTTCACGGTGTCCAATCGGGAGATGACGACTTGTCCAGGATTGGATGATTTTGTCTTAAAAATCTTAAAGTTGTTGTCGTAATAAATCCCGAAAGGTTTGTCATACAAATCTTCCAATAGATTAGTACCCACGACCCCTTTGGGTAGCGTTAGCTGAACGCGGTCTTTGGTGCTGGCATTGGTATGGATAAACAAATAAAAAGTAGTAGCGCTCAATCGCTTAAACTCAACTTCGATGGCCTTGGCGGCAGGCCCTTGGTCATTCCGAATGCCGTTCGCAATCCATACTTTTCCGTCTATTTTGCAGCCGAAGGTATTTAGCCCTTCGGTGGTGGGAGCGGGCAAAGCGTCTTCTTTGGGTTGGCAGCTGTTGAGGATGAATAGCCCCAAGATTAGTAGTGTTAGTGAAAAATTCTTCATAATAAAGGTGTGGGAAATAGTAGATATATGCCTTGAGTGTCATAAAAATCAACCCTAGGGTGGATTTTTTATCATTTGAAGTAAATAGTTTTGTGCGTCTTCTGATGTGAGTCTAATGTTATGATTACAGAGATAAAGCGTTTTTGATATTTATCTAACCTTGAAAGGGCGTAATTTCCTGAATAATAATGAAAAAGAAGTTTTTTGTGTTCGCTATTTTAGTGGTGTTTATTGGCCTTTGCAATACCGGTATAGGCAGCTGGATTATGGGAATGCTTACTTATACAGACACTTTTATGGGAGATGCGAGGAAGTATAAATTTGTGAGTGGCAACAGTGGCTTTAAACACTCTTTATCTGGTGGATTTAAGTATAAAGACATAAAAATGTCATTTGAAGACTATAAAAAAACGCACCCAAACGATACTATTCTCTACAGGACATTTCATAAAAACCCCATTTTTTTTTGGAAATGGAGGGTGTATTTATTTGAGGAGATGTATCAATTACCGTACAAAGACCACCCTACGGCGAGGAATTAACCAATGAAAAAACGCATCTTCATTTATCTTTTTTGCTTTTTGTGCAGTAGCGCAAATGCCCAAGAAAAACTCTTTGGAGAAAGAGGGTATGAAGCAAAGTTTACTCCCACGGAAAAGGATAGTCTCGTCGTGTATGTAAAAGATGCTCAGGATAATAGGCCAATGCCGAGTGCGTTTATTTGGTTAAACAAACATAAAGCTGGAGAGGCTAAGGGAAGGTATGTTACGGATTCGTTGGGAATGGTCAAAATCAGCTTGGCTGAAAGATTAAGGGTAATATCAATCAAAAATAATGAGATTTTTTATCCGAGAAAAAAGAAATAATAGCCCATTTTTCTCGGATAAAAAACCAACTTATGCTTTCTCAAACAAATGCTCCCAAATTACGTCATAGACATCCGTAGCTTGGAGTTCGGCTTGGGTGAGGGGAGTGTCTGTAATGCAAATGGGATAAAACTCGCGGGGTGCGCTGATGCCTCCGTGAGAACCTTTAATGAGCGTAGCATCCAGCGGAATAACGTCCATTAAATAACGGAAACCGAGCAACTTACGCGCTAATTTATACCCCGCTCTGAGTTTGATAAACGGATTTTTGGGGTCCATAAACATCTCGACGGGGTCGTAGCCTGGTTTGCGGTGAATGTCCACCAAATGCGCGTAATCGGGTGCTTTGGCGTCGTCGAACCAATAGTAGTACGTAAACCAGCTATCGGGCTTGGCTACGGCAACCAAGTCGCCTGCCCGCTCGTGGTCGATGTGGTGCACTTTTTTACCTTCATCGTCCAGTACAAGTTCGATACCTTCGGTTTGTTCGAGGCGTTTTTTCACCTGCGCTTTTACGGCGGGGTCATTGATATAAATGTGGGCAATTTGGTGGTCGGCAGCGGCAAAAGCTTTAGAAGCTCCCGCGTCCAAAAGCTCATACCAACGCTCCGTACGTACCGAAATCAACCCTTCTTCCCGCAAAATACGATTGATATGAACGGGACGGTGAACGGGGTTAATGCCGTATTCAGAAAGTAAAATAATGCGGGTGTTTTTGGATTCGTAGTATTTTACCAAATCGGCTACCACTTGGTCGATTTCGTTTAATTCTTTGCTGATTTTAGAGAAATCAGGGCCGAATTTTTGTAAACAATAATCCAAATGTGGTAAATAAATGAGCGTCAGCGTAGGGTTATTTTTACGGTCAACCCATACGGAAGCATCCGCAATCCACCTCGTCGATTTGATATTGGCATTGGGTCCCCAAAAGCTAAAAAGGGGAAATTGTCCCAGCTCTTTTTGAAGCTCGTCGCGCAGCGAAGCAGGATAAGCGTAACAGTCGGGGGCTTTTACTCCGTCGGCGTGGTATTGGGGGCGGGGAGTGACCGAAAAATCGGCGGTGGAGTACATGTTGTACCACCAAAACATCTTTGAACACGTAAACGACGAGTCCTGACGTTTGGCGGCATCCCAAATTTTATCGGCCTTCACGAGTTTATTGGATTGCTTCCAAAACTTCATTTCGGCGTCGTCGCGGTCGTACCAGCCATTGGCCACAATCCCGTGTTCCGAAGGCCATTTACCAGTGACGTAACAACTCTGCGAAGTAGTGGTTACGGCAGGCAAAACGGGTTTAATGAGCGTGATGTGGCGGGATTTAACGTACTCGCTCAAAAAGGGAGTATGTTCCCCAATCAAATTGGCACTTAGGCCAACAATATCTATGACAACGGTTTTGTTCATTTTAATTGTTCATTCACCCATTGCATTTCGCGGACAATAGACTCGCCAATGGGTTTTTGCATATCGGTGGGCAACACGCCCCACGTATAAGTTTCTACTTCAAGGTGTTGGGTAAACGGCGTAGCCTTATGTACATTGAGCGTCTTCACAATTTCAGCCTGTGTCGATTCAAGCAAGCCGTATGAATTAATAAACAACGGTACGTGAAAGTGAATCCGCCATTCGTTGTGAGTATCCGAATCGCTTTGAATGGCTTCTGCCAAATCGGGGAATTTTTGGAAAGTACCTTCGTTGGTTTTGGCTACAACTTGGTGTAAATATACAGGTTCGTCAAAAGCGCGAATGGCCGCCAGTTTTTCGGCGCGTTCGGTCGCTAAATTCATCTTAACTGCCGAACTGATTTGGATTTTTCCTACGCGAATTCCCAGCTCATTGAGTTGATTGATAATGGCTTGAGGCTCTTCGTAGCTCACCGCAAAATGGCACACATCGTAGCAGAGTTGGACGTGAGTAAGGAGTGTTTCTTGGCCTTCTTCGGGCGTCATGCCGTATTTTTCTACCAAGAAAGCGGTACCTTTTGGTAAAAAATAATCGCTGTACCACTCGATAAACTCCTGTCCATTTTCTAAAATTCCGTCGGGTTCGGGCTCGATGTCAAGGTGCATGAGTTTGCCCGTTGTGCGACGTAACTCTATCAAGGTTTCAACTACCTGTAAGATATTTTCAGTGGCCGTTTTGATGGTTTGTTGTTTGTCTTCATCCGTTTCCCACCAGTAGCGATACGACAGCGGTGAGGTCGAAATCCCACCTTCCATTCCGTCGGGAAGCAGTTGAACCAAAATATGGAACAAACGCTGCGTGTAGGCGGTGCGGTCGTCGGTGGTCCAGTCGGGGGTATGAACGTCGTCTTTGACGCGCGTGGCATGAAAACCTCCGTAGGGGAAACCGTTCATGGTAAAAACGTAGATACCGTTGGCGGTCAACCATTCTTTAAACTCCGCCAACTTTTCAGGCTCCGATAGTTCAATAGAAGCATCATTGGCGAGCCGAAGCCCTAAGGCAAAAGGCTCGTTGGGCGAGAGTTTTGATTTTATGTAAGGAAGGTTGTCCTGCAAGGTTTGAAAATGATTCTCCCATTGTTCGCCAGGGTGAATATTGCTACAATAAGTGAGGTGTCCGTAGGGAGTTTTCATTAGAATAAAATTTATTACCACTATTAAAGAGGCGTTAATGCCTAAAAAATACCCGAAGAGTCGAGGCTTTTTAGGCATTAAAAAATGCAAGTCATGAAGTTAGCCTACTTCCAGATTGGCATAATTTCCTTCTAAATAATCTACGGATTCGGCAATGAGGTCAGCGTCCATTTCGTGGACTTCCACGCCCTTTCCAATGCGATCGAGGAGCATGATAGTAAGGCGGCCACCCAAGTGCTCTCTAAATTCTTGAAGCCCGTTGCGAAGGTTTATTTTATCGTTTTCGGCGAGTTTGGGATGGTAAAGTTCAAAGCCTAATTTTTGGATAACGGTCAAAATTCGTTGGAGCTCGGCATCGCTGAGTTTACCTACTTTTGTCGAATACACGCAGTCGAGGGCAATGCCAATGGCAACTGCTTCGCCGTGGCGCACTTGAAAATCGGTGAGGTATTCGAGTTTGTGAGCCGCCCAGTGCCCAAAATCCAACGGTCGTGAAGAACCAAATTCGAAGGGGTCGCCGCTGCGGATGTGTTCAACGTGCATTTCAGCACAGCGGTGAATCAAGTAGGCCATGACCTCTTCGTTGCGTTGGGCAAGGGCTTCCGCGTTGGCTTCAATCCATTCAAAAAAAGCTTGGTCTTTGATAAGCGCTACTTTGATGGCCTCGGCAATGCCTCCGCGCCAATCACGGTCGTCGAGGGTTTGAAGGAAGGTAAGGTCATTGAAAACCGCCACGGGCGGAGCAAATGTGCCCAAAAAGTTTTTCTTTCCTCGGTAGTTAATGCCATTTTTTACGCCTACACCTGAATCGTTTTGTGAAAGAACCGTCGTTGGAATGCGAATGTGCTTCACGCCTCGATGCGATACGGCAGCCGCATAACCTACCAAGTCAAGAATAGCGCCTCCGCCAATGCCGATGACAAATGAGTGGCGGTCAATGCCGTAATTATCAATGGCTTCAACAATGTCGTCAAATAACGTAGTATCATTTTTAGCCGCTTCTCCACCTGGCAAAACGAGCAACTGAGGCACGAGTTTAACGAGGGGCTCAAGCGCAGCAAAATAAGCCACCATCTCGTTTTGGAGCGTTGGATGGTGCGCAAGAAAACCACCGTCGATGGCTAGTAAGACTTTGCGCTGAAAACCAGCCTGTCCAAACGATTCAAAGAAAGAACGTAGGGTGGCATTGGCGGGGTCGAAAAGCCGTTTGGTGAAAAAAATGGAATAGGTATATGGAACCTGAAAAGTTTGTTGTAAGGTATTCATAAGTGTAAAAACTCGCTAAGTCACCGCAAAAACACGGGCCAATAGTATGGATAGTGGCAGTAGTAATAGAACACCAAGCGCTACTGGCCAGTTCCCAAAAGCTACGCACCAAGACGCATCCATAACTATAAGCGACAAAACCCCCGATTTTACCGCTTTGCCAATGTTGGGACCAATGGGATGTTGAATGGCTGTCCACAAAGGGCGCCCGACCAACCACGCGTGCAGCGCAATTAACAGAAAAGCTAACGGCGCATTTCCCTGCTGAAAGGCGACCAAAAATTGAATAGCATGAACCGTGGTGTACAACGAAGCCGCAATGTATAACGAACGACGTTTGCCACCGTGTACCTCGTCTTGACTAATGAGGGTAATCGCTCCAATGTACGCAATAGGGACGAGGGCTACCCAGCCCCACTCGTTCAAAGAAGGCGCTACAGCACTCATGCCTAACAACAGATTTCCCCCTCGGCACGCCCCCATAGTGAGCGGCCCCCAGAAAGCGCTGTGTTTAGCAAAACGGTCGTAAACGACGGCCAAAATGGCTACCGTAAAGGCAATTTCAGCACTCAGTAGGCTAAACTGTGCAGCGGCCAGTACACCTAGAAGCAATAGGCTGATGCCCAATATAGCGGCAGATTTTACCGTAACTTTGCCACTGGGAATGGGGCGTTCAGGGCGTTCAACCGCATCGAGCTTGGCATCGAAAACGTCGTTCATGACTACCCCACCTCCGTACAAGCCTATCGTGGCAGGAATGAGCCAATAGGCACTGTTGGGAGAAGGCTCAAAGATAAATTGAGCAATGGTCATCCCTGCCAAAATATCGGCGATTGCTGTCACAATGTTGGCAGGACGCGCCAGTTGAAAATAGGGTTTGAGGTTGCTCACGTTACTTGATGATAAGCGTATTCGTCTTTTTTGCGTCGGGTTCTTGGCCGCCGCGCAAAATCGTATTGCCATTAAATTTTTGGCTTTGGTCAATGGTAAGCCCGTTTTCAAAATCACTCACGTCGATTTGGCCACTTTTGGCAAACGCATCAATGGCGTTTTGGTACGTTACCAGTCGAATGGTTTCGTCAGAAATGCCGTTAAGTTTCATCAAAACAGCAGTTTTCGGAATTGCCAACGGGTCAGAAATTCCCCAGTCTGCCGCCGAGTTGACCATGATACGTTCGGGGCCGTATTGTTCAACGATTTTCACCATACGCTCGTTGCTCATTTTGGTGAATGGATAAATCGTGAACGCCGCCCAAAAGCCTTGGTCGAGTACACTTTTGACGGTTTCTTCGTTGTTGTGGTCCACAATCACCCACGACGGGTCAATCCCGTGTTCGAGGGCAATCGCCATGCTGCGCTCGGTTCCTCGTTTTTTGTCGCGGTGCGGGGTGTGAATTTGGACGGGAAGTTTGGCTTTTTTTGCCATTTCTAACTGCATACGATAGTATTTTTCTTCCGCCGCCGTTTGGTCATCAAACCCAATTTCTCCCACACCTACTACCCCTTCTTTGTACAAATACAAAGGCAAGATTTCCATCACCTGCTCTGCAAGCGGCTCGTTGTTGGCTTCGCGTGAGTTGAGTCCAATCGTGCAGTAATGTTTTATTCCAAACTGAGATGAGCGAAAACGCTCCCAACCCACAAGGCTACTAAAGTAATCTTTGAACGTTGAAAGACCTGTTCGAGGTTGACCCACCCAAAAGGCAGGCTCAATAAGGGCGACAATACCCGCGTCGCGCATGGCTTCGTAATCGTCGGTTGTCCGCGACACCATGTGGATGTGGGGGTCAAAAAAACGCATTCCTTGAATAAGTGAACGGTGCGACTCCCAACTCAAATCGGTTTGGGCAACTACCTCCTCCGATTCTTCGAAGTGAGAAGGATTTTGTTCAAATTCTTTATGGTTTAGACACATAGGTATTCAGGTCAGAAAATTCAAGATTAGTCCACGTAATGTGGTGGGTGTTGACAACTTTTTCTAAATGTGGATAACTCGCTAATAATTGCAAAGCGGGCTCGTAGTTGGAATGATAACAAGCCAAAGCAGCGGCTTGTTGGTCGTACTCAACGTCTGACTGAAACAAATGTTTCATGTCTTCCAATAACGTTTCGTTCAAAAACTTAGAGGTCAGTCGCCACACTTGAGGCGCAACCCATCGGCCTGCGGCCCAGCGCTCGTGGGCAAAATCGGAAAGCGTAAGCACGAGTTTTTCATTGCTTCGCTCTTCGAGCCCGTAAATGAGGTGAAGAGGCTTGTCGTTGAAAATCCCTTTCAATACCAACTGATTCCACGCCAATTCGGAAAAATGATGATACGGGTACGGATTGCGCAGCGCAATCGCTTCATAGACCACACCCATGTTAGAACGAACGGCGTCGGTAGCGCGGAAAAGCCATTGTTCAGGATAGGCCAATAGCGGCAATGCTGAATACAACGCCACCAACTCATTCATTTCGGCGGTGTCAAACAGCGTCTCAATGTGTCGGCAGTATTCTTCTTTGTTGGAAGCATCCAAACAACTCAAAAGCCAGACGCGGCTAAGTCGTACAAAACTCCAACCGTCCACCGAAAAACCTTCAATTAGGTTGTCAAGCTCGGCGGCTTGTTCGGGACTGGGCTGGACGAAACGTTTGGACAAAACTCGTGGTGCGGCCACAAAAGCGGTCATCAACTCAAGCGGGTGAGCTACGCCCTGCTGTTCGAGCCATTCTGATTCGGCCGAAGTAAGGTGGGTCGTTAAAATTTCCCACAACAAGCTCTTTATTGGTTCATACATAGCATTCAATCGTTCTTCGTTCAAAGACCTATCACAAAGGTACAATGGTAGTCAATGAGCGGAGATAATACAATGATAAAAATTAGGAATTTCTTATGTTCTTCTTGAAATAACCACATAGAACGCATAGAGTTTTTCACAGTAGAAACCATAGATATTAAGAAAACTAATGTGATCTATGTGTTAAAAACTATCTGAGCTATGTGGTAAAAAGAAGCATAAACCCCTTTATTTTGCATATAAAAACACAAAGGGAATGTCTCTTACTCATTTGAACGCCGACGGAAATCCCAGTATGGTCGATGTGTCGGAAAAAGCGGTGACCAAGCGCGTAGCCAAAGCAAGAAGTATTGTGGTATTGGGCGATGAAATCATGGATTTGCTCCAAAACGACGAAATTAACACCAAGAAAGGCCCCGTGTTTCAAACGGCGATTATTGCAGGCGTGATGGCGGCCAAGCGTACGGGCGAGCTAATTCCCCTTTGCCATCCGTTGGGACTCGAAAATTGCCAAGTAGAAATCAAGGTCAACGAAGCCCGCGAGGTCGTGATTGAATGTACCGCCAGCGTGACGGGAAAAACGGGAATTGAGATGGAAGCGTTGACTGGAGCAAGCGTAGCTGCGCTGACTATTTACGACATGTGTAAAGCGATGAGTCAACATATTGTCATCAAAGAAACGCGCCTTATTGCCAAAACAGGCGGGAAGAAAGATTTTATTTTATAGCGTAAAAAATGTATTTTTGAGTTAATAGAATAACGTACATTACCATGACTCTGGAAGAAGCTATTGTGTCAGACCCTGAAATTTTTGGGGGGACACCCGTTTTTAGAGGCACTCGGGTTCCTGTTAAAAACTTATTTGATTATTTGAACAACGGAGATTCGTATCATGCTTTTTTGTCTGACTTTGATTATATCTCTGAAGAGCAAATACAGGCAGTTTTAGAAGTCGATTTATAAACAATGGACTAGTAAAAAACCAGTCCATTGTTGCCAGCGAGGTTATTTGTCTTTGATAACAAGTACTTGAATTTTTCTTTCGGTCTCAACAATTTGAAGACCAATTTTCTTCAATTCTTCATGAATCTGTTTGGGGTTTTCATTGTACCAAGGAATGTCCAAGTCGTACAAGCTGCTCAGACCTGTTTCGTCGATGACGGGTTTATTAATCTGACTTTCCAAAAAATCGGCGAGGGTAGAAATGCCCGAAGCCCGCATGGATAATCCTTTTCCACTGTAACTTGAGGAGGGCTGGGTTCCCGCTTTCGACTCAATGAGTTGAGCACCAGTATCTTTGATTTTTTGAAGAACTTTAACTGGACGAACCCTTTCCTCAATAGACGCTTGATACCCAAAATAGATTTCCAGTTGTTGCTTCATTAGCTCAAACCGTTTGTCACCAAGCTTTTCGGGTACGATTAAATCAAAGCAGACAATGTTTTGCTTATTGTTCCACGAAAACTTTGAAGGGTCAGTTACTTCCAGCGCCGTTCGGATGCCTGGCGGAAACTGGTGAGCGATTTCAAACAACGTTTTTGCCGAAACGTTGACTGCCACAATTCGACGACCTTCATAGGGGCTTCCCCCCAGTGAATTAGAGAAGGAGGGAAAACCTTCTTTGAATGGCGTCATGGTGAGCTGATACGTAAAGTCGCCATTGCCAGAAAGTGGCAAAGAAGGATCAAAATCAATGACATCTTTTTTCTCCTTTACACTTACTGCGTTTCCTGCAAGAATGTTTTTAATCAATTCCTCTGATACTTCAGAGGAGGTCGTGATGGCTCGTACAGTCCCCGACTTATCAATGATTACCGTGTGGGGAATGGTGCGATGGGGGAAAAGCTGCGCCAGCGCTCTTTTTTCATCAATGACAACGGGAAGGGTTGTTTTCCGCTTTTCTAAAAAACGCTTTATTCGTGCTTCTGGGTCATCGGTAATGGTAATCACCTGAAGATCATTGCGGAATTTGGCTTGTAGCTTTTCTAATTCTGGAAAAGATTGAATGCAAGGCCCGCACCAAGTTGCCCAAAAATCAAGGATGATAAGTTTGCCACTGAAGTCGTTGAGGGTAGCTTTGGTTTTCTCAAAATTGACGATAGTTTCAAATGTCAGTTCGGGGGATTTTTTGCCCAGTAAGGATTCCGTTTGAGCAACTACGTTTAAAGAAACGGCCAGAAATACGAAGAGGACTAAATGCTTCACGCGGTTTTATGGTGTTATGTTAACAAGGTGGGATGGCTGTTTTAGCATTGAGGCTGGCCTTTTCGACCAGCCTCAGAAGTGTGTGCTATTTTTTCTTTCTCAAATAGACATTGCCCTGTGTAGTGCGAAGCATGATTTTGGTTTGTGGTTCGTTCAATACGTATTTGGGAAACGACTTGTCGGAGTCAAGCCACGCATAGGACAAGCCATTGGTCGAGATGATATTATTAGCATTCCATTCTTTGCCGTCCCATACATAGACGCTACTTGGCGCGGAAGCAGTCGCTCCTGAGCCAGTAAAAGTCCTAGACTGTCCCCAGCCCGAAGAAGATGAATACCCGTTTACGGTCACGGTGCGGTCAGCATCTCGCTGGGCAATCACTTCTTCCACGGCGCGTCTTTCGTTTACAGAACCTTCTGTTTTCTCAGTAGCGCTGTAAGATTTCAAATCGAGGTCAGTAAACATGTTACCGTTGGCCGACGAAATACTGAATAAAACTTTGGCTTTATCAGGAACGGTTACGTCCACATCGTTGCCATACGTAACAATCGAGGAAGGCTTATCGGGCATTTTATCGTTGAAAATTACCTTGATTTTGCCTTGCTGCGAATTGGCCACAATAGGGCCTGACACATCGGTGAGCTTGATGGCTTCGTAGTTGGTATTGATTTCGAGCGGGCCTTCCATGCCAGAGATACTCATCCCGTCCTCGTTGCAAGAGCACGAATGGCGTTTTTTGACCGTAATGCCTAGCTCTTTTGGCACCCGAATTTTGTACATCGTTTTGCCTTTCATCACGGTGGTGATGGTTAGGGTGTTGCCGTTGGCATTGACCGATAGGCCAATGTTGGTATTGTCAACGCCCGTGGTCGATAAAGGGCGGAGTCCTTCAGCGTCTTTGGGTACGGAAGGGACATCCTTGGCTTCGATGATGACTTCGTCGCCGTTGTAGCCCTCCATATCGAGTTGTTTGGCATCGATGTTCATGACGAGGCTTTTGCCTGCGCCGCTAAATTTGGTCTTAAATACTTTGGCATCTTGCGCTACTACGGTGGTTGCAATGACGAAAAGGGCTATGAAAAAAGAGGCTGTTTTCATGGGATTGTACATAAATGTGTTAATGAAAAGAGTTGATAATGTGTTAATTGTCGGTTTACTCGGTAAGCATGGTAAGCTCATTCATGCTGCTTTTGGCTAGTGCCCTTACCGACTCGTCCACGTTGGTGTCTTTTTGTAATTTATCAAAGACAGGCAAACTTTCACGAACCCTCATGCGCACTAAGGTTTCGATTAAGGTTGTTTGTTCGGTAGGCTCACTGGTTTGGGTAAGTTGGCTAACCAGTACTTTTTTGACCTCGTCGGTAGGTCTAAATCTTTCCAACGTTTCGATGGTCGATAAGCGAACATTCAGACTTTCGTCGTCGCGCAAGGTATTGATAAGCGCTTGAATAACGGCGGGTTTGGGGTCGTTGAGGGCGGCGGCGTAGTTGATGCCTTTGAGGCGCTCAGAGGCCGAATGGTCTTTTAGCAACCCCAAAATGACCAACTCCTGCGTCATTTTCATCTCTTTTCGAAGCGACGCAATTTCTTGCATCATGTTTGGATTAGATGATTTTGAAACGTTGGCCAACTCCATCGGAAGCTCGGTAGAAGTTTGAGGTTCTGCTTTTGTTTTTTGTGGAACATCCGACGGCGTTTGTACGGCCACAGTACGGTACTGAATTTCGACGGGGGCGGTTTGGCGACCTACCCAAAACGTAAGTCCTAGACCTGCAACTGCTGCCGCGTACCGTAGATAATTTCGCCACGGAGTAGGTTTGAAAGCTACGACGGTGGTTTCGAGCATTTTTTCTCCTTCTAACGCTCTATAAAAAGCGTCATCCATGCTTTTGTCAGGGTTGCTTTCGGTGCGTTGCAGTGCTTGCCATACCCCTTGTAGCTCCTCTACTTCTTTTCGCAAAAGCGGATCAACTGCCAAGCGTTGCTCAAATACAACCCGCTCGGCTTCTGATAAAAGCCCTAGCAAATAGTCGGTTATGATTTGTTCGTTTAGCATATCGTATTGCTGGATTCTCCAGTTTGGCGTTTTTATTTACAATTTTTTGTTGCTTTTCAGGGTTTTGAGAAACCCTTTCTCAGGATTTGAGAATCCTGAGTCACCTGTGTTGCTGGATTCTCAAATCCAGCATTTTTGCATTTTTCACTGTTTTTCGGGGTTTTGAGAAACCCTTTCTCAGGATTTGAGAATCCTGAGTCACCTGTGGTGCTGGATTCTCAAATCCAGCGTTTTTTACTGATTACTGACATTCATGTATAAGTCTCGGAGCTTTTGCATGGCTCGGAAGACCCTCACTTTCACGTTTGGCACTGATAACCCCAGACTTTGGCCGATTTCTTCGTAACTCATGTTTTGGAACCGACTCAGCAACAGCACTTCGCGGTATTGATCAGGCAATTGGGCCAGTGCACGGTGCAAAAACTGATGTTGTTCCTCGGTTTCGTCGTAGCTATCGCCGATGTCTGCAATTTCATTTAGGTCTGTATGGGTTGGATTTTTTTTGAGGTAATCAAAGAACACATTGCGCGCAATTTCCAAAATCCAAGTCCTAAACGACGCCCCTTCGCGGTAGGTATGCCGATAGCGTAGCATCCGTAAAAATACCTGTTGGGTAAGATCACGGGCGTTTTCGCGGTCGTTTTGGCGGTAGAGAAAGAAATTAAGGAGCGATTTTTTGTAGCGTTCGTACAAAATGGCCGCTTTGTCCAAATCTCCTTGACTCACCGCGTACATAGCCTGTTCGTCGGTCATGCGCTGTTTGGGTTTTCATGAAGAGATTACTAGAGGAGGGGGTAAAGGTTACACTGAGGTCGGAAAAAATCTTGGAAATTTTTTAAGTATAATGAAAAAAGCCTCCTGATGAAGCTATTTCACCAAAAGGCTTTTGTTGTAATTTATTGATAGTTAACGCTACAGCGTTTCTAAAATCTGTTTCAACACTGCCTGCGCTGACCAGAGGCGATTGCCTGCTTGCTCCACTACAATAGACTGCGGGCCGTCGATTACTTCGTCGGTTACTTTGACGTTGCGACGAACGGGCAGGCAGTGCATAAACTTACCATTGTTGGTCAAGTCCATTTTCTGTTGGGTAATCATCCATGACGGGTCTTTGGTAAGCACCTTGCCGTATTGTTCGTACGACGACCAGTTTTTGGCATAAATGAAATCGGCTCCCGCAAAAGCTTCATCTTGGTTGTAGATGACCTTGGCTTTGTTTAAGTAGTCAGGATTTAGTTCGTAACCTTCGGGGTGGGTTACCACAAACTCCACGTCGCGGCGGGTCATCCATTCGCAAAACGAGTTGGCTACGGCTTGCGGAAGTGACTTAAAATGAGGTGCCCACGTAAGCACCACTTTGGGGCGTGCGGTGGTTTTGTATTCTTCTATGGTAATGCAATCGGCCAAAGATTGAAGCGGGTGGCGCGTCGCCGACTCAAGGTTGACGATAGGAACACCTGCGTATTTTTTGAACTGCGTCATTACCAACTCTGCATAATCTTTCTCGCGGTCTTGCAGCCCTGCAAACGCCCGAACGGCCAAAATATCGCAGTATTTACCCATGACGGCCGCAGCTTCTTTCACGTGTTCGGCATTTCCTCCGTCCATGATCACGCCCTCTTCCAATTCCAAGCCCCAGCTATCTTGGCCTACGGTCATCACCATGGTATTCATGCCAAGGTTTTGAGCGGCGCGTTGCGTACTCAGGCGGGTGCGAAGACTTTGGTTAAAAAAAAGCAAACCAATGGTCTTGTTTTCGCCGAGGTGTTTGTGGGCAAAAGGTGATTTTTTAAGTTGAAGCCCTTCATTTACAAGGGTATCAATGTTGGTAGCGTCGTGTACAGAAAGAAAGTGTTGCATTGTTAAAGAAATCGAATCGTCGATGCGGTGGAGTTATAAAGAAACAAAATTTGAAAAATTGTTTTAATACCGCCTCATTTTAAAATATAATTATAAAATAATGTCTTTTTAAAGTTAAATTGACTTTATTTTTGATATAAAAAGTATATTATAACATTTGTATCGGTGCATGGGCTATTCACATCGGTGACGTGGGTTATTCACATCAGTGACGTGGGTTACTCCTAACCCACGCCGAGGTTTCTCAAAACCTCGTTAACAAAAAACGGTTGAGCGCAACCACCAAAAGTAAGTTGCACTCAACCGTTGTAAAAAAAAACGCGTAATTCGTTTATTCGTTCTTCGACATTCTTATTAGATGCCTACTGCTTTTTTGAATTCTTCGTCAGTTGGTTTAATTTTTGAGGCAAAGAAATGCGTCAACTTTCCATTTTCATCGACTACGTATTTGCAGAAATTCCACGTAGGAACTTTGTCGTTCCAGCCGTTGAGCGATTTATCCGAAAGCCACTTGTAGAGCGGATGTTGGTTTTCGCCCACCACGTCGATTTTAGAGAACATTTGGAAAGTAACGCCGTAGTTTTTCTTACAAAAAGTAGCGATTTCGTCGTTACTGCCTGATTCTTGCGAACCAAAGTTGTTGGCAGGGAAGCCCAACACAACCACCTTGTCACCGTATTGCTCATGAAACTTTTGCCAGTCGGCATACTGCGGAGTATAACCACAGGCGGAAGCTACGTTAAGAAGGACAATTTTTTTGCCTTTGTACTTGCTCAACGAAATTTCGTCGTTGCCCATGAGGGCCTTCATTTTGTAATCGTACACAGAAGAAGTAGGTTTAACGTTAGCAGTGTTGGTCTGGATTTCTTTTTTGTTGGCAAAAATGCCCGATAAAAGCGATAATAGCATGAGAAACAAAGATTTAATCGTGGCCATTTGTGAGTTTATGTTAATGGTTGCGCTTTAAAAACGAACTTCAAAGCTAGATTGTTCGTGGAACGAAATTAAAATGGATATTTTTTAAAAATTGCGTGTTAGAAAACACTCATAATCTCTTGGTACGAAATCAAAAATATAGCGGCCACGGCAAGAGCAAGTCCCACTTTGTTGAGTGGTTCGAGGGTTTCTTTGAAGAGAATCCACGCCATAAAAGCTGACGTTAGCATACTTAAAACGTTGTAAATCGGAAAAACAAAGGCCGCACTGTTGCCAAAGTCGCTCAACGCACCGAGTAAAAAATAAAAAGACAGGAAGTTGGGGAAGCCCAAAATCAACCCTCCGACAACGCTTTGCCACTGCACCTTTTCCCCAAAAAACAACACCCGAACGAGCAAATAACTATTCCCAATCAGAATAGCGCCTGTGCAGGCAATGGCCGTAAAAAGCGACGATTCGCTAGGCTGGTAAAAAGTAGAGCTGGTGTAGTTGATAAGGGTATTGTTAGTCCCACTCGCAAAAAAAAGTATTACGGGTAAAAACAGCACGGCTCCTGTTTTGACAGATTCGGCGTTGCCATTTTTTTTCAACGTACTCAAGGCCAACGCCACAAGCGCGAGCAGCAAACCAAGGTAGTTTAAAAAGGTAAAATCTTTGTTGTTGTTTTTAAATACAAATAGCCCGAATAGTACAGGAATCACCAACGACATGTTTCCTGCCAATGAAGCCGCCGTGACGCCCACTTTGGTGGTGGTGATGCCAATAAGGGCAAAAACTACTACAAACATCGCCCCCAGTGCCAGCGTAAGTAGGGTTGGCGTAGCGCCCCAGTCGGTAGAAAAGTACTGCTGACGGTTAGGCATAAGCATCAGCCCCATCAATACGCACGAATAATAATTGAAAAATACCGCGTGAAAAGGTTGAACTTTGTACTTGGGAAACGCTCGCATGATGAGATACAAAGACACCGTAAAGACAACAGCCAGTAGAAAGTTTAACATAATCGAATGGGGTTGAACAGGGAACAAATTGTGGCGCGCTGCGATTTACTTAAAAATACCTATCAAACCAAAACAGTCCGTAATTTTACAATCCTCATTTGAACTCCAACCAATATGCAATTAGATAGAACGATACCGCCCGCTTTCCGCACCATTCAAACCGTACAGTTTCCATCTCATCAGAGCGTTATGCTCGACAACGGTCAGCCGCTATTTGTGGCCAACGTGGGCGAGCAACCCGTCGTGAGAGTAGAAGTGCTGTTTGAGGCAGGAACGTGGCACGAAGACGTCGATGGGGCGTCGTTTTTTGGAGTAAAAATGTTAACAGAAGGTACCCAAAAACGGACTTCGGCGCAGATTAGCGGGCATTTTGACCAAATCGGGGCGTTTGTAGATTTGAGCCACACGCCCGACCGTGCCAATATCATGGTGTATGGCCTCACCAAACACCTCGGGGCGATTCTCGAAATGGTGTCGGAACTTATCCACGAGGCCACGTATCCCGAAAAGGAGTTCAATGATTTGCGCAATATCAGCCTTCAAAACCTGCGTATCAATCTCGAAAAAAATGCCTACGTAGCCACAACTACCTTCAAAGAACGCTTGTTTGGCGCGACGCACCCGTACGGAAAAAGCCAAAACGAAAAATCAATAACAGCCCTTTCGGTAGCTGATTTACAAAATTTTTATACGAATCGCATCAAAGCGCGCCCTTTTCGCGTATTCCTTTCTGGACAGGTGGGCGACGCTGAGGTGGCTTTGGTTAACCAGTATTTGGGACAGCACTTGGTGGTGCCTTCGCCCGAAGTGAATAAGTCGCTAGAAATCGTTTCGCAAACCGAACCTTTGTGGGTCGAGAAAGCAGATGCCGTGCAGTCGTCGGTAAGGGTAGGGCGGATGTTGTTCAAACGTCAACACCCTGATTTTTACCGAATGATTGTCGCCAACGAAATTTTGGGCGGTTATTTTGGTTCGCGATTGATGCGTAACATTCGCGAGGAAAAAGGCTTTACCTATGGCATTTCGTCGAGTATTGTCCCGATGCGCCAAGCGGGTTATTGGGCGATTGGGACGGATGTCAAAAAAGAATTTGCCCAAGCGACTTTGGACGAAATCCAAAAAGAAATTCACCGATTGCAGACCGAACTTGTCCCAGAAAATGAGCTTGAAACCGTCAAAAACTACCTAGCAGGAGAATTTGCGGGGTCGCTCAATACCCCTTTTGAAATAGCTGATCGCGTTCGATTGATGGTACTGGAAGGACTAGATGTTGAATTTTATTCCAACTATATCCAGCGATTGCGCGTCGTTACGGCAGAGGATATTCAAAAAATGGCAAATCAGTACTGGCAATGGGAAGATTTGCAACAAGTAATTGTAGGATAAAAAATAGAGTTGATACCAATCACTCTCAACAAACAAATGAAGAAGATTCACTTAGTAATCGCGGTAGTAGCCGCTCTGAGCATCGTTTCTTGTCAAACCATGCTCGAAAATGACGCACAAAAACAGTACGAACAGAACGAGCTAGACATTCAAAACTACATCTCGTCGAAGCAACTTACGATGCAAAAAAGTACATCTGGGTTGTACTATAACATTCTAAAAACCAATCCTACGGGCCAGAAGCCAAACGTAGGGGATGAGGTGTCGATTCACTATACATTGTTCAAAATGTCGGGGGTGAAATTTGACAGTACCGAGCGTGTTAAAAACGTTCCTTTTTCGTACATCTACGGCATCAATCGCCTCATTCTTGGTATGGATGAAGGCATTGCGATGATGCGCCAAGGCGAGCAAGGACTGTTTTTGATGAACCATACGCTTGCTTTTGGGAGCCAATCGGATGCACAGTTGCCTGCTTATTCGGCAGTGGGGGCAGACGTAGAATTGGTAAAAGTGCGCAATGAAGAGCAACAAATGGAGGATTATATCTCATCTAAAAACCTGACGATTACTGAAAAAACATCTTCTGGTTTACGGTTTTTCTTAACTACCACTACCACCAATGCCCAAGTAAAAGCAGGAGATGTGGTTTCGGTAAAATACACGGGAAAACTATTGACTGACAAACAGTTTGATACGGGAGAAATATCGGTAAAAATAGGGGCAGGCGGTGTAATCAAAGGTTTTGAGGAAGGAATTAGCAAGATGCGTCTCGGCGAAAAAGCCACGCTTATCTTTCCGTCATCATTAGGGTATGGCACTTCGGGCTCGGGTAACGTAATTCGTCCTTATGCTCCACTTTTATTTGAAGTAGAGATTGTGAATAAATAAGTTAGCAGCAGCAGCTGAGTCGAAAAAAGGGATTGGAAGTGATGTTAGTCACGCCAATCCCTTTTTTTATACTAAATAACCACAATATTCGTTGAATTAATTGAATAGTTTTTTTGCGGTTAGGTAACAGTAATTAGGCTTAAAAAACGCAGTAGTGTTATGAAAAATAGGATGATCAGTACGTTTGCTAAGTTAATTGTGATATTAACAACGACAGCTTGCCAAAAAGACGAAGAAGAAGCTGTCCCCGAGCCAGTTATACCTCGCAACAGTGCTGCTGTAACGATGAATGGAAAACCTTGGAACGCTACCTTGGCCAACGGGACTACTACGTACACGATGACGTCTTGCTTTTCATGCTGGGCAGAGCGCTTAGACGAATCATACAAGAATTATCTTGAGATAAGTTTCAATAGGTACTTTAATTTTGACAAAACCAATAGGTACTATTTTGAGGGTCTATCTTTTAATGCCATTCCGCTAAAAGTAGGTACGTATGAATTGAAAGGAAGCCCGATTAATTCTTGTCGCCCTGATACTATTCCTTCAAGTGCATTTTATACAAGTGAACATGATGTTGGAAAAGATAGGTATTATGTGTTACAAACAGAAAAAAACTACCTCAAAGTAGCCAATATTAACAAAGAGACAGGTTTGGTCGAAGGTGAATTTATGGCTACGTACATCCGAGTAAGTAAAGCATACGATTCTACTTATCCAGATACGGTGCGGTTTCAGTCCTCCAAATTCTCTGCGTTTATTGGAGTAAGAGAGTAGAGATTGTGAATAAATAAGAAAACCGTGAGTGCGGTTGCTCACAACCGCACTCACTTACAAAACTAAAACCGCTTCAAGGCTAGTTCTGCCACGGTTTGACCAATCGAAAGCGACGAAGTCGCAGCGGGAGAAGGGGCATTGCAGACGTTGATGGCATTGGGGCGTTCGATGATGCTGAAGTCGTCGAGTAAGCCACCTTCGCGGTCGCAGGCTTGGGCACGTACTCCCGCTTCGCCAGCTATCAAATCACTCTCCTTAATTTCGGGAATCAGTTCTTGCAAGGCTTTGGTAAAGGCCGCTTTAGAAAACGAGCGGTACATTTCTCCTAGGCCCGTCTGCCAATATTTAGCAGCCACTTTTTGGAAACCTGGCCACGTAAGCGTTTGCCAAAGTTCTTTGGCGTGAATGTCTAGTTTTTTATACCCTTCGCGGCGGAAAGCCAACACCGCATTCGGTCCAGCTTCGACGCCACCGCCAATCATCCGCGTAAAGTGAACGCCCAAAAACGGAAAATTCGGGTCAGGTACAGGGTAAATGAGGTTTTTAACCAAATACTGTTTTTCGGGTTTGATTTCGTAGTACTCTCCCCTAAACGGAATAATGCGCAAATGAATTGGGTCTTGCTGGGTAAACTGCGCTACTTTATCGGAATACAATCCCGCGCAGTTGATCACGAGTTTAGTTTGGTGATAACTTTGTTCCGTAATCACATTAGAGAATTTTTCCCCTTGCTGAATCCCCGTAACGCGTTGGCCAAAAATAATTTCTCCGCCTAATTCGAGTACCTTTTCGGCATACTTTTCACAAACGGCTTTATAATTGATAATTCCCGTTTGAGGAACAAAAAAACCTTTAATGCCTTGTACGTGAGGTTCATACTCGCGCATTCCTGCGAGGTCAAGCATTTTGAAGTCTGTCAAACCATTTTGTTGACCACGTTCGTAAAGCCCGTCCAGAATCGGTACTTGCTCGGGGCGGGTAGCGACCACAATTTTCCCACAAAGGTCGTACGGAATGCCCTCTTGCTCGGCGAAATCAATAAGCATCTGATACCCCCGAATACAGTTGGTGGCTTTGAGGCTCCCAGGTTTATAGTACAAGCCTGAGTGAATCACCCCGCTGTTGTGACCCGTTTGGTGTACGGCCACTTCGTCTTCCTTTTCAATCACCAACAACCGAGTTTTGGGACGCTGTTGCTTGAGTTTAAGCGCCGTTGCCAATCCAACGATACCGCTTCCTACTACAATGATGTCGTATATTTTTTCCAAGTGAGTATGCGTTTTGTGTGCTACAAAGTTAGGCTAAACTCCTTACATTTGACACATGAAGAAAACCATCATTACTCTTTATTCGGCTTTGTTGGCCTTCAAAGATTATCTTTTCAGAGAGTGGGTCATGTCGATTCCCTTTCATGCCGTTCGGCGCTTTTTCATTCACCAAACCGTACGTAAATTAGGGAAAAAAGGCTTTGTGATGATGAAAGTGGAGTTTAGAAACGGCAAAAATATCGAAATCGGCGACGGCTGCTTTATCAATAAACATACGTTGTTGGATGGTCGAGGCGGACGATTGGTGATTGGAAACAACGTGGACATTGCCCAAGAAGTCAATATTTGGACGCTCTCGCACGACCCGCACGACGATTTTCATCGGGTGTGGGGCAAAGATGTAGTCATTGAGGACTACGTCTGGATTGCCTCGCGTGCCACCATTATGCCAGGCGTGCGGATTGGGCGCGGCGCGGTAGTGGCTGCGGGGAGTATTGTGACCAAAGATGTGCCACCGATGGCGATGGTGGCGGGTGTACCTGCTAAAGTAGTGGGTGAACGAAAAAGCGGTTTGAAATACAGATTAGATTGGGAACCGTGGTTTAAGTAAAGAAATCAGGGCTTTTGGCAACGTTACCGATAACGATTGCATAAAAAAATCCAATAAATAGGTTGTTTTGTACTACTCTATGGGCTAATCTCGTAGATAATTATTGCTATTCAAACCAACCCAATGAAACTACTGCTTCGCTTTTTTCTCCTACTTTCTCTGACGGCTTTTCACCCTGCCGACGATAAATTGACAATTTTTTTGTGCGGCGATTCAACCTTAGCCGACAAACTTCCTGCCGATGCACCCGAAACGGGCTGGGGCATGGTGCTGCCGTCGTATTTTAATGAGGCGGTAAAAGTGCAAAACCACGCCGTCAACGGTCGTAGTACCAAAAGCTTTATCACGGAAGGTCGTTGGCAAAAAGTGGTGTCGCAAGTGAAAAAAGGTGACTGGGTGTTTATTCAGTTTGGGCACAACGATCAGAAGGTTGCAGACACTACCCGCTCGGCTCCTGCTCAAACCTTGTACCGCCAAAATTTGATTCGTTTTGTGAACGAAACGCGCGCCAAAGGTGGTAATCCGTTGCTTATTACGCCCGTGATGCGTCGGAAATTTGACGAAAATGGGGCTTTTGTTGACCAACACGGCGACTATCCGCAAGTGGTGAAAGAAGTTGCTAAAGAATTGAAAGTTCCAATCATAGACTTACACGCCAAAAGCCAGAAAGTGATTGAACAACACGGGGTGGAGGCATCAAAACTATTGTTTCTCCACTACGGAGCGAATGTTTTTCCAAAGAATCCCAAAGGGCTGACCGACGATACGCATTTCTCAAAATACGGGGCGGCTGTCATGGCAAGCTTGGTGATGGAAGGGATCATGGAATTGCCGATTGACCTCAAAAGCTTTGTCAGAAAATCGGAATTTACCAATAAATACACCTACGAACTTCCTAAATACGCGACACCTGCCTTTCGAAAAGATACGTTCAACATTGTCCGCTACGGTGCCAAAGCCGATGGTTACACGGTAAATACCAAAGCAATTCAGCAAGCAATTGACCTGTGCCACGCGGCAGGTGGAGGTACGGTGTTGATTCCTGCGGGACTGTGGGTGACGGGGCCGATTGTCATGAAAAGCAACGTAAACCTGCACCTAGCCAAAAATTCGTTGTTGCAGTACAGCCGCAACCACGACGATTACCCCATTGTGGTTACGACCTGGGAAGGCCAAGAATCGTACCGTTGCCAAGCGCCGATTTGGGGCGTGGACTTAACCAATATCGGTATCACGGGCGAAGGAGTGCTTGATGGCGGTGGCGACGTGTGGCGGGCTATCAAACGCGAAAAGCAAACGACTTCGCAGTGGGCGGCTTTACTAAAATCGGGAGGGGTAGTGAGCGAAAAAGGCGATATGTGGTACCCGTCGGAGCAGTCGAAAAAAGGGAATAATACGCCAAACGCAGGACGTATTTTGAACGGAGTACATCCGACCCAAGCAGAATTGGCGTCGTACAAAGACTTTTTACGTCCCAATATGGTGAGTCTCACGCGTTGTAAAAGTGTTTTAATTGAGGGAGTTACGTTTCAAAACTCTCCCGCGTGGACACTTCACCCGTTGTTGTGTGACCACATTAGCGTTCGTAATGTAAATGTGCGCAATTATTGGTACGCTCAAAACAGCGATGCCATCGACTTGGAGTCTTGCCGTAACGGAATTTTGGAAGGCTGTACCTTTGATACGGGCGACGACGGGATTACCATCAAGTCGGGGCGCGATGAGCAAGGACGCAAACGTGGCGTGCCAACCGAAAACTTCATCGTAAAAGATTGTAAAGTATACCACGCTCACGGAGGGTTTGTGATTGGCTCCGAAATGTCGGGCGGGGTGCGCAATATGTTTGTTTCCAACTGTACGTTCATGGGCTCAGACGTGGGGCTTCGTTTCAAAACGGCGCGCGGCCGCGGCGGAGTAGTTGAAGACATTTACGTCACCGACATCAACATGACCGAAATCCCAGGCGAGGCCGTCATTTTTGACATGTATTATGCGGCGAAAGACCCTGTGGCGTTAGTGGGAGAATCCAACGAACTGCCCGCGATTAAGGCCGAGCCATTGAACGAGGGAACGCCTCAGTTCAAAAATTTTTACATCAAAAACATCGTGTGTAAAGGTGCAGAAACGGCCATCATGGTGCGCGGCTTACCCGAGATGAGCATCAAAAATATTAGCATTGAGAATGCTTACATTGAAGCTAATAAAGGACTGGTATGCGTAGAAGGGGAAAATATCAATCTGAAAAACGTGACGATGTTGACCAACGACGCGACCGTCATGCAAGTTCAAAACAGTAAAAACATCACGCTCGACGGAATCACGTACGGCAAAAATAAAGACGTGTTACTCAAAATAATGGGCGACCGCTCTGACGCCATCAAGCTTCTTCGCACCGATGCTTCTAATGCCAAAAAAGAAATAGAATTAGGAGTAGGCGTGAAGAGTAAAGTTATAAGTAAAAAGTAATGTCGAGTGCAAAGTGCAGAGTGTCGAATTTTTAGTGTCGAGTGTAGAGTGCAGAGTGTCGAATAAGCCCATTCGATACTCTGCATTCTACACTCGACATTTCAAAAATTATTTTACTTCTGGTTGGGTCAAAATAGCCATCCACGTTTTAATACCTTCTACATAATTGCCGAGACGGAGGTTTTCGTTGGCGGCGTGCTGATTGTTGTCCGAGTTGACCATCGGCACATGAATAGCGGGCAAGCTTAATTCCCGCAAAAAGGGTACAATCGGTACTGAGCCACCCGTCATCCGAATTTTAATCGGGTCTTTCCCAAACGTACGTACAATGGCGGCTGTGAGCCAACGGTCGGGGTAAATTCCAAAATCGGTACGGAAAGGAAGCATTCGGGCTTCGCGTTCCAGCAGTGTTACTATTTTGGGGTATTTCAATCGTTCGGCATCGGTAGGTTTACGGTCAAGAATGACGTATCCTTTGCTTTCGATATGCTTTCGTACTAACCCAATCAGGCGTTCGGGGCTGCTTTCGGGTACCAGTCGAATGTCAATTTCGGCGGTTGCCTCGTCAGGGACAATCGTGTTGGCTTTTTCTCCAATGTTGGCAGAAACTAGCCCGCGTACGTTGAGCGAAGGGTACTGCAAAGATTCTTGATAGTTTGCTCCCACTTTGTCGGGCTGGGTAAATACCAATTTTTGACGAATCATTTCAGGGTCATCGGGTACCGCCGCGAGAATTTTGCGCGCGCTGGCATCAATCGTAATCCCGTCGTAGTAACCTGGAATGGTCACGCGCCCGTCTTCATCTTTCATTGAAGCCAATAATTGAGCCATCCGAAGCGCAGGATTAGGGGCATAATTGCCGTAGTGGCCACTATGTTGCGGTATTTTTGGGCCATAAGTAGTTAATGTAATGGACGCAATTCCTCGGCAACCGTAGGTAAGGGTTGGTTCGTTTGATAAATGTCGCCCTCCATCCATGACCATCAAAAAATCAGCCCCCAGTTTATTTTTGTGCGTTTTCACCATTTCGGCCAAATGCGGCGCGCCAATTTCTTCTTCGCTGTCCAAAATCACTTTGAGGTGATACGGCGATTTTACGTTTTCTTTTTGCATGATATCTAAGGCCGCCAACAGCATCAAAATCGGTCCTTTATCGTCCGAAACGGCCCTAGCAAAAATCCGCCACTCAGGGTCGTAGCCTGTTTGAAGGTTATCCCACGCGATTGCCTCCCATTGTCCGTTGGCATTTTTCTTTTTGAGGACAGGCTTGTACGGCGACTCCTGTTGCCATTTCTCGGGTTCGACGGGTTGCCCATCAAAGTGCATGTAGAAGAGTAAGGTCTTGAGCGGCCCTGCGGCGGGAGCAGCCGATTTTTTTTCGGCAAAAAACACAGGATGCCCTGCCGTTGGTAGAAATTCAGTAGAAAAACCTTGTTGCGAAAAAGCTTTTTTGAGCCAATCGAGGTTGGGCTGAATTTGCTCTTTGATGTGCGCATTGCTGGGCAAGCTCATAAAATCGTAGAGGTTGCCGTAGTAATTTTTAACGTGTTTTTGGACGACATTGTCTAGTTGAAGCGGAGCTTGTGCAAAAACCGAAAAAGACAAAAAGGTAAAGGCAAAAAGATATTTTTTCATGGGTTAATTGATTGATACCGTACTTGTAAAGATTTGTTGGTGAGTTATTTAGTGGTATTTTCTCCGAAAACCCATTTGCCAAACCAAGCTAGGTTTTCTTCCATTACCTGTCGCATTTGTTTGGGCTTGGTGATTCCGTGGCCAAAACCTTTATAAACGACCATTTTAACGGGGACGCTGAAGTCTTCCAACGCCAAACGAAGCTCATAGGCATTGGCAATTGGAACGCGCCTATCTAGCTCGCCGTGCTGGATGAGCGTCGGTGTTTTGGCGGTTTTGATGTACGAAATAGGAGAGGTTTTGCGGTAAATTTCAGGATCGGTCCAAGGTGTTCCTTTGAGGTATTGGCGGGTAAAAGGCGTAATGTCGGTGTTTTGATAGTAAGTGGCCCAGTTAGAAATCCCAGCTCCGACCGACGTTGCTTTAAAACGGTCGCTAAACGTAGTGATGAAGGCAGAAATATAGCCGCCTTGGCTCCAACCCATAGCGCCCACTTTCTCTTTGTCCACCATTCCTTTGCCAATCAAAAAATCAACGCCTGAGATAACATCATCGTAGTCACCGACGCCCAAGTTGCGGACATTAAGTGCCCGAAACGCCTTGCCGTAGCCCGCCGAGCCACGGTAGTTGGGGCGGAGAATAAGTGCTCCTTTGGCCGCAAACAACTCGATAGGGTAGTAGCGGTCGGCAGAAATGCTTGGGAGGTCGATGCCCGTAGGCCCGCCGTGAATCACCACCAACAACGGGTATTTTT
Organism: Runella limosa DSM 17973; assembly: GCF_000482465.1. GTDB lineage: Bacteria > Bacteroidota > Bacteroidia > Cytophagales > Spirosomataceae > Runella > Runella limosa. The sequence continues at coordinate 736,926 of NZ_KI519420.1, forward strand.
TGGTAGGGTCAAAGTTGGCAGGTTTTATCAACACGCCTTCGATGGTGGTTCCATCTTTTGATTTCCAACTGACTACCTCCCGAACGGCCGTAGCAAATGGTTTTAATTGTTCGCCTAGTTGGGTAAGCGTTTTGGGGGCAAAGGTGCTAGTGGATGAGACGACGACTTCCGCGAGGCGATTGGGCGAAGTCAAAACGCAGGCAAGTTGTTGGAAGTCGTTGGAAAACGAAAACTGAGTGGCCAACGCATCCGCGGGTTGGGTGATTCTGGTGAATTTCTTTGTGCTGGGGTTGAGCAAAAACAAATGAGCGGTTGTTTTTTGAAGTCCGCTGAACCAAATCCCATTGGCAGACCATTTTAAAAGGCTGGCGTTTTCGTCAAAACTTTGGCTAACTACGACAGGAGTACCTCCTTTTTCGGGTACGATGGCAATGTAGCGGTTGGCGTAGAAAAAGAACTCGTCCTCGTTGGTGGTGCTAAACGCGATTTGGTTTCCGTCGGGCGACCAAACGGGGTTGGAATCGGGGCCTTTGAGGGAAACAATTTTAACCAATGAGCTATCCGCCAACGTCAACACGTAAATATCTGAAGTGTGAGAATTGATTAAATCGGGATTTTTGGCGGCATCAAAAGCGATTTTTTTGCCATCGGGAGAAAATGAAAAACCACCTACTGAAAAGTCAGTGCCTTTGGTCAACGCTTTGGGCGTAGGAAGTTTGCTGAGGGTATCGGCAAACGGGAGCGTGTACAAATGTGTCATTTTGTAGTCCTCGTGGACCACTTCGTAATCGCTGTATTTATCGACGCGTTCTTTGAAGGCTTTGGTATCGGGTGTCGTGGCTGAAAAAACGATGCTTTTGCCATCAGGAGCGAAGTCAAACGAAGAAACACCCGTTTCAAACTTCGTTAGGGCTTTGGCTTCGCCTCCTTGCGGTCGAATCCAGTAAATCTGACTTTTATCGTCGCGGGTAGAAAGAAACGCCAGCACTTTTCCGTCGGGCGACCATGCGGGGTTGCTGTTGGATTTTTTGGAGTTAGTCAACTGAAATTTTTCGCCTGAGGAAACGTTGGCAAGCCAAATTTCGGTTTCGTAGGCATTTTCATCCCAGTTGGTCTCCGTTAAAACGTAGGCTACCCATTTGCCGTCGGGAGAAAGTTGCGGACTTCCGACGCTTTTCATCGAAAGAGACTGGGTAATGGTGGGCGCTTGGGCAAAGGCCCCGACGCAGAAAAGTACAAATAACGGTTGAAGAAGTGTTTTCATTGAAGTAAATGAAGGATTGCCCTTAAAGTTAGAAAATTTACTTTCAGGAACAATACACTGCGGAGCACTTGACTCAAAACACTTTTCTGTAACTGCGATTTGTGCTATTTCCCCAAGCCGTTTACGATTTGTCGCATGGCTTCGGAGGGAATGACAAAGTTGAAGTTACCCCAAATCAGCTCGTCGTATTTGGGAACGGTTTGTTGGGTGAAGCTTTCGGTGTCTATCAAAACATCCGTTTCAGGAATCCGCATACCGTTGCTTTTTTGGATGTCAGTCGCAACAAATTGTAGCTTAATGGTACCTAATGTTTGGGTATTTTTTTGTTCAAATTGGGTATCCAATAACATTCGATAATCTTGCAAATACCATTTTCCACCAAAAGGTTTGTAGCTAATGCAGGTATAAAGGCGCTTGGCGTCGCGTTTGGTTTTGCCAAACATTTTGTCGGATGCACTGGTTTTCAGAACGTCTTTGACGCCTTCGGGGGTAAAATCATATTCGATGCGAACGATGGCCGTATCCGAAGAATTGATGTACATAATTCCGTTGCGCGCCGCTTTGATCCCCGCGCTTACGGGGCGAAACAAAATCCGATACACTTGTTTGTCGAGGTACGTGGTAATGGTATCGTCGAGCTCATAGGCGTAATCGTACAAATTTTTGCCATCAAGGTATTCGGGGATAGAAATGTCAATGGAGTTGGTGACGATGCTGGCACCGTTCGGGAAAGCGTATCCTTCCATTACTTTCGAGCGATTTTGGCTGGCAAAGTTGCGCCCGCGAAGGGCTTTTACCTTTTGCGGTACCAAAATTTTGGGGCGAGGGTCTTTTTCAGCTTGCAGTACCGCTTCTCGAATGTCCACGTATTCGCCGTTTTGTTGGAGCGATTCTCGGTAAAAACCCGTCAACAAATACGGATTAGGCGAACTGTTTTTTTTGATTTTACGCAAAGCTTCCGACACCCAGTTTCGTGCTTCAAACGACTTGATGTACGAGCTGTCCACCACGCGTAGTTGGGCAGGCTGAAGCTCAATGACAACGTCTTTTTGGTTGGGCTGAAACGCCGAAGCTTTTTGTTGGAAAGGCTGGTAGCCAAAGACTGAAACCACCAAAAGCGAGTCGGATGCGATACGCGGGAAGCGGTAGAAAAACTGCCCGTCTTCGTTGGTGAGTGTTCCTGTGCCTTTGCTCATTATGCCAATGTACGCATGAGGGATAGGCTTTTGGGATATTTTATCAATGATTTTACCCGAAAGCAGTAAGTAACCTCCCTGGGCATAAAGCGCACACGACACCAGAAAAAAGCATAACGTTGAAAGCAGACCTCGCATAAGTAGCGTTTTTTATTCGATATAAATTGCTAACAAGAATCAGGCCAAATCGCCCAAATTGTAGCATCTTCGGCAACGCGCCTCGTAAGAGTCGGTTTCACCCAATAAAATTTTATCTTGAGACGTTACCTTTCGGTAGGAATATTGGGCCACCGAGCCACAGGTGACGCAAATGGCATGAACTTTTGTAACGTATTCTGCCACAGCCATTAAGAGTGGCATGGGGCCAAAAGGCTTGCCCGAAAAATCCATATCAAGGCCCGCGACGATGACGCGCTTTCCGCTGCTGGCAAGTTTATTACAAACTTCGACTAGATTTTGGTCTAAAAATTGCGCTTCATCAATGCCGACCACGTCACAATCACCTGCGAAAAGTACTATTTCTTCGGAGGTATTGACGGGCGTAGAGCGAATCGAATTTTCGTTGTGTGAGACAATGTCCTCGTCATGATAACGTTTATCAATGGCGGGTTTAAAAATTTCAACTTTTTGACGCGCGATTTTAGCACGATTGAGACGGCGAATAAGCTCTTCGGTTTTGCCAGAGAACATCGAACCACAGACGACTTCTATCCAGCCAAGGCTTGTTTGTTTGGGTTGGGAATGATGATTGGGTTCAATAAACATACGGTAGGGTTGATGTTCTAGTAACTTATGAACTAAAATAATTCGGATAACTGATTTTCGCCGATTACCTTTACAAAACAAACAAATTTTAGGATGCTCCACAAGTTTAATCTCAGCGCACTCAACGACTATAGTCAGCGGTTTGCGCGGAAAGTATGCGATGATTTCTTTGCTCAGAATACCACGGCGTCGGGTCAGCAAATTCTGAATTTGACAGCGATTCCACAGATAAATCTGTTTGTTATCAGTAGTTTATACGAAAAATGGCGGGCCGATGCGGAGACCTTTCGTAGTCCTTATTTTGACTTTGAGCAGGGTGAGGTTAAAGAAGCGTTGAAGCAATTTATGAATGTTGTCTCGCGCAATATTTCGGTCAAGCGAGAAGCACTAGAACCCATTTTATTGGAAGCAACCAAAAATACGTTGGTATTATTGATTGATCCCAACTCATATTTTAATGAGCTTTTTCGCGATCAGGCCAACTTTGCGGTGACGGCCGATTTGGTGCAGCAGCTTTGTAAATATGTTCGGTTTAATAAATTTATTCCGCAAGAGTTGGCTAAAGGAATGAAAGACCGTAGTTTCGTTTATGTGAATCAGGCGATTGAATGGTCGGAGCAAGCCTTGCAAAAACACGCTGACGAACTGGATAATATTGAACAATGGGTAGGGCATTTTTCGGCAAAAGTACCATTAGACCTCACCCATATTGTCAAAAAGATAACGCGTGTAGAACCGCCCAAGGTTGTCGATGAACCCAACCGCTCTTTTTTTGATACGCTTGTTCCTGAACCTGAGCCAGAAGAAGAACCCGAGCCTGAATATACTCCTGTGGCTATTTCTACGCCCGAGCCTATACCCGTAAAGCCAAGTGAGCCTGTGCAGAGACAAGCGCCTGTGAGCTATACGCCGCCTGCTCCTGCGAACCCTACCCCTGCCACACTCAATCAAATTTTGGGAGGAAGTGAAAATGGGGTAAAAGAATCACTCAATGACCGTTTGAGGGTAGAGCAGTCGAGTATTTCGGATGTCTATCAAAAACAGGCGATTACCAGCATTACGCAGAGCATTCCGCTGAACCAAAAGCTTATGTTTATTCATCATTTGTTCAACGGAAGCAACAGTGCCTACGAAACGGCCATTTCGGAATTGGAACAAGCCCCTGATTACGATGCAGCTCGTTCGTTGATTACGTATAAATTTGCGTCGCAGTACCTTTGGGACATGACAGGGGATGTCGTTGGCGATTTGCTTGAAATCGTGAAACGCCGTTTTCGACAATAAAAGTGATACGAAAGATTTGATTCGGGAGAATAACCCTCCCGAATTTTCTAACTCATAAACATCAATGATTTCTTGCCAGAACCTTACGTTTTCGTACAGTCCTCAAAAACGATTTACGTTTCCAGACATAACTTGCGCCGACCGTGAAGCCCTGTTGATTTTGGGGCAGTCGGGTCGAGGAAAAACTACTTTGCTGCACCTAATGGCACTTTTGCTTCGTCCTGAAGGTGGGAGCGTTATGATTGGCGACAAAGATATTACTCCTTTGTCGGTAGCAGAAGCGGCAGCGGTTCGGGCGAGTCAAATTGGGATTATTTATCAGAAACCCCACTTTGTGAGTTCGTTGAGCGTGTTGGAAAACGTGCTTTTGCCCAATTACTTAGCTCAAAAATTTCAAGATAAAAACCGTGCTCGTGCGCTGGCGGAAGAATTGGGTTTTGCCGAACATTTATCCAAAAAAACGCATCAATTGAGCCAAGGTGAGCAGCAACGCGTGAGCATTGCCCGTGCTTTGATGAACAATCCTGCGGTGATTTTGGCCGACGAGCCTACTTCCAGCTTGGACGATGACAACTGTGACAAAGTAATTACGCTTCTCAAAAATCAATCGGAGCAAATTGGGGCAAGCCTCGTCGTTGTAACCCACGACCAACGCCTTAAAGATGCGTTTACCAATCAAGTAAAATTGTAAGAAGTAAAAGGGGCTATTTAAATGCGGTTGGAGAGCAATTGCTGGCGCAAAATTATCTTCACGTGCGCTTGCGCTAGTCTCGTAAAAGTAGCCTCAGCGAGGCTAAATCTTAGTAGAAAAAGAGGAGAAATCACAATCCCAAAGCCCCATCGGGGCGGCCGACGCTCGGTGACATCTTTTACCGAGCGTTGGCTGCCCCGAGGGGGCTTTGTGGTGAATTTTGATTTAATATATAAAACTGTGTGAGCGGTTGCTCACAACCGTGTTCTCCGCGCAAGCAATTGCAACAAAGAAAATTTGCCTAGAATTTAGGACAAGAAAGCTGCTTGTCTTTCTTCACGCGACGTTTGCGGGGCGAAGGCTCGTAGTCGAAAGTGTAAGCGAGTGAAATCTCGTGCGAACCACCGCTAGGCAGCCCCAACGAAGACACCGTGATGTCGTAGCTATACCCAAACGAAAAACGCTCGTGGCGATAGCCTACCAAAGCAATGAGCGATTCGCGGTTAGAAATGTTGGCGACGTATTTTTTGATGGGTAATCCACGGTACCAAAGCCCAAGCACAATGGGTGAATAGGTGACATATACCCCCAAATCGAGCTGGTCGTATTTTCCTTGAAACTTATAATTGATGGCGGGCGAAATGCTCATTTCGCGGTCTAATTCATCGCCTAAGCCCGTGTACCCCCCAAACGGAATGCGCAAACCCGCGTGTAAACTTCCTTTGATTGGAAGGCGATTGTCGAGTGTGTCGGAGCTTAAATTAAAAAAGCCTTGCTCAGGGCGGTTGAGATGGTGCGCTGCTACTCCTACCCAATACTTGTCAGAATAAAGTAAAACCCCTGTCGAAACACTAAGATAGTGGATAGAAGGTGAGCCATTTAAGGCAACTTGGTCAATTGTAGGCTTACCCGTAAAACCTTTATTGGTATATTGATCTCCAAAAGTTAAATCCGATAGATTGGCGCGGCGATTTCCGTACGTACCTTGTAAGCCCATACGCAAGGCCGTGCTTTCATTGAAACGTAACTGATACGAATATTGTCCCGAGACTTCAGAGCTGCGAAGGCTTCCCGTTCCTTGAGAATCATTGACAAACATCAACCCAACCCCGCTATTGACATTGGAAAAATAATGATCAACGGCAAAAGAAGTAGTGACATAGTTGGCCGATAATCCTGGCCATTGATTACGGTAGTTCATCATAATACGAGGCGCCAAGTCTCCTCCTGCAAAAGCAGGGTTCAGGTACAAGGGGTTCGCATAAAATTGCGAAAACTGCGGGTCTTGGGCGTAGCCCACTCGCAAACAAAGTCCCAACAGGAAGGTGAAAGCTAATCGTCTCATCATAATACCAAACGCTACCGCAAACATTTTGCCAAAATAATCACTAAATCGTCGAGAATGTAACGGTTTTTTCTATTAAATGTTATTCAAGGATTCAAATCAACACATTTTTATTTGATTTTAAAGCAAAATAGGAGGAAAGAACAAAATACTGCGTCTTTAAAAGAAAAGGTTAACTCTCATTTTTGTATCGCATGAAACGTTTACTTCCCGTTGCGCTTATTGCCCTCGTGGCCGCTCAGTTTCCTTGGGGAAATAAAATCCAAACTTCTTCGGAAGAATGGCCAGAATACCTCGGCGGCCCTGAGCGTAATCACTATTCTACCCTTACGCAGATTACGCCCGAAAACGTGCAAAATTTGAAAGTCGCGTGGACGTACGCTACACCTGATTCGGGACAAATGCAGGTAAATCCGATTGTGGTCAACGGCGTTTTGTACGGCGTAACGGCCTCCGTGCAGGCGTTTGCCTTGGATGCGGCTACGGGCAAAGAAATCTGGCGGTTTGGCGATCCGCTCAAAAACTGGGCGAGTACCAGCCGTGGCGTGGCGTATTGGCGCGAAGGAAATGACGAACGAATTTTGCACACGATGGGTCCCTATTTGTACGCCATCGACGCAAAAACGGGCAAAACAATTCCTTCTTTTGGTGATAACGGGCGGGTGGACTTGCACACGGGATTACCCGAATCGGCCAAAGATAAATTCATGGTGTCGAACACACCTGGGACAATTTTTGAAGACCTGATTGTGATGCCCGTTCGGTTGTCGGAAGGAGCGGATGCTGCCCCAGGCGATATTCGGGCGTTTAATGTCAAAACGGGGAAATTGGCGTGGACTTTCCACACCATTCCCTATCCAGGAGAATATGGCTACGAAACTTTTCCCAAAAATGCCTATAAAAACACCGACGTAGGGGCGGCCAACAACTGGTCGGGAATGTCGGTCGATCGCAAGCGAGGCATTTTGTTCGTGCCGACGGGTTCAGCGGCCTACGACTTTTACGCAGGAAATCGCAAAGGGAAAAACTTGTTTTCCAACTGCTTACTCGCCTTGGATGCGCGTACAGGCAAGCGGTTGTGGCATTTTCAAACCATGCACCACGACGTCTGGGACCGCGATTTGCCTGCTCCGCCCAATTTGGTAACGGTGAAGCAGAATGGCAAAAACATCGACGCCGTAGCCCAAGTGACAAAGCAAGGATATGTGTTTGTGTTTGACCGCGTAACGGGAAAGCCGCTTTTCCCGATAAAAGAAGTACCTGCGCACAAATCGAATTTGGTGGGTGAACAAACGTGGCCAACCCAGCCCGTCCCGACCAAACCTGCACCATTTGCGCGTCAGTCGCCTACGGTGACGGAAAAGGAAATCAGTCCTTATGCCGAAAACCGCGAAGAGCTAATTGCAAACGTGAAAAAATACAAGAATGCGCTCTTTGCCGCGCCCTCAAAAGAAGGAACGGTGATTTTTCCTGGCTTTGATGGCGGGGCCGAGTGGGGCGGTGCTGCCGTGGATCCTGACGGCGTCATGTACGTCAACAGCAACGAAATGGCGTGGATTTTGACCATGAAAGACACCCCTAAGCAAGACGCGCTGGCGCATTTGCCACTGGGCGAACGTACCTATGCCACGCTTTGTACCTCTTGCCACGGGCCAGAGCGGAAAGGAAATGCCAAGAGCGGTTATCCGTCGTTGGTGGATATTTCAACCAAACGCGACAAAGCCTTTGTGTCCAACATCATCACGTCGGGCAAAGGCATGATGCCAGGTTTTACGACTCTCAGCGCGGCCGATAAGCAGGCATTGGTGGCATTTTTGTTTGGTGAAGAGAAAAAAGAAGCCAGCGGTGGAGGTTCCTCCAAAATGCCGTACTTGCCTTATACAAGCACGGGTTACAATAAGTTTTTGGACAGCAAAGGGCTCCCTGCCATCACGCCGCCTTGGGGAACGCTCAATGCCATTGATTTGAATACGGGGGAATACCGTTGGAAAATTCCTTTTGGATATGAACCTTCATTACTGGAAAAAGGGATAAAAAATACGGGGGTAGAAAACTACGGTGGTCCCGTGATTACCGCCAGTGGGCTGCTGTTTATTGCCGCCACGAAAGATGGAATGTTTAGGGCATTTGACAAAAAAACAGGTAAATTGCTCTGGGAAACCAAACTCCCTGCGGCGGCTTTTGCAACCCCTGCAACCTATCAGGTCAATGGCAAACAGTACATTGTGATGGCCTGTGGAGGAACGAAACTTGGAACAAAAAAAGGTAATCAATACGTTGCTTTTACGTTACCATAATGTATAAGAATGTTTTGGTCACCAACAGCCAGCTATGTTAAATTTAGTTCAGACACAGAAACAATCACTAAAAATATCTCCAGCGCAGATACAGTTGCTCAATTTTTTGCAACTCAATACCCTTGAGTTGGAGCAACATATCAAAAATGAGCTGGAGGAAAATCCTTTTTTAGACGAAGGGAATGAAGACTCGGCAGACGACGATTGGGACAATGCCGCCGAGGGTGGTGTCAGTGACCGTGGCGATGACCGTACCCAAGATTACATGGACTGGGATGAGTTTAGAGACGATGATGTGCCTGATTACAAAACACGGGTCAATAATTATTCCGACGACGATACCACTTATACCCCTGCGATAGTTGAAAATGTTTCTTGGCGACAAGAGTTAAAGGAACAGTTTCACTTGCTTTTGCTGACGGAGCGGCAACAGATTTTATCCGATTTTTTGGTAGATTCCCTGACCGACGAAGGATATTTGACTTATACCGCAGAGGCGCTGGCAGATGATGTTTCGTTTACGAGCGGAATTTACGTGGAAGTCGCCGAAATGATGGAGTTGATTGACCTGCTACGCCACATGGAGCCTGCGGGGTTAGGTGCCAAAAACCTACAAGATTGTTTGTTGTTGCAGCTGGAGCGTCGGGAAGAACCAGATGCCATCTTGGCGCGCGAATTGGTCAAGAAACACTTTGATGACTTGGCGGGACGGAGCTACGAAAAGCTCATGAAGGGGCTCGGAATCAATGCCAACCAACTAAAAGAAGTCCTAGGACTGATTGCCACCCTAAATCCGCAACCCGTAACGACCAACAACCAAGCGGAGGTTTTGGGCGTCAAAGACAACATTGTGCCCGATTATGTGGTGATTGTCGATGGGGATTTGATTGAAGTAGAACTGAACAATCGACGCATTCCGCCGCTGAAAATCAACAAATCATACACCCATGACTTGGGAAAATCAAGGGCGGCCAATACGTACGTTAATTCCAAAATAAACGCCGCCAACTGGCTCATTGATGCGATCCAGCAGCGTCAAAATACGATGTTGAAGTCGATGCGTACGATTGTGAAATTGCAGGAAGACTATTTCCGAACGGGAGATGTACGGATGCTCAAACCGATGGTGCTTCGCGACGTGGCCGAACGGATTCAGATGGATGTATCGACGATTTCGAGGGTGACCAGCGGTAAATACGCCCAAACGCCTTTTGGCGTCATTCACCTCAAAGATTTGTTTACGGAGGGTGTTAAAACCGACTCGGGTGAGGAAGTATCGAATCGGCAGATTCAATTGGCTTTGGCTGAGTTGGTAGCACAAGAAGACAAACAAAGCCCACTAAACGATTTTCAACTGGCCGAACTGTTAGCGGAAAAAGGGTATCCCGTGGCCCGCCGAACCGTGGCCAAATACCGCGAACAACTTGACATTCCGACGGCTTCGTTACGCCGAACTTTATAGAAAAAAGGTAAAAAAACGTATTTTTAGCCTTCTATTGCCAATTGTGTAATAACCCAACTAATAACTCCTAAACGCATGTTTGTTCATCACGTATTCTTTTTCTTAAACAACCCTGATAGTGCCGCTGACCGCGAGGCGCTTGTGGCAGGTTTGCAAACCTTGACGTCGATTGAAGGCGTAAAATTAGCCCACATTGGCAAAGTTGCCGACACGCACCGTGGGGTTATCGACCGTTCGTATTCGGTGTCGTGGTTGATGCTTTTTGATACCAAAGAAGCGCAAGACGTTTATCAAGACCACCCCGTTCACCACAAATTTGTGGAAAACTGCGCGCATTTGTGGGAAAAGGTCATCGTGTATGATTCAGATGATGTCTGAGAAAGAACCCGTCCACATTCGGCAAGCGCACCTTTCGGTTCCGTTTGTGTATCGGACGATGCAGGAGGTCGAAGAACGGCGCAACCAAACGCCCGATTTGCCCCACCGCCACGATTACTTTACGGTATTGGTGGTAGAAGAAGCCGAAGGAACGCACCAAATTGATTTTACGAATTATCCGCTACGGCCCAACACCGTCTATTTTGTGTCGCCTGAGCAAATTCACCACGTGACCCTGACGCAACCCGCGCCGCGCGGTCACGTGGTGTTGTTTCGTCCCGATTTTCTTCAAAATTATAGCATTGCTCCCGCGCAGTTGTACGACATGGATTTGTTTTTCAACTGCGACGAATCGCGTCCCATCGAACTGACAACCGCCGAAATGCGTCAACTTCAACCGTTTCTGTCGGCCATTGCCAACGAAGTGGCGGAGTCAAATCTGCAAAAATGGGAGGCCGTGGGAGCGTGGTTAAAACTGTTTTTAGTGCAGTGCAAACGTTTCAAAGCGGCCAACTATTTGCCCAATAAACCCCTCGACAAGCGTAAATCGGAAATTGTGAAGCAGTTTAAAAACGATGTGGAGCAGTTTTTTAAGCAGTTTCACAAAGTGGGTGATTATGCCGACCGACAACTGCTAACGGCCAATCACCTCAACGACGTTATCAAAGCTGAAACGGGGACGTCGGCCAAGGACTTTATCCAAAATCGTTTGGTACTAGAAGCAAAGCGCTTGGCGCGTTATTCCGAATTAAGTGCCAAAGAGATAGCATATCGGCTTGGGTACGAAGATGTTGCTCATTTTAGCAAGGTTTTTAAAAAAGCTGAAAATGTGGCCTTTACTGAGTTTAGAACTAATATCTCGAAATTTTAGAACAAACTAACCTCCCGAAAGTTTTGAACTTTCGGGAGGTTTTGCCCGAAATTTTAGAACAAATCAACCTTCCAAAAATCCTGAAACTTTCGGGAGGTTTTGCCCCAATCTCTTATGAAAACGCAAGAATTACTCAAAGGACTTCACCACGTCACGGCTACCGTAAACGATGCGCAGGAAGACTATGATTTTTATACCAAAATCCTTGGACTTCGTTTGGTCAAAAAGACCGTCAATTTTGATAATAATTCGGTGTATCACTTTTACTACGCCGACCAAGTAGGTACGCCTGGTACCGTTTTCACCACTTTTCCGTACAAAGGTCAAGGCGTGCGGGTAGGTGAAGAAGGAACGGGTTTGATTATTGCCACCGCTTTTTCGGTGCCAAGTACAGCATTGGCATTTTGGTCGGAACGGTTGACCGAAAATGGCTTTGTCGTTACCGCTTCGCAGCGGTTTGGGCAGGAAGTTCGTTGGTTTCGCGACCCGTCGGGCTTGCAGTTGGAATTGATTGCGGATGACACTGACACCCGTGCGCCCTACGTGACGAAAGAAGTTTCGGCAGAAGTAGGGATTCGAGGGATTCACCACGTGACGTTATGGGTGGCAGCGAGCGATTGGGACGTACTTCGCACGTTTTTGACTTCCGAAATGAACATGGCCGAAATTGGGCAGGAAGGCGAGCGTATTCGCTTGAAAGTCAACGAAGGAGGAGCGGGGAGTTGCCTTGAGATTGTTCGGGCAGCGGCGGATGCACCACGCGGCAAAAACGGCTTGGGCACAGTTCACCACGTCGCTTGGAAAGTCGAAACGTTTGAAGCGTTATTGGCTTTGCGTCATCGGTTGGTGGAGGAATTGGGAATGCAAGTAACCGAAGTGCGCGACCGCAAATATTTTCGTTCGATTTACTTCCGAGTGCCTTCGCATCAGCTCTTTGAGGTGGCCACCATCCCGCCAGGATTTGCGGTGGATGAGTCGGAAGAAGAACTAGGTACGCACCTCATGCTGCCCGACGACAAAGAAGCAAACCGCGCGGCGATTGAAGCGGTATTGCCTGTGTTGCATTAGATTCTCATAGTTTTTGAAGTGCTTCTTTTGCAGTTTTATTGGTAGGGTTTAATTGAAGTGATTGCTCAAAAGCTTGGCGTGCTTGTGCTTTTTTGCCCGATTTCTCGTACGCCATACCCAATAAGTTGTAGGTATTAAAACTCCACGGAAATACTTCTAAACTGAGTTGATAAATACGAACAGCTTCGTTGGGTTTCTGAGAATTTACCAATTCATTACCTAGCTTATTCAATTGTTCTGAGCTGAAATCATAGCTAAAGTGATCTTGGTCGTTGCGATACAAACGGTAGAAATGATTGACAGTAGCTTCAAGACCTTCCTTGGCCAGAAGAGGACGCAGATGCTCGTCAATGGGAAGCAAAGGTTGATTCAGATTGGGTGATTTTTCAATTACTTTTTGCAAATAACGAGTTGATAAACCATAAAAAGCAGGTTGTCCCGTTAAGCGATTTGCTGAAGAACCACCCAAAATCCCGATTAGTTGACCATTTTTATCAATAATAGGTGAGCCGCTCGCGCCGCCTACTTGTTGAGTAGTATCTGTGCTAATAAGAATTCTATTACCCATGGTTTCAATTACGTGGCCTTCGTATATAACGCATCCTTTTTCTTTATAAGGGCAAGCAAAAATGTAAGTGGGTTCCCCTTTGATCACGGGGCTGTACCTTGGCTTGAGGGGTTGGAGGTTGGGCGATACATACTTAGTCGAAAATACCAGCCAGTCTCGTTGGGTAATAGACGAATGTTTACCTTCTAATATCTCGGTGGTGTCAGTATTCAGTAGTGACTCAATCACGACCGAATCAGCTGGGTTATTTTTAGGGTGCATAAGCCACTTTTGAAGATTATTCTTCAAAGCGACAGTGTGCATGTTTTTCATTTTGGCAATCCACAATACATGTTTCGCCGTCACAGCCAACGTGTCTTTACCTGTATCAATCAGGAAACCAGTAGCGGCGTATTGAAAGGACGGATGGACGTATTGTTCTCCGTTTTTGTACCAAACTTCGTTGATTAAAGCGATGGCTGGCCATTGATTTTTGGGGCGATTCATCCAAGGTGCTTTGGATTGAGCCAACAGATAGTTGCACTGACAACAAAGCACAAAGAACATGAGATAGCGAGGAATATTCATCGTTTTTTTTATTGAATTTTACAGATGCAAAGGAAACCCCTTCGCTAAAACGAAGCGCCAAATGTTTGTAAAACTATGTTAAGGAGTTGTAAAAGTTTGAATGTGGGAAGTAAAACCTGAAATCGTGCGTTATTTTAAATAATTACAAACGTTTGCATTGAAAAATAACTCAGTGCCATTATTTTGTAGAAAAATTATATTTTATACTTGCAATGGAAAGAACCCATCGGGGTGTAGTGTGCATCAAATATTCTTAACAACATAAAAATGGAAAATGTAAATCCAACACCGCTTCAAAGCCTGGAAGATTGGGAAGACGACGTACTCGAACGCTACCCAGAACCTGGCACAAAAGCCAAGGATGATTATCGCAACTATGAGGATTCTGAACGGGTAAATACCGTTAGAGAGTTCTATCGTTTGAACCACACCTATCAAACTTACGATTTTGTGGTAGAAAAAGAGCGCGAATTTTTGGCGTTCAACAAACGCGAAATGTCCATTTGGGATGCCGTTGCGTTTTTGAACACCTTGGTGGACGACTCGGACCCAGACACTGATTTGGATCAGCTTCAACACTTACTCCAAACGTCAGAAGCAATTCGCCAAGATGGGCACCCTGATTGGTTTGTTTTGACGGGTTTTATGCACGATTTGGGTAAAGTTCTTTGCCTTTTTGGTGAGCCACAATGGGCGGTGGTTGGTGATACTTTCCCTGTGGGTTGCAAACACTCGGATCGCATCGTTTATCCTGAGTTTTTTGATTTGAATCCCGATAGCAGAGACGCACGTTTTAATACAAAATATGGTATTTATGAGCCAAACTGCGGTTTGGACAACGTAAAATTGAGCTGGGGACATGATGAGTATATCTACCAAATCATGAAAAACTACATTCCTGAAGAAGGATTGTACATGCTCCGTTATCACTCATTTTATTCGCAGCACCGCGAAGGTGCTTACGACCACTTGATGAGTAAGCACGACCACAAAATGTTTGAGTGGGTAAACAAATTTAATCCGTACGATTTGTACTCAAAAGTGCCTTATCCGCCAAACGTACAAGAGTTGAAACCATACTACGAAGACTTGGTAGCCAAATATTTGCCAAGTACTTTGAAGTTCTAATACAGGTATTTGAGGGCTGCTTTCCAACGAAAGCAGCCTCTCTTTTTTTATCAGTAAATTTCTAGTGTGTGTTGAAACGGGCAGAGGGCCGTTAGAAATACATAGCGTCCATTGGTGCGGAGTGTTCCAAAATGGGTACTGTACAACTCTCCTTCTAAGCCTCGGATAGATTCGTGTTTTTTGACGCCAGGGCCAAACGTGATGGTGTCATTTCCTGCTTTAAATTGGCCATAACCTTCGGGTAAAAAATGGTCGGCAGGGTTGGTAGATGAAGGAATGCAGTGGGCTAATTCTCCTTGTTCGTGAAAACACAGTTCCACCACTACCCGCACGCCTTCTGGCCCGTTTACGGTCAAGTGGAGGAGTTGTTTTTGGTCTTTTTCTTCGTAAATAATCTCCGTCTGTAAGGTTTGGACGTTGCTAACGGGGCGGTGTTCAAAATCCATTTTGTTCCAAAAACGACCATCGGTACTTTGGGATAACTGGTAATCGCCGTCGGCTTTTTTGTAGGCATCGGGCAAAGGCTGGTAATAAGGAGCCTCAATCGTTTGCCCAATTCGGTACCCTTTCGCCGTTTTTTCAATTCCTTTTCCCCGAAAATAGCCTGTACTAAAAAAAGACGTGGAAAGCCGAACGTGTTTTAGGATGGCTTGGCCTTTGCGATACGCAAAAAAGTTGGGGTTGGTCGAGCGTCCCGAAGCCACTTGAATCGGCCAATCGGCACCCGCAAAAAGGTAAAGGCTTTCGTTGTTTTTTCGTTTGCGTACAAGGGAAATTTCGTCAAATTTTTTCTCGTAAACCAAAGGCAAAGTACCGCTGGTAGGGGTTTTCTTCAACAGCGGATTTTCAAGCACATAGTAGAGCAAATCTTTCTCCACCGTTTCTTGAAAATTGGGCATGGTTTCAATAAACTGCACCATACCGCCAAAAAGCGGGTCGTTTTGCTGAATCGCCATGTACCGATAGTGTACATAAAACTCGGTGATGAGGCGTAGCATAAAAGCATCTTGGCGGCGCGACTGCACCGTTACCATGTCGCCGTTGGGTTCCATGCAATAGTAGAGCCATGTGAGGTTTTTCTTCACTTTTTCGAGCAGCTCGGTTTTGCCGCCGTATTGCGCCATAAAAATTAGCGAGCGGTTGACTACCTCCGCGTACGTAACGCTTCGTTCAAGATAAACCCCATCTTTGTCCTGAAACACCACTTCCGAAAGCCATTCGTTCATCCGATTGGCATACGAAGGGTTGGGAAACAAACTGTTGGCTTTGGCGAGGGCGGCACTTACTACCCAGCGGTGGTTGGGCGTATGAACTCCACCGACAACCAATTGAGCACACGCTTTTTGAATAAACGCTTGCAGGCGTCCAAAAATCGACTGGAGCGAGGGTTCATTTTTGATAATACGGGCTGCCGCACAAAGTGGATCAATGATAAAAGCGGTGTCTGGTGGAGAGGAAAGATTACCGAAGTCGAGCGTACCGTCGGCTTTTTGTTCTTTCTCCAAAAAGGACACGATTTTTTCCATCATTCCCCCCACTTCTGATTGACGAAAATAACGTGAAGTAGGCTCGACGTACCCCGCCGATAAATTGGCCAAGTCAAACCCTAAACTCCGCCGAAGTTGCTTGATGGGTTGGTTTAAAACAAGCGCTAGTCGGGCTATTTCTTTGGCATTGGCTTCCACGATTTTTTTGTAAAAATCGCCTTCTGCATCATACTTCAAAAAGGCTATCTCTTGCAAAAGTGGGGCACTGCATCCCACCACGGAAAGTTGCTTGATAAAGGTCTTGCGGTTCATGGAGCTTGTACGAGAATCTTGTATTGATTAAGTACAAAAGTGCCAAACGCAAAAATCTTACCCCAGCCACAATTCCATCGCGACGTCGGCGCGGGAGTAGGGTGAGCTGAAGTCTTTGACGGTTTTGAATCCTAATTTTTGGTACAGGTTGAGGGCGGGAAGCAGGCGCGAATTGGTTTCCAAGTACAAACGCTTCAAGCCCATCTGCTGTGCGTGTTCGATTATGGATTGGCCTAATAATTCACCAATTCCTAGTCCTTTGGCATTGGTATCCACACCCATTTTTGAGAGCTCCATGCAGTCGTCGGTCATGGGTTTTAGCGCCGAAGTACCCACAATTTGCCCTTGGTATTCGGCTAGGAGTACAATACCACCTTTTTTGATGTAAAACTTTTCGGGGTCTTCGAGTGATTCCATGTCCAAGGGCTCGACCTTAAAATAGCGCTCAATCCATTCGTAATTAATGCGTTTAAATGCTTCGCGGTGCGTAGCATTGGCAGGGTCAAAAGAGACAATGGTGACTTTGTTGCGTTCCCGTTGTTTTAGCCGCGATTTGATGCGCTCAGGAAGTGATTTTTTCAGAATAACTTGCTCGTATTCCATCAACGCCCGTAGTACGTCGGTTTCGCATTCGCTACGAACCTCATTCATGGTATCCTGTAAGTCGGCCAATAGCTCGTGCATCCGCTGGTTCATTTCATGCCCTTTTTCGGTCAACAAAACCACGGTTTCTCGTTTGTCGGTGGCTCCTTTTTGAGTTTCAAACAGCCCTGCTTTGGTCATTTCTTTTACCATCAAACTCACCCCCACGTGCGACTGACCGATGTATTCGGCGATTTTTGAGACGGTTTCGGCTTCGTTGTTTGCCACTGACAAAAAAACGGGAAACCATTTTACTTCCATTTCCATGCCGTACATCTGATACACTTGGGCCGATGCTTGTAGGCTCACTTCTCCGAGGCGGCGCATATAACTCCCAAGCGCCACGTAGCCTAAGGTACGATAAAAATCCATGCGACTATTATGTTTAAATATTTACGTAATTAATTACGTAAATAAAATAAATTGTCAGAATAAACGCAAGCAGCGGGAAGAATTTTGAGAAAAAAATAGCTTCCTTGATTTTGACAACGTATTCCTGTGTTTCGCCATTGAACGGCGTAGGGTTTTGCCTGACCTTTGTAGCATCAAAAACAACCCGAATAACAATAAACAAACAAGAACATGGAAACGACACAATTAATAAAAGGAATACACCACGTAACAGCCATCGCCGCTGACCCTCAACAAAACGTTGATTTTTACGTAGGTCTTTTGGGATTACGGTTGGTGAAAAAAACGGTCAATTTTGACGCGCCCGACGTATATCACTTTTACTACGGCGACGAAACAGGCAACGCAGGTAGCATTTTGACCTTCTTCCCGTTCGGAGCGGGGTCGCAAAAAGGCCGCCACGGTAAAGGACAAGCCGCTACCACCGCGTTTTCGATTCCGACTGCTGCCCTCGATTATTGGTTAAAACGTTTTGATCAATATGGCATTCTTTATAAAGCACCTCAACAACGTTTCAACGAAGTGGTGGTGTATTTTGAAGACCCCGATGGCTTAGGTTTGGAGTTGATTGCCAACGATACAGATTTTCGCCAAGGATTTACCTACGGTCACATTCCGCTTGAGTATTCGATTCGTGGATTTTGGGGCGTAGAACTTTGGGAAACGAGTTACGAACGCACCGAGGCTTTGTTAGCCAACTCGCTCAATTACGAGTTTATTGCGGAAACAGGCCCAAGACGTCGTTATGCGGCCAAAGGCAATGCAGGTGCGGGTCAGTACGTGGACATCGTTTGGGATAGCAATAATCGTTGGGGACTTGGAGGGGCAGGAACCGTTCACCACATCGCGTTCGATACGCCGACCGACGCTTCGCAGTTGGAAGTGAGAGAGGCCGTGATGTCGGCAGGGTTTATGCCTACCAATGTGCTTGACCGTCAGTATTTTCATTCGATTTACTTCCGCGAACCTGGTGGGGTATTGTTTGAAGTAGCTACCACGCCTCCAGGCTTTTTGTTGGACGAAGAAAAAGCTAATTTGGGGCAAGCCTTGAAATTACCTCCTTGGCAAGAACGTAACCGTGAGAAAATTGAGCAGTTGTTGCAACCTATTTCTCTCGAAGCGGTTTATAAAAAATACGGGATTGAGTAACCTCACGGCATCGGCCGTCCGACCTAAATCCCTCTCCTTTCTGGAGAGGGACTTTTCTTCCCTTGTGGAAAATAACTATTAACTGACAACAAAAATGCACAATATAAAAAATACGGTTTGGGCGGGTGTACCCCTTGACCAAGCCAAACGCGTACTCATTATGACCCACGGTCGCGGGGCAAGTGCTCAAAGTATTTTAAGCCTTGCCGCCGAATTGGCGGTCGATGGTTTTGCACTGGCTGCGCCCCAAGCGACGGGCAGTACGTGGTATCCGTACAGCTTTTTGGCGCCCGAAGCCCAAAACGAACCTGGGCTGTCTTCAGGATTAGCTGTCTTGAAAGAGCTGCTTGATACGGTAAAAGCAGCGGGAATACCGTCCGAAAATGTGTATTTTCTAGGGTTTTCGCAGGGAGCTTGTTTGACGTCCGAGTTTGTGGCACGCAACGCTCAACCGTTGGGAGGCGTCTTTATTTTGAGCGGTGGCGTTATTGGTGACAGTGTAAAAACGGAGCGATATACGGGTAATTTTGCGGGAACGCCCATCTTTTTGGGCTGTTCGGATGTGGATGCCCACGTACCTAAAGACCGTGTGCAAGCGAGTAGTGAGGTGTTTAGAACATTAGGTGCGACAGTGGTGGAAAAAATCTACCCGAATGCTCCGCACAGTATTTTTCAGGACGAAATTGACCACATCAATCAAATTTTAAATCTACAAAAATGAAAGCATTCAAAAGTATCGACTATACGTGGGTAGGCCGTCCGCAGCAAGTGGGCGACGGTTTTGTGGGACAAAGCATGATTCCGTCGCAGCGTTTCAGCGATTTTAGCCCTTTTTTGATGCTCGACCACCATGGGCCGATGCAGGTGAAACCGTCACCTGTACCCAAAGGAGTGGACGAACACCCCCACCGTGGCATTGAAACGGTGACGGTGGTATTCGACGGGGCATTGCAGCACCGCGATTCGGCAGGAAATAAAGGCGTTATTTTTGCGGGAGATGTGCAGTGGATGTCGGCGGCGTCGGGATTGGTTCACGAAGAAAAGCACGAAATTAATTTCTCGCGTCAAGGCGGAGTGCTTGATTTTGTGCAGTTGTGGGTCAATCTGCCGCGCGCTCACAAAATGGAAAAGCCACGTTACCAAGAACTCACTTCGGCGCAAATCCCGACCGTTCAACTCAATGACCAAACACAGTTGAGGGTGATTTCGGGGGAAATAGCGGGGGTAAAAGGCCCCGCACTGACCTACTCGCCCGTTCTTTTGGTAGAGGTAATTGTGAAAGGAAATACCGAATTTGACCTGCAATTGCCCGAAGGCTTCAACGTGGCCGTACACGTAGCGCGGGGAAGTGCGAGTTTCAATAACGAAAAACAACTTCCTGCGAAAAACATTGCCAAATTGAGCCAAAAAGGGGAGTGGGTAACCGTCACGGCACAGGGCGATGAAACTCGTTTGTTGATTTTAGGAGGCGAACCCATCAACGAACCGATTGTAAGCTATGGCCCGTTTGTGATGAACACCGAAGCCGAAATCAGGCAGACCTTGCAAGATTACCAATCGGGAAAAATGGGCTTTTTAGAGCCTGTGGACTACTAACGTGCGCCTGTGCGTCGGAGGTACTCACGTGTGTTGGGGCACTCATGCGCGTCGGGGTACTCATACCCCGACGACGCGTGTGAGAGAGGTTGCTCACAGCAACTCACAGCGCTTCTATTTTCTTCCAAATCAACTGCCATTCAGCTTTCGAAGTCGTGAGTTGGATGGCGGCTTCGTAATGGGCTTTGGCGGTGGCTTTTTGGGAAAGTTGGGCGTAAAAATCACCCAAAGCTACTTGGTAATACTGGTTTTTGGCCAAACTTGTCAGAGGCAATAAGGCATCAATGCCGCGCTGCGGGCCATCGGCAAAACCAATGGCGATGGCCTTGTTAAACTGCACCGTACTGCTGGGATTGATTTGCTCCAGCAACCGATACAGGTACGTGATGGCTTGCCAGTTGGTTTTTTCAAACGTCTCGGCGCGGGCGTGGTAGCTGGCAATGGCCGCTTCTAAGTGATACGAACTGATTTCGTCGCCGCGCGAGGCTTCATCGAGGTAGTAGATGCCCTGTTTAATAAGCTGAGGATGCCATTTTTGGCGGTTTTGGTGTGCCAGCAGCACAATATTTCCTTCTTCATCTTGGCGTGCTTCAAAGCGGGAGGCTTGAAAATACATCAGTGACAACAAAGCTGCTGTTTTGGGCAAAGCCGTGTAACGATGTTGGTATAACAAGGTTCCCAAACGAAGCGCTTCTTCACACAGGTCTTTTCTAATGAGCAGGTCGGGCGATTGAGAAGTATAACCTTCGTTGAAAAGCAAATAAATGGCCTTTAAAATAGCGTCCAAACGTGGTAGAAGTTCGTTGCCAGTAGGTACTTCCAGCTCGATGGGCGTACTACGGATTTTGTCTTTTACCCGATAAAGCCGTTTGTTGATGGTTTCGTCGTTCGACAAAAAAGCTTTGGCGATTTCGGGAATGCTCAGGCCACACAATGTCCTTAAAATAAGCGTGATTTGCGCTTCAGGAGGTAAACTAGGGTGACAACAAGCAAACATGATTCGAAGCTGACTGTCTTCGATTTCGTGCCCCAAAAAAAGCTGGTCGATGTGCTGCTGCATGGCTTGTTCCGATTGAAGTTGATGAGATAAATGTACACTGAGTTCGTCGTGCAGGCGTTCGCGACGAAGGCGGTCAAGCACCTTGTTTTTGGCCGTTGCGTACAACCAGCCCGTTGGGTTGTCGGGAATGCCGTGGACTTTCCAGTGTTGCATGGCTGCCAATAGGGTATCTTGTACGACATCGCGGGCGGTGTCGTAATTGGGAAAACCAAACAAACGGGTCAAGACGGCGAGCATCTTCCCCGACTCGTGCCGAAAAAGATGCTCCGCCAGTTGGTGAACCTCTGTCATTCAAAAATTACTCAAAGCTTTGGATTTGACGAACTTCCACACGCCCTTCTGATTCATAAATAGGGCAGCCTTTCGACAACTCGACGGCCTCGTCGATGCTGTCGGCCGTAAGGAGCATAAAGCCCCCAATGATTTCTTTGCCTTCTGTAAATGGCCCGTCGGTAATGACGTGGCTTGAGCCCGAAACCGTTTTGCCCGTTGGATAAAGCGCTTCCGTAGCAATCAACTTTCCTTGGGCCGCAATGCCCCCAATCCAATTGTTCCACTTTTGGATTTCGGCTTGGATGTCTTCAGGAGAAAGGTTGGCAAAAGCATCTTCCGCAGGGATAGCGTTCCAGAATGAAAACATGTACTTGTTCATGGTCGTAAATGTGTTTTAGTGATACGAAATAATTGAATTTGTACGAATGACGAACGGTCAGATGGAAACTGGACACAAGTGACAAAAAATTTTTATATATTTTTGAAAGTTGATTCACAATACTGACATAGGGTTGTCAGTAGAGGGTACTAAATTTGTATAGACTTAGCAAGTTTTGAAATACGGAAAACAATGATTGCATTTACTGTAGAACTACGCAAGTTTGACAAAAAAGGAGAAAAAACGGGCTGGACGTATATAGAAATTTTGCCCGAAATAGCCCATGAGTTAAACCCAAACGTAAAAGCATCGTACCGAGTGAAGGGAAAGCTGGACGATTTTGCCATCAAACTCGTAGCTATGCTACCGATGGGCGATGGAGGGTTTATTATTCCAATCAACGCAGAAATGCGTCGTGGCTTGCGTAAAAAAGAAGGAGCAGTGGTGAGCGTGCAACTGGAGATTGATACGGATGAATTGCCGCAATCGGCTGATTTACTGGCTTGTTTGGAGGATGAGCCCAAGGCGTTGGCGTATTTTAACAAATTGCCGCTTGGTCACCAAAACTATTACACAAAGTGGATAGAATCGGCAAAAACCATTGAGACAAAAACAAAACGAATTACGATGGCCGTCAGAGGAATGGCGATGGGTTTGGATTATGGGCAAACCCTGCGTTATTTTCGCGACCACGAATTTTCGGGAAGTTAATAACCGCGAAAGTAAACTTTCCGAAAGTTGGGAGCGCCCAAATTAACTTTCGGGAAGTGAAGTAAGTTGATAAAATGATAGACCTAGAAAAAGCGCATGAGGTATTGGTCAACATGCCAAATGCAAAAGAAGAAGCGCACTTTGACAAACCTGCGTATAAAATCAAAGGGAAGATTTTTGCGACTTTCAATATCGAAAACAAATGGGTGACGTTGAAGTTTACTCCTGAACAGCAAACAATTTTTTGCGAAGACGATGCCTTTTATCCCGTGCCTAATAAATGGGGACAGCTTGGATGGACACACGTGAGTTTGGATAAAGTAAGACTGACCGCTTTTGTGGAAGGTGTGAATACTTCCTATGAAAACATAGTAGCAATGAAAACAAAGAAACGAGTGGAAAAGCCCACTCAGTAAAGCAGAAAAAACCCTAACGATATGAGAAAAGTTATTTTAGGTCTTGCCATGAGTTTGGACGGGTATATCGAAGGCCCCAACGGAGAGTACGACTGGTGCTTTACGGACCAGGACTATGGACTGAATGAATTTTTTAAACGGATTGATGCGGTGTTTGTGGGTCGTAAAACTTACCAAATGGCGTTGACCAACGAAGGCGAAACCGCTTGGATGCCTAAAGTAACCGAATACGTGTTCTCGAATACGTTGCCTGACTTTAAACTCGAACGCAAAAAACTTATCAAAGGCGACATCGAACGGCAAGTGCGTACCATCAAATCGTTGCCTGGAAAAGATATATGGCTTTTTGGCGGCGCAGAACTGGCCAGTAGCCTCATGAATTTGGGGTTGGTGGACGAGGTTTGGCTTTCTATTCACCCCATAGTATTGGGCGCTGGAAAACCGCTATTTAAAGAGTTGAAAGAACGTAAATGGTTGACCCTCGTCGATTCTAAAGTATATGAAAGTGGCTTAGTGTCGCTTCGTTATAAAATGAGTTGGGACTAATTTCAATCCATTAGGTTTGACGTAGGTCATACCTTTCTAAAGATAGAAATAGTAGTTTTGCTCACATGATACTACGACAACTTTGGAAAGGCTTGCTGCTGGGGCTTTGGGTAGTAACCCTAAGCTGTGCAACGCATGAACAAACGCAAACTGATACTCAAAAAAAGGAAGTACCTGACGATAGTACGCGGCTGGCGGCTTTGCCTACGGGTGTGCCTACCCCCGCCGACAATTCCATCACACCCGAAAAAGTTGCTTTGGGGCGATTGCTGTTTTTTGACCCCATTTTGTCGGGTCACAAAGACGTGGCTTGTGCGACCTGTCATCAGCCAGAATTTGGCTTTGCCGAAAGTTTGGAAATTTCGATTGGGGTCAATGGTCACGGAATGGGAAGCAAACGTGCTTTTCGGACGCCCAACGATATTCCTTTTGTCAAGCGAAATTCACAAACGGTTCTTAACGCCGCTTTCAATGGCATTCGCGAAAATGGCCGCGTTGAGGCGAGTATCGCGCCCATGTTTTGGGACTTGCGGGCAAAAGGTTTGGAAGCGCAAGCGCTCGAACCTATCAAATCGTTGGAAGAAATGCGGGGACATCGTTATCCCAAAGAAGCGGCGTTGGATAGTGTAATTAAACGCCTCCTCGCCAATGCTGAATACCGTTTGTTGTTCCAAAAAGCGTTTGGTTCTAAAGATTCCATCACAAACCGTACCCTCGGGCAAGCGATTGCGGCTTACGAACGAACGCTCGTTGGGGGCAATTCTCGTTTTGACCAATACATGCGCGGCGACAATACCGCACTTTCTATCAACGAACGCGACGGGATGCAAGCGTTCCTTAAATCGGGCTGTGCAAAATGCCACAATGGCCCGATGTTATCGGATTACCAACTTCACACATTAGGCGTTCCTGACAACGAAAAACTTCCTGAAACGGATGCAGGCGTGGACAATCGTTACCGTTTTAGAACGCCCACTTTAAGAAACTTACGCTACACCGCTCCCTACATGCACAGCGGAAAACTCCGTACGCTCGAACACGTTTTGGAGTTTTATGAGGACTTGTCGGGAGACAAAATTCGTAACCCCAAAGTGAGCAAAGCACAGCTTGACCCGTTGCTAAATTCATTGAAAGTCAGCTTTAAAGATATTTCAAACATCGTAGAATTTTTGAATACTCTTAATGACGAAGGGTTTGACCGTAGCACTCCCAAGCGCGTACCAAGCGGGCTAAAAGTGGCTGGAAATCTCAACTGAAACGGCTATCTTGCGTAGGTAAAATCCTTCATTGACCAACCCTATGCAAAACCGATTACTCTCGTTAGACGTGTTTCGCGGCCTGACCGTGGCTGCCATGATTTTGGTAAATAATCCAGGCGATTGGGGGCACGTCTATCCTCCTTTGCTCCATGCCCACTGGAACGGCTGCACGCCCACCGACCTTGTGTTTCCTTTCTTTTTGTTCATTGTTGGCGTTTCTATTGCGTTTGCAATGGGGAAAAACCCGCCTACGGTACTGAAAATTGCAAGACGAAGCGCGACGCTGTTTGGGTTGGGACTTTTTTTGAGCTTGTATCCAAAGTTTAATTTTGAAACGGTTCGAATTCCTGGGGTGCTCCAACGCATCGCTATTGTGTATTTTGTCTGTTCACTTCTTTACATTAAAACAACCCGTAAGACCCAAATCGGGCTGCTGGCGCTGGTGCTGCTGGCTTATTATGTGCTGATGACGTTTGTGCCTGTCCCTGGAGTTGGCTATGCGAATTTAGAACCTGAAACCAACTTGGGCGCTTGGGTGGATCGGACTATTTTGGGTACCAATCACTTGTGGAAAGCCGCCAAAGTATGGGATCCAGAAGGTATTTTTAGTACGATTCCTGCCGTAGGAACGGGGCTGCTGGGGGTATTGACAGGGCAATGGCTGCGAGTCGATAAGCCTGTGGCGGAGCGAATTGCGTGGTTGTTTGCTGCGGGGAATGGATTGGTTGTTGCAGGACTTATAGCAGACTTGTTTTTCCCAATCAACAAATCGTTGTGGACGAGTTCGTACGTGTTGTACGCGGGAGGCTGGGCCATGGTGGGGTTAGCACTTTGCTATTGGCTCATCGACGTCCAAGGGTATCGTAAGTGGACGACGCCTGTAGTCGCTTTTGGCGTGAATGCAATTACAGTTTTTTTCTTATCGGGCATTATTCCTCGGACGTTGGCACTGATAAAAATTGACACTCCCGAGGGGCCGGTAAGTTCGCAGTTGTGGATGCAGAAAAACTTGATAGGGGTGTGGTTTGTCAACGAATACAACGCTTCCTTAGCAGGGGCACTTACCTTCTTGGCGATTTGGTTTGTGATTTTGTACGTGATGTACAAGAAGGGGATTATTATAAAAGTGTAATAAAAAGCCCTTCCAAGTTTTCAAAACTTGGAAGGGTTAATAAAATCATTCTTTATGCCTAAGGTCATACTGTACTCCGAAGCCTACATTTATGTTTCTAACTTGTGTAGGCTGGGTAGATCTAAAGTTAACCATTCCTGCGGCTTTCAATCTTTCAGTTAGTTTAAATTGCAAACCAATACTTGCTGAATAACTGATACGAGGGAAAGAGTGCCTAATGAATTCTCTTATTTTTCTGTGCTTAGGTGGCAATGTTGGATTATTATTGTTTGCAACGATATAATAATAATGACCATCAAATGCTTGTAGTTTTAGGAAGGGGATAATTTTTTTATTGGAAAAATTAATTTGAATCTCTGGGATGAATGTACAACTAAAAGATCTAATCTTATAATAATTAATGGCTTTTGGAGTAGTAAAATATGCGTCAGCAATAAAGATTCCGCCAATTGCCACGTAATTACCTAAATTATAATGGATGGATGCCGCAACTCCAAATTGTGGTATAGCTAAAGATACTTTGCGCACAAAAATCTGTGGGGATAAGGTAATATTCCCTTTTTGGGCTTGTACGATAGATATGAAAGAAAATAAAATGACAAAGCAATAGGCTGTTTTGCGATACATATCGAATGTTTTTTGATAGGGTAGATAGTCACTTTCCTTTGTAAAAATCACTTTTATTTTTTTAATTAACAAATTGCTAGTTTTAAGTTGGTCGAATTAGAATATTTTGATTCTACCCATAGATAAAAATAAAAAGACCTTCCAAGTTTCAAAAACTTGGAAGGTCTAGACTACTATTTAAAGATAACAGCGCTTTACTTCGTAGCAGGCTTTGCTTCTTCTTTCACTACTTTCATTACGCCGTTCATGATGCGCCAGTGACCTGGGAACGTACAGATATACGGATAATTTCCTGGTTCAGTAGGGGCTGTAAACGTGAGGCGATACGACTGGTCAGGGTTGACCAAAGGCGTAAAGGCTACCACTTGAGGCAAGCTAGGAACGTAGTTTTTCTCAACCGCATCTTTTTGCGTAATCATCTTATCGGCGGCATTTCCGACAATATCCATCGCTTTAGGCTTCACAATCACGAGGTTGTGCTGCATCGCGTCAGGGTTGTCGAATACCAATTCCACGGGTTTTCCTGCAATGACCGTAAATTCTTTTAAGTCAAACTTCATCGCCTCTTTCACCGACTTGATTTTGATAACTTGTAAATTAGGGTCAACAGGTACAAGCGCATTAGCTCCAAACGATTCGACGATACCCGTAAATTTACCTTTCAAATCTTCAGGAAT
This sequence comes from Runella limosa DSM 17973, assembly GCF_000482465.1. Taxonomy (GTDB): domain Bacteria; phylum Bacteroidota; class Bacteroidia; order Cytophagales; family Spirosomataceae; genus Runella; species Runella limosa. The sequence goes on from NZ_KI519420.1 coordinate 764,487, forward strand.
TCCGTCTTTGGCGCTGACAAGCAATAGTTTGTTGGCATCGCTGGTGGTTACTTTACGACGTGGATTCCAGCCGTTGACAATTCCCTTCAATACCGCATAACGAGCGTCATCGTCCAAGGTATTTGCTTTGGTAATCAACTCTAGGAGCGACTCTGGACTCAACGAGGTAGAAGAAGCGTAGCTGCGAGCAGCGCGCTCAAGGGCAAAGTCTGAAAGCTTGGCAGGGCGTTTTATGTCGAAAGTTTTGCTCAATGAGTTGTTCTTAACATCATCTTCTTCAGGAATGACATTGTCGCCATCGATGGTGGCGCTGATGCGCAATTTACCCGCTTGCTCGGCCGTAAAGCCCATGCGGCCTACCCACGGACCGTTGTTACTTTCCACCAACTGAATGGTTTCGCCCGCACCGATGCCATTTTTAAGTTGGTAACTTACGTAGTTGATTTTAAGCCCCAAACCTTCGATGCCTATTTTTACGACAGGAACCGTTGCTTTTGGAATGGCTACGCCTTTGTTGGTAATCTCAATTGTAATGCTTGCCGACTCGCGCACCGATGGCACCGCAGGATTGATGGTGATGTTGGTAATGGCCAAATCAGGCTTCGTAGCTCCAGCAGATGCTTGATTGCCAGCGCCGTGATTCATCGCGTGGTGGTCGTGGTTCATCGCGGCTTTGGGCTCGCTGCTCTTGGTTTCGGTACGTTGACCAACGGTGCGTTTAGCAAGGTAAGTTTGCATCAATTTTCCACCGTGGGCATTCAAAATAACCGAGAAAGCATCGGGCAACCAACGGTCATCGGCTTCGGTTGAGCTTTCAAAACGAGCTAATACCGCTTTCTCAACGTCAGACGTTAGGGGTGTTTCGGTAAATTTCAACAACGTGTTCAATACTACCAACGGCTCTGAATCATTGAGGGTGTTGTTATTGAGCAACGCTTGTGCAGTTGCATTTGTTGAAGGCAATACTTGTACGGCATTTTTACGCACGGCTGCACTTGGGTGCTTGAGTGCGCCTACTACAGCTTTGAGAACGTTATCGTCCGAGATAGCTCCTAATCCTTGCAATGCCCACAAAGCGTGAATTGCGGCTGGATTTAAACCAACTTCGTCCACCGAAGTGTCATTGATTAAAGCAATTAGCTGAGAAACAACGTCTTTGTTGCCACGTTCTACCAACATACGTTGAGCGTGGTTACGCCAAAACATATTGGTATTTTTAAGCGCTGCCACCAATTCTTGCGGGCGGTCTTTGCTGAGTGCCATTGGCGTATAAGCAGGAGCTTCTTTGTAGCCCACGCGGTAGATACGTCCGTGGGTGTAGTCGCGCAGGTCGGTTTCGTAGGCATTTCCTTTTCCGTTACCAAATCCCTGTGGAGTAGGGTTGTGCTGAATGATAAAGCTGTACCAGTCGGCTACCCAAACGGCACCGTCGGGCCCTACTTCGGCAAATACGGGTGAAAACCATTCGTCGGCACCCGCCATGAGGTTGAATGCTTCTTTGTCTTCGTAGTCCGTTCCACGTTTAACGAGCTGGTTTTGGTGCAATACGTGCCCCGTTGGCTCGGCTACAAACGCAATTTGATTCCAGTATTTTTTAGGGAAAGCACGTGCGGTGTAGAAATTGTGCCCAGCAGCGGCTGTAAATCCACCGAATACGTCCACCTGACGAATCCGTGGCGTGATAGGCTTCATGTCTTTGTGCGTGTCGGTACCACGGCTACCGTTGTCGCGGCCCATACCGAGGCTTCCCGTAAAGTAGCGGTGAGGAATGGCCATGTACCAGCCGTGCGAGTTGTTGGCAGTTGACCCAAACACGTCACCTGCCTCGTTGAAGCCCATACCCCACGTATTGTTAGAAGTACTGGTAATCCACTCCATTTTTGAACCATCGGGTTTGAAACGGAAAAGTGCTTGGCCAAACTTCAAGCTATCCGTATTTTCTTTCAACTTTCCTTCAAAACCTGAATAACCTACGCATCCCCAAATCCAGTTGTCGAAGCCATAGTGCAAGTTGCTAGGGCCTGCGTGCGTATCGCCCGTTCCGAAGCCTGAGAATAGGATTTTTCTTTCGTCTGCTTTATCGTCGCCATCGTTATCTTTCAAAAACAACATGTGAGGCGCTTGACTTACGATAAGTCCTCCGTTGGCAAACACCATCCCCGTTGGAATGCTTAGTCCTTCAGCAAAACGCGTGAACTTATCTGCTTTTCCGTCTTTGTCGGTGTCTTCACAAATCAAGATATAGTCTGTTCCGCCCGTGTCTTTACGTTCGTTGGGGTAATCTTTGGTAATAAGCACGTACAAACGGCCGCGCTCGTCCCAACTCATCGCGATGGGGTGCATCACATTGGGCTCTGAGGCAAATAAATCCAACGTAAAGTCAGCAGGAACTTGAATGTGCTTCATCGACTCCTGTGGCGACACAGGGTTTTGCTGGAGTTGTGGGCCAGGGCGTTTTTCGTAGTTAGGAAGTTTTGATTCTTTGTACGTAAACGGAAGTGGGTCGAGGGCGGCCAAATCTTTGACTGCTTGGTCTCCTACGGCCCAGCGGATTCCTTTTTCCAACAAAGTCATAAATTCGGGCTGACTCCACGTACGGTCGTCGTGCCCGTACGCCGTGTAGAAAATGCGGCCTTTGCCGTGCGTACGAACCCACGTGTAAGGCTCGGTTTTGGTGTTGGGCTTGTCTTTGTATTGGTCGGGCTGAATTTCACGCTCAGTCAACACGAGGTTGTCGGGCTGTAACTTGGTGTGAAGGTAGGTTTCGTCCAACGTTTTGAACATTTTAGATCCCATGATGGCAGGGTGGTTGGGATTGGTCCAAACGGGGCGAATCGTATCCCACGTATGGCGCCAAAATTGCCCTCCCATGATTTTTACCAACTCGTCCGAATTGCGGAAGCAATACGAGGCGCAGTGAACAGGGATAAAGCCTTTTCCGCTGGCGATGTAGTCCACCAACGCGCGTTCTTGGGGTTTGTTGATGGTATCCCAGTTGGCGTACAAAAGTACCCCGTCGTACTTGGCTAAGTTGGTCGCATTAAGGTCGTTGAGGTCATCAGAATAGGTAAAGTTGATGCCTTTTGCCCCCAGCGCTCCCATGATAGACGGCACGCGCTCGATGGGGCGGTGGTGGCCGTTGTCGCCCAGAAACAAGATTTCGATGCGGCGAGGCTTGGTCGCTTGTTGGGTTTGGGTCGTTTGTGTTGTCTTTTGCGTAGCACATTGCCACAACAAAATTGCCGACAAAACAATGGTTAGGAAACGTTTCATTGTATGGTTAAATGATTATTTGTTACTGAATAGTCTACAAATGTTTCGCCTCTCCGAGGCTTTTTGGATGTTTTTGTAATTGTTTTTTTCTACAAATGTTTCGCCTACAAACGTTTTGCCTCTCCGAGGCTTTTTTGATGTTTTTGTGGTTGTTTTTTTCTACAAATGTTTGGCCTACAAACGTTTTGCCTCTCCGAGGCTATTTTGATGTTTTTGTGGTTGTTATTTTCTACAAATGTTTGGCCTACAAACGTTTTGCCTCTCCGAGGCTTTTTGGATGTTTTTGTAATTGTTTTTTTCTACAAACGTTTTGCCTCTCCGAGGCTTTTTTGTTATTACTTTTTGTTTTTATAAATGTTTCGCCGCGCCTTGGCTTTGTGGCGCGGCGAAATAGTTTTTGCACTTAATATAATTTACGCATTAAAGAAATCAGGCAATTGTAGGAGTTTACCACCTTCCATGGCCGATTCGTGCGCAAGAATACCTACCGATGTCCAGTTGGCCGACTGTGCCGCATTCGGGAACGGATCGCGGTCGTCCACCAAAGCCATCAAAAACTCGTGCACCAAGTGCGGGTGAGAGCCACCGTGTCCTGCGCCCTGGGTAAACGAAAGGTGCGTATTTTCGGCAATGTCATACACTCCTTTGGTGGTAAAATCTTGGATTTCGGCGGGCAAAAGGTGCGCGTAATCTGGGGTAGCTACTCGCTCGGGGATTTCGTGCTCTTCTTTTTTCGCCGTGTGAATCACCGCCTCTTCGCCTTCGATGAGTGGCCATTCAAACGATTTTTTAGAGCCATACACCTCGAAACTTTCGCGGTACTGACGCGCTACGTCAAACAACGAACGATAGACGTACGCGCTCAAGTCGCTGTCTTTAAACTTGATGTGTGCCGACTCAACCGCGAAGGGAGAGTTGTGAATCTTGGCTAATTCTTCGCGGATAGTCCCCGAACCAAAACACGACACGTACTCGGCTTCTAATTTGAGCAAACCTGCCACAGGCCCTACGCAGTGCGTCGCGTAGTGCATCGGAGGCAATCCTGGCCAGTAGTCAGGCCAGCCGTCCATGTCTTGCTGGTGCGATGCCTTCAAGAACTGAACTTTCCCTAGTTCGCCTTTTTCGTACAATTCTTTGACAAACAAAAACTCGCGGGCATACACCACGGTCTCCATCATCATGTATTTTTTGCCCGTTTCTTTGACGGCTTTTACGATTTCCATGCACTCTTCTACGCTGGTAGCCATTGGAACCGTACAAGCGACGTGTTTTCCTGCGCGAAGCGCTTTTAAACTTTGTTCGGCGTGGTTAGGAATGGGCGAGTTGATGTGAACCGCGTCGATATTTGGGTCCTTGAGTAGCTCGTCGTAATCAGAATAGCGTACGTCAATGCCAAAAGCATCGCCGATGGCGTTGAGTTTTTCGACGTTACGTTGGCAAATGGCGTACATATTGGCGTTTGGGTGGCGCTGATAAATCGGAATAAATTCGGCACCAAAGCCCAGACCTACAATGGCAATGTTAATTTTTTTCATGGAAAAAACGTGTTGATTGGGTGTTTTTTGGAATCAAATAAAGAGGTGAATATGAGTCGTTAAGCTAGAACAGAGTTTTTGATAAAGGACAAGCCGTCGCGCATGAGTTGTTCTTCCGAATCAAACATTTTACGCCAAATATTAGCGGCAGGGAGTTTCGGACTGAAAGCTTCGATGCTCAACCAACCATCGTAATTGATGTCTTTGATGGCTTGGAACGTGCCTTTCCAGTCCACGTTTCCTTTTCCTGGGGTACTGCGGTCGTTTTCTGAAAGTTGAATAAACGCAATGCGGTCGCCCATGCTGCGGATACAATCCCCAATGTTTTTCTCTTCGATGTTGGCATGGAAGGTATCAAACATGATTTTGCAGTTGGGGTGGTTGACGTCATCGACAAAGCGCGTAAGTTCGTCGCCGCAACTGGTGAGGTATAATTCAAAGCGATTGAGGTATTCTAATCCCAATAAAATACCCTGCTGTTGGGCGTAGTCGGCCAATTGGTAAATTCCTTCTACTCCCCATTTCCACTCATCGGCGGTGGCAGGTTGTCCCGTAAAAACGCCCAAAGCTGAGTGGTAGGGCCCCATAAGCTTGGTCGCTCCAAGCACAGCCCCACAGTCAACAACCCGCTTGAGGTTTTCGAGCGCGTAGGCACGAATGGCAGGGTCGGAGCTGATGAGATTTTCGGCGGGGCCGCAGAAAGTGTCGCATTCACGGTGCAGACCCAATTCGTCCAATTTTTTACGCCACTGATGCCAAGCGTCAGGGTTGGTATTGAAAATGGGTACTTCTACCCCTTCAAACCCGATTTCCCGAATCAGTTCTAAAGTCGGGAAGAGGCTCTCGTCGATTTGAGTGCCCCAAAGCAACAAATTCATACTGTATTTCATAATGCAATTTTATGGAGAAATAGTGCTAAAAACCTATTGTTTGTTTGCAGGTTTTGACTGTATTTTGATTGAAAAGTTTTATTTTGAATAAATTTTGGTTAAAAAAATGTTATTACAAACAACATTAAGCAAAATGTAAGCTGTTTCTAAAAGGCAAGGTTTTGGAGAATATAGCCTACTTTTGTGTATGAATTATTTCAAAAATTTACAGGAATTACTGAAAGTAGAGCGTGAAGAGGATTTACGCCAATACCAACGATTGACCGAACAAGCTTCGGTGGCCGAGCGCCGCGCCAACGGCCTTACGTGGTATCCCGTGGCGATACGTGGTTCGGAAATGAGTAGAGGCGATTATTTGTCGGTCGAACTCGAACGCACGACGCACCAAGATATTCCACACCAATTTCGTTTTGGGATTCCAGCGGTTTTCTTTGGCAACCACGACCCTAAAAACGACCGTGTAGAAGGCACGATTGCGCACCAAAGCGGAAATCGACTACGAATTACCCTCCGCACCGACGAACTGCCCGACTGGACCCGCGACGGAAAGCTGGGCGTGGAAGTGCTTTTTGATGATAATAGTTACGAAGAAATGCAATCGGCGCTCAAGCAAGCAATGGCCGTAGCAGAAGGGGCAGCCACTCCCACCAGAGAACTTGTACAGGTTTTAGCGGGAAATAAAACCCCGACATTTAAAGAAAATGAGCCCGAAATAGCACTTCCACGCCTCAACGAATCGCAGCAACGCGCCGTACACACTATTCTGAAAGCCAACGAATTAGCGATTGTCCACGGGCCGCCAGGTACGGGAAAAACGACTACGTTGGTGCAAGCAATCAAAGCGTTGGTTCGCCGTGATAATCAGAAAATATTGGTGGTAGCTCCCAGCAATACGGCGGTGGATTTGTTGAGTGAAAAGCTTCATTTAGAGGGTGTTAATGTGTTGCGCGTTGGAAACCCTGCCCGCGTTACCGAACGCCTCATGTCGTTGACATTAGATGGAAAAATGTCGGAGCACCCCCAACTAAAAGAAGTGAAGCGCCTCAAAAAGCAAGCGCAGGAGTTTAAAAACATGGCGCACAAATACAAGCGGAGTTTTGGTAAGTCGGAACGTGATCAACGTAAGTTACTCTTTGAAGAAGCCCACAAAATCATGAAAGAAGTGGGGAATATAGAGCAATACATCATTGATGATTTGATGACCAAAACGCAAGTCGTGACGGCTACGTTGGTAGGTTCTAATCATTATACGGTACGGTCGGGGCGGTATCAGACGGTGGTGATTGATGAAGCGGGGCAAGCCCTTGAACCTGCCTGCTGGATTCCGTTGTTGAAAGCTGAAAAAGTGGTGTTGGCAGGTGACCATTGTCAGCTTCCTCCTACCATTAAATCGGAATCGGCGGCAAAAAGTGGTTTAAGTAAGACATTGCTCGAAAAATGCGTAGAGCTGCATCCGCAAGCTGTGACGTTGCTCGAAGAACAATACCGCATGAACGAGCAAATTATGGGTTATTCGTCGCAAGTGTTTTATAAAAATCTGTTAAAAGCCCACGCATCGGTGGCCAAACGGCGCCTTTTTGCGGAAGATAACCCCTTGCTTTTTATTGATACCGCTGGTTGTGGTTTCGACGAAAAGATAGAAGGCACGAGCGCGACTAACCCCGAAGAAGCGGGTCTTTTGCTCAAGCACCTCAGCCAGTTTATGGCCGAGTGGGCTTCCAAAACCAAAACACCCAACGAAGTACCAAGTGTGGCCATTATTTCGCCTTACAAACAACAAATCCAAGTTCTCAGCGGCCAACTGACGCAGGTTGCTGATTTGCAATCTTTTTTGCCTGCTATTGCCGTAAATACCGTGGATAGTTTTCAAGGGCAAGAACGGGATATTGTCTATATCAGCATGACCAGAAGTAATGCCGAAGGAGTAATCGGTTTCTTGGCCGACATTCGACGCATGAACGTAGCAATGACCCGAGCTCGCAAAAAATTGGTCATTGTGGGGGATAGCGCTACCTTGGCGCAGTTTCCGTTTTATGCCGATTTTATCGCTTATGCCGAGTCGATAGACGCCTATCAAAGTGCTTGGGAATGGATGTAGTAAGAGGCTTTTAACTGTATTTTGACTGAGATAGGAACATATTTCTTCTATTTTTGTTAAATAATAGCTAACCCACACGCAAGATGAGAATACCCTTACGTAAAGAGCTGAGTGCGCCTACGTCTTCGTTTATGGCGCTTGAGCTGGTCGAAGCTCATTTTGATCCTAATTGGCATTTTCACCCACACTACCAGATTTTTACCGTAGTAGAAGGGTCAGGGACACGGTTTATTGGGGACGATATTCGACATTTTGAAGCAGGAGATACGGTTTTTTTGGGACCCAATGTTCCGCACCTTTGGCGTAGCGACCGAGCGTATTTTGAAGGAAACTCAGGGCTGAAAACACACGGTGTTGTGGTGTATTTTACGGAAGATTTTTTGGGAGAATCGTTTTTTCAAAAACCAGAAATGCACTTGCTCCGACAATTATTACAAAAGAGTTATCGAGGACTTGATATTGTAGGAGGTGCGCGTGAATACGTACGAAAAAGTTTGGAGGGGCTTTCTAAAACCGATGGTTTTGAGGCAATTCTCCAGCTTTTGACCATGCTGAATTACTTGTCGCATTCTACCGAAACTACCTACATCACGAGCGTGGGGTACGTCAATACCCACAAAGTTTCGGAAACGGAGCGAATGCAGAAGGTGCACGAATACGTGATGAAACACTTCAAAGAAGAACTCCGCCTCAATGAAGTAGCAGCACTCACCAACATGACCGAAGCGGCTTTTTGTCGGTACTTTAAAAGCCGTACCAATAAGACCTTTTCTGACTTTGTGAGCGAGATTCGGGTGGGCTATGCGTGCAAGTTGTTGATAGAAGAAAAATTTTCAGTGACCCAAATCTGTTACGAAAGCGGCTTTAACACCGTCTCAAACTTCAACAGACAATTTAAAAACCTCACTGGAAAATCGCCCTTGCAGTACCAAAAAGAGTACACACGCGCGGGCGGCTAACGCACACGCTCATGGCAGAACATTTGGATACTGGAAAACAAGGCGAAGACAAAGCCGCTGAATTTTTGGCCGACAAAGGCTACGAAATCATTGTCAGAAACCACCGCTACCGCCACGCGGAAATCGACATTATCGCCAAAAAGAACAAAATTTTGGTGTTTGTAGAAGTTAAAACCCGTACCAATCTCAGCTACGGAATGCCCGAAGAGTTTGTGGACGCCACCAAGCGCCGACTCATTATGAAGGCCGCCGAAAACTACATTTTTGACCGCGATTGGCACGGCGACATTCGCTTTGATGTTGTTTCGGTCATTATTAATTCAGGTACTGTTCAGATTCACCACATCGAAGACGCGTTTTATTGAGCCACGTAAGCGATGCCTTCTTCGTCGAGCAATGAAGCAATGCGTTCGTTGGTTTGAAAAACGATTTTGACGTTTTTAGGCTCCATGTCATCGTCCACCCATTTCCAGTCTTCGGCGGTGGCATCGAGCATATTGAGGAGTTCAAATATTTTCTTGGGTTTTTCTTGCGCTAAAAAGCCGTCTGAGTTTTTGACAAAAATGGCTACGTCCGAAGCCGAAATCCATTCCAAATCGTTCAAAAATTCGTCGAGCGATTCCAAATCATGTTCAAAATCTTCAGGAAAGCCAAGGCCCTTTTCGATGGCTTGGTAAAAAGCAGCGAGGGTTGGGATTTTTGCCCCGTCAATAATAGCTACGCGATAGGCTGAAAAAGCACTGCCCAAAGTGGGTGTGGATAGAAGAATAAAATTGGCCATGATTAAGATTGTTTGGCTTTAGTTCGTCCTTTTTGAAGGAGTTCAATGCGTTTGTTACGATAGGTTTGGTCGGCAATATCCCGCAAAATATTGAGTGAATCCGCCGTGTTTCTCGACGATACCCCGCCATAAATCACCCCGTCAATCGACCGCAGGGCTTCGGCCAATTGTTCGTCGGGCAGGTTGTCCATAATCTCCTTGGTGGTGTAAGTCACGTAAGGTTTACGTTCGAGCCGTTGCAAGTAAATTTTCCAAAGTACCACCACTTTTTCGGCATTTTCGATGCCTTTGGGGCCGTTGATGTCGCGGGTGAGGCGGGTAAAGCTTCGCTTAAATTCCCGATTTCTCAAAAACATTTGATACAACTCCCATTGGCGGGTCAAGGCTTCGCCAAAGAGCAAATAAACGCCCGTTCCAATCAAACTAATGAGTAATCCTATGAGCACCAAATACGGGTAGTTGGTTTGGCTTTTTAACGATACAACCAATGTATCAGCCTGTAAGTGAAGCGAATCGGGGATATTTCCTTTGATGAGTTCACGCAATTTAATAGCGTCCACATCAGAATAAATGGCTGTACAATCGCGGCCTTCTTTTACCCAAACTGGCACCGAAAGCGATTGGTTTTCGGCGAGTTCAAACGAAAGAAGCGTATAGACGGCGCTGTCCAAGCTTCCTTTGGCGTTGGTTTCGGTCGGGAAATAGTCGAGCTTGATGACCTCAAAGGGGCGGAAAGCAGTGCTGGTATCGGGAAAAAAAACCTCAACCCGAGGCGAATGTCGAAAACTTAGTGCGTACTTAAAAGGCTTTCCTACCTCAATGCTATCGGTCAAAAAGTGGCCGTTGGGGCGTTGTTGAGGATAAACGGTAGAAAGCGAGCAAAAGAAGGAAAGAAGTAAAACTAGGCGACGCACTGGTAGAAAAAGAAATTCCCCTCTCCCAGTACTGAGAGAGGGGAAGAAGAACAATTTATTTTGCTATTTTAGCCTGTAAGTTGGCGTCAATAGCATCCAAAAACTCTTCAGTGTAGAGGTAGTGCTCTCCGTGGCTTACTTTGTTACCATAGATACACACTGCCAAATCTTTTGTCATTTTTCCGCTTTCAACCGTTTCGATACATACGGCTTCGAGTGCGTTACAGAAATCAACGAGTGGTTGGTTGCCGTCCAATTTACCACGGAAAGCCAAGCCACGCGTCCATGCAAAGATAGAAGCGATTGGGTTGGTTGAAGTACGGTTTCCTTTTTGGTGCTCGCGGTAGTGGCGAGTTACTGTTCCGTGGGCAGCTTCAGCTTCCATTACTTGACCATCTGGTGTCAAAAGAACTGAAGTCATCAAGCCCAATGAACCGAAACCTTGTGCTACTGTATCCGATTGAACGTCGCCGTCGTAGTTTTTACATGCCCACACGAAGTTACCGTTCCATTTCAAAGCTGACGCCACCATGTCGTCGATAAGGCGGTGCTCATAATGAACGCCTTTGTCTTTGAATTCGGTTTCGTAGATTTCTTGGAAAATATCTTTGAAACGGCCGTCGTATTTCTTCAAAATGGTGTTTTTTGTAGAAAGATACACAGGCCATCCTTTTTGCAAACCTACTTGGAGACAAGCACGGGCAAAGCCACGGATTGACTCGTCGGTGTTGTACATGGCCATGGCTACGCCATCGCTCTTGAAGTTGTAAACTTCGTGTTCGATAACCGTTCCGTCTTCGCCTTCAAACTTGATAGTCAATTTTCCTTTGCCTTTGGTAACAAAGTCAGTAGCGCGGTATTGGTCACCAAACGCGTGACGTCCAACGATGATTGGCGCATCCCAGTTGGTTACTAAACGAGGTACATTTTGGCAAACGATTGGCTCACGGAATACAGTACCATCCAAGATGTTACGGATAGTTCCGTTAGGTGATTTCCACATTTGCTTCAATCCAAACTCTTCTACGCGTTGCTCGTCAGGAGTGATAGTAGCACATTTGATACCAACACCGTATTGACGAATGGCATTTGCGGCGTCAACCGTTACTTGGTCATTTGTTTCGTCACGGTATTCGATGCCAAGGTCGTAGTATTTAATATCAACGTCTAAGTATGGCAGGATAAGTTTATCTTTGATAAAACGCCAGATGATTCGGGTCATTTCATCGCCGTCAAGTTCGACGACAGGGTTAGCCACTTTTATTTTTTCCATGTGCGCAACTTAAAATTGGGGGATGATGAGTTAAACAAAGATGCAAATATAACCAACTATGTTGAGTAACCCTTACGCATTTGCCACCAATTTATGGTGATTATCAATAATGCAGGAGCGGCGTTGAACAAAACAAACTGCGACAGCACCGTCAGACTAAGCAGCAAAGTGGCTGCAAAAAGCGTAGAAAGGTAAAAATAAGCCGCCGCAAGGGGAGGATTAGTGAAACGATACTTTTGAAAAAGGCGGTCGAGCCAGCGATAAATAATTCCAATTAGAAAATGTCCGATGGCTACCAGTAGCATCCCACCGTTGAGGTACAGCTCGCCTGCCACGGGAATCACTTTGTCTTGGGCCTGAAGGTTGTTTATCAGTGAATTGTATAAAAAAGGGCCACTTTCTTCGCGAAATGCTTTGCCCAGTACGGGAACGGGTTCGAGCAAAGAAGCTACAAGCGTAAAAGGCGGATTTTCGACCGATAACAGGGGAGATAGCTGATAAGGGCTGCCAAGGTAAAGCTGAGAGGCGTATTCGAGGTAGTTGTTGTCGGCGTCGGTGTAATGGTCAAATAACAGCGCGACTTGTTCGGTGTCGAGCGACGGTTGCACCCGTAAATGTCCGTAAAACAGTACCAAAAAGATAAGACCAATGCCCAAAACCTTAAATATCCATTTGCGTTTGGGCTGAAAATAAACCAGAATAACGCCCAGAAAGGCAAGAATAGGAAAGGCCATATTGGCCCGATTGCTACTAAAGATGAGGGTAAAAGCCAGCAACAAAAAAACGAGGTGTTCAAACCATTTTAAACGCCGTGACTGGCGAACGTTGTAGCTGTACCAAAGCAATACAATTCCCCAAAAACCAAATCGCTGACCAATATTAGCCAGTACACCAATAAAATTTCCTTTGAGGTTTTCGATGGCTTCGTGGGTGGTGTAGGTAAACAATGCCCCCGTCCAGTAGCTAGAAAACGAACCATAAAATAAGACGATAGAAGTAAAGCCAATGGCAAGGTAAAGCCAACCATAACGCGCTGGATGAGGAAAAGAATGCCATAAGGCTTGGGAAGGCAAAAGTGGACTATGGTGCCAGCCTAAAGCAAAAAATATGAAAGAAGTCAGGATAATGCTGCATTCGAGCGCGATGGATGAAACAGTTTCGCTGAACGAAATGTGGTTGCCTACCCACAGAATTTCAGCGGGAATGATGACCAATTTGCACAGCCAAATAAAAAGAACGCCATTTTTTGGGGTCATTAATGGGGCATCATCATCGAGGCTGGGAAATGTTACAAGCGTACATTTCCAACCCAAAATCAACAAGAAAAGAAGAGCAGAGGTGCAAGGATTAAAGATAGGGTTGTGTAAACACGCAATACCTATCAGAACTATCACAAACAGTGCCCACCAGCCTGCTGCGAGTAACGGACGACGCACAAATAGCATAAGCAAACCATTGAGCCTGCGTTTTTGACCATAAATCGGAAAAAAGTCACCGTTTAGTCAAAGCCTATTGCGAATAGGATAATCGGTTTCTAACTTCGTGAAAAATTCAACCACAATGAGCAAGAAAAAAGCAACCCCGCCCGAAGGAACCGAGAAACCTCGGGTTCATAAAGACCTCGATGGCTTCGACATTCGTATCAATTCATTTGGGGAAATTACGTCAACAATTGACATTGATAAAATCAATCAGTTTTTGAATAAACACGTGGATGATAAAAAATTACGTCACCGCGACGACCTCAATGAAGGGGGAGAAGATGAGTAATTGGCGACACAAACATTCCAAATAACCTTAACAAACAGAAAACCATGTATTCTCACGAAATTGACTACAAAATCATTGGCGAAGACATCCAAATCGTCGAAATTGAGTTAGACCCTAACGAAACAGTGATTGCAGAAGCAGGCTCAATGCTTTTTATGGAAGACGGCATTCAGTTTGAAACCAAGATGGGCGACGGTACAAATCCCAACCAAAGCATTATGGGTAAAATCTTCCAAGCAGGTTCTCGCTTACTTACTGGGGAGTCGTTGTTTATGACGCACTTTACCAACCGTGGTTATGGCAAGCGGAAAGTGGCTTTTGCAGCACCCTACCCTGGAACTGTCATGCCTATCGACTTGAGAAATACCTACGGCAATACGTTGATTGTTCAAAAAGATGGCTTCTTGTGTGCTGCCATGGGTACAAAATTGAGCATTCACTTCAACCAGCGTTTGGGAAGTGGTTTGTTTGGGGGAGAAGGTTTTATTCTTCAAAAATTACAAGGAGATGGCTTGGCGTTTGTTCATGCTGGGGGAGTGGTGATTGAGCGCCAACTCAACAACGAAACCCTTCGCGTGGATACGGGCTGTGTCGTGGCATTTGAGCCTTCGGTGAATTTCAGCGTACAGCGCGCAGGTAGCCTCAAATCAATGGTGTTTGGGGGAGAAGGTATTTTCTTGGCAACCCTTCAAGGAACGGGCAAATGCTGGATTCAGTCGATGCCAATCTCAAAATTAGTCGATCGTCTTTCTATCTATGGCCCGCAATCGCGTAAAGAAAGTGGTTCGGTTTTGGGAGGATTGGGCAATTTGTTTGAAGATTAATATTCTTAGGGGTATAAAAATGTGGAGGTTGCTCACAACCTCCACACATCTTCTAATTTTTTCCTCCACCCAAAGAGCCACTTGCACCGCCTAATTGTTGGTTGATGGCCACAATTTTGGTGTTAAGCGTATCAATTGCTTTCGCGTGGCGGGCTTCCAAATCAGGCAAATTTGCCGTTGACTTCAACGATGCTTCGTACTGGAAAGCGGGCAACATCCAAGACGCATACCCACTGTATGGGTCAGACGACGCATACAACGAACGGTACCATGAACCGTATGCCATGCCTTTGGGGTCGATAAAGGCTTTTTCCAAATCCCGTAATTCTTTGTTGATAGCTACAACTTTGGCTTTGTCGATTTGGTCGGCGGCCAAAAGCGTTTTGATGCGGCTTTCGTAGTTTTGAGCGTTTTGCTTGAGCGTTTCCACTTGCGCCAACAACTTATCTATTGAATAAGTGGGAGCGTAAGCTTTGATGGCTTTTTCGGCGGTTTTGAGGTGCGTCGCCAAGTCGGTGGCATAACGTGAAACGTCGTAAGGCAAAATGTCGGCATTGGCCAAACGCAACGACATCGTTCCTACTACTTGTTCTACCATTGGCCCCATTTTATAGGTAGAGTCCACAAATTTGTTGTAGAAAAATAAGTCATCGTATTGAGAATGGTACAAAGTTGGCCCGCCTACGCCCGCGCTCAACGACGGGATACCTGCGTGCATATAAAACGCAATGTGGTCGGACCCGCCGCCTAGGTTGCCAATGCTTGGCTCGCTATCGGCCAATACAGGTGCCGAACCACCCACGTTGGCGGTGCTACCACGGCGTCCGCCTTTTTGGGCCATCCAATGTTCGTAAACCGTTTTGTTAGAATCGGGGTATTCTACGGCCTGAGAAGCCTCAATAAGTAGTTTTTTGAGCGAAGGAGAAGCACTTCCACCGAAAATTTTGCCCGATACCGCCGCGTCGTAGTTCATGTATGCCACTGCTTTGGCGCTCAATTCGTCGCGCATTTGCTCTACCCATTCTGCCGAGCCAATGACGCCGTGTTCTTCGGCATCCCAGTGACAAATCTTAATGGTACGTTTTGGCTTTTGGGGCATTTTACCCAACGACTCGGCCAGGGTCAAAAGCATGGCAGTACCGCTGTTGGGGTCGGTGGAGCCAAAAGACCAAGCATCGTAGTGACAACCCGCAATAATCCACTCGTCGGGAAACTCGCTACCTGTGAGCGTACCCACTACTTCATAAATTCTGACAAACTCTTTGTCTTGTTTTACCTTGAGTCGCACTTTGAGTTCTGGGCCACCTTCTAAGCGATACGCCAGCGGCAAACCACCCTGCCAGCCCGCAGGGACACCTTTGCCCGTCATTCTTTTGAGAATTTCAACGGCCGAGCCCCAAGGCAATGGCGTCACGGGGATTTTATGGAAAGCGGCGTCTTTGGGGTCAAGGCGTTTTACTTTCTTAGGCCCATCGAGTGGGAGGGCGGGTTCAAAAGGAGTAAGTGGGTCGCCTGTATAATCGACGGTCAATAACGACCCCCGTTGGATGGTGTTGTCGTTCGATTGTGAACCTTCAGGAAACGTAATGCCTTTGGTGTAGCCATTATCGGCTGGATCGGTATAAATAATGACGCCCGCTGCCCCCGCTGCTTCGGCGTGCTTGGCTTTGTAGCCACGGAAGTTGCCACCGTAACGTGCTAGTACAATCTTTCCTTTGACCGAAATGCCCATGGCTTTCAGCTGTTCAAAATCTTCTTTGCGGCCATAGTTGGCATACACAACCTCGGTTGTTACGTCGCCAGAGCCAGAATACGAGTTCCAGCCAGGCGTCAGGCGAGGATCACTCGAATACTTGTCTTCCTTTACAATATACTCGCGATTGTTGAGCGGAAGGCGTACGGGTTCTACCACTTCAACGAGGCTTTCACCTGGGCTTTTTGATAAATAAATATCGTGCGGAAAAATTTCCACTTGTAAGCCAGCCTTGCGCATGATGTCGGCGATGTAGTCGCGTACTTTTTCATTTTCAGGCGTACCTGCTAAGTGTGGTACACTTGTCAGTTTTTGTAAGTGGGTTTTAAAACGTTCTGCCGACTGCTTGGTGCGGTACTCCTGTTCGATTTTTTCTTGTTTCGACTGGTTAGAAGCCGAAAAACCCGAGATGTTTTTTTGCGCAAAGGAGAGTGTGGAGGCACAGAGTAGCCCGCCAATGAGGAAAGTTTTTCGCATGGAAATGTTTGGTTGATGATGGTAAAAAAAGCCCGTAGCAAGTTACTAAAATCTTTTAAAAATGCTGTTAACAATCATTAACCAAGGCATTATAAACCTTTGCCCTTTTTAGCGTTCTAAGAGTAAAATAACGAAAAATAACCGTTCACATAAACCAATAAAAGCCATGAAAAAGTTAGTGTTTGCCGCAGCCATGATTTTAGTTTCTATCGGTGCCAATGCACAATGGGGAAACAACAACAACCGCGACCGTCGTTATGACGACCGCTACGACAATCGCCGCGATGACCGTGGATATGACAATCGGGGAGGAAGAGGAAATATGGGCGACCGTATTGATGATTTTCAACGCGAAGCCCGCCGCCGAATTGCGGATGGAATTGCCCAAGGCTCTATCTCGTCACGCGAAGCGAAAGGATTGTTAAGAGATGTAGAACGTATCGAACGTAAAGAGCAAATTTTCTGGCGCGACCGCGTGCTTGACCCACGCGAGCGCCGCGAACTTCAAGAAGACTTATACGCACTTAATCGTGAGATTACCCACGAAAAGCGAGACAATGAACGCTCAACCTACGACGACTACGGTCGGAACGGGCAGCGTAACAGAGGATGGTGATTACATAACAGCGGGTCGAAATTTCGACCCGCTGTTTTTTTTTGCCTTAGGTGTAACCTTTTCGATAACCCCAAGTACACTTCCACGGAGGCTTCTTTACTAGATTTAACAAACTTTAATATAAAATTTTCTTTGTATTGTTAGGTAATAAACTAACCGAATAGTACGTTTGTAGTGTAATAGCCATTTTCTAACCATTTTAAAACACTTTTATAACCTAAACAGCCATGAAGAAACTTCTCCTCGGGGCACTTATGTGCCTTAGTGCGTTGTTTGCGTGCGCCCAAGCTCCCACACGTTTCCAAATCCAAGGTATCACTGCTGATACATCCTCAGGACCACTAGGTTCGGCAACAGTCATGTTGTTGCAGCGAAAAGACTCGTCTTTGGTCAATTTTACACGCTCTAATGATAAAGGTGTGTTTGTGCTTCGTAACGTCAAAAAAGGCGATTATTTGCTCAAAATTTCATTCGTAGGGTATATCCCTTTTCAAAAAGACATTGTGTTTGGTGACAAAGAGCTCATTGACCTTGGTACTTTAGAAATGAAAGCAATTACCAAAGAATTGTTTGAAGTAGTAGTCAAAACCGCCCGTGCGCCACTCAGTATCAAAGGGGATACGATTGAGTACAACGCCGCTTCGTTTAAAGTCCCGCCTGGGTCAACGGTAGAAGACTTACTTCGAAAGCTACCAGGGGTTCAGATTGACCAAGACGGAAACATCGTAGCCCAAGGCCAGCAAGTACGGAAAGTAACCGTCGATGGCAAGCGTTTCTTCGGAGATGACCCTAAAATGGCTACCAAGAACCTTCCTGCGGAAGCGATTACAAAAGTTCAGATTTTTAACGATAAATCAGAACAAGCAAAAGTGACGGGCGTTGACGACGGTAAAAAAGAAAAAACGGTTAACCTTGAATTAAAAGATGGATTCAAAAAAGGTGGCTTTGGAAAGGTTACCGCTGGCTTAGGTGCCGACGGAAACAATTCGAGAGGTGCGCGGGGGGAAATCAAAGGAAACTACAATAAGTTTGACGATAAAAACCAGTTTTCGCTTATTGGTCTCACCAACAACACGAACCAAACGGGGATGTCTTGGGACGACTACCAAGATTTTAGAGGAAGTGGTTCGTTTAATAGCTGGAACGACAACGGCGACTTTGGCTTTGGTGGCGGCGGTGGACGCTTCTTTATGATTGGTGGGGAGGACGACGGCGGACTCAATATCCCCGTTGGTGGAGGTAGAGGACAGGGTTATTCCAACAACGTTGCCGCTGGTATTAACTACAATTACAACGGCAAAAAAACCAAAGTAAATTCGAGTTACTATTATAATTCTACGCGTCAAGTATTGGACGCGCTTCGTAGTCGTGAAAATTTCTTGACCAACGGTTCGTTCAAGTCACAAGAAGAAAGTAGTCAAATCAACTTCATCGGAAACCACCGTTTGTCTTTCCGTTATGAACAAATGATTGACTCAACCAACACGATTATTTTTACCAATAACAGCCGCCTCAATGGCGGAAACACCAGCCTCAATAGCCTTCAGCAGTATTTTCAAGCAGGTAACTTTAAGTCGAACGAAACGACCATTAAAAACGCTACGGACGTTGACAAAATGGAAACTTCCAATACTCTTATTTACCGCTGGAAGGCCAAGAGTAAAAAAGGGCGTAACTTTGCAGCCAGTGGTTCGTACGGGTACGTTCAAAATGATGGAATTGCAGACCAAAATTCATTGAATTTGTTTTATTCCGCCACCTCCGCCAATGATGTAATTCGTAGAGCACTTGATTTGACCAACAATACCAATAGTCAAGTAAATGAGCTAAAATCAAGTTTGTTGTTTGTGGAACCAGTGTCGAAACGGGTATTTTGGGAAACATTCTTAAACCTAAGCCGCCGTGGAAATTTTGTTGACCGTGACGCCTTTGATTTGGCCCAAGAAAGTGGACGAAGAATCCCCGTTGACACTTTGAGTAGTTACTTTAAAAATGACATTACATACGCGCGTATCGGGTCATCTTTGCGTTATACCTACAAAGGATTTAACATTTCGGGAGGACTAGCCGTACAGCGCTTTGGATTGGATGGTAAATTTGCATTGGGGCAAAATCCAAGCTCTTTCATCAACGTCAATCGCACGTTTGTGGCATGGTTGCCCAACGCTTCTCTTAACTATGACCTCAAAAACAACCGTTATCTCTGGTCGGGATACGATGTGAGTGTCAATCAGCCAAACGTACGTGACTTGCAACCCGTCATTGACAACAGCAACCCATTGTATATCCGTCAAGGAAATCCAGATTTGCTTCCTTCGGTGAATCACAGCCTTAATTTTGGCTACAACATGTTTAACCCTGCAAGCTTTACAAATTTGGGTTTAAACTTGTTTTATTCATACAATGTCAATCAAATTATTTACAATCAGCAAGTTGACCCAAGAACGTTGGTGACAGTTACTACCCCTACCAATATTTCAGGTGGACAGAGTGTGGGTGCTTGGATGAACTTTGGTTTCCCGTTGAAGAAAACAAAAAGTAATCTTAGTGTAAATGCGAACCCTAATTTTAGCCGTAACTTGACTTATATCAACGGAGTACTTAACCAAACCAACAACGACAGCTATCGTTTTGGAATGCGTTTGGACTTAACGCCTAGCGACAACTTTACGTTTTTTGCCAATGCCAACTGGGGCGTTACCAACTCTCGTTTCTCGGTAAATACGTCGCAAAACATGAAAATCATCAACCATACTTACGGTGGTACGATGAACATTAAGTTGCCAAAAGATTTCTTCATTAACTCGAACCTTGATTACCGTATTTATGTCAACAACCGTTTCAACCTTGACCAACGTTTGCCGATTATGAATGCGTCGATTTACAAGATTTTGGGTAAAGCCAAAAAGGCGGAGATTCGTTTGTCGGTGTATGACGTGTTTAACAAAAACTTGGGTATTAGCCAGTTTGCCAACCAAAACTTTGTTTCGCAAGAAAAAGTACAGACCTTGGCGCGCTACGGAATGCTTACCTTTACCTACAACATGCGCGGGATGAATACCACCCTCAAACGCCGTGGAGGTTTCTTTTAATCAATCGTTAATCCAACCAAACAAGATAATCGCTATAAAGACATGAAAAATAGATTGAACTTTTTAGTAGTGGGTCTGTTGTGGATAGCCAACAGTGTGTATGCCCAATCGACCGAAGGGATGGTCACGTACGAACACAAGAGCTACTGGACAAAAATCAATGCCCGACTGACGTTCTTGAGCAAAGAGGAAAAAGACCGTATGAAACTTACGTGGGGAAATGAAGACGGGTATGGCGTAAAAATGAAGTTGTATTTTGACGAAAAGCAAAGTCTTTATACGTATTTCAGTGACCAAGGCCAAAGCGAAGATGGGCAATGGTCGTGGCGGCAAGATGATTACCTGGTTCACCGTAATTTTGATGCCAACAAGCTCATTGAACACCACGAAATGTTGGGCAAAACTTACTTGATGGAAGATTCGCTGGTAACGTACAATTGGCGGGTGCAAAACCAAATCAAGGATGTGGCGGGCTATATTTGTATGAAAGCGGAGACGTTTGACCCCGTTAAAAATCAAAAGATTACGGCTTGGTTTGCGCAGGATATTCCAGTAGCGGCGGGACCTGAGCGTTATTTTGGTTTACCAGGCTTGATTTTGGAACTAGATATTAACGACGGAGACGTAGTGGTTTCGGCCCAGAAAGTGGAGCTTAAAAACGTGCAAAAAGAGCTTGCTTTACCCAAAATGAAAGGAAAGAAAATCAAAGTAGCTGACTACAATCAAATGATTCAAAAGCACATTGCCGAAAGCATGAAAGCGCAACGTAATCCATTTTGGTCGATGAGGTATTGAGTGAGGTTTTACTGCTAAAAAGAAAATAAAAAACGAATCGAAAAGCGGGAGAGTATTCTCTCGCTTTTTGATTTTAGAGGAGTTTCCCTAGTTATTAGCCGAAAAGACTTTCCAAGTTTATCAATTGATAGGGCATTAAAATATAAAGCCGTTATTCATTGCTCCAGAGGAGCTACATCTTATAGAAATCAAATCTATGCTGAGGTATTCACCTCTTAGAAAGTCTTTTAAACACAAAAAGGGAACCGCACGATGCGGTTCCCTTTTTGTGTCAGACAGAAATGTCTTAGTTTTTCTTTACTGGATTGGCAGGAGTTTGAGTCGCTGGCTTGGTTGCAGGCTGCGTAGCAGGGGTAGTTGCGCCACCTGTTTTTTGCTGCAATTGCTGAACAGCTGCTTCTGCTGCGGCTTTTTGTTGTTTTTCAACTTCCGCAGGGTCAACACCCAATTTTTTCAAAATCAAGTTGCTAACGTTTAATTCTTCAGAACCTGCAAACAAGATGATAGGAGTTGTGTTAGCCCCTGCATCCATGTTGAAGATATACGTGTAGCCGTTTTCTTTACCAACAGCGTCGATAGCTCCTTGGATTTTCACCATCACAGGCTGAAGCAATTGTTGTTGCTTTTTCTGTAATGACTCTTGAGAATTGCGTTGGAAATCTTGGAAGTCCGTTTGAAGGCGGTTCAATTCTTTTTCTTTATCTGCACGAATGATTTCAGACCACTTGGCAGCGTTTTGTTGATAAGCCTTGTATTTGTCTTCGAACTCTTTCGATTTCTCTTGCATAGCTTTTTCAATTTGCTGTTGCTGAATCGTAAGCTCGTTCTCAATTTTCTTATAGTCAGGTAACAACGTCATCACGTAGTCCACGTTGGTCCAACCGATTTTGTTCGTAGCCTGTTGTGCTTTGCTTTCAAAACTCACTAAAGCAATAATCGCAAGGAAGGCTACAGTCAATGTACGTTTCATTTTTATCTACTGTTTTGGTTTGGTTACTTTATTAGCTGGGGTATTTGTTGCTGGGGTATTTGTTGTTGGCGTATTAACGCTATTAGTTGCTGGTTTAGTATTTTTTTCTTTTTCTTCGGTACCTAAACCAAGCTCTTCGATAACATAATCGGTATAGTCATGTACTGGATTGGAATAGATAATGACAAAATCGCTTGATTTGTCAAGTAGTATATCCAACCTCCGCTGACGACATACGCGTTCTACTGCTTTATAAACCTGATCGGTGATGGGTTTGATGATTTCTTTTTTCTTTTGAAACAACATCCCTTCAAATCCAAAAATTTTGTTGTTATAATCTTTGGCTTCGCGCTCTTTATCAGCGATTTCCTGCTGACGTTTGCGTTTCATTTCGTCGGTCAAAAGTACTTCTTCTGCCTGATAAAGCCGCTGTAGGCGGTCTATTTCGGTATATTTATCTTGAATTTCTTTTGCCCAACGTTCCGAAAACTTATCAAGCTCAGTTTGTGCTTTTTGGTATTCAGGCATTTTGCTAGTCACATACTCCATATCCATATATCCCCATTTTTGGGCTGATAATGAGTAGGTTACCAAGACGAATTGCAAAATTAGTAAAAGCCCACGGGTTTTCATTGTAGATGCTTGGATTTTGTTGGTGGAGTAGGCTATAATTTACCTACTCCATTCAGTCTATGTCTTTTCTAGCGAATTTGTTGTCCAATCGTGAAGTGGAATTGAGGGCCACTGCGATTCGTTTGTCCTGGTAGTGGGTCAAATCCATACGCCCAGTCAATACCAATCAAACCGAAGGCTGGCATGAAAATACGCGCCCCAACCCCCGCCGAACGTTTCAAATCAAACGGGTTGTAGTCTTTGTATTTCTTTTGAGGTTGATCGGTTCCCCAGTTATTTCCAGCCTCCGCAAACACCAAACCAAAGATGGTCGCCGATGGGTTAAGCGAAAGTGGGTAACGTAATTCCATCACGTACTTGCTATAGGCAACCCCTCCAAGACTACTTACACTGCTTGTAGCGGTGCTGGTACTTTGTGAGGCATCAACTGTACTAAGTCGGTTGTAGATAGGTACAAGCGAGCGGTCGGTGTATCCTCTCAAACCGATGATGTCTTGGGCCAAAGCAAACATACCATAACCCGCTAATCCCGAGCCTCCGAGTACAAAGCGTTCAAATGGACTGATGGATAAGTTTTGGTTGTATCTACCCAAGAAACCAAGGTGGGCGCGGGTACTCAATACCAGCTTGCCTGCTATGGTTTGGTACCATGTCGCATCAAACATCCACTTGTGGTATTCTACCCATTTGTACTGTGCTTCTTTGGTCGAGAAAGACGTGTTTCCTGTGATGGCAGAATAAGGCGGAGTAAAAGTGCCACTCAACGAGAACGACGAACCTCCACGTGGGAACTGAGGGTTATCAATCGTATTGCGCGACAATGTTAAGTTCAAGGTTACGTTGTTTGAAACCCCGTTTGGATAGCCAATACCAAACAAGTCAAGGCTGTCCATTCTGTAACGCTGATATGAAAGTGCTGAACTTAATACAAAGTAACGGTCGGGTATTTTAAGGCGCTTGCCAAGTGATATGGTAACCCCTGTGTTTTTATAAGAGCCCAAAAACTTCAAACCACTTGTTGAACGAGTATAAAGGTTAGAATAGTCAACCGTACGATACACCGTGTGGCTCAAGTTGATACCGAAGTTAACAGGTTTTTTACCACCCAACCACGGTTCTGAGAAACTAAGGGTATATGTCTGAAACTGACGACCACTTGCTTGGAAACGTATAGAAAGCTTTTGTCCATCGCCCGATGGAAGTGGTTTCCATGCTTTGAGGTTTGTGATGTTTTTGGTAGAGAAGTTGTTGAATACAAGCCCCAAAGTACCCACAAAACCGATGTATCCACCCCAACCACCAGAAAGCTCAATTTGGTCACTTGGCTTTTCTTCTACGGTATATTCAATGTCCACCGTTCCATCTTCTGGGTGGGGAACAGGGTTGATGCCAATTTTTTCAGCATCAAAATACCCTAACTGCGACAACTGACGTTGGGTGTTGATGATTTCTGTTTTGCTAAATTTCTGGCCTGGCAATGTAAACAATTCACGCAGCACCACGTGGTCGCTGGTCTTGGTGTTACCATTCAAAATAATCTTGTTGATGGTCGCTTGTTTCCCTTCAAAAATGCGCATCTCAAGGTCGATAGAATCCCCTTCAACGGCTTTTTCGATGGCGCGGCAGTTGTAGTACAAATAACCATCATCCATGTACAGCGAGCTCACGTCTTGGCCTGGGTTGGCTTCAAGGCGTTTCTGAATTTCTTCAGGGTTATAAACATCGCCTTTTTTAAGGCCAAATACCTTGCTGAGTTGTTCGGTCGTACGAAGGTAGTTGCCTTGCCAAGTAATATCACGAATGTAGTAGCGAGGGCCTTCTTCAATGTTCAACACCACGTCAATGGTTTTTTCCCCTGGGTTGTGAATAATGGAATCAGAGATAATGGTCGCATCACGGAACCCATTTTTGTTATAGAGTTCGATGATTTTCTCTTTGTCTTCTTCGTATTTCTTAGGAATGAATTTTGAAGGCGTAAAAAGGCGGCCAAAACGCATTTGTTTTGTTCCCTTCAGTTTATTGCGGAGTTTTCCTTCCAATATCTCTTGACGACCATTAAACACAATTTGACGAATCTTCACTTTTGCGCCTTTGGTGACGAGAATTTTGAGGGTTGCATTTCCGCGAGTAGAATCCGAAATCTGGGTGATTCTGACCTTCACGTTCATGAAGCCTTTGTCGATAAAATAGCGTTTTACGGCCAATTGGGTGTTTTTAATCATCGTGTTAGAGATGATACGCCCTTTGGGAAGCTTGATTTTATCATTAAGAGACTCTTTTTCTCCCTTCCGAATGCCGTCAAATTCGACTTTGAAAAGACGCGATTGCTCCTTAATGCGAATCTCTAACCAGATTTGTTCGCCTTCGATTTTACGAGCTAAGATTTCGACATCTTCCAAAATCTTTTGATCCATCAATTTTTTAATCGCTCCATTGATGGCATCGCCAGGAACTTTGATTTTGTCGCCTACTCTCAATCCCGACATTGAAATCATGGAGTTAGGGTCCAAAAATTGGTTGCCAGTTACAATAATTTCGGCAACGACATAGTCTTTAGGTTCCGCATAGTTGATAGCTTCGTCTTTCGGGGCAGACGTAGTCGCAGGGGTGTTTCGCCCTAGGCCCAGCTGCTGCGCATGAAGGCACACGGTCGTCATGACGAAAACACCAAAAAAGCTAACGAGACGGATAAGTTGGTTGAATTTTTTCATAGATACACTGTTCTTTCCCATTTTCTAATAACGGCAAAAGAAGGGGTTTATTTCGCTTCGGTCACAATCTGTTCACTGGTTTTACCAAAACGTCTTTCTCGTTGTTGAAACGACAAAATGGCCTCATGTAAATGCTCTCGGCGGAAGTCTGGCCAAAAGACCTCGTCGTAGAAGTAAAGCTCGGCATAGGCCAACTGCCACAACAAGAAATTACTGATGCGGTGGTCGCCTCCTGTGCGTAGCATCAGGTCAACATCGGGGCGGGGATAGGTCGAGAGCGTTTGGTTAAATAAGTCTTCGGTAATGTCTTCTGACTTCAACGAACCGTCTCTCACTTGTTGCGCTAAACGTTGGGTGGCTTGGATAATATCCCATTTGCCACTATATCCTAAGGCCAAAATCAGATTAAGACCTTTGTTATGCTTCGTTTTTTCTATGGCTTGCGATAGCTCTTTTTGGCAAGATTTAGGCAAACTAGCGGTGTCGCCAATGGTGTCAAGCCTGACATCGTTTTTTTGCAATGTTGGCAATTCATCAGCAATTGTATGTACCAATAGTTCCATCAACGCCCTTACTTCGGCTTCAGGTCGCCCCCAGTTTTCGGTCGAAAACGCATACAATGTCAGGTACTTAACGCCCAGTTCGGCGCAGCCTTCGGTAGCTTCGCGGACTGCTTTAATAGCGTTTCTGTGCCCAAACACCCGCATGGCGCCGCGCTGCTTGGCCCAGCGGCCGTTGCCATCCATCACGATGGCTATATGTTGAGGAAGTCTAGTACGGTCTATCTGTTCTTTCATTCGCACTTAAAAATGGCCTGCAAAGTTAGAGGAAATTATCAGGTAATCAAAAGGATAAACCTTGAGGCTATACCTTCTTGGTTTTCCACTTTCCGCGCCTAAAAAGGAGAATCCCTACCACAGCAAGCATTGACTCGCTGAATGCGACGGAAATATATACGCCGTTGGGGCCTAAATCGAGGTATTTTGCTAAGAAATAAGCAAGGGGTATTTCGATAGCCCAAAAGCAAACCAAGTTCATGAGCGTAGGGGTTAGGGTATCGCCTGCGCCGTTGAATGACTGGCTGATAACCATCCCATAAGCAAAAAATAAATACCCAAAACAAATGATCCGTAGGCAGTTGACGCCCGTGGCTACTGTGGTGGGGTCGTCGTTGAACCAGCTAATAATGTTTGCCGAAAAGACAAAAAATATGACAGCAACAACGGCCAAAAACACAAAGTTGAAGAAGGCTGCTCGCCAAACCGAGGTTTCGGCGCGTTCGGGTTTGTTTGCGCCAAGGTTTTGCCCTACCAAAGTGGCGGCGGCATTGGCCATGCCCCACGAAGGTAAAATGGTAAACACAATAACGCGAATGGCGATGGTATAACCTGCCACAATCTGAGGGCCGAAGTCTGACAAAATACGCGTCAGAAACACCCAACTGGCAGAAGCAATAAGAAATTGTCCCGTACCGCCCGCCGAAACACTGATAAGGTTACGAATAATGGTAAAATCGGCTTTGAGTTGCGATGAAAGTACTTTGATAACCCCATTGCCCTTGGTTAAAGCATATAACTGGTAAAGCACCCCAAGACTGCGACCTATGGTGGTGGCCATGGCCGAACCCGCTACTCCAAATGCAGGAACAGGCCCCCAACCAAAGATAAAAAGTGGGCAAAGCAGCATATTGACGCCGTTGGCAATCCAGAGCGAGCGCATGGCCACGGCAGCATCGCCGCCACCCCGTAAAACCCCACTGAGGGTGTACAATAAAATAATAGCGGGGCTACTGGCAAAAATAATTCGGGTGAAGTTAGCGCCTGAGGCTATGAGGTTTTCGCTGCCGCCCATGGCGCGTAGGATGGTTTCTGCCCCAAAAAAGCCACCAAGCCCAATCACGATGCCTAATACCACGGATACTAAAATAACCTGCGCTGCGGCATGGCCTGCTTCGGCGTGCTGTTTTTCTCCGATGCGCCGCGACACGATGGCGGTCGCAGCTGTACTAAGGCCAATGGCCACGGAGTAAACAAGCGTTAAAACAGATTCGGTAAGTCCTACCGTCGCAACGGCGTCGGTGTTGACTTTAGATACAAAGAAAATATCAACAACCGCAAAAAGAGATTCCATGACCATTTCTAAAATCATGGGTACTGATAGTAGAAAAATGGCGCGATTGATACTGCCCGAAGTATATTCGTGCTCTTCCCCTTTGAGAGCTTGTAAAAATAAATCAAAAAATTTACGCATGGCTGTTTAGTTGGTCTTTATGTCCCAGACCGAAATTCGACGGTCGTCGCTGGCTGAAATGAGTTGATTGTTAAAAGAAGTCCAAAGAAGTTTATTGATGGAAGTACCGTGGCCTGCATGACGGGCGCGGTCAATCACTTTGAGGAGTCGAAAGGTGGTTGCGTCCCAAATCTTAATTGATTTATCCATGCTACACGAGGCAAACAGCCGTTGGTCGGGGCTGTAAGTGAGGTGATTGATGGCGAAAAGGTGAGCAACAATGTCTTGATGAAGTACGTAGCCATTGGTTACATCCCAGATTTTCAAGTGCGCGTCGCGGCTTCCCGATAACAAATAGCGACCGTCGGGTGAGAAACTAACCGAAAAAACAGAATTAGTATGGGCTTCCCAAGTGTGCCGCAAGTCTAGCTCGTCGATACCAAACACGCGGATGCAGTTATCGCTATAACCAATGGCTACTTCGCGGGTGAGGGCATTGATGGCGATACACCGAGCCGATTGTTGACTGGCTTTTATATGTTTACGAACGGCAAATGCCTGACGGTCCATGACAATAACAACGCCGTCTGAAAGGGCCAAAAACGCTTGGTTTTCAAAAAAAATAATGTCAAAAATAGCGGCTGTGGTCAGTTGTGCCGAAGCGACAACCCGTTTTTCGAGCGGGTCAATGACCTGAATCCCTTCGTAGTTTTGTCCTACCCACAGTTGATTTTGGTTTGTGTCAAATGCCAAAGCATAGACAGACGCAGGCACTTGGGCCACCACATCTCCCCAGTCGGGACGGGTTAGGTCCCACTTGACAACGAGTCCATCGCCACCTGCCGAATAAAAATGCTTGTCTTCTGCCGAAGGTTGAACAGCATATACGCAGTCGCGGTGTCCAGAAAATGTGTCTATTTTATGTACTTTAAGCATAATTTATTGTTCAAACGCATAAAATTCCAAACGCGCGTATTTTTGTGCAAAGTTACACCAAAAGATTGCATCTATGCCTATCGTTCGCCAGTGGACTGTTTTTGATGAATGTTTGCTCCTGATTTGGGAGATTTTTGAGCCTATCGAAGAATTGCAAGAAGGACTTGCGGCCACTGCCGAAGAATGGGCTGAGTACGAGACCATCTCGCATCCCCAAAAACGATTGGAATGGCTCACAGGCAGGCGGGCAATGCAGTCGATTGTCGAAGCCAGTGGGCGTATTTATACAGGAATGCGGAAAGACAATTTTGGAAAACCGTTTTTGAACAATGCCGTAGCAGAAATTTCGCTTACCCACACGGCGCGGTTTGTGGTGGTGGCCTTGCACCCCTTGGTATCGATTGGCGTGGACTTAGAACGAGTAGCGCCTAAGCTCGCCCGCGTGGCGCCCAAATTCCTTTCGGATTCAGAAACGACCCATGCGGGCGAGCAACTAGAGCGCCTTTGTACGTACTGGTGTGCCAAAGAAGCATTGTATAAATTGCACGGTACTCGAAATTTGAGTTTTAAAGAGGAAATTTTAATTCACTCTTTTACCGACGAAAACGACTTTTTTACGGGCGAAACTTTCCCCATTCATACCCCACTGCCACGCCAACAATACCGCCTATACCGTTTTCGGGTGGACGATTTTTTGGGGGTGTTGGCGGTGTAATAGGCCGTTCCTTTATTCATCAATCGGTTCCTGCAATACTGCCGACATTCGCTCAATTTCTTTTACTTTATCGCTATCGCCCGTTTTTTCAAATGCAAGCGTGAGGTTCCTAAGAACCCGACGCAGGATGTCGAGGTTAGAACAAGGCTGATAAAACGAATCGTTGGTCTTGATATTGAGCTGTGCAATGTAATGGTCGATGTCGGAGCGCATAAACACCAAGCCTTTGTTAAAGACATTGATGTAAAACTGCACTGCGTCCTTTTTGTAAGTAAGCACAAAAAGGTTGGGTAAATTAACCCCATAAACGGGCATGTTGAGGCGTTGGGCCACAATCATGTAAATACAACACAGGGTAATGGGATTTCCCTTGCGGGACTCTAGCACGACGTTGATCATCGAGTTACTTGCTGCGTGGAAATTTTTGGTGTTTGAACCAAATTTTAGCTTTGAAAAAAAGACGTGATTCAAGGCGCGTATTTGGTCGATCGGGTGCATGTCTTCTTTAAATTCAAGCCATGTTTCGTAGTAAAACTGTTCGAAGTCGCTTCGGAGGCTTTCCAGCGACAAATCAGGATATTGGTAAGTAGCAATAATCCAGAGTCCTTCCAGTAAGTCGATAGCTCCACCATGGTGCCAATCGGACAGGCGTTCTACCAAGACTTCATACTGAAGATCGTGTACTAATTCTTCGATGCGGCGCTGAATTTTTGGATTAAAGCCCGCGCCTTCCCACTCATTCTCTAAATAGGGAATGATAATCTCTCTTTGCTGTCTAATTTCTTTTTCAACCAACTGCAACACCTCTTTGTCGTCGTCGTCGAGAAGCGAAACCAGCGCTTTGATTTCTTGTTCTGTCATGGAGCAATGTCAGTGAAGTTTGCGTTAAAGAAAAACATTTTTTTTTCAGTGCCCAAATTTTATAGTTTTGTCATTCAATTTTCTACACTTTACATGAAAATATTGGTCACAGGAGGAGCTGGTTTTATTGGCTCTCATACGGTTGTTGAACTGCATCAGTCAGGTTTTGAGCCAGTTATCATTGATGACTTCAGTAACTCAGAAGAAAAAGTACTTAGCAGGCTAGAATCTATTATTGGGAAGGCTGTTGTGTCATACAGCGCCGATTGCAATGATGAGACAGCGCTGCGGCAAATATTTGCAAAAGAAAAATTTGATGGCGTGATTCATTTTGCGGCAAGTAAAGCCGTCGGAGAGTCGGTGGAAAAGCCATTGATGTATTACCAAAACAACCTAGGCTCTACGCTTGTGATGTTGAAAGTAATGCAGGAATTTGGCGTAAAAAGCTTTGTATTTTCTTCGTCGTGTACAGTGTATGGACAACCTGACGTGCTACCTGTGACGGAAGAAACACCTCGCCAAGAAGCGGCTTCTCCGTACGGAAATACCAAGCGTATTTGTGAAGACATTATTCGTGATGTGGTGATCTCAAAAACGGGTCTTAAAGCCATTTCGTTGCGCTATTTTAATCCAGTGGGTGCGCACGAATCGGCACAAATTGGGGAGTTGCCGCGCGGCGTACCAAGCAATTTGGTACCTTATTTGACGCAAGCCGCGGCAGGTTTACGCGAAAAATTAACGGTATTTGGAGACGACTACAACACGCCCGACGGTACTTGTATCCGTGACTTTATCCACGTGGTGGACTTGGCGAAGGCACACGTAAAAGCGCTTGAGCTATTGGCCAAAACCGAAGAAGATAACTTTTACGATGTGTTCAACGTAGGAACGGGCGAAGGCGTAACGGTGCTTCGTTTGATTCAGACGTTTGAGCAAGTAAATAACATTAAGCTAAATTATGCAATCGGGCCTCGTCGTGCGGGCGACATTGAGCAAATTTACGCTCAGGTAGATAAGTCGCACAATGTGATGGGCTGGAAAGCCGAAAAAACACTCGAAGAATCACTTCGGGATGCTTGGCGCTGGCAACAAAAATTAGCTACCCCCTAAAACTTAATTTTGAAATAAAGTTTTTTCTAAAACACTATGAATCAATTACCTAAAGATACCCCCATTGGGGGAGCGGGGGCTATACTTATTACAGGCGGAGCAGGTTTTATTGGGTCGCACGTGGTGCGCCGTTTTGTGACCGAATACCCAGCGTATCAGATTGTGAATCTCGATGCACTGACGTACGCAGGAAACCTCGCCAATCTTACAGACATTGAAAATGCCCCTAATTACCGTTTTGTCAAAGGCGACATTACCGATGCGGCATTTATTGATAAATTATTTAAAGACAATGATTTCACAGGGGTTATTCACTTGGCGGCAGAGTCGCACGTGGACAGGTCAATTTCTGATCCGATGGCTTTTGTGATAACCAACGTCATCGGAACGGTCAACTTGCTAAACGCGGCCCGTCAGAGCTGGAAAGGAAAAGAAGAAGGACGCCGCTTTTATCATGTTTCGACTGATGAGGTTTATGGAGAACTTCATGACCCCAACGAGTTTTTTGTGGAAACGACCAAGTACGACCCACGGTCGCCCTATTCGGCTTCAAAAGCCTCGTCTGACCACTTTGTGAGAGCCTACCAGAATACGTACAAACTTCCAGTAGTAATTTCAAACTGCTCAAACAACTACGGCCCTAATCACTTTCCAGAGAAGTTGATTCCGTTGATGATTAATAACATTCGCCACCATAAGCCGCTTCCAGTGTATGGAAAAGGCGAAAACGTGCGTGATTGGTTGTACGTAGAAGACCACGCGCGGGCAATTGATGCCATTTTTCACCATGGTGTCAACGGCGAAACGTATAACATTGGTGGTTGCAACGAGTGGAAAAACATTGATTTGGTGCATTTGCTGTGCAATATCATGGACCAAAAACTAGGCCGCGAAGAAGGCACGTCGGCACAATTGATTACGTACGTGACTGACCGTGCTGGCCACGATTTGAGATACGCCATTGACCCTGCAAAGTTAATGAACGAGCTGGGCTGGAAGCCTTCGGTGACGTTTGAGCAAGGGCTTGAAAAAACGGTGCAGTGGTACTTAGATAACCAAGAATGGCTCGACAATGTAACGTCGGGTAATTATCAAAAATACTACGAAGGGATGTACGAAGACCGCTAAGAAAGAGTGGTTTAGAGAATAATTTTAAAGGGCGTTGCGCATTAGTGCAAGGCCCTTTCTTTTACAATTCCTCCACGAGCATCGTCAATGCCGTGTTGTACTACAAAAGCCTGCGGGTCGATTTCTGAAATGGCATCCCGTAAACGGCTGACTTCTAGTCGAGTAACGACCGAGTAGAGTACTTTAGTCTCTTGGTTTTGAAGTCCACGTTTTCCAAAACCTTTTTCACTGTTTAAGACCGTGACACCTTTGTGGAGTTTGTCCGTAATCATTTCGCGGATGGCTTCGTGGTGGTCAGAAACAATCCAGACAGCTGTATATTCTTCGATACCATGTATCAAATAATCGACGGTTTTGGAGGCGGTGAAGTAAGTTAGCATCGAATAAAGGGCAATGTCAACCCCCAAAAAGTAAGCAGCCGTGGCAAAAATGAGAATGTTCATGCCCAAAATCACGTCGCCAACGCGAATCGTAGAATTTCTGCGGCTAACAAGCAATGCCGCTACTTCTGTACCGTCCAAAACAGCACCTCCTCGCATTGCTAATCCAATACCAGCCCCAATAAAAAAACCACCAAATACGGATGTTAATAACAAGTCGGGAGTCACATCGGGGAACTGAACAAAGGCCAAACATAGGGACAGACCTGTAATGGCAAAGGTGCTTTTGATGGCAAACGCTAAACCGATTTGACGGTAGCCCATTAAAATAAATGGTAGGTTGATGATAGGAATAAGTACAGCCAAGGGGACTTTCAAGATGGAGGAAAGAAGCATAGAAATGCCCGTGACACCGCCATCAATAAAGTGGCTCGAAAGTAAAAAACCTTTCAGGCCAAGTCCCGCGCTAAAAATACCCGCTGTAATTAAAATAGCATCTTTTAGTAAAGAACGTTTGGTAATTCCTTGCATATTCATCGAAATAGAAAAGAGTGGTTCATTACTTATTGTAACGCATAAAATACAATATCGTTTCCTTTTTTCAAAAAAGTGAAGAAATGTTGCTGAAAACGCAAGTGGTCGTTACATTTGAGAAAAACCTAACCTTTTACGCTTCATGAATTGGCTTTTTGGACTACTTTATCGGCTAGTTGGCTGGCGCACAATAGGACATGCACCCACCGAACTAAAAAAAGGGATATGGCTTGTAAGCCCTCATTGGTACAATTGGGATTTTTTTGTGGGAATAGGCGTGAGAGCGTACATAAATCTTAAAATAGGCTACCTCGGAAAAAGTGCATTGTTTAAGTGGTACTCTGGCTGGCTATTTCGCGGGCTTGGCGGGTATCCTGTGGATCGTACAAAAAACAATAACTTGGTGGAGGCGGTAGCGGCTACGTTTCAAGAAAACGAAGCAATTCACATTGCGGTTGCTCCCGAAGGGACACGCAGCAATGTGTCAAAACTAAAAACGGGCTTTTATTACATGGCCCTAAAAGCCAACGTGCCCATTATTTTGGTAGGGTTTGATTATCCACGAAAAGCAGTGGTTTTTGGCGATGTTATTTATCCCACGGGCGATTTTGTGAAGGATATGAAGCCTATCTACGATTTTTTCCTCACGATTCAAGGCCCTAAAAAAGAATGGTTGGTCAACTACGCTCAAACAGGAGAAATCCCTTTGCCCAAAGAAGGGCGTTAGTAGTGCAGTCGGTTACTTATTAATCGTGCCGTCGGTTACTTATAACCGACGAGATCATTTGCGAGCATTTAACTCTAACCGACAATACTTTCCAAAAAATCAATAATTCGTTGACTCGCCAAACCATCGCCGTAGGGGTTGTTGGCTTCTGACATTGCTTGATAGACAGATGCTTGTGTCCAAAGCTCAGTAACGGCTTGGGTGATAGTAGCGCGATTGGCTCCCACGAGCCGAACTGTTCCTGCTTCTACGGCCTCAGGGCGCTCGGTGGTGTCGCGCATCACCAGTACGGGTTTGCCCAAACTCGGTGCTTCTTCTTGTACGCCGCCTGAATCGGTCAGGATGACCCAGCTTTTTTTCATGGCATACACAAAATCGGCGTAATCCATGGGAGCAGGTAGGTGTACATTTGGCAAGTCGCCCAAGCGTTTGTACACAGGTTTCTGAACATTGGGATTGAGGTGCACTGGGTAAACAATTTCTAAATTGGGATACCGCTGCGCAAGTTCACGCAAAGCATCGCATATTTGAATAAAACCTTCGCCGAAGTTTTCGCGACGATGCCCTGTGACCAATAAAATCTGGCGATTGGTAGAAAAAAGCTGCTTCAAATCACTAGATACGCGTTCCGAAAAACCTTCCACTTGTTTGCTTACGTGCAGGAGCGCGTCTATGACAGTATTTCCTGTTTTGATAATTACGTTTGGGGCAACACCTTCACGTAACAAAGCTGCTACATTGCGGTCGGTAGGAGCAAAATAATAGTTGGCGAGGCGGTCGGTGATGAGTCGATTGGCTTCTTCAGGAAAAGGCGATTGCAAGTTTCCCGTGCGTAGTCCTGCCTCAACGTGGCCTATTTTAATGCCAGCGTAAAAAGCCGCCAACGACGTAGCCATGCAAGTAGTGGTATCGCCATGGACCAGCACGAGGTCGGGGCGATACGACTGGAAAAGGGTACGCAACCCCGTGAGGATTCGACACGTGACATCGGTCAAATCCTGCCCCGTTTGCATGATGTTGAGGTCAAAATCAGGCGTTAGCTCAAACAATTCGAGCACTTGGTCGAGCATGTGACGATGCTGACCCGTTACGCATAATTTATGCTCAAAATGCGGGTGGTGGCGGAGCTGACGAACCAGCATGGCCATTTTGATGGCCTCGGGGCGGGTGCCAAAAACAGTGAGGATTCTCATAATCCTTCGGGTTTCCAGCCAATTTTTACGATTTTTCCACTGTTTTCAATCACGGGACGCTTAATCAACGAAGGTTTTTCAAGCATCAATTCAAGGGCACTTTGCGAATCGACAATAGCTGCTTTTTGCTCATCAGAAAGGGCTTTAAAGGTAGTCCCTGCTTTATTTACCAACTTTGCCCAATCGGTTTGAGAGAGCCAATCTTCAATCGTTTCGCGCGAAATTCCTTGCTTTTTATAATCATGGAATAAGAATTCCATTTGGTTGGATTTGAGCCAAGTAAGCGTTTTTTTGATGGTGTCGCAATTAGAAATACCGTAAACAGTAAGCATAGTGTAAGTAATGGTCGAAAAGTCCAAAAGTAGAAAACTTTTTGCAGAGCAGGAAGTTTACACTGTATGAAATTACGTATTCAAACGCATGTAAGCCAGCCCTACCAAGTGGTTTGGCAAGGGTTTAATGAGGAGCTGTTTCGCAAGCTTAGTCCGCCGTTTCCTCCCGTGCGGGTTGTGCGGTTTGATGGTTGCCTAGCGGGCGATATGGTGGTATTAGAACTGAATTTCCTCCTTTTTAAACAGCAATGGATTAGTCGGATTACGGAGCAACAGTCGTCCGAATCGGAGATTTATTTTGTTGATGAGGGAACAAAATTGCCTTTTTTCTTGCGCTTTTGGCGCCACCGCCACCGAATCATCCATCAAGAAGCAGGCGGTACAATCATTTCGGACGAAATTGAATTTAAAACACCTCTTTGGATAACCGACTATTTGATGTACCCGTTGTTGTGGGCGCAGTTTGCCTATCGAAAACCCATTTATAAGAAAGCGTTTGCGTTATCGCCCCATTTCTCGTAAGCGCTTGCTGGCAAAGACAAATTCGTTGAGCTCTTTAACATCAGCTTGGAGAATGGTGTTGTTGTCGCCTTCCCAAAGTTTATAGCCTTTGTAGAGAAACATTACTTTTTCTCCAATTTCGAGCACCGAATTCATGTCGTGCGTAATGACGACCGTGGTGATGTTGTATTCGTCCGTAATTTCCTTGATTAACTCGTCGATTTTAATCGAAGTGAGCGGGTCAAGGCCCGAGTTGGGTTCGTCGCAAAACAAATACTTGGGGTTCATCACAATCGCCCGCGCAATACCGACGCGTTTTTTCATCCCACCACTAATTTCGGAAGGCATCCGATTGACGGCATGGTCAAGCCCCACCCGCGTGAGACAAACCATGACACGGTCATTTTTTTCGCTCTCGCTCATGTCGGTAAGCATATCGAGTGGGAAGCGTACGTTTTGTGCTACTGTTTTAGAATCAAACAGCGCTCCACCTTGAAACAAAACCCCCATTTCGCGGCGAACTTGTTTTCGTACTTCTTCGTCGCTGTTCCAAAAATCGCGGTCGTTGTAGAGCACTTGGCCGTTGTCGGGGCGAATAAGACCAATCAAGCATTTGAGCAAAACGCTTTTTCCCGTACCACTACCGCCAATGATAAGGCTGGTGTCGCCAGGCTTAAATGTGCCTGAGACACCTCCCAATACCATTCGTCCTTCAAACGATTTTTGTATATCAATAAACTGAATCATTTATGCTATGATTTTCATTAGACGTCGGCGTCGGGTGTCCAAGGGTTGTTAAAAGCATCGTCTTCCTCTTGTTTGGCTTCCAGTTCAGCGTCGGCTTTCTTGTTACGCTCTACCCAGGCCGATACAAAAATACTGATTTCGTAAAGCAACGAAAGCGGTAAGGCCACCAATACTTGGCTAAGAACATCGGGAGAAGGCGTGATGATTGCGGCTAAGATAAGAATGACCACGAAGGCGTGGCGACGGTATTCACGCATGAAGCGCGGATTGAGAAAACCAATTTTAGAAAGTACAAAAGCCACTACAGGCAATTGGAAAGTAAGTCCGCAGGCGAGGGTCAAAATAGAAATTAAACCAACGTATGAGGTAATATCAAATTGGTTTTTGATGCGAGGGTCAAGCTTAAAATTAGCAAGGAAGTTGATGGCCAATGGAGCAACAATGTAATAACCAAAAAGCACCCCTGACATGAACAAAAACGTAACGTAAAATACCGCCCCGCGCGACATTTTGCGCTCAGAAGATTTTAGACCTGGTTTAATGAAGCGCCAAACTTCCCAAAACGCATACGGAAACGCAAAGAGAAGGCCAATGATAAGCGCCGACATCAAAGCCATCGTAAATTGTCCTGCCATTTCGCGGCTTTGAAGCTCAAAATCAAGTTGGTTGATGCAAAGCCCTTGGGCGCCTGTGAAATCTGCGATTTTACACAACATTCGGTAGGTCCAGAAATCCGAACGAGAAGGGGCCAAAATAATTTTATCGTATATCTCCTCAATAAAAATGAATGCCCCAATGGTAAAAACAATAATTGCACCTGCGGCGCGGATGACGTGCCAGCGTAGTTCTTCGAGGTGCTCAATGAACGTCATTTCTGATTCTTCGTGGGTGGGGTTGTCAAATTCTTGATCGAGTGGCATTTTGTTTCAAATAAGGAATGATTGGTAATGTATAGGAACTACAAAGGTACGCGCTTCGACGTGTTTGCATTACAATTTCTTTAAAAATAAGGTTCTGTTTTGGGCATCTAAGAGGTTTTTACGACTTTTGAGAAAGAATTAGCTGATTTTTTTAAGCAGATTTTAATGCTTAACGATAAAATAACCACCCAATGGCATCACTTCCTAAAAATATCCTTTCGTTTGAAGAGCCTTTCGGAGATACCAACAGCCGCAAAACGGAGCTGAAGGAGGTATCGGAAGGGTACCGTAAACTCTTGGAAGAAAAAATGACGGATTTGAAAGATGACGCGGCGCGTGTCGGTAAGCAGGCTTTGGTGATAGGCGGGGCAATTGCGGCGGTTTATTTAGTGCTAGAGCTACTGTTACCAGACGATGAGCCCGAAGTCAAAACCAAACAACAAGCATCTTTTGCATTGCCCGAACGAACCAACAGCCAACCGTCGTGGTTAGTAAAAACAGCGACTTCGTTGGCGATGACGTGGGCGTTGGATATAGCACGTCAAAAATTAATGGATTTTTTGGCTACACAGCAACAAACGAATGAGGTCAAGAATACGAACGATACTCCAGGATAATCTTCAAGAAAGACGTAAGGCGTTTGCCGTTTTGCTCGATCCCGATAAGGTCGAGTTCTCGTCGTTTCCTTTTTTATTGGCCGAGAGTGTACGTCACGGGGTTGATTTCTTCTTTGTCGGAGGAAGCCTCATTACACGCTATGCCGCCGACGACATCATCAAGGCCATTCACGAGCATACGTCCATCCCTGCCATTTTATTTCCTGGGAATAGCCTTCACATTGAGCCTTCGGCCGATGCCATTTTGTTGTTGTCGCTGATTTCGGGACGTAATCCTGAACTCCTCATCGGCCAACACGTGGTGGCAGCTCCTTTGTTGAAACGTAGTCAGCTGGAAATATTACCTACGGGGTATATGTTGGTGGAAAGTGGCCGTGCGACGACGGTTTCTTACATTAGCAACACCACGCCTATTCCGCACGATAAACCTAGCGTAGCCGCTTGTACGGCCATGGCAGGCGAATTGCTCGGGCTTCAAGTGATGTACTTAGATGCAGGTAGTGGGGCTCAAAAACCTGTTTCGCCCGAGATGATTGCGGCTGTTCGAAAAGCAGTAGATACGCCTATCATTGTGGGAGGAGGAATCAATTCTCCGTCCAAAGCACAAGCCGCCCTCGAAGCGGGTGCCGACGTGATTGTGGTAGGAAATGGCATCGAACAAAATCCCGATTTACTTCCCGAAATTGCCCAACTTGTCAGGGCTTTTAATGATAAAGTAACTGTCTGAAAGTGTCCTCAGCCTACGGATAAAAATAAAAAGTCGGGTTGGTTACAACCCGACTCACTACTATTTGCCTTTCGTTTTTTTACTTCTTCGCCGAAAACGTATAAATCGTTGTTGTTTGGTACGTTTCACCTGGTTTAAGCACTACTGTTGGGAATGCTGATTGGTTAGGCGAATCAGGATAGTGCTCAGTTTCGAGGCAGAGCGCAAAGCGCTTTGGATAATTTGTTCCTTTCTTTCCAGTGATGCTGCCGTCCAAGAAATTGCCTGTGTAAAACTGAATCGCAGGTTCGGTCGTCTGAACCTCCATGATACGGCCCGTTGTAGGCTCATACACCGTAGCAGCTAGACTAAGCTCCTTGTCTTTTTTGTTCAACACCCAGCAGTGGTCGTAACCACCACCGTACTTGATTTGTTGGTCTTTAGGATCATTGATACGTGCCCCGACGGCTGTCGCTTTGGTAAAATCAAATACATTTCCCGCCACAGGTTTTAATTCTCCCGTTGGAATCAATGTTTCATTAACGGGTAAGAAACGGTCGGCGTTCAGGGTCAACTGGTGATCGAGAATGTCACGTTTTGCGCCCGTTAAGTTGAAATACGTGTGGTTGGTCAAGTTCACAACCGTCGCTTTGTCGGTAGTGGCAGTGTAATCAATTTTAAGCGAGTTGTTTTTTTTAAGCGTGTAGGTTACCGTCACATTCAGGTTGCCTGGGTAGCCTTCTTCGCCGTCTTTACTTACGTACGAAAGTTTAAGTGCAGGCTCTTCGCCTTCAATCGGTTCGGCTTTCCAAAGAACTTTATCGAAGCCTACTGTACCACCATGAAGGTGATTGACCATGTTGTTGACCGCCAAAGTGTAGGTTTTACCATCAAGGGCAAATTTTCCTTTGGCGATGCGGTTTCCGTAACGACCTACAATTGCGCCAAAATATGGACTTGATTTAAGGTAACCTGCTAATGAATCATAGCCTAAAACCACATCGTCGAACACACCGCTAGAATCAGGGGCGGTAAGATGGGTAATGATGCCGCCATAATTGGTGATTTTTGCTTCCATCCCATTGGCATTTTTGAGGGTATAAAGCTCGGCAGTTTGTCCGTCAGGAAGTTTACCAAAATCGGTTTTTTCAATTTTGAGTGCTTGCGTTTCGGTGGTTGACTCGCTGCTTTCTGAAGATTTGTTGGAGCAACTTTGGAAGATAACTAGCCCTGCCAAAAGGAGGGGCAAAAAGGTAGATTTCATGGAATAATTGGTTGGGTTGAATGTTTAAATAAACTAAACGATTCTTTTGGAAAAATATACTTAGGCTTTAAAGGATTTGTGTGAAAGGGCGGGGTTGAAATCGGTACCTTCCCGAAAGTTTAAAAACTTTCGGGAAGGTTTTACCCTCGACGTTACCTAACATCCTTGTCCGTAATAGGCGTTTTTGCCGTGTTTACGTTCATAGTGTTTCATGCGGAGCGTATCTTTGATACGCGGAGTGCTAGGGTTGATTTGGAGCGTGAGGTAGGCCATTCGCGCTACTTCTTCTAAGACTGCGGCATTATATACTGACTTCTCTGCATTTTTTCCCCACGTAAATGGCCCATGATTTTGTAGCAAAACCATTTCAACTTCCTTGTGTGAAATCCCTTTGGCCGTGAATACGTCAAAAATCTGGTTGCCCGTTTCGTGTTCGTAGTCACCTTCAATCATCGCGTCGGTAAGTACGGGAGCACAGGGGATGTCTTGGTGCGTATGGTCGGCGTGGGTGGTTCCAAAAATGGGAATATCAAGCCCCGCCTGCGCCCAAGCCACGGCATAGGTACTGTGTGTATGGGTGATTCCGCCAATGTCTTCCCACGTTTTATAGAGCAACGCGTGCGTTTTAGTATCCGACGAAGGGCGCATGGTACCTTCGACGACCTTGGCATCGTAGTCCATAATGACGATGTCTTCTGGGCGTAAGTTTTCGTACGGAACTCCGCTTGGTTTGATGGCAAAAACTCCCTTCGAGCGGTCAACGGCGCTTACATTACCAAAGGTAAAAAGCACAAGCCCGAGCTTCGGAAGTTGCATATTGGCTTCAAAACACTCTTCTTTCAGCGATTGATAAATACTCATACTTGGTGGTGGCTAAAATTCTAACACAAGAACTATTTGTACGCTACTTCACTGAAACGCAGGTCGTTTTTGAGCCCACGGATGGTCGTATTTTTGTCAATGACAACGAGCTCTACCCCTAACATTTCAGCAAAGTCTTCGATGTATTCCGTGGTCAAGTTTTGACTGTAAACTGTGTGGTGAGCACCGCCCGCCAAAATCCAGGCTTGAAGGCCAACTTCCATACTTGGTTGTGGTTTCCAAAGAGCGCGAGCCGTTGGAAGTTTTGGGAAAGTTTCGGTCACTTCTACAGCTTCTACTTCGTTGACTAACAGACGAAAACGGTTGCCTAAGTCAATCAATGAAACGTTGAGGGCAGGTCCTGCGGCCGCGTTGAATACCAAACGAACGGGGTCTTCTTTACCCCCAATTCCTAGTGGATGGACTTCGCATTTTACTTTATTGGCGGCAATACTTGGGCAGATTTCGAGCATGTGCGAGCCGAGTACCATCGGGTTAGCAGGGTCGAAATGGTAGGTATAATCTTCCATAAATGAGTTACCACCCTTCAAGCCACTCGCCATTACTTTCATGACGCGTACCATGGCCGAGGTTTTCCAGTCGCCTTCGCCACCGTAGCCGTAGCCTGCGGCCATCATGCGCTGCGAGCCAATGCCTGGAAGTTGGCGCATTCCGTGCAGGTCTTCAAAGGTGTTAGTATAAGCGGAAAAACCACCTTCTTCCAAAAATGCTTTGATACCGAGCTCGATACGTGCTGCTTCAAAGACCGACTGACGCATCAAGCCGCCGTTGAGCAACGAAGGCATCATCTCGTAGGTGTCTTCGTATTCTTGAAGAAGGGTAAAAATATCGGCTTCCGAAATCTGATTAATGTACTTCACCAAATCGCCTACTCCGTGGGTATTAACCGAAAATCCAAACTTCATTTCGGCTGCTACTTTGTCGCCGTCTGTTACGGCTACTTGGCGCATGTTGTCCCCAAAACGCACCACTTTCATTGTTTGCATGGTATATTTGGCGGCGGCAACGCGGCTCCAAATATTGATTTTTTCGAGAACATTCTCCGACTGCCAGTGTCCTACCACCACTTTGCGGTTGAGGCGCATCCGGGTCATAATAAACCCAAACTCACGGTCGCCGTGCGCCGATTGGTTGAGGTTCATGAAATCCATGTCAATGTCGTTGAATGGAATGTCACGGTTAAACTGCGTATGCAAATGGAGCAACGGAAGTTGAAGCGCATTGAGGCCATTTATCCACATTTTAGCGGGCGAAAATGTGTGCATCCACGTGATAATACCCACACAGTTGGGAGTGCTATTGGCTTCTTTGCAAATGGTCAAAATCTCGTCGGGCGTTTTGACAACGGGTTTAAAAACCACCCGCACTGGAATCGTAGGGGAGTCGTTGAAAAAATCGGTAATGATTTGAGAATGCTCGTCAACTTGACGTAGCGTTTCTTCTCCATATAAATGCTGGCTTCCTGTGACAAACCAGACTTCAAACTGTTTGAGCATATTAGGTAATTAAATTTAATGTTGTTAAATGTTCGATGATTTCGAGGACACTACATACCCTCCATTCTGGTCGATAGAGGTAATTACCCCCTTCGGTGGTGATGATAAAATTGTGCTTGGTTTTTAAATCATTCACAGCTTCTGTCGAGCCACGGGTAAGCGCAGTTGCCGTTGATAATTTAATTTCAATAGAAACCAGCGGCTCGATGCCTTTGACGAGTACCAAATCTATTTCAGCACCACTGACCGTTCGATAAAAGTACGGTTTGACAGAAGCATTGAGGCGGCAACAAATCTGCTCAATGACGTAACCTTCCCACGAATTACCTACAGATAAGTGGTGAGTTAGTGATTGAAAGTCAGATATATCTGCTAGAAAATGGAAGTTGCCACTATCTCTAAAATAAAATTTAGGAGACTTCACTAGCCGTTTACTGATATTTACAAACCACGGTTGGAGACGCCGAACAATGAACGCTTGTTCCAAAATATTGAGATACCGAGCAATGGTTCTTTGGTCTAACTGCATTGAATTAGCCAAGTTTGCATAGTTCAGTAATGATCCTTGGATACTCGTTAACATTTTCAACAGTGTGAATAGAACGATTGGATTAGAACTCATTCCTAAGCGTTCTAAGTCACGCTCAACGTATGTTTTGATAAAATTTTGCTGCCAAATTTGCCAAATCATATCGTTAGGGGATAATAAGGCATCTGGGTATCCTCCTCTA
Organism: Runella limosa DSM 17973; assembly: GCF_000482465.1. GTDB lineage: Bacteria > Bacteroidota > Bacteroidia > Cytophagales > Spirosomataceae > Runella > Runella limosa. The sequence goes on from NZ_KI519420.1 coordinate 807,860, forward strand.
AACCAATGTTTTTTTAAGTCAATATGGCTACTATTTACTTCTTGTGCATGAATGGGACTAAGCTCGGCGTAAGCAATTCTTCCTGCAAGTGTTTCTGAGCTTTGGGCTAGAAAATCAGGCGAGGCTGACCCCAATAAAATAAACCTCGCTGCTACTCGGTGTCTATCAATAAGTGACCGTAGCACGGGAAATAAAGGGAGTAACATTTGAACCTCATCTATAATGATGGTTTGATTCTGGTATTGTGATAAAAACCATTCAGGGTCGGTGCTAATCTGTCGAAAAGAGTTAGGCGACTCTAAGTCAAAATAAATAGAGGGTTTTGGAAATGATTCCACCAAATGTTTGACCAATGTTGTTTTCCCAACTTGCCTCGGCCCTACGATTCCCACGGCAGGAAAGTAGCTTAACAGTGTCGAAATATACGCTTCTTGAGTTCTCGCAATCATTTATTTAATTAATTAACCTTGTAAATATTACATTTCAATGTAAGATTTGCAAGGTTAATTTGCCATAGTGCCCTTTTCAACAAACTCACCAAGTTGGATGTATTTCTGATAAAGCCGTTGATAAACAGAGGATTTGTCGGCATTTGGTTCGTAAAGCGCGTCAAAACCCGAGCCCATTGCTTTTTGGGCGTCCAGTAGTGTTGGGTGTACTCCTGCAGCAACTGCGGCATTCATGGCTGCACCTAAGGCACAGGCTTGGTCCGAACTAGCCACTTTGATGGGCATGTTTAAAACGTCAGAGAGCGTTTGCATTACAAAGGGGGATTTTTTTGCCACACCTCCGATTGCAATTACTTGTTTGATGGGAACGCCTTCGTTGATGAAGCGGTCCACAATGGCTTTGGAACCAAATGCCGTAGCTTCTACAATCGCTTTGAAAAATTTGATGGCGTCCGTACCGAGGTTAAGTCCAGAAATGGCGGCCTTGAGCGAGTGGTTGGCGTCGGGTGTGCGTCGGCCATTGACCCAATCGAGCGCAACGGGGTCTTTGTCCGTCACGGGCAGTTTTGCCGCTTCTTCCGAAAGAAATGGAATCAGTTTTTGGGCAAGCTCTTCGGCAGCAGTTTCGCCTAACAACGTGCGTACAGGTTCGGTAATGACTTTCTGAAACCACGCGTAATAATCGCCGTAAGCCGACTGACCTGCCTCCATTCCGAGCATTCCTGGGATAATCGAACCATCGACTTGCCCACAAATACCGCGAATCAACAAGTGACCGATTTCTTCGTTGGGAGCGATAAGCATATCACAGGTAGAAGTCCCCATTACCCGTACAAAATCGTAGGGTTGAATTTCGGCTCCAACGGCTCCCATGTGGCAGTCGAACGCTCCAACGCCAATCATGACATCGTTGGGTAAGCCAAGACGAGCGGCCCATTCTTCCGAAATTACGCCCATGGCTTGGTCGGAAGTATGAGAGTTTTGGAACAAACGAGCACGTAATCCTTCTAACAGTGGGTCGATGGCTACCAAAAAGTCTTCGGCAGGTAAGCCATCAAACTCATTGTGCCACATCGCTTTATGTCCTGCTGCGCAGCGTGAGCGTTTCATTTCTAACGGATGGGTATTGCCCGTTAGTACGGCCGAAATCCAGTCGCAGTGTTCTACCCACGAAAAAGCACGAGCACGTACTTGCTCATCGACGCGGAGGGTACGTAAAATCTTTGCCCAAAACCATTCAGAAGAATAAATACCCCCGACGTATTTGGTGTAATCAATGGGCCAGCGATGCGCTACTTCGTTGATTTCCTCGGCTTCGGCGTTGGCCGTATGGTCTTTCCAAAGAATAAACATGCCGTGGGGATTTTCGGCAAATTCGGGAAGGAGTGAAAGCGGGGTGCCTTGTTCATCGACAGCCACGGGCGTAGAGCCTGTCGTGTCAATCGAAATTCCTACAATATTGGCCGCCACTTCGCTTGGAAGTCCTTGTAATGCCCCTTTGATAGACGCCTCAAGCCCTTCAACGTAGTCGAGCGGGTGTTGGCGGAATTGAGATAATTCAGGTTGGCAGTAGAGCCCTTTTTTCCAACGCTCGTAGTAATGTACGGCTGTACCCACCGCTTCACCCGTTTGGGTATCCACAACCAAGGCCCGAACCGAATCAGTACCGTAGTCGAGCCCAATAGTGTATTGATGTTGCATGATATGTTTTGTTCTATTTCGTTGAATATTACCTATTTAGGCGGAAGGTTCTGGCATAAAATACCAAAAAGAGTGAAACTTGTCTTCGTATTTTTCTTTGTCTAGGCGATACAAAATGGCTTTTTTCGTCGCCGAGTTTTCATTTTTTTCACCCGTATCTACCAGCAAGCCCGTGGACAAAATCTTACGACTGAAGTTGCGTCTGTCCAACTGCATACCGTAAATGGCTTCGTAAAGTTTATGTAATTGGGGAATGGTGAATGTTTCGGGCAGGAGCTCAAAACCAATGGGGTGGAGGGCGGCTTTATAGCGCAGGCGCTCAAGGGCATTTTGAACCATTTTTTCGTGGTCAAAAATGAGTTGAGGCATATTTTTTAAACTTACCCAATGGGCATTGTGTGCCCGAACAGACTCTTCGTCGTGGCTGTGGATGTTGATAAGCGCAAAGAAAACAACCGAAATGGTGCGCTCTACAGGATCACGATTTACCTTGCCAAACGTCAGTAATTGTTCGACATAAATATTATTTAGTCCTGTCAGTTCATGCAAAATTCGTTCAGCTCCTACTTCTAGGTCTTCTTCTTGGTTTACAAACCCGCCCATCAATGACCACTTGCCGCGTTCTGGTTCAAAATTACGTTTGATAACTAGCAGTTTTATCTCGTCTCCGTCAAATCCGAAGATGATACAGTCGATGGCAACCAGTAAGCGGGTTGAATGAGGGTATTGGTTCATTCTTCTTAATGTGTCGTTTGGACACAATATTACCCTCTTTTCTATTATTTTTCAAATTATTTTTTTGAATTTATTGATTTAAAAATGCCTAACCTTTTTGGGAATACTTTCCAAAAAGGTTAGGCCAAAAAAGAGGAGCTAAGTTAGGGGTAAAATCAGCCTAGAAAAGCTTGTAAAAATGTTTTGGTGGAGGTATATCCCGAATGGTACAAAGCTTGTACTTGCTGCGGTGTAATGCTAAAATCAGTAGCCGAAATTCCTAAATCGTCGATTTGGATGGTGCGTTCGCTTTCGTATAAATTCTTTTCAATCATCCAATTTTGAGAGTTTAGCAAGGCTTCAAACAGCGACTTGATGTAGGTCTCTAATTGGTCAACGCCGTAGGTTAATTGGTTAGGCGGGGCGGCTTTTTGTAAGTCGGCCAAGAAGAAGCCCAAAGTAGCATCAGCGGGGCTGTTTGTGTTATCAAACGTATCAATGGGATAGTTATACATCACGCCGCCATCCACATAAAGGTGGCTGCTGGGGTTAGCGTCAGGAAATTGCCATGCTTTGAAAAACATAGGAATTGACATGGAGGCCCTCACCGCCATCGCGATTTGAACATTGGGGGTTTTTGCCACTGAAAACTCCTGAATTTTTTGCGTGTTCAAGTCCGTTGAAAATACCTTTAACGTAGTTCCAAACTGGGCATATACTTCTTCAAAAGTAATGGCGGGATTAATGTTTTGTTGTTGGAGAAAAACTTTGAACCAACTGTTCAAAAAATAATCGCCTTCATAAGGGCCAAATTTGCTGGCAAGGTCTTCCACAAAATTGAAGATACCTCCTTTGTCTTTGAAGTTTTCGTAATTGGTGGAGGCCAAAAATGTATTGAGCGTGTCGGAAGAAATGCGGCAAGCGCCCAGCGCAGCTACAATGGAGCCTGCCGACGTACCAGCAAAGCCGTTGATTTGGGAACTGATGTTGGCTTCTTCGAGTGCTTTCATAGCACCTACGTAAGCGATGCCTTTGACGCCGCCGCCTTTGAAAACAAGGTGTTGGAATGGAAAAATAGACATAAGGTTGAGTTGTTGAGTTATTGATTCACAGTGTTTACAACGTAATTTTTGAAATCGAAGAGTTGGGGGTAAGGAACGAGCTTTTTGGTGTTTTTATCGTAGCTGAAAAACAATGCTTTAAAAAATACCCCCGTTTTTTTGCCTTCGACGTTGATTAAATCATTGCAGTTAGAAGTCAATTGAAACGTGATGCCTTCAATTTTGAGGGTTTGAATCCCGCTCTGGTTTGTGCTATTGTTTTTGGTTTCGAGCGATAGAGAATCGGAATAGACGACGCTCGTAATCACCATAAATAAAACGTTGTCTTGGTTCAACTTCGCAAACGTCTCGTTTTGTTCGGTTTCGATTTTCTGGAGAAAAAAATACGGTCGATTAAGCCGCACACGAGTGGCATTTTTGAGTTTGAGTTGGGTATTTCGCTCCAGACTTTCTTCAACTTTAGCCGAGAGTAGTTTGATTTTTGGCGTCTCCGAATCGAGCGAGGTCGATAAATTAATGTCGGCTGAAATCATCAAAGAATTGATGGAATTATCCACCAAAATATGGCTCGAATCGGGCTGTTCGTGGAATATATACCCCACAAACTTGTCTTTTTGATTGATGTAATACACGTCACCGACGGTCGCTTGAATGGAGTTTAACAGGCCGTAGGGGGATGTGTAAGTGGCGATGTCCTTGCAATTAATCGTTCCTGTTACAATGCGCCGACATGAATAGAAGGGTAGGGTAATAAAAATGCCTAAGGCATACCCTAAGAGTGTTTTGGGGGAAATAATACGATGCACGATTGAAAAGTGTTTGACTTACGTTGAGTAATAAAGAAAACGGCGCAAGAGCGTATCAATGAGGGAGATGACACGGGTAACTCGCGAAAACAAATCTACAAAAATCAGGGATAGATGTCAAGAGGAAATTACCCCCATTGTTCATCTGCATATTCACTTTCACTTGATTTGGAAACAAACAGGGGCCGTGCTTTGACGGGGCGTTCTGGCTTGACGGTTCGGAAGTTACGGTATTGCTCGTCCGAAATGATTTCGAGTAAAAGAGCACGTTTTAAAATAACCGTAAAAGGCATTTGGAAAAAATCAGCAATGTCCATCGCCAATGACGGTGAAAGCTTGGAGATACCTCGGTGAAAAAAGCTGCGCACGTCTGTTTCGGGAAGGAAGGTTTCAAACACCAACTGTTCGGCGCGGGTGCTAAGTTCAGCCGCAGGGTAGTTCATGTATAACCCCAAAGAAGTGACCAAAAAACAGGTGTAGTAGTGGCGTTCGTAATCAGACGCTTTGGCATTGATAAAAACCCATCCTTTGTTTTGATACAAGGCTGAAAAGCCTACAAAATCGTTTTCGACGTGGTGAAGTTGGGCCACTTTTACGTCTTCGGGGTAAGCAAGTCGGCGCCCAATTTGCCGAATAATCTCCTGCCCCGACGACACATCGGCGGCTTCGCCAGCGGGTTCGAGCAGCCACTCTTCCGTCAAGAGCGTTTGGAAAAGATGCTCTCCTTCCCGTTGAGCCGCGATTTGCCCCAAATGCAGCACCGTGCGGTTGGGCAAATGAAAATCGATGGCTACTTGGTTGATAGGTGGCTTTTTCTTTCCCATGGCTTTCTTAAAAGCTTGATTCCTAGACAAAAGTACGCGGAATTTATAAATGCCGCTAGAGCGTCTTGTTCATTTTTTTGAAATAACTCGTTTTTCAAAACCTGCACTTTTCTGATTGTCAATTTAGAAAGGTAGCTTTGCACCCAAAATTTCAACAAGCCAAGAACATGACTGAGCAACTAAAAACAGTTCCTCTTAACGACCTACACCAACAGTTGGGGGCAAAAATGGTACCATTTGCGGGCTACGTAATGCCTGTTCGCTATTCGTCTGACCTCGAAGAACACCACTGCGTTCGCAACGGCGTGGGCGTGTTTGATGTGTCGCACATGGGTGAGTTTATTGTCAAAGGCCCAAAAGCTTTGGACTTGATTCAGCGTGTGTCGGCCAACGACGCTTCGGTGCTTTTTGACGGAAAAATTCAATACAGCTACTTGCCCAACGGAAAAGGCGGGGTAGTGGATGATTTGTTGGTGTATCGAGTGAGTGCGGATGAATACTTTTTGGTCGTCAATGCTTCTAACATCGAAAAAGATTGGAATTGGATTCAGGGCCAAAATACCGAAGGTGTCGAAATGCAAAACATCTCGGACGACCTTTGTTTGTTTGCCGTTCAAGGCCCCAAAGCTGCCGAAGCGCTGCAATCACTCACTGAGGTTAATTTGTCAGAAATGGACTATTACACCTTTGTGAAAGGTACGTTTGCGGGCTTGCCTGACATCATCATCTCTGCCACTGGATATACGGGTGCGGGTGGTTTTGAGTTATACATACCAAAAGAATACGCTGTAGCAGTATGGAATGCTATTTTTGAGGCAGGCAAAGAGCTGGTTATCAAACCAATTGGCCTTGGCGCACGCGATACGCTTCGTTTAGAAATGGGCTATTGCCTTTATGGAAACGATATTGATGATACCACTTCGCCGTTGGAGGCGGGACTGGGTTGGGTGACTAAGTTTACCAAAAACTTTATTGATTCTGACGTTCTTTTTGCCCAAAAACAAGCGGGTCTTGCCAATAAATTGGTAGGTTTTGAAATGATTGACCGTGGTATTCCGCGCGGGCATTATGAACTATGCGATGCAGAAGGTGCGGTGATTGGACACGTCACTTCGGGAACGCAGTCGCCAACTTTGTCAAAAGGAATTGGACTTGGTTATGTTCCATTGGCAAGCAGCAAAGTAGGAAGTGAAATTTTTGTAAAAGTACGCGAGCGTTTGCTCAAAGCCCAAGTAGTGAAATTGCCTTTTGTAAAACCAACGGTCTAATATTTTTTGTATGAAATCAATTGATGTTTGTTTAACCCCCGATTTGCTTCACCTGCACAATATTGATAATACGATTGTTGTAGTGACGGACATCTTTCGGGCTACCTCGTGCATGGTGACAGGCCTGGCTTATGGCGTAGGAAGTATCACGCCTGTAGCCACGGTGGAAGAATGTTTTGAACTTCAACAAAAAGGCTACATCGCCGCTGCCGAACGGAATGCCATGAAAGTCGAAGGGTTTGACCTCGATAATTCGCCGTTTAGCTACATGGATGAAGACCTAGTGGGGGCAAACATTGCGATGACGACCACCAACGGTACTTTATCCATCACTAAAGCCAAAACCTCGGCGGTGAAAGTATTGGTGGGCGCATTTTTGAATTTAGGAGCGATTGTTAACCACCTTAAATCGCAGCCTTACGACGTACTCGTGTTGTGTGCGGGCTGGAAAGGTCGGGTCAATTTGGAAGATACCTTGTTTGCAGGTGCGTTGGTCGATGCCCTCAAAGACGAATACATGATCGGAGAAGATAGTGCCTTGATGGCCATGCGGGCGTACCAACAAGCCCAAAATGACTTGTTAGGATATGTCGCCAACTCGTCGCACGTGCGTCGTTTGCAGCGCTTAGGGATTCATAAAGACATTGCGTACTGCTTGCAGCGCGACTTATACGACGTTGTGCCCGTACTTCGCGGAAGTACCCTCGTGAATATGTAGTGGTGTGGGTTGCTCACAACCCATACACCATAATACGGGTTGTGAGCAACCCGAACACGCCGCTCACAACCCACACTTATTAGCGCGTCAAATGCTGCCAACCCTGCGCCTGCACGGGGAAGCGGCCGCCTCCTTTGGTCACAATTTCTACGGCAGATGGGTCATTGGTCATAAAACCAATGAAACTAATGTGCGGTGAGTTTTTGATTTTTTCGTAGTCGGTTTGTTTAATCGTAAACAACAACTCGTAATCTTCGCCACCGTTCAACGCCGCTGTTAAAGGACTTAATTTAAACTCATCAGCGGTGAGAAATGTCTCATCGGCGACAGGGATATGTTCTTCAAAAATCTGGGCACCCGTTCCTGATTGTTTGCACAAATGTAAGATTTCGGACGCCAATCCGTCGGATACGTCAATCATTGAAGTAGGTACCAAATCGGCATCATTCAACTCATAAATGATGTTGGTACGTGCTTCGGGCTTGAGCTGACGGCCTACCAAGTAAGCCTTATCTTCAAGCTGTGGTTGCATGTTGGGGTTTTCCAAAAACTCCCTTTTTTCGCGTTCGAGCAATTGAAGTCCTAAGTACGCCGCACCTAAGTCGCCCGTCACACAAATGACGTCGTTGGGTTGGGCACCGCTTCGGTACGCGATTTTGTCTTTTTTGACCGTTCCGATGGCCGTTACTGATAGCACTAGCCCCGACCGCGACGCACTTGTGTCGCCTCCTACCAAGTCAACTTTGTAGGCTTCACACGCTGTTTGAATACCCGCATATAGCTCATCAATGGCTTCTACCGAAAAACGGTTGCTTAGTCCAATGCTTACCGTAATTTGGCGGGGAGTACCGTTCATGGCAGCAATGTCAGAGACGTTGACGGCCACGGCCTTAAAGCCTAAATGTTTTAGAGGGGCGTAGCTCAAATCGAAATGAACACCCTCGATGAGCATATCGGTCGAAACTAAAGTATATTCATCACTGCCCGTGTCGATGACGGCAGCGTCGTCACCAATTCCTTTGATGGTTTGGGGCAAAACAGGAGTAAATTGCTGATTGATGCGCTCAATTAGCCCAAATTCGCCTAAAGTGGAAAGCTCGGTTCTCGTCATTTTGGAAAAAGTGTCAGATGGCTGACATTCGCTTTGAATTAAAAGTCAGATAATTGTATCACAAAACTTTTCGCTGCAAAGTTCGTTAAAATTACGTCTTTTCTCGTATGTATTTGCGGGAAACACGTCAAGGCACTTTCACAACCCCTTTTTTGTTGATTAATTATGAAAACATTCCTCAAAAAACTTATTCTCGGAACGCTGACGTTGACGGCTCTTTCGTCGTGTGGACAGTCGGCAAAAAAAATCGAACAAATGGAAGACAAAGCAAAAGCGCTGACAGGATTGGCCACCGCAACTTTTGGTACGGGCTGTTTTTGGTGTACCGAAGCCGTCTATCACGAGATGGAAGGTGTGGAGTCGGTGGTGTCGGGGTATTCGGGTGGGTTTATCGAAAATCCCACTTACGAACAAGTATGCAGCAAAGTAACGGGCCATGCCGAATGCGTAGAAATTAAGTATGACCCTAAAAAGGTGAGTTACGTAGAATTGTTGGAAGTATTTTTCCGCGTTCATGACCCAACAACCAAAGACCGTCAAGGAAACGACGTGGGGCCGCAGTACCGTTCGGTCATTTTTTACCACAATGATGAGCAAAAACAGTTGGCCGAAAAAGCCATCAAAGAACTCAATGCTTCTGGCGCTTACAGTAAGCCCATCGTGACGGAAGTGGCGAAAGCAGAAAAGTTTTACGTGGCCGAAGCATACCACCAAAATTATTTTGCCAACAACCCAAATCAAGGCTACTGTGCCTTCGTGGTAGCACCCAAAGTGGATAAATTCCGCAAGGTGTTTAAAGAGAAATTGAAGAAGAATTAGTGAGGTATCAAGGTAAAAGCACCACGTTCATCTTGAGCGTGGTGCTTTGTTTTGAGCATTACTTTATTGGTTTCAAACTCGTGTTATTTTACTCTGCTCGCAAGTGCTTCACTGGATTGGTCACGACGGCTTTCATTGCATGGCCTATGATGGTGGCAGCGGTAATGGCAACCATAAGCCCAAGTGTAGCCACCAAAAACCAGCCGCTCATTTGGATGCGATAAGCGTATTGCTGCAACCAACCCGACGTAAGCCACCAACCTAGGGGGGCGGCAATGGCAAACCCTACCAACAATAAGCGACTAAATTCTCGCCCAAAAACCCACAGCAATTGCTCGGTTCGCGCGCCAAGCACTCGCCGAACACCAATTTCTTTCGCCCGTTTTTCGGCCATAAACGTCACCAAGCCGTACAGCCCAAGGCAGTTCATGGCGATGGCAATAAAGGCGAAAATCTGCACAAAACCAGCCAAAAGTTGCTCCATTTTTGTGAAAGAATCGAGCAGTTCATTCAAGAAACTCCTTCTGTAAATATCTTCTGGAAAAGTGTTGTTCCAAATTGCTTCAACTGCTTTACTGGCCGAGGACACTGCCGAGGGCGCAAAGGTGAGAACGGCCATCGAGCTGTGAGATAAGTCATATACCAGCGCGATTGGGCGGATGGGCTCGTGCAAATTTCCCGTACGAAAATCTTTAACAACACCCGCAATAACGTGCTCCGTACCTTTGATACGAATGGGTTTTCCGATGACTTCATTGGAGGAAGCGATGCCGAGCTGTTTTACAAAAGTTTCATTCACCAGTGCTTCGTGGCGAGAGGTATCCTTTTTGCTAAAATTCTGCCCTTTGACCAGAGAAAGTCCAAAAGCCGACAGGTAGTGCTCATCGGCGGTGCGGACGAGGATTTCAAACGATTCGGGTTCTGTAGAGGTATGATAACTGAACGGACTGGGACGGTTGTAGGGAGAAACGGGCGGTTCGTTGGCAAAGGTGACGGATTGTACCCCAGGCGTATCTAACCAACTTTTGCGCAACCGTTCGTAAGGAATAGGGCCTTGTTTGGGCAACCAAACCACCAATTTGTCGTTGGTTCTAAAGCCCCAATCGGCTTTTTGCATGTACCGAAGTTGGCTGGTAATGACCAATACTACAATCAAAAAGAGCTGAGTGAGTAAAAATTGTCCCGTTATCAGCGTTCTCCGAATGGTGAGTCCGCCTTTGGCTCGGGTCAATCGCCCCGCGAGGGCTTTGATAGGATTAAAACCTGATAACACCCAAGAAGGGTAAAAACCCGCAAAAAAAACCACACCCAATACCAGCGGTACAAACCAAAGTAGGGCATTGGGGGTAAACAAATCCAAGACCGAAATGTTGGGATGTAGCGTTTGGTCTTGCTGCGTGAGGGTGTCATTGACCACGGGTAAGGCCAACTGGGTCAAAATTAAGGCAAGAAGTACGGCGGCGAAAGTCAGCAGGGCGGTTTCGGTCATAAACTGCTTTATCAACTGCCAGCGATTGCTACCCACCACTTTGCGAACGCCCGTTTCGTGGGCGCGTTGTAAGGCTTGGGCGGTGGCCAAGTTGACGTAATTGATACAAGCCGCTGCCACAAGCAACAACCCAACGGCCATTAGAGCAAACAAAATAGGGCGAGGTGCCATGCCGCTCCGAGCGTGATTGAGCTCCGTCAGTGGAAGTACGTGATAGGAAAAGTTGCGAAGTTCGGCGGCAGGCAAATGCTTCTTCTGAACGGCTGCCAAGGCAGTCGTTAGTTGATTGGGAGAAATGCCCTTGCGCAGTCGAACAAAACACATGCTTTGAAGTCCTAACCAATCGTTGAGAGCAGTGGGTGGTTCTAAGTTTGTGAGGGTTGCGTAGGAGACGAGCCCGTCGTAACGAAGTTGGGTGTTTGAGGGTGGATTTTTAATGATACCCGTAACGGTCAGATTGACCCGATTGTCTAGGCGTACAGTTTTTCCGAGGGCGAGTGTGGTTTGAAAATACTTCTCGGCGTATCGCTCACTGATGACGATGGCATTGGGCGTTGCCAAGGCTTTTTGAGGGTCGCCACTGAGCCATTCTACTCCAAACAAATCAAAATACTGAGATTCAGTGAAGCACATGTTTCGCGATTCATTGAACTTCTTTTCCCAACCTCCTTGGCCATTAGGAATGCTGATGGTACGTCCAAAAAAGGTTTCTAATTTAACAGCGCTTTCTACAAACGAATAATCGCGGCGGAGCACTTCGGCCAGAGGGCGAGGAGCAGCATCGGTTTGAAGCGTTGTTTCGCGTTTTAGGTCGGTTACAACCCAATAAGACCGCTCTACCTCAGGGTGATAACGGTCAAATGTCAACATGTAGTTGACGACAAGAAAAATGACCAAGCCACTCGCCAGTCCGATACTTAAATTAGCGATGCGGATTAGGTTGATTTTCTTCTCACGCCGAATGCGGCGCCAAGCAAAAGTGAGGTAGTGCCAGAGCATAGAAGGAGGTTTTAGGATATAAAGTTAAATATTAAAGTAAACTATATATAAAAATATACTTCATTATTTTGGCTTAATTTCTTTCACTGGCGTAGCGACGATGACCGTTCGATAAGTTTTTACTACGATTCCATCGGTATGTTGTTGGAGATGAAGTTTTAATCTGTTGATTTACAGAGTCTTCTTTTGTTTGAATTTCCAATGTTTTAAAATCCTACGCCCATGAAACCTTTTTTCGATTTTCATACCCATACGTTTCTTAAAACCCATTTAAACAAAGAAAATATAGAGAATGCTTCCACGCCTTTTTTGGAGATGGATGTGGAGATTCCTTTGAATATCGACGAATGGGGTTTTAACGATATAGTCGATTCTCAAGCCAGTTTTTCCCAAATTGCTCAGGGGGGAGGGCATTTAATCATTGTTGCATTGTATCCACTTGAACATGCTTACACCAAGTCAACGTTTATCAAGCTTATTAAAAAACTAACTCAAGATTTGAATAAGAATCTTCTTGAAAGTATTGAGAGACAAAGTATTAGTTATTGGGAGCTACTTCTAAGAGAATTGAGTCACGCGCTAAAATTTGAATCTCAACCCCAAACAGTCAGAGACGAAAACGGTAATGATGTGGATGTGCATTACAAGATTATCAATTCGATGGTTGAATATGATCCGCGCGCTCAAAATACCATTCATGTGGTGTTGTCTATCGAAGGAGGTCATGCTTTTTATGAAAATCCCGATATTCTAAATCAAGACATTGCGGACATTAAAGAGCGTATTACCGAATTTAAAACCCCTACCCCGCAGCGCTCAACGATCTTTCATATCAACTTAGCACACCACGCCCAAAACCGCTTTACAAACCATGCCCACGCCATTCCGACGGATTGTGCAGGAAAGGGGGGGACTGACCGTTTTGGGGGATACAATCCGATTGAACATGGCCTTACAGAAGAGGGGAAAGAATTTATTCGAAGATGCCTTCAACAGGAAAATGGTGAAAAACGGATTCTCATAGATTTGAAACATCTTAGTTTGAAAGCAAGACAAGATTATTATCAATTGGTTGAAGACGAGTTTCCTGACACACCTTTGATTGCGACGCACATGGGCGTAACGGGTTTTGCTTCTCAAAGCTTTCATTACGTGAAAGAGGGGCAGTTGACGCCTATTGTGAGAGGAATTACCGAATATACCGACCGAAGATGTTATAAGGTACATTATGAGCAATTGTTTGCGTTTGAGCTAAATCGCGACCGAATTTGCTTCAACCCTTGGAGTATCAATCTGTATGATGATGACATTGTAAAAATTGTAGAAACGGGGCCTACGGGTGGATTGATTGGGTTGGTTTTGGACGAACGAATTCTAGGTAAAACCAAATCCATCACCAATTATCACGCTCCCGAGCTTTTCAGTAAAACCAAAAGAGGGGCGTCTCCGTGGCTAGATGCTCCTGCTTGTGTCAATGGACATCTTCAACGTACGGGGTTAGACGACGATATTTTAGAGATAAATACTGACCCGCGAAATGCGCACCCGAATGGATTGTATTATTTTCTCAACAATTGGTTGCACATCGTCAAAATCGGGGGAGACAATGCTTGGAAGAATGTATGTTTAGGAAGTGATTATGATAGGCTCATCAATGCGTTGGATGTAGCTCCCAAAGCGAATTTTATGGCTTCCTTTCGAGCTCGACTAACGCAGGAGCTTCTGCTAATTGCCGACATCAAAGAGGTGCAGTTGCCTGCCTCGGCAGACGAATTGGTTGGGGCGCTGCTATATGATAATGCGTTTAATTTTCTAAAAAACAACTGGCACTAAAAGTCAACTCTTATGAAACGGTACCTGATTTGTATTGCCCTTTTTTATTTAGTCACGCATTCTTTTGGGCAAACGACCAAGAGAGCGACTTTAAAAAGAGACACGACGATTGTCCAAATTTCAGATTCGTTGCTGAAAGTAATCAATAAGAAAGGGCCTGATAAGCAGCTACGAATGCGGAATGTGGCACCACTTGCTGACACCGCCTATTTGTCTGAAAAAGAAAAACGTGCCTTAAAAAAAGAACTCAGCAAGGAGGCTCCCAATTTTAATGTTTTGACAAGTTCTCAACAGAAAAAGCTACTGTCAGAACTGATTCAGAAAATAAGCCACCTTGTTTTAACCGATAGCCTCATTGCCACCTTACAGCTTAACAATACTGATTTACCAGCGTCTGACATCGAATACCGAGTCGAAAAAATTCCCCATTATAAAGTGGTATATGAAGTCTATGAACGATTTCAATCGCAAATAGATTTTTTGCTATCTACCCAAATTCCACCCCAAACCTACCTCAATGGGTTGCTTGCTAATTTGGAAATAGTAAGAAAGCACATGAATTTGTTGCTACAACAGCAATTCGTTTTTTACCGATACACTAGCCTTTCAAAACAGTTTATCAAGAATGTTAATTTATACCATGATAACGATTTTTTACTCTTTTCAAAGATAAACCAAGACAGGGATTACACGGGGGGATTTCGTTTTGAGTTTACGACCGATTACTTTAAAATGAGGCTTTTTCGGCCTTGGAACACCAACAACATCTTGAGCTATCAAAGTATTATGCTGGGAGGCGAAGGTTATACACCCTACATTAGGTTTCAGAAAGATGAAGTAGAAGCCGCCACTCGCCAACAGTTAGTTGTTGATGCCAATACGGGCTATTTTACCCCGCAATCAATGAGTGTCGTGAGCAGATACATGGATTCTATTCAAACCCGTACTGACAGGCCCTTTGCGTCGTTTCAGTACATCGCGCGCGGGAAATACCGACTCAATCAGCACGGACATTGGCGTTCAAGAAGCTTTTTTAAACTCGGAATCATTGGGGGTAATATTGGTAAAAATCTACAAGCCATCATTCACCAAGACCTTACGGTAGGTTCGATTAGGGTGATGAACTGGGAAAAACAAATAGCTAATGGCGGGCGGTTGGGCTTTAATATTGACCACCACGTAGATTTGATGTTGTTGTCGCCCGAGAGTACCGTTTTCAAAAAAGAAAAATACTTAGACTCTACCTACAAAAAGAAGCCATATAGCCTCAATGTGTATTTACCCGTTGAAATTCATACGGGTTCAGAACTCGATGCTTGGGGAGTAGGAGTGGGGGTTTCTAACCGAAATTTTAAAGATAGAAGTGGAACAAACGACCTTAAATTGGATAATAACCGTAGCCAACCTTGGTATCAGCGGTGGTATAATAACTGTACGATTTCTACTGAATTGCGTTACAGAAATGTCATCCATAATTCGATGCTCGAAGGGGTGGGGTGGTTTAAAACTTGGGAGGATGATGTGTTTGACAACGAGGCACCAACTGTGTATAAATTACGCGCAAGCGAAGTAAATCGTCATTTATTGACGTGGGATTGTTTCATCGGCATTAGGTTCTATAAGGTATCGGTTTATTACATGCAGACGCGTACATTGAATGCAGAATTCAATAAAATGATTTTGAATCAAAAGTCTCCCGAAAGCAAAGGAAAACCCTACGGATGGGCAAGGATAGGGTTTAATTTCTTGATTTAAGTTTCGGGAAAAAGGTTTTTCATTCCTCCAACAGCTCCGTCTCTACTTCCAGCGAATTGAGGGTTGCATTGCCAAATTGCGTCACCATCGCTACGTCGGCGGCGTCGCGGCCGTAGCCAAGGACAACGCGGTAGCCGTGGGTTTCTGATTGAACGGCGTCGAAAGTGTACCATTTGTTGCCTACGTATGCCTCAAACCAGGCGTGTAAATCCATAAAATTGAGCTTGTCGAGGTAGCCAACTGTCATGCGGGCGGGGATGGACAGCGTGCGGCACAAAGCAATGCCCAAATGCGTAAAATCGCGGCAAACACCTACCCGTTGGTAAAAAAGATCCAAGGCGGTGGTGGCAGAGTTGGTGGTGTTGTATTGGTACTTGATATGTTGATAAATCCAGCGTCTGATGGCTTCTACCTGCTCATAGCCCCAAGAAGCATCGCCTACGATTTGACTTGCTAAGTTTTGAAGCTCGGGTAAGTCCGACTGACAATAACGGCTGGGAGAAAGATATACCAACGTTTCGGTAGGTAAGTTTTCTACCAAAATATAGGGAGGAAAAGGAGCGCTCGGCGCCTCTTCTTCATTGACCAGCACTTCTATTTCGGTGGTAATTGTTAGCTGCCCGACGGGGAGAACGGCGCGCACGCAATGGTTTTCATAAGAGTCGTTGTAGTTGCTAAAAGGCACCAAAGGGTCGGTGCTAAATTCTTCTTTGAGGACAGATTGTCCTTCTTGACGTCGGGGACTAAGAAGCATTTGAACGGTTGTAGGGGTGTGTATTTGGTACTTAAATACACTTTTACCTCTTATCTTCATGGGTAAGGAAAGTCGAAATAGAATTTTGTGTAAAGTACCAAAAAAAACGCAGTTTTAGCATCATTTTCGCTGATTTTTGGTGTATAAAAAAGGCAGGTTCCTTGCGGGCCTGCCTTCTTCGTGATTGTACTCAGGTGCCAACGTAACCCCTTACATTGGTTTCTTTACGGACTTGCGTCCCATGGCGTATTCGATGCCGCCTAAAAGGTGTTGGACAAACAATGGTTCTACAAACGATTCGTCGGTGTGGCCGCCACCTGTGTAAAACGAGCGCCCTCCGTCAAATTCACGATACCATATAAACGGGTGATTGACCCCGTTTGCGCCCCCTTTGTAGGTGCTTTCATCGAGCGTGGCGAGGACTTTAATCCCCAACACAATTTTTTTATAGTTGTATAATTCGTCAAAACGTTTCCAACGGTCAGGAAGCATCGACGTCGAAGGGTGATTTTGGCTGTGTACCACCACGTCCACGCTTTGCTGTTTGGGGTGGCTTAAAAAGTACGCGCCTACCAACTGATTGTACCAAGGCCAATCGTATTCGGTATCTGCCGCCGCGTGAATCCCTACGTAACCGCCTCCTCCGCGAATGTATTGCTCAAAAGCAGTTTGTTGAGCATCGTTGAGGACGTCGCCTGTGGTACTCAAAAACACCACTGCTTTGTATTTTTTTAAGTTTTCGGACGTAAATACGCTGGCATCTTCGGTCGTATCGACGGCGAATTTGTTTTGTTCACCAAGCAACATCAACGCCGCCTTTCCTTTAGGAATAGAAGCGTGACGGAATCCCTTGGTTTTGGCAAAAACTAAGATCGCATCTTTGGTCGTTGATGCGACTTTTTTCTTTTTCTGGGCAAACGAACTTACCGTGAGCGCCAACAAGAAAGCGCAGCAGTAAAACAATCTTGTCATAATCTTAATCTGGTATTTTGGGAAAAAAGACGCGCCCAAATGAAAACTACTATAAAAACTGAGAAGTAGTTGAGAGTTATTATTCGCCCTTCACGGAAGCTTTCTCGTATTTTTTGGGGGCATACAAAAAACCAAACGCCTCGGCACCGTCGCGCTCGTGGACTTTGTGGTGAATATAATGCGCCCGAATGATGCGGTTGAGGTAGCGATTGCTGGTTTTAAATTTGATTTTTACCCGACGGTGAACAATCACGTCGTGAAAAAGAAAATACCCAATGCCGTACAGGGTAATGCCAAAACCAACGTACATCAACCAACGAAGTGATTCCACTTCTGAGCCTACTACGATGAGGGCGGTAGCCGACCCGCCAAAAATAATGCCAAAGAGGTCATTGGTTTCCCACCAGCCTTTGTGGTGTACGTGGTGCGATTCGTGCCAGTTCCACATGATGCCGTGCATGATGTATTTGTGCGTGAACCAGGCAAAGCCTTCCATAAAAACAAACGTGCCGAGCACAAGGAGAAAATTGAGTAGCATGGGAAATAAATGTCCGATGTTTTCAGAAAAACCAATTTTTAGGTTCTTTTGTTAGACAACAAAATCAAAACATTGCAAATTTAGCTTTATGTCAGCACTTACCATACCGCAGCGCCCGCCCCGTCCGTTTTTGGGCGAGGAATTTTCTTTAACGACTTGGGAGCAGCTTCAGCCTTTTTACGAAAACCTAAAAAACCGCGTCATTGAATCGACGGACGAACTTCGTCAGTGGTTTTTGGACAAAAGCGAATTAGAATCGTATTTGTCAGAAAACTTCGCGTGGCGATACATCCGCATGACCTGCGATACCAGCAGCGAACAATATCAACAGGAATTTAATGATTTTGTGGAAAACTTTCAGCCGCAGCTCAGTACCTACGGAAATGAGTTGGATAAGAAAGCCTTGGCCAGCCCCTTTTTGAGCGAACTCAAAGACCAAGGTTTTGAGGTGGCGCTGCGCGGAATGAAAAAAGCGATTGAGATTTTTAGGGAAGAAAATATTCCGTTACAAACCCAAATCCAGACCGAACAAGCCAAATACGGCGCGATTATCGGGGCGATGACGGTGACGATAAATGGGGAGGAAATGACGCTCCAAAAAGCGTCGGATATATTACAATCAACCGACCGTGCCCTACGTGAAGAAGCGTGGCAACAAATTCAAACGCGCCGCTTGACGGATAAAGATACGCTAGACCAATTACTCAATTCCCTTCGTGATTTGCGTCACGAAGTAGCCACCAACGCAGGTTTTGCCAACTTCCGCGATTTCATGTTTGCGGCGCTTGGTCGTTTTGATTATACCCCTCAGGACTGTTTCAACTTCCACGAGTCGGTGGCGGAAGCAGTCGTGCCGATGCTCAACGACATGGCCCAGGAGCGTAAGGAAGCGTTGGCATTAGAAGCGCTTCGTCCGTGGGATTTTAAAGTTGATCCCCAAAACCGCCCACCGCTAAAACCGTTCAGCACGGGTGATGAGTTACTCGAAAAAACGATCACCTGTTTCACAAACCTTGATCCACAACTCGGTGATTACTTACGGATTATGAAGGCCATGGGGCACCTCGACCTTGAATCAAGAAAGGGGAAAGCGCCAGGTGGGTACAATTATCCGTTGGAGGAGATTGGGGTGCCGTTTATTTTTATGAATGCTACCTCCAACCTGCGCGATTTGGTGACGTTGCTGCACGAAGGTGGGCACGCCGTACACAATTTTGTGACGCGCGATTTGATGCTCAATTCGTTTAAAAACCCTCCTGCCGAAGTGGCGGAATTGGCCTCGATGAGCATGGAGTTGCTGACGATGGACTATTGGGATGTGTTCTTCGACAATGAAGATGACCTACGCCGCGCTAAAATTCAGCACTTGGAATCTATTATCGAAACCTTACCTTGGGTAGCTACGATTGATAAATTCCAACATTGGTTGTATGAGAATCCAACCCATACCGTTGAGCAGCGGCAAGCAGCGTGGTTGGCGGTTTATGAACAATTTAGCGACTCCATAACCGACTGGAACGGACTCGAAGACGCAAAGAAATACATTTGGCAAAAACAGCTCCACATTTATGAAGTGCCGTTTTACTACATCGAATACGGCATGGCGCAGCTAGGAGCCGTAGGGGTGTGGCGAAACTACAAACAAAACCCACAAAAGGGTCTCGAAGGCTACTTAAACGCCTTGAAATTGGGTTACACCGTTCCGATTAGCCAGATTTACGCCGCAGCTAACGTTCCTTTCGATTTCTCAAAAGGCTACATTACCGAATTGATGAATTTTGTAAAAGAAGAACTGACGAAGTTGAAATAAAACTGATTTTGGAGTGTCGAGTGCAGAGGGCAGAATGTCGAACAAGTGGATTTAATTCGACATTCTGCACTCTGCATTCGACATTTTATGACGGATATTCATCCCATTTTTAGCCCAATTTACCCCATTTTTGTATTTAACTTCCAATAGTTCAGTACACTTGCGATAAGAAATTAGTATAGAACTAACTAAACCTTGGGCTATGATTGGAAGCTACATTAAAACATCACGCCGCAATTTATTGCGCAATAAGCTATTCTCTTTCATCAACATTGTTGGTCTTGCCATCAGTATGTCGGTGGGGTTGCTTTTAATCGCTTTTGTGCTGGATCTTTATTCGTACGATAAGTTTCACGATAAGGGCGACAGAATCTACCGTCTCACCAACATTGGGACGGTCAATGGGGAACAAAGCGGTAAATACGCTGCCACCTCGATAAAGGTGGGAAAACTCATTCAGGAAAAAGTGGCAGGGGCTGAAGAGGTGGCGATTGTTGGGAATGACTTTTCACAAGACGCCAAAGTGGGAGCTCATGTGCTTCCTATCAAGGGTTTTTGGGCAACCCCGTCGTTTTTCAACGTATTTAGCTTCTCGATGCGAGCAGGAAGTGTAGCAACTGCTCTGAAAGAACCGTATTCGATTGTGCTAACAGAAACCGCTGCCCGAAAGCTTTTTGGCCGCGAAGATGTGCTTGGGGAGGCAGTTAGGTTTGATACCCTCAATTACCAAGTGACAGGAGTCATGCAGGATGTCCCGTTTTTTTCGCATATTCATTTTGAGGCGTTAGTTTCTCTATCAACGGCCGAACAGCTCAACAAAGGCAAGAGTTTGGATCAATGGCTTGGCAAATGGTCTAATTACGTGTATCTTTTACTGCCTGAAAACGGCGATGTTGCGACGGTTCAGTCGCAGCTAGAAACGGTGGCGAAAGAAGAAAACCTCACTAATGACAATACAAAGATAAAACTTGAACTTCTTCCCTTGTACAATATTGTGGTGGGCGAAACGCTCCGCCGAACCGAGGGCGGGCCTGGTGCGGTGGGGCCTCACATGCCGCCCATGGTTTTGTGGATACTTGTGGGGCTTGCTTTGGTGGTGATTTTATCGGCCTGTTTCAACTATACCAACCTTTCGATTGCTCGTGCCATGCGCCGTTTCAAAGAAGTGGGGCTCCGCAAAGCGATTGGGGCAGGGAAAAGTGAGGTACGGCAACAGTTTTTGGTAGAAGCCATTATGATTTCGCTGGCAGCGCTGGTGTTGTCTTTTGTCCTATTCATTATTCTGCGGCCGATACTGATTAGCCTAGCCCCCGAAATGCAACAAACGGTACAACTTGAACTCACGCCGTGGATGGTACTAGCTTTTGTCCTTTTTTCGGTAACGGTGGGTCTTATGGCAGGTTTTATGCCTGCGTTGTTCTTTTCAAAAGTCAGTGCGATGAGTGCTCTTCGAAACGTGTCGAACGTGAAGGTATTCAAACACCTTACCCTAAGGCGAGCCCTTGTGGTGGTTCAGTACACCCTCACTTTGATATTTATTACAACTACGGCCGTTGGGTATGTGCAGTACAAAAACATCCTTTCTTTTGACTTGGGGTTCAGTACCGAAAACATTCTCAACATTGACATGCAGGGTAACCGACCCGATGCCTTTGTCAAACAACTGAGCGAAATGCCCGAAGTGACTGCTTTGTCGCGGTCGGTCATTGTGACAAGCGTGGGGAATGCTTGGGGAGGTTTTGTCAAGTACCAAAATTCCCTCGACTCGGCGCTGGTGATGACCAATAACGTGGACGAAAACTACCTAACCTTGCATGCGTACCAACTTATTGCGGGGGGAAGTTTTAAGACGCACCCCACTACCTCAATGGCGGCCACCGAAATGATTGTGAACCAGCAGTTTTTAAAACGATTTAACATTGGCCAAAACAACCCCGAAAAAGCAATTGGCCAAGTGGTAACATTTACCAATTTTCAGGGGACTCGCAAAGTAGAAATCGTGGGCGTAATGAAAGATTTTCACTATGGCAAAGTCGATAATCTGATTGAACCCGTTGCTTTTATGCACTGGACGCCCGAGGATAGAGCCGTCGTCAATGTAAAAATCAAAAGCACCGATTTGCTGGCAACAAAGGCCAAAATAGAGGCAGCGTGGAAGGGGCTAGACCGAGTACATCCTTTGGCGGCAAAATTTTATGACGAAGAAATTGAAGAAGCCTACAGTGAGTTTTCTACACTGCTCAAAATCATTGGTTTCCTTGCATTTTTAGCGATATCTATTGCTTCCATGGGTTTGTTTGGAATGGTGGCTTACACTACCGAAACACGGTTGAAAGAGATAAGTGTTCGCAAAGTAATGGGGGCTACGTCGAGCCATCTTATTTATGTGCTTAGTCGTGGGTTTCTCTTTCAGTTGCTGCTTTCGGCGGGTATAGCTTTGCCTGTTACGTATGTTTTCTTTGAACGCTTTGTACTCACCAATTTTCCCTACCATACACCTGTGCAGGTGGTTGAGTTGCTGGCGGGATTATTGGTAGTATTGTTGATTGCTTTTCTGATGATTGGCTCGCAAACGCTCAAAGCAGCAAGAAGCAACCCCGCTGAAGTGTTGAAAAATGAATAAAACGAAGGTGAATAATGTCGAGGGCAGAGTGCAAAATGTCGAATAGGCGGATTTAATTCGACATTCTGCACTCTGCATTCGACACTCTAAATTGGCTTAATTTTTGGGCTTTGCAATGGGTTTGAAGCGCACTTCAGTTGTATAGACTGCGTCATTGATAGCGTCTAAATAGGGAGAAGAGGGAAACTCTTTCTGAAAGCGTTCCAAAAGTGGCTTAAAGTTGGTCGGTTTGCGGTTCATTCCTACGGTCATACGGGCAAAAAGCGAGCGGTGGGTCAGCTGGGCTAGGGTCAACTCGCGCGTATGAGGGAGGTGTTGTAGCCCTTCCGAAAGCGTATCGTAAGACTTTTCCCATTGGCTGCTGTCGGCAATCACAAATACCCCTCGCACCATACCCATGTCTAAACTCGTTCCCAAAAAATGCTGGTTAACAGACGAGATATACAAATCCGCGATGCGGGCATCGTCTGAAAGGAGTTTAAACGGCGGTTTTTCGTTGATGTACAGTTCACCCTGCGACCGAATGTGCGCTTGTTTACGAATATATTTTTGCCCTTCAATGGACGCCATGACGTAGGTGTTCACAAACGAATGGGTAGTATCACACGTTCGTTGGAAGCGCTCCCAATACTGATCCGCGAGGTCATTGACGATGGTGCTATAATTATCCAACGACATGTGCCTCACCAGCGGTTTATCGGCCAAAGAATCTCGTCCAAGAAGCATACTTTCGTATAAAAAATGATGCAAAGCTCCTGTACGCCCCTGAACCTGAGGTGACTGGGTACGACTTGGGTTGCAAAAAACGAGGGTGTCGTTGGGCGACAAAATAAAATCAACCCGATAACCAAGGCAATCAATGGAAACTTTCTGGGGTGTTTCTAAACGAATATCGGTTTCAAAGTTGCCGTGATTATCCGTATGCCCTTTCGCAATTGAACTCGACGAATAGAAGGAGTTTGAGAGTCTGATTGAAATTTGGTATTGGGAAGATGGAAAGCCCTCAAAATGCCCCCGAATGTGGACATTGGGTTGCGCAAGGCACTGCATCGCTCCCAATAACAACGTACACAAAAATCGCATCTTCATTTGGTGTAAATAAATAGTGATTAAGGGTCAATTTTAACGCAAGGCATTCCACAAAATCTCAATCGGATGGAGGGCTTTTTTGCCCGTACCGTCTTTGATTTGGTGACGGCAACTGGTGCCTGGTGCGGCGATAAGCACATCGTCGGGCTGTTGTCGAACCGTAGGAAAAAGCACCAATTCTCCTACTTGCATCGAAAGTTCGTAATGTTCTTGCTCATATCCAAATGACCCCGCCATTCCACAACACCCCGACGGAATTAGCTGTACCTGATAGTTTTGTGGCAATGACAACATTTTCTTCGTAGGGGTCAGTGATCCAAGGGCTTTTTGGTGGCAGTGACCGTGTAGTTTTATGAGCTGGCGGTCGTTGGTAAACTGCGCGCTTCCTATTTTCTTCGCGTCGATTTCACGGGCAATAAATTCGTCAAACAGCAACGCATTTTGGGCTAATTTTTGGGCGTCTTGACGGAGATTTTCGGGGACTAAATCAAGGTATTCGTCGCGGAAAGTCAATAGAGCGGAAGGTTCGATACCCACCAACGGCGTCTCACCCGAAATCAAGTCTTTCAGCAACGCTACGTTTTGAATAGCAATCTTTTTGGCCTCTTTAACCAGCCCTTTCGAAAGGTACGTGCGGCCGCTTTCGAGGTGATTAGGAATGATAACTTCGTAGCCCAGTTTTTCGAGCAATTGAATCGCTTTTTGCCCAATTTCTACGTCGTTAAAATTAGTAAACTCATCGCAGAAGAGATAGACCTTCCCCTCCCCCTTTGTCTTTTGTCCTCTGCCCTTTGCCCAATGCTTCAACGTCGTGCTACTCAGCATCGGCATGGTACGGTCGGGGTGAAAACCGACGATGCGGTTGGCGATTTTGCGTAAACTTTCAGTGCCAAAAACGGCATTATACGCCCAAGGAACGAGGCTTGCGAGCTTCATCTGTTGCGTAAAGTTGGCAATCAAACGCGCGCGAAATGGTACGCCATTTTTGTCATAATAGCTTTGCAAAAACTCCGCCTTCATTTTGGCAATGTCCACGCTCGACGGGCATTCCGACTTACAGCCTTTGCACGACAAACACAAGTCAAGAATCTCCTTGGTTTCTTCGGCGCTGGTAGCAGTAGGCGTAGCCTCGGTATAAAAGTGACGCAGCATATTGGCACGAGCGCGGGTAGTGTCGCGCTCCCGACGGCTGGCCATGTAGCTAGGGCACATCGTCCCGCCCGTGATTTGGGTTTTGCGACAATCGCCCGAACCGCTGCATTTCTCCGCCAACCGAAGAATACTTTCTTGGTGGCTAAAATCAAAAACGGTTTCGGTTTTGGGCGCAATTTGGTCGGGTTGGTAGCGCAGAAATTCGTTCATGGGCGGCGTATCCACGATTTTGCCACGGTTAAATACGCCGTTAGGGTCAAAAATAGCTTTGACTTTTCTAAATAGCTCATACACCTGCTCACCCATCATAAACGGAATAAACTCGCCGCGCAGACGTCCGTCGCCGTGCTCGCCCGAGAGCGAGCCGTTGTATTTTTTGAGTAACACGGCTGTGTCGGCCAAAATCGCCCGAAAAGTAGCTTTTCCTTCCGATGTTTTCAGGTTGACCATTGGCTCTACGTGCAGCTCACCCGCGCCCGCGTGGGCATAATAAGAAGCGTGAACTCCGTGTTTTTGAAGCACTTCGCCCAAGTCTTGAATGTAATCGGGAAGGTCTTCTACGGCCACGGCACAGTCTTCAATGAGGTTGACGGGCTGGGTGTCACCTGGAAGGTTGCGGATAAGTCCCAAACCTGCTTTGCGTACATCCCACGCTTTTTTAGATTCTTCGCCAAACAGAAGCGGGTAAGCATAGCCCAAATTGGCCGCTTTTAGCTCAATCACTAAGCGACTGGCCATGGCTTCTACTTCGGGGCGGGTCGAAGCGCCAAACTCGACCATCAGCATGGCAGCGGGGTCGCCTTCGATAAAAAAGCGATTGTGGCGGTATTCGTTGTGGCCTTTGGTAAAATCCATGATGTATTTGTCCACCAATTCCGACGCCAACGGTTGATGTCGCATGGCAAGGCCATTGGCCAACAGCGACTCGTGCAACGATGTGCAGTGAATGCACAACAAGCCCAACTCGGCAGGAGGCAGCGGCAATAAATTCAGTTTGGCTTCGGTCACAAAACACAGCGTTCCTTCCGAACCTGCAATGAGTCGGCACAGGTTAAACGCTTCCGTTCCGCCAAAAGGAACCGTCTCAAGCAGGGCGTCGAGGGCGTAGCCTGTGTTGCGCCGAGTGACGGTTTTTTTGGGGAAGTTTTTATGAATTTCTTCTTGGTAAGAAGGCGTTGAAAGCAGGGCGAAAATCTCGTTGTCGATTTTTTGTCTCAAATCGCCTTCGGTATTTTTTGGAGAATTAGTCTTTGAAGCTTCGGGACCAAAATGAACTTCGCTACCGTCGGAAAGCAGGGCTTTTACTTCCAACAAATGGTCGCGGGTGGTGCCCCAACTGATAGAATGAAGCCCGCAGGAATTGTTGCCAATCATTCCGCCCACCATCGCGCGGCTTGCGGTAGAGGTTTCGGGGCCAAACATCAAGCCGTACGGTTTCAAAAAGGCGTTGAGGTCGTCACGAATAACGCCAGGCTGAACCCGAACCCAGCGTTCTTGCGGGTTGACTTCCAGAATTTTATCAAAATATTTAGAAATATCGACGACAATGCCGTTGCCCACCACTTGCCCCGCAAGCGATGTACCTGCGGCCCTTGGAATAAGCGTAAGTTGGTGGCGGGTAGCAAACGCAATCAATTGTTGAATGTCCTTACTACTGCGTGGCAACGCCACCGCCAAGGGCATTTCTTGATAAACCGAAGCGTCGGTAGAATACAATTTACGAATGGCTTGGTGAGGTGTGGTGGTGTCGAAATACAATTCGCCTTCAAAGTCCGTGGCGAGTTGTTCAAAAGGTAGTGGGGTAGTGGAAACGTAAAACATCAGACATGAATGGTTTGTGCAAATGTAATTTAAAATCAGATTGGACGTACCTTTGCAGCGAAACGGTAATTTATTCAACTATGCCTGCTACTTATTATGAAGCGCGTTTGACGCTCAATCCTGATTTTAACGAAATCGTCATGGCTGAATTAGGCCAAATTGGCTACGAGTCGTTTGTCGAAACCGACGAAGGACTTTTGGCCTATATTATAGATGAACAATTTGACGCTGCTCAACTTCAGCAATTGGTTGACGACTACCAGTCAATGACGCCGATTGCGGTGGAATACCAACAGCTAGAACCCAAAAATTGGAACGAAGAGTGGGAGAAAAACTACCAGCCGATTGAAGTGGCGGGAAAAATCCGCGTACGTGCGTCGTACCACGAACCGAACCCTGCGTTTCAGTACGAAATTGTGATTGACCCCAAAATGTCGTTTGGAACGGGTCATCACGAAACCACTACCTTGGTGATGGAACAACAACTTTCGCTGGATCATCAGGGAAAATCGTTGCTCGACGTGGGAAGTGGCACGGGTATTTTGGCGATTTTGGGAGAAATGTTGGGAGCCACCAAACTCACCGCTTTCGACATCGAGGAATGGGCGTACCTCAATGCCGTCGAAAATGCCGAGATGAATGGTTGTAAACACATGACCGTTTTTCAAGGAACCATCGAAGACTGTCCGCACGATACCTACGATATTGTGTTGGCCAACATCAACCGCAACATCCTCCTTCGTGAAATCCCTATCTATGAAACGTTTTTGAAAGCAGGTGGTACGATGATGGTAAGCGGTTTTTACGAGTTTGATATAGCGGATATTACGCAAAAAGCAGAAGAAGTTGGGCTAAAGTTAGTAGCTCAAAAAACGCTGAACCAATGGGCAACCTTACGTTTTGAAAAACCATGAAAGTAAGCATTTTAGGGTGTGGCTGGCTGGGCTTGCCTTTGGCCAAAAAACTCATCGAACAAGGGCACGTAGTAAGGGGCTCAACAACCCGTGCCGAAAAACTGAGCGAACTGCGTCAGGCGGGGATTGAGCCGCTTTGGCTGCAATTGTCGCCCGAACCGAAAGGAATAGGCTGGGACTATTTATTGGATACGGAAGTGTTGGTCGTAAATATCCCGCCAAGATTGGCTCAAACGGGTGCGACGTTTCATCCTGCCCAAATCGGGTACTTGGCCACTTTGCTAAAAAATAGTTCGGTGCAGCGTGTGATTTACGTAAGTTCAACGTCGGTATATGCCGATGACAATCGGACGGCGGTAGAAGACGACGTAACAACGCCCGAGCAGTCGGCGGCACCTGCCTTGGTGGAAGCCGAGCGTATCATTCAGGAGGTAGGAAAAACGTGGCTAGTGCTTCGTTGCGGTGGCTTGATGGGCTACGAGCGCATTCCTGCGAAATACGTATCGGGCAAAAAAAATCTGACGACGGGGCATTTACCCGTCAATTACCTGCACCGCGACGACGCCATCGGAATCATTGAAACGTTTTTATCTTTACCCAACGAAGCCTGGAATCAAACCTATAATGTGGTTTCGCCCCAACATCCTACTCGCCGCGAGGTTTATTTGGGGAGCTGCGAACCGTTTGGGTATATTCCTCCAACGTTTGAGGATGATGCTTCAGCGCCTTACAAATTGATTTCGTCGGAGCGCCTGCAAACGCACCTTCCCTATTCGTTTTTGTACCCAAACCCTTTAGATTTTTATTACGCACTTTAAAAGGTCTCTCATTTTGAGATAAGTAGATACCCAAAAAAGCGCCATCGAAAGTGGCGCTTTTTTGTTGTGCTCTTTGGTAAATGGTGGCTATTTTGTTTAATGTATTGTTTTTTAATATTAAACAGGTATTAGAGTTTCTTATTTTGTTTAACTTATTTTGATATAAATTAAACAAAATAAGAAATTGTACTTTTTTGTGCTAAAGGCCGCTTTTGCGCCGATTTTTGACATATTTTTTTGGAAAAAAGGCGCTATAAAAGACATTAAAACTAGTCGCTTAGAATAAAATTAGTATGATTTTGTTCTATAATTTCCAAAATAGGTTTGGTATTGTAAAATGTTATTGTTTAACTTTGCTTCATAAAGATTAAACAAAAATCAACAATCCCAAAACCATGACCGCCATAGAATTCACTTACAATATTTCAAAAGTTTCAAAGTCATTGAAACCATTTGCAATGCGCCTCACCAAAGACAGTGATGATGCCAATGATTTGCTTCAAGATACCTTGTTGAAGGCGTTTACTAACCGTGAAAAATATGCTGATGGAACGAACCTGAAAGCGTGGCTCTACACGATTATGAAGAATACCTTTATCACCAACTATCAGCGCATGGTGAGAAAGAATACCTTCATCGACGAATCTGAAAATTTGCATTACATCAATTCGCTTGAGAATAGCACTGATAACGAAGCCCCTTCGAACTTTGTAATGAATGACATCAATCGGGCCGTAGATTCGTTAGAAGAATCGTTCCGTACGCCGTTTATGATGCACTACCGAGGGTTCAAATACCATGAAATTGCGGAGCGTTTGCGTATTCCGATTGGGACAGTGAAAAACAGGATTCACATTGCCCGAAAAGAATTGAAAGACAAATTGTACGTGTACGAACACGCATTTTAGGGGAGAATAGACAAATTCGGGCAGTTGGCCGTTTAAAGGGAACTTTTCAGTTGTCCTTAGAACGATTTGGCGAAGATTTTATGTTATAAAAAGCGCAGTGAGTGAATTAGGCTGCTACAGATAAGTTTTAACAACTCTCCAATAAATATAAACCAAAAAGACGAAAAAAGGAGAGTAAAAAGATATAGAGGTTTGTTTTTTAAGGAAACATCAAAAATTTTAATTTTTGGTTAAAAAAGAGGAAGGTTCCGAAAAGTTGGCTAGTTTCTGGCCAACTTTTTTTTATATGAAGTTCACCTCTGTATGTAACCGGATGCCAAATTGCTCTTCGACGGAGTTTTGAATTTTATAAGCAAGCTGTTGTATATCAGCGCCTTTTCCCCCGCCGTAGTTTACCAGTACCAGCGCTTGTCGGGTATGAACTCCAATGCTGCCAAAACGCTTTCCTTTCCAACCGTTTTGCTCAATCAACCAACCTGCGGGCACTTTTACGGTCGTGTCGTTGATAACATAGCCTGGAATGGATGGGTATTGGATTTTAAGTGCTTCGTACTGCGAAGCAGGAATTTCGGGGTTTTTGAAAAAACTGCCCGCGTTTCCGATTTCGGCGGGGTCGGGGAGTTTACTACGTCTAATTTTGATGACGGCCTCACTTACTGCTCGAATGCTTAATTCCTTCACGCCCATTTGCGTAAGGGTCGTTTGAATGTCGCCGTACGATACCTGAAAAGTAGGCTGTTTGGCCAGCTTAAACTGAACACTGCTGATGATATATTGGCCTTTCACTTCGTTTTTAAACACACTATCGCGGTAGCCAAAGCGACAATCAGCATTGGTAAAAATGTGTTTCTCGCCCGTAGATAACTGTACTGCTTCGAGGCGGTCGAAGGTGTCTTTGATTTCGACACCGTACGCACCAATATTTTGCATAGGTGCGGCTCCGACGGTACCAGGGATCAAAGACAAATTTTCGATGCCAGCCCAGCCTTTTTCGACGCAGTGCATCACAAAACCGTGCCAACTTTCACCAGCTCCAGCCCGTACCCACACGTGTTCTTGGTCTTCTTTCACAACTTGAATGCCTTTGAGATTGATTTTGACCGCCAACCCATTGAAGTCTTGCGTGAGGAGAAGGTTGCTGCCCCCGCCCAAAATAAGCATAGGGGACGTGTGTGCATTCGGAAGCTGAAGGAGTGTCTGAATATCTTCTTCGTTTTCTACTTCTACCAAGTAGCGTGCGGTGGCATCGATACCGAAGGTATTATACGGCTTGAGTGAAACGTTGCTTTGAATGGTAAGCATTATGGGTGAGTGGTTCCTTGGACAAATAACGTAAAAAAGGTGGTTTTTAACAAGGTTTTACCAACGATGCCATATAAAACCCGTCGAATCCGTTGCGGGCGGGAGAGGTGCGCGTTTCGGTTTCAAGCGTCCATTGTTGGCCTTGCTCTTTTAGAAAGCGCTGCACCTGATTTTCGCTTTCCGAGGGTAGAATACTACAAGTGGCATAGACTAATTTGCCGCCAGGTTTGACCATTTGTGAGTAATGGCTTAAAATATCGTACTGCGTTTGGCGAATTTGTTCCAAAAATTCGGGCATAATTTTCCATTTAGAATCAGGATTTCGCCGAAGTACTCCCAAACCCGAGCAAGGCACATCTAACAAAACGCGATCGGCAGTTTCGCGGAGACGCTTGATGGTTTTGGCTTCGATGAGGCGCGTTTCTACGTTACTTACCCCATTGCGGCGAGCGCGGCGGCGAAGTTCGTCTAGTTTCCAGTTTTCTACGTCCATGGCAATCAATCGCCCTTGGTTTTGCATCAATGCTGCTAGATGCAGGGTTTTTCCACCCGCGCCTGCACAAGCATCAATGACCCGCATTCCAGGCTGAACGTCGAGCGTGGGAGCAATCACCTGCGAACCCGCGTCTTGAACCTCAAAAAAGCCATTTTTGAACGCTTCCGTTTGAAATACATTTTTCTTTTCTGTCAACGCCAACGCAGACGGCAACGAAGGAAGTGGGTTCGTCTGAATGCCATCTTCCGCCAGCTGCTTTTGAAGTGCTTCGCGGTTGGTTTTGAGGGTATTGACGCGTAAAACAACGGGGGCGGTTTGGTTGAGCGCGTGCAGCTCATCGTCCCATTTCTCTCCTAATTCCGAAGCGCCCACTTCGTCGAGCCAATCGGGGATAGATTCGCGGACTTTTCGGATTTTCTTGGCTTCTTCGTAAGCGTGACGAATACGCTGCGGCTGAATGTGGGCAAATTCGGTCCAGGCAGGAAGTTCGTTGCCTTTGAGGGTCTGCCAAATGGCAAAAATATCGCTGTAAGCGGGTCGTTCTTCTTGGCTTACAAACAATAACAACCGCCACCAGCGGACGATTTCGTAGGTATTTTCGGCAATAAAACCGCGGTCGCGAGCGCCCCATTTACGGTTTGATTTGAGGACTTGCTCAATCACTTTATCGGCTTGACGGCCTTTTTCAAAAATTTCGCCGAGCGAAAAAACAATCGCTTCGACCAACACACGGTGGTATCTCATTCGGGGAAGATGGACAAATATTCCTCAAAAGTACAAGAAATTCTGCGAATGTCGAAGGTGGACGAGGGCGCCCGAGCGATGTAGCGTGTCGAATAATTGTGCCGAAGGGGGCTCATAATGGCGTGCTGAGGGTTGCTCACAACCCGAATACGTCGATTTGTGAGCAACCCTCAACACGTTTACAGAAGAAAAAACTTCAAAAGATAAACCATGCCCAATGCGACCAGGCCCATCAGGGTAGAGGCTGGTGAAAAGAGACGCAAGGTCTGAGATACGCTCAGATTGCCAAAGCGGGAAATGACCCAGAAGTAAGAATCGTTGGCGTGTGAAGTCACCATCGAACCTGCGCCCGTAGCAAGTAGGGCCAGCATCGTGCCAGTTTCGGAAGCAAAACCTAATGAATCTAACAAAGGCGCAATTAACGAAGCAGTAGAGACAACAGCAACCGTCGAAGACCCTTGGGCGGTTTTGAAAATAGCGGCTAACCCAAACGGGATAAGTAGTCCCCAGCCACCCGAAGCAATGGCCGAACCATAGACTTTTCCGAGTTCAAGTCCTTTGATGATTTCTCCAAAAGCTCCCCCCGCCGCCGTTACAATCAAAATCGGTCCTGCTTTGGAGATGGCATCGTCGAAAAGGGCATTGAGTTGCTCCTTTTGCAGTGGACGAAACAATGGTAAGGTCAGCAGTAAGCCAACAATAAGGGCAGGAATAGGCTCACCCAAAAACTTGACCATTGTAAGTAAAACAGGAGGTAATGTTTCGGGGCTGAGTAATACGACCGATTTGAGCGAAATAAGGGCAATAGGAATGATAATCGGTAGAAATGAGGGCAAAGGAGAAGGAAGATTTTCGGTCGGAATTGTCGGGGTAGGTAAGGGATTTTTATCGGGCGTTTCTATTTTGGGAGTTGGTTGGGCAAGACTGTACAGATACCCTACAATGGCAGCGGGTAATGCGACCACTACGCCTAATAACATGGCTTTTCCTAAATCGACACTCAGAACGCCAGCGGCGGCGGTGATTCCAGGGTGCGGAGGAACCAAGCAATGCACCGCATAAAGCGAAGTAGCCAAACAGCCTACAAGAGATATTCGCTTTTGGGGTAATTGAAGCCCCAAAGAAACGACAAGCCCGCTCAATACGACAAAGCCTGAGTCGCAAAAAATCGGTAGTCCAATCAAAAAACCAATGATACTGACGGCCAAGGGAGCGTAGCGTTCGCCCGTTTTAGTTAAAACAAAATGGGCAAGACTGAGGGTGGCGTTGGTTTTATCTAAAATAACACCCAGCGTAGCTCCCAATATAATCAGTAAACCAATTTTTTCGAGTGTACCTCCAAAACCTACTTTGAGGGCTTTGAGTACATTTTCTCCGTCCATCCCTGCGGCAAATCCTACGCCCATCGCTACGAGTACCAGCACAAAAAAGGTGTTGAACTTGTATCGTGAGCTTAAAATGATGATGGCTAAAATGCTGATAAACAGTAGAGCACTGACGAAGAAAGGCGAGAGCATTGTAAGGAGAGGTTTAGTCTATTATCATTGAAACTCATTAAGTTCATTATTTCTCTAATTTATACCATTTTACATTACGCAATGCCTCGCGCCGCGAGTAGGCACTTTGGCTAGGAGCGTAGTGTTTGGCTAGGTAATCGAGAACCGTTTTTTCTGATTCTCCCAAATCCCACAATTTATGATTGCGCTGCATCCAGCGAATTTTACTCAACCATTCGTCGCGGGTAAAGCGATGCTGAAGAATGAGTTTTGGGGAATGGCAACTCGTACATTGAGCCTTCACAATCATGAAGTTAGGGTCGAGGGCCAATCCTGTTTCTTTATCGATACTGTCGGCAACGGCGGTCAGTGTCGCTGACGGATGGGCGGACGGCTCGCGGCGAATGGCCGCGAAACAAAACGCCACCACGGCCGCACAAAAGAATACGATGTTCGTTTTCATAGTGAAATGGGGTTAAACGACTTTAACGGCAATACGGTGACAAGCATTGTTGAGATAACCGCCTGGGTTCCACGCAGGAATCACCATCGGTTGCGACACCCCGTTTGTGTCGATGGCACGAGCCCAAACTTCATAATAGCCTTTTTGAGGAAAGGATAATTGGGCCGACCACTGTTGCCACGCCAAACGGTTTTTAGCCGCGTTGAGCGTCGCTTTTTGCCAGGTTGATCCGTAGTCAATCGAGGTCATTACTTCTTTGACTGCTACGTCGCCTGCCCACGCGTGGCCGCGTAGTGCAAGCGATTTTCCTGCATCAAGCATTGCCCCCGTTTTAGGGAACGTAATAAGCGATTTTACGGGCATCGACTCAATGATGCGGAAGTTTTCGGGCGTTTCTGCTAGTTTTTCCCCTGGCATCACAGTTTGGCGCGGTACTCGGTAGCTGTGGCCGTCCATTTTGGCACCGTCGTGTTCTTTGTTGCGTACTGCAATGGTGTGAAGCCATTTGCCCGATACCGATGCAGGCCAGCCACCTACCACAAGGCGCAGCGGAAAACCGTGCATGAGCGGGAGGTCTTTGCCGTTGAGCGCCCACGCAATGAGGGTTTCTTCTTCCAAGGCTTTTTTGATGGGAACGCCGCGCGAAATCACCACTTTACTCGGGTCGCGGCTCGGATGCAGGTCTTTGCCATAATACCCAATATAAACGGCATCGTCTTTTAGACCCACGTCGTTCAAAATATCTTTGAGGCGCACGCCCGTCCATTCGGCACAGCTCACCGCCCCTTGGTCCCACTGATTTCCAGAGGTTTGAGGGACATAACCCGAACGGCCATTGCCGCCGCATTCCAATACCAATTGGTAAGTGTAAGTTTTGAACTTGGCCTTTAAGTCGCTGATTTTGTAGGTTTTGGTTTGCTTGACCGATTCACCTTTGATGGTGAGTGTCCAAGCCGAAGGGTCGATTTTTTCCTCGGGGATGAGTCCGTTGTTACGAATAAACATCCGTTCGACGGGTGTAATGGCATCGTCTAACAAATGGGGTGGCGTTTCTACATTCCACGGTTTGTCACTCAGTACAACCATGTCGGGATGTTTTCCTGCCAACCCTTCGTCGAATGCCAGAGGAACGTGGTGGGGAGGCATGTTTTTGGCAAAAACAATCTCCGTTCCCACCATGCCTGCAAGGGTAGTGAGGGCACTTTTCTTGAGAAAACCTCGGCGATTGTGAATGTGTGAGTTCATAGAAAAATTGAAATAGGTTAGATGGATACGTTGTTATTTTTTAGGATATTCACGAAAGGCAAACCGCATAAATGCCTCGGCCATAGGTTCGGGCTGACCTTGCAGGTGAATGAGCCAAAACTTTCGCAAAAGCGGAAGTCCGTTGATTTTGATTGTTTTCAATTGGCCCGTTGTTAGTTCTTTTTGGATAGAACGAATGGACAAAAAGGCCATGCAATTTGAATGTTCTAGAAACGACTTGATGCTTTCGGTACCTCCTAAGTGCATCACGATTTGAAGCGACGATAGTTTGAGGTTGTGTTCTTTAAGGGCACTTTCAATCACTTCCAACGTTCCTGAGCCTCGTTCGCGCAGTACCAGCGGAATTTTTACTAATTCTTGTACCGAAATCTCGTTGAGGGTGGCTAGCTTACTTTTCACGTGTACGACCGCTACGAGTTCATCGTCCATAAAATCAACGTATTTGATGCCCGATTGGTGTTTTTTCCCTTCCACCACTCCCAAGTCTATTTGGTGGGTAAGAATGGCATTTTCTATCATTTCGGTGTTGCCGTTGAGCAGAGAAAGCTCTACCTGCGGAAACTTTTCGTAATACTTGGCCAAAAGGGGAGCAATCAAATACTGCCCGATGGTCGTACTCGCACCCAGCCGAAGGACACCGTTGTGTTTGTCTTGCAGTGTTCCCAATTCAAACGCGGCTTCTTGGTATAAATGCAAAATCTGCGACGAATAGCGTTTCAAAATTTCGCCCGCTTCGGTCAATACGACTGAATTGCCTTTGCGCTCAAAAAGGCGCGTGCCGTACTGTTGTTCGAGTTCTCGAATGTGCTTGGTAACGGCGGGTTGGCTAACAAACAACTCACTCGCTGCCTTGGTAAAGCTAAGGTGTTGGGCTACACTACAAAAAACTCTTAATCGAAAATCGGACACAGTGCTTATAAATTGGGTTGACATACAAAGTAAATAGAATTGTGAAAATAATGCCCTAAATGCCTAACTTTACGCTTTGAGATTTTGAAAAAAAGCGACAAACCAAGATGTCACAAAAAAAAATAAAAGCTGTTTTTGAAGAAATGGGTAAGGTAGTGGTAGGGCAAGAAACCCTCATCAACCGCCTTTTAGTAGGGCTTTTTACGGGAGGCCATATTTTGTTGGAAGGGGTGCCTGGGTTGGCCAAAACACTGACAGTAAACACCCTAGCCCGTGTGCTAAGTCTCGATTTTCAACGTATCCAATTTACGCCCGACTTGTTGCCTGCTGATATTGTCGGGACGATGATTTATAGACCCAAATTGGGCGATTACGAAGTAAAAAAAGGGCCGATTTTTGCCAATTTGATTTTGGCCGATGAGGTCAACCGTTCGCCTGCTAAAGTGCAGTCAGCGTTGCTTGAAGCCATGCAAGAAAAACAAGTGACCATTGGAGAAGAAACGTTCCAATTGGATCAACCGTTTTTTGTGTTGGCGACTCAAAACCCCGTAGAACAAGAAGGTACGTATCCGCTTCCTGAGGCGCAATTAGACCGTTTTATGATGAAAGTGTTTGTGGATTATCCCACCAAACCGCAAGAATTGGAGGTCATGCGTCGGATGTCGAATCTGGATTATAATTATGAGCCTAAGCCTATTTTGTCCAAAAAAGACATTGCCCAAATCCGCCAGGAAATCAACCAAATCACGTTGTCCGAAACCCTCGAAAACTACATCGTAGAGTTGGTGTTTGCCACGCGTCGCCCGTTGGATTATGCCCTTCGCGAAGAAGCCCGCTATATTCAGTTTGGGGTGTCGCCGCGCGGAACCATCAAACTCAACCTTGCCGCCAAAGCTTTGGCGTACATGGATGGGCGTGACTACGTGCTTCCCGAAGACATCAAAGAAGTAGCTCCCGACGTGTTCAACCACCGTATTATGCTCAACTACGAAGCCGAGGCCGATGGCATCACCACCCGTTTTGTGATTGATTCTATCCTTCGGAAAGTGGCGATTGGGCGGTAGTGCGTTTGTGCTTCCAGCGTTTATGGCTCCATAGCCAAGTCGCAGGTTCTTGACGAATATCAGCTTCGAGCCACTTCATCATTTTTTCGGTGATTTCCCCGTACGCAGTTTCGCGCGGGGTTTCGGTAAGGAGTTCAAAATTAGCGTAGTAGTAGCCGCGTTTTTTTGAATGAATATGTCCAAAAACTACGGGAAGGTCGTATTCTTTGGCGTATTTTTCGGTACCAAACAGAATGGGTGTGTCTTGGTTTAAAAACTGCATCCAATAAGCACTTTCTGGATTGGACGGCGATTGATCCATGGCAAAGGCCGCCGCCACGGGTTGCTCGACCACTTGCTCCCCAAACTGCGATTTTATTTCGTAAATCGATGCTAAGTTTAAGCCTAATTTGCTACGGCTCTGCTTGATTTTTTCGTCAAAAAAACGATTGTTCAAAGGACGATATAAGGCCATTACTTTGTGCTTTACCAGCGGGTCGATGCCCGTCACAAGCCACTCGTAATTGTGGCAGTGCCCCGCCGCAAGAATGACGCTTTTCCCTTGTTTTGCATAATGGTCGAGCAGGTCTAATCCCGTAAAAGATACTCGTTGCATAAATTCGGCACGGGTCATGCTAAATGCTTTGACCGTCTCGATGATAAGCGTACACAAATGCGTGTAAAAGTCGCGGGCAATTTGCTGTACTTCAGCTTCTGATTTTTCGGGGAAAGAGTTACGGATATTTTCTACAACTACTTGTTTGCGGTATCCCACTACGTTGAAAAAAAGCCAACTTAGGCCGTCGGCAATCGCATATAAAAACCCAAACGGAAGGCGTGAGATAGGGATGAGAAGAAAGTAGTAGAAGAAAGCGGATAAATAATACATTCAATTGGCATCGTTTAAAAACAGACCAGACCTATAAGGTTTTTAAAACCTTATAGGTCTAGATAGAGGACTACTTTTGCGAGCCACTACCAAGCTGCGAAGCCTTTTGAGAAGAAACGGGGCTAAGTCCTTGACGGATTCCCTTTTCGACCATCGGAAGGCCCTCCGACATCCACTCGGGAGCAGGCGCATCTTTGAGGTAGTGGTCAAAATATTGGTACAAACGTACGGCAAAATCTTTCATATTCTGTCGTTTTGTTAACCCATGTTTTTCTCCGTTGTAATTAAGCATCCAAACGGGCTTGTTGAGGCGCTTGAGCGCCATGTAAAACTCGATGCCTTGGTACCAAGGCACAGCACCATCGTCGTCGTTGTGCATCATCAACACGGGTGTTTCAATTTTAGGAGCGTGGAAAAGCGGCGAGTTTTCGAGGTATTGCATGGGCTTTTCCCAAAGCGTCCCACCAATACGACTTTGCGTACGCTCATACTGTGCTTGACGCGACATCCCTGAATCCCAGCGAATTCCGCCGTAGGCACTTGTCATGTTAGAGACGGGAGCGCCTGCTTCGGCTGCACGAAACAAATTGGTTTGGGTCACAAGGTAAGCTGTTTGGTAGCCGCCCCAGCTGTGGCCTGAGATACCGATTTTATCCTTATCCACAAACCCTTTATCAATCATACTCAACACCCCTGGCACAATGCAATTGTACGCGCTTTGGCCTGGGTAGCCGTCTTTATAGACAATATCAGGTACAAAAACCAGGTATCCGTTGCTGGTAAAATACGAGAAGTTGATGTACGAACGAATTGGGCGCGGGGCGTAGTGGGTATGGATATTTTCTGAGTTTTTTTCGTAGAAATACGTCATCATGGGGTATTTCTTGGTCGGATCGAAGTTCTCAGGCTTGTAGAGCAAACCTTGCAATGGTGTACCATCACCCGCGCGCCAGTTGACGATTTCGACGCTTCCCCACCAGTAATTGGCTTGTTGGGCATTGGCTTCGGTAACGCGTTTTACGTTTTTGAAACTTAAATCCGTCGCGTACCAATCGGGGTACTCTTTGAACGTTTCTTTGGTGAAAAGAACACGGTCAGCGTCTTTGGCCTTCAAAATGGCCATTCCAACTTTAAAATCCCCCTCGTACAAGCGCTGGATTGCGCTGCCCGTTAGCTGACTGAAACCTTCTTGGCGGGTAGTTTCGTTGACCGTACGCAGCAAAAGAGACTTACTGAGGTCGATATTACGCTCTTCGGCATCCAACCGTACGTAGCGGTACTGATTTTTGGCTGCGCGTCCATCGGTTAATTTTACGAACGATGCTGGCTTTTTAGGGTCAATTTGCCAAATATCAAAACGGTCATATACCAACAAGTACTGGTCGTTTTTAGTCCAACCTGCTATTCCGTACGGATTGGGAAAATCGGGATGGTCATCTTCTTCGTCGGCGTATTTAACAGTTTTGTTGTTGGTCAACTGAATGGTTTGATTGGCGGCAATATCGTGCGCAAACCAAGCCGTATCAGGGTTAGAAAACCAGTACAAATACTTGCCTTCTGGTGAGGTGCGAGCACTGCCTTCTATTTTTTCTTTGGCCATTTTTTTAGAACCATCGCGCAGGCTAATGAGGTAGGCATCCTCCACGGGGTTCCAGTCCCAGTGCTGGTGCGAATAGCGGCGGTCAGATTTACCAATGACAAAATCAGCATTGCCTTCGTTGACAAGTGTAACATCAGGAACCTCTAAACTTCCCAACTGCGTCAATTTTAAGTCATTGAGGTGAGCAACGGCCAAGTACGACTGCTTTTTGTCGCGTTCAAGGCTCACTTTTTGTTGCGTTTGAAGGCGTTCGTCTTGCCAATGCCATACTTCTACGTTGACAATCTCTTCGGTAAGCAAGGTGGTATCTTGTACAATCGGTTTGGGGTTGGTGCCAAAAAATAATTTGGAACCATCCTTGGCAAAACGGGGTGTATATTCGCCACTCACTAGCCAGCCTTGCGCCGCTGGTTGGTTCGTCTCATCGGCTAGGCGAGCGGCAGTCGCTTGGCCTGCCTTCCAGTAGAATAATTTGGGCAAACGAATTTGCGCTTTGCTGTTGGTGTCCAAATCAGCGATGAAGGCCAATTGGTCGCCATTTTCGTCAAAAGAAAGCTTTTTGAATTTGTGTTTTGAATGCCCTTCATAGACCTGTTGAAGTTGGTTTGACGCAGGTTCAAAGACATAAACTCCCGCTTTGGTAGAATCGCTTCCTGAGGTTGCAAATGCCAACCGTTTGCCATTTTTGCTTACTTCATAATCGGTCACAAAACCGAATGCGCGTTCGGTATTGGTCTTGAGGATGCGCGTTACCAAGCGATAACCGTTTTCGTCCGATTCGCGTTTGGCGCGTCTCGTGGGGGCTTTTTTGGTGGTATCAGGCTTTACTTTGGGGCTTTCGCCTAAGTAGGCGACCCATTCGCTGCCTTTTTCGGGTAATTTGAATGACTGAATGGCAGGAAATTTGCTGAGTTTTTTGGTCGAAAGCGCATAAATACCCAGCGAGTCCTTCGGCATTTCGTCCTTTTTCTTTTTGGCCCGTTTGGCAGTTTTGGTAGTGCTTAATTGGGGCTTGATTTTGAAAACGGCAAATTCCGAATCGTTGGAAAAACGCAATTCGCCACCGCGAGCTACCGAATCGGTTTGGTTTGTGACAAAATGTTGAAAAACGACTTTGCCGTCGCCTTCTTGTGGGTTGAGGGCATAGCCAAACCACTGCCCGTTGTTGCTGACAACGCGCTCAGGGATGTCTTTCCAAAAGTCATACACATCGTGCGTGAGGGCTTTTTTTGCAATCGGCGCGGGGGGCGGCGTTGTTTTTTTTGGTTTCTTTTGGGCAAT
This sequence comes from Runella limosa DSM 17973, assembly GCF_000482465.1. Lineage (GTDB taxonomy): Bacteria > Bacteroidota > Bacteroidia > Cytophagales > Spirosomataceae > Runella > Runella limosa. The sequence continues at coordinate 848,295 of NZ_KI519420.1, forward strand.
CAATGATGAACTGATTACTCCACAAAATAGAAGAAGTACATACTTTCTCATACGTAAAAAAGCTGTTTTTTAGTTTGTTACTTCAAATTTGGTAAGATTGATTGAGGTCAAACGAACTTAGAAGCAACTTTGCGACGAACGGCGAAAGTGTGACTATGACTTTTACTCTTTTACGTCCAAAGCGCAAAAACGCATTTGCATTTCTAAGGATTCGAATTCGTCGTCCCAAAGCTCATTTTTTTGCATAAGGTTTTTAATAACGATAAAATCATCATCGTGCAGAAGGTATGAGGCTACTACCGAGCTGTATTCGGCACTTGGCGTACCTGCATAGAAAAGATTCCGCAACCGCCTTACGATATTATTGCGTTTTGGGATTGTTTTGGAGAGGCTTGAATCGTAGTCCTTGAGCCTATCTCTGATTTCTTCTAGTCTTTCCACCGCCTCTATTCCAATGGTGTACCTCTTATCGACCCATTGTTTGCGGTCGTTCAAATTAAAGACATCAATGGTAAGTTGTCCTTGTTCACTTTTGGCTTTAAATCGGTAGCCTTGAAAATACAGATGTTCTTGCGGGTTGTCGTAGCGAGGGTTGATAATGGGGGCGTTTTTGGTATCGTGGCTGCCTTTAGATTTATTACAGGCTCCGTTAATAGGGATTAGGTTCTTCCAATCAAGAACTTCGTCGGGGTATAATGATTTTGGGTGAAAATGCTCTACTTCGGCGTATTTTCCCTCTTGGTTCAATAAACATTCAGAAAAAGCGCATTTTTGATGCGTCATTTCTAGCAACTTATCAGTAATGAATGGCTTTTTCCAGACAGGTTTGCCTGTACTTTTGAACTCATGGGTTAATTGAACAACCAACTCGTCGGTTAATTCCTCGGGAGGAGGTACGTCTTGCAATCGAATCATACTGTGGCGGGGGCGATGGCTCCTAATTGCAACTTGAGGAGTTTTCGTTGGCTACTGGTTGGGTGTAAAAGAGGGATGAGTTCATCGTATGCGGCTTGGGCTCTAGGATAATCTTCCGAATCTAGTCCCGCATCAAACTCGCCCAATAGATATAAATATCGGTCGGATAAAGTTTTTTCTCCTAACCCCATTAAATCCTGTAAAATTTCCTCGATTGTCCATCCTTGGTAGGTGCCAAATTCTTGGCGAATATGGGTTTGACCGTTTTCGCCTTTTTCTAAAATGATAAGATTAATGTCTTCCGCTGATTGCACCACCAACGGACTATGCGCGGTGACGATAAATTGGGTATTGGGGAAAATAGTGCTTAAATGCTTAATGATTTTGCGCTGCCAATCGGGATGTAGGTGCAAATCTATTTCATCTACAAGAACGACGGCAGGCCCCGTGAGGGGATTATCGAGCTGCGGATAGCGTTCAAATAATTTTTTTGCCAAGTCCACGACCCAGGCCATGGTCGATTGGTAGCCGTAACCCAACTCCTTTAACCGAACTTTACCATAGTCGGTGTCAAAGAGGGCGTAGTTTTTGACGCTATTGGTTTTGGGGTCAAGCTCAGATTTTAATTCTATGGATTTGACATCGGGCAAAAGCCCACTAGAGAGGACTATTTTTAACTTTTCTAAAACGGTATTTGCGTTTTCAATACCACTTTTAGCGGCATAGTCTAACTGTAAAAGCCATTCTTCTGCATTAGTAAGTTCGTAATTATCATAGAAAAGCCCTGTTAGCTCATCTTCATAGTTGTTGTCTATAATATTTGTTTCGGACATTTTACGAGATGTTCCGTAACCATAAAATTTGAAAGTTTGAAAATCTTCATAATTGGGTGAGGTGGATAAGAACGCTGATGTAACTATATCATTTGTCTCTTTATCAAGGTAATATGACCAGGTTTTGTTTAAATTTCTGACTTGATTTAGATTACTTTTTTGTATTGCAGATGTAATTTTGAAAAGAAGATTATTAGTTTCAAAATTCCACATATAGCGTGAATGCTTAAAAATGCAAGGAGTAACAACTATAGCACTAAGGTCCTTAATTGTAGTAGCACTCAACCCACTCAATAACCTCAAAATAGTCGTCTTTCCTGTATTGTTATTACCCAAAATTACATTCCACTGCTGATAACGTCCATCAGGGCGAGTGAAGTTAATTTCATTCTCCCCTTTGAAGCAATAAAAGTCTGAAATAGTAACTTTACTTAAATAAACGCCTGCGATTTCTTGATTCATCTTACTTACTTGTTTTTGTAAACTTACTCAAAAACAAGATTTATTACCAAAATATCATCAATTTTGCATTTTAACCACCAACTTCTTAGTCGAAACTGATGAAAATTGCCATTGTAGGTTGCGGAAACATGGGAATGGCCTTTGCCAAGTCGTTTTTGCAATATGATTTAGTAAAAAAAGAAAACCTTCTTTTGATTGAAAAAAGCGCCAATCGCGCTGAAAACCTGCGAACCGAAAATACGGGCGTGGTGATCGAAACCATCAGCGCGCACGTGGGCGAGTACGACGTGGTGATTTTGTCGGTGAAGCCGCAAGATTTCGGTATGGTTCAGGACGCCTTACGAGAAGTCCTTCAACCGCAACAAGTGGTTTTGTCAATCATGGCGGGGATTCCGATTTCTACCATTCAAGAAACCCTAAATCATCGTTTGGTCATCAGGGCCATGCCTAATACCCCCGCGATGTTGGGAATGGGTATCACAGGCTTTTCGGCCGCGAAAGAGTTGAGTTTTGCTCAATTGTTAAAAGTCGATAACCTCATCAATGCCACGGGGCGTTCGGTGTTTTTGGAAGACGAATCCATGCTCGATGCCGTAACGGCCTTGAGCGGTAGTGGCCCTGCATATTTCTATTATTTGGTCAAAGCCATGGTGGAAGCAGGCAAGCAAATGGGCTTTGAGGAGTCGATGGCAACGTTGTTGGTGAAGCAAACCATGTTGGGGTCTTTCCATCTCATCAACAATGCCGATAAGAGCCTTGATGATTTGATTAAAGCGGTGGCTTCCAAAGGAGGAACGACCGAAGCCGCCCTTCGCGAGTTTGAAGGAGGTGGTTTAGCCCAAACGCTCCAAACGGGGATTTTGGCCGCCGAACGCCGCGCCAAAGAACTCTCAAAAGGGTAATAGGAGAGGCTGAACGCTGATTTTTAAAGAAAATAACGAGACTTTCCAACGTTCCAGCGTTTTGGAAAGTCTTGCCTTTATAGGTTGCATAATTTCAACGAATTCTTTTCGTTTGTTTTAGTATGAAGCATTTTGTACGCATTTTAGTTGTATTGTTTTTGGTGTGGGGAGAGGGGCGTGCGCAAACCCCCTCGGCGGTGCGTTTTGTGCGTAACCAAGGCCAATGGGACACCGACGTACGTTATCGCGCTGATATTCCAGGAGGTTACTTGCTCCTGAAAGAAAAATCGTTGATGTACGTTTTTTTTGAGGGAAATCCCCTTCGGAGTGCCCATGCCACGGGTGAGCGTTTGTCTAACGCCCGTACAAGTCCGCTGGTAAACGGGCACGCTGTGGAAGTGATGTTTGACGGGGCGTCGTCGGCCATAAAAGTAAAAGAAGACCATTCAAACGCCGCCAAGTTTAACTACTTTTTGGGCAATGATCCCAGTAAATGGGCGAAAGATGTGCCTTCGTTTGGCGAGATTGTCTATGAAGATGTCTATCCTGGCATCGACTTTAAAATGTATGCCTTTCGCCAAACCCTCAAGTATGAGTTTTTGGTAGATCCTCAGGCCGATGCTTCTAAAATCAAACTTCGTTATGAGGGAAGTAAGTCGTTGAAATTGGAAGATAACCAATTGGCGGTCGAAACTTCCATCAACACGTTTCGGGAATTAAAACCTTATACGTACCAAGAAATCAACAACCGTACCCGCGAAGTAGCGGCTCATTATCAGTTAGATGGAAATCAGTTGTCGTTTAACTTTCCCAAAGGATACGACCGCAGCCAAGCCTTAACGATTGACCCTGAGCTGGTGTTTTCGACTTTTTCGGGTTCGTTTGCCAATAACTTTGGACACGCTGCTACGTACGACGAACAAGGGAATCTGTATTCGATTGGTACATTGCATTCAACAGGGCCTTTCCCAGCGACTGCGGGAGCATTTCAGCGTCAAGCAACTCAGAGTGTGGATATGGGCTTGTTAAAGTTTAGCCCTGACGGTACTCGTCTTCTTTACGGAACCTACATCGGAGGCTCCGACGTTGACGTGCCGCACAGTATGATTGTGAACAACAAAGGTGAGTTAGTCGTGTTTGGAACAACTTCGTCTCAAAATTTTCCGCTGTCATCTGGGGCCTATCAAACGCGTTTTGGCGGAGGAACGGCCGTCGAACCTGTAGGGGGGTTTGGATATAACAATGGTAGCGACATTTTTGTGTTAAAACTAAGTGCCGATGGGTCAACGTTAGCGGCGAGTACACTGGTAGGAGGCAACGGTAATGATGGACTTTGTCGCACTTTTGATTTTAACTTAATCAATTATAGTGACGAATTTAGGGGAGAAGTGGTGGTTGATGACAAAGACAATGTGTATGTCGCTACTTCAACTAACTCAACTAACTTTCCGACAGTCAATCCTACCACGGCGCAGTACGGAGGTGGTCGTCAAGATGCGGTGGTGTTTAAGTTGAGTTCGGACCTCAGAACAATGCTTATGAGTACGTACTTGGGAGGAACAGCTGCTGACGGAGCATACGGTGTGAAATGGGCACCGTCTGGGGCTTTGTACGTCGCGGGTTTGACCCGAAGCTCAAATATGCCCGCCAAAACGACTGCATTTAAGAGTACCAAAAGTGGGGAAGAAGACGGTTTTGTGGCCAAATTTGTCAACGATAAACTTGAACAATTGACCTATCTCGGAACGGACAGTTCGGACGTAGCGTATTTGTTGGATGTGGACTCGGAGGAAAATGTCCACGTTTTTGGACTAACGCGTGGCCGTTATCCCACCACTACTGGCGTGTATAGTAATACCAATGCGGGGCAGTTTATTCATGCTTTAGATAAAACACTTTCGCGAACGATATTTTCAACCACCATTGGCTCATCCAGAGCGAGGCCAGATATTGCACCGACTGCTTTTTTGGTCAACGAATGTGGGAATATTTATTTGTCGGGTTGGGGAGGAGTAGTCAATTCACGAAATGGCTATAACCCCACCAGTAGCACGATTGGCCTTCCAACGACGCCAGACGCGTTTCGGACGACTACCACAGGAAGTAACTTTTACATTGCTATTTTGGAAAAAGGAGCAAAATCGCTGCTCTATGGTACGTTTATTGGCAGTACCACTTCGAGTACGGACGGCGACCACGTGGACGGTGGAACGAGCCGTTTTGCCAAAAATGGCGTAATTTATCAGGCTACATGCGTGTGTCGTCAAGCCAATTTCCCTTCTACGCCTAACGTGTGGGCGGTAAATCGTAACAGTGGGGATTGTAATAATGCGGCTTTCAAGTTTGACATCGACCGCCTCAAAGCCGATTTTGATGTCTATCAAGGTACAACCAAAAATGTGTTGTCGGGCTGCGCGCCTATGACGTTGGATTTTTTGAACACCAGTGAAGGAGGAAAGACTTATACCTGGGATGTGCAAGGAAACAATATCTCGCGTGATCCGCTGAAAGCAACTTACACCTTTAATCAGCCAGGGGAATACCGTGTGACGCTGCGGGCATCTAACCCTTTGGTTTGCCGTGGGCAAGATGTCGTGACAAAAATTATCAAAGTAGGCGTAAGCAAAGCGGCGGCCAGTGGAGATACCACGGTTTGTAGCAATGTAGGTGTGCCACTTAAAGCGACAGGCGGATTGAAATATTCGTGGACGCCTGCGGCGGGTTTGAGCAATCCGAATATTGCCAATCCCATCGCCAAAGTAAATGCCACTACCAATTTTATCTGCACCATAACGGATTCGGCTTGCGTCGTGACGCGTACCGTAACGGTTAAAATTAACAACGATAAGCCTGATTTTGCGGCTTTTAAAGATACCACGATTTGCGTAGGGCAAAGTGCCGTGTTGAGCGCGCAAGGTAGCGCCACTCGTTATCGTTGGACGCCTTCGTTGACCTTGAGTGATTCGGTCGGAACGCGGGTAACGGCCAAACCATTGGTGACAACCGTCTATACCGTGACGGGGCAATATGCCGATGGTTGTTTGCCACAAAAAAACATTACTGTTCGCATTGATAACAATAAACCTGATTTTAAGGTAACGCCCGACACGACGGTTTGTGCGGGACAAACGGCCATGTTGTTTGCGCAAGGTGCAGGGACAATTCGCTGGAAAGCTTCACCGACTTTGTCGGATACGACAATCAAAAATCCCGTTGCCAATCCTTTGCAAACTACTACTTACACCGTGACGGCTGTTTATCCTGATGGCTGTAAACCAAGTAAAACGGTAACGGTGAACGTGGAAAGTGGCCCACAAAACACCAGTTTTGATGTAGCACCGACCTATGCTTGTGGAAAACCGACAATGGTGCAATACGTGAATAAAACAACGGGAGCATCGCGTTATGAGTGGGATTTTGGTAATGGAACAAAGTCGAGCGTAGCGGCACCTGGGGCGTTGGATTATACCCAAAACGGAACGTATCAAGTAACACTCAAAGCGTATTCGCCGCGCGGGTGTGCAAGTACCGTGACGCAGTCGGTGTCGGTGTTGAACTTAGACAAAATTCCGAACGTCATTACGCCTAACGGCGATGGGAAAAACGACACTTTTGTAGTGGGAGCGCCTAATACCCGCATTGAGATTTTTAACCGTTGGGGCAAACGTGTATTTGTCAGTGAAAGTTACACCGACGATTGGGGTAAAGATGTACTAAACGGCACGTATTATTACCAACTTACGCTGCCAGGAAATTCGATTTGCAAAGGCTGGATTCAAGTAATTGAATAGAGACGAATTTTGAATAACGATATTGCAACAAAAAAGCGGCTTTCGGCCGCTTTTTTGTTGTGGTTGTTTATGTGGTTGAGGTTGTGAGCAACCTCAACGGTACTCTGGAAGTTGTGAGCAACCTCAACCACGTTTAGTCATCACTACGACGACCTAGCAATAAGCTTGCGTAATATAGTAAGTTAGCTAACGCTCCCAACGCAGCTACTACGTAGGTGAGGGCAGCCCATTGGAGTGCATCTTTGGCCATTCCGTATTCGTTACGATTGACAACGCCACGTTGTTCAACCCACGCCAAGGCGCGGCGGCTTGCGTCAAATTCGACAGGAAGGGTAATCATGGCAAACAAGGTTACCCCTAAGTTGGCAGCTACCAAAACGGTTAGGATGGTGGTGCTAACAAGACCTTGGTTGTAGAAAATAAACCCACCAATAAACATCATTGCCATGTTGAAAAAGTTCAGGATGTTGCTACACACCTGCACCACAGGCACCAATGCTGAACGCATCTTCAGGGGCGCATAAGCTACTTTATGTTGTACGGCGTGCCCGCATTCGTGCGCCGCCACCGCCGCCGCCGACACACTGCGTCCGTGATAAACATCGGCGCTTAGGTTGACGGTTTTATCCGCGGGATTATAGTGGTCAGTAAGCATTCCTTCTACTTGCGTGATACGCACATCGTAGATGCCATTATCGCGTAGCATTTGTGAAGCAATTTCTGCACCACTCATGCCATTCATTAATCCTACCTGTGAATATTCGGTAAATTTGCTTTTTAAGCGCCATTGGACAATCATACCAATGACCATAAAGACAATTCCAATGATAATTAAACCACCCATGTTTGTTTAAATTTTGCGCTGTCAATAACTATTTTTAATCTTCTCGATAAGCGAAGTCGTGGAATAACCTTTTACTAACGGAATGGTTTTCACGGCTCCTCCTCTATTAACGACAAAATCCGCACCAACGATGTTATCTACTGAATAATCGTCGCCTTTGACCAAAATATCAGGACAAATTGTCTGAATTAGCTCCAAAGGCGTAGGCTCTCCGAACAAAATGACAGCATCCACAAATCCTAATGAGGCCATCAAGCGGGCGCGGGCGTATTCGTTGACTACTGGGCGAAGCGGCCCTTTGATGCTACTTACTGAGGCGTCGGTATTGAGACCAAGCACCATTCTATCGCCTAAGTTACGGGCTTTTTCGAGATAATCGATGTGCCCCAAGTGAACGATGTCGAAACATCCGTTGGTAAATACAATTTTCTGACCTTCAGCTTGCCACGCACGGGCAGCTTGAGCACCTTCTTCCCAAGATAAGATTTTAGCGGCGGAATTAAACATGAGATTGTTACGTAAAAATGACACAAAAATTGAGGGTGCGAAGAATGAAGGAGTTAATTTTTAATTTAATTAACTGCCGCTTCATCGCGACTTTTGGGGCTTTTTACGAGGGTAATGATAAACGAAATACCACCGAGAATCAACATCAGAATCATTTGAGTACCGTGGATGTACGTCGCAAGTGCAAGACCATCTTCTTTTGATAATCCGTAAAGTACCAATGCGCTACTTACCAAAATATGATAGGGACCAATGCCTCCTTGTACGGGAGCCGACATTCCCAAACCACTCATGATAAGGATGGTTAGTCCTGCCAAAAGGGTAAGATGCGATGACTCAGGCAGTACAAAAAAACATACGTACGAACTGAGCAAGTACATGGTCCAGATCAGAATGGTATGGAACAAAAACAGCCACGGATTCCGTAGTTTTCGGACGCTCAACAAACCATCAATTAGCCCCAATACAAATCCTTCGATTTTGGCAAAAAGCGAATTTTGACGCAAACGCTCGGCATTTTTTCGGTAAAACCACCACGCAGCTCCTAAAAAGCCTAATCCTAGTACCGCCAAACCTCCCAAAAGGGCTATTCGATTGCCGCCACTCCCTTGGCCAATACCCAATTTTTCGCCAAATAACTCCATGAAGAAATTGCTCAAACGCCCAAATTCAAGCACAAAAGCAAGTCCAATCAAAAATAAAAGCGTCACAACGTCAAAAACGCGCTCGGCTACGACGGTACCGAAGCCCACGTTGACGGGTACTTTATCGAGGCGATTGAGCGTGCCGCAGCGTGTCACTTCACCCGCGCGTGGGATAAGCTGATTGGCAAAATACCCCGTAAAAACGGCTACAGTGGAGTCGAAGGCAGAAGGACGATAGCCCAATGGTTCGAGGAGCATATTCCAACGGTAGGCACGACTCCAAGCGGCCACAATGGTAAAAATGGTCACCAAAATGAGCCAGCTATGGTTGGCGTGTTGGAATTTGGCCCACATGGAAACCAAGTCCATGTCTTTAAAAACGTACCACATCAACCCACCCGCAACGGCAAGCGACAGGCAGTATTTGAGAATATTTTTCATCAAGAAACGATTCTGTTATTTTCGTCGGGGAAAACGATTTTCGGTTTGAAGGTTTTGGCTTCTTCTTCGGTCATCATTCCGTACGAAATGATAATGACCACGTCGCCCACTTGGGCTTTGCGGGCGGCGGCACCATTGAGGCAAATAATGCCCGTATTGCGTTCTCCTTTAATGACATACGTGATGAGCCGTTCGCCGTTGTTGTTGTTGACTACGTGTACTTGTTCATTTTCCAAGATACCCGCCGCTTCCATGAGGGCTTCGTCGATGGTGATGCTTCCTACGTAGTTGAGCTCGGCTTGCGTTACTTTAACGCGGTGGATTTTTGATTTAAAAATGGTAACAAACATTGTTGTTAGAATTGTTTTCGCTGCAAAGGTGAACTTAAAAAACTATATTATCAATCAGACGGACCTTTCCAAGGTGGGCTGCAATACACAGCGCGGTTTGTCCTTCAGGTTGTAGCTCAGTAACATCTTGCAGACTGAAAGCATTCACAATTTCAAAATATTCTAAACGAAAAGCGGGTTGTTGTGCAAAGTGTGCATCCATCAACGCTTTTACTTCGGCGGGAGTTTGCCCAGACAATAGCTGTGATTTGGCGGCACTCAAGCCCGCAAAAATGTGCGGAGCAATGGCGCGCTCGTCGGGGGTAAGGTTACGATTGCGGGATGACATCGCCAGCCCGTCGCCTTCGCGGAGGGTAGGGCGGGGGTGAAGCTCAATTTGGAAGCCTAAATCAATCATCATTCGACGGACAACGGCCACTTGTTGCAGGTCTTTTTGTCCAAAATAGGTACGGTCGGGTTGAACGATGTTGAATAGTTTAGACACAACGACGCCCACGCCATTGAAGTGCCCAGGGCGAAATTTGCCCTCCATGACACGTTCCAAATCCCCAAAATCGAAAGTTAAGAGGGACTTTTCGGGATACATTTCTTGAACCGAGGGCGCAAAAACGGCGTCGCAACCAACGGTTTTGAGCAATTCACAGTCGGTTTCTAGCGTACGAGGATACCGAGCGAGGTCGTCGGGGTTGTTGAACTGAATCGGGTTGACAAAAATACTGCAAACCGTCAGGTCATTTTGGGCGTTGGATGCCTCAATGAGCGACAAATGTCCTTCGTGAAGCGCACCCATCGTGGGTACAAATCCAACAGATTTGCCTTGTGCGCGTTCAGCCCGTAAATAGGCCCGCAAATCGGCTATGGTGGGAAAAATGTGCATTTTATCGTTTTACTTTTTATAAATAAACCAAGCCCATGCAATCAAAACAAATTGAATAGGGAGTCGTACTACTGCTGCTTGGTGGCTACCAATGGCAGGGTTTTCTTTGAAAACATCAATAACGTGCAAAGGCAAAAATACCAGCATCATGACTAAGATGCCAAGTGCGGCAAGTGAACGAAAACGGGGAATAAATACGCCTACGCCTACAGCAATTTCTGCGATACCTGCCAGGTAATTAATCGCGGCTTGGGGAAGGTAATCAGGAATGAACGGAAAAAACATTGCTGGCTTTAAAAAGTGACTAACGCCTGCAAAAATCATTACAGCTCCGAAGAGAAATGTTAAAACCAGCTTTGCTTTTTTCATTGACTTTTAAATTCATTGTTAAGTAAATAGTCTCCTTTATTTCGCCCGCAGAAGCTCGCTGAATAATACAAACGCAGATTTTCGCTGAAAAAGGACTTTATGAAGCAACTAATCTGCGTCCATCTGCGGATTTAAATCTGCGCTAATCTGCGGGTAAAGCTTTAAACAAACTTAGCTAACACAGTACAGTTTGGCCGACTAGTACGTAGAAGGTTAATTTTTTAAAAATCCATTGTCAACTTTCCAGTTTTTCTTGTCCGAACGCAACTCGAAATTGGCGCGGTCACCTAGTTTTAGTACCACAGGTTTGCCACTTTTAGGGTCGAGCAGTTGCGCTCCTTGGGCGTCGATTTCTTCAATGCCATAAAATACCGACAAATCACCAAAATCTTCGACGCTACTGCGGTAGATAAAGCCCGTCGCGTCGGCATTATTGGCCTCGTTGCGGTTAATGGCCACATCTACCGTGTAGCTTACTCCGTTGAGTTCCGTGCGGGCGTTGCGGATGATAAGGTCGAAGTGATTTTTTTCGTTTTGCGGGATTTTTTCGTAGTCGTTCCGATTCTGACGCGTGTAGGTGCCGTCGGCGATGGCTTCCAGCGCAGTCAAAATCGCGATGAAGTTCATCTTACGTAAATACTGCTTTTCGGGGTCGTTTTTATACCCCCCCGACTCTATGAGTACCAAACTCGTTCCCCATTTGGCAATGTTATCGCCGAAGGCCCTGGGCTCAAACTCGTCCGAATATCGAGCGACCTGATTGGGAATATATTTCTGTAAATCGCGGTTCATGCCCACAATGAGCTGCATGGCTCGTTCGCGGACGGAGTTGATGGTACGTTCTTCGTTGTAAGCCGTTGCCAAAAACGAAATCGCGGCTACTTCTTTGGTATTTCCTACGCTGTACCGAGGGCTTTGGTCGTGAAGGTTGAAACCCACCAACGGCTTGAGGGTTTGTTGGAGGTTTTTCAACAACTTCGACTCAGGGCATTGAAGACGCACGGCATCGCGGTTCATGTCGATTTCTTGAGCCGTACGGCGCTGCCAACGCTCCACACCGTCGGGGTTAAGCATTGGCACAAAATACAAGGTACTTTTTTCCAATAGCTTTTTACGAAGGTCGTCGAAACCATCCCCGCTGGCATTCAAGAAGTTGAAAATGTCGAGTAGTGCCATCGTGGCGGTAGCTTCGTCGCCGTGCATCTGCGACCAAAGCAGGACTGGAGGGGCGCCTTTGCCGTACTTGATTTGGTAAATGCTACGTCCTTCAAACGATTTTCCTGCTTCGCTTACCGCAAAGTTGGGACTCGTTTTGAGGCGTTCGATGAGCGGCACCAAGTGGCGGTGCTTAAACTCGCGACGTACACTGACGCTTTTTTCTTTGAATAACTCATGAGCGTCGAAAAGGCGCTGGGAGAGATTACTTTGGGCAATAATGGTTTCAGACATACAAAAAAAAGAAACCACCAAAAACAGGTGTTTCATAGTCGTAGGAAAGATATTGTGAAAACTCCCCGAAAGTTCAGAACTTTCGGGGAGTTCCGCAAATACAAACGTTAAATCAGCCATCAGCCCATGAAAATGAAATGTTTAATCATCGTCTTACTCTTGACAGCTTTTGAGCTGCGTAGCCAGCCACTCGCGAGCGTGCTTGAGCTCAAATTTGAAGCGCCCAATCTCACTTATACTCCGTTGATAGATTGGGAAAACTACCAATTTACGGCCCGCGACGTCCCCATCGACAAGCAACATTTTTTGCGCGTAAACGTGCCCATCGAGCGCTCGCAAGTGGTGTATGTTCATTACATGGATACCACTAACCGTACGTACATCCACCGTTTTTTCTTGCCCAAAGGCGATACACTCAAAGGGCAGGAAGTCAATGGAAAGTTTGATTTTGAAGGCAAAAACAAAGCTGCGATCATCAACCGCTTTTTGTACCAGCAGGGGGTATTTGGTGGGGATTCTTTGATGAAGCGGCCGTTGATGCAAAAAGTTTCTACCGACATTTATACCAAATTGATGCAAGATTTGGCCGAAGAAAGCTGGGAACGCTACAAGGCGACCCAAGACACCTCCGACACAGGGCAAAATGTTTTTGTAAGAGCGGCCTTAGAAGCGCAGTATTACCAGCGTACCAAGTTTTTTGTCGCTACCAAAAATTGGACGGAGGCCATGTTTGAGGAGTACCGTAAAGGAAATGAACCCTCTTTCGTTTCGTCGGAGGTATATCATCCGCCGTTGCGTATTTTGCCCTTTGAAGACGCAGTGTTGTCTTTGGACTACCAAGGATGTCTTTCGGAGCATCTACAAAAAGATATTACTCCCAAAGGAGACTTGTTTGAGGTGATGAGCGAATTGTATAATCTACTTGATCATCAATTAGCCCATTTACCCATTACTCGAGAGACTCTTCTAGTGCCTTGGTTGCTGTGGAAAAGAGATTACCCCCGTAAATACGAGATTATCAGTCGCTTTGAACGGGATTTTCCGAATTCTAAACGTCTCAAAGAATTGAAGTACGAATTTTGGAAAAATCAGAAGCTTGTTTCTGGAATCTCCATGCCTTCGTTGCCACTTTTGGCGGTAGATAGCAACCAAGTCTTTTTACCGACCCTTGCCAAAACTACCCATTCGCTGCTGTTGATTTGGAATACGTGGGAAGACAGCTGCGAACTTGCGTTGACTACTTGGGCAACTTTGGCACAAAAATACACGTCCCCCAACCTCCATTTTGCCACCGTAGGGGTTCGGAACCATTTTGATAGTTGGAAAGAAGCGTTGAAAAAAAACTGGCCTGCGTCCAAAACAGGAACGCATCTGTACGCGCGTCACGGAGAAACGGAGGTACTAGAGGGAATGTTTGGAGCCAAGCGCCCGCTGGTGGTGGTCATGGATACGGCGGGAAATTACGTCGAACATTTTTCTCCGTTTGAAAAAGAGCGGCTGGATAAGTGGCTGAAACGGTAGTTTTACAAATTGACAGTAAAATGGAAAAACAACTATTGGCTTTTATTGGCTGCTTATTATTGGTTAGCTGTGACATGGGAATTGACACCTACGAAATACATGATGTATCAAAGAAACAGATTTTTAGACCAGAGGTCAGGGAGTTATTTTTAACTAGCAGAACTGACAGCTACTCCATTCATGTTGAGGGTACTTTAGACGGTGATGCCGAAATTTATGTGTTGTCGCCCAACGCCGATATTCACAAACTAAGAAGTTGTACGACCTTTGATAATTCAAAAATGAAAAAGGGTAAAGTAAACGTTGTTTTCAATCGTAGTGGTTCTTATAAACCTGGTGAAAAGCCTTATCTCTATTACTTACCTTGTACGGCAAAAAAAGGGTACTTAAAAATACGACTTTCATTTAGTAAGTACCTTGAAGGAAATGGGAAAAATACCCAGTTTTTGTAAATTTATACCTTCCCGAAAGTTTCAAACTTTCGGGAAGGTATAAACGCCTATTTTTCTGCACTTAATACATGGTCTTTTGGTGCTGATATAGCTAGAATGATGGGGCAAGTACACGAGATAGGGAGTGTTCCATTATATGCTCAAATGGACTTGTATAATAGCGAATTAGGTATTCAAATTGCATCAGAACTGCGCAGTTCTGCGGGAGATGAAGCCTTAAAAAATGCTATTCTTACTGCAATTATTAATGGCAATGGAAGGCGAATAGCTTTATCAAATGATGGTGCAACGCTAAATTTCATGTTTCCGACAGATGGTTCTAATAGGTGTTGGTAGAAAAAATATTTTTTTTGGGGGAGTTATTCTACTTGCTTCTTTCACAGTTAGTTGTATTTCTACTACGACTGATGTCTATCATATTGAAAATGCAAGCGAAAAACGAAACTTCACCCCTTTTGTAATGAGTCCTCATTCATCATTTTACTGCCTGCATGTAAAAGGGGAAATAAATGGTGAGGCCGAATTGCATTTTTTGTTACCAAATCATGATTTTAGTAAAGGGCCAACATGTGATGATTACCACGTAAAGTTAGATTCGGGCAAAGTGGATAAATATATACAAGGAGATTATTTTGGCGGATTTGAGCGACCCAATATTTTTTATCTACCTTGCAACGTCACAAAAGGCCATCTGACCATTGATGTTGCGTTTAATAAAGATTTGAGAAGCAACAAGTAAATTACCTTCCCGAAAGTTTCAAACTTTCGGGAAGGTAGTAGTTTTATCACCATCTTACCTGTCCATCACCCACAACAACCCATTTCTCCGTTACGAGTTTTTCGAGGGCAAAGGGGCCGCGGGCGTGGAGTTTTTGGGTAGAAATACCGATTTCTGCCCCAAGCCCAAACACCCCTCCGTCGGTAAAACGCGTGGAAGCATTGGCATAGACCGCCGCCGCATCGACCTCGGCTAGGAAGCGGTCAATAGCTGCTTGGTTTTGGGAAATAATGGCTTCGGAGTGGCGCGATGAGTAGTTTTGAATGTGCGAAAGAGCCTCGTCGAGGCCATCTACTACTTTTACGGCTAGTTTATAATCCAAAAACTCGCGTCCAAAATCTTGGGGTTGAGCGTGTTGAAGTTTTGGGTAAGACATGCCTTCAAAAATCGGATACGACGCCTCGTCGGCATAGACTTCTACGTTCCATTTGATAAAATCGTCGTTGAGCATAGGCAAAAACTCAGCGGCGATGGCGCTGTCAACAATCACGCAATCCATGGAGTTACAAACCGAAGGACGTGAAACCCGCGCATTGACCACAATATCGCGTGCTTTGGCAAGGTCAGCCGTGGACTCAATGTAGCCGTGACATACGCCTGCCCCTGTTTCAATGGTAGGAATCAGGGAGTTTTTCCGTACAAACTGAATCAACGACTCCGAACCGCGCGGAATGATAATATCGACATAGCGCGTGGCCGTAAGCAATTCGGTCACAAACTGACGGTCGGTAGGAAGCAACATCACGGCGCTGGTGTCCACTCCCGCTTCTTGCAGCGCTTGGTGAATCAAACCCACCAAACAACGATTGGAAAAATCGGCCTCTTTACCGCCTTTCAACACGCACGCATTGCCCGAACGCAAACACAACGAAGCCACGTCCACCGTCACGTTGGGGCGTGACTCGTAGATGGCGCCGACGACGCCAAGGGGCACCGCAATTTTTTTCAATTTAAGCCCTTGTTCAATTTCTCGTTCCAACAACACCTGCCCCGACGGGTCGGGCAACAGCGCTACATCGCGGAGGCTGTCGGCTAGTCCCTGAATCCGTTTTTCGTTCAAAAACAAACGGTCTTTTTTCGGGTCGCCATCGGGCATTCGCTCCATGTCTTTCTGGTTTTCGGCCATAATCAGCGCTTGGTGTTCTAGCAGCAAATCGGCGAGGCGATTGAGCAAGGCCGTTTTTTGCTCGCTAGTCAAGCGACGCACTTGCGCAGCGGCTTGTTGCGTGGCTTGAAGTTGGGGTACGATGGTAGTTGTCATAATAAATAAATTGAGCCGCAAAGATAGCAACTTTGAGGGGTTATCGGCTCAAATTTATGCCCAACCAGTACGCTTTTGCGTTGTTTTGCCAAAGACCTGCGGGCGCAGGGGCGTATTGATAAGCAACTCCCATACCCGTACCTAGAAAAATGCTTCGAATCGGAATTCGTAGGAGGTCACGCACTTCTAAGCCTGCTTCGGCGTGGAAAGGGTTGGACTGGTAGTTCCACGAAAACGAATGTTTTTCTGGCGTGCGCAGTCCCCCGACCAATACATTGTTATACACCAGTAATCGAGGTTGGCTGTATTTACTTTTGAGGCGAAGTAGCGTACGACTAAAATCGTGGCTGTAATACAAGGCCGCGTATCGGTCGGCGATAAACGCATAAGAAGGTAAGGTGCGGAAAGTGGCCAGCGGAAAACTCGACGCATTGAGCCCCGAAATGTTGATTAGTCCCGTACTCCCCAGCGACCCAAACAAGTAGGAGTAGGGCAAGTTACCACTCGTGTAGCCGCCCGCCAGTTTTACGTTGCTAAACCCAAGGCGTCGGGTTCTAAATTGAAAATAAAGCTGCATCGCCAACCGCCAATAATCAAACTGGCTTCCCAAGGAGGGGAGTCCTCGTGAAACCTGAACGTTGATGATCGGGAAATAGCGATTCACTACCGATTCCATGCGACCCGTGCGATAGACGGCCTCCCGAAAAGCAAAACGCCAGTCGAGGGTAAGTTCGGTAATTTCAAAGGTATTGTTGTCCTGATAAAAGTAGCGATAACTGGGTGTACGCTGTTCGTGGTGGAGCGCCAATCGAAACCAATTCCACGGAAAAGGCTTAAAATGAATCGATACACCGTACCGCTGGTAGTAGTCAGCCTGAAAAGGAATAGAGTCTCTTTGGGAGAAAAAAGGAAGCGATGGTTTGGGGTCGGTAAGGTAATTGGGCCCTAAAAATTCGGTTGTACCTGGTTGGACAAGGTCGCGTTGGTGATACAGGCTAATTCGGTTGTAGCGGTCGCGGGTGATGTGCCAACTCGCTAGTAGTTTGTATTTCCAGCGCTGATCTTTCAGGCCGTAGCCAGCATAGCCGTAGAGTCGAAATCGCGGACGATTACTTTGAATGTTTTGAAAACCCACCCCAAGTCGTATAAACTCGGTCGAATTACCCGTCAATAAATCACTAGGCTGAAACTCAATGGGGCCTATTTCGAATACATTGCCAAAAATACTCCCCAAAATATGCCCATACGTGGAATCGAGGCGGCTAACGATGCTGTTTGGTTTTTTGAAATTGAAATACATTTTACGCTCCCAATCGGCCAGTGTATCGGGGCGCAGGGCTTTAAACGTTTCGTACGTATGGCGCGTGGCGGAAGGACGCATGGCGCGCTGCACTTCGTCAAACAGTTGGTCGTCGAGCGGGGTGTTCAGTTCCACGTTGTGGAGCTGCGTGGTAAACTTTACCTGAAAAGCGCCCGTGTAACCGCTGGACGAATACCCCGCCAAAAGCCGCGTGGTAGCGGTTTGGGGAAACCATCGCCCCGCAATCCGCTGGTAGCGTTGTTGAATCCGAAAACCAAAATTTTGTAATGTATCAACGGGCGCTACGTTGATGTATTCGAGGGCGTAGCCGTCGGTATTGATGTGCATTACGCCTTGCAAGGCATCAAAATTGGTTTTGGGGTAGGGGCGAAAACTAATAATAAACGTGGAGTCACGCTCGTGAAAAAGCGTGTCTTCGAGTGTAAAGTCGTATTGGGAGAATGTTTTGGAATTGAGCGGATTGACATAAAACCGCTTGAGGAGGGTGAAGTTGTAGAGTTCTGAATAAAAATCAATTTTGTGCAAATCGAGCGGCAAGTAGTTGAGCATCTGGCTGTAGATTTGTGCGAGATTATTGACCGACGCCACGACCGTCTCCTTGTTTTTATTGGGTTTTTTGTGAATCAGCTCGCTGATGTTTTCTACGATGTAAATAGGTGCCGTTATTTTTTTAGAACCGATGACCTTTTTGGTAGAATCTCTTAGCACCCGATTGACACTATCAACGACCAGTAAGATTTTGGTGTACGCACTTGCTTTGTAGGTATCGAGTTGGTTAGGGTCGTTTTGGGGGCGGTTGGCCAATACTTTTCGAATAATCGCCCAGGCGGGATTTTCGCCAGGACGCACGCGTACTTCGGCCAACTCGTTGACTTTTTGACGGAGTTTGATGGTAATCGTCGTGTTTTTGGGGGGAACTATGACCGTTTCGTAGCCAATCATGCTCACCATTTGGGTATCGGAAGACGATTTGAGTCGCAGCGAAAACCGACCTTCCATGTCGGTGATGGTTCCTGAAGTTTGGCCTTTGAAGCGCACGCTGGCCTGAGGTAAAGGCACGTTGTCTTTGGCATCAATGACGATGCCTTTGATTCGGATTTCTTGAGCAATTACAATTTGGCATACAAAGAGAAAAAGTAAAAGCTGTTTTATCATGGCCAAAAGAGAATTTTCTACTAAACGTTATAAGGGGAAATAGATTTTAATCGTATCCTACGAAATATTTCGTATAAAAAATTTGGTAATACGAAGCGTTTCGTATATGTTTGCTACGAAATTATTCGTAGGTGGTAGATGCCTCCTTCGTCGGCATGACAAAAAAGTGTATCGGCACGACAAAAATTTTGACAAAAACCATGAAACCAACAGACTCCGAACTTGAAATCTTACAAGTGCTTTGGCAAGAAGGCCCTTGTACGGTGCGGCAGGTCAACGAGCGTTTGACCGAAAACCGCGACGTGGGTTACACCACTACCCTCAAATTAATGCAAATCATGTACGAAAAGGGGCTACTGACGCGGGTAGAAGACGCTCGTTCGCACGTATATGAAGCCAACGTGAGCGAAGAAGAAACCCAAGCAACGCTTTTGGAACGATTTGTAGGTACGGCCTTTCGGGGGTCGGCCAGCAAGCTGGTCATGCAAGCACTTGGTTCGCATAAAACCACCCCTGCCGAACTGGATGAAATTCGTAAACTCTTAGACCAAATCGAACAACAGCCATGAAAACGACCACTTTTTTCTCCGAACCCATCACCTCGGCTTTGGGATGGACATTGCTTCACTCTCTTTGGCAAGGGGGAGTGGTAGTTCTCCTTGCCGCAGTTGCATTGTTTGCGCTGCGTAAGCGCTCCAGCGTGGCAAAGTATTGGGTAGGCATCAGCGGATTAGCTGCCCAAGTCCTTGTTTCGGTGGCGACCTTTGTATTTTATTACCAGCCAGTAAACGCCGTTGCTACGTCCTCATTGACAACGCTTCATACGCAACGTTATTGGGCCTCTGGCATGACCTATGCCAAAGTAGCCTTGCCTTGGTACAAAGAAGTGTTACTGTTTCTCCAACTGCATTTGGATACCATTGTGTTATTTTGGGGCATCGGTGCTTCGGTATTATTGGTACGTTTGGTGGGGAGCTGGGTGTATGTGCAACAACTCAAAGCCGAAGGTATTCAACTGACTGAGCCTAGTGTGCAGTCATTGTTTCGTCGGGTGTTGGGTACGTTGCGCATTCGTCAAAACGTACATTTGTTTGAGTCGGTGCGTGTCAATACGCCCATGGTGATTGGATTTGTGAAACCCGTCGTGCTTTTGCCCGTTGGCTTGGTCACGGGCTTGAGCCCCAAGCAAATTGAGGCAGTTTTGGCCCACGAACTAGCCCACGTGAAGCGTTACGATTATTTGGTCAACTTACTCCAATCGTTGGTCGAAGTGGTTTACTTTTTCCACCCTGCGTTATGGTGGTTGTCGGGGCGCGTTCGTCAAGAGCGGGAACACTGCTGCGACGACATTGCCGTTGCCGTTTGTGGCGATAAAATGGCAATGGCCAAAGCCCTAGCCGAAGTGGCCGCTTACCGTTCCACTCCCGCGTTAGCGATGGCTTTTGCCAACAAAAAAGGAGCCATGCTGCACCGTGTTAAAAGAGTATTGGGCGTGACTGAAAAGCCGCAGCAACGGTTAAACGCGAGCGGATTGTTGTTGGTGTTACTTTTGGTGGTAGGTGTTTCTGTGTATGCTTTTCAGCCGCAGGATAAGCCCAAAAAAGACGCCAAACTTAGAAACACCAGCCATACCTTGAAAGACATGCAATTTGTGATGGATGAACAAGGCAAGTTGACCAAAGTAAAATGGAAAAATCGTTTTTTATCGTCAAAGCAAGTGGCGGAGTTACAACAGCTAAAAGAGCAATTGGCAGAGGGAACGGTAGCGCTTAGTGATATTAAACAAGCTGATTTTAGGGCTATATTGTCTCGGATTACGGAGGTTGAAGACGGATTGTCAACGGGCTTGTCTGCTTTGGGCAACATTTCGTTGGATAACATAGAGATCATGGAAGCAGTAGAAGATGTGATTGAGCCTGTTGAGGCATTGTCAGAAGTTGAACTAGCCGACTCCATTCTAGTCAATGGAAAATGGGTAGAGGTAGGCAGCGCATTTGAAGCCAAAATAGACGAGGCCAAAATGGCGTATTACCACCGCCAAATAGACAGCCTTCACCGATTGATGGAGCCACAGATGCACAAAATGAACGAGCTGCGCCTAAAGATGGAGCAGTACGAGTTTCAGGTAAACGAAGTGGAGCGCAAGCGAGAAGTGCTCGAATGGAAAAAGAACAAAGCCTCGAACGAACGTAGTCAACTCTTGGACAAACGTAGCCAGTTGCTTCACCAAGAAAATGCGGCCAAAAAGCTATCGGACGAACAGATTGAAAAGGCATTGGTGCAGTACGAAGAGCAGGTGAAACAATTTGAAAGCCAGATGCAGCAGTTGAACAAGCAGATGGCTGAATTGTCGGAGCAAGAAAAGACCGCCCGCAAGCCCATCGAGGAATTGGAAGAACAACAACGTAAGTTGGAAGCGGTGAACGAGAAGTTTTCGCAGGAAATGGAACGCTACTCGAATGAGTTGAATAATTTGTTCCCGCCTCCGCCGCCCCCAGTCGAGTTTCGTGCGAAAGTGGTCCGTACTCCTCGCGCACCACGTGCCGTTCGCACGCCCGCATCTGCGGTGAAGGCCGTGGCTCCCATTGCTCCTAAAGCAGCAGGAACGCCTCCACCACCACCTCCGCCGCCCGCCAAAAAGAAGAAGTAATTGGTCTTAAAAATACCCTTGAAAGCGCTCGGTTTGCTACCGAGCGCTTTCTGTGTAAGAGGCTATTTGATAAAAACCCTAGTTTATTTTTGGGGGGCTGTCAAAAATGCGTTTATTTTGCTCACTTACTACGCACACTTGTGAAGAAGAAAACTACTCTATTTAACATAAAAGACCTCGTCGTATATTTTTTTGTTGCAGGAACTGGGGCCGCTGTACAAATTGTAACGGGAAGCTTTTTTAGAAATTATACAGAATATTCGACTTCTGTTTCTTTGGGTTACATCGTTTCTGCATTTGTTGGATTTGTACTGACCAAAATGTTTGCTTTCGATGCTAGAAACACCAGCAAGACTAAGCGTGAAATGATAAAGTTTGGGATAGTTGTTATTATTTCGTACGCTATTACTGTTGGTTTTGCTACTCTAACATTAAATCTTTTTCACTCGGTTAATCCCAATAACTATATTATTGCCATTCCATTTAGTTGGACTCCCAAAAAATTTAACGAAATCAACGTCACCGAAGCTACCTCAACGTTGGTAGGGATGGGCTTTAGCTTTGTGAGCAACTTCATTTTGCACAAAACCTTTACTTTTCGCAGTACAGGTTTCTACGACCGCGCCAAGGCAGCGTTGAACTTAGGTAAAAACTAAGCTACGGCACTGACCCCGTTATTTCCCAAATTCACGTACAAATTGGGCTGATTCACGTAATAGAATTGATAGAAAGCACTTGAACTTCGATTTTTGACATCGAAATTCAAAACGTTTATCTATCAACAGCCATGTATTGTATCGAAACCAGAGAGTTGTCGTACCAGTACTCCCGACAGGGCAACGAGCTTCATCGTGTCAACCTTCGAGTGAAAGAAGGGAGTATCTACGGTTTTTTAGGTCCCAACGGTGCGGGAAAAACCACTACACTCAAGCTCATTTTGGGCTTATTAAAAAAACAACAAGGGCAGATTAAGGTCTTTGGGGAGGAGTTTGCCCCCCACCGACTGCCTGTTTTGTCCAAAATCGGCTCGTTGATTGAGTCGCCTTCCCTTTATAGCCAACTCACGGCTACGGAAAACCTCAGCGTTTGGCAAAAACTCTATGCCTGTCCCAAAGCGCGGATTCAGGAAGTATTGGAATTGGTAGGATTGGGGCAAACAGGTACCAAAAAAGCAGGACAATTTTCGCTCGGGATGAAACAGCGCCTTGGCATTGCCACGGCCTTGCTGCACAGCCCGTCGGTGTTGGTGCTCGACGAACCTACCAATGGTTTGGATCCGAGCGGAATGGTGGAAATGCGGGAATTGCTCAAACGCCTCAACAAAGAACACGGAATTACGATTTTGATTTCGAGCCACTTGCTGTCCGAAATTGAAAAATTGGTAACGGAGGTAGGCATCATCAACCACGGGAAAATGCTGTTTGAGGGGTCGTTGGGCGAATTGATGCAACGGCAGCAGACTGCGGGAGGAATACGGCTGGATACGAGCAATAATGCCGAAGCCGTTGAGCGTCTGATAGCCCAAGGGCTGGACGCAAGGCAGGAGCAGGGCAAAATCGTACTGCCGTTGTTGGCTCGTTCGGAAATTGCCCAACTAAACCGGGCATTGGTACAGCATCAGCTCGATGTGTACGAAATCAGCACCGTCGAAAGCGATTTAGAAAGCATTTTTATGACGTTAACTCACCCCTAATCTTCCCCAAAACATGACAACGTTTGTCGCAAGTTATCAGAGCGAATGGCTCAAAACCAAGCGAAGTTTGGCCGCATGGTTGGTCGTGCTTGGCGGTTTTTTTATTCCGTTTATTCTCTTTTGGGCGCGGGTGCTGTATCCCGAAAAATTAAAAAAAGCGGTACTTGCCCCCACGTATTGGGAGGAAGTATTGAGCCAAAGTTGGCAATTTATGGCTATTTTGATGCTACCAATGGGACTTGTACTGGCCACGAGCTTGCTGACCCAAATGGAGTTCCGAAACAATACGTGGAAGCAGCTCCACACAACCCCGCAAAGCTACACGACGATTTTTGTGGCCAAGTTGGGCGTGTTGCTAACCATGCTTGTTCAATTTTTTATATTGTTCAACCTCGGGATGTATTTGTCGGGGATACTTCCGCCCTTGGTGCGGGGGATTTCGCTGCCCAAACAGGCGTTCCCGTGGGAAATGTATCTAAAAACAAGCGGACATTTTTGGATAAATTGTTTGCCTATTGTGGGCTTTCAATACTTAGTTAGCCTTCAATTCAAAAATTTCTTGGTACCATTAGGGGCAGGAATCGGGTTGTTATTGGCTTCTTTGATTGGCATCGAATGGGAGCATGGACACTGGCTGCCGTACAGTTATTGCTCCTATTATTTTTTTAGCCTACGTGGGGCAAAAATGGGTACATTGACCGTTGATGCCTTTTCGAAATGGGCGCTGGGGTATTTTTTCGTCTTTACAATCCTGAGTTATTTCTTTTATTTGGCCAAAAAAGATAAAAGCTAGGACGAGTATTCTTTCAAAATAAGACGCATAACCACATGAAGCGAGGCGTAGTGATTTCATTGCATTTTGGGTACTGGGTGCTGTACTTGCTGTTGCTCTCGTTGATATTGGTATGCCTTCAACTTGGCTCGCCCATCAAAGGGCAACCTTTTTTTTACCAGTGGCGGTTTCACGTTTTCTTCAGCACCTTTGCCATTTTGCCCGCGTTTTTGGGTTTTTATAGTTTTTATTTTCTGCTGTTCGACCTCTTTTTGATGCGTCGAAAAATCGTATTGTTATTTGTCGTCGGCTTACTCACGGCTACGGGCTGTGGGCTTATCAGTGAGGCCGTAATGTCAGTATTGTACTCATTCAAAGTCGGCCCAGGCGTGTTTCATGAAGGACTTCGGACTACTTTGTCGTTGTTGGTGATCATTACGATTATTGCGGTTCTCAACGGAGCGGTGGCGCTGATTATGCGGGGGTTTATGCGCTGGTACGCCGAACTCAAACTGAAAGAAGAATTGATGCAGAAGAATTTTGACATGGAACTGGCTTTGGTAAAGTCGCAATTAAGCCCTCATTTTTTGTTTAATACCCTAAACAACATCGACGTCCTCATCGTCAAGAATGCCCCGCAGGCGTCCGCTTATCTCAATCAGCTCTCTGACATCATGCGGTTTATGCTCTACGAAACCAAAGCGGAAGAAATACCGTTGAGCCGAGAGTTGGGCTATTTGGAAAAATACGTTGCGCTGCAAAAAATCAGAACATCTAATCCTGATTTTGCCCGTTTTCGAGTAGAAGGAGTGGTAGGCGAGGCCACCATTGCCCCGATGGTGTTGATTCCTTTTGTGGAAAATGCCTTTAAACATGCCGATGCGCGAAAGCAAGGCAATGTAATCGACGTTTTGGTGCAGGTATTCCCCGAAACCATTGTGTTTGAATGTGTTAACAAACGTCGATTACAACCCAGTACCACCGAATACGGCGGTTTGGGCAACGAACTTATCAAAAGACGATTATCTTTGCTGTACCCCAACCGCCACCAACTAGCTATTGTCAGTTCTGAAGAAGACTATCGGGTAAGGTTACAAATCAGTCGTCATGAAGCATAGCTGTATCATTGTCGAAGACGAGCCTTTGGCGCTCGAACGCGCCCAAGGTTACGTACAAAAATTGCCTTTCCTGAGTCTAAAAGCAACGTTCGAGAGCGCGTTGGAGGCATTGAGTTACTTGAAAAATAACCCAGTTGATATTGTCTTTCTGGATATTCATTTAGGCGATTTTTCAGGCATTCAGTTGTTAGAAAGTGTTTCGCTGAAAGGGCAAGTTATTCTGACGACAGCCTACCATGAGTACGCCCTCAAAGGTTTTGACCTCAAAATCGCCGATTATTTACTGAAGCCTTACACGTTTGAGCGTTTTGTTCAAGCCGTTGACCGAGCACAAAGTTTATTGCCCAAGTCGGAGCCTCAAAATTCAAGGCCGTTTATTTTTGTCAAAACCGAATACCGCCTCGAAAAGCTCATGCTGGACGAAATACTGTTTATTGAAGGCATGGGCAACTACCGAAGGATTCATACGCCTACGCAAAAAATTATGACGTTGCAGACCTTCGCTGAGTTTGAACAAGAGCTGCCGCCGAGCCTTTTGTGTCGGGTGCATAAGTCGTACATGGTAGCAATTGCGAAGATTGATTCGATTGAAAAAGACCGTATTCGGCTGGGAGAAGCGATCATTCCGATTTCGGATAGCTACCGACAAGCGTTCTTTTCGCTCATCGGGCAAAGCTGAGTTTATCCCATTTGTAAGGTGGTTTGTCCCATATTTTTAGAACATCCACGTAAAAAGCTGATTTTTGCGTGGAATGTTGGGGTTGTGAGCAACCCCAACCACCGTGCGTCAGGTTGTGAGCAACACTTTTACCGTGAGTCAGGTTGCTCACAACCTGACCGACGCCCGAGAAATAAAAAAGTTGCGCGTATGCTTGTTGGTTGTGAGCAACCAACAACACTTTAATTCAAAACCCATGATTGCCATTGCCATCGACGACGAACCCAAAGCGCTAGACATAGTGCGGGTATTTGCCCAGAAAGTTCCTTTTTTGGAGCTAAAAGCTACTTTTCAGGATGCGTTTGAGGCGCTGGATTTTCTGCAAAAGCAATCGGTGGACTTGATTTTTTTGGACATAAAAATGCCTGACATTTCGGGACTGGAGTTTTTGCGGGCCTTGCCCAATCCACCGCTAGTGATTTTCACCACTGCCTACGCCGAACATGCCGTGCAGAGCTACGATTTTGATGCTGTTGATTACTTGTTGAAACCCTTTGCGTTGAGCCGATTTTTAAAGGCGTGCAACAGAGCCCACGAAACGCTAAAAATGCGCGAATTGGCCTCGGAAGAAGCCAAAGCCCGCCCAGTGACCGTCGCGCCCACCGAAAGTATTTTTGTGAAAAATGGCTACGAACAAGTGCGGGTAATGCTCGACGATATTTTGTATTTGGAAGCGGGCGGCAACTACGTTGTTTTTGTTACTAAAACTCAAAAAATTGCTTCTCGCATGACGATGAGTGAGGCGGAAGGTTTGCTTCCTGTCGAGCAGTTTGTGCGGATTCATCGGTCGTACATTGTAGCAAAAAGTAAAGTTGAGCGATTCGACCGTTATGAAGTGAGCGTAGCAGGACAATTATTACCCATTGGGGCTAATTATAACACCGCAAAATTGGCATAAGAAGTTTTGGGAGCATATTTTTGCTATTATTGCAGAAAAACCATAACCTACATCTACTCAATGCCTAAATCTTCTAACCAAAATACCCTTTTTGGGCTTCCTGTTATTGTGGCCGCACTAGGCTACTTCGTTGATATTTACGATTTACTATTATTTGGAATTGTACGCGTGCCTAGCCTCAAAGATTTGGGTTTGAGTGAGCAAGAAGTGTCGGCCGTGGGAGCCTCCATCATCAACTGGCAAATGGGCGGTTTGTTGCTTGGCGGAATCATTTGGGGAGTATTGGGCGACAAACGCGGCCGCCTTTCGGTGTTGTTTGGTTCCATTATTACTTACTCCATTGCCAACGTACTTTGTGGATTTATCCAAGATACCTCGTTTTTGCCAGCCACTGAGTTGTACAAATACTTACGCTTTATTGCGGGCATTGGATTGGCGGGAGAATTGGGTGCGGGAATCACGCTTGTGTCCGAAATTTTACCCAAAGAACTTCGTGCCATTGGAACGTCGTTGGTGGCGGGAATTGGCCTTTTAGGCGCAGTAGTGGCCTATTTTACGGTCGAGATATTTGGCGACTGGCGCATTGCTTACTTTGTAGGCGGTGGGCTAGGGTTTGGCCTTCTTTTGCTTCGCGTGGGCGTCATTGAATCAGGAATGTTTACGGAAGTCTCCAGTCAAAAACACGTCGCTAAGGGCGATTTTCTCTCGTTTTTTACCAACTGGGAACGCTTTGTACGCTACATGAAATGTATCGGAATTGGCCTTCCAACGTGGTTTGTGATTGGAATTTTGGCGACTTTCAGTAACGAATTTGGCAAAGCTTTAGGCATCACCGAACCCATCAAACCAGGGTTGGCGATTATGTGGTGCTACGTGGGATTGGCAGGGGGCGACTTGGCCAGCGGATTTATTAGCCACTATTTCCATTCGCGTAAAAAAGCCGTGGCGTTACTGATGGCGTTTTCTGGCGTGTTTAGCATTGTTTATTTGTTTGCGGGCGTACAATCTTCGACCATGCTTTATACCCTTTGTTTGTTGATGGGCTTTGGCATTGGCTACTGGGCCATGTTTGTGACCATTGGAGCCGAGCAATTTGGCACAAACCTTCGGGCAACGGCTGCTACGACTGTTCCCAACATGGTACGCGGAATGGTGATTTTGATGACTACGCTGTTTGCGGGTTTCAAAACGGGCTCATTGGATGTTTTTGGTTGGTTTACGCTCACCGTTCCTCAATTGGGCGTTATCGGAGCGGGTACGTTGGTAGGGATTTTGAGCTATGCGTTAGGGTTTTACTCTACCCTCACCGTTCCCGAAACCCACGGCAAAGACCTTGACTTTGTAGAAATCTAAAGAGGATGAAATACCGTGCTCTTTTTACCTTGCCCGTCATTGTGTCGGCGCTTGGTTTTTTTGTGGACGTGTACGATTTGCTGATTTTCAGTATCGTACGCGTTCCAAGTCTTCAATCACTGGGCTATTCGGAAGCCGAAGTTTCTAAAATTGGAACGTTTATCTTCAACTGTCAGCAAGCGGGTTTGTTGGTAGGCGGGATATTGTGGGGAATTTGGGGCGATAAACGCGGCCGCTTGTCGGTTTTGTTTGGGTCTATCATCACGTATTCGTTGGCCAACATTGCCTGTGGTTTTGTTGAAGATCCCAATCTGTACGCGTTGCTTCGTTTTGTAGCAGGAGTGGGGCTTTCGGGGGAAATTGGGGCGGCCATGACGCTTGTGACCGAAATTGTTCCCAAAGAAATTCGCAGCCTTGGGCCTACGTTGGTGGCGGGGATTGGGTATTTGGGGGCGGGTGCTGCCTACCTGACCCAAGAATGGTTTACGTGGCGAACGGCCTACATGGTGGGCGGGGGCATGGGTTTATTGCTGCTGCTGTTGCGAATTAGCGTGTTTGAGTCGGGACTGTTTTTGCAACTGAAAGAAACGAAGGTCTCCCGAGGCAACTATTTGTACTTTTTTAGCAGTTGGCCGAGGCTGGTCAAGTATTTCCGTTGCGTGCTCATCGGCGTCCCGACTTGGTTTGTGGTGGGAATATTAGGGACATTTGGCAACGAATTTGGGAAAGCTTTAGGCATCGAAGAAGGAATTTCGCCTGGTAAGTGTGTGATGTTTATCTACTTCGGTCTTACGGCGGGCGACTTCTTCAGCGGGCCGCTGAGTCACTGGCTACAATCGCGGCGCAAAGCCATTTTATTTTTGCTCTTCATTGGGGTAATTTTTGTTGGAGTTTACCTGTACGGAGGGGCTAAGTCGGCCAATATGCTCTACGTGATTTGCTTCTTGGCGGGCATCTGTACGGGCTACATTGGTTTGTACTTGATGATGGTTGCCGAGCTGTACGGTACCAACCTTCGCGCCACAGCGACCACTTCGGTACCGAGCGTGGTGCGAGGAATGGCTATCCCAATGACGCTGGCTTTTCAAGGGTTAAAACCTTCTTTTGGAGCGCTAGGTGGAGCCGCTTTGTTGGGAGTACTTTGCTACGGATTAGCGCTAATAGCGATTTACAAAACCGATGAAACCTTTGGTCGGAATTTGGATTTTGTGGAGGAGTAGGGGGGAAAGCGTTAGCCGTTATTCGTTCAAAGTCAATGAATTATGTTAAAGTAAATGCCCTAAAACGTTTGTTTGGCTATTTAATATAATCATACATATAATAAACCCCCGCGCTTGGCAAGCACGGGGGTTATATTTTAAGCCAATTTACGATTATCGAAGACTTACTTCGCCGTATTTTGAGACAATTTTCACTCTGGTGCCTTTGCCCGTTCCAATTTTACCGACGTATTGCTTGGTCATTTTTGGGCTATGGCGCTCGTTGTCTTTGCGTTCGTCGTCGTTTTGAGTGAACGATACTTTGCGGTCGTTGGGGTATTTGAAGCCGCCGTAGCTTACGGTCACGTCAAAGTTACATTCGTTGTTTTCCATTGGAATCACTACCGACGAATAGTTGGCCAAAATGTCCACGTTATCAGCCGATTGCGTCAGTTGGTCGATGCGGAAGCCGCCTGAGAAACTAAGCTTAATTTTGCTCGAACCTTTGAGTGTACCGATACGTCCACCCGAATAGCTGATTTGGCCATCGAGGGTTTCTACTTCGCCGATTTTCATTTTGCCAAACTTGTTGTTGAGCGTGATATTCTCGGCTTTTTCGAGTTCGAGGGTCGAATACGAAATATCGAGGTTGCCGTTGGTGATTTGCTGAATTTCCGCTTTACCGTACGATACGTCAATGTCATTTTTGCTACCTACCAAATCGTTGGCCATAAAAGTGCCGTACTTAGAAACGACTACCAACGGCGCTTTGAACGTAGGGATGTTAGTATTTCCAAAACGATTTTTAACTGTCAAAGGCGTGTTTTTTGGCATCGACACGTTATAGTCGATTTGCACAAAATTCTTTTCGTTGTTGTTGTTTTTCCAGCTCCAGCCGTTTGAGTTGTTCGATTTGTTGATAATTGTGCGGACATTGATTTGGTTGCCTTCCCGTTTGTCTTCAATCACTACGCCGTCGAGGTATTCTTGGGCGCGGTCGTCGCTGCTTGAGTTAGCTACAATGTGAATATCAATCCGTATTTCGTTTTTGTCCCAAAGGTTCACTTTTACCTGCCCAAACTGATTGTCGAGCGATAAATTGTCTTTGGACGAAGTATCGTAAATCTTAATCACCGATTTTTTCTTTTCGATGGTACCCCATTCGTGAGCCGTTGCTCCAAAGGCCGAAAACAGACAGAAAGCTACCAAAAAGGTATTTACTAACTGCCAATTACATGATTTTATCGTTTGCATGGTTGTTCTTGTTTTTGATGCGTTGGATGATGTCCAACTGTTGGTTTAATAAATCAATCTGCCACTGTAGGTTCTGAATCATGGCCTGAATCACCACTTCTTGGTTGGGGTTCTTCGGAAGGTCGGATTTCAGGTTTTGGTATGAGCGCTCAAGCTGATCCAGTTCTACGGCAAATTCTTTATACAAATTAGGGTTACTTTCGGTCATTTGGCGAAGCTCATCTCGTTTGGTATCAATCAATTGGGTGTATTGACTGACTTGTTTGGCAAACGTTGGATTGCTAAGGGCTACTTCGGGAGCTTCTGTAATACCGTAATTTTGATTGACACGGTATCCAACCCACCCAAGGCCAATCACCAAGGCAATGGAGGCCGCAATGCGCCAGTTGAGGTTTCGCCAAGCCTGTTTAAAAGGATTAGGCGCACTTACTGGCGGGGTAACTTCTGCGACAACTTTGGGCGCTTCTTCGGCTGGTAGTTGTTGGTTCAACCGATTCCAAAGGTCGTCGGAAGGTTCATATACATCAAACGCCTCTCGGTTGTCTCTTACGAATCGTTGCAATTTGTCTTTCATCTTCTTTGGTATTTAACGCGGCTCTTTTTTTCTAAAACGGTGTGTCTTTTTTAAGAAACTCAAAGAGGGCGTAACATTTCTAATAATTTTTTCTTTCCCCGCATGTACTGAGTACGCGAGGTGCTTTCGCTGATACCGAGGATTTCGCCGATTTCTTCGTGGTCGTATCCCTCAAACAAATAGAGCGATAAAACAACACGGTAACCTTCGGGGAGCTGCTCAATGCACTTACGAACCCGTTCTACATCCATCTGAAGTCCTTCTTCGTCGAAGGGAACATCGTCGGCTATGTCTTGGTCGTCGCTGCCGTAGCCCTCAATATCAACCAATTGCATTTTACGTTGGCGGAGGTGATTGATGGCTTTGTTGACCACAATCTGCTTCAGCCACGCCCCAAACGTGGACTGCCCCTTGAACGTATGTAAGTGGCAAAAAGCATCCAAAAATGCCTCTTGCAGTACGTCTTCGGCCTCTCCTATGTGATTGACCACCCGCATACAGACGTTAAACATGGACTTTGAATACAACTTATAGAGTTCGTACTGCGCCTTGCGCTCGCCTTGTCTGCATCTTTCTACGAGTTCGACGTGTTTGTCTATGTATAGTTTAGATTCCAATTGGCTGTAATTTCATGGTAATGACAAATCTGATTTAAAAGATGTTGCATCTTGCTGAAAAAAAAATCTTGTATTTGAGCAATTTTATAAAAACCTATGAGCTTTGCAAGCGTAAACCTTATAGGTTTTGTCGTTCGAGCGTTTGCAAAACCTATAAGGTTTGGATAGGTTTCATCAACCAAATCACTAACTTTGGCGCAAATGCAGTGAGGTATGGTACGTATTTTTTATCGTGAAGGAAAGCACATCAAACGCGAAAACGACGTTCGCGAGATTGGACATTTGAAGCAAATTTTGTGGATAGACCTGCAGTCGCCTACGCAAGAAGAAGAAGAATGGGTCGAGACGAAGTGCGATATTAGTTTTCAGACGCCCCAAGAAATTGTGGAAATCGAAAGTAGTTCGCGCTATTTTGAGCAAAACGATACCATCAATGCGAACTCTAATTTCCTGAAAATCAATGCAGATGGCTACGCGATTTACCCCGTGTCGCTCCTGATTCGGGAAGGAGTGCTGTTTACCTACCGCAATGGTGACTCAAAGACTTTTGCTGATACGGTTCGGAAAATGAAAGTGAGCCAAGAGACTTTTCAAAACGGGGTTGATATTCTCCTCCTTTTGCTCGAAACGCGCATTGAAAGCGATGCCGACGTACTAGAAGGACTTTCGCGAGATATTAGTACAATAAGTAAAGACCTGAACCGAGAGCAAAAAGCGAAACAAGAAATTCTCTTGAAAATCAACATGATGCAGGAGAATACCATGCTTTTGCGCGAAACTATCATTGATAAACAGCGAGTACTATCGGGAATTTTACGAAGCCAGTTTTTTCCCGATGATAGAAAAGAGCGCTTACGGATTGTGTTGAAAGACATTAGTTCACTTTTGGAATACAGTACCTTCAACTTTGAGCGATTGGAGTATTTGCAAAATACCTTTATGGGTCTTATCAACCTCGAACAAAACCAAATCATCAAGATTTTTACGGTCTTTACCATCATCTTTATGCCTCCTACGCTCATTGCGGGTATTTTTGGCATGAACTACACCATTTTGCCGAGTAGTGGCCATCCCTATGGTTTTTGGTTTTCGCTGTTGCTAATGGTCTTTTCGATGGCGGCGATGTGGTTCTTCTTCAAACGTAAACATTGGATATAGAGAGCTAAGGAGGAACTTGTCTAGCAAAATCGGTAAGCCATCTATCAAAAGTAATGATCGGTATAGTTCTTTTTTGAATCATTCAAAAAAGGAATACTTTCGTTTCAGTGATTGTTAGCTACTTACTCTTTTTAATCAAACCTTTTAGTAAAATGATGAATGTAAGCGCATTTCTTCCGCTCGTGTTGGTAGGCGTATTGGGAAGTTTTTTCCCAACAGCCACTCCGACTTCCTCCGAAATTGTTATTTGTCACGGTGAAAGTACGCCCGAATTTACAACATGGGTTCCTACCAATACCCACTTTGCTGTTTCCCCCATCGACCTTGACCCCACAAAAACGTACTCAATGCCCTTGCTGGCCGAAACGACCAAAGGAGAGCTGATGCTATCGTGGACCGAAAAAGATGCTGCAGGAATGACTTCTTTGTGCGTAGCTTTTTCAAAAGATAAGGGCAAAACCTTCTCCGAAAAGAAGACCATCTTTAGTGGTACGGGTGTCGGTAATAGCCGAATGATGCGGGCGAAAGTGCTTTCTAAAAAGGATGGTAGCTTCATTGCTGTGTTTTCAAATCGCGGAGAAGCTGGGGCTGCACCTGCTTCGGGGCGCGGCGGAGGACGTTCTTCTAACATTGTGTATTGTGTTTCAAAAGATGGTGGAAACACTTGGAATGCCCCCCAATCGGTGGATTCTGACCCAAAACAAGGAATTGTTCGTGGCTTTTTTGATGCAGTGATTCTTCCTAATGATGAAATCGCGGTGGCTTATTTGAAGGATGTGGCCAATAGCACCAAACACGAAGAACGTGATTTGCGCTTAGTGGTTTCAAAAGGTGGCGTTATGCAGCCCGAACGTTTATTGGATGCCGTCGTGTGTGACTGCTGCCCAATCAACCTATCGGTAGATGCGGACGGAGCATTTACGGTGATTTATCGCGATAACAACGATGACATTCGCGACATGGCGCGTTTGGTTTCGACGGATAATGCGACTACGTTTTCAAAGTCAGCGATTGTTTATAACGACAACTGGAAAATTATGGGCTGTCCTCACAGTGGGGCGATTTCGACCAACTATGGCAAGAGCGAGTTAGTGGCGTGGTTTTCGGGTTCAGACCAAGAAAAAGGCATTCGTTTGACGACAAGAGAAGGGAAAAAGTTTTTTGTCTTGACGGATGCGTCAGCTAAAAATCCCGCCTTGACGAGCGGAACCAATTCGGTAGTGATGCTTTGGGAGCAAACCAAAGGCGAAGGTACGCCTACTCAGCTCGCGTATCGTAAAATTGCGGAAGGGCAAGTGTCGGAAACTACGTGGATAGCCGATGCTACCAATGCGACCAATTCAACTGGTATTGTTCTTGGAAATCAGTTGGTTGTGGCTTACGAAGCAAAACAAGCCGATGGCAAAAACAGTTTAAAATTTAGCTACGTATCACTATGAAAAATAAAATTTTGATTGGATTGGGCGCTGTGTTGGTTCTCATTCAATTTATCCGACCTGAGAAAAATATTTCCGATGACCGTACCTACGACGTTTCGACCAAATACGCCGTTCCTGCGGACGTAAAAAGCCTTTTGAAAGTAGCGTGCGACGATTGTCACAGTAATAAAACCGAATATCCGTGGTATTCCAATATTCAGCCTGTGGCTTGGTTTTTGGATCACCACGTCACCGACGGAAAACGCCACCTCAACTTTTCAAACTTCACGTCGCGCTCGGTGGCGTACCAAAATCACAAGTTTGAGGAAACCATTGAGATGATTAAAGAAGGAGAAATGCCGCTGGAGTCTTACACTTATTTTGGACTGCATTCAGGAGCTAAATTGACCGAAGAGCAAAAACAAACGCTTATCAACTGGGCACAAACCAACATGGACTCGCTCAAAGCACAGTATCCTGCGGATAGCCTTGTGTTGCGCCGCCCGCAAGGGAAGTAGTGATCGCCGTGCGTCGGGTATTCGTCGTGCGTCGGGGTGCTCACCGTGCCGAGGGTTGCTCACAACCCGATGATAACGTGTGAAAGGTTGCGCATAACCTGATTGTCGTGCAAAGGGTTGCTCACCGTGCCGAGGGTTGCTCACAACCCGACGATAACGTGTGAAAGGTTGCCCATAACCCGATTGTCGTGCGGAAGGTTGCTCACCGTGCCGAGGGTTGCTCACAACCCGACGATAATGTGTGAGAGGTTGCCCATAACCCGATTGTCGTGCGGAGGGTTGCTCACAACCCGACTAGTACGCAAAAAAATAGAATCAAAACCCCTGTTTTCACCCTAAAAGCCTCGAAAAATTACATTTTCGGGGCTTTTTAATGAGTACAAAACCGTTATTCCCTTCTTTAACACAGTATGATGAAAACGATTATCTCCACTCCCTTTTTTGTAAAAATTGCTGTTTTAATTAGCCTTTCATGGCTAAGTCTCACTTCTGTTCAGGCCCAGAATGCCCAGAAACTGACAAAAGTCAAGGGCACCGTGACCGATGCACAAACCAACGCGCCGTTGTCGTATGCCACCATTAGAATCCTGAAAAGTACGGATAGTACGCTCATTTCGGGGGCTATTACCGACGATAAAGGCCAACTGACCGTGGATGTTCCCTATGGACAATTCTACGCGGTAGTTGAGTTTATTGGCTACAAACCGTTTAAGACCTCCGTTTTTACACTTTCTAAAGAGCAATCTTCGCACGATTTAGGAACGCTGAAAATTGCCGCTTCGGCTCGAACGTTGGACGAAGTGGTGGTACAAGCTGAAAAAAGTTCGATGGAATTGGCGTTGGACAAAAAAATATTCAACGTGGGTAAAGACCTAGCCAACGCAGGCGGAACGGCGATTGATATTTTGAGCAATGTACCCTCAGTGTCGGTTGATACGGAAGGAAATGTGAAACTACGTGGAAGCGATGGCGTACGGATTTTGATTGATGGAAAACCGTCGGGTTTAGTGAGTTTTAAGGGGGGAGCGGGCTTGCAGCAATTGCAAGGAAATCAGATTGAACGGATTGAAATTATTACCAACCCGTCGGCTCGTTACGAAGCAGAGGGGTTATCTGGAATTATCAATATTGTGCTAAAAAAAGAGCGTAAACAGGGCATTAATGGTTCGTTTGAGGTCGTAACGGGTTTTCGCCCTAACTACGGAGTCGCGGCCAACATCAATTACCGTAAAAACAAGCTTAATTTTTTCCTCAATTATGGTATCGCCTACCGTGTGCCCATTTCGGCAGGGCGGTTGTACCAAGAAGTCTATGGCAAAGACACGACTGCTATTTTGCAACAAAACACCAGTGGTAACGTAAAAACCATCGCCAATACCATTCGTGGGGGATTAGATTACTTTTTCAACGAAAAGAATATTCTGACGGCGTCGTATCAGTTTCGTCGTACGGACGTGTTGCGGATTACCGATAATACGTACAAAGATTACATCAATTCGTTGTCGAACTTGCGCACCATCACCGACCGCCAACAACGTGAAACCGAAGCCGAGCCGTATTCGGAGTATTCGGTGACGTACAAAAAAACGTATAATCGTAAAAATCAGGAACTTATCGCGGATGTGCGTTATTTGACGTATTGGGAGCGCTCCGACCAAACTTATACCCAAAACAGCAGATTTGCCGACGGAACGCCCAATACCAAAGGCTCATTGCTTCAAAAATCGCTGAACGATGAGTACGAAAATCAACTCATTGCGACCTTGGACTACGTGCAACCCATCGGGAAAGATGGCAAATTTGAAACAGGGATTCGTTCTAGTTTTCGCGATATGGTCAACGACTACATCGTGACCCAACAAAACGCCCAAGGCGGATTTGATGCCTTGCCAGGCTTGGACAACTACTTTATTTACAAAGAAAACATCCACGGGGTTTACGGGATTTTGGGAAATAAAACCAAGAAGTTTAGCTACCAAGCGGGTTTGCGGGCCGAGATTACGGACGTTACCACCATTCTGCGCGAGACGAATCAAACCAATCCTCGTAAGTACAGCAATTTGTTCCCAAGTGCGCATTTTACCTATAACCTCAACCAAGACAATGCGTTTCAGGTGAGTTATAGCCGCCGCGTGCGCCGACCAACCTACAACGATTTGAGCCCGTACGTGACGCTATCGGACCAACGTAACTTTTTCTCAGGAAACCCCGATTTGAACCCAGAGTTTACTAATTCGTTTGATTTAGGACATATCTATTACTTTGAAAAAGGGTCGTTTACGTCGTCGGTCTATTACCGTCATACCAACGGGAAAGTACTTCGGATTCGTCGGGTGGATGCGCAAGGCATTTCAAACACTCGTCCCGAAAACTTGGCCACGGAAGATGCCTACGGAGCAGAGTTTACGAGCAACTACACGCCGTTTAAGTGGTGGAAATTAGACCTGAACTTTAACTTCTTCCGCGCCATTACCAACGGTCAAAACCTAGATGCAACCTTCAAAGCGGATACTTACAGCTGGTTTGCCCGCCAGACCTCTCGTTTCAATTTAAGCAAAGGAACTGACTTACAAATCCGTGCTAATTACGAAGCGCCTCAGCAACTTCCGCAGGGCAGCCGCAAGTCGCGCACGTTTGTGGACTTGGCCTTTAGCAAGGAGATTTTGAAAGGTAAAGGTACGCTTACTTTTAACGTCATTGACGTGTTTAACTCGCGCTACATGCGTACGATTACCGAAGGGCTTAACTTCTATTCGGAGGGAACGTTTGGGATGCGCGCTCGCCAAATCAACCTGACCGTCATGTACCGCCTCAACCAAGCCGCAGGTGCTAAAAAACAAAAAAGCTTGATTAGCGGCGAGGAAGGCTAAAGGAAGATGAAATAGCAGGCATGATGCTGATTGCTACACAAACGCGGATTTTTAATGATAAAATACGCGTTGAAACATCTACGTTCTGATATTTTCGCCGAGTTCTTTATCGTTTCGTTTCATATTTATAGGAGCGTTTTATACAAAAAGTGATTGAACGTAAGCATATAAAACTACTTATTTATGATCCTTTAAACGATAAAATTGTTTTATGGAAAAGTTGAAAAAATACCAAAAGATACTTTCAGCATTGGTAGAAGAGCTTGCCAATGTTCGCTTTTCTGTACAGCCTTTTCTTGAAAATCAGGCAATTACCGATACCATTCATAACCATTTTCAAGTCGTGACACTTGGCTGGGAAAATGAAAAATTCGTCTTTGATACCGTATTGCATTTTGATATCAAAGACGATAAAATTTGGATTCAACAAAATTGGACAGATCTTTTGATAGATGAAGAACTAATCAGAAAAGGGGTACAAAAAGAAGACATAGTTCTAGGCTTTCTTCCTCCTTATGCCCGAGAGTATCGTCAATTTGTTTCTGTCTAAAAATTACGCCAAAAAAGAAAAAAGACCTGCGACGCGTGATGCCTTTTTTGTACGTATTTTTTTGGAATTAATGGCAATCTCTAAGCTGACCGAAAATTCCTTTTCCGTTTGATGAATCAGTAAATGATGGCGATTGGGGTAAAGAAGCTCCAAGCGTTTGCGAACGTTGACCAATCCGATGCCAGAGGAATATTTTTCAGGGTCTTGGTCGTTGCGGGGGTGTAGGCTGTTATTGACCGTAAAGTGGAGCTTTTCGGTGTCGCAGTACAGCTTGACAAAAATCCACGAATGGTTTCGCAAACTTACGCCGTGTTTGAAGGCATTTTCCACGAAAGGAATGAGCATCATAGGAGCCACCGAGCGCAAACACAGCGAGTCATCAAGCTCAATTTTTAACTCAAATTTGTCGGATTCGCTGATGCGAAGACGTTGTAAATCAACGTAATTGCGCAGGTACTGTACCTCTTGACGAATGTCGATTTGGTCTTGGTTGTTTTCGTGCATCATAAACCGCATCATGTCCGACAGTTGCTGTATTCCCTGCGACGTGCGTTCGGCATTTTCTTCGATAGACGTGGCGTAAAGGGTATTCATGGCGTTAAACAAAAAGTGTGGGTTGATTTGCGCCCGTAACGCCGACAACTCCGCTTGGTTACGATTGAGGCTGGTTTCCAATGGTTTCACCATC
The DNA here is from genome assembly GCF_000482465.1 of Runella limosa DSM 17973. Classification (GTDB taxonomy): domain Bacteria; phylum Bacteroidota; class Bacteroidia; order Cytophagales; family Spirosomataceae; genus Runella; species Runella limosa. Next base: position 887,215 of record NZ_KI519420.1, read on the forward strand.
ACCTGCCGCATAATGGTGACCACAATCGCCCCTATCCAAGCAATAAGACTTAGCAGGAAAACCTCATCTACTTCCACAGGCCATACCATGTAGGGGTCGTAGATGTGGAATAAAGAATAGACAAGATTTCCAATGAAACTCGCCACCAAACTGGCTCCGTACAAGATAATGGCTTTTTGCAAAGCTGCCCGACTTTCGGGGTAGCGGTAAAAGCGAAAACCTCTCCAGCGCAGAAAATGATGGTGGTATAAATAAGCGTGTAGGTAGGAGCCAATGACCCAAATAAAGCCTGGGATAAGAAACAAATCTTTGGTCAGAATCTGAAAACTTGAAAAAGCGACAAAACCAGCCAAGGCGAGGACGCTTCCATCGCGAATAATTCGATGGGTGAGTGCGTTTTCTTCATCAGGCTGGTGTTGTAACACCCACTGGTACAGCTGTGAAAGAGTGACGTAAATGGATGTAGAAATAAAAAGCCCGCTCGAAATCATGGCCACGTTGCGCAGACGAAACAGGTTGTAGAGTTTAGCTCCGATGATGTTGTAGTTTTTGTCGTGACGAAACTCCAATTCATCGTGCAGAAATAAGTAACTCCAAACCCCTGCCAACAGTACAATGCCTGCGGCAGTAAATGCCAAGAGCGCTTTAAGTTGCTCATCCCGTTGCCATAGTCTGACGACGTACTGAGACTGGATAAACCAACAACTCCAAACCCCTATGCCAAGGTTTAAAAAAGGCAAAAAGCCGTTGAGCCACCAGTTATAATTCAGAAAAATGCGACGTTCTTCGTCAGCATTGATAACGCGCAATACGTTGATATACTGGCTGTAATCGGTAGAAACAGCAATGAGTAAATAAATAGCCGTTAAAAGGCTGAGTCCCCAAAGTTCTAAAGTGCGAAAACGTTCGATGGTCATAGCGGTGATTGGTTAAGAAAAAAATGGCTGTTAATTGGTTACGGTTTTTTGTCTATTTTTTCGGCCCACCCATCACTCCAGCTTAGATTGATGGATTGGAATTGCCCTCCCGACTCATTCATAAATTCTACTTGATAATCTTCGCCTATTTGAAATAATGTTAGCGAAATGGGAGTCATTTGAAAGGGTGTTTTATCCTTTTGATTTACGTCCCTAAAGTAGAGATTGCTACCTTGTTTTGTGATTTCAAATTCGGCAAAACGCCCCGTAAACCTTGCAAGTTTGGCACTATCAAGAACAATAGTCGCAATCTTGGATTGATTGTAGTTGATAAGCCATTGTATCTTGCTTTTCTCATTTTCGTTGGCATTTTTTAATTTGTTCTCCAACAGTTTGTTCTGGGCAAAAAGTAACGCATTCTTAGCCTCTGTACGTACCTCAGGAATGACCCCTGTGCCTTCCCAATCAGTATGCGTTTTTTCATTCTCACTTCGCAAATAAGGGATAAACCCTACCAAACCATTCCCTAAACTAAAACTTCGGGTTAGATGAGCCCCGCCACTTGTAGGCTCTCCTACCACAACGGCATTGTGCTGGTTTTGTAAGACGTAAGCGAAGCCTTCTGCGGCAGAAAACGTGTTTTTACTTGTTAGGACGTAAACAGGTATATCAAGAAAAAAATCCGCAGGTTCAATAATGTTTTCTGTCCAAGTGTTTGTTAGGCGATTGAAATTTCTGCCTGTTTTTGTTTTTTCCTTAAAAAAATACCCCAACAAATTGTTCGATTTTCCACTTCCTCCACGATTATTACGCAAATCAATAATTAAAGCATCGGTATGAGAAAGAAACTGGATTGCACTTCTAATGGTCTTTTGGGCTTCTTCGCTTGGTAAAGCAAAGTTTGTAAATTCGATATAGCCAATGTTTGAAGGTAAAATTTCAAGTTTTTTAAAGAAAAAATTGTGCGATTTTTCTTTAGAAATGTCTAGTTCGGTTATTTCTTTTTTGCCCTTTTGTGAATTGTTAAAACGGATAATATCCTGCTCCAATTTTATGTTGTACTCAATGCGTAAATGCTTGTCATTTTGGATAGAATGGATGTCTTCGGTAAGGTTATCCGCCAAATCTTTAAGAGAAGTGAGTTGACTATATTTCCCTAATTTATGTTGGCTGGTTAGAAAATTGGTAATCAGTAACGCCTTGTCAGGGTAAACGTACTTATCTTGGATAGCCGTACTGATACTTTGAAGGGATTTCAGAAGGACTAAGCTGTCGAGTTGCTTCCCTTTTTCTTGGGCAAATAAGCTTTTTCCAAGTATCGGTAGAATTAATAAAGTCAAGATTTGGCGGTTCATTTGACGGGTATTGGTTTACTTTGCTTGATACGCCATAAAAAAGCTAATTGTAGAATTGAGTCTTGATTTCATGGCAATTATTGGTTAGACAGCTCAAAAGTAGAACCAGTAAGCACGTCGGTGCAAAATCTGTGACGAATCCTGTCAAATTTGGGGCAGAAAGGGGGAAAATCAAACCTATATTTACTTTATCACGTAAACTTCCAACGAAAGAGCCTTCTAAAACGTCCTCTAAAAAAAGAGACGAAACCCGATGAAATCATTTATTTTTTTGCTGTTGATTGTTGCTTTAGGAAGCTGTAAGCCGAAAGCTGTTGTTCCCGAAACCATCGCACCATTGGTAGGAAAGTGGCGTTTGGATGCGTATGAAACGACCGTAAACGGGAAAAAAGAATGGACGTTGACCAGTATCAACGCCTCGACGGCGAACTATATTCAGATTCGAGAAGATGGTGTGCTACTGACAGGCAATGGTCAGGAGCTCTGCTGTGCTCCTTCGTCGTTGACAATCAATGGCAAACGTTTTGAAATTATCCCCAAAAGTGCGATTCCCGACAACCCCATGTGTGCGCTGGTAGATTGTATTGGTTGTGCTACGTGGGATATTGAATGGACGGCAGATACGTTTGTTTTAAGCCTGTGTATTAATTCCAGTCGAAGTAGGTACGTGCGAGAGAATTAGTCTAGGCCAATGGAATACCTGTTTCTTGGGCTATTTTCATGATAAACAACCGCGCTTCGTCGTATTCCTCAGGAGTACGTAAATGTTCCAATAGGAGCGGAACGCGTTGCGGAAGCGCGGTTACGTTGCGCAGGTAAGTTACGTAATCCATTCCACCCCGCCCTGGCATGGTTTCTGCGAAATGTACATCTTTTCCCACCACGTCTTTTGCGTGGCAAGACACAATCCATCGCCCGAGTTTATGGAATGTATCGTTGATGAGTTGGGTATTTTGGTAAAAACGCTCGGGGGAATTGATGATATTGGCAATGTCGATGTGGGCAGCAAACGCGGGGCGGTCGATGGCTTTAATGAATTTTAAGCACGAATCAGCGTCGTTGGGTAAGCTCCAACCCATCATTTCTAAGGCAAATTTGGCTTTTTTAGGCTTGACCGCGTCGATTACCTTACGACAATTCTCGATGGTTGCGTCAACGTATTCTTTGGTGAGGTTACGGGCGTCGGGTCCATCCCACTGTTTGGGATTGTACGAGCCCGCGATGTTGATGCAGGTCAACGCCCCAATTTCTTCGGCCAACGCAAGACGCTCAATGACGTAATCCATGTTTTTCTTACGTTTTTCGCTATCGGCGTCGAGCATATTTACCCATGCCCCAACTTCGGCAATCAGGACATTTTGTTCAGCAAACGCTTTTCGCAGTGCTGTGATTCTAACAGTATCTTTCAGTTCTACCTTGGGTACGTAAGCCGCACTGTAGCCCAAACGCCGATGTTCTTTCGCTAACTCGACGGGGTCTTCGCTTTTTAAAAAGATAGGCCCGCCAAGGTACAGTGTTTGTGTACTTTTTCGAAACGAAGCAAGAGGTTTCATGAGTGCGAAACCACCCGCAGACTGCAAAAAACGACGGCGTGAAAGCATAGGAGTAAACGAAAAATTGGAAAACGGACAATTTTTACAACAAAAGAAGACTTTTCGGACTTTGAACTACTGCTAAAAAAAATCCCCTATTCGCCGAGGCAAATAGGGGAGGGTATGGTTATTTCTAAAGTAGGTTAGTATGCTCTTACTACCCCCCGTCCTTCATAGAAGTTAACGTAGGCTTTGTTCACAACGCGGTTTCCGCCTGGAGTTGGGTAATTTCCTGTGAAATACCAGTCCCCACTGTGGTTAGGACACGCTTTGTGCAAATTATCAACCGTTTGGAAAATTATCGACAATTCGGCTTTGAGGTCTTTGGGGCGGACAATTTCGGCTACTTTGCGCGAAACCTCTTCGTCCGTAAACTGGTCGAAAAGTGCTTTGACGTAGTTTTGCTGAGAAGCATTACCTGTTTCAAGGGCCGCAACGCATTGAGCATATACTTCTTCGCGAAGGTTATCAATGCCGCGTTCTTTGAGTAATTGCAAAGCGGCACGGAAAGCAACAAAATCTTTCACCTTCGACATGTCGATACCGTAGCAGTCGGGGTAGCGGATTTGCGGGGCCGACGATACGATGATGATTTTCTTAGGCCCAAGGCGGTCGAGCAAACGCAAAATACTCTTCTCAAGCGTAGTGCCACGAACAATAGAATCATCGACAACGACAATCGTATCCACGCCTTTTTTCACCACCTCGTAGGTCATGTCATACACGTGCGACACCATTTCGTCGCGCGCTTCGTCACTCGTAATAAAGGTGCGTTGTTTTACGTCTTTTGAGACTAATTTTTCGATACGCGGGCGGAACGAAAGAATTTTGTCTAACTCTTCTGGAGAGAGATTGCCATCGGCAACGGCTTTTTTGCGTTGTTTGGCCAAATAATCTTCCAGACCTTCAATAAGCCCAAAGAAAGCGGTTTCGGCCGTATTTGGAATGTAAGAGAAGACCGTATTTTCGAGGTCGTAATCTACTTCTTGCAAAATCTGAGGAATCAGAAGCTGACCAAGTTGTTTACGCTCGTGGTAAATACCAGGATCAGAAGCCCTAGAAAAATAAATCCGCTCAAAACTACAAGAACGTTTTTCGAGCGGCTTTAAAATTTGGTGCTGATCGTACTCGCCATATTTGTCGATGATGAGCGCATGACCAGGTTTTATTTCTTGAATATCGGCGTAGTTGGCGTTGAAAGCGGCCTTGATGGCAGGTTTTTCGGAAGCAACTACCACGACCTCGTCGTCGGCATAATAATACGCAGGGCGGATACCTGATGGGTCACGAACGACAAACGCTTGTCCCGAGCCTGTCATGCCACACATGGCAAAGCCACCGTCGAAATCGCGACATGAGCGGTGCAATACGCGTACCATGTCCATGTTGTCTTCGATGACATCTGAGAGGTCTGGGTTTTCGTAGATTCCTTTGAAACGGTCAAAAACGCGTTGGTTTTCTTCGTCCAAAAAGTGCCCAATTTTCTCCATCACCGTCACCGTGTCCACGCGGTCTTTGGGGTGCTGCCCTAGCGAAACAAGCTTGTTAAAGAGCGTATCAACGTTGGTCATGTTGAAGTTTCCTGCTACCACCAAGTTGCGGCTACGCCAGCTATTTTGACGGAGCATGGGGTGGCAGTTCTCGATTTCGTTAGCCCCGTGGGTACCGTAGCGAAGGTGTCCGAGCCAAACCTCACCCGTAAATGCCACGTTTTCTTGCAGCCATTTAGCGTCGTAGCGAAGGTCTTTATCGTCGCCTTTGAGTTCTTTGAAAGCCTTTTTGAATTTCTTCTGGACTTTCGAAAAAATCTCTGCTACGGGTTGTTGATCGACCGAACGGTAACGGCTAATGTAGCGGTGCCCAGGTGGAACTTCGATTTTGATGTTGGCCACGCCCGCGCCATCTTGACCGCGGTTGACCTGTTTTTCCATCAAAGTGTGTAATTTGTAAACTGCGTAGAGGGGTGTGCCGTATTTGTCAATATAATATTGAAACGGCTTCCGGAGGCGAATGAGGGCAATGCCACATTCGTGCTTGATTACGTCGCTCATCAGAGAGTATGAAGTGTGTGACGGATTGTTAACACAAAGTTAAGAAATCAGATTCCAAAACCTTGTGTTAAATTACAAGAAAGTTGAAAAATATAAAAAGGTAACTGATTAATACAAAAACAACGGCCTACAAATACGGAACAACGGTCTCCAAGCCCATACCTCTTGAGCCTTTGATAAGTACATGCGTATTTTGTTGAGGATGATCAATAACCCAGTTGTGTAATGAAAATTTATCAGGGAAATAATAGGCTTTCGGAAGCGCAGGGAGGGCATCTTGCATCAGTTTACCTGCCAAAATAACGACGTCAAATTGTTGAGCTGCTACCAACTTTCCCAGTGCTAAATGTTCCGCAGGTGATTCGTCGCCTAGTTCGAGCATATCTCCCAAAATCACCATTTTACGCTCGGCCTTCAACTTTCCAAAATTTTCAATTGCTGCTCCCATCGACGATGGATTGGCATTGTAGGCGTCCATAATCACTGTATTACTCCCTTTTTGGATAATTTGTGAGCGGTTGTTGGTAGGGTTATACTCCGCTACGGCGTCGTTGGCGTCTTGGTTCGATACGCCAAAATAGGCACCAATGGCCAAGGCGGCGGCTATATTTTCAAAATTATACCGACCCGTCAGATGGGTGTGAACGATTTGTTGATTGCTGTCTTTATAAACTACCAAAGGCGCATCTTCCAACAGTTGCGGAGCGGTAGCGTCGGCTAGGTAAAGCACCTTTTCGCTGAAAGTACGCTCATTGGCCATTTCTTGGAGGGTAGTGTTTGCTCCGTTGACGAACACCGTACCGCCCGAAGTCGAAAGCCAGTCAAATAACTCTCCTTTGCCTTTACGCACCCCTTCGATGCCGCCAAAACCTTCCAAATGGGCTTTACCAATGTTGGTAATCATCCCGTGGGTAGGCTCGGCGATGCTAGAAAGAAGGGCGATTTCTTTTTGGTGGTTGGCGCCCATTTCTACCACAGCTATTTCGTAACTTTTGTCGATGGCCAACAGCGTGAGCGGCACACCGATATGGTTATTAAGGTTGCCTTTGGTGGCGTAGGTGCGGTATTTTTTACTTAAAACTGCCGCAATCAGCTCTTTTGTCGTGGTTTTTCCGTTGGAGCCTGTCAAACCCACAACAGGAATATTGAGTTGACGACGGTGGTGGTTGGCCAATTGCTGAAGCGCATCTAAACTATTTTCCACCAATAGAAAACGGTTATCCACGGCGTACTCAGAGTTATCCACAATGGCGTATTTTGCCCCTTTTTCTAACGCGTCTTTGGCATAGACATTTCCATCAAACTTATCGCCCCGCAGGGCTACAAACAAACAACCTTCAACAATTTGTCGAGTATCGGTTGAAACGCCATTACAGGCCAAAAAGCAATCGTATAATTGAGAAATCGTCATTTGCGTTTAACTTCATTTTATGTTTTTAAAAAGGGCTATTGCACGAAAGGGTCGGGTTGTGAGCAACCCTCTTCACAAAGGGTCGGGTTTTGAGAAACCCTCTGCACATTGCCTTTACTTACTGCTCTTTGCTCCAGACTTCATAAATTTTAGCTCCTGCACTGCTTAGACCACTGTGGTGCCAATCTTTTCCGTCTTTGAGTTCGTAGTCAAACGTGAGGGATGCACCTACACGACTATTGTCGCGGCTAAAAAATTCAATCGTTTCGGTGTATTTACCGTCTTTGATGACGTAACTACCGCCCCCCGTACCCGAAAACTGCTTGGTTTCTGGATTAATGGCGGCCCATTGAAAACGCGTTCCTGTGAGCATTTTGAGGGTTTTTCGCGGGCCACGTTGCATAGGCGAAATGTTCCCGTCGTTGCCCATGCGTCCTGTGATGCGATATAAAGCTGAAGCAGGTGTGCTACCATCGTCCATTTGTTGCCATTCTCCTACGTTTTCAACTGATAGTTTTTTCCCCGAAATCGTTATTTTGAAATTTAAGGTCTTGCCGACTCTGGAGGTATCCGCAGAATTGAATTCACTTTTGTACGCAATGGTGCCGTTGGTGATTTTGTACGTTCCGCCTTCGGTATAGATAAACTCTTTCTCTTTGTAGCGGGTCATCATCAAGTAGTCGTCCGAGCAAATGAGCGAAGTAATGATTCCATCGTCACCTTTTTGCTGCCAAGTGCCTTTTAATTGGGCAAATGTGGGGAAACTGAGCAAAAGCCCCAAACCTAACATCCAGCAAGAGAAGCGAAATAGTGTTTTCATACGAGTGAAAGGGTTTTTTATTTTGAGCAAAGTTAATCCAAAACCTCCCAGAAACAATAAAGCAACTCTCACGAATGAAAGTTGCTTTATGGGGTAATTCATTTTTTCACTTGTACTGTCAGCGATGAAAACGCTATGAAAATTAGACGTTCATGAGCGATTCGCGGCGGCGCATTTTGCCCGCTGGAATACCAAACATCATTTTGAAACGGCGGCAGAAATAAGCCGTGTCTTTGTAGCCAACTTCAGCCCCAATGGCACGAATACTTTTCTTCGACGTACGAAGCAGGTTAACGGCCTCTTCCATGCGCTGGTATTCGATGTAGTCTTGTGGGTTGATTTGGGTCAACATTTTGAAATACTGACCTACGTAATCTTCCGATACGTTGGCGACGTTGGCCAATACCTTGTTTGATAAATCGCCACCCAAATTGTCTTTGATGTAAGCAAAAATATCAATCAAACGAGGGTCTTTGAAGTAGGTACTGTTGGTGACCAATTGCTCCACAAACAGACGATTTTTCAAAATGTAGCGAATAACTTCAATCGCAAGTTCTTCGGTTTTGATTTTGATGATACGTCCGCGACCAGCTACGTCGTTGAAATCTTCCTGCAAGATTTCACCAATCAACCGACCAAGGTAGGTGTTGTGCTTGATGATAAATGGCGGAATGTCCAACGAGGTAAAGAAGTTGACCGAGTCAAATACCTTGGCGTCAAAGGCCACAAGCCCAAACGAGTGAGGTATTTTGCCCACTTGTGACGAATCGCGCAGTGTATCAAAATACAATTCGCGGCGAGTCAAGAATTCTTCATTGCTTACTACCTTTGGTTGCACATTGTCACCGCTGCTGTAAGTAACAGTGGCGTGCTTTCCACCTGGTATAAAAAGCATGTCCCCAACGTCTATTTTTTCGTTGCCAAAAGACACTTCTCCGTCGTAAAGAATCATCAAGGAGTTCTCTACGTCATAAAAGTTTTTAATGGTAATAGTTTGCAACATCCGGATGTGACGAGCCTTGATGAACTTCACTCCCAGTGATTCGATGATTTTATTATAATCTTCCATTTGAAAATGGGTTAAGTGCTTCCCGATTAAGTAAATGCAAAATTAGCGTTTTTCTGAAAATTTGTACAAAACTAATAATTGTACAAATCTAATACAAGTGTGGAATTTTTTTCAATATAAAAAAAAGTGCGCGAATCCCGCAAGGAAACGCGCACTTTTTTTTTGAAAAACCCCCTAAAATTGGATTATTCAGGCTTTTTGCAATTCTCGGGCTATCACCAATTTTTGTATTTCTGAGGTACCTTCGTATATCTGAGTTATTTTTGCATCCCGCATTAATCGCTCAACGTGGAATTCTTTTACGTATCCATAACCGCCGTGAATCTGTACGGCTTCGGTGGCAGCCCACATCGCTACTTCCGATGCAAAGAGCTTGGCCATGGCGGCGGCTTGGACGTAGTCTTTGTGTTCGTCTTTGAGGCGGGCGGCTTTATATACCAATAAGCGGGCTGCTTCAATTTTTGTGGCCATTTCGGCTAATTTAAATTGAATGGCCTGGTGCTCGAAAATAGCTTTTCCGAAGGACTTGCGCTCGTTGGCGTACTTGAGTGAAAGCTCCAGCGCGCCCGCCGCAATGCCGAGGGCTTGGGCGGCAATCCCGATGCGGCCACCGTTGAGGGTGCTCATGGCAAATTTGAACCCAAAACCGTCGTTTCCGATGCGGTTTTCTTTGGGCACTTTCACGTCGGTAAACATCAATGAATGCGTATCCGACGCCCGAATCCCCATTTTATCTTCTTTTTTGCCCACGACAAATCCGTCCCAGCCTTTTTCGACAATGAGGCAGTTGATGCCTTTGTGCTTGAGTTCGGGGTGAGTTTGGGCCATCACCAAGCATACCGACGAAATGTTGCCGTTGGTAATCCAGTTTTTGGTGCCGTTGAGCAAATAATGGTCACCTTTATCTTCAGCGGTGGTATGTTGCGACGTAGCATCAGAACCCGCTTCAGGTTCGGATAGGCAAAAAGCCCCAATAATTTCGCCCGAAGCGAGTGGAGTGAGGTATTTGCGTTTTTGCTCTTCTGTACCGTATGCCTCTAAACCATAGCACACCAATGAGTTATTGACCGATACCATCACCGAAGCAGACGCGTCCACTTTCGACAATTCCTCCATCGCCAGCACGTACGAAACGGTATCCATTCCACCTCCGCCGTATTCGGGCGAAACCATCATGCCCAAAAATCCCAGCTCACCCATGCGTTTGAGGAGTTTGGGGTCAAACTTTTGTTCGTTATCGCGTTCAATAATCCCAGGGAGAAGTTCGTTTTGGGCAAAATCGCGTGCCGCCTCCTTAACCGCCAAATGCTCTTCGGTCAAGTTGAAGTTGAGTCCTTCTAATACCATCGTGCTTTACTGTTTGTGAAGTGTAAGAGTTTGTTTTGACTTTGGGTCAAATATACAATTCTCAAAAATAGTATGCAAGCATACTTTTAGGCTACTCCACCGTTTACGCTCAAGGTATGGCCATTGACGTAACCTGCTTCTTCGGAAGCCAAATAAAGGTAGGCGTTGGCGATGTCTTCGGGCAGGCCCATGCGCTTCACAGGGATACCTGCTACGGTTTGGTTACGGACTTCTTCGGGGATGAGGTCGGTCATTTCGGTTTTGATAAAACCAGGCGCTACGGCGTTGGCCGTAATGTTGTATTTACCGAGTTCTTTGGCCCACGTTTTTACCATCCCAATGATGGCCGATTTGGTAGCTACGTAGTTGGTTTGGCCAAAATTTCCCGTTTGTCCCACCACCGACGAAGTACAAATAATACGACCATATTTTTTCTCAACCATGTACGGAACAATGGTTTTGGTGCAATTGAAGACCCCATTGAGGTTAATATCAATCACTTGTGCCCATTCTTGGTACGACATTTTGAGCAACGATTTGTCGCGGGTAATACCTGCGTTGTTGACCAAAATATCAATTTGTCCGTAGCGTTCGTAAATATCGCGGGCGGCGGCTTCGATGGCAGGTACATCGGTGACGCTGATTTTGGTAAATTCGGCAGAGAAGTCTTTGTCGCGGAGCTCTTGGGCGGTTTGTTCGCCCGCGTCGAGCATATCCCAGATAATTACTTTGGCGCCTTCGCGCGTAAAAATTTCGGCAGTGGCTTTACCGATTCCTCGGGCACCTCCCGTAATGATGGCAACTTTATCTTGTAAACGCATGACGATTGGAAGCCCCCCGCCCCAATGGGGAGTTATTGGGTTGATATTACACCGACTTTTTGGGGTAAAGTCGTTTTAATTGTTACTCAAAGGCTAAACTTATCATTTCGGCAACGCAAGCTGGTTTGGGGTGTCCTTCTATTTCAAAGACAAGCGCCATGGTGGATTTTACGCCGTTGGGTTCTTGGTCTTCGACTTCTTTGAGGGTGGCGTGCATTCGTACGCGACTGCCTGTGGGTACGGGCGAAGTAAACCGAACTTTGTTGGTGCCGTAATTGAGCCCCATCTTTGCCGATTTTACTTGGTACAATTCATACATGAACTTGGGCGCTAACGAAAGGGTCAAAAAACCGTGGGCAATGGTCGTTTTGAACGGGGAGTACTTAGCGGCCATTTCGGTATCGACGTGGATCCACTGGTGGTCGCCCGTCGCTTTGGCAAAATCATTGACCATTTCTTGGGTAATTGTCACCCAGTCGCTCGTGCCAATTTCTTTACCTACGTGAGCTCGAAACGCAGCAAGGTTTTCAAAAGTCAGCATTTTTTGGTTTAGGGTTTGAGGGTTTATCGTTTTTTGTCATGTCTATTTTGTCATGTCGACGTTAGGAGACATCTATACCATTATAGTATTTGTCATTCGGGTTGTGAGCAACCCTCAGCACGGGGTCGGGGTGTAAGCACCCCTTCCCACTATGGTTTATTGCTATCGACTTTAATTCGTTCATCGCGGTTGGAAAGCTCCCAAGCCGTGTGGAACACCAGTTGAACAATTTTTGACTGCTTGTCAAACATGATTTTCTCGACATCATCGCCAGGGCGGTGGTAGTCTTCGTGAACCCCCGTAAAATAAAAAATCACAGGTACTTTGTTTTTGGCAAAGTTGTAGTGATCAGAGCGGTAGTAAAAACGATTGGGGTCAGTGGGGTTGTTGTAGGTATAGTCTAATTGGTAGTTGACGTATTTTTCATTGGCCGCTTCGCTAATGGCGTGAAGCTCCGACGAAAGTTTATCAGACCCAATGAGATAGACATATTTTGGGTCATTTTTGTGAGCGGCATCCACGCGACCAATCATGTCGATATTGAGGTCACAAACCGTATTTGCCAACGGAATGACGGGGTTAGAAGTGTAATATTCGGAGCCCCAAAGCCCTTTTTCTTCACCTGTTACGGTCATAAACAGAATGCTACGTCGGGGGCCATTTCCTGCGGCTTTGGCTTTAGAGAAGGCTTCGGCCAATTCAAGAATAGACACCGTGCCAGAGCCGTCGTCGTCGGCGCCGTTGTTAATTTGTCCATCCGAAGAAACGCCAATGTGGTCTAAATGCGCTGAGATGACGATGACTTCGTCTTTTTTGTCGGTGCCTTCCAAGAAGCCAAGGACGTTCTCCGTCATCACCACGTTGTCCTTGCGTTCGGCTTTGAGGCGAATGGCTTTTTCCGCAATGGCGTTCACAGGTGGTTTGCCCGTTTTAGTAATTCCTTGCTGGATTTTAGCGAATTTTTTCTCTTTGATGTCCAACAAATCAAGCGCCATTTTCTTTGAAATCATAAACGTGGCGTAGTTGCTTGGCTTCTCGGTGTAAGGTTTCATCGAAAGGCGATTAAAGCGTTGACTCATCAAGGTACGGCGGTTGAGTTCTTTGGTAAAATCGTCGCCTGTGAGTTCCGAAACAACCAATACGTATTTGGCTCCTTTGCTGCTGGCAAGGTTGGCTTTGCGCTGCCACGCCATGTTGTCGTTGCTCCATTTGGTGGCTTTATCATCGCCCGAAAGCAAAAAGTTTCCTTTGCTATCTTTGGGTTCTCCTTCCAAAATAACGACAGCTTTGCCCGTTACGTCAAGGTTTTTATAATCATCGTATTTGTCCGATTCGATGCCATAACCCGCAAAAACAACGGAGATTTTTTCTTCAGAAAGCACATTAATGATGCCGTTCAAATAAAAATCGTGCTGAAGGTTATAGCGTTCTTTTTCGGTGGCCAAATACACTTCGCCCCAGCTTTTTTGGTAGAGGGCATAGGGTTGAAAGTACGATTTTGAGCCATCGACGGCGGTAACAATCGGCTGTAAACCGACGGATTTGAAGAAATTGGCGACGTAATTGGCCGCTTTTTTTTGTCCAGGCGAGCCTGTGTCGCGTCCTTCGAGACTATCGTGCGCAATGACCCTCAAATGGCGTTCGAGGTCTTGTGCCGTGATGGTTTGGGCAAATTGGGTAGAGGCGTCTTGGGCAATTGCCTGCGTAAAACACAGCGCCAATAGCGGTACTGCTTTCAAAAAAAGTTTGTTCATGGTTTTGGTTTGGATGAATGAAAATATCAACTACCACAATCTCCAAGAGGCGATTTGGTTGATAAAATTAGGAATAGATTCGGGCAGAAGGAAGGCCATAAATACGATGCCAAAAAGTGCCCCGTACAAGTGGGCGTCGTGGTTGATGCGACCACGATTTTGGCGAGATTCGTAAAACGAATAAGCCATATAGATTCCGCCAAAAATGAAACCTGGTACGCAAATCGCGAAATAGAGACACACTTTTTGGAGCGGAGCCAAAAGAATAAACGCAAACAAAAGCGCCGATACGCCGCCCGAAGCGCCAAGGGAATTGTAATTACTGTTGTTGCGGTGCTTCAAAAAAGTAGGAATGTCAGACACCACGATTCCTGCCAAAAAGAGAAGGAGGTAATAAATAGTGCCGTTGCCGCCAAAATACCCCTGCAAAAACATCTCCATCGCTTCCCCAAAAAAGTAAAGGCTGAACATGTTGAAAATGAGGTGTCCGACGTCGGCGTGAATAAAGCCCGAAGTGATAAATCGGTAGTATTCGTTGTATTTAGAAACACGAACAGGGTTAAAAACCCACTTGTCGAGCAATGAAGGATTCTGCCAAGCGTACCAGCTTAGACCAATAGAAACAAGAATGATGACGATAGTAAGCGACATTACAGCGAGGGTAGTTCAAAAAGGTGTTGAAATTGATAACATTACAACACAAACATAATGGAACTACTGTAAACCGCCAATGTTTCGTTATTTATTGCGACGTCGCCAGAGATAGACCCTACTTTCACTGCCGTTGAAGAGGCGAACGATGTTTTTTTGGTGGGTTAAGACCACAATCGCAAACAAAAGAAACCCAAAAACGATTAAAAGAGTACTGGCTTGTCCAAAGACCCCCAAGACCAACATCATTGGGAAAGCAAAAGCGGCGACAATGCTGCTCAAAGAAACGTAGTTGGAGGCCAATAAGACCAATACAAATATGGCAATACAGACGGAAGCAACTTGCGGATCAATCGCAAGCACCATTCCCAACGAAGTCGCAACCCCTTTTCCACCTTTGAAGCGCGTGAAAACGGGATATAAATGGCCTAAAACCGCCATTACACCGAGTAAAAGCTTGAATGTCAGAATTTGGGGGCCGTCGATTACCTCTAAGAAAAAAAGAATGTTGGCGAGCATCGTCGCTGTCCAACCCTTTAAGACGTCAATCAAAAGAACAATGGTTCCTGCGCGTTTCCCCAAAACTCGAAATGTATTGGTGGCACCTGCATTTCCACTACCAAATTTCCGAACATCAATCCCAAAATACGCTTCACCGTACCAAATGGCAGAGGGAATAGATCCCAACAGGTAAGCGGTCACAAAGGCCGAACACACGTGCCAGAAATTCATGAAAGAAGTGTAAGTTTTTTAAGTTGAATCAAAATCGTATTTATGGGCTAAATATTGCTTTTTATTCTAAAAAAGCCAACAAAAGTAAAACTTTATCTTAACCTTTGTTTAACGAAAATAACATTTTTTTAAGATGACCCCTATTGTAATTGTCAGTGGAGGAACAAAAGGAATCGGAAAAGCGACCATCGAACGTTTTATGGAAGCTGGATTTGACGTCGCTACTTGCGCGCGCCGTGAAGCCGATTTGGTTCAGCTCCAGCACGAACTTCAAACTAAATTTCCCCAACAACAACTATTTTATAAAACGACCGATATGGCCATAAAGTCTGAAGTAGAGGCATTTGTGGCATATATTCATAGTTTGGAACGGCCTATTGCGGTTTTGGTTAACAACACGGGCTTGTTTGCCCCCGGACAAATTCACAACGAACCCGAAGGTACGCTCGAAAGCATGATTGATACCAATTTATACAGTGCGTATTACCTGACGCGTGGGGTGATTGAAAAGATGATTTCAGCCAAAAAAGGCCATATTTTTAATCTCTGTTCTACGGCAAGTATCACCGCATATACCAACGGCGGGTCATACTGTATTTCAAAGTTTGCGCTTTATGGCATGACCAAAGTTTTGCGGGAAGAACTGAAGCCGCACGGGCTCAAAGTAACAGCTATTTTGCCAGGAGCGACCCTAACGGCAAGTTGGGAAGGAGTAGAATTGCCCAAAGAACGCTTTATTCAAGCAAGAGACGTGGCAGAATCCATTTGGTCGGCTTATAATCTATCTCCAGGAGCGGTTATTGAAGAGATTTTGATACGCCCGCAATTAGGAGATATTGGATGATTTTAGGATTTTTGGGTCGAAAATTGGTAACTTGCGCACTTAGTCTCCTTTTTTATTATCATTCACCGATAACGATTTACACGCACTGATGGAACAATACTTGGGTATAGACGTTGGTGGCACCAACGTTAAAATGGGCGTTGTTGACACCGAAACGGGTCGAATTTCTAATTTCTACAGCCACGATACGGCAAGTTGGAGAGAAATGGGACACTTCGAAAAACATTTAGGTGACGCTATTGCGATTCAATTGCACGAATACCCCAACATTAAAAAAGTAGGTATAGGTCTCCCTGGGATGATTAACCGCAAACGTACCGTACCGTTAGAAATTACAGCTATCCCCGAAATTGACAATGTTCCGTTGGTAGATTACCTTTCTGGCCGTTTTGAAGGAGTACAGTTTTTTCTTGAAAACGATGCAAATGCGGCGGCACTAGGGGAGTTTTATTTTGCCGAAGAAAAAATCGACGAAAATTATATTTTCATCACCTTAGGAACAGGCGTAGGTGGAGCTGCAATCATCAATCGCAAGGTATTTGTGGGTGGCGATGGCAACGCCATGGAGCCTGGGCACATTCCGTCGAAAAACGGAAAAGTGTTGGAGCGGAACATTGGTAAAAAAGAATTGCTCGACCTTGCCAATGACATGCGTAGCCGCTACACAAGCGAAACCCAATTGCCAGGCGATGGGTCAATTTCGACAACAGGCTTGGTAGCCGCTGCCGCAGAAGGCGACGAATTGGCCCTGAATATCTGGAACGAAGTAGGCGAAATGCTGGGCGATGGCTTGGTGGCTATGATTCGTATTTTGGACATTAAGTTGATTTTGATTGGTGGTGGCTTGTCGGCTTCGTTTGAGTATATTCTTCCTGCCGTTGAGCGTCGCCTTAATTACTGGTTAACGCCTTATTATTTGAAAGATCTTTCGATTAAACGTGCTACGTTGGGCAATGATGCTGGCCTATTAGGTGCGGCGTCTCTTTGCTTCGACTAAGTAAAGTACGTTTTTTATACTTCTTCAAATCCCGTAGAAAAGTCAAAGTGCTGGCTTCTTCTGCGGGATTTTTGTGTTTTAGTAGGGTAAAAATGCGAAAGAAAGGTGTTTGTGAAAATATCAGGTTGTGAGCAACCTGATACACAACGGTGAGCAACCTGATACGCAATGGTAAGCAACCTGATGCACGAAAATTCGACACGTAAAACCATGAAACAGCTATTATTTGTTTTGAGCCTAATAAGCTCATTGTCATTTGCCCAAAAGTCACAGTCTTGGATGATTGGGCCTTTCAAAAAAGCCGATGCCGCCAATCCTATTTTGGAGGCCAAAGCAGGTACTACTTTTAAATGTCCTGTGCGAAACGAGGTGGTTAATTGGGAAGAAAAAGATGTTTTCAACCCCGCAACGGTGGTGCGAAATGGCAAAGTGTATATGGTGTATCGTGCTGAAGATAAAGTGGGCAAATATGCGGGCACGTCGCGTTTGGGGTTGGCCGTTAGTACTGATGGTATCCATTTTAAACGAATGCCCGAACCCGTTTTTTATCCCGACAACGATTTTATGAAAAAGTACGAATGGGAAGGCGGTTGCGAAGACCCGCGTATCGTTGAAACCGAGGACGGGCGTTATGTAATGACTTACACTTCTTATGATGGTAACTTGGCGCGTTTGTGCGTGGCGTCATCTGCTGATTTAATTCATTGGCAAAAACATGGATTAGCTTTCGGAAACTTTATCAAATCAACCCGTGATTTTTGGTCGAAATCAGGGGCAATCGTTTGCCGAAAAGTAGGAGATAAATTCATTGCGACTAAAATCAATGGTAGGTACTGGATGTATTGGGGTGACCAAGCGCGGTTGTACGTGGCTACTTCCGACGACTTGTTGAATTGGTACCCCGCCACTCGCCCTAACCAAGCCGATTATAAACCGTTGGACGTCTCGGATGTCAATTGCGTGGCCGTGGCTACTACTCGCAATGGCAAGCACGATTCGCGTTTGTTGGAGTCAGGGCCGCCTGCATTTTTAACTAAAGACGGGATTGTGTTGATTTACAACGGGATGAATTATAACCAAACGGGAGACGGCAGCTTGCCCGAAGGTACCTACGCCGCAGGACAATTCTTATTTGACCCCGAAAATCCAACGCAGTTGAAAGACCGTTCGGAAAACTATTTTTTAAAACCCGACAAACCGTACGAAATTACGGGGCAAATCAACCAAGTATGTTTTGTGGAAGGGTTGGCGTCGTTTAAAGGAAAATGGTTTTTATATTACGGCACGGCCGACTCAAAAATCGGGGTGGCTGTGAGCAAACAGAAATAAGTTATGCTTGTTTTTTGGATTTTTGTCTTCATTTTTGGCCTGTTCGGCTGGCTAGTGTATGGTAGCAAAAAGCTGATTGCAGACGTAGAAAAAGACTATGAGTTACTGAAAGAGATAAAAACCTATGACATCTCGGACAAACAGTATTGGATATGTTTTGATACCATCGCTGGGGGACTTTTTATTTGTCTGGGCCTCGTATTCATCGTGAGGTTTCTGACCCATCTCCCAAGGAACAATAGCACTGAAATAATGATAGTCGCAGGCTTCGTTCCACTGATGTTGTTTGGCATAGCTGTGTTGTTGATTTACCCGAATTACCATTATCGGGTATTGACCAAAAACCGACCCGTAACGTTTGACCCCATTCACAAAATGATGGGAGTGGGGGAAACGGATGATGAGCGTGTTTTTTCAGTGAATGAAATTGAAAAAATAATCATTCATGCAACCGATTCCCGCCTTGATATTAGGTACTTGGAAGTAAAACTAAAGAACGGTGAAATGCTTTTGCTCGACCCTCGCTTTTGGATGGGAATGGCAACCGAAAAGTTTTTTGAGGGCGTTCCTAGCGAGCGGATAAGTCGCTGGATTCCGTGGTTTCGCCATTCGGACGTAATTTAGGCAATCAGATGGCGCGGGGTTGTGCCTCGTGCCGACGATTAAAAGGTTTCTAGCCTTTTGTACTGATACGGCTGGAAGCCTTGTGATAGTGATTTCGAGCGTGACGCTCGAAATCATTGGATTCTGTGGGATGGTGTCTTGTAGGTAAAAACTTGCTTGTAGTGTTGCGACTGTGGACTTTGTGGGTAGTACGCTAATCTTAAAGGAGAATAATTTAAATAAAAAATCAAACTTATGACAGATGAGAAATTACAGCATTTAGTGCGCTTAATTAATAAAATAGACGAAACCAATAAAAAGTTGACTGAATTGTCGAAGAACGACGAATTAGCAAATAAACCCTCCCCACATAAATTTGGTGGACAAGAAATTACGGAACTAGATGCAGCTAAATTAGATCGGAAAGACCTAGTTGATTCGCTCAAAACAATATTTGAAGAATTAGATCTTGGGTTATTGTCTAGATTCCCGCGAAATAACCTTAGTAACGGGCCGAAATATTTAGCGCATATTGACATACTTGGTTTTAAACAAATGTTAAAGAAGAATAATCAAAGTGAACTTGAAAGGATATTTGAAAAAAATATCAAACCAAGTATTCAAGATAGCCTAATTGCTAATGCAGGCTCAGATAGGTACGAATGGCAACTTGATGGAACTCTTGCACGCAATCTGAGGGCTGCTACTATAAATAGTATTGTTTTTTCTGATACTCTTATTTTTTGGACAAATGACGATACTGCCAAAAGCTTTTTACAGCTTATAAATGTTATCAGTAATCTGTTCCATTTGAATACAAATTATTTTCATATACCACTTAGAGGAGCAATAGCATATGGGAGTTTAAAGTTTGAAGACCCACTTTTCGTACTTCCTAATGCTCAGATTAAACAGACTGCACTTTTTGGAGAAGCTATTGTGGATGCTTATGAATTGGAACAGATACAAAATTGGCTAGGCTGTGCAATTTCAAGAAAAAGTATTGACGCTTTTCATTCAAGTAACCCATCAGAGGAAGAAAAAGAACTATTTTTCAAAAATATCATAGACTATTCGGTTCCAATAAAAAAAATATCTAAATTTTTTGGTTTTCAATACGTTAAAAAGAGCCACATGGATATGTCAGTATTGCAATGGGTAGATAGCAGAGATATCAATATTACAAAGGAAAATGTTTACAAGTGTTTTACTATCAATACAGGAACTGAAAAATTTAATCCTGACGTAAAATGTAAATTTGATAATACAATGAAGTTTGTAGAACTCGTTTTAAAGAATACTTTGACATGAAAGCCTTTCAGAGGGCGCGAGGTTGTGCCTCGTGCCGACGATTAAAAGGCTTCTAGCCTTTTGTACTGATACGGCTAGAAGCCTTGCGATAGTGAGCACGAGCGTGACGCTCGCGCAATCGGTTTTACCAAAAAAGCGAGTAAAAGAACTTATAATAGTAGCTTTATCAGAAAACTAAAACCAATTCATACAAAAGATGAAAAAGAGTCGTATTGTATTATTCCTCTCACTCGTGATTGTTGGGGTTACTGCGCAGGCGACGAAGCCAGGACCTTGGAAAAATTTGTTTGATGGAAAAACTACCAAAGGTTGGCATACCTACGGGAAACAAGGAGTTACGGGCTGGATGGTCATGGACGGTTCGTTGATGACCCACGGAAAATCGGGCGATTTGGTGACCGATGAAGAGTTTGAAAGTTTTGAGCTAGAGTTTGAATTTAAAATTCCAGCGAAGATGAACAGCGGGGTGATGTACAAAGTAATTGAGGATCCTAAACATCCGCCGTACTACTCAGGGCCTGAGTTTCAGGTGATTGACGATGAAGGGTATCCGCCATTTAACGATAATGGTAAAATGGTGAAAATTAACGACAAGCAAAAAACGGGAGCTAACTACGACATGCAAGCGCCGAGTAAGTGGGTGGCAAAACCTGCGGGTCAGTGGAATAAAGCTAAAATTGTAATTAACGGAAACCACATCGAACACTGGGTAAATGGTGTAAAAGTGGTTGAATATGAGTATGGCGGTGATGCGTGGAAGGCGCAATTGGCCAAAAGTAAATTTACAAAATGGGCCTATGCGACTCCGCACGCCAAAGGTAAAATCGCGCTCCAAGACCACGGAGATGAGGTTTGGTACAAAAATATGCGCATTAGAAAACTTTAAAAAATGATAGAAACCTTCTTACAACACCTGACTTTCGAAAAACGCTTGAGCCAGCATACCCTAACTGCGTATGCCAAAGACTTGGAGCAGTTTAAGGAGTTCTTGGAGAAAACCTACCAACTGCAAGACTTGGCCAAGGCCGATTTCCGAATGATTAGAGGGTGGGCAGTAAGCATGGTGGAAGCCGAATTGCACCACCGCAGCGTGAACCGTAAATTGGCCACGCTGCGGTCGTTTTATGGGTATTTGTTGCGATGCAAAGCCATTACGATTAATCCCATGCTGCGGGTGTCGTCGCTCAAAACCGACAAACCATTGCCGCAGTTTGTGGAAGAAAAAAGCCTACAATTGCTTTTTGACGAAATTACGTTTCCGCTCGATTTTGAAGGCACGCGCGACCGCTTGGTGTTGGAGTTGTTGTACGGCACAGGAATGCGTTTGGCCGAGTTGATTACTCTCCGCGACGGCGACGTCAATGCCTATGACCAAACGTTGCGGGTTTTTGGAAAACGTAGCAAAGAGCGCGTGGTACCGATTTATAAAGGCTTGGTCGAGATGATTAAGCAATACCAACAATTTAGAAACGAGCAGTTTCCAAATCCTCCAGATCAAAGCCTGATTTTGACCAACAAAGGCGAACCCGCCTACCCCGTGCTGATTCAGCGCATTGTGAAAAAATACCTGTCGGCGGTGACGTCGCTCCAAAAACGTAGCCCACACGTGCTACGGCACACCTTTGCGACGCACTTGCTCAACAACGGCGCCGACCTCAACTCGATTAAAGATTTGCTGGGACACAGTAGCTTGGCGGCGACGCAGGTTTATACCCACAATTCGATTGAAAAACTCAAAAAAATCTACAAACAAGCCCATCCCAAGGCATAAATCCCCGTTGCTATGCTTGCGCCTCCCCAAACCCTTTTTCAGCGTTTTCGTTATTTAGGCCCTGGTTTCATTCTTTCGGCGGCTATTGTGGGGTCGGGTGAGCTGATTGCGACGACGGCGTTGGGAGCCAAAGCGGGATTTATTACTTTTTGGGTGGTGTTGGTGAGTTGTTTGGTCAAAGTAACCTTGCAATTGGAGTTTGGAAAGAATGCGATTTATACGGGTGTGCCTACCATGCAGTCACTCAACCGCCTCGATGGTAAAA
Source organism: Runella limosa DSM 17973 (assembly GCF_000482465.1). Lineage (GTDB taxonomy): Bacteria > Bacteroidota > Bacteroidia > Cytophagales > Spirosomataceae > Runella > Runella limosa. The sequence goes on from NZ_KI519420.1 coordinate 909,396, forward strand.
AATGGGGGAAAGCACACTGGAGTATCTGGTTGTGGCTGTCGTTGCAGGGGCTAAAATTGTTGCAAGTTGGGGGTATCGTCGGTGGAGTAGCCATTGTACTCAACATGGCTTTTCCGTTTTTGGGAACAAACCTTTGGGCGGCGATTGCGGCGTTCATTACGGCTGTGTTGGTCTATCGTGGTTTTTACAAACCCGTTGAGCAAGGCTCGTTGATTATGATTATCCTATTCACTGCAACGGTACTTTTTTCGTTGATTTCCTTGCAATTTACGCCTTATGCCATCAGTTGGGAACAGCTGAGTAGCGGTTTTACCTTTTCGCTTCCGCCTGCGGTAGTAGGAGTAGCCATTGGGGCATTCGGCATTACGGGAGTGGGTGGCGACGAAATCATGTTTTACAATTATTGGTGCATCGAAAAAGGCTACGCGGCCTATGCAGGCCCCAACGACGGAACGCCCGAATGGGCCGATCGAGCTAAAGGTTGGATAAAAGTAATGTACTTGGATGCCGTGTGTTCGATGGTCGTTTATACCCTCGTAACGGCGGCTTTTTATTTGCTGGGAGCGGCGTTGCTTCACGAGCATGGCGAAGTCCCCGAAGGGTACGCGATGGTCGAAACGCTTTCGAAGCTATTTACTCAAACGCTGGGCCCGTGGGCTAAAGCAGTTTTTTTAGTAGGAGCATTTTTTGTTTTGTATTCAACCCTTTTTACAGCAACGGCCAGTTGGTCACGGATTTTTGGTGATGCGTTTGGGCAACTAGGGTGGGTCAAATTCGACGATGAAGCCTCGCGTAAACGCGTGATAGGAATGCTTTCCTGGGCTTTTCCTATCATTTGGTGCGTGCTTTTTTTGCTGATTCAGATGCCCGTGGCTATGATTCTTTTGGGAGGCATTGCGACTTCTATTTTGCTGCTATTGGTGCTTTGGGTAGCGTTGGTGTTTCGTTACCGAGAATTGCCTGCGTCTCTTTCACCCACACCTACCTACAATTTTTTGTTCTGGCTCAGTGTTTTGTCGATTTTGATGGTGAGTGTGTACGGCGTTTGGCAAATTTTGAAATAGGTCAAAGTACTTCTTCTAATTCTTGCTGCTCTATTTCTTCCAATTGGCCTTGCAGTCAATCCGCTTCTACGAAGTGTTTTTGGTTTTTGGATAAATTGTGAATGCTCCAGTCGATGTCTTTCTTGAAGGCTTTGCTTCGCACGGGACAGCCTTCGAGGCGGCAATATTTGCAGCAATCGGGGAGGCAAGGGTCGGCGTGAATGAACAGTTCGACGTTGCCAACGTAATTGGCTTCGAGTGCGTCTTCAAATTCGTGAACCGCTTGGTGTACTTGCTGTAAATCCCAGTAATAAGGCAACGTTAAATGGCAGTCGATGTGGAGGTCTGAACCGTATTTTTGGATACGCATGTTGTGAACATCCACCCAATAATCTTTTTTGTGGTTGCGCAAAATATCAATGGCATGTTCAAACAACTCAGGGTCGGTTTCGTCCATCAAAGCTCCAACGGAGGTACGAATGAGTTTAAACCCGTTGTAAAAAATTACTAACGACAACACCAACGAGGCCGCACTGTCAATCCACTGAATTTTGGTAAGCATCAACAAGCCCAATCCTACCAAAATCAAAACGCTACTCAAGCTGTCGGTAACAAGGTGTTTACCGTCGGCAATGAGGGCTTCCGAGCGGGTCGTTTTACCTACTTTTTGTAAATAATACCCTAAAGCCCCGTTGATGACAACGGTCAACAGAATAAGCAAAACGCCCCAGTCGAGGTGTTCAACGGGTTGAGGGTGAAGGAGATGCTGGATGGCCTCAACGGCAATCCAGACCCCAGCTATGATGATAAGTGCACCTTCAAAACCTGATGAAAAGAACTCAATTTTGCCGTGCCCATAGGGGTGGTCATGGTCTTTTGGTTGCGAAGAAAGGTAAATGCTATAAAACGCAAAGGCACTCGCAATGACGTTAATGATGGATTCGAGAGCGTCGCTAAGAATGGCGTTGGAATGGGTCAAATAGTACGCTGCGAACTTGATACTCATCAAGATTATGCTCAACACAAGGGAGACGATAATCCAGCGAAATTTAGATTTTTGGCTAACTTGCACGACTTTTTTAAAAATAATTGGCCGCAAAGGTACGATTTTCGGGGGAAACAATTGCCCTGCACAACACTTATTCGACCATTAAAACTTGTCAATCGACCAAACGTATGTCTTTACCGAACGAAAGCATCAACCCTTGGAAAACCCTTAAAAGCCAAGTAGTTTATGACAATAAATGGATTCAAGTACGGCACGAAGATGTCATAAATCCCAGCGGTGGTGAAGGAATTTATGGGGTAGTCCATTATAAAAATAAAGCCATTGGCGTGATTCCCATCGATAGCGAAGGCTATACTTACTTGGTAGGGCAGTATCGCTATCCGTTGGACGAGTACTCGTGGGAAATCCCCGAAGGTGGTGGCCCGATGGACGAAGATCCCATCGAAGGGGCTAAACGAGAATTGCTGGAAGAAACGGGCTTAATAGCGGCCAAATGGACAAAAATTGCGCGCGTTCACCTTTCCAATTCGGTCGGGGACGAAGAAGGCTTTTTGTATATCGCCGAGGAGCTTACCCAAGCCCAAGCCGAGCCCGAAGATACCGAACAACTGCACGTTCGGAAAATATTGCTGACCGACGCCATTGAAATGGTGATGCGCTCCGAAATTACGGATTCTCTCAGCGTCATGGGTTTATTAAAAATAGCCCGATTGCGAGGAACTTAGAAAGTAGATATTCAACAACAACTAAAAACGAATGCTTATTGCTGCACTTTACGGCCTCATTACGGGGGTTTTACTCTGTCTTACTTTTGGAACTGTCTTTTTTTCATTGATTCAAACCAGCGTTGAGCGCGGCTACCGAAGCGGAATTCAAATCGTTTTGGGTGTGGTGGCAAGCGACGCTTTTTTTTGCTTTACAGCCATTTTCGGAACGTCATTTTTACCCCAAATCGAGCACTTTGATAAATGGGTAGGAGCCATTGGAATTATTTTTTTGGTGGTTTTGGGGGTTAAAAACTTCTTTCGAGTCCCGACCATTGCGTCGGAAGATCAAGAAGACGAACCTCGTAGTAAGCGTTCGATGGTAAAATTGTTTTTAAAAGGCGTGGCTCTCAATGCCCTCAACCCCGTCAATTTTATGTCGTGGGCGGCCATTGCTACGTACCTTCGCACCAAAGGCCGTTATGATTTGGCCGAAATGATTATTTTCTTCAGTATGAGCCTCATAGGGGTGTTTGGTACCCAGACTGCTTTGGCCGTTTATGCCCAGCGCCTTCGCCAGTTTATCACGGTAAAGCGTATGAAGTACGTCAACGTCATTACGGGCGTGGTATTTTTGGGCGTAGCGGCCAAGCTACTTTGGGAGCAGTTTTTGAAATAAAATTACACCTTCCCGAAAGTTTGGAACTTTCGGGAAGGTAAAGAACTTTCGGGAAGGTGTAATTCTATCTCTTTTTCAGCCAATTAGTTACCAAATCAAGGGCTTCTACGGAAAATGTTTCTTCCAAAAGACCGTATTCGGCAGAGGTACACTTAGTACATTTTTGGAACAAATGGTTGAGTCCAGGCAGTTCAATCGTCTCAAACTGTTTATTGCCAGCAGCCGTCAAACCGCGTTTAAATCCCTCCAAATTGGGTTGAGAAGCCACCTGAACGTCCTTGCTGCCGTTGAGGGCAAGGACAGGAATCGTGATTTTCGACAAAACAGGCTGCGGGTCATATTTGATAAAATACCGATACCAAGAGGAGTTCATGGCTTCGATTTGCTTCAGAAAACCCTTGCGACCTTGTTCAGTTCTGTAGCCAAGTTGCCCCAATACATGCTCGGGTTGGGTTTGCACCCATTGGTCAAAGGTGGCTTGAAGGCTATCTTTGATGTCGCCTTCCAGCGGTAGCCGAGCTACCGTTGAGTAGATGATTTCGTTGAGGCTACGCACTTGATTTCGGTAGGTTTCATTACTACCCATTTGTTTCAAAATATCGTCGCTCTGGCGGAGAAGTAGCTCTTTCCCACTCATTCCCAAACCCGCCAAGGAGACAATAAACGCCACGTCTTTTGATTGTACCGCTGCAAGAGGTGCAATGACACCGCCTTCGCTGTGGCCGATTAAACCTATTTTTTTTGGGTGAATTTCCTTCCTCGTTTTGAGGTAACGAATGGCATTTAAAACATCTTGGGCGTATTCGGCCGAAGTTCCTATCGAACCCGTCGTTTCGCCTACCCCTCGGTCGTCAACGCGTAGCACGGCAATGCCTTGTCGGGTTAAATGGTCAGCGATGACCCAGAACGCTTTGTGTCCAAACAGGCTTTCATCACGGTCTTGCTGGCCAGAACCTGAAATAAGTACCACTGTTTTGAACGGGCCTTTTCCTTCGGGCAAAGTGAGTGTTCCGCCAAAAGTAATTGAACCATCATTGTTCGTAAATTTGACCTTTTCATCGCGGTACGGAAAAGGCGCTTTAGGCATTTGGGGGCGTTTAAAAAACGATAGCTCTGCTACCCGTTTTAGATGCAACGGGGTAGGAAAGCCATTTTGCTTCCACTGACCTTCAAACGACAAAGAATCCATTTTTCCACTGAGTAAAACATTGACGCCTTTCAACTCCCCACGCAAACTATCTCCCTGAAATACAGTGTTTTTTAAGGGTTGCTCAAACATCCCTTGCTCAGGAATAAAAACCTGGACGGTTTGGGGAGTAGTAGTTATTTTGAGCCCAAATTTGAGCGTTGAGATAGTCCCCTCGTACCACGTTTGCGAAAAACTCGTGTGTCCAATTCCTAAGCACAAGAGTACTTTTATCCACTTTTTCATTTTTTTTCTTGTTGATATACACGGTATGAATACGCCACAATCCAGATTGTTGAGCCAAAAATTAACCCTAGTGTCCAAAAAAGTTTCCACAATTCGGGCAGCCAGATTACCACAAAAGCCCCTAATAGCCCCATTCCAAAGTATAATTTGGCGGCCAATTGGTGGGTTTTACGCCACACGGTTTCGCTTTCAAGCGTCCACGGAGTACGGAAGCCTACAAAATAATTGGACTTGATGTTGTTGAAGTAATTTCCAATCCCCGCAAACAGTAAAAATAATCCAACCAACAAAATCGTCGTAAAGCTCTCGCCTGCCATTGCCGAAAGGGAAGCGCGAATCACCAAGCAATGTACCAACGCTAGAAAGGTCACAATGAGCAGCACTAACTTGGGATAATGTTCTGATAAACTAGCTTTGTTGAGACGAGGATCAAGCTGAGGAACGTACCGCAACAAAAAATATACACCAATCGAAACCACACTTAATATCGTAAGCGTCCATTTGGGGCCGTAGGCATCGGGTTTACCACTTGGGCCAAAGTGTGTTGGGACAATGTCGGGAAGTTGGTTCCACACCAAAAACAGATAAACAAGGGGAAGCACAATAGCGACCCAGGCGAGGTATTCTAAGGTCTTTTTCATTGGTTTTTAAGGGTGAAAATCCAGGATAATAATTCGTCTAAAACGGTCGTATTGAGGGTGTAATAGATAAACTGACCTCGTTTGTCGGCACTGACAAGCTCGGCTTGCTTGAGCAAATCTAAGTGGTGCGAAATGCTCGGTTTGGTCATGTCAAACCGCTCGGCAATTTCTCCCGCAGTAAGATCGCCTTCCCGCAAGATTTCTAGAATTTGCCGTCGAGTGGGGTCGTTGAGGGCACGGAAAAGGGTGTTCATAGTTGGTTAAATAATTAGACAATTATCTAAATACTTTTTCATTTAAAAATATACATTGGTAGAAATGGTCAAAAAGTGAAGCTGAATGGCGGAGAATTAACGATTTTTAACAAACAAATAGCACTAATCTTTTTTCAGAGACGTTATTCGGGCGAGTAAAAAGAATCTTTGCTAAGACCATGAAACGACTACGCTACTCTTTTTTGTTATTTTTATGGGTTTCATTTGGGGCAATGGCTCAGAAAATTACCACGTTAAGCCCCTACGTTGAAGAACAATCGCAGCCCGAAGTGATACTCACTAAAGTGGAGCTGACCGATGACTACACGATATTGCATTTTAGGTTTGAGTTTGCACAACGCAATCCCACCCTTCGCGATTTTTTTGGCGAGCGTCAAGGAAATTTAGATAGAAATACGATTGAGGTGGATCCTAAAACTCGCTTGTACGAACCTAAAAATACAACGAAGAAGTTCAAATTTATCAAGGCAGTAGGGATTCCTGTAGCCCCAGAAACCCGCACGGTTTACCCAGGCGATGTGGTAAAATTTTCTGTTTACTACGAAAGGCTCGACCCTGGCATTGAGGTATTTGATATGTTTGAGGGAAAAGATTACGGAACAAAGCGGTTTTGGAATTACTTTGGCGTACACATTCGTAACCCAAGGAGAGTGCCGCCCAAACCCAAGCCTGAACCTAAAAAAGAAGAACCACCCGTTATTGCCAATACACCCACACCTGTGCCGCCAATTGAGAGCAAACCAGAAGCTCCCGTGGTCAAAGTGGTCACATTGCGGGGAACGGTGATAGATGCTAAAACGAAAAAACCTATTGCCGCAAAAATAAGCTACGTTGTTCCGAGCGAAGACAATGGGCTGGACTCGATGCAGTTGTCGGCGTCGTCGGGGAAATTTAAAATTAGTTTGGATGCGGGCAACAAGTACGCGTATGTGGCTGCTGCCAAAGGGTATTTTCCTGCCAGTGGTGCATTTGATTTGACCCAAGCTAAGGCAGGAGAGGAAGTTGCCAGCGAAATTGTGCTCAATCCCGTAGCGGTAGGAGAAAGCATCACGCTCAACAATATTTATTTTGATACGGGTAAGTATGATTTATTGCCTGCTTCTTCTTCTGAGCTTGACCGACTTGTTCAGCTCATGCGCGAAAATGTCAACATGGAAATTAGGGTGGAAGGCCATACCGACAATCTTGGTGATTTTGATAAAAATGTAGAATTGTCGCAAAACCGCGCCAATGCCGTGAAAAAGTATTTGGTAGCCAAAGGAATTGATTCCGCGCGGGTGGGGGCAAAAGGCTTGGGTTCTACCCGCCCTGTTTCCAAAGGAACATCCGAAGCAGAACGTCGCCGCAACCGTCGGGTTGAGTTTATTGTAGAGAAACTTTAAGCTAATATTGGTGCTCACTGGTACTGTTTGTAATAAATTCACTCAATATTTTTGGAAACTTTAAATAACTTTTCTAAGTTTTCCAAAAAATACACATCAACATGCTCGCTGAAGAACTTATTAACGCTACGACCCCCGTGTTACGACCGTATGATTCGGTAGGGCAGGCGGTTGACTTAATGGACGAGTATGGCCTACGTCAGTTGGCCTTGGTGGAAGAGGAAGTATATAAAGGCCTGCTCAGTGAGGACACGTTATTGAGTTTACCTGACGACGAAAAGCAGCTTTCGGACTTAAACCTTCCGCCCAACCCAGTTCATGCAACATCATTTCAACACATTTTTGAAGTAATGGGAATTGCTACTCATTACCAACTAGATACGGTTCCCGTACTGGACGAAGACAATTTGTACGCAGGTACGATTTTGGTAAGTGACATGATTTCTAAGTTTGCCAATTTGCTTGGGGTCCAAGAAAAAGGGGCGGTGGTTGTGCTTAAAATGGCCAACCGAGATTATTCATTGACCGAAATTAGCCGATTGGTCGAGTCCAATAGTACAAAAATTATTAGCAGCTTTTTTTCGGGAGCCGAATACGGCGCGCTTGATGAAGCCACGCTGACCTTGAAGCTAAATCGTACGGAAGTGTCGGCCGTAGTAGCCACCCTAGAGCGCTTCGGCTACACGGTAGAAAACGTCTTTGGCAATGCACCCGTGGAAAACCCTGACCGTCATCGTCTTGATTTATTGTTACGTTATTTAGAAACCTAATCGTATAAAGTTCTACCTTTGCGTCCTTACTTATTTGAGAAGCGATACCCATGAAAATCGCCATTCACGGACGTATTTTTACCACAGAAACGCAGCCTCACGTACAGGCTTTATTTGATATACTTCAACAAAAAGGGGTAGATTTCTCAATTTCTGCGTCCTTTTATACGCATCTTCTTCAAGCAGGAGTAGAGCCACATACGCCCAAAACGTACCCCCATCCGCACGGGGCACCCGATGCTGATTTTATTTTTAGCATAGGTGGTGATGGTACGTTGCTGGAGTCTGTTATGCAGTCTCGTTCGCGCCAAATACCTATTTTGGGGATAAATACGGGGCGTCTAGGCTTTCTAGCAACGGTTTCCCCTGAGTGTATTCCTGCCCAATTAGCAGCGCTTTTTGAAGGAAATTACCAGATCGAAGAGCGGGCATTGGTTAGTGTAAATTCAGACAATGATTTATTTGAAGATTATAACTTTGCCCTGAACGATTTTACCATTACAAAAACCGATACTTCGTCGATGATTACCATTCATGCGTACTTAGACGGGGAGTTTTTAAATTCGTATTGGGCAGATGGTCTTATCGTTTCTACTCCTACGGGCTCGACGGGTTATTCATTGAGCTGCGGAGGGCCTGTTGTCTTACCAACCAATGATGTTTTTGTCATCACTCCCATTAGTCCGCATAACCTGAACGTTCGCCCCATGATTATTCCCGATGGGAGCCAATTGACTTTTCGGGTAGAAAGCCGTAGTAATAATTTCCTTGTTTCGCTAGATTCGCGGTTTCGGATTGTGGATTCTACCATTGCTTTGACCGTAAAAAAAGCCGTTTTTAAAGCGCGACTTGTCAAGTTTAAACAAGACAATTTTGTCCAAACCCTACGTACAAAACTACATTGGGGGTTAGATGCCCGCAATTAATCTTAGGCGCGATTTTTGCGGGGATATTCAATAAAAAGATTCATTTTTGCGTTGAACACAAAGTCACGCATCAATCCAGTAAAGCGAATGAATTATAAGATAATTGTCGGAATCGTGTTGTTTACGCTGTTTGTGACGCTCCAATCGGAGGCACAACGCCGTCGTCGAACGCCATTTGAGCAGTACTCTACCGTGAGTTTTGGGGCGGGGACGTCTAGCTATGCAGGTGATTTGGCACCCTATCGAAGCCCAGTGAATACCTTATTTAAGACTATGCGTTGGAACATCAATGCTGCTTATACCAAGCATTATACCCCGCATTTGGCAGCGCGTTTTGGGTTTACGTGGGCACAAATTTTTAGTGATGATGAGTATTATAACCGCGGAGGTACGCCGTTTTCAGGTTCTTATGTTCGGAACTTGCATTTTCGTAACAACCTTAAAGAATTTAGCTTAGTCGGTATTTACAAATTTTGGGGAGATGGGCGTAGCCCCAATCGTCGCGCAAAGTTTACCCCCTATATTTTTGCAGGGATTGCTTTATTGGCGCATAATCCGAAAGCAATGGTTCCTGATTCAACATCTTATGATCGTTATCCTAAAAACAAACGTTGGATTGCGCTTCAACCACTTGGAACGGAAGGTCAGGGCCAGCCAGGTTTTGAGAAACCTTACTCATTGGTAACATATTCTATTCCTCTGGGATTGGGCTTTACTTGGAAAATCAATGACCTGTGGAATGTTGGGGTAGAAGGTGGCTTTCGTTTTTCTGGGTCAGATTTTTTGGATGATGCAAGTGGTTTTTATCCAAATCCTGACATTCTTAAAAATGACATGGCACGGGCAATGTCAAACCGAACTTTGGAACCAATTGCCGCACGCACTGGGCGTGATAGAACCTCTACGGTAGCACAAATAGTAGATCCGAATAATCCGACCGCTAATCCATTTGCGGGAGGGCCTTTGGGCGGTTGGCAACAGGGAGATCCTAGAGGAAACCCTGCTCGAAAAGACACCTACATGCTTTCTAGCATCACAGTAACCTATGTGTTACCAACTAAAATTAAATGCCCGCCGATTCGTTAAGTCATTGGACTTCGATAAAATTAGCAAGGGCAAAAACCAAGAATTCATCATACGTGAATAGCAAACTGCAAACTTATGTTATCGGCTTCCTTTTGGGAGCCTTTTCTTTACAGGCCGAAGCTCAACGGTGGAATGTTGGCGCTGGACTAGGAGGGTTTAATTACAAAGGAGACTATGCGCCTTTTTTTAATCCTAAAAACTATTTGCCTGGAGGCCATGCTTTTGTGCGTTACAATGTGTCGCCAGCAGTTTCGTTGCGACTCGGTGGAAATATGGGCATCATTGGGGCAAAAGACAGTCGCTCGTCTGATCCTTTTAACCAAGCCCGTAATGGTTCTTTTCGCTCTAGGGTAACTGAAGGAGACTTAATTCTTGAGTATAACTTCCTGAATTACTCACAACGTCGCAAAGATGTGAATTGGACACCTTATCTGATGGGGGGATTGGGTTTTTACAAATTCAAACCGCGTACCAAAACAGCCGATTATAAAACGACCCAAATGAATATCCCGTTTGGAGCGGGAGTGAAATGGGAGTTCAAACGCCCGTGGAGCTTAGAGTTCGAGTTTGGTACCAGGGTTCTCTTTACTGATTATTTGGACGATTTGGGAGATAATGTGCCTCTGGGTCAAAAAATCCAACTTGGTAATCCAACTACCCGCGATAAATTTTACTACACGTCAATTACCCTGAGTTATACGTTTTACAGTATTATTTGTCCACCAGGGTTTTCAAACGACTAATCAGTGGAGAGAGGAGAGAAAAGATGTACTTTTGTCTCCTCTTTTGTTTTTAAAGATATGCAGTTACACTTTCATCGCTTCGATTTACGACTTCGTCACACCTTTACCATTGCACACGACTCCCGTGACGTTCAGCCTACGCTCATTGTAGAACTACGCGAAGGAAATTTTCGCGGTTTTGGAGAGGCTACTTCCAACAAATACTACGGTATCACGATTGACGGAATGGTTGACCGCCTGGAGCAAATACGAAATGTGATTGAAAACGACAACCTAACGTCTCCCGAGGAGTTTTGGCAGTTGACAAACCAATACCTGCACGATATTCCGTTTGCGCAGTGTGCGCTTGATGAAGCCGCTAACGACCTTTGGGCCAAAAAACAAGGTAAAAAGCTCTACGATGCCTGGGGGCTTTCAGCCGATGCAATACCGATTACCGATTATACGATTGGGATTGATACCATTGATAAAATGGTGGCGAAAATGAAAGAATTTCCGTGGCCATTGTACAAAATTAAATTGGGTACGACCGAAGATTTGGACATCATTAGAACCCTACGGAGCCACACCGATGCAGTGTTTCGAGTAGATGCGAACTGCGCTTGGACGGCGAAGCAAGCCATTGAGTATAGTCACGAATTGAAAGCACTCGGCGTGGAGTTTATTGAGCAGCCGTTGAAAGCGGACGATTGGACGGGCATGAAACAAGTTTATGCCGAAAGTGCCTTGCCTTGCATTGCCGACGAAAGTTGCATTGTAGAAGCAGATGTGGCCAAATGCGCGGGTTACTTTCACGGAGTAAATGTGAAACTGACCAAATGCGGTGGCCTTACGCCCGCACGGCGTATGCTGGCCGAAGCCAAAGCCCTTGGCCTAAAAACGATGGTAGGCTGTATGAACGAAAGTAGCGTAGGAATTTCGGCCATTGCGCACTTGTTGCCGATGCTCGACTACGTGGATATGGATGGTACGTTGCTTATTGCCAATGACCCCGCAACGGGCGTGCAATTTGATTTTGGAAAAATTATCTTTGCCACCGAAAACGGTACGGGCGCACAATTGCATTAACACCAACGTTGACTTGTTTTGAATTCGGCTAGTTATCACCAAATTACCCACTTGCCTAATCGGACGATTGAGCTAGATGGCCAAACTTACTTGTACTTTAGCGGTACGGCTTATCTAGGTCTGCCGCAAAATCCCGCTTTTCAAGCCTTGATTCAAGAAGGGTTACACGCGTACGGAAGTGTATATGGCAGCTCACGCAACGGAAATTTGCAATTGCGTATCTACGAACAAGCGGAGGCTAAATTAGCGGCTTGGACGGGTTCGGAGGCGGCTCTAACGTTGTCGTCGGGGATGTTGGCAGGGCAGGCAGCGATTCGACAGTTGATGTTAGATGGGTATGAGTTTGTCTATTCACCCGACGTTCACCCTGCGGTGTGGCATGTACCTCAGGTGTCGATTCCAGCAGTGAGTTTTGAGGATTGGGTGGAAAACTTAGTAAAATCATCGTCTTTTCAGGATACTGCTAAAGTATGCTTAGTTACTAATTCCGTGGATGCTTTACGCGGGAAATTATATGCGTTTGACTGGATAAAGCGCCTTCCTGAAACCCGTGAGTGGGTCTTGCTCGTTGACGATTCGCACGGATTGGGGGTGATAGGTGAAGAGGGGAAAGGTATTTGGGGGCAAATTCCGTCGGTCTCACACGTTCGGGTTATTGTCACTGCTTCACTAGCCAAAGCGATGGGGTTGCCTGGTGGTGTGCTATTTTCGGATAAAAATACGCTGCAAAAAATTCGTTCGACGGCTTATTTTGGCGGATGCTCACCCATTGCTCCTAATCATCTGTACGCGTATTTACACGCCACTGACCTGTATGCCGAGGCATATCAACGTTTGGCGTATAATGTCCGTCAATGTGCTGCACAACTTGCTCCTTTGGGGCTTTTTAATGCTTCTAACGCGTTATTCCCAGTGTTTTACACACCTCACGACGACTTGTATCCATTTTTGCTTCAGCGAGGTATTTTTGTGTATAGTTTTGCTTATCCCAAGCCAACCGACAGGGCCAATACCCGCATTGTATTGAGCGCTTGGCATACCGACGAAGACATTGAAACCTTGGTAGAAGCTTGTCGTGCGTTTACGGACACTAGACGCTAATTTCTTCATTCTTTTGGGATGACACTTCACGCTCAAGATGCGACGCTTCGTCGTGTTTTGCTACCCTTGTGCCTGATTTTGTACGAGTTTTGGTTCATCAATCAACCAATAACCAGTCAGGCCATGAAAACTTTTTTCCTTATCACGCACATTGCTTTCGGTTTTTTAGCCCTCGGCGTGGGTATTATACCGATGTTGTCCAAAAAAGGCAATACCCTTCACAATCGAACGGGATTGGTGTATTATTGGTCGATGGTCATCGTGGCGTTTTCTTCGTTGGGTTTGGTTTTAGTAAGCCCGTTTACAGATGGACGCTTGTTTTTGACAGGTATCGCTGTTTTTAGCTTTTACATGTGTTTTACGGGAAAAAGAGCTTTGCAACAACGTGGAAGCGAGCCCGTTCGGTGGTATGATTGGGCGATTTCGCCGGTCATGGGAGCGGCGTCATTGATAATGATGTTCTATGGTTTGTACTTTGTGCAGCGCTCATTTCAAACGGGGCAATTTTCATCGATGAGTATATTATTTTTAGCATTTGGCTTTTTTAGCGGTACCAATGCGTTGTACGATATTCGAAAGTACCTTGCTCCCGAAAAAGCAAAGTACGGTGCCAAAGAGTGGTTTTTTATTCACATTGAACGGATGGGTGGGTCGTACATTGCTACTTTTACCGCGTTTGCGTTAGTCAATATCCGCTATATTTTTCCCGAAGCGCCTCAAGCAGTCTATATTGCCACTTGGATTATGCCAGGTCTGATTGGTGGGTTATTTATTGGCCGTGCCGTTCGTAAGTACGCTACTAAATTTCATTTGGCAGTATAATAAAAATAGTATGCAAGCCTACTACGTTAAAGATTAACTTCTATATTTGCCTAAACTGATACCAACTCACAATAGGCAATGCGCAAGGAAAAAACGGTGGATTTTCATATTAAATGGGCTTGGCACGCCATTTCGAGAATGTACAATACCTATGCGTCTCGTCGCTACGACATGACGATGGCCATTGGATATGTACTGCTAAATATTGACCTCGATCACGGGACGCCTGCTACCAAGATTGGACCGTCGATTGGAATGGAACCCCGCAGTCTGACTCGCACTCTGAAAGCGCTCGAAGAACGCGGCTGGATTCGTCGAGAAACGGACGAAACGGATAAGCGTTTTGTGAAAGTGTTTTTGACCGATGTGGGCAAGCGCAAACGCGAACAAGCCCGCGAAGGTGTTATTTCGTTTAATACGATGCTGCGCGACCAAATTCCTTTGGACAAGTTGGTTGTGTTTTTTGACGTAATCAAAGAAATCAATCGGTTGGTTGAAGAAGAAAATAATAAGCTCAAGGCGGAAAATCTCCTAAGCGAAGAATTGTAAACGCAGGTTTATCCTTATTTTCTTCCCTTTCGTCCTTGTTTTTACCCACTTTACGTAGTTTTTGTACACTACCGTAAAGTGGGTTTTTACTTTTGTAGCGGTTGATTTTTCAGGACATCATCCAATTTTTGAAAAACAGCTACGGTTAAATTTATTATTTAAAAAGTACAAAATTTGTTTTTTGTGTACCACCTCAAAATTTCATAAAAAAAAGTTAACCCTACTGACATAGGGTTGTCACTAGCGCCCATTTATTTTGTATTATAGATAATAATCAACTTACTAGATACTTAACACTTAGCTAATCGTTGTGAATAATTATAAAAAAAACGCAGGAAACTTTGAACTTTCATTGAGTTTCCGAAGTTTCGTATAAAAAAAGTGAAAAACTAAGTACAGTAAGAGTGAGAGAAAGAATCTTAGATAAAGCCCAAGAATTGTTTTTTCGTTACGGGGTAAAAAGCGTAACGATGGACGACATTGCAAGGGAATTGGGCATTTCTAAAAAAACCATTTATCAGCATTTTGAAGATAAAAACGCAATGGTGTATGCAGGAGTTGAGCACCATTTTGCTTGTGATCGCGACATCGCCGAACAAATGCAAAATGAAGCACCTGACCCAATTGCTGAGATGGTAATGACTTCTGAAATGATGCGCCAAACGATGGCGGGAATGAACCCGACAGCCATTTTTGACATCAAGAGGTATTACCCACAAGCGTGGGATTTATTCTCTAAGTATAAAAAAGAATTTATTCTGGAGATGGTCAGGAAAAACCTTTTGAAAGGCATCGAAATGGGCTTGTACCGTTCCACCGTCAACGTAGAGGTAATGTCGCGCTTGAGACTCGAACAGGTAGAAATGGGGCTAGACCCGTACCTCTTTCCACTGGGGCAATTTAACCCACTGGATACGCAATTGGAACTGCTCGACCACTTTTTACGCGGAATTGTGACCATTGAAGGACTAAATCTGTATGAGAAATATATAACCAAACAGCTTTCAACGCCTATATCCACCATGGCATTTTTTAGCCAAAAGAATACCTATTAACAGCTCATTTTTTTTTACAACCCCACAATTTTATAATCAACACTTTACTATATGCCACAATTTCGACCGCAATGGAAATGGCTGGTACTGCTCATGCTACCACTGTTTCCGACGTACAGCCAAACGCGTTATTCACTTCAGGAAGCCATTCAGTACGGACTAACGCACAATATCAATGTCAAAAATACCCAAACTGACGCCCAAAGCGCCGAATCTCGCATTGGCGAAATCAGATCAGTGGGGTTGCCACAAGTGAGTGCTTCCGTCAACATTTTGGACAATTTGATTATCCAAAAGGCAATTTTACCAGCCGCCTTTGTTGGTGGTTCACCAGATGATCCTCCAGTTGCGATTCCTTTTGGAGTAAAATACTCAGGTACTGCCGCTGCACAATTGAACCAAATCATTTTTAATGCACAATGGTTGCTTGGTCTAAAAGCAGCCCAAGCGTATCGTGAATTGGCGGTTAAAAACGTAACGCAATCAAAGATTCAAGTAGCGGAAAATGTCTCGAAAGCCTATTACAGTGTGTTAGTAGCGGAAGAAAGAGCCAAACTTTTGGACTTGAATATTCAGCGTTTGGACAGCCTCACCCGTGAGATGAGCGCCATGAACCAAAAAGGTTTTGTAGAAAAATTGGATGTTGATCGTTTAGAAGTATCACTCAACAACCTGAAAACAGAACGCTCAAAAGTGCAAAACCTAGTGGACTTGAGTTATTACATGCTCAAGTTCCAGATGGGAATGAAACTCGACGATACTATCGTACTGACCGACCGTATCAACGAGAACGAAGTAGCTCGCATCGAAACAGAGGTGAAGGCAGATAATAATGCTTCTTTTAGCTACGACCAACGCATTGACTACTCCATTCTCAAAAGCAACTTGTTATTATCCGAAATGGATGTGGAAAATAACAAGCGGGGGTATTATCCTACCGTGGCGGCGTTTGCGGGTTATGGATACAATACTGGTCGTAACAAGTTTTCGCAACTCTTTACTTCACCTTGGTTCAACAATGCAAACATTGGTTTGAGCGTCAACATCCCTGTCTTTGATGGATTTGCGAAGAAGTACAAAATCCAACAAGCCAAGTTTACGGTGGACAAAGTAAAACAAAGCATGAGCTTGGTTGAGCAGTCGATTGATTTACAGATTCGTAGCGCCAATATTACCATTGTCAATGGCCTCGAAACCTTGAAGAGCCAAAAACGTAATTTGGATTTGGCCCAAGAAGTGGTGCGGGTTTCTAAAATCAAATACCAATCGGGAACGGGTTCAAACATTGAGGTTATCAACGCCGAGTCGGCCTTGAAAGAAGCTCAAACCAACTATTTCGCGTCGTTGTATGATTTGCTACTTGCCAAAATCGACCTCGACAAAGCAAAAGGAAAATTATCCTTCTAATCTTTAAAAACTTTATTATGAGTACGTTGACAACATATACTACCAATAAAAACACTCCTTTCAAAACAGGGCTCCGCGCGGGTGTAGCGGTGCTGTTCCTTTCGGTTTTTGTGACTGCTTGTGGTGGCGGAAAAACAGATAATTCGTTGGCAGGTAAAAAAGAAGAACTGGCCAAATTGAAAGCGGAGTCAAAGACATTGACCGAAAAAATTGCCAAGTTGGATGCCGAAATTAAGGCAGCTGACCCAAGCATGAAAGCGGCAGAGAAAGTGTTTCCTGTGATTACAGAAGCGCTTCAAACGCGTAGCTTCAAAAGCTTTATCGAAATTCAAGGAACGGTTGAAACCAAAAATACGGCAACAGCTACGCCTCGTATGGCGGGTACTTATACCACGGTTTATGTAAAAGAAGGGCAAACGGTGAAAGCGGGCCAGTTGTTGGCTAAAATTGACAACGCTATTTTGCGCGATCAGATTGCGGCTTTGAAACAGCAAATGGAATTGGCAAATGTTGTTTTTGAAAAACAAAAAGGACTTTGGGACCAAAAAATTGGAACAGAAATCCAGTATTTGCAAGCCAAAAACAACAAAGAAGCGTTGGAGAAAAACTTGGCCGTTCTCGAAACACAAGTGGATTTGTACAACGTTTATGCCCCCATCAGTGGTGCAGTGGAGCGTGTGATGGCCAAAACGGGTGAAGTGGCTGCGCCAGGCATGCCATTGGCAAGCATCGTGAATTTGGGAAGCCTCAAAGCAACGGCCAACGTGCCTGACGTCTATATCAGCCACATCAAAATGGGCGATGCTGTAAAGGTGGTGTTGCCTGATTTGAACCGTGAAATCAACGCCCGCGTGACGTTTATTAGCAAGTTGGTAAACCCAGCTAACCGTACCTTCAAAATCGAAGTAGCGATTCCAACCAGTGCCGACATTAAGCCAAACATGCTTTCGGTGTTGAATATCGCGGATATCAACAAGGCGAACGTATTGGTCATCAAGCAGAACTATATTCAGAGTACTGAGTTTGGCGATGTGGTATATGTAGCAACTACCGAAGGCAACAAAAAAGTAGCCAAAGGGCGTAAGGTCAAAATGGGGGTAGCTTACAACGGTGACGTCGAAATTTTGGATGGACTCCAAGCAGGCGATTTAATCATCACAGACGGCTATCAAGACTTGGTCGATGGTCAGGCAATCAGTTTCTAAAAACTGTTAATTGTTATTCGTTAATGGTTAACCGTACTGAGGTTGGTAACCAATTAATTGACAACGATTAACCTAAACCGTAAGGTTATGACAACCCTAAAAGACTTCAAAGTGACGCGTTGGTGCTTAGAAAATAAAACCACCGTCTATCTTTTTACAGCTATAATTTCACTAGCGGGTTTGTTCGTGTATTTCACGATGCCCAAAGAACAGTTTCCCGAAATCGCCGTTCCGACGGTTATTGTCTCGACGATTTATCCTGGCGCGAGCCCCTCGGATATTGAAACTGTTATTACCAAACCCATCGAAAAGCAAATCAAAGCGGCGAGTGGGGTAACAAAAATTAAATCAAACTCGATTCAAGACTTCTCGCTGATTACGGTAGAGTTTTCGACGGGAATCAAAGCGCAAGAAGCCAAACAACGCGTAGCGGATGCCGTTGACAAAGCGTTGGTGGACCTTCCGTCTGACCGTAAACAAGACCCTTCGGTGCAGGAGGTAAACTTCTCGGAGTTTCCGATTATGAACATCAACTTGGCGGGGAATTACTCGTTGAAAAAGTTGAAAGATTATGCCGAACAACTCAAAGACGAAATCGAGTCGTTGCCAGAAATTACGCGGGTGGACATCGTAGGAGCACTGGATCGCGAAATCCAAATCAACCTCGACTTGTACAAAATGCAGGCTGCGGGAGTATCGTTTTACGAAATTCAAAATGCGATTCAGGGCGAAAACATCAACGTATCGGGTGGTGAGCTAAACGTGGACAACGTACGCCGCAACTTGCGTGTAGTAGGGGAGTTCAAGGATGTTCGTCAATTGGAAAACATCATTGTTCGCTCTTCGACGGGTGCTACGCTTCGTTTGGCCGAACTGGCCGAAGTAAAAGATGGTTTTGCCGAAAAACAAAGCTATGCTAGTCTGGATGGTAAAACGGTAATTACGCTCAACGTCATCAAACGTGGAGGCGAAAACCTTATTTCGGCAGCGGATGAAATCAAGGCAATTTTGAAAAAATATGAAGAAACCAAGTTCCCAGATGGTTTGAAAGTAAGTTTGACCAACGATAGCTCAGAGCGTACCAAAGTGGAGCTGAACGACCTTCTCAACACCGTTATCTTGGGCTTTATCTTCGTGGTATTGGTATTGATGTTTTTCATGGGGGTTCAAGATGCGATTTTCGTAGGTCTATCTGTTCCACTATCTACCTTGGTAGCATTTGTGTTGTTCCCCGTCATTGCTTCGGCAACGGGTATTACGTTTACGCTTAATACGATTGTACTCTTTGCGTTTTTATTGGGACTCGGGATTGTGGTGGACGACGCGATTGTGGTGATTGAAAACGCCCACCGCGTTTATAACGACGACAAAAAACTGACCCGTACCGAAGCCATTTCGTATGCGGCTGGTGAGGTATTTATCCCAGTATTGTCGGGTACCCTGACGACCATCGCGCCGTTTTTGCCATTGCTGTTTTGGCCAGGTATTGTGGGTGAATTTATGAAATTCTTGCCATTGACGCTGATTATAACCTTGTTTGCGTCGTTGTTTGTGGCTTACGTAATGAACCCTGTTTTTGCCGCTTCTTCCCTAAAACGCGTTGAAGAACATGCCAGCGAGGACAAATCATTCAAGTCGATTCGCACCCCTTTGTTTGTGTTGCTAGGACTTGCGGCAGTAGGATATTTAATCAACTTTGGAATTGGTAACTTACTTTTATTCATTGCCATTCTATATGTATTTAACCACTACATTCTGACCCCAAAAATCATTGTTCCTTTCCAAGAAAACGTGTTCCCGCGTCTCAAAAACGGTTATCGTAAAGTGATTGCGTGGGTAATTACGGGTCGCCGCCCTTACGGTGTATTTGCGGGAGTGATTGGAATCTTGGTTGGCACATTTGTGTTGATGGGTGCTTTCCCTCCAAAATCGGTATTCTTCCCAAGTGGTGACCCTGATTTTGTGTATGTGTATTGCGTAATGCCCCAAGGAACGGATGCTTCTAAAACCAACGAGGTAATGAAGCAATTGGAAGACCGAGTCTATAGCGTAATCGGCAAAAATAGCCCAGCAGTAGCCTCAGTAATTACGAACGTTGGTATCAATGCGGGTGACCCTTTCAACCCTGACCGTACTGTTGTGCCACACAAAGGCAAAATTACGGTGGCTTTCAAGAGCGTAGAAGAACGCCTTCACCATGGAGTATCGACTTCCGACATTTTGGCGAAAGTTCGTGAAAAAGTAAAAGGAATTCCGGGTGCACAAGTGACGGCAGAGCCAGAAAGTAACGGGCCGCCAACAGGTAAGCCAGTGACGATTGAGATTGCTGGGGAAGACTTTGGCCAGTTGGTAGAAGTAACCGCAAAAGTAAAAAATGCCATCATCAAATCGGGTATTCAGGGTATTGAAGAGTTGAAATCGGATTTGGTGTTGAACAAACCTGAAATTGTGATTGACATCAACCGCGAGCAAGCAGCCCGTGAAGGTATCAGTACGGCGCAGATTGCGTTGCAAATTCGTGGGGCGTTGTTCGGAACTGAAGTGTCTAAATTCCGTGATGACAAGGATGATTATCCCATCATGGTGCGTTTGAAGGAAGGCGACCGTAACCAGATTGAGAAATTGTTGAGCATGAACGTGGTCTATCGCGATATGAACCTTGGTGGTGTGTTGCGTCAAGTTCCGTTGAGTACGTTGACTAACATTCGCTACGCAACGACTTACAGTGGTATCAACCGCAAAGACCAAGAGCGCGTAGTGACGTTATCGTCGGACGTACTTGGTGGGTTCAACGCCAACGAAGTAAACGTGCAAGTGCAAGAAGTGGTGGACGGCCTAGACCTTCCACAAGGCTATACGATTCGTTTGGGTGGGGAGCAAGAAGAACAAATGAAATCAATGCAATTCTTAGGAGTAGCGTTTTTGGGAGCTATCTTATTGATTTTCTTGATTTTGGTGACGCAGTTTAACTCCACCAGCAAGCCACTTATTATCTTCTTTACCGTGTTGTTTAGCTTGATTGGGGTGTTCCTTGGATTCATGCTTACGGGTAAAACCATGTCAATCATCATGACGGGGGTAGGTATCTTTGCTTTGGCGGGTATTGTGATCAAGAACGGTATCTTGTTGATTGAATTTACGGATGAGTTAAAAACCCGTGGCTACCCTACACGCCAAGCGTTGATTGAAGCGGGTGCCGCTCGTTTGACGCCCGTATTGTTGACGGCCTCAGCTTGTATTTTGGGCTTGATTCCGTTGGCATTGGGGATGAACATCAACTTTGTAACGTTGTTCACCGAGTTTAATCCACAAATTTTTATCGGTGGTTTCAGTGCCTTGTTCTGGGGGCCATTGGCATATACCATTATCTACGGTTTGTTGTTCAGTACTACTCTTACATTGATTGTAGTTCCAACCATGTACTGGATTGTGGAGCGTTTGAAATTCCGTTTGGGCAAAAAACCAGCCGAAGAAGCGGTTTATGTTTTCAATAATGGTACCTCAAACGGCAACGGCCACCACGTAGAAGAAGAAGTAGAACATTAATTATTTTGAAGGTTTAGAGAAGCTTGTTAAGAAAAAAGCCGTTCCGCTGGAGCGGCTTTTTTTGTGGGTTTGAGTCGCTATATCAGTGTTTTTTTGAAGCCATTTGTACAAACTTCAGCGCCAACGAGTTCATACAATAACGCTGTCGAGTAGGCGCAGGGCCATCGTAAAAAAGATGCCCTAAATGCCCATTGCACCGCCTACACCGCACTTCAATGCGTTCTTCTCGCTCCGAAAAATCACGTTTGAACAAAAGACAATTGGGCGTAGCGGGTTGCCAAAAACTTGGCCAACCCGTACCACTTTCGTATTTTTGGGCCGAATAAAAAAGTAACTTACCACAGGCGGCGCAGTGATAGTTGCCTTCTCCTTTAAAATCATGGTATTCGTTGGTAAAAGGAGCTTCGGTAGAGCCTTCCCGCGTGACAGTGTAAACGCCGTCGTCCAGAACTTCTTCCCAAACACTGTTTGGTATCCGTACTTCTGTGGTATCCGTCAACGAAAAATAGGGGTTGTGTTTGGGGGTGTTATTGGCACGCTGGCAACTGCTATTTATCACTAATACTAGCAACCCTATCCAACTTAGTTTCATGCGGATTTATGATGATTTACTCTGGAAGTTTGTAGATACTAACACTACGACCTAGTTCGAGATAAAAAGAATCGTCTTCGTTCAACTTTCTGATGAGAAGTAAATGCTGTTCAAACACAGTAAGCAATTCTTGGTTGGAGATGTTGCCTAAAATTATACGAATTAATTTGCGGGGAGTATGCTGAAGAAAAAAGGAGTTGCGAAAATCTTCATCTTTTGTGACAACAATTAAACCATTATTATCAGCAAATTGACAAATTACTGAATCTTTGGTGTGTCACTTATTTTCTAATGAGTTGACATGAAATGACTCAAAACCGTTGTTCGATAAAAATTTGACAAGCTTAAAGGGGATATGTACATCACAAATAAATTTCATTTTAGGCAGCCTCTCTAAGTGAACGTCCAGATACTAAAACTTTGGCATAACTAAGACAAGCAAGTATATCTTCTCGTTCTAATTCGGGATGGTCTTCTAAAATATCGTCAAAAGACATTCCTGCTCCTAACATATCTATAATAACTTCAACAGGCCACCGCATACCCCGTACACAAGGTTTCCCATGACAAACTTCAGGATCAATCGTAATTCTTTCAAGATAGTGCATAGTATAACTGTTTGTAGTGCAAGTTAGCAACAACCGATTGGATAAACAATTGTGAATCACTGATACCGGTCGTTCTTTTAGTAAGCAACAATACCAGTATCAGTGGAGTATAATCTCAATACCGCCAACTCTTCAAATCGGCTCCTGCGGGTGCGCCTGCTTCAATACGCTTCAAGATTTTCGGAATGTACAGGGTATTATAACGAAGCCGCGATACGTAGTTGGGGACGTTGGGGTCGCCATTCCAGCAGTGTTCAAAGCGGTCGCCGTATTTTACTTCACCGTCGTAGTGCGGGTTCTTGGTTGTTTTTAAGAAATCTTCCATCAAGTACACGGCGTTGTTGAGGTAATAATTATCCATATCGCCGCAGTAGATGTGGATTTTTCCTTGCAGTTTTTTACCAACTGTTGCCCATTGGCGTTTGAGAATGTGCATCAAATCGTAGTTCTCTGACCAGTATTTCGCTACGCTATGGTCGATTTTACCCGTTTCTTTGTCCCAAATGGGCTTTGGATACCCATTTTCGCCCATGGGTGAGTAAGTGGCTTGCCAAATATCCCATTGGTCGCCCGAGCGCGAATTATCACCAATGGCCAGTTCGCGTTGGTTGATTTCTTCGATGGTGCATTTTACCTGACCTAGGTAATTGCGCATCCCTGGGCGTGCGGTTTTCTTGAAGTCGCTCGGCAAAAAGTACGCGTTTTCGTCTTTGTAAATATTAACAACCGTGTAGGCTTCAAAGGTAATAGGGTCGGGACAAGCCGCAAAACAGCCGTTAAACTCATCGGGATAAAACACTTGGGCCGCAAGAGCCTCCCAGCCTCCCGTGCTACCGCCGTAAAGAAAACGCGCCCAACCTTGTCCAATGCCTCTGAATTGTTTCTCAATTTCGGGAATCAACTCGTACATGATGGCGTCGCCGTATGGTCCCATATTGGCCGAGTTGACGGCGTACGAATCGTCATAGTAAGGGGTCGCGTGCTGGATTTCAACGATGAGCATTCGAGGGAAATCCTTGCTTGTCCATTGTTTGTAAAAATTGTAGGCTTCTTGCCAAACAAATTTTTTATACCCATATATCCCAAAACGAGCGATGTAATCGGTCGTGTCCATGTCGGCTGGGGGAGGTGTTTCTTTGAAGCCATCAAAGTCGGCGGGGAAGTGACCGTGGTTAATGCAAATGGGGTATTTTGCTTCGGGGTGTTCATCAAATCCATGCGGCAACAGTACGTGAGCCCCCAAATACATCGGCCGTCCCCAAAACTCAGTCAGAAGTTTACTTTGGATTTTGATGTGTTTGATGTACTTCGTGTCTTTGGGTTCAGGCAGTAACGGGTTTTCTTGGTCAAGTACAATTTTTACCACTTGTTTAGCCTTGGGGTCGTACTTGATTTTGAAGGGTTTTGAAAACAAGTTACCTGGAGCCGTGCGATAGTTTTGGCCTTCGCCTCGGTCCATCGGCAGTTTTACGGTATGACCCGTTTTAAGTTTAAACGTTTCGTATTTGTGCAAAAGCGCTTGTACCCAATATTCTCCCGCAGGAAAATCTTTGAGTGATTTGACAGGATAGCCATAAGCAGTGGCGCTTACCAAAGCAGGCTTGTCGGCTTGCCAAGCATCCACGTTTTGTCCAAAAAGCTGCTGCGAGTTGGCTTCGTCACTCACCTGAAAACGTGGCTCAGATTTGTTGTCTTTTGCCAGAAAAAGCATCAAGCGCCCGTCGAAGGTACTTCCTTTTGATTTTGGGAAACTGACCGAAAATTGCGTTTGAGCTACGGTAACGTAGGCACAGAAAAGCAGTAGAAATAAAGGTACGGTTCTCATAAGTTTACTTTTTAAATACCCAGTGATAAAAACGTTTGTGAAATGAACGCTGGAGTTGAAGAAGCTTTACAGCCCACGTTGGCGGTAAGGCAAAAAGTAAAACACTCCACCCGAGTAAAATACAGCTTTTTCGTTCAATAGACAAGTAAAATGCTTCGCGTATCGCAGCCATACGCCCTTCACGTTCAAGGGTTAAGATACATTTTTCAACAAAATCATTATTTAACAACGTTTCGTTGAGCTTGACTAGCTGAGGGGTGGGTAAAATGGGGCGTAACCTTTGCCGAACTTCAATAAAACTGTTGACCATAACGATGCGGTTACGGGTCATACTGGTATGATGTAGGCGCATGAGCGGCAAGGTATTTGGCAAGTCTAAATAAGTAAATTGGACGTTTTTATAGCAGCACCGAATCCAAAACTCCCAGTCTTCGCAAGAGGGTAAATCTTCTGTAAAAAGCCCAGTTACTTTTTCTATTGTCGTTCGCCGCATCACGGGCATGGGAGGCATAATGACGCACGAAATCACTAAAAATGGCAAAAGGTCAATGCCTGCCCCCGACTTATCGAGGGTCCAAGGGGTGCTTTTATGTTGGGGAGAAAAAATGAGCTCGGACGTGCCGTCATAAAAATAGCGTAAACCGCCATAGACAAGCTCAACCTCGGCATGTGTTTCCAAATACGCCGTATGGTGTTGAAGTTTGTCGGATTGTAATAAATCATCAGAGTCCAAAAACTGAATGTATTTCCCCGTTGTGGCCCGAATCCCCGTATTACGAGCAGCAGGAAGTCCCTGATTTTGCTGATAAACGTAACGAACACGGGGGTCGCTTTCTACAAATTTTTGTACAACCTCAGCACTATTGTCGGTTGAACCGTCATCCACAACGACGCACTCCCAATTTTGAAGTGTTTGATTTTGAAGACTTTCTAATGTTTCGGCAATAAACCGGCCGTAATTATAACAAGGGACAATGACTGAAACCAATGGTTGATTCATTGGGTATTAATTTTGAGATGGATACTGCAAATACGTAACATTTTCGAGGTAAAAACTCGGCAACAAATGACCAAAACTTTTGAAAACGGGCTGGTCTTGGCAACAAATTTTGTAGATACTCACAACCTCCGAACCAGCCAAATGAGCATAAAGCCCAACGCTACTGATGCACACATAGATAACAGGGTGCTGGCTTAGGGAAATTTGTTCGATAGAGTCAGAGGCACCTAGCGTGTGTAGGCTGGCCTTCCCAGCGACCTTTTGTTGCATAAAGGCTTCAATGGCCTGCAATGAGGCTTGCTCTTGAGCGGGGTGGAATTTTTGGTAAATACTGGTAAAACCGCGTTTAAGGGCATCGTTCACAATCACCTCAACCCACCGAAGGTAGGTGCTTGGCGTCAAACCATGATGGTCATAGATATTGTCATGAACAATAACGCATTGGTACTTTTCATCAGATTCAATCTTAGGAAAAGGCAAACCAACTACTTGGAGGTTAGTAAGCTTAGGGAATGAGTGTTGTGATACGCCAAATGCACCCAAATAGCGTCCCAATTGTGTCGTAAAAAAACTACGATTTGGACGGTTTCTTTGACCGAAATTAAGATAATAAAGTACCGAACGAAGCGGATTAAAGGGCTTCTGAATGTCCCAATCGGCGGGAGGTCGATAAGCCACTAGCCCTTCTTCAATATAATAATAGCCCTGACACATCGGATGCGTCACCATGAGGTGAAAAATACTGCTGTAGGCATGGGCAGCGTAGAGCGTAAAGGGTTGTTGCTGCGTTATTTTTTCAAGCCACTGGTCGAATTCCCTCACCTTGTTCCAAGATTTCCAAAAAGCGATTTGAACTGCAAACGAATCTATCGGATAATGAGAAAAAGGCAGTGGTATGGCTTGGTAGGTGCCGTCTGGAGGCAAGAAATTACGGCTAATGAGAAGTGTAACTGCTTCGACGGGAATCTTTTCGATGCGAATCACTTCCAGTGCCATAAAGTACGTGATTGGACTGTGGACGTTGAATAAATGTCGAGCCATGAAAATGGTAGCGCTTAGTCACAAAATAGGGGTTCACTAATTGTCAAAGGTAGGAATAAATGTAGCCTAGGCCAAAAAGGACTGCTATTTGCTTTATCTTTGTACTTTCTTTCAACTATTCACTTTAAAGAAACATTATGTCGCTTATCGGGAAGATATATCGCCAATTAGAACCACTCATTGAGGTTTTTTTTCGGACAACACGTCAATCTAAAACGGCCGCCGACCCTAGTAAATGGAAAGCGGAGGCCCAAAAAGGAGAGTTTGCTTTTCACAAAAACGACACATGGCGCCAAACAGAAAGCTTCCTACAACAAACAAGTGTATTGTTCAAATCTTGGGGATTTGATGCCGATGAGTTTGAGGGCAAGGTAGTCTTGGATGTGGGAGCAGGCAGTATGTTGCGTGGTAAATACTTTAAAAATGCCAAATTGGTGGCGTTAGAACCAATGGCCGACGACGTATTGCGTGAAATTCCGTGGACGGACTTACGTGATGCGTGGAAAGTTTTTTCTACGCCCGCCGAGCAATCCATTCCCGAATTGGTAGGGCAAGTTGACTTTATCTTTAGTATCAACGTTCTCGACCACTGCTATAATTTTGACGAAATCATCGCCAATTTATATACCTATCTGAAACCTGGCGCAAGGGCATTTTTGTCGTTTGATGAGCATTACGTGACCAACAAAATGCACCCGTTAATTCTAACTGAAACCATTTGTCCGCCGATTTTTGAAAAGGCTGGCTTTAAAATTGAAAAATTCAATAAAGGTTTTGAAGGAAAAGCAGCAGAGGTAATGAAAGTGTCAACCTACGGTCACGGACAAACTTGTCTCAATTATTGGTTAAGAAAACCATAAATTATTGTTTAGGTTTACCCACTATTCCCCAGAGTTTTTGATAAATAGTAGTACACTGTTGGTTAAATTCTGGGGAGTAGCCACTCACATAAAACCCGCCTACAAACAACAACGTAATGGTAATGGAACGGTAAGTCATGTCTCCAAGTATGGCAATTGGGCTGCCTGTTAAACTTGGTAATAAGCTCACTAGCCCAAAAGCGGCAATTCCCATTCCGACAACAATAGCGTTTTTGGAGTTAAAAGGCTGAAATCCAAATAAATACCAAAGGAGGCCATAACGACAAAGGTTGTAGATGAATACTGAAACAACCGCTCCAATCGCCGCCCCCTCAATCCCGAAAGTAGGAATCAGTTGGTGGTTTAATAATACGGTACAAAAAATAAGGACGATAAAGAAAATGGTATCGAGGTAGTAATACTTTGACGTGTTAAGAATCGTACCGTTGATACCCGTTGCCATGTCCAACACTTTTGAAAGGCCAATCCATACGATTACCCAGCGGCCTGCTTCGTAGGCGGGCGGTAGAAACTCGAAAATGTTGTCGAGGTTGACGCAGATTCCGAGAAATACCCACAGCCCTACGAAAAGTTGAACCAAACAGCTCTTTTGGTAAATTTTGGCGATGTTTTCGTGGTCGTTATTTTTCCACGCTTCTGCTACTATCGTGCCCGCAATAAGCTGCATCGCAATCATGGGCATGGCAATTACCGTCCCAAAAAAGGAGGCTGTGCTATAAACGCCCACGGCATTCAAGTCAATCATGTCGGTAATCATGATTTTGTCGATGTAGAGCACAATTTGCGAAGAAAGTGAGGCGACAATGGAGAGCGCGCAAAATTTAAGAATGGGAACCAATAACTGAGATTGTTTCAAAAAACCAAAATCAGGGCGTAACGAAAACCGCCCTTCTCGAATGGTTTTGAGCACAATAAGCACCATTGGTAACGAAATTCCCGCGCACCAAATCATCATAAACTGGTCGAAGTTTATCCAACGAAACGCATATAGAATTGCTACCACGAGGTTGTTGAGGCGCAGTACAAATTGGCTTAAAAATGTACCCGTCACTGAGTCGTAATGCAGGCGAGAATAAACGTCAAATACGTTGAATATCAACATAAAAGCCACAATAGGTAGCAAATATGGGTAATATTTGACCAACAAAATGGACTTTTTTTGGTATTCTTCAATAAGCCCTTCTTTGAAAAACCAGAGCGCAACAACGACGATAATAAAACCAACAAAAGAAAACAGCAAGGCTAAGAATACGTAGCCATGGTCGTTGGTTTTGGCGTCACGAAAATAGGGGAAATAGCGCGTTCCTGCCCCGTTGAAACCGAGGTTAGCAAATAAGGGCAGCAGTAGCATTAACGACAAAAACAGGCTGATGAGCCCATTTTGGTCGGTTGCAAAGAAATTAGGGATAACATACCCCTGAGTTACCAAGCCAACTGCTGCGCTTAGGTAAGAATAGATGGTACTTTGAAAGGTCTGTTTTTTGATTTGGGCCATTCCTATGACGAGGCAACTAGCCCCCATTCTAATGCAGTACCAGCTTCAATGTCGCGCGAAGCATGGCTTTCTAAAATTTGATCATAATAACGTGTATGCAATCCATTGGCAGGACGAATACTGCGAACATTCTCGGCCGTAAAAGCCTCACCTGCTTTGATGTCTTTGACCACATAAAGTGAGCGTTTGAATTGCAGGCTTTTTTGTTCTTTGGGCGATAATTCGTAGTTGACTCGACCCATTGCCAAAAACGCCCGTTCTGATTCAACCACCAAAGCGTTGATTTCCTCAGGTTCAAGGGAAAATGCAGAGTCCACGCCCCCATCAGCTCTACGTAACGTGAAGTGTTTTTCAATTACCCGTGCGCCCAATGCAACCGAAGCTACTGCCGCCCCAATGCCCATCGTGTGATCTGAAAGCCCGACAGGACATCTGAAAAGCTCTCGCATGTGCGGAATGGTCAGTAAGTGCGTATTTTCGGGGGTTGCTGGGTAAGTGCTGGTACATTTTAGGAGTATCAATTGAGTACAACCATTGGTTTTCAGCACTTGTACTGACTCTTGAATATCAGCAATACTCGCCACGCCTGTACTCATTATGACAGGCTTACCTGTTTTGGCTACTTTTTTGAGAAGGGTATGGTCGGTATTTTCAAACGAGGCAATTTTATAACAAGGCACCTCCAATGACTCTAAAAAATCAACGGCCGAAAGGTCGAATGGGCTACTGAAGGCAATCATTCCGAGGGATTTAGCACGGTCAAAAATGGGTTTGTGCCATTCCCAAGGGGTATATGCTTGTTGGTATAGTTGATGTAAGTTTTGATTCTTCCAGAGAGAATTATCATCGCGAATATAAAACTCGTCCGATTTACCATTAAACGTGATAGTATCGGCCGTGTACGTTTGAAGTTTAAGTGCATGGGCACCTGCTTTGGCCGCTGCATCCACCAGCTCAAACGCCCTTTCGAGCGATTGGTTGTGGTTGCCCGACATTTCAGCAATAATAAACGGCCGATGATCAGGGCTAATGGTTATGTGACCGATTTGAATTTCGTTGGCAAACATTATCGTTTTTTTAATTTTTCAATCTCTTTTTGAAGCTCTTTTATTTGAGTCGCTTGCAATTGGAGAAGTTGCTGTTGCTCTTTAATAGCTTCTACTAAAACGGGGGTGAGACCGTCATAGTTCAGAAACTTGGTACCACTTTCATTGTGAGATACTAATTCAGGTAAAACATTTTCAACTTCTTGGGCGATTAATCCTACCTGTTTTTCGTTGGAAGTAGTCCAGTTGTAGTAATACCCGTTCAATTGATTTACCATCTGTAAAGCATTTGAAATAGGAGCAATGTTGCGTTTGGTACGTACGTCAGAAATAGCATTTATTGTTCCATACACGGTTACTTTTGCATTGTTGGCAGGAGCACCTCCAATCCCGATGTTTGACCCGTTGTCAAATAACTGACTATTAACCAATACGTTTGATTGGTCAAATCTTGGTAAACTGTGCACTGTAGGGGAGGTAGTTGTTACGGCAATAGTCGAATTGTTGGGTAAGAAGTTTTTTAAAAGAACTCCCTCCGAATTGGTCGTAAGCAACGCATTTCCTACGCCTCCTTGAATTCCTTCAAATCGAACCGAGCCAGTGGTGTGTAATTGCGCTTGAGGAGCCGTGGTGCCAATACCGAGCGAGCCGTTGGCGGATAAAATCATTTTTATCACGTTGAGGTTTGTCCAAGAAAATAGAGGCCGATTGATGACAAAATTAGGCCCTAGTAATCCTTCGCCATTGGTGTACGTTCGAGCGTCAAACTTAACAATTGGCTCATTCCCTAAGTCATTTTCTGGCGTAGTCGATACGCTAAATGACATGGAAAACCTGCGGTCAGTTTCATTGTGAGCAAGAATAGAAGGCATAAAGCGCCCATTCAGAATGGTTGAATTGGTAAATGCTAAAAAATCTTTTGGTGCGTCAGCGACTTTAATTTTAAGGATTTGCTCTAGTGTAGAATCACTAGGTGTTTTAAGAATAGATATTAATCCTCTTAAATTGCTACCTATCCCTAAGTTTGGAGGTAAAGTAATAGCCGTATTTGAATTATCTTCCACCCAAGCGTCTGGGGTAGGGTCTTGTCCTTTAGCAGTTAGGTGTAGAACTATAAAAACGACAAAAAATAGCATTTTTCTCATGGCTGACGATTGGTTTGTAGTTTGTAATAATCGGCTGTTTTCTCTAATTCATAAAACCCTGCTCGTTCAAAGGCTTTTTTAGAAGCAAGATTAGCGAGCTTGATGTAAGCAATGATACTACTTTCGGTTTCAAATGTCTCAAAAAATGCTTGAATACTTTGTTTAATCATGGAAGTGGCAAATCCATTACCTCGAAAATGGTTAGCAATTGAGATGCCAATTACGGATTCGTCGTCGTTTTTGTCAATTCTAACTTGTCCAACTGGCTGTTTTAAATGGTTCTCAAATACCAACATTAGGCTATTAGGTGCCTGTATTTTTTTCAAGAACCAATCAACGTGTTTATCGTACGGAATGGGGGCAGAATTGAAAGAATTTTGTCGAGTTCCCTCATCATTGGCCCATTCAAAATATAAATCAACGTCGGACGAAGTGGCTCTTCGGAAGGAGAGTGTTCGGTTCAATTTTGAGTGAATAAGCACATCGACAAACTGCCCATCAAAAAAACAATGTTCTTTTAATCGAGCTTCAAGTTGAAAGCCTGCCTTTTCTAAAACAGGATATAAATGAGGTCTGACATCAAAGGCATAAGTAAATATCTTGTGAAAATTTACTTCAACAAACCCCACTTCCTCGATTAATTGTAAATAATTCAGCCAAAACTCTTCGAAATAGCCTTCTTCAAGACTTGTATTCATCAGGAATGAAATCTCGGCGTATTTATCAATCCAGTTGATATGAACTAAACCGCCATAAGCAACCAGTTGACCTTCTTTAAGTAAGGAGAAAAGGAGCTGAGAAGGCTGTGTTTGTTCAAAAAGTGCGCTTACAGTGGTGGAAAAATAAGCTTCTTGGGCTTCTATTGTGAGCGGTTTCGACTGGCGTAAGTGAAAAATTTGTTCATTTCGCCATTGCCTGATTAAATATTTGTCTTCGTCTCGTAGAGGTACTAGCTGATACGCTTCATTCTCAAAAATTTGACGAGATAAACATTTATAATTTCTCATATAATAGTTGGTATTTCAACTCCGCTAATTTCCAATCTTGCTCATTGTCAATGTCTTGAGCTTCTAGTTCTGAAATTTCAATGCAGCTTGTATTGTCGGTCATGAGGCGCTGATTGATGAAAAAACGAGCAACGTCAAAGAAATAAAACTGCCCCGCATCGTGGTAGCATGGTTCTAAATCTTGCGAACGAGCGCTAAAATACTGTGGTTCACGAAGTACAAAACGCTGGTCTGATTTTTGGACAAGGCATCGTTGTATAGGATACGAAAACCGCATGACAGGAAACACCGCGTCGAATTCTCCCTCTTTTAGTGTTTGAGAAGCCTTTTGCAGCAGTTCTTTTGTTACAAAAGGTGCTGTTGGGTAAATACAACAAGCGGTGTCGAAATGGTGATCCATTTGTTGATACGCTTCCAGGACTTCATTGATAACATCCGCCGTTGTTGCAAAATCATCAGATGCTTTTTCAGAGCGCTGAAAAGGTACTTTTGCGCCGTATTTTTGGGCAATTTGGGCAATTTCAGCGTCGTCTGTCGATACCATTACTTCGTCAAAGAGATTACTGGCAAGCGCCGCCTCAATGCTGTACGCAATGATTGGCTTTCCCAAAAAATCTTTGATGTTTTTGCGGGGAATGCGCTTGCTGCCTCCTCGGGCCGTAATGATGGCAATACAACTCATCGGCTATTGTTTTTCCAAAAGATACATATAGTCCACATTTCCTTGCTGTGAAGCAGAGACGTATGGGTACATTTTACGATAAACTTCTTGGAGCTGAGGGAAATTCTCTTGGAAAATTTTGCTGTAGTCTGCCTTCCAAAGAAACCCTTCGTTCCCGCGGTAGTTGATGTTAACCAAAGAGCTGGCAAAGTACTCAAAACCCCAAACGTATTTTTTGCTACAACGCACCATTTCTGACATGATTCGCGGTAGGTCGTTGGGAGCAATGTGAATAAGCACGCCGTTTGTGACCACCACATCAAAGTAGCTGTCTTTGAAGGGAATATCAAACCCAGACGCTTGGATGATGTTGACGTTTTTGACGATTTCTTTGGCCTTTTCTACCGCGTAGTGTTGTAACTCAATTCCGTATAAATTGGTGAAACCCATTTCTCGGAGACACCGCAATTGTAGCCCAATGTTACAGCCCACTTCTAAGATTTTGGCATCTTTGGGGAGGTTACGAAGGCAATCTTCGTTCATCTGAGTTTTTGTAATCCCCCATTCGTGCCGATAAAAGTCGTCATATTGAGCTGACGTCCAGTTGTTTCTATCGGAATAGGCTTTGCCAAACTCTCCGCTCCAAAACGCTTCCTGTGTGGTTGTTGACATGATGTATTTATGAGTGATAAAAATCAATAATAGTTTGAATAACGAATGCTTGTTGTTCCTCCGTGAGGGTAGGGTACATCGGCAAACTCAAGCAGTGACGGTAGTAGTTTTCGGCGGCGGGGAAATCACCTTCTTTCCATCCTTGAGCGCGGTAATACGGCATCAAATGGCAAGGAATGTAATGAACCTGGGCAAAAATCTGGTGTTCGCGTAAGTGGGTATAAAGCCCCAAACGGTTTTCTATCTCTACCACATAAAGATGGTACGCATGACCCTCAACCACGCCCGATTGCCCTTTGATAAACGATAAACCTTCAAAAGCTGTGCTGTAAACTTGCGCAATTTCGCGACGCCGAGCGAGCCCTTCGTCGGCCCTTGCTAGCTGAGAAATTCCCAAAGCTGCCTGAAAATCGGTAAGGCGGTAATTATAGCCTAGCGTTTGCATTTCCATGTACCAGCCTGGGTAGTTGGTGGCTTGCTCGTCGCCTGCGGCAAAAGCAATGGAGTTTTGGAAACCATTCGCGTCGCGACTGATGCCGTGGGTACGAAGTGTCAGCAGCTTTTGGTAAAGGGAAGCATCATTGGTAGTAATCATGCCTCCTTCACCGCAAGCAATGTGCTTAACGGGGTGAAATGAAAAAATGGCCAAATCGGCAAATTGTCCGTTTCCGCAGCGCTGCATTTGTCCTTGGCTATCGTTGAAATAGCCTCCTGGCGCGTGACAAGCATCTTCGATAATCCACAAGCCGTATTCGTCAGCGAGGGCTCGAAAAGCCTCTAAATCAACCGCGCGGCCTGCAAAATCAACGGGAACAATTCCTTGGTACGTTCCCTTGGGGGAAGCCGCAAGTAGGGCACGTACTGCGTCGATGTCCAATAAATACGTTTCAGGGTCAATGTCGGCAAAAACAACCTCCCCGCCGCAGTAGCGAACACAGTTGGCGGACGCCGCAAATGTAATAGGCGTAGTAATCACTTTTTGGCCTTCGGTTACGTCCAACGCCAGCGCACATAAGTGCAACGCCGCCGTTCCGTTGGCGACGGCTACGGCATATTTCGCCCCGACGTATTCGGCAAAGGCGACTTCAAATTGATGAATTGTGGGGCCTTGCGTTAGAAAATCAGCGCGCAAAGCCTTGGTCACTACCTCAATGTCGTCGTCGGTAATATTTTGTCTTCCGTAAGGAATCATACTTCAAAATTGGGGTCAACGTGCTGCTTGATTTGTTGGCGTAAATCATCGACTGTCAGCCATTCGTCGTTGGTACCTGAGTTATACTCAAACCCGTAAGGAACTTTACGACCGTTGAAAGCTTCTACGTAATCGTCCATGCTCCAAATAGGGGTACTTGGGCAAATAACGTAGTACTTGTCGAGCTCGATGGTATTGAGCGAATCGGTTTCAGTAATCATTTCCTCATGGAGTTTTTCCCCTGGACGAATCCCCACAACTTCTTGGCGTGCGTTAGGAGCAATGGCTTCGGCTACGTCTGTAATGCGGTAAGAAGGAATTTTTGGCACAAAGATTTCACCTCCCCAAGCATTTTCGAGCGCAAACAACACCATTTTTACCCCGTCTTCGAGCGAAATGTTAAAACGAGTCATGTCGGGGTGAGTGATGGGTAAAACTCCTTCTTTGCGTTTCTGCAAGAAAAAAGGAATCACCGAACCGCGCGAACCAATAACGTTTCCGTAACGCACGACTGAAAAACGAATGTCGCGCGCGCCTTTGATGTTGTTGGCCGCCACAAACAATTTGTCGGAACAAAGCTTGGTCGCGCCATATAGGTTAATGGGAGCGGCTGCCTTATCAGTCGAAAGAGCTACCACTTTTTGGACGCCCGTAGCCAAGGCCGCTGTAATGACATTTTGACCGCCTAAAATGTTGGTCTTGATGCACTCCATCGGGTTGTACTCTGCCGCAGGAACTTGTTTGAGTGCCGCCGCATGAATGATAATGTCTATGCCTTCGCACGCCATCGTGAGGCGGGCTTCGTCGCGAACGTCACCAATAAAATACCGTATTACGGGGTATTTGCTGTGGCTAAATTCTTGTGACATTTCAAACTGCTTCAATTCATCGCGCGAATACACCACCAAACGCTTAACGTCAGGGTATAGCTTGAGAATCGTTCTAATAAATTCCTTGCCAAATGAGCCTGTTGCTCCAGTTACAAGGATTGATTTTCCATTTAGCATTATTTAATCAAGAGGATTATTCGGTGGTTGATACCTGTATGCGAGCTGCGTTAGGCTTGTTTTTTGGTACGAAAATCTAGGAACAAAGCCCCGCCGATGAGCAGTAGCCACGCAATAGAAGCGTACAAATCTATTTTTTGACCTTGACTAACCGTTTTTGCATCAAATTTGAATTCGATGGTGTGCTTTCCTGCTGGAATAACCATGGCCCTGAGCACGTAGTCAGCTCTAAAATGAGGGGTCTCTTTACCATCAATGTACGATTTCCAATCTTCGTTCCCTTTGTAGTACATTTCTGAGAAAATAGCTATTTGAGGGCTCGATGTGTTGGATTCATACGCCAATTTTGTGGGGTGATAACTCGTCAGACGAATCGTCCCTGTGCTGTCAGACGACGGTTGTGCTCCTTTTAGAGTTTCAGCAAAACGTTTATCTACAACGGCGGTTTTACCTGGGTTGAAATTATCTAACGCGGCCATTTCTTCGTCAGGATTGTTGACCATTTTCAACTCACGCACAAACCAAGCGTTTCCAAGTGCCCCAGGGTTTTGTTGTACTACAGGCTGTTTTTTCTCGTCAGGTACAATGAAGTACTTTGTATTGAGCATATTGAAAACCGCCATGTTGTTTTTAACCATCTGGCGTTCAATCAAGTCTTGTGTACGGCGTAGTTTTGAAGCACTATAACCACCTATCGACTTATGGAAAGCCGAAGCTCTTGGATCGGCAAAAGGGTTGCTGGTAACATCCAATACGCGGTAATCAGGGTCAGTATCTCTCAAAATTTGTTGGTCAGCGGCGCTAGGTTCTACGTTTTGAGCCGATTCAAATTTAGGACGGAAATCGTCATTGTTGAGGTAACGCTTGTTGACGCTCCACATGTCTATCAACGTCAGCGCCGAGATAATTCCGACAACAGCCGTCGTGTTTTTGAGTTTATTGGTCACAAAGGCCCACAGAACCGCCGCCGCCAACAGAATGAAAAGCACTGTGCGCAAGGCGTCAGAGCGAAGCATAGAAGCACGGTCATCGAGAAGCGCATTGTAAAGGTCATTAGCGGCGGCTTTGTTGTTGCCAAAGCTTTGGGCAATTTGCTCCACAAAAGCGGTGTCGTTGGGACTTTTTAAGCCTACCAAGCTAGGAACGAGTGCCAAAATGAGTGCAAGTCCAGCAGTTGCCCCTAAACTAATAAAGAAAGGCTTTTTAAACTCTTCCCATGAAGGACGGTTTTCAATCAATTGTTTTACGCCCAGCGAAGCGATGATAATCATACAGAACTGCGTCAGTGAAAGAATCATACTGACCGAACGGAACTTGTTGAAACCAGGAATGTAGTCAAACAAGAAGTAATTGAGGGCCGTGAAATTTCCCCCCCAACCGAGCATTAAGGTAAAAACGCCTGCGATTAGGAACGGAATGCGGTAGCGTTTTTCGGCATAAAATAACCCCAGTACAAACAAGAAACAGATGATAGCCCCTGAATATACCCCGCCACCTACGAAAGTCTGGTCGCCCCAGTAGGTAGGTAATTGATAGGCAAACTGAGCGGCATTTTGTCCATCTATACCGTAGCGAGTAAGGGTTTTGTACGATTCTGAGTTGGTGTCTAATTCACCTCCCGAACTACCACCCGAAAAGTCAGGAATCAAAAGCGTTAGTGATTCAAGTTTACCGTAGCTCCACGCAAAAGCGTATTCTTTGGTGAGCCCTTTACTATCGTTATTGCCTGCACTTGCAGCTTCGCCTTTTACAGGTGTAAGTTCTGACCCACCGCGAATGGTTTCTTTGGAGTGGTCATAAAGTGTCCAAAGCCGTGAGGTATTTGTTGCTAAGGCCAACGCGCAAAAAACAGCCGAGGCACCAAAAAAGATAATGAGCGATTTTACTGCTCCATTTTTTACCGCTCTAATGGTTTCAAAAATGGCTAAAATGCCTAAAACGATGGCAGAATAATACGTAATCTGGGGGTGATTGGCGTGAATCTGCAACCCAAGTCCCAAACTAAGCAAGACAGCTCCCAACCAAGGCCGCTGATTAAATCCAAAGATAACCCCTGCGGCCATCAAAGGAAGGTAGGCAACGGCATATACTTTGGCGGTGTGCCCTGCTTCAATAATTTGAAAGTTATACGTAAAAAATGCGTACCCAATTGCACCAAGAATACTGGTCCAAAGGTCACATTTAAACCCTCTTAACATCAAATAGGCCCCAATCAAATACATACCAATGAAGGTCGCTTTGATATTGAATAGGGTATAAATCAGTCCGTGAATTTTGATAAAAATACCGTTTGAATAATCGCCTCCCACCAAAAATGTAGGCATTCCTCCAAATAAACTATTGGTCCAGCCAATGTATTCGCTGGCGTATTTGCGTATTTCGCTTTGAAGAGCTATGAAACGATCAACATCGCCCATCGCCAATTGCTGCCCTTTCAAAACAGGGCTCATGTACATAATGGCAAGTGCTAAAAAGCCAATAATGGCAAGTAGGTGTGGTAAAAGACGACGGAAGTCAAACTGGTTTCTCATATAAAGGTTTTATAGATTGCACAAAATTATAAAAAAACTCCAAAGGTGGTTGTTTCAAGGCTTGTATGGCTGAAATTGGGAATGATTCTCTATCTTTGCTCAACGAATGAGAGATTCCTAATTGATAGCAACCCATGCTGATTCCATTGCATCTTCCTTCTCGCGAGCAATTTACTGATGATGAATTGGTAAACTTCTGCCTTTCAAACCCCGATTTGATGGTAGAACGTAACGAGTTTGGGCAAATTTTTATCAATATGTCTCCTACCCATCTGCTAACCAGTTCCAACAACAGCGAATTGAATGGCGAATTTGTTATTTGGAATCGCCGTACAAAAGCTGGGAAAGTGATTGATTCTAACGGCGGTTTTTTCTTGCCCGATCGCTCCATGCGTGCGCCTGACGTGGCGTGGATTCGGAAAGAACGTTGGGCTGAATTATCAACCGCTGAAAAAAAATCGTTTCCGTATTTAGCCCCTGATTTTGTGCTTGAGTTAGAATCTGACACGGATAATTTGGAGGATTTGAAACAAAAAATGCAAAAATGGATTGACAATGGCGTGCGATTAGGTTGGCTGGTAGCCATGAGTGAACAACGAACGTACATCTATCGGCCGTATGCGGCTATTGAAACTAAATTATTTAGTGAAACCCTAACAGGCGACGACGTTCTCGTCGATTTTGAAGTAGTATTGACCAATATCTTAGAAATACCGTAGTAATGAAAAAACAAGTTATCTGCACAATCACCTCCCTTTTACTGAGTTTAGGCGTATCCTTTGCGCAAGAATCCCCTTCGGAAGAAGATTTTTACAAAATTGTCACCCCGCCAGTGCCTGAGGGTATTTTGCTCGAAGTAGGAGGGATGACCAGTCTTCCTGATGGTCGTTTGGCCATTGGAACGCGCCGAGGCGATGTTTGGTTGCTCGAAAACCCAACGGGCTCAAAGCCGTACTACAAAAAATTCGCTTCAGGCTTACACGAAATCTTAGGTCTTGTTTACCAAAACGGTGCTATGGTTTGTGCGCAACGTGGAGAATTGACAAAATTGATTGACAAAGACCACGATGGGAAAGCGGATGTTTATGAAACAATCTATGCTTGGCCGTTATCATCGCACTATCACGAGTATAGCTTTGGGCCAAAAATCGCCCCTGATGGCTCGTATTTTGTGTCGGGTAACGTCGCTTTTGGGGACGAAGAATGGTGGGCTGGCGAAAGCCGCCGTCCGTTACGTGGTTGGATTTTTAAAATTACGCCTGATGGCCAAATGGAACCGTGGGCAACGGGTGTTCGCTCACCTTGCGGCTTAGGCATGGTGGATGGTGAGTTGTTTTATGATGACAACCAAGGCGACTGGATGGGTTCTGGCGGTATTTGGCACGTGAAAAAAGGGGCTTTCATGGGGCACCCAGCAGGGCTCAAGTGGGCTAATAGCCTTACTAATTCTCCCATCAAAATTACCCAAGAAGAAGTATATGCGATGGTTGACCCGCGCAAAACGCGTGACAAAAATGGCAATGCCATCAAGCCCGAAAACGTACAAAATGAGAAGTTTTTGACGTTGGCTGACATGAAGAAAAAATACCCTGAAACGCAACTTCCAGCAGTGTGGTTACCTCACGGTATTTTAGGGGTTTCAAATGCTGAGATTTTAGCGGATCAAACGGGCGGGAAATTTGGCCCTTTTAGCAACCAACTTTTTGTAGGTGACCAAGGGCAAAGTAAAGTAATGCGCGTTTTCTTAGAAAAAGTAAAAGGTGAGTACCAAGGCGCTGCGTTTGACTTCCGTTCAGGATTCCAGTCGGGAGTTTTGCGTATGGCGTGGGCCAATGACGGCGGTTCACTTTACATCGGAGAAACCAACCGTGGTTGGGGTTCGTCGGGCGATGCTAACCAAGGCTTGCAGCGATTGGTATGGAACGGAAAAACACCGTTTGAAATGAGAGCAGTTCGTGCGATGCCTGATGGATTTGAAGTAGAGTTTACCCTTCCAGTAGATAAAAAATCAGCTGAAAACTTAGCTTCGTACGCGGTTCGTAGCTTTACGTACAAGTATCATCCAGTATATGGAAGTCCTACGATTAACGAAGCAAAATGCGCTATCAAAGGCGTAAAAGTTTCAGAAGATGGCTTGAAAGCACGTATTGTGGTGGACAATTTGCGTGAGCACTACATCCACGAGTTGAAACTTGACGGAGTGCGTGCTTCTACGTCGTATTGGTCTTTGGTACACCCAACGGCTTTCTATACATTGCATAATTTGCCCGATGGCGAGAAGTTGAAAGTTGCTGAAATGAGCACAAAATCGTCGGCTACGACAACTGCGGCGAAAACTACAGAAAAGAAAACCGCAACGGCATCGGGTAAAGCACCAACGTTTGAAGAAATTAAACCTTTATTGGCCAAAAATACGTGTTTGGCTTGCCACGCCGTTGACAAACGCCAAGTGGGGCCTGCTTACACAGAGGTGGCAAAACGTAAGTATTCAAACGAAAAAATTGTAGAGCTTATCTATAATCCTAAGCCTCAAAACTGGCCTGATTATGCTACACCAATGGCTCCTATGCCGCAGGTACCGCGTGATGAAGCGCTCAAAATTGCCGCTTGGATCAACTCGTTAGCGCCGAAATCAGCGCCAAAGCCGTAAGTAAGAACTTGATTCGATAGATAAAAAAAGCGTAACCTCACATAGCAAGAGGTTACGCTTTTTTGTTAACGCCCAACTGGGAAATTTATCTAGACTTTGCTAGGTTGCATCACGACGTGGACTTCGGCGGGTGCGGGGGCTAGGATATTATCTGCGGTAAATTGTTTGCTAATGTGTTCGTGTACAAAATAATAAACATCCCAGTAATGATCAGGGTGAGTCCACACACGAACGTCAAGGAAAATGGCATTTTCGGTTAGTTTTGTTACCAAAATATCGTGTTCGGTTTCTTTGAGAGCCTGAGGGCAACT
Organism: Runella limosa DSM 17973; assembly: GCF_000482465.1. Taxonomy (GTDB): domain Bacteria; phylum Bacteroidota; class Bacteroidia; order Cytophagales; family Spirosomataceae; genus Runella; species Runella limosa. The sequence goes on from NZ_KI519420.1 coordinate 950,503, forward strand.
GGCAATGACTTTCTGAATAGAAGCTCTGATTTTATCGACTCCGTTGGGTGCTCCTGCGGCAAACACCATATCCACGCGAATTTTACCTTTACCAGAAATATTTGTAATAGCTCCTGTCGAAAGCCCGCCGTTTGGCAGGGTAATGGTTTTATTATCGGGCGTAAGTAAGACAGTATCAAAAATTCGGATGGCTTCTACATGGCCTGTGTATCCTTGGGCAGAAACCAAATCGCCTACTCTAAATGGTTTAAAAATCAAGATTAGTACGCCACCAGCAAAATTGGCTAAACTTCCCTGAAGGGCTAGTCCAACGGCTAGTCCAGCTGCCCCTAAAATGGCAACAAATGAAGTAGTTTGAACGCCGAGTATCCCTGCGCAACTCAGCAAGAGCATGATATTGAACGTGACAGCCGTCAGGGAAAGTAAAAAAGGCTGAACATCACGGTCAATCTTTGCATTATTCATCCGAGTGCTCAAAAAACGCATAACCGTTCCGATAAGCATTCGCCCAATAATAAACGCAAAAATCGCGAGCAACACTTTGCCTCCGTACTGCGTTACGGCGGCCATAAGTTGATTTTTAAACGTGGTTAAATCTAGCATGGTAGTAAGGAATTGATGGAAAATTTGCCTTATGACCGCTTTACTGTCTATTAGTCACGTTACATTTGTGCTGTTACAGATTAACTAGGTTGAAACTATGATTACTTCTATGATTGTTGCCGTTGCCCAAAACGGGGTAATTGGGCGTGATAATCAGCTTATTTGGCATTTGCCCAACGATTTAAAACAATTTAAACGCCTAACGACTGGTCATCCAATCATTATGGGGCGTAAAACGTTTGAGTCTATTGGTAAACCCTTACCTAACCGTACTTCCATTGTGATTACTCGGAGTAAAGAGTGGGCTTACGAAGGGGTTATCGTCGTACATTCGATGGAGGAAGCGATTGCCGCCGCTCAAGCCACTCAAACGGAGGAAGCATTTGTCATTGGCGGTGCCGAAATATATCGTGTGGCGTTTCCCCTAGCCGATAAACTTTACCTGACCGAAGTAAAAGCTGATTTTGAGGGAGATGCGTATTTTGAGCCTATTAATCCCAATGAGTGGAAAGAGATAAGCCGTCAGTCACATTCTGTAGATGAAAAGCATTTTGTACCGTTTGATTTTGTGGAATTAGTTCGTAACTAGCGTTGAATACACTTTATTCTCAACTAATTACCCCTAACGCTTCATGAAAAAGGTCTTCCTTGCTGTGGCGGTGCTGCTTTTGGCGCTGATTTCTGTTTTGGTTTTCAACACGTTGCGACTAAGCTCTAAACAGATGCAGGGAGTCGCGCCTTTGCCCGCGCTTACGCTCAACGATTCGGTGGTGAGCCACTTGTCAGAAGCGATTCAATTTCGGACGGTTTCGTACGAAGATTTGTCATTGATGGATAGTACGCAATTTGAAAAATTTGTGGGCTATTTGGCAAAAACCTATCCTTTAGTGCATAGCCGTTTGAAGTTAGAAAGAGTAAATACTTATGGTTTGTTGTACGAGTGGAAAGGGAAAAGTACCAGCTTAAAACCTGCACTTTTGATGGGGCACTATGATGTTGTTCCTGTCGTGCAGGGTACGGAGAAAATGTGGAAACATCAGCCTTTTGCGGGGGACATTGCCGAAGGATTTGTCTATGGACGCGGAACGCTCGACGATAAAGTAACGGTGATGGGGGTGCTCGAAGCTGTCGAACATTTACTTAAAAATAACCATACACCTGAGCGGACTTTTTACTTGGCATTTGGGCACGATGAAGAAATTTCGGGTAGAAACGGCGCGCAGCAAATCGCGGCTTTGTTGGAAAGTCGTAAAGTGGAGTTAGAGTACGTAGTTGACGAAGGAGGGGTGATAAAAATTGATGGTGTTTCGGGGATTAATCAGCCTATTGCCTTAATTGGCGTTGCTGAAAAAGGGTACACAACCTTACAATTGAGCGCGACGGGTGACGGTGGACATTCGTCCATGCCTCCCGCTCAAACTAGCATTGGAATGCTCGCGGAGGCCATAGATAAATTACAGAAACACCCGTTTCCAGCTCGATTGGGTGGAGCGGCGGGGTACATGCAGGACTATTTAGCCCCTGAAATGCCTTTTTCTACCAAATTGGCGATGGCCAATCGTTGGCTGTTAAACTCAGTAATCATTGGTATATTGGAAAAAACGAATGCAGGAAATGCCATGGTTCGTACCAGTATTGCGCCCACGGTGATTCACGCGGGAGTGAAAGACAACGTACTGCCCGTAGAAGCCATTGCCAAAATCAATTTTAGAATTTTGCCAGGTGACTCAGTCAAAACGGTGATTGATTACGTAAAAAAGACCATTGGCAATGACCGAATTACGGTCGAATCGCTCAAACAATTTGATTCAGAACCCTCGCCCGTTTCTGATACCGCTACGGTGGGTTTTCGTTCGCTTCACCGAACCATCAAGGCGTGTTTCCCTAATGCAATTGTCGCACCGTATTTGGTGGTTGGGGCAACCGACGCGCGTTATTATAAGAATGTATCCCAAAACTTGTACCGTTTTATGCCCGTACGCATGAACGACGAAGACCTCAAACGCCCCCACGGCACCAACGAACGCATAAGCGTCGAAGATTTCAAAAATGTCGTACGGTTTTATATTGAATTGGTGAAAGCAGGTTAGGGCATTGTTAATGGAGAGGAGACATTTTGCCAAGCCTTTCCAAAAACATCAAATTCGTGAATAAACCCTTGTCAAGGTTCAAAACCTTGACAAGGATTTATCTGCCATTTTCTATTATTTCCCCTCCACCTTCGGCGGAATAAGTCGATACAATACAGGCGTTACAATCCGAGAAAGCAGCGTAGAGCTGATTAAACCACCAATCAATACCCAAGCGAGAGGCGAGTAAAGTGGGTTGCCTTCGATGGCGAGCGGAATCAAACCTCCAATGGCTGTAAGCGAAGTAAGGACAATGGGTACAAAACGGATTTCGCCTGCTTCCTGAATCGCTTCCAACAACGGCCTACCTTCTTCTCGAAGCTGGTTGGTGAAATCCACCAGCAAAATGGAGTTTTTGACTTCTATTCCAATCAAGGCAATCAGGCCAATGACGGCCACAAACGAAAGTGGATAACCCACAATCCAGAGCATCGTAAAAGCCCCAATAATGCCCAACGGAATGACAGAAAGCACGATAAGTGAGCTCTTGAACGTGCCAAATTCAAGAATTAACACCCCTAAAAACCCAAAAGCGGTAATTAGAATGATGGTGCCGAGGCCGCCAAATGATTTCTCGCGTGCTTCCAATTCGCCCGCTGCTTTGTAGCTAAAATCCTTGGGAAATGGATGTTTTTCGAGTTTAGCTAGAATGTCATTGTACACATTATCAACCAAAAAACCACTTTTCACAAAAGCCGAAATCGTCACAAAACGGTCACGGTCAAAGTGCCTAATTTGGTTGGTTGAGGTTTCAAATTGCACATCCGCAATTTGGCGAAGTGGCACAGCCGAGCCCGTCAATGTGTTGATATAGAGATTGTTTAAAACATCAGGCGTGGTGGTTTTTCCTTTGGGCAGCGTAACATTGATGGCGTAGTCGTCGCCGTCACTATCTTTGAAAGTACCAATGTTTAAACCTGCAATGGCCAAACGAACCGTACGGTTAATATCGGCAATCGACATTCCTAACAAACCTGCTTTTTCTTTGTTGATTTTCACCCGTAAATCTGTTCGACGGGTAGTAAGCGGATTTTTGACGTAAATGGTGCCTTGGGTATCTTTTAAGATTTTCTCCACATCTGCCGCCACCGTGCGCAATTGCTCCAGGTCGTCGCCCAAAACGCGAATGGCGATAGGCGCTTCGGTATTAGGACCTTGCTCAAAATCAACTACTTCCACGTTCGCATTGGGAATGTATCGTAGCTTTTCGCGAAGTTTGTCAATGATTTTCTCTTTTTGAGGAGGGTGAATTTCATCTTGAAGTTGGACAAATACCTCCGCATAATTGCTTGCCTCAGAGCGCTCGATGACGTTGTAATACATCCGAGGGTTTCCGCGCCCAACGCTGGTTGAAAAGTACTTAACCTCAGGGACTTGCTTCAGTTCATTCTCGACCAAGCGGGCTACGCGGTTGGTTTCGTTTAGGCTACTTCCTTCGGGTGTCTCAAACGTTACCCTAAACATAGGTTTTTCTGATTTTGGAAAAAGAGCAAAACCAATTTGTTTTGGAATCAGTAAGGATGCGCCAAAAATGAGTCCTGCAAATAAAAGTGAAGGCAGCGGATGACGTAATGCCCAGTTGAGCAAACGACTGTACGAACCAGAAATCACTTTTTTCAACGCTCTCAAGAAAATATTCCCTTCGGGATTGTGGCTATTTTCTAACAAACGGCTGCTCAAAAATGGAACAATCGTAAGCGATACAATCATGGACGCGATGATGGTCATGGTGACGGCCGTGGGAAGGCTTCGAATAAAATCTCCCGAGGCTTCAGGCAAAAACATCAATGGCAAAAAGGCTAAAACAAGCGTAACGGTACAACCAATGACGGCCAACGTGATTTGTCGGGTAGCTTTGATGGCGGCTTCACGTTTACTAAACCCGTCTCGAATCCAGCGTTCGATGTTTTCTACTACGACAATGGAGTCGTCCACCAAAATCCCTAAGGCAACGATTAAACCTACGACACTTAACTGGTTGATGCTGTAACCCAAATAATTGACGGCGGTAAGCCCAATGGCCAACGAAAGGGGAATCGAAATCATCACCACCAATGCTGCTCTAAAACCGAGCGGTAATAAGGTAAGCGCCACCAACAAAATGGCAATGCCAAAATCTTTGGCAAAGCGTTCAAGACGTCGGTCCACACTGACAGATTGGTCAAAGTACTTCACCATCTTGATGTGCTTAGGCATTGTCTTTTCAAATTCGGTTAGGCTTTGGTTTAGTTTCTTGCCCGTTTCCGAAATATTTTTGCCCGATTTCTGAGCGGCTACCACCAACACGGCGCGGCGCCCGTTGAGTCGGGTAAAATTGGTTTCTTCTTCGTAGTTGAAATCAACGTCGGCTACGTCGCGGAGGTAAATGATTTTTTGACCATTGGTAGCCACTACCGTATTACGGATTTGGTCAAGCGATTCGTAGTCACCGCTGGTTTTTACGTTAAAACGCCGCGCACCTTCCTGAACACTTCCTGCTGGGATGTTGAGGTTTTCGCTTTGCAACGCTCCAAGTACTCGGTTGACTGCAATACCTTCTTGGGCCATTTTTTCAACATTGAGCGAAATCCGAACGTTTTCTTTGGGGAATCCGTAATCTTTCACGCCGCGCAAGTCTTTATTTTTCTCAAGTACTTTTCTCAAACGTTCGGAATACTGCGCCATTTCTTTGTACGAAGCGACTTCCGATACCAAAGCCACTTGCACGATGTTTACTAACCCAGGGTCAAATTGAAAATAACGAATATCGAAAATGTCGTTGGGCAAAATACCCCGCATCGAATTGACTTCACGAGCGATTTCTTGCTTTTTTTCGTCATTGTCAACCGCGTAGTCGTATTCCAACATAAACACGGCCAAACCGTCGTCGATGGTGGTGCGAATATTACGGACGTCTTTTAACTCGTTGAGGCGTTTTTCAACTGGGTCAACCACCAGTTCCTCCATGTCTTTGGGGTCAGTACCAGGGTAAATTACTGATATAATAAATGTAGGAGCCTCGAAAGTCGGGTCTTCGGAGCGAGGCATGGTGAAAAGTGAGTTGAGTCCCAGCGCGACCACTCCCACAAACATCACCAGCATAAATTGCCAGTTTTTGACGGAAAATTCGGATAGATTCATTGTTTTTAGCGTCTTTGCGTGATTAAAAAGTGGTTCATCAATGCGTTATTTTACAATCACGGTAGAGGACTCAGTTAGGAAAGCGCTACCAGAAGTGATTACTTCTGAAATGCCTTCTAAGCCATTTGTAATCAAAACTTTATCGCCGTCCACAAAACCAATTTGCACAGGTAAACGCTTCACTTTTTTGCGGGTTTCAGCCAACACATAAATGAAAGCTTCTTTGCCATTTCCTTCCACAATTGCTTCTAGTGGCACAACGGTATATGTGCGACTTTGGACGGGTTTTAATTCAACTTTGGCAAAAAGTCCTGTGGCCAAACGCTTTCCCTTGGGCGCAATTCTCACTTCAATTTCGTACAACTTATTCATGGGGTCGGCGGCAGGAGCAAGTTTGGTAATGCTGCCAGAAAATGCTTCGGAGGGGTAGGCATCAAGCTGCACATTGGCTTTGTCTCCTACTTTTAAGCGCGCCCAATCTTTGTCCGAAACACCTACGCGCACCACCCAGTCGCCCTGACGATTGGACGTAATGTAAAAAATAGGCGTCCCAGGCCCCGTCAATTCACCTTCGTTCCCCATTTTCTTGACAACCGCGCCGTCGATGGGCGAAATGATTTGGGCGTACGAACGGTTAAACTGAGCGATTTGGAGGTTTTGTTTGGCAATGTCCAGTGCAGTTGTCACGTTTTGCATTTGCTCCAGCGTGGCGGCGGTGTCCTTTAGCATATTTTCGACGCGCTTAAAGTCTCGTTCAGATTTTTCAACGCCGTATTTGGCCTGATTCACTTGCGCGTCGATTTCGGTGGTGTTAAGCGAAGCGAGAAGTTGGCCTTTGCTCACCTTTTGGCCTTCGGTCACATATATTTTTTGGATTATTCCGCCAATTTTAAACGACAACCTCGCTTCTTCTGACGAGGCAACCAACCCAGACGCAACGATACTTTCAGAACGGGTAGCTTGGTCAACTTTGGTGAGTGAAACGGGCACCAATACCTCATCTGTTTCAGGGTTTTTTTGTTGCGTTTCGTCTTTTTTATTGCAGCTTATAAGAAGTAAACTCAATAATAATGAGCTACTTACTAAGCGAAATGTGTTATGTAAAGAGTTCATAGTCAGAGAAGTAGGTTAGTTAACGGCTGTGATTTTATTGAGAGTAGCTTGTTTAGAAAGTATATCAAACTGTGCCAAAGATTCTTGCAATTGCGCGTTGAGCAATTCGCTTTGGGCTTTGACGTATTCAATGAGTAGGACATTGCCATTACGATACCGACTGTCGATGACCTTGAAATACTGTTCGGCTTTACGGATACCGTCGGCCAATGATTTCATCGATTCTTTGGCGGCTTGAAGCTCAAAATAAGCCTGCGTCGTTTGGAGCTCAATCTGTTTTTCCACTTCAGATTGCTTCGTTTTTAGCAGTTCTGTTTGAATTTTAGCCTGTTGAATTTTTGATTTTCGCTCGTACCCCTTAAATATATCCCATTGCAAACCTATTTGGGTGACAAGGTAAGCTTGTCCCGAAAATTTATAGCCAAATCCTTGAAAACCACTGTTTCCGCCAATAAAAACTGATGGTCGTTTTGCGGCTTTTTCGTGGAGCGTAATGGCAGTTTGCGAAGCTAAAATGGATTGAGCAAGCTGTTTTAATTCTTGACGATTTTGAGTGGCCAAGCTAGTCAAGGAACTTAAAGCGGGGGAGGGGGCAATGAATTGCTTTTGATTAGAGGCTAAAAGCAAGGAATCGGTTTTAATATCGCTTCCGAGCTCGCGATTGAGCAAAAAATTAAAATAGGCTTTGGCTACGTTTGAGTTTTTGGCGGCTATAATCGCTTGCTGTTCGAGTTTACTTAGCTCATATTCGGCACCTACTACGGCATCTTTGGTAACGACGTTGTTTGAAACAAGCTTTTGGTTGAGCCGTACCAGTTCATGTAGGGTTTTCTTGGCATTTTCAAAAATCTGCAAAGCCTCCTGCGACTGTAAATACTGAAAATAGGCCGTTTCAATCGTATATTTTAGCTCATTTTCTACAACGCGTTTACGCGCCTCTTGCGCGGATAGCAACGTTTTCTGAATCAGGTAATTGTACTGAATTTCAGGGTTATAAATGGAGTATTGAAAACTTAACTTTGTGTCATGAAAATGATTGGGGGCTAACAACTCGTTGACATTTTCCACCTGGGGAAAATTGTTGGTTTGCGTGAGCTGGTTGAGTGTGTTATAAACTGGATTCAGTAAGTCTCCTACAGGAAAGGCCAATCTCCGTCCACCTGCGGCCAAGGAGTAAGTGGGGTTGAAGCTGACTTTTGGATAAAAAAGTGATTTAGCTTGTACGATGGCTTCATTCACTTTTTGGATTTCAAGCCCTTCTTGTTTGAGCGAAAGGTTGTTTTGGAGTCCTTCTTGTACATAGGCTTCCAAAATGGCGGATGATTGGGCCGTCGCTCCAAAGCTGAACAAGAGCAACGACCACAGGTGAAAATATCTAATCATATCTTATTTAATAAACAGTGTTCATAAATAGGCAAAAAAGAGAGGAAACCTACAAGGCATTGCTCGGGAGGAGGTGACAGAATCGGGGTTTTCATGGCTGTAAAATCTTGATTTATAGGTAAATAATAAATGAAAGAAGACTGATTAATAAACAAATCGGAGAATAGTAAAGAGTGTCCATTTTTGCGAAAGGCGTATCTTTGATTTTCTTGAAGAATCCTACATAGCGAAACTCCCCGATGGCACGTAATAGAAAAATGATTGCAATGACCAATACGCTATTTGAAATATACGAATTAGGTAGCTGAAAAGTGGAAAAAATGCCTACTTTAGCCCCAATGACCCAAGCAAATCCTAAAATACCTAAAGCAACTACCAATGTTTCGAAAAAACGCGGTTTGAAAAGTGGCGTTTCAGTAGCTTTTGGGGAAGTTGGTATTGCTAAATGAACCCATTTCTTACCCCCCAATCCCCAGTAAAAATGAAGGAACGAAATGCCTGAAAACAAGGCAATTAATGGCATCGAAAAGAAAATGTTCATGGCTGATAGATAGTTAATTAAAGTGTTTCTTTAATCATTTTAGTAAACAGCACAAACGACTGCTGCATTCGTTGCAATTGTTGGTTGTCTTGAAACATGCTCATGCGATTTTTTAAGTAAATAGATACCAAACCGTGCATATAAGACCAAATAGTAATGGCTGAAACCTCAATATCCGTATTTTTAAAATAACCCGCCGTTACACATTCTTGAATCGCCCATTTGAGTAACCCAAACGATTTTAGCCCATCTTCCCACACTTCATCGCGACAAGCTAATGCTTCAATGGGGGCTTTCATGATAAACATAAGGTCGTATAATTCAGGGTTTTCAACGGCAAATTTGATGTACCGATGTCCCATTTCAATCAAGCGAGCAAAGGAATCTTGGATGGTTTGTAGCGAACTGAGTTCCTCCATCAATTTTAAGAATGCTTCTTCATGGAGGGCAAAAAATAATTCGTTTTTGTCTTTATAGTATAAATAAATAGTGGCTGGACTGTATTCTATGACGTCTGCGATGTTCCGAATACTTGTTTTTTCATACCCTTGCTCCAAAAAAAGCTCCCGTGCGGCGTTCAAAATGAGCCGTCGCATGTCTTCTCTTTCTCGTTCTTTTCGCTCTAGTATTCCCATGAAATAGAATAAATGTTTGATTGATATTACAAATTTACTGAACAGTGTTTAGTAAACAATAGATGTTTATTTTTTTGTTCCAAAGTCAGCCAAAAAAAAATCCTAGCAAGAAGATTTTGTTAAGATATTAACTGAGGGAGAGATTATTACCTCAGAATTTTGTAAATTGCAAAAACCTAAAAAACTTGATGTCGGTATGGGTAGGAAAGTCTTAATTTTGAATCAAGATTACTCCGCTTTAGGCATTTGTTCGGTTCCTAAAGCCTTTTTACTCGTCTATTTAGACAAGGCCGAATTGGTTGCTGCATCTTCGGTGTTTCAATTACATACTGTAAGTACTTCATTTCCGCTACCAACAGTTATTCGCCTCAACCGTTACATTAATCTTCCCTACAAAGGCGTGATGCTCACGCGGCAAAATATTTTCAAACGAGATGGGCATCGGTGTGTGTATTGTAGTTCGACGGAAGACCTTACGTTAGACCACGTGATGCCAAAATCCAGGGGAGGGCGAACAAGCTGGGAAAATCTGGCTACGGCCTGTAAGCGCTGTAATGCCAAAAAAGGGGATTGCACCCCCGAAGAAGCCTCTATGCCCATGCGTCATCGGCCTTTTAAACCTTCATTTGTGCTATTTTTGCGCGATTATTCAGGGGCTGTAGAAGAATCATGGATGCCTTTCTTAACAAAGAGAGAAAAGGTGTATTAAAAATTGCATTTTTTTTGGAAAACATCTACCTTTGCACTCCGTTTTGCGAAAGGCGGACGTTTGTTTCACCAAATTTCAACCTAAATGCCGATAGGTTGATGTATAAAAGGCAATTTTAAAACTTATCATGAGTAAAGCTCAATTAGCTGATTTTGATTGGGATAGAATTGATAACCGTGGCTTTGGTAGCGGTTACTCAGTAGCTGAAAAAGCCCAGCTAGAACAATTGATTAACGGGACTCTTGCACCCGTCGCCGAAAAAGAAGTAGTTAAAGGTGTCGTGGTCGGTATGAATGACCGCGAAGTGATTTTGAACATTGGATCAAAATCGGACGGTATCGTACCGCGTTCAGAATTCCGCGATTTGTCGGATTTGAAAATCGGCGACGAAATTGAAGTATATATCGAAAACCAAGAAGACCCTAACGGTCAGTTGGTTCTTTCTCGCAAAAAAGCACGCGTTATTACAGCTTGGGATAACATCCAGAAGTCATTCGACGAGGATTTGGTTATCGATGGTTTTGTGAAGCGTCGCACAAAAGGTGGTCTTATCGTGGATATCTACGGTATCGAAGCCTTCTTGCCAGGTTCACAAATTGACGTTAAGCCAATTCGTGACTTCGACATCTTCGTAGGTAAGAAAATGGAAGTGAAAGTTGTGAAAATCAATCACGCTAATAACAACGTGGTCGTATCTCACAAAGTTCTTATCGAGAAAGATCTTGAAGCACAACGTCAACTTATCCTTACAAACCTTGAGCGCGGTCAAGTACTTGAGGGTGTAATTAAGAACATGACTAAGTTCGGTGTGTTCATCGACTTGGGTGGTGTTGATGGTTTGTTGCACATTACAGATATTTCTTGGGGACGTATCAACGATCCATCGGATTTGTTGAGCCTTGACCAAAAAATCAACGTAGTAGTACTTGACTTCGACGAAGATAAGAAGCGTATTTCACTTGGTATGAAGCAACTCCAGCCTCATCCTTGGGAAGCACTTTCTACAGAGGTTGAAGTTGGCTCGAAAGTAAAAGGTAAAGTAGTAAACGTAGCTGACTACGGTGCTTTCCTTGAAATCATGCCAGGCGTAGAAGGTTTGATTCACGTTTCAGAAATGTCGTGGTCACAACACCTACGTAACCCACAAGATTTCTTGAAAATCGGTGACGAAGTAGAAGCAGTTGTATTGACATTGGATCGCAACGAGCGTAAAATGTCTCTTGGCTTGAAACAATTGACCGCTGATCCTTGGACACGCCAAGAAATCATCGAAAAATATGCAGTTGGTTCAAAACACAAAGGTGTAGTTCGTAACTTGACTAACTTTGGTCTTTTCCTTGAATTGGAAGAGGGTATCGACGGTCTAGTTCACGTATCTGACCTTTCATGGACAAAGAAAATCAAGCACCCAAGCGATTTCATCAAAGTTGGTGAAGAACTTGAAGTAATGGTACTTGAACTTGACGCTGATAACCGTCGTTTGTCTTTGAGCCACAAACACCTTGAAGAAAACCCATGGGATACTTTTGAATCAGTATTCGCAGTAGGTTCAGTTCACAAGTGTACTGTCGTTGGTAAAGGTGACAAAGTAGCTACGCTCGAATTACCTTACGGTATCGAAGGAGTTGCAGTGTTGAAAAACCTTGCTAAAGAAGATGGTTCAGTTGCGGAAGTAGGTGAGTCACTTGATTTCAAAGTAACTGAGTTCTTGAAAGAAGAAAAACGCATCGTTCTTTCTCACGCTAAAACTTGGCAAGATAAAGAAGAGCCTAAAGTAGAAGAAAAAGCGGCGAAACCTGCTAAGGTTGAAAAAGCAAAAGACGCTGAGAAAGCTACACTAGGTGACCTTGAGGCACTTTCGGCATTGAAAGAACAATTAGAAGAAGGCGAGAAGAAGAAAAAATCGGCTGCTCCTAAGAAAGTTTCAAACGAAACAGACGCTGAATAGTGAATTATTCAAAATAAAGCACTACATTTGCACTTGGATATGGGTTAGTGATTTCGCTAACACTTTTAAGCAAAGTTTAGTATTTGTCTAACACATTATCCAAGTGTTTTTGGTCCTGTGGCCGAGTGGCTAGGCAGAGCTCTGCAAAAGCTCGTACAGCGGTTCGAATCCGCTCGGGACCTCACTAAAATACATATTTCTAAAAAAAATACCATTCAGCTATGATAACCATTTCACAAGCTGAGTGGTATTTTTGTTTTTAATCCTACCTATTTTTCCTCAAATACAGAATAAAATTAGGTTTTAGGTGGGTTCTGCTCTTTAATTAGAAGAAGTCTAAATAATTAAATTATTGCAAATTAAGAATAGAAATACTTTGGCACGTACCTATTAGTGCATTACTTTTGTAGGGTCAAGAAGTATCATGTTTTTGTTAATTCATACACGAATGAAGAGTAGTTTATTTTTCAAAAAAATGCGCAACATCAGTCGGCTATTAGTAGTAGCAATGTTGACTACTGTTGGATTCAGTGCAGTAGCTCAAGATGGTGATGCAGCCAATGGCGAATCGCTATTTAATAACAACTGTAAAGCTTGTCACTCTCCCAAAGACGAGCAAGTAGTAGGCCCTGGCTTAAAAGGTATCCAACAACGCCGTGATTTAGCTTGGTTAGTAAAATGGGTAAAAAATCCCAATGGAGTCATTCAATCAGGCGATGAGTATGCTGTAGCTTTGTATAACAAATTTGGCAAAGCACAAATGACGGCCTTTCCAGCGTATGGCGAGACAGAAGTAAAGGACATTTTGGCCTACATCGAGAAAGCCAATACCGCAGTGGCGGCAGCCCCTGCAGCAGCGGGTGCAACTGCGGCAGCAGGTGGAGCAGCTGCTGAGTCTTCTGATTTGTTTACTTACATTCTTGTAGCGTTACTATTAGTAATGTTACTTGTACTCGGAGTATTGCTAGCTATCGTTTCGATCTTATCAAAAGCGGTAAGTGGAGAAGTAGGTGCTGGCGATGGCGGTTCTTTTGGCGACAAACTTCGTAACGGTTTGGTAGCGATGAGCAAAAACTCAGCTATCCGCAGTGCTACCGTATGGTTCTTTGTATTAATGGTAACGAAAGCTACCCTTGATGGTTTGTATGGCGTAGGTATCCAACAAGGATACGCTCCAAAGCAACCAATCGCTTTCTCGCACAAATTGCACGCAGGTCAGTATAAAATTGACTGTAACTACTGCCACACAGGCGTTAACCGTGGCAAGTCTGCGACAATTCCTTCGGCAAACATTTGCATGAACTGCCACGGAGTGATCAAAAAAGAATCTCCAGAAATTCAAAAAATTTACTCGGCTATCGAGGAAAACAAGCCAATCCAGTGGGTACGTGTTCACAACCTACCTGATTTGGCGTATTTTAACCACGCCCAACACGTAAACGTGGGTGGTCTTCAGTGTCAGCAGTGCCACGGTGAAATCCAAACAATGGAGGTTGTTCAACAACGTTCAACCTTGACAATGGGTTGGTGTATCGACTGTCACCGTAAGACAGACGTTAATACAAAAGAAAACGCCTATTATGACAAGCTAGTGCAGCTTCATGCTGAGAAAAGCGATAAGCCTTTGAAAGTGGCTGATATTGGCGGCTTGGAATGTTCAAAGTGTCACTACTAGAACTAGAAAATATAAGAATCCAGAATCTACATTCATAAATATATGGAAAACCAAACGAAGAGGTATTGGAAAGGACTAGAGGAGCTTCGGAATGATGAGACTTTTGTAAAAAACGCCCATAACGAATTTGGTAGCTTTGAACTTACCAATTCCAGTGAAAACAAGAGCATCGTCGATGGCATTGGTTCAGACCGTCGCGATTTCTTGAAAGTGCTGGGATTTGGCGTTGCTGCCGTGTCGTTGGCCGCGTGTGAAGCTCCCATAAGAAAAGCTGTTCCTTATCTCAACAAGCCAGTAGATACCTTCCCATCTATCGCAGATTGGTACGCATCGACGTACGCTGAGGGCGGAGATTATGCTAGTATTCTAGTAAAAACTCGCGAAGGACGTCCAGTCAAAATTGAAGGGAACAAACAATCGAGTGTAAGCAAAGGAGGGGTTAGTGCTCGCGCACATGCCTCTTTGTTGGCGTTATACGATATTGAAAAATTGAAAGGCCCCAAAAAAGGGGATGCTGATGCTGACTGGGATGTAATTGACAAAGAAATCTCAGCTCAATTGGCAAAAGGTGGACAGATTCGTATCGTTTCTTCTACCATTTTAAGCCCTTCAACAAAAGCTGTTATTGGCGACTTTACAGCAAAATATCCTACAACAAAACACATTTCTTACGATGTAAATTCAGCATCTGGCTTAATCAAAGCTAATGCGGATTCTTTTGGCAAAGCAGTATTGCCATCGTATGATTTTAGCAAAGCAAAAGTAATTGTAGGTTTAAGTTGCGACTTTTTAGGTACTTGGGTTGCCCCAGATGCGTTCTCAACCCAATATGCCAGAGGCCGTAAAATAAGCAGCGTAAAAGGCGGAAATAAATCAATGTCACGTCACTTCCAGTTTGAGACAACATTGTCACTTACGGGTTCAAACGCTGACTATCGCACAACCATCAAACCTTCACAAGAGGGTCTTGTAGCGTTGGCGTTATATAATAAGATTACTGGCAACGGAAGCGCTTCTTTAGGTGCTGAGGTTGACAAAATGCTTGATAAAGCAGCCAAAGAATTAAAAGCTGCGCAAGGGGCTTCGTTGGTCGTATCTGGCTCAAACGATGCGAGTGTTCAAGTTGTAGTAAATGCCATTAACCAAACACTTGGTTCGTATGGCGCTACGATTGATTTGGGCACACCAGCGTACTTCCGTCAGGGAGATGACGCTGCCATGAACACTTTGATTGATGAAGTAAAAGGTGGTTCGGTAAGCGCCGTTATTTTCTACGGTTGTAACCCTGTCTATGATCACCCACGTGGTGCTGAATTGAAAGAAGGACTTTCTAAAGTAGCACTTTCGGTTTCATTTGCTGATCGTGCCGATGAAACATCTTCACTTTGTAAATACATCGCACCTGCTCCTCATTATTTAGAGAGCTGGGGTGATGCCCAACCAGTTGCTGGATTCTACAGCTTGCAACAACCTGCTATTTCACTGATTTACAAAACGCGCCAAGCACAATCAAGCTTATTGAAATGGGCTGGTTTGAATGCTGACTTTTACGCTTATTTGCGTAACTACTGGAAAGCTAATGTAATTGGTGGGGCAGATTTTGAAAATGCCTGGACAAAAGCATTGCACGATGGTATTTATGAAAAAGGAGCCGTAGCAGCTAGTGGTGCTGGAACAGTGGCAGGTGTAGAAGCCGCAGTCGCTGCAATCAACAGCGCATACAAAGCAAATGCTTCTGGCCTTGAAGTGGTTCTTTATGAAAAGGTAGGAATGGGAATCGGGGCATTGGCCAACAACCCTTGGTTGCAAGAGTTCCCAGATCCAATCACAAAAGCTTGCTGGGATAACTACGCATGTGTTTCTCAAAAAACAGCAAAAGAACTAGGAATAGCGCAAGACGACGTTGTTAAGGTAGAAGTAAAAGGTAAATCTGTTGAATTACCAGTCGTAATCCAGCCAGGCCAAGCCAACGGAACCGTCGCTATTGCGATTGGATACGGTCGCGAGAAAGCTGGAAAAGCAGGTAATGGGGTAGGGGTAAATGTATATCCTCTGGCTCAATTGAAAGGTGGAGCTGTTAGCTTCAGTGCAGGTGAAGGTACCCTCACTAAAACTGGAGATACGCACAAAGTTGCGCAAACACAGACTCACGACACCGTAATGGCGCGTAAGTCGGTGCTACAAGAAGCTCGTCTTGCTGAGTATCAAAAAGATAGCAAAGCTGGTCGTTACTTCCCGCACGTCGTTACTTCAGAAGGTGTGAAAGCCCCAGGAGAAATTTCATTGTGGAATGGTTATGAAAAACCAAACCATTCTTGGGGATTAGCGATTGACCTTAACTCATGTACAGGTTGTGGCGCGTGTGTAATTAGCTGCCAAGCAGAAAATAACGTTTCGGTAGTTGGCCGCCAAGAGGTAATCAACCGCCGCGAAATGCACTGGATTCGTATTGACCGCTATTACAGCAGTGATGCACCAGTGGATGATTTGAGTGGTTTGGAAGTTGCCTCTGAAAACCCAGAAGTAACATTCCAGCCGTTGATGTGTCAGCACTGTGGAAACGCTCCTTGTGAGACGGTTTGTCCAGTATTGGCCACAACCCACAGCACAGAAGGTTTAAACCAAATGGCTTATAACCGTTGTGTAGGTACACGTTATTGTGCAAACAACTGCCCATACAAAGTACGTCGCTTCAACTGGTTTAAGTACTTCGACAACGATAAATTCGATTATCACTTCAATAACGACCTTGGTAAAATGGTCATCAACCCAGACGTAACTGTACGTTCGCGCGGGGTTATTGAAAAATGCTCGATGTGTGTGCAACGTATCCAAGAAGGTAAGTTGAACGCGAAGAAAGAGCGTCGTCGTCCAATTGACGGAGAAATCGAAGTAGCATGTTCGCAATCATGCCCAACAGAAGCAATCGTGTTTGGTGATATGAATGATCCAAGCAGCCGTATCTCTAAGTTGTTGGCAGAAGAGAAAGAAGGACGTGCATTCCAAATGTTGGATGAAATCAACGTCAAGCCGCAGATTACTTACTTGACTAAGATTCGTAACAAAGATGTTGACGCTTCTAAAGCTGCGGCTCACGCGGAGCACCAACACGCTGAACACGGAGGTCACTAATAAATCAAAGCCACTGCTTTTCGGAGCAGTGGCTCTCGATAAAATAGTCGAGCTATTTTGTCAAAATACATAGAGAAAAATCAATAAAATAACTATTAACTCTTAAAAATATGCACGTTACTTCACCCGTAAGAACCCCTCTTGTAACAGGTGGCAAGACGTACGCTGACGTAACAGAGGATATCTGCAAGCAGGTGGAAGGTAAACCAACCAAAGAGTGGAAAATAGCATTTGCCATTTCTGTTGTGGTTTTACTGTATGGTACTTGCTGTCTCTTCTGGACTTGGTGGGAAGGTTTGGGCGTTTGGGGCCTTAATAAAACTGTAGGTTGGGCATGGGACATTACCAACTTCGTATGGTGGGTAGGTATCGGTCACGCTGGTACACTTATCTCCGCAATCTTGTTGTTGTTCCGTCAAAAATGGAGAACTTCTATTAACCGTGCTGCTGAAGCGATGACGATTTTCGCCGTTATTTGTGCGGCTTCGTTTATCTTGATGCACATGGGCCGTCCGTGGATGGCGCACTGGGCTTTGCCTTTGCCAAACACATTCGGATCATTGTGGGTTAACTTCAACTCACCATTGGTTTGGGACGTATTCGCGATTTCAACGTATTTTTCAGTATCTTGTTTATTCTGGTATGTAGGTCTTGTGCCTGATTTGGCTACTATCCGTGACCGCGCTCAAAATAAAGTATCGAAGTATATCTACGGTACTTTGGCAATGGGCTGGAACGGTTCAGCAAAAACGTGGGCACGTTACGAGTACATCAGCTTAATTTTGGCTGGTTTGTCAACACCACTCGTACTTTCAGTACACACGATTGTATCCATGGACTTTGCAACCTCGGTTATTCCAGGTTGGCACACTACCATTTTCCCTCCTTACTTCGTAGCAGGTGCGATTTTCTCTGGTTTTGCCATGGTACAAAACTTGATGCTTATCGCCCGTGTCGTATATAAGTTGGAAGATTATATCACATTTGAGCACATCGAAATGATGAACAAAATCATCACTTTGACGGGATCGATTGTGGGGGTAGCGTATTTGACTGAGTTCTTTATCGCTTGGTATTCAGGCGTTGAGTACGAAAGCTACGCATTTATCAACCGCGCTACGGGGCCATACTGGTGGGCATATTGGGCGATGATGACGTGTAACGTAATCTCTCCACAGCTCTTCTGGTCACGTTCACTTCGTCGTAGTGTTAAATGGACGTTCTTCATTTCGGTAATTGTAAACATCGGTATGTGGTTTGAGCGTTTCGTAATTATTGTGACGTCACTTCACCGCGACTATATTCCGTCGAGCTGGGCAATGTTTTCACCAACAATGTTTGACATCGGTGATTATATCTTCTCATTCGGTTTGTTTGGCACTCTTTTCTTATTGTTCTCTAAGTATTTGCCAGTAATTAACATGGCAGAGGTGAAGGGTGTATTGCGGACAACTTCTGAGCAATTGCCCAAAAAAATCGCAGGCGTTTCTAAAGCAGACAGATTAGCTTCTCCTGCCTACAAAAAAGATGCAGAATAAGAAAGTAAGGGAAGTTAAAATTGAGTTTTCAAAAAATAATTGAGACAACAATGACGGACGCAAATAAGAAGTTTTTGGTAGGTGTTTATGACGATGATGACGTAGCACTCGCCGCAGTAAATAAAATTAAAAGCGCTGGGGTGAAAATCTACGAAGTGTATTCACCTTTTGCTATTCACGGAATGGACATAGCAATTGGCCACCCACGGACTCGTATCGGTATTGCGGCATTTTGCTTTGGTTTGACAGGGTTTTTGTGCGCAATTACGTTGACTACTTGGACAATGGGAATCGATTGGCCGATGGTTATTGGTGGGAAAGACCCTCTTTCTTATCCCAACTATATTCCAATTATGTTTGAGCTTACGGTACTTTTTACGGCTTTTGGGATGACAATTACCTTTTTCCTATCAAATGGATTAGGGCCAACCGTTGAGCCACTTTTGTTTGACCCACGTTGTACTGACAATAAATTTGTGATGGCGATTGACCTAAGCAAAAACAAAATGTCAGAAGCTGAAATTGCTAGTTTGGTAAAAGCTTCAGGAGCAGAAGAGGTGAGTGTTAAACAGGTTTAATGTTTTTAAATGAAGATGAAAAAAATTAATACATTAATTGCTGGTACGTTTGCTGTCGTCGCTGCTTTGAGTTCATGCCAACGTGGTCACGATGATGCAGGTTTAGAATATGCTCCTAACATGTACAACTCGGTTGGTTATGAGCCATATACCCAAATTGAGAAAAACCCCATCAATGCTGATGGAAAAAACATGCGTGAGCCTGTGGCAGGAACGGTATCTCGCCGTAACTACAAAACTCAATTTGACAGCTCAAGCGTGGACTTGATGATTTACCACATTGGTAAAGATGAACTCGCTACTGCGGAAGCCGTTTTGAAAAATCCCGTTCCAAATACTGCCAAGACACTTGCAGAAGGAAAAGCACTTTATGGAAGATACTGCCAACACTGCCACGGTGAAACAGGTGCAGGAGATGGCCCAGTAGCTGATATGTACAAAGGGGTGCCTAACTACAAAGCGGATGCTTACCTCAATATGAATGACGGACATATTTTCCACGTAATTACGCACGGAAAAGGTCGCATGTGGGCACATGGTTCACAAGTGACTCCCGAAGAGCGTTGGAAAATTGCTCACTATATTCATAAATTACAGAAAGGCTAGTACTAAGTTACTGTAATAAACCGAAGCGGCAAACCGCTAATTACGAACAAGTTAGCGGTTCGCCGCTGCGATAACCAACAACAACTTAAAGATAAAGATTTATAATGGGCGCACATCATCACGAAGTTGTTTCTGTCGAAGAACAATTTGAATTTACCGCCGAATCAAAACGCAATTTGCTCATTGGGATGGGTATTGGCGCTGCGCTGGTATTGATCGGAGCATATATGTTATCTCAAGGTGGTGGACATGGGCACGAAGCTCATGGGGCTGCGGGTCATGCTGCTGAACATGCACACGACCATGCCGAACACGCTTACCACTGGACACAACGTATTATTTCTAACCTTTGGGTAAATAGTGTCTATTTTGCTGGTATTTCGGTCGTAGGCTTATTCTTCCTAGCTTATAATAACCTTGCTCAGGCGGGTTGGTCGGCAGTATTTAGAAGAATCCCAGAGGCAATGCCTGCATTTTTGCCAGTACCAGCCATTATTATTTTGGTGCTTGCGGTAGGCTTTGGAGATAAATTATTCCACTGGATGCACGAAGGTATTATGGACCCAAGCAGTCCGCATTATGATGCCATCATCGCAGGTAAAAAAGGATTTTTGAACAAACCATTCTATTTCATCCGTCTCGTATTGTATTTCGGTTTGTGGTATGGTTTGTGGAAAGTATTGAGAAATTTATCGCTTCAAGAAGACGAAATTGGTGGAACTGAGAATTATGAGAAAGCCATCAAATTCGGAACGGCGTTCTTGCTAGTTTTTGGCGTAACTTCATCTACTTCTGCTTGGGATTTTGTGATGGCAATTGACACTCACTGGTTCTCAACCATGTTTGGATGGTACACACTCGCTAGTTGGCACGTAGCAGGTTTGGCAACAATGACGCTTACAATTGTTATGTTGAAAGAACGTGGCTATTTGAAAGCAGTAAACGAAAGCCACCTTCACGATTTAGGTAAATTCTGTTTTGCCTTCTCAATTTTCTGGACGTACGTTTGGTTTTCGCAGTTTTTGCTTATCTACTATGCTAACCTTCCAGAAGAAGCTATCTACTACCGTGAGCGTTTTAGTGGCTATGGTGGTATTTATAAAGCACCATTTTTCATCAACCTTTTCTTAAACTTTGTTACCCCCTTCCTAGTTTTAATGACAAGGGATTCGAAGCGTACGCCATTGATTTTGAAAATCGCTTGTTGGTCAATCCTTGTAGGTCACTACTTCGATTTTTATACTAACATTATGCCAGGTACGGTAGGTGAACATGCTGGTTTTGGGCCTGTTGAGTTTGGCTTTATTTTATTGTTTGCTTGTGCGTTTATTTGGTCAGTTTCAACTCAGTTGACGAAAGGCAATCTAATCCCTCGCAACCATCCAATGTTAGAGGAGTCTCTTCACCATGATGTTGCGTAATTTGTAGAAATTGATTTTGTCATCACTAGCAAAATCTCTAAATCAATATAAAACGACATAATAACAATGATTTATTTAGTTGGATTACTACTGGTTGTGCTGCTTGGTATTGCAATCGCCGTAGCAGCAAAATTGCAAAAGGTAATGGGTAGTACTCAATCAGAAAGTGAAGCCCCTGTGCCAAATAACAAAGCGAACGGTGCGCTTTGGCTTGTTTTCTTGGTGGGAGGGTCAGTCGCAATGGTGTGGTCTTATCTCGCCTCGCAGGACGCTTTCTTACCTGAAGCTTCTTCCCCACACGGTCGGGAAACGGATAGCCAATTTTGGCTTGATATGGGCTTATTGACGATTGCCTTCTTTATCGTAAATTTCTTGCTTTTCTTCTTCTCTTGGAAATATCAGTACAAAAAAGGCTATAAAGCTACTTTTTATCCTGAAAACCACAAGTTGGAGTTGATTTGGACTGCGATTCCTGCTGTGATCATGGCATCATTGGTGTTTTTAGGATTCCGTTCATGGACTAAAATCATGTCTGATGCACCAGCTGATTCTCAGGTGGTTGAAATTATGGGAAAACAGTTTGGTTGGATTGTTCGTTATGGAGGTGTTCAAGACAATAAGCTTGGAGGCTATAACTATAAGTTAATAGATGACAATAATAACAATCCAAGCGGGATAGATTATTCTGATGAAGCATCTTTTGATGATTTTATCAATGTAAGTGAAATGCACGTTGAAGTAGGTAAGCCCGTTTCATTGAAAATCCGTGCTCGTGACGTTTTGCACAGTGTGTATATTCCTCACATGCGTGTTAAAATGGACGCAGTTCCTGGCATGCCAACGAAATTTTGGTTTATTCCAGACAAATCAACTGAGCAAATGCGTGCAGAAACAGGGAATCCTAATTTTGATTACGAAATTGCCTGTACTGAAGTATGTGGACGAGGTCACTTTGCAATGCGCTTGCGCCTGATTGTAGAAGATAAAGCTTCTGTTGATGCTTGGAAACAACAACAAAAGCCAGTACTCTCTACAATTTTAGAAGCTGATCCAAAATTCATTACTAAAATCCCAGAGAAATTGCGTGCAAAGGCAATGAATTATGCTCCTTACGTAGAAGAAGCTGATAGTACCACTGCTTCTACAGGTTCAGCTGCGGCTGCAAGTGCATCGATGCGTTAATAGAAATTATAACTTTAAAATCTAAATAAAAATGTCAGTAGTAGAGGCTAACTTGGGACATGATGTCCACTCTCACGATGAACATGAGCACCACGAGTTAAACTTCTGGCGCCAATATATCTTCTCTGAAGATCACAAAGTGATAGCCAAACAGTACATGATAACTGGTATTTTTTGGGCTATCATTGGAGCTGCGATGTCGGTTATTTTCCGTCTGCAACTAGGGTTTCCTGGCGCAGATTTGAGCTGGCTAAAGCCATTTCTAGGTGATTGGATTACTGAAACAGGTGCATTAGACCCTAACTTTTACCTTGCTCTTGTCACCATGCACGGTACCATCATGGTATTCTTTGTATTGACGGCAGGTTTGAGTGGAACTTTCAGTAACTTCTTGATTCCATTGCAAGTTGGAGCTCGTGATATGGCATCAGGGTTCTTGAACATGCTTTCGTTTTGGTTGTTCTTTGTTTCAGGTTTATTGATGTTTATCTCTATCTTCCTTGAAACAGGGCCAGCAGCAGGTGGTTGGGTGATTTACCCGCCATTAAGTGCATTACCACAAGCTCACATGGGTTCTGAGATGGGGATGACACTTTGGTTGTCAAGTATGGCAATTTTTATCATGTCTTCGTTGTTGGGAAGTTTGAACTACGTTACAACCGTAATCAACCTTCGTACACGTGGTATGACTTTCACGCGTCTTCCATTGACAATTTGGGCGTTTTTAATCACGGCTGTATTGGGAATTATTTCTTTCCCTGTATTGCTTTCAGCAGCCTTATTGTTGATTTTTGACCGTCACTTCGGAACAAGTTTCTACTTGTCAGAAATCTATATCAACGGTGAAGCTTTGCCAAACGTTGGTGGTAGCCCAATCTTGTTCCAACACTTGTTCTGGTTCTTAGGACACCCAGAAGTATATATCGTATTGTTGCCAGCCCTTGGTATTACGTCAGAAGTAATTGCAACCAATGCCCGTAAGCCAATCTTTGGTTACCGTGCGATGATTGCCTCTATCATGGCAATTGCATTCCTTGCCTTTATCGTATGGGCGCACCACATGTTCGTAACGGGTATGAACCCATTCTTGGGTTCAATCTTTATGTTCTTGACGCTGATTATTGCGGTACCTTCGGCGGTAAAAGCTTTTAACTACATCACAACTTTGTGGCGTGGAAACATCGTCTTTACGCCAGGTATGTTGTTCTCAATCGGTCTGGTATCGTTGTTCGTATCAGGTGGTTTGACGGGTATCATTCTTGGAAACTCGGCACTTGATATTCAATTGCACGATACGTATTTTGTAGTAGCTCACTTCCACATTGTAATGGGTGCTGCTTCTGCTTTTGGTTTCTTCGCGGGTATTTACCACTGGTATCCAAAAATGTTTGGCCGTATGCTTAACAGCACACTTGGTCAAATTCACTTCTGGCTTACTTTTGCTGGGGTATATTTGGTGTTTATGCCAATGCACTACATCGGTATTGCAGGTTTCCCACGTCGTTATTACCAATTCACTAGCTTTGATTTTGGTAAGTCATTCACTGATTTGAACATGTTTGTTTCGATAGCTGCCATCTTTACTTTCTTTGCTCAGTTTATATTCCTTTGGAATTTCTTCTACAGCATGTTTAAAGGTAAAGTAGCACCTCAAAACCCGTGGAATTCAAACACATTGGAGTGGACAACACCAGTAAACGTAGGTCACGGAAACTGGGTAGGAGAAATTCCTGCCGTATATCGTTGGCCATACGATTATAGCAAGCCAGGATCTGACGTTGATTTTATTCCTCAAAATATTCCTCACTCTCAAACGCTCGAATCTAACTTCCCGCATGAGAATGAGTATATAGCGCAGGAAAAAGAAATTGAGGCTCAAAATTATAATGACCAGTTTGCGTCACACTAATTCTGATACAAATAATCGCTTATTTCAGAAGCTAGCACTTCTAACAGTAGTTGTCGTTTATGTTTTGATAGTAATCGGCGGGATTGTTAGAAGTACTGGCTCTGGGATGGGTTGCCCCGATTGGCCAAAATGTTTTGGCTCTTGGGTTCCTCCAACGGAAGTTTCTGAACTACCTGCTAATTACCAAGAAATTTTTGGTGCCAAATTAAAAGGAGAGGTAGAATTTAATGTATTTAAGACGTGGACAGAATACCTTAATCGGCTTTTTGGGGTATTTACTGGGTTCTTAATTTTTGCTACTCTTCTCGCTTCTATTCCTTTTCTTAAACGCGACCGACCTATTTTTTACATGAGCTTACTGGCATTTTTGCTAGTAGGGTTTCAAGGTTGGTTGGGAGCCAAAGTCGTTTCATCGGAGCTTGCGCCCGTTATGGTCACTTTGCACATGTTGCTGGCTATAGTCATCGTATTTGTACTGATTTATACCATGGCAAGGTCGTATGTCGGGGATGTTCAACTCGCTGAAATCAAAAAGAAAACGTTCATAAATAAGTGGCTTATTTGGACGTTGATTCTATCACTTGTACAGGTCTTACTAGGAACACAAGTAAGGGAAGTGATGGATGTGGCGATAAAAGAACTTGGAGAAGCGGGCAGAAATCAGTGGATAGAGCATTTGGGCGTGAAATTTTATATTCACCGTTCTTACTCAATTTTGCTTTTTGGGTTGCACATAGGCTTACTTTACTGGTTACGAAAAGCGACCTCTCAAAGCGGTATCATTTATAAGTTGACGTTGGCGTTGTTGGTGATGGTCATCATTGAAATAGCCACTGGGATTATCATGGCGTATTGGTCAGTTCCAGCATTTGCGCAACCTCTTCACTTGACACTCGCTACGATTGCACTGGGATTACAATTTGTGCTTTTGTTACTGATTAATGCCGAATTAGTCTTCAACAAAAGACAATTATTCACTACTGAAAATATTAACGCCTAACAATGACATTGGCAATCAATTTATTTTTTGAAAAAGTACGTAGCTACTTGGAGTTGATGAAACTTCGCTTGGCGTGGTTAGTGACTTTTTCGGGGGCGTTTGGATATAGCCTAGCGGTCGAAAAAGTGAACTGGCCTAGCCTATTACTTTTTATTTTGGCGGCTTTTTCAATCACTGGTGCGGCAAATATCATCAACCAAATCATTGAGAAAGATTTGGATAAATTGATGAAAAGAACCCAAAATCGACCACTTCCTAGTGGCCGTGTTTCGGTGAATGAAGCTACTGTGTTTGCCTTAGTCTTATTCGCTTTTTCGACGTTCATATTTTTGATGGAATTCAATGTAAGAGCGTGTGCTTTGGCCATCCTTTCCACGATTTTATACGGGTTTGTTTACACACCTCTCAAACGCGTGGGGACGATAGCGGTTTTTGTAGGAGCCATTCCTGGGGCATTTCCGCCAATGATTGGCTGGGTGGCTGCCACAAATCAGTTTGGACTAGAACCAGGCATTTTGTTCGCGATTCAATTTTTCTGGCAATTCCCACACTTCTGGGCTATTGCTTGGGTGTTGGATGAAGATTACAAAAAAGCAGGCTTTAATCTTTTACCTTCAAAAGGAGGAAAAGACCTAAATACGGCGATTCAAATGATGATTTATACCTTATTTCTCTTGCCAGTAGGGTGGTTGCCTTACGAACTTGGAATGACAGGAATTAACTCAGCGCTGGTCGCTATGCTGTTTGGAGTGTTGTTTTTGGCACAAACGTTTCATTTGATGCGGAAGTGCTCAGACAAAACAGCCCTACAGCTTATGTTTGGCTCATTTGCGTATTTGCCGATTGTACAAATCGCTTATTTGCTGGATAAGGCTTAGTTGTTGAAAACTAAGTGATGACTTAAAACAATTTTTAAAACTATGGCAAAGGTTGAAAAACTAAAGATAGAGGAAGCGCCAGAAACCTTGTCGATGGATCCCAAGAAGTTTATCTTGTGGGGTTTTATCGTAACAATTATCATGCTTTTTGCCTCGCAGACAAGTGCCTATTTGGTGCGTAGGGCAGAAGGAAACTGGGTTGAATTTGAGGTTCCTCAAATTTTTTGGTATAGTTCTGTTGTCTTGATTATTAGCAGTATTGCCATGCACTGGGCATATTTAGCTGCAAAAAAAGACAATTTCAATACGCTCAAAATCGCAATTTCTATTACTTTTGTGCTTGGACTGGCGTTTTTGTGGATGCAAGTAGAAGGATGGAAAGACCTAGTGGCCCAAAACATTTATTTCGTTGGTAACCCCTCTGGTTCGTTCTTTTATGTTTTTACGCTTCTTCACGGTGTTCACTTGGTAACAGGTCTGATTGTGTTGTGTGTTACTTTTATCTCAGCAATGCGCCTAAAAGTTCACGCAAAAAACTTGAGAAGAATTGAGATTTGTACCACATATTGGCATTTTCTTGACATTCTTTGGCTTTATTTGTTTGCATTTCTTTTGTATTTCCGTTGATTAAACATTTTACTTAAAACCTGAATTTTTAATAGAATAACGATGGCTGCTACTGCACAACCGAATGTGAAAAATGTATGGCTAGGTGGAGTTGAGCCCATGAAGGCTAGCTACGGGAAGTTGATGATGTGGTTCTTTTTAGTATCAGATACATTTACTTTCTCGGCCTTGTTGGTTTCTTATGGCTTAGTTCGCTTCAGTTATCCTGCTTACGCGGGTAAGGTCGCTGATTTTGTATCATCACCTGCTTATTGGCCAATTCCTGAAAAGGTATTTGATGCCCTGCCATTTATGCACGGCCTTCATGCCCCACTCGTTTTTGTAGGGATTATGACCTTCATTTTGATTCTTAGCTCGGTGACAATGGTACTTGCAGTAGAAGCAGGTCACCGCATGGATCGCGCTGCGGTTGAAAAATACATGTTGTGGACAATCCTCGGTGGCGCTACTTTCTTGGGTTGCCAAGCATGGGAGTGGACGCACTTTATCCACGGTACAGACAATGGAACTGTGATCAAAGAATTGGTAGATGGCTCATGGGTTTCTAAAACCATTTTTGGGGCTAACCTGACTGAAAACCAATACGGTCCTCCAGCGTTTGCTGATTTGTTTTTCTTCATTACAGGATTCCACGGTACACACGTATTCTCAGGAGTAGTGCTTAATTACTTGATTTTCTACAGAACATCAACTGGTTTTTATGATCGCCGTGGTTCTTATGAAATGGTAGAAAAAGTAGGTCTTTACTGGCACTTTGTTGACTTGGTGTGGGTATTCGTATTTACATTCTTTTACTTGGTATAATTTACTACCTAATCTCTAATCTCCTTTAATTAAGAAAAAATATGGCACACGTTCACGAACACGACGAAAACGCTGGCGCAGAACAACGCAAAGCAATTTGGCGTACATTTTGGATTTTACTTATCCTTACGGCTTTAGAGTTCTTGATTGCATTCACATTGACTGCAGGTACGCTTAAAACAGCTATCTTCGTTGGAATGACGATCGTAAAGGCTTTCTATATCGTAGGTGAATTTATGCACCTTAAACACGAAGTAAAGTCGTTGATTTGGGCAACTTTGCTTCCTTGTATTTTCGTCGTTTGGTTGCTAATAGCATTAATGACTGAAGGCGGTTCTATTTTTGACTTGAGATAGTTCTATGCAAAAGTATATAAAAGCCGGAATGCTAACCTTGGTGTTGGCATTACCGGCTTTCATTGTTTTATTCTTACATAGCTTTGGTGAAAATCACTTTGAGCTACCCTATTTTGTCCCCGCAGTTGATGCCGCTGGAAAGCCAATTTTAAACGGAAAGGATACCGTTTTTTATCAGGTTCCATCAGCCGTTCAGGGGACGATTAAAGTTGCTGGATTCTTCAATCCAGACAGTGATGCAGTGGTAAGACAGCATTTTGATAGGGCAAAAAAACTGTTTGAAAAAGAAGCAAGCTTTAGTGTGGAGAAAGGAGCTCCCGAACTACTGATAGATACGTACAAGCTTGGCAATTTGAAAAATGGTAAATCAAAACAAACCATTCCCTACAACGAACAGTTGGTGTTAGTGGATAAACAAGGCTATATTCGAGGTTTTTACAATGGTAAAGACGAAAAGGATGTAGAACGTTTGGTGACCGAAATAAGCGTACTGTTAGATATCTATCAAAAAAAGGAAAAATAAGTATGTCAACAATTACTGTTCCGCAAAATAAAAAATTCAATCAGTGGATCAACATAATCGCCGTTGCGATTCCCGTTGTGGTCGCTATTTTGTTGAATCCAAGTATTCCCAAAGTGAACTTGGGTGAGTGGACAAAAACACTACCGCACGTCAATGGTGTCATTAATTCTCTGACAAGCGTGTCGCTGCTCGCTGGTTTTTATTTCATCAAGCGTAAAAATATCGCTGCTCATCGGGTTATGATGACCATTTCCTTTTGTTTAGGGGCGCTTTTCTTGGTGAGCTACGTCTTGTATCATTTATCGAACGAATCTGCCGTCTTCGGAGGCGAAGGAATCATTCGTCCAATTTATTATTTCTTGCTTATTACGCACATTACGCTTTCGATTGGGGTTGTGTGGTTTGTGCTACGCGCGGTATATTATGCGTTTAGCAATCAGATAGACCTGCACAAGAAAGCCGTTAAATGGGCGTTTCCTATTTGGCTCTATGTCAGCATAACGGGCGTAATCGTTTACTTGATGATTTCACCTTACTATCACTAACCGATTTTAATCAACAACACTATGAAAAAGTATGGTATTCTTTTATTGGTGATGCTCCTATTTGTGGTAAGCACTAACGGGGCGTTTGCCCAATGCGCCATGTGTAAAGGGGCGGTTGAAACCAATATGAGCACTGGAAAAAACGTGATTGGGAACGGTATCAATGTAGGTATCGCTTATCTATTTGTTTTTCCCTATCTAACGGTGGCTGTGATAGCTTATTTGTGGTACAGAAATAGTCGTAAAGCCTTAGAACAAAAAATGGCGCTACAGGCACGTATGCGCGAAGTGCTTAAATAAAACCAACACGTGTCGAAGAGCTCTATGTATTCCTCAGCCAAACCTCTTTTTGATTATATCGTTCAAAACATCACTGCCTATCCTCACAAGGAAGCGAGGGCCATGGCATTTATGCTGATGGAACATTTCTTACGGCTTCGCAACGTGGATGTGCTCGTAGATAAGCCTATCCCCGCCAATGCCTCGCAGCCTGACTGGGATACCATCGTCAAACGCTTAAACCAAAGTGAGCCAGTACAACACATCATTGGTTCGACGTATTTCTGCAATTTGGAGTTTAAAGTATCGCCGTCGGTACTTATTCCTCGTCCAGAAACGGAAGAATTGGTGCGGTTGATTGTGAAGGATTGTTATTGGGAGGAAAACCCTGTCAAAATTGTTGATATTGGCACAGGAAGCGGCTGTATTGCGATTGCCCTCGACCGATTTATGTCGTTTGCCAAAGTGTGGGGTTGGGATGTGTCGGAAGACGCCTTAGCGATTGCGCAAGAAAATGCCCACCGTTTGTTGTCAGAGGCCACGTTTGAAAAATACGATATTTTAAAAGAAGACACTTTTGCGGGTGAGTTTGATTGTGTGGTGAGTAATCCGCCCTACGTGACTTATTCCGAACAGTCGAGCATGGAGCCCAATGTATTGCGTTTTGAGCCGCATTTGGCGTTGTTTGTGGAAGATACCGATCCGTTACTTTTTTATCGTGCCATCGCCGATTTTTGCCTTAAACACTTGAAAAAAACGGGCGCTTGCTACGTCGAAATCAACGAACATTTTGGACAAGCCACCAAGCAGCTTTTTATAGAAAAAGGCTTTGTTAAGGTTGATGTCATCCAGGATATGTACGGAAAAGACCGCATCGTGAAAGCAAAGCTGTCGATAGAGGGTCTGTAATACTACATCGGTTTTTGTTTAAAAATGAGTATCCCTGTGAGTTATTGGAAATTATTTGTAGCGTTTTTCGTTGTAAATCAGCTTATTGCCCAAAGCGTACGTAAAGTTAGTGCAACCATGACAATGCGCACGGCCCACAAAGGAAAAACCATCAATACCCGTGCTGAATTGTGTTACGCAACTTCTGGACGGATGGTGACGCTTTTTCCTAAACCCGCTGAATTGTACGTCTTTAACAATTCCAACGGCGAAATTAAGGTTTTTGACCCCACTAAAAATACGGTATTGCAGCAGCAAAACGCGACCTACAGTACCGAAACAACCCAGTTTTTTTATTTTCTACACAACAGGAAAGCCGACTTGGGGTTGTCGAGCATGGGGTTTTCGTTGAGCCAAACAAAGTTTGAAGATGGCCTAATGATTTCGACTTGGAAATCGCCTACGCCGATGGCAAAGAGTATCAAACGCGTAGAATTGGTACACAAAGGCCAGAACCCTATTTTTATGAAATACATAGACCCCTCCGAACGGACGATAAAAAAGGTCTATTACTACGAATATACAAAACTAGGGAGCGTTGATTTTCCGCAGACAATCACCCAGATTGACTACGTGACAGCCAGGGATTCGATCATTACCAAAACGGCCTATGGCGCATTAAAAATCAATGAGCAAGTAACCTCTACTTTGCTTGATTTTGTGATCCCTGCTAACGCTAAGATTATCAAATAACGTTGTTGGATGGCTAACAAAATCAGAAATATACTCCTGTGCGGAATGCTGTTGTTGGGCTGTGCAATGGGTAAATTGCGGGCACAGGTGTCAGACCTAGAGCTGCTGGCTGAATCTGGATCGGCGCCAACGGTTTCGTTTGGGAAGGTAGAGAAGCCTAAGCAATCCCCTTTCTTGCGTTACAATCCTGTCTATTGGTTGCTCAATGGCGCATTGACAGGCTATCAAAAAGTCATTTCACCCCAAATATCAGCCGATTGCCTTTATGAATTGTCCTGCTCGCGTTTTAGCAGGGTGGCGATACAAGAGTTTGGTATTTTTAAAGGAATTGCCCTCACTGCCGACCGAATTTCACGCTGCAACCGCGTGGCTGCCACAAGTATTGAATTACTCCGAATCAATATGCAGACAGGGAAAGTGGTGGATACGCCCGCGATGTATCGAATAACCCCCAAAAAAACTCCATGAAGTATTTGAAAGAATGGATATGTATTGGGTTGGTAATATGGTTAGGCTTGCCAACGAGGGCGCAGCAAACCCAATCGTCGGATTCACTTTTTTTGGAATATTTGCTGGAAAAAAAAGCGTATAACGATGTCCTCAACTGGACAAAATACCGAAAGGCGTTTCCCTATTATCGGGGTTTGGCTTATTACAATCAGCTTCAGCTTGATTCCGCTATTTCTTGCTTTCGTCAGCTTCCTGTAATACATCCCCATTTTGAAAAAGCCCGCTTTTTGGAAGGGATTGGGCATACGTTTTTAAAACGTTATGATAAAGCACAAGCGGCATTGACAGATTTTGTACCCAAAGATTCGTTGTTTATCGCTTTGCAAAATTTCCAGTTGGCGGGGGTTGCATTGCTGAAAAGAGACACAATAGGCTTTGTAAGGCGCCAAAAGTCCTTCACAGGGCATTATTTTGCATTTAGTCAAGAGGAAGATAACCTCGAAAAAAACTACCGCCAGATTAGGACGCATCGAGGCAAGTCTCCTTGGGTGGCGGGGGTGATGTCGGTGGTGATTCCTGGAAGTGGGAAAATATACGCTGGAAAAACGGGCCAGGGAATTATCACATTTATTCAAAATGTGGCGCTGGGCGTGCAAGCCTACGAAGCATATCGCCGCGATGGTTGGAAAAGCCCTCGTTTTTTGATTTATGGAGGATTGTTTTCTTTCTTCTACGTGGGCAATGTGTGGGGAAGCGCGTTAAGTGTGCATGTACGACGACAAGAATTTAATGATAAGGTGAATGAACAGATTCTATTCAATATGCAAATTCCTATTCGTACTGTGTTTAATCAGTAGGGAAGGATTTACGCAGTCGCCTGATAGCCTGATGGCCCAACAAAACTATGGGCTGGCGGCGGTGTTGTACGAGAAACAAATTTTTGAATTGACCCAAACATCCTTGTCGGAAGATTCACTTCGGCAAACGTATAATCAATTGCTTACCCGAAAGATTCAGGCGCAAAAATCTGAGCGCAGTTTTGAAGATGCTTGGCAAACCGCCCAACGTTTTGATTTGAGTGAACCAAACAATGCCGTGGCTTTTCGGATGCGGTATGAAACTATTTTGTGCGGGTATTTGGCCCAACACTACAACGAAACGTATGGACTGCTGCAACAAACCAAGTTTTATACCCAAGATTCACTGCTTTCTGAATCGCTGCAGGTAGTAGAAATTTTCACGTTGAATGAACTGGAACGTTGGGCGGAGTCTAAAGCCGTATTTCAGCAATACGCCGTACGTAAAGGCTTAAACGTAAATGCGGACGAGCTGTATAAGTTTTTGAAGAAAAAGCCTAAGAATCCAGATAAAGCCCAATTGTTGTCGTTTTTGATGCCAGGGCTGGGGCAGGTATATGCAGGGTATCCCAAATCAGGAATCGTTTCGTTGGGCTTGCAAGCCATTGCCCTCGGATTTGGGGTGTATCACGTCTGGCACAAATATTATTTTATTGGCTTTTTTACGGGCGCAGGAATGTTTCAAACGTTTTATTTTGGAGGAGGACGCAGGGCGGCTATCATGGCAGAAACAACCAATAAAAAGCGAAAAGCCGCTAATAACCAGCGAATACGAACGGTGGTGATTGGGGCAGAAACAAAAAAGGGCAGTGAGTAACTCACTGCCCTTTTTTGTTAACTTGTTCTGTTTTGCTTAGTTGGCAAACATGAAGAATTTCTTGTTATTGACGTACTTATCAAAATTCTTCTCTTCAATTACTTCTAGGAGAAGAACAATCCAGTCAATCAAAGCAACAATACCCAAACCACCACAGGTAAGGATGTATCCAACGATAACACCACCAGCAGTTCCAAGGTAAGCACGGTGGATACCCAAGAAACCAACTACCCATGCCAAAATAAATGCAACAACTGGTTTTTTGTCACCTGCCATTACTTTTGTCATTTCGTTTCCTTGGCCCATTAGGCTTTCAAGTGCTGTGGCAGCTTGTTCAACGTTTGCTACGTCCAATTGATCGCCTGAGTTAAGTGTTTGTTCAACAGAAACTGCGTCGATAAAATACTCCGCAGTAGTAGCGTGGCTTTTTGTAACAAGTAGTACAGCAAAGCAAAAAACAAGTGCAAATAGTTTTTTCATAAAATTATTTTGAGGTTTAAAGTTCGATTACGTCCCAAAAATACGCTATGAGACGTAATCAACAAATGGGAACGAAAGATTTTTTAAAATTTAAACGAAATACCTGCTTGAAGCCATGAACCACCCGAGCCCAATTCAGCAAAACCAGCAAGATTATCACTAAATTGGAAGCTAGCACCTACGCGAGCTAGAAGAGATAATCCACTATCTGAGCCTGATAAGCCTACACTTTGTCGGTAAGCACGATAGTCTGATCCGTAAGAATCATTGCGATAAAGAATACCACCTGCTACATACAAATCAAAATTCTCGTCTTTCATATTTAAAACTCTGTTAAGGTGATATGCAGCACGAGGCCCAATACTTATTTGGTTGTATCCGTAGTTTACACCTGCGAGAGCTCCTATAATTCCAGTACTGGGGCGCTCATAAGAGGCAAACAAACCTACGCCGAGGTCGTCCATGATACCGTATTCTACCGATGCGTTGGCACCAATAGAACCAAGGCCAACACCAATGTTGACTTTCTTATCACCTTTTGAGAATTGGGCTAGTGAAGATGTGGAGGCACAAAAGAAGGCTGTGAGTGCCAATAATGAAGATAATAACACCTTTTTCATGGTAAATTGTAATTTATGGTTGTAAAACGCTTCAAAGAAAACACAAAAAAAGTTTGCTTGCATAAATAGGATACCGAAAATTATTATTCGGTATTTTTTTATGCTTTTTACCGAGCTTAGAACGTAAATGTACAAAAATGAAATACGTAAATACAATGACTTTTGTAATTTTAATGTACAGAAAATTAGGCAATATGCCCAAAAATGTACCGATAAAAAGAAAAGGAAACTGACAAACTTCATTTTACTACAAAACGGTGGAGTGGGATAGGGCATTCTGCGTATCTTTGCCCCAACTATATTAATCTGTTTCATGCCAAAAATTATTATTGCTGTTGACGGCTATTCGAGCTGTGGAAAAAGCACTACGGCCAAAGGGGTTGCCGCCTATTTGGGGTATGCCTACATTGATACAGGGGCGATGTACCGTGCCGTTACGCTCTATTTTATGACGCAACATGTCTCATTGACCAACCCAAAGGAGGTTGCTAAAGCGCTGGAAAATATCAAGATAGATTTTAGACGAAACCCCGAAACAGGCCGCAATGAAACCTATCTGAACGGCTTGAATGTGGAGGACGAAATTCGTAAATTGTACATTGCCAATTGGGTGAGTGAAGTAAGCGCGGTATCGGAGGTGCGCCGTGCGATGGTGGCACAGCAGCAACGAATGGGCAAGGCCCGTGGCGTGGTCATGGACGGACGTGACATAGGTACCGTGGTATTTCCAGATGCCGAGCTGAAAGTATTTATGACCGCCGAGCCCGAAATCAGGGCGGAGCGCCGTCAAATTGAATTATTGGCCAAAGGGGAAATGTTAGACCTTGATGACATTCTTCAAAATATAAAAAAACGGGACCATATTGATACCACGCGAAGCGATAGTCCACTCCGTCAGGCGTCGGATGCCGTAAGTGTCGATACGTCGTTTATGACGCTTGACGAACAAATAGATTTGGTCACACAACTGGCAGATGAACGCATAAGCCGTTCGATGCGAAAAAGAACAAACGCTTCATGAAAGCCGATTACTTAATTGTAGGGCAGGGGATAGCTGGTTCGGTATTGGCTTGGACGTTGGAGCAACGAGGCTACCGAGTGGTGATTATTTCAAGTGCTGATTTGCCAACGGCATCTAAAGTATCAGGCGGAATCTTTAATCCGATTACTGGGAAGAAATTAGCACGTACTTGGAAGGTCGAGGAGATTTTTCCGTATGCACGTACTTTTTATCAGGAAATGGAAGAAACGCTCCAAACCGAGTTAGTACACTTGTGTGATGTGTATCGCCCGTTTCGCTCCATTGAAGAACAAAATACGTATTTGGCCCAAACCGCCGATCCCAACTTGGCGAAGTACGTAGCCGCGGAGGCAAATGATGAAAAATTTGCCCCATTTATCGAAAATCAGTACGGAGGGCTTCAAATTACGCATTCGGGCTGGGTCGATTGTCCTGAGATGCTTGAAAAAATAAAAGCGTATTTTATTGGAAAAAGTCAATATGTGGTCGAAAATTTTGATTACAATAGTGTTGTTTTTCAGGAAAATAGTGTGATTTATAAAGAGTGGGAGGTTAAAAAAGTACTATTTTGTGAAGGCTATGAAGCGCTTCAGAATCCATTTTTTAATTGGCTCCCCTTCAATCCTGTAAAAGGACAGACGCTGATAACGCAAGTAGAAGGCTATTCGATTGAGGAAATAGTCAACCAAGGAACGTTTATTCTTCCCATCGACAAAAAAGGAAAATGTCGATTTGGGGCAACTTATACTTGGCATGATTTGAATTGGGAAACAACTGAGGACGCTCGTCAGTTTCTAGTAAATAAGATAGGTGTATATTTCAAAAAACCATATACCATTCTTGAACAGCAAGTCGGGATTCGTCCATCCACCAAAGACCGTCGGCCATTGGTAGGAATACATCCAGATTATCCTCAATTGGGGATTTTCAATGGGCTTGGAACAAAAGGCGTAACCCTCGCTCCCTTTTTTGCATCACAATTTGTGAATTTTTTAGAATTAGGTGAAGAATTGGACCCAGAGGTGAATATTACGCGCGTTTTTTCGTTATATTTTCGTTCTAAATCAAGTCAATAATTGACTAACCTGAAAGTTATTGGCAGATAACAGTTTCGATTCTATGAAAAGGTGTTCTATTTTTCGGATTTTTTGGATTGGACTTATCCTTTGTGGAGCAATCGCACAAGGCCATGCCCAAAATTATCCCTCGCAAGAGCAATTTGGTAAAAACCGAGTTCAGTACCAGAGATTTGATTGGAAAATCCTCAAAACCAATAACTTTGAGATTTACCACTATGGAAATGGAACGCCCTTGGCGACCTTGGCGGCCCAATATGCGGAGTCAGAAATAGATCGTATCACGGAGGTGTTGGGTTATACGCTCTATAACCGCATCAAAATCTTCTTGTATAATTCTCCTCAAGAGCTTTTGCAGAGCAATATGGGGATGGCCAATAGCTCCGATTTAAGTGAAACAGAGCTAAATCTCGCCAAATCTCGCCTAGAAATTGCATTTACGGGTGACCAAATCAGTTTCAAAAAACAGCTAATTCGAGAAGTATCGAGGCTAGTCGTATATGATATGTTGTACGGCGGAAGCCTCAAAGATGCCCTACAAAGCTCGCTGTTGTTGACCTTGCCAGATTGGTTCATGTCAGGAATCGCGGCCTATATTGCGGATGGTTGGAGTACCGAATTGGATGATTACATGCGCGATGCCATCGTGAATCGTCAGATGAAAAAACCTTCTTTATTGACTGGAACGGAGGCAACGATTGTTGGACAATCTATTTGGAATTACATTGCCGAACGATATGGGAAAGACAATATTTCCAACATTTTAAACCTCACCCGTATTATTCGTACTGAGCAAACAAGTGTAGCCAGTACCCTTGGGGTATCGTTTACGAAGTTTCTGAAAGATTGGCGGGATTTTTATTCCAACATGGCCACGACAGTGAGTGCAACAAACAAAGTGCCTACTGGTGATTGGCAGGAAGAATTGGATTTGCCACTGGGAGGATTAGCAAACTCTGTGCGATTAAGCCTTGATAACCAGTATGTAGCGGTTACGAACCGAAAAGAAGGAAAATATACAGTCGAGGTTATCAATGTCGAAACAAAAGCAAAAACGACCATTCTCAAAGGGAAATATTCACTGGAGAAAAAATCATATTTGAGCCGCGTTCCGCTCGTTGCTTGGAGTCGAAACAATGGGTTGGCCATTATTACGGAAGAAAATGGACGCGTATTTTTGGAGATTTTTGATATCCTAGAAAAAGGAAAATACAAGCTTCGGATGAGCCGCGAAATTAGGGGTATCAACCAAGTGACCGACTTTGATATTTCCAACGATGGCTCAACATTAGCCCTCAGTGCAGACAGCCGTGGACAAAATGACTTGTATTTGTTTAACGTGGGTAGGGCTTCTTTGCTTCCGCTTACGAGTGATCTGTACGACGACCGAACGCCTCATTTCGTGGCAGGTTCTTCAACCAGGGTCGTGTTTACTTCAAACCGTTTAAAAGATTCCCTTATAACGTCAGACAAAGGCTCGTACAAAACGGTAAAGGATAAAATGGCATTGTTTGTTCATGACGGTAACCCGCGTGCGCAAATAGTATCCCGTATTGTTGATTCTTTGGGGATAATTTCTAGTCCACGTACATCAGATGAGAATACTTTTTATTTCTTGTCTGATTATAAAGGTATCACAAATTTATATCGCTATGAGTCAGATATAAAGAAATTGACTCCCCTTACCAACTTCAATCAAAACATTCGGGATTACGATTATTTGCTTACATCAGGGGCGTTTACAAGTTTAAATTGGACCAAAGACCACGAATCGGTCATCTACCAAAAAACACTGTCGCCGTTGTCAAATGATTTAGCACCAACGCCCCGAATGCAAAGTATGTCGGGGATGTCGGTATATAAAACTGAACTGCGTAACAACCCTGCGGCGGATGCTAGTTTGATTGCTCAAATGGCCAACCCTCGTAAAATGCAACTAGACTCGGGAGAGGTAGATACCGATAATTATGAGTTTGATGCAGATGTGTTAAAAACCTTTGAATACCGTCAGCGCAGGGGGACTTCCGTAACGAGCGCTGCCAACTTACCAGTGCGCAATAGAAGACGGGAGAACATTACCATCAAAGGTCCCATTACGTACAAGAGTTTGTTTATCAGTAACGACGCTACCTCCGATTGGCGAATAGATCCTATCCGTGGGTTTGGGTTTTCACAATCCCTAACAATGAACGATTTGCTTGAAAATCATATCGTTAAGGCTGGATTTTTCTTGGGACTACTCAATTTTAGAACCAATAATCTTTGGGCAGAATACAGTAATTTGGCACACCGAATTGATTTCACAGCTCGGGTTGATCGGCAAAGTTTGTACGTACAACCACCCGCAAGCCAGAAGTATAGATACAATCGTGTGGCGGTAACGGCGGCATATCCGTTCAATAATTTTGCTAGAGTAGCAGTTACTCCTTTCTTTGCCGAGTCTCGATTATTGGACGTGAGTAACATTGCAGCAGCCGATGTTACTTCTACTTATTTGGGAGCAAGGGCTGAGTTTGTGTATGATAACTCTCGCATCAATGGAATGAATATGATGGAAGGCACGCGCTTTAAAGTTCGGTACGATTGGTTTGGCGGAGTTTCGGGCACGAAAGGTTTTAATCGCTTGGCGGTTGATTTACGGCATTATCAAAAAATTCACCGTGACCTCATTTTTGCGACCCGCCTTTCATTTGCCCACTCGGGTGGGCGCTCACCCAAACAAAGTGTCATGGGTGGAATGGAAAACTGGACGGGAAATAATCAAGAAGGAAGGTCGGTAAATCCACTGGCGGTGGGACTAAGTAGCTCATTGATTCCAATTGATAATAGGGATATATTTTTTGTAGAATTGGCTACAAATTTAAGAGGGTTTAATTTTAATAAAGTATCAGGCACTACCCACGTACTTTTTAACGGAGAACTACGGATGCCCCTTGTAAAGTACTTTTATCGTGGGCCAATTACGTCCAATTTCCTTCGTAATTTCCAACTTGTCGGATTTACCGATGTGGGTACTGCATGGACGGGAAAATGGCCGTTTAATCGTCAAAATAGTTTAAATACCGAGATAGTTCGCCTCGATTTCTTTAGTGCTACTGTCAACAATTTCCGTAATCCTTTTATGGTTGGATATGGTTTAGGGGCAAGAACGATGTTGTTTGGTTTCTATGTTAAATTCGACTACGCATGGGGGTTAGACAACGGAGAAGTAAACAAAGCGATTCCTTATCTGACACTTGGTTATGATTTTTAGGATAATAATTCCACCAACAAAAAAGCCAGGCGAGAAGCCTGGCTTTTTTGTTGGTGGGGAGGTACTTAAAAGGCATATTTTTGCGGCTAAATGAGCCAATTTAGTGCATTTGAGCTGTTTTGGAGTAGGAAAAAAACGGTTTTGTTGGCACGGTTTTAGCTAAACTCAGTGTGTAGTTGTGTAATTGAAATAATTATAACAAATATTGAAATAATTAAATATTTCTACATTTGCTTTTTTCTCTAATTTTCATTGATAACTATCTGTAAAACAAGAGATTAGTCTAGTACTTTAAAACTCTTCTGTGCGATTGTTGACTTTGGCATAATTTTAGATACTTTCTGAGTGGGATAAACCCCCAATTGTAGTTAGTTCAGAGGAGTTATTTTCTGGCGGTAGTATTCTACTGTTATTTCGGTTACTTCTGACTAATTATAATATACCGAAATCACATAACCAACGTGACCGATGAGTGCAACATTTACTAAAGTCCAGCACCTAGCTACGCTTCCCATTCAGGTGGGAATGAGTCGCATTCTGAGTACTTTTTTGGGCAACACAATGGTTTGCCTAGAGATGCTTACTATCAGAAGAAAAAAGGCGGATGGACATAAAGTGACAGATTGGAGGACTTACCGTCCTAAACTCTCAGCGGGAGGACAAGGTGCTGTATGGGTCAATTCTGTAAGGATAGACCAGTACTACCATTTACCAGGCGCGTCGCCACCACCCTAAAGTATTTTCATTAAATTAATAGTAAATACCCCAAAATTTTTATACTTTCAATCAATTATTTTGCAGACTATGAGTCAGTTATCCATTTCTCCTCCTCAGAATAAGCAGCGTGTTCTGGGGACGCGTTTCGACGAAAAGTCGAGACGATGGGTATCTACCTCCCCGCCATTGACGGAGGAGGAGGTAAAAGGCTATGAACCAATAGGATATGTTGGTTCGGCTGTCCCGAAAAATCGCATGCTGAAGCCCATTAAGTCATTGATGGGAATGCTTATGTTAGTGCTAGTTACTGCGATTTCAGCAGTAGCTCAGGTAGCACAAAAAACAGTAGATGTTAAACTTACCAAGCAGGTTGATATTTCTCAACCTACCATTGGTCAATCTATCAAGTTTACGATCTACGCCAAAAACGACGGACCAGACGCTGCTACGGCTGTCGTGGTGAAGGACATCTTCCCCTCGGGAGGTGCAACCCTCACTGGAAACTCTCCTGCTGCAGGAACAACATTCGACGCTGTAACAGGGTTGTGGAGTATTCCCACCATCAGTGCTGGAGATTCTGTTAAACTTGAGTTAACAGGAACAGTTACTGGTCGAGGTGTTTACTTCAACATCGCGGAAGTGATGTCAATGGGTGCTAATCAGGAAGATGCTGATTCAGACCCGGGCAACGGTGTTTTAGGGGAAGATGATTATGCAACGGCCTGTTTTTCAGTGCCGCTTTTGTGGTATCCAGGCGATGAGTACACAGTTGCTCTCGCTGTGCCAGGGTATTCAAACCTAACATGGACAAAAGTAGGCAAAGGCCCAGTTACTGGCGCCGCTGCTGATAGTGCCTCTGTAAGTGGTGATACCTTAATTATTAAAGGTACAGGACGTTTTGCGTTTACGGCACAGGTAAATACTTGTCCCGCTACTGGATGTTGTGAAATTATCGTGATTCCAGGGCCACTTGGAAGCATTGGTGATTTTGTATGGAAAGATGTGAATGATAACGGTGTTCAAGATTCGGGCGAAGCTGGTGTAAACGGCGTTCGTGTGATTCTTTGGAGCGCCGTAAATGGTGTGCCAACAACACCACTTGATTCAACCCTGACAACGACAAACCCTGCCGATAATACAAAAGGCGGGTATTATAGTTTCACAGGATTGGTCGCTGGTGATTACATTGTTCAGATTGACAAGTCAACGTTGCCAACAGGTTGTATTTTAAGTACTAAAGTCAACCAAGGTGGCGATGATACTAAAGACAATGATTTTAACGCAACGACAGGCATTAGCCAAGTTATTACGTTAGATCCAGAACAAGGTGGCATATTAAAGGATAACCCAACTATTGATGGTGCATTGTTTAGCCCACTTGGAAGCATTGGGGATTATGTATGGAAAGATACCAATAACAATGGTATTCAAGACGATGGTAATACAGGTGTAAATGGTGTTAAAGTAGTTCTATTCCAAAGAAATCAAGGAGGAACTTTAGTAGCAGTAGATACAACTACTACCGCAAACAACCCATCGGGAGGAAACCCTGGTTGGTATTCGTTTGAAGGTTTGTCAAAAGGAGATTATCAATTGAAAGTATTGGTAGGTACGTTGCCAGCAGGTTGTGTGTTGAGTGACTCTACTGATAAAGGTGGTGATGATACCAAAGACAGCGACTTTAGCCCAACGACTGGACTTAGCCCAATCGTTTCACTTGACCCAACGTTAGGTGGAATTAATAAGGATAATCCAACGATTGACGCCGCATTGCGCAACTTGTTGGGTAGCATTGGAGACTATGTTTGGAAAGACACAAACAATGACGGTATCCAAGATGCTTCTGAAACAGGAGTCAATGGGGTGAAAGTGATTTTGTGGAGTGCTAACACAAGTGGTCAGCCAGTCGCTAAATTAGACTCGATGGTGACGATCACTAACGCAGGTAAAGCGGGTTATTATACATTTAATAACTTAGCTAAAGGTGATTACATCGTTCAGATTGTAACAAGCACCTTGCCAGCAGGTTGTGTGTTGAGTACGAAAGTTGATCAAGGTGGTGATGACACTAAAGATAGCGATTTCAATCCAACATCAGGCTTGAGCCCAGTTGTGAAGATTGATCCTGCTTTGGGTGGCATCAGCAAAGACAACCCTACAATTGACGGTGCATTGTTTAGCCCACTTGGCAGCATCGGCGATTTTGTATGGAAAGATTTGAACGACAATGGTCAGCAAGACAGCGGTGAACCAGGAGTGAAAAATGTACGCGTTATATTATATAAAGGTAGCGGCAATACATTCTCTCCAATTGATACGGTTTACACAGGAATTAGCGGAGACTATCTCTTTACTAACCTAGCAGGTGGTTCTTATCAAGTGGTGTTTGACCCAACTAGCTTGCCTGATACTTGTCAGTTGAGCTTGAATCAGAATGTTGGTTCAGATGTAACGGATAATGATGCCAACCCTGTAACAGGACGCACAGCAACAATTGTGATTGATCCAACCAAAGGTGGTATTGATAAAGACAACCCAACGGTAGATGCGGCAGTTACTAACTTCGACTTGGCTTTGACGAAGTCATTGGCATCGGGTCAGAGTGCGAACGTAACTCCAGGCGATTTGGTAACGTTTAC
>NZ_KI519420.1:994104-1044653 GCF_000482465.1 Runella limosa DSM 17973
AGAAATGGCAACACAGTGAAGGATAAAGATTCGACGCCAGGCAACGGCTTCACCCGTGGTGAAGACGATGACGACGACGAGCCAGTATTCTTGGCACCTTGTCCAATTCCTCCAACTCCAACTTGCACGGGTACAATTACGAATGACTGCCCTGAGGTTTGTGTTAACTTAATGGCACACATTTCAAGCGATATTCGTACGCCTGGTGGTAAGTTTGAGTGGCGCACAGGCCCACGCCCAACCGACCCATTGGTTGCTGATCCAACAAAAGTATGTGCTTCTGGTAAATACTATTTGTTTGAAGTAGCTGCTTGTGGAGTATATAGCAACGGTGCGTTGGCAGAAGTATCTATTAAGAGATGTCCAGCTGATTTGAGTTTGGCTAAAACAGTTAGCAACAAAACACCAAATCAGAACGATAACGTTACTTATACTATTAAAGTAACAAACAGCGGGCCGTCAAGAGCGACCAATGTAGAAGTAACAGATACATTGAAAGCTGGATTGCAGTACGTTTCTGGTGATGCTGCATTCACATTGACAGGTTCAGTATTGACAGGAAAAATTGCTCAAATTGATTCTGGTGCAACTGTTTCACTTTCGTTTGTAGTAAAAGTAACTGGTTCAGGAACCATCAAGAACTTTGCTCAAGTAAGCAAGTCTGACCAACCTGATCCTGACTCAACTCCAGGCAACGGTACAGGTACACCAAAAGAAGATGATGAAGATGATGAGGTTATCACCGTGAAGGTGCCATGTACAATTCCTCCAACACCAACGTGTGGTGGTATGGGCGAAAATACATGTCCTGATGAGTGTGTAAACTTGACTAGCTTCGTTCACAGCGAAATTCGCACCGAAGGTGGACACTTTGAATGGTACACTACGTTTGACCACAAACCTGGCACACAAGTAGAGGATCCAACGAAAGTATGTAAATCAGGCGAATACTTCTTGTTTGAGGTAGCTAAATGCGGTGAGTATAGCAATGGCGCGATGTTGAGACTTACAATCAGACCTTGTATTAAATTCACTGACTTGGCAGTAGCAAAATCAGTAGTAGAAGCAGGCCCATACACAGTTGGTCAAACAATTACATACAATGTAGTTGCTTCTAACAATGGTCCAGTGAATGCTACAAGTGTAACAGTAAGCGATGTGTTACCAGCGTCATTGACGTTTGTAAGTGCAGATCCAGCGGCTGAGTACAATTCAGCAGCAGGTGTTTGGACAATCGGAAACTTGGCAAATGGTGCAAACCGTACCTTGAAAATCCGTGCAACAATCAATGCAGTTGGTACAATTACTAACACGGCGATTGTGAAGAGCCCAGACAACGATCCAAGCAAAACGTCTAACGATACGTCGAGTGTGACGATTAGAGTGGATTGCGTGAAACCAGAACCACCAATCTTGGCATGTGCTATTACGAATATCTGTCCAAGTGAAAGCGTAGAAATTCATGCAGTGGGTTGTGCAGGTGGAACCATCCAGTGGTCAAACGGCGCAACAGGTTCTAGCATCACTGTTAGTCCAGTAACAACTACAAACT
Source organism: Runella limosa DSM 17973 (assembly GCF_000482465.1). GTDB lineage: Bacteria > Bacteroidota > Bacteroidia > Cytophagales > Spirosomataceae > Runella > Runella limosa. The sequence goes on from NZ_KI519420.1 coordinate 995,657, forward strand.
ACACAGCAACGTGTAAGAAAAATGGTTGTGAAAGCGTATCATCAAACGTAATCACGATTTATGTAAATACACCAACAACGCCAACAATCACAGTAAGTCCTTCGACGACCATCTGTGCTGGAAGCTCGGTTGTATTGACAGCTGCTAATTGTGCAGGTACACTTTACTGGAACACAGGCGCAACAGGCGCTCAAATCACAGTAACACCAGGCACGACGACAACTTACACTGCTTATTGCAAAATTGGTAAGTGTGAAAGTCCAAAAGCAAGTGTAACAATTACTGTAACACCAGGCGGCCCAACACCAGAGGTTATTTGTAGCACAGACAAAGTTTGTCCAGGCGAAAGCGTAACACTCGAAGTGAAAAACTGCACGGGAGTTGTAGAATGGTCAACTGGCGAAACTGGTCCAGCGATTGTAGTAACACCATCTACAACAACTGCTTACTGGGCAGTGTGTAACAATGGTGGATGTAAGTCACGCTCGAAAGACTACGTGATTACTGTAACTCCAATTTCGGCACCAACAGTAACAGCAAGCGCTACGGCAGTTTGTAACGGCTCAGGGGTAACCTTGACAGCAGCAGGTTGCACAGGAACAGTATTGTGGTCAAATGGCGCATCAGGTGCAAGCATCGTGGTGACACCAGCTTCGACAACTACTTATACTGCCACTTGTACAATTGGTAAGTGCGTAAGCGCTCCATCTGCTCCAGTGACAATCACAGTAGGTAACCCAACTGCACCAACAATTGCAGCGGAACCAACGTTGATTTGCGCAGGTCAGAGCACAACGCTTACAACAAGCAGCACTTGTGAAGGTACAATCGTTTGGTCAAACGGTTTGACTGGAAGCTCAATCGTAGTAAGCCCAGCTTCTACAACTGAATATACAGCAGTATGTAAAGTAGGTGCTTGCGAAAGTGCTAAATCAAATAAAGTGAAGGTAACTGTAACAACCGCGGGTGCAGCACCAACCGTAGTTGCTTCTAACACAAGCATCTGCGCAGGTGAAAGCTCAGTACTCACAGCTTCAGGATGCTCAGGCACGTATGTGTGGAGCACAGGGGCAACGGGTGTAGCAAGCATTACAGTATCTCCAGCAACGACAACGACTTACACAGTTTCTTGCCGCGTGAATGGTAAGTGCGACAGCGCACCAGCAAGCGTGACGATAACAGTAGGTCAAAACGCAACTGCGCCAACAATCACTGTAAGCCCATCATCAACAGTATGTGCGGGTACGAAAGTGACGTTGACAGCAGCAGGATGTAACGGTGGAACAATTACTTGGAGCACAGGCGCTACGGGCTCAAGCATCGAAGCAGTAGTAACAACGACAACTACTTACACAGCAATCTGTAAAGTAGGTAAGTGTGAAAGTGCGCCAGCAACAGCTACCGTAACAGTAGTACCTGCGCCAGAGAAACCAGTGGTAATTTGTAGCACTGACAAGCTCTGCCCAGGTGAAAGCGTAACACTCGAAGTGAAAAACTGCGCAGGCATAGTTCAGTGGTCAACAGGTCAAACAGGCCCAGCTATTGTAGCTACACCTGCTGTAACAACTACGTACACTGCCATCTGCAAAGTAGGTGAGTGCTCAAGCCCAATTTCGGCTGATTACACCATCAAAGTGATTCCAGTAACACCTCCAACCGTAACAGCTGCACCATCGAGCATCAAGCTAGGTGAATCATCAGTGTTGACGGCAACAGGTTGCGAAGGCGAAATCACTTGGTCGAATGGTCAGACGGGAGCAAGCATCGTGGTATCACCAACTTCAACAACTTCTTACACAGCAGTATGTAAAGTAGGCGTATGCGTAAGCTCGGCATCAGTTCCTGTAACAGTAACTGTGAAGACTTGCACAGCACCAGTGATTGCTGCAAATGCGGCGGTTATTTGTGAAGGTACGCCAGTATCGCTTACTGCAACTGGTTGTGAAGGTGGTACAATCAACTGGTCAAACGGTGCAACTGGAAGCAGCATCACTGTCAATCCAGTAGGTACAACTACATACACAGCAGTATGTCAGAAAGGTGATTGCACAAGCGAAGCATCGAATGCCTTGACTGTGGTCGTTACGAAAGTATATGCACCAACTATCTTGGTATCGAATACAGTGATTTGCAAAGGCGAATCAGTAAGCTTGAAAGCGTCAGGTTGTGAAGGAACAGTGTTGTGGTCAAATGGTGCTACAGGTAGCACAATTACCGTAACGCCAGAAACAACTACTACTTACACTGCCACATGCAAAGTAGGTAACTGTACTAGCTCGGCTTCTACACCAATCACAATTACGGTTGGAAAACCAGAAGCTCCAGTGGTTACAGCATCGAAAACAAGCTTGTGCTTCGGTGAGTCAGTAACGCTCTCAACAACGAGCCAGTGTAATGGATACATCCAATGGTCAAATGGCCAAGTTGGAAGTTCAATTACGATTGTTCCAGCGGCAAGCACTATTTATGTAGCATACTGCTGCAACAATGAAGCTTGTAAGAGTGTAGCATCGAACCCAGTGAACGTCTCAGTAGCTCCGAAAGTAACCACTCCAGTGGTAGTAAACATCGCCAATGTTTGCCCAGTGAAGACGGTTGATTTGGCAACGGCTGTTAAGAACTACACGGCAGGTTCGGGTCTAGTACTTGAATTCCGTCAAGGAAATACACCAAGCTCACCGTTGGTAGAAAATCCATCGGCAGTAGGTGTAGCAGGTACTTACTACGCATTCTTCCGCTCGACAACAGGCTGCTATAGCGACGGTGTGGCGATTTACGTACAGATTTCATCTTGCGAAAATACGCCATGCGAAACTAATCCAGCTACGGCGGATGCAGGTGCAGATGCTTCAATCTGTGCGGCTCTTGAATACAAACTCAATGGTAAGATTGGCGGTGTAGCGACAAGTGCTGTTTGGACAACAAACGGTACTGGTCGTTTCAGCAACGCTCTTGCACTTGATGCAACTTATTATCCATCGTTGGAAGACTTGATTAAGGGTGACGTAATACTCACCCTTACCACCAACGATCCAGACGGTGATGGTAAATGCGTTGCAGGAAAAGATGACTTGAAGTTGGTGTTTGAAGGTATCAAATTCAGACCTCAAATCATCGTAAACGGTACGCTTAAAGCAGATACATTGCCACAAACAATTACTATCTGCCAAGGTGACACCGTGAAATTGAAAGCCAGCGAAGAAGGCTACCAAGTGAAATGGTTTAAGGATGGTAAAGTGTTGTTCCCTGCTTCTGATGGTATCAGACAGTGGAATGTGACTGAGCCAGGTACTTACTCTTACGCTTTGGTGGACGCTAAACGTTGTTGCTCAGTTAACTCCGCTTACATTACAGTAGTAGTGAAGTCGGTACCAACGCCAATCGTGAAAAACATGCGTAATACTTGCCCAAGTACTACAGTGGATTTGACAAAAGCGATTGAAGGTGGTTCAAACTACACGACGGAATTCCGTTCGGCAGCCGAACGCCTTTGCACTTGCTTGGTCGGAACACCAGAAGCAGTGGGAGCTGGTACTTACTACATCTACTACAAGAAAGATGGATGTTTCAGTGCGCCAGCAGCAGTTGAAGTGAAAATCTTCGACTGTGCTACTGATACGCTTCGTTCGGATGTGAGCATTGCAAAAACGGCTAACAAGTCGGTTGTAAGCTTAGGTGAGCAAGTAACGTATAAAATTGTAGTGAAAAACGGTGGCCCTCATACCGCAACTAACGTGGATGTACGTGACGTGATGCCAGCTGAACTCGAAGTGGTTTCAACTTCAGGAATGACAGCATCAAACGGTACACTTACAACACGCATTGCAACGTTGGCATCGGGAGATTCGGCTACATTGACTGTCGTAGCGAAAGCAATCAAAGCAGGTAACCAAGTGACAAACAAAGCCTTGATTACGTATGCTGACCAAGTTGACCCAGCTACTTCAAACAACCAATCTTCAGTGAGTATCGTAGTAAGCGATGGTACAGTTAGCCCAGCTATCGGTGTTGCGCTTGCGGTTGATAAAATCACGAAGAAAGGCGAAGGAAGCGATGAAAGCTATGACGTAACGTACAAGATTACGGTTAAAAACGTAGGAAATGTGCCACTTACGAATGTAGCAATTGCGGATAGCCTAACTAGTAAGATTGGCGCACCAGCTACGTTCACCGTAGTGGGAGCCCCAGCAGTAGTTAGTGGAAGCACATTGGTTCCAAATACCAACTACAACGGAACGACTGATAAGAACATCTTAGGTACTGGAAGCGCACTTGCAGTAGGTGTAGAAGAGGTGATTACAGTAGTTGTAAACATCAAGCCTAACGGCAACTACGGACCGTTTGCTGGTAATGTAGTAGCAAGTGGCGATGGAAGCGGAACACCAGTATCTGATGTGTCAAACAAAGGTACAGTGGTGGATGCTCCAGCAAGCACTTCTACAGCAGTACGTTTCGATTTGCCAAGCAACTTGATTGGTTTGTCTAAGTCAGCAGGTTCACCAGTATTGCTCGAAAATGGAACTTTCAAAATTCCATACACAATCACTGTAACGAACTTGGGTACAAATGACCTTACAAAGGTTCAAGTAAAAGACGACTTAGGTCTTACATTTGGAAACAAAGCGTCGATTATTGGTAAGCCACTTGTGACTGCTGAAGAAGGATTCGTAGTAGAATCTAACTACACAGGTCAAGGGCTTCTTACAAACATGTTGGTAGATTCGTTGAGCTCATTGCCAAAAGGTGCGTCTCGCAAAATCGAGCTTGCAGTGATTGTTTCGTTGCACAACCCTGATTCGGTAACAACGTTCAATAACATTGCGATTGGTTCGGCACTCACCCAAGCAGGGGTTGCAACGTCGGATACGTCAACGGTAGGTTCAAATGCTGACCCTGACAATGACCTTGATCCACGTAACAACAGCGAATCGACACCAGTATCGCTTAACTCGACTCCAGGTAAAGGATTGCTTGGTCTTGCGATGTCAATCAAAGATACCTTGCGCAAAGGCGACGGTAGCTTGAACATCACTTACCGTGTCATCCTCAAAAACTACGGAACGGGTACATTGACGAACGTTCAGGTATCTGACTCATTGTCGAAAGTATATAGCTCATTGACTGGCGCAAGCTATCAATTGGTTGGAACACCAACGGCAAATGACTCAAGTACACTACGTATCAACCCTGACTTTGATGGTCTTCGTGATGTGAATCTCTTGATTGCAGAGCAAAGCCGCTTGGCAGGTGGACGTACAGATTCGTTGTTCTTCACAATCAATGTGACAACGGATGGACGTTTGACACCATACCAAAACCGCGCCCTTGGAACAGCCCTCGCTGGTCAGAATACGGTAACAGACTTGTCAACAAACGGTCTGAACCCAGATTTGAACAACGACAACGACCCAACAGGTGCAGCAGAGTCTGAGTTTACTCCAATTGTGATTCCTTCGGATGGCGGTATGTTTATCCCAGAAGGTTTCTCACCAAACGGCGACGGTATCAATGATAAATTTGTCATTCGTCACCCATCTGGCACGAAGATTGTATTAGAAATCTATAACCGCTGGATGAATTTGGTGTATCGTAACAACGATTATAACAACGATTGGGAAGGTACATCAAACGTAGGTATTGGAACAAGTAATCAGAGCATACCTGCTGGAACTTACTTCTACAACGTAGTTCTGATTGACCAAAACGGCGGCGAGATTAAGAAGTCAAGTCGATTTATGACCATTAACCGCTAATAACGATGATCAACCTCATCAAACAAAAGTATGCGTTCTTACTGCTGCTAATCGCTCTGATTAGCAGCAGTAAAACCTGGGCCCAGCAGGACAAGTTGTTCTCGCAGTACATGTTTAACATGATGGCCTTGAACCCCGCGTATGCTGGGAGTCGTGACGTGCTAAGTGCAACTGCACTGTACCGTAACCAATGGGGCGGAATGACAGGAGCACCCCAAACCGCAACTTTCAGTATTGATATGCCCGTAAACCGCGAAAGAGTAGGGTTGGGCTTGCAGTTGTTCAACGACCAAATTGGTCTCGAAAACTGGACAGGTGCGATGCTTTCTTACGCTTTCCGAATTAAAGTTGGCGAACGTACAACTTTGGCATTAGGTTTGCAGGGTGGTGCCATGAATTTTCGTTGGGATTTGGCCAAGGCAGATTTAGGAAATAACTTATCCGATCCTGCTTTTGCTAGTAACATCTCGAAAATTCTGCCAAACTTCGGTACGGGTATTTACCTGAGCAACGACCGCTCATATCTAGGGGTGTCAGTACCTTATTTGATTGAGAACAATTTGAATGATTATGACAACGACCAACGTGCGAAAGTACGTCGTCACTTCTATGCAATGGCAGGTTTTGTGATAGGAAAAAATTCCGTTAAACTCAAACCTTCTATGATGGCTCGCTACGTAAATGGCGCGGGGCTATCGTTGGATGGAAACTTAAACTTGTGGTTCAACGACCGTATTGCGTTTGGAGCTTCTTATCGCCACAATCGTTTTTCAACTTATGCGGGCAAAATCCAACAACTTCCTAATGGGAGTGTAATGAGAGGAGACGCCCTCGTAGGAATGATTGAGCTTCAGCTTTCTGATCAATTCCGATTGGGATACTCGTACGACTGGACGCGTAACAACCTCAATCAAAGTCGTAAGTTTTTGAACATCCCAACCCACGAAATTATGCTGCGTTACGAATTCGGATTCAGCAAGAGTAAGATTCTTACTCCACGTTATTTCTAAGGGTTTATTAGTAGAATCTAGTTAAGGGTATATTCTTCATGAAGGGGTATTGCAACGCCAACAGGGGAATATACCTTTTTCTTTACCCAAATTTTGGAATTATGAAGACGTCTATCTTATCGACTCTATTGGTAGTTGCGCTTGCATGTGTTGAAGTGAAGGCCCAGACGACGTTGAGTCACGCAAATCGCCAATACGAAATGATGGCCTATTCAAAGGCTATCGAGCTTTATGAACAGTCATTAAAAGACAACCTAAAAGACTCTACCAAAGTAAATACACTCGTCAAATTAGGGCATAGTTATCACCAAATTAGAGATACCCAGAACGCCGAACGTGTGTATCGACTTTTGTTTGGAGAAACAAAAAGTATTCCTAAAAGCCAAGCAAGCAGCTATTTGTACTACGCCCAGGCATTGGCAAGCAATGGCAAATACGATGAGGCAAAAGACATGTATGAGCGCTACAGCCAAGCGCAACAAGATGACACCCGTGGCAAAGAATTTACGAAGCTTTACGGCGACGTAAGTAAGCTTAAAAAGAATAAAACAAGTTATAAGATTGAGTCTCTCGATAATATAAATACCAATAGAGCAGAATTTAGCCCTACCTATTATAAAAAAGGCTTGGTGTTTGTGTCTTCAAGAAATGAAGGCGTAAACATCAAACGAACCTATGGTTGGAACCAAACCGCGTTTTTGGATTTGTACGAAATCCCTGATTTGTCGGTGGTCAACTCTGCTAAAACAAGCCGTGTGGGTGGCTCTGAAACCACTGCAAGAGCGGCCAAAGGCAAAGGCGTGTATTTACTTGGCGCGGATGAATATACCGAAAGAACAGCCAACGATTCGAATACGCCAGGGAATTTTAAAGTAACGAGTGCTGGAAAACCTGACCCTCTTCAAAATGCGAAAATTGAATCGCAAAACATGGGGAAAGCAATCAACTCAAAATACCACGAAGGCCCCGTGGCTTTCTTTAAAGATGGAAGCAAAATGCTCTTTACTCGTAATAATTACTTGGATGGCAAGTACAAAACGAGCAAAGACGGTGTGAATAAATTGAAACTGTACATCGCCGATAAAACAGGCAGCGACTGGGGAAAAATCAAAGAACTACCTTTCAACAGTGACGAATATTCGGTAGGGCATCCTGCTTTGTCCAAAGACGATAAGCTGCTGTATTTTGTATCCGATATGCCAGGTGGTTTTGGTGGAACCGATATTTACGTCAGCAAGTACGAAAATAACAATTGGTCGGTGCCCGTCAATCTAGGCCCAGCCGTAAACACCAAAGGCAACGAAATGTTCCCGTTTGCCGATGAGCAAGGAAACTTGTATTTCTCTTCAGATGGTCACGCAGGACTTGGTGGACTGGACATGTTTTATGCCAAACTCATCGAAGGCGTAATGGCCAAAAAACCAAAGAACCTTGGTGAGCCTATCAACTCAACCAAAGACGATTTTGGACTTATTACTGACGGTGAGCGTAAAAGTGGCTTTTTCAGCAGTAACCGCCGCAACGGTGGTGCCGACGACGATTTGTACCGTTTTGAGCGTTCGGGGCCGCTAGACCCTTGCCAAGACATCATCGTAAACGTGTTTGACGCTGAAACCAAGAATGCCTTGGCCAACGTGGATGTAGAAGTCATTAGCAAAGATGAAAGCGCGCCAGAGTCAAAAACAATGACAACCGACAGCGAAGGAAACCTTCGTTTGTGCTTGGATAGCGACATTGATTTTGTGTTTAAAGCGTCGAGCGAGGGCTATTTGAACAATACCCGCAATTTTACCACCAAAGACCTTGATATTTCGGAGCTGGTAAAATTGGAAATCCCGCTTGACAAAGCAAAGCCTAAAAATACGGGACCTAAGACCTTTACGTTGCGTGGGTTGGTAACGACGCAAAAAGAACGTAAACCCATTCCTGGCGTAAAAGTATTGCTCCACAACGAATGCGACGGCTCGACACAAGAGTCAGTGACGGACGAAAACGGAAGCTATAAATTTGAGGTACCTATTGGCTGCGATTACTCGATTGAAGCCATGAAAGATAACTTGGGTACGATGGGTAGCAAAGTCAAAGGAGGCGAAACGACCGAGGCTAACATTACGATGTTTGAAAAAGGTGACGTCATCAAAATTGATAATATTTACTACGACCTCAACAAATGGGATATTCGTTCGGACGCAACGGTAGAGCTCAATAAGCTGGTTGACCTGATGAAAAAATACCCGAAAATGAAAATTGAGTTTGGGTCGCATACCGACAGCCGTGCCTCGGCCAAGTACAACAAGACGCTCTCAACGCAGCGGGCAAAATCGGCCGTGTCGTACATCGTAAAACAAGGCGTTAATTCAAAGCGGATTATTGCGGCGGGTTACGGTGAAAGTAAACTGGTAAACAAATGCAAAGACGGCATTGGCTGTACCGAAGAAGAGCACCAACAAAACCGTCGTACCGAAATCAAAATCCTGAGTTTATAGAAATAGATGTTTTGAAGGTGAGTTATTAGAAAAGCAGAGGTTCGAGAGAGCCTCTGCTTTTTTTTAGTGGATGGTATTATTCACCGCGCAGCTGCTCAATTTCTTTTAGTAACATCACATTCATTTTTTCAAGCATTCGGCAGCGTTCGGCGTATTCTTCAGCTAACTTACGCCATTTTTCTGTTTCTGTTTCTGTTTCTGTTTCTGTTTCTGTTTCTGTTTCTGTTTCTGAAATGAAGTAGGATACGCTAGTGCGAAGCGTTGTGGCCAATGCCTGTAATTGAAAGAGTGAGGGGTGAGATTTGTTGTTTTCCCAATTGTTGATGGTTGGCTGGCTTACTTTTACTTTCATGGCACTACCCAACTCAAAAGCAACCCACTCTTGCGTTTTTCCGAGATCATAACGTCGTTTTCGTAGTTTTTCACCAATGCTCATACCCTATAAAAATTAGATGTGGTCTAATGATTTTGCCAAAACCATACTTCCTCACCTATCTTATGATAGATAAGTGGGTTCTATTATTTTACTTTTGCAGGGTAGAGTGTTGTATTTACAAATAAAACTAAAAAAAAACGTAAATAAGATATTTAGTTGAAAAACTTATCAAACGGTAAAAAAAACGATACAAAGTGCAGAAAAGATACGCCAAAATGGCTATAAATATAATTTTACCAAGTTAAAATGGTTTTATTTTATCAGAATAACTGATAATTTTATCAAAAATCCTGATAAGAAGGTATGAGATGGTTAGTTATGTTTGTACTATCAACTCATTTCCGTTATGATGGCTTTACGACTAAACTCTTTTACCGATCGAGAAAACTTACTTGGAGTAGCTTGGGCGTATCTACGTAACCTACAGCCAAACCTTACACTTACTAGCTTGCGTGCTGCGCTCGAACAGCATCCCGATTATCCCAGTTTGTTGAGTTTGGGCGATACCCTCGATCGTTATCACATTGAAAATGCCGCCCTGCGCATTGATGCCGAACAGTTGGCATTGTTACAGGTATCTTATATAGCGCACCTGCGTACCAATGGAGGTACATTTGTGCTAGTAGAATCTGCTACTGCTGATGTCTTCATCTACCGTAACGAAAAAGGCAAACGCTTTACTGAACCCCGCGAAGAGTTTCTCAAAAAATGGTCGGGTGTGGTGTTCATTGCCGAGCCCAACGAAGCCTCAGGTGAAAACGATTATGCCAAAAAACGCCAAAAAGAACAACTCGAAAGCCTTCGCTGGCCATTAGTGTTGGTAGGTTTTATAATGCTGACAGCGTTAGGAATGTTCCAAAGTCCTGATCAGGGGTATTATTGGGCTTGAAAGCCACTGGGGTGATATTGACTGCCTTGCTCTTATCAGTACAGTTCGGAAAAACCAACGACTTTACCGATTCTCTTTGTCGAATCAACCAAAAAACCGACTGTAACCATATTCTGACTTCCCCAGCTGCCAAAATTACCTCATGGTTAGGTTGGAGCGAAGTAGGCTTTTTTTACTTTATGGGAGGATGGATGTATTTATGTAACCTCACCCCTGCCCCTCTCCTTTCAGGAGAAGGGTTCTTACTCCCCCTTTGGGGATTGGGGGGCTTGGCTTTACCTTACACTTTTTGGTCTATCTGGTACCAGTGGCGGGTAGCCAAGCAGTGGTGTCCGTTGTGTGTGGCGGTGCAGGTGGTGATTTGGGCGGAGTGTCTCAGCCCCCTAACCCCCAATGGGGGAATCAATTTACTTTCAGACTGGAATGATTTGATAAAGCGGAAAGAGATTTACAGCGTAATTTTAGCCCCCATTGGGGGTTGGGGGGCTGCCATCCTCCTCTGGCTCATTATCAAGCCTTTACTCCTGAAATCAAAACAAGCTGACGGATGGCAGCGAGAATTACGGAAGTTTAAAAACAACCCTGTGTTGTTTGAAGCATTGCTCAAGCAGCAAAAACAAATGCCATCCGTACCTGCCGATTTACAGCCAATTGTTTTGGGAAACCCCGCTGCGGAGCATACGATTACAATGGTTACCAACCCTTATTGTGGGCCGTGCGCCCACGCACATGCAAGGTTAGAGGAAGTATTAGCTGAAAACCCAAATCTAAAAGCCCAAATCATCTTTGCTGTTTGCTATGACCCCGATGGTCGTAAAACAAAAGTAGCCAAACACATGATGGCAAGATTTGTTTCAGAAAGAGGAATTCGGGTAGGACTCTCGCAGAGTTTAGGGGCTGCTATAGCGGCTTGGTACGGCCAAACCACCAAAAACTACGACGCATGGGCGGCGCAGTATCCTGCCGATTCGTCTATTGTGCCCGACAATATAATAGAAGCTCACTGTGATTGGACAAAAGTAGCGGATATTGAGGGAACACCCACATTTTTTATAAACGGAAAAGAACTACCCGAATTATATGGACTGACAGGAGCATCACGTCTTATGCAACACCTTACTACGGATTTGGCCGAATCAACATAATAAATCATCTTAAACTTTTAAACAATCAAAAAATGGAAAAGTTACTAACAAATTTTGCAAACAATACGCTTAATCGTATGCAGATGAAGGAAGTGAGAGGGGGGGATAACCCATTATGGTGTGGTACAACATGGTATAGTTGTACTTGTGGAAATGGAACATCTTCTTTTACTGCACATATGGGAACATCGACAGAGCTTGCAGAGGCTGCCAATGTTTATTGCGGAGAAGTTTTGGGAGTTCTTTGTGAATGTTAAAGTATGATATTTATGAATACAAGACGCATAAACAGGTTTCTTGTATTCATAAATAATATTTCCTAAATTGTAATTTCTTTACAATACTTGATAACCTTACTGTTTTTACTACAACCTATTTGTTGTTTTAGTTTTAATGGCATAAAAATATGAAAAATGTAATATTATTATTGTTAATTGTTTTGTCTAACTTATTTATTGCTAAAGGTCAAAAGTCTGGTATCAGTTTTTTGCCAGAAAAACCTCGTCTTGGGCAAAATATACATATATATTATAACCCTAAAGGTACTCCATTAGATACTTGTAAAAATATAAAAGCACTTATATATTATGTGAGATCAGACAATAAAACATACGCTATTGATATGAATTTTGATACAGAAAATAACAACTTAATGTTAATTCTAAAGCCTGATAATGATGTGGTAAGTATAGTAATAATTCCAACAAATGAAAGTTTCGATATTCTTGATACTAATAACAATTTATCTTACTACATTATACTTCATGATAATAAAGAAATTCCTCTAAAAGGGTCATATGCAGATACGGGAATTGCCTATTGTAGATTAATAAATAGTAATAAATTAAAGAATGATGCAATGAATATTGCCAAAGAATTGTTTGAGACAGAATTTGAAAAATATCCCCTAACAAAACGTAGTTGGTATATGAAATTTTACTTTAACACTTTAAGTAGTGATATAAAAAATCGAAAATTATTAGAGATTGAACTGGAGCAATTTGCGAAAATAGAAGATTTGAATGAAGATGAGTTTCAGACACTAATAGAAAATTATAAACAACTAAAAAATATCAAAAATGTGGATTATTTTACTAATTTACAACAGATCCGATTTCCTGATGATAACTATGCCATTCAGAATAAAGTGATGAAAATTCAATTAGCATTTAGTAAAGCATTAAATTTTGAAGAAAAAAAAAATATCTACGAAAGTTTAGTGAAAGATTATGCTTATTTAACAAATGAGCTGGCAATACGATATGTGAAAACTACTCAGATACTTTTCCTGATGAGATTATATAAGGATTATTTTGAGAGAAATAAATGGAAAGATTGGTACCAATTGTTACTTGATGTCAATATTGAAGATAGTATTGCATCAATCTCAAATTTAGTTGCGTCAGATTTTTGCAAGACAGGTGTTTATTTAGATATTGCTGAAAAATTAATCATTAATTCAATAGATATTACTGAAAGGGATTTGTTAAAATTAAATAATAACTCTTTTCAATCTTTTTTAACAAAGAGAGAAATGATTCAAATAAAGGAGGAGAAATTTGCTAATTATTTAAGTACTTACGGGTGTATATTAAAGAAAAAAAATAAGTATGAAGAAGCTCTCGTGTTGTTGAGAAAATCTGCAGTCGATTATGGTAAAAGACAATTAATTTATTGTAACGAAGCTTATATATTTACTTTAATTGAGTCAGGAATGGAACAAGAAGCTCAACAAGAAATGAAAATTATTATGGGGATAGGTAAAGCAAGCACTGCTGTTAGTAAATTATTCAAGGAAACTTATTTAGATGATGTTGAAATAATACAAAAACAGGAATATAAATTTTGGGAAAATTCTTTAAAAAAACAAATGGTTAAGCAAGTTTCTCCTAATTTTTCTTTATTGAATAGGAAAGGTGAAGTTGTTGATTTACGTCAACTGAAAGGGAAAGTGATTGTAGTTGATTTTTGGGCCACTTGGTGTGGCCCTTGTATAGCTTCTTTTGACTATTTTTATGATATAATGAAGAAACATGAAAATGATTCAACTTTAGCTTTTGTCTTTATTGATACAAAAGAGAAGGACGCGAGATATAAGGAAAAAGTCGAGCAAATAATGGAAAAAAAAGGACAAAATTTTAATGTTCTTTTTGATGATACAGATGAAATTGCGCAAAGCTATGGGGTTATTAATCTACCAACCAAATTTATCATAGATAGAAATGGGTATATTCGATTTAAGGATATAGGTTTTGATATAAATAAACCAGATGAGTTTGTTAAAAAAGTAAATTGGGTGATTGACTTTCTAAAAGAAGAACTTGTTCAGAAATAATTCCTGCACTCTATTACGTCTAACTTTCCATATATCAAATCGCCAAACACTAATTGAACCGCAGTTGAGGCGTATATTAACTCATAGAATCCAATTGCTTTGCGAATGACTTTCTTGTCATTGATACTATCAAAATTTTCTAATACCCATCAGAGGACTCTGTTAATCGGTAGTTAGGTTCATTCATTTGGCAAAAATAACCTTTTATCAAGAATGCTCAAAAAGTTCCACCTCTACCGCCAACACGAGGCCATGGATTGCGGCTCTACGTGCTTGCGCATGGTAGCTAAGTACTACGGGCGAAGCTATTCGGCGCAGGAGTTACGGGAACTTACGCAAATCGGCAAAGATGGGGTCAATCTACTCGGTATTGCGGAGGCGGCGGAGAGTATCGGTTTTCGCACCATCGCGGTCAAAGTCTCGTTAGATAAACTCCTCCAAGAAGCCCCTCTTCCGTGCATTGTACACTGGTCTCAGAATCATTTTGTGGTAATAACCCCACCCCAACCCTCCCCAGTAGGGAGGGCTTTTCTCTCCTCCTCCCTACTGGGGAGGAGGTCGGGTGGTGGGGTTCAAGTCGCTGACCCTGCCCGTGGCCTTATCACCTACACCCGCGAAGAGTTTGAAAAACACTGGGCTACCACCATTGTCAATGGCCAAAAGATGGGCGTGGCGTTGTTGTTAGAGCCAAGCCCCCTTGCCCCCAATGGGGGAATGGAATACAGTGAGGATAAAGGGAAAAATAATTCCCCCATTGGGGGTAAGGACGGTACGCCGCGCGGGGCTGCTTTGGGGGCTGGCCGTATTTGGGATTATCTTCTTCAGCATCGTCGTTTAATCGGGCAATTAGCTATAGGGCTGCTGGTGGCGAGCTTGTTACAGCTTATTTTTCCTTTTCTCACGCAGTCGGTGGTGGATGTAGGCGTACAAACGCGTAATCCTTCCTTTGTACTGTTGGTTTTGTTGGCGCAGTTGGCCTTAACCGTGGGGCGTACAACGGTAGAGTTTATACGTTCTTGGTTGCTGATGCACCTCAGCACGCGGCTCAATCTGTCGCTGCTCTCCAATTTTCTTATCAAACTCACCCGTTTGCCGCTGTCTTTTTTTGATACGAAGCAGTTTGGCGACATCATGCAGCGTATTGGAGACCACCATCGCATTGAGCAGTTTCTGACAGGTCAGGCGCTGAATACCCTCTTTTCGATGTTCAATTTAGTGATATTTGGGTCGGTATTGGCATTTTATAATCTCACCATTTTTGGGGTTTTGATGCTGTCAGCGTTGATGTACGCGGGTTGGGTAGTGTTGTTTTTGAAGGTTCGTCGAAAATTAGATTATCAGCGTTTTGGCGTATCCGCCCAAAGTAATAGTACTTTGGTTCAGCTTATCCAAGGAATGCACGAAATTCGTTTGGCAGGGGCGGAGACTCCCATGCGCTGGCAATGGGAACAGTTGCAAACGCAGTCGTTCAAGCTCGGGATGAAAAGTTTGGCTGTTTCGCAGTGGCAGCAAGCAGGTGCACTGCTTATCAACGAAGGTAAAAGCATTTTTATCACGTTTTTGTCGGCACAGGCGGTTATTAATGGTCAACTTACCTTGGGGGGAATGTTGGCAGTACAGTATATTATTGGTCAAGTCAATGCGCCACTTCAACAACTTATCGGATTGGTTCAGTCGGGACAGGACGCCAAAATTAGTTTGGAGCGATTGAACGAAATTTATGAGTTGGAAAACGAAGAGGGCCCGCGCGGCGTACCGTCCAATGGGGGAATAACTGTTCCCCCATTGGACGGTACGCCGCGCGGGGTTAGGGGGCTGTTCTTCCGTAATGTGTCTTTCACCTATCGAGGAGCAGGCAATGAACCTGTACTGCGCGACATCAACCTGAGCATTCCAGAAGGGAAGACTACCGCCATTGTAGGAATGAGCGGTAGTGGCAAAACCACCCTCTTAAAATTATTGCTCTGATTTTATGACCCTACGAAAGGACAAATCCGAGTAGGAGAGGTGGGGTTAAACAATATCAGCCATAAGCATTGGCGCAAACAATGCGGTGTAGTGATGCAAGATGGATTTATCTTCTCAGATACCATCGCCCGTAATATCGCCGTGGGAGTAGAGGTCATTGACCGCCAAAAACTCTATCATGCCGCACAGGTTGCTAATATTTTGGAGTTTATTGAATCGTTGCCTTTGGGATTTCATACCAAAATAGGAGTCGAAGGGACAGGCGTGAGCCAAGGCCAAAAACAACGGTTACTCATTGCCCGAGCCGTTTATAAAGACCCCCAATATATTTTCTTTGATGAAGCTACGAATGCCTTGGATGCTCACAACGAAGCTGTGATTGTAGAAAACTTGAACGAATTTTTTAAAGGCAGGACAGTCATTGTAGTAGCTCACCGACTAAGCACGGTCAAGAATGCAGACCAGATTGTCGTATTGGATAAAGGGGAAATCACCGAAATAGGAACTCATGCTGAATTGACACGCAGGCAAGGGGAGTATTACCAATTGGTGAAAAATCAGTTGGAGTTGTGATATGGGATTGGATTTCTACGAAATGACAAATAATAAAAATGACAAAGGAAGAAAACGACCTATACACTGACCGCCCCGAGGGAGCTGCTTTGTTTGAAGAGCTTCGTAACGAAGAGCTACAAGAAGTGTTAAGTCATCAACCTCCCTGGATAGTGCAATGGGGAAATTCGTTGTTTTTACTGATTTTAGGGGGAGTTATGGTGTTGGCTTGGGTCATTCGGTATCCTGAAATTGTAACAGCTAAATTACGACTTACGTCCGACAATGCTCCCACTCCCGTAGTAGCCCGAACCAATGGTCGGTTAGTCAAATTAAGCGTTCGCGAGCATGAGCAAGTACGTGAGGGACAATTATTGGGATATGTGGAAAGTACAGCTTCACCGCAGCAGGTAGCAGCTTTGGAAAAACAACTTGAAACCATAGCAAAGTGGGTGAATAAAAGCCGCTTTGACTTGTTGTCGGTTGTGGGAAGTAGTGATTTTGAACAATTAGGCGAGCTACAGGCCGATTACCAAGCGTTTATCCAGCAATTTAATGAAACCTCTACGCTTTTTGCCAATGGATACCTAGCTAAAAAACAGCACTTTTTAAGTCAAGAATTATCAGATTTACGGCTGAATCACGAACACCTGAAAGCCCAATTAGAAATACAGCGAGAAGAATTTGCGTTGGTGGAAAAAGAATTTAAAATGCACCAACAACTTTTTCAAGAACGGGTGATTGCAGCCGTGGAAATGAACCGAGAAGAACGTAATTACCTGAATAAAAAAATGCCTTTGAAGCAGTTAGAAATGAGCATAACGACCAATGGAACTGCTCAACTTCAAAAACAAAAGGAAATGGCAGAGCTTGAAAAACAAGCTAATGACCAAAAAGTAAAGTGTAGCCAAGCCTTACATACGTTACGCGCTTCGCTAATGGCATGGAAAGTACGTTACTTACTTATAGCTCCTAAAAATGGACAGGTTTATTTTACGTCACTTTGGCAAGAGACGCAACTGGTAAAAGCTGATGATGTGCTTTTTTACGTAGGAAACGCTGAAAATAACGCTTTGGGGGAAGTGAAAATCCCTCAACAAAATGGGGGGAAAGTAAAAGTAGGACAGCGTGTAATTATCAAATTTCAAAGTTATCCATTTGAACAGTTTGGCGTAGTCGCGGGCGAGCTCCGAACCATCGCCTCAGTTCCTTCGTCCGACAGCACTTTTCTGGCTTTTGTCGTTTTACCCAAAGGTTTACAGACCTCGACGCACAAAACTTTACCCTTCAAAAATGGCTTAAACGCCACAGCAGAAATAGTTACGGATGATGTCAGCGTAGCCGAACGTATGTTGTACGAACTAAGAAAATTGTGGAAATGACCTATTTTCTCAACTTGGTATCAAAACAGTTGCTAACCATTTCGTAATTCACTAACTTTCTTGGAATAATGGCATCATTCGACTAAATCGTATGTACAGATTCTGGGAAAGGACGTTAATCGTCGGGTTACTGTTTTGTTTGTTTCTTGACGCGGCTGCCCAAACGCTCGTGGGGAAGGTCATAGACGCGCAAACAAAAGCCCCCGTGCCCTTTGCGGTTGTGTTCGTGAGCAATACCTCCAAAGCGACCGAAACCGATACGTTGGGAAATTTTACCCTCAAAAACATCTTTCAGCACATAAAGGGGGGTAGCGTTGAGGTGGTGGTGTCGTTGGTGGGTTATACCACTTTTCGTCAAAAAATGGTGTATTCCCAGCGGGATTCCCTGTGGTTGGCCGTGTCGTTGGTGCCCGCCCAGCAATCCATTGCCGAAGTAGCCGTTAAAGGTAAGCGTGACCAAACATGGCTTAAACAATTCAAAAAATTTGAGAAGGCGTTTGTCGGAACGGGGGAAAATGCGCGACACACCAAAATCACAAATGCCTGGGTAGTTGATTTTGAGGAAGACGGCGATGCGCTTATGGCGTTGGCCAAACAGCCCATTGTGCTAGAAAACAAAGCCTTGGGATACACTATTTTCTTTGAACTTCAACGAGGAACGATTTCCTCTATACGCAGTAGCTTTGCGGGTTTGGCGCGGTTTGAGGAAATGAAACTCAGCGACCCCAAACAACAAAAGAAAGTCGCCGAAAATCGTCAACGGGCTTATGAGGGGTCGGAGCGCCATTTCTTCAAAGCCTTGTCCCAAAACAAACTCAAACAAGAAGGGTTTGTGGTGTATGAAGTCAGTCCTACGTACCGCGAAAAAACAACGTTTACGCATTTAAACCCACAGTTAGGAAAACGGTTGTTTCCATTCAATGATACTGCTGCCGTACGAATGGGAAAATTGCCGACTTCACGAGAACTATACATTCGGAATGAAATAGAAATCCTGAATATCAACCAAATGTCGCGAATAGGTACGTACCAAGATGCACCCTTTGCCGTATCGTGGCTACGTCTCAAAGGCGGCAAAGCAGAAGTGACGACCTCGGGCTTGCTTTTTGATGCGAATAGTAGCGAATGGGCGGGAGACATTGCCGAGCGAAGAATGGCTGATTTATTGCCCTTGGATTTTGACCCTGAGCCGCTGGCAGAAACCTCTAATTGGCAACTGTTATTACCCAAACAGGAGGCCCCGCTGCCCATTTTAAGTGCTTTGGAAACGCCGCCACCGCCGTTGGTATCGGTTAAACATTCGTTTGAAGGCGATTCCATTCTTTTTAGGATTCAGGTAAAAAAAACGGATGGGACGCCCGTGAAAGGAAGCGTATCCATTGCCATCATCGAAGATACCCAAGCAACAAGCGCGGATACTTCACTGCCAGTAATGGCCATAGCGGATACGTCAACGCTCGCGAGTGCCCCCAATACCATCACCCTCGAAGAAGTCAAGGTGAAAGTCAAGCAAAACAAACGTGCTACCCAGACCTTGTTGGGGAAAATAGATTACGTAGTCGAGAGCAAAGACCTACGAGATATTATTTCGGGGAATGTTGTCACGGCCTTGCAAAGCAAAGTGCCAGGCATTGATATTTTTGAGACGACCGACAACGGTGGCTTTAGCCGAAAGGGAATTCGAGTCAGGGGCGGAGGATATAGCCTACGCGCCACCGCTTCCACCGAAGACGAACCGCTTTTTTTACTAGATGGCATTCCTTACGGAACGCTACAGAGCCTCAGCGCTATTCCCGTGAGCGAAGTAGAACGTATTGAAGTCATCAAACGCGCGAATCCGTTGTTGGGGTTGCGCGGTAAAAATGGCGCTATCAACGTCGTGACAAAGCGGGCGGTCAGTCACTCCAATGCCCCAACGGCTTCTGTCAACGAGGGAAAGTTGTTTTATTGGCAGCCAACCACGGAGTTGTCAAAAGAAGGAGAGACGACGGTTCGTTTTCTATTGCCCAGAGGTACTACCTATTACGTGACCATCAACGGCCTAACCGCCGAAAACCAGCCATTTTCGCATGAATTTCGGGTTCGGTAAAACGTATTAAAAAAGTAGCCTCAGCGAGGGCGCTGGATGACGTGGCGTACATCCACTTTTATCACAGCAAGGAGCCATCGGTGAGAGTATGAATATAACTTACTTGCTCTTGCAGTAGTCATTATATGATTTCCAATAAGCAATCTTCTAAAACTAAATAGGTTATGAAATACTTATTAATTGTTTTTGTTTTTTTGCCAAATATAGTTGTCGCTCAGAGATTGTTTTCGGCAAAAATTGTTGTTCCTAATAATGTGAACGAAAAAGCATTTGTGATTTACTATGAAAATGGGAAAAGTCGAATTCAAATAAAGCCGTATTTTAAGGATAAGCAATGTATGCTTTCTGATAGTTTTTATGCAAGGTATGCTACTATTATGATTGCATATCGGGATAAAAATAATAAATATCAGGAATTTAATAACTTTTGGGTAACTGATAAACCTGCAACCATAACTTTTATTTCTGATTCAACTTTTTCTGACCCACTAAGTAAGAGAAAATTGGTTAATGCTATAGAAGTTAGCCAAATGGGAGAAAGTAAATTCAATGATTTTAAAGCTAATGAAGAAAAGAACTTTCAAGATTTTTATTTTTCAAACCAAGAAAAAATAGCAAAAAATGACGAAGAAGCTGTAAAATTATATCATGAAAAATCGCAGCTACTTAATGATAGATACCTAGCATTTATCAAAGAGAACGGAAATTTATACTATTCATTTTGGTTATTCAGAAAAGGAATGATTGTAAATTCTCTCACCCCTCTGGATACATTATTCAAAATATACAACACGGTTTTCCCAGATAGCCTTAAAAACAGCATTGAAGGTGAATTTATAGAGAATACACTCAGGTCAAGGAATTTAAAAAAGAGAGATTTAGCCCCTAATTTTAACTTGCAGGATGTTAGAGGGAAGGGTATTAAATTGCCTGATTATAAAGGTAAGCACATTTTGCTAACATTTTGGGCATCTTGGTGTGGGCCATGTGTCAAAGAAATTCCAACTTTATTGAAAATTAAAGAAAAATATCCTTCGGATAAATTAGAGATTATTTCAATCAATTTGGATGATGATTCAACAAGTTTCAGCAAAGCTGTTCAAAAATATAAAATGGAATGGGTTCATATTTTTGGAAATAGATCTTTAAGAGATACTTACGGAGTAATGGGTATTCCTGAAGTTTTTTTAATAAATAAATCGGGGGAAATCATCTATAAACGTGGGCAAGAGAAGGACTACGATTCAACACTGCCTATTTTAAATAAATTATTGATAGAGTCATTATAATTCTCTTGCTATTCGTTTATGAACGAGTGGTTATCGTTATGCCTTATACAGTGTATTTTATTGTACGTAACATCATTCAACACGAGCTAGAGCGACCTGTAGTTGTGGCTCAATTTCTAAAAATACTTACAAAATGAGGTATTTTCAAATTCCATACTCTTTGCTATTTGCGTTGATTTTCTGTGCAACTTTCAAACTTTGGGCACAAGAAAAGCCTAATGTTCACATTAAAGGCAGAGTTACTGCTACAAAACTCCCAAAGTTAAGAGTGCGTCACTTCGACTTTGTTTTACAAAAGAGTACGATTGTGGCAGAGGCAGACCTGGACAGCACGAATCGGTTTAAGCTTAATTTCTTTTTGCCAGAACCACAGTACTTGCAATTAGGGAATGCCTACGTCTGGATTAGCCCCAATGATACCATTTCTTTGGTGATGAGTGACGAAAACTATGTAACCGAGGCGATGGGTAAAAATAAGTACAACTACCTGATGAAGAGTAGGCTAAAAAGCATGAACTATACTGTGATTGATAGAAATCTAAGTGATTGGTCACTTTATTACAAGGATTTGTCAAGTGAGTATGATAAAAAAATGGCGATGATTGCCAAGCACGCAGACAGTATGGCGGTTGACTACAAAAAGTACTTGGAAATAGATACCAAGTATAATATGGTTCATCGAAAACTTGTCCCCATCAAAGCGGGTTTTGTATCACGTTCGGTGGCCGATGATTTTATCAAAGACATTGATTTATCCCTTTTTAATAAAAACAAGGTTGATAACTACAGTTATGCGGTGGGGCTAAAAGAGTTTTATGATTTTAAGCTAGGGAATAATAAAGAGGACTATAACCGAGAGAATCTAGCCTTCAAATACGAATTAATCAATGAACTCTTTCGAGAAGAAGATCGAGAAGCGCTCATTTTGTTAATGCTAAAACCATTTGCTTCGCAAACGATTGAGCCATATTCGGACTTAATCAAGGAGCTCTTTTCTAAGGAAAAAGTGGCGTTTAAAGATTCAATCCGCTTGAATCATTTAAAACACATTGAATCAATTACGACGACGACCAACCAGTATTTCAGTAAGGAGGTATTATCGACCAAATTTAAAGATGCTTCCAACAATGACATTACGCTGTCAGCTATTATTGAGGCTAATAAAAATAAAGTAATCGTGGTTGATTTTTGGGCAACGTGGTGCGGAGCTTGCATCGAAGCTTTTCCTGCACTTGCGATGATACAACAACAAATGGAGAACAGCGAAGTAGTATATATGTTTGTCTCCTTTGACAGAAAGTACGAAGATTGGGTGAGGGGTAAAAGTCGTTGGCCGAAGAGTAATTTGCATTATTTTTTGCCTGAAGGTTTTAACTCGTTGCTGTGTCGAAATCTCTATTTCACAGGCATCCCAAGAACGATTATCATCAACAAAAAAGGAAATTTAGCGATATACAACGCGCCAAGCCCAATGAATGGTAGCCGACTGTATGATTTAATAAAGGATATAGGAAGCCAGCCCTGATAAATTTTTATTAGTTTTAGCTAATTGTGCTAACGTGGCAAACGCAGTAAAAACAAACAGTACAATGAAACCACAACCATTCTTTGTAATTCTTATTGGGGTGATGATAGGAAGCCTGAAAGGTGTTGGACAAACCCTGACTATTCGCAATACGACCGAAAAGCCTATTACTGTCCAATTGGAAGAAATGAGACGTTACAATGATTTCCAACCGTTTGATTCTCTCAAGATTGGTGCCAAAGAAGCAGCGACACTAAACCGCAAAAAATCACCGTTGACTTTTTATAGGGTGACAGCAAATAAAGTAATGCAAACCTTTAAAGATTTTGTTTGGGAGCGTGATGCCGAAATCGTCTTTGATGAATCTAGTAAGTTTATTGTCAATGGGAGTAGTTTAACGACGGAATTGGATGATTTTAGTCAAAAAACGATATTGCCTCTACGAAATAAATTAGTAGCCAATACAATTGAGTACAATAAGTTACAAGCAGCAGGGGATACCCTAGGGGCAGAAAAATACCTACAAAAGTCTAATCAGGCAATTGAGGAGCTAAATAAACAGTTGGACAGCATGATTTTTGCTTCCCGTCGAAATTTCAATGATTTTTATTTAATGGTAGGTAGGTGGGCGGCTTGGCCTAAAAGCGTGCAAAAAGAGCAATTGAAAGCTTATGCAACTGCTTGGGGAAATCACCCGTTTTACCAAGCGATTGTGAATGAAATCAAGAAAATAGAGAGTTTTGGAGAAGGGGTTCGCATTCCGCCGTTTAAGAAGACGAGTATTGAGAGCAAAGAAGTAAACTTGTCGAAAATAAAATCAGATTACATTCTATTGGATTTTTGGGGGAGTTGGTGTGGGCCGTGCATCAAGGCGATTCCCGAATTACAAGACCTATACACGACTTTTGACGCCTCCCGCCTTCAAATCATCGGGATTGCGGGAGAAAATGAAGTCCCCAGTTCGCCGCTCCGCGCGCTGCTTACGAAAAAAGACATCCGTTGGACTCAAATAGAAGAAGAGCGTCAGGGTGAAAAAACGCTGGCAAAACAGCTAAATGTCACGTTTTATCCAACGTACTTTTTACTGGACAAAAATCTGAAAATCATCAAAAGAGGCGATTCGCGTATTTTGAAGGAGGTAAGGGAAATATTGCTCGGTAATTGATAAAACTGTTTTGTTTATCTAGTTGGGATACTGCGTACGCCTAAAAAATGGCTTTAAATTCACTCCTAAGCAGAAGCTCGAAAGGACTTCTGCTTTTTTTGTTGTGTTTGGCAAGATTCCTGCTTTCTTTTGCGTTGATGAATGAATCAACTTGTGTAATGATGAAAAAACGATATTTACGACAAACGGCCTCCTTACTACTCCTAACTGCCAACTGCTTCCTGCTAACCGCTCACCACGCCCAAGCCCAGCGCGAAGTGCAGTATGCCCAGTATTTGGTAAATCCACTGGTGATTAACCCCGCCGCAACGGGTGTCCGTGAAACCTTCCATTTCAATGCCGTATTGCGGCGTCAATTTGTGGCAGGTGTGCAAGGGCTGCCTATTACCCAATCATTTGCCATGGACGGAACCGTAGCGAACGGAAAAATTGGCTTAGGGTTACAAGGGCTAAACGACCGCGTGTCGGCCAATACGGCCGTGTTTGGGAGCATTAGTTACATCCATAAAATATCGGACTACCAAAAATTGTCGATTGGCGCTTTGGGTGGAATCAACGTATTACCTGCCCGCGACGTGCTCAATACGGGAGGAAACATCAACAAAGCCCTACCAAGTGCGGGCGTGGGAATTTATTACGAAGATGAAACGTTTTTTGGAGGAGTGTCGATGCCCGAAATCCTCAAACAGCAGTACGGATACAACAGCACGAGCGGATTAATCAATTACCAACGCCCCATTTTTGTCCAATTGGGTATGAAATCAGAAGTAAGCGACGGAATCATTGTCAAGCCATCTCTACTTCTTACCAAGCCCGAAAAAGCAAAAATGCGCCTTGATTTAAACGCCATTGCTACTGTACAAGACCGCTTTACGGGCGGGTTATCGATTCGATTTGGCAGTACAACTTACTGGCAAGCACTGCTCGCTTACGACATATCGAAGAATATTCGGGTTGGTTATGCATATAGTTCTCGTCGAGTAGAAGATTTTAACGCCCAAACCAATAACATCGCAGGAGTAGGAAAGGGAATCCACGAAATTGTTTTTACCCTTCAACCGAATCCTCAAAGAGATTAGATTTTTGCTAAAACTATACGATTTTTGCAATTAATTACAAATTCAAAGCTAACTTTGCGCCCCTGAAACTAAGTGGTTTTTAAATGGAAAAATACTCATATATAGCGAATTCAGAAGCTGCGTACATTGAAGAGTTGTACCAAAAATACCAACAACAACCTGATTCCGTTGATTTAAGCTGGCAACGTTTCTTTGAAGGGTTTGAATTTTCACTCAAATACGGTGATTCAAAGCCTACACTGAATGGAAACGGTGCGACTACGACCGAAAAGCCCGTCTCGGCGAGCCATACGCGTAAAGAAATGGAGGTCGTACACCTTATCAGAGGGTACCGCCAACGGGGACATTTGGCCTCGCAAACCAACCCACTCGGGCCTCGTACAAACCGCTATCCAGAACTCGATTTATCGGATTTTAACCTCTCAGACGCAGATTTAGATACTGTTTTTGAAGCAGGAATTGAGGTGTTTGGCCGTGCCGCTACCCTCCGCGAAATTGTTGCCGCTCTCCAAAAAGTTTATACGGGTAAAATTGGTTTTGAATACCAATACATCCGCGACCGTAAAGTGAAGAGCTGGTTGCGTAAAAAGATTGAAAATGAGTTTCTTAACTTCAATCCAACGATTGAACAGAAGAAACGTATTCTCGAAAAATTGAATGATGCCGTTACGTTTGAGAACTTTTTGCATACCAAATTTTTGGGCAAAAAGCGTTTCTCGCTCGAAGGTGGTGAAGCGACAATTCCAGCGTTGGATGTGGCCATCAACCGTGGTGCTGAATTGGGTGTCGAAGAGGTAGTGGTGGGGATGGCTCACCGTGGTCGCCTCAACGTATTGACCAATATCATGCACAAGCCTTACGAGCAAGTGTTCAATGAGTTTGAAGAAAACGTAGTGTTGGACGAGTTTAGCGATGGTGACGTAAAATACCACATGGGCTACGAGAGCCAAATCGAGACGCCCGAAGGCAAACGAGTAAGCCTCAAGCTGATGCCAAACCCGTCGCACTTGGAAGCGGTCAATCCTGTCGTAGTTGGATACGTGCGTGCCCGTGCGGATGAACACTACAACCACATTCCTGGTCAAGATAAATATGACCCTGTATTGCCAATCTTGATTCACGGTGATGCTGCCGTGGCTGGACAAGGTATTGTATATGAAGTAACACAAATGTCGAATCTTCCTGCGTATTATACAGGAGGAACGTTGCATTTTGTCATCAATAACCAAATTGGGTTTACGACCGACCACGAAGACGACCGTTCGTCGATTTATTGTTCGGATATTGCCCGCATTGTGGATGCGCCGATTTTCCACGTCAATGGTAACGACCCAGAGGCAGTGGCGTTTGTGATGAAAGTAGCGGTAGAATTCCGTCAGGAATTTAACCGTGATGTGTTTGTGGACATGGTTTGTTATCGCAAATACGGCCACAACGAATCGGACGAGCCGCGTTTTACGCAACCGACGATGTATGCCAAAATTTCGCAACAACTCAACGGCCGTGATTTGTACTTGAAAGAGTTGACGGAACGTGGTGAATTGGATGCGCAGATTGCCGATCAAATGCGTGCCGAGTTGGAAGGTGAGTTGCAAGAGTTGTTACAACAAGTAAAACAAAAGCAGTTGCCTTATGAGCGCCCGAAACTCGAACGTGATTGGGCGGAACTTCGCCGCTCGGTACCTGAAGATTTTGAACAGTCACCCGAAACAGGTATCTCTAAAGAAGTAATTGAGAAAGTGGGTAAAGCCCTTTCAAGCCTTCCTGCCGATTTCAAGGTGTTGAAACAAATTGAAAAGGTGTTGGAAGAACGCAAGCAGATTTTTGCGGGCGAAAAACCTTTCAACTGGTCAGCGGGTGAGTTGTTGGCTTACGGTTCACTTTTGGCCGAAGGCAGAACGGTGCGTATGACAGGGCAAGACGTACAGCGCGGAACTTTCTCGCACCGCCATGCGGTATTGCACGAAAGCGAAACCAACGCTACGCACAACAGCTTGGCTTACATTGGTGAAGGACAAGGTAAATTTGAAATTTATAACTCATTGCTTTCAGAGTACGGAGTAATGGGCTACGAATATGGGTATGCGATGGCCAACCCCCACGCATTGGTGATTTGGGAAGCACAGTTTGGAGACTTTGTGAACGGTGCTCAAATCATGATTGACCAGTTTATTGCGGCTACCGAGTCAAAATGGAATGCCATGAACGGCTTGGTGATGCTATTACCGCACGGCTACGAAGGCCAAGGCCCTGAGCACTCAAGCGCCCGTCCAGAGCGTTTCTTGATTCTTTCGGCTGAGTACAATATGTACGTGTGTAACATCACGACCCCTGCCAACTTGTTCCACATGATGCGCCGTCAGCTCACGACGCCGTTCCGTAAGCCGTGTATTTTGATGTCGCCTAAGTCGATGCTACGTAGCCCAATGGCGGTTTCTCCAATGAGCGATTTCTTGGAAGGAAGTCGTTTCCAAGAAACCATCGGCGATACGTACGCTGACCCTAAAAAGGTGAAAAAAGTGTTGTTGTGTACTGGTAAAATTTACTGGGAGTTGTACGACAAACAGCAAAAAGACCAACGCAAAGACGTGGCCATCATTCGGGTTGAACAATTGCATCCGTTCCCTAAAAAGCAAATTGAAGCGCATTTGGCTCAGTACAAAAAAGCTGACGTTGTATGGGTGCAAGAAGAGCCAGAAAACATGGGTTACTGGTCGTTTATTCTCCGTGAGTTCCCAGAAATTGGTTTGGGAAGTGTGATTGCCCGCAAAGCAAGTGCATCACCTGCGACGGGTTACATGAAAATTCATACGGTGGAGCAAGCCGACCTCATCGAACAAGCTTTTGCTGGAAAATAACAATTAACGATTAACTTGTGCCTCAGCACGTAAAGGATAATAAGAAGGATGTCACAAATTGAAATAAAAGTCCCAACCGTTGGGGAATCTATCACCGAAGTAACCATTGGTTCTTGGGTGAAAAAAGACGGGGAAAGCGTCAAGCGTGATGAAGTAATATGCAGCTTAGACTCTGATAAAGCATCTTTTGAAGTAGTGTCAGAAGCCGATGGCGTATTGCGTATCAAAGCACAAGAAGGAGATGTTCTGCCGATTGGTGGTTTGATTTGTATTATCGAAGCGTCTGCTGCGGCACCTGCTCCCGCTCCTACACCTGCTCCAGTAGCGGCGTCACCTGCCCCTGCTGCTTCGGCACTCGTAGCCGCTAAGGTGGTTGAAATGAAAGTGCCAACGGTGGGCGAGTCGGTTACGGAAGTGACGATTGCAAACTGGAACAAAAAAGACGGTGATGTCGTACAATTGGACGAAGTTTTGTGCGAACTCGAATCGGACAAAGCAACGTTTGAGCTTCCTGCCGAAGCCGCAGGAACGCTTCGTATCGTTGCGGAAGCAGGTGCTACCTTGCCTATTGGTGCGACGATCTGTCGCATCGAAGTAGGAGGAGGGGTTAGCCAATCTGCTGCTCCAGCCCCAGCTCCCGTAGAAACCCCAGCTGCTGCGCCAGTGGCATCGGAAAGTGGTTATGCCTCGGGTCATCCATCGCCTGCTGCCGCTAAAATCCTTTCGGAAAAAGGCATTAGTGCATCGGATGTGTCTGGCTCAGGTGTTGGTGGACGTATTACCAAAGAAGACGCCGAAAAAGCGCAAGTTGCAGCAGCACCAGCAGCAGCTACGCCCGCTCCCGCTCCTAAAGCAGCTCCTGCAGCCCCAGCGGCTCCGAAAGCAGCTGACCCACGCGGACAGCGTCGCGTAAAAATGACTTCGTTGCGTAAAACCATTGCTCGCCGTTTGGTGGCAGTGAAAAATGAAACGGCCATGTTGACGACCTTCAACGAGGTTGACATGAAGCCTGTCATGGAGTTACGCGCCAAATACAAAGATAAATTCAAAGAAAAACACGGTGTTGGCCTCGGCTTTATGTCGTTCTTTACCAAGGCGTGCGCGATTGCGTTGCAGGAGTTCCCTGTCGTAAACTCGTTCATCGACGGTGAGGAAGTGGTATATAACGATTACTCAGACATTTCAATCGCCGTTTCTACTGACCGTGGTTTGGTTGTGCCTGTTGTTCGCAATGCTGAAAAAATGACCTTTGCCGAAATCGAGAAGGAAATCATTCGTTTGGCAGGTTTAGCGCGTGACAACAAGTTGACCATCGACCAAATGCAAGGTGGAACGTTCACCATCACCAACGGTGGTATCTTTGGCTCGATGCTTTCTACACCGATTATCAACGCGCCACAATCGGCGATTTTGGGGATGCACAACATCGTAGAACGCCCAGTTGTCGTAAATGGCGAAATCGTGGTACGTCCTATCATGTACGTGGCACTTAGCTACGACCACCGAACCATCGACGGTCGCGACTCAGTAAGCTTCTTGGTACGTGTGAAACAAATCCTTGAAGACCCAACTCGTTTGTTGTTGGAAGTATAAAAAAATAAATAACCTGCGTCCTGTAAAAAATTACAGGACGCTTTTTTTACAATATGATTGATAATGTACGCATCCAAAATTTTAAGTCGATAAGGGACTTAACTTTCGATACTAGGCGAGTTAACGTCTTCATTGGGGAGCCGAATACTGGTAAGTCTAATATATTGGAAGCATTAGGGATGTTTGCTTTTGGACACGTACGAGATATTCGCCAGTTAGTTCGCTTTAAGAGAATGTCTGATATATTTTATGATAATCAGATTCAGGATTCAATTAAAGTTCAGGCTGATGGAGATTGTCTCACGTATAAATTTGGTAAAAATGTAAGCGTTTTAAATTATACTTTTTCTAAAGAATCCAAAGAATACTATTTCGGAATAAAGAATAGTGGAGTGACTGTTGATCAGCCTTATGATTACGAATTGCCAAGTGGGTACGAAAACTGGAAAACTTATTTTAAAACTTACGAAGAAAGTAAAGAGCTATATTTTAAGCCATATAGGTTTCAAAATGTTAAAAAATTTGTGGCAAAAAATGGTTTTTTCTTGTACCCTCCTCACGGAGAAAACTTGTATGATGTCATCCATTTTAATCCTAGCGTGCGAGAAATTATTGCTGAAATATTAAAATCAAAAGGTTATAAGTTAAATTTAGACGTAGAAAGAAAAGAGATTAACATGCTAAAAGAATTTAAGGATGTTGTATATACATATCCTTATACGTCTCTTTCGGATACTTTGCAACGGCTAATGTTTTACATAGCGGCTTTGGAGAGTAATAAAAAATCAGCACTATTGTTTGAAGAGCCTGAATCAAATATATTCCCATTTTATAATAAATATTTGGCTGAACTAATTGCCCAAAATGAATCAGAGAACCAGTTTTTTATTGCGACTCATAACCCGTATTTCTTAGGTTCATTAATTTTTAAAACACCGATACGAGAGTTGGCTGTATATATTACTTATATGGACAATTACGAAACCAAATTGCGCCTTTTATC
Organism: Runella limosa DSM 17973; assembly: GCF_000482465.1. Classification (GTDB taxonomy): domain Bacteria; phylum Bacteroidota; class Bacteroidia; order Cytophagales; family Spirosomataceae; genus Runella; species Runella limosa. The sequence goes on from NZ_KI519420.1 coordinate 1,026,214, forward strand.
AAACGACGAAATAGAGGAACTGGCCTCTATGGATACAGGAATGTTCTTTAATTTGGACTTATTTTTACCACAAGCATGATTTTTTTAGAGTGTAATCCTGATGAAGCTTTGGTAATGACTTTGGGTATTACTAGAAAGGAAGTTAGGCATGAAGACGATAAAGGTGAAGTTTGTAAAAAGGTAGCCAGAAATTCAAGCGTGAAAGGGTTGATTGAAGAAGACCCTGAAATAGCCCAGCCGAAGTACATTAGAGGGTTGGAGCTTAAAGAAGAAAAGCATCAAATTAAGCTTTTTTACGATAGAAAAATGGACAATAGTATCATAATGATTTGTCCGAAATTGGAGACATGGATTATTCTTGTTTGTCAGCGGGCAAAACTAGATATTACAAAATTTGGACTTCCTGATAAACCTAATCAGCTGCATAAAGTCCTAAATACTCGTATCGCCCAATGGAAAACGCTCCTTACCTATCTAGAAAGCCATGAAAACGAATCCATCCTATATTTGAAATCTTTATTAAATAACTAACCAATGCAATACGACGTTATCGTTATCGGTTCAGGGCCAGGAGGCTATATCTGTGCCATTCGTTGTGCTCAATTAGGCTTGAAAACGGCCATCATCGAAAAATATAAAACGCTTGGAGGAACTTGCCTTAACGTAGGTTGTATTCCTTCAAAAGCATTGCTTGACTCGTCGGAACATTACCACAATGCGGCGCATAGCTTTGCTGAACATGGCATCAAACTCGAAAACCTGCAAGTGGATTTGGCACAGATGATTGCCCGCAAAAGCGAGGTGGTTAGCCAAGTGTGCAAAGGGGTAGAATTTTTGATGAAGAAAAACAAAATCGACGTTTACCAAGGAAAAGGCTCTTTCGTGGATAAAAACACGGTGAAGGTGACCAAAGATTCGGGCGAAATTGAAATGGTAACGTCAAAAAATATCGTTATCGCCACAGGCTCGAAACCTTCGTCACTGCCTGGCATCACCATCGACAAACAACGCATCATTACTTCTACCGAAGCCCTTCAAATGAAAGAAGTGCCTAAGCACCTTATCGTGATTGGCGCAGGGGTGATTGGGGCAGAATTAGGCTCGGTCTATGCACGTATCGGTGCTAAAGTGAGCTTTGTAGAGTATGCGTCAGCCATGATTCCGACCATGGACAGTACGATGGGCAAAGAGCTTCAACGTAGCATGAAAAAGCTTGGCGCTGATTTTTATTTGAGCCACAAAGTAAAAACGGTGGAAAATACGGGAGATGAAGTGGTCGTAACGGCCGAAAATCCTAAAGGAGAAACGGTTACTTTCACGGGTGACTACTGCCTAATGAGCGTAGGACGCCGTCCATTTACTGATGGATTGGCCCTCGAAAATGCAGGATTGGCAACCGACGCACGTGGGAAAATCGAAGTGGACGAACATACACTTCAGACCAAAGTATCTAACATTTATGCCATCGGTGACGTGATTCGCGGGGCAATGCTCGCCCACAAAGCCGAAGAAGAAGGCGTATTTGTGGCAGAAACCATTGTGGGTCAAAAACCACACATTAACTATTCGCTAATTCCAGGCGTTGTTTATACATGGCCAGAGGTAGCGAGTGTCGGAAGCACCGAAGAAGAACTCAAAGCCAAAGGTGTGCCTTACAAGTCGGGTTCGTTTCCGTTCAAAGCCTTGGGACGTGCCCGCGCTAGTATGGACATCGACGGTACGGTTAAGGTATTGGCTCATAAAGAAACTGACGAAATTTTGGGCGCTCATATCATTGGCCCACGCGCTGCCGACATGATTGCGGAAGCCGTGGTAGCGATGGAATACCGTGCATCTGCGGAGGACATTAGTCGCATGTCGCACGCACACCCGACTTATACCGAAGCGTTTAAAGAAGCGTGTTTGGCAGCTACTGGCAACCGCGCCTTGAATGCTTAGTAACTGAATTAATAACAACAGTATGGATACCCCGATGAGCTAGCTTGTCGGGGTATTTTTTTGATGGTCAATAATTGCCCGAACTGTTCCGATGGCGGTCGATAAAGGTTGAGTAATGTCAAAGGGCAGAATGATTAGCTGAAGCGTATCATCAAAGCGGAAAGCGGGGAGGGGAGTCGTAAAACTTTCGTGAGCAGGATAGAGCAAATGCAACTCGGTTGCGCGGTATTTCTGGCCGTAGGCGTAGAGTTGGTACAGATCTGCTTGGTCGATGCCGTAATTGGGGGCATCAGGGGCAATGTGTTTCCATTTTATATCAATCACAATCACTTGTTTGTGAAGTCGCAAAACCAAGTCGGGGCGTAATTTAAATTGGGGTTTTCCGTCGTGGCGTTGAAGCAAGTAGTGGGCTGTTTCTTGATAAACAACTTCGTATTCTTGACAGTATCGTTTAAAGCCTTGTGCTACATATCGTTCAAACAATTGTTCGGTAGGAAATAAAAGCGATTCGTTAGTGTTTTTTCCGAAGGTACTCCACGATTGATTCAGCAACAGGATTTTAGCCCATTTTAACGCTTGGGAATAACGGTCGAAACTTCGTGGCAAATGGCTAACCTTTTGAAAGTCTTCTGCCAGCGTAGAGGAGGGCTGTATTTCGTCCCAAATAAAGCGGAGCTTTCGCAGTTTGGCCTGATTGGGGAAATATTGACTTCGTTTGGCCAAAAAATCAATGCAGGTTTTGAGCAACCGATTGGGTAAAATATCGGCGATAAACTGGTCGTGTTCAACGGCTAATAATTCGGGATGAGCGTGATTTTGGCGATGATACTGCCATTTTCCCTTCAAAAAACGACTTTGTGCTTCTACCGTTTCGTACGCTTTTTGAATCCCTTGTCGGGTCAATTGTTCAATTTCAGTAATAAACGCGGAGATAAAAATCTCCCAAACTGGTAAGTGTGCGTGCTGCAATTGCGCTTGCGAAAGCCGATGAAAGGGCAAATCAGGCACTGTTCGCAGCATTCGAAGCAGCGCCAATCGCATTTCCGACACTTTAGCGAAGTCGGAAATTTTGGGTAAAATTTCGATGTGGGTTCCGTCGGGTAGTTGTAGTAATCCTACGTAGTTTTTGAGCCGAATAAACTCTTGCCCTTTCTGAACCCCATAACTTAAAATTGGTTCGGCATTGCCCCGAAAAGAAAGTTGTTTCATTAGTTCAAAAACTCGGTCAGGAACAAAAACAACGGACTGTGTTTCTCTTTGTTCGTTACGAACTGCAATAGATGCTTTTCGGATGTGCCCGTATTCGGGAAGGGTAAAGTGCTGTGGCATAGCATAAGTTAGAGTCACACTTGCTAAATTAGTAAAAATCAATTACCTTTGTCCCTAATTATATGATGATTGATTACAGAGGGGAACGAAATTCCCCTTTTTTGTTGGCAAAAAATGAACCTAAAAGAAAGAATAATCGCTTTGCTGTCAACGCTTTTGGAAGAGGATAAATACTTCATTGTGGAGGTACAAGTTTCTCCTTCAAAAGTTCGACAAAAGGTGACGATATTAATGGATAGTGACGCGGGAATTAGCATCGACGAATGTGCCGAAATAAGCCGCAAACTAGATGATATGATTGAAGCGGAGGAGCTTATTCCGCACGCTTATACCCTTGAGATTTCCTCGCCAGGCGTAGATTATCCCTTAGCTTTTCCTCGTCAGTTTCAGAAAAACATTGGCCGTACGCTGAAAGTGATTCTGAAAGATGGAATCGAAAAAAGGGGAGAGTTAATTGCTGTTTCGGACGAAGGTTTTACGGTCAAGGAAGAATTGAAGAAAAAGAAGAAAGACCAAGTCCCTGCGGAGTTGACTTTTGCCTATGGTGATATTGCCAGGGCAGAAGTACAAATCAAATTTTAATACGAATAAAAACTAACGAATAATCATAAACTGTGGCTTGCCACTTAACTCTTTCGAAAGAAAATGGATAGTGCAGTATTGATAGAATCATTTGCGGAGTTTGCGCGTTCCAAAAACATCGATCGTCCTACGATTATCAAAGTATTGGAAGATGTGTTTCGTACAATGATTCGTAAGAAATATGGAACCGATACCAATTTTGACGTAATCATCAACCCAGACAGTGGAGACCTCGAAATGTGGCGTACCCGCGAAATCGTGGACGATAACTCGGAAGATATTTGGGAACCGGATAAAATTCCATTGGCAGAAGCCCGTAAAATCCAAGATGACTTTGAAGTAGGTGAAGAAGTAGCCGAAGAAGTGAAATTGGAGGACTTTGGCCGCCGTATGGTGCAAACAGCTCGCCAAACATTGATTCAAAAAATCAAGGATTTGGAGAAAGAATTGTTGTACTACAAATACAAAGACATGGTGGGCGATTTGCTTAACGTGGAAGTGTATCAAATTTTGAAAAATGAGCTTATTTGTTTGGATTCGGAAGGAAACGAACTGGCATTGCCAAAACAAGAGCAGATTTTCAAAGACAAGTACCGCAAAGGTGAGCCTGTAAAAGCGGTAATTCACAAAGTAGAGTTAAACAATGGTACGCCACGTATTACCTTGTCGCGTACGTCGCCAGTGTTCTTGGAGCGTTTGTTTGAAAACGAAATCCCTGAAATCTACGATGGCCTTATCCATATCCGTAAGATTGTCCGCGAACCAGGCGAAAGAGCCAAAGTCGCAGTTGAATCATACGACGACCGCATCGACCCCGTAGGAGCTTGCGTGGGTATGAAAGGTTCACGTATTCATACGATTGTACGTGAATTGAACAACGAAAACATCGACGTTATCAACTACACTGAAAACTTAGAGTTGTTGATTCAGCGTGCGTTGAGCCCTGCAAAAATCACCTCAATGGTTATCGACCGCGAAACCAAACGAGTATCGGTGTATTTGAAACCAGACCAAGTGTCGTTGGCAATTGGTAAAGGGGGCCAAAACATTAAGTTGGCAGGCCGCTTAGTGAGCATGGAAATCGACGTATTCCGCGATGTAGAAGGTCAGGAAGACGAAGAAGACGTTGACTTGAACGAATTTACGGACGAAATCGACGAGTGGATGATCGAAGAATTCCGTAAGATAGGTTTGGATACTGCGAAGCAAGTAATCAGCATCAGTAAAGAAGAGTTGATTCGCCGTACCGATCTTGAAGAAGAAACCGTTGATGAAATCTTAGAAATTTTGCGCCGAGAGTTTGAATAATTCAGGACTTTTAGATTTAAAATGTCCATTACAAACGGTTTTTAGGCGTTGTTAGTACGAGAGATACTAAGACTTGACAAATAAATCTGTATCTTTGGACTAATTTTCAGGGTTTTTCCAGAAAAACGAATAAACAATAACCCGTACTTTAGTACGAAAATTTCCAATATGTCGGAAGAAAAAAGTATGCGCCTTAGCCAAGCGGCCCGAATTCTCAACCGTAATCACGCAGCGGTTGCGAGTATTTTGGCTGCAAAAGGGTATAAGGTGGACAACAATCCTAATACAAAGCTAAACGCAGAACAACTTGAGTTTTTGGCGAAAGAATTCAAGGCTGAGTCGTTGTTGGGGGGAAGTGCACCCAAAAAAGAAGAAGTAGTAACCACGCCACCAGCAAAGGGAGAAGATAGCCCCGTGCTGTATTTTCGTAGCTCACAAGCAGCAGGTAACAACAAACCTGCTAGTGAATCAGCCTCTGAATCAACGTCGCCAAAAGAACCAGAGATTTTACGTGCCGAGACATCTCAAATTGGATTGAAAGTAGTAGGTAAAATTGATTTAGACGCGCCTAAATCATCGGTTACACCTCCTCAGCCAGCTCCCAAGCCAGTTGAAGAGCCAAAACCTGTGGTGGTAGTTCCTCCTGTTGAGGAGAAAAAACCAGAACCACCAGTGGCGCCTAAGGTAGAAGAACCAGTAGTTGTGAAACCACCAGTGGTTGAAGAAAAACCAGTGCCAGTACCAACTCCAGCCCCTGCTCCAGTAGTAGTAGTGGAGACAAAACCAGCTCCTGCTCCAGAGCCAATAAAACCACCTGTGGAAACCCCTAAAGTGGAGGAGAAAAAAGAAGAACCAGTGCAAGAGGTGAAGCCAACTCCTGCTCCACCAAAAGTTCAAGAGCCACCAGTGAAGGTAGAAGTAAGCCAACCGCAACCTAAACAGGAGGTTGAGAAACCAGCTCCACGAGTTGAAAAACCTCAACCACCCGTAACTCCTCCCCAGCCAGCTAAAGAAGAGCCGGCTGCTGCCGCTGCCCCCGAGGTAGAGGCACAACCTGTTCTTATTGAAGCGAAAGCTGATCCACTAAAAGGTCTGACCATTTTAGGGAAAATTGAGCTTCCAACTGATCGCCGTAGTGGTGGTGATTCGGGAGGAAACCGCGATAAAGACAAGGACAAAAAACGCAAGCGTAAGCGTGTACGCAAAGGGGAAAAGGTGGTTGAAAATGCGCCTGCGAACCGCAACAACAACAATAATAATAACAGCGGTAACAATACTGCTGGAAATAATAACAACAGTAACAATAACACAAACGCCAACAATAGTGGCAACAGCGGAAGACAAGGCGATCGACCTGCAAGGGACGGTCAGAACAGACCGCAGCAAGCTTCTGGAGGAAATGCGCAAGGTGGAGGTAACAACAATAATTCCAACAATAACAACAACCGCAGAGGACCAAACTCGGGTCAAGGACAAGGTGGGAATACAAATACCAACAATACCAATACCGGTAACAATACCAACAACAACAGTAATAATAACAATAAAAAGGGCGGAAACACGGCCAACAACAACCGCCGCGAACGCAAAGAGGAAATCTCTGACAAAGAAGTATCAGACTCAATCAAGGCAACAAATGCTCGTTTGAGTGGTACTACGCGTGGTAAAAACTTTGGAGCTGACAAACGCCGCGAGCGCCGCCGGGTTCGGGCAGTAGCAGAAGAAGATCGCTTGATGCAAGAACAAGAAGATGCAAAAGTACTCAAGGTAACAGAGTTTGTCTCGGCCAATGAGCTTTCTTCTTTGATGGACGTGTCGGTGCAAGAGGTTATTTCTGTTTGTTTGAGCATGGGTATGTTCGTCTCAATCAACCAGCGTTTGGATGCAGAAAGCATTACCTTGATTGCAGATGAGTTTGGTTATGACGTTTCCTTCATCTCTGCCGAAGAAGAAATTCAGGGCGATGTACAGGAAATCGAAGACGATGAGGCTGATTTGCAAGAACGCGCCCCTATCGTAACCATCATGGGTCACGTTGACCACGGTAAAACATCATTGCTTGACTACATTCGCCGTACTCGCGTAGCAGCGGGTGAGGCAGGGGGAATCACGCAGCACATTGGGGCATACAGCGTAAAAACAGATGGCGGTCGCCGAATTACATTCCTCGATACACCAGGTCACGAAGCCTTTACGGCGATGCGTGCGCGGGGTGCGAAAGTCACCGACGTCGTTATCATTGTGATTGCTGCGGACGATTCTATCATGCCTCAAACGCGGGAAGCGATTAACCACGCACAAAACGCGGGAAGCCCGATTGTATTTGCTTTTAGTAAGATTGACAAGCCTGGAGCTAATACGGAAAAAATCCGTGAAGCATTGGCAAATATGAATATTTTGGTGGAAGAGTGGGGTGGAAAGTACCAAACCCAAGAAATTTCGTCAAAATCAGGGATTGGTATTCCTGATTTGCTTGAAAAAGTATTGTTGGAAGCTGACTTGCTCGAACTCAAAGCCAACCCAGAACGTCGCGCTTCTGGTACTGTGATTGAAGCATCGCTGGACAAAGGCCGTGGTTATTTGGCAACGGTGTTGGTTCAGACGGGAACACTTAAAGTAGGAGATCCTATCTTGGCAGGTTCACACCATGGACGGGTAAAGGCAATGTTTGATGCGTCAGGAACGCGCCTGAAAACCGCAGGGCCATCTACTCCAGTACAGTTGCTTGGTTTGAACGGTGCGCCTCAAGCGGGTGATAAGTTCAATGCGATGGAATCAGAACGTGAAGCACGGGAGATTGCCAACAAGCGTGAACAAATCATGCGTGAGCAAACAATCCGTACTCGTAAGCACATTACGCTGGAAGAAATCGGTCGTCGTAAGGCCATCGGAACGTTCAAAGAATTGAACATCATCATCAAAGGTGACGTGGACGGTTCGGTAGAAGCCTTGTCTGACTCATTGTTGAAACTTTCGACGGAAGAGGTACAAGTGAATATTGTCAACAAAGCGGTGGGTCAAATCGCTGAGTCGGATGTTAACTTGGCGATTGCGTCGGATGCCATCATCGTTGGTTTCCAAGTTCGCCCTTCTATCAATGCCAAGAAACTTGCAGAACAAGAACAAATCGAAATCCGCCTTTACTCGGTCATTTACGACGCTATCAACGAAGTGAAAGACGCGATGTTGGGTATGTTGGAGCCAACAATGGAAGAAGTCATTGTGGGTAACGCTGAGATTCGCGAAGTGTTCAAGATTAGCAAAGTAGGTACCGTAGCAGGATGTTACGTAACCGATGGGCATCTTAAACGTAATAACAAAGTGCGCGTTATCCGTGACTTTATTGTGGTTCACGAAGGTGAAATTTCGCAGCTTAAACGTTACAAAGACGATGTAAACGAAGTTAAATCAGGGTTTGAATTTGGTCTTAGCATCAAAGGGCTTAATGATATTCAAGTAGGGGATATTGTAGAAAGCTTCGAAATGAAAGAAGTAAAACGGACGCTGTAAACATACAAATACATTGATTGCGACGGGCTTTTGGTATCACCAAAGGCCCGTTTCGTTTTAAGGAAGGTAGAGAACGTCGCACAAACTTTGTCTGAGTGAGGGACAAAGTATCATAATTTGGTAGGGAATGTTATATTTGTGTAAGTTTATTTAGTTAATCCGTGGAAGAAATACAATCAGATATTTTTCATAGTGTCCCCCAAAGACCCCCTTGGCGTAACGTCATGTTACTTTTCGGGCTGGTTTTGCTGGGCTCTTCGCTAGGCAATCTCCTCGCGATGGCGGCGATTATGGCCTTGAGCATGACACACGGTGGGTTGGGGCTAGAAGACATCGCTCAAATGTTGCAAAAGCCCGAGACTTACCCGCATTCATGGTGGTATTTGATGCTGATACAAGCCGTATCGCATTCGTTTACATTTCTTATTCCTAGCGTTATCTATTGGCGATGGTCAGAACAACATCGGGTAGAAGAGTTTGTGCGTCGTCCGTTACCTTCTTTTTTACTGCTAGGAGTTGCTTGTCTGGCCGTGCTGGCTTTTATGCCGTTGAATAGCCTCATCATTGAATGGAATAACAGTGTACACCTACCTCAGGGACTATTCAGGGTCGAAAGCTGGATGAGACGCAAAGAGCAAGAATTGGCCATAATGACCCAGTTTTTGACCGAATTTAAGTCATTGTCCAAGCTATTAGTGGCCATGACAGTGATGGCTATCATCCCAGCCATTGGCGAAGAAGTTCTGTTCAGAGGTATTATTCAGCGAAAAATATTTCATAAAATTGGAGACATGCACATCTCCATTTGGTTGACCGCGGCGATATTTAGTGCTACCCATTTGCAGTTCTTAGGCTTTATCCCCCGAATGCTTCTAGGCGCCATGTTTGGCTATATGTATGCGTGGAGCCGAAATTTATGGACCCCTATTTTTGCTCACTTCGTCAATAATGCAGCTACGCTGTTAATGGTTTACCTGTCCAACCAGCAGCTAATTTCAATGAATGTTGAGAACCCCGAATCTACTATTTCATGGACGGGGGCATTATTATCATTAGTACTAACGGCAGGTTTGCTTTTAAACTTAAAAATGATTTCTCACCGTAGAGCTGCCCAGTTGTAGATTGTTTAGCACTATCTGCATAGCACGGAGGCGCTTACATTTACAATAAACCAAATGACTGTTGATAATTGGGAAAAAATCTTTGAGACAAGTTTCCAGCATCGTGCCGAAATCGTGCGGGAATATTTAGAGCAACAATCTATTTCGGGAGTTGTTATTAATAAACAGGATAGCAGTTACCACTTTGGCAAGTACGAGTTGTATGTTCCTTTGAAAGATGCTATCATTGCCAAAACTATCGTAGAGAATGAAATCTCCTTTGAATAACCTATCTAATCTTCAACAACGTATTATTGCCGCCATCGTAGGGGTAGCCATCATATTATCCGCTATTTTGTACAGTGATTGGACGTTTTTATTGCTTTTTTGTGCCATCAGTATTCTTACCCAATTAGAGTTTTACAAACTACTAGGGCTTGACGGAAACCAACCATTGACGTATTATGGCACATTGTGCGGGGTGTTTATAAACCTCCTGACATTTTTGATTGAAAAAGAAGTAATTGATTTCCAAAATTACTTCCTGATTAGCCCGATGGTAACCATGATTTTCTTTATAAAACTATATAAGAAAAAAGACCTAAAGCCCTTTCAAAATATCGCTTTTACGTTTTTGGGAATTATTTACGTCGCCATTCCTTTTTCGTTACTAAGTGTCTTGGCGATGCGTGGGGGAGTATATAATTATGAAATCGTACTCGGAAGCTTATTTTTATTGTGGGCAACAGACGTGGGGGCTTATTTTGCGGGTACTTATTTCGGGAAAAGAAAGCTTTTTGAACGTGTTTCTCCCAAAAAATCATGGGAAGGAGCCGTTGGTGGTGCTTTCTTTGCAGCCATTGTAGCTTTCATCCTTGGGATATACTTCCGCTCGTTTGAAGAATGGGCTTGGTATTGTATCGGAGCACTGATTGTGGTGGCAGGTACATTAGGAGATTTAGTAGAATCTCTTTTTAAAAGAAGCATCGCCATCAAAGATTCTGGTAGTACGATTCCAGGACACGGAGGCTTTTTAGACCGTTTCGATGGCTTGTTGCTTTCGGCACCGTTTATTGTCACATTTGTTAAAATTTTTTCATAGATAATAACGTTACTCATTATAAGGACACACCTTTGCGTTCATTTTTGACCAGAAACTATGCTACAAAAACATACATACAGCTACTTCCTCGTTGGGGTTATTTTTTTGCTTTCATTGCTGAATACAGTAGAAGCACGTGCCCAAGGGCAGGTAAAAAGCATTATGTTTACGGGGCGTGTAGTCGGAGTAAAAGGGACACAAACGCTCGCGAAAGCCTATATTTTTATTCCAAAAGCGGGACGAGGAACCTTGGCAGACGAAGCGGGGTATTTTGCGTTGCCCGTATTTCCTGGGGATAGTGTGGTGTTTAGTTATCTGGGCTACCAAAAACAATACCACGTGGTTCCAAAACGCCACATGGAAGAATCGTATTCGGCCATCATTTTGATGAAAGAAGACATAAAAACGTTGGCTGAAGTGAAGGTCTATCCGTATGCAACGGAAGAAGACTTTAAAAAAGCGTTTATCGCAATGAAATTGCCTGACGAATTTGAACGCGAAAACCTCGAACGAAATACGCGCCAAGAGCTCTTGATGCAAATGGCAGCCGCCACACCGATGAGCGCCGCATCTAACTACCGAAGTTTTATGGACCAACAAATTTTTGGTCGTGATAATGCCGCCAACCGAAGTTTCTCAAACACCCTGCCTTTCTTAAATCCCTTTGCTTGGGCAAGCTTTATTAAGTCAGTCAAAAACGGTGACTTGAAAAAGAAAGAATACCGAGACATTCTTAAACAAGCCCCGCGCGAAAATATCTCTCGCCAAGATATTTTGAAGAAAGACAATTAATTACGCTTTTTGAGGTTCGTCATAATCGACGAGCTGCACTGCTTGGCCGTCAAAAACAGCGTAAGAATTATACACAATCCAATCTCCCAAAATGAGGGTTCGACTGTACTGATTGATGGGTAGGTCGAGCTTGATGTGTCGGTGGCCAAAAACGTAAAAATCGTGATGGTGTAGTTTTTCTTGTTCCTTCGCATACAAAACAAGCCACTCTTTGTCTTCACCCCAATACGAGGGCTGCCCTTCTTTTTCGTGTTTACGCCAACTGTGCAACGCCCACGATTGCCCCAGCCAAAGTGCAAGGTTAGGATGTAAAAGGTTGCCAAAAGCCCAACTCGCCAGCTTACTTTCAAAAACAATGCGCAGGAGTTTATAAAAATGGTCGCCTGGGCCAAGCCCGTCGCCGTGCGCTACGTGAAACGACCGAATGGGCGCATTAGGTGTGGTTTCAACCAGTAAGTCAAGCGGGCGGCGGTAGGTTTTGATGTTTAATTCTTTTTCAAAATAGTCGGTCATCCACATGTCGTGATTGCCAGGGAATGCGATAATCTGGATGCCTGCATCTGTCAGTTCCCCGAGTTTTCCCAACAACCGAACAAAGCCACGGGGCACAACGCGTTTGTGTTCGTACCAAAAATCGAATAAATCGCCAACCAAGCAGATAAGTTGTGCATCGTGACGGATACTTTCTAGCCACCGTATAATGCGCTTTTCGCGAATGAGGCTATCGGCATGAGTGGGGGCACCAAGGTGAAAATCAGAGGCAAAATAGATTTTCTTCGCGGGTGAAAGGCTAACTTTTAGAGATTGAAAAGACATGTGACTTTGAAACATTCGGGCAAAAATACGGAGATTACTTTACAAGATTTTTTCTAATTTTACGACTTACCCAAGCAAATTTTCATGGAAACACCCATCCCCACTAAATTAGAAGTATTTGAGGGCATTGCTACTCAACTTGCAGCACAAGGATTTGACATCGTCAAACAAGACCAAACCCGTCCGTGGGGAGGTTTTTTTGTCATTAATGAAGACCAAACGCCGCAGTTTGCTGCTACTTATTTTCCGACCGTCGAACTATCAAGTATTCAAATTACTCAGAAACTAAGCCCTAAAATCCTGGTCGTTGCCCCCGAAAAACGCTTATCGTGGCAATACCACCACCGTCGTGCAGAGATTTGGCGAGTTGTGTCAGGAACAGTAGGAGTAGTAAAAAGCGATACCGACGAAGAAACGGAAGTAAAAACTTACCAACCTGGCGAATTGATTACGCTGCGTCAAGGAGAGCGCCATCGTTTGGTAGGATTAGCCGAGTGGGGGGTATTGGCCGAAATTTGGCAACATACCAATCCTGAACAACCTTCGGACGAAGAGGACATCGTACGTGTACAAGATGATTTTGGAAGATAATGGAAAATCTAAAATACCCCATTGGCCGTTTTGCGTTTGGAAAAACCTATTCGGCGGCCGAAACGCAAGCGCACATTCAAGAAATCAGTGCGTTGCCTTCAAAGTTATTTAATGTGGTGAATGTACTTAATGAGGCACAACTAGAAACACCCTACCGTCCCGAAGGCTGGACGGTGCGCCAAACAGTCCACCACGTTGTTGATAGCCACATGAATGCTTACATTCGCTTTAAGTTGGCTTTGACCGAGGACAATCCCGCGATTAAGCCTTACGAAGAAGCACTTTGGGCTGAGTTGGCCGATGGCAAAGGCGCGCCCATAGAATGGTCGTTGCAGTTGCTGAAATACGTACACTTGCGTTGGGTGATGTTACTAAACTCGCTGACTGATGCAGATTGGGAACGTACCTATTTTCACCCAGAAACAAAACGGGTATTCCCGTTGCGCGAAGTAGCAGCGCTGTACGCTTGGCACAGCGAGCACCATTATGAGCATATCAATCAGCTTTGTATCAAAGAAGGCTGGAAATAAGATACGCGCCTAGCAAATCTTTTCAACCATTTTTACGTTTATGAGGGTGTAAATAAATTAACATCCAATTAATAGTACCAAAATGCCTTCCGCGTCCACTTCTGACAATATCTTAGTTCGGGTATTGAAGTCTGTATTTTTTAAAAGCGCCACTGGTAAAGCAGGGCGTTATGCCCGCAATGCGGGTAGCCTTGTTGAACTTTTAGGGAAAGTATTGAACAAAACAAACACCCTAAAAGGCGCTACCTACGATTCCCTCAGGGAAAAAGTAATGTTATTGGTACGTTTGCTCAAAGCCTACGTGAAAGGAGACTACAAAACAGTACCTTGGAAAACGCTAACCCGTATTATCGCGGTTTTGCTGTATTTTTTGTCACCAATTGATGTCATTCCTGATATACTACCGATTGTAGGGTTGACCGATGACATTGCCTTGGTTGTTTGGTTGTTTAATGCCATTGGCGACGACCTTGATGCTTTTCGTGAGTGGGAGTCAAAACGAAATACTATCACGATTGGCTGATAATCTGCGAAATAGTTGTTAATTTTGCCAAAAGATTCCTTAAAATAGGGTTAAAAATCGAAAATCAACGGTAAATAAACAGTCCTATTTCGTTTTATTACTGTAATCAATACATTGCTTGAATGTGCAGCAATGTATCAAAACAACAATTTAGAGAAATCACTAACCGCATTTTCAAAAATGAATACGCTTTCAATTTTTTTAATCATGGGCTTGGGTGGACAAGAACTCATCTTTATCGCCCTTATCGTGTTGTTACTTTTTGGCGCAAAGAAAATTCCTGAGTTGATGAAAGGGTTAGGAAAAGGCATTCGTGAATTCAAAGAAGCTTCTAAGGAAGTGAAAGAAAACATCGAAAAAGGACTTGACGAAAGTCGCTAAGGTCTGCCCGCTAATTTTCGGGGAAATGTCGCCGAAAAGAAGCTTTTTACGACAATTTAGCTAAAAATCAGCAGTAGCCTTCGGACTACTGCCGATTTTTGTTTTGTACCAATCCCAATTTAATGCCAATTCCGTTGGCGGTAATCTATTGATTGTGAGCTATCATTATACCTCTCTTAGTGAAATTCAAACAGACCTCCGTTCGGGAGCTGTATCGTGCCGTGAGCTAGTGGCGTATTATTTGAAAAACATAGAGGAAAAAAATCCAGTCTTGAATGCGTTTGTGGCGGTGTATGACCAAGAAGCAACGCAAAGAGCAGAAGAAATTGACCAAAAAATTGCGGCAGGAACGGCAGGACGCCTAGCGGGAATGGTACTCGGAATTAAGGATGTCCTATGCTATCAAAATCACGGATTACAAGCAGGAAGTGCCATTTTAAATGGTTTTGTGTCGCAGTTTACTGCTACCGCCGTGCAGCGAGTATTGGCCGAAGATGCCATCATCATTGGCCGTCAAAACTGCGATGAATTTGCGATGGGTTCTTCCAACGAAAGCTGTGCGTTTGGCGTTGTCCGCAACGCTGCGGATACTTCCCGCGTTCCTGGAGGTTCGTCGGGGGGCTCGGCAGTGGCAGTCCAAGCAGATATGTGCTTGGCGTCATTAGGCTCAGATACGGGTGGTTCGGTGCGTCAGCCTGCGGCTTTTTGTGGGCTTGTTGGCCTAAAACCTACCTACGGGCGCGTATCGCGTTGGGGGCTGATTGCCTACGGTTCGTCTTTTGACTGCGTAGGGCCCATCACCAAAAGTGTCGATGATGCCGCTCTTTTGCTAGAAATCATGGCAGGAGCGGATGATTTTGATAGTACGGTATCTCAGCTGCCCGTGCCTTCTTTTACGCAAGCGGTGGCTGAAACGACGGTTCAAAAGCATAAAGTGGCTTATTTGCGAGAAGGCGTAGAAAGCGAGGCATTACAACCCGAAATTCGCCAAGCTATGCAAGCCAAACTTGATTGGTTACGTGAGCAAGGGCATGAAGTAGAGCCAATAGATTTTGCGCTGCTTTCGTACATCTTACCTACCTACTACATTCTTACCACGGCAGAAGCAAGTTCTAACTTATCTCGTTTTGACGGCGTCCGCTACGGTCACCGCACGGCCAACCCCGTGGATTTGATGGAACTCTACAAAAAATCGCGCAGTGAAGGTTTTGGTAAGGAAGTAAAAAAACGCATCATGCTTGGTACGTTTGTACTCAGTGCGAGTTATTATGATGCGTATTATACCAAAGCTCAAAAAGTACGTCGTCTGGTAAAAAATCAGACCGATGAGCTTTTTAAGAAATATGACTTTTTAGTAATGCCAACTACGCCAACAACGGCCTTCCCGATTGGAGACAAAACCGAAGATCCGTTACAGATGTATTTGGCCGATATTTTTACGGTACAAGCAAACGTGATTGGGTATCCTGCCATTTCGATTCCTGCAGGAACCGACGCGCAGGGGCTTCCCATGGGACTTCAAGTACTAGGAAAACCTTTCGGAGAAGCTGATTTGCTGGCTTTCTCAAAATATATAGTCGCCAAAGAACCAGCAAATTCTTTGGCCTAATACTCAACATAAGCGATAAAATAGCCATTGAAAAACGAACAAAAAAGATGTAAAACCTAACGAGAAAACAACGGAACGATGATGGAATTGAAGCGAATTGTGGGCATGGGATTGGTAGCGGGGATGTGTTGGCTTGGAGCAAGCGAGGGTGCCCGTGCACAAGAAGTAGAGACTGACACCAACGTAGTGGAAGAACAAATTCAAATAGAAGCAATGGCCGACTCAACGGTGTCGGAAGCGCTTGTACGCGAACGTCTTGCAAAGTTGGAAAACATCATTCCACTCCGTTATCATAAGGTAACGCATCAATTTGTGGAGTATTTTATCTATCGTAAGCCGAGCTTTGTGAAGCGAATGTTAGAGCAAATGCACTTGTACTTTCCGTTGTACGAGCAGATGCTTGAAAAACATGATATGCCGCGCGAGTTGAAGTTTTTGTCATTGATTGAGTCGGGGCTAAACCCGCGCATTATTTCGTACGCAGGAGCAGGTGGGTTGTGGCAGTTTATGCCTGCAACGGGTCGAGAATATGGAATGAAGCAAAATGACTACATCGACGAGCGTTTTGACCCCGTAAAATCAACCGAAGCAGCTTGTGTGTATTTGAAACGCCTTCACCGTGCTTTTGGCGATTGGGAAATGGCCTTGGCAGCTTATAACGTAGGGCCAGGCAATGTAAAAAGGGCGATGCGACGCTCAGGCTCAAGTACTTTCTGGGGAATCTATAATTTCTTGCCCAAACAAACACGTCATTATGTGCCTCAATTTGTGGCCATGACCTATTTGATGCACTACCATGCCGATCACGGTATTTTTGCCGAAACCCCCGATTATCCCATGCTTTTTGACACGATTCAAGTATCGGGATATGTTAATTTACATACGTTTGCCAAGTTAAGCAATATTTCATTGGATGAGTTTTATAAACTTAATCCACAAGTTATCAACACCGAACTCCCCGCGACGACCAAAGAATACGTTCTCCGTGTTCCGAGCCATAATTTTGACTTTTTTCAAGAAAATCGTCTAGCGATTTGGGATTCGGCGACTAAGTCGCCATTCCAAGCTCGTATGTTATTGGCGGCCAATGGGGAGGAAATATCAGATAGTGCTGGCGCCATCAAAAAAGTAGGTGGATTGGTTGCGGCGGGCGACGAAAATGAAGATCCAGAAACCATCATTACGCGTCAGACGCGGAAGATGTACCACACGGTGCGCCGAGGAGAAACACTCGGAAAAATTGCCAGTCGTTATGGAGTAGATACCTACGACTTAAAACGCTGGAACCACTTGCGGGGCAATAGCATCATGCGTGGCAAGCGATTGGTTGTATTCAAAGAAACCACCAAAAATGTCAGTGCGCCAGTACAAGGGCAGTTGGCATCGGATACAAAAACGAAAATCAAGATTCGCTACCACCGCGTTCAGCCAGGCGATACGCTTTCGACCATTGCCGAACGTTATGGAATCAATATCAGTCGCTTGAAAAAAATCAACCGCTTAAAAGGCAATACTGTTCGTAAAGGACAGAAACTTATTGTAGGGTAACAGCATCATACATGGCACTTTTTTATTTTAAAGCTTTCCACATTGTGGGGGCAGTTGCGTGGTTTGCGGGGTTGTTTTATTTGGTACGGATGTTTGTGTATCACGTAGAAGCCGAACAGAAACCTACTCCTGAGCTTCGAGAAGCGTTTAAAGCGCAGTTTAACCTCATGGAATGGCGAGCCTACAAAATTATTTGTAACCCCGCGATGATGTTGACCTGGACGTGCGGCCTCACGATGACCTTGCTCAACCCAGGCTATTGGCAAATGGGTTGGTTCCACGTTAAGTTGGCCATTTTGATTTTACTAACGGTTTATCACCTTTGGTGCAAACGTATCATTGTGCAGTTGGAACAAGGCAAAAATCCGTTTGATTCCTTTCAATTTAGGCTCCTCAATGAGCTTCCTACGCTCTTTTTGGTAAGTATTGCATTGTTGGCGGTTTTGCGCGACACGCTTAATTTCCTGTACGCTTTTGGCGGCGTTTTGGCCTTTGGCGTACTGCTGTTTATGTTTGCCAAAGCGTACAAGAAACGGCGGGGGGCAAATTAGCCCTTGGTGTAAAGGGTTGCTCACAACCCGCCGAAGCGAAGTATTGCCTGAAAAATTCCTAGTTAAATCAATTTGTTGTGAGTAGCTTTCAAACGGGGTCGTACTACGGAATCCGTATCTTTGGTTAACATAATCTTTGGCCCTCACCATAAGGAAGTAGAACGTTGTGAGTAGCTTTCAAACGGGGCCGTCCTACGGAGTTCGTATCTTTGGTTAGTACAACTCGGGTA
>NZ_KI519420.1:1045809-1188832 GCF_000482465.1 Runella limosa DSM 17973
GTTGTGAGTAGCTTTCAAATAGTTCGTATCTTTGGTTAGCACAACATAGGTAGTCGTAACTCTTAGTAAATCATTGAGTTAGCTCTTGTTGTAGAATTAAAAAAAACGAAAACCCCCATCAGTTTTTGGTAATGATGGGGGTTTTTTACGTTCTATTTCGTCAAAAAAGCATGAGTTGCTGGCTACCCGAAGGTAATTTTCCGCGTTTTACCCCCTGAAAAAGTTGAATCATGCCGAACTGCTTGTCGGTTATTTTCATGATTCCTACTTGCCCTTTTTCGGGCAACCACCGTTTTACTCGCTCAATGTGTACCTCTGCATTTTCAGCACTGCTACAGTGCCGTACATAGATGGAGAATTGAAACATACGAAAACCGTCTTTCTGTAATTTTTTACGAAAGTCGGTATAAATGTGGCGCATTTCGGGCGTGTCCACGGGCAAATCAAAAAAAACCATGACCCACATGATTCGATATTGGCTTAGGCGTGTCATTGTTAAGTAAGTGGAAGTTGGAGTTCCAAATCGGGGGTATCCGATTCCGTAAAGCTTGGAAGGGCAAGCTTGCGAGTTTCGGATTCAAAACAGCGAAAGAGCGATACTGCCACCGTGTGAGTAGCATTAAAAAGGGGACTGCGTTCGGTACGAATACGAACGTCCAGTTGTGGTAACATCATCAGGCGGGCTTTATGTTCTTTGGTAAGCGTATCGTAAGGCTTTTTACCAACCACAATTTGCTGGACAATGGCATCGACAAAAGGGCGGAAAGGCTCCATAAGGTCATCGGCAAGCGCGTAGGCATTGTATTTGTTTGAATGGTGAAGACCTTGGGAGGGAAGTAGTCCTGCACCTACAATGGCTCGGGCTACCAATGCTCTTAAAATAGCATAGCCATAATTGAGTAGATTGTTGGGGGGAAGCTCGTCGCGGCCGCGTCGAAAGTCAAGGTCACTTGGAAAAAGGTGAGCCCAGTAGTAAGCGGCTGCCCGGGCTTCATAATTGTCGGGGTCGCCAGAACGTACGTTTTTGGCGTACGTCAGCAAAGAGGTATGGGGTTTGTTTAATTTTTGAAGTAGAGCGGCTTGGTTTTTAATTTTAGCCACAACTACCTGCTGCCAAAGTTGTTTACGGAGCGGTTCAGAAGAGGCTAGTTGTACCCGTTGACGCTCGGCAAGGGTGTGATGACCTTCAAGTGGGAGCAGGAGTGCAGTTGGCAGGTGTCGGTCATCGCAGTGAACGATAGCGGCATTGTGTTCTAAAAGCCGCGTAATCAATCCTTGGGTAATGGTAATTTGGGGATGATCAAGTACAATGAGGCCGATGTCTTCAATAGGAATTGGGTCGGCTTGTTTGACCAATTTGGGTAAGTTTTTGTCAACAGGTGCTTCGATAATGAGCTGCTCAAGTCGGCGGCTCAAATAATAAGGTTGGCTGAAATAGAGGGTACGTTTTATCATAACGGGAGTAATTGGAGTTATCCAACTACTCCCACTAAAAAGATGCCAAGTTTAGAAAAACTTATTAAACGGTTAAAGTTCTGATTTTGAGGAGCTATTCGCCTATTTTGATGATTTGTCCTAAAGGATTTAAGTGAACTTTAGTACCAGTCATTGAGCTTAAACTCGAAATTCTAATATACTTCTTTAGGGCTTTCGCAATTTCTGACTTATCATTCTGAGTTTCTAGATGGTGCCTAAACCAATAATCCCCTTCGGCAATACTCTGAACTCGGTACAGATGCTTACTGATGAGCGGCCAATCGTGCGATGAAACGGCTTCTTCGAGCAACTCAGGTTCGAGGCCAAAAATAAAATACTGATTTTGCTGAATGGAGACAAGGAGTCTCGCCCCGTTTTCGTGTGTGGGGTGGATAATCGGCTGTCCGTCGCGGCGACGCTCCACTGCTTCCCAAAACGTCACGGCTTGTTCGTAACGTTTGCCGTTGGCATCTTCATAAATGGCCACATGGTGATTGTTTCCAAGTTTAACAAATGCAGTGGGCTTATTATCGGCATCAAACCCAATGGGGGGCGCTTCGTTGAGGCGGGCAAAACAACGAACGGCTCTGATAGGAATTTGCTGGGCTTCGTTAAACCAAATAGGTTCTTTAAAAGCTTTAACTGTGTCGTTATTGAAGTCTTCTAGTCGTTTTTGCACTAATTCACGAACACGTTTATCCACGATAGTACCTGCTTTTTTTAAATCAAAACCTTGCCCTAACGTGTATTTGATGACGTATTTTGATTGTTGATTGTGTTTAATTCTGCCATAGATACTTTCTTCGTGTAGTGGTCCGCGTGGAGCATAACTAATCTGCCCTGTTTTTTCGTTGCGGCTAAGGGTGGCCACCTTTTTACCTGCTTTGAACGATACCAAAATTTGCGCAATGCTTTGGCGAGCATCGCGTACGAAGTGAGGCCAAGGCATCGGGAACTTCCACGCACTTTCTTTGGCTTCGTAGCGTTGGGTGAGCTGCTGGTTTAGGAGGTTGAGCCGTTGAATATAGGCTTGCTTCGTACAAGCAACAACCAAGGCGTCAATCGCGTGGTGGCGATGGTCATCTCGTTTGCTCCAGTCCTCAATCACTTTGCGGTTTCCTTCGATGCGGGTTCGCCCAGCGGCTTCGTATTTTTCAAAATTAAGGTCTTGTAAAACAGCATCAAGCCCCCAACTATGACGCAAATGGCTTGTGACTCCTCCTGTTGTTGTATAAACTTGATAGCATACCTCCGACAGCAAGTCCTTTACCATGCGAGCAATGTACTGCGTTTCACGCAATTGACGATTGACAAAGTCTTGTGGAATGTCGGCGGCGGTCATAAGAAGTCGTTCGCGTTTGGTTTTATTGATGCCATTTTGGCGCTCATACGCCAGTGCAATTCGCTCGGTATAAGCAGTAAAGGTTGCATCCCCTTGGCCGCGCATGAAATCGTAGGCCGTTTGGTCGCCTTTGGCTTCATTGAGATGGCGTTCGCACAGGGTTTTGTTGACAAATGAATCGTCGAATAGACGAGCCTTGGGAATAATGTGTTCTACATCAACTTCACCATTGATGAGAGAACTGAGCGAAATGGGGTTACCAGTGTAGAGCGATAGGTAGCCAGTTTCTTCCCATAATCGGTATTTTTCAATGAGAGAACTTGAAGGTTTCCGAACACCGTGCTCTTGGAGGTGCTTTTCTATTTTTTGCCGTTCGCGGTCGCGTTCATTATTGTTTTTAAAGGTGCGGTTGCGCTGTTCGGCATTTTGCTTGAGTTCTCGCCCCAGTTCTACCCTAATTTCGTCAGGTCGTCCAAGGTCAGGATGGGTTAAGATGGCATTAACAAGGTTCACCAGTTGATTAGTGATTTTTTCAACGGTTGGGTTACGGAGCGAATTAGGTTTGAGCAACGCTAGGGTGTCGGCCAAGGTGCGCTGTTTGTTTTCGGTTTTGGTGAGTGAATCAGAATGATTAAATCCTGCGGCCTCGCAGGCGTCGGAATATACCATACCTTGCTCCAAAAAAGGCAGGAGTTTTCGGATGGCACGGGTACTGAGGCTGCCAAATTCTGCTTTAAAACCCACTTTGGAAAGTTGTTGGGCCTCCTCCGCTTTGAAGAGAAAAGGGGGCTTTTGAAGAGCTGCCAGTAAATGTTCGGGCTCGTCGATGGAATATAACAAGTGCCAAAGCCGATAGAAAGGCTGTTGGTCGGGGTTGTCATAGGGGTCGAATGTGAACAAATCGGGGCGATTTATTTGGGCTTCGTTTGCAACTTTTAAGATAGCTGCGCGGGTTCGGTTTTCCTCAAATTTTTCAAAATTGAGTTTGAAATCGCGCGTTGGTTTTAGACCCAGTTCCTTCAAAACTTCCGTAGCCGAAAGGCGGTCTGTTTCGTTAAGACGAGCAAAAAGCTGTTTTCGTTGTTCAAGGGTGATGTCAACTACCTCACCTGATTTTCGTTCGATGCGAAGAGCGTTTAGGTTTTGCCACAACTTGAATAATTGAAAAACAGGCGAGCTTTTAGGGGCAACTTTATGATTTGGAAAAAAGCGACAGTCAGCCACTGATTCCTTTTGGGATTTTAAAGGTCGTTGGTAGTAAATGATTTCGTCGCGAAGTTGTTTTCCTAATGTGTCGGTGAGTACGTTTGGGTAGAACTCCTGCTGCGTTTTCCAAATAGTATCAAACTCAGTAATGTAACATTCGCGGGGAAAGATTTGTTGTTTGATACGGTAGTGAGTATTGAGCGAAAGCTGTTCGGCAAAATACTGCCCAACGGTTTGATTCTTTTCTTTTAAAATGGCTTTTCGATGGCTAATCGCTTGAAGATAATCGCCTTGTTGCTCGGTTTCAGCAGCATCTGATTTACGGCTACTTCGGTATCCGCGTTTTTGATTAAGGTGGTAGAGGATGCGGCCAATTTCAGCCAAACTAATCTGCTCGGATACGGCTTTAACTCTTAATTCGTACAGAGCTAAAGATGGCAGTCCAAACAACTCAGAGTTGGGTGACATACCGGTGCTGTCGAGCACTTTTTTGAGTAAATGTCGGCGCAATCGGTACCGTTGTAAATTCCGTCGGGTGGTACGTTTTTGTCTTCTTACTTGATTAGGGGAATAAGAAATGCCTTTGGTAAAGTTTTGTTTAGCGTCGGAGTTAAGTGGAACGATTCGTACGCCAGTTTGTAAAATTTGAGAGGTCTCAGTGCTGTTTTCAGCTTCTGATAGGTAAGCCCAGCCAATAGAAGCAACGCCAATGTCAATACCAAGTACTTTTTTCATGATGCAAAATGAAAAGATTAGGAACGCGTTGGAAATCTAAAAAATAAATACTAAGTTTACAACACGAACTTTTGAAAGCGACTCACAATAAGGTTTTACCGTAGTGAGAACATTCTTGGGCGGGGGCATTTGCTTCTCGCCCGTTTTTTTAGGTGGATTAAAGCCCACATCTCTTCTGAAGAAGCGCGTTATTCCTAGTACCTGTCATTTTATTACGTTAAAAGGATATTTCAATACAAAAACTGAACAAAATATGATTTTATAAGCATCTAAATGCCTTTTTTTGCGTATCTATACGAAAAGATTAACAAAAACAGACTAAAAGAAAGATGGTTATACGTTGGGGAATAATCGGGCCTGGGCGGATTGCTCATAAATTTGCTCAAGATTTAAAGCATGTCGAAGGAGCGGTTCTGACGGCAGTTGCATCGCGCGACAAAGGGCGGGCGGAAACATTTGCCAATGAATACGGGGCTAAATATGCCTATGGTAGCTACGACGAAATAGTGTCTTGCCCTGAGCTAGATGTGGTTTACATTGCGTCGCCGCACGTATTTCATTTCGAACATACGCTACTTTGTCTAAGCGCAAATATTCCTGTACTGTGCGAAAAGCCGTTTGCGATGAATAAGTTGCAGGTGGAGACAATGGTGGATTCGTCACGAGTTAGAGATACTTTCTTGATGGAAGCCTTTTGGACGCGCTTTTTGCCATGGACCCATAAGATGCTCGAAATCATTGAGTCGGGAGCCATTGGAAAAGTGATGGGCTTAAAAGCGGATTTTGGTTTTCGGGCAAACCAAGATTTGACGCAACGTGCCTACAACAAAGACCTTGGCGGAGGAGCGCTGCTGGACATTGGTATTTATCCTGTGTTTTTGGCATACTTAGTTTTTGGGATGCCTTACGAAATTGCGTCGCATTGTACGTTTGCCGAAACAAAAGTGGATGAGTCCACTGGGATGACATTGACCTATCGCGATGGTAGTTTTGCTTTTTTAAGCTGCACTTTTAGGGCTGAAACTACTTCTGATGCGGTTATTTATGGTGAAAAAGGCATGATTTTTATTGAACCTCGTTGGCATGAAAGCAAGGCATTTACGGTCAAATACCAGGATGGAACGACTGAGCGCTTCACTTTTGATCGTCCGACTTGGGGCTACCAATACGAAATAGAAGAAGTCAATACTTGTTTGAGGGAAGGAAGAAAAGAAAGTGATTGGTGGACATTGAGGGATAGCCTGAACCTAATCCAAATTTTGGACGCTGTTCGTAATACCATGGAGTTGGTTTATGAAGACCACGATGATGTACCCACGAGGCCGTTTAAGGGTTGATTTGTGAGCGAAAAGGCAGTATCGAGACGGTATGACTGGCTAGCAAGGGGAATTTTTGTTCCTATCGCCGCTTTCGTAGCCTCTCATGTGGTGTTTACTAAAAGCTTTCCATGGCAAGAAGGCTATTCTTTTCCCTGGCCTTATTTTCTGACGGTTGCTACGGTGATGCTGTCATGTTGGGAATTTAACCTCCGTTTGTTTTGGCGGTTAGATACCTCGCTACCATTTTATATCCACCCATTAAAGCGAATTGCTCGCCAATTAGTTTTTAATGGAAGTGCCACCTTACTTACATTTCTATTTATTTTTCCACTTGCACAGTGGGTGTATGTGGGGCGTTGGCCCACATTTGCGCTGTTGTTTACTGGAGCAACTGTTTGTTTTACCATTGCGATTGTTGTAAATGGAGCTTATATCGCCTTTTATTTACTCCGAACGATTTATTGGCAAAGAACAAATTTTTCTACTGAGAAAGGGGAGGGGGGATTACCCGAAAAGCTACCTGATGCGTTACATAAATCGTTGATTCGAATAACGACGCCCCACGGCCAGTTGGTAGTACAGCCAGCAGAAATAGCCTATTTTTATTCTTCGGGAGGGGTGATTTTATTAATCAAAGCCGACGGTAGCAAACATACTACAAGTTATGGTTCTTTGATAGCGCTTACTGAACAGCTGGGAGTTTATACCTGTTTTTTTGCCATTAGCCGCCAGTTTGTGGTTTCTATCAATGCCATAAAAGCGGTGAAGGAAGAGACAAATCGGAAGCTAACGGTGTCGTTAGTGCCAGCATTACGACAAGCAGATACCACAGAAGAAGTGGTGGTGAGTCGCTATCGGAGTAGTGAATTTAAAAAATGGCTGGAAAAAACGGTGCTTTCCTGACCATTCATCTTCAGAATTGTTACCACTCGTTTTTTAAAGAGGCAATATGCCTAAGATGTCGCCAAAAACTACGGTTACTTTGGGTGGGTAATAACGCCCAAATTTTAACCGTTGAATGATGCAGCCTAATCTTGATTTTCTTCTTGTTCCCATTTCTCAGGGGCTTTCTTGGGCTTTTGGAGGAGTCGTTGTTTGTTTTGGGTGGTTTCTTTGGGCTACGTTACGTACCGTTTCACGCCGTATTGCCTTCTATTTTTTGGGTTTTAGTGTGGCGTGGTTGGGTGTGCTTTGGGGACTTACCCAAACCCCCTTTTTTATTCAGTTGGATGCCAGACCTCCTCGCTTTCTAGCGGTATTAGGCCCGCCAATGGCATTGATTGTCTTCCTGTTTTTAACCCGTCAAGGGCGACATTTTCTCGACCAACTTCCGCTGAAAGCGTTAACGTGGCTACATACCGTTCGAGTAGCGGTAGAGGTGTCGCTTTGGTACTTGTTTTTGGAACATCAAATCCCGCAAATGATGACATTTGAGGGTTATAATTGGGATATTTTGGCGGGGATTACTGCACCATTACTCGCATGGTATCTTCAGCGTGAGACACGACCTCGTTGGGTTGTGTTGGGGTGGAACCTATTGGCGTTGGGCTTGCTAGTAAACATTGTAGGCATGGCGATTCTTTCGGCTCCGTTGCCCTTTCAGCAGCTAAATTTTGCTCAACCCAATGTGGGGGTATTCAAATCAACGTTCATTTGGTTGCCAGGATTTGTGGTTCCAGTGGTACTTTGGGCGCATCTGGTGGCTATTCGGCGCGTTTATGCCGTGGGTAATTGAAACCAAAAGCGGCTGCCTAAACCAATTTCACTTTCGACCCCAATGTTTCCTTTTTGGGCTTCGATAAACTCTTTAGAAATAGCTAACCCGAGTCCCGTACCTGCTTTGCTTTGGCCGTTGGAGGGCACTTGAAAGTAGCGTTCAAAGACCCGTTGTTGGTATTTGGGGTCGATGCCTTTGCCCAAGTCTTTGACCGAGAATTCAAGGTAATTAGCTTTTGAGTTGGGTTTAACTTCTACTTCAATGATTGATTTTTCGGGGCTGTGACGGATGGCGTTGGAAAGAAAGTTTAACAATACCCAAGTGGTTTTGTCCGAATCGGCTTGAACCAAAGGCAGAGTCGATGGTATCTGTACTTGAATGTCGATTTGTTTTTGTGAAGCAAAAAACTGAAGGGCTTCCACGGCGGGAGTCACGATTTCGGACGCGGAAACATTTCTAAAGTTAAGCTGAAGATTCCCCGTTTCGACTTGCGACAGGTCCAGCAGTTCCCCAGTAATTTTGAGCAACCGTTGGCTATCTTCTTGAATCTGAGTGACGAGCAGTTTTTGTTCGTCGTTAAGTTCGCCAATGCGGTCGTTTTCGAGCAATTTTAAGCTCATTTTTATACTGGAAATGGGGGTTTTAAGCTCGTGGGAAATGGTGGCTATAAAATTGGTTTTGGCGAGGTCGAGGTCATGAAACGGCGTAATGTTTTTGAGAACAATGACCTGCCCCAAGCGTTTTTCGTCGTTGGTGACTTCAAACGTTTCTTTGGAAAAATAGCTTTCTCGTTCGTTGGCAAAGATTTTGAGTGGCTTGGCCGTCGGTTCGTCGTTGAGGAGGCTACGAAGCAAGTCGTTTTTTAGGGCAATATCGGGGGCGTACCTGCCTACAATCTGGACGGCATCAAGCCCAAGCATGGTGGCGGCGACGGAGTTGATAAACAACAAATGATTGTGCTCATCAAGCCCGATAATCGCATCGTTCATTTGGTTGATGATGGTTTCGGTACGGCGTTTTTCAAACAACACCCTCGCCAAACTACTGTGTTCATATTCGTCGAGCTTTTGTGCCATTTGGTTAAATGCTTTGGCCATTTCGCCTAGTTCGTCGTTTCGTTCTACGCCTAGGCGCGGTTCGTAATTTTTGCGGGTAATCTCGCGTAAACCTTCAGTAAGCTGTTGAATAGGTTCGGAAATATACCGAGGGAAGTTAATAATGAACGAAAAGGCAATAAGCGCACAAAACGTAGCGATGAAAACTAGGTAGGAGTAGATTTCATCGGCTGTTTTTTTGACCTGTTCGTTTTTTTGAAAAATGGATTGCATGTTGAGTTGTACAATCGTATTCAGCTGTTTATTGATAAGCCCAATGCGAGTGCTGTCTCGGGTAGTCCGGAACGCATTAAAATGACTACGAACTTGCCGAGTACTCTCGCCCTCTCCTGGCTCTGTAATGTTTTGTTCTTGTTGAAAAAGGGCTTGATTAAATGATTGAAAATCTTCAGATTTCCAGCTGTTTTCGTCAATAATGCCACGCATAGTACGGGCATATTCGAGTGAAATGTAGTTGTCTTTTAGGACACCTTGAGCTTCTTGAGACAGTTTTTGCAGGTACCAAGCTCCCAATCCGCCAAGGAGAAGAATGACGACGAATAAAAAGCCAAGCGCTAGGCGTAATTTTGCTTTGAGTTTCATGGAGAGGGTTTTATTAAGGTCAGACGATAGTCAGACCGAAATCGTTGGTCTGACTGTCGTCTGACCTTTTAGCTAATAACGATTAAGTCGATGTCTTTGTCGGATACTTTTTGTAGTAATTTAGTAAAGAGAGAGGAGCCTGTTATGTGTTTCCAAAAGCTATCGTGAGGTTTGCCGATACAAATGGTCGTGCTGTTTTGTTTTTGTACTATTTCAAAAATACCCTGAACGACATCGTTGTTTTTGACTCGTATAACCTCACCGCCCAGCTCGGTCGCCAACTTAAAGTTATTGATAAGGTGTCGTTGGGCAGCCAACCCAATTTTGTCCGTGTCTTCTCGGTCGGTCTGTACGTAAAGAACGCACCATTTTCCTTGATAATAACTCGCTAGTCGGGCCGTTTTGCGTAAAATTTTGCGAGCAATTTCGTGGTTAGAACTGATACAGGCCAGAAATCGTTCGGGACGAAGCCCCACTTTTTGAACGATCTCCGTTTCTACTTTTCGTTCCACTTGCGAGGCTACTTCTTTGAGCGCCAACTCCCGTAGTTGTAAGATTTTTTCGGCTTGAAAGAAGTTGGCAAGGGCAGTCTCCACTTTCGATTGATCGTAAATTTTTCCTTCCTTCAGGCGAGTGATGAGCTCGTCGGCGGTAAGGTCGATGTTTACCACTTCATTGGCTTGTTGCAGCAGGCTGTCGGGAACGGTTTCTTTTACCTCAATGCCCGTAATGTTAAATACTTCTTCGTTGAGGCTTTCCAAATGCTGAATATTGACGGCAGAAATGACGTTGATGCCCGCGTCGAGAATATCAAGCACATCCTGCCAGCGCTTCTCATTTTTGGAGCCGTGGATATTGGTATGCGCGAGTTCGTCCACAATCACCACCTCAGGATGGATGTTCAGAATGGCCTGAATATCCATCTCTTCCAACTCTTTCCCACGGTAAAAAACCGTCCGATGGGGTACCATCGGTAGTCCTGCGAGCAGGGCGTGGGTTTCGGCGCGGCGGTGCGTTTCGATAAACCCGATTTTAACATTGACCCCGTGCCGCAAAAGCGTGTGTGCTTCTTGCAGCATACGGAAAGTTTTTCCTACGCCAGCACTCATGCCAATATAGACTTTAAATTTTCCTCGTTTTGACTTACGAATCAGGTCAAGGAAGTATTCAGCGTTGGGTTCGGCGGGGGGCTGAGGCATAGCGGTTGTGTTAGAATGAAATAGCTAGGGAGGTGGTAAGGGCAAACGTTTGTGATATAGCCTTACCTTGCTTCTCAAAAATAGCATCTTTGCTGCTGAGTTTGCGGGCTTCCATTCGCCAAGCAACGTTTGGCAAAGGGGTGTAATCGAGGTTACACGAAAAGCCTTGCGTAATAAAACCGTGAGGGGTTGCAGTGGCAATGACGATTCCTTGTTTATCCGTATATTTTTCGGCTCTTCCTGCCAACGCGAAATGCGGTGTGAGTTGATAACGAAGTATAACGGCCCAACTAGCCCAAGAATCATACACCGACGCTCCTGTTTGACGTTGTTCGATTCCGAAATCAACATCGGCAATCATCCCCCAGCGCTTGGTGAGTTGAAAAATGCCATAAAAGTTGTGAAAGAAACGATTTCGGTTTGTGTCGTCGGGGCGGCTACCAACAAAGGTACTTGAATTGAAAGTTAGCTTGGACGTAGGTTTATAGGTCACTTGAGTGCCAACTGCCAACCGCGTATTTCCGTCGGGACGACGCATTTGTTGCCAGCCATTCAGTACGAGCCCCGCTAGGTACCACTTTTCGTTGGGAGAAGTATAGCCAATTTTTGCCCCAGTTTCGTAGTAAGGCGTATTGTCGGCCATAAGGCTGCGGGTTAAAGCCCAACAATCTTTGGAAACCGCACTTTCAAAGCCAATGTGCGATGAAAACACGCCTGCATCGAGCCAAAGTTGTCGGTTTTTGGAAAGTTTAACTCCAACATTGGCTTCGTAAATGTTGCGTAAGGCGGCAGGTTCGGCTGCTAGATTAGCGTTTGAGTACGTACCTGCCATGAGCGCTACATTGGCCCGTAGTTGTTGGGAAGTGTAAGCCGCTTTCACAAAGCCTAAATTGATGTTGAACTCATTGTGACGGTTGTGGCTATAGACAAACGATGGGCGCTCATTGTGAGTAGGCTGATTGAAATCATAGCTGTAATAGGCTTCTACGTAGCCACTTATGCTAATTTTTGCCGTAGAGTCATTTTGTTGGGCAAAAAGAAGGCATGAAGGTAGCCCTGAGAATAAAGTGATTAAAAGCGTTTTCATCTTAATTTTTGGAAAATTGCCTGATTGATAGAATAAGTGTTATATTCTACCCCTTTTGTTTACTTCATTTTGTCCAATGCGATATTGAGCGCTAAAATATTGACTTTTTTAGGGCCAAACAACCCGAAGAGGGGGGCATCGGTATGCTGTTGGATGAGCGTTTTGAGTTGATTTTCAGAAAGATGTCTTAGGTTGGCGATACGAGCTACTTGAACATAGGCTGCTTGGGGCGACAAATGAGGGTCGAGTCCGCTACCTGAAGCCGTGACCAATTCGGCAGGAATGTCAGCCTTTTTGACGGAAGGGTTGTGTACTAAAAAGGTATCAATACGGGCCTGAACTTGTGCAAGGTATTCGGGGTTGGAAGGGCCTTTGTTGGAGCCGCCCGACCCCGCTGCGTTATAATCGACCGCCGAAGGGCGCGACCAGAAGTAGGCATCGTTGGTGAATTTTTGCCCAACTTTGGCAAAGCCCACCACGCGGCCGTTAAATTCGACCGTTTCACCGCGGCCTTGGGCGGGAGCTACCAACGCAGCTCCCCAAACGAGTAGGGGATATATGACGACCAATAACATAAACATTGCGAATGTCATTGAGAGTGCGGGAACGATGTGTGCTTTCATCTTTATTTTATAATTTTGAAGAAAAGAAATTCGACATGGAAACAATCATTAAAATACGCCCATCAGAATTGACTGTTAACCTCTTAGAAAAGTTACAGTACCTACTAAAGGGAAATGATAACTATGAGATTACCATTCAAGTGGCAGAGAAACCATCAGCTCCATTTTTACGTGTTGAGACGGACGAAGAAGCTAAAGAGCGAATTGATAAAGCGATTCAAAATGTTGAAAAAGGAGAGGAAGTAATCGCCTTTTCCTTTGATGAATTTGCGAGGTTGTCTAAATCGCTTTAATCTATGCGCAATATTTATTTTGACGCTGGTGCCTACAAAGACTACGTCGAATGGTCGTATAAAAACCGTGAAATTTTCAATAAAATTAACGACCTGATTTTTGATGTAACACGAGACCCTTTTCGAGGTATTGGGAAACCCGAGCCATTGAAAGGTAACTGGGCAGGTTATTGGAGTCGTCGGATTAACAGTGAGCATCGTTTGATTTACAAAGTTGACAATGAAAAAGTGTCCATCGTGAGCTGTCATGGTCATTATTAGGGAATTAGACTGTCTAGCTAAACAAGGCTACCCACCAATAAATCAATGAGTTTGATGCCAATAAAAGGAATGATGAGACCGCCCATGCCATACACCAGAAGGTTGCGGCGGAGTAAGGCACTCGCTCCGATGGGTTTGTAAGCGACTCCCTTCAACGCCAAAGGAATGAGCATCGGAATGATAATGGCATTGAAAATGACGGCCGATAAAATAGCACTCTGAGGGCTAGTAAGCTGCATGATATTAAGCGATTGTAAGGCAGGAATGGACGTCATAAACAAGGCAGGAACGATGGCAAAGTACTTGGCTACGTCGTTGGCGATGGAAAAAGTAGTGAGCGTGCCGCGCGTCATCAAGAGTTGTTTGCCAATCTCCACAATTTCAATAAGTTTCGTTGGGTCATTGTCCAAATCTACCATATTTCCCGCTTCCTTGGCCGCTTGGGTTCCGCTGTTCATGGCTACGCCTACGTCGGCTTGAGCAAGGGCAGGCGCATCGTTGGTACCGTCGCCCATCATGGCTACCAATTTCCCATTGGCTTGTTCGGCACGAATATAGTTCATCTTGTCTTCTGGCTTTGCCTCGGCAATAAAATCATCCACCCCCGCGACGGTTGCGATGTATTTGGCCGTAAGTGGATTATCGCCCGTTACCATCACCGTTTTTACCCCCATTTTACGCAACCGCTCAAAACGCTCTTGAATGCCAGGTTTGATGACATCTTGCAGCTCAATGACGCCCAATACCCGCTCATTTTCAGAAACGACCAGCGGCGTTCCTCCGTTTGAGGCAATTTCACGTACTTTGGCTGCCGTATCTTCAGGAAAACTATTACCAGTCTGTTCGACCAATCGACGAATAGCATCCTGCGCTCCTTTTCGAATACGAAGCCCATTTGGTAAATTGACACCAGAACAACGTGTTTCCGCCGTAAAGGGGATAAATAGCCCCCTAACCCCCAATGGGGGAATATTTGTCCCTCCATTGGGGGTTAGAGACGGTACGCCGCGCGGGCTAGCCAACTCAACAATGGACTTACCTTCGGGGGTATCGTCGGACTGAGAGGAATAAAGAGCGGCAGTGATAAATTGTTCTTTTTTAACGCCCGTAGTCGGCCAAAAGTGGGTTGCTCTACGGTTTCCGATGGTGATGGTTCCCGTTTTGTCCAATAAGAGCGTATCTACGTCGCCAGCCGTTTCTACTGCTTTCCCTGATTTGGTAATGACATTGGCACGAAGGGCGCGATCCATTCCTGCAATCCCAATGGCGGAGAGCAAACCACCGATGGTGGTCGGAATCAGGCAAACAAACAATGCAATGAAGGCCGAAATAGGAATGGGTGTATTGGCATAGTCGGCAAAAGGTTTGAGCGTGACACAAACAATCACGAAGATGAGCGTAAAACCCGCCAAAAGAATGGTAAGCGCAATTTCATTGGGAGTTTTTTGGCGGGAAGCTCCTTCCACCAACGCAATCATTTTGTCCAAAAAACTTTCGCCTGGTTGGGTGGTGACTTTGACCTTGATTTGGTCGGAAAGAACTTTTGTCCCACCCGTAACCGACGATTTATCCCCGCCTGCTTCACGAATCACAGGAGCCGACTCGCCCGTGATGGCCGACTCGTCGATGGTGGCAAGCCCTTCGATAATTTCACCATCAGCAGGAATGGCATCGCCTGCTTCACAAATAAAAATATCACCTTTGTTGAGTTGTGAAGAGCTGACTATTTGCCATTTATTACCCCCATTGGGGGCTAGGGGGCTTATTTTTTTGGCAGGCGTTTCTTCGCGGGTTTTGCGGAGGCTATCGGCTTGCGCTTTGCCACGGGCTTCGGCTATGGCTTCGGCAAAATTGGCAAAAAGTAAGGTGGATAATAAGACGATGAATACAAGGAGATTATACGCCAAACTACCCTGAGTAGTATCACCCCCGAACCCTATTTGTAGGCAAACGAAGAACATAACCAACGTACCTAACTCAACCGTAAACATGACGGGATTACGGAAAAGAATGCGGGGGTCAAGTTTGACAAAAGATTGAATTAGAGCTGTTTTGAGCAGTTCCCCTTGAAAGAGAGAAGCGGATTGAGAACGTTTCATATTTTTTGTAATTTTGAATAAAAAATCGTTAAACCATGTCTATTCAGCAGACCGAAGCATTGGTAGCCACAGTAAATGAATTGGGGTATGATTCCGTAGAAATATTTGCTCTGGAAAAAGCCAAAGAAGCCTTGCGCGCCGAAATGGCAATCTATCAGCGTGAAGTGACGGAGTTTGAACACAAGTACGGAATGAATTTTGCGTCATTTTTAGAAAAGTTTGATTCAGTAACTCAGGTTGACTTATTTGAGAAAGAAGATGACGAAATCGAATGGAAAGCGTGTTTAAAAGCAATTACATTGGTTGAAAACAAACTAAAAACGTTAGAAGACTGATGGCGCTACCCGATGGTACTGAAACCAACGTTCAACCTTCGGAACCAATGACACTGGAAAAAGTATTGACTTACATTATGTTACAGATCAACGTAAAGTGAAATATTCCGCCAAAGGCCCAAGGGCTAGGGCAGGGAAAAACGAAAGAGCGGCCACGATGAAAATGACGGCCAACACCATAAAACCAAAAGTGGCAGTGTCGGTTTGGAGCGTTCCTGATGACTCGGGAATGTACTTTTTGTTGGCCAAAATCCCTGCAATGGCTACTGGACCAATAATTGGTAAATAACGACTCAAGAGTAAGACAATGCCGCAAGTGATGTTCCAAAAAGGGTTATTGTCGGCAAGTCCTTCAAATCCTGAACCATTGTTGGCCGATGACGAGGTGTATTCGTACAGCATTTCGGAAAACCCATGAAAAGTAGGGTTATTGAGCCAGCCTACGTTGGGGTCTTGAACAAAAACAAAGCTGGATAAAGCCGTGAAGGCCAAAATCAAAAATGTATGGAGCAAGGCCACCAACGTGGCTATTTTCATTTCCTTTGCTTCTATTTTTTTGCCCAAAAACTCAGGTGTACGCCCCACCATCAAGCCAGAAATGAAAACGGCAATGATGATGAAAATGTAAAAGTTGAGGAAACCTACTCCCACGCCTCCGTAGAGGGCATTGATCATCATATCAAGCATTTGTAACGCGCCCGACAAGGGAGTCATGCTGTCGTGCATGGCATTGACCGACCCGTTGGAGGTAGCCGTGGTGGCCATTCCCCAAAACGCCGAAGCGGCCGCTCCAAATCGAACTTCTTTGCCTTCCATGCTTCCAAGTGATTGGTCAATTCCTAACCGTGATAGTGCAGGGTTTCCTTGCATTTCGGCGTAAATGGATGCGCCCGCCATTAATAGAAAGCCAAAAGTCATTACACCAAAAATCATCCAAGCCAATTTTTTGCGGTTGAGGTAGAAGCCTAACGCAAACACAAACGCAATGGGAATCAGTAGGATAAGAATGTTTTCGACGGCATTGGTTAAGTAATTGGGGTTCTCCAAAGGGTGTGCTGAGTTTACGCCAAACCAGCCACCGCCGTTGGTTCCCAGCTGCTTAATGGCAATCATGGCCGCAGCGGGCCCGCGCGACACCTGTACCGAATCGCCTTGCATCGTGACAATGGAGGCTTTGCCTTCCCAGTTCATAGGAACACCATTGAACACAAGCAATAACGCCGACGCCAACGATAAGGGGAGTAAGATACGGGTGCAAGATTTGAGGAAATAGACGTAAAAGTTGCCTAACCCCTCCCCAGCCCTCCCCTGAAGGGAGGGAGTTTTTGAATAAGAATCAGTAGCAGCGTATTTGCTACTTCCCTCCCTACTGGGGAGGGATTGAGGGTGGGGTTTCATCGCTTTAAAAACAATCGCTCCTGCGGCCATGCCTGTACCAGCAGTGACAAATTGCATAAACATCAACCCTGCCAGTTGCGAAAGATAAGTGACACCCGTTTCGCCTGAATAGTGCTGTAAATTACAGTTGACCAAAAACGAAACCGCAGTGTTAAAGGCTAAATGCGGGCTCATGGAAGGGTTCCCGTCGGGATTGAGTGGGAGCCAGCCTTGATTCATCAGAATAAACATCATCCAGAAAAACCAGAGGAAGTTGATGGTCAGTAGCGCGATGAGGTGCTCTTGCCATGTCATCTCCTTTTTGGGGTTGATGCGACAAAGCTTGTAAATGCGGTCTTCGAGAGGGGCAAGAAAATCTAGCCACGTAGGTTGGCCAAGGTAAACTTTGGCGATATAGCGCCCCAGCGGAAGGGCCAAAAGGACGCTCAAACTAAAAATGAGGATGATACCGAGAATTTCGTACGACATAGGAGTAAGATTAAAATTTTTCGGGCTTGAGAAGGACGTACACGAGGTAGCCAAAGACAGCCAATGCAAGAATGAATAGTAGAGAAAACATGTGTTTACCGTTTTGTGATTATCTGTCTCAGATACAGACAAAGCGATAGTTGCCAAAGCTATGCCACAGCGTTGAGTGATTATTTAAGTATTTGAAAATAAGGAGGTTGTGTTTTTGGCGGACGGGCGAATCGAAGTGTTTTCTTTTCAAAATGAAAAAGTCGTTTTTCATTTTGAAAAAGGGGGCTTCTCTGTGAAGCAAAGCTTATGGAATAGTCATGTCGCCCTCTTTTAACCGCATGCCTTTAGGCTGGGGATGATTTCGGGTAGCATTTTCACAATTTATACTCCTCAATCTTTCGATAAAGCGTGGTAAGGCCGATACCTAGCAAGCGGGCGGCTTCGGGTTTTTGTTGTTGGGTATGCTGGAGAACGCGGCGAATGTGCTGTTTTTCGAGTTCCGCAAGGGGAACAATCCCCAGAACCGACGAATCATGGAGCCCTTGTATGTCGTAGGGCAGTTCTTGTGGAGTTAACTCCGCCTGAGGAGGTAATAAGATGATGGCGCGTTCAACGACGTTTTTTAATTCACGGATGTTGCCTTTCCACGAATGTTGCGCCAGTTTTTGAAGAAATTCAGAGGAAATGGAAGGAACTGAACGGTTCATTTTTTTTGCATACAACTGCACAAAATGAGCCACCAAAAGTGGAATATCGCTCGGACGCTCACGAAGAGCGGGTAGCGTAATTTCGAATACCGATAACCGAAAGTATAAATCGAGTCGAAAGTGCTGTTGTTCCGCTTCTTGGCGTAAATTACGGTTGGTGGCGGCAACGAAACGTACATTGACGTGCGTGGGTTTCGTATCGCCCACTTTATAAAACGAGTTCGTTTCGAGTAGGCGTAAAAGCTTGGCTTGTAAGTCGAGGCTCATTTCGCCGATTTCATCCAGAAATAACGTCCCTCCGTGGGCTTCTTCTAGCAGTCCTTTTTTGTCCTTCAAAGCACCCGTAAAGGCACCAGCACGGTGACCAAAAAGTTCGCTTTCTAAGATTTCGCGACTAAATGCGCTGCAATTGAGCGCCACAAAAGGTTTGTCTCGTCGAGGACTTTCGTGGTGAATGGCTTGGGCAAACACTTCTTTGCCCGTTCCTGTTTCTCCCAAAAGTAGAACCGTTGTGTCGGTTTGAGCTACTTTTTGAGCGAGTAAAATGGCTTGTTGTAGTACCGCCGACGTTCCGATAATGCGTTCAAAACCTACTTTTTGGCGTACCTTCTCCTCAAGGCGCTTTACTTTTTGTTGAAGTTCGGCTTTTTCGACGGCCCGAGCCACCAAGGGGACGATTCGGTCGTTGTCATCGCCTTTAGTAAGGTAGTCAAACGCTCCATTTTTGACGGCTTGTACCCCGTCAGCAATCGTGCCGTAAGCCGTCAGAAGAATAAACTCGACCAGTGGGAACGCTGCTTTTAACTGTTTGGTGAGCTCTACGCCGTGGGCATCAGGAAGTTTGACGTCGCATACAACTACTTGAATGTCTTGTTTTTCAAGTAGTTGTATGGCTGATTTGGCATCGCCTGCCTCACTTACGTGGTATCCTTCCAACTCCAAAATGCGCTTGAGCAAGCCACGGAGTTTAATTTCGTCGTCGATAAGGAGTAAGTTGGGCATGGGTTTTTGTCACGCTGTAAGCGTCTATTTGTGGGTACATTAAATAGGCTTTTAGATGCCAACGGCTTGACAAATGCCTTATTTACCTTCATATTCCGCCAACGTTTCGCGCAAAAACTTCAAGAAAGGAGCCGAAAACTCCTTACGCTTGAGCGCAAATTTGACGGTAGTTTTTAAGAAATCAAGTTTATTGCCAATATCGTGGCGTTCGCCTTCGATGCGGTGCGCGTAGATATTTTCCCGACGTAGCAAGAGTTGGAAGGAGTCGGTCAACTGGATTTCTCCGCCTTTCCCTTTTTCTGTTTTCTCGATAGCCGTAAAAATTTCGGGCGAAAGAATATAACGACCTGCAATCGCAAGATTAGAAGGCGCAGACTCAATCGAAGGCTTTTCGATGAGGCTATCAAGTTTCATGATGGTTTCGCTCAAAGCTTCTCCACCCACAATGCCATAACGGTTTACTTTCTCACGCGGAACCGTTTCGACGGCAATCACTGTGCTTTGGTATTGCTCGTAGGTGTCGATGAGTTGTTGCGTTACAGGAATCACGGAATCCATGATGGTATCGCCCAGAAGTACGGCAAAAGGTTCGTTTCCTACGTGTTGTTTGGCGTAATAGATGGCATCACCCAATCCATTGGTTTCCCTTTGGCGAACGTAGTGGATATTGGCCATGTCCGAAAGACGGCGCATTTCGTTCCAAAGCAATTCGTCTTGTTTTTCTTCGAGTTTTGCTTCCAATTCCACATTACGGTCGAAATGGTCTTCGATGGCGCGTTTTCCACGGCCAGTAATAATAAGAATATCCTCAATTCCCGAATCCACCGCTTCTTGTACTACGTATTGAATCGTAGGGGTATCGATGATAGGAAGCATTTCCTTGGGTTGAGACTTAGTTGCAGGTAAAAATCGAGTACCTAAACCTGCGGCGGGTATAACGGCTTTACGAATCATTGTGGGGATTAAAAAATAGAACGTATGATTTTGCTTCTGACAAAATTGTATCTTTTTAACCCCAAGCCTTTAGGCTGGGGATAAAAAGATATAACCATTTTGTGGCTTTAGCCTTGATATTTTCTTATATAATATACCAAAAATTCAGGGCTAAAGCCGAATCCACTTAATTTATTTTGTGCCACGCCTTAAAGGACGTGGTTATTAAAATTAACACTTATTTCCCATACAACGCTTTTGCGGCAGGTTCGTATTTGTCGCCTGAAATCCAGTACGGTTTTTCTGATTTGTTGCCAATGAGACGCGCCGTATAGGCAAACGATTGGCAGAATTTGAGCAAATAATCAAAATCGACCGAGTCGGGGTTGTCGGCAGCTTGGTGGTAATACTTGGCAATTTCGCCGTCGAAGCTCTTAAAACCAGGGGCAAAATCAGGAGCAGGAATACCTTTAGCCGCTAAACTAACGTTGTCTGAGCGGTCAAATAGCCCTTGCTCGGGCGATGGGTCTCCAAAAACACCTAATCCAAATGCCTTACAACCCGCTTCGATTTCGGCTTTGCAGTTGGTGCGGTCAAGTCCAATGACGGATACAAGCGTTTTGTCGGCGTAGCCCGCACCGTCGCTGTTGAGGTTAAAAACGCATTGATTGAGTGGAACAAGTGGATGATCAGCGTAGTATTTACTGCCCAGCAAACCCACTTCTTCGCCCGTGTAGGCAATCAACAAAATAGAACGTTTGGTAGGCTTGAGCGAGAGAGTTTTGGCCGCCGTAAGCATAGCTACCGTTCCGAAGGCGTTATCGCGCGCACCGTTGAAAATACTGTCGGCAGCGGTATAAGTATTCCCTCCTTTTTTGCCCATTCCGACGTGGTCGAAGTGCGCGGTTACGACCACATATTCGTTTTTAAGGACAGGGTCAGTACCCTCAATTACGCCTACTACATTGTGCGATTTGACGGAGGTTTGTTCACGTCCAGTCGTTTTGAAGGTAGCTTGAGTAGCGCCACTTTTAAACAAATCGGCATATTTTTTCTGTTGTCCATTGACCCACACGTGCGCCACAGCGTCGCCTAAGCCATTGTCAAGGCTGGTTTTTTCACCCCCAAAATAGCGAGAAGCAAACGACCACGGGATTTGTGCCGTAAACAACTCAATCAACAATGCAGCTCCTTTTTGCGTCGCTAGTTTTCGTTTTTCGTTGGAAGCCGTAAAAAGTTCTTGGGGTGTTTTTGAGTCGGGCGTTCCAATCTGAGCCACCACAATTTTGCCTTTTACGTCGGTTTTATAGTCGTCGGCTAGGCCATAGCCTACAAAAACAATGTCGGCGGTGAGGTTAGCAGGGGCACTTCCCAAAATCACAAATTCTTTGTTGACCCGTAAGGTGTCGTTGTTGGCAATGAGGACGCCCTCTTTCGCTGATTTCTGAATGGCAAAAGGAACCGACTGTAAATAATCGGTTTGGCCAGGAGCGGGTTTGATGCCTAAAACGCGAAATTGCTCGGCGATGTAGCGCGATGCTACCAAATTGCCCTGTTCGCCCGTTCGGCGGCCTTGTAGTTCGTCAGAAGCTAAAAAACGCATGTGCATTTCAACTTCCGCCCGAGGATATTGGGTTTCGGGTAACTTTTTTGGGGCTTGTGCTATCGCGAATTGCGACGCCAAGGCAAACAAAATGGCTGTGCTTTTACTACTAAAACGCATAAAAATGTATGTTGATGATTGGTTTATGTTTGGATGTTTAGGAGGAAGAATAATTAGTAAGCTAAAAGTATTTCGGCAGGAATACCCAAGTGCTTGTGGATTTGTTTTATCATTTTAAGGGTAAGGTTTCTCTTTTTGTTTAGGACTTCCGATACCCTGTTT
Source organism: Runella limosa DSM 17973 (assembly GCF_000482465.1). Classification (GTDB taxonomy): domain Bacteria; phylum Bacteroidota; class Bacteroidia; order Cytophagales; family Spirosomataceae; genus Runella; species Runella limosa. The sequence goes on from NZ_KI519420.1 coordinate 1,067,583, forward strand.
TCTCCTCCGAAGTAAGGCGCTACTTCTTTTTGAGTTAGTTGAAGTTGTTCAATACGCTCTTTGATGGCTTCGATGGGGTCAGGCTTAGGAATAGGATAGTGCTTTTTCTCGTATTCACTGGCCAGAATGGTTATAGCTTCCAAAATATCTAGTGCTTTTTGGCGCTCAACTTCATCTTGGATAAGGTCGGCATCAATCAATTCATCAATAATTGCCGAGGCATTGGCAAACTGTTCTTCGTTTGTAATGGGCTCAATTTTTATTGTTGATATGTCTAGTTTAGCCATGATTTTTAGAAATGTTAGATATGGGCAATATCTTTAATGTTATCGTACTCTTTGTGTGTCCCGATAAACCTTACAAAAACCAGCTTTTTCTCATACTCGAACTTCGCAATCAGTCGGTATTTATTACGGGCAATGTTAAAAACAATGGGAAGTTAGAAAAGTTATGCACTTTCCAAAATCTTTGGCCCGTCTTGGTTGATTTGAGAAACGTAGCTTTTGGTAGTGATACCGACACTTCCGAACGCTTCACTCATGGCTTTGGCAACACGGTCGGCGGTTTCGCGGCCACGGCTCAAAGCAAACATCGAAGGCCCCGCTCCCGAAATACTGCAACCCAAAGCGCCGTTGTCGAGGGCAGCTTGTTTTACGTGGTCAAATTCAGGAATGAGAATCGAGCGTACGGGTTCGATAATCACATCTACCATAGAGCGACTCACCAGCTCATAGTCTTCTTGCATCAGCCCTGCAATCAAACCCGCTACGTTGCCCATTTGAGAAATGGTATTTTTGAGCGAAACCTCGTTGCGGAGAATGTAACGCGCGTCTTTGGTGTTGACTTCCACGTCGGGGTGAACGAGCGTGCAGTATAGTTCATCGGGAACTTTCACCTTAAATACGTCGAGAGGCGTATAACTGCGGATGACGACAAAGCCGCCTAACAGCGAAGGCCCCACATTGTCGGCGTGGGCAGCTCCGCAGGCAATTCGCTCACCTTCCATTGCAAACGGTAGCAACTCTTGGCGGGAAAGGGGGCTTCCCAATAGTTCATTGATGGCAAATACCCCAACTACTGAACTCGCTGAACTTGAGCCCATTCCGCTCCCCAATGGCATATTTTTGTGTAAAACTACTTCTACGCCTTGGTTAGATCCGATGTGTTGTAAAAACTTGAGCATGACCACCGTCACGGCGTTACGTTCGGGATTGCGGGGGAGGCGGCCGTTGTCGCCGATAATATCTTTGATAACCACTCCTGGTTCGTCGCGTTTGCGAAGTTCGACGATGTCGCCAGGTTGGTCGAGGGCAAATCCAAAAATATCAAACCCGCAGGCTACGTTGGCAACAGTAGCAGGGGCAAAAGCTTTAATGTAATCCATGTGTCAATCAGATGATAAGGCGGAGTGATAATTTGACAAAAGTACATAAAAACCTAAAAAAACAGCACGACTTCAAAAGCCGTGCCGTGAGGAGTAAAAGAGAGTAAAATGTTAATCAGAGTGCGAAGCCGAGTTTGAGGTCGAGAAGGAAGTTATTAATACCCAAAACGTAGGGTTTTCTGTCCAATAATCCTTTTGTAAGGTTTAGGTCAACAAAGCCATTTTTGAATAATTTTCGTTGGTAGCCTAGCAATAATCCTGTATTGATGAATGTAGGAGTAAAGGTGAATGAATTTTTGTAAAGCTCGGTTTTTAAAGAACTATGTGACCCGAAAAAAATGGTATTCAGCCCCGCATAAAGCCCTGACAGGTTATTGCCAGATTTACCCAAACGCATTTGGCGATTCATAAACAAATACCAACGCGGTTGAATAGCCAACTTCGCTGTCAAAATCAACCCTTGGCTATTCCCTCTGAAAGACGTCCCTGTTTCAGGGTTATAGAGTGATACGTTTTTTTGGAAAGCATTGGAAGCCGATAAGTCCAAATATGAGTTGATGGAGAGCGGCGACTGGGCGATTTTGTGTTCATGCCCGATGCTTCCGTGAAATAGTTGGGTAGAGGTACTTAGATGAATTTTAGGCCAGCTAAACTTCCACAAACTACGTTCGTTTTCGAGGCATTGCAATAGGTTATGGGGAGTTTTTGCCGTTTTTTTGAAATCGGCTAGTGCGACCCCTATTTTGAAATGGGTGGTGATAGACCAATTGTGCTGAGGTTTTGAAGTAATACTTTGACGAATGTTGTTCCAATCAATGGGTTGTTTCACAGAATTATCTCCGTCCAAGAAGGTCAGTTGTCGGTGGACTTGTTGGTCAGTTCTTCGGTTCAATGATAAAGACATGTCAATGAGTCCGTATCTAAATAAACGCCGTTGTATCCCGTAACTCAGACTTAGTTGGGAATTGTAGTAGTTACTGAAATAATCGGTATCCCATTTTCCATTGTAGCCAGAGAGACTGTTGCTAATGGACTGATTATTTTGCCAAAGTTTTTCATAGCGGAGAGACACATAATTTCCAGAGAAGTTGTTACTGCTTTTTCCTTGTTTGATGCGAGAAGCCATGTCGTGGTACCACCGCAGTTCTGCCGATGTCCTCCAATTCCTACTAAAGTTAGACGAATAAATGTAGGAGTAATCGGTAAGTCCGTCAGGAGTTACAGGACGATTGGCAAGGCGAGTTACGTCAACACCTATTGAAAAAGACGGATTTATCTTGTATTCTGCACCTAGTCTAAAGTCAACTACATGCTTTACGTAGCTTCTTTGGAAGAGGTGAGAAGCAAGTAAGTTAATGATGTCTCCATACCCTTTCAGCATCCATTTCGTCGGCTCCTTCGTCATAAACACATAGTCATAACGGTCAATAAACCGCTGCTTTTCGAGCGTACCCGCTTCCTGCGTGTGGGTGATACGGACGGAATCGCTGCTCCCTTGGGCGAATGCGGTGGAGATTCCTCCTAAGGTCGGAATGACAATGAGGAGTGTCGATTGCAGAAGGCAGAGTGTCGAATAGAGGACAGTTAGTGTTTTTTTCATGGCTTGGGGTGGTTAGAGGGCGAAGCCGAGTTTGAAGTCAAAAACGGGTCTTTTATTATAAAACGCTGTTAGACTTTTCGCGGATTCGTGAAAAGGCTTGGACAGGCTAATGTCAATAAAGCCACGATTGAATATTTTTTGTTGAAAACCCACTAATGCGCCTGTATAACAGTACCTAAATGGGACTTGGAGTGATTTGGATTTAGAATAAATTCCAGCAGTGAGTATGTTCAAGCCAGCATAAGGGCCTGATAAATTATTCCCAACTTTTCCTGCTTTGTTGAGTGTACGCATTAGAAAGTACCATCGTGGTTGGAGATTGATGAAGTTGACAATGCTATAAGTGAAAGGTAGCGTAGGAGTTGTTTCGAAAAAACTATCTTGCCTGAGGTGGTTTAGTGAATAGTTCCAGTATGTATTGAGCGAAAAAGCAGAGCGCAATATTTTTTGTTCGAACCCGATACTCCCATTAATGGTTTGAGAAACAGGACTTAAACGTAATTGTGGCCAGCTAAATTTCCATAAAGACTGCTCGTTGACCAAACATTGAAATGCTTCACAGTAAGGAGTTTGTGCGCCTTTGACAATGTCAGCAAATGCAATGCCGACTTTAAAATTGGTGGAAATAGACCAATTATGGTCGGGTTTGTAGAAGATTTCTTCTTTGATAGTACTCCACTGAATCGGAAATTTGATAGGAGTATTGTTGTCTAGAGAGCTTAATTTGCGGTGTACAATCTGATCGGTGCTTCTATTTAGAGAAATGGAAAAGTCGGCAAGTCCAAATTGAAAAAAACGACGTTGTATTCCGTAGGATAAACTAACCTGATGAGAATAATATTGGGCATAATAATCTGTCTCGTTATACCTAAATAAAGTAGTACTAAAATTCTCTTCATTCCATGCTTTTTCAAATTTAAGTGAGAAATAATTGCCAGAAAAGTTATTCACACTCTTACCTTGTCGAATACGCAATGCCATGTCATAGTACCATTTTAAATCAACTGACGTAATCCAACGAGCCGCAGGTGGGTTATGGGCAAAATAAATATAAGCCTGATATGGATTTTCGTCATAAAAACGGGATTTCCTAAATGGCAAAGCTTTGTTTCGAGTAATGTCTAAACCAATTGAAAAAGAAGGGGTTACTTTGTGTTCTACCCCTACACGCAAGTCGGTATTATTTCTAAAATAGTCTTTGTCAATGGATTTTGGTACTTCAAATGCACTTAAATTTGTAAATATTTTTCCCATCCACTTCGTCGGCTCCTTCGTCATAAACACATAGTCGTAGCGGTCAATAAACCGCTGCTTTTCCAGCGTACCCGCTTCCTGCGTGTGGGTGATGCGGACGGAATCAGCGCTCCCTTGTGCGAAGGCGGTGGAGATTCCTCCTAAGGTCGGAATGACAAAGAGGAGTGTCGATTGCAGAAGGCAGAGGGTCGAATAGAGGACAGTTAGTGCTTTTTTCATGGCTTGGGGTGGTTAGAGGGCGAAGCCGAGTTTGAAACTGCTGTAAGGTTCAAAAATTGGCTGATTCTTAGTTGTAGAGCGTTCCTTGTAGAGCAATCCGAGCTGAAAATCAAAAAAGCCTTTCTCAAATATCCTTCTTTGCATTCCCCAGGTCGCGTAGGCCGCTCTGGTGTTGCTCCAATGTGTTTCTCGTTTCACTTGAAAAACAGGATTATAGTCCATGTCGCTAAAGGACAACAGTTGACTGCCCATAATAGCAAAGTAGTTGCCCGAAAGGTTATTGGCCGATTTCCCTTCACGTATTCGCTTCTTTAAATTGTAATAGTACCTAGGCTGTACTAAAAAGGCACCGCCAGCTACCAAAAATTGCGAGCCAAATGATTGGAGTGCTTTTCGGCTCAAGTATGAAAAAGAGAGATTTAACTCCGTATTGATTGACCAAGCAGATTTGGCAATTTTTCTTTCATACGAAATGGGGAGCGAGAAGTTAAATTGGCGATTGGTAAGGGTGAAAGGTGAGGCAATATTGATTTTAAAAAGTTGATTTTCTTCTTTAAAGCACTTCCAAACGTTGCAATTGCTGGCATTAAGAGCGGTTGTTTTTTGGGCAGAAGTAAACCCTAAACCAAATTTTACATCCGAAAATAGAAACCATTCATCTTTGGGGGCGGGAATATTGATACTGGATTGATTAGGTAGGGTCAAATCGTAGGTAGTGCGCCCGATATTGAGAGAGAAGTCGGCAAACCCTCGTCCGAAAAATCTTTTTTGAGTACCTAATTTTAAAACAAAAATTTGAGAATTCTTATACCACTCATTGGATTGGTTTCCGATAAATGGTACTTGTAGTAACGTGGTTACAAACTTAATAGAAGGGATTTCAAACGCTTGTCCGTATTTAAAACCTATATACGAACCTGTTAGATTGTTGGCTTGTAAACCTTTCTGTAAGCGTTTTTTCATATCATAAAACCAGCGGATTTCGGCGCTGGCAAAATGAGATGACCATTGAAAATCATTAATGTAGCCCCCGCTTAAACCTACATCAATGGAGAAGGAGGAGCCAATTTTATGTTCATAGCCAAAAGCATAGGATAACGAACTAGGTAAGCTCCCTGAGATTTCATTGCTTGGCCCTCGTAACTGCAAACGAGGAACAGGACTGGCTGATAAATACCCTTTCAGCATCCACTTCGTCGGCTCCTTCGTCATAAACACATAGTCGTAGCGGTCAATAAACCGCTGCTTTTCGAGCGTACCTGCTTCTTGCGTGTGGGTGATGCGGACGGAATCAGCGCTCCCTTGGGCGAAGGCGGTGGAGATTCCTCCTACTGTCGGAATGACAAAGAGGAGTGTCGATTGCAGAAGGCAGAGTGTCGAATAGAGGAGGGTGAATGCTTTTTTCATGGCTTGGGGTGGTTAGAGGGCGAAGCCGAGTTTGAAATCAAGAATGAAATTGTTTCGTCCCAGTATGTAGGGAGTCCTTTCCAATAGTCCCTTTGTAAGGTTTAGATCAACAAAGCCATTCTTAAATAATTTTCGCTGGTAGCCTAGCATCAATCCCGTGTTTACGAAAAAAGCACTGTTGCCGAATGAGTTCTTGTATCGGTCGTTTTTGGTGTATCCGTATGAACTCAAAAAAACATTATTCAACCCAGCATAAAGACCCGATAAGTTATTGCCAGCCTTTCCTAAACGCATTTGACGATTCATTAATAAGTACCATCGTGGTTGAATATGTAACTGCGCGGCTAAACTCAAGCTTTGGATATTACTTGTAAAATGAGTTTCTGTCGCAAGGTCATACTGTGCTACATTTTCTTGGGAGCGATTGGAAGCATATAGGTTCAGGTACGTGTTGATCGAGAATGGTGACTTAGCGATTTTTTGTTCATACCCAATGCTGCTCATAACTATTTGCGTGGATGGGCTTAGGTGGATTTGTGGCCAGCTAAATTTCCATAAATTGTTTTCATTTTCAAGGCATTGAAATACATCACAGGCGGGTATTTTCGCTGTTTTTTTGAAATCAGCCAGCGCGACTCCTACTTTGAAGTTGGTGGTAATAGACCAATTGTGTTGAGAGCCAGAAGTAATACTTTCTTGAATGTTGTTCCAATCAACGGGTTGTTTTACGGAGTTATCACCGTTTAAGAAGGTTAATTTTCGGTGGATTTGTTCGTCCGTTCGTCTGTTCAAAGACAAAGACATATCAATGAGTCCGTACCTAAAAAAGCGCCGTTGTATCCCATAACTCAGACTTATTTGAGATTGGTATTGTTGTTTGAAATAATCAGTGTTCCATTTGTTGCTAGAACTAGAAAGTCCAGTTGAGGGTAAGAGCTCTTTTTGCCATGCTTTTTCTACGTTAAAAGAGATATAATTTCCCGAAAAATTATTGCTGCTTTTGCCTTCTTTAATACGAGAAGCCATATCGTAGTACCACCGAACTTCGGCCGATGTACCCCAAAGCCTGTCAACACTAAGCGAATAAAAATCAGAGTAATCAATGAGCCCTATTGGCATCAAAGGGCGACTAGGGAGACGAGTCACGTCAATGCCTATCGAAAAGGAAGGACTAATCTTGTATTCTGCGCCTAATCTAAAATCAACCACTTGTTTCACGTATCCTTTTTGGAAGAGGTTAGAAGCAAGCAAATTATTGATGTTTCCGTATCCTTTCAACATCCATTTTGTAGGCTCTTTGGTCATAAACACATAATCGTAACGGTCGATAAAGCGCTGTTTTTCGAGTGTTCCTGTTTCCTCGGAGTGAGAGAGACGAACGGAGTCGGTACCTCCTTGGGCGAAGGCGGTGGAGATTCCTCCTAAGGTCGGAATGACAAAGAGGAGAGTTGAGTGCAGAAGGTAGAGTGTCGAATAGAGGACGGTTAATGCTTTTTTCATGGCTTTGATTTATTGTTTGGCAACGGTGCCGTTGCGGAGTTCGGTGTTTTTGGTTTCTACGTCGAGTTTTACTTGTGCTTTATCCGTCTGAATATCAAGGCTCCCGTATTGCGAACGTACGCGACATTCGCCTTTGATTTGTTGCAAAATCAGGTCGGTTCGTTCGGAGAAAATACTCAATAACCCATTGAAATTCTCCGTTCGTAAGGCACCAAACTGCGTTCTGGCCGTCAATGTCCCGCGTAAATCATGGAGTTCGATGGTGCAAAATTCCGTTTGCAACTGCATGGTTTGAGTTTGTAGCCCTTTGATGAAAATCTTCCCAAAACTGTTTTGGATTTCTACGGCGCAATTGGCCGGCACAAACAACGTAAAACGTGCTTTGAGGTTGGATTGGGGCTTACTTCCGTTTTTGGCCAGTACCACAAAATTGTGCAGACTCACCGTTTTTCCTTTTCGGTCGGCGGTATAATGCAAGGCTTCCAAATCTTTCTCAGCCGTGCTGCGGGTGGGGTGTTTTGCGGTAAGCTCGATGGTCGCTTTTATCTCATTTTTATTCCAAGTCATTATCTCTACGTCGCTTCGCTCTCCCCATACCTGCACCTTTGCGTATTGTGGCACTTCAAAGGTTTTCTCTATTGTTTTGGTAATGACCTGCAACGTTTGAGCAGAGGAGTAAAAAGGCAAAAGGCAAAGGGTGAACCGCAAAATGTTAAATGGAAAACTGAAAAACCGCAAAAGTGGCCAATGGCAAGGAGCAAAGGGCAAAACCCGAAACCATAAACCCAAAACTGTAAACCCAAAACCACAAACCCGAAACCCAAAACGGATAAAGAGAGGTGGGGAAAAGTTGTGGATAAAGTGCAAAATATTCTTCATGGCTATTTTTGGTGTAATATTATCAAATCCGTTCTGACAGCTTTTTCAATAACTCCGCTCGTTCGTGTTCAATATCAGAGAGTTGAGACGAAAGCGAGGCGTCCGTGTTGTACTCGCCCAAAGCTTCTTTGAGTTGTCGGCTGGCGATGGTAAGTTCGTCGAGTTGCTGTTTTAAGTCCTTAAATTCTGGTTTTTCGCACACGGGTGTTTTGGTTTCGCAGAACGCCTGTAATTGCTCGTATTGTTGGTCGATGGCCTCATTTTGAGCTGGCAGGGCGCTAGAGAATGCTTTTTCTTGGGAATAGGTAAGTTTGGTGTCCTCCGATGGAGAGTGCAGAAAAACGTATCCAACAAAACACAGCAAGCCTGTTATTGTGGCGGCTGCCGCGTATCGCCACCACCGTAGCGGACGAGCAGTGGGTAGCGATTCTGTCAACTCCAACCACACTTGCGCGGGAGGTTCGTGCATGGGCAAGTGCTGGAGCGCTTCTTTCAACGGAGCCTCATTTAAGCCCTGCTCCACCGCCTCCCAAACCGATTCGGGCGGGGTGTAGGTAGGTAGTTTATGTTTGAGTAGGTCTGACATAATGCGCTTGTTATTATTTTAACAACTCCCTCAGCCGCTTTTTGGCATAGTTTAATTGCGACTTCGACGTTCCTTCCGAAACGCCCAACAACTCAGCTACTTCTCGATGGGTGTAGCCTTCCACCTCAATGAGCACAAATACCGCCCGTGCACCTTCGGGTAGGCTCAAAATGACTTTTTCGAGGTGGGCAGCATCAATGGCATCGTTGCCCCAATCGACCGACGATGTATCGGTGGGGAGCGTTTCCATCAATAAATAAGCAGGTGTTTGCTGCGAGCTTCGGTGTGCTTTACGAACCAAAATCGCTTTTATCCACGCTCCTAACGTCGCTTCACTACGGTACTGACTCAAGTTCTGAAAAACGGCCAAAAACGTATCTTGCAACACACTATTGGCTTGGTCAAAGTCGCCCGTCATCCGATACGCGAGGGTGTACATGGCCGTTTTGTAGCGGTCATAAAGCAGCCGTTGCGCAGAGCGGTCGTGTTGGAGGCAGCGTTGAATCAGTTCGTTTTCAGTCATGAGTGGCACGTTCAACTACAAAGAGGAGCCGAACAACCCAGAAGGTTGGAATGGGAGAAAAAATAAGTAAAAAGAGTTGAGAGATAAGCGATGAGAGGGTTAAAAACCTGAGGTAGAGAGCCAGTGCAAGCAGCGACCAAACCACTCATCGAACGATGGTGTTTTGAGGTAGCCGTGTTCGCCTTTGGCATAAATGTGGAGGTCGCTCAAGATGCGCTTTTTCTGCAAGGCTTCGTAAAAAAGTAGGCTATTTTTGACGGGTACGACCGTGTCGTCGCTGGCGTGGGTGATGAAAGCTGGAGGCGTATTTTGGGTTACTTGGAGTTCGTTTGAATAACGTGCCAGCTGCTCGGCGGAGGCATTTTTGCCCAAAAGATTCACGCCCGAACCCTTGTGCCCGACTCCATCGGCAAAACTAATGACGGGATAAACCAGCACCAAAAAATCAGGACGTAGGCTAGTACCCTGAGGATTAGGTAAAACGGTGCGCTCAAAATGAGTACCAGCCGTAGAGGCCAAATGCCCACCCGCTGAAAAGCCCATGATTCCGATTTTTTGTGGGTTAATGTTCCATTCGGCGGCCCGTTCGCGTACGGTTTTAATCGCCTGTTGAGCGTCTTGCAGCGGGCCAATGGATGGGTCAATCATGGTACGTTCGTTAGGTAAACGGTACTTTAGGACAAAAGCCGCAATACCGCGTTTGGTAAATTCCTCGGCCACATCGTAGCCTTCGCGTTTTATCACCAACACTCCGTACCCTCCGCCTGGACAAATCACCACTGCCGTGCCCGTTGCTTTGTCTTTTGGGGGAAGAAACACGCTTAACGTTGGTACCGAAACATTAGAAACAACCTGCGACGCGGTGCGTTTTTCTTCGTTGGTAGCCTCTTTGGCGTTAGGAATGGCACCTGCATACAACGGTATTTCTTGTTGGGCAATGCTTACAAAGGCCGAGATACAAAAAAACAGAGACAGAAAAACGGAGCGTAGCATGGTTATTAGGTTTAAAATGGAGGATTAAAGTCGTTTTCCTATAAAGACAAAAGTAGGTCTTTTCTGCTGAGTCTGACATTTTACATTTTTCGGCGTATTATTATTCCGTTCCTTACCTACCTTTGTAGCATGAATCAGTACCCTGTTTTTTTGTTGTTGGGAGCCAACTTGGGCGACCGCGAAGCAACACTCTCAAAGGCGATTACGCTGATTTCGGAGCGAATCGCTCCTGTCATTTCAGCATCGTCGTTGTACGAAACCGCGCCTTGGGGCGTTGAAGAGCAACCCGCTTACCTCAATCAGGTCGTTTTGCTGACCACCGAAAAAGAAGCAAAGCGCGTATTGCAAGCAGCCCTTGCGATTGAAAAAGAGCTGGGACGAGAGCGGCGACTGCGCTGGGGAGCACGGGTTATCGACATTGATGTGTTGTTTTATGGCAATAAAATACTGACATCGGAGGAGTTAGAAGTACCCCATCCACGGCTGCATCAGCGTAAGTTTACGCTGGTTCCGCTCGCGGAAATTGCCCCCGAGTTTGTTCATCCTTTATTAAAAAAAACAATCCAACAACTGCTCAATGAATGCACGGATGAGGGGATTGTGAGCTTGTTTAAACGTTTTAAAACCAATTGATTGTCACTATGCAACGTCGCGATTTTATCAAACATACTTTGCTCGCCACGGGAGCCGTAGCGTTGGAAAATTGCCAACCCAAAGATCCCTATGCTCCCCGCAAATACGAAGGCCAAATCGCCATCATTGGAGCAGGAGCGGCGGGATTGTACGCGGGCTATTTGCTAGAACAACAGGGCGCGAATTACACCATCTACGAAGCTGCCGAACAAATCGGGGGACGGATTCGTCCGTTGAAAGGTCTGGCTGATTTTGACGTGGAGTTGGGGGCTGAAAAAATCCGTGGTAGCAAATCGACCCTGTACGATTGGGCCAAAGAGTCAGGAGCTTCGTTGTTGCCTACTTCTGGAACCGATTATTATCAAATAGGTACTTTACTTCGTACCGAAGCACAATGGAATACCGACCTCGATTTTCGCTTGGCTATGTTGCTTTCTCAGCAGGCACGGGCGTATTCGGGCAACGAAACAACCTTGGCGCATCTCATGGAAACCACCAAGCTTGTGGCCAAAGTACGGCACATTCCTGATGCGCTCATTGCCAACAATTATGGCACCTCGGCCAGCCGTTTGGGGCTTTTGGGCGTAGCTGAGGCCGAAGTAACTTGGAGTGCGGGAAGGGACAATTATTTGTTGGGCAATCGCTCGTTGTTGTCGTTGCTGGAAGAAAAATGTAAAAACGTTATTCCTAAAGTGGTGCTCAATAAACAAATCAAACGCATTGATTTTACCAATAGTCCAATCGTCTTGGAAGATGCACAAGCCCAGCGGCGTTTTGCAGATAAGGTGATTGTGACGGTACCACTGTCGATTTTGCAAGCCAACGACATTCAATTTACTCCCTCACTGCCCGAAGCCAAGCTCACGGCCATCCGCAACATTGGAATGGGCGCGGGCATCAAAGTGGCTTTGGTCTTTAATCGTCGGTTTTGGGAGGCCAATACGGGTTCTATTTATACGTCGGGCTCAGTGCCCGAATATTGGGTGAGTTCCGCAGGGCGAAGCACTTCTTCGTTTGTGTTGTCAGGGTTTGTGACGGGAGAACGAGCCGAAGCACTCAGTGGACAGACCTCTACGGTCATTATTCAGAATTTGCTAAAAGAATTGGACACCATTTACGGAAAAGGGACGGCTACAGCTGCCCTGACCAACGCCAAGGTGATGGATTGGGGTAAAGAACCTTTTATCAAAGGCGCTTACTCTTTCCCAATTCCCAACGGCGGTGGCTTACTCACGCGCCAAACGTTGTCGCAGCCTATTCAGCGTAAAGTCTATTTTGCGGGAGAAGCTACCCACTACGGCGGGCACAGCGGAACAGTACACGGTGCCATGGAATCAGGCCGCCGCGCGGTGGAGGAGCTGCTGAGGGATGTGGTGTAGTTGCAGCGGTCGGGTTGTGAGCAACCCTTAACACGAAGAGCGGGTTGTACGCAACCCGCCCCACACGCATTCGACATTCTCCCCTCTCCCCTCGACACTCCTTTTATCCTGCCCAGTTTTCGCGGTCTAGACTTCGGTACTGAATAGCCTCAGCCAAGTGTTCAATCTTAATGTCTGGACTGGCGGCGAGGTCGGCGATGGTACGAGCTACTTTCAGAATACGATCATACGCCCGAGCCGACAACCCAAGCCGTTCCATAGCGGCCTTGAGCAGGGCTTTGCCTGCGGGGTTGATTTCACACACCTCTTTCACCATCGGCGAGGGCATCATGGCATTACAATAAATCCCTTCTTTGTCTTTGAAACGCTCCGTCTGAATTTCACGGGCGGTAATCACACGCTGGCGAATGTCTTCGCTTTTTTCAGCTTTGCGGTTTGACGAAATTTGGTCGAACGACACGGGCGTGACTTCTACGTGCAAGTCGATGCGGTCGAGGAGTGGCCCGCTGATTTTATTCAAATAGCGCTGAACTGTTCCAGGTGGACAAACACATTCTTTTTCGGGATGATTGTAATAGCCGCACGGGCAGGGGTTCATGCTGGCAATAAGCATGAAGTTGGCAGGAAATTCAATCGCCCATTTGGTGCGAGAAATCGTCACGCGGCGTTCTTCGAGCGGTTGGCGCATCACTTCGAGTACTGTTCGCTTAAATTCGGGTAATTCGTCCAAAAACAACACGCCGTTGTGCGCCAACGAGATTTCGCCTGGCTGTGGGAAGGTGCCTCCGCCAACCAGCGCGGCATCGCTGATGGTATGGTGAGGGGCGCGAAAAGGGCGCCGTGCAATGAGCGATGCCTTAGTACCAAGCTTTCCTGCGACGGAATGGATTTTGGTCGTTTCGAGCGATTCGTGCAGCGTCAACGGGGGTAAAATCGAAGGTAATCGCTTGGCCAACATCGTTTTACCCGCTCCTGGAGGGCCAATCATAATTACATTGTGCCCGCCCGAAGCGGCGATTTCGAGGGCTCGCTTGATATTTTCTTGGCCTTGAACGTGTTCAAAATCAGCGTCGTAATCGTTGAGGGTATTGAAAAATAAATCGCGCGTGTCCACCTTCAACGGGGTGATTTCTTTGGTTTCCTCAAAAAAGCCGATGGCATCTTGTAGCGTTTCTACAGGAATAACGTCGAGGCTATTGACGATGGCGGCTTCGTGGGCATTGGCAGCAGGCAAAATAAATCCTTTGTAGCCAAGCTTCCGAGCTTCCACGGCGATGGGAAGGACGCCTTTGATGGGGCGGAGTTTGCCATCCAGCGAGAGTTCGCCCATGATAATGTAGTCTTCGAGGCTTTTCTTCGTTACGATTTGGTCGGAGGCCTGCAACACACACAGGGCAATGGGCAAATCGTAGGCCGAGCCCTCCTTGCGGATGTCGGCGGGAGCAAGGTTCACCACTACTTTTTGACGAGGCATTCGGTAGTCAAAAAACTTGAGAGAGGCTTCTACGCGCTGTTCACTTTCTTTGACGGCGCTGTCGGGCAAGCCTACCATAAAAAAACGCATTCCTTGCCCCACTGTTACTTCAATGGTTATCATTGTGGCATTGACACCATAGACCGCACTACCGAATGTTTTTGAAAGCATATTATCTTTAGATTTTAAAGCTACAATCATTACCAAATGATTACCTTTGCCGTCCATTTTTGGCAGAACTTATTTTTCTATACACCCAAAAGACGAAAAAAATAAGGTTTGGTAACTTATTTAGACCCGTCAATTTACAATTTTTCGTACCATTATGTTACAACGTATTCAAACACTCTTTTTAGCCGTAGTGGCCGTTGGTATCGTCGGTTTGTTGGCTTTGCCCGTATGGGACAAGACCGCCGTTGATGGCACCCAATCGGTGCACCTTACTGCCCTTCGATTGGTTCACGAACAAGGAACAAGTTCGTTTATTACTCCTGTTTGGTACATCGCGCTTGTCGGCGGGATAGTGGCGGGGGTGGCAATTTTTGCCATTTCTCAGTACAAAAACCGCTTGCTTCAGTCGGGGTTGTGTGCCGCAAACTCTATCCTGATGACCATCATTATGGGGTTAATCATGTATTTTATTTTTGGGAAAGCCAAAGATTTGTTCGAGCCCAATGTCACAGGTAGCTTTGGTTTTGGCTTCTACGCGCTCGTGACGTCAATGCTAGCGAATGTTTTGGCCAACCGTTTTATCCGTCGCGACGAAAAACTGGTTCGTTCGCAAGACCGTATGCGTTAAAATCAAGCTTGTATTATGCTAATTTTAGGGTAAAAAAGCACCTTTTTTGAAATGCTCTTTATAGGTTAAGTGCTTGATTGTAAGTTGATTTGTGAGAGCGTGTAAGCCTGTTTTTAAAAAAAGTCAACTTTTTGCTCTCAAAAATTTGTTGCGTCAAATTTGATTATTTTTACTAATTTCAAACGTAGTTAGTGACTTTGCCCACTTTGCCACTTCTCAGCAGGAGCAATCTTCAGTAACTTCCCATTGATTTCCAATTAACTCACTAAAAAAGCTGTTTAAGTACCTGTTAACCAAGGGTATAAAGGCAAAAAATACAACGAAAGAGGATGATTCAGGTAGATACGAGCGTACAGCATACGCTAAAGGAGCGACTCAAAGAAATTTTTGGTTACAGTCAGTTTAGAGGCGAACAAGAGTCGATTATTCATAGCATCATGGGAGGTAATAACACCTTCGTTATTATGCCTACAGGTGCGGGGAAATCGCTTTGCTATCAGTTGCCTGCTATTACCAATGAAGGCGTTGCCATCGTTATTTCTCCGTTGATTGCCTTGATGAAAAATCAAGTAGATCAACTGAACGCTTTCGGCATTAATGCGCAGTTTTTGAATTCTACTCTCAACAAGGCTGAAATCACAAAAGTTAAAAAAGATGCCCTCGATGGCACCTTGAAACTATTGTACATTGCGCCAGAATCGCTAACGAAAGAAGAAAACCTTGACTTTTTACAGCGAGCTAACATTTCTTTTGTGGCAGTTGACGAGGCACACTGTATCTCGGAGTGGGGGCATGATTTCCGCCCAGAATACCGCCGTATTCGAGGAATTATTGATAACATCAACCCCAATCTGCCACTGATTGCGCTGACAGCTACAGCCACCCCGAAAGTGCAGCAAGACATTGCGAAAAACTTGCGGATGGAAGAGGCTGCCTTGTATAAGTCGTCGTTTAACCGCAAAAACTTGTACTACGAAGTGCGCCCGAAATTGGGTGACGTCAATAAGCAGCTGATTAAATACATCAAAAACAACAAAGGAAAGTCGGGTATTATCTATTGCTTGAGCCGTAAGACGGTAGAAGAGGTAGCTAATTTGTTGACAGTGAATGACATTAAGGCGCTTCCTTACCATGCGGGCTTAGACGGACAAACGCGGATGAACAACCAAGATGCGTTTTTGAACGAAGAAGCCGATGTCATTGTTGCGACCATTGCGTTTGGAATGGGTATCGACAAACCCGATGTTCGTTTTGTCATTCACTACGATGCGCCTAAGTCGTTGGAAGGTTATTACCAAGAAACAGGTCGTGCAGGGCGCGATGGCTTGGAAGGAAATTGCGTGATGTTTTATAGCCTAGATGACATCCAAAAGTTAGAGAAATTTAACAAGGATAAGTCGGTAACGGAGCGCGACAACGCCCGCCATTTGTTGAACGAAATGGTGGCGTATGCCAACCTTGGCGCGTGCCGCCGTCGTCAGTTGCTGAGTTATTTTGGCGAATACATGGAGAAGGACTGCGGTTTCTGCGACAACTGTATCAAGCCAACGCCAAAATTCAAAGTGCAAGAAGAGGCAGTTATCGTTTTGAAAGCGATTCAACTGACCGACCAGCGTTTTGATGGCGATCACATCGCAGATTTGATTACCGCCACTGACAACATGTACGTGACGAGCTATGAACATAACAAGCTCGAAATGTATGGGGCAGGTAAATTTAAAGATGAAGAAGAAGGTGAAGAATATGGCGTAGAGTATTGGCGCTCAATGATTCGTCAGCTGGTGATTTTGGGGTATTTGGGGAAAGATGCTGAAAATTTTGGTGTCCTGAAAATCACCGAAAAAGGCATCAACTACATCAATGACCCGTATCCGATTACGATCTCAAAAGACCATACTTTCGACGAAAACGACACGCAGAAGTCAAACGACGACGAAGATGTGACGGATTTGGCACCGTCGGGCGGTGGAAATGCCTACGATGAAGCGCTTTTGGGGCTTTTGAAGGCACTCCGCAAAAAAATAGCGAAAGAGAAAAACCTTCCTCCGTATGTTATTTTCCAAGACCCGTCGTTAGAAGAAATGGCGACGACTTACCCCACTACTTCCCAAGAAATGGCCCAAATCAACGGGGTTGGAATGGGGAAAGTGCAAAAATTTGGCCGTCCGTTTATCGACCTCATCACGCGTTATGTGGAGGAAAATGAAATCGAAACGGCCAAAGATGTGGTGGTAAAATCGGCGGCTAATAAGTCGAAAGTAAAGATTTTTATCATCCAACAAATCGACCGCAAGGTGGACTTGGACGAAATAGCCGAAGCCAAAGGGTTAGCAATGGACGAGCTGATTGAGGAGATTGAACACATTTGCTACTCGGGTACGAAGCTTAACTTGGATTATTATATCAACCAGATCATGGACAAAGACCGCCAGTACGATATTTACGATTACTTTATGGCGGCTGAAACCGATAGTATCAAAGTTGCGTTAGATGAATTGGCCAAGGATGACGTCACCGAAGATGAACTTCGTTTGATGCGTATCAAGTTTATGTCCGAAGTGGCTAACTAAGATAAGTGAAAAACTCCTAGTAAGGCGCGAAACAAATGAAAGGGATTTCGCGCCCTACTCTATACACTTTAACCTCAAAAAATGAATATTTTAATTCTGGGTTCGGGCGGACGCGAACACGCGTTTGCTTGGAAAATAGCCCAAAGCCCACATTGTGCTGAGTTGTATGTTGCGCCAGGAAATGCGGGTACCGCACAAGTGGCCACCAACTTGCCCATTGGGTTCAATGACTTTGAAGGCATTGCAAAAGCTATTGTTGATTTACAAATTAAATTAGTAATTGTCGGCCCCGAAGAACCACTGGTCAATGGAGTTGTTGATTACTTAAAAGCTCAACCAGCGTTGGAAAGGGTCAAAATTGTGGGTCCTGATCGCCTGGGAGCGCAGCTGGAAGGAAGCAAAGATTTTTCCAAAAACTTCATGGCTAAGTACGGAATCCCTACGGCAGCGTCGCAGACATTTACGTCTGAAACACTAGACCAAGGGCTGAACTACTTGAGCACACACGCACTCCCAATCGTGTTGAAAGCCGACGGATTGGCGGCGGGTAAAGGAGTAATCATTGCCGAAACACTCGATACGGCCAAAGCTGCCATGACAGACATGCTCGTGGGTGCTAAGTTTGGCGAGGCGGGCAATAAAGTGGTGGTAGAGCAGTTTTTGCGCGGCATCGAGTTGTCGGTATTTGTGCTTTCGGATGGTGTCAATTACAAAATCCTTCCTGAGGCCAAAGACTACAAACGCATTGGCGAAAAAGATACAGGCCCCAACACGGGAGGAATGGGAGCGGTGTCGCCCGTGATTTTTGCGGACGAAAACTTCCTAAGAAAAGTAGAACAGAAAATTGTAAAACCGACGCTCGCGGGCTTGCAGGCCGAAGGGATTACGTACGTTGGCTTTATTTTTATTGGATTGATGAACGTGAAAGGCGAGCCGTACGTGATTGAGTACAACGCACGCATGGGCGACCCCGAAACGGAGGTTGTTTTGCCACGTATTCAGTCGGATTTAGTGACGCTTTTGCTGGCCGCAGCCGATCAAAAATTGGCCGACAGCGATTTCGTTATTTCGCCCCAAACGGCCGTCACAACGGTGATTGTGTCGGGTGGGTACCCAGATGCCTACGAAAAAGGCAAGGTAATTGCTGAATTAGAAAAAATGGAAGACATCACGGTGTTTCATGCAGGAACTACCACCAATGACAAAGGAGAAGTCGTAACCAATGGCGGACGAGTACTGGCACTGACAGCACTCGCAAACTCCCTCGAAGGAGCTGTGAATAAGTCGCAAAAAGCGGCGACCGCAGTGCAGTTTGAAGGAAAATATTACCGCAAAGACATTGGTTTAGATTTGATTCGTTATACGGATTAGTTTGGCGCAAAGCGGGTCGTAACGTCGTTGAAACCGTAACGACCTCGTATAAACGTCAGGCTGTAAACTAAACAGAAATGAGTTGTAAATCATGTTCAACGGGCGGATGCGGAACGAAAGGAAGCAACGGAAAAACCGCTGGTTGTCAAAATAATGGCGCGTGCAACACAGGTGGTTGCAATAAAATGAACGTTTTCGATTGGCTCAGTGATATGGATGTGCCCATCGCAAAGCGTTTTGACGTAGTAGAAGTGAAGTTTAAAGGAGGGCGGAAAGAATATTTTCGCAATATCAACCAGCTTGAACTCCTCACGGGCGACTACGTTGTGTGCGAGATGGCTTCGGGCTATCATATCGGATCGGTATCGCTGCAAGGTGACTTGGTGCGTTTGCAAATGACCAAGAAAAAAGTAGCCGACGACGAAAACATCAAGAGCATTTATCGGGTGGGGAATCCACGCGATATGGAAAAACACGAGCAGAGTGTGGCGCGTGACTTGCCAACGATGTACCGCGCTCGCGAATTGGTCAAAGAGCTAAAACTGAACATGAAATTGTCGGATGTGGAGTTTCAGTCCGATAATACCAAAGCGACGTTTTACTACTCGGCCGACGAACGGGTTGATTTCCGTGAACTGATCAAGGTATTGGCGGGTGAGTTTAAGGTACGCATCGAAATGCGCCAAATCAGCCTACGCCAAGAAGCAGGCCGTTTGGGTGGTTTGGGCGCGTGTGGCCGTGAATTGTGTTGTTCAACTTGGTTGAGCGACTTTAAAAACATCACGACCTCAGCTGCTCGTTACCAAAACCTATCGCTGAATCCAACGAAGCTTTCGGGCCAATGCGGACGTTTGAAGTGCTGTCTCAACTACGAGCTAGAAACCTACATCGACGCCCTCAAGGATATTCCGCACGTGGATGCCCCCCTCCAAACCCAAAAAGGGAAGGCGCACTTGCAGAAAACCGATATTTTCAAGAAAATCATGTGGTTTGGCTACGAAAACGATAGCACGACCTGGCACCCCATCACGATGGAGCAGGTGAGCAAAATCTTGCAAATGAACGCAAGAGGCGAAAAACCTGTGTCGTTGGATGTGTTAGATATCGAAGAGGCAGTGTTGGCATTACCTGCGGCAGGTATCAACAGCGACTTGGCCAAAATGGATAAGAAGTTTAGCCACCGCGACCAGCAAAATGGAGGTGCAAACCGCCGTCCTAAGAAGAAAAAAGGAAGTGGTACTAACAATACCAGCGCGGCCAAAGAAACGGCACAGCCAGCGGCAACCGCTGCGCCTTCAGCTCCTGCGCCGAAGCCACAGGCCTCGGCTCCCAAGGCACCAACTGCCCAGGCTCCTGCAAAAGTGCCCAGTGCTCCAGCGGGAAATCCTGCACAGAAAGGAAATAATGCCAATAATAGCAACAATGACGCAACAAAGCCTGCCAAACAACACTCCAACAGGGGAAATCATCACCGTAGAAATCATAATCAGCCAAAAGGTGGTGGCAATAATGGCAACAGCGGCGGAGGCAACGAGAAGAAGTAATAGGAAGTACTAAAGGTGCGTACAAGGGAATCATCGAGAGGTGATTCCCTTTTTTTGTGGCCAGTTGTTACTTAGGGGTGGAGAGCTGAAAGCTTGCGCTGAAGCGCTTGTATGGTTACTTGGTATTGCTCCTCTCGCTGACGAAGCAGTGCTATTTCGGCTTTTAGTTGAATAATTTCACCGTCTTGGTGTAACTCTTCTTTGGAAATATAGTTGGTAAATTCGTTGAAACTTACCCTGAGCTCCCTAGATAATAAGATAAGGTATTTGGTTTTTGGGAGACGAACGTCACTTTCCCACTCAGAGTACGTGCTTTGTGAAACAGGAATGGCAATAGCTACCTCTTGCTGAGAGAGATTGCGTGCCTGGCGTAATTGGCGTAAAAAAGTCCCTAATGTCATAAAAGTAGAGATAGGTGTTTTGTAACGAATAGGCTTTGGAGGCATACCCGTGGTGGTTGTTAAATTTCATAAACGTATCAAAGTAGGGACGGTATAATGTGCAAACGCTCAAACATACAAAACGAATACAAAAAATACAAAAAATCTTATCGAACGGTAAAATTGGGTAGTATGGCCTAAAATTATCGGTTTTTCGATTAAAATTATCGAAAAACCGATAATAAATCTTGAAAATACTATATTTATTTGTGCTTCCTAAATCTTTAAACGTTCAGATGAAGCCACGCGTACTCATTATCCCCGCCGCTATCCGAAGCCATGTATTGCCTTCGCTGTACGTGGCTGATAAGCTGTCGGAGGAGGGCTATGAGGTACATTACGCTGTTACAAATGATATATTGGCGGAGTTGGTCACGAAGAATGGCTACCAAGCTGTGAAAAATACGGGCTGGCGTGCAGGCTACGGCATGGAGGCCTCTTATATAGGGGTTAAAAAGAAAAAGGTATCGTACCGACGGCTTCTAAAAGCTTACCGAACAAACGAGCTATACTGGGAACGAAAACGAGAATTGGACGGGCTGATTGAAGAACTTCGTCCCACAACTATTTTGATAGATTTATTTGTTTGTACTGATTTTTGGGTATTATATCCACGCCGTTCAGAATTTACTATTGCCTTTTTTAATCCCATGCCTTCTACGTATCGGGTAGGAGAGTGGCCGATAGTGTCAAGCCCCCTCAATCCCCCGATGAGGGACTTAATACCCAGCGGAAGCAGCCATACGAGTCGGTCCGACGCCCAACAAGGGGGATTAAAATCTGAATTGAAAAAACGAAGTGATTTGTTTCTTCAGTTTTTACGCAATCCCAGACAGGCTTGGTTGCGTCAAGCGATAACCCGTCATCGCCAATTTTTAGCACAAATCGCCCCCCTTGCGCAAGACGCTACTGTGACGCAGGTGATTGCCAACGTGCCTGAATTGGTGTTAGCGCCGTTGGAATTTGAATTTGCGCCCGAAATTCGCCAACCCAATCAACATTATTTGGGGCTGTGTATGCGCGAGCATCGGCAAGACACCGAGCTTGATTCCTTATTTGAGCAAGCGTGGGAGCATATAATTGGTTCTAAAAAAGTCCCTCAACCCTCAGGGGAGGGATTTAGGGAGGGGTTTCATCGCCTTGTTTATTGCAGTTTTGGTACTTTTCACGAAGGAGCCGATGCTACCCTTTTACGTTTTGTGACTAACCTGCTAGAGGTGATTGCCGAATTACCACACGTACATTTGATATGCTCGGTTAACAAATACGTCATAGAAACGCTCCGTGCCAGAAAGCTACTCACCGAGCGTACCCACTTTTTTAGCCGAGTACCACAGCTGAAAGTATTGGCCGACGCCGATGTGTTTATTACCCATGCGGGTTTTGGCTCCATCAAAGAGGCCATTTATTATGGTGTACCCATGTTGGCGTATCCCCTCGACCCGCACTACGACCAAAATGGCAACGCCGTTAAAATAGAGTATCATGGTTTGGGGCTACGCGGTGCTTTTGCGCACGAGCGACTTGGGGATTTAAAAAAGAAACTCGAACGATTGCTGGAAGAAAAGACATTTCGCGAGAGAGTGAGGCAGTTTAGGGAAGCTGTAACGGAAAATTACCACGAGGAAGATGTAAAACAGAAAGTACAAAATATCCTGATGAATAAGCATTCAGCCGTATTGGCCTAAGATAGTTTAGACCCTTGCAGGGTGACAAAAATAAAAAGTCTATGAAACTAAATCCAACTGAGAAAAACGCCTTTGAAGCTACCAATATGCTCTTGTATTTGAGTAAGGTACGCATTACTGCGCGTGGTTTGCGCAATGCGCTGTGGCAACATCCCGATTTTCCAAGCCTAAGTTCACTGAGTGATGTATTGACCGATTTCAATGTACCCAATATGGCTACACGCCTTACACCTGACCGTTTGTCTGAAATACCGCTGCCAGCAATGGCATATTTGCAAATTGACGGGGGGATTTTTGCGCCTGTGCGAAAGGTGGGTAATACGATAGAATGGTTGCATACGCAACGAGGATGGCAAACCGATACTTACAATGATTTTGTTCATAAATGGACGGGTGTGGCTTTATTGGCAGAACCCAATGATACCTCGGGTGAGCAAGACTATGCTAATAACCGCCGCCGTGAGATAGTAGCATCTTTACGTATTCCGTTTATTGTTAGTGCGATAGTGTTATGTTTAGGGGTAGTGCTATGGAGTTTGCTTCAAAAATTTCCTTTGGACTCCCATCTCCCATATTATGGACTTTTAGTGACTAAATTGGCAGGAACCATTGTGAGTGGGATGTTGGTTTGGTACGGTATTGATTCTCAGAACTCTTTTTTACAGAAGGTATGCCAAATCAATCGTCATAGTAATTGTCAAAATATCCTTCAGTCACCTGCTGCTAAGGTAACCGAGTGGTTGAGTTGGAGTGAAGTGGGGCTGTTTTATTTTGCAGGGGGCTTGATATGCCTGATGAACCCCACCCTAAGCCTCCCCAGTAGGGAAGGGATTTTGCTCCTTCTTGGGGTACTAGGATGCCTTGCTTTGCCCTATACCTTTTGGTCTATTTACCACCAGTGGCGAGTAGCGCGGGAGTGGTGTGTGTTGTGTTTGACGGTGCAGGTATTGCTCTGGGTAGAATTTGGATTGGGAATTACAGCTCTTAACGTTACCAACTTATCCGAGAAAGGAAATTCCTTGCTGACGTATGATTTTTCGCTAGCTTCGGTGCTGTATTTGTTAGGTTCTTTTGCTATTGTACCTGCATTTTGGGCCTTATTTAAAAGAAATTTACAGAAATCAGTCGGCTATGATTCCTTATTTCGAGAATTTCAAAAAATAAAATTTTCGCCTGAGTATATTCAGGGTTTGTTCAGAAATCAACGCGTATTGCCTCCTATTTTTGAAGGAATGGAAGTGATTAAATTAGGGAATCCGAATGCTGAAAATACGTTGATTATGGTGACAAACCCTACCTGTGCGGCTTGCCGTCGCAATCATTCAGAACTCAAAAAATTGCTTGAAACCAATGATACAGTGCAGATACAAATCATTTTGGCGGCAGGTTTTTCAGATGACGATGTAGCAAGCAAAGTAGCGAGACAAATACTGAGTTTGCCTACTGATCAAATGGAAGAGGCACTACATGAGTGGTTTAAAACAAATGAAAGATATTATAATGAATGGAGTAGACATACGAAGGTGGATTACAGGAAGGCGGAAGCTATTCAACAGCTGCAATCACATGTTCGTTGGCTTGAATTAGCGGGAGTAATGACTGCCCCAACCACTTTTTTAAATGCAGTAGAACTGCCTAAATATTACCAAGTGCGAGAGATAAGCAAACTCTGTACTTATTATTCTACCATAGGAATTGGCCAATTCAGATAAATTAATTTTTAAACAATTTAACTTTTCAAACAAAATGAACACATTATCAAATTTTAGTCAATTTGCACTTACCCGCAGTGAGATGAGGAGTTTATCAGGAGGAACGTGTCATGCAAGATGTCTAAACATAGGTTCAAATGGATATTGGGATGGTACAGGTTCTGAACTTTATTCAGGGAGCCTTTCAGGGGCTAAAGATGCAGCCTCTAGCTGTGGGAGTGGTGCAAGAGGGTACTATTGTTGCCAACAATGCAAAAATGTATCTTGGATGTAACTATCTTTTTTAATACTATACAAGACTGGTTCTATTAATAACAGAACCAGCCTTTATTTAAATCTAAAAGAAAATATGAAATATTTATCATTTCTTGTATTACTAATTTCGAACGTACTATATTCACAGATAAAACTTTCTCTTAATAATAAAAACTCTGCAGTAGTGTTTTGGGACGATATGGGCAATTATAATTTTTTGAATAAGGGTTTGTTGGATTTGGATACAAAATATGGTACTTATTATCTTGAATATCAAAATGATTATGTAAAACAAATTTTTTTGATTCCAAAAAATATTTATATATATATGGAGGAAGGGGTTGGTAATTCTCTTATTTGTAAGGATATAACTGGATATGAGAATTTTCAATTTAATTTTTATGCGCATTATATATTAGATAACAAAGTGTCTAAAGAGCCATTTTTATTCAATCGATCCTACTTGGGAAATAATTATATTCAAGATACTAAACTTAGAGATAATATGATAAATAAAGAATATTTGTTACAACTTAATTACTTGAATAAGTATAAAATAAATCATAAATTGTCTAAAGATTTTTATGATTTATGGCAAAAATATTTTTTCTACAAAATGCTTGAAAAAAAATTGTATGTTAAAGACGTAATTAAACAATTGCCAGCCGACTATATAGGCCAACTTTGTGCCTTGACTAGAGAATTTAATCAAGATAATTTGCTATTCTTGCATGAATATAAAAATGCCGCTGAAATTCTTGCTTATTTATTAGCAATATCAAAAGAAAAAAACTTCATTACGACACCTGAAAAAAAATTTAAGGTCATTATAGAAAATTTTAATAATGAAACGAGAGATTATCTTTTAGCGAAAACACTTGAAACGGTTTACACTCAATCTTGGTATTCTGATAGTTCTTGGAATCAATTAGCAAAATTATTTTTTGATACATGTAGAACATCAATTTACTCTGACTATGTAGAATTTTTGTACAAGAAGAGAAATCAAAAATATGCATCCTCCTCTTTACTATCAATAAGTCAAAATCTCAATACATTTGAAAAAGTAACTAATAATTGTATAAGTTATATTGATTTCTGGGCTTCTTGGTGTGCCCCTTGTAGGGCGGAAATGCCTGCGTCAAAAAAACTACATATTGAGTATGAGCGTAAGGGAATTAATTTTGTCTATATATCTACTGATGAAAATAATGCAGCATGGATAAAAGCATCTGAACAACTTGAAATTTCCAAATTAAGTAGTTACTTAATTCCTAACCCTAAAAATTCAGACTTGATAAAGAAATTTCGAATAAACTCTATTCCTCGCTACATGATTATCGGTAAAGACGGGAAAGTCATCAACGCCGATGCTCCTCGACCAAGTGATCCAAAAATTCGAGAATTGTTTGATGAATTGCTAAAAAAATAGTGTTTTATGTTCAATGGTCTCAAATACAATCTACTTACTTGGCACAGTCAATTCCAAAACCATCGGAAGTTGGGTCGAGAAAAAGCACATTATCAAGCCTCAAAAAAGAAAAGTATATCTACCATTAAAGTTCCTGGTAATCAATTTATTCCAAAGGATATATCCGAAATCAGGCTCTTTGCCATCATGCGCAATGAATCACTGCGCCTGCCACATTTTATTAACTATTATAAAAACTTGGGTGTAGCGCGTTTTTTTTTGATAGATAACAATTCGACAGATGATTCGGTAGCGTTGGCTTTAGAACAGGAGAACGTGCATGTATTTGAGACAAAGGAAAACTATCAAAATCATTGGTTTTGGATGGAATATTTATTGGAAACTTATGGCAAAGGGCATTGGTGCGTAGTGGTAGATATTGATGAGTTGTTTTCTTATCCTTCTGCGGAACATCTTTCTTTACGCGAACTACGTTCTTTTTTAGAAAGTAAAAATGAGTCTGCAATTCGTACATTTCTATTGGATATGTACTCAGACCAAAGCGTGGTGGCAACGAAGTACAGAGCAGGAAACAATCCTTTGAGTGTTGTAAATTGTTTTGATAAAGACTATGTGAACCTTAAATTCCTCTTCTATGATAGAATTCGGTGGCAAACGTACACTTTTGATACGTTCACAGGTGGAATGCGGGATCGGGTTTTTGGTAGGAGTAATCCACCTTCTATTTTGTCTAAAGTCCCCTTTTTCAAAAATACCGAGGGTACATATCTTTCCCAAGGGATGCACGCTATCAACGGGGCTACCTTGAGTGAAGTACAGGGAGTGGTATTTCATACCAAGTTTTTGTCGGATTTTATTACCGAAGTTGAAGAAGAATGTCAGCGTGAGCAGCACTACGGCAATGCGTTTTATTACAAAATCTTTCACCAAAAACTCAAAGAAACACCTGATATACAGTTTTATCACGAAGGCTCGGCCAAGTTAGAGGGTTTGCAGCAGTTAGTGGAATTAGATTTAATGAAAACAACTCCCGAATTTGAAGCCTTTGCGCAGTCGGTTTTAGCAGAAAAAACAACATGAAATTCCCCCACTACCGTCAACTCGATGCCATGGACTGCGGCCCTACTTGCCTACGCATGGTGGCTAAGTACTACGGGCAAAGCTACGCGGTGCAACCGTTGCGGGCAGCAGCGGAGATTGGGAAAGAGGGCGTTAATCTATTGGGTATCGCGCAAGCCGCCGAAAGCATTGGTTTCAAAACGCTGGGCGTAAAAGTTACCTTAAAAAAACTACTAGAAGAAGCCCCATTGCCGTGTATCGTACACTGGGGGCAAAATCATTTTGTGGTGGTACAGCCTCAGTCCCCAGCCCCCCGATGGGGGCGTTTTTTTTCCTCCTCGTCAGAAAGGGGAGGGCAGGAGGTTGCTGTCGCTGACCCTGCCTCTGGCATGATTACCTATACTTACGAAGAGTTTGAAAGTAAGTGGGCTACGACGGTTGTAGATAACGAAAAAGTGGGCATAGCCCTGCTACTAGAGCCCACACCCCAGTTTTACAGCCCCCTAGCCCCCAATGGGGGAACAAATATTCCCCCATTGGGGGCTAGGGGGCTAGGCCTTCAATACCTATTGGGGTATTTGTGGAAATACAAACAGTTGGTGGCGCAACTGGGGTTGGGGTTAATAGTAGGCAGTATGTTGCAATTAGTACTCCCTTTTTTGACGCAGTCGGTCGTAGATGTGGGCATTCAAACGCGTAACCTCCATTTTATTACACTGGTTTTGGGGGCGCAAATCATGTTGTTTGTGGGCCGTGTTTCCGTCGATTTTATTCGTTCGTGGGTGCTGCTACACATTAGCACGCGCATCAATCTCAGTATTTTATCTGACTTTTTGACCAAATTGCTCAACCTTCCACTTTCCTTCTTCGATACTAAACTTACTGGCGATATTCTTCAGCGCATCGGAGATCACCATCGTATTGAGCAGTTTCTGACGGGTACTTCCTTGCACACCCTTTTTTCGTTGTTTAATCTACTGGTTTTTAGTATTGTTTTGGCCTATTACAATCTGACAATTTTTGGCGTTTTTTTGGCGGGTAGTATCTTATACGCGCTCTGGGTGGTGCTTTTTCTTCGCTACCGAAGGCAGCTCGATCAAAAGCGATTTGCCTTGGCGTCTCAGAACCAAAGCAGCTTGATTCAGTTGATAACTGGAGTACAAGAAATTAAACTCAATAATGCCGAACACCTCAAACGTTGGGAGTGGGAAAACCTACAAGTTCGTCAATTTAGATTGAGTATGAAAGGGTTGGCGGTAGGTCAGTACCAGCAGGCAGGGGCTCTTTTTTTGAACGAAGGCAAAAATATGACCATTACTTTTCTGGCGGCTATGGCGGTGGTAAACGGCCAGTTGACCCTTGGTGGGATGATGGCCTTGCAGTATATCATTGGCCAACTCAATAGCCCAGTAGAACAGCTGGTGCAATTTATGCAGCAGTGGCAAGATGCCCAAATGAGTTTGGAACGGCTCAACGAAATCCATGAATTGGAAGACGAAAGTCCTGCTATTTTTAACAAAGGAATCCTGATTCCTGCATCGTTAACACAAAAAAGTATTGTCATCAAAGACCTTACATTTACCTATCCTGGGGCAGGAAATGAGCCAGTGTTGAAAAATATAAATTTACACATTCCAGAGGGAAAAGTGACGGCTATTGTGGGTAGTAGTGGAAGTGGAAAAACGACGCTTTTAAAATTATTACTACGCTTTTATCCACTCCAAAAAGGAGAAATTAGCCCAGTATTGGGCGAAGGAGGGGTTCGTCAATGGCGTAGTCAGTGCGGAACGGTGCTGCAAGATGGTTTTATCTTCTCCGATACAATTGCTAATAATATAGCAGTGAGTGAAGAAGTACCCAATATCCAGAAACTTCTTCATGCCGTAAAAGTGGCTAATATTCAGTCGTTTATTGAAGAGTTGCCACTGGGATATAATACCAAAATAGGGGCAGAAGGTAATGGCATCAGTCAAGGCCAAAAACAACGATTGCTCATTGCAAGAGCAGTTTACAAAAACCCCGATTATTTGTTTTTTGATGAAGCAACCAATGCGTTAGATGCTAACAATGAGCGGGCGATTATGCAAAATTTAGAGTCGTTTTTCCAAAACAGAACCGTAGTAGTAGTAGCACATCGGTTGAGCACGGTTAAGAATGCGGCTCAAATTGTTGTATTGGAAAAAGGGGAGATTGTCGAAATAGGCACACACATAGAATTGGTTCAACGTCGAGGAAAGTACTATGAACTGGTTAGTAATCAGCTGGAATTGGCCGTATAAACTTATTATTCGTTTACCTAATGAATTCAGACGAAGCGATAACTCCCAATGAATGGAGGCTCAACACAGGGGGACGAGCAAATGGCTCATTTTCTTCCTTCCCGTTTGAAAATTCCGAACCAGTCAAAGAAGTAAATCTTCGTAGCTCAGAAGTAAACGAGTTGCTGAGTACGCCTCCCGTGTGGTTGGTACGCTGGGGAATTACTGTTTTTTTCTTTGTATTGCTATTACTTGGGGCAGTAGGCTGGTTTGTAGCATACCCAGACTTGGTAAAAGGGCAATTGCGTGTCATCTCACTCCACTTTCCTAAATCAGTCCACGCAAAAACAGAAGGGGTTCTAACGCAGCTTTTAGTACGAGAAGGGCAAAGAGTCCAACGTGGTCAGCAACTGGCCTATTTAGAAAGCACTGCCAATCCAGGGGAGGTTTTTCGATTAGACTCAGTTGTAGGAAAGCTTATTAACCAAACGGATGTAAATCAGCTACATGCGGTGTCTATACCGCTGTATTTTCAATTAGGGGAGCTTCAAAAATCGTATCAAACGTTTCAAGATGCGTATGTCCGTTCTAGGGCGTTATTGAAAGGAGGGGCTTTTGAACAAAAGAAATCCGCATTGCAAAATGATTTAGCCCAACTTGAACTATTGCGCGAAAACCTTCAAACACAACTTAGTAATTATCGGAAAGACTTAGAACTTACCGAAGATGATTTACGAATGAATCGTAAACTGCACGAAGAACGAGTAATTGCTGATGTCGAACTGCGACGTACTCAGAGCCAGCATTTATCTAAAAAACAAGTAGTTGACCAAGCCCAAACCGCTTTCAATAACAACGGAATGTCGAAAAACCAGAAGCAGCAAGAACTGCTGGAGCTAGAAAAGACGAGTACTGAGCAGCTTAATGGCTTATTGCAATCTATTAATACTTTGAAAAGTGATATTGAAGCTTGGAAGCTTCGCTACATTACAATGGCTCCAACGAGTGGTAAAGTGGCTTTCGCTGCACCCTTACAAGAAGGACAAACGGTAAAATCGGGGCAAGAACTATTTTATGTGCTACCAAGTGGTAGTGGTTATGAAGGGGAGATGTATGTAGGGCAGTATAACTTCGGAAAAGTAAAGAAAGGCCAAGAGGTTATAGTTAAACTTACAGGTTATCCTTACCAAGAGTTTGGTACAGTTAGAGGCAGAATCACTTCAATAGCCACGATGCCTAAAGATACGGCGTATCTTATAAAAGTAGGCTTTACTGAAGGTTTGGTTACTTCAACGCACCAAAAACTACCATTTCGCAATGGCATGACCGCAACAGGAGAAATCATAACAGAAGATTTACGGCTGATTGAAAGGTTTTTCTATGATTTTCGTAAAATGCTTAGGTGAAATTAACATTAGATAAAATTAAAAAATAATTTGTATCATGAAAACAGCACTCTCTGTCTTGTTAACTATGACATTTTTGTGTCAAATTAATACGTTTTCAAATGATACAGAAGGTGTCATTCATGTTTCCTTTAAAAATACTCAAAAAATTGATAATTACTTTTACTATACGAAAACAGCTTGGACTCAAAATAAGTACTTGTTACGATTTATGTACGATGATGAGATGAAATGGATTGAAGTGGAAAGTGAAGTTAAAAATAAAGATATTCGATTGAAAATGAAAAATAACCATTGTGTTCTTCGTCACTGGGTTAATTACTTTGATTATAATGATTACATTTTGCAAAAAGGAGACTCAGTTGTTATTGAATACAATAAAAATATTCCTATTGTAACTATTCTCAACAGAAAGAGCTCTAAAAATGATTATAAAGTGGATGACATAGTAAGGAGCCACTTTGAGTTTGTGAATTATTCTCCAATTGGGGAATATTTTGGCGCTGTTAGCTTGCATGGAAAAAAAATATTGAATGATAAAAGTGCGCTTACTCAGTCAAAAAATATGACAGGAGAGCAAATTATGAATATAAACAAAAAAGAGGTTTTATTGATGAAAAATGAATTATATCCAAAGTATATGATGTATCTTGACATCAACAAAAGGGTTATTGATTCACTTAGAAAACAAGGCCTTATATCTGAAAATGTGTATAAATTTCAGGAAAATAAAATAGGGAATTTAAAAAAATTAATAGAAGTTGAAACAGAGCGAATTTCGATAGATGAAGTCTATCGTTGGTGTAATTCTCAAGAAAATACCCTCGAAAATTATGAAGGAATTTACTTCAAAAATTTTATTGATGCAGCAGAGTATAAATTTGTTGCGGAGAAAGCCCCTTATTTGGATTTGAAAGATGGAACTAATAGAGATTATAAAGTGATTTATGATGAAATAAATACAAAATTTAATTTTCCAGAAACAGTTAAAAATTATTTGTTGATAAAAAATGTTAGTAGAATTTCGGAGTCACTTTCAAAAGATGACTTTTTGAACTACTTTAACAAATTAGAAAAAGATATAAAAAATAATTCCCTGATTGAGAAACTTAAAGTAAAATA
The DNA here is from genome assembly GCF_000482465.1 of Runella limosa DSM 17973. Classification (GTDB taxonomy): domain Bacteria; phylum Bacteroidota; class Bacteroidia; order Cytophagales; family Spirosomataceae; genus Runella; species Runella limosa. The sequence continues at coordinate 1,099,070 of NZ_KI519420.1, forward strand.
TGTCTTAGAGCTCGACACAACGCGCTATGTGCCTACATCACTTACGTTGATGGATAACAATAAAGAAAAAACGTCACTTGATGATATTATTAAGAAGTCCAAAGGAAAAGTAGTTTATGTTGACTTTTGGGCAAGTTGGTGTGGCCCTTGCCGAGCTGCTTTTCCATATTCTGTAAAGCTGAGGGAGTCATTAAAAGATAAAAATGTTGTATTTATTTACTTATCCATTGATAAATCCATGGAAGCTTGGACAAAGGCTTCTGAAAAAGAATTGCTTAATAGTTATGCTAATAGTTTTCTTGTGCTAAACTCAGGAAATGCTGACTTCTTGAAACAACAAAAAATAGAATCAATCCCTCGTTATATGATTTTTGATAAACGAGGAAAGTTGATGTATCCGAATGCTCCTAGAGTAGAAAGCAAAGAACTTACGCAACTTTTGGCAGAGTTGTCGAAGTAATAGAATGCTTTATTTCTAGAGGAATAATTAATACTATTAACACGCCAATAAAAAATCACGAATATGACTAGCTATTTACTGTCTTTACTATTTTGTATTTGTAGTAGTGGCTTTAATAAGCCATTGGTAATACAAGATAAAAACACCGTTAAAATAACTGGATTTTGTTATGATCCAGCGAGTGGCTTCGATTTGAAAGTGCATATTTTTGCATTAGAAGGCGAGAAAAAAATAAGTTTGGGAGAAAGTAGAGTAACTGGTCGCATCAATAAATTTCAAATTCAATTACCTAACTCAGTAGAGTTTTTATTGTTTGAATCAGAAGGTTATAGAACTATTAAAATGCCAATAAGGCGCATCGGAAGTATCGAAGAAAACTTTGAATTTGAAATGACCGTACCGATGGCATCCCAAAATTCGCCGACACTGCCTTCAGAAAATCAACTTCATTGGCATTTTACGTTTACTGACAATAAAAATGTAGAATTTAAAGTAAATAACATACTGGTTATAAATCGTTTAATAAGAAATAAGCATTTATACTTAATTCCTATGCAACCTGGCAAACATTTAATTCAAGCACGGTCTGAAGAGGGGCGTTTATTGCTTAATCAGGAGTTTGTACTTGAATCGGGGTTGACACTTATGGACGTTAGAGTCAACAATGCCGAAGTACCCTTAGCTGATAAATCTAGAGACGTGCGTACAAATAAAAACTCATTTGATACTAGAACATTGTATTTTGACCAAAGTAATTATGATTTAAAAAGTGAAGTGAAAACCGTCTTAGATTCAATTGCAACGTTTTTGATAGAAGAACCACAATTCAAAGCTCAAGTGACAGGATATACAGATAATGTCGGCGACAGAAATAAAAATATGATTTTGTCCGAATACAGGGCACGCGCTATTGGTGGATATATTATTCAAAAAGGTATTTCTTCCGAAAGGATAAAAATGGCTTGGAGAGGCGATGAAGGATTTAATAGTAACGATGAATCTGAAGAAAATAAGAAAAAAAATAGAAAAGTGATTATTCAAATATCAGCTAACTAGAAGGTAACAATATCCGTTATGAAAAAAATATTTTTCTATTCACTGTTGCTACTTCTTATAATAGGTTGTAGTGAGCCAAAATCAAGCAAAATTGTTCGTATTGCTGGTAACTTGAAAAACTTGCCTGATGGTACAATAAATGTAATTACTGACGTTACAAAAATTATTGATTCTACCAAAACTAAAAATGGGAAATTTGAATTTTCGCTCCCCGTAGCCGAAAATAATATGCCTTTACTTGTTGAATTTCAGCACATTGATTCAGTTGGTAATAAAAGATTTTTTATCTATGATTCAAAGCAAAAATATAGAAATGGAAAGGTAAGTCTGTCGTATTTTTATTTAGAAGAAGGGGTTGGGCTAAATGGAGAAATTGAAGAGATAAAAACTACAAGTATTAAACTTCCTAATAAAGTTAAGTTTGTAACAGCGCCTATAAAATTTGGAAAGCAAACGAAAGTAATGTTTGAAGATTCACTAGGATTTTCATCAATAACGAAGATAGATGATTTAAAACGCCTGATTAAATTACACCCTTATTCGTACTATTATTTAGATGGTTTAAGAAAACAAGTTTCTAGATTTTCTAATAGCCAGATGATTACACTTTTAAATCAATTTGACGGTGATGTTAAGAAAAGTAGTACATGGCTTACTTTAAGCGAATATGTTGAAAATAGGAATACCAAAAAGTTGGATTTTAATACAGTTATGGAAACAAGAAATGGTAGTGAAGCCAATGTGTTGACCGAAAATGCTTCTTTAAACATGGTGATTCTGTGGGCATCGTGGTGTGCTCCTTGCCGAAAGGAAATTCCCCAATTGAAAAAAATTAGTAGCCAGTTTTCTAATAATCCTCGTTTTAGTATGGTTTCAATATCCCTAGATGAAAACAAACAACACTGGCTAAAAGCGCTTGACAAAGAACAGATGCCGTGGAAACAATTATTGATAACAAAAGAGACTAGAATTTACGCCAAAGAGCTGTTTGAATTTGATGGAAGTATTCCAACCACGCTGTTTGTGGATAAGGAAGGAAAGATTGTTAAGAAGTTTGTGGGTTATGATGAAAGTAGTTTACGTGAATTTGAAAAACTAATCAACAATCACTTCAAAACTCAGAAAAATGATTTGTAAAAGTAGGTCAAGCAACTTTTCGCTCGACCTACTTTCTATCTTTTTTACAAAGCCAATTTCAGCGTTTCGCGGTCGTACAGCGCCTCGTCGAGCTTTTTAGAATAGCTGTTGAGGAGGATTGCAATGCTGATTTTTTGTTCGGGGAAATAATAAGTGATTCCGTTGAAACAATACACATTTCCACCGTGGCCAATCCCTTTTTTTCCATCAAGGTCAAGTAAGAAAAGCCCCAACCCATAGTCTTTGATGTAAGAGAGGTTTTCAGGAATATCTTTAATCACAATGTTGGTTTTGGACTCCATCAACGCCATCGACGCTGCCGACAGGATTTTACTCGTTTTGAGGGCTTCTACAAACAAGGCCAAGTCGTACGAATTGGAAATCATCCCTCCGTCGAGCATACTTTGTCCACCCACGGCAAAAGTGTCAAATTGGGTCATGTCACGCATCATGCCGTTGTTAAAAGAGTCGTAGTAGCCCCTCGACAAACTTGCGGGAAGGGTAGTGGAAGCATACGTATTTTGGAGATTAAGCGGCCTAATGACCTTCTCGGTTACTACATCGTAGGCATTTTTTTGGGTCACATTTTCAATGATTAGTGCCAACAGCAGGTAGTTGGAATTGGAGTAGCTCCAGTTGGTGCCGACTTCAAACAGCGCTTTCTTGTCAAAAATCGTTTTTAGATTCTCCGCTGCTGACTGTTTTTGGGCAGATTCGTTATAGATATTAAGCACCCCTTCAATCTCCAAATAATCACGAATCCCAGACGTGTGTTGAAGCAAGTTTTTAATGGTTGCTTTATCAAGATTTTTGATGTTTTTAGTATATTCTTGGGAAAGGTACTTGCTTGCTAAGTCGTTGATGTTGAGTTTGCCTTCCTCCTGAAGTTTCATGACAGTGACTGCCGTAAAGGTCTTTGAAATACTCCCGATGCGGAGGGTATGGCAGGGCGTAAGGCTGATTTGGTTAGGAATGTCGGCTTTACCAGCGGCGGCGCTCCACGTTCCTTCGGGCGTACGCACCGTGACGCTCACACCCACGGCACCCGCCGCCATAAACTTGTCGATGATTTTTTGGTAATTAGAGGCTCTAGGATGGGGGGTATTACCGAGGGAGCAGTTGGGGACTAGCTGGGCAGAGCCAATGTCGTTTTGGCAAGCACCGAGCGTTACTAGCGTGACAACGAGCAGAAATGAGATAGCTTTCATGGACTGTGGGGTGATTATGGTTTTAGATGGATGTTGAGGCCTACGCCCAAAAATGTGTTTGCCGAAAACGGAAGGAGACGGTCGCCGAAAGGAGCGACGGCCATCGCTTTGTAGTCGGCGGTGATAGAATAGCGTTTCGACAATGGATATTCCAAGCCTAAGCCTACTTTTAGGTTGGCTTGAGCCTTGCCAAAGTGGGAAGTAGGCTGGTATTCTCCGTCTTTTAAACTGTACTTCTTGCCTGCTAAAATGGCGTGTTTGTACCCAAGAGCCGTGTGGAAATTGGCCTGTAATCCGAAGTTGAACCGATACCCGAGCCGATAGGCGACATCGAGCATAAGCGTGTGCTCAAACGAACGTTGGTAATAGTAATACAGATCAAGCCCCAAAGCTTTTTGCCAGTGTTTGCCAGACCGTACTCGAAAGTCGGTGCCGAGGCTAACGGCAGGGTGAATAGGTAATTTGGTTATCGGCCCCCACGGCACCCCAAAGGCTTCGTTATAGACAGCCACCCGAAGGGTTTTGGGCGAAAATTGGGCGACAGACTCAGTCGCAATGAGCGTTACTGCCAGCAAGAGCGCATAGCGGAGGCGGCGTGTGTTGAAAAGAAACATGAGCGAAAAATTTTGATTTCGCAGCAAAAATCCCCCTCTGCGCCGCGCCAAGCGCCCTTGCTTGTAAGGTGAGTCCCTTTTTTGGGGTTATGTTGTAGCAAATTGCCCGTGCCGTTGACGAGCTCTGTTTACCCCATACGCAATCGCTAAGTTGACGAGCCAACTCAACCAAGCCGCGAAGTTGTAAACAAGGTCATATTCGTAGGGCAGGAGTATGGATAAGGGCATGTAGATGCGTAAAGTCACTGCTCCTAGACAAGCTGCATAACTGTACGTCATCATTTCTTGGTGGCGCACAAGTTTTTTCATAAAGACATGTTGTTTTGATGACGCTGTAAAATTCTGCGCCACATTTATGCCTTTCGCCCTTGCTTACAAGCTAGCACCAACAGCTCGATGTTGTTTTACGTAATCAGAAGGAGAGAATCCCGTCATTTTTTTGAAGTAGCGATTAAAGGCTGATTTGGAGTTGAACCCGCAATCGTATGCAATCGCAAGGAGAGTAAACCGTTGATTATGAGGGAGAAAAATTTGGCGTTTAAACTCTTCAACTCGGTGGTGGTTGATGTAGTCATAAAAATTTACTCCCGCTACTTCGTTGATTACTTGAGACAAATAATTGGGGTGAATCTCCAGGCGATTGGCCAAGTCGGTGAGGGTAAGTTCGGGCTCGGTAAACAGTTTTTCATCGTGCATCAATTCTTCCAAACGCTGATGAAGGTCTTGGGCGCGGTCTTCATTAAGCCCCGATTTGGCGTATTTTTTTCTATGGACTTCTATCTCTTCGGGTTCTTCGGCGGCTAATTGAAATGGTGGGGTAGCGTTGGGGAGGGTAGGAGAGGTATTCGTAAAAATGCCAACCTGCTTGATGCCATAATACCCAATAAGCACCACAAAAACGCTACTGGCTGAAAAAATAAGCGGGTCGTTTTTGAGAAAAATGATAAAAAACCAAATCAGCCCCATGGCGTAAAAAAGAAATCGGAGCCAGTTGAGGTTGATTTTTTCTTGGTAAGAAAATTGATTCAGAATCCGTTTGCGGTGCTTTTGTAGTAAATAGTTTGTTGCTACTACGTAGAAAACCCCCGAAATGGTTAGCAGCGCATTACTCACTAGAAGGGTGAACTCATAACCCGCGCCTTCCCTTTTGAAAACCTCAATTTTTTGCGTTCCCGAAAGCATCCAAAAAGGGGAGTAGAGGGCAATAATGAAAAAAGGTATCGCGCCGTGAAGTAGCCATTTTTTGGAGCGAAATTGTTCGGGGCGGGTGAGGGCAAGGGTGTATAAATAAAGCAGTGGCCCGTGTAAAAAAGGCAATGGAAAATTGATTCCAAGAAAAGCGGGGTAGCGATAAATGAGCTGGGTAAGGTAGCTGTAGTAAGAAAAAACGTGCATACTCACTACAACCATCCAAATTCCCAAAATTAGGTCGGCGGTAGTTCTGCCTTTTTTGGTAAGAATAATGACAGCGAGAAAGAGGGCAATAAACGTTCCGACGAGGTAAATCATAGACTGTAGCGAGGTTCTTTCCTATGACAACTCAACCAAGTTTTACCCTATACGAAGCGGCGATTGTACTTTATTTTTCTCCATTCCCGTGTCTTCGGTTACTTATAACCGAAGAGTGAGGTTTCTCAAAACCTAATGACCACAAAATAGCGAACGGCGAATAAGCAAACCAAAATGCCGAAAGTTTTGTTGCAATAGGAACAATCATTTCAGGATTGTCTATTTATTTTGATGAATCAAACAACGAGTCATACTTTTTCTATGCAACCCGTATTTATTTATACCGAAGCAAGCCCCAATCCAAACTCGATGAAGTTTGTCTTCAATTTTGAACTTGTTCCCCAAGGTTTATCTTTCGACTATCCCGATTTGGCTGCGACGCAGGCCGAAGGAAAGTCGTCGCCGTTGGCGGGAGATTTGTTCCAATTTCCATTCGTGCAGCGCGTGTTTTTGGCGTCCAACTTCGTGACCCTCACCAAAGATGACACGACTGACTGGGGTTCAGTAATTTTGGATACCAAGCAGTTTTTGAAGATTTATTTTGAAGAAAATCACCCCGTATTTGAGCAAAAAACGGTTGAACGTAATACCACGATTGTGGACACGGATAGCCCAACGGTACGCCAAATCAAAACTGTTTTGGACGATTACGTACGTCCAGCGGTAGAGTCAGACGGAGGCGCTATTTCGTTTCATTCGTTTGAAGAAGAAACAGGTACCGTAAAAGTACTTTTACAAGGTTCGTGCAGCGGCTGTCCGTCTTCGACTCTGACCCTCAAAGCAGGTATCCAAAATCTGTTGACGCAGATGGTTCCGACCGTCAAAGAGGTGGTTGCGGAAGGAGTATAGTCGCTTCCGTGTGCGATTTACCGTATTTTTGAGTTTCTTTGTGAAAAATATCCTCCAAAACCTTCTAAGTTTGTCAATTAGACAAAAATTTAGAAGGTTTTGGAGCGTTTATTTATGGTTGAATAGCCTCTCTTACTCATTCACAATAAGCCATAAACTTAAAGAACCACTCATGTTGAACACGTTCAAAATAGGATTACTGCTTGGTTGGATCACTTTTTGTAGTTTTACTTTCAAATCGGACTCCGATGGGAGTATCGATGTTATCGTGTTGGATGCGGGGCATGGAGGAAAGGATACGGGAGCTAAAGGTAAAATATCAAAAGAAAAAGACATTGTTTTGGACATAACAATGCGGCTGGCGCGGAAAATAAAGCTTGAAATGCCAGAGGTAAAAATAATTCTGACGCGAGCTTCGGATAAGTTTGTGGAATTAAATGAGCGTTCCAACATCGCCAATCGCCGCAAAGCCGATTTGTTTATTTCGATTCACTGTAACTCTTTGCCCAAAAACAAAAAGAGCCCAGCTGGAACGGAGACTTTCGTGATGGGTTTGCACAAATCCGACGAGAACTTCGACGTAGCAAAACGAGAAAACTCCAGTATCTTGTTGGAGCAAAATTACGAAGAGCGTTACAAAGGCTTTAACCCCAATTCTCCATTGGCATATATTATGTTGGCCAACCGCCAAAATGCCTACATCGCGAGTAGCTTGAGTTTTGCGGGTAAAATCGAGCGCCAATTTCAAAAATATGCCGATCGCAACAGCCGTGGTGTAAAACAGGCGGGTTTTATGGTACTTTGGCAAACGGCCATGCCGAGTGTATTGGTGGAAGCAGGGTTTATTAGCCACGCACAAGAAGAAAAATACCTTAATTCAGACGACGGCCAAGACGAAATAGCAGAGGCTATTTTTCGGGCGTTTAAGCAATACAAGCAAGACGTAGAAGATCGGTAGTCATAAAAACAATCAACGATTCACATTCATGAAAATTTCTAAGGAAGCAAAAGTAGGGTTGATGGCAATCGTTGCGTTGTCGATGCTCTATTTTGGGTTTAATTTTTTAAAAGGAGCTGATTTCTTTTCGAGCAAATACAAGTATTTTGTAGTATATGACAACGTGGGCTCACTTCAGCCGTCGAACCCCATCAAACTCAACGGCGTGCAGGTAGGGCAGGTCAAAAGTACCGAACTGATGACCGACCGTGGAAACAAGGTGTTGGTAACGCTGGAAATTCAAAAAAATGTATTGTTGACCCAAGGTTCTAAAGTAATGCTGACGTCGGAGTTGTTGGGTGGAAGCGCTCTGATGCTGCAAATTGCGACGGGTGGAAAACAACTTCAGCAAGGCGACACACTAATGGCTGATTCTGAAAAAGGGATTCAGGCATTGCTCCAAGAACAAGCTTTGCCCGTGGTAAAAAATGCTGACTCGCTCATTATCAATTTGAACCGTATCGTAAAGCAGTTTGACCAAACGGGGTACGTATTGAATAAATTACTTACTACCACCGACCAAACGGCTTCGGGTATCAACGCAACTGTTGCTCAAAATCGCCAAGCCATTGCGGCGACTTTGGCCAATGTCAATGCCCTTTCGGCTTCTTTGATTGAAACCGAAAAGAGTTTTAAGCCTATTTTGGGAAATCTAAAAACCGCCACTGATTCGTTGAAAGCGCTTCGTTTGGGCGAAACATTGGCACAGGCCAATTCGGCAGTAGCTACCCTTCAAAAATCACTTACAGCCCTCGAACAAGGCGAAGGAACGGCAGGAAAGTTGTTGAAAGACCAAGCTTTGTACGATAATATCAACCGTACGATTGTGAGTGTTAACAAACTGATGACCAATTTCCGTCAATATCCTAAACGCTACGTCAATGTGTCGGTCTTTGGTAAAAAAGACAAAGGCCCCGCTGACAGCCCCGCCGATACGACGTTGAAGTATTAGTGGAGCCTTTGGAGGTGTATAAAAGACGTATTGCTAGGCACTAGCGAAGCGCCAATTTGATGAGTTGTTCGACGGTGATTTGGTCGCCTTCGCGTTTTAGAATGGTATCGACACTCTTCTCGGCGGTAGGCTTTGGAATCCCCAACATGACCAAAGCCGCCAGCGCTTCGCTGCGCACTTGGCTGTTGGCTGCCATAAAGACATTGGGCTGAGGAGCGATTAAGCCCTCTTTCTTGATTTTATCCTTCAAATCAATGATGACGCGCTGGGCGGTTTTTCCACCAATTCCTTTGATGGTTTGAATCAGTTTCACGTCTTCGTTGACAATTGCCTGCTTGATTTCGGGTGCTGACAACGACGAAAGCATAATCAACGCCGTTGCTGACCCTACGCCTGATACGCTTACCAAGTCCAAAAATAGAGTTTTTTCGGTAGGTTCGGCAAAGCCGTACAGCGTGTGGGCGTCTTCGCGGATTTGCTGGTAGGTATAAATTTTGCAGGCATCTCCTACATTGGGCAGCGCCCCGAAGGTTTGTAAAGATACTTTTACTTCATAACCAACGCCGCCTACGTCGATGATTACGTAGGCGGGGTCTTTATGAGCAAGTTTACCGTGTAAGTAAGCTATCATGGTTTATTTTTGAGTCCAATAATCAACCACCAATACTTTGTCGAGGTAAGGCCCTAAGACTTTACCAAAAGCTTTGTGGTCGGGGTGAGGCAAATAGACCGCACGGTCGGCTTCCGACGCAAACGTCAAGAAGAAGCAATGGGTAAAACCTTGGTCGTGGCCTTCTGGGCTATTGTTGGTTCCCCACTCAAACCCTTTGATTTCTTTGATTTGGGTAGGCAGTTTACGAAAAGCATCTTCCACTTTTTTGGCTTGCTCGGCAGTGGTGCCGTCTTTAAATTTAAACAAAACGACGTGACGAAGTACTTTGTCGGAAGAAGATTGTGCCATAGCGCCAAAGGTAAATAATGCCAAGAAAAGGGCTAAAAATGTTTTTTTCATGTGTAAATGTCTGTTTATGATAGTGAAGTGTCAAAACCGCTAAATCTACCCAGAGCAGTTGATACACTCGCCTGTGTTATCAAAAACACTGCGTTCAAAATCGCCAAGTTGTTCTTTTAACTCCAAAATCTCGTCTTCAATCTCACAACGGTCAAACAGCGATAATTCGCCCGAAGCAACTTGATTTTCAAGGTTTTTGAGCTTGAGTCTCATTTCTGAAACTTCCATTAGGGTTAATGTTGCCATGGTAATAGTAGGAGTATAAATGGATAATGTGGTTAAATGTCAATCCGAATAAGGCGGAAAAAGTTCGATAACTTTATTGAATTGTGGGGGTGTCATGCCACCATTCGTCGTTTTCCCAGTAATTGTCCCAGCCCAAATGGCGGTATTTTTTATTGATTTCTACGTCACGTTCACCAATAGAAAAATCGGTTAGAATATCGTTGGCAAAAATGAACAAATCTTTTGCCCACACCACGGGTTTTGTCTGATTTGTTTTATAGTTGCGCCAATTTCCGTCAAATTTAAAGCCACTTCCCTGCGCAGGGGCATTTTGGGAATAGTACCAAAGGTCAATTGTTCCATCTTTGCGTTCGTAAAAATCGAGGAACATTTGCCCAGAAAACACGCCTGAACCCTTAAAAACGGCGTTTTCTTTTAGCTCAAACGTAGCTTGGGCAGAATACGACTCTTTCAAAGCAAATTCGTCGCTATCGTAAGATTCTTCTTTATGATTGGGGTCTTTGAAGGTCGCCAGTTTCTCAAACTTAAGTGTTCCTTCAAACGGGGTGATGTTCTTTTTATAGCGGTTTTTCCCTTTTACATAATAAACCGTTGGATTTAACGAATCGCGGCGAACTTCCGAGAAATAAAACTCAATTCGGTAGTGGTCTGCACCATAAAAACCATCAAAACGGTTGGCATATCCGCCTTCGGCATCAGTCATAAATAACAACGGCGTAACATCGTGCTGTCCAAAAAAACTTGCCAATTGTTTCTCGGAAAGAGGGCTAACAATCAACGCTTTCAATGGTGCCGTGGTATCTTTCCGCAGCGAGTCCACGGCTTCTTTGTGCGTTACGAGTTTAACGGGTACGGCCGTAGGTTTTGAGTTCTCGTTGGTATTGCGAGCACATCCATACCAAGTAAGAGCAGCGAAGCCCAGAAAAAAAGCTTTGTTTAAAAAGAAGCGCATCAACGAATTTTATGGATTAGGTATGTACCAAGGTTATTATAAATCAAAACTTCTGCAATTATCAAATTGACGACCCACGATGCCCAAGTGACCGTTAGATAGGTTTCGATGGGTTTAGTACTTAAAAAATACACCATTACGTAGCTTCCCACTCTCAAACTCATCGCGGCCAGCGTCACGGCATAGCTTCGCATCATCCATTCTACGTGCCTTTGCCACTGATTTTTACGAATTTCGTACCAAGCAACGAGGGTAGTTAGCCACCATACAAGGCACTGCAACGAAAAACCTACTTTGGCAGGCAAGCCGCCGTTGGCATACAATGCCAGTACAAAACCCGACGGAGCGGCTAAAAACAGTATCGAAAATACGTAAACTTTTCCAAGGGTTTGGTGCAAACGGCGATATTTTTTTACAAAACTTGGAATGAACTGAAACAGGCCAATTCCCATCACCCACCAGCTGCTGAGGATATGGACGTAGAACCCCACTTGAAAATCTTTTTTTGCCAAAACTCGGTCGGTTTTGGTCGTCAAGAAGTCTATTTCTGGTTCAAAACTTAGGTAGGGAATTACCTTTGTGAGCATCAAAATCGTGAATGCCGCAACGGAGAGGAAGAAAAGGGTAGGAGAAAATCGAGAAAAACGCATATTCAACTACCCTTTTATAATTGATATTACAAATACTTCATATACGTAGCCAAATCTTTGTCGCCACGCCCTGAGAGGTTGATTACTACTGTTTCGTTGGCAGCCGCTTTTAGGTAAGGAAGTACCGCTAAAGCGTGTGAACTTTCAAGGGCGGGGATGATGCCTTCCAATTTGGCGAGTTCCATAGCTGATACCACCGATTCGTCGTCGGTGATGGCGTAGAATTGCGCCCGCTTGCTATCGTGCAAATGCGCGTGCAACGGCCCAATGCCTGGGTAATCCAATCCCGCCGAGATAGAATGTGGCTCCACAACTTGCCCATCTTCGGTTTGCATCAAAATACTCTTACTGCCGTGCAGTACGCCAATTTTTCCCAAAAATGTCGTCGCCGCCGACAATCCCGAATGAATTCCGTGACCGCCCGCTTCGGCTGCTACCAATTTCACAGGCGCATCATCTAAGAAATGATAAAATGCTCCTGCGGCGTTTGAGCCTCCACCTACGCACGCAATCACATAATCAGGGAGTTCGCTACCCGTTTTTTCTAGCAACTGTTTTTTAATTTCTTCCGAAATCACTGATTGAAAACGAGCCACCATGTCAGGGTATGGGTGTGGCCCCACGACCGAACCGATGATGTAGTGCGTATCGGTAGGATTGTTAATCCAGTGGCGCATGGCTTCGTTGGTGGCGTCTTTGAGGGTTTTAGAGCCACTCGTTGCAGGGCGTACTTCGGCGCCGAGCATTTTCATCCGAGCCACGTTTGGCGCTTGGCGCTGAATGTCAATTTCTCCCATATAGACAATGCACTCCATGCCCATCAAGGCACATACCGTAGCGGTTGCCACGCCGTGTTGTCCTGCGCCCGTCTCAGCCACAATCTTTTTCTTACCCAAACGACGCGCCAACAGAATTTGTCCGATGGTGTTGTTTACTTTGTGCGCTCCCGTGTGACACAGGTCTTCACGTTTGAGGTAAATGGTTGTATTGTATTTTTCAGAAAGGCGCTGTGCCAAATACAGCGGAGTAGGACGCCCTACGTAATCGCGGAGAAGGGAATGAAACTCTTCTTGAAAATCGGGTTGAGCGATGATGTGGAGGTAGTTTTCACGAAGCTCTTCCACGTTAGGGTAAAGCATTTCGGGAATATATGCCCCTCCAAACTGGCCATAATAACCGCGTTCGTTGACTTGGAAGGGTGAATTTACTGACGTTATTGCCATTGTGATGTTATTAAAGTTCGATTTCTTCTTCGGCGGGTCGAACCAATTCGAAGAGTTGTCTTAGTTTTTCAATGTCTTTAAACGCAGGTTCAGTTTCAAATTTACTGTTGACATCCAATCCAAAAATTTTGATGCCCAGTTCTGCGACCTGCTCTATATTTTCTAATGATAAACCACCGCTGAGAAAGAATGGTTTATCGTTTTGATAGCGTTTTAATGTGTTCCAATCAAACGTCACTCCGTTTCCACCTGGCTGTGAACCTTTTGCGTCAAACAAGAAATACTCGCAATGCGGGGTGTAATTATTAAGGCTGTTGAAGTTAAATGCTTCGTCGATTGAAAAAGCTTTAATGATATTGACACCTCTGCTTTTGAGGGTTCGGCAAGCATCGGGTGTTTCGTTTCCGTGGAGCTGTACAAATTGCAAATCGTAGCGTTTTACTTGCCTAAGGATAAAGTCAGGGTTGGCGTTGACAAAAACTCCTACCTTTTTACTGGTCTTGGGAATATTTTTGACAAATTCCTCATCGAGGCTTTCCCCTACGAAGCGAGGTGATTTGTCGTAAAAAATAAATCCGATAAAATCAGGTTTCAACTCCAGCAATTCGGCCAAATTAGCCGTGTCACGCATTCCACAAACTTTAATTTTCATCATAAGGCAAAAAGTGCATAGGCACCATTAAAAGGTTAACTATTACGTCGGCTATTAAGCAAATTGTGTTTTTGACGTAATCTCATCGACCAAACCGCGCAAGGCAGCGGCGGGGTCTTCGGTTTTCATAAACGTTTCTCCAATGAGAAAACCCTGATAACCAGCTGCGCGCAATTGTAAGATTGTATCAGCATCTTTGAGACTACTTTCGGATATTTTGACGAAATTATCGGGAATAAGTTGCGCCAATTCTAACGATGTTTCGACCGATGTAACAAATGTTTTAAGGTTGCGGTTGTTGACCCCGACCATGTCCACGTGCTCGCACAAGCTTTGCTCCAATTCTTCGCGGTCGTGTACTTCCAAAAGTACTTCTAAACCAAGGTCGTGGGCTTTTTGTCCTAAGTAGCTAATCTCGTCAGGAGTCAAGCAAGCTGCAATGAGTAAAATCACATCGGCGCCAATGGCTTTGGCTTCCCACAGCTGATATTCGTCAATCATAAAATCTTTGCGAAGCATGGGCGTCGCAGGATTGGCGGCACGTGCTTTGCCAAAATCCTCAAACGTACCACCAAAAAAATTGGTATCGGTCAATACCGATAGGCCATTCGCCCCCGCTGCGACGTATCCTTGCGTCACAATTTCGGGGAGAACGCGGTCGTTGATGATGCCTTTGGAAGGAGACTTACGCTTAAATTCGGAGATAATACCCGAAGCACCGTTGGCGGTGAGGGCGTTTTTGAGCGAGAGAGTGGGGCGACCAAAAAGTGGCGCTTGTTCAAGTTGGGCAAGGCTCACCCGACTTTTGGCGTCGGCTACTTCGGTACGTTTGTGGGCTACTATTTTGTCGAGAATATTCATTAGGGTTCAAAAATTTTGGCGACCGATATTTCAAGCTCAGGTAAGATGCTCGTCGTTATCACGTCGTCTTCTGTAAAAGGCCGTAAGCCAATGTATTTTCCTTCGTCATTGAGTACATACACAAAGATAGCGTTATCGTTGGGTTCTACCAACCAGTATTCTTTCACGCCATTTTCTTCATAAACTTCGTATTTATCGCGCATTTCTTTTTTGGTATTTCCTGGCGATAAAATTTCTATGATTAAATCAGGGGCACCAATACAACCACGGTCGTCGAGTTTATCAATGTCACAAATCACACAAATATCAGGTTGAACCACCGTGTAAATTTGATTATCCGAACGCTTTTTACCTTTCAACGGCGTGAGACGTACATCAAAAGGAGCTGTGTACATTTCACAACGTTTTCCATCGAGATAGTTACCGATGGGTAAAGACAACTGACGAGAAATTTTTTGATGTCGTCGTGCTGGTGCAGGCGACATGTTAAAAATCTTTCCTTTGATGAGCTCCAAACGCTCCTCAAACGCCCACGTTAAATAATCGGCGTAGGTGTAGGTGCCATTAAGGTCTAATTCTTCAAATGTCATCACACTCATAAGAAATAATGCTTTTAGAGTTGATTTCTTTGGGTTAGGAGTAATCCAAAGCACGCTACTTACTCTTCAATCAACGTTTTGAACGCCGCCAGCGCTCGCTTGCTTTCCAACGACTCTCGGGCCATGGCTACTGCGTCAGTGAGCGACAAAGTGGAATCAGCGGCAAAAAGCGCCAAACCTGCATTGGCCAACACGGCCTCTTTTTGAGCTGGTGTTGCCTCATCATTCAGTACATTCAGAAATATCGTTGCCGAATCTGCTAATGTTTCTCCTCCAAATAGCTCTTCAGGTTTCAGCGTCTTTAATCCTAAGTCGGCAGGCACGAGAATCTGCTCATTTTGTGCCGTAATAATCTTAAAGTCACCCGTCAATGATACTTCATCGTAGCCATCCAACGAATGAACAATCAAATATTTCATGCCCGATTGCTGATATAGATACGCGTAAAGGCGAGCGAGTTCAAGGCTAAAAACCCCCACCATTTGTTTGGGCGTAAAGCTCGGGTTAATCATCGGCCCCAACATGTTGAAAAACGTTTTTATCCCCAGCTCTTTACGAATGGGAGCTACGTTTTTCATCGCAGGGTGAAAAAGCGGGGCGTGCAAATAGCAAATACCTGCCGTTTCCATTTTTCGACGGAGATAATGAATGTCGTTGGTGAATTTAATTCCCAAATACTCCAACACCGTCGATGACCCTACTGCCGACGATACGCCGTGATTACCCTGTTTAGCCACTTTCTGCCCAGTTCCTGCCACCACAAATGCCGAAAGTGTCGAGACATTGAACGTATCCTTTCCATCCCCACCCGTTCCGCATACATCCATGGCATCAAAGTCCGAAAAGTCAACGGGCAGCAACATCTCTAGCATTGCTTTACGAAAGCCTGTTAATTCTTCTACCGTAATACCTCTAAGGGCAAAAACTGTTAAAAAACTAGCAATTTGAGATGAATTATACTCACCACGACCAATCCCCAACAGCGTTTGATAAGCCGTTTGTTCATCCAGCGTTTGATAATTGAGTAAGTAGTTGAGGGTTGCTTTCATATTGGTTCGGTTTAGACCTGCCAAGTTTTAAAAACTTGGCAGGTCTGGAGCCTCGTTTACTGTTTACAAATTCTGTTTTATTTGCGCTAAAATCTCGGCCGCACCTTCGCCCAGTAGTCTTTCGGCCAATTCGCCGCCTATTGCTTCTGTCGCTGAAGTATCTCCCGTTACGGTATGTTTTAGCAAGGTTTTTCCATCCAGACTTACTACCCCTCCTGTGATGCTCAAACCTTCTGCTTGGTGCGTTGCTAGTCCAAAAACAGGTACACTACAGCCGCCTTGCAAACGTCTCAAAAAGGCACGTTCGGCCAAGAGACAGGCTTCGGTAGCGGGGTGGTTGAGTAGCGCTCGTAGTTTTTCTTTTTTTTCTGGAGCAATGGTAGAGCTGCATTCGATAGCCACGCTTCCTTGCCCCACCGCAGGCGTAAATTCATCAAGTTGCAAGTGTTCACAAATCAGCGAGTCGTATTCCATACGGTGTACGCCTGCGTACGCGAGCAAGATGGCATCACACTGCCCTTCTTCCAGCTTACGAAGACGCGTTTGGAGGTTACCCCGCATATCCACTGTTTTGATATGGGGATAAAAATGTTTCAACATGGCTACTCGGCGCGTCGAAGAAGTCCCCACGACAAACGCCTCTCCGCTTTTCAACGACAGCGTTGGGTTGTGGCTTACAAGCACGTCGTTGACGCGTTCACGCTCAGTAAAAGCAATCAGTTCTAGGTCTTCGTCAAGTTCCGACTGCAAATCTTTGGCACTATGAACGGCAATATCAATGCGACCATCGCGAAGCTGGTCTTCAAGTTCTTGGGTAAAAACCCCTTTACTTCCAATTTTGGAAAGCGAACGGTCGAGAATTTGATCGCCTTTGGTTTCGATGATGACAATCTCCGTCGAAAGCCCTCCCTGTTGAAGTGATTTTTCGACGTAATACGCTTGCCAAAGCGCCAAACGGCTTCCGCGTGTTCCGATTTTTATGTGCATGAATGAATTCCGTTCTGAGTAAATAAGTATTTATTACTGAATGTAAAATTTATGCGACAGCATAACCCGAGTAGGAGCGTATAAATTCAGGTTGAAACCCTAACACAATATCATTCCGTTCAACTCCCTGTTCTACTAAGGCATTTGCAATATCATCTTCTGTCCAATTGGCTAAAATCCACACTTTTCCAGTCGGTTTTAATTGAATATGAATTAAAATACCTAGGCGAAATGTATCTTTATCAGCCCATCCAGAACGTAATACTTGAAAATGGCCGTGCTCAAAATCGGTAAGGAGGTGTTCCTCAATATTATTTTGTGGTTGACTATGAACGTACTGTTTTAGCAAACCCACGATGGCTTCTCTATACTGCGTTAGTTTTTCCATGATACTATCATTTTTTCGCTTGCATCATAAACAATAAGCCTAATGTGATAGGTTTCTATCGCTTCTATTATCATTCCTAAACTTTCAAAGGCTCGATTCGCATGGGAAGGAATCGCCAAGTACAGGATTCGTTCTGGTTCTTGTTTACGTAGCCCAATCAAATAATTCATATACTGTCCTAGCGCAGTATGAAAATCATAGACCAATGAAGGGTTCAAAAAACTTTTAACTTCAACAGCAATTTTCTGAAGCCCTCGCTCTGCCGCAAACATTTTTTCTGCGCCCAAATCAATATCTTGTTTTGGGCGAAATTCAGGTATATTGATTGTATAAGGATCATGTGTAATGCTCCACCCCTCTTTTTCAAGGGCCACTCTTACAGCCTGATGAAATATATCCTTTGCCATTGTTAACCCCCTCCTTCTATCCTAAACTCTTCTTCGCCTCTGCTTTCAGGATTTCTTTATCAATCGGCACTACCCCAACGTGTTCGCAAACGAGTCCGCCGCCTAGGTTGGAAAGTTCGGCTACAGTCGCTGGTGCAACCCCCAATGCCACCGCACAAGCGGCAATACTAATAACAGTATCTCCTGCCCCCGATACATCGGCGATTTCGCGTTGATGCGCTGGACTGCGGTGTTGTTTGTCCAAATAATCAATATACACTCCTCGCTCCGAGAGGGTCACAAATGCTCCTTTGGCGTTGAGTTCGTAGCGGAGTTTTTTTACGACAGCTTTCAGTTCGTCTTCATTCCGTACATCGAACTCTACTTTCAACCCTTCTTTCAGTTCCTTTAGATTCGGTTTGAACAAAGTGACGTTTTGGTAGGCCAAAAAGTTGCGTTTTTTTGGGTCAACCACCGTCGGAATCCCTAATAAGTTGGCCGCATCGGTGATTTCTTTGATGACGTTGGGGCACAAAACGCCTTTATCATAGTCTTCAAAAAGAACAACGTGGCACTCGGGTAAAAGTGCTTTGGCCTTCTCAATCAGCTGCGCTTGTTCTTCCAGCGTTATTACTTTATCGGTTTCAGTATCCACTCGAACCACCTGCTGCGAACCCGCAATGATACGTTCTTTGATAGTCGTGATGCGGTCGGGGCTTTGTAAGATTCCGTCGGTGCGCAACTGACGCTTTGTCAATTCGCCCAATAAATTCTGTCCCTCCGTATCTTGCCCCACCACCGAGCAAATAATGGGTTCGGCGCCGAGCGCGTGTATATTCAAAATTACATTCCCTGCTCCTCCCAAACGGTATTCGCGGCGTTGGGCCACGACTACAGGGACGGGTGCTTCGGGCGAGATTCGGTCCACTTTCCCCCACACGTAGGCATCCAACATCACATCTCCTACAATCAGTACGCGCAGTTGGTTAAAAGAATCGAACAGTTGGTCAATAGTCATACGATTAAATAGCAAGCCAATTTTGTAGCATTTGTTTTCCGTGCTCTGTTAGCACCGACTCAGGGTGGAACTGTACTCCGCGCACGTCGTACGTATTGTGACGAAGTGCCATCACTTGGCCATTTTCGTCCACGGCTGTGATGGTCATGGTATCGGGTACGGTTTCGCCCACCACTGTCCATGAGTGATAGCGCCCTACTTGAAACGACGACGGAAGTCCTTTGAACAAAGGTTCATTGGCATCTGTTACAATGGCTTTATCACTAATGCCGTGAAGCACATCCGACATATTGTTTAGGCTTGCCCCAAATACTTCCCCAATGCCTTGATGCCCTAAGCATACACCCATGATGCTTTTTGTCGGGGCGTAAGTGCGCACTAAATCTTGCAAAATCCCTGCTTCTGACGGAATGCCAGGGCCAGGTGAAAGAAGAATTTTATCATAGTTGGCGACATCTTCCAGCGCAATTTTATCGTTGCGGTGCACTTCCACATCATCGTGCAACTCACGAAGGATATACACCAAGTTGTAAGTGAAAGAGTCGTAATTATCAAGAACCAAAATTTTCATAGTAATAGCTATTTGTGGCAAAAGTACCCAATTCCGTCCGTACCTCAAACCTTACGTTTAAGATAGGAGTCGTAGTCGGGTAAGATGGTTTCATATTCTTGGTACATCAACGGGGAAGTGAGGATATAATCGGCCGTGATGCGGTCGCAAGCCATGGGAATGTTCCAAAGTACCCCCAAACGCAAAAGCGCTTTGATGTCAGGGTCGTGCGGCTGTGCCGACATAGGATCCCAGAAAAAAATAAGCACATCAAGGCGCCCTTCGGCAATCATTGCCCCAATCTGCTGGTCGCCGCCGAGCGGCCCACTAAGCAGGCGCGTGACGTGGACGTCGAGGGCATCTTCTAGCAACCGCCCCGTCGTTCCTGTTCCAAACAATTGATGGCGACCCAAAGTAGCCTTATTATACACCGCCCATTCGATGAGTTCGGCTTTTTTGTTATCGTGTGCCACAAGCGCAATTCGCTTTCGGGCTGGAGTAAGGCGGGTTTGCATATTGTAGTATAAGTATTCGTTACAGAGTTTGCACATAAGAAAACAAACCAAAAAGCCGATTCGGCTGCTTTCGGTGTTTCTATGTGTTTATTCCTATGTTTTCTATGTGTTTAAAATCAATGCGTCTTCATCTAGCATTTATTTTTACACCCCTAAAACCCAATTTTCCCTTTACGACCTTTCGTATTTTTCCCTTCAAAATAGGTTTTTAACTCTTCAAGCTCTTTCTCAAACCCTCCCGACAAAATCGGGAAACGACACCACGCCCGAGGGTCTAAGTTGTAATCGTCGAGATGGAAGCCTGGGGCGTAACGCTCTCGCTTCCATTGATTTCGGCTCCATAATTTAAAGAAACGATCAACTGACGCGTACAACGTTTCCCTTGAATATTTTTCGGCAAAACGCACTTCCATGCTACGGAAACAATCGACAGGGGACTTCTTGTCGCGAATCGCTACTTCCTCAATGGCATCCAATACCTCGTAAGGCATCAAATCTTTCTCGTCGGTTTGCATCCGTTCTTTAGGGCGCAATTCGGCCGTGGGCTGCAAGCTGTTTACTTTTTGCAAACCTTCCACTTTAATATGGTGTCCTTTGACGTGGCATCCGATGGTTTCGAGCCATACCAACCACTGCCGCAGCCAGTATTTGTCAATCCCCGCAATAGGGCTAATGCTCCCCGCCGTGTCACCGTCCATGGTACAATACCCCACGGCAACTTCAGAACGGTTGGAGGTAGCGAGTAACAAATGTCCGTATAAGTTAGCCAACATCCATACGCTCGGGGCACGTACCCTCGCTTGGATATTTTGCAACGGAATATCGTCTTGCTCCCACGTGAGGTCGCGGCCAATTTGCTCCTCGATAAGCCCTTTGTAGGTTTCTACTAGGCCATTGATATTAATGTTGTGGAAAGTCGCGCCGATTGAATGAGCCAAACTTGCCGCCGATTCGTAGGTGTCGGTAGAACTATTTTCTGTCCCTTGATAAATACTATGAATCAACTGTTTGGCAATACCCTCCACGGTCGTTTCTTGCTGAATTTTTTTGATATGACCCAGTTTTTGTTTGAACGCTTCGAGCCCAATGCTTTCATCGGCCAAACGAATCATCAAGCCACACAATGCTACGCAAGCACAAGAATCAGCCCCGCCCGAAAGTGACACCGTAAAACCATACGAACGGGATTTGCGGAGGTAATCAAACAATCCTAAACAAACAGCCCGCGCAAACTCTTCTTCTTTTAAATACCCGCCACGCTCAAAAGGCTCTAACTCGGCCACTTGGTACGCGGGTGCTACTTCGTGCCACTGGAAGGTATCGGTCACTTTCCAATTTCCGCCAGGAACGGGCGATTTTACCTGCGAATGGGAAAGTCGGGTGACATCGGTATCAATGACCGCCGAAGTAATGTAATAATCGGCATAGCCAAACCGTGGGCTAGAGGCCAACAACGTACCATCGCTGGCAATCATGGCATCGCCGTCAAAAAGAAGGCGACCCGCTTCGTTGCCAAGCAAGTTGGTATAAACATAACTACACGAAAACGAGCGAGAGCCGTCAATGACGAGTCGCTCACGGGTCATGAATTTCTGGAAAGCAAACGGGCTGGCACTCGGATTGAGGATAATGTCAACGCCTCGGTCAAAATGCAAACGCCCTGGACGTTGGGCCACCCACGCATCTTCACAAATTTCAAACCCAATTCGGATACCCGATAAATCAAAAATCAAATCGCCAACGGGATACGAAAAGTCACCTACTTTTACTTCGTCACGCATCCCCGCAGGCCAACGGTGAAACCAACGGTCTTCGTAGAAAAGTCCGTAGTTGGGCAAATGTTGCTTGGCCACAAATCCAAGAATACGCTTATTGACAATCAAACAAGCCGTGTTGTATATTTTATTGTTGAATCGCAAAGGAAGTCCTACCGCGACGGCAATACCCGTCGTATGAGGGGCAATTTCGTGCAAACTTTCAATGGCCTGTGCAAGGGTATTTGCACTGTAAAAAGCATCGTCGCAGCCATAGCCTGTAATACATAATTCGGGCAAGCAAAGCAGGCTAATCTCTTGTTGGCGAGCGTCTTCAATCGAACTTACGATGTGTTTACGATTCGATTCCCACGCTAAAGGAGTGGTATTGATAGTGCCTGCGGCTACTTTAATGATAGACATAGCAGAAAGAATGGTTTATAAAATCCCTGCAAAGGTGCAAAGTTGTCCCTTTTTATCAGCGTATCAGGGGCTAAAACTTTCAGCTACTTTTTTTACGGTTAATCAGGCAGCCTACGGCTTCGGTGCGATGAGGGGCAATAGTTTTTCCTGAAATAAGCGCTTCTAGAGCATTTTGAAGATAAAATTCGGTGGTTTTAGGACGGTACTTGCCAAGTCCAAAAAACTGGTTGTCAACCGCCCCGCGATACACTTCTTGGCCTTGGACATTGAGCAATACAACCTCAGGCGTCGTGCGCGCGTCATAGCGTTCGACCAGCTTGTGTTTTCGGTCTATTACGTAGGGCAATGTAAATTGGTATTCTTTGGCAAAAGTCCTTACTTCCGACTTTTTAAGAGACTTGGTGGAAAAAACAGCCGTAAACGCAACGTTTTGGCCATATTTATCGTACATTTCTTGTAATCGTTTGGTAGTTTTTTGGCAAATTGGGCACTCGGTATCATAAAAAACAAACAAACGTCCCTGAGAATGAGCCGCTAACCCACAAAGATAGAACGATATGAATAAAAGCAACTTTGACCAAACCATCTTAAAGTCGTCGTTAATTATCCCAAAATTAGATACAGTACTTTGGAAAACATTCAGTAGAATCTTTCGTTCTTAAAAGTACAAATAATTTGGACAAGCCTGTTTTTGCCTGACTTTTTTGTCTAACTTTTCGCCAACAACTAAGCGCTGTCTTGAGGATAAAGCTTGTTTTTAGATAAACTTTGTTGATTATCAGTTGTTTACTAAAAGTGACTTCGTTTGTCTGGTCGCAAAAACGCTGACAATTAGCCCAATTCGTATATTTTTTCTAACCTAATAGCTAATTTTTTTCCGAAACGCCTGATTTATAAAATACGTTTACATGAATCAATTGTTACGCAAGTCTTTCTTCATTTTAAGCATGACCTTGGGCTTCTATGGAGCACTCTGGGCCCAAAATCGTACGATAACGGGCAAGGTCACTTCTGCTACCGACGCGCAGCCTTTGCCAGGCGTAAACGTTACCCTTAAAGGCGCTACCACGGGGGTTTCGACAGACGGCGAGGGGAGCTACCGGATTGCGGTGCCCGACGGAAAAGTGACCTTGGCTTTTTCGTTTGTCGGAATGCTCAGTCAAGAGGTGGTGGTCACTAATCGAACTATCATCAACGTCGAACTTCTCGAAAGCCCTACTCAGCTCAACGAAGTTGTGGTGACAGGTTACACAACCACCCAACAAAAGGATGTCATTAGTGCCATGACAACCGTGAAAGGGGATCGCCTCAAAAATTTGCCCGTTTCGGGGATTGACCAAGCCTTACAAGGACAAGCGGCTGGAGTTCGCGTGTCGGCATCGTCAGGAACACCTGGCGGGGGGGTAAAAGTGGTTATTCGAGGAAACACCTCTATCAATGCCTCTAACCGTCCGTTGATGATTGTCGATGGGATTCCAGTGTATGACGGAGCCGTATCACAATTTAGTTACGGAGGCCAGCAAGACAACGCGATTTCGGCTTTTAACACCAGCGATGTTGAGTCCATTCACGTCCTTAAAGACGCCTCAGCTAAGGCAATTTATGGGGCAAGAGGAGCCAATGGCGTAGTACTAATTACGACAAAACGCGGCAAAGCCAACCAAAAAACCAACATTACATTTGATGTACAGCGCGGGGTGTCGGACGTGGTTAAGCGCCTAGACTTGTTAAGCTCCAGCGAAATTTTGACCCTTCAACGCGAGGCTGTGGCCAATTTTAATGCCAAACAAACCCGCTTTCAAGACATGGTTGACCCCGATGCCCTTGGATTAATTCCTGGCGTGACGGATGCGGTTAATACCAATTGGGTCGATGAAATTCTTCGTAAAGGGATTTATCAACAATACCAACTTTCTACTTCGGGAGGAAACGATCGTACGCGCTTTTATTTGAGTGGTAGCTACCGCGACGAAGAAGGGGTGCAGCTCAACAACCGTTTTGCGCGTTATACGGGTTCTTTTAACCTCGACCATAAAGCTTCTCCCAAACTTTCGTTTGGCTTAAACTTAAGCATTGGTAGTACCAAAAACCGCCGTGTGTTTAGCGACAACGCCGTGGACGGCGTTTATGGTTCGGCACTTCGTAGCTTACCGTTTTATGCACCTTTTAACGAGCAATCAAAACTTTACACCCCCAACGACCCCAACTACCAAGGCTTCCCCAACGGTAATCCCGTGGCGGAGGCATTGTTGCCACGTCAGCTAACGTACGGGATTAAGTTTTTGGGCGGTCTGAATGCCGAATATGCTTTCATGCCAAATCTCCGTCTTCGTACCAAGTTTAGCATGGATTACAACGGCTCGCAAGAAGATACCTACAATCCCACAGGAACATTTTACGGAAGTTTGCCGTCGATTGGGGGACAAGGTTACGGGGCGTATGGAACGTCTTCGTTGGCAACCTTCTTAAATTCGACCATCTTAACTTACAACACCAGCATTTCTGAAGACCACCACATTAGTGGATTGGTGGGAGGGGAGCTTCTTCATTCGCAGGGACTTTCGTCGGGAGTGCAAGGGCGTATTTTTCCACGAGACGAATTTACGTATATCACGTCGGCAGGGGTGGTAGATGCAGGTAGTTCGTTTTTCGCTCAAAACGGTTTAGTATCTGGTTTTGGAGAAATAAAATACGATTACAAAGACAAGTATTTGTTTAGCGCCACTGCTCGCTACGACGGTTCGTCGCGTTTTGGGCAAGACCGCAAATTTGGTTTCTTCCCTTCGGCTTCGGTAGGCTGGCGCCTAAAAGAAGAAGGCTTTTTGAAAGATGTGGGCTTTATTGAAGACTTAAAACTCAGAGCAAGTTATGGTTATACAGGAAACGAACGTATCGGAAACTTCCAGTTTTTAGGAACGTGGGGAGCCACGACTTACAATGGTTCGTCGGGGGTGGGGCCAATTAGCCTTAGCAATCCGAACTTGCAATGGGAACGGACACGAGAAACCAACATTGGCTTGGACGTGGCGTTTTGGAAAGGCCGCTTGAGTTTCACGGCCGAAGTGTATGACAACCTTACCGACGCTCTTTTGTTTGCCGAACCACTACCTGCCACTACGGGCTTTGGCTCGCTCCAAGGAAACATCGGCAGCATCTCAAACCGAGGGTTTGAGTTCACCTTACGTTCGGTCAATTTTGACGGCGCATTTCGCTGGACTACCGATTTGAACGTGTCTCGCAATGATAACAAGGTGGTAGCGTTGGCCTCAGAACAGCCTTTATTCCGTGGGTTTTCGGCAGCGGGAGTGGGATCTACCAATGTCATCAAAGTAGGCGAACCCCTCGGAACGTTTTGGGGACTTAAATACCTAGGGGTGGACGTGGCAACTGGCGATGCCTTGTACGAAGATTTTAATGGCGATGGCCGAATTACAACCGACGATGCGCAAGTGATTGGAAACGCCCAGCCCAAATTGATAGGTGGCTTGACAAACACCTTTTCTTGGAATGGCTTTGATGTCAGTGCTTTCCTTCAATTTTCGTACGGAAATAGTGTTATGAACTACGGAAATTCGTTTTTGCTGAACCCAGGCACTGACCTACGGGTGAACCAAACGCGGGCATCGTTGCGCCGTTGGCAGAAAGCAGGTGACATTACAGACGTGCCTCGTTATGAGTATAACAATACATACAATAGCTACTCAAGTAGCCGCCTTGTGGAAGATGGCTCGTATTTGCGTCTTAAAAACGTGGCCATTGGTTATACGGTTCCAGCCAAGTGGACAAGCAAAATAAAGCTTGGCACAGTACGCTTGTACGCTACGGGTACGAACCTTTGGACGTTGACGCGCTACACGGGCGCCGATCCAGAAGTAAGTACGCTCGACGGCTCGACGGCAGCCCAAGGCATCGACTTCTTTACGTTACCGCAAGTGAAAACGATTGTGGGTGGGGTAACCGTAAATTTCTAACCAGCTTTAATCTCCCGAATTTTATGAAACGTTTATCATACGCATTCCTTCTAACAGCTTTGATGTCGGCTTGTAACACGGTGGTTCTTGACCCACCTGCCGTTGATTTGCTGATTGACGACATTGTATTTACTACCGCCAGCGATTTGCCTTCGGTACGAATTGGGTTGTATTCGGCGGCACGGAGCATTGGAAGTCCTACGGTGCAAGCGGGCGATTTTACGGCCGATAACATTATTCACTTAGGAACTTTTACGGATTACCGAGAATTGGGTACCAAACAAATTACTCCTTCCAACGGGGTCGTGGGGGCGCTATGGGGAAGTGTGTTTCGCTCGATTTATTTGGCCAATTTTGTGCTTGAGCGCCTGCCAACCATTGCGAGTGTGCGAGCGGCTGATGCGAAAGCCCTGACGGCGGAAGCAAAATTTTTACGAGGGTATGCCAATTTTATTGGTGCTCATACTTTTGGAGGGATTCCCAAAGTCACTTCAACAACATTAGCAACCAACCGCACCGTTCCGCGTGCTTCTAAAGAAGAAATTTTGACTTGGGCGCTGGAAGATTTTCAAGCGGCGCTTGCTGATTTGCCCGATGGTGACCCGCAAGACCGTAACGTATTTGCGGGCTATGCGACCAAAAACGCTGCTCGGGCTGCATTGGCCCGTTATTATCTCTACCAAAAAAACTGGGCACAGGCCGAAGCGTATGCGACACTTCTCATTAATTCAACCAATTATTCGTTGGTTTCTTATAATGACGTGGTAACCAAGGATTTTACCCAAGAGTCTATCTTTGAGTTTGGATACACCCTCAACGATTATTCGGGAGATATTAATAATTATTTTGTAGGTCGCAGAGAAGTGGTTCCTTCCAATCAGGTGGTGGTGTCGTTGTTGTCAAGGGAATCGGGAAACCGCAGCCAAACCCTTGTATTTGATTTTACCAAACAAAAAGGCAATGACAATGGTTGGACACTCCGTAAGTATGGAACCGCCGATGAAAGTAACCGTAATTTTGTCATATTCCGTTTGGGAGAAATGTACTTGATTCGGGCAGAAGCACGGGCGCAGCAGGGGAAAATTACGGGAACAACGGGGGCCATTGCGGACATTAACAGGTTACGTACTCGCGCAGGTGACGGGTTGGACGACAGTGCAAAGCCTCCATTGATTACCACAGCCACCCAAGCCGAAATGCTCAGTATTATCGAGCGTGAACGGGTTTATGAGTTGGCATTTGAAGGGCACCGTTGGTACGACCTTGTCCGTACTGGGCGGGCGCAGGTAGTGATGTCGGCTTTTTCAACCAATTGGAACGTCAAATATGAATTATGGCCCATTCCACAAACTGAAATTCAACGAAACCCCTCCCTGGTAGGACAGCAAAATCCAGGTTATTAGGTTATACCTTTTTGGTTTGGAGTTTTCGGTTTATGGTTTCGGGTTTGGAGTTTATGGTTTATGGTTTGGAGTTTAGTGTTTCAGGTTTAATAAATTAACAGTAAACCCCAAAACAGGAAACAGGCAACCAAAAACTCGAAACAGTAAACCCGAAACTGAAAACAGGAAACCCGAAACTGAAAACAGTAAACCCGAAATTGAAAACTCGAAACAGTAACCCCAAAACTGTAAATCAAAGATCTGAAAATGAAATCTAACTATTCAATCATAAAATCAGTCATTTTTGTTTTTCTGATGGTATCGGCTGGGCTATGGCTGGCGGGCTGTGAAGAAGAACGAATTACCTACCAAGGAGGGAATTTTGTGGTTTTTAATGACACTGCCCTCAGTTTCAAAGAAAGTTATTCCAAAGCCATCAAAATCAAAGTACACAATGGTGGGGCAGTACTTAATGAGTCAATAAACATCAGTTATACGGTAGGAGGGACTGCTCGTGAAGGTAAAGATTACCGCATCGAGGGGACGAAAGGAACGGTGATTATTCCTGTAGGCCAGAGTTTTGGTGAAATTACCCTGTATCTGCTCAACAACGCCAATAACATTCTCGAATCAAGTACCATCGAATTTTCCTTGACGTCAGTCAAACCTGCGGACAAAGTACAAGTTGGTTTTGGAAAAGGAGGCATGGGCAACAAAATGATATTTACCATTCGGGATGCGTGTTTGATGGATGGGCTTTACACGGGACAGTTGCCAGTAAATGCGACCCAGTCGTATCAATTGGCCGATATTGAAATTTCAAGTACAGACTGCAAACGTTATACAATTTCCAATATTAACGTTGGCTTGATAGGTTTTCAGCAGTTTTTTAACTGGGAAGCACCCGTTGGTTTCCAAGCCGAAAAACCAACCCTCGATTTTATTGACAACGGAAACAATACCTTAACTATTCCACAACAAGTCATCCCTCAGTTTGCTGCAGGATATGATACATTGTCAGGAACAGGAGTTTGGAACCCTGTCAATAAGCGAATTTCGCTGAATATTAGAATGAAGGTATATAGCTATGCCACTAGAAAAGATACAAACGTCATTGTTCCATTAAACTACGTCCCCCAATAACCACCTTACAGAGATGAAAAGAAGTATGCTTATTGCCTTCGTTGGTATAATCATAGGTGCGCTAAGTGGGTGTACCGAAAAGTTAGACCCTAAACCGTTGACTTACTCTCAGTTGCTCACTGGTACTGAAAAGAAAACGTGGGTGCTGAGTGCGGTTACGATTGTTGATGAGAAAGATCCTTATGATTTGGCAGGAAGTGATGTCCTTGAAGCTTGTCAACTCGACGACCAGTTTGTGTTTTATGCCAATGCCGAAAAGAAAATGGAATATACCAACGGGGCAACCAAGTGCCGTACAACAGAGGCAGAGATTCTGATTACAGACGTGTGGCAATTGACGAGTGCCAATGCGACGCTTGAAATGGGCATTCCTCGGTTGTTTGGAGGCTTTAAGCTGCCGTTTATCGTAAAGACATTGACCGAAAACACGATGGTTCTTGAATATTATTTCGGAGATGTTGATGCGAGTTATCGTTTTAAATTTACATCCACAGGCAAATAATTTCGTGCCCCGTCTCAATTTTGTACAATTACTATGCGCCAGTTACTATACATTTTTGCCCTCTCTATTCTAACAAATTTTGCTGCCCACGCACAGCGGCGTCCAGAACCTTGTGCCACCATGGAAATGGACAGCCTACGCCGACTTCGGTTTCCTAGCGAAGGTAGCCTTGATGATTTTGAGCGTGATTTACAGCGAAAAATGGTTGAGCTCAAGTCCAAGATGGCGTCTAGCAGAGGTGCGGCAGATATTATCACCATTCCTGTTGTTGTACACGTGATTCACAACGGAGAAGCTGTAGGAGTTGGGAGAAACATCAGCCAAGCGCAAATTCAGTCGCAGATAGAGACGCTTAATGAAGATTTTAGACGAAGAGTAAATACCAACGGTTTTAATAATGACGCCCGCGGAGCTGACATCGAAATTGAATTTTGTATGGCCCAATTTAACCCTAACGGCCAACGCATGACGGAGGCTGGTATTGATCGGGTCAATGGAAATCGTACAAACTGGGCACGTACTGACATTGAAGGTTCACTCAAGCCAACTACTTCGTGGGATCCTAACAAATATTACAATATCTGGGTGCTTGATTTTGCGGCACAAGACGATAACCTGTTGGGATATGCCCAGTTTCCAAGTAGTTCGGGACTGTCGGGGATTCCATCTGGTGGTGGAGCGGCCAGTACTGACGGGGTTGTGATCAACTACGCCAATTTTGGAAATTCTCAAAAAGGCAGCTTTTCTCTGTTGAGAGCACCGTATAACCTCGGTAGGACTCTTACGCACGAAACAGGTCACTGGTTAGGGTTGCGCCACATTTGGGGAGATGCCGCTTGTGGAGATGACTTTTGTGCCGATACTCCAACCCAAGCGTCAGAAAGCCGTGGCTGTCAAAAAGGGCGTATCAGTTGCGGAGGAGCAAACATGGTCGAAAATTACATGGACTATTCGGACGATGGCTGTTTTAATATTTTTACGAGAGACCAAAAAACCCGAATGCGAACGGTGATGGAAGTCAGTCCGCGTCGGGCAAGCTTGCTCACTTCTAATGTGTGCGGTCAGCTTATTTCGGGGAGCCCAATTCCTAATTTTGTGGCTGAAAACCGTACGGTATTGCTAGGTGGCCAAGTACGCTTCACAGATCTTTCTACCAATTTCCCAACCGCGTGGAAATGGGAGTTTGAAGGAGGGGACCCTGCTACTTCGACGACCCAAAACCCGACTGTAACCTACACGACTGCGGGTAAGTTTAAGGTGACGCTCACTGTGTCAAACACCGCAGGAACCTCAGCCCCACTGGTAAGAACAGAATATGTTGAAGTAATAAACGCGGGATTATGCGCTACTGTCACCAATTTTTCTGGAACAGGAACTGTCTTACGTCAAACGGGCGGTACAGGCTATATTGCAGGACAAAATAGCCGTCGAACCCAAGCAGTTGCAGAGTTATACTCAAATCCGCTTGGATACACCAATTTACGAGGCGCGACCCTGAAATTTGGCGTGGCCAAGGCGGCAAATAGTACTGGAACTGAAAGCGTGGTACGCGTTAAAGTATGGAACGCACGCGGTTTTCAAGGGGGGCCAGGTTCGGAGTTGACAGTCAAAGAAATTCCGTTGCGTAAGATTCTGGACGATGTTAGAAACAACCGAGAAACCAAAGTGGTTTTTGACCAAAATATTAACCTTTTAAGCCAAAATAACCTCGCTTTCTTGATTGGCGTAGAGTTTGATTACGTGGCAGGTGATACCGTAGCCCTTGTCACAACCCGCGACGGTGAATCGCTCAATGCGACTTCTTGGGAGCGAAATTCGAGTGGTAGTTGGGATCGATATATTGTACGTACAGGTTTGAACATAGCCCATTCTATCACTGCCGATGTAGGGATGAAGCCTTCGGTGCAGATACAAGCATCGGCACAATTTATTAACCCTGGTGAAGCTGTTATTTTACAAGCACGGGGAGCAGGGGTAATCAATTGGTCGCCGTCGGAAGGACTCAGCTCAACGCTGGGGCCTCAAGTAACCGCCCGCCCAACCCGTACACTGACGTATTTAGTAAAAGGCTCAGGCACGGATGTGTGTCGTGACTCGGCAAGTGCTACGATTTATGTTCGTAACGTTCAAATTTTGGGCAGTGAAACCTTGCCAGACAAAGAACTGACGTTGAGTCCCAACCCAACCGATGGCATGGTGGAAGTGAAATTTACTAATTCATTGCGCGGAAAAGTACTCCTGCGCTTGCGAAGCATCACGGGGGCAGAAGTGTGGCGCGCTGAGTTTGAAAAGAACACCGATGCTTTTGTGCAGCCAATCAACGTTCGGACTTACCCTGCGGGCGATTATTTCATTGATTTGCAGTTGGGAGATTATGCCGACCGAAAACGCCTCGTGAAGTTTTGATAATAACCTTTGGTTATTGCCTATTCGTTGTTTTTGGGCTTATTATTAGGAAATTAACAAGGCAAGCCCGTACTTTGTATCACCAATAGAGGGAGACCTCATTTTAAAGGGAGTAAAATCCCTTTAAAAATTTATGAATTACAATATTAACTCGATAGAATTTAGGAATTAATAGATATGTCAAACATCCAATTCACATCAAACATAAGCGAAGCTGCGCGCCGCGATATTCTTGAGTTAGAAAGCAAAATCAGCGTTTTTAGCGACGGAAACGTGCCCGAAGAAGCTTTTCGTAAATTCCGCCTTGCAAGAGGGGTGTATGGTCAACGCCAAGCGGGGGTACAGATGATTCGCATCAAACTTCCTTATGGTCGTATTACTGCCGATCAGTTGGTACGAATTGCCGATTGCTCTGACAAATATGCTACGGGAAATCTCCACGCCACTACGCGTCAAGATATTCAGCTGCACTTTGTAAAGTTGGCCGATTCGCCTGCTTTGTGGGCCGATTTGGAAGATGCACAAATAACCCTACGCGAAGCTTGTGGAAATACCGTTCGTAACGTAACGGGTTCTGCGCGTGCGGGAATTGATCCGTTGGAGCCGTTTGACATTACCCCAATTACCCACGGCATTTTTGAATATTTTCTGCGCAACCCAATCTGTCAAGACATGGGGCGTAAGTTTAAAATTGCGGTGTCATCTTCAGAAAAAGACTCGGCTTATGCTTTTATGCACGATGTAGGTTTGATTCCACTCGTACGTCTCAATGAGCAAGGCGAAGAAGTCAGAGGTTTTAGGGTATTGATTGGTGGTGGCCTTGGCGCACAGCCACTTTTGGCAAAACCTGCGCACGAGTTTTTGGAAGAAAAATTCGTTATACCGTTCATTGAGGCTGTTATTCGCGTATTTGACCGTTACGGAGAGCGCGTGCGCCGTCACAAAGCGCGTATGAAATTTCTTTTGGCCGACATCGGTTTAGAAGAGTTTTTGAAGCGTGTAAATGAAGAATGGACATCCATCAAAAACAAAGAATACCTTCCGCAAGGACTCGACTTTGCGAGCTCGAACTTATACACTTCGACGCGTGAAGGTGGAGTGACAAAAAAAGAACTAATCGCGGCTTCGACCGATGATACCTATACAAAATGGCTTCAAACCAACGTTTTTGAACAAAAACAAAAAGGCTGGTACGCCGTGCAGCTTCGCGTTTTGTTGGGTGATATGCACTCGTCAACGGCACGTAAACTAGCCGACATTGTGCGTCAATACGCGGCCGACGATATTCGCGTTACCGTAAATCAAGGCTATTTACTTCGTTTTGTAAAAGCCGAAGATTTGGCCACGGTTTATCAACAGTTGAATGATTTGGGATTGGCCGAGCCTGGTTTTGATACCACAGCTGACATCACTACTTGCCCAGGAACGGATACCTGTAACTTGGCGATTTCGAGCAGCTACGGCATCACCCGCGTTTTGGAAACGATGATGAAAGAAGAATTTCCTGACATCATTTACAACAACGACATCAAAATTAAAATCAGCGGTTGTATGAACGGCTGCGGTCAGCACAGCGCCGCCAATATCGGTTTTCACGGAAGTTCCATTAAAAATGGGAAACTCGTATTGCCAGCTTTGCAAGTGTTGTTGGGTGGTGGATTCAACGGAGTAAGTGAAGGAATGATTGGCGATAAAGTGGTGAAAGTACCGACCAAGCGTGGCCCTGCGGCGTTGCGTTTGTTGTTGCAAGATTACGAAGCCAACTCGTTTGAAGGTGAGTATTACAACGATTACTACCTCCGCCAAGGAAACAAATATTTTTACGCGATGTTGAAGCCGTTGGCCGATTTGACAACCGCTACGCCAAGCGACTACATCGATTGGGACCACGAAGAGCCTTTCCAAACGGAAGTAGGAGTAGGAGAATGTGCTAGTGTATTGGTTGACTTGGTGGGTACAACGCTCATCGAAGCCCAAGAAAAATTGGGTTGGGCTTACGAAAATCTTGAAAAAGCCGTTTGGGCTGACGCCATTTATCATTCATACAACGTGTTTGTGACGGGTGCCAAAGCCATGCTTGTGAGCAAAGGCGTACCTACCAATACACAGTACGGAATCATCCGTGACTTTGACGAGCACTTTGGCGCAGAATTTGGTCATTTGACGGAAGGTGGTTTCAAAGAGTTGGTATTTAGCATCAACAAAAGCGAACCAAGCGAAGCCTTCGCTCGCCAGTTTGTGGAAGCTGCTAGTCAGTTTTTGAGCAAAGTAAACGAACTGCGTCAAGCACAATTGGAAGAAGTAGAAGAGCCAGCGTTATCGTTGGTAGAATTTGGAAAAGATAGCTAGTTTTATGAAAGTCACCCTCATTGGAGCAGGTCCAGGTGATCCCGAATTAATCACCTTGAAAGGCATCAAAGCGCTTCAAAGCGCAGATGTGGTATTGCACGACGCCTTGTCGAGTACCGAATTGCTAGCGTATTGCAAACCCGATTGTGTGATTGTCAACGTTGGGAAGCGCTTCGCCCAACACAGCTGTAACCAAGACGTTATCAACCACCTGATTGTTGAATACGCCCAACAATATGGCCATGTGGTGCGCCTCAAAGGTGGCGATCCGTTTATTTTTGGTCGTGGCTACGAAGAACTCGAATATGCCGAGCGTCATGGCATTACGGTAGAAGTAGTGCCAGGGATTTCGAGTAGCTATGCAGTGCCTGCTTTGGCGGGGATTCCGCTTACGACCAGAGGCATGAGCGAGAGTTTCTGGGTGATTACAGGCACGACCAAAGACCACAGCTTATCCAATGACTTGTCGTTGGCGGCGCGTTCGTCGGCTACGGTGGTAGTACTGATGGGGATGCACAAACTTCCCGAAATCGTTGAGACGTTTGCGCAGTTAGGAAAGATAAATTTGCCCGTAGCCATCATCCAAAATGGCAGCCGTCCCGACGAAAAAATTGTCACGGGGAAAGTCGGAAATATACTTCAACTAGCCCAGGCTGAGGGAATTGGCTCGCCCGCCATCATTGTGATTGGCAAAGTAGCGCAACTCGCTGATAAAGTAAAAGAAATTTCTCAATTAGCTGATTATTAGCCCACCCTTCATTTATTTGACAAGTCCCCCATCACTCATGGGGGCTTTTTTTTAGTACCCCAAGCAACTTTACCCGCAAAAATTGGGTTGAGTTTTTGAGTACGTTTTTTAATCAACCAAAAATTTACGTTGAAAACTATCTCCACCGACCCCTACGCCGCGCTGCGTTATCCAGAGTTTGTCAACCTGATAACCACCAATAGCCTCATTACGGCGGCGCTTTTGATTCAGGAAGTGGTGATTGGGTATGAATTGTACAAAATTACCCACGACCCACTCTCATTAGGTTTTATTGGGCTGGCCGAAGCCATTCCTTACATTTCGTTGGCCTTGTTTGGTGGCCATTATGCCGACCGCAAAGACAAGCGCACCATCATGCAAATCAGTCAATCGGTGATTTTGGTTTGTTCTTTGGGACTCATTGCTTTGATGAACCCCGAAAATCGCAGCCATCTTTCGCAGACATCGTTGTTGTTAATGGTTTATGGCGTGCTTGCTGTTATTGGTTTTGCCAAAGGGTTTTATTCCCCAGCAGTCTCTTCGATGAAAGCCTTCTTGACCCCTCGTGAGGTATATTCCAACGCCGCCACTTGGAGTGGTACTTTTTGGCAAGTAGGGGCCATTGCAGGCCCAGGCGTAGCTGGTTTTTTATACGCTTATTTGGGATTAATTAACGCTTTGTGGGTTGTCGTAGTGATTTTAGCCGTCACCCAAGCGATGTTACTTTTGATTTCTAAGAAGCCCATTCCGCAAGTTGCCGAAGAAGAAACGGTCAGTTTGTGGCAAAGTATCAAAGAAGGAATCCAATTTGTATATGAGCAAAAAATCCTTCTCTACTCCATTTCGCTTGATTTGGCGGCGGTACTTTTTGGGGGAGTGATTGCGATACTACCCGTGTTTGCCGAAGACATTTTAAAAGTAGGCGCCGAAGGGCTTGGAATCTTACGTGCTGCGCCGTCGGTAGGGGCGGTCTTGACGATTTTTATGACGGCTTATTTTCCTCCAGCTCGGCACGCATGGCGCAATATGCTTATTTCAGTGGCGGGATTTGGGGTGGCTACGCTTGTTTTTGCAGTTTCAACCCACTTTTGGTTGTCAGTAGTGATGTTGTTTTTTACGGGTGCTTTCGATGCTATTAGCGTTGTCATTCGCCAAACAATTTTGCAAGTTGTTCCACCCGACCACATGCGTGGGCGCGTTATCTCGGTCAACAGTGTCTTTGTGAGTTCGTCCAACGAAATTGGGGCGTTTGAGTCGGGAGTGCTTGCCAAAGTAATGGGAACCGTACCGTCGGTACTTTTGGGCGGTAGTCTGACGATGGTAATTGTTATCTGGGTGTGGATTAAATCGAAAGAGCTGTTTAAAGTTGAATTGATATAGGAAAACATTTTTGGGCACAATTGGTTACATACCTACTTGTCCAAAAATCTATAAAAGTGAGCGAACCTTCCTCTTCACAAAAATCAACAATTACCTCTGGCCGTCATGGCCTAGAGAAAGAAGACTATTATACCGACGAAAATGGCTTTATTGTATTTACGGCGGCGTATCATCTCAAGCGAGGCTACTGCTGCAAAAACGGCTGCCGCCATTGCCCTTATGGGTTTAAGAAGATAAAAGGGTAGTATAGTGTGACTTGATTTTTTAAAAATTGACCGAATTATTGGCTAAAGTTGTAATATATAGTTAGGAAAAACTATATTGGAAAACGAGTTCAGGATTGTTACCCATGACACTACTCGTTTTTGTATGCGCTCTTTTTTACTTATTTTCTTTAGTGGTGTTGCCTCCCTGTGCATGGCACAGCACTATCCTATTCTTCATTATACCTCGCAAGATGGGTTATCGCAGCTACAAGTGATGACAACCTTTCGAGATAGCCGTAATTATCTTTGGATTGGTACAAAATATGGGTTCTGTAAGTTTGATGGTGAACGTTTTGAGCGATTTGCCCCCAATGAAAAAACGATCGGTAACATCGTTCGTAAATTTGCAGAAGATAAAAAGGGCTACCTATACATAGAATCCAATAATGTTATCTCTCGATTTGATGGCAAATGTTTTACTCCTCTAAAGCAGGATAAACAATCTTATTTTGGTATATGTATTGACAAAACAAACCGCCTTTTTTGCCTCAATACCGCAACGGGTGAATTATTTACGAGCATCCAAGATTCTTTGGTGGCAGCAAAATGGCCTTCACTTCAAAATAAAAGGCTGTCTCGGCTTATCTATGACTCTCCTAAACAAGTACTAATTGCCAACATTGATTCATTGGGCTTGGTAGAGATTACTCCCGAGCGACTGACGCCCGTTGCTAAAGTGCTTCAAAATGCAAGTGCAACCGATTCTTGGCTGCGCGCTCGAGGAGGCAAAACAGTTATCCACCGCCATTTTGGGGGCAAAAACGAACAGTTTTTAACAGAGTTTGGGCCGAATAACTGGCAACCATTTTTACAAATAACCAATCAAAAATGGGAAGTATTACGTCCAATTGAATTTGATTGGTTATTTACTTTTGAGAGCAAGACATATCTATTAGAGGCCAAAAGTCAAAAGGTAACACGAGTGTTACCCAATGAATTTAATCATAATACAGTTACCTATTCTACACATGGGACATGGGTAGGTACTGAAAAAGGGCTTGTATTTATCGTTCAAAACGGAATAAAATATTTCCCCGAAAATGAAGTGCCTTACGCTTGGTCGGTAGTAGAGGATGCCCAAAAAAGAATGTGGTTTTTGAATTATCTCCAACCTATTCAACAGTTTGATGGAAACCGAATTAAAATAGTAAAGGGTTATGCCGAGAAAGTGTTTAGTCAGTTAAAAGCGGCAAAAGTTTCCAATATTCCGACCTCACAAGACGGCTGGTATTATGCCGCTTTGCGGGATAAATTGGGGCATTTGTGGCTGCCAAACTCCAGTGGGGCAGTTTGGCACGATGGGCAAAAATGGGAACTGCTGTTGCGGCCTACTGCTGCCCATAAAACGTCTATTGCTTTCGGTATGCTTGAAGACGCCGACCGAAACGTGGTTTTACAGGGAGGAGAAGGAGCTGTGCATATTTTTGACAATAAACCTCCTTTTCGGACTACGTCTTTGGATCAAACAAATGGCATGAATATTAAGCCCTACGTACTAGCTATGGCACTTGAAAAAACAGGAGTGTATTGGTTTGGTGGTGTCAAAATGCTAAGTAGGTATGATAGTAAAAAAGAAAAATGGACGGAGTACTCAGTTGATAACCAAAAACTAGGAGCTCGTGGTATTTTCGACTTAAAGTTTGATAGCAAAGGAACGCTTTGGCTGGCTACTTTTACGAAGGGACTTTGCTACTTAGATAGCCGCCGTGATACGGTCAGGTGTTTATCTACTCCCGAATTAAAAGAACCTGTAAATGCTATTTTTCCAATAAATGATGATTTTTTGTTCATTGGGTCTTTACGAAATGTGTACGTCTTAAATTTAAAAAAATGGTACGCTTCTCAGAAAGTAGAGCTAAGGTGTTTCAACCATCACAATGGCTTTGTGGCCATTGAACCTGGACAAAATGGGTTTTACCGAGATTCGAAAGGTCAAATCTGGCTTACGGGCGGAGCCGCTTTGTCGGTGATTGACCCTAAAAAAATAAACTTTAGACCAGAACGGCTTCGAACGTATGTTAGTAAGCTCAATGGGCAGCGCCTGCCGTTTTCTCAGTTTTTAGCAGATAGTACTTTCACTTTGCCGTTTGATGAGGGAAACGTACGGTTGGAGTTTGAGTCAGTAGGGGAAGATAAGCCCTTTGTGTCTCAGTATAGTTACTTGGTAGAAGGGGTAACTGATGGCTGGTCGGCTTGGCAAGAAGAACCCGTTGCAACACTCGTGCATTTGGCGTCGGGAACGTACACCGTGAGGGTGAAATCACGTACGGGCGGGATAGGGGTGAGCAAAAGCCAAGAAGCTACGATTCGTTTTTCTATTCGGGTATGGCCCTGGAATTCGCCGTATTTCCCCTATTATGCTTCCCTTGCGATTGTTGGCCTGTTGACAATTGGTGGAGTGATTTATTGGAACAACCAAAAACAGGTACGTCGAGAAATGCGAACAGCCCGCGAACAAGCCGAAAAAGCGGCCAAAACGGAACAAATGGTCAAAGTGCTAGAAGTACAAACCGCCCAAGCCCAAATGCACCCGCATTTTATCTTCAACGTTCTGAACACCCTTCAAGGTTTGGTGTATAAACAGGAAACGGCTCGTGCCAACGAACATATCGTAAAATTGGGAGAGTTGATGCGGAATTACTTGTCGGCCTCGTTGTCATTGGATGGAACGCGGGAGTCGTTGGAGCGAGGAATGATTACCCTCGAACAAGAAATAAAGCTATTGCAGATGTACGTTGATTTTGAACAACTACAATACCGCGACCGTTTTGAGGTGTTTATTGAGGTTCAACCTTCGCTAAGTCCTGATTTTTATAGAATCCCTCCGTTGCTGATTCAGCCCTTTGTCGAAAACGCCATTAAACATGGGGTACTCGGTGATTTGTCAAGAAAAGGTCATGTATGGATACGCTTTTGGTTAGACACGGATGAAGCTTTATTGTGTGAGGTCGAAGATGATGGAATAGGACGAAAAGCTGCCGAGCAAAAACGCCGAAATGCGTATCAGACGCACCGTTCGGAGGGGACGAATTTGGTGAAAAACCGAGTTAAATTGCTCAACGAATTGGGTTTTTACATTGATATACATACGATTGACCTTCCTGAGCGAGGGACACACGTAATCATACGAATGAACGATAGATTATGAAAAAACTAACGACCATTATTGCCGAAGATAGTCAAGAACAACTGGAGTTGATACGACGCCTTATTGAAGATTATTGTCCACAAGTGTCGATTTTGGCCGAAGCCCTGACGCTAGAAGAAGCGTACCGAGCGATTAAGCAATACCAGCCCGATTTGGTACTGCTGGATGTAGAATTTCATGCGCACGAAACCAGTTTTAATCTATTGGATCGTTTAAAACAGGAGAATGACCTGTCGTTTCAAGTGATTTTCTTTTCGGGTCATGCCAAAGAAAAAAATTATGCGTATTCGGCCTTGCAGTATGCGGCTTTACAGTGCCTTCAAAAACCGATAGATTACCACCTTTTGGTAGATGCAGTGGAAAGAGCGGTGGTTTTTGCGGAGGCAAAAAACGTGGCTCAACTTCGGGCTCAATACGAAGTGTTGATGAACCTTGTCAAGACGCGAAATTTTAGCGATACTCCCCTTTTTATTCGTACTTCTAAAGGAAAGTGGGAAAATATAAACCCCGATGAGATTTTATATTTAAAGTCGGCGGCAACGGTAACCATGATTTATCTTAAAGGAGATAGAGAAATTATTGGGATGGAACTGATTGGCCACTATGAGTTTTTGACGGAAAACCCGCATTTTTTTCGAGTCCACCAGAGTCATATTGTGAACCTCAAACACGTCAATAGTTACGACCCCAAAGAGCGTATCTTATTCCTCAACAATGGGGAAACGTTGGAGGTAGCTCGCCAACCCGACCGAGAATTACGAAAAAGATTGGGGATGAGGTTATAACATGACCGAATTATGGCCAATAGTACCAAATTCTGGTTTTGAATTGTTTGCCGCTGGAGGTTGATGTAGTTTAGCTATAGACTCAACTGCCAGCCTTATGCGATTTCTTCCATTTGACAAAGACAAACTAGCCGACGTTTTTTTGTTTGAAGCCGAGCGCAATTACACGATGGTTTACTACCTCAACGGCCATCGCGACGTATATAGCTTACCGCTCAAGCGCTTTCACGAGTTTTTACTCAACGAACCCAGCTTTGTACGCATCCACAAATCGTACTTAGTCAATCGTCGTTACATCAAAACCATTGCCCGCGACCATGTTCAGCTCCACAACGGGCAGTTGCTGCCCGTGGCGAGGCGGCGGGAAGTGTGAAGTAATTGATAATCAATCATAAATAAATCCAAATCGAACCCAACTCCCAAACCTATACTTCAATGAAACGGCTTTATTCTCTACTCGCTTTCTTTTATTGTACTGTTTTTGTTTTTACAAATGTCTTTGCCCAAGCTCCTACCAATGGCTTAGTGGCTTATTATCCTTTTAATGGCAATGCCAACGATGCAAGTGGCAATGGTAATCATGGGACAGTGAATGGTACACCCACATACCCCAATAGAGTTATTGGGAGTTCAATACGTTTAGATGCGTTTGGCATACAAATTCCGCAAATAATCACAAATAGCACGACATCTTTTTCAATTTCAATTTGGGTAAAAGAGGAAGGTCTAACAAATAATGATGGTGAAGGATATATTTTCTTTGGAGATCATTCAAATAGTGGTTGGTTAGGGATTCTGCATGGTGATGCAGAAAGAACAATTGAAAAGATTTATTTTGCAGTTAATGGCGGTGCAAATATTGCTATTACCCCTCCAGCCAACTACAAGAATAATTGGGTAAATTATCAGATGGTTTACAACAATGGTATTCTGAAGGCATTTGTAAATGGAGTGATTGTTGGCCAAATTAACTCAGCCATCATACAGATAGGGCATAATAACTCAGGAATTGGTACGCATTGGTTTTCAAATGGATGGGATAATACTACTCGCTTTATTGGTTCAGTTGATGACATTCGTATTTATAATCGCGTCTTAACTGATAGTGAAGTACAATTAATTTATCAATCTGAAGTTCA
Organism: Runella limosa DSM 17973; assembly: GCF_000482465.1. Classification (GTDB taxonomy): domain Bacteria; phylum Bacteroidota; class Bacteroidia; order Cytophagales; family Spirosomataceae; genus Runella; species Runella limosa. The sequence goes on from NZ_KI519420.1 coordinate 1,140,336, forward strand.
AGCTACTTGTCCCACATGCCTCACTGCTCAGACTGTTGCCAATTACAGCACTCAAGAGCATTTTTGTGCGGCACAGGGTTTATGTACGCAGAGTATTATTCAAAAAACGCAAACAGATCCGAAGCAACCAATCAATCGGGGAGATTTGGCTAAGATTGCGTATTTGGGTTTATTAGGAAAAACCGCCATCACTACAGCCGTGGATTTTCCCGTGCCTTTTGTTGATTTGCAGGCGGCTTTTGCTACCGATACCACTTATTACAAATACGCCAAGGTACTTTCCTACCTCGAATACGCCGATAATCGTGCGCCCTTTGACAGAAATCAGCTAAATTTTAACCCTACCGGTGCAATTACCCGAGCGTTGGTTTTGAAGGTTTTACTGGAAGCGTGGAATATTGACGAAAGTACCGCCACGGGTGCATCACCTTTTAGTGATGTAGCGGTTTCACACCTTTACTATAAATACATCAAAAAAGCCCACGAATTGGGGATTGTAACGGGAAGCGGCGGCGCGTTCAGTCCCGATGATAACTGCAAGCGCGAAGATGCCTTTTTAATGCTTTATCGCCTCCTTTCTTCCTCCGGTATTCCTAAACCTACGCTTACTCAAGTGAATGTAGGGTTTTTCATTCCCGGGCAATATCGTCCTGATAATATGGGCGTTGGGGTTGGGACAGATAGGGGTAATTTTAACCATTATACCAAAACCAGTTTTGCGATAGATGGAGTTGTACCTTTGGTTTTTGCGCATAGCTATAATTCTTATACCACAGAATTGCCCAATCAGTTGTACCCCAACTATTTAGGTCGCGGATGGACACATTCATTTAATTGTTATATCACTGTCATAGGTACTTCACCTAACCTAAAGTTGGTAGTCCATTATCCTGATGGTAAATTACATTTTTATAAAACACAAGGAGGCGTGTTTGTACCAGAAACGATTGGCGTTTTTGACCAAGTAACTACTTCGGGAAATCCCATAAATTCAGTGACCATCACAACGCCAAGTAAAGTAGTATATCTATTTGAACAAATAGCTGGGCAGACAAACAATGCCTTTTGGTTAATAAAATCCATCAAAGACCGAAACAACAATACCCTCACTTTTACGAATGAAATAGGCATTTCGGGTGTACCAAGATTAGCTTCCGTAGCTGACCCGTCGGGTAGAACCATGAATTTTACGTACCTAACAGGACAAAATTATAACTATCTCTCACAGGTTACTCTGGCTGGGGTGGGGGCTTTCAATGGCCGAAATATTCAATTTACGTATCATACAGCAGTTTTGGACGGTGATGGTATTAGAGATCTGGCTACTTATAAAGAATATGATTTAACGGGTGCTTTAAAGACTACTTCTTACTCTTATTATACTACAGAAGGCGCTGAACATTTATTGAAAACAATCACCCTCCCCAAGGGAAACGTGATTGACAATACCTACGAAAAGCGCAAGTTGAAAAGCAGCCAAACACTGAATGGTGCTACAGTAGTACAACAAATGAGCACTAACTGGACACAAACCTACAACTCCACGGCGGCAACCAGTACAGGAGCCGTGACCGTTACGGCAGGCGGAACAACCAAAACAACCAATTATACCCATAACGGCAACGGATTGGCGCAAACCCTCAAATCCACAGGAACAAACCCCGTGGATTTGACAATGACTTATGGCGTGAGTGCCGACCCCACTTCGGTAAGCCAAATTACGCAAATGGCGGGAAACGTAGCCACGAATGTCACGATTGCTTATCACCCGACTGCGCCTTATAATGTCAGTTCCGTAACAACGGTTGGCCCTAATGGTAATATCACCCAATCTTATACTTACAATTCATTCAATGATATTTTGAATTTTACCAATGGACGGGGTAAGACGACCACCTTCGGTTATAATGCCACGGGTAATTTAACCTCCATAACTCATCCACTGGGACAGCCTACTACCATGCTGAGAAATAGCAACGGAACTATTTCAAAAGTGACTACTCCTGCGGGGGTGGTGACCAATTTTACTTACAATACCTATGGTAATTTACTGACTACCAGTACTCCCAACGGTGCAAGCCCTGCCATTACGACCTCTGCCACTTACGATGCTTTGAGTAGGGTAACCTCAAAAACCGATGCCCGAAATCAAACCGTTACCTATGATTATTATGCCAACGACTTATTGAAAAAAATGAATGCGCCTTTGGGGTATTTCGTAGAATATAATTACGATGCCAACGATAATAACACCACCGTAACCAACGCCAAAAACAATGCCACTACCAACGTATATCATCCACAAACCGACCAATTGACGAGTCGTTCGTTTGGCAGTAAGACGGAATCATTTACCTATTACGAAGACGGTTCGCTCAAAACCTTTACTAACGGACGAAACCAAACGTTTACGTTTACCTATGACCCATCAGGAAGGGTTACGGGTGACAGCTACGCTACCTATACCTACAACCCCGAAGGGACGCTCAACACAGTTACGCATACGCAAGGTGCAAAAACATATACGTTGGATTATGATTATGACGTACTCAGAAGGCTCACCAAAACGACCTGCGATGGCTTTGCGGTACAATACCGCTACGACAACAACAATAACTTGGACTTATTGACGTATCCAGATGGAAAGACCGTTGCCTACACTTACGATGATAAAGACCGCATAACCAAAGTAACGGATTGGGCAGGAAAGGTAACCACCTACGTATATGACGATGACGGTAAAGTGTTGAGTTATACACTCCCCAACCGCACCAAAGCCCTCTATACCTACGATGTCGCAGGCAGACCCACGGGCATACGACACGAAAAAAGTAACGGTAGTGTCATTTGTGCTTACACCTTTACGCTCGACCAAGGCGGAAACCATACCGAAGAGAACATCATTGAGCCTTACACTACCTTACCTGTGTTGGCCCCAACCACCACCAATTATACTACCAATGCCCGTAATGAAACCACTGCCGTAGGCAGCAATGCCTATGTTTTTGATGGCAACGGAGCTACCACTACCCAAGCGGGACAAGCCATTACTTGGGACTCCAAAGACAATCTGTTGACCCGTAACGGCATCACCTATTTTTATGACGGCAACGAAACCCGCCGTGCTAAAACGGGCAGACGCTACGTGATAAACGAGTTGAGTAACAGTGTATTGGCCGAAACCGATGAAGCGGGTACTTATTTCTCTTACTACGTGTATGGCCCCACTGGCTTACTTTACCGCCCGTATGTAAGCCCGGGCACTGCCTATTATCATTATGATTTTAGGGGCAGTACCATTGCCCTGACCGATGATGGCCAAAATACATTTCGCCAATACCAATACGATGCCTACGGCAAGATACTGCAACAAACCTCCGCTGGTTCTGACGATAACCCTTTCAGATACGTAGGGCAATACGGCGTACAATACGAGGCCCCTGACCTCTACTTTATGCGTGCCAGATATTACGACCCCACCACAGGTAAATTCCTCTCCGAAGACCCGATTTGGAGTACAAATTTGTTTGCGTATGGAGGGGATAATCCTATAAAATTTATTGATTTTGATGGAAAAACTCCTGTAGAACCTTTGGTTACAAATCCCGATTATTATAAAGATTTTGCGCAGGAGGTTTTTTTTAATGTAATGGATAGCGAATACGCATATAAAACTGTTCATTCTTTTGGAAAAATGAAAACTATTAACAAAAACACAAGAGATGCTTATGGAAATTTAGCACTTGCTTTGCAAATGGCAGATGCAATATCAATAGTTTTTGAATATGGAGAAAATATTTACTACGGAAATTATGATGAAGCAAGTAGAAGTATTATTTGTGATGGAGTTGGCAATGTAACCCCTTTTGTCGGGGGAATAGTGGCTGATGCCTGTATTGATATGTCAAAGAATTTAAATGGGGAACATACAGGAACGAGTTTTGATGAATGGTTAACAAATTTTGGGGATAAAATAACGGTTTATACAAGGACTTCAAAAAATGGAGCATTCATAAGAAAAACTCTTAGACAACTTCTTCAAATGCCAGAAGAAATGCTCTGTAAAGAAAGATAATTACTTTACAGAGCATTGAAAAAATACGAGGTAAAGAAGTTAAATAATTGATAATCCATCACTCAAAAACGACATTCAAAAATGAAAAAATATATCATTCTCATTGTACTGAGTTTGGTCTGTTGGGTAGGTATCCACGCCCAAACACCCAAAAAAGTCACCTACACCTACGATGCCCTCAATCGGCTCACGGAGGTAACGTATCCTAATGGAGAAAAAATCACGTATAATTATGATGTGTTGGGTAACAGAACAAGTGTAGTACAAACGGGCTGTACAGCTACTCCCACGGCGGTTATTTCGGGCGGGGGTACTATCAACATCGGAGAAACAGCCGATTTGATAATCACTTTTACGGGGATAGCACCTTACAATTTTACGCTCTCAAGCGGGTCTTCAGGTACCGCTTTTGGTTCTCCGTACACATTACGCACTGGTCCTACGGTCACAACCACTTATACCCTCGCGTCCGTCAGTAATCAATGCGGTACTGGCACAGTCAGCGGCAGCGCGGTGGTAACGGTCAATGGTTCGAGTCCTTGTCCGCCAACTATCACGCACAGTGGCAATATAGCAAGCGGTACATACTCGGCTTCGGGTACTATCGTGAGCACAGCCAATGTCCCCAATAACACCAAGTATTATGCGGGGCAATCTGTCACCCTTTCACAGGGGTTTTCGGCAGGGCCTGGCGAGAATTTTGAAATTAAGATTCAGGGGTGTAATACTACGCCTACCGCACAAACACCTCGCCCGCGTATTGATTAAAAGTACCTTCTTGAAATCACAAAACAGCCCAGCCGCGTTGGCTGGGCTGTTTCTATTTCATAGGTTATTGACAACATCTGTTGAAAGTTCCGTCATTTCTGAGATGGTTTCGGGGTCAAAGCCTTTGGCTTTCATTTTTTTTGCCATTTCAATACGGGCTTGTTGCTCGCCTTCTGCTTTGCCTTCTATTCTACCTTCTGCTTTACCTTCAATACGCGCGGTAGAGATAATTCCCCGTTCTGAAAGGAGCATTTTTTCGTGTTTTTCGTAGGCTTGCTGCTCTTGTTCAGATAGTTCGTCAAATTGAAGTTGTGCTTTTACTTCGGCCAATCCTTGTGCCTTGAACTCCTCTTTTACCTCATTATTTTTGAAGTAATAAATCCATTCATCGAGGCTATCTCGTGCTATATCGTCGAAATTGTTGATTTTAATGACATAATATTCAGGATAAACTTCATACACGGCGTCTTTCTGAAATAGTTCTTTTTGTTTGACTGAAAGTCCTAAAATATCGTTTTGATGAATGCCCCTAAACTCTGTTTTGCCATGATAGACATAATCGGTACCATGCCCTAAATCGAAGTAAATTAAGTTGATAGAGAATATTTTTTTGATGTCTTGGTAGGGTTTTCCTTTTTGGAGGGTCTCGGTTAAGTGTTTGGAAGTAGCAAAAAGCATACGCTGAAAGTAGTCGAACTCTTTGCTGTATTGGAGTTCGATGATGAGCCGTTCTTTTTGCTCATTTTCAACCAACATATCCACCCGATTGATTTTTTGTTCGTCATCCTCCGCGTTGGATTCACTTTCCAACAAATTGATAATGAGGATGTCACGTTTTAGTAAAACGCTCAAAAAACCTTCAAGAATAGCAAAGTTGGCTTTCTGTCTAAGAAGCCGTTTTAAAGCCCAATCAAAACTGACAAGTGTGCGGTTCATTTAGATGAAGTTTGCTGCAAAAATAACGAAAAATAAGAAGCAACCCTCAGCAATGTTTAACTGCACCGCAGGAGTTGCGTTTTTGAACAATCTCAATCTTTAGGGAGGTGAGAGAGGAAACTATTACGGTAGATGCTTGCTGCCAACAGGATTTTCTGCCAATTTATTTTCTACTACTCCACCCACCCTTCGGGAAAATGTCCATATACGGTTTGATAAGCCCTAATGATAAGGGGTGGGAGTTGGTATAGCGCTTCTTCTCGTTCTTTTTCGTAGGCATCGTCTAGCTGGGCTTGAAGTTTGGCTACGTCTTCGAGACGTTGTTGGCGAGTAAGTTCTTCTTCGAGGGCTAGCTGCGGGTCATAGTCTTCGGGTTGGGTAACTTGCTCAGGTTTCTCAAATGACACAATGCCAATCCTTGGGAAACTGTACCGCCAGTTGAATCGACCCTTTTTGAGCCTTTCAAACAGTAAAACCAAGAGCGAAAAAACGGTATCGTCGTCGAGTAGTAAGACATCAGCACAGTAAAAATCTATGTAATCGAAGATTACTTGGGAGGGGAAATACTCATTGAGAAAATCGGCAATAAAACGTCCTGACCCTCTGAAAGACCCTAAATGGTAAACAGTCCCGTTTTCGTCAATCACATCGTGGTTATTAGAGAAAATGCACCACAAACAGGATCCTAACACATCTAAAAACTCCTCGTAGGGTTTGATGGGTTTGGGATTTTCAGCCAATTCGTTTTCAATATCCGTAAGTACAGGTGCGTCTAATGCTTTGCCTGCTTGAGTCATCCAAGCTTTGAGGTTCTCATGGATGTGCAAGCTTTTCTCATAAACTTGTTGGGCGGTTGGATGAAAAATGAATTTGTAAGGAGAGTTTTCCCAGCCATCGGGGGCAATAGCAGTCATCAATTGCTCAGATGAATCTGTTAAATACTTCAACAGTTCTTGACACGCTTGTTCAGTGGCTTGGGTTGAAGTGTCCATCATTTTGTGAGATTTTTTCCATGCTGGTCAGGATCTGCAAACTCGACTCAACGGCATTAAACAATCAAATAATATTCCTCTTTAGCAAATATAACCACAATGAAACGATAATCCTTTTTACTCCTCCAGGTTAAACGCATTAAAAAAAGTAGCCTCAGCGAGGCTAAATCTTAGTAGAAAAAAGGGGGTAAAGGCCATCCAAAAGCCCCATCGGGGCGGCCGACGTTCGGTGAAAGATGTCACCGAACGTCGGCCGCCCCGATGGGACTTTGTGTGGATTTGATACATTTTTCTACGAAGATTTAGCTCCTCTGGAGCAATGAATAGCCGCTCTATATTTTAACGCGTCCAACCTGTCTTTACTCCACTAGCCGCCGCAACTCATTGAGTTTGAGCAATGCTTCGATGGGCGAGAGGGTGTTGATGTCGAGGATTTTTAGCTTTGATTTTAGCTCTTCTATTTTGGGGTCTTGCGGTTCAAAGAGCGTCATTTGGTAATTCACTTTTGGCATTTCTTTCACCGCTTTGGTGGTTTCTTGCTTGCGATGACTCTTTTCGAGGCTGTGCAAAATATCGTTGGCTCGCAGCACCACTTCTTGCGGCATCCCTGCCATTTGAGCTACGTGAATCCCAAAACTGTGCTCGCTTCCGCCTTCTTTGAGCTTGCGTAAGAAAATGACTTTATTGCCCATTTCCTTGACGGCTACGTTGAAGTTTTTGACCCGAGGAAAATCTTCCGCCAATTGGTTGAGTTCGTGGTAGTGCGTCGCAAAAAGCGTTTTGGCGCGGTGGCGCGGGTGATTGTGCAAAAACTCGGCGATACTCCAAGCGATACTCACCCCGTCGTAGGTGCTGGTGCCGCGCCCGATTTCATCCATAAGTACTAAACTGCGCTCGCTCAGGTTGTTGAGGATACTGGCAGTCTCGGTCATCTCGACCATAAAGGTACTTTCGCCGCGACTGAGGTTGTCGGAGGCGCCCACGCGCGTAAAAATCTTATCTACCAACCCAATTTCGGCTTCCAATGCGGGGACAAAACTGCCCATTTGCGCCATCAACACAATCAAGGCCGTTTGACGCAGCAAAGCGGATTTACCCGCCATGTTAGGCCCCGTGATGATGATAATTTGCTGTGTAGCGTCGTCCAAATATAAATCGTTGGGTACGTAGCTTTCGCCCAATGGCAACTGCTGCTCAATGACGGGGTGACGTCCTTCCTTGATTTTGAGCGCTTTGTCGTCGGTGATGACGGGTTTGTAATAGTTGTTTTTCTTGGCAATTACTGCAAACGACGACAGCGCATCCAACACCGAAATAATTCGAGCGTTTTGCTGAACGGCCGTTACGTAATCGTTGGCCGTCATGACCAAATCGTTGAAGATGCGCTGCTCTATGACAAACAGTTTTTCTTCGGCACTCAAAATTTTATCCTCGTATTCTTTCAACTCGGGCGTGATGTAGCGCTCGGCGTTGACGAGGGTTTGTTTGCGAATCCAGTCGGACGGTACGCGGTTTTTATGGGAGTTGGTCACTTCCAAATAATACCCAAAGACCTTGTTGTACGCAATTTTTAGCGACGTAATTCCCGTACGTTCAATCTCACGGTTTTGGACTTGAATCAAGTAATCTTTACCAGAAAAGGCCAGTTCTTGCAAACGGTCTAACTCGGCATCAATACCCGCTTTAATCATGCCCCCTTGGTTGGTTACGGTTGGAGGGGCGTCGCGGAGTTCGGTTTCAATTTTTTCAAGCAAAAACTCGCAAGCGTTTAATTGGTCGGCGTATTTGCGAAGAGGGCCTAATGCGGAAGGGGCGTTTTCGGTTTCATTCCAGGCCGCTTGCAACAACTCTTTGACGGGCGCAATGTGACTCAGCGATTTTTTGAGTTGCACCATCTCTCTTGGATTGATGCGCCGAACGGCTACCTTAGAAATAAGTCGCTCTAAATCACCAATTTGTTTGAGGTGTTGGGTGAGCGTTTCCAGCATTTCTTCATGCTTGAGAAAATGCTCCACCGTTTGGAGACGTTCTTCGATGGGCGCTTTGTCTTTGAGAGGCAACACCAGCCATTTGCGAAGCAAACGCGCACCCATGGGGGTCACGGTTTGGTCTAGAATTTGAATGAGTGGAACGCCCCCTTCTTGTTGGGGATACACCAACTCAAGGTTGCGAATGGTGAAGCGGTCGAGCCACACGTATTTTTCTTCGTCGAGGCGGGTAAGACGCGTAATGTGCTGGATTTCGCGGTGCTCAGTATCGGCTAAGTACCTCAAAATCACGCCTGCGGCCACAATACCTTCGGTCAGTGCTTCTACCCCAAAGCCCTTCAACGAGGCGGTGTTGAAGTGCTTGGTGAGTAAGTCGTAGGCAAAATCATGGGTGTAGGCCCAGTCTTCAAACGAAAAGGTATGAAACTTATCACCAAAAAATTCGGTAAACTCTTGGCGGTGTTTTTTGCAGTACAATACTTCCGAAGGGGCGAAGCTCTGGAGGAGTTTTTCGATGTAGTCTTTGGTGCCTTGGGTAGTCAAAAATTCACCCGTAGAGACATCCAAAAAGGCAATGCCGAAGACGTTATTTTTGCCAAAATGAACCGAAGCAAGGTAATTGTTGCGCCGAACGTCCAACACGTTGTCGTTGAACGAAACTCCTGGCGTCACCAATTCTGTTACACCTCTGCGCACAATCCCTTTGGCCACGGCGGGGTCTTCAAGTTGGTCGCAAATGGCTACCCGTTCCCCCGCGCGGACGAGTTTGGGGAGGTAGTTGTCTAACGAATGGTGAGGGAAACCCGCAAGTTCTTCTTGCGAACCGCCGTTGTTGCGGCGCGTCAAGACAATCCCCAAAATGCGACTAGCGCGCACGGCATCTTCCCCAAACGTCTCATAAAAGTCGCCTACTCGAAAGAGGAGCATGGCACCTGGGTATTTCGACTTTATTTGGTTGTACTGACGGTTGAGAGGTGTTTCTTTGACTTTAACGGGTTCGGTTGCGTTTTTTGCAGTGCGGGCCATGCCTAGTTCGTAATTTGTAAGGATTGGCCGCAAAAATAGTCAAAATATCAAGAGGAAAGACGCTTCCTTTTTATTGTTTGACAACCGCAGGTTCCACGCTTACGCCCATGCTCATAATACCAGGCAGGGGGTCTTGGCGCATGTATTGACGCACTTTAAAGGTATATTTTCCTGCTTTTGGGAAACGGTAGTTTTTGAGTGCCACGATTTTATGGTCAAACAAGTCGCCGAGCCCGTCACCCATGGGTTTGCCCGTACGTTCGTCCATCAAAATCAATTCGTTGAGGGCTTCGTTGACAACTTTATTTTTGTCATTTACCAAAAAACGTTTTACGAATAAGTTGTAATACGGGTAAGAAATACTGTTGCGTACCAAATAATACACGTTGTAAGGCTGCGAAATGTCGGTGATTTCGAAGGTAAACGAAGGCTCGTTTTTGACGAACCACATGCCATCATCGATGTCTTCGTGGTCTTTGAAAACAGCGTTTGAGTCGCAAGAAAGTAAGCTAGTAATGGCTAAAAGAAGAACAAATTGAGTGATTTTTCTTGCGTAAGCGGTAAAAAACATGGCAAAATTGGTTTAGCTCAAAAACGGTATTTTTCGACGGATTTTCAAAGGTATTGATTCTCGTTCAACGAGCAAAATCCCGAATCCGTACAGCAGACATAACGCTAAGTGGTACGGAACCGATACCCAGAAGCTGGAGATTTTTACAAGGGTTGAAAAATAAATCAACAGCCCTGCGCTAAAAATATACCCTAGTGCCGATCCTACATTGTAGGGAACGGAATAGTATTTCTCTCCCAACAAATAACATACCACACACATAGCAATGCTTGATACCAAAAAGGCGTAGGCGCAGCCTAAGTAGCCCATTTGGGGAATAAGCCACAGGTTTAGCCCGACCGTCAAAGCAGCGCCAATGAACGTAATAAGGGTTCCAAAGTGGGTCTTATCGGTCAATTTAAACCAAAACGCCAAGTTGTAATAGACGCCAAGGAAAAGGTTGGCTAACAATAAAATGGGAACAACCTCCAGTCCCACGCGGTAGGCTTTGGAAAGCATATAATGGCCCAAAATATCAATGTTTAAACTAACCCCGACCCAAAGTACGACGCATACAATTACAAACCATTTCATGACAAGTGCCAACAACTCGGGAGCGTTTTTGTCTTCGGCTTTGGAGAAAAAAAAGGGGTCGGCGGCGTACTTGAACGATTGAATCGCGAGCGACATAAAGACGGATAGTTTATAACAACTGCCGTAAATGCCGAGGGCGTCCTCGGAGGTGAGTTTGGGGTAAAAACCTGTGGGGAGCAGGTGGCGTAAAAACCAGCGGTCGGCCATTTGGTTGACAGTTCCTGCCAAGCCCAAAATCAAAATAGGGTAGGCATACACCCACATTTCGCTGAAAACAGGCCCTTTCCACGTAAAGTGAAATCCCTTAAACGCATCGCGAAGCAGCAGTAAAAAGCACGCATTGGCAATCAGGTTGGCAATAAAAATATAGCCTGGGCCGATTTCGGGGCGGTACAAGTACGAACCAATAGGTTGTAATGAGGTGAGGTATTTACCCAAAGAAATGTCACGACAAAGTACCAAGAAAAAGACGTTGAGAATGACGTTGATGGCAATGTTGATAATTTTGACCGCCACAAACTTCTTGGCTTTTTTCTCCAACCGAAGGCGCGCAAAGGGAATCGCCACGATGGCATCAATGGCCACAATGAGGGCAAGAAAGACAATGTTGGACGACTCTCCAGGGTAATTGAGCAATCGACTGAGCGTAGGAGCCATGACAATAAGCAAGCCCGAAAAAACAAGGCTTACCACCGTTATTGCGGTTTGCGCTTGATTAAAATATTCTTGGCGGCGTTCGGGGTTGCGGTTGGCAAAACGGAAAAAAGCCGTTTCCATCCCAAACGTAAAAATTACATTGAACAGAGCTACCCAGCTGTATAATTCGGTATTGGAAGAAAGCTCGCCAGGACGAAGAAAGACGTGGGTATGAAGAGGAACTAAAAACCAGTAAATTACCCTGCCTAAAATGCTACTCACTCCGTACAGGGCGGTTTCACCAGCTAATTTTTTGAGAACACTCATGTAGTAATTTCTTTTTGGTGTTGTTTTTTGGTTTGTCTAGCGATTTCATTGGGTAGTATTCGCTTATTTTTTAGCCTGCTTCATTCTTGTTTATAGAAATGTAACGTTGTCAGGTACCAGGTCGAGGGTGTTGACTGGAGGCATAATCAGTTGATTGAAAGGAGTTTGTTCAGTTTTGGTGTGCAATACTCCTCTAAGTGTACCCACGGTGGTTATGGCCAAATGAATGGCAAAATTTCGGGGCAGTTGTATTTGGTCGGTATTTTCTACTTTGAGGTCATTCCAGCTATTGTCTTCAATCCTGAAATAACACACTACCGTAATGAGCATAAAGGGGGGGCGGTCCGGGTGTAAATATCGCGCAGTTTTACGTGCTAAAACGATTTGATGGGTTTTATCTATACCGAATGCAAGTTCGTGATTTATCTCGAACGGGGCGTGTTCTTGATAAGATTCGGGAATGATGGCAAACTGTTCGGTCTGAATCCGAACGATATTAAAACGAATGGTTTTTTCTTGATTTTCCATTAGGCAGCTATTGCATAAGCGTAGTTGGAGTCGGAGGGGGCAGTATCGGTTGTGCTTTTTGTAGGCGGTATTTGCACCTGCACGTCCATCGTTTTAAAGTCAAAGCCTTGTACAGGCATTTGGGTAGGAGTAACATACGAAACGGTGGAGCCACCCAAAAAATCAATACTTGTTTCAATGTTTTTATCATCAAGCAGCGGAGATTGCAAGATAGCCTCCAAGCGAGTGATGGTTTCGAGGGTGAGGTTTTCGTTCCCTTTTACAATTTTATTAATGTATTGGGGCGAGGCTCCCATTAAATCGGCCAACTCTTTTTGATTAGCGGGGGTTTTGCCCGCTTTTTTATTATTGCGCAATTGGCTCAATATTCTAATTGCAATTTTGGCTGACCGGTCGAGCCACTCTTTATTTTCTTGGCGCCATTGGGCTTTTTGAAGCCAACCCGAGGGTTCTGTACTGACCATTTGGTCCAAAATATCGGTTACGGTTTGGTTTGTCATAAAAGGGTTGGTTGTGGTTATATGTCAATGTATCCAGTGTCAAAATCAGTATTTTCGCTAAAATGATTTCGCTTTAAGATACTTGCCACATTCAATAATTTGTCCAATTCGTATTGAGTATGGGGGCGTTCTTCCATTGTTGACGTTAGTTTAATGGCCCCGCCTGTTATGATGAAAACGTCGGCTATACGCACTGCATAGACCCTAAGCCAACTTGCTTTTGCAAGCCCGTAGGCTTTTGTGGTACTATTGAGCAGGGGTTTGCGCGTAGAATTTTGTTTGAGTAGCGGTACAAAAAGGGAGCTTAGATTGGTTTCATCGGGAGCAGTGGTTGAGTTGGCAAGGTCAATTATCTTTTTTTCAAAAGCATCTGTCTGCCGCCTTGTTCTTTCGATAGCCTCTTCGGTAGAAATAATTTTCCCAAAAAGTGATACCCAAAACTCACTTTGAAGGTCTGTTTGGTGCTCTTCAAAAAAATCAAAAAGGTATTCTATGTCATTCCAATTGTTAAAAATCTCTTCAAAAGCGTGACCGTCAGCATTTTCAAATACTACACTGTACAGGTTATGAGCAATTTTTTGAAGCGCAAAGTTAGTGCCAACTTTCATAAAATCAACTTATAAGTTTACTTATTTGTTCTTTGAGTTGGTTTTCAATGTATCTAATGTTGTTGGCAATAATGACATTCGGGATAATCGTATGTATCTTTCAGGGCATTTACGGCAGAAATCTAATGGTTTTGAACCAAACCAAAATCAAAGATAAATTACTTTTACGGTGGAGAAAAATGGTAGTTGTATTTTTACGAGGAAAAGGGAACTGATAACTGATAGATTCTGCTTAGTTTTAAAACATTAACCAATATTGATGTCATGCCCACTCTTTTAGATTTTGTAGGAAATACTCCCTTGGTGGAGTTGAAAATGATAAATCCAAACCCAAAAGTAACCCTTTTGGCCAAACTCGAAGGTCATAACCCAGGAGGAAGTGTCAAAGACCGCGCCGCGTATAGTATGATAAAAGGAGCCGTTGAGCGCGGTGAAATCAAACCTGGGATGAAACTCATCGAAGCCACAAGCGGGAATACAGGCATCGCGTTGGCGATGATTGCCCGTTTGTACGACATTGAAATTGAGCTAACCATGCCCAAAAATTCTACTCGTGAGCGCGTGCTTACGATGGAGGCATTTGGGGCAAAAGTGATATTGACAGACACCATCGAGTCGGCTAGAGACTATGCCGATGCCAAAGTCGCCGAAGGTGGGTATTTGATGTTGAATCAGTTTGCCAATCCTGACAACTACTTGGCGCATTATCGAAGTACTGGTCCCGAAATTTGGCGAGATACTGAAGGGAAAGTGACGCATTTTGTGTCGTCTATGGGAACGACGGGCACAATTATGGGAACGTCACGCTATTTGAAAGAACAAAATCCTAACGTGCAGATTGTAGGCTGCCAACCCACCGACGGGTCGAGCATTCCAGGGATTCGGAAGTGGCCTCAGGAATATTTGCCAAAGATTTTTGAACCTGCGCGGGTGGACAGAGTGATTGAAGTATCTCAGGATGATGCCACGCAGCGGGCGCGTGATTTGGCAAAAATAGAAGGCGTTTTTTCAGGAATGAGCAGCGGAGGAGCGGCGCACGCGGCGATTCAGTTGGCCAATGAACTCGAAGAAGGCGTGATTGTCTTTATCGTATGCGACCGTGGCGACCGCTACTTGTCAAGTGATTTATTTGGGTAAAAATAATAACCTCCCGAAAGTTCTAAACTTTCGGGAGGTTGTAAAGTCTAGTAGCCTGGGTTTTGTTTCAACGTTGGCTGACCTCCTTTTTGGCTGTTCAAGATTTCGTCTTGCGGAAGTGGGAAGTACAAGTTTTTAGAAGCAAAAACTTTTCCTACCATGTACGAACGCTTATTGAACTTACGGCCAGAAGGTTCAGTCCCTTGTACTGATTCTTCGGCAGCGTATTTATTCAACACTTTTTCGGCGATGCCCCAGCGTACCAAATCAAAGAAACGGTGGCCTTCCATCGCAAACTCAAGACGTTGCTCCATCCGAACGGCGTTGCGGGCATAATCAGCGCCTTTGCCTGCAAAAGTACCTGCTGGGTACGGTTCCACTTGGTATGTTACGGTTGGGTCTTGTACTGAACCAGTTTTGGCACGCACACGAAGTTGGTTTACGTAACCTTCAGCAGCAGCCAAGTTGCCAAGCTCAACTTCGCATTCTGCCAACCACAACAATACGTGCGAAAGTTTGATGAGGCGGTAGTTGTTGTTTACGTTTCGGCGGCTTGTCGAGTGAGTCGTGCTGTTTTCTTCGGCAAGGTAATACATCCATTTTTTACCAGTGAATGGCCCTGCGTAAGCTTGGTCACGAATCCAAGTAGAACCTGGCATTGGTCCCCAGTCAAGGAAATTTACGCCACGGCGACCTACTGTCCAGTCCAAACGAGGGTCAACAGGGATTGTTTTGTCAAGGGTAAAAGCAGTGGCAGCAGCGATACCTTGGTCAGTTGGTAAATCTACTTTGTTGTACGTATCGAGCGTGCCGTCAGCGGCGGTGCCAATCATTGGCAAACCGTTCTCTGTTTTAAACGCGTTTACGAGGTTGTGCGAAGGTTGGTAGAATCCGCAGCAGCCACGACCTGGAGCAGTTGCCGAATAAGGCCAGTTAAGGTTGTCACCAGCGTTACCGTTGTTACCCGTTGTACCGTCGTTTACTGAGAATTGTACTTCAAAGATAGACTCTGAATTATTATTGGTCACTGTGCGGTAATTATCATGGTAATTAGCTGCCAATTTTTTGCCAGAATTTTTCACGACATCTTCCAACAGAGTTTTTGCAGCAGCCCATTTCTTTTGGAAGATATAAGCTTTTGCTAGGTACGACTTAGCAGCCCACTGCGTCGCTCTTCCTTTTTGAGCCTGAAGGACAGGAAGGTTTTTGGCAGCAAAGTCAAAATCCGCTTCGATGTTTGGCCAAATGTCTTTGTCGTTAGGAATCTTTGTGGAATTCGGATCGTCGCGGTTATAGACTTTTTCGTCAATATACGGAACGTTGTTCCACATTTTCTTCGCCTCGAAGTGATAGTGCCCTCTTAAAAAACGTGCTTCTGCAATGGCCTGCGTTTTTTCGGCATCAGTCATGTCTTTTACATTGGCTATGATTTGGATTACTTCGTTGCAACGAGCCACTCCATCGTACGAATGCCACCATTTTCCTAAGAAATAGGTATTGTCCGACAACCAGTTGTATTGTTCAATAAACGACTGTTCTGGCTGGTCACCCGCGTCAGTACCTTTTACGGCGTCATCGCTACTGATACCACCGAAAACGTAGTTCGAAATCGTTGATTGACGACCTGTGTTACCCGCACCAACTCCGTCGAGCAACGAATAGGCACCAATCAAAAGGGCATTGATACCATTTTTCGTAGATAATTGGTCCAAAGACGCGCGTCCTTGGGGTTTGAGGTCAAAGAAGCTCTCAGAACAAGAGAAGCTTAGGCCGACCAAAAGCGTTAATATGATTACTTTTTTCATTGTTGTTTCGAAAATGTTTTGCTTGTTGTTGACTAAGATTAGAAACCAAAGCGTAAACCTACAAGATACGACTTCGCTACAGGGTACGCACCCTCATCGACACCCATGTGGATGTCTTGGTTGTCGTTACCTGATCTTCTCAAGTTGATGTCTGGGTCAAGACCAGTGTATTTTGTAAGTGTAAAAACGTTCTGGCCTTGGACATAAACCTGAGCAGAACTCATGCCTAATTTTTTCAACAAAGTGCTAGGCAATGTATAAGTCAACTGGATGTTTTTCAAACGCAAGTACGAGCCATCTTCCAAGAAATAAGAAGAAACTTGCTGGCTAGTCGCATCCCCAGAGTTTAAGCGAGGAAGTTTCGCATCGTCGCCTGGTTTTCTCCAAGAATCGTACAACATTTCTTTCGAGCGGTTGCCTTGGAATACGTTGAAGTCTGTCCAATAACGAACGTAGTTGAACAATTGGTTACCCTGAACGCCTTGGCCAAACATGGTCAAATCCCAGTTTTTGTAACCTAAATTGATGTTGAGACCATACGTAAACTTAGGGTGCGGGTTGCCCATGATGGTACGGTCAGCGGCAGTAATTACGCCGTCGCCGTTGATGTCACGGAATTTGAATACCCCAGCTCTGGTATATGTTCCAAACTTAGGCGCAGCAGCTGCTTCCGCATCGTCTTTGATGATACCATCTACAATATAGCCGTAGTAACTAGCAATCGGTATGCCAGCCTTGGTAGCCGAGATGGCAGGAAGGCGCGTTGTGAAACCAAACACCGTAGCATTCGGGTCGTCGTTCAATTTCTTCACTTCGTTTTTGTAGTGACCAACGTTCAATCCCACTTGGTAACGGAAGTCTCCTTTTTTGTCGCGGAAGTTGATACCAAGGTCAATACCACGGTTTTGAACCGAACCGATGTTTGTGTATGGGATAGTACCAGAACCTGCCGTACGTGGAATCGCAATCTGGGTAAGCATGTTGCTTGTCAGACGATTGTACCAGTCCACAACCAACTCCACTTTGTTGTTCAACAACACCGCATCAATACCGATGTTGGTAGAGGTATTTGTTTCCCATTTACCTTGTGGATTACCAAACTGTACAAGGTCAAAACCTCCAACGATGGATGTTCCAGTACCGTTGATGTCGTAGGCGTTGTTAGATGGATCCGCTGCGTAAAGTGTGTAAGCGTTATAAACGTTAGGAATCAACTGGTTTCCTGTTTTACCCCAGCCAGCGCGTACTTTCAAGTCGTTGATAAACTTCACTTCTTTCATAAAGTTCAGCTCAGTCATACGCATACCCACCGAGAATGCAGGGAAGATGGCGTAGCGGTTGGCGGCTGAGAAACGTGAAGAACCGTCGCGACGAAGGGTGAAGTCAGCAAGGATGAAATCTTTGTAGGCGTAGTTGATTTTTCCAAACTGTGAGAACAATGAACTAAGCGTTGCTCCACCGCCCGCGTTGCTCAAACCTGATGCCGAACCTGCGTCAAGGTAGCGGTAATCCAAATCATCGAAAGCAAAAGCACTACGACTGGCTTGGAAACCAAAAGCGTACGTTTTCACGGCTTCTGTCCCTACGAGTACGTTGAAATTGTGAACGCCTATTGTTTTGCTGTAATTCAAGGTATTAAACCACGTCAACGAACGGTCGAATTGATTAATAACGTTCAAGCTGTTGGCGTTACGTGCTTCGGCCGCTTCAATGTCACGGTGGAAGTACTCAGAGCGGTTGTATTGGTTATATTCCAAACCAAGGCTTGTGCGTGCTTTCAATCCAGGAAGGATGTCTAACTCAGCAAATACGTTACCAAATACGTGCGAACCTTTGGTAATGTTGTCTTTTTCACGGTACAAACGCGCCAATGGGTTAGGAGCATTTCCGAGGTTACTACCTCTACTTCCCGCGAAACCGTTATAAGGAGAGGTGTTTGTTCCACCCAATTCGGCAGGGCCGCCAGTGATGTCAAATACAGGGATGATTGGGTGAACACGAATGGCAAACATGATAGGGTTTGACTCGTCGTTGTTCGTAATCCCTTGTCTTTCGTCGTAAGAGAACGTAAAGTTTTCCCCGATAGTCAATTTTCCTTTGGTAAACTCAGTATTGGCGCGGACAGAATATCGGTCATATTTGGTGTAGCGCAAGATACCGTCTTGTTTGAAGTAGTTGGCCGAAATCGCGTACTTACCTGATTTCATACCACCTGTAGCTCCTATCTGGAAGTTGGCGATAGGGGCTGGGTCAAAAATAACATCTTGCCAGTCAGTTCCTTCTTTGTTGGCTTTGGTAATATTGAAAGCCGTTTTACCTAAGTTAGGGTCAGCGATGTCGTTGGTATAGGTGTAGTTAGATGGAAGTGCGCCATACACGTTGGGATAAATGTAATCTGCAATTGTTTGCTCACCATTTGATCCAAATTTATACTGCGCCGAAGGCGATGCTGCCGAAGGGTTTTTGCCCGCACCCAACTCAGACTCGTACAAGTATTGACCAAGCTCTTGGGTGTTTAGCAGGTTGAGCATTTTGCCTGGGCGCTGCGTACCGCTGTAGAAGTCGAAGGTAATGCTTGGCTCGCCTACTTTGCCTTTTTTTGTTGTGATAATAACAACCCCGTTGGCGGCACGCGCTCCGTAAATAGAAGCAGCTGAGGCATCTTTCAACACCTGCATCGACTCGATGTCGTTGGGGTTCAATTGGTTCAATGTACCTTGGGTAGGAACACCATCGATTACGTAAAGTGGGCTGTTGTTGTTGATTGAACCAAACCCACGAATCCGCACCATCGTTCCACCACCAGGTGAGTTATCGTTTCCTACAACTACCCCCGAGGCACGTCCTTGGAGCATTTGAGTAACGCTGGCCGCAGGAGTAGCGGTAAGTTCTTTGGCACTTACCACGGTGACAGCTCCAGTGATATCTTTTTTACGCTGAGAGGCGTAACCCGTTACAACCACTTCCGAAAGCGACTTGACATCGACGGCCAAAGAAACATCAATGGTTGTACGGTTTCCAATCGCAATTTCTTGTGTATTGTATCCGATGTAGGATACCACAAGTGTTGCGCCAGCAGATGGAGGGGTAAGGGTGAAGCGGCCTTCGCCGTCGGTGGTAACACCTGTGTTGGTCCCTTTGATGAGCACACTAACACCTGGTAGTGGATTGCCATCATTTGAGTCAGTGACGCGGCCAGTGAGGCGGCTTTGTGCCCATGTTGTTAGTACAACAAGCCACAATAATGCAGCTAGGTAGAGCTGTTTTCTCATGTGTTAAAAAAAGTTAGATAGATAGAATGAGCAATAACAAGGAACAGTAAACCATTCTTAACCGTAAAACTAGAAAAAATGTCATTTTTACTTTAAAAATTTAAAAAAAATATTTTTCAGGAAAATATGATTTGGTCGAAATTAGTGGTCTGTATGTCGATAAATAAAGTGGAGTTGACAGTTTTTGGTATAAATAACAGTGGGAAGCGTATAAACAGCAAGCGAGCCTATCCTTAGTATGGATAGGCTCGCTTGCTCGGGCTATAATTGAATACGGTTACTTAATCAGGAACTGTACCCGACGGTTGCGTTGCCGATTCTCTTCCGAATCATTGGGAGCAATGGGTTTACTTTGTCCTTCGCCACGGTGGGCAATGTTGGCTTCGGTGGCTCCTTGATTGACGAGGTAGTTGGCGATTACTTTGGCGCGTTGCTCCGAAAGGGTTTGATTGAGTCTGGGGTCGCCTATATTATCGGTATGGCCTACGATTTCGATTTTAATGTCAGCGTTTTTTGCCATAATCACCGCTAGGCGGTTGAGTTGGCCGTAAGCTTCTGGCCGTAAGATATAGCTACTTTGGTCAAAATAAACATTATCTTCAATCGTCAGGGTTTGGCCTGCTTTGATATTGTCAAAGATTTTTTCGTTTACAACAGGTTTGCCCTTAGCGGCTGCTTTTTTGTGAGAAATCAACGAAATATTGGTCAGGTATTCGCCTCTTTTTGCCCAATCACCCGCGTCGATGCGCATTGAGTACATTTCGTAGCCGTTGGCTTCGGCTTCCACCAAATAGGCTTGGTCGAGGAAAAGTTGGGTGGTTACATCGGCATATCTCACCTTGGTGGGAATCGCTTTCTGAGTGGCAATACTGGTAACGCGAAAACGGAGATTAGGGATACTCCTGCGCGATTGGGCATCTAACACTTTAAACGTGAATACATGTGAAGGCGAGGCAGCAGGTTTGGCCGCGTTGGGGGTAAGTTTGGCTTCGTACGAAAACACTTGACCCACCTTCATTTCTTCGGCATCAAGGTTGTGGGTAACCGATTGATAACCATTCGCTACTACTTCAATTTTGTAAATATCAGGTTCCTTTATTTTGTGTCTGGCAACGGTTGAGGCTGTGCCTCTTACTTCCGTTGTTTGTTCGGTGAGGGAGGCCGTAATTTTAAAAATGGCTGGGATACGTTGTCCTGTGTTGGCGTCGGTTGCGGTGAAGCTGAGATACGTGTCGTCGATTTTAGTCAGTTTGACGGTTAAGTCGCTCGTTTCAGTCAGGAGTGGGAGTACTTTATCCAGTGGTTGTTGGTACGACATAAAACCCTTAGCTTCGGCTTCAATAATGTATTGATGACCAGGGCTAATAGGGGTGACAGCTTGCCCTTGTGGCGTTCCCTTAATGTTCAAAATGGCACGTTTATCAGCTTGGTCAATCACCCGTAAATTGGCGATGATTGGCTGTCCAGATTGTTCTTCAATGATTCTAATCTTTAGGATAACATCTACTTTTGAGAGCTTAATTACTTGTGGTGTGGCGGGTGCGGTGGTTGTAATCGAAAGTTTTGATTCGTAACGGCGGTAACCACTGGCAGTAACTGTCAGATTATAAGGTTGTTTTTGAACAACGACGGTTGGATTGAACAGGCTTCCATCAGCGCTTGTAGTCCCTGTATAGCTTTCTTTTATTTCGTCCGAAAGCTTAAATTGTGCCGCTACGGGTTTGTTGGTGAGGGCGTCAATGGCCACAAATTTTAGCTCTTGCTTGGGTATTCGATTAAGAACCACTTCCGTGGCTTCCCCTGCTTTGATTTTTAGCGAGCTCTTGTAAGTTTCATACTCGGGAGCGCTAACTTCGAGGGTATATTGCTCCGTATCTTTTAACTCAGCCAGCCAGCTACCTCCAACGTTAGGATTTTTTTTGGCAGTGATAAATTGCCCATTTCGTTCGTCTTTGATGGTGACTACCGCCTTGGTAACAACCGAACGCTGTGCTTTGTCAATCACTAAAATGGTATGCCCAGCATTGGTGGTTGTGGCCACTTCAAATGCTTTGGGTGGCTTGAGTGGTTCGAGGTCAATCACAAAAGGAAAATAGCCTGTGGAGGAAGGAGTGCCTGCCTCAAATGTGTGCGTTTGGCGGTAGGTTCTGTACTCTTGAAAAGCGACAAACACTTGATATTGAGTGCCTGGGGTTACTTTTACAACGTAAGCATCATTGACCATTTGGCCTGGTAATTCGGATTCGGTATTCACGGCCAAAACTGAGACAATTGGAACAAGCGGACGCTTGGTGTATTTGTCTCGAACTTCGACGCCAAGACGGAATTCGGTTTGTCCCCAGAGGGAGGAGGAATACAAACTTGCCAAAAAAACTAAAAAACTGACTGTAAGACGCATAGGTTAGGGGAAATAGGAGAATAGGCAAATTTAAGTACTTTCCCTTAAAAAATGATAAAGCCGCCGTAAAACCCTATGTTTTTAATGGAGAATACCCTTGTAATAAAAAAATGGAATGCTCTTTTGAAGAACATTCCATTGGACGGAAACCTTTAAAATAAAGTACCTAAACGACCTAAACTTACTCTTGCTTAGTGTCTTTTGCGTCTTTTTTCTTTTCAACCTTTTTGCCTACCAACGTACCTGCTTTAAGGCGCTTCGAGACTTCGATAAACGGTCCCGAAATGATTTCTTCTCCTTCTTTAAGTCCTGAGATAACTTCAATGTTTTCAAAATCACTGATGCCAGTTACTACTTCACGCGTGGCAGCTTTGCCTTTGTCGTTGATGAAAACTAGCTCTTTCAACTTCTCTTCTTTCTTAGCTTTTGATTCGTTGTTGTTTGAAGAAGCAGGAGCTTCCTCGCCTTCTTTTTTCTCTCCGCTTTCGTCATCTTTTCCACGGGTTGTGACGGCCGAAATTGGCACTGATAAAACGCCCAACTTACGTTCAGTAATGATTTCAACGGCGGCAGTCATCCCTGGTTTGAACGGGTATGATTTTTTGGCGCGTTTGGCCATCAAGTCACGATACGATGAGTTAAGAATCTTAATTTTTACTTCAAATTCAGTTACGGCATCCGCAGAGTTAGAAGCGGCCGTTGCCGTTCCAACGCCGTTGGCCGTGTTGGCAATTTCAGTGACCATCCCCTTAAACTTACGGTCAGCGTAGGAGTCAACTTCAATTTCAACGGTATCGCCCAAATTAACCCGAACGATGTCGTTTTCATTAACATCCACGCGAACTTCCATGTTGTTGAGGTTGGCAATACGCATCATTTCGGTACCTGCCATTTGGGAAGTTCCTACGACGCGGTCGCCTAGTTCAACGTTTAGTTTTGAAATAGTCCCACTTTGGGGGGCGTAAATGGTGGTTTTGCGCAAGTTTTCTGCCGCGTCACGGAGTGCTGCTTCGGCACTTTGCACATTAAATTTTGACGCTTCAACGGCAGCTTTAGCCGCTTCTACGTTTTGTTGTGCCACGCGATAGTCGGCCTCACTGCGTTGAAAATCAGCTTCTGCTACTACTTTGTCGGCTAGTAGTTTCTGATTACGCTCATATTCGGTTTTTGCCCTAATCAACTGCGCATTCGACTGAGCAAGTGAGGCTTTAGAACGTTCTACTTCGGCCTTACTTGAGTTGACCGATGCCTGCGAACGTGCCAAGAGCGCTTCGTAGTTGTCGGGACGAATTTTGGCTAACAGCTGGCCTTTTACTACTGAATCGCCTTCTTCGACGTACAAGCCAATGATTTCTCCTGGAACGTCAGGGCTGATTTTTACTTCTATTTCTGGCTGAACTTTTCCCGACGCACTTACGCGCTCAATGATGTCAGAGCGTTTTACTTTGGTAAATTCTACTTCGGTGGGCTTCACTTTGCCAATCCATCCAGCTTGTTTGGCAATAAACAGTCCTGCACCGAGGGCAACGACAACGCCTCCGAGTATCCACCATATTTTTGAAGAAGATTTTTGTGCCATGGCCTACGATAAAGTTTTGATTTTAGTCAGTTCGGTTTTGGTTGATGCGGTTAGGAAAAGAGGGGATTTACTACTCAAGAGACAATGGTTTGTTTTGGTAGAAATCCAAAATCTTTGAACGGAAAATGTACTCGTATTTGGCCTGAATAAGGCTTGCCCGTGAGCGGTCGAGGTTGTTTTTTGAAATGTTGTATTCAACGGCGTTGATGGCACCCGCATTGAGGCGGGCCTCTGCGGCTTTGAACGACAACTCCAACGATTCGATTTGCTTGGCTGTAGCCTCGTAGCGTTTGGCAGCGTTGAGCATGGTATAATAGGCTTGCTCTACCGTTTGACGTACTTGGTTACGCACAATTTGGGATTGGTATTCGGCATTTTTCTGCTGAATTTGGGCATTCGCAATGCGGTATCTTACTTGATAAGCGTTGAAAATTGGCACACGAAGCGACAGCGACAACGATGCGTTGCGGTTAAAATTCAACTGGTCGAGGTAGCCAAAGTTTTGGATTGACCCGCTGGGGATGGTCGTTTTTTCAATGACAGGAACGGTAAAGCCAGCGTAAGAAACATACCTAGTGGTTGAAGGAACATCCACAACCCTAGAAGCCCCACCGTCGCCTACAAAACGTTGTTTGGGGGCGGCGCTTGAAAAAGACGAACTTAAACCTCCACCGAGCGACAACGAGGGCAGTTTGGCGCCGCGTGCAATCTCAATGCCTGTTTTGGCACTTTCAATCCGAAGCGTGGCTGCTTCCATATCGGGTAGGTATTTGATGGCGGCGTTATAGACTTGCTCCAACGTCGCATCGTAAGGGGCTGACGACGATGGAAGTGGTAAGTTGATGGGAATAAGGTCGAAGTTCTCGCTGGCAGGCAAATTGAGGTATTGCTTGAGGGTCAATTTCGCAATTTCGATGCTGTTTTGCGCATTGACAATCGACAACTCATCATTGGCTAATTGCGAACGAATATCGTACAGGTTGATTTCGGGTAATGACCCTGCTTTTACCAATTTCTCAGTACGCTCCAACTGAAGCCGCGTTGTTTCGGCTTGGCGGCGGGCAAACTCCAATTGCTCTTGGTTATTAAGGACGTTGAGATACGAAGTAGCCACGTTCAAAATAAGCGCGTTACGATTGCTTTCAACGTCTTTTTGCAGCGCCTGAAGGTTCTGTTGGTTTTGCTTAATGGTATTTTTAAGTTGGTACCCATTAAACAAATTGACGCCTGTATTTAGCTGAAAACTTGAAAAATTGACCGTTTGCTCCACAAATTGGTTGGTAAAAGGGTCGATGTTACGTCCCGATTGCAAACCTTGGTTGGCGCTTAAATTGAGGGTAGGGAATTTCTGCCACTTCGATTGGTCGAGGGTATTTTGGCCAGATTGCACCTGAAGTCCCTGTTGTTTCAGTTGCAAGTTGTTTTCCAACGCTATACCAACGCACTGTTGGAGGGTATATTTTTGTTGAGCCTGGGCGGACGCACTAAAACCCAGCGCAAAGGCGAGTAACCATTTTTTCATCGCTGTATTGGGATTTTCAGTTCAAGGTTACAAAACAATGTTTGCTCGCTCTACGAAAATTGGATAAACGGTGAAATAAATGGATTAGTTGGAGGATATAAAGGATGCAGGCAGTGAGCTACTTAGCGGGGGGAGATACTTTTTTAAACTCAATATCACCTGCGTTGGCTATCCCAACAACCACCCGGTCGATGGCTCCTTGTGGATCGATTTTAAACTCAAACTTGCTTTGGTCAAAAGTGCCCGTTCCTTCAAAAACATCGTAATGATAATGTTGCAAACGAAACGATAATCCGTGAAATGCCCCTACGTAGTCGCTTTCTCCGCGTGCTTCGAGCGTGATGCTGCCGTAGGCAGGGTGCGTATAAACGCCACTATATGCTTCCGCTGAGTGAGAAGGACGGGTATCGGTTTTGCGTTTGGCGGCGTTGTCAGCTTTGGCTTTATCGATTTTGGCCTTGGCTTCGGCTTGGGTTATTTTTAAACGCGCCGACCAGTCGATCATCGAAAGACCCAGCCATTGGTCAGAAACGTAGTTACTCACGGCATTGACAAAATGATAGTCCGCAAATCCTGTGTTGGTCAAGACCACTACGCCGAGGTTGTTATTGGGGAAAAAGGCCATTTGTGAGCGGTAGCCTTCGATGGAGCCGTTGTGGGCCAATCGCAAATGACCACGATAGGTGTTGATACTCCACCCCATGCCGTAGCTTGCATACCCAAGTTCGCTAAACGTAACTTCGGCGGGTGCAACGATGGTTTGGGGGGTATGATTTTCTTTGAGATTGGCGGCAGAAACGATTTGTTTTTGCCCAAAATTGCCTTTGTTTAATTGCATCAAGAGCCAATTGGCCATCTCTGTAGCACTCGACTTGATAGAACCTGCTGGACCAATCGCATCGATGTTACTGCCAAACCCTTGTTCGACCCATTGCCCATTGTTATCGCGGTACGACAATGAATAGTCTTTGCTCGTAAAAAGCTCAGGATAGGTCAACACCGTTTGATTCATTGCTAAGGGTGTCAGGATTTTTTCGCGGACAAAATCTTCCCAGCTTTTCCCCGAAAGGCGTTCCACCAAAATACCCGCCGTCATATACATGAGGTTATTGTATTGGTATTGGGCAAAAACGGGTTTTGATAAGGGTAAAAACTTGAGGCGTTGGTAAAGTGCTTGTCGGTCGAGGTTGGCGTACAACCACGTCCAATCGTGGCGAGGTAATCCCGTACGGTGCGAAACTAATTCGCGTGCGGTGATCGTACGCGTGGCGTATTCGTCGGCCAGTTGAAAATCGGGCAAATAATCTTTGATGGGTTTGTTCCAGTCAAGTTTTCCCTCATCCGCCAGAATCGCCAGTGCCGCCGAAGTAAATGATTTGCTGCATGAAGCGATGGGAAAGAGCGTATTTTCAGTAACTGGTAAGTTGTTTTTAATGTCCTTTAAACCATATCCTTTGGCATAAAATAGCTTTCCGTCTTTCACAATCGCCACCGAAGCACCTGGCACTTTCCATTCGGTCAGCATCCGATTCACAAACCCATCGAAACTTTCAAACGGAGTAGGCGCGGGGACTTTCGACGTTTTCTTTTGAGCAAAAAGAACGTTGGCGCAGACCAAGAAGAGTAAAAAGAGCGAACGAAATTTCATAGTTGGCGGGAGGGTGAAAGACAAGTTGATGAATGACGATTTAGGAATGTCAAATATAATAATTTACCCCTCAATTAGCATTAAACGCCCTAAAAATGCCTCAGCGAGGCATAACGTTTGTTGGCATAACATTTGTCATCATTCGGTAAAAACGAATCGTCAGGAAAACCGCCGAAAACGTAAGCCCCGCCGACAACGATACCCAGACACCCTCTACGTCCATCTTAAACGTAAATGCCAAAAAATAACTCAACGGTAATGAAATAACCCAATACGCAATGAGCGTGATAAACGTTGGTACGTTGACGTCTGTCAGCCCCCGTAGCGCCCCCAAAGCCGTTACCTGTACGCCATCCGACAGTTGAAAAAAGCCCGCGTAAATCATCAACGTTGCTGCGATGGTTGTTACTTCAGGATTGTCTTTGAGATAGAGAGATACTAAAAATTCGTTGCAAGTAAGGAACGTAACGCACCAAACACCCATAAAAGCGATGGTAAGAAGCAGTGCCGCTGTACCCGCTTGCTTGACCTTAAACGGATTTTTTTCGCCATAAGCCCGTCCCACGCGGATAGCGCCTGCCGAAGCGATGCCCGTTGCCATCATATAAGTCGTAGAAGCCATGTTAATGGCGATTTGGTGGGCGGCGAGTTGGTTTTCGCCCAGCCACCCGATAATGACTACCGCTAACGAGAAAGCCGCAATTTCAAAGAAAAACTGAAACCCGACGGGAATTCCTAACTGAAAAACTTTCTTTATCAATTTTCCTAGTGCCTGCTTATGGGAAGCTGTGAGGTATGGCGTGAAATGTTTGCTTCTATAAATATAAACCAAAATAGCGACTGCCATGTAAATACGCGACAATAGAGTTGCGAAAGCAGCGCCGTTGAGCCCCATTTTTGGAAAAAAACCGATACCATTAATGAATATCCAGTTGAAAAAAGCGTTGAAAATCAGGGCAGAAACTGTAACCGCCATAGCCACCCGCGTGAGTGAAAGCCCGTCGGCCAACTGACGAGCAGCGACAAATACAAGCAAAGGAAGGGTGGAGGCGCTTAAAATGTACAAAAATGGCTTAGTAAGGCGGGTTACTTCGGGGGTTTGACCAAAAAGGTGTAATTCGATGCCCATGAGCATACCCGCTAGTCCCAGCCCTGTGCCAAGAATGAGGGAAACGATAAGACCTGCTCTGAAAAGCTTTCCGATTTCGATGGTATTGTTTTGCCCCTTGGCCTGAGAAATCAATGCCGCCACTACACCCAGACCACCCACACCAATACTTGACATTAAAAATGACAACGAATTGGCCAAGCCCGCCGCGCCGAGCGGCACGGCGCCAAGGTAGCGGCCTACCATCAGGTTGTCGGTCATTCCCATGAGTGTTACTCCAAGTTGGGCAATAATGATAGGGATACTTAACTTAATGGTTTCACTGATTTCCTTGCGCATTCTGTTCTGATTTTGGCTATTCGTTGGCTGATGATCGTCTAAACAAGACGGCAAAGGTAGAAGATGCAAGCTGAATTGTTTGAATTAAATAGTAATTTTGAGGCTTCAAGCTTCCTTATTGAATGGCACACAATCTCAAACTTAGAAAACCTCTTGCTTTTTTCGATTTAGAAACAACAGGGGTAAATATCCAAAAAGACCGCATTGTTGAAATCAGTGTGGTGAAAGCGCTCATCAATGGTGAGATAGAAAGCAAAACTTTTCTAGTCAACCCTGGCGTTCCAATTCCGCTCGAATCAAGCCTTATTCACGGGATTTATGACGAAGACGTGAAGGAATGCCCAACCTTTAAAAATTTTGCGAAAACGCTCGCGCAGTTTTTGCAGGGCTGCGATTTGGCAGGATTTAATTCCAATCGTTTTGATGTGCCGATGTTGGTGGAAGAATTTTTGCGTGCCGACGTCGAATTTGACATCAAAAACCGTCGCTTGGTGGATGCACAGCGCATTTTTCACATGATGGAACCTCGAAACCTTGCGGCAGCGTATAAATTTTATTGTGGCAAAGACCTCGAAAATGCCCACAGTGCGCACGCTGATACGGTGGCTACGTTTGAGGTATTATGCGCTCAAGTGGAACGCTATGCAGGGGTAAAAATCAAGAACGACAAAGGAGAGTTGTATGAGCCTGTACAAAATGATGTAGAGGCATTGCATAACCTGACAGCGGCAAAAATTGTAGATTTCGCCAACCGAATGGCCTATAACTCAAAAGGGGAAGAGGTTATCAACTTCGGAAAACACAACGGAAAGCGTGTTGTGGACGTTTTGGCGCAAGAGCCTAGTTACTACGATTGGATGATGAAAGGTGACTTTACCCTCGATACCAAACGGAAATTGACCGAGATAAAAATGCGAGCTGCATTTGGGAAAAAGTAGTTAGTCCACGGTCGGTGGTCGATAGTCCATAGTAAAAAAGCCTTTCCAAGTTTTTGAAACTTGGAAAGGCTCCCTCTGACAAACTTGTCAACTAGCCACTTACCATCGTCTGCCGACTATCGACCATTGACCCAAAACTACGTCTTCAACTTCTTCTTTTTGGCCGCTGGGAACAAAATGTTGTTCAAAATCAAACGGTACCCTGCTGAGTTAGGGTGTAAGTTTAAATCTGTAGGTTCTTCATTGATTTCGTGGCGGTAATCTTCAGGGTCGTGGCCACCGTAGAACGTAAAAAAGCCTTTGGCATACGTACTGTGAATGTAACGCGCCTCACCCGCTGCGCGGTTTTCAGCCAAAATAATCACTTCGGGCTTGATGTATTGCTTTTTGAAAGCCGTGGTTTGACCCATAAATCCTTTGATGATTTGCTGGTGGTTTTGGGTAAGCATGGTAGGAACAGGATCCCATTTGGCCGAAAACTGAAACAACGTAAAATAATCGTTGGCTTCGTTCATGCCACGCTCATTAGGTTGGCTATCGACCGACGAAAACTCGATTTCGTACGGATTGGTCACAACTTGAAAGTTTTGGAAAGCAAACGTCTGGCTAAAATCTAGCTTCTTTTGGGCAGTGGGGTCAGTAGGGTCACCGTCGTAAATCACGTCTGCAATGTCGGTATTTTGTGTTGCCAAAGCTACATCGTACGTATCAGTGGCATTGCACATGGCAAACATATATCCGCCACCTGCTACGTACTCTTGTACTTTTTTAGCCACGGCCAATTTAAGTTTTGATACTTTTGAAAAACCCCATTTTGCCGCAATATCCTCAGCTTCTCGCTTTTGTGCGCGGTACCAAGGGTAGTCGCGGAAGTGAAAAAACTTGCCGTACTGTCCCGTAAAATCTTCGTGGTGAAGGTGTAACCAGTCGTATTCCGATAGTTTGCCTTCCATAAGATCGTCGTCATAGACAATGTCGTAGGGGATTTCGGCGTAGGTCATCACGAGGGTTACGGCGTCGTCCCAAGGTTGTTTGGTTTTAGGCGAATAAACGGCCACTTTGGGAGCTTTGTGGAGTTTTACATTGTCCATGTTGGCATCGGGTTGGGCAATTTCGCTTAAAATTCCGCTTCCTTGCGCGTCAGAAATGACCTCGTATGAAATCCCACGGACAACCATTTCGTTGATGATTCGCTGGTTCCAATCCATCATAAAACTGCCTCCTCGGTAGTTGAGAAGCCAGTCAATTTCAGTATCGTAGGTGCGCAAGACCCAGTACGCCAGTCCGTACGATTTAAGGTGGTTTTTTTGGGATTCATCCATCGGAATCAGAATCTTAGAGGCCCAAGCCCCGTGTACTACGCCCAAAAAAATGATAAGTGGTAGGATGAACCGCTTCATCGGTTTGTGGATTTAAATTTTCAGAATGACTTTTGTAATAACGAATATATTGCAAAAATCGTGCAGAATCAACCATTGCCATGAACCTTATTGAGAACTTTCGTGAAGGACTTCGCTCTATTCAATCAAACATGCTTCGGACTGTCCTGACGGCCCTGATTATTGCCATTGGTATTACATCGCTGGTGGGGATTTTGACGGCCATAGATGGAATGCAAAGTTCGGTGAATAATAGTTTTGCCGATTTGGGGGCAAATACCTTTGATATCCGAGGCCCGCAGCCTTTTCGCCGAAGAAACGGAGGAATGCGCTCTAAAGATTTTCCTTCGATAACCTACCGCCAAGCCAATCAGTACAAACGCGAAATCAGAGACACCTATAATGCCCAAGTGTCGATTTCGTCGAACATTAGTGGGGCTGTACAAGTCAAATACAAATCCGTCAAAACCAACCCCAACACGCGCGTAGTTGGTATTGATGATAACTATATGGCGATTAAGGGCTATAAGCTTGCGAATGGCCGTAATTTCTCCCCAACTGACTTAGACAATGGCCTTAACGTCATCATTGTCGGTTCTGAAATAGCGCAGAAACTGTTTGAGGGAAAAATAAACCCAATCAATGAAGAAATTATCGTTCGGGGAAATCAATATAAAGTGGTAGGCGTACTGGACAAAAAAGGCTCATTGACGGGAGGAGGAGATGACCGTGTGTTGTTGGTGCCCCTTGAAAATGGCCGAGCTTTGGCTGCAAACCGCGAATTGACTTTTGATATTACGACTTCGGTCAACAGCATGGAAGACCAAGAACTCATTATGGGGGAGGCGAGGGGAATCATGCGGCGGGTTCGGAAAGACCTCATTGGGAAGCCTGATTCGTTTGAAATAGAAAGCGCCGATGCACTGGCCAAAAACTTTGAAGAAATATCGGGATACTTGCGCATGGGGGGCTTTGGAATCGGCATCATTACGTTGTTGGGGGCGGCCATTGCGTTGATGAATATCATGCTGGTATCAGTAACCGAAAGAACGCGTGAAATAGGTATCCGAAAGTCGCTAGGGGCAACCCCACGGCTGATTCGTCTGCAGTTTTTGATGGAAGCAATTGTGGTGTGTATTTTGGGAGGAATAGGAGGCCTTATTCTTGGAATTATTGTAGGAAACATCATTGCTAAGGTTATAAGTGAGAATGCAAGTTTTATTGTGCCTTGGTTTTGGATGATGATGGGCATATTGGTGTGCGTTGTGGTTGGAATTCTTTCAGGAATTTATCCAGCCATAAAAGCCTCACGCTTAGACCCTATCGAAGCATTACGCTACGAGTAGCGAAAGTTTTTGATTTTTTTTCAGTGGGAATGTTTGCATTTTAAATCTCAACCGCTACCTTTGCAGTCCCGTTTACACAATGACTTGCCCAGATGGCGGAATCGGTAGACGCGTTGGTCTCAAACACCAATGAGGTTACACTCGTGCCGGTTCGACTCCGGCTCTGGGTACTCGGGTAAAACTCGAAGCGAAAGCTTCGAGTTTTTGCTTTTATACCTTTGTGAAAAGTGCTCACTCGGGAGGGTAGGAGGCTATAAAAAAACGGTTCAGAGATTGCTCTGAACCGTTTTTTTATGTTGAAATAATAAAATCTCAATTAATCTTCGCTATCGACATGGGAAGCACTAGGGGCTTTGATGATACCTCGGTCGGCATTGCGAATAAAATTTACAATGAGGTCGCGTTCGGGCGTTGCAGGAAGGTCTTGCTCAATATGCTCTAAAGCTTCAGAGTTGTTGAACCCTTTGAGATATATATAACGATAAACCTCTTGAATGTCGTTAATTTGCTCGTTGGTAAAACCACGGCGACGCAAACCAATTGAGTTTACTCCCGCGTAAGAAAGAGGCTCTCTTGCCGCTTTGGTAAACGGTGGAACATCTTTACGAACCAGTGAGCCGCCAGCCACCATAGCATGGGCGCCAATCTTTACAAATTGCCGTACCGAACTTGAGCCCGCAATGATGGCCCAATCGCCCATGTGGACGTGTCCTGCCATTTGGACGTTGTTGACAATAATGCAGTTGTTACCGATACGACAATCGTGGGCGACGTGTGAGTAAGCCATGATAAGACAGTCGCTGCCAATTTCGGTTTTCCAGTGTTCCTCTGTTCCTCTACTAATGGTGGCGTATTCACGAATAATCGTATTGTCGCCAATGTAAGTGAGGGTATATTCTCCCTTGAATTTTAAATCTTGGGGAGTAGAAGAAATTACTGCACCAGGATAAATTTGGCAGTTTTTTCCAATTCGGGCGCCGTCATTGATGATTGCGTGTGAACCAATCCACGTTCCTTCACCAATTTCCACGTCTTTGTGGATCATTGCAAATGGCTCAATAATTACATTGGGAGCAATTTTGGCCTCAGGATGTATGTATGCTAACGGTTGAATCATGTTGGGTTGATAGTTTCCAAAGCATCGTTCTCAGAAAGAAATCCTTTCAAAAGAGCTTGCTTTGTTTACCATTACTTTTTTCTAACTAGGCTTGCGGTCATGTCAGCTTCACATACAAGTTGTCCTGCCACGTACCCTGCGCCGTGCATTTTTACAATTCCTCGTTTGATAGGCGCTGTAAACTCACATTTGAAGATAACGGTATCTCCAGGAACGACGTTGCGACGAAAACGGCAGTTTTCGATGGCAGCCAAGAAAGGCCAATAGTTCTCAGGGTCTGGTTGCGAACTTAAAGCAAGAATAGCTCCTGTTTGCGCCATGGCCTCCATTTGTAAAACACCTGGCATGACAGGATTGTTTGGAAAGTGCCCCGTAAAGAAGGGTTCGTTCATGGTGACATTTTTGAGACCTGCTACGCTGTTTTCGTCCATATAAACGATTTTGTCAATCATCAAGAACGGATAGCGGTGGGGAAGAAGCTCACAAATGCGCTTCAAATCCATCACAGGAGGCATTTTGGGGTCGAAGTGAGGCACTGGGCTTTTCGACGACTCCATGAGTTTTTTGATTTTTTTCGCCAAAGCAACGTTGGCTGCGTGGCCCGGACGTGCTGCCAAAATTTGGCCTTTGATAGGACGGCCTACGAGTGCCAAGTCACCTACTACGTCAAGTAGTTTGTGGCGCGCCATTTCGTTGGGGTAGTGTAATTCTAAGTTATTCAGAATACCTACTTTTTTGTTGACCCCAATGGTAGGTTTGTTGAGTAACTGAGAAAGATAATCTAGTTCTCCCTCTTCCACATCGCGATCAACGATTACAATGGCATTGGTGAGATCGCCACCTTTGATGAGGTTGGCTTTGTAAAGCGCCTCAAGCTCGTGCAAGAAACAGAAAGTTCGGCACGAAGCAATCTCGCGTGAGAAGGTAGTAAGGTCGTTGAGCGAAGCGTGTTGGCTGCTGATTACTTGTGAATTGTAATCTACCATCACCGTGAGGCGGTAGTCGTTGAGAGGTAAAGCTACCATCTCAATGTCTTTTTCCGCGTTTATGTAGCGTACAGGTTCTGAAATTTCGAAGTAATTGCGCGAGGCATTTTGTTCAATAATTCCAGCTTCTTTTAGCGCTTCTACAAACTTGATAGAGCTGCCGTCCATGATAGGAGGCTCGGGACCATCAAGCTGAATGAGTACATTGTCAATTTGTAACCCAACAAGTGCGGCGAGGGTGTGCTCAACCGTGTAAACACGGGCTCCGTTTTGTTCGAGGGTAGTCCCCCGCGACACATCCACCACATTGTCCACGTCAGCATCAACGATAGGCTGACCTTCCAAGTCAATACGTTGAAATTTATAACCGTGATTGATAGGGGCGGGCACAAAAGTCATGGTAGCCGAGACACCAGTATGCAACCCTACACCCGATACCGACACCGATTTTTCGATGGTTTGTTGTTTAATGTTCAACATTCCTAGTGTTTATCTTCTTTGTTTTGTTTCTCTAATTCGTGCACTCTTTTTTCCAAGAGCGGTAATTTACGGAAAATTGCCGCCGAACGTAAACTGTCTTTGAGTTCGAGGGCTGGAGTTCCGTTAAGTGAAAGTCCTTCTTCTTCCCATGTTCGAGTAACACCCGCTTGGCCACCCACTTTGGTTCCTTTTGGCACCGTAATGTGTCCGTTAAAACCAGCTTGTCCGCCTATGACGCAATTTTCTCCGATTTTGGTTGAGCCCGCTATGCCTGCTTGAGCAGCAATGACGGTATTTTTACCAATTTCGACGTTGTGCCCCACTTGCACTAAATTGTCCAGTTTTACTCCCTGTCGAATAACTGTCGAACCCATTGTGGCGCAGTCGATTGTTGCCCCTGCTCCTATACTTACGTTGTCTTCGATGACGACGTTGCCTAGTTGGGGAATTGTTTTGTAAGTTCCGTCGGGAAGAGGGGCAAAACCAAATCCATCGCTTCCGATAACGGCGTTGGCAAAAAAGGTGCAATTTTGACCAATAATGGTATTGTTATAAATTCGGACACCCGAATGAATCACCGTACCATCGCCAATTTTGACGTTATCGCCCACGTAAGCATGGGGATAAATTTTTACATTTTTCCCAATCTTACAATTTGTTCCAACGTAAGCAAAAGCACCTAAATAGGGGTTTTCGCCCAATTCAGTGCCTTCTCCAAGGTAAGAAGGTTGCTCAATTCCTCGTTTATCGCCCTTGATGATTCGTTCGTATTGTTGTAGAAGTTGAGTAAACGCTGTATAGGAGCTTTCTACCCGAATAAGGGTAGTTTTAAACGCTTTTTTAGGTTCAAAGCTTTTATCTACAATTACTGCCGAAGCCTCGGTTGTGTATAAATAAGGCTCGTATTTTGGATTGGATAAAAAAGAAATACTACCAGAGATACCCTCTTCAATTTTTGATAACTGACTGATTTTTAGGTTCTCTTCGCCTTCTATTTCTCCTCCGAGCAGTCCAGCAATCTGCTTGACGGTAAATTCCATACGGTCACAATTAAGACTGCAAAGTTAGGGGTTTCATCCAACAAACATAATACTTTCGGACAATATTACTCAGGGCCTTAATTGTCGGTAAATCAGAGGCATCAGCAATATCGCATACGCTGCCATCTTTCATTTTGATAAGAATGCGTTCTTTGCTCGAAACATAGGCCGCATTGCTCGACTCGCCCAGCACCAAAAAATAGTCATGCCAGCTGTCCGAAATGCCTTGTTGGCGCAGTTGTTCGTGGATTTCTTGGAGCTGATTTTGGTCAAATGGCGTGCTTGAAAACTGTATTTTGTACAATTTTCGGTCAAGTAAATGTTGACAAATCATGGAAAGCACGCGGTCTTCGTGAGTAGCCCATACTTTCAAACAACCCCAAACGTCGTAATCGTCGATTTTGGTGAAGGATTGAAGGTATTGAGGGTTTTCTTGAAACTGCTGCAAGGTGATTATCTGACGAAGAAAAAGCCCAAAATCACTAGGTGCAAAGATGGTTTCTCCACTTCTGGCCAACTCGCGCGCACGCCTGATGGCCTGAATTAGCATCGTTTCGGCACAGATGGACGTCTTGTGAAGGTACACCTGCCAATACATGAGACGCCGTGCGTTTAGAAAATTTTCGATGCTTAATATCCCTTTGGACTCCACAACGAGTTGGTCGTCAACCACATCCAGCATTTTGATGATGCGCTCGGTACCAATGGCTCCTTCGGCTACGCCCGTAAAAAAACAGTCGCGGTTGAGGTAATCCATACGATCCATGTCCAATTGACTGGAAATCAGTTGGTGAAAAAACTGCCGTGGATAACTGCCCTCAAACATCTGAATAGCCATTTCGAGCCGCCCGTCCAGCTGGCGGTTGAGTTCTTTCATAATTTCCAACGAAAGATATTCGTGGTGGACGTCGTTCAAAATGGTTTTTTCCAACACGTGAGAAAACGGCCCGTGCCCAACGTCATGCAGCAAAATCGCAATTTGGGCGGCTTCCCATTCGGCTTCCCAAATCAAGTGACCTTTGGTGCGTAATGTTGACAGGGCTTGCCCCATGAGGTGCATGGCGCCAAGGGCATGGTGAAAACGGGTATGCAGTGCCCCAGGATAGACCAGTTCGGCCATTCCTAGTTGCCGAATGCGTCGAAGTCGTTGGAAAAAAGGGTGTTGGATAAGGTCAAAGACCAAATCAGACGGAATGCTGATGAATCCATAAACGGGGTCGTTGAAAATCTTTCGTTTGTTCACGCCTGAGTAAATTTGGGAAACGGAATTTTTGAGTGCAATTTCGTGAAAAAATACCTCCATTACCTAATGAAACACGTTGCTCTTTCCTTTTTCGTCGTCTTGAGTACGGTGGCTTTTGCTCAAAAAAAAACAAAAAAAGCCGAAGTGGTCACCATTCACACGTCGTTTGGTGATATGGCAGCCATTTTGCATGAGCAGACGCCGCTTCACAAGGCCAATTTTTTGAAATTAGCCAAAGGACACTTTTACGATAGCTTACTTTTTCACCGAATCATCGAAAATTTTATGATTCAGGGGGGAGATCCTAATTCCAAAAACGCCAAACCAGGCGACCGCTTAGGTGGGGGTGGGGGCAATCTGGAGCGAATTCCTGCGGAGTTTCGTCCCGATTTGTTTCATAAAAAAGGGGCGTTGGCAGCCGCAAGGGATAATAACCCCGAAAAAAAATCATCGGCCTGCCAGTTCTATATCGTACAGGGAAAAGTATATAACGATGCTGAACTCGATGCACAGTTACGTCGGGCGGTAGGGACTCGGCAAGCAACACCTGAGCAGCGAGAAGTGTATAAAACAATAGGCGGTACGCCGCATTTGGATGGAAATTATACGGTTTTTGGGCAAGTGATAAGTGGGTTGGCGGTGCTCGATAGCATTGCGCATCAACGCCGAGATGGCTCCGATCGACCATTAAAAGATGTACGAATGAGTATGCGCGTGGAGAAAATGAAAAAGAAAAAAATTGCCAAACGCTACGGTTATCGGTTTGAATAAGGACTTCCTACCGAGTCATTCGTTTGAAGTTTTCTAAATTGTTGGAAAACTAACTTTCTTTCGCGTTATTTTCCCGATGGGTTTACTAACTTTGCCCATTAACTTATTTCTACGACTGATGGCAAAAATCCTGATTGTGGATGACGAGAAAAGTATCCGTGCTGCCCTGCGTGATATTTTAGAATACGAAGATTATGAGGTTGAAGAGGCCAAAGATGGAGAAGAAGGTCTCTATATGATTCTCAATAATCATTATGATGTGGCGCTCTGCGATATTAAAATGCCAAAATTGGAAGGACTTGAGGTACTTCTAAAAGCTGGCGAAGCAGGCCGAGCGACTCAATTTATTATGATTTCGGCTTTTGGTAGTGTTGAAAATGCCGTAGAGGCTACCAAACGTGGTGCGTATGATTTTATTACCAAACCACCTGATTTGAACCGCTTGCTGGTCTCGGTTCGAAATGCCATTGAGAAAGCCAAATTGGTCGCAGAAACTGTTGATCTCAGAAAACGTATTTTCAAAATCAACGAAATTGTGGGTGAGTCGGCGCCGATTCGTAAGGTCAAAGAAACCATTAGCCGTGTCGCACCTACCGAAGCCCGTGTGCTTATTACTGGAGCCAACGGTTCGGGTAAAGAAATGGTAGCCAAGCAAATTCACGAGCGGAGCAACCGCGTTAATAAGCCTTTGATTGAGGTAAACTGTGCCGCAATTCCGAGCGAATTGATTGAAAGTGAGCTTTTTGGTTACGAAAAAGGGGCATTTACGGGTGCAGTCAAACAACGTATCGGTAAGTTTGAACAAGCCGATGGTGGAACGCTCTTCTTGGACGAGATTGGTGATATGAGCTTGTCGGCGCAGGCCAAAGTGCTGAGAGCGCTGCAAGAAAGTAAAATCACCCGCGTGGGTGGAGATAAAGAAATCAAAATTAATGTTCGGGTGATTGCGGCGACTAACAAAGACCTCAAACGTGAGATTGCAGAAGGAGGTTTCCGTGAAGACTTGTACCACCGCTTGAACGTCATTCCGATTCACGTACCGCCGTTGTCCGAACGCCGCGAAGATATTCCGTTGTTGGCCGAAAAATTCTTGTACGATATTTCGCAAGAATATGGTGGTGTGCCCAAAGAAATTATGGAAGATGCCATGACCCACCTAAAATCGTTGCCGTGGACGGGTAACGTTCGTGAATTGCGCAACGTCATTGAGCGTTTGGTGATTATGTGTGGAGACGAAATCTTGCTCGAAGACGTCCGTTTGTATGCAAGCTTTGGAAGTTAGTCTAACTTATTAAACGTTTTTTTAGTAACTGGTGCTTTGGCACACATGATAATGGAAATCAATTTTTCAAAATCTCCCGACGGTTTGGTTCCTGCCGTTGTTCAAGATGAAGAAACGGGGAAAGTACTCATGGTTGGGTATATGAATGCGGAAGCATTGGCTAAAACCGAAGCCGAAAAAGTAGTCACGTTTTTTAGCCGTTCTAAGCAAAGACTTTGGACCAAAGGTGAAACATCAGGTCATTTTTTACAAGTAAAAACAGTTTTGCTGGATTGCGACCAAGACACGATTTTGATAAAAGTGCATCCAATTGGCCCAACTTGCCATACGGGTGCGGATACCTGTTTTTTTGAAAAAAATGAAGGCAAAGCCTCGTTTTTGAATTACCTACAAAAGCAAATCATTCGCGACCGCAAAAATAATCCCTCGGACGCGTCATATACGAGTAAGCTTTTTGCCCGTGGAGTCAATAAAATTGCCCAAAAAGTAGGCGAAGAAGCCGTAGAATTGGTGATTGAAGCCAAAGATACTAACGATGACTTGTTTAAAGGTGAAGCGGCCGATTTGTTATTCCATTACCTGATTCTTCTCGAACAACGTGGGTTGGATTTAGATGATATTGTGGACGTGTTAAAAACCAGACACAAATAAAAACAATACGTGAATCAGGGTATGAGTATCCTGATTCACGTATTGCTACCGTAAAATTCTTAGCTTCGCAAAACTCAGTAAGAGGGTTTTTTCTCCTGTTGTATCAAAATGAATGATGGCTTTGCGGTCGGTGCCGTTGACGTCCATTTTCTTTACCGTTCCTTTCCCAAATTTAGGGTGCTCTACACGATTCCCTTCTTCCAGACTTGAGGTATCACTTGCCACAAAAGGCTCACTTGCGCCGTTGGTCGGTGGGGGAGGAGTGGGTACTTTGGGGCTGGATACTCCAGCTGAACTTTTAACCGTTTCGGTCGTTCCTTTGGGAGTTTGAGAAGTTCGGTTGGTTATCTGACGAATAAAATTATTTGCTGATGGTTCTGCGTTGTTACGGTAGTCGTCCATGCCTCCCGAACGGCGCCCTTTGGCCATCATCAAAAAGCGCTGGTCAACTTCAAACAAAAAGCGGCTAGGTTCGCACATGTTGAGGCGACCCCAGTTGTAGCGACTTTCGGCGTACGAAAACGTCAGTTTGGTTTCGGCACGGGTAATGGCTACGTAAAACAACCGCCGCTCTTCTTCCAAATCTTCCCGTTTTTCGAGCATCATTTGGCTCGGAAACAGTCCTTCCTCCAGCCCGACCACATACACATTTTTAAATTCTAGCCCTTTCGCGCCGTGAATCGTCATCAACGTCACGCGGTCGGTATCGCCATCGTCGTCAGTTTCGTCGGCGGTGGTCAAAAGGGATACTGTTTGCAAGAACGAACTTAACGTTTTGTCTTCGTTATCGGCATTATCTACAAACTCCTTGATGGCATTGAGCAATTCTTGCACGTTTTCGTAGCGGCTCAAGCCTTCTACGGTTTTGTCTTCGTACAACTCCCGCAAAATCCCCGACGTTTTAGCTACGTGAGAGGCCACGGTATAGGCGTCTTTGCCTTCTTCCAATAATATCTTGAAACTCTTAATCAACGTCGCAAAGCTCTCAATGGGCAACGTAGCACGCCCCGCCACGTAGCGTGAGATATTAGAAACTACTTCCCAAATCGGCACGCGGTGTTCGGCGGCTGAAACGGAAATTTTGGCCACTGTGGTGTCGCCAATACCGCGTTTGGGAAGGTTGATGATTCGCTTAAAGGCTTCCTCGTCGTTTTGGTTCACGATAAAACGCAAGTATGCCAGCAAGTCCTTGATTTCTTTGCGTTGGTAAAACGACAATCCCCCAATGATTCGGTACTTGATATTAAGGCGGCGGAGGGCTTCTTCAAACGCCCGTGATTGGGCATTGGTACGGTACAAAATCGCGAAGTCGGTGTTGCGTAAGCCTTTGTTTACTTTTTCTTCAAAAATCGCGGTTGCAATCAGTCGCCCCTCTTCGTTGTCCGAACTAGCTTTGACCACGTCAATCAATACGCCTTCGTCGTTGGTGGTAAAGACGTTCTTTTTGAACTGCGCTTTATTTCTGGCAATCACCGAGTTAGCCGCGTTCACAATCGTTTGGGTCGAACGGTAATTTTGTTCCAATTTCACTACCCGTACTTCGGGAAAATCACGTTCAAAATTGAGAATATTCTGAATATTGGCCCCACGGAACGCGTAGATACTTTGCGCGTCGTCGCCCACCACGGCAATGTTCCGATGCACCGCCGATAACTTTTTGGTAATCAGGTACTGCGCCACGTTGGTATCCTGAAACTCATCGACCATCACGTACTGAAATTTGTGCTGGTACTTGTTCAAAACTTCAGGAAAATCGCGGAATAGCACGTTGGTATTAAACAACAAATCGTCGAAATCCATGGCATTGGCCTGAAAACAACGCGTTGCGTAGGCTTTGTACAAACGTCCGATTTCGGGGAGCTTGGCCGCTTCGTCGTCGGCTCTAAACAAAGGGTTTGCCAAATAATCATCCGCCGAAATCAGGTTGTTTTTTGCTCCCGAAATACGGTTAAAAACGACGTTGGCCTTGTACGTTTTATCGTCAAGGTTAAGCTCTTTGACAATGCTCTTAATCAACGATTTCGAGTCGTCGGTATCATAAATGGAGAAGTCGGAAGTATAGCCCAAAAAACGCGCCTCAATGCGGAGAATTTTGGCAAATACCGCGTGGAAGGTACCCATCCAGATATTACGGGCTTCGTACCCAACCACTTTTTCGATACGCGCCCGCATCTCTCCTGCGGCTTTATTGGTAAATGTCAACGACAAAATCCGAAACGGATCCACGCCATTTTCTATCAAATGGGCAATTCTGAAGGTCAGCACTCGTGTCTTACCCGAACCCGCTCCCGCAATAATCATCAACGGCCCAGGGCCATGCGTTACGGCTTGCGCTTGGGGTTCGTTGAGGCCACTTAAATAATCAATCATCTACGTCATTTTTTAACACTACCACAAAGTTAGGGGAAAAGTTTGGGAGTCACCCACAAATCAATAACTACTATCGCCTCCGCGAGCGCGATAGCGGGAGTGTATCGCTCGTGCTGACAGGGATGTAACTTAATCATCTGGGAATATTCTTACTTTTAGCAAGAAATCGCTTCTTTTAATGCATTAGCCAGGTTGAACGCATTAAAATATAGAGCGGCTATTGATGCTCCAGAGGAGCTACATCTTAGTAGAAAAATGAATCAAATCCCCTCAAATCCCCATTGGGATGGCCTTCCCTCTTTTTTTCTACTAAGATTTAGCCTCGCTGAGGCTACTTTTTTAATGCGTTTAACTTGGAGATTAGCAGAGGAACAGGAAAAACCCGATTTAATCAGTATGAAAAGTTTAAGAAGATGCCTTTGGTTTGCACTTTTTTTTCACCTGACGTCCTTAATTGTTAGGAGTCAGGTGAAGGTAGCTTCATTTGATGAGTTTGCAGATTTTAAAGGTATTGGTTTATCTGGTTATCTAAGTTTACATGTTTCAGATAATCATAAAGGGTTGGATACTTTATGCTTGAGAACTTGCCTATTTATAAAGTTCAGGATTAGTAAAGAAGGTGAAATAATCAATATCTCAAGTAACGTAGGCGCTCCTCCAGTCGTTGTTGAGGGTTTTAAACGTGCG
Organism: Runella limosa DSM 17973; assembly: GCF_000482465.1. Taxonomy (GTDB): domain Bacteria; phylum Bacteroidota; class Bacteroidia; order Cytophagales; family Spirosomataceae; genus Runella; species Runella limosa. The sequence continues at coordinate 1,182,962 of NZ_KI519420.1, forward strand.
CTATTATCTACCAATGGTCGTTGGTCTCCTCATATGGTAAACGGGACTCCCATTGATAGTCCTTATTTTTTGCTTCCGATATACATTCATTTAAGGGCTTGCAAAGACGAGCAATCGAAACAAGATAGTTTCTTTAAGAATTTTACGAATAGCTATGAGTTTGACGATAAAACTACGCTTGAAAACGAGTTGTGTATTTTTTTAAAACCTGCTATGCTTGTAGCGCTTCATTAGCTATTATAACATTTTATATTCGGATGATATTCACCAAGCAAGTACATAACAGCTTGATAACCTAAGTGTTGACGCAGAACTGACAAGATACGTGAATAATGAAAGGGGCATTTTTTGATAATTTTCAACAAACCTGCTTTAACAGGGGCAGTTGTGGGAGACGCAACTCCTAACTTAAGAAGAATTTTCGATAGCGCGAGTGGGACACTCGCGCCATCGACTGCCATCAACTAATTCGACTCCAGTTGGTTTCCTCCTTCCTAAGCGAGTCGATGTGGGAACGAATGGGCTCGTTTTTGGGGAGTATCAAGTCGGGGTCTTCTTGCAAAATCTCGTCGGCAGCTTCGCGGGCGGCTTTTAATACGGCTCCGTCTTTGGCCAAATCGGCCAACAACAAATCCATCAAACCACTTTGCTGCGTACCCGTAAGGTCGCCTGGGCCGCGTAATTTTAAGTCCACGTCGGCAATGTCGAAACCGTTGTTAGTAGCACAGAGCGTATCAATCCGAATGCGGGTATCTTTGCTGAGTTTCACACCCGTCATCAAATAGCAATAACTCTGCTCGGCTCCCCGCCCAACGCGCCCCCGCAACTGGTGCAACTGCGACAGGCCAAAGCGCTCGGCACTTTCGATGACCATCACCGACGCGTTCGGGACGTTTACCCCTACTTCAATCACCGTCGTAGCCACCATGATTTGCGTTTCACCTTTCACAAAGCGCTGCATTTCAAAGTCTTTTTCGTACGGAAACAGCTTGCCGTGTACCATGCTAATGTGGTACTCAGGGAAAGTGCGTTGAATACTTTCGTAGCCTTCCATGAGGTTGTTGTAATCCAGCTTTTCGGATTCTTCGATCAACGGATACACAATATACACTTGGCGGCCTTTACGGATTTCCTCTTTTACCCGTCCAAACATAGCGAGGCGTTTTGTCTCAAAATAATGAACCGTCTCAATGGGCTTACGCCCTGCGGGTAGCTCGTCGATGATACTCAGATCCAAATCCCCGTAAAGCGTCATGGCCAACGTACGCGGAATTGGCGTGGCGGTCATGACCAAAATGTGCGGGTGAATGGTTTCGTTTTTAGCCCACATCTTGGCGCGTTGTGCTACCCCAAAACGGTGCTGTTCGTCGATGATACACAGCCCCAAGTTTTTGAACTGTACCGTATCTTCCAACAACGCATGGGTACCAACTGCAATATGGATGCTGCCATCTTGCAAGCCTGGCAACACGATTTTACGACCTTTTTTAGTGGTAGAACCCGTCAAAAGCGAAATGTTTATCCCTAACGCATCACAAAAAGGCTTTAAACCACGGTAATGCTGGTCGGCCAAAATTTCGGTGGGAGCCATGAGGCAGGCTTGCGCACCGTTGTCGATGGCCATCAACATCGAAATAAACGCCACAATCGTTTTACCGCTCCCCACGTCCCCTTGCAAAAGGCGATTCATCTGCTTGCCCGACTTAAAATCGTCGTGGATTTCGCGGAGAACTCGTTTTTGGGCGTTGGTTAGCCCGAAAGGCAGGTGGTGCTGATAAAAGGTTTTTAGCATATCAAGGTTGCCAAAAACCTGCCCAGGGTACTCGCGTTTTTGCAGAAGTTTATTTTTGAGCAACCGCAATTGGTTGTAAAACAATTCCTCAAACTTCAATCGGCGCAGAGCCTGCGTGAGCGCGTATTGGCTATCGGGCAGATGAATCCCCCACATGGCCTCGGCTTTGGGCAAAAGTCGAAATTTTTGCACCAACTCTTGCGGCAGGGTTTCGCGAAAATGCGGCGTGGCTTGTTCTAGCAAACTCCGCATGATTTTGCTCAAAAACCGACTATCGAGGTATTTCTTACGGAGTGTCTCCGTTAGGTTATAAACGGGCTGAAAATAGCCACCTCCTTCGTTTTCGGGGTTGATGGTTTCAAGATCGGGATGGCTAAAATTAAAGCGCTGCCCAAACCGCTGCGGTTTACCGTACGCGATGTATTCGCTCCCTTCTTTGAGGTGCTTGAGGTGCCAGTCAATGCTTTGGAAAAAGACAAACTCCACGAGGCCCGTCCCGTCCGTAAACTCAACGGTAAGCCTTCGTTTGTGGCCTTCTCCTATCACCGTCATGCTACGAATACGGCCTTTGAGCTGCGCAGCCGACATCGTATCATTCAGCTCGCTAATGCGCTGAAACGACGTTCTGTCCTCGTGGCGAAACGGATAATACTGAACTAAATCGCCAAACGTAAATAGTTTGAGTTCTTTGTTGAGCGTAGCCGCACGCGTAGGCCCGACTCCTTTCAAGAACTCAATTTTGGTATCGAAAAACTGGGTATTGGTTCGTTGACTCATAAGTGCAAACGCACGTTTTAAAGGTCTTCCATGTAGTCAGTAGAGCTTGGGTTCCGCCGTTCATGAAGAATATCTAGAATAATAATACGCTCAGTTTCTACATAAAAATATACTTTGTAGCTTTTCATTATTCTAGCGTACCGAAATATTTTCTTCGTCTGAGAGATTCTCGCAACGGAATGGAAAGTAGGTCGCTCACAAATATCTTGAACTACATCTACAATGTCTTTTTGGAACTTCTGACTACTTTGGTATGAATTTCCTTTTAGGAACTCATATATCTCTTTGAAATGGTCACGAAACCTTTCGGTTACCTCAACTGGATAAGGATTTACTTCCATTCTGCCATTTCTTTTTTAAAATCCTCGAATGATATGCGTTTATCTGTCAGAGCATCTTCTAAATGCGCCTCTAGCTCTTGAGAAGACAGGGCGTTTCCTCCAATAAATTCATCTTCCGAAATTTCAATTTTTTCGACGTGCAGCCGCTTGGCTAACTGAACGACAAGTTCCACATCTTCTTTACTCAGAATTTCTAATCTCACGACTGTCATGGTCTTGTTTTTTTAGTAAAAGTAACCTTTAAAGAGTATTTTTCCAACAATTCTTCGCTTTTGGTACTAACGTCCAAGCTCCTCCGTTTTCTATGAATCGTCGCGATGCCCTCCGCCAAACGGCGCTCCTAAGTGCCACTTATTTCACGGCTCCTTTTGACCCGTTATCCGACTCTCTTCGGCGAAGCTATCCGCTAGGTGCCTGCGATTGGTCATTGCAAAGAGCCTGTAATCCAGCCGTTTTTATGTATGCCAAAAAGATAGGACTGGACGGTGTACAACTCAGCTATAATTCTCGCTCCGACGAAAGCTACCTATTACGCCCCGAAAACCAGCAAGTCATGCTGGAAGCGGCAAAAAAATCGGGAGTAAAAATTGCTAGTTTGGCCATTGGCGAACTCAATCGCGTTCCGCTCAAATCGGAAGCTCGCACTGTCGATTGGGTAAGTGGCAGCATCGACGCCGCTAAAGCATTAAAAGTAAAAGTGGTCTTACTAGCCTTCTTTTCGCAGGGAGATTTACGCAACGACGAAGCTGGCAAAAAAGTAGTCATTGAACGCCTCAAAAGCCTGATACCGAAAGCCGAAAAACAGGGCATTACCCTCGCCATTGAGTCTTATTTAAGTGCTCAAGAGCACCTCGATATTATTGAAGCAGTGGACTCTCCTAACCTCAAAGTCTATTACGACCCGCGCAACGCCGCCGACGCAGGCCACGACCCATATACTGAAATTCCTTTATTGGGTAAACGAAAACTTATCTGTGAAGTACATCTCAAAGAAAACGGCGCGTTGCTCGGACAAGGTTCAATCGACTGGCCTCGCATCAGACAGCTGCTCAACGAAATTCATTTCAAAGGGTGGGCGCAGCTCGAAGGGGCTATGCCGCCAGGCAAAACGTTGGATGAAGCATATCCCCAAAATGTGCAGTACGCGCGAAAAATTGTGGGGTAAACGAGTTTTTTTCGCCCTAATGAAGTAGATAACAACCATTTAAAAATATCACTGTCAACCATGAATCGTCGTCAATTTATTGGAACTACGCTCGTTGGAAGTACGCTGGCTCCGTCGGCTTTTGCCACAAATGCTGCCCCCGTGGCTGCTTCGCCCAAGATTTTTGTTTTTTCTAAAATGTTCCAATGGATTGAAGACTATGACCAACTCGCCGCCACCATTGCAGGCATTGGCTTCGACGGGCTCGACCTTACCGTTCGCCCTGCGGGGCACGTCTTACCCGAACGCGTAGAGGAAGATTTGCCCAAGGCCGTCGCTGCGTTCAAAAAGCATAAACTTGAAATTCCGATGATGGTGACCACGATTTTGGACGCCGATGCGCAGTCGGAACGTATTCTCAAAACGGCCAAGTCTCTTGGTATCAAGCACTATCGCATGGGATGGTATCCGTACGACCTCAAAAAAGAAATCGCTCCCCAAAGCGTTGCCATTGGTCAACGAATCAAAGCCGTAGCTGCCTTGAACGAGAAATACGGGATGGTGGGTCACTACCAAAACCACTCGGGTAACTACTTTGGGGCATCGTTGTGGGATTTTCACCAGCAACTTCAAAGCATAACATCGTCGGCCATTGGCTGCCAGTATGATATTAACCATGCCACTGCCGAGGCAGGAGGTTCGTGGGAAACGGGGCTTCACTTGATTGCGCCCCACATCAAATCACTGGCCATCAAGGATTTTTACTGGACAAAAAACAATGGAAAATGGGGCAAACTTGGCTGTCCACTGGGCGAAGGAGTCGTCAATTGGAAACGCTATTTTGAAATTTGGAAGCATTACAATTTCCAAGTACCCATCACGATGCACTACGAGTACCCGCTCGGGGGAGCGGAAAATGGGGCAAAAAAACTCAGCATTCCGTCGCAAGACCTCATCACTGCGATGAAGAAAGACTTGGTATTATTTAAAGAGTGGGTCGCAAAGGTCTAACCGAAGGCTTTTTAACTTCGGTAAAGTTTTAGACCTTTGCCGAAGTTTTTGGCTTATACTATTTTCATGCACATCTTCATCGACCAACTTGGCAAACGTTTCAACCGCGAATGGATTTTTCGGAACTTTAGCCACCACCTCCAAAGCGGGAAAAGTTATACGTTTGTTGGCTCCAACGGAAGTGGAAAATCTACCCTTCTTCAAGTACTTTCAGGAGCAACACCCTCTAGCGAAGGAAAAATTAACTACGTTATTGACAATCAAACGACTGAAGAAGATAAGTGGTACAAGCAGTTGGTCATTGCGGCACCTTATCTCGAACTCATCGAGGAGTTTACGCTTACTGAACTCTTAAATTTTCACGCGGGTTTTAAACCTCTCAAACCGTCGATTTCGCAAGCCCAAATCATCGACCAACTTGAACTAACGGCCTCTAAAGACAAAGCAATTAAGTATTTTTCGTCGGGAATGAAACAACGCTTAAAGCTTGCCTTGGCGTTTTATTCGGATGTGCCCGTGGTTATGCTCGATGAGCCTACGTCTAACCTCGATGCACGGTGGTCGGCCTGGTATTTGGAACAAGTGCAACAGCTTTCCTCCAATCAATTGGTTCTTATTTGCTCCAACGTACCTGCTGAATACGATTTTTGCGACGAAGTCATCAACGTATCTGACTATAAGTCCTAAATGCCCTAAGTGCTCGTGGATTCTCAAATCCACGAAAGAGGTTTCTCAAAACCTCGTTAAATCTACAGCGCTTGGTTTTGAGAAACCAAGTGGGGTGGTTAGGAGTAACCACCCGCACA
>NZ_KI519420.1:1189157-1309105 GCF_000482465.1 Runella limosa DSM 17973
CAAATCCACGGAAGAGGTTTCTCAAAACCTCGTAAAAGTAAAAACGCATTTCTTTTGGCTTTGGAGAGAAACATTCTTCCACTACAAGCCTATGAACCAAAAAGATAGCAAAAACGTCGCTCGTCGCGAGTTTTTGAAAGGAAGCGCAGTAGCAGCCGCCAGTTTCATGATTGTGCCACGGCACGTATTAGGCAAAGGGTTTGTTGCTCCAAGTGACAAACTCAACATCGCTGCCATCGGATGCGGAGGCAAAGCCGACTACAATATTCAGCAAGCGTACAACAACGGCTCAGACAACATCGTCGCTCTGTGCGATGTAGATGACCGTCAAGCCAAAAAATACCGCGAGAAATTCCCCAATGCCCCTTATTACAAAGATTACCGCAAGATGTTGGACAAAGAAACCAAAAACATCGACGCGGTGATTGTGACCACTCCCGACCACATGCACTACGTCATTGGTAGTGCGGCGATGCAATTGGGCAAACATATTTACCTCGAAAAACCACTTACCCACGATATTTGGGAGGCGCGAATGCTCACGCAGCTCGCCCAAGAGAAAAAACTCGTGACCCAAATGGGAAACCAAGGGAGCAGCGGCAAAGGTACTCGTCAAACCGAAGCCATCGTCCAATCGGGGATGATTGGAGAAGTACATACGGTGGAAGTCTGGACTGACCGACCCGTTTGGCCACAAGGAGTAAAATCTCCCCGCGACAAAAAAGAAACCATGCCCATCCCTGCCGAAGTTGACTGGGATTTGTGGCTTGGTACTGCTCCTTACCGCGAATACCACGAAGCCTACATGCCGTTCCGTTGGCGCGGCTACTGGGATTTTGGTACGGGAGCGTTGGGTGACATGGGTTGTCACTTCATGGATGTGCCGTTCCGAACCCTAAAATTGGGCTATCCGACATCGGTAGAATGCTCGGCGAGTTCGGTGTATAGTGACTTTTTTCGTGAAGCTTTTTTTGAAGACATTGGCTCCCAAGCTACTTCGGTTCACCTCAAATTTCCCCACCCAAGCTCTAAGAAATTTTCAGAACTGAGCCTTTCTTGGTACGACGGGGGTATCAAACCCAAACTCCCTGAGGGCTGCGATTACGAAAAAGTATTCGCCGACAACGACGGTGGCGTGATGTTTATCGGAACCAAAGGGGTATTGGCTTGTGAGCTCTTTGGCGAAAATCCTAAATTGTTTATCAAAGGGCAACTACAAGACGTGAAGTTCCCCGCCCCTACTCGTCCCCTCGTGGAAGGTGATACCGCTGGCCACCAGCAGCAATGGGTCAAAGCGTGCAAATCAGGATATGGTACATATACCAGCTCTTCATTTGCCGAAGCAGGCCCGCTCACTGAAATTGTTTTGATGGGAAATTTGGCCGTTCGTAGCTATCTCTACCGCGAAAATGGCAAATTTACAGGTCGTAAAAAACTCCTTTGGGACGGCCAAAACATGAAAATCACCAACTTCGACCCCGCCAACGCGTTTGTTAAACGTCAGTATCGGGAAGGATGGAAATAGAGAGAGTGTCGAATTTCGAGTGCAGAATGTCAAATTGAGTGTCGAGTGCAGAGGGTCGAATGAAATCCACTTATTCGACACTCTGCACTCTGCACTCGACATTCTGTCATTCCCTTACATCACAGGCTTGACCCTGCGGGCAATGAAGATACTTAGCGTGATGAGGACCATAGCTCCGTAGCCTACCCAGTCGTAATGCAGTAATTTGCCGTCGGGGGCTTTTTGAATGACAATGCCTGCCAGATACACCGCTACGGCCTGCATCAGTAGCTGCAACGAAGAATTGATGGCCATAAAGCTTCCCCGATGCTGCGGTAACACCACCGACGACGTCATCGCTTGCGTAGGAACTAAGCGCCCGTTTGAAAAAACAAAGAATATCGCGGCCGTACCCAACACAATCACGAGGCTATTGGTCCACATGTTGGTGATAAGCCACATCGGCAAGGTAGAAAGCAGTGCAAACACCACAAAAACGGGATATTTTCCTTTGCGGTCGGCGAGTTTTCCCACTTGGGGAGAAGTAAAGAGGGTCAACGCACCGCCCACTGCGTAAATCAAGTACAGTTGGTTTTCACCAAAACCCGCATTGATGGTCAAATACGGAGAAATAAACGGAATGATGCTAAAGTGACCGAGCATAATCACGCTTGTGAGCAACAACGCTCGTAGCTGATTGGAATCGTGTAAAATATGCGTGACCGCTTCTAGGGGGTGGTGCGTCGTTTGAGCTCTTTCTTTTAAATGGCCATCCAACCGAGGTACGTATAGCCAAATGAGTCCAATGACCACAATGCCGAGGATTCCGACAAACCAAAAAGGAGCGTGCCAGCTAATTTCTGTAGCCAAGTACAAACCAAGCGGAACTCCTACAACCGACGCCACCGAAAAGGCCGTCATCACCACGCCCATCGCCCGTGCACGGCGTTCGTATTCAAACACATCACCGACAATGGACATCACTTGTGCGCCAAGTACGCCTCCAAAAACGCCCGCAAACGTTCGGGCAGCCATCAGTAGCCAAAATGTAGGTGCCATGGCGCACGCCAACGTCCCGACGATAAAGCCAATATACGCCGTCAGCATGATTTGTTTACGCGGAAAACGGTCAGCAATAAATGCCACCATAAAACCCGATAGCCCCGCACTAAAACTATACGCAGATACCAATAAGGCAAACTCTTGCGGGGAAATGGAAAAATACCGCATAAGCTGAGGGCCAAGCGGCATCATTATCATAAAGTCCATGATGTGCGTGAAATTCAAACACGCCAACACGAAAAGGAGTAATTTTTCTTTTTGAGACACTAGGCTGTTTTCTATGGTAAATATTTGCACTTTTTACTCGGCCAATAGTTTGCTAATCAACGCATTAAACTCTTCAATAAATTGGTCGTAGTATTTTCCCGTCCCAGGCCCTGAGAAACCCGTGTGGATTTCGCGAACGCGGCCTTTTTTATCAATAAAGATGGTCGTTGGATACCCCGCCACTTTATTGAGCGCTGGCAATGCTTGCCCCGCGTTGGCATCGTTGGTTCCTGCTAATACCAATGGATAAGGCACGCCAAAACGCTTTGCCATAAAATCTATTTTTGGCCCTGAAATCTTCATCTCGGGCGAGCGTTCAAACATCAATCCTAAGATTTCAACCCCGCGCGAGGCGTTCTTCTTGTACCAAGGTACCATAAACTTCGTTTCGTCCATGCAATTGGGACACCACGTTCCCGAAAGTTGCAGTACCACTACCTTACCTTTGTATTTCTCGTCTTTGAGAGAAATCTTGTTTCCTTTGGTATCTGGGAACGAAAAATCGAGGGTTTCGTAGCCAGGTTTTAGGTAGGTAAGTGCCGTTGGAGGAGGCAAAGCCGCCTTGTCGTCGCGGGTAGAAGTAAACGGTTGGTAACCTGATATACCCGACCACATTCCACCACGGATTTTACCGTTGGCTAGAATGGCCGCCCGAAACAAGAACGCGTGAGAACCATCGTAGCACGACATAAACAGGCTATCGCCCACAATGTCACCCGCCAAATAACGATAATCGCCCGTCGGGGTTAAAAATGTTCCTGCCAATTTGCTCCCTTTTTGTTCTAAAATCCCTACCGCAAACGACGAATCCTTGCGTTCTGGACGTTGGAAATAGGTCGCGTATTTGCCCGCCACGTTGTGCGACGTCGCTTGTGGCTTTTTAGCAAAATGATATATTTCTCCTTTATCAGCTTTGAAGGGTAAAACAGATACCCACTTACCATTTCTGTTTTTTTTCCAAGAACCTTTCATTTGATTACCAGACACTTTTACCACCAAATCCGAATCAAAGATGAGCATCGGAATGTGCAACGAATCGCCTTCTACGTAGGCTTCGTCCATAGCCAAGCGTTCTGCGCCGTTTACGACAATCGCTTCGTAACGACCGTTGGCTTTGGGCGTAATTTCAAGGCCAAATACAACTTCGTGCTGGCCTCGTATCAATGCCGCTCGCCATGTACTTTTGGGAATCGCTGTTTGTGAAAAAGTGGAAAGAGAAATAAAAAAGGCAAAAAGCCCAAATACTGTTCTTTTCATTGTGTGAAGCTTGTTAATGTGGGTGTTACAGAATGGCAACAAATTTCTAATTCAAAAAGTTGTTTCCATGAAAAACCCTGCTTCAAAAACAATTTTTGAAGCAGGGTTTTTCATGGCTTTCTTATGGTTGTGAGCAACCAGAAGAACACGTGCCTGAGGTTGCTCACAACCTCAGCTGAAAAGAGTTGTTTTAGTTCTGTTTAATCACTTTTTGAGTCTCAGTACCTTCGTTGGTTTTGATGTGCAACAAATACGTCCCCTGTGAGAATTGACTCATGTCCACCTGAGCATTATTGCTACGCGGTGTTTGATTGAGCAGGGTCATGCCGTTGGTGGTTGTCATCCGAATGTCCTCAATGATTACATTGCTAGGCACTTTTATCGTCAAAAAATTCATCGTCGGGTTTGGATATGCTATTACTTGCGTTGTGGTCGTAGGCACCGACAAAATCACGGGAGCAGGATTTACGCGGAACGAAATCGTGACGTTGGGAGCGGCATAAAACGCCGTATTTCCCGTTTGGTAGGCCACAATCTGCACCGTTCCCGTTGTTCCTGTCAATGTCACCGTGCTCCCCGAAAGCTCCGCAGGCCCCGAAACCAAGCTGAAGCCTACGGGTAGTTGAGAGGTCGCCGTCGCGCTGATGCCAAACGGTGTATCTTTGGTCGTTCTATCAGCTACCGACGAGACGTTGATCGTCTGATTTTGTTTTTTCGGTAAAGTACGCGTTCCTACGCCGTACCATACCATCCATTTGGCATTTCTGACAAAGGAAGTAGAACTTCCTTTTGGGCTAATTTTGTCGGTATTTAAGTCAATAATTCCTACATCGTCGCGCCCGCTAGTGAGGGTATTAAATACCATTTTGACGTCGGTTTTAGAATATTCAGGATACCCAATGGCATTATTTTCGACAATGCCTGCGAGTTCGCCACGGTCAATGTTCGCTCCGATGATGTAATTACTTCCATCGGGGTCAATGTAGTCAAACGCGACAATGTTTGGGCTATTTTTGGCAAAAGTCGGGTTGCCGATGCTTTCTCCTTTTTCTAGGTTAGAAATAAGCTTATTGATGGTTCCTGGGCCAAAATCACTTTTGGCGTTGTCCCATACCTTAATAATTCCTACGTCCCAATAGCCAATTTTTCCGCTGTTTGTGCCCGCCGCGATACCCGCCGTGGCGAGCTCGTTGTAGGCATCGTAAATGATGTATTCGCCCGTGGCATCCCACTCAAACGAATCGGCGTATTTTACTTGTGAACTTTGGACGTTTTGGGCGGAAGTGGGGTTGTAAAGGGTGAATTTCTTCCACGCTTTTTTGGTATAGCTGTATATCCAAAGGGATTTATCTTGGTTTACTGTAATGGCGGCCAAAGCTTCCCCATTTTTGGAGACTGCTACGTTTTCCCAAATCGCCTCGTTTGAAATCACCGTTTCTGTTACAGTTCCCTGTAAATTAATGGCTTTGATAAACTTATCGTTGGTGGTTACGTAGTAAGCAAACTTCCCATCGTCGGTTACGCTTGGTTTGTGGGCAATGGCTGCCGTTACCAAAGGGGTAAATTTCGATAAATTGACAGGCGCATTGTACAGTTTTTTATCACCCGTAGCATACATCAACAAAAAGTCTTCACCAGGGTTGGTGGGAAGCGTTTGGTTGGTTGGTGTCGATGAGTTACTGCCCGTATCGGTAATCCCAACGGCGTCGAAAGCGGTTTTGGCAGCCGATACCTCCGCGCTGGAAGCGCCGTATAAATCGGTAGCTGCTTTGACCACGGCCAAACGCAAATCAATAAAACGAGACAAACGAGTCAGGTACAACGTGAGGGCACGGTAATAAACCTGCTCTGCTTTCTCGCGCGAGGTTGCTGAAGCAAATTTGAAAAAGGCCCAGTTCGGAATGCCCGAATTGATGTGTACGCCGCCGTTGTCTTCTGTGCCTGTGTAGTACTCGTTCATATTTTTGGGTTGGTAGCCGTTGTCACGCGTTCCGCCTTGGTTGGGATTAGCCAAGTCGCGTAAAGCCCCTGAGGTATAGACCGTTGTTCGTACTACGTCCTCCCCAATCGTCCAGTTGCGGCGATCCACCATGGTGGCAAATACATCCGCCATCGACTCATTAATCGCCCCCGACTGCGACTCGTATTCCAGATTGGCTGAGTTTTGAATTACGCCGTGCGTCATTTCGTGCGCTGCTACGTCAAGTCCTCCCGCTAGTGGCTTAAACGCCGATTTTCCGTTGCCATACACCATCAACTTGTCACTCCAAAAAGCATTATCCATTGCGCCTTTTTCGTCGTTCATGTTGATGATAGAAATAATCGTTCCGCCTTTTCCGTCAATAGAATTTCGTTTGTGAACGGTTTTGAAATACTCAAACGCCGTAGCCGCATTAAAATGCGCTGATACTGCCGTTTTGTTATTCCACGAATTGTTTGAAGAAGTAATGTGAGCTAAGTTAAGGTTTTCATTATCGACGGATGAATTTTGCGCGTCGATGGTTAATATACCGCCAATCGGGCTATCGGGCAAGGACGAAAGCGTAGATTTAAACATCGCTTTGCCGTCGGGACCAATCCGACTTGCATCCAATAAATAATAACGGTTTTGGTGCAAATACGCATCAATCGACCGACTGACGTTATTAAGGTCAGAAGCGGTGGCTTTTACGGGGCCATCGAGTGAGCATAGGTTATTGTATTTTTTCAACACTTCTCCCGTGTGCGCGTCCACAAAACACACCCAGTGTTCTAAGAAATTGGGGTGGATTTCAATGCGGTAGGTGAGGTGCGTTGTTTGGTCAGAATGATGATAGACAAAAAGCTCGGTTTTAGGCTTGTCGTACTGCAATAGTTTTTTCTCCCCAAACGTCATGGTGCGCACTACCGTCGTTTTGGCTAGTTCGTCCAAAGCAACTTTCTCAGCGGCTTGCAGGGTTAGGTTTGCCACTGTATTTGTCAAGGTCGGCGTTGGAAAAAACTTGCCGTTGAGCGTTGTTACTTCTTCGCGGTTGGTATGAAGCACCACCTCGCCGCCATATACAGGCACACCTTTGTGAAATTGTTGTAAACGAAGGTGGCTTTGTCCCAACTCATCGGTATCAATTTGTTTTAATTCAAACTGTTGGTCAGGATTTTCTAAACGCAATAATCCTTTGACCGACGACAGGTAATCAAACGCTTTGGCTTCGGCCGAGGTACTGGCCTTTCGCGCCGATTTTAGCATCGTTTTCGGGCGGCCTTCGATATAAATTGGCAAACCCGTTGTAGGATCTTTGACTACCCGAATTCCCTCCCGTAGTGCCGTAAATTCATTCAATTGGCTTGCGCTACCGTCGATGACCGCCTTTTCGATGGGGTTCGCATTTCGTAAATACATCGAATTATCCACGTCCTGGGCACCTAACTTACGTGCCAGCTCGTCGGTGGTCGTCACGGAAGTTCGTGACGGTTGTTTTAAGTTCTTTTGGGCGCTTGCCGAAAAAATCAGCCCTCCCAAACAAGCGAACGTGCATAGATATTTTTTCATTGGATACGAAGTTTAGGTCGTTTTTATGAGCTGATTATAAAAGCGTTGTACATAGGTTGAAACTTTGCGTTTGGAATCTCCCCACGTCACTTTTTCTTTCAATCTCTTTTTGGGGTTATTGTACTCAATAAAGTAGTAAACATTGCCAGGGCTATTGAACTTATACTTGTCCAGTTGGAGCTGGTCGGCCGACTGGAAAAATTGTTTTGTTTGTTTGTCGCTGAGGGTCTTGTGCAATTTGAGAGAATCAGTTGCCCGTTCCCGCACCCACAAATCTCCGTTTTCGTGCAGGACGAAGCTGCGCGTTGTTCCCGCAAATCCGCCCCCCGTCCCAAACGTTACTTGACGTTTAAACAAAGTAGAAGGACTAGGAAGACTTTGGGCTGAAGTCTGAACTAAAAGCCCTACAATGAGGCCAAGCGTAGCGACACCCGTGGTAAAAATACGTATCATAAAGCTGGTAGAGAAAGTATTGATATTTACTCAAACTTACTTCATAAGTCGCACAAAACCAAAAACGTAAATTAAACTATCATTCGATAAAAACGACGGTTGGTAACTGTTTTTTTACCATTTAGGTAGTAGTTGGTCTGTTTACCCAATTAGATAAGATACCTTTGTGTTTTGTTTCAACAGCCGTTATCTCTATCTATGTATTTCCAAAAATCTACTCTTTGTCTCGCAGCTATTGTTCTTTCAAGTTTTGCCATTAATGCCCAAGAAAAATCCACGGCCATCGGCGGTGCTGCGTATCAGGAAAAATACCAGCACGTCATCCGTAAAGCCAAAGGAGAAATAAAAATCGACGGAGATTTATCAGACCCTGCGTGGCAAGGGCTAGAAGTTTCCAAAAATTTTGCAGCTCATTGGCCCCAAGACAACGTCCCGATCAAACGAGATACCGAGGTGCGGATGACTTTCGATGACAAGTTTTTGTACGTGGCGGCCGTATGTCGCGATACCAATAAGCACGTCATTCAAACCCTCAAACGCGACGGTGACTACTGGAGCTCAGATGCTTTTGGTATCATTTTAGATCCCATCAACGAGCGGACCAACGGGTTCTTTTTTGGGGTAAGTGTGGCCAATGCGCAGTTTGAAGACTTGCTGGCGTTCCAAACCGAAGAAATGACGGGAAGTTGGGACAATAAATGGTATTCGCAAACCAAAGTATATCCCACTTATTGGACGGTCGAAATAGCAATTCCTTTCAAAACCCTTCGCTACGACCCCAAAAAGACCAAATGGGGCGTTAATTTTGGGCGTAACGACCTCAAAAACAACCAATTTTCGACTTGGACGTTTATTCCTGTCAACTTCAATGGGTACGATTTGGGCTATACGGCGGCGCTTAATTGGGAAACACCTCCGCCTGCGGTCAAAGGTAATGCGTCGATTGTGCCCTACATTACGGGAGGTACTTCCCACGACCACGTGGCAGGCACGCCTACCAAAGGTACTTTCAACGGCGGTTTGGATGCCAAGTTGTCGGTGACGCCTTCGCTCAACCTTGACTTGACGGTCAATCCTGATTTTTCGCAAGTAGAAGTAGATCGTCAAGTAACAAATTTGACACGTTTCAACATTTTCTTTCCCGAACGACGGACGTTTTTTCTCGAAAATGCCGACCTTTTTGGCAATTACGGTATTCCTCCCTTTCGGCCTTTTTTCTCGCGTGCCATCGGGCTCGACCGCAACGCCCAGCCATTGCCGATTTTGGCAGGAGCGCGTTTGAGTGGCAACTTGGATAAAAACTGGCGTGTTGGCCTCATGTCGATGCAAACGGCGGCTAAAGGGGAAGATCCCGCCCAAAATTTTACGGCTTTTTCGTTCAACCGAAAAGTACTAAAACGCTCACTGGTTAAAGGCTATGTGTTGAACCGTCAGGGTTTTATGACCGAAAACGAGCGCTTGCAAAACCCGATGGGGGAGTATGGGCGAAATCAAGGATTGGAATTTAACTACTCCAATACCAAAGGTGATTTGAACGTGTGGACGGGCTACCATTGGTCACAAAAACCCACCGTTACTAACGATAACACGGCCAAGCAATTTGGTGCAGGGTATTTTGGGCGTACGATCAGTTTTTTTGTCGATTACTTCGGCATTGGGAGCAATTACTACGCCGACATGGGTTTTATCAATCGCCTCGAAAACCCAACTTACATTGTTGACCGCTTTGGAAAAATCCAGTCAGACACGACCATTCGTTTAGGGTTTCACCAAGTGTATAGCGAAACGCAGTTCAATATTCGTCCCAAAGACAGCAAAGTTAATAATCATGCGTTTGGGGCGGAAAATTTCTTTGTTTGGAACCCCAACGGAACCCTCAACGAATACACTTTGGGCTTGACCTACGACGTTCAGTTTCAGAATGCTAGTTCGTTTGGTTTACGTTTTGACCACAACGACGTACGAGCACTTTTCCCGTTTTTATTTACCGACAGCGACCATGCGCTGCCATCGAGCAGGTATGTGTTTAATCAGGTTAATGCCACGTACAGCTCCGATTATCGGAAGAAGTTCTACTTTACGGCGGCGGTACGCGCGGGAGGGTTTTACAATGGTACGCTCCAGCAGTATTCGCTCGAAATGACGTACCGCGCCCAGCCTTGGGGCAATTTTTCGATGAGTTTTGAGCAAAACGACATCAAATTGCCTACGTTATACGGTAGCGACCGTTTGTTGTTGGTTAGCCCAAGGGTGGAAATCAATTTCTCTACGAAACTGTTTTGGACAACGTTTTTACAGTTTAACACCCAACGCAACAACTTCAACGTCAACAGTCGTTTGCAGTGGCGCTACAAACCCATGTCCGACTTTTTCTTGGTTTACACCGACAACTACTACACCGACCCGCTTTTCCGAAATAAAAGCCGCGCTATTGTGTTTAAACTCAATTATTGGCTAACGCTTTAGGAGAGAATGCGAATCGCTTTAGGTTGTACTATCCCCTCAACATTCCACCCAACGACCTTCTTTTAAGCTCCGAAGGGCCGCAAAAGAGGCTTGAGTTGTATTGACAATTTGGTCAAAAGGAATTAGGGGGGCGCCACCGCTCTGAATTCGTTCCATCAATGCTTGAAACTGCGCTTTGTGTCCTTTTTCTTGCGTAGTTTTGAGCCTTGAAAATCCTTTAAAACCGTATCCTTCCAACGTACGAAAGTTGTCCAAAATCAGCGTTCTTTCTTGCGAATACACTTCTACTCGCTCTTTTGAATACGCTTTGTTGCCATTGGAAAAATAATTGATGACGCCCGTTGAACCATTTTCGTACCTCAATAAAATACTGGCGCTATCAGTCGTTTCTGTCGGATTTGTCCCCATCGCGTTCATACATACGGCTGTCACCCTACTACCTGTTAGGAATGTAATCAGGTCGATAAAATGACAGGCTTCTCCCAAAATCCGTCCTCCGCCCACGGCACGGTCATGCACCCACGACGAGGCAGGAATAAAGCCTGCGTTCATGGTCGCAATCACGTTCATCGGGGCATTGCCTAACAGCGATTTCATTTTTTGAGCATGAGGCGAAAAACGGCGATTGAATCCCACCGTGACACTCGTAGCAGGCGCAACCGACGTTTTTACCGTGAGTAATTCGTTCAATTCTTCCTCAAAAATTGCCAGCGGTTTCTCCACAAACACGTGTTTCCCCGCCTGCAAAGCCTCAATCGTCAGGCGCGCGTGTTGGTGGTGGCGAGTGGTGATAAGTACCAAATCCACCTCATCGTCGGCCAACATTTCGCGGTAGTCGGTGGTACTGAGGGCAATGCCGTGTTTCTGGGCCAACGCCGTCCCCGATAGCCCGTTTGCACTCGCAATGTATTTGATACTGTTCTGCTTTGCCCCGCCTTGACTTGCTCCGTCTTTTAAGGCGGGCAGCAAGGTCATTTTGGTAAAATTACCCGCCCCGATAATCCCAACAACTCCTTTTTTAGCTTCAAAAACCGTGTCATTATAACGAACAGTTCGGGAAAGCGAAGGCTTTTCGGGATACGCCAGTAGCGAGGCAATCGTGCCTCCTTTACTCATATCACCGTAAATAGTGGCATAATTTTCCAATGGCACAACCTCCGTAATGAGCGGTTTCACATCCAACTGCCCCGATTCCAGCAATTGAAGGAGGGTTTGAAAATTTCGATTTTCGGTCCAACGAACAAACGGCAGCGGATAATCGACGCCTTTCTGTTCGTAATCGTCATCGTAACGACCTGGCCCGTAGGAACACGAAACCTGAAACGTTAATTCTTTTTCGTAAAATTCGGCTCGGCTCAGTTGAAGTCCAATCACACCCACCAAAACAATTCGCCCTCGTTTCCGCGACATACGCGCGGCCTGCGAAATAATCTCGTCGGTTTTGGCCGAAGCCGTTATAATTACGCCATCCGCTCCGACGCCGTGGGTATAACTTTCCACAAACTTCACGGGGTCGTCGCCCAAGCGTGGATTGCACGGAATGATGCCTTTGCTTGCCGCTATCTTTAACTTTTGTTCGTCCAAATCCACCCCAATTACCCGACAACCATTCAGGCGCAGCAGTTCGGCCGTGAGCAGCCCAATTAACCCCAGTCCAATTACCACCACCGTTTCACCCAAAGTAGGATTCAGCAACCGAACTCCTTGAAGACCGATGGAACCAATGACCGTAAACGCTGCTTCGTCGTCAGTGACATTGTCGGGAACTTTGGCCACCAAGTGACGCGGCACGCACACAATTTCGGCATGAGAGCCATTGGACGCCACACGGTCGCCCACGCGCAGGTCGGAAACCCCTTCTCCGACGGCAACCACTTCACCGACGTTGCAGTATCCCAACGGCAAAGGTTGCCCCAATTTGTTAAAAACTGTTTCTAGGGTAGGCATCAAGCCATCCGACTTGATTTTATCCAACACCATTTTAACGCGCTCGGGTTGTTGGCGGGCTTTTTCAATCAGGTTGGCTTTCCCAAATTCGACCAACATTCGCTCAGTACCCAACGACACCAAACTGCGTCGAGTGTGAATCAATACCGCACCGCGTTTCACCTGAGGAGCGGGCACTTCCTCCAAAATCGTCTGTCCGTTTTGGAGGTTTTGAATTAGTTGCTTCATGAAACTATAAAACAAGCCAAACTATCTGCTTGTCTTGGTATCTTTATCAGTAAGAAAATCAATTAATTGGCAATGAAAATGGCGAAAACTTTCGGAGCGTTCAACCAGCCATTCAATATCCATATTTTGGGTACAATTTGCCACTATACCCATCTGTTTATCCATAACAGGTCGAGCATTTCCGTACATTTTTTTCTTGGCATCTGCCCGTGCAATTTGCTCGTACTTTTCATTTTTATTGGAATTAGGATGCTCTCTTTTAAATTTCAAATACAAAAGCCAGTGCTCGATACATTGAACTGGAATGAAAATAAAGGTTTTATCTCGATGTGCTAAACTAACCTGCTCAGTTATTTGAAGATACTGCTTTTTATGCTCAGTCATACGCTCATCGTCCGAATCAACTCCCACGAAAAACACATCTTGGTGATATTGTGATAATCCAATCTGAACTGCATCCGACAAGAGCTTTATCACATTTGACTTATTATGTCCTTTAAGTTTAAAATCAACATCACGCACAAAGGCTACCTGGTCATTTAGGATAAGAGGGAGTTGCAAAAGATAATTTTCAAGGAAAAGTTGTTGGGCAATATCTTCTCCGAAAAACCCATATTTGAGCGTTCTCATGCGGGTACTCCTCCTAAAAAGCCCGAAAACCAATGTTCGGCCAAGTCTTGAGTAAACTTAATTCTGGGTAAACCCTGTTTATCATTCTCTTCATTGGATGGAGCAATGATGTCTTTTTGCAAATTTCGAACTTGAGTAGCGCCCTCGTCATCTTTATCAAACACAAAAACCGCCTCGGGCATATCTTCAAATTCATTCAGAACGTACGGATGATGTGACGTCATAATTACCTGAATGCCTTTGGATTGCGACAGGTTAAAAATAAAATCCATGACTTCTTTAATCCGTCGTGGGTGTATTCCCCGTTCAGGTTCTTCCAATAGAAGCAATTTAGGAGGATTCGGTTGGTGAATGATGCACAGCAGCGCCACAAAATACAGAACGCCTTCTGAAAGCTCTTCGGCCCAGTAAGTCATTTTACTGACCTCGCTGAACAAACCCCATTTTTTGAAGGTACGGTTATCATTGCTATTGGTAGTAGGAGCTACCGTTTTGAAACGAATGTCTTGAAATTCTGGTAGGCACTTCCGTATGTCTTCCTCAATTTGGGCAAAATTTTCTCTGTACTCATCCCGTAAGGTTTCTAAAAATGGCACTAAATTGGAAACGTCTTCATTGACAGCAACGCTAGAAATAATGGGTTGAGCTTCCGTAAATTTCAATGGGTTCGGACGATATAACTGAATTTCATTTAATACCTTTATAAATTCTAAGAGTTCTGGAGTCACACTCACATTATCTGCTTCTTTAGCATTATAATACCTCAAACGCTCTATTCCCTCTTCTGAATCATTTAATTTGTATTTACCAATATAGCTTTGTTCAGCAGCTTCAACTCCTACTAGCACTTCAGCATTTTCATGTTTAAAGCAGGTTTGTAAAAATATATCCACGGGAAGTTGTGACAACCTGTATTTGCCCAAAAACTCCACTGCCTTTAACAGATTTGTTTTTCCAGAATTATTAGGCCCTATCAACAGATTCACGGGCTGTAAGTCCAGCGTAACCTCCTTTAGGCTTTTAAAGTTTTGGATATGAAGTTTGGTGAGCATAACACGTTCGTTTTCTTGCAATATTACAAATACTCCTCACAAAAAGCGCCGAATTACCCACAAAATCGCGCTGGGAGGCAAAGGCCGCTAGTATGTTCCCCAAATCAAAGAGTAGTATCGGCAACAAACCCACTTTTTTTGAAATTTACCGTAAAAAGCACCATTTTCGCCACTTCAACATTAAAACCCTAAAAAACTAACTATGAAATCTTCGGTTCGGATACAACTGATGCTCATGATGTTCCTCCAATTCTTTACGTGGGGATCTTGGTACGGACAAATGAGCGTTTATCTTGGTAAACAGCTCAATGCCACGGGCGACCAAATTGGGAATGCCTACACTGCGTTCTCTATTGCTATGATTATTTCGCCTTTTATTGGTGCTGTAGCCGACCGATATTTCGCGGCTCAAAAAGTACTCGGTGTGCTCAACCTTATCGGCGCTGGGTTGCTATTTGTGCTTTCGCAAGTCACCGATGCCAATAATTTTTTCTGGTATATTTTATTGTACTGCTTGTGTTTTGCGCCCTGCATTGCGCTTACCACATCTATTTCGATGCGTCAAATCGAATCGCCCGAAAGAGATTTTCCTACCATTCGGGTGATGGGAACCGTGGCTTGGATTGCGGTTACCAACCTCATTGGTTTCTTAAACGTGGGCGATAAAGCCACTATTTTCCAAATTTCGATGGGAACGTCGTTGGTGCTTGGTCTATTGGCTTTTACGCTTCCCAATACCCCACCACGTGCTACGGGCCCCGTTAACATTGGTCAAATCATCGGCGCTGATGCCTTTTCATTGTTCAAAGACCGTTCATTTACGATTTTCTTTATCTCTTCCGTAGCGATTTGCATTCCGTTGTCGTTCTACTACGCATTTGCTAACCCCTCGTTGCGGGCATCGGGCATGGAGTTTGTTGAAAACAAAATGTCACTCGGTCAAGTATCGGAAGTTGGTTTTATGCTGCTTATTCCGTTGGCATTTACCCGTTTGGGCGTAAAATGGATGCTTGCCGTTGGACTTATTTCTTGGATTATTCGCTTCCTTTGCTTTGGCTACGGCGATGCCTCTACCAGCGAATGGATGCTCTATGCCGCCATTTTACTCCACGGCGTTTGTTTCGACTTTTTCTTTGTGACAGGGCAAATTTATACCGATACCAAAGCAGGGGAGCGTATCAAATCACAGGCGCAAGGGCTTATCACCTTGGCGACCTACGGCATCGGGATGGGTATTGGCTCTTGGTTGGGCGGACAAGTGCTTGCCAACAACACCAATGCCGAAAATATCACCAACTGGCTGAGTGTCTGGACAGTTCCCGCAGGTATTGCAGCAGGCGTACTTGTTTTGTTCCTGATTTTCTTTAGTGACAAAACCGACAAAAAAGCAGCCATCACTCACTAAATAAACGACGAGGGGTGGCTCATTTCCCCAAAAGAATCTAGTAAAGAGCGCATCTCGTTGGGGTGCGCTCTTTATATTTGCGACCAATTTTTATCCCTCCTATGCAAATTCTTACCTACAACGTCAATGGCATTCGCGCTGCCATGCGCAATGGCCTTACCGAATGGCTCGCCGACAAACCTTTTGACATTCTTTGTTTTCAAGAAGTAAAAGCTACCCTCGACCAAGTGAGTTTGCTTGAGTTCGAAACCCTTGGTTATCAGCTGGTAGGCTGGAATGCCGCCCAAAAAAAAGGCTATAGTGGAGTGGCTATTTTTGCCAAAACTCCCGCCGATCGCTGCGTACATGGCTGCGGAATGGAATTGTACGATTACGAAGGGCGCGTCGTTCGGGCTGATTTTGGCGGTTTGACCGTCGTTAATGCTTATTTTCCGTCAGGAACAAGCGGCGATGAGCGACAAGATGTCAAAATGCGTTTTTTAGAGGATTTTTACGAGTGGATTCATGCGCTTCGTCAGACAGGTCAGCACCTAGTCATTGTGGGGGATTACAACATTGCCCACCAAGAAATCGACATTCACGACCCCGTTCGCAACAAAAACACTACAGGATTTTTGCCCGAAGAGCGCGCTTGGATGACCAAATGGTTTGAAAGTGGTTTTACGGATGCCTTCCGTCATGCCAACCCCGACTTGGTAGAATACAGTTGGTGGAGTTATCGGGCAGGAGCAAGGGGCAACAACAAAGGGTGGCGCATTGATTATCAGTCAATTAGTAGCGACCTCAAAGACAAAGTCATAGCTTGTCGCCAATTGGCCGATGCAGTACACTCCGACCATTGCCCTGTCTGGCTTGAAATCGCTTACCCCTAAAACACGTATTTTGGGGTAGGTTTTTCATAAATTTTGGTAAAACGGCTAAATTCTTCCAATTTTGCTTCGTTTATCTCGTTTTTTATGATAGATTGAGCCTTAAACAGCACCAGCCAACGAGATTCTCTTAATCAATGAAAAATCCATCCCTTCTCTGGGTAGTCCTTTTTTTGAGTCAATTTGTGATGGCTCAAAAAAATAAACCTGTCGGAGAAACCGACGCCCAAAAATCGCAAAGATATGAGTTAGAATCTTTGCTTGCCGACGGCATGAAATACGCTACGATGGAGGAATACCAGCGGGCTGATAGCGTGCTTCGGACTGCTCTCAAAATGAGTCCTAATATCCCTGCTATTAACTACGAGTTGGCGCGTGTTCTTCTCAAACGTGAACGCTTGGACGAAGCCGCTATTTATGCCCAAAAAGCAACCCAACTTTCTCCAGATAATACGTTTTATATCATACAGTTAGCCGAAATTTACAGTCAACAACGCAAATACAGCAAGGCTGCCGAACTGTACAAAGACATTATCCGAAAAGATACCGAAAATGCCGAGTACGGACTTGAGCTTGCAGCGGTGTATATTTTGGATGAAAAGTACGAAGAAGCCCTCAAAGCGTACGACGAAGTGGAAAAATCGCTGGGTATCGATGAAGACCTTATTCACCAAAAGCAACGGATTTATCTCAAACTAGATAAGCCCAACAAAGCCATCGACGAAGCCAATAAACTCATCAATGCCGAGCCGACTGAAGCACAATATGTGGTGGAATTGGCGCAGTTGCTTATCATGGGCAAACGCCCCAAAGAGGCACAAGAACAACTCGAAAAAGCCCTCAAAATTAACCCCGACCAAGGCGATGCTCGCATAATGCTGGCGGAGCTTTTTAGACAAAATGGTGATAACAAGGCCGCCGACCAGCAAATGGGGCAAATGTTTAATAACCCCAATGCTGACATTGATACCAAAATGCAGGCGTTGGTGGGACTGCTGCGGGAAGCCAAAGACGAGGCTACACGCCAAGAAGTGCTCAATCGCGCCGCAGAAATCGTCAAAGCGCACCCCAAAGACATGCGGGCTTACGTAGTGTATGCCGACCTCCTCGCCAAAGCTGACCGCAAAGCAGAAGCGCGTAATGCTTACATGAAAGCCGCCCGTATCAACCCATCAATGTATGAAGTGTGGGGAGCTGTATTGCAACTTGATAGTGATTTGAATCAACTGGATAGCCTCATTGCCCATTCGGAACAAGCCATTGAAACGTTTCCGAACCAAGGGCTTTTTTGGTATTCCAACGGCTCGGCACATCTTGTGAAAAAACACTACCAGCAGGCTGTGGATGCCCTCGAAGAAGCGCAAAAATTAACGAGTGAAAACAAAGACTTGCAAGGCGCTATTTTGGCCCAACTTGGAGATGCCTACCACGGACTTAGCGAGTACGCCAAATCGGATGATTCGTACGAAGCAGCCCTTAAAATTGACCCTAAAAACGACCACGTACTTAATAATTACAGCTATTTCTTATCGCTTCGTAAAGATAAGCTCGGGCGCGCCAAAGAAATGGCCGCAAGCGTAGTGGAGCGTCATCCCACCAATGCTACTTACTTAGATACCTATGCTTGGGTACTCTACGTGATGAAAGATTACAAAAACGCCCGTACTTATCTCGAAAAAGCCATTGAAAGCAACAACAAGGTAAGCGGTACCATTGTAGAGCATTATGGGGACGTATTGTACCAACTCGGGGAAAAAGAAAAGGCCGTGGAGCAATGGAAAAAGGCCAAAAGTATGGGAGAAAACAGCCAACAAATAGATAAAAAAATTGCAACAGGACAGTTGATAGAATAAAAACAAAGGAATGAAGCTCAATTGGTTGTTTTTTGTGGGAATTACGCTCTTTGCAGGCTTGTCGTCGTGCCATCGCCAACGACAAAAAAGCCAGCAAAGTGTCCCCACCGACAGCATTGCTGTCGTAAAAGTAGATACCATCGTTCAACCTAAAAAGGATACTGCAATTGCCGTTAAGCCAGTCGTTGAACATGAAGACATTAAAGTCAGCATCGAAAATGTTGATTTTCGTTATTTGAGTGCCAAATCGAAAATCTCGTTTAAGAGCAAAGACCAAGAAATTGACGATGCCAGCGTGACCATGCGGATGCGTAAAGACAGTTTGCTTTGGTTGCAGGTTTCTAAAGGTCCCATTGAAGTTGTACGGGGTATCATTACTAGAGACTCCATCAAAATTGTGGACCGTTACAACAAAAAGGTGTATTTGTATGACTTTGCAGGACTGAGTCAGCAGTTTAATTTTCAGCTAAGTTTTGACCTCATTCAGTCGATTTTAGTGGGAAATATGCCCATTCCGAAAAAACCAGGCCAGCGCTTCAAAAAAGAAAAAGACTATTTTATGCTTCGCCAAGACGAAGGTAAAATTTCCCTTGAAAATTACATTGGTGAGCAAAATCGCCGCTTGAAAAAGCTGTTGGTGACTGAGCAGCCCACCAAAAACTCACTGACGCTCGACTACGAAGATTTTACCCAGCTCAACAATTACTTATTTCCTTACACCAGCTTGATTGAGTTGGATTACGAGTCAAAAAAAGACCAACAACGCTACCAAACGGTGTTTCGAATCAAGCACCAAAAAGTTGAGTTGAGCGAAAAACCCTTGAGCTTTCCGTTCAGTATTCCTGCCAAATACGAACGAAACTAACACTAAAATTACTGTATGAATGCCATTTATCGAATACGCTTTATTTCTTTTTTGATTGTTGGGTTACTCACAGCAAGTCTTCAGGGATTTGCCCAAAAAAGCCGCCAACAACTAGAGAAAGAAAAACGCGAAAACCTTGAACGCTTGCAAGAACTTCAGGGAGTATTGAAAAAAACAACGGAACAAAAACGTGCTAGTTTGGGGCAGCTCAAGGCCATCAAGCAGCAAATCAACGCCCAAAATCGCAAGGTAGAACTCATCAACGAAGACCTCAAATTGATGGACAATGAGTTGAGCGAGTTGCAAAAAGCAAAATTGGAACTTGATAAAGACCTCTCAAAACTTCGCGAAGAGTATGCAAAGATGATTTATAACGCCGCCAAACGCAACAATAGCCTCAGTGAGCTTAGTTTCTTGTTTTCGGCACCTACTTTTAATCAGTTTTTGATTCGTTACAAATACTTAAAACAATACACTGACGAGCGGGAAAAGCAGGTCAGTGAAATGAAAAAAGTGCAATCGTTGATGATTTCTAAATCAACGAGTATTTCTAACAAAAAGAAAGACCAAGAAAACGCCCTCCAATCCAAGATTGCTGAAGGTAAAAATTTGGAACAACTCAAAGGAGAGCAAGATAAAGTTGTAAAAGAATTGAGCGGTCGTGAAAAAGAAATTATCGCCGAAGTATCGGAAGTTCGGAAAGCCAACAAACAACTTGAAAATGCTTTAACCCGCATCATTCAACGCGAAATCGAAGAACGCCGCGAGCGAGCTCGTGCTGCTGCTCGCGAACGAGCAAACCGCGAAAAAGCTGAACGCGTTGAGCGCGAACGGGCTGAAAGAGAAGCCGCTCGCAATAAACCTACTGAAAAACCCCGCGAAAACAACGAGGTAGCCAAAGCCGAAGCAGAAAGCAAACCCGAGCCGAAAAAAGAAAGAGAGGTTGAAGAAGTGAACGAAAGCGGGATGAATGAAGCAGAAGTAAAACTGGCTTCCTCTTTTGCCGCCAATCGAGGCCGCTTGCCGTGGCCCGTGCCTGGGTTTATTTCTGATGGTTTTGGGACCAAAGAAGTAATGAAAAATGTCAACCAAGAAAACCACGGAATCGATATTCAAACCAAAGCAGGTGAGACAGTTAAATCCGTATTTGATGGGGTTGTTTTAGGAATTGAGAACCAATATTTGATGAAAAACGTGGTGCTTGTTCAGCACGGCGACTTTTACACCGTTTATGCAAAGCTCAAGAGCGTCAACGTTCAACCTGGACAACGTTTAAAAGCGCGTGACGTTATTGGGGTGGTCGCCACGGACGGCGAAGGAATTTCAGAAGTTAACTTTCAGATTTGGAAATTAAATAACAACAAAGCCAATCGCCTCAACCCCGAACCGTGGCTTCGTCCTCGTTAGTAGTACTCCCAAAAATCGTATAATAATTTGCTATGTCAACACAGTTATCTTCTGTCGAAGTAAAACGAATAACGACCCACATCATTCAGGAAATGAAGCACCGGGGCGAGAAAATATCGGCCCTTACTGCGTACGATTATTCGATGGCTCGCATCGTTGATGCTGCTGGTATTGACATTATTTTGGTGGGCGACTCAGCCTCCAATGTCATCGCAGGTCACGAAACTACCCTGCCGATTACCCTCGACCAAATGATTTACCACGCCCAAGCCGTAGTCAGGGCCGTAAAACGCGCCTTTGTGGTCGTCGATTTGCCTTTTGGCTCCTACCAAGGAAATTCCCGTGCCGCGCTTGATTCTGCCATTCGCATTATGAAAGAGTCGGGTGCCCATGCTGTCAAGGTTGAAGGAGGCATCGAAATCAAAGATTCTATTACACGTATCCTCAGTGCGGGTGTGCCTGTGATGGGGCATTTGGGACTTACGCCGCAGTCTATTTATAAATTTGGTACCTACACGGTAAGGGCAAAAGAAGAAGCTGAAGCCGAAAAGCTTTTGCAAGATGCCCAAATGCTTGACGAAATTGGGTGTTTTGGCATGGTGTTGGAAAAAATCCCCGCGTCGCTGACCCAAAAAGTGTCGAAAAGCGTGAGTATCCCGACCATCGGGATTGGAGCAGGGCCTCATGCCGACGGCCAAATCCTTGTTTTGCACGATTTGCTAGGGATTACAAAGGAGTTTAAACCACGCTTTTTACGCCGTTACGCCGATTTGCACGGTATCATGACCGACGCCGTTCAGAACTACGTGAAGGACGTCAAATCCAACGATTTCCCCAACGAAAAGGAATCGTATTGAAACTATCCCCCGTTCGTATCCGTTACCGTTAATTAACACAAACGCTTTATCTCAATGGCCAAGCCATTTCATGTCATATACGAAGACAACCACCTCATTGTTGTCAACAAAGCTCCAGGTATTCTTGTCCAAGGCGACGCCACGGGCGATATACCTCTATTGGAATTAGTAAAAGACTACATCAAGGAAAAGTACGAAAAACCTGGTGAAGTATTTTTAGGAACAGTTCATCGCCTCGACCGCCCCGTGAGCGGGCTAGTTGTTTTTGCACGCACTTCCAAAGGGCTTGAGCGCATGAACGAAATTTTCCGCAAGCGCGAAGTTCAAAAAACTTATTGGGCTGTAGTGCGTCGTCGCCCTCCCAAAAACCAAGATAAATTGACCAATTGGTTGGTGAAAGACGAAGCCAAGAATTTTGTTACAGCCCACGACATGCCCGTACCCAACGCGCAAAAAGCCGAGCTTCATTACCGTGTGTTGGGCGAAATCAATAAGCACTTTTTGTTGGAAGTAACACCCATCACAGGCCGACCGCACCAAATCAGGGTACAATTAGCTGCAATTGGATGTCCGATTCGTGGAGATTTGAAATACGGCTATGCCCGCGCTAACAACGACGGCAGCATCAACCTACACGCCCGTCGGTTGTTTTTTGTTCATCCCGTCAAAAAGGAATCAATTCTTTGCCGAGCCGCTCTACCCAATGATCCATTCTGGGAAGAGTTTTTATCACTTGATTCTGAGGAAATTGGCCTTGAGCATCTACCGTTTTTGTACGAGTAGCCTCCCTGGGTATTTTTTCCAAAAAACCAAAAACAAGTCACAACCCTCCATCACCCAATACGTGGGCGTTCAATGAATTGGATAGAAAAACTAAAGAAACGGTGGAACGTAAAAAGTGGATGGCAAGTGTTGATCATCCTGCTTGTATTTGCATGTACTGGCTTTACGGTCATGTACACCAAGCGTTGGATGGTCAAATGGCTAGGGATTGAAGCAACATGGGCGGTCTGGTGCTTCAATATTTTTGTTATTCTGCCTTTATACCAAATTATCTTATTGATATACGGTTGGGTATTCGGTCAGTATCTATTTTTTTTACAATTCGAGAAGAAGATGTTCCAAAGAATTGGAAGCTTATTTTCTCAAAAAAAGTCATAAATCGGACGTTTCAACTTTATCAGTGGTCGATACATCAGTCCACATTTGATGGGCCATCTGTTCAACTGTGTTGACTACTCCTTGGATAGCTCCAAACACAATGCACAAAGGCAAGATAACTGGCAGAAAAATAAGCCATTGAAAAACTAAGTGTAGGTTAGGCTTTTTCATTTCGAAGGGTTATTAATGTTTAACAACTGTTTAACGTAGAGGTCATTAGGCGTCTATTTAAGCCCTCTCACAAACAGCGTGCCAAACTTTTTTTACGGGGTATTTTTTTGTTAAAGTACGGTCAGTTCACAGGTTGCTATCTATGCAAAGTTCAAATATTTGTTTTTTTAATGATAAAAACCAGTTTTTTTTTGATTTGTTTTTAGGATATATTTTTTTTCAACAAAACAGCATCTGGTAAACGTTTTTCCTGTGTTATTTTGTTATCTGTTCTTGAAAGTCAACGCTCGATATGCAAGATATAATTCGCCTGCTTCCTGATGCCATCGCCAACCAAATTGCTGCGGGAGAGGTAGTTCAACGGCCTGCTTCTGTGGTAAAAGAATTGTTGGAAAATGCCATCGATGCACAGGCTAAAAATATACAAGTGATCATTCGTGATGCGGGCCGCACGCTCATTCAAATCATCGACGACGGTGTTGGCATGTCTGAAACCGACGCCCGCATGAGTTTTGAACGACATGCAACCTCCAAAATTCGCACTGCCGACGACCTGTTCCGTATTCGGACGATGGGGTTTCGCGGAGAAGCGTTGGCGTCTATTGCAGCAGTGGCTCAAGTTGAAATGCGTACACGCCGTGCTGCCGACGAAGTAGGCGTACTGCTTCGTATTGAGGGGTCTGATTTAAAGTCTCAGGAATCGGTGGCGTGTTTGCCAGGAACGAATATTTTGGTAAAAAACCTATTTTTCAACGTACCTGCTCGTCGCAACTTTCTCAAAACCAATTCGGTAGAAATGCGTCATATCTTGGACGAGTTTCAGCGCGTTTCCCTTGCTCACCCCGAAGTAAGCTTGTCGCTCTACCACAACGATACCGAGATTTATAACTTATATTCGGGTAAAATTAGCCGCCGTATCGTGGATATGTTTGGGAAAAACTACCGCGAGAATATCATTAATTGCCAGGAGGAAACCCCTTTTGTGACCGTAAAAGGATACATTGGAAAACCTGAGTTTGCCCGCAAAACTCGGGGCGAGCAGTTCTTTTTTGTCAATGACCGCTACGTCAAACATAATTATTTGCACCACGCGGTGTTATCGGCTTATGAGGGTACCATCAACGAGGGGAGTCACCCTTTTTATGTACTTCACCTCGACCTCGACCCGTCGCACATTGACATCAACATTCACCCAACCAAAACCGAAATAAAATTTGACGATGAGCGCTCGGTCTATGCCTTGTTGATGGCCGCCGTCCGAAAAGCAATCAGCGTCAACCACCTTTCTCATTCAATTGATTTTGACTCAAACGTCAATTTCTTGAGTCCGTTGCCATCGCGTTCTACTCCCACCAAGCCGCTGTCTATGCCCTCTTCCCAAGAGAGTAATCCAAGCTTAGGTAGTGATAACAGTGGTAGTTCTTTCGCTTCTTCTTACTCACCTCCGAGCAAAACTCCGAGGGAAGAGTCAAACCTAGCCAATTGGGATAAATTGTTTGAGGGGTTTCAGAAATCAGACCCCACGCCTGTTCAGGCTACGCTCGATTTGGGAGAAGAAGACGAATTTATCCCAACGACTCCGTCTGCGCCAAGCCCAACGCTGGGCAGCCGCGCCAACGACGTCCAAATCAAAGAAGACGAAGAACTCCAAAATCGTCGTTTGGCCGTTCAAATTCAGAATCGCTACATTGTGTCATCGGTCAAATCGGGCATGATGCTTATCGACCAGCGCGCGGCTTACGAGCGGGTACTTTACGACCGCTATTTGAAACAACTAGAATCGCAAACCGCCGTTTCGCAACAACTTTTGTTTCCGATTACGGTTCGGTTACCGTTGGCCGACGTGCCACTTGTCCTCGAAATGCGTGACGAAATTTTGGCACTTGGGTTCGATTTTGATTCCTTAGGCCCCGATACGCTTGTGGTGAGAAGTATGCCAACTGATTTTCCTGCCGAAGATGCACAAAAGATTTTTGAAGAACTGACCGAACAACTCCGCCAAAGCTATGCCGACCTTCAACTTAACCGAGCCGAAACAACCGCTCGAAGTTTGGCCAAACGCTTTGCATCGCGGCATTTGGTTCGCCTTTCTTCCGATGAAATGGAACGACTTATCAACCAACTTTTTGTCTCATCTAATCCTAATTATACCCCAACTGGCGAACCGATTTTCTCCATTTTGGCGTTAGATAAAGTAGCTAATTTATTAAAATAAGCCCAGAAAGCCATGTTTAACATCACCCCTACCGTTAGAAATTTACTTATTCTAAACGTACTCATTTATTTTTTACAAAGTCTTAATCCCCTCATTGAGAATTTGTTTGCGCTTTACCCCGTCACTGGGCCTAGTTTTAAGCCGCACCAATTTGTCACGTACATGTTTTTGCACGGAAACGTGGGGCACTTGTTTAGTAACATGCTTGGGTTGTTTTTCTTTGGCCCTTTGCTCGAACAACACGTTCTTGGCCCCAAACGCTTTGTGATGTTTTACTTTATTACGGGTATCGGCGCAGGTTTTCTTTATTCAGCGATTAATTTTTATGAGATGTATGAGTTAAAACAAGCGGTGGATTTGTACAGCCAATATCCTTCCCCCGAAGCATTCTTGGATTTTTTGACTCGTTTTGCACCCAATGTGAAGCACTCAGCCCTTGATTTTCTCAATAGTTTTGAAGACCAGCCTAAGAATATTTCGTATATCAACGACAGTATTGCTTTTGTAAAAAGTACCATTGACAACCGAAGCAATATCCCAATGCTAGGAGCATCGGGTGCTATCTTTGGTATCATTGCCGCTTTTGGACTCATTTTCCCAAACATGGAAATGATGTTATTGTTTTTCCCTATTCCTATTAAAGCCAAATATTTCGTTACTTTTTACGCCTTGTACGAACTTTATGCAGGAATTAACATCCAAGATTCGGGCGTTGCTCACTTTGCCCACCTCGGAGGCATGATTTTTGCGTATATACTATTGAAAATCTGGAAAATTAGACGCATGTATTAATTTGGCTTTTTGTATCTTTTTCTCTAATTTTCAGTCACAAACCAAAACTTGTTTGGCAATAAACGGGTTATTTTGTAACACCTATTTGAACAAAAGAGAGCGATGAGCAGCATTTTTGATGATGTTAGAGGCGAATTTTCAAAGACGAACAACGCGGTCATCAAGCTTATTTTGACCAATGTCATCGTCTTTGTGGCGATTATCATTTTGTACATCGTTTTCACGATTGCTCAATACCCCCATTATTACCAGTGGGTAATGGATCAGCTTAGTTTACCCGCGAGCTTCGGCGCTTTTTTATACAAGCCTTGGACACTTTTGACCAATTTTTTTGTTCATCAAGGGCCTTTTCATGTTTTCTTTAACATGCTATCGCTCTACTGGTTTGGGCAAGTATTGGAAGAATACCTCGGTAGCCGACGTTTGATTGCGATTTTTTTACTGGGCGGTTTGGCAGGCGGTGTACTGTTTTTGACCATGTACAACCTAGTGCCCTATTTCCAACCTGAACTTGCCAACACCAGTTTAATTGGGGCTTCGGGCGCGGTATTCGCCGTGATTTTAGGAGCAGCCACGTTACTACCCGAACACACCTTTTTTGTGTTTCTCATTGGTCCCGTTCGTCTCAAATACATTGCAGCCCTGTGTATTATCATCACGATGGCACAGTTGGTAGGCCCCAATGCAGGCGGGAATTTGGCCCACTTAGCGGGAGCGATGGTTGGGTTTGGGTTTATTAAATCTCTCCAAAATGGGTACGATTGGGGAAAACCTATCTACAGTATGGGAGAATTTTTTCAGAAAATTTTTACCTCAAAACCACGTATCCAAGTGCCTCAGCGAGCGCGTGCCACCACCTCCACTACTGCTCGTCATTTTAGTCAAAAAAGTGAGAATACTTCGGTAATAATCCCTAATCAGGACGAAATTGACGCGATTTTGGATAAAATTTCAAAATCTGGTTACGAAAGCCTCACCCGAGAAGAGAAGCAAAAACTCTACAAAGCAAGCCAACAATAAGCCATTATCAATGTTGCTTTACCACCAATGCACCGCACAAAGTGTGGGTAGCGATTGGCATTTTTCATAACTTTGCAAAACACTTTTATCAGCAAGCAAGTTATATTTCTACGTTTAGTTTCAAGCCGTTAAACGATGCTCATAACTCCCGGTAAATTACTTTCGCAAATCAACACGCCCGATGACTTGCGGAAATTTGACTCAGCAGACCTCCCCCAAGTTTCTCAAGAACTTCGGCAGTACATCATTGATTTAGTTTCGGTGTATGGAGGACATTTTGGCGCGAGTCTGGGTGTAGTAGAACTGACTGTTGCGCTACACTATGTGTTTAACACACCTACCGACCAGCTTATATGGGACGTAGGTCACCAAGCCTATGGTCACAAAATCTTGACGGGGCGTCGGGATGTATTTCATACAAATCGACTCTACGGTGGGATTTCTGGATTTCCTAAACGTAAAGAAAGTCCGTACGATGCCTTTGGCGTTGGACACTCTTCTACGTCTATCTCTGGGGCATTGGGTATGGCGGTGGGGGCTCAACTAAAAGGGCTCAAAAACCAGCATTCGATTGCGGTAATCGGCGACGGTGCCATGACGGGCGGTATGGCGTTTGAAGCAATGAACCACGCAGGGTCATTGGCAAATACCAATATGCTGATTATCCTCAACGACAATTGCATGAGTATCGACCCCAACGTAGGGGCATTGAAAGAATATTTGACCGACATCACTACTTCTCACACCTACAACCGTGTTAAAGAAGAAGTGTGGAATTTGTTGGGAAAAATGAGTCAATTTGGGAAAAGTGCCCGCGAGGTTGTATCAAGGGTAGAAGATGGACTCAAGGCAACGTTGTTGCGCCAAAGTAACCTATTTGAATCGCTTAATCTGCGCTATTTTGGCCCCATCGACGGGCACGATGTTGACCATCTTGTTCATGTTCTCAACGATCTTAAAGACATTCCAGGCCCCAAACTGTTGCACTGCGTCACGGTCAAAGGAAAAGGTTTTGCGCCAGCTGAAAAAGACCAAACCAAATGGCATGCTCCTGGAAAGTTTGATAAAATAACGGGCGAAATTTTCAAGAAGATCCCCGATACGCCTCAACCACCCAGATACCAAGAGGTATTTGGTCATACATTGGTAGAATTGGCCGAACAAAATCCCAAAGTAGTAGGTGTAACACCTGCCATGCCTTCGGGTTCGTCGATGAATCTGTTGATGAAAGCCATGCCTGAACGTGCCTTCGACGTAGGCATTGCCGAACAGCATGCTGTTACGTTCTCGGCGGGAATGGCTACGCAAGGGTCGGTAGTTTTCTGCAACATTTACAGTACGTTTATGCAGCGTGCCTACGACCAAGTGGTGCATGACGTGTGTATCCAAGAGCTTCCAGTAGTGTTTTGCCTCGACCGTGCAGGTTTTGCGGGAGCCGATGGCCCTACGCACCACGGTGCGTACGATATTGCTTACATGCGTTGTATTCCTAACATGATTGTGGCCTCGCCAATGAATGAGCAAGAGCTTCGCAACATGATGTACACCGCACAGCTCGACGAAACTCAAAACGGCAAACAAGCTTTTACGATTCGTTACCCTCGTGGCGAAGGCATGATGCCGCAGTGGCGCACCCCGTTTGAAAAGTTGGAGATTGGCAAAGGAAGAAAAGTAAAAGACGGGGAAGATGTGGCGATTCTGACCATTGGTCACATCGGAAATTACGCCGTTAAAAGTTGCCAACTCCTCGAAAACGCGGGCATCAGTGCTGCTCACTACGACTTGCGCTTTGTGAAACCGCTGGATGAAGAGCTGTTGCACGAGGTGTTCCAGAAATTCGACAAAGTGATTACCGTTGAAGATGGTTGCTTACAAGGTGGAATGGGAAGTGCCGTATTGGAGTTTATGGCCGACCACGGCTACACGGCTAAACTCAAGCGTTTGGGTATTCCTGACCGAATTGTGGAGCACGGCGAACAAATAGAGCTTCATCGTGAATGCGGTTTTGACCCTGAGGGCATTGCCAAAACTGCAAAAGAAATGGTGATAAATACCGTTGTTTATTCGTAAGTCAGACGATAGTCAGACTTAAAAAATCATGAGCCGTCGGACTATCGTCTGACGGCTTTTTCATAACCTCTCAGGCGGTGTTCAAACGGCCTCAAGCGGTGAGGGTCTGACTGTTGTCTGACCCTTACTTTAACCATTTATCAAACCAAGCAAACGCTTCTTCCTGCATTTTTTTGTCAAACTTATGTGGCCCAGGATAAAATGAGCATTTGTAACGCTCGGCGTTCCCCGCTTTTGTGTACACATCTTTTACTATCGAATCGGCACGTTTCATTTCCGAAAGGGTGTACAAATCGTCGTCAATGTCGTTGAGCACCATCGTGGGCAGCGGTGCTCGTAAGCTCAATATTTCTGGAAAATCTAGCTCATTGGGTAACATAGGCACGTAGGTCATCCACGTGTGGGTAAACGACTTATGAAGTACCAAGTCTTTCCACGTAGTCATAAACCCGACACAGACAGCGCATTGGATGCGTTCGTCTAAGCCCCCCATAAATACCGTGCGCATTCCACCGCCCGATAAGCCCGCACAGCCCACACGCTTGGCGTCGACGTCTTTACGCGCACAGAGAATATCCAACGCTTTTTTGTCTTCGGCATAAAATACCCCCGCCCAAGTAGTGCCCGCACTTAAAAGCGACTTAGACATCACGTGCTCGTGTTCGCCTGCCCACTCGTTGTACTTGCGGATATTCTCCGAATTTTCGGGGTCGTTGTCATTCAACCCCCGACGAAGATGCGCGGGGACGTCTTGCATCCATACGCGTCGGCTGGCAAATGGAAACGCATCCGATACCAACACCACGTAGCCGCGCTTGGCGATTTCATTGGCCCAAGCCATTCCTTCGTAGTATTCCTGCTGGTGTTCTTTCATCAACGGATGCTGTTCATCAGAAGTTTTGGTAATCTTTCGCGTACCAAAATACTTGTTTCCACCGTGGTCGTGAAAGGCCAAAATAGCAGGAAGTGGAGTCGTTGCCTTGGCAGGTTTTAGCAAAATACCTTCCGTGGGTCGGCCATACGGCAGTTGCCAAGTCAATTCCTCGATGTGAAGCCCATCGTATTCATACTGCTTTTTAACCGTCACTTTGGGCATTCCGCCAATGTCAGGAACGCCCATGCGTTCGAGTAAACGCTGTTTGGCCGTTTTACGCCATTGGTCAAGGTCATTCCACTCTTTTCGTCGAAATGAAAGAGACGGAAGTTTGCTCTCAATGAGCGATACCGCCCAAGGCCCGTACAGTCCGATGAGGTTCTCCGTATTTTCGTTGGAATTCATGAGGGTTAATGGGGAAAAAATATCGTTTACAAACGGATTGAGCACGTCCAGTCCCGCCATCCCAATGCTTGCTACACTGCTCTTTTTAAGAAACTTACGACGGTTTGGCATGGGTGTTTGGCGGTTATTTTTAAGATAAGAACTTACTTGATGCTTTGTCCAAATACATACCACAATTGGGGTGGTTTTGTAAAATACTAGCGGGGAAAAGTGGGCTTACGTCGCCTTTCAAGCAGTTTTTTACGGCTTCGGCTTTACGCTCATCGGGTACCGAACAAATCAGGGCCGCCGATTTCATAATTTGACGAATCGACATGCTAATCGCCTGTTTGGGTACGTCATCTAACGTAGCAAACCAGCCTTCCCCCAATTGCTGACGTCGGCAAGCTTCGTCGAGATTCACAACGATGTAGGGGCTTTCGGTATCAAAATCAGCAGGAGGGTCGTTGAACGCCAAGTGTCCATTTTCTCCAATCCCTACCAAAGCGACGTCAATCGGGTGTTGTAAAATAAGTTGTCCCAATCGTTCACACTCTTTTTCGGGTTGCGTTTCGCCGTTGATAAGATGGCTTACTTTCATTGTTACTTTCGTCAATACTCTTTCTTTCAAATACTTACGAAAACTAGCGGGATGTGATTCTGACAAAGCAATGTATTCGTCTAAGTGAAACATGGTCACTTTGCTCCAGTCAATATCGGGTTCGTTGAGCAATTGCGTCAGGGTTTCAAACTGACTGGTACCCGTCGCTAAAATTACGTTTGCTTCGTCCCGTTCGGCGAGGGCTTTACGGATATATTCAGCAGCGGCAGCACCTGCTACTTGGCCAAGTTCTTGGGGGTTTTCGGAAATGTGAATAATCATTGTGTTTTGTATTGGATTGAACAGACTTTCCAAGTTTTTACCTTCGGAGAAATCAAACTTGGAAAGTTTTTATTTGGGTTTAACGGTTGTATTGCCTCCTTGGGCAAGGGAAATATCAACGGGGCGGTTGTTTTTCCACGCACCTGCCGTAAAATCAGGAATATCAATAGAATTAGAACGATTGGCAACCGACTTTTCACTCAACGGCCCAACCACACTCCACGAAGCTGCGTCATAGACGTCTTGGTCTAACGGAAGGCCGTTGCGTAGGCAGTCAATCAAGCGCCAGTCCATCAAAAAGTCCATGCCGCCGTGCCCGCCTACTTGCTTGGCTAATTCTCCGATTTTTTTGACAAGTGCGGGTTGGTATTTTTCCTCCAACGTCTTCATTTCTTGTTCAGAAATCCAGTCGTGACCCGTCGAAATTTTGCCTGGCAACGGGTACTTGAGTGCCGTCGCTTTGGTACCACTGACCAAATGGATGCGCGAGTAAGGTCGCGGTGAACTCACATCGTGCTGCAACATAATCGTTTTACCTTTGTTAGTCCGAATGGTGGTCGTATTCATGTTCCCACGAAACGTTTTATTGACCAACGGCTGGAACGTCGCGTCGGTTTTAGCCAGTTCTTTCACCTTGGCTTCGAGCATAAAATCATTGCTCGACATCGACACCAAGTAATCCATTTTATCGCCGCGATTGATGTCCAGCACTTGGCAAATTGGCCCCAAACCGTGGGTAGGGTATAGGTTTCCGTTGCGCGTATTTTCCTTGAGCCGCCACATATCGTAGCGTTTCCCTTTGTCAAAAAAGGAGTCAAAAATATCGTGAATGTACGCGCCTTCGACGTGCACCACTTCCCCAAAAAAGCCTTGACGCGCCATGTTGAGCGTGAGCAATTCAAAGAAATCGTAGCAACAGTTTTCGAGCATCATACAATGCTTCCGCGTTCGTTCGGAGGTTTCGACCAGCTTCCAGCATTCATCCACTGTCGTTGCGGCGGGGATTTCTACCGCTACGTGTTTCCCTTGTTCCATGGCATACAGCGCCATGGGTGCGTGAAGATTCCACGGGGTGCATATATAAATTAGGTCAAGGTCGGGGCGTTCGCAGAGTTTTTTCCAATCGTCGGCTTTGCCTGCATATACTTCGGGCGTGTGCTTGGTGCCTGCCAGTTTTTTCTTAGCCAAATCGGTGCGCTCAGGCCGAATATCCGACAGCGCTTTGATTTCGACGTTATCAATATACACAATTCGGTCGAGCGCGCCCATGCCACGGTTTCCCAAGCCAATGTACCCAATTCGTACGGTATTGATTTTTGGGGCTCCATACCCGCACATATTGAAGGTTTGGGTGGGAGGAAACTGGAGTGGTGGAGGTTCGGCAGCGGTGGCTTCTTGGGGCAATGTACTCCCAGTAACGCCGAGCCCGACGAGTTTGATGAAGTCTCTTTTTTTCATGAGTGGCATTGGTTAACGGTCGTAGTATCAAGGCAATCAAAGCGATTTTTTACTTTGTTGCGTTTCTAGTGTTACTTGAAAATTAGCGAAGAGGCTATTGGAGTTGATGCTAAGTTTGCTCGAAAAAAAGTAAGTTTTTATTAAATTTAACCAGCCTTTATTTTTAAATAACTAAAGTATGAAACGTGACGACGCTTTATGGAAAGCAATTTTAGAGGATGTATTTGATGACTTTCTCCGATTTTTTGTGCCCAATGCAGAGAAAATTTTCGATATAGAGCGTGGATTTGTCTTTTTAGATAAAGAATTAGAGCAGCTTTTCCCTTCTAATCAAGATGAATTTAACCCAAAATATGTAGATAAACTCGTAAAAGTCTTCACCAATGAAGGTAATGAGCAGTGGATACTCGTTCATATAGAAGTACAAGGGGCAACTGACAAGGGCTTTAGCAAAAGAATGTTCACGTATTTCTATCGTATATTTGACAAGTATCAGCGGCCTATAACTGCTTTTGCTATTCTTACCGACCGAAATAAACAGTTTCATCCCACACGTTTCGAACAAAACTACCTCGGTACAAAGCTTTTATATGATTACACTACGTTTAAAATAATAGAGCAAGATGAAAACGAGCTAATGCTAAGTGAGAGTCCTTTTGCTATCGTTATTTTGACCGTAAAAACGGCACTTCTCAAAGGGAAAGTTTCTGACAATGAGCTATTTGACCAAAAAATAAATTTGGTCAAACGGCTATTAAGTAAGCAATTTGATAAAGATAAGATTCGAGCCTTAATGAATTTTCTAAAACTGTATGTGCGTTTTGAAAAAAAGGACTTAATCACTAAATTTGACAAGGAATTAGATACGCTCACAAATAAACAACAACCAACAATGGGTATTGAAGAGTTTGTATTGACCCGTGAAAGAAAGCTGGGGGAATTGAAAGGGATTGAGAAAAAAAACCTTGATTTTGTTCAAAACCTACTTACAAAAACCGACTTTGACAATGCTAAAATAGCTGAATTGGCAGGGGTAAAAGTTACGTTTGTGCAAAAAGAGCGCCTCAAACTTCAAAAATCGTAGTTCCTTCCCTATTTCCTTTAAAAGCCAGTGCCCATATCATGGCTGTCAAAATCAGAATGAGGTGGTTCGTGGTTGAAATTAGAAAAATCTTGTTGGGTTTCGTGGAGGTTGGGCGTGGCCTCAAACATAGCTTGGTGATAATCGTCTGAATGATAAAAATCGCTTGCTTGTGGGCTTGCTATTAGGTTTCTCTTGGAAATTACTTTTTCAAAAAAGTCACTCTAAATTAGTGAATTTTTTATTTGAAACCAGCTTTTTTGCACGGCTTCGGTAAATCAGCCGTGCAAAAAAGCTGATTAATCCTATAAAGAAAAGTCAATGCATCCCTATTACAAACGTAAATTGGAGGGGTCCAAAAATTTATTAATTGTCTTTTTAGAGTCAGAGTTTTTATTCTCTTTTGGAACAAGTAAAATAGCACATATTTTCCGAATATTATTTATACTGGCTTTCTTTTCCGAACACCATAACTCGATTGCAGTCTTTGTTAACTGCTCAATTTCAGCAGCTTGCCTAAAATACGTCGGTGTTTCAACCTTACATTTAATCCTATTCAGTAAAGCATAATTGCTCTTGCTCTTATCAATTTGATTCTCGGCAATATTATATGAAAAAGCAATATATTTGTTTTCAGAAGTTAATAATATGACAAGTCTTTCGACTCTATCATTATAAAGCATACAGGAATGAATAAAATCAGTACTTGGATTGACTCTATTTTTATACTTTTCATAAGTATCATGGTGAGATATTTGAGATTCTGCATCTGACTCTTTATCAAGTTCTACATACCCCCCATCTTTTGAAAGTTCTAAAAAAATCTTATCGTCAGTCAAATCAATTACCTTTTCAGAATTGCTATTTGACATTATTGCTGTCCCTAATATACTTTGTGAATCATTATGCCTATCTTTTAATTTTTCAAAAGAATCTTTAATTTTTTTTATTATGGGACTATGGGTATTTGGAATAGTATCAATAATGACATTAGGCATTAAAGAATAAAAATAGGTTATTCTTTCTGAATTAGTAGTCATTCTTAAAATCCTACCTAACCTTTGAAACAAATTATCTGCTGTTTCAGGTAAGTCATAGTTGACTATAGTATCGCAATCTTGTAAATTTAACCCTACTCCATCAGCATCTGTACAAATTAAAATATCAAATTCGGCCTCTTTACTGCTTCTGAAATTATAATTCGTCGATTTTGGAGAAAATCGACGAATTGATTCAATTCTATTATATTTTTGTTTAAGCTTTGGTCTTAAATTTTTGTCTTTTTGTTCAATGGTTGATGTTACTTTACCCTTGTATAATTCGTTAAGTAATTTGTAAAGATAAATACCTGTTTTATATCGATTTACAAAAATAAGTATCTTACTACTACCTAATTCATATCTATCTTTGATAATATCTTTTAATTTTAGAAATTTATCATCGTTAGGGATTATATTTTCTATACGTCCTAAAAGAGGATATAAATTTTCATGCCTTTTTGCTTTAGAGTGTTTTAATTTAGTAGAATATCCTTCAGAATCTATTCCTGTTGTATCGGGAATAGATTTTGATTCTTTGTCGAATAAGTGTTGTTGCATTGCTATTGTATCATCTGTACAAATATTTTGCTTTATCGCTTCCTCTAATGCTGGCGGAGAGCTTAACCATGAAGATAGAGCGACATTTTGTAAAATATCTAATTGAATAGACTGGACTTGATCATTTATGATTAAATTTTTTCGATTCTTTATTTTAGAATCAAATAAGCCTTTATTAAAAACACATTCTATCTCATCTTGCAAAAAAAGTTTATAGTGACTTGGTATAATTATTATTTGCTTAGGAAAATATCTTTTTTCTTCGCCAAATTTAACAAATATACGCCCGTTTTCTAGGTCACCTCTTTGTCTTGATAATTGCATTATTCGAGGCAAACCAATAATTGTAACAATAGGTAAATCAGCCAATAATTCGACTTTTTTGACACTCCAGCTACTATTTTCTTCAAAAAGAATGTTAGTTCTTTTTGGAGCATTATGAGGGAGTAAATTTAAAATACTATCTACATTAAAAATATTTGACGAATAAGGTGTAGCTGTAAGGAGCATAACTTTTGCTTTCTTTTTAATGGCGGGCAGTAATCTTTCATAAACACTACTAGTTTTTTCATCCGTTAGCTCTTTAACTTTTTGATTTTTATATAGGTGTACTTCATCAATAATAATTGTTGTAAATTCATTAGCCCTACTCAGAAGTTCTTTTAATTTACTTATTTTATGGTGGTCTTTTTCAGTGTCTTTGTCGCCTTTGAATAAAATAGATATACTGAAAAAGTAATGGTGAATATTTCTTTCATCAAATTGCTCTTCCCATTCATTATAAACATTGGGCGGGGCTAATATAATCGTTACTTTGCTCTTTTTTTCTTCATGAAGTCTATGAGCAATTTCTGCCGCCATAATTGTTTTACCAAGACCTGTAGCTGCTATAATTAGAGAACCCCCATATTCTTTAATCTGTTTATATGCATTTTGAATAACAATTTTTTGATAATAATTAGGTTGATATTTTGTATTTGTTTTAGAATCATCCCAGTCTAATAGAAAATGCATTGTTTTTAGATAAATGTCAAATGGTTTCGAAAGTTTAAGCCATGCTTCTAAAAGATCTAACAATTCTTTTTTTAGATCTTTTGCTCCTTTCTGTACTGTATCAAACCATTCAATAAATTGAGTAATAATATTGTTTTCAGATATTATACCCATTTGCTCTGCATTATTTTGCAAACCAGAACCCGAAAAATTTGCTGAACCATGGAAAAGGAATTTACAATCAATAATATAAAATTTGACATGAAATAGTGGAGAATCATTTGTCTCACCTGCCTCTTTAATAATGAAAGAATCTTCGTTAAGTCTATTAACTAAGCTCTGGATAGATTTCGCCCAAAGATGATGACATTCGTTTAATTCTTCTTTAATACTACTTAGGATAGCCTTTTGAACTTCTTTTGCATCTATTCTATTACTCCTCTTACCATGCCCACCGACTAATATTTTATACCTTACATTTGAAGACTTTATAACGCTATTTCCAATTTCATAACCCTTTAAATTAAAATAGGAGCTCGCAATTCGTATTTCATTTTCAGCTT
This sequence comes from Runella limosa DSM 17973, assembly GCF_000482465.1. GTDB lineage: Bacteria > Bacteroidota > Bacteroidia > Cytophagales > Spirosomataceae > Runella > Runella limosa. The sequence goes on from NZ_KI519420.1 coordinate 1,226,072, forward strand.
GCGGAAAATATTTTTCTACAAATACCTTCCCACTACCCGACCCAAGAGAAATCAAAGGGTTATTAGATGTATCAGAAATAATGTTTAATGGATATTTTTTGCTTTTAGGCATACTATTTTTTTTCTCTAATGTTATCAAAAAAAATACCGAAATATACTCAATAATCATCAACAATGACAAGTAAAATAAACTATTTCGGTTAAATAGCCACTACTGGTCTAAAGGAAATACTTAGGATTTAGATGTTAATGAAAAGTTTGTCCTTGATATTCGGAAAATTGCGACCCAATCGGTTAGTACATTGCATTTTACAAGCACATAAGGTGACATGCTAAGAAAATCGCTCATTGTATGCCGCTAATAGCGGAAGAGGAAAATTACAACGAAAATAGCTATTTTTTAGCTTTTTATGCCCTTCTGTCTCGTTTTTTTCCTAATTTGTGCCACAAACAGGCTTCTTTTGCCCTAAACCTGAAATCATTATGTTTCCTATTTCCAAAATACTACATCCGTAGTAGGCACTCTAAGTGTTTTATTTCCTTTGAAAATCTCTAAATCATCATATCCGCAAACCTAACTTATACATCAAAAACCAACACTTCATGAAACTAAACATTACTACCAAAATTGTCATTGGCTTCGTTCTCGGGGTAGTTATCGGGCAAATTTTGCACAGCACGATGGACGCCGAGCAGGCAGCCGAAATATCCAAGAAATTCCAGATTCTTAGTAAAGTCTTCCTCAAACTGATCAAAATGATTGTGGGGCCGTTGGTATTTTGTACACTTGCGGTGGGAGTTGCCAAACTCGGCGATTTCAAAGTCGTAGGTCGTATCGGTATCAAAACCCTGTTATATTTCTATTTTGCGACTATCTTATCCCTACTCGTAGGTCTATTGGTCGTGAATGTAACTCGTCCTGGCGAAGTACAACAGTGGCCTCGTCCTGCTGCGGGTACCGACACGGGTGTGACGGGTAAGTCGATGAAAACCGTCGAAGATTTTATTTTGCATATTTTCCCTGATAGTTTCTTTAAAGCCCTTTCCGAAAACGAAATCCTCCAAATTGTGGTGTTTTCACTATTTTTTGGGATTGCTTTGGGCGCTGTAGGAGAGCACGGCAAAAAGCTCATCAAAGCCATTGAAAGCCTTTCTGAGGTAGTATTCAAAATTGTTGGGTACGTGATGGAATTGGCTCCTTTTGCCGTTTTAGGGGCAATGACGGGCGTAGTGGCAATGAAAGGACTCGGCATTTTGATTTCGTATGCCTACCTAATGGTATGCTTCTTCGGAGGTTTACTCTTCTTTATTTTCGGGGTATTGTGGGCTATTTGTCTTGTCATGAAAATCCCGTATCTCAAATTGTTGGCACACGTCAAAGATTCGATGATTTTGACTTTCAGCACGGCCAGTTCAGAGGCTTCTTTGCCGCAACAAATCACTGCTTTGGAAAAATTTGGTTGTAGTCAGCGTATCATTGGGTTTGTCTTGCCGCTGGGTTATTCTTTTAACCTTGATGGCTCGATGATGTACATGACCTTTGCAACGGGTTTTATTGCCCAAGCTTACGGTATTCCGCTCACCATTCAGCAACAAATAGCCATGCTCCTTACCCTGATGATTACTTCCAAAGGAATTGCGGGTGTACCACGTGCCTCGTTGGTGGTGATTGCTGGAACGTTGGCACAATTTAACCTACCCGTCGAAGGGTTGGCACTGTTACTTGGTATTGACCCCTTCTTAGACATGGGGCGTTCGGCAACTTCCGTCGCTGGAAATGCGGTGGCAACAGCAGTTATTTCAAAACTTGAAGGAGAATATACCGAAAGCTAATAAAAATAGCTGTAACTCCTTGATACTTTGATTGAAAAGGATTAGGTTCGATAAATTTTTTCCCTATACCTAAAATCTATCACCTCATCCTTTTCAATCACATGGCACAATCACTTCCCCTCGAAAACGAAATCGCAGGCGTTTTTGCAAAATTCCCACAACTGCCTGACAACGTCAAAGAAATTCTGGTTAAAATCTCTCCCTTCCTCTGCATCATTGGAGTCATTTTTGGGGCATTAGGATTACTCGCCGTCCTAGGCATTGGCGCTGGTGCCACCGCCATCGGCCTAGCGGCTTTTGGTAATATGGGACTCTACTGGGTTTCAATGGCTATTTTGGCTGTTATGGTACTTATAGAAGGGCTGGCCATTTCGCCGCTGATGAAACGCCAAAAGAAAGGCTGGGATTATATGTACTATATTTTCTTATTGAGCCTAGTTAGTGGCATTGTCAACCTAGCGGGAATTGGAAGTTTGTTTAGCAACCTTATTAGTCTTGCCTTTTCGTTTCTGCTTGGAGGGTGGTTATTATTCCAAATTCGCGAAAAATACGTGTAGTAAGTACCAATGCAAAAAAGACTTTCCAAGTTTTAGGCTTAAACAGGCTTATAAACTTGGAAAGTCTTTTATTTTGCCGCTTCTACTATTGTCAATAACCCATCTAAACCAGTGTCTCGTTCATTGAGAAACAACGGTTTATGAAAAAAGTGCAGTTTTTGAAGTAAGTGTAATAACTGCATTTTTTCCGCTTCATTGAGCGTTCCTGCAATAATCAAGCTCGCTTTTCGCATTTCTTCAAACGTTCCGAAAAGTACCCCCATTCCTTTTCCTGTAATCAATAAACGTTTACTTCGGCGGTCTTTTGGATCGTCCGTTTGTTCGATAAGGCCATTGTTCAATAACCGCTTGATGACTTCCATCCCCGTCGTTTTTTCGTGGATGTTCATGTCGATAATCTCCGTTTTGGTGCAGCCGCCCGTCTGCCAAATGCCCGCCAAATACGAAAAATCATCAATCGTAATCAGGTGAGCAGAGTCCAGCGCTTTTTTGATATACCCTTTGGCATAGCGATACAAAAACGCCACCAACTGCGATAGCAGTACCTCTACCGTTTCTCCATTTTCAAATTTCAACTCGGGGTCAGACGATTTGGCGAAAACTTGTTGATTGAGGTACGCCACAAACCCCTCCATGTCCTTCCGTTGAAGCGGCGAACGCTGCGCTTCGTAGTTGGCTAAGTGCCCAATTAGCTCTTGTAATAGTGCGTAGTTCATTTTTTAGTAGTGAAAACATTCTAAAAAATGAAAAATATTTTGTTTTCGTACAAACAATAATTCATTTGGAATGTTATCGTAGTAATTAACACAAATCCAATCATAAATGTTTATTACTGCTCATTTTAAAATTCGCATGAAAACACACCTATTCGCTCTACTACTCATCGTTAGTCTCACCAATGCGTTCGCCCAAAACACAGGAACCATTTTGGGGTCTGTGCGCGACAAACGTACCCAAGAAACGCTCATTGGGGTTACGGTACAGATTGAAGGCACCACCCAAGGCACCACCACCGACGTGGATGGGAAATTTAAACTTACCTTACCCGTAGGAAGCTACAATCTCAAAGCATCTTTTGTAGGCTACAAAACCGCCAGTAAATTCAACGTCGTACTTACGTCGGGAAATGCCCAACAAATTACGTTTGACCTTGAAGAAGAAGCGGTACAATTGACTGAAGCCAAAGTCGTCTATAACCGTTCTATTTCGGTCGCCTCGGTCGAAACCCCCAACTCCATTCAAAAACTGACTACCGAAGAAATAAAAAACAACCCAGGCGGGAACTTTGATATTTCGCGCGTGATTCAGGTACTTCCAGGCGTTGGAGGGACGGCAGGATCGGTAGGAGGTTTTCGTAACGACCTCATCATCCGTGGTGGTGGCCCCAACGAGAACGTTTTTTATCTGGATGGCATCGAAATCCCCGTCATCAATCACTTTGCTACGCAAGGCAGCTCTGGAGGCCCCACGGGGATTTTGAACGTATCGTTTATTGAAGACGCCACCTTGAGTTCGAGTAGCTTCAATGCGCGTTACGACAATGCCCTTTCGTCGGTGTTACAATTCCGCCAGCGCGAAGGAAATCCCGAACGCCTCCAAGGTAACTTTCGCGTCAGCTCCACTGAGGTAGCAGGCACATTTGAAGGGCCACTTTCGCCCAAAACTACCTTTTTGGCATCGGTGCGTCGCTCGTATTTGCAGTTTTTGTTCAAAGCCATTGACCTCCCTATTCGTCCCAACTACTGGGATTTTCAATACAAAGTCACGCACAAACTCAACAAAAAAACGACATTAACAGCCATTGGAGTGGGAGCTATCGACGAATTTTCGTTTGCAGTTCCCAAAGAATCTTCCCCCGAAAAAGAGTATGTGCTTCGTTCTAACCCGACCATTAATCAGTGGAATTATACCACAGGGTTTTCGCTTAAACGCCTTCTGGAAAACGGCTACCTTAACGTTTCCTTGAGCCGTAATATGTTCAACAACCGTCTCGACCGCTTTGAGGATAACCGCCAAGGCGACGAGAATTATCGGGCACTTAAGAGTATCTCCAACGAAATTGAGAACAAACTGCGCTTGGATGTGAATAAGTTTGTGGGTAAGTGGGAATATAGCTACGGGGCAATGCTTCAGTATGTTAAGTATAACAACGACTTCTTCAACGTACTGCGCCGTGAAGTCAAAAATACCCAAGGGCAGGTGGTTCAACCTGCCGTGAACATTGTGTTCAACACGGCCGTTGATTTCTTCAAGTTCGGGGCGTTTGCCCAAGTAAACCGCAAGCTATTAGACGACCGCTTGAATCTTTCGGCTGGTTTGCGTACCGACATGAATTCGTTTACCTCGGACGGCAACAACCCGCTCGAAACCATTAGTCCGCGCCTTTCGGCAAGTTATCAGTTGAGCGACAAATGGCGTTTAAATGCGTCGGTAGGGCGTTATTTCAAAACGCCGATTTATACGGTTTTGGGGTATAAGCAAGACGGCAATTTTGTCAATAAATCAAGTAAATACATCCGTTCCGACCATTTGGTAGCGGGCTTAGAATTTATCCCAACGCCTACCACTCGCATTACGCTCGAAGGATTTGTGAAGCAATACGACAACTACCCCGTTTCGGTACGTGATGGTATTTCGTTGGCCAACCAAGGCGGGAACTTCGGCGCTATTGGCAACGAAGCTGTACTAAGTACGGGTAAAGGACGGAGTCGCGGGCTTGAGTTTTTCTTCCAACAAAAGCTGACCAAAAACTTCTTTGGAGTCTTTAGCTACACGCTCTTCCGTTCTGAGTTTTCGGGCAAAGACGGGAAGTACGTGGCTTCTGCGTGGGATACACGCAACCTAATTTCAACGCAATTGGGGTATAAATTTAAAAAGGGCTGGGAGTTGGGTCTTAAATGGCTCTACCAAGGGGGCGCACCTTACACACCTTACGACTTGGCCGCTTCGCAGCGCAACTACCTCACCACGGGTGTAGGTACCGAAGATTATGCTCGACTCAATAGCCTGCGGTTGAAGTCATTTAGTCGCGTGGATTTCCGCATTGACAAAAAATGGAATTACAAGAAAACCTCCATCGACTTGTTTTTTGACTTACAAAACGCCCTATTAACAGCCAATCCAGCTTTGCCACAATATACCTTTGAGCGGTTAGCTGATAATTCTGGATTTAGAACTACGGATGGGCAAGCGTTACGAAGCGATGGCAGTAATGGTATTCCGCTCATTCTAGCCAACGAAGACGCCAATTTTACCCCTGCGCTGGGTTTTGTGATTGAGTTTTAGAAAGAGCACAATGCCGACTTTCCATGCCTAATGCTCGTATTCGGTCGAAATTTCGTCTTGTTTTTTATCGCTTTCAAAATCGTAGCGATAAATGGGTGAGATTTCGGCCCCAGGCAAAATCTCTACCGTGGGGTTAATAAGCCCCGTATGCAGGTCAAATACCCATCCGTGGAGTTGCGGATAGTTTCTTTGGTGCCAAGAGCGCTGCACAATAGTCGTTTTGGCTAAATTATTGACCTGCTCAATTACATTCAGTTCTACCAATCGGTCAAAGCGTTTTTGTTCTTCTGCAATCCCATTGAGCTCAGTTTCGTGCTTTTCATACACTTCTTTGATGTTACGCAACCACTTGTTAATCAGTCCGTAGTCTTTGTTTGTCATTGAAGCTTTTACGCCACCACAGCCGTAGTGACCCACCACCAAAATATGTTTTACCTTGAGTACTTCCACGGCATACTGCAACACACTGAGCATGTTGATGTCGGTATGAAGTACCAAATTGGCCACGTTTCGGTGAACAAACAATTCGCCAGGGGCAGTGCCTGTCACTTCGTTGGCGGGCACGCGGCTGTCGGCACAGCCAATCCACAAAAACTCAGGCTTTTGATCAGCGGCCAGCTCCTCAAAATAGTGTTCGTCGAGCATGAGCTTTTCTGCCGCCCACGCTTTATTTGCTAATAAGAGTTTTTTGTATGCTTGCATCGAGTTTTCGTTTTGTTATTTTCCGACGTGTAATTCCTTTAAAGTCCACCTGAATGCCGCGCAGTGGCGCATCTTTTTTGAATTCTTTGAGGGTAGTATAAATGTCATGGTCAATAAAATGTGCCCTTGCTCCGTCAATAAATACCATGTCTCCTGCTTGTAATGCGGCCAATTCTTCTTTTAACCTAGCTTTATTGAGAAACGAAATGTCTTTTCTAAACCAAATCAAAACGGTTTCTTTGTCGCGCACCACGCTCATGGCCGACTGATTGTTGGTATAGATTACATACGCGATTCCGACAATCCATCCCAAGGCGATACCTACCAACAAATCGGTCAAAATAATCCCCAGTATAGTCACCATAAACGGGACAAATTGGTCTTGTCCTTCGAGGTACATTTTGCGAAAGATGTCAATTCTCGCCAGTTTATAACCGACCAGTATGAGCAGTGCTGCCAGACTAGCGAGGGGAATATGGTTGAGGATTTCGGGGAAAATCACCATCGCTAACAGCAACAAAATACCTTGAATAAACGCAGAAAGGCGCGTTTGGCTATCGCTATATACGTTCAATGAAGTTCGAACCACTACTACGGTCATCGGCAGGCCACCAAGCAATCCTGACAGAACATTGCCAACTCCTTGGGCTTTGAGTTCTTGATTGGGGGAGGAAATACGCCGTTGTTTGTCCAGCCTGTCGGCGGCTTCTAGTCCAAATAACGACTCGACGCTCGCAATCATCGCCAAAGTAAAAGCGGTTAAGTACACCGCAGGCTTGGTCAACGCGTCGAGAGATGGAAAATGAAGTGCCGATTTGAGGTCAGACAAGGTACGAAAACTCGGCATTCGCACCATGTGATCGTTGGACTCACCAAGGTAGAGGGTAGGAGCAAACCATCTAAATACTTGATTAATAACAACACCGACCACGACTACGACCAAGGCCGTCGGAATGGTTTTGAAGAATTTGATACCTTGCTCGGCTTTTTTATCCCACCAAAGTATCAGAAGCAAACACACGACACTGATAATGCCCGCGCCCCAAGTGGGATGTAATACCGCTTCAACAATTTCACTAAAGGTATTTCGCTGGTCGTTTTGGAAAAACTCAAATTCACCTTCGTAGTCGGCATCCCAACCGAGGGCATGGGGGATTTGTTTAAGAACGATGACAATTCCGATGGCAACGAGCATTCCGCTGATGACACTCGACGGCACAAAACCGCTCAGACGCCCCGCTTTGAGCCAGCCTAGCAACCATTGGAGGAGACCTGCCAAGACGACCGCCGTCAGAAAATGGGAGTAGTCTCCTAACCCGTGGATGGCATCAAACACAATGACAACCAGTCCAGCGGCGGGGCCACTAATGGCGATTTCAGACCCTGAAAGCAAGGCTACTACCAACCCACCGATTACGCCCGAAACTAAGCCAGAAAAAAGCGGCGCTCCCGATGCCAAGGCAATGCCTAAACACAGCGGGAGCGCCACTAAAAATACCGAAAAGCCTGCTGAAAAATCTTTGTTGAGGTACTTAAAGGTCATTACGGTTCGATTTTATGAGTTGTACAAAAATAGCGAAACGCTTTTACACCTTTCACCCAACGGGGTATTTTTCACTAAGCCAAGGTCAAATCACGCAGGTTTGCTACCGTAAAATTGGGATTTTCGGTATCACGGATGTACATCACATCGTCATAAAACTCTACTTCGCCCGTTTCAATATTGTACATAGCACCTACCACGCCAATTTCTCCGTTTTCTACCATTTGTTCTAAAATGAAGCTCCGCTCAATGATGTTTTTTACGTTGCGTTTTACGTTGATTTGAGCTACATTTTCAACAAATTCTTTATTCTTAGACGTGCGGTTTGATTTTGTCTCTTTTTCTTGGTAAACCGAGGGTTGAAGCTTTGCCAAAAGTTCAGTTAAGTTTCCCATTTCTACGTGGTCGCAAGCCCCTTTTACGGCGCCGCATTTGGTGTGTCCAAGCACGACAATGAGCTTAGAACCAGCTAGTTTGCAAGCAAATTCCATGCTTCCCAAAATATCAGTATTGACGATGTTGCCAGCGATACGAATGGAGAAAATATCACCTAAGCCTTGGTCAAAAATCAATTCGGATGATGTACGGCTATCAATACAACTCAAAATGGTGGCAAATGGCCATTGTCCTTCGCGCGTGTCGTTGACTTGTTCCAACAAATCACGTTGCACTTTGAGGTTTTTGACAAAGCGTAAATTTCCTTCTTTTAGTATGTCAAGCGCCTTTCTTGGCGTTAAGTTAGCTTGGGTTTCTTTTGTGTGTGCTTTCATTTGCTTGGGTTAAAATATTGGATTGAGATGATGCCTTAAACTAATGTCCTGCGACTCCTTGGAACTCAGGTATTCCTTTTAGTTCAAGCTGAATGCCCTTCAAAAGGGCGGTTTCTTTAAAATTGTGGATAATCTCAAGAACGTCAATGTCGATAAAACGTGATTTGCTTCCGTCGATGACTACGTTGGCGTCTTTGGGTAACTTGTCGAGCGTAAGGGTAATAGCCCCTTTGTTGATAAAAGTGACATCTTCTACCAGCTGAATCGTAATCTGCCGTTTGTCGGCTGTTCCTGCTTCGTTGAAATGATACGCTTGTTTGTAGTTGTTGCGCAAAATAAAAAAGATAGAAACCGCCATCCCAATGCCAATACCTTTGAGCAAATCGGTCAATAAAATAGCGACGACCGTAACGACGAAAGGCAAAAATTGGCTCCAACCAAGCTTGTACATGGATTTGAACAACGAAATTTTGGCTAGTTTGTATCCCACGACCAATAACACCGCCGCCAAACACGCCAACGGAATTTTGTTTAACAAGCCCGCAAAAGCGACCACACTTATCAATAAAAACACACCATGAATGAAGGCTGAAAGTTTAGTTCTTCCACCTGCATTGATATTGGCAGAGCTTCGCACAATCACTGCCGTCAAAGGTAACCCTCCCAATAAACCTGCGACCACATTTCCTGCTCCTTGGGCAATAAGCTCCTGGTTAGTAGGGGTGTTACGCTTAAAAGGGTCGAGTTTGTCGGTGGCTTCGACACTCAGCAACGACTCCAAACTTGCCACTATCCCAATCGTGAAAGCGGTAATAATCACCTGTGGATTGGAAATAGCTTGAAAGTTGGGGAAGGTAAAATGCCCAATAAACGCTTCCACTGAACCCGATACAGGCAGGCTCACCAAATGGTCGTTTTTTAGGGCAAGCAAAGGGGAAAATGCTTCAAAATAAGTGTTGATAACTACTCCCGAAACGACGGCCACTAGCGCCGCAGGGACTAATCGAACAAGCGCGTATTTTTTTAGAAAAGGTTTGTCCCAAAAAATAATAATCAGCAGCGATATTGTTGAGATAATCACTGCGCCTGGGTGTAAAAAGTTAATGGCGTTTAGAAGCTCCGAGAATGTATTCTCACCATCTACTTGGACAAATGAGAAGTCTCCTTCGCTGTCTTTGTCATACCCAAATGCGTGCGGAATTTGTTTGAAAACCAAAATCAAACCAATCGCTGCGAGCATTCCTTTAATGACACTCGATGGAAAATAATGACCGATGATTCCCGCTTTCATTACCCCCAATACAATTTGAATGACTCCAGCAAGCACAACTGCTAGTAAGAAGGCTTCAAATGAGCCAATTTGCTGGATAGCGTTGAGGACGATGACGGTTAAACCCGCTGCTGGACCGCTCACGCTTAGTGCCGAACCACTGAGCATCGACACGATCAAGCCACCTACAATCCCCGTAATAATTCCTGAAAAAAGTGGCGCTCCCGACGCAAGTGCAATCCCAAGGCACAGCGGTAATGCGACCAAAAATACCACCAAACCCGCAGGTAGGTCGTACTTTATATCTTTAAATAAACCCTTCATTTTCTTTTACTTACATTTAACCTGATTAACCCACAGCTCATGTAGTATTTTTTCTCGCTCCATGAGCGAAAGCAAGAAATAAAAAAAATTAAACAGAAGGGATAAACTCGGGAGGGGGGAGGCTAATGGCAGCTACGTGTTCGGAGAAATGAACCAAATATAAAAAACTGCTGGATGCTTTTGAAGGTAATGAAATGGAAAAGCCTACGACGGAAGGAGTCCAAAATTCGTCGTTCCATTCGGCATTTTCTTCAATATTTTCTTTGGCTGTTTCTTTACAGCCTTCTTCATCATATGATTCAGGGCAAGAGGTTTCTTGTTGTTCCTGTTGCTCAGTAAGGTTATTTTTTTTTGGAGAATTAACCAAAGGCTTGACCACTGCCATGAAACAAATCATGACACTAAAAAAGGCCAACACAATGGTTTTATAGCAACTCACAGTATATTAGAACGGTTGAATACTCCCGAAATTTATACTAATTTAATTATAAATAAAATGATATTTACAAATTATGCTCTTTACAAAGCAATATCTCATGGGCGACTTAGGCGTTTTTTAATTCGTTTTCAATACTTGATTTGGCCAATTCGACAATTTCATCTATTGTTTTTCCTTTGGGTTCGATGGGCTCAAGCACCGTCCACGAGAGACTTTCAAAGCTACTAAGCGGAAAAATGCCTTTTGGGTTCAATTTACCTGTGTTTTTTATGGCAATTGGTACAACGAGTGCGTTGGGTGCTTTCTTTACCAGAATAGCTACGCCCCCTGTGGCAAAGGCTTTTAGCTCGCCAGTTCTTGAGCGAGTACCCTCTGGAAAAATAGCTGCCGAAAATTTCGTTTCTTCAATCAACTTGGCCAGCCTTGCAATTTCCATAATTGCCTGTTTCCCGTCTTGGCGGTCGATGAGGGCCGCGCCACTTTTTTGAAGGTTATACGAAATACTTGGGATGCCTTTTGCCAACTCCTTTTTTGACACAAATAGGGGGAAGTTCTTGCGCAAATACCAAATCATTCCCACAATGTCGAACATACTTTGGTGATTGGCAATAAAAATCACGGGGCGGTCGGTGGGTAACGTAGCTTTTGCCTTAAACCCCAAACGCGTTCCTAAAATATAAAGCCCATGCAACAAAAAACCATTCAGTACGTGTACCGATTTTTGGTGAACACGCCGCCCAAACAAATGAAAACATACCATCTGAATGGGGTGGAAAATCACTAGAACTAACCCAAAGTACAACAGGTAAAGGCTACCTAAAACGTAATCGATTATTTTTTTCATGCCACGCTAACGGGGATTTTGAACGCCAAAATTACGCAAACATTTGCCTGTTTTAGCAACCCAAGGCCAACATCTCACCAACTTTCCTAAAATTCTTGCTACCTTCGGGAAATTTTCTCAGACACTTATTTCATAATCTTAGTTTTATGCAACTTCCCTCCACTCGGATAGAGGTAATGAAGTTTATCGGTCAAAAGATTGATTCCATCTACGACGAATTTCTGAAGCCTGTCGAGACTTTGTGGCAGCCTGCGGATTTTTTGCCTGATTCGACCAAAGAGAGCTTTTTTACCGAAGTAAAGCTTCTTCAAGAGGCTGCTCGCGAATTATCGTACGATTATATTGCGGTGTTGGTAGGTGATACCATTACCGAAGAAGCACTGCCCACGTATGAGTCGTGGTTGATGACCGTTGAAGGAATTAACCAGCAAGATCACGAACAAAGCTGGACAAAATGGGTACGGGCCTGGACCGCCGAAGAAAATCGCCACGGGGACCTTCTCAACAAATATTTGTACTTGTCGGGGCGTGTCAATATGCGCGCCATGGAAGTTTCTACGCAGTATTTGATTTCGGATGGCTTCGATATTGAAACAGGAACGGATCCTTATCGTAACTTCATTTATACGTCGTTTCAAGAACTAGCGACCAACATATCGCACCGACGCACGGCCACTTTGGCCAAACAATGCGGTAATCATTTGCTTTCTAAAATGTGCGGCGTGATTGCCGCCGACGAAATGCGCCATGCCAAGGCGTATAAGTCGTTTGTAAATCGTATTTTTGAAGTCGATTCTTCAGAAATGATGTTGGCGTTTGAAGACATGATGCGCAAAAAAATCGTCATGCCTGCGCACTTTTTGCGTGAAACAGGGGTCAAACTTAGCGAGACATTTAGCCATTATTCGGATGCCGCCCAACGGTTGGGGGTTTATACAACCCACGATTACATCGAAATTATGGAATCGCTTTTGGAAGAATGGAAAATCGACAAAGTGCCTGATCTTAATGATGCTGGCGAACGCGCGCGTGACTACCTCATGGCACTTCCTGCGCGGCTTCGACGCGTGGCTGACCGCACAAAAGTACCTGAGTTAGCGTATAATTTTAGCTGGATTTCGGCCTAAGTGCTTCGTAAACCAATGAAAAAGGGAGGTAAAACCTCCCTTTTTCACTATAAAATATACTAACTTAACTAAACTTATTGTTTATAAAACATTAAGCCATTTCTACAAGCGATTTGCGCAAATGCTTGGGCAAACGACGCGCTGCCAATGGATGCTCCGACAAACTTTCGTGCAAATCCAGTCCTTTGAGCGACAACACTCCTCCTGCGGCCTCAAACTCTCTTCTAAAATTATTCAGGTTGTCGGCTACTGTGTGGTCCACGTACGCTGCCTTTGAGAAGTCAATAATCAATGAACTTCCTTGCGGTACTTTCGCTAATTGTGCTTTAAGTTTGAGATAATTGGCAAACACCGCCGCATTTTTCACGCTAAGGTGATACACGCCTAACTCTTGCTCTGTTAATTCAAAACGAGACTTGATGATATCTTTAATCTGTACGCCAAAAGCCAACTGAATAATAAATTTGGTCAAAATACCCGCCGCAATACCTACCAATAAGTCGGTGGCGATGGTGGTGATAATGGTAATCAAGAAAATGGTTAATTGCTCTTTCCCAATGTGATAGACGTGGGCAAACTCCTTAGGCGAAGCCAAACGGAAGCCTACAAAAATCAACATTGCGGCCAAAGAAGCAACGGGCACCATTTTGATGACGGGTACGAGCATTACTACAAACAATAACAAGAAAATGCCGTGGAAGAAGTTGGCCCAGCGACTTTTGGCGCCGTTGTTGATATTGGCCGAACTACGGGCTACTTCCGAAATCATCGGTAAACCACCCAAAAGACCTGATATTGTGTTACCGATACCTACTGCTGTAAGGTCTCTGCTTAGATCTGACTTCCGTTTTTCAGGGTCAATCAAGTCAATGGCACGGCCCGTCAAAAGGGATTCTAATGAACCAATCAATACAAACATTAAAAGGTATTTCAAAAAGATAGGAAGCAGCTCGCTGTTGGTAAGTACCGAAAAGTCGGCGTTGAGGTTGATAGAGAAGTCACCAGGGCTTACCAACGGTTTTAAGTTTTTGTAAGAAGGCTCCGTCAAGTGAAAATATTGACCTAACAATACCCCTACGATGAGCACCACCAATGCTGGCGGGACTTTTTTGAGGGCTTTGATTTGAAGATAAGGCCAACCGAACAAAATCAATAAGCTGATACCGCCAATGATGGCGATGTGGTATTCCATGTGCATGAGGCTATGAGGTACCATTTCGAGCAACTCAAGTGGCTCTTTACCTTTCATTTCGGCAGGGGCAATGCCCACGGCCAAGTGCAACTGCTTCGACATGATAATAATACCAATGGCGGCGAGCATTCCGTGGACGGCCGAAAGGGGAAAAAAGTCGGCGAGTTTGGCTACTTTCAACAACCCCAACACGATTTGGATTAACCCTGCTACAACCACTACACCCAGTGCTAGTTTCCAGCCTACTTCGTTGTCTCCTTTTCCTAGTTCTTCAACAGCACCTGCAACAATGACAATCAGACCTGCGGCGGGGCCTTTGATGGTCAATTCTGAACCCGCAAAAAATGCCACCACAATCCCTCCAACAACGGCGGTCATTACGCCCATGATGGGTGGGAAATTACTGGCACCCGCGATACCCAAACACAGTGGTAGGGCAATCAAAGACACCAAAAAACCTGACAATAAATCTTTTGCCCAATGCGCTTGAAGACTGTCAAAAATGTTATTCTTCGATTTCATAAGTCTTGTTTATTAACTTGAGAAATAATAGTAAAAAGGAGACGATTAACTGTTTGCAAAAGTCTTACAGGCGAATTAAAGGGGAGTTAAGGCGGTATTAAAAACGGGTTAAAACCGTTTTTTACGAAGAACGATAAGCTGTTTCGTGGTAATGTTTGGTGTGTGGGCCAAGGAAGACCCGCCCGTAAATGCGTACAATCGCAATTCCTTCAAAGACAAAACCAATGGAACATAAAAACGCAAGCACAATCTGGTCTTCGTGGATGTGACTAAACACCAAGTCTTCGCCGATAAACGTGGGCGTAATAGGAAAACCCATAAGCCCCATCGCGGCTAGCAAAAACACCAAAGTCAGCTTTGGGTGCTCATATACGTGCCCAGCAAATTGGTTTAAGTCCACCTTGGGTTCGAGTAGCTTGAGCCGTCGCAAACAAGCATAACCAACCCCGCCCGCAATTACCACACCACTGAGGTAAAAAAGTACTTCTTCAAGTATAAAGTGCTCATTGAACGAAATCGCTAAGGCTACCCAAAAGTGGTTCATAATCAGTAACAACCAGCTCATTTGTGGGCTTTTGCGCTCCGAGTAAGATTTTAATACCATCAATAACCCAATGGCGGCAAACAAAATCGGTAAATACAGATGGCTTTGGGCCGAAAGTTTGTCTTGAAAATTATAGGCAATAAGTGCCAATAAAAAAGTAGGCACAAACAGCATAAGCAAACGATTGTGGGTCAAAAAGTCTAGTTTACGACCTACGCGGCGGAGTGGTTTCCACACAATGTGGTTCATAAACGAGTCGAGATTCCACTCTTTGAGGCTTAACAAATACACGGTATATTCCAACTTTTTAGGAAGAGAGTCTTCAAAAGTATGTTGGCGTGGAACGTAATTGTAAAACTGTTCGCGTATCAAATAACTCACTACCGAAGGAGAGACCAATAGCTGATAGGTGCGCAAAAAGGCGTTTCCAGCAAAGTGGATTAGGGCAATTACTTCAAGCCCCGCCGCAATTTCAACGAAAATCAGCCCAATCTGGGCAATAGAGGCGTAAGCTATTTGGCTCTTGACCGACGACTGCACCCGAGCAATGGGCGTAGCAATGGCGCTGGTGATGATTCCCAAAAGCGCAATCAAAATCCGAACGGAAGTTTGTTCTTCCCAAAAAGGGAAAGTGCGTAACAACAAAAACGCGCCAAAATGAACCGACAATGAACCATAAAAAATGGCACTAGAGGGCGTAGGGCCTTCCATGGCACGGGGCAACCAAGCAGAAAAGGGCAGTTGAGCAGATTTTGCCGCTGCCGCCAACAATATCATCAACGAAATAAAAATACCTACCCAACTGTGGTTTTGGAGGTGTTCGTGTACCAATTCGTGGTTGCTTAATTTGAGAAAGGTAATGTTCTCGTGCCACAAATGGTGACTTGCCCACATCGCCAAAATAAGCCCTAAATCGCCAATACGATAGACAGAAAATACTTTAATGGCGTTTTTAACGGGCAGATAACGGTCGCGATAGAAGGCAATTAAAAGAAAGGAAGAAATCCCTAAAATTTCCCAGCCGACAAACAGCGTTTCGAAATTACCCGAAAGAATGACGACGTTATACCCTAAGTAAAAAAAGAGGACGGTATTGAAAAAGCGTTTGTAACCTGCTTCGCGGTGGAGATACGCACGGCTATAAATGGTCACTAAAAACGATAAAAATGCGCCAACCAACAGATAAACGGCGGTGATGCCGTCAAAATAAAAGGTAATCAAAAACTCATAGCCAGGCGAACTAAAGAGCGAGAAGTCTTTGACCTCAATGGTTGGGGTGTGTTGAAAGAGCCAATAGGCGCAAAAAACAACGGCTGTTAGCAGCTGAAGCCCCACCGTGAAGATAGCCGAGCGCGAAATGACGACTTCGTTTTTGGGAGGCAATAACAAACTAACTAGAAAACCTAAAAGCGGAATCAGTATGAAAAAATGAATGATAGATGTCATGAAAATAATGGTTTATCGACTACTGAAGAAGGTAAATGGGGAGGTTTTCCTCGTGGGCTTCGACCAAGGAGGGGACATTTTCTACCACCTCTATTGCTTGTTTGATGGGGTGATATTCGACAAACTCGCCGTTCTTGAAAAGATAGAAGGCTTGGGTCGTAGGTTCTACCACTATCAAATGAATCCACTGGTTTATAAACCATTCGTACGTAGCGGCCGATTTCTGGATAGAGCGCAGTACTACCGATGGAAAATGCTCCACAATCACCATGAGCCGAACTGGATCATGGACTTCAATCATTTGGCTCGGAAGCCCTGGGCGTAAGTCGCCGTCAATACCGTTGGCCACCCCAAACAGCCCCATTACGTTGTGGGCAAGTTTGGTTCCTGCACCTAGTTTTTGGTTGTCAACCCGTGAAAAATAATACTCCAGATTTATACCTCCCGCTACGGGTGCCACCGCGTTGAGAATCGTCGTTAGGTAATTGCCTTCTGGGTCAACGCGGTAGTCGAACGAATTCATAAACGAACGACGGTCGAGAAACAAGTGCTTAGAAATATCACGACGCCCAACAATACAAAGGGCATTGGTGGCGTGGTTGAGTTCGGGACGTGGTTCAAACAATGATACCGAGCGACGGCGGATTTTTTCGTGTACTTTTTCAACGGGCAAGTGCGAGTCAATCGACTCAAATCGACGCGAGCGTTCTTTGGCGTTAAAATCCAATGCTTTGTTAAAATTAGCTTCGTTTTGTTGGTGCAAAGCGGCATTGGCGGGCGAAAGCGACGTGGTATCGTAAAAAGCAATTTCGTCGCGGGTGGTATCGTGCAGTGCGCCTAAAAACTGGGTCGTTTCGGGAATATCAATGCCCCTTTCGCGCAGCAACAAACGCACTTTAGGGTGGTTGGCCATGTAGCTGATAACGCGCGCATTGACCGACCCTGGCCGTCCCGAACACGCGCCGCAGTCATAGCCTGCATAGTGCGTATTGTTGACGCTCGTAGAGCCGTGCCCTACGGCATACACCAGCGGCGCAAAATTATTGACCAAGCCAATACTACGCAGCAAGTTTTCGACCCGGGTCGCCATTTCCTCAACCGTAAACCCAATTTGCAACCCATTTTCTTTGTCGTCGGGGTTGGTATTTTCAATGGTTAATTCCGAAAATTCGTCCATGTGCTTGAACGACGAACTTGTGGCAGGACTTAAAGAAGGTTTAAAAACAGTAAGCGCCAAACGCATTGCCGACCAAAAACCCAACGTTTGTGAAATCAGCCAGCCTCTTAAAAGCGTATGTGAATGTTTGGTAAAATGGAGGTCGCGTTCTCGATTCTCCTTTTCGTTTGTTAACTCTTTTATCAAGTAAGTTGGTGTAACTGGCGCTGGGCATTGTTTGGTAATAGAATTGGCGTGTTTGGGTTTGTAATAAAACTCAACGCCAAAAAAACCAGGCGTACCAAACGTCTGACAGAGAGGGTCATGCTGCTCTACATAACGGCGAATAGAGCACTCACGGTCATCCATACAAAACATGGCCTGAAAAGTCTTAGACGCAGGCGCATTGGTGCTCGGAGTACCCTGCTTCATTCCTGCCAGCACTTGGTCGTAAAAACTCCACTCAAACGCCTCTTGCCAAATTTCAATCACTTCGTGAAATTCAGTGTAGGGTACTTTGGCAAAAATTGGGGTTGGGGGAGTTTCTAAGCGAGATGCCAATGGTGCCCAGTTGCCCTGATACTTGTCGTCGAGTGCGTCTATTTCTAGCAGTAACTCAAAGATAATCAACTCCCTAAGGCTGATTTTTTTGCGGTCAAGCAACAGTTGAGGCTGATCTTCCAAGACCGACACGATTCCCGACCATCCTTGGTGGGCAAACTGTAGGTCGTAGAGGTATTGTTTGTACAATGATTCATCACCGATAAGCAACTTCAACAAATCGCTGATTTGGCAGTTTTCGTTGAAGAGCAATTTTTTCGCCCGTTCTGCCTTAAAAAAACTAGCGAAAGTATTCCGTTCCATTTCGCGTATCGACGAAAGGAAACCTTTGTGTGCCACTGGAAACCCCCAAATCGAAATTCCTTGGTCCAAATAACTACAAACCACCCGAAAAAAAAGCGGGTGTACCAGTAAGTCTAAGTCGATGCGGTACTGTTTTTTCCAGTTGTCGCGCAAGAGCCCAATTCTTCCCGAAATAGTAGGGTCGTAGTTGCCTGTGAGGGCTTTGCGTTTCCAAACACCTACTTCTTCTTTTCCTTTTCGTTCTGCAATAACCCGTTCAAGGACTTCCTCGCTAATGCGATTTTGCATGTACCGTTCACGGTATTCGTCCAGCGTCAGCGTTACTTTGTATCCAAAAAATGCCGACGCATTTCTCAATGCTTGATAAAAATTCTGGTGCTGAAATGCGTGAAGTGTATTGTGGTGGATAAAATCTTTGAGCGGAGCTTGGGCTGGCAAAAAGTGTTTTAGTTCGTGAAGGACTTCATGCTCATCGAAGAGGGGATGATGCGTTTTGGCTTTCATACAAGGGAGGTGGCGTTTATGTCTCACAAAGCTCCCTTTCTTCGATTAAAAGCAGGTTAATTGCCTATTAAAACAAGATTAAAAAGGCAGTGTAACAATAAAATGCGTACCAACACCCAGTTGTGAGCGCACCCGAATGTCGCCTTTGTGTAGTTTGATGATGCGCTCCGTCAAGGCAAGACCCACGCCATGCCCTTTGATGGATTGGGTAGCTTCGGCGCGGTAAAAGGGTTCAAAAATATGGGGTAGGTCTTTTTCGGCTATTCCCACTCCGCGATCGACAAAGACAATCCGTATTGCTTTTTCTTGAATATAAAGCGTCACGTTTACCCGATTATCTTGGGAATATTTACAACCATTTCCCATTAAATTCATAAAAGCAGTTTGCAGTAAAGACGCATCTCCTTCAATTTCTAAGGCTTCTTCGTCTTCGGGAAACTGGTCAAACTCAATGTGAACGTTGTAGTTGGGCATGTGGGTCAGTAATATTTCGCGCGCTTGCCAAAGGAGCTCATCCACCCGCAGGGGATGCACAAAAAACTGAGAAGAGTCGTCGTTGAGGCGGGCGAGTTCTAGCAAGCCGTTGACCAAATCCCGCATTTTTTTTACTTCTTCAATCGTCTCTTTGATGGTGTCTTGGTAAGCTTCTGTTGTTCGCTCTTGCATGAGCGATACGCCCAATTGCCCCATCATAATCGCCAATGGGGTTCGTAATTCGTGAGAAGCGTGCGAGACGAAACTGCGCTGGGAAGTGAAAGCAACTTCTAAGCGTCCCAAGAGCTCGTTGAAGGTAATGGCCAATTGTGCCAACTCATCTTTTTCTCGACCAATCGTCAGGCGCTCATGGATGTTGCGGGCAGAGATATTTTTTACTTGTTCTATGATTTCGGAAACAGGTCGAAGGGCATCGCCTGCAAACAACCACCCAGAAAATAGTACCACAAATAAACTGATGACCCAACCCGTTACGAGGATACTTCGGAGCCGTTCTAGTTTGCTAAATCCGTATAAATCAACGGCATAGGCGATTACGACGAGTACCTCTTTGCGTCGGTCAATGTAGCGTATTCCGATGATTTCTTTTTCGCTATCTTGCTTCCTAAACGACTTGCCATCCCGTATGCTTTGCAGTACTGCGGGGCTTACCGAAAAGGGCTCTTTGCCGCTGTCATAAATAATTTTATTCTGGATGTCGTAAATAGTCACCTCTTCTTTGTGCATGGCCGTAAGGTTATTACGGTCGATGGCATGGAGCAAAGGTTCGGTGATTCCATTGACATCTTCCAACAGGCGAACTGTCGTTTTTGCTTTTTCTTGGAGTCGTTTGTTAAATTCTTGTTCTCGAAATTGGTCGTACAAATAATATACCGACAACGAAAACACAAGCATAATGGAGGCTACCAATATGGCAAAAAGAAGGGTCAGCCTCAGACGGATATTCATGATTCTTTTGGTTCTTTCATGATATAACCCATTCCTACCACGGTATGAATAAGTTTTGCAGGGAAATTTTTATCTACTTTTTTGCGGAGGAAATTCACATAGACGTCTATTGTGTTGGTGCCAGTATCGAAATGGATATCCCAAACTTTCTCCGCAATGTCCACCCGTGAAACCACCCTGCCTCGGTTACGCATCAAGTATTCCAACAGGCCAAACTCCTTGGCTGTCAATTCAATGCGGCTTCCTGCTCGGCGGGCTATCCGCTCATTGAGGTCTAATTCCAAATCAGCAATTCGTAGCACGTTTTGCGTTTGCTTATGGTCGCTGGTACGTTTTTGAAGCGCCCTCAGCCGAATAATAAGCTCCTGAAATTCAAATGGTTTGACCAAATAATCATCAGCTCCTGAATCAAACCCATTTATTTTGTCTTTGAGCGTGCCAAGTGCCGTGAGCATCAAAATGGGGGTCGTTATGTTTTCTTTGCGCAACAAAGCCGCGAGCTCAAACCCGTTTATTTTGGGTAAGTTGACGTCGAGCACAATCACATCATAATGATTTGACAACGCAAAACTGCTGCCTACTTGTCCATCATAAGCTACTTCTACTTCCCAAGACTGTTCCTCAAGACCTTTCTTGATAAACCCTGCGAGCTTAGGCTCATCTTCAACGACTAAAACTTTCATAGACAATATGTTGCGTGGAATTACTCACTTGATTGATGCTCAATGTTAAAGATAAGTATTTTTTTATTGAAATATCCTCGATGATTTTAACTAGGATTTAATTCGTATTCTTCGGTAATAAAACGCCACTCGTCGGCAACTTAGTGTTTTTTATCTATTGTACCCCGTTGATACAAAGAATGAAAAGTACATTTGGTGGTATAAGTTCAACTTTCTATAAAAATAATTACAAGACTAGCCTTTTTTCGATGAAGCAACTTTCCTACCTATCCCGTCTCTCTGCCGTGGGGTTGATTGCGAGTGCCGTTGTCATAACCGCACAAGCCCAACAGCCTACTCCTCCCGACGAAAATCGTTTCACCAAAAGCGTATTGACCGAAAAGCTCGACGAGCCGATGGAAATAACGTTTCTGCCCGACAAGCGGATTTTGTTTGTGGAGCGAAAAGGGAATTTAAAAGCGTATGACCCTAAAACGAAGGAAGTGAGTGTCTTGGCCACGATTCCTGTCAACACCAAATATACCAACCGACAAGGACAAGTGCGTGAGGCAGAAGAAGGGCTAATGGGGCTCATTGCCGATCCAAATTATGCCAAAAACAACTGGATATATATGTACTATGCTGATCCCAGTGAGAAAAAACACGTGTTGGCGCGCTGGGAGTTGAAAGGCAATGAACTGGTGGAAGCCTCTAAAAAGATAGTGCTGGAAGTACCTACGCAGCGCGAAGAATGCTGCCATACGGGTGGTGGAATGGTGTTTGACAAAGCGGGAAATTTATACTTAACGACAGGAAACAACACAAGTAATAGCAATTCTGATGGCTACGCACCCATTGATGAACGTCCCAACCAAAGTACTTGGGATGACCAACGGGGCGCTGCCAACACCAACGACCTTCGCGGAAAAATTTTGCGTATCAAACCGCTAGCCGATGGCAAATATACGATTCCAGAAGGCAATCTATTTCCCAAAGGTACTCCTCAGGCTCGTCCCGAGATTTATACAATGGGGCACCGCAATCCTTGGCGTCCAACGCTCGATAGTAAAACGGGCTTTTTGTATTGGGGAGAAGTAGGGCCTGATGCCTCCAAAGACTCGGAACGTGGGCCGCGTGGGTACGACGAACTAAACCAAGCCAAAGGGCCAGGGTTCTTCGGTTGGCCTTATTTTATTGGGGATAATAAAGTATATGGCGATTGGGATTTTGAAACCAATAAACTGAAAGCAGATTCAAAATTTGATCCAGCCAAACCCATCAATGACTCGCCCAACAACACGGGCTTGCGCGAGTTGCCATCTGCCCAAAAAGCATTTATTTGGTATCCTTATGCTAACTCGCCCGAATTTCCACTGGTGGGTAGCTCGGGACGAAGTGCCACGGGTGGGCCTGTATTTCGCAAAGCTGATTTCAAAAATGCGCCTCGTCCTTTCCCCGATTATTACGAAGGAAAATGGCTCGCGGTTGACTTTATGCGCGGCTGGATTATGGCGATTACCATGGACGAAAAAGGCGATTATAAATCAATGGAGCGTTTTATGCCCAGCGAAAACTTCAGCAGCGCCATCGACATGGATTTTAGCCCCGACGGAGATTTGTACGTACTCGAATACGGAAGTGCTTGGTTTAGAGGAAATGACAATGCACGCCTAGTAAAAGTACAGTACAACGCAGGCAACCGCACGCCTGTTGTTCAAGCTACTGCCGATCGCAAAGCAGGCGCGGTACCATTCAAAGTGGCATTCTCATCCGAAGGTACCAAAGACGCCGATAACGATAAACTCAACTACGAATGGAAAATTACCTCAAAAGCAGGGGTGTTGAAGACGTTAACGGAAGCCAATCCCACTGTTACTTTCGACAAACCAGGTACTTACAAAGCTACCTTGACAGTTACGGATGCCAAAGGAGCTAAAAATAGCCGTTCGATTGAAATCAAGGCAGGAAACGAAGCCCCAGAAGTGGTGTTTGAAGTAACAAAGGGCAATAAATCGTTTTTCTTTCCCAACGAACCCATTGAATACGAAGTAAAGGTCAATGACAAAGAGGATGGTAGCTTGGAAAACGGAAAGATTTCCTCCAATCAAGTCGCGGTAAACTTGGATTATATGCCAGATACCTTTGACCCCGTAGAAATCGCAGCCAATTACCATACCACCGACGCCTCCGTTCGATTTAACACAGGTTATAAACTGATGAACGCCAGCGATTGTAAGTCGTGCCATATTGTGGATAAAAAATCGGTGGGGCCGAGCTACCGAGACATTGCCCAAAAATACAAAGGTGATGCGGCTGCCGTAGAGAAGTTGGCCCAGAAAGTTATATCGGGTGGGGGAGGCGTATGGGGCGACCACGCCATGAGTGCGCACCCGCAAATTTCGCCCAATGATGCCACAACGATGGTGAATTATATCATGAGTTTAGGAGAAAAACCGCTCCAAGCCCCGTCGTTTGCGACCAAAGGAGCACACACGCCATCCGTTCCCAAAGGGGAAAACGGCCGTGGTAGTTATGTATTACGGGCTGCTTATACCGATCGGGGCACAAAGTTACTTTCGCCGTTGATGTCAGAAGATATTGTTCATTTACGCAATTCGTCGCTCGACCCTGCCAAGGCAGACAAAACCAAAGGTTCTGAGCTTTTGATTACGCCAAATAAATCGTTTAACCTCATTGGGACGGATTCGTACATTGCTTATAACCACCTCGACTTGACGGGTATCAAGCAAATCGAAGTTTTGGCCCAAGCAACGACCCGCGTTGGAGCAGTAGGCGGAACGATAGAAGTGCGTTTGGGCTCACCTACGGGAAAGCTAATTGGGAAATCTACGCCAGTTGTGGTAAAAGATCCAGTGATGGGGCCACCACCTGCCGCCACCAACAATGCCACGACTGCGGCGGGCGGAGCCAATGCCCAGCGCCGTCAAGCACAAGGAGCAGGTGGTTTTGATATGAGCGCCATGATTCGTCGAGGTGCTCAACAGGCTGTGGCCAAAATTGAGCCCACAGAAGGTTTTCAAGACGTGTATTTTGTCTTCAAAAATCCTGACGCAATGCCCCATCAAATTTTGATGTCGGTCATTATGATTCAATTTCAAAACGCAATACCTAACCAATAACCCCCACCATCGTTAAGCATTTCTCACACTACCTATGAATTTTGTTTGTCAAGCGCTTCGGCGTTGAATCGGTACACAAAAGGGGGTTTATGGGCTTTGCCTGTAAACTTCTTTTTGACCCGTTCCAAAATTCCCAAATTCAACATCTTGCGCTGAAAATTTGCCCGTAACAACTTCTTATCAAGCACGGTTTCGTACAAAGACTGTAACTCGTTCATGGTAAATGTCTCCGAAAGCAAGTTGAAGCCCACCAATTTATGATCAATGGTGAGCTGTAACGTTTCGAGGGCTTTGGCAACAATATGATTATGGTCTAAAATCAAGGGGGGAGTGTCGTGTACATCGTACCAATCACCCACGTCCGAAAAAATATCGGGGGTGGGTTTTACTTTAGAAAAGTCCACCAAGGCATAATAACCAACCGTAATAAAACGCTGCAATAACCAGTGCTCTTTCGTTAAATCAAATCCGTGGGAGGCCATGGTTGCTTTGTGTACATCCCAGTTGCCGCGATTGGGCTCTCCAAACGTGTAAAATTGTTCCAAATAAATATCTTTTACCCCTGTACGTTCCCACAAAATTCGTTTGGCAGCCTCGGCGGTGCTTTCATTTTTAAACACAAACCCGCCAGGTAGGGCATGGGCTTTGGTTTTTTTAAATTCGAGTAAAAGCACCTTTAGCTGTTGTTCGTGAAACCCAAAAATGACGCAGTCAACCGACACACTTGGGAGGTATTCGGGACCTTGGTCTAAAAAATCTTTTATGTTTTCGCTAGGAAGCATACGTGTAAATTTTGCACAAAAAAAAGAAAAAATTTGGAATATCGACGGTAACCCAATAAGTTTGTATCATAATGATATATACCAGTAAGCTGAATTCTTTACAATAACGTTTCAAAACTCTAAATCAAACAAAGACGCTCATTTTTCTTTCTTAGAATAATCCATTTTAGAGGTAAATAATACTTTCCTCCGAATAGCAATCGATAAAATTAAGAAAAATAAATGCACTAATTATCAATATGATACTTAGTAAAAATGTGTTTGATTTAGCCAAAAACAAAGATTTTTATTTTTTGGTAAGTATATAGTCATTTATAAACTCTTTTTGGTTGGATTAGCAGAGTTGTTCGTTTGTTAGTACCTATTAGTTGGCCATGAGGCCTTTCTCCACACGTTCGTTATCTATTTACTGAGTACGTTTCTAGAAGCAACCCAAGAGGTAGCTTTTGGGTGTTGCACAATTTCCCACGCATTATTGTCAATTTTTGAAACATAAACTGCTTACGTATGTAGCGTATTCTTATGTTTTTTTGCGCCTAGAAAATTTGTATTTTTTTTATATTTTTTGTTCACTTTTTAACCTATCAGTTTTTTCTTATGAGAACAAAGTTCTACTCACTGTTGACGTGTGTGGTGGCATGGATGTTCCTACTCCTCCTTGCACCCGACCCAGCACACGCCCAAGAACGTAAAGTTTCGGGGAAAGTAATGGCTTCTGATGGCCCTATTCCAGGAGCCACCGTGTTGTTGAAAGGTAGTAATGTCGGAACGTCAGCAGATGCTGATGGCGCTTTTACTATCAGTGTCAAAGGTGCCAATCCTGTCTTAGTCATTTCGGCGATTGGTTACAAATCGCTGGAAGTGCCAGTTGGGAATCAAACAACTATTAACGCTAAACTTGAAGATGAAGCGAATGCTTTGACTGAAGTGGTTGTCACTGGTTATACTGTAGATAAGCGCCGTGAGTCAACGGGGGCTATTTCTAC
Source organism: Runella limosa DSM 17973 (assembly GCF_000482465.1). Lineage (GTDB taxonomy): Bacteria > Bacteroidota > Bacteroidia > Cytophagales > Spirosomataceae > Runella > Runella limosa. The sequence goes on from NZ_KI519420.1 coordinate 1,252,007, forward strand.
CGTAAAAACCAAAGACCTTACCACTGTTCCTTCTTCAAGCGTTGAGCAACAATTACAAGGGCGCGTAGCAGGTGTGACCGTTGTGACTACCAGCCAACCAGGGTCAGGAAGCCAGATTCGGGTTCGTGGTTTTGGGGCATTTGGAGGTAACGAACCGCTCGTTATTGTGGATGGATACCCAGTTGGTAACGTAAACTTCTTAAATCCAGAAGACATTGAATCAACAACGGTATTGAAAGATGCCTCGGCTGCATCTATCTACGGAGCAAGAGCGGCCAACGGGGTAATTGTATATACGACCAAAAGAGGTAAAAAAGCAGCGAAGAAATTGAGCGTTACTTACGACGGCGTATATGGTCTTACTGACCCAGGTAAGGGACAAAAAATGATGAATCCACAAGACCAAGCAGATTGGACGTGGACGGCTCTTAAAAACTCAGGCTCGCCTCTTTCGCACCCGCAGTATGGTTCAGGTTCAACACCAGTGTTGCCAGATTACCTTAAAGTAGGCAGTAGAAGTGGTGTAATTGGAACTGTTGATTTGGCCGCAGAAAAACTAAAATATAACATTACTGGGCCAACTATCGGTGATTTTTACCAAGTTATCAAGGCAAATAAAGCAGGAACTGACTGGTATAAAGCATTGACCCAAACAGGAACAATTAGCCGTCACAGCTTAGGTTTTGAAGGTGGTGGAGATGCTTCTCGCTTCTATGTGGGCTTATCTATGCAAGATCAACAAGGTATTTTGCCAAGCCAGCGCGCAAAGCGTTATGCCATGCGTGTTAATACGGAATTTGATATTTTCAAAAACGTAAGAATTGGTGAAAACATCCAACTTACCTACCTCCAAATCTTAGGTCGTCAGGGAGGTAACGAAGGATTACAATCATCACAAGATGAAAACGATATTTTAGGGGCGTTTAGATCTCCTACCATTATCCCTGTTTATGACGAATTTGGTGGATATGCGGGTACTACGGCCTTAGGTTTCGGTCAAGGTTCAAACCCTGTTGCTAACCAACAGGCTAATAAACTCAATAAAAACTATAATGCTTTGGCATCAGGTAACTTCTACATCGAAGTTGATCCTATCAAAGATTTGACGTTGCGTTCATCAATTGGTGGAAATTTTGTGAATTTCTACGGCTGGGGATACGGTCGCCCAATTTATGAAACCCTTGAAAACAAAGGTGTAAACTGGTCTTACAACGAAAGTGGTGGATTCAGATTAGGCTGGACTTTCACAAACACTATTTCTTACAAGAAGAAGTTCGGTATCCATAATTTGGATTTATTGGTTGGACAAGAAGCACTTAACACAGGCTTTGGAAAAGAGTTACGCGCCGATGGTCGTAATCCATTCTCTGGTGATCCTAACTATATTACCATCTCTACGTTGGATATTAGAAACCCAGCAACCAGTGTTAAAGACAACGGGATTACGTTTAACTCCTATTTTGGTAGAGCGATCTACAACTTGAAAGATAAGTATATCATTACTGGGGTACTTCGTCGTGACGGTTCTTCTCGATTTGGTGCCAACACAAGATACGGGGTGTTCCCAGCGGTGTCTGCGGCATGGAGACTTTCGGATGAGCCATTCATGAAACAATTTGCTTGGGTGACTGATTTGAAAATTCGGGGAGGTTATGGTTTGATGGGTAACTCTAATAACGTTGCTCCTACCAACCAATTTAACCTTTATGCACAAAGTGTAGAAAACTCATCGTATGACATCAACGGTACAAATGGTGGCGTAGTAGGAGGTTTCAGACAATCACGCATCGGTAACCCTGACGCAAGATGGGAAACAAGTATTACCAAAAACATTGGTATTGATGGTTCGTTCCTCAACGGAAAATTGGATGTTATCCTTGATTTGTGGCAAAAAGATACCAAAGACTTGTTGTATCGCTTACCAATTACTCAGACTGTGGGTGGTGCTACACCTCCTTCGGTTAACGTAGGTACAATGGTCAATAAAGGTATTGATATTCAGTTGATTACGCGTGGTAAATTTGCGGGAAAAGTAGGCTACGAGTTTGACGTTACGGGTAGTTTCCTTAATAACAAAATTACCGAAATCGGTGGCGGTCTTACTTATTTGCAAGACGTAAACCCAGGCTTTAGAGGTGTAAACCCTATTCGTAACCAATTGGGCTATTCTCTTTCTTCTTTCTATGGATACAAAGTACAGGGACTTTTCCAAAGCCAAGAAGAAATCAAGAATGCTCCTACCCAAGACGGAGCTGGCGTAGGTCGTTTCAGATATGTTGATGTGGATGGAGATGGTAAAATAACTGCCTCAGACCGTACGTATTTGGGTAGTCCAGTGCCTAAGTTTACGGGTGGTTTGAACTTCCGACTTACTTACAAAAACTTTGAAGTATTGTCTTACTTCTATACTTCAGTCGGAAATAAAATCTTTAATATCTCAAAAAGATTTACTGATTTCTATCCATTGTTTGCAGGTTCTGCTATCTCAGAGCGCGTAAAACAATCTTGGACGCCGCAGAACACAGGTGCTACAATTCCAATCTTTGAAGCAAATGATGGTTTCAGTACTGGTTCTCAATCTAGCGACTTTTACGTAGAAGATGGTTCTTATTTGAGATTCCAGAACCTTTCATTTGCTTATAACTTCCCAATGGAAGTGGCAAATAAACTAAGATTGAGCAGACTTCGGGTTCATGCCGCTGTCAATAACTTATTTACAATTACCAAATATGGTGGGTTAGATCCTCAAGTAGCAGGTGCTGCGGATACTAACTTTGGGGTGGATTTAGGAAACTTCCCAATGACGCGTCAATTCACTTTCGGTATAAATGTTGGATTTTAATAGATGAACAACAAAATGAAAAAAATAATCTTTTCAATAGCAAGCATCATTCTTTTATTAGCGGGATATGCCTGTAAAGATAGCTTTTTAGAGGTGCCTCCAACGGGCTCACTTGCGAAAGAACAACTTACCAGTAAAGCTGGTTTGGACGGAAGTTTAATTTCTGCGTACGCTCAATTGAGCGCATTAGGTCAAACCCACTCAGGGCCTTCAAACTGGCTGATTGGAAGTATCAGAGGGGGAGATGCCAACAAAGGTACTGACCCAGGGGATGGTTCTGAAATGAACCCTATCCAAACATTCCAATACAACTCGACGGATCCTGTAGCCGCCAACGTGTATGCAAGTTATTTTGAAGGTGTTTCGCGCGCTAATGCTGTGTTGGCTTTGTTGAAAGAAGCACAGCCAAGCGTAAAAGCGGAAGATATCAAGTTGATATCTGCGGAAGCACGTTTCTTGAGAGGCCATTTCTATTTCCAATTGAAAAGAAACTTCAACTTAGTACCTTATGTTGATGAAACTAAGAATCTTTCAAACGGAATCGACAAAGTGAAAAACGATGTTGAGCTATGGCCAAAAATTGAGGATGATTTCAAAACTGCTTACAACGATTTGCCAGAAACATCATCTGCGGTTGGACGTGCCAACAAATGGGCCGCGGCTTCTTACTTGGCAAAAGTGTATTTGTATCAAAAGAAATATGCAGAAGCCAAAGCGTTGTTTGATTTAATCATTGCCAACGGTAAAACAACAGGTGGCAAAAAATATGCTTTGCTTCCTAAGTATTCAGATCTTTATCGTGTAGCAAATGACAACAATGCAGAGTCGGTGTTTGCAGTTCAGGCAACTGTTAAATCAGGAAATGGAAACAATGCCAACGCTGATTTGCAATTGAACTTTATTCAGGGGTCTGACCCAGGTACTTGCTGCGGGTTCTTCCAACCGTCGTTTGAATTCGTAAACTCGTTCCGTACCGATGCAAAAGGACTTCCACTTTTAGATGGTACTTACAATGCGCCAGCCAATGCGGTTAAAACGGACATGGGTATTAAGTCTGACGTGGCTTTCACGCCAGATGCTGGAACATTAGATCCACGCTTAGACCACACAGTAGGCCGTAGAGGTATTCCATTCTTGGATTGGGGCCCACACACTGGTTTTAGCATGATTCGTAACCAACCAAACGGTGGACCATACTCTCCTAAAAAATACTTGTTTACCAAAGCTGAAAAAGCAGCGGGCTTGACTGAAACAGGAGGTTGGGGACACCAAACTTACAATGCTTACAACGTTACTATTATTCGTTTTGCTGACGTACTTTTAATGGCGGCTGAAGCTGAAATTGAAGTAGGATCTTTGGCTAAAGCACTCGAATATACCAACATGGTAAGAGGTAGAGCAACCAATGCGTCTGACTACGTAATGATTGATGGCAAACCTGCCGCTAATTATAAAATTGCGTTGTACGATGCTTTCCCAACAAAAGAATATGCTCGGTCAGCAGTTCGCTTTGAAAGAAGAATTGAGCTAGGAATGGAAGGATACCGTTTCTATGACTTGGTTCGTTGGGGCGAAGATGTAGCGGCTATTAATAAGTATCTCCAATACGATCAGGTATTGTTGCCTGGCGCATTAGGCGGTGCTAAATATGACGCTAAATATGCTTTGTTCCCTATACCTCAAGGCCAAATGGACTTGTTGAATAGCAAAGAACAAATCTTAAAACAAAACCCTGGCTACTAATCCTCGGTTATTTCTTGCAACTCAAAATCGGCAAGTCGTTCGACTTGCCGATTTTGTTTAAATAGAACAGTCGTAATCTTGTATTTTTATCCAATCATTCACATAAAATCTGAGCGTATGGTTGTCGCACGCCTTGCTGTTATTAGTTTGTTGGGTCTCTTCTTGTTGAGCTCTTGTAAAGACAAACCCCTCTTTTCGAAATTAGAAGTCAGTGATACAGGCATCGACTTCTCGAACCGAATCGTTGAAAACGATACCCTGAATATTCTTGACTTTGAGTATGTCTATAATGGTGGGGGAGTTGGGATTGCGGATATGAACGGCGATAGCTTACCCGATATTGTTTTTTCGGGAAACCAAGCCGATAGCCGTATTTACCTCAACAAAGGCAATATGAAGTTTGAGGATGTTAGTAAAAAAGCAGCATTTTCAAATCTAGGACGCTGGTGTTCGGGGGCAAGTTTGGTGGACATAAACGCCGATGGCCGCATGGATATTTATCTTACTGCCACCACAAAAGGCGTAGAATCCCAACGTACTAATTTACTCTTTGTGAATCAGGGAAATGACAGCGACGGTGTACCTACATTCAAAGAAATGGCGCATGAGTACGGCATCGATGACCGTGGACATTCGATGAATGCCGCTTTCTTTGATTATGACAATGATGGAGACTTGGATTTGTACGTTTTGACGAATACCATCGAGAGCAATCCCAATAAGTTTCACGAAAAACGCCGCGATGGCTCGTCGCCCACTACCGACCGCCTATACCGCTGCGATTGGCCTGAGGGCTCCAATCACCCTGTTTATACCAACGTGTCGAAAGAAGCGGGTATTCAAATCGAAGGGTATGGGCTGGGGATTAACATTTGCGATTTTAACCGTGATGGATTCAAGGATATTTATATTACGAATGATTACCTGACCGACGACTTGCTGTACATCAATAACGGAAACGGTACTTTTACCGACAAAGCGGCAGATTATTTTAAGCATACCAGCAACTCAGCCATGGGAAATGACGTGGCTGATATCAACAATGATGGTCTCGTTGACATTGTGGCGGTGGATATGTTGCCCAAAGACAATGCCCGCAAAAAACGCCTCATGGGGCCCAATAGTTACCAAACGTACCTTAACAACGATTTGTTTGGTTTTACGCATCAATATGTTCGCAATACACTTCAACTTAATCTGGGAAATAAACCCAATAGCAATGAGCCTGCTTTTGCCGAAATAAGTATGCTTTCTGACGTGGCAGAAACGGACTGGAGCTGGACACCTATGCTTGCTGATTTTGACCACGACGGTTTTCGTGACCTCATTATTACCAACGGTTTCCCAAGGGATGTGACCGACCGTGATTTTGGGCAGTTCAGGGCAGAAAGCAGTTCTATTGCGCCTAAAAGCTATTTGTTGGGGGAAATTCCCATTGTTAAAATTCCTAATTACGCTTTTAAAAACAACGGTGATCTTACCTTCAAAGATGTTTCAGAAACATGGGGGCTAAACCAAGCATCGTTTAGTAACGGTGCCGCTTATGCTGACCTCGACCGCGACGGTGACCTCGACCTCGTGAGCAACAACATCAATGATTCTGCTTTTGTATATCGTAACAATTTGGTGGAATCTACACCCGAAAAAGCCCATTATTTGCGGGTCGTTTTCAAAGGGGAGGGATACAATCTCAACGGGCTTGGTGCTAAAATGACGCTTTATTACGACGGGAATCATACCCAAGTGTATGAACATTCTCCGTACCGTGGTTATTTGTCAACGGTAGAGCCCGTAGCTCATTTTGGTTTGGGCGATTACCAAACGATTGATTCTGCTACGGTCGTGTGGCCTAATGGAAAACAACAAGTGTTGAAAAACATTAAGGCTGACCAAGTTTTGACCGTATCGCAGTCGAACGCAACGCAAAACTATGTGGCGCCTGTGCGGAATCAGAGGTATTATTTTACGGATTTAAACGATTCTTTACACCTCAACTGGAAGCACGAAGAAGTAGAGTACATTGACTTTAACGTTCAAAAACTACTGCCTCATAAGCTTTCTCAATACCCACCAGCCGTATCGGCGGGCGATATTAACGGTGATGGCCTTGACGATTTCTTTGTGGGCGGTTCGCGCCAGTACAAAGGGCGTTTCTTTTTACAAAATCCTTCGGGTAGCTTTGCCCTTGCCGACCTTTTGCCCGACAAAGAAGGAATAGACAAAATATCAGAAGATTTGGGTACGTTGCTTTTTGATGCCGATGGCGACGGCGACAATGATTTATACATTGCAAGTGGTGGAAATGAATTACGTCCCAATGACTTGGGTTATCAAGACCGCCTCTACATCAACGACGGCAAAGGCCATTTTTCGCTTGCGCAAGGTGCGCTACCTGCATTACTAACCAGCAAGTCTTGCGTACGTGCGGCCGACTATGACCGTGATGGCGATTTGGACATGTTTGTTGCGGGGCGGGTCATTCCTGATCAGTATCCCGCGCCTACAAGTAGTTATATTTTACGTAATGATACCAAAGAAGGCTCGGTGAAGTTTACTGACGTGACAGCCCAAATTGCGCCTGCGCTGCAAAACCTTGGTCTTGCCTGTGATGCTCTTTGGACTGATGCAGACAATGACGGCTGGCTTGATTTGTTGATTGCGGGAGAATGGATGCCGTTGACTTTACTCAAAAACCAAAAAGGTAAATTCGACATCTTACACTCCGAACTCGACACTAAAAAAGGATTTTGGGGAAGCTTAGTAGGCGCTGATTTCGACCACGATGGTGATACCGACTACATCGCAGGAAACCTTGGGCTGAATACCCTCAACAAAGCCTCTGACACCCATCCGTTGAGTATATTGGCGGGCGATTTTAACCAAGATGGTAGCTACGACGCCATTCCATTTGTGTATTTCCCAAATCCCGAAAACCAGCTTGTCCGCGTGCCTTTTCATGGACGCGAAGACCTTATCAAGCAGTTTATTCAAACAAGAATGCGCTTTCAGAAATACGCTGATTTTGTCAATGCAACGTTTGATAATATACTGACGGAAGAAGAACGTAAAAAAGCGCTGCAATTGGATGTTACCTATTGCCAATCTGTCTATATCGAAAATACAGGGAATGGAACATTCAAAACCAAGCCTCTACCAATATTAGCCCAAATCGCTCCAATTAACGGAATGATTGTTGAAGATTTTGATACCGATGGTTTCTTGGATGTTTTGTTGGTGGCCAACGATTTTGGAAATGAGACAAGCTCTGGCCGATACGATGCGTCTAATGGACTGTTGCTCAAAGGAAATGGTAAAGGCGATTTTACGCCAGTACTTCAAACTCAAACGGGCTTTTATGTACCGGGCAATGCCAAAGGATTGGCGCAGTTGACCAACAAAGCAGGGCGTAGAATTTTGATTGCTACGCAAAACCGTGGTTCATTGCGGAGTTTTGGCCAAAACGGTGCTTCGCTTAAATGGGTAGCACTACAACCCCACGATGCGTACGCGCTCATTCGTGACAAAAAAGGAACGGTACGCCGCCAAGAACTTTATTATGGCGCTTCGTTTTTATCACAATCGGCGCGTAAGTTGGCACTAACGACACATGATGCTTCCGTCGAAATTGTTGATTTTCAAGGGAAGAAGCGGAAGGCTTTGTAGAAGAATTTCCGTCGGTTAATCGTTCAAGATTAACTGACGGAAATAACTATACGTCAACCAGATAAACTTTGTTAGGCAGCCAACGAAAGAGGCTGTTCAAATGCTTTTTCACGTACTTCAGTGCCGTGCTGCGACGCCCAAAGTTGATAATAGGCTTCTCTTTTTGCGAGTAACTCAAGGTGGCGTCCTTCTTCAATTACTTTGCCAGACTCTACCACCACAATTTTATTGGCGTTCATAATGGTACTGAGGCGATGGGCAATAATGATAACCGTTCTTTCTTCTTGGCGTAGCCGCTGCACCATCGCTTGAACTGAACGCTCCGAAAGAGAATCCAAAGAAGAAGTAGCTTCATCTAAAATGAGTATTTCTGGATTTCGTGTTGAGGCACAACGCTCACCAATTGCCGAAGGCTTTGATTACTAATGTGTTTGATGTCATAGTCACCAATAAAAATCGCACCCGACTGGAGCGGGTAAATATTTTGCAAAAGCGATAACATCGTCGATTTACCCGAACCACTTTCGCCCACAATCGCCGTAATACTTCCTTTGGGAATCGTGAGATCAAGTTGGTCAAACACTTGGACGCGTGTCCCGTAACGAAACGACACCTGTTGAAACCGAATGTCACTGACCATCGTGGGAGTGAGGTCAATTTTATTTTCAGAAACTTCACGTTCCAAATCCAAGATTTCAAAAAGGCGGTCGGCGGCGATAAGCGCATCCTGTACAACCCGATTGGTACCAATAAGGCTACTCGCAGGACCTGTAAAATAGCCAATAAGCGCATAAAAAGACAACAATTCGCCAGGGGTGAGTTCTTTGTCTAATACAAATCCCGACCCCGCCCAAAGCAAAAGAATCGTAAACAAACGAGACACCAATTCCGAAGCTGTACCCGACCAAACGGAGTTTTGGGCCGACGTAAAAATAGTCCCCAATAAACGCACAAATCGGGTTTCGGTTTTGATATTGGCAAATGCCTCTAAACCAAAACGTTTGATAGTTCCCATGGCATTCAGCGACTCGACCAATTGTGATTCGAGGTCGGCGCTTTTTTCCATCAATTGCCGTTGGTGCTTTTTATTGAGTCGGTTCACAACCCAATAATTGAGGGCGTAAAACGGGACAATCGCCATCATAATCAACGCCAATTTCCAATCGTACGTAAACATCATCCCAAATGAAAACAGAACGATAAACACATTGACGACCAACGTAAGCGCTGTATCGTTGATAAAGGCCCGAATTTTGACGGCATCATTGATTCGCGAAATAATTTCCCCTACTCGCATCGTATCAAAGAACGATTGGGGGAGCTTCATTAGGTGTTTATAATACCCCAAAATCAACTGAGCATCAATCCGTTGACCCGTACGTAGGGCAAAGAACGTTTTCATGGAACCAATGACCAACTGCAACAACAAAATCAAAATCATGCTTACACTCAGCAAATTGAGCAAATTACGATTGCCTTCTACCAGTACATTATCGACGATTTTTTGCATATACACCGAAGAAGAAAGCCCCAACACAGTGTATATCAACGCCCCAAAAAGCGCCTGAATCATCACCGATTTATGGGGCTGAATTAACTGCCAAAATCGCCCAAGCACAGATTCTTTGGTATTGCCAGTTTCAAAGGTTTCATCGGGTAAAAGTAACACCAATACTCCCGACCAAATCTGCTGAAATTCGTCGTGCGTTTTCTTCTCAAATTTGCCAAAGGCAGGGTCCATCACCACCACGTGCTTATTGGTCACTTCATAAATAACAACATAGTGATGTAGCCGCTCTTGAATAATCACGTGGGCAATAGCGGGCATCGGGATTTTCAATAAACTTTCAAATTTTCCCTTTACCCCTTTTGCCTGAAAACCAAGCTTTTGAGCCGCTTCTATCATTCCCAACACATTCGTTCCTTTTTTGTCGGTACAGGCATATTGGCGAATGCGAGCAATGGGCAAAATTAACTGATAATGAGCTGCTATCGAGACCAAACACGCTGCCCCACAGTCGGTAATATCGTGTTGTTTAACTTCCGTCTTTTTCTTTCTTGAAAACATGGCTGTTGTGATTTTGAGGTTTAGACTTTCCAAGTTTGGTAATAATCGTAATCAAAACTTGGAAAGTCTTGAATTGTCGTGGGATTTTGAGGTTTAGACCTTCCAAGTTTGGTAATGGATGTATTCACAACTTGGAAGGTCATTTGGATTTAGACCTTCCAAATTTGGTAATAATCGTAATCAAAACTTGGAAGGTCTGATGGTGGGGGCTTTTGGATTGAGCCAATCGTCGGCTTTGTCGTACAGTAGGTCAAAAAGGCTGCGTTCGGTCACAATAAAATGGGTTCGAAGAGTCATTCCCTTTTTAAGTTGTCCTACATATCCATTGGGTAAAGACAAATGGGTTTGCAGCAACCAACACTTCACTTTGAAGAAAGGTTGCTGGTTTTCCGCTACGTTCAAATCGTTTGAAATTTCCTGAATCACCCCTTCGGCAAACCCCCACTGATTGTAATCAAACGCATCCAGTTGCATTCTTGCTTTCATGCCTTTGTGCAGTAAACCAATGTCTTTGGGTGCTACATAGCACTCCACGATGAGGTTAGAGTCAGGAGAGATTATTCCCAGTAGTTCCCCTGATTGGAGGTAACTTCCAGCATATTTTCCTATCCACTGGTGTATATGCCCTTCCACAGGCGCTTTTATGGTATATAGTTCGCGTTCTTGGAGGTATTGGCGTTCTTGGGCTTTCAGTTCTTCCACCGCCATTTGGTGTTGCATGAGTGCCGTTTGCCACTCACTTGGCGCTCAAAGGCCGTTTGATACTGCGCCTGTACGCTCTCGTAAGCAAAAGCTTTATCTTCTACGTCGAGGGCAGCGACTACTTTTTCGTCGAGTAGTTTTTGGTTGATGTCCCACTCTCGTTTACGCTTTCGCTGCATTTGTAGATTTTCAGTCATTGCCCAGCGAAATTGCTCGTATTGTTGACGATACAACGGCGACCCCAGATTCGACAGTAATTTAAGGCTTTGTTTATCTAACTGAACCAGTTCCCTCAAATCGCTGATATACAACTCTTTTTCGCGTTTTTGTGTCCGATTAAGGCGTAGCTTAGTGTCCAGCATATCCGTTTGCAAACGTAGTAGAGGTTGTCCAAGTTTAACCCGCTGATTGTCCCGAACATATACCTGCGCGACTGTCCCAGCCACTAATGATTTCAATTCGTTACGCTCGGCAGCGGGGCGTATCATTCCCGTGCTTTGTACCGACACGTCCACCTTAATAAATGGCAAACTCCCCAACGCCAGCACCAACGCTAACAAAACCAATACATAAATCAGTTGGCTGCGAACAGTGACTTTGGGTAGATAGGCTTCGGCCGTAAAAGGAGCGATTTCGGCGGGAGGTAATTGTAAAGGTTTCATGGGCATTTAAGTTTTTTACAAAAATGCACTCCGTCTTTACCTCTTTTCAACAACTTTTCTGACTAATTTATGAAGAAAGGTTATAATGTTTTCAACAACGCCACTACCCCATTAATCAACATATGTAATAAAATAGGCCACAGAATATTCTGATATTTTACAAATAATGTCTCACAACAAAAACGTAAAAATTGTGAAGAAGATGAACTGAAAAAGTTGCCCAGAAACGATAACTTTTCTTTATCTTGGCGATTAAGAAAGTATAACCGAGAATTAAGTCAATGAAAAAGGCATCAATCATGTCTCTCCCGTTATGCCACCTATTGCTGCAAAAATATTGGATATTACTATTGACAATACTGCCATATAGGCTATTATCAACAACATAGAGATTTTTTCAAAAAATGGATTATTCTTGTCATTACTTATCCATTTAAATAAAAATACTAAATATTATTCTTTTTTGAAAAACCAAAAAAAGTATCCAGTGGAATTAAGTTTACACAAAAAAATTTCTTTATTAAATATTTTATTATGTCAATTTACATACTATCAATATATTTAGCTATTAACAAAGTAAAGTTGAACCAAAAATGCGATAGTACGCAGTAAAAAAAAACCGTATTTCAGTCGAATGAAGCCTAAAAATATTCCTCCTAAAAACTGAGCCGTTAGTAGTACATGGAAAAGAATTAATGGTGTTTTTCTGTAATCAAAGTTTGTAAGATGAATTAAAGAAAAGGCAAATACAATAGAATAAAAAATAACAAAATAGTATCTTTTATAAACGTTTCTTAAAAACTGATTAGAAAATAAAAATGAAGATATACTTATAAGAAATATACTAAATAAAATTGGAAACTTTGAATTAAAATTAACTATAATAACTTCAAAAACGAATAGTATGCCACAGACGATAGAGGATAAACATGCAACAATGCTCCATCTTGGACTTGCTAAATGAGAGCGAAAAATAACCTCTTCGACAAACGGAACCGCTAAACATATCAAAAATAAATTTTCAAAAAAATCAGTTTTCGTGTTTAACTTATTAGAATTTTCAGGTAGTAATCCATAATAATTCAATACAGCAAGGGCTGCAATTACAGGAAATAAAAAGATAATTTCCCACAAATAATATATAAAAACGCTAAGTGCCCTCTCTTTGACCGTTTTGTTACTATCATAAATAGTCGGTGAAGGTTTATGAATAAAAAGCGATAAATCTTTTATATAGTACAACATAAAATGAGTAATGAAAAATGGAAATAGACCCCCATAACAAGAGTATGGGGGTGCTGATTTAATTATTTAGAACCAACTTACTACTTTATTGTAAGCAGCTTCTACATATGAAGAAACTACTTTTGCTCCGCATATCAAAGCAGCAGCCGTAGTTCCAACAAAATCCCCTAATTAATTAGCTAAAGAGGTTTTTGTCGTAGGGAGGTTTCTTTGAATATCCTTCGCTGGAAGGTGGTTTGTGTGAGTTTGAGAAGTTGTGGCTAAGTTGACGATGGAAGTCAGCATTTTTTACCTCTAACTCTTCGATACGAAGCAGTAAGCGGCTGACTAACGCCTTCAAGTCTGATACTTCTTTGATCAACTCTTCCATAATTTCATTTATGCAAATAGCGTGCCTAAACAGTTGCCTTTTTGAAAAAAAGCCTGAAATAAAGTGCCAAGTAAAATCAAGTTTACATAAAAATAACTTTCTTGGTAAATTCCAAAAAATAAATTAGATATTATAATAATAATTAATAAAAAAATGACTTAATTAGAGTATTTTTGATAAATAATTCTATGAAAATAGTAATATTTAAAATAATGGGTTCTAGCTTCATATAATCTTTTAATAAGACATCAAAACTACTTGTAAGTAATAATTTCCGAATAAGAAAAATTTCAATAAGAAATCAAACAAAAAAAGGTAAAAAGTTCTTTTTTTGTTTTTGAGTTAAAAAAATAGTCTCTCAATTGTCGCTTCAATTTGCTACTTTTAAAATATTGATAATTAATTGGTTGTCTCTATTTATTCAGTAGTATCAATTTGGAGTCATAATAAATCCTATTTTAGGATTCTCCAATTTTATTAAAAAATATTATTAGTGCAAAAAACACTTAAATATAGTTAAGTACTATACTTAAGCGTTTTGATTAATCCATAGAGTTAGCGAATAGCAGCTCCTACTCCGACAGAAAGTGCTCCTTGTGAAGCATATGCTTGTGATGCCCCTACAAACTCATCAACAGCATAATGAATATAGTAAAAAGTCCACTGTACAATCCCTTTAGGAGAATCGGCTCCGCCCATTGTTAGAGATAATTCCAAATCTGTTAAATTTAACAGATTATTATTTTGTTCGAAAAGTTGCATTTTTATTTATTTTTAAAGTAGAAAAAAAATAAATTTACAAAGAGTAAAATAATTAAAATAATTTTAAACATAGAAAGTTTGTCTTTTTGAAAGTTCCACATAAATAGAAGAACTAACGAAAGCATAAACATACCACCCATGTATTTGCTTGATGTAACCGTGCCTCCCTGTAATAAGATGCTTAGATAGTTAACATTCAGTAAAGCAATCAAAATGGCAGCAATCAAAAGTAGCTTTTGCATAATATCAAATAGTTTTCTATGTTTAAAAATAGTAAAATTACCTTAGAAACTCATATTTTTAGGCTTGTATGAATTCCAACCTGCCTGTGCATCTTTGGACATTTCATTAATTGCCCAAATGGCGCCAATAATTCCACAAACTACACCTACTGTCACTGGATCTAAGCCGCCATTAGATTCGTTCTTTTCATTTGAAGTCAATTCACTGACGCCAAATCCACTCAATTCCAAATTTGTCATTGTTTTCAAGCTGGTTAAATTGTTAAAAAAATTGATTTATAATCATCTTGTGCCTACCCGGGATGGCACAAGGGAGATTCGACGATTAATAATACACTGCCCCCGTAGTCAGTTTCAATAGCTCTTCGGCGGCTTGTTGAGGAGTTGGGTCAGTGACGCCTTGAGCTTGGCTTGAAGGTGCATAGCCATCACCTCCCGTAAGGTTTGTTAATTCTACTTGAGTCAGTTCTACTGTGTTTGTTTGCGTTTGCATGGCTGAAAAAATGGTTAAAGTGAAAAAATAAATTAAAAAATTCTTGAGATCACAGGCCGTGGAGCTACTCACTTACCGTCGGTGGGTGGCATTTTGCCGATATTCTCATGGAGATGCAGTTGGAGCCCTCCACGGCTTGTTTCTCAAGGTGGTACTTTGTCAGCGTTCGTGGGTAGCTTGTGGCTGTGGCATCATCGTTTGTACGGGAGCATTGTCAGCTACGCTCTTAGGCTCTGGCTGCGGTGTTTGCATCACCGTCACTGCCGACTCTTTTGGCTGAACGGTGGTCTTTTCGGAGCAGGCACTACAAAGCGCGATTCCTACCAAGGCAATTACTTTTTTTGATGTTTTCATGGCTGTTGTTTGATTTGCTGTGACAAAGATACTCTACTAAAATACTGATTTTCAACAACTTTTGATTGTACTTTATAACTCTTCGTTAGATTACTTTGGGTTTCGTAACGAGAGTCCACCGTTTACCTGATACTCCTCGTGAGGGTCGGGCAATGGCTTGGGCGAACCAACGGGCGCAGCTACTATTACTGGTTGAGACTTTTCGGGTTGGACGTCGTTTTCTTCGCTGCGGCAGGCCGTTGTCAGGCCTATGGTTGCCACTGCTACGACCCAAATTCGACGTGTGTTCATGGCTTTCTTTTGTTTCGTGTTTGTTTCATTGACCGTAACAAAAGTAGTACCTCACCCCTCCCGAACTCAATAACCAAAAGTTGTAGTTTATAACAGTGTTGATTACGCTGCCAAGCGATCCGTATTTCTAATGGCCCGTATCAAGAGCTCTTGGGCAGGTAAACTCACGAGTTCCATCAGCGAAAACCGATATAAATCGGCTAGTTTTTCTAGGCATTCGAGCGTGAAGCGGGTTCGTCCACTTTCTTTTTTGCTGTAAGCCGCTTGGCTAATTCCCATTTCGAAGGCTACATATTCTTGAGAGTAGCCATAAATCTCGCGAAGTTTACGAACTTTGATGGTAATTTTTTCCATTGGACAAAAGGAGTTTAAAGGTGGCTGTGTTGGTTTAATTAATTCATCAAACGACCCTACAAACTTGCACTCAAACCCCTATCTATCGCAAATAAAATAGGTAAAACTACCTTTGCCAATGACAAAACTGGCTTTAGAAGTGATGAAATAAAAGAAGGTAATACTATTTCCGTTGAATCAGCGCCAGGAATTGCTCGCGATACATGGCCCCAATCGGGATTTGAACGTCTTTTTTGTCGGTACGGATGGTAACCTCATTGCCATCTACGGCCACCACTGAGTCGTAAGAGATAATATACGATTTGTGAATCCGAATAAACGCAGGATGGGGGAGCCGTTCTTCTAATTCTTTGAAAGTAATGAGCGCCAATAAGAGTTCGTTTTTGGTACAAAAGCCCGCATAGTTGCCCATGCCTTGTATGTAATAGATGTCTTCGAGACGGAGGCGGATCAGCTTGCTTTTATTCTCGCCTTTCAAAAACAAGTCGCCCGATACCTTCACGGGCGAGGGCGTGGTCTCAACGGTGGTTTCTTGCCTGATTTTTTGATAGTCAAGTGCTTTTTGAACGGCATTTTCAAACCGCCCGTAGCCGAAGGGTTTCAATATATAATCCAATACCCCCTCTTCAAAAGCACCCAAGGTATATTTGTCGGAAGCGGTTGTAAAGACGATTTTCTTTTTGTCTTTGATCACTTTGGCCAACTCCACCCCCGACAACTCGTCCATCTGAATATCCAGGAAAATCAGGTCGGGGTCATGGGCTTTGATATAGTTCATGCCTTTGATGGGGTCGGTGGTCGAAAACTCTAACTGCAGACCTCCGTGCTGCTGGATAAAACCTTGAAGCTTCTCTATATTGTAAGCTTCGTCGTCAATAATGATACAATTGAGCATTTTTTTGATCGATGTGTACGAAGAATTGATAGCGAACGTATTAATTATTCCCCCATTGGGGGGCAGGGGGCTTTTATTTCCAGATTTGTATAAAAATACTCGTCTTCAATACGGGCTTTGAGCGTAGCTCGACCCTCGCAAAGCAAATCAAGCCTTCGTCCCAAATTTTTGACCCCAATCCCCGTAGATGGCTCGCTAGTTGAGGATTTGATTTTGTTTTTGGTCGAAAACCACAGCTGCTCTTGCGTTACTTTGAGGTGCAACTGGAGGGGAGCTTGTCTGACCGCACCGTGTTTGAAGGCATTTTCTACCAATGTAAGGATACACAAGTGCGGGATTTTCCAGGGCTGTTCTAAGTTGCCTTCTATATCAAAATTAACCTCCACTTGGTTGTCCAACCGCTGCCGATTGAGGGCAATCAGCATTTGGGTGTATTTTATTTCTTCACTCAGGGTCACCATCGTATTTTCGTGCTCTTTCACGGAGTAACGCATCAACTCCGACAACGACAAAATCCCATCGGCCAACTGCTCAGAGTACTTGGAAGCTTCGGTATGAAACCGATTGAGCATGTTGTACGTAAAGTGTTCGTTGATTTGTGATTTTAAAAACGACACCTCTATCTCGTGACTGCGTTTTTCTAATTCTACCTTTTCTTTTTGCTGTTCATAAAATCGGTTGTAAAACCAATACATTGTCCCATAACCAGTGAATTGGACTACATCACGTAGGTAGGCCAGCAAAAGAGTATGAAGCTGGAAATAATACTTGGGAACTTGGTCATAAAATCCTGCAAAGTAAGCCCAAATTACTCTTGATGCTTCTGTCCCATATAATATAGAAGCATTAAGAAGAAAAAATCCTATGCCTATCCAGATAGTTTGTTTATTGAATAAATACTTTGCGGTAACACTAATAAAAAAGTAAAAAAATAAAATATCAGATAAAAAGTACAAGCTCATATCTATGATATACCACTCATACTTAGGATTACGGACATATTGAGCTATAAAAAAATTCCCAATATAAAACACCCACCAAGCCAGATGGAGAAGTAGTTGGCGATAGGTAGGGGATATTTTCATCCTGTGGTTTTCCAGTTTTGTCATTAGCAAAGGGAGTTTCGTCAGCTGCAAATACAGTTTCACCTAAAATAGTCACAAAAGTTATAATCTGTCTTGTATGTTTGCTGGGCAAATATAAAGCAAAAAAACATGAAGCCACTATACCTGCTATTTTCTTTACTCTCCATATACCATAGTTCAATATCCCAAAATAAGAGCAAAAAAATAAATGGCATAGTTTTAGATTCTCTATCGAATCAACCCCTGCCACATGCTACTATTCAACTTACAACAATAAACGAAAAACTCTATACAACCTCGGATATAAACGGAAAATACACCTTCAAAAAACTTACGCAAGGCGACTATGAAATCACTGGAAACTATGTAGGATATCGTAGTAAAAAAATACAGATTACCCTTGGTGAAACCGACGAAATCACTGTACCCACAATTGCTTTGAGTTTAGAAAATATCAATCTAAAAGAGGTAAAGGTACGGGCATTAAAGCCCTTGTTCACGGAGGAATCGGGTAAAACCATCGTAAATGTGGCTGAAAGTGTGATGGCCAATGCGGGGACGATTGTCGATGTTTTAAAATACGCTCCCTCGCTCATCGTCAACGAAAATAGCATCAGTATTCGGGGCAAAGAAGCGATTGTTTTGATAGATGGCCGCCAAACCAACGTCTCTGGCGAAAGCCTTGAAGGCATCTTAAATGCAATGCCGAGCAACAGCATCGAAAAGATTGAACTCATCAGCAATCCTGGGGCTAAATACGACGCCACGGGTAAGGCCGTGATTAATATCCGTACCCTAAAAATGAAAAACTTAGGCACTACGGGCACTTGGACGGCAGGTGTTGGCACAGGCCGACTTCCGCGCTACAACGGCGGGCTATTGCTCAACCACAAAGGCCAGAAATTGAGTTTTACAGGTAATTATACCCATCAATTTATCCAACAGTACTTTAATCTGGAAGCAACCCGTACCCTTAAAAACCCGCTTGCCACCTCGTTTCTGGATACCGATTTTGACAACCGCAAACGCACTATTCAGTTTCTAAAATTGAGCTTAGACTATAACATTACTTCTCAAACAACGATAGGGGTACTACTCCAAGCCGACCAAAACATTCGAGGACGCAACGCCAACGGGGCTACCGAAATCAGTAACCAGGCGCGGTTGGATTCTGTCATTACGCTGCAAACCAAAGGTAACGTCCGCTACCAAAACCTCAATGCCAACTTGTTTTTTAAGCACAGTTTCAAACAAAAAGGGCGAGACCTTGCCATTGATGCCGATTATGGCTACTACCATACGGACTTTCAAGAGACCATTAACAATCAGTTTTTTAATGCCACTCGCTTACTTACCTACCGCCCTGCGCTTGAAGTAAATCTTCCGTGGACACAACCCATCCAAATTCAATCGTTGCGCGGTACTTACGTTCATCCAACCCAAAAAGGTAGCCTAGAATCGGGCTTTCAGTTACGACACACCAAAGTAAATACTGATTTTAAGTACCAACAGCAAACCGACAATCAGTGGGCTGCCGACCCGAAGAAAAGTTTCGTTTATGACTATACTGAGACTGTTAATGCAGTCTACGTAAACTATACAGCCAAAATCAAAAAGCTTGACTATCAGTTAGGAATACGTTTAGAGGATAGCTATGCCGAAGGCCAAACCCAAAATAGTACCAAAGCCAACCAACAGAACTATTTACAATTGTTTCCAAGTGCTTCTTTGCAATATAACCCTTCTGCCCTTAATCAGTTCTCAGTCAGTTATAGTCGAAAGATTACAAGACCAAGCTATAGTAACTTAAATGATCAGATTATTTATACCAATCCATATAGGGTTACGATTGGAAATCCTCTCTTAAGGCCTACCCTTACCACCAATATTGAACTCAGTTATCTGTACAATAAAACTTGGTCATTTATATTGTCTTACAGCGGTGTCATCGATGACCAGACTTCAGTTTATTTTTTAAGAAATAACGTTGGAGTTATTCAAGTTGTAAATAAACCAAAAGAAGAGCTCTTTTCATTAGACGTTAGTTATCGAAAATCAATTAACGATAGGTGGCGGACTGTCAGTGGTCTAAATTTATTTCAGATTCGAAATCAATTAGGAGGTATTGAAGGAATTGGGAATAGAAATGGAAATGGTTTATATGCTTATACCAACAACTTTTTTACTTTCAATAATGGCTGGCGTGCCGATTTTACTGCTTCTTATGTTTCACCTCAAACATTAGGAATATATGTCATAAGTCCTTTTGTTCAAACAAATATAAGTATTCAGAAAAGTGTATTTCATAAAAATGGAGAAATTAGATTAAGCCTTTCTGATATTTTTAATACATTTTATGTAGGCCAAGATTATGACACGAATGTCCAAAAGGGATTCAATAAACGCAAAGCAGAAACGCGATTTCTGTTATTTTATCTTAATTATAAATTTGGAAATAAAAATGTAAAAGTAAAAGAAAGGAAAATGGGGATTGATAAAGAAGTCTCTAGAATTGATAAAAACCAGTAATAAATTTCAAACCAACTAAAAGATGAAAATAGCAAAACAACCAATCCTCATATTGAAAAAATCAACTATTACTAAACTAAATGAAAATACAAGGCATAAGGGAGAAATTAGAGGGATTACGGATTCTGAACTAACACATGAAGGGGGGCGTTCCTGTAGGCCTACTGTGTAATTTCACCCGTCCAAACGCCTATTTCGTCAGGGGCAAACACGGTTTGGTATATTTTTTTTGTAAAGAGATAGGTTGGCGGTGTAGTTTGCATCAAAAAACAACGATATGGAACACACCGCTGCTATTCATCTCGACAAAATGCAAGCTATTACCTCACAGGTTCAGTACGAAAACGATGGGCTGTTTGGGGGAAAGCTCGGGGTAGTCTGGCAATACTACTATCAGTGGCAAGCCACCCACGAGTACGCCCACAAAGAGGAGTGCTTACGGGTACTTGGCGAGGTGTTTGACAATCTCAACAACGATACCCCTCAGCTCAGTGGCGCGGCTATGAGCGTAGGAGCCGCAGGGTTTTGCTACGTAGTCACGATGCTACATCGCCAAAAGTGGCTAGAGTTTGACCTAGACGAAACTTTGGCCGACTTAGACACCTTTGCGTATGAGTCGGCCTTAGAAATGATTACAGAGCGCAAGTTGGATTTTTGGCACGGAGCTTTTGGCATACTTTTCTATTTTTTGGAGCGGCTTTCCAACCCCCTCTTCCGTGAGCGTGCCGAAGTGTTGGTTCAAAAAATTGTAGATGAAGTGCAGGGAGATGACGACGGACTTTGGTTTCCAAATATCCTCTCTCCCCAAGACGAAACAGTTATTAACCTTAGCCTATCGCACGGGCAAACGGCTTTTATGATTATTCTGATGCAAGCTGCCCAAAAGGGAGTACAGGCCGAATTGGCAAGGTCGGTGGTAAGGCGTGGAGTCAATTTTATACTCAAACACCAAAGAACGGCGAATCAGGAAACCGATTTTTCGCTCTTTCCGCTCACACTCACCGCAGAGACAGAAGAAGGCAAGTTTAGCAATCGGCTGGCTTTGTGCTACGGAGACCTCAACATCCTTTTGCTGATGTATCGGGCAGCGGCGTTTTTGGAAAGCCCCGAACTGCGCCGCCGAGCCGACCTTTGTGGAGTGAGTACCCTCCGCCGCCAAACCGAAAAAGCTACCCTCGTGAGCGATTCACGCCTCTGCCATGGAGCGGCAGGTGTGGCACACTTGTATCATACCTTGTACAAACTCACTGGCAACGACGGCTACTATCGAAACTACCAAACATGGATTGATAAAACCATTGCCTTTCTCGACCACGACCTCCAACATGAGACGTTCAAAGGCCAAGAAGGCTCACTCCTCAATGGCTACGTAGGCGTACAGCTTGTCTTATTGGGGTATATCTATCACAAACGAGAGCAGTTGGATTGGGCAAAGGTATTTTTATTAGCCCCCTAACCCTGCAAGCGTCCTGCGCCAATGGGAATTTTCTTATGACTATGCTAAAGCACTATACGTTTCACCCTACGGTCGTTGTACGTACCCCCTTTTTACCTTTTAGTCCCCAAAACCTGACGGAGGCCCACCTTCGGATGGTACTGCACGAAGATTGGTTTTTGGAGGCTATTTTTCTGGCCTCTCCTTCTCTTTACCGCACTGCTATTGCCTGGCGCGACGGGGCAATGTTGGAGAAACGTAAAGAAGAGAAGCTCTGGGCATCGCTCACCAAATACTACAGCCGTATGATGAGCCGCTGCACGCCTTTTGGGCTATTTGCCAGTTGTACGGCTTTAAAATGGGGAGAAGCCACCCCTATTTCACTGTCTCAGCAAGATACCCAAAGGCATACCCGCCTCGACATGCACTTTTTGTGCGCTTTGGCCTTGTCATTGGCGCAGAACCCCAACATTCGTCCTTATCTTACTTATTTTCCAAACAGTAGTCTTTACCCCATAGGCAACGAACTCCGATACGTAGAATATGTCTATGTAGAAGGAAGGCGAAACCATCAAATCAGTGCGGTTGATACTACCGACTACTTAGAAAGCGTCATAAAAACCGCTCAAACTGGGGCTTGCTATGGTGATTTGGTTGGGGTGTTGGTCAACGATGAAATCACTACCTCCGACGCCCAACTTTTTATTGACGAACTCATCGCCGCCCAGTTGTTGGTTTCGGAATTGGAGCCAACCATCACGGGCGGGTCTTTTTTGCAGCAAATTGTACAGGTGTTGGAGAAGGTATTTGCCCAAACCCAATCTTCCGAGCTAGGATTTATTATTAACCAGTTAGACCAAATTAATCAATCTCTTAACGGGTTAGATAATCAGAAAACCAACTCCATTTCTGATTATGAGCAACTGATTGAACTCCTCAAAACACTCAATGTAACAATAGAAGAAAATAAACTGGTTCAAACGGATTTGTTTCGAGAACTACCAGAAGGACAGCTCCCCTTGGCAAGTCAACAAGACATCCAAGCGGCTTTAGAAGTACTCAATCGCCTATCGACAAAAAGAAAAAACAGTCATTTAGACGCCTTTGCCCAGCGTTTCTTGGCTCGTTACGATACCCAAGAAATACCGCTACTGGAGGCATTGGATACCGAGATAGGCATCGGCTACCTTTACCGTTAATGACATTACCAAGGCCGAACAAGCCCAAAACTCCGAAGTGGTATTTGCGGAAATCATCCATTTGCCCGAAAGCCGAACAGGAAATATATTGCTTCATCCTGCGTTTCGAGCGTATGAGATTCCATTTTTGGGTCAATCGTCATTGCCTTTAGAGAACCAAATTTCGGTACAAGATTTGTGCGTTTCGGTACGGCAGGGGGAAATTATCTTACGTTCACAAAGGCTCAACAAAATAGTCGTACCCCGCCTTAGTAATGCGCATAATTATAGTCACAATAGCCTGCCCGTATATCAATTTTTGTGCGACTTACAGCATCAAGGCAAGCGCAGTCGTTTTGGTTTTGATTGGGGCAACTTAGCCGAAAAGTTTCTGTTTTTGCCCCGAGTTACTTACCAAAACACCCTTTTGCACCCCGCCACCTGGCAACTTCAAAAAAAGCAAATTGATGCCCTTCTAGCCGATCAACCTTTACTTGACGTTCCGCCGTTTCAAAACCGCTTGCTGACGTTGGCCGACGGCGACAATGAATTGGTTGTTGATTGGGCAAACCTGTTAAGTGTCCGAGCGTTCAAAGATGCCATCAAAAACCGAACTCAACTCCAATTGAGGGAGTTTTTGTACGAACACACGCAGCCTACTTTTCGAGCCCCTCTTTCCCAGAATGGGTTTGTAAATCAAAGCATTGCCCTACTGGTTCGGCAAACTTCGTCTTATGCTTCCTCTCTCCCCAAGCGTCCTACGCTTTTCCCTACACGCCACTTTTCCATCGGTTCTGAATGGCTTTACTTCAAATTGTACGGCGGAGTAAAAGTGGCCGATAAAATAGTAGTGGCTTTTATCAAACCACTCTGCGAAGAACTACAACGGCGCCATTTGATTGATAAATGGTTTTTTATTCGGTATTCCGACCCCGATCCTCATTTACGGATTCGGTTTCATCTCACAGCTATTGCTCAAATTGGGGAAGTGATTCAATTATTCAACCATTTTTTGCAACCCGCTTTGCTGTCTAAATACCTTTGGAAAATACAAGCTGATACTTACGAGCGAGAGTTGGAACGGTATGGTTTTGAGACGATTGAGCTTGCTGAGGAGCTTTTCTACCACGACAGCGAAGCTATTTTGGCTTTTCTTGACCAAACCGAAGGCGACGCCCGCGAAGAAATCCGTTGGTTATATGGGATTCGGGCCATTGATGCGCTTTTAGATTCGTTTGAGTTCGATTTTCAACGAAAGCTTGATTTATTGAGCTCATTACGCAACAGTTTTGCGCAAGAATTCAACATGGATGTAGCGCTAAAACGGCAATTAGACCAAAAATACCGCACTCATCGCGCTATGGTACAAGACATTCTGTCTGACCAGCATCCTACCATTACTCCCTTTCTTTTTGACATTCTCTCAGTTAAATCAGCAAAAATTGCCCCTATTGCTTATAAAATCCTGTATTCATCTTCACCTTCACAAGTGAATCATTGGTTAGGCAGCTACATCCATATGTTGCTCAATCGCCTTATTCCTGCGCATCAGCGCCTACACGAGTTAGTGATATACGATTTTCTTTGTCGACAGTATCAGTCGAGGTTGTATTTGGAGCTATGCCTGAAATAAAATTATACAGGGGCACAAATCTGGAGCAATAGCTACTAGTTTTCCGTTTTAATGCGCTCAACCTGATTTTTCAATACGTATGCCTTAAAAATCTTTTTTCTTTCTGTATCTAGCTGCAAGGCCCGCAACTATGATGATGATACAAATGATGAATGTTGAATTATTCATTTTTCTTTCGTGTAAAATTGGACCATATAATCAAAAAACTTGTGATGGCAGCAACGAGCTGTGAAGTTCGCCGAATCTGTACATTGTCAGTCCATATAAAAACAATGGCCGCATTAATACAAGTAACTGCTAAAATAATACCTAAGACTCGTTTCATGGGTTAACTGTTATACGCCTATTCTGGCAGCTTTTAGGTAGTTGTTTTGAGCATCTCCCGAAGGGTGCGAACTTTTATTGTCAATTCGTCCATTGTTTCAGCGGCTTGTTAGGTTCAACAAAAATCAAAAATCGCGGGTAACTGCCCAAAAATAATACACGAAATAAGCCCCAAGCTGGGTGAACATGGTTTTGCGTCGGATGAAACTAAAAAAGCTCCGCAAATCAGGCAAATCCTGACTTACGGAGCTTCGTATTTTTAAAAGGTTTCCTACGCCTTTGGCGTCAAAAACCTAACCTTGACAAACTGCCATACCATTGGCAATACCGAAAGGCCAATGATACCAAATATCACTAATTCAAAGTTTTTCTTCACAATGGGCAAGTTACCGAAAAAGAAGCCCAGCATCGTCAAAGTCGGTACCCACAAAAGTGCCCCAACAACGCAGAAAAGAATGTAACGCGAGTAGGTCATGCTTCCTGCCCCTGCCACAAACGGCGCAATTGTACGGACAATCGGGATGAAACGCGCCATAATCACCGTTTTGCCTCCGTGTTTTTCGTAAAACGCTTCGGTTTGTTCTAAATATTCACGTTTGAAAAATAAAATCCGTTCTCGTTTTTTGATGGTTGAGCCTAAAAACTTACCCACAAAATAATTGACGTTGTCGCCCAGCAGCGCCGCCACAATCAACAACGGAATCACAATCCAAGGGTTTAGCGCCCCCGTAGAAGCCGCCAATGCCCCCGTGGCAAATAGCAACGAGTCGCCTGGGAGCAAGGGCATTACCACCAAGCCTGTCTCGGTAAAGACAATCAAAAACAAAATCAAGTACGTCAACGTACCGTATTCGGTAATAATGTCAGCAAGGTGCTTGTCGAGGTGCAGAAAAAAATCTACTACTTGTGCGAGAAATTCCATTTTTATCGTTTTTGGTTTACATTTTTATTTAGTCCACAGTCGATGGTCAATAGTCCATGGTTAATGAGCCACAGTCGGCGGTTAGTGGTCTATGGCCTATCGACTATTCACTCCAAACTACCCAAGTGAATTTCGGAGAGCTTGAGTCATTTTGATAATTTGCTCTATCTCCGAATAAAGTTTTTCGAAGTCAGATTTATTGATGATATTTCGTCGTTGTCCAACATACAGGCATGAAACTACTTCAATACTTGAACGTATGGCGTACCCTAAAAATCGCCCAAATTCAGCGTTAGACTGTCCCGTTGAACCTTCAGCAATATTGAGAGAAATAGAGTCAGCTGCACGTTTTATTTGAGATGTAAGAACAAATAACTCATCTTTTGGAAAGGAAAGTGTAAGCTCATGAATAGCGCCACTAAACTCCACAGCTTTCTGCCAAACTACTAACTGTTCAAACTTAAAGGCCATTTTGTTTTTTTTAGTGTATTGTCGGGGGTTAACAGTTGATGGTTGATAGTTCTATGGTCGATGGTCCACGGTCGATAGTTAGTAGTCGATTGTCAATAGTACATGGTTTTGGACGATACTAGCGTCTATGGACTGTCAACTATGGACTACAGACTATTTCGACAACTTCCAGCGTTTGCGGGTTTTGTCGTTGAGGTAATTGGCGAACGTATCCCCACGTAGCCCCAAGCGAATGGTTTCGAGCGGAATGATTTCGTTAGGAGCGATGTTTCCAAGGTTGACATTTGCACCTATCAATTTGACAAACCACACCTGTTGGGCTTTCTGCGGTGCTTCCCAGATGATGTCTTTGTTGGGAACTTGGGTCAAAATTTCTTCTACTAACCCTTGACGAACCTCTCCGCTTGAACGAAAAAGACCTACGTTGCCCGATTCGCGCGCTTCGCCGATTACTTTCCAAGCGCCTGCTTCCAACTCCGCTTTCATGAGCTGAATCCACTTGTAAGGTGGAATAATCTTGGTTTCGTCTTTGGAACCTACTTCCGACAATACCTTTACTTGCTCGGCCAAAACACGAATGAAATCACACTTAATTTCGGCAGGCATTTCGATTGATCCATCGGATACTTCGGCGTACTCTAATTGGTATTCGTCGATAAGGCGGCGGTAGTCTTCAAATTGATTTCTTACGACAAAAGCCTCAAACAACGTCCCGCCAAAGTAAACGGGAATGCCTGCACTTTTATAGACGGCGATTTTATCTTTGAGATTAGGCGTAACAAAGGAGGTAGCCCATCCGAGTTTAACAATATCTATATGAGGAGCCGAAATGTCGAGCATATCTTCGACTTGACGAATGCTCAACCCTTTGTCCATGACCATTGTTAATCCGTACTGACGTGGTTTGGAAGTGCGGTCGGGGACTTGCGATAGTTTGAAATTCATATCGTTTGGTTAGGTATGTCTTTGAAAGTAAACCGCAAAATTAGCGATTCCAACCACAACCTACTAAAGTGCCTAAGAAAATAACCTGACTTTCATCAATCTTTAACAAAAAACCCGCAGAATACTCTGCGGGTAAAAGCACGGGGTTTGGAAGTCAATATAGGTCAGTACAGCGCTGGAAATTGCTGTGGATTTGCTTCGTGAAGGAGGCTATACGCTGCCTCTACAATGTCTTCAACGTTGGGTTTTGAGTAATAATCACCGTCTGAACTGTAGGCTGGGCGGTGAGGTTTAGCCGATACACATCTTGGTGCCGAATCAAGCCATTGATAGGCATTCTGGCCGTCCAAAACTTGTTGCATCATGTAAGCCGACGCCCCGCCAGGCATATCTTCATCGGCAAATATCACCCGATTAGTTTTCTTGATAGAATCCACAATCGAATGATGAATATCAAAAGGTAAAAGTGTTTGAATGTCAATTAGTTCTACGCTTATGTCGAGCTGAGAAAGCTGTTCGGCTGCCTCTTGTACAATGCGACACATCGAGCCGTAGGTGACAATGGTGAGGTCGGTACCTTCACGCAATACTTCAGGCTCGCCGAGCGGTACACAAAATTGCCCTAAATTAGAAGGAAGGTATTCTTTGAGGCGATAGCCGTTGAGAGGCTCGACAACGAGGGCGGGGTCATCGCCGCGCAGTAGCGTATTGTACATTCCTGCGGCTTGTGTCAAATCGCGTGGTACGCAAACGTGCAAACCGCGTAAACTGTGAATCACCGAACCCATTGGCGAACCTGAGTGCCAAATACCTTCTAAGCGGTGCCCGCGTGTACGAATAATAAGCGGTGCTTTTTGCCCACCTTTGGTACGATAATGCAGCGAAGCTAGGTCGTCGGTGAGGGTAGCTAGTGTATAAAAAATATAGTCAAAGTACTGGATTTCAACAATAGGCTTGAGACCTCGAATGGCCAAACCAATGCCTTGGCCAATAATGCTTGTCTCTCGAATGCCCGTATCCGTAATGCGAAGTTCACCGTATTTTTCTTGAAGTCCCGCAAAACCTTGGTTAACGTCGCCGATTTTTCCTACATCTTCACCCATCGCAACGATGCGCGGGTCTTGTTCAAACAAGGCGTCAAAGTTGGCGCGAATAATTTGGTAGCCATCTAATAGGGGAGAGTCTTCGAGGTATTGGGCAGCTACGGGCGTAACTTTCAGGGGAGATTCGGGCGATTCGCTGTATAAGTGCGAGCTAAAGCGGTCGTGGTTAACTTCTGCATTTTTGGCCAACCATTCTACCAGGGAGTTTCGACTAGCTGAAGGTTCAAAGCGTAAAAAACGAAGTGCTTTGCGTATGGCTGATGTATTGTGGCGGTGCAAAGGAACAATTTCTCGTTTTAACTCGTCGCTCATTTTGAGCAGCTCAGAAGTAAATCGACTTTCGTGAGCGGCTGTTTGTAGCAAGGTTACTACTTCATTTTGTTCGTGGAGGATTGCTTCACTATATACTTTCCACGCATTGTTTCGTTCTTGTCGAATGAGCTTTCTAGCATTGTCATCAATTTCTTCTAGTTCATCCGCAGAAGCGTAGCCATTAGTCAGAATCCACTCTTTAAACTTCAGATTGCAGTCACCTTCTTGTTCCCATTGGAGGCGCTTGGGCGATTTGTAACGGGTGTGCGAGCCTGAGGTAGAATGGCCTTGCGGCTGGGTGACTTCCTCTACGTGTACCAATACTGGAATGTGGTGGGTACGACACAGCTCTGCGGCTTTTTGGTAGGTTTCTATCAGTCCTACATAATCCCAAGCTTTGACTGTAAAGATTTCAATGCCGTTGGTTCCTTCTTCTCTTTGCAGCCCACCGAGTGCTTTAGAAATACTGGCTTTTGTGGTTTGATATTCGACAGGCACCGAAATCCCAAAGCCATCGTCCCATACCGACATTAAAAGAGGTACTTGCAATACCCCTGCGGCGTTCATTGTTTCCCAAAACATTCCTTGGGAAGTAGAAGCATCTCCGATGGTTGCAAACGTTATTTCATCGCCATTGTGCGAGAAATCCGTCATTTTATGCAAACTTTCGTTGCCACGATAAAGCTTAGAAGCGTATGCTAACCCTACTGAGCGCGGAATTTGTCCAGCCGTAGGAGCAAGGTCATTGATATGATTATAGGTAGTTGTTTGGGGTTTCCACAAACCATTTTCGTCCAAATAACGCGTGGTGTAGTGGTTGTTCATCGAACGGCCTGCGGTGTGAGGCTCAAATTCGACGTCGGCATGGCCATAAAGTTGGGAAAAAAACTGCTGCCACGTGAGTCCTCCAAGGGCTGCCACGACGGTTTGGTCGCGGTAATAGCCTGAACGAAAGTCACCTTTTCGGAATGCCTTGGCCATAGCAACTTGGGCCAATTCTTTTCCATCACCAAAAATTCCGAATTTCGCTCGACCTCCCATCACATCTTTTCTTCCCAACAAGCTTGCTTGACGACTCTCACATACCAAACGATAGTCGTCCAGAATATTTTGGCGCGTTAGCGCAATAAGGTCGGTGGCGAGTTCGTTTTCTATCACGTTTCTTGATGAGTGTTTTTTGTTAAGTTTCGTTGTTTTGGCAAGTAAATATACAGGAAAACAACGGATGTTTCAAAATACAACTTTTTTGAGTTTCTTTGTTCTAAAATTTTGAACAAAAATAACATTTGGCAAAACTTTTGCTCCTACAATTTTTGTTAGACTAGCAACCAACTTTCACAAAACTTAATTTTACACACAACATGAAAAAGGTTTTTTCACTATTCGTAGCAATTTTAGCATTTAGCGCAGTTAGCTTCGCCCAAAAAGGAGTAATCAAATTCGCTAAGAACGAAAATGATTTCGGTAAAATCGAGCAAGGAAAGCCAGTTACTTACGTATTTGAGTTCACAAACACAGGTACAGACCCAATCGTATTGGGTAACGTAGCGGCTTCTTGCGGATGTACAACTCCTGAGTGGACGCGTGAGCCAGTAATGCCAAACAAAAAAGGAACGGTAAAAGCTACGTTTAACGCTGGCGTGATGGGACCTTTCAACAAGACCGTGACTGTACCAAGCAACGCTGAAAACGGAACCGTTTACTTAACACTCAAAGGAGAGGTGGTTGCCAATAAAACAGCTGCCCCTGCGAAAAGCGGTAAATAATCGTCCTTGAAAGTGTTCTTCAAACGATAAACTTTCATTCCTAAAAAGGCTTTGGCTTGGCTGCCAAAGCCTTTTTATTTATATTTGCAATAGAACTGTGGGTAGAATAGTTGTGTGTAATGTATTGCGTACTTATTCTGCTCAATACATTTCCCTCTCTCGTTAACCCACTTTAGAATGATTAGAACCATTGCATTTCTTGCCTTAGTGGTTGTTTTTTCCTGCAACAACACGAGCGATAATCAACACCAAGCGTCCCACCTTCACCACACATTAGTAGATTGTGCCTCGGACAAACCGCTTTCTCCCGAAAAACTGACCGAACTGCGCAAACGTATCAAAGCCGATGAAAAAGCTAGGCGTTTGGATTCGCTCTTTCAGCGAAAATTCAAGCTAGAACGGTTCAACGGAAATGTGCTCATTGCCCAACAAGGCGTTGTTTTGTATCGGAACTCTAACGGATACGCCCAAGTGGAGAAAAAAGACACCCTTCGACCTGATTCAAAGTTTCAGTTGGCGTCACTTTCAAAAACATTCACTGCGGTAGCTATTCTCAAACTTTATGAAGCGGGTAAGCTTAGTTTGGAAGATTCCGTCAAGAAATTTATTCCCCAGTTTCCGTATTCGGGTATCCAAGTCAAAAGCTTGCTTTCTCACCGTAGCGGTTTGCCCAATTATGCTTATGTACTCACCGACAGCGTGCGTAAACGCAATCCTTATCCGACCAACGATGACATCGTGCGCTGGTACTGCGCCGTAAAACCAAGACCTTATAATACCCCCAATACGTATTTTAGTTACAGCAATACCAATTACGCTTTGCTGGCCACCATTGTGGAAAAAGTGTCAGGAAAAACTTTTGAGGCGTTTCTTCATGACTCGATTTTTAAGCCCCTAGGCATGAAAAATACGTGGCTTGTCACAACTCAAAACGATTCCCTAAACCAGTTGCGCACCGCAGGCTATCAGCACAATCGCCGCTTGCCAAAAGACAATTTTGACGATGTCGTGGGTGACAAAGGAGTCTATTCTACCATGGATGATATTTTTCGCTGGTATGCAGGTTTGAGCGGAGGCTGTGTGTTGCGCCCCGAAACGTTGAAAGAAGCTTTCACGCCTCGTAGTTTTGAGAAAAGAGGCATCCGAAACTACGGCTATGGCTTTCGGATGCACGTGGACGAAGCAACGAAACAACCCAAATATGTCTATCATACGGGTTGGTGGAAAGGCTACAATACCTTGATGTGGTTTAGCCCAAAAGACAAATTTGTCATCATCCTCCTGAGCAACCGCTACAATCGAAGCATTTACCAAATCAAACCTATTTTGCAGATTTTGGAAGGAAAAGGCGAAGTCGATGCTGAAATTGAGGAGGGGATGTTTTGAGAAAAAGGGAGAATAGGTGGCTCCTCACGAACCACCTATTCTAATAATATACGAATTTACTCGTCAATCAAGCGCTTTGTAATTGGTTGATAACTGTCGATGCGGCGGTCGCGGAGGTAAGGCCAGGTGGTGCGATAATACTCCGTTTTGTCCAAATCGAGTTCAATTACCTTCGTTTCTTCTTGGTCGTGAGAAGCCAAGTACATCAGACTTCCGAAAGGATTGGAAACAAACGAACCTCCCCAAAACTGCTGATCGGCTTCGCGCCCTACGCGATTGACCGAAACGACATATACGCCGTTGGCAACGGAATGGCTTCGCTGAATGGTTTGCCAGGCATTGTATTGTTCTTGGCTAATGGCAGGGTCTTGTTCGTTGACATCCCAGCCAATGGCTGTTGGGTAAAACAAAATTTCC
The DNA here is from genome assembly GCF_000482465.1 of Runella limosa DSM 17973. GTDB lineage: Bacteria > Bacteroidota > Bacteroidia > Cytophagales > Spirosomataceae > Runella > Runella limosa. The sequence goes on from NZ_KI519420.1 coordinate 1,284,199, forward strand.
GCCCCCATCAAACTCGTGATACGGGCTGCTTCGGGATACCATTGGTCCCAACAAATAAGTACGCCCAATTTTCCAAATTTGGTTTGAAACACTTTATACCCCAAATCGCCTGGGGTAAAATAGAACTTCTCGTAGTAGCCTGGGTCATCGGGAATGTGCATTTTTCGGTATTTTCCCAAATAACTTCCGTCGGCGTCCAGAACGGCGGTGGTGTTGTGGTATAAACCTGGCGCTCGTTTTTCAAATAAGGAAGCGATAATCACAATACCGAGTTCTTTGGCTAATTCGCTAAGAACGTCGGTGGTAGGTCCTGGGATGGCTTCGCCGAGGCTAAAATTGGCGTGGTCTTCTACGTCACAGAAATAGAGCGACTTAAACAATTCTTGAAGGCAAACGATTTGAGCACCTTGCGCAGCGGCCTCGCGGGTTTTGGCGATGGCTTTCGCTAAATTATCGTTGACATCGGCGGTACAGCTCATTTGTACCAAACCTACTTTTACGTTTCGCATTTGAAAATGATTTTAGACCGCAAAAATAATGGGTAGCTAGGTATCTACAACCTGAAAGGGATTTTTGTCAATTTTTTATAAGTCTTCAAAAGTCTGTACTTTCGGACAAAAATCAACAAACCCTTCATTATGCGTTTATTTACTAACCTAACAAGCGCTTTTCTACACTGCGCTCTTTTGATAAGTATATCGTTTGGGAGCGTGGCCCAAACCAAAGAAAAAGTGGTCGCTTCTGACCTCACTCGCATCAAACAACTGGGCAACGTCGCGATTTCGCCCGATGGAAAACGTATCGTTTACAACGTAAATACCATTGAACCTAACGCTGATGGCAGCGATTATGACTACAAATTGCACATTTGGGTGGCAGATGCAGACGGGAAAACAGCGCCTCGTGCCCTCACCCGTGGCAGCGAAAGCGCCGTGGGACCTGTTTGGAGCCCCGATGGAAAAAGTATTGCTTTTACCCGAAGCGTAAAGGGGAAATCTCAGATTTTCGTGATGCCACTGGATGGAGGGGAAGCGTGGCAGTTGACGGACTACAAGCATGGAGCAGGCGGGCCGCAGTTTTCACCCGATGGCGCTAAAGTTTTGTTTTCGACCTCAGTAAACTTTGCTACTTTGATGACAGATTCGATTCTGAACCCGTCAAAAGGTGGGCCTGCATGGAGTTTGGAAAAAGCAGGTTTTTTGAAAAACGAACAACTCAAGAAAAACACCGCTAAACCTAATCCTGATGGTACAATTGAAGAAATCAGAGCGTATCTTGACAAAGATGTGGAGGATAAAAAAGCAAAAGTAATCAACCGCCTCAATTTCCAAGGGGAAGCCTCAGCGGGTCAGGAGTTGAGCTTTTCGCATCTGTTGGTGATTGACGTAAAAGAAGGAGCAAAGCCATTGCCGTTGACGAAAGGGTTTTATTCTTACAGCTCAGGCGCATGGTCGGGTGATGGAAAACAAATTTGGTTTGCCACGCGTACCGATACGCTGATTCACCCCGACCGCGACTTGGCAAACCGCATTTGTGTGATGAATGCTGACGGAAGTGGTGTTCGTACTGTTTTGACGGACAAAGCCCGTAGTTTTGGACAGCCTACGCCTTCGCCTGATGGACAGTGGTTGGCGTTTACAACGTCGCAAGCAGCTATAAAATCAGGTACGCTTGACCAATTCCATTTAGGCTTTTTGAACTTAAAAAATGCGGGTGCTACTTTCAGTATCAATCCCTTCGACCGTTCGCCAGGCAATTTGAAATGGGTGACGCTGACATTCCCCAAAAACAAAAAAGAAGTAGGCAAAGTCGAGTACGTTTACTTTACAGCCTCGTCAAACGGCGGAGCGCCGTTGTATCGTGCGGTGCCTACGGTAGATAAAGTAGAGCAACTTTCTGACTATGACACAGGGGTAACTGATTTTGACGTACAGCCCAATCAAGTAGTTTTTGCCAAAACTGAAATTATGAATCCATCCGAGTTGTATCGTGCGGATGTGTTGATGAAAAATGCTCAAAAACTGTCTTCTCATAACGATTGGGTTGCCAAAAAAGCCTTGAGTATTCCGACCAAACATACGTTTACGAACTCGAAAGGCCAGACGGTGGAGTACTGGATTATGAAGCCAACGGTGGTGGAAGCGGGTAAAAAGTACCCTTTATTGCTCAACATGCACGGTGGTCCAACCGCCATGTGGGGGCCAGGCGAAGGCTCTATGTGGCATGAGTTTCAGTATTTCTGTGCCCAAGGTTACGGAGTTGTTTATGCCAACCCTCGCGGTTCGGGAGGCTACGGCGTAGAGTTTATGCGCGCCAATTACCGTGATTGGGGAACAGGCCCTGCCGAAGACGTATTGCGGGCTTGTTCGGAAGCAGCCAAAGAATCATGGGCTGATACGTCGCGTCAGGTGATTACGGGAGGTTCGTATGCGGGCTATTTGACGGCTTGGGTTATTGCGCACGACCAACGTTTTAAGGCGGCTTTTGCGCAGCGCGGTGTGTATGATTTGACGACTTTTATGGGCGAAGGAAACGCGTGGCGTTTGGTGCCTAATTATTTTGGAGGCTACCCGTGGGAGGCCGAAACCAAGGCGTCGATGGATGCGAATTCACCTTATACCTTTGTGGATAAAATAAAAACACCGTTTCTGATTAAACACGGTGAAAACGACTTGCGCACGGGCGTGATTCAAAGTGAGATGATGTACAAGTCGTTGAAAATCATGGGGAAAGAAGTCGAGTATGTGCGTATGCCAGGCGGGACGCATGAATTGAGCCGTAGCGGAAATCCTCGTCAGCGCATCGACCGTATGTTGCGGATTTATGAGTTTTTTGAGCGGTATGTTGGGAAGAAGTAAAAATACTTCCACGACTGCCTTTTGAAGATTAAAAAGAAAACCCATTGAAGTGTGATGATTTTGCTGTCAACTTCAATGGGTACGTATAAATAATTACAAACCCTTTTAAACTAATTACATGAATAATCGTCGCTCGTTTATCAAGCAATTAGGGGCTGTGGCAGGGGCTGCAGCGCTTGCTCCTGAAGTGTTGGCCTTTGAGCCCCAGAAAAAATTATGGTTTGAGATTTCATTAGCGGAGTGGTCGTTGCACAAAGCCATTTTTAATGAGAAAAAACTGACCAACTTAGACTTTCCCGTGGTAGCTCGTAAAGAATTCGGGATTGGAATTGTGGAGTACGTCAATCAAATGTTTAAGGACAAAGCCAAAGACACTGCCTATCTGAACGAACTTTTGATGCGTTGCAAAGACAACGACATCAAAAACCACCTCATTATGATTGACGGCGAAGGTGGCCTGGCCGAAACGGATGATGCAACGCGTAATAAGGCCGTTGATAACCACAAAAAATGGGTAGAATGTGCCAAATACTTGGGTTGTAAGACGATTCGGGTAAACTCATTTGGCCGTGGTACAGCCGAGGAGGTAGCCAAAGCTGCCGTTGACGGATTGGGTAAATTGGGTGAATTTGCCGCTCCTGTGGGCATCAACGTGATTGTGGAGAACCACGGAGGTTTTTCTTCTGATGGGAAGTGGTTGTCGGGAGTAATGAAGCAAGTGAACATGAAAAACGTAGGTACCCTTCCTGATTTTGGCAACTTCTGCATTAAGCGCAGTACAGGTGGTGAGTGGGGTGGAAGCTGCACCGAAGAATACGACCGTTATTTGGGCGTAAAAGAGTTGATGCCATTTGCCAAAGGTGTAAGTGCCAAAACCAACGATTTTGATGCCAATGGCAATGAAGCGAAAATGGATTACGCGAAGCTTCTCAAAATTGTGAAAGACGCGGGCTTCCGTGGCATTGTAGGTATCGAATACGAAGGAAACGTAACGTCAGAATACGACGGCATCAAAGCCACAAAGAAACTTCTTGAGCGCGTAGGCGCAAGTGTTTAAGGGAATGTCGAGGGTAGAATGCAGAATGTCGAATGGGGTATTCTTGTTCGACATTTTGCATTCTACACTCGACATTTTGCTGAGGGTTTCTCAAAACCCGACTTTATTGCGAGCGTCGGGGTATAAGTGCCCCGACGTATAGTGCTAAGATGCGGAATAAAAACTCGGGTTGTGAGCAACCCTTTGCATTTCATTCGACATTCTACCCTCGACATTCTAAACTTATTTTTCTTCCTTCTTATGTAACATCAAGCCTGCCATCATAATGAGGGCAGTGAGAATAATGATTTGAATAATCAGAGATTTGTTGATTAGGGGAATGATTTGAGTGGCAGGAATGCTCAAAAAAAGAAGAATGGTGATCAAACCACGCGGCGCGACAAACACCAAAGGCGAAAGTGGAATACCGTATATTTTTAGGGCAGCGGCTCGGGCGACAAAAATCCCCGCAACGATACCAATTGCCCAGACAAAGGTATTGGGGTTAAAAATTTCGGCACTTTCCATTAGGTAACCAAACAATAAAAAGAATAAAACCCGAATCACAAACGTCGCTTCTATGACAATTTCCTTGAACTTCGCAACTTCACGGTCAAGCACGTTGGGTTTAAGCTTCTCTATCCAGCCAAATCGCTTGATTTCGTCTAAATTCCCCAGAAACAATCCAAAAATAAGAATAAAAATTAGGGCAGGAAGGTGATAAATTTTTGAAACATTATAAATCAAAATGATGAGCAGAATAATGGGCGCAAACTTGATGTGGTGGTCGATTTTGCTCAATAAGTAGGACAGCGCTCCCGTAGCTATAAAGGAAATGAGAATAATGGCCAGCAACTGACCAATAAATTGCGTAAGCGAGCTAAAGCCGAAGGTTTCGTTGAAGGCTACAAAATTAAAAAATACCACGCCCAAAATGTCGGAAAGGCTACTTTCATAAATGACAAATTCTTTTTGGGTATTCGGTAAATTTTTGACGCTCGGAATGGCAATGGCGCTACTAATGACGCACAACGGAAGGACGTTTAATAGGGTATCCTTAAAAGATGTACCACCCCAATAGACAAAAGCGGCAGTCGCGCCAATGGCTAAAACCACCATAGGAAGCAGTGCTACCATGAATGATTCTTTGACAGACCCAAGTTTTGAACCATTGAGTTGTAATTCCAGTGAACCTTCTAAGACAATAAGAATTAGTCCAATAGTCCCCAAAATTGGGAGTACAGGTGTGAGATTTGGAATAAAAAGCCCCGTTGATATCGAAAGCTGACGAACTCCCCAACCCATGAGGAGCAATAAAATAACGGATGGTATTTTGGTTTTTGAAGAGGTAATGTCAAAAATATAGGCAGCTAAGATTAATAGACAAATGGTGATAATAATCGCGGTTGTCATAGTAGAAAATGGTTGGGAGAACAAGCAATAATAACTAAACCTCTGAAAAAAACAAAGGGTTAGGACTTTTGCAGCCCTAACCCTTTAAGTGATAAATCAAAGATTATAAATTAAATCCGAACGAGTAAACGTCTTCAGGATAATCGAGATACAAGCCTTCCATTTGTACACGTCCTCCGTTTTTGTCTGCCAAGGCCGCTTTCAGTTCTTTTACCGAACGAACGGGTTTGTCATTGACTTTCGTAATCACAAAACCTTCTTCTACACCTACTCGGGCAAGTTTTCCGCCTTGCATAGCCGTTACTTTTACCCCGCCACTGATGTTGGCACGTTGAAGACGTTGTACTTCGCGTGAGTTGAGGTCGCCAAATTGAGCACCAAGCGAACCAAGGGCTGCATCTGCTTCATCGGTTTTGATGATTTCTTTTCCACCTTCACGGTTACGAAGAATCACACTATAATCTTTCACCGAACCATTGCGGTTAACGGTCAAGTTGACGGCTTCACCTGGGCGCTTACGAGCCACAAGTTCGCGGAATTTAGGGTCAGAGTCCACCTCAATGCCATCGACTTTTGTGATAACGTCACCTACTTTTAAGCCAGCATCTTTGGCGGCACTACTGCCATCGCCAAATCCTTTGACATAAATTCCCGTTGCTACTCTAACGTCGTACTGGTCAGCTTTTTTGCTGTCGAGTTCGTCAGGGATGATACCAATGTATCCACGTTGAACCCCACCGAACTTAATAATATCGCTTGATACTTTCTTCACCAAACTAGCAGGTACGGCAAACGCATAGCCTGCGTAGCTTCCTGTCGGGCTGGCAATGGCGGTATTGATACCCACCAATTCACCTTTGAGGTTTACCAGTGCACCTCCTGAGTTACCAGGGTTAACAACAGCATCGGTTTGAATAAACGACTCAAGTGGTGTGTCACCTCCTTGGCGGTTAGCCGATTGGCGTTGGTTCAGAATTCCAATTCCACGACCTTTGGCACTGACAATGCCCGCCGTGACGGTTGATTCCAAGTTGAAGGGGTTTCCTACGGCTACTACCCATTCACCCACTTTGATGGCGTCGGAGTTGCCAAACGCAAGCGAAGGAAGGTCTTTGGCAGGGATTTGAATGACCGCAATGTCCGTAGAAGGGTCAGTCCCAATCACTTTGGCTTTGTAGGTGCGCTTGTTCGACATTACTACTTCGAGTTCTTCGGCACCTTCTACCACGTGGTTATTGGTGACAATAAACCCGTCGGCGCTAACGATGACCCCCGAGCCTGATGACTCTTGCTTTTGAGGCCCGCCACGGCGAAAACCGAAGTCTTCTCCAAAGAAATCGAACAAATCCATGCCTCTTTGCTGGGCTTGACGCATGGCCGATGCTTTGATGTGAACGACCGCAGGCGTTGAAACTTCGGCCGCATAGGTAAAATCAACGGCTGCCCCCGCAGGAGGAGCCGAAGTGAAGCGCGCCAATGGGCTGTCGGCTTCTTTGAAAATAACGTCTTTGGTATCGTCAAGACCTCCAATAAGCTTGTAACCTCCGATGGTCGCTGCACTTGAAATAAGTCCAACCAATGCCAATGATTTCCAATTCTGATTCATGACTTTTATGAGCTTTTGGTTATGGTTTTTTTGAGTGATTGCTTGTAAAAAAAGTACCGAGATAACGCGTTTTAAAAGCATTCCGTGCCCCAATTTCTAACTTTTAACAATATTTAACAAGACATTGTTTGGAGAACACTTTCTTCTATAAAATAATAATGCGAGCGGGCGAAAACTGTCAAAATGTCATTCTGTTGGGGTGGCTTTTCAACATTTTTCCCCAAAGAGGCTGACGAATTTTCTGCTATATTTGCAGCTTAATTGATTCGTAAACCTTATAGGTTTTAAAAACTTATAAGATTTCGATTAGAAACAACGAATAAATGGCGCGAATCATTGCGATTGATTACGGAACCAAACGAACGGGTATTGCGGTAACAGACCCGTTGCAGATCATTGCAACGGCGCTTGATACAGTTCGCTCGCACGAATTAATCGACTTCTTAAAGCGTTACACTGCCGCAGAAGCCGTGGAGTCGTTTGTGGTAGGAATGCCCCGAAAATTAGACAACACCGATACCAACAACACGCCGCACGTGAAGGGCTTTATAAAACAACTCAAAAAAGCTTTTCCCGAAACACCCGTTTACGAACACGACGAGCGTTTTACCAGCAGTATGGCACTCCAAACGATGATTTCGATGGGAACCAAAAAAAGCGACCGTCAGGATAAATCCAACATCGACAAAATGAGCGCGACCATCATTTTACAATCGTATTTAACCACGAAAAAATAATTTCCATGATATTTCCCATCGTAGCATACGGCGATCCCGTTTTGCGTAAAGTGGCTCGACCCATTGAAAAAGACGAAATCAACTTGGCCGAATTTGTAGCAAATATGTACGAAACCATGTACGAATCGTCGGGCATTGGGTTGGCAGCGCCACAAGTAGGACAAAGTATTCGTGTGTTTGTCGTAGATGGTACTATTCTCAACGAGGACGAAGAAGAAGAGGACAAAGATCCAAGTTTGGAAGGGTTCAAAAAGGTGTTTATCAATCCCCAAATTTTGGAAGAAACGGGCGACGAATGGGCGTTTGAAGAAGGATGTTTGAGTATTCCAGGGGTTCGGGCGGATGTATATCGTCCCGAAAAGCTCAAAATAAAATACCGTGACCCTGAGTGGAACGAACACATCGAAGAATATGATGGCATGGCGGCTCGTATCATTCAACACGAATACGACCACCTAGAAGGTAAATTGTTTACGGATTATTTGCCGATGCTCAAGCGCCAAATGCTCAAAAAACGCTTGGCCGACATTACCAAAGGTGCCGTGAAGGTAGATTACCGAATGCGCTTCCCGAAATAAACGAATCGTCGGGTTGTGAGCAACCCTCCACACGGGTGGTTCAGGTTGCTCACAACCCGAACATAGCGTACAAGCGAGATTGCTCACAACCTGACTTCTGATTATCATTTTACAACACATATAACATAATAGAATAAACACATAGAAAATCGCTTGGTTTTCTATATGAAAAATCTAAGTGAGCTATGTGATTACTTGCAGTTTTTCTCTGTACCAACGGTTTTACTGTTCAAATTATCAAACTTCACAGCCATGGATCTCCGCAAAAAAGCTAAAAACGTACTTTTTATCGACATCGAAACGGTTTCGTCGAAAGCTTCCTTTGACCAGCTTGACGAACGAATGCAGGAACAGTGGGAACGCAAAGCGTCGAATATTCGCAACGATGACCACGTGGCTCCTTTCGACTTGTTTTACCGTCGGGCGGCGATTTATGCGGAGTTTGGCAAAATCATTTGTATCGGCGTTGGGGCGCTGTATTGGAATACCACCGACGAGCAGCCACGTTTTAAAGTAAAATCCCTCGCGGGCGACGACGAACGTGCCCTGTTGTTGGAATTTAAAGAGTTGCTTGAAAAATACCCCCAAAACCAACTCATTCTCTGCGCTCACAACGGCAAGGAGTTTGACTTTCCTTACATCTGCCGACGGATGTTGGTCAACGGCATCACCCTTCCCGAATCACTCCAACTTTCGGGTAAAAAGCCGTGGGAAATCCTTCACCAAGACACGCTTGACATGTGGCGTTATGGCGATTACAAGAGTTTTGCGCAGTTGGATTTGTTGGCGGCGCTTTTTGGTATTCCGAGTAGTAAGTCGGACATCAGCGGCGAAGACGTAACGCGGGTGTATTATGCCGAAAAAGACCTCGACCGTATTCGGCGCTACTGCAAGGAAGACGTTGTGGTGTTGGCCCAGCTGTGGCTGCGTCTCAATCAATTCGAGACCGTGAAACCCGAGTACATTGTGCGGGCGGAGTAGTGTTGTGAAAATTCTATGGATTTGTCGTCACAGTTTGTTTTCTTTGAGTTGCCTTTTCAAACAAAGACCAAATCCCAATGAAAAAAATCTACCTCTTGGCGGGTGCGATGGCGCTCGCTGCTTCCTCTTCATTGTACGCCCAACGTACCCTTATCCACTGCGGAAAACTCATCGACGGCTTGGCTGATGCGGCCCAAGACCAAATGACGATTGTGGTGGAGAAAAACCGCATTACGGCCGTGGAAAAAGGCTACACCAAAGGCCAAGGCACCGACAAAGTGATTGACCTAAAAAACAAAACGGTTCTGCCTGGCTTGACCGACATGCACGTGCATATCGAAAGCGAAACCAGCCGCGACCAGTTTGCCAAACGCGTCAGCTACACGCCCGCTGATATAGCTTTTGAAGCCCAAAAATATGCTTATATCAACCTCATGGCGGGCTTTACGGCCGTGCGCGATTTGGGTGGAAGCGGCGTCAATATTTCGCTACGCAATGCCATCAACAAAGGCTTGGTCGTTGGGCCGCGCATTTTTACGGCAGGTCAAACCCTCGCAACAACGGGTGGTCACGGGGATCCTACCAACGGTCTCGGCAACCACTTTACCGCGCCCGAAAAAATGACTGATGGCGTCGTGGATTCGCCTGAAGCAGGCCGCAAAGCCGTGCGCCAACGCTACAAAGACGGAGCCGATTGCATCAAAATCACCGCCACGGGTGGGGTATTGAGTATCGCCAAGAGTGGTAAAGCTCCTCAGTTTACCGACGATGAAGTGTCGGCCATCGTTTCTACGGCCAAAGATTACGGCTTTCACGTGGCTGCCCACGCCCACGGTGCGGAGGGGATGAAGCGGGCGTTGCGCGCGGGCGTGACGACCATCGAACACGGAACGTACATGGACGATGAGGCGATTGAGATTTTCAAAAAAACGGGGGCGTATTATGTGCCTACCATCATTGCGGGGCGTTCGGCAGCTGACTCGGCCAAAATCATTGGGTATTTCCACCCGTTCGTACGGGCCAAAGCGTTGGAAATTGGGCCATTGATTCAGAAAACGTTTGAAAAAGCCTACAAAGCGGGTGTGAAAATCGCTTTTGGAACCGATGCAGGTGTATTTGCTCACGGTAAAAATGCCAAAGAATTTGAGTACATGACCGAAGTAGGAATGCCACCAATGGAGGCTATTAAGTCGGCGACCATCGTACCTGCGCAGATTTTGGGCGAGGAAGCCAATATGGGTAGCATTAGCAAAGGAAAATACGCCGATATTATTGCGACCGACGAAAACCCTCTCCAAAACATCAAAACGCTTCAAAACGTCACGTTTGTGATGAAAGACGGCGCGGTGGTGAAACAGTAATTTTTTAACTTTTTTGCGTATATTCAAAAACCGTTGATGGGGTTTGCGAGTTTAGTTACTACATTCATCACGGAAGAACAATTTATACGTTGAAAAAAGTAATCGTCATAGGAGCAGGCTTTGCGGGGCTTTCGGCCGCCACTAGCCTTGCCAATAAAGGTTTTGAGGTCACTATTTTAGAGAAAAATTCCGTGCCTGGTGGACGGGCACGGGTTTTTCGTGAAAAAGGCTTTACGTTTGACATGGGCCCCAGCTGGTACTGGATGCCCGACGTGTTTGAGACGTATTTTGGAAAATTTGGCAAAAAGCCTTCTGATTACTACCAACTTGTGCGGCTAGATCCTTCGTATGCCGTTATTTTTGATGCCGCATCAGCAGTCGATATTCCTGCGGGAATTGACAAATTAAAACAACTTTTTGAGCAAATAGAGCCTGGCAGCGGGCAACGCTTGGAGGCGTTTTTGGAACAAGCTGCGTACAAATACGACGTGGGCATGAACAAGTTCGTTTGGAAGCCAAGCCGAAGTATTTGGGAGTTTGTAAGCCTCAAACTGCTCTATGATTTGGGCCGAATGGACGTGCTTCAAACCTTTGCGGGGCACATCCGTAAGTATTTTTCTGATCCAAAGTTGCTGCAATTAATGGAGTTTCCCATTCTATTTTTGGGGGCAACGCCCGAAAATACGCCTGCTATGTATAGCCTGATGAACTACGCCGAAATTTCGATGGGGACGTGGTATCCGATGGGTGGCATGTACGAAATCGTCAAAGGAATGGTGGCATTGGCGGAGGAAAAAGGCGTAAAACTTTTACTCAACCAAAACGTTACGCGCATCGACGTAGTGGGAGGGGTAGCCAAACAAGTGGTGACAGACAGTGCTACTTTCGAGGCCGACGTAGTAGTGGCAGGGGCAGACTACCACCATGTGGACACTAAATTGTTGGGACAATATCGAAACTATTCGGACTCCTATTGGGATAAAAGAACCCTTGCTCCGTCTTCATTATTATACTATTTGGGTATTAATAAACGTATCCCAAAACTACAGCACCATAATTTATTTTTTGACGAAGATTTCAAGCAGCACGCCCACGAAATATATACCCAACCACAGTGGCCAAGCAAACCGCTGTTTTACGTGTCGGCTCCTTCCAAAACCGACCCTTCGGTCGCGCCTGAGGGCTGTGAAAACTTGTTTCTTCTCATTCCCGTCGCGCCTGATTTAAAAGATGATTCGGAAGAAATTCGTGAGCGGTATTTCAACGTAGTGATGGAACGCTTGGAGACATACGTTGGGGAAGACATTCGCCCGTATATCGTTTATAAACGCACTTATGCCCACCGCGATTTTATGTCGGATTACAATGCCTTCAAAGGCAATGCCTACGGTTTGGCAAACACGTTGTTTCAAACGGCATTTTTAAAACCAACACTCAAAAACAAAAAGGTGGCTAATTTGTTTTATACAGGACAGCTTACTGTGCCTGGGCCAGGGGTGCCGCCGTCGTTGATTTCGGGCTTAGTAGTGGCCGATGAAGTTGAAAAAGCATAAAGAAACCAAACCATTCTCCATGATACAGTTATTTAATCAGACAGCCTTGGAATGTAGCAAGCTTATCACGGAGCGCTACAGTACTTCTTTTACATTGGGTATCAAGACATTAGATGCTAAGTTTCACTTGCCCATCTACGCCATTTATGGTTTTGTTCGCTGCGCCGACGAGATTGTAGATACGTTTCATGACCATGATAAAAAGTTTTTGCTAGATAAGTTTCGGCATGATACTTATGAAGCCATTGAGCAGCGTATCAGCCTCAATCCCGTGCTTCACGCGTTTCAGTTGGTGGTGAATGAGTACCAGATAGAACGTGATTTGATTGATGCGTTTTTGCACAGCATGGAAATGGATTTGGCTCCTTTGGATTACAATAGAAATTTATACGACGAATACATTTATGGCTCGGCAGAGGTGGTTGGGTTGATGTGTTTGAGGGTATTTTGTGAAGGAGATGTCAAGATGTTTGACCACTTAAAAGAAGGAGCGAGGCGCTTGGGTGCGGCTTTTCAGAAGGTTAATTTCTTGCGCGATTTGAAAAGCGATTATGTAGAACGAGGGCGCGTATATTTTCCAGAAGTCGATTTTCAGTTGTTTTCTAAAGAAGCGAAACGAAAAATCGAAGCCGACATTCAGGCAGACTTTGACGCGGCCAACGTTGCCATTCAGCAGCTTCCAAAAAGCGCCCGCATGGGAGTGTATTTGGCGTACGTGTATTATTTGAAGCTTTTTACCAAAATCAAAGAAACGTCGGCCAATCGGATTCAGGAAGAGCGCATTCGGGTGCCAGATTTTCAGAAAATGGCACTTTTAGCCAAAACATACCTTCAATTTAGGCTCTCCTAAACTCAATACCAATACCCTACTCTAAGCATTATGGCGGCTTCCAACTTACGGGAAAGTAGGCTGAAAGTCGCTTTTTTATTCTTTATCCAGCATTTTTAGCCAGCTACTTATACTAATTTTAAAGATTAATTGCGTATTTTGATGTAAGGGTATTTAGTAAGTTTAATTACATTTTCTAAGTTGTCAGCAACCTTCATTAGGGCCTCACAGACACGCTCTTGTGCTTGTTGGATAGTGTCAAAAACTTTGTTAGCAAGTTCTTTTCTCATCTCTTGAAAAAACCTTTCAACAGGGTTCAACTCGGGACAGGCCGTAGGCAAGTGTTGTAAAACTACTAAAGTATCTTTTGTTACTTTGCTTTGATGGGTTGTTGCTCTGTCAGCAATCAACAAAGTAGTTCGGTTAAGGCATTGGTTAAATTCTTTGATAAATAGGGCAAAACATTCCATGTTCATGTAAGGCAAAATCATCGCAAAAACCTCTCCCGTATATGGCTTGAGGGCTAAATAAAGATATGAAAACTCATAACCTATTTTCACGGGGGCCTGCGGCCGATGCCCTTGTGGTGTCCATTTTCGTTTGTTTTCGGTACGAGTGCCAAATCGCATTTCGTCCTCAAAAAACACGGCTTGTTTATAATCACTGGTCAGTTCATGGAAGTTTTTTTAAAAGCTTCCATGCCTTCTTTGTCTTGACGGACATTGCTAGGACGACCTGTTTTTAGTTTGATTTTGAGCCTTTTGCACAGTAAACTGATACCACCAAGGGTGTAAGTTACTTGCAGGTTATTTTCAAGCCACTCTTGAATATCGGCTAAACTATTGGCTTGGTCAGTCTTTAAATAAGTTCGTAAAAGACTCATTTGAACACTACTGAGTTTGCCGAAATAGGTTTGACGACTCAAATCCAGAAGAAGGGTAAGCCCTCCTTGTCTGTATAATTGCCATAAATTTTGGCTCTGACGTTCTTTCAGACCTATTAATGCTCCTGCTGACTTTTGAGATTTTACTTCTTGCGTCTTCAGAGCATAGAGATACTGCAAGCGATCCCGATGAATCGTTAGTTTTTGTTTGCCCATCAACTCTTTTAATGTGTCGGGGCTTTCTGATATTGCTGTTGCGTAGTCCATAAAACAAAAATATAAATACGCAATCAAAATTTAAAATCAGTATTAGGCGAAGTTTGTAGGTGATACCTATTTCAATGGCTTTGTCGTCGATGTAGAGGTTTTTCTTATCAAAGCTGGTGATTTTATTAATATTAACAATGTACGATTTGTGGACACGGATAAAGTTTTTGACGGGAAGCTGGTGCTCAAGGTGAGTGATTACGTCGTTGACTACCAGTATTTTGCCGTTTGTTTTATGGATTTTTGAGTACATACCATAAGCTTCAATAAACATAATGTCGTCGTAAAGGATAGCGTGCATTTTACGACCAATCTTTACCATTATTTTGTTTTTAATCGCCAAATTTGAACTGTTGGCGGTATTAATATGTACTGCCCGAAAACACGCTTTGTGGAAACGCAAAGGAGTTAAAGGGGGCATTAAATAATCGAGTGCTCCCACATCAAATGCTTCAAGAGTAAAATCTTTGGAAGGGCTGACAACCACCACGGGTGGGAGATTTGGCCTGAGCTGAAATAATTCGAGTCCCTTGACGTCGGCAAAATCTGTCCCCCAGAAAATGATACTAACATCGTTAGTGGTGAGCACCGCCATTAGCTCCACGCCTGAGCAACAGACGAGAGGCGAATGCATAAAAGGAAGCTGGGTTATATATTCTTTTACTTGATTCACAAGGTTAGAATCAGCAATGGCAATGACTGGGGTTAGGCTATTCATAACGAGTTTAGAATGGAGTACACATAAATTATCTAATAAATGCCAATTAAGAGATTTGCGAAACTACAAAAACTACTATAAACGAAAAACTGGCTAGTGCGTGATTGTTATTGGACATAACAAAAAGCGTGCTATTTTTTGGTATGTATATTTTTCTATTGGCATATTAAATGTAAATTAATAGAAAGAAATGTGGATTTCATATAGGTGATATTGTTATTTTGTATAGTTTTTTTCTTTTGGTATGTATTATTTTGGCGCTACCTCCCAAAAACGCAAATTCGTCTTGTCATTTTCGCAATTAGCCTATACCAAAATGCTAATTGATTAGGTAAAAAAAAAGACATAGGTGCCTTGTTGCTTCTTGGCCTAAAAATTGATGCTTTGCTCTATAATTAGTGCAAACACACTTCTACCCTCATTGCGAAAAATAGTCCTTTAAAATTGCTTGTTCTCTCTATTTTAGGGAGGGTGAGAGCTCGTGGGCTTTTTAGAAACGCAACTCATTTCTAATGCCTTCTTAGATTGCCACAATAAGCAGGGTCAATGGATGGCCAAGCTATAGATAAAAGAGTAGTTATAAACAGACACAATGATAAAACAGGAAGTTAAAAAATAATAATAATAAAACAGGAGGGAAAGAAGCCCTAGTACCGACCAAAGTAATCAAGCTTTCTTTCGCCTCCTTCGTTGGCTAAACCCCGTAAAAATTAGGTTAACACCATGCAAAGATACTGCAAAAATGGTGAATGGGACTTTTACGTCCTAATATTTTCACCGTCAGTGAGTTATTCACGATTTTTTGAGCGACAATGGCCTGCATGGTGGGCCTTGGCTGCCTCTTGTTTCCTTCTTCCATTGTTAATCCCTTTTTTCCGATGAAACATTTTATACGACTGTTGGCAGCCGTGGGGCTGCTATTGGTGTCGATGGCGACCCAAGCACAGAAAGGTTCATTTGCCGTGCGACTGAGCCTCAAATCGTTTGATTGCGTTACCAAAAAACTGGTATTGCAAGTTCAAGTCAAGGCGAATAATGCAGACAGTACCTTCCTGATGGGAGATGCCAATTATCGGTTTAGGTACAATACCCAACAACTCGCAAATCCAACGATTGTAAGTGAAGAGAACTTCTCAGGTAATGCGCCTGCCAGCCAAACGGCTTACCAGTCTCAAAACCTTGAAGGAAGTACCGCTGGCGCTACTGTTGGTATAGTTTCTCTCAATACCATTTTTGCGGGAAGAGCAGGTGCAAAGCAAGTGACGACCGACTGGACAACGGTAAGTAGTTTGTCATTTGATGTACTCACCACTACAAGTTGTTATACCCTGACGTGGCAGAAAGATACCGATTTCCCAAGAACAGGGATGAGTGAGGTGGTGGTCACTACTACGACGCCTTTTGCATATACAACCAATAACGTAAAAGCGGCCAAAGTTTTTGAAAACCTTACAGTATGCCCCGATCAATACTGCCAAACAAGCAAGGCAAAATACGGCGTTCGTTTGTCGGTAAAAAGCTTCGATTGTACGACCAAAAAAGCGGTCTTCAGGGTAGAAGTTAGAGCGGCGGATGCTGCAAGTACGTTCTTGATGGGAGATGCTAATTTCCGTTTCAACTATAGTGCTACGCTGCTTACCAATCCACAAATTGTTTCACAAGAGGCATTTTCTTCTATGGCACCTGCCTCAGATAACCGCTATACAGCTCAAAACCTAACGGGAAGTACCGAAAATACGACGAGCGGGGTGGTGTCATTGAATGTCAAATACAGCCCATCGGGTACACCAACCGCCCGCCAAGTAACTGAAGCATGGACAACAGTTTCGTGCATTTCGATGGACTATAAAGGGACTTTAGCTAATCCTTGCTTCGACTTAAACTGGCAAACTGGCACCGACTTCCCCAAAACAGGGATGAATGAAGTTGTAATTAATGGTGCTCAATACACGCTAACCGATGTACCGACAGGCGTAGAATATACAAAAGCCACGCTCTGTCCAGCACTTCGCTGCTCAGACAAATCGGCCGATTTAACCTTGTCGAAAAAGCGACTGTCGGCGGCTCAAGCAACGGTTGGAAGTACGGCTAGTTTTAAAATTACGGTGAAAAACGAAGGCCCTGATTCAGCGACCAACGTTGTAGTGACCGATTCCCTTCCTAACGCTTTGAAGTGGTTAAGTTCAGTACCAGCACTTACTCCAGCAGGACAAGTATTGACATGGAACATCGCAAGCATTGCTCCTGGCGACAGCGTGGAGTTAGTTATCAATACCCAAATACTGGCTGAAGGCGTACATTTTAACCGTGCTCAAATCACATCAGCAGACCAAGAAGACCCCGATTCGACGCCAAACAATAATCAGGTTTTGGAAGATGATATCGCCCATGCGTGTGTGAGTGTCCCCATCAAACTATGCTCTAATCAGCAAATTACGGTCACAGTACCAAGCTTCTTTACCAACGTAAGGTGGTTTAAAGGTGCCACGCAGGTTGGCACAGGAAATACCATCGACTTATCAGATGCGGGCTCCTACAGTATCAGTGCCGATGCGGGAAGTTGTCCCGCAGAAGGGTGTTGCCCCATCGTGATTGAGGCCATCGACTGTTGTCCACCAGATTTGTGCTTACCGTTTACGATTAAGCAAACCAAAAAAGCAGGCAAGCCTATTTAATAGGCTTGCTTTTTCCCTTTAGAATAATTCCAATATACCCCTTATTTAAATAAACTCTATTAATTATGAAAACGTCTATTTTGAAACGATTAAACGCCCAAAGGCCGCTGGTATGGCTTTTGGGGTGTTTGGTGGGCATTGTGACGGAAGCGAATGCACAAAGCCCAGGTGGCGTATCGGCGAATCTTAAAGCATGGTACAAAGCCAACGCAGGTGTGACGGGTGTCTCTGCCGTCACAGCCTGGAATGACCAGACGACCAATGCGCTGAACGTAACCCAGGCCACGAGCTCTCATCAGCCTTCTTTGGTGCCTGCTTCGAGGTTGTTCAATTTCAACCCCTCTCTGACTTTTTCTGGGACAGATCAGTTGGAATACAAAGGCGCGCGGTTTATGACTACGACAAGCTCGGGGACAATGTTTGGAGCGGCTTCAAACAAACTTGATGGCGGGTACGAAAACTTGGGTGACTTGGGGATAGACAATCCACACATGGGTACGCTTACTGACCAGCACATCATGTGGATGAATAGCTCAAGCCCCGTTCAGATTATTCATCCAAGCAAATTGACGAAGGACAAAACACATTTGTTGGGGTATTTTTGGAATGGTGGTGGACCCAACGTAGGTAGTGGGTTGCGCCAAGATGGCGTAGAGTTTTTTGAAGCAAATACAGAAGCTACACAAGTAGGAAGCTCGGGTGTAGTAGATGGTATGTGGACGATTGGGGGCTATCAGTATGTCGAAAACTGGCACGGAAACATCGCCGAAATTGTTTTGTTTGACCGTAATTTGACCGCCAATGAAAAAGAGAAAGTGGAAAGTTATTTGGCCATAAAATATGGGACAACATTACCCCACAATTATCTATCTAGTGATGGTACAGCCATTTATAACGTAGCTACTTACGGCACCAATGTAGCAGGTATTGGTCGTGATGACGCCCAAGGTCTTAATCAGAAGCAATCCAGTTCTGTCAATGCAGGCGGCTCGTTTGTTACCATTGGTTTAGGAACAACCGTTGTGACGGATCAGTCAACCATCGGTGCTAGTTTTGCGGCCGATAAGAGTTTTGAGATGATTGGTGATAATGGCCAACCCGCTAATTACGCAAATCTATACGCCCAAAGTTTTGTATCAGCCATACCATATTATTCTATGCAACGAGTGTGGCGGGTACAAGAATCAGGAACAGTCGGAACCATTACAGTGAGTATTCCTAACACAGGTTCGGCAACCTACCTGTTGGTAAGAACGGCAGATGCTACCTTTACCTCCAATGTTGGTACCACTGAAATCTTAATGACCCCCGACGGGAACGGTAACCTGACGGCCCAAGTTGATTTTACCAATGGTCAGTTTTTTACCTTTGCTGCCGAAATCAATGCCCCAGGTGGTGTTGCCAATGGATTAGATTTTTGGTTTGATCCCGCTATCAATGTGACTAAAGTTGGGTCAACGGTAACTGGCTGGACTGATTTATTTACGGGTGGTAACAACCCTGCTTTGACTCAGCCTACTGCGACCTTGCGTCCTACTTATTCAGACGGAGACGCTTTGAGTAACTTCAATCCTTACATCAATTTTGTGGATAATACTCGCCTTAACCAAGATCAAGGCACAGGCACAAGTCCCTATTCCCAAGACCATACCATTTTTGGGGTAGTCAATCAGTATGGGGAAAAAGGAAGTTATAACAACTGGATTCGATTTTCGGATACTGATAACTCAGATGCTGGTACGCACAACTGGGGTTTTGGGTACTCTGATAATGCCCAATATTATGTAACCCTCCATTATATTTCAGCGCCCTTCCATGACCCTGCTGGGCTTTCAAATGTCTGGAATAGGGTGAATGAAAATAAAAAGATTCTCAACAGTATTTCTACGCTTTACAGTGCTGCACTGACAGCGAGCACACGCACCACAGCGGTGGGGCATAGTGGCAATGAAGTAGTCCAAACAGGGGGAGCAGGAGGCACTTTTGTACCATACAGGTACCTCACTGTAGGTGGAGGAAATAGCTTTGGGATGAACAATAATAAAACACAAGAAATTATTGAATATTCTCGTACGCTTACCATCGCAGAACGCCAAAAAGTCCAGTCCTATCTGGCGATTAGACATGGTATTACGCTCGACAAAGAAGATAATGACAACACGATTGTAGAAGGGAATTATGTATTGAGCGATGGTACTGTCGTTTGGGATGCCGTTACCAACAGCACCTATCACAACGATGTCACGGTCATCGGCCGTGATGCCTCATCCAGCATCAATCATCGCCAATCAAAATCGGTAAATGAAGGTAGTTTTCTTACCATTGGTCATGGAACAGGCATTGCCGCTACCAACGCGGCCAATGGAAATACATTCTCGGCCAATAAAATGTTTGAAGCTGTTGGTAGCAATGGCCTAACAACCAACTATGGTACAGTATATGCACCTAATTCTTATACGCCTACACGCGGGTTTTACCGCATGACGCGTATTTGGAAAGTACAAGAAACTGGCGCCGTGGGACAGGTGACTATCAGTATCCCTGGTAGTGGTGACGTGTATTTGTTGGCCAAAACCTCCAATGATAACTTTAGCACCAGTGCGGGGGTGACGGAAGTAAAAATGACTCCTGATGGCAATGGCAATATGACTGCTACCGTTGACCTTACCAACAATGAGTATTTTACATTTGGGGCTGAACTTACAGCGCCAGGTTGCGAGCCTAATGGTCTTGCGGTATGGTTAAAGGCAGATGCAGGTACAAGTACGATAGCGCAGGGAGCGGATGTAAATTCATGGCAAGACGTTTCAGGAAATGCCCGTACCCACACTAAATCGTCGTCATTGACAGCACCTAGTTTTAAAGTAAATAGTGGATTTAACTTTAACCCATCTGTTTATTTTGATGGAGTATCGGACGCTTTGGGCGTACCACAATACGCCATCAACAATGGTACGGTGAAAGATACAATGGTCGTATTCTCTGTAACTCGATTCGATAACACGCCATCAACTTGGGGGGCAATTTACAGTTTCAGAAGAGATTTTACGCACCCACAATGGTACTTGGGTGAGCCTAGTATTTACAGTACAGGCAATAGAACTCCGTGGGATGGTGCCCCAAGTTTAGGCATTCTCTATGGGGTCAATACCTTCAATATGCGCCGCGACGCCTCGACTACAAGCCATGACATTTGGTGGAATGGTTCAAAGCGTAGCACAGATTCTGATCAAAATTATAGCTTCAACAGCACCAACTTCTGGCTAGGAAATGATGTAAATGACTTAGGAACAGCCGATAGCGAGGAGTTTAATGGTGATATCATGGAGGTGGCCATCTATAAAAATGCTGGCATGACTGACAGTAAAATCAAGAAAATTGAAAGTTATTTAGGTCTTAAATACGGTATTACGCTCGCCCACGAGTACTATTCGGGTGGTGGCGTAAAAGTATGGGACAATGCCGATGTTACTTACCACCGTAACGTAGCGGGTATTGCCCGCGACGACTGCCAAGCCTTGAACCAAAAGCAAGCGCGTTCATATACATCAACTGAGATGACAGTGGCGATTGGCGACAGCATTGCGACAACGAACGCGGCTAACCCTGGTTCGTTTAGCAACGATAAAGCGTTTTTGATGTTTGGTGATAACAACGGGACGGGCATTGCTACCTTGACAAGCAATCCTTGTAACCCACCTATTGTAGATAAGTTTACCAACAAATCGTGGAAATTTGTCGAAACGGGTAGCGTAGAGGCCGTCAAAGTAAGCGTTGACTTATCGTCGGCGGGTTTCAATGCGTCTTATCCTGTGTTCATGCAAGTGGCAAGTGATGCTTCGTTCTCAACCATTATTTCATCTATTCCAATGGTTAAAAATGGTTCGAAATACGAGACATCATACGATTTCAGTGGCACACGCTACGTTCGTTTCTTAGGAAACACAACGCCGCCACCCAACGTTTGTAGCGACGACAAAGTGTATCGTTGGAACCAACCTTTCTGGACGTGGGGAACAACCAACCGTACGACGACGTTTGCTGATGGCCAAAACATCAACGTGCGTATTCAAGGAAATGGAATTTATTTGCCAACAATCCACCCTTATAGCTTAGGATGGTGGGAGCATATTTTCATTCCTCGTTACGATAAGTTGAGCGATAATAACAAGATTATCACTCGCATCGGAATGGCGAAAGTGGCTTCTAAAGTTTCGTTTGAAGTGTTTGATTTGGACGAATACTACGGCAAAGACGTGGTAGAAGTTTACGGTAAGTTAGGTTCGACGGTAGTTTCTCCTAAAATTACTTTCCCTAAATACACAGCCCTTACCAAAACGGGCAATGTGGTGTCGGCCACAACGGGCATATGGGATATTTCACAACGCGGACGTTTTTATGTGAATTTTGAATCACCTGTTGATTCGGTGATTGTAGAGTATTCACGTGGGGCTTCGCCATTTTCATTCAACTTTAAGACGTACCAAGATATTCGTATCGAAAACTTAGAGATTCAGTGTATTCCGCCTGCGCCAAAAGCACCAACGGCAGACAACGTATATGTCTTTAAAGAGGTATCTACTGCGAATCCAAAGGCAGACGAAGAGTTTACGTATAAGTTTACTATTCAGAACTTTGCCGCTTGCGACAGTGTTCGTACCATCAACTTTACCGATGTATTGCCTGCAGGATTGACATGGGTGGACAGTACGTTGGCTACTGGTCTGACACTAACAGGACTCAATGCTTACGGAGGAGTACAAACGCTAACCTTCTCGGCTACTGTGCCAGGGGGCGTGTCTTATCTCTATATGAAAGCGAAGGGAAGCAACACAGGTACATACCCCAACCAAGCAACGTTTACGGTCAATCGCACTTCGGGCGTAAGTCCTATGTACAGCTCAGATGACCCACGTCAGTCGGGAGCACAAGACCCAACGCCAGTGACCATCAATGCCAATAAGCCAGTCGCTAACTTACAGTTTACGAAGTCGGCAGACAAAACTACCGCAGGAGCCAATGAAGATATTGTTTATACCCATACCATCAAAAACAATGGTAGTGCAAGTGTGACAATGGACTTCCAAGATAACCTTCCTGGAAACGCGGGCGGAAGCTTAACGTACACGGGAGCTTATACGACGGTGCCAGGAGCTCCTGCGTCGATTGCGACTTCACCACTTGCGGGTAGCTCAAGCATACTTATTAGAGGAATTACGGTTCCAGCAGGAGGTACAGTTTCGTTTACGTTAACGGCCAACACAGGTACGTTCACGGGTGGAAATACTGCGACTAACATTGCAACCGTAACGCCTGACTCAAACTATCGCCAGACCACAGTTTCGTCAAATGGAGTAAATGTTCAAATTGGTTCTTGTGCAGCAGGAAGTACGGCTCCTACGCTTTCAGCCACGACGAAATCGAATGTGTGTTCAGCGATTACGGCTAATCTAACAACCATTACGGCAAGTAATACGCCAGCAGGAACGGGCATCAAATTGACGTGGCATACTGCTACTCCAGCAACTTCGGCCAACCGCGTGGCCAACCCAGCAGCGGTACCAGCAGGTACATATTATGCAGTTTTTGCCGATACCGTGAGCAATTGCTACGCGGGTTCAGGAAGTGCTACAACGCTGGTAACGGTTACTACGACCTTGTGTACAAGCACGCCACCAGCCCAAACGGCGTCGGCGGGAGCTTCGCAATCGGGCAACGCTGCTACGGAGCTTAACCCACAAGGTGGAACAGCGCCTTATACTTACACCGACGATACCAACAACTGCACGGCACCTGGTGGAGCAACCAAGCTTCCTGCGGCGTCAAACCTAACGGTGAACCCAACGACGGGGGCTTATACTTACACCGCACCTAACACGGCAGGTACCTACTATTTCTGTATCAAAGTGTGTGATAACAGTGCCCCAACGCCAAAATGTACGACCGTGACTTATACCGTAACGGTAGGAGCATCGGCAGGTGCAGGTACAATTGATTGTGCTAAAACGGTGATTTATCCAGCACCTGTGGCAGGAACACCTAGCCAGCATAGCTTGATTGTGACGGTCAATGTAACTACCGCAGGATGTTTTAATCCGTTGACAGTGACAGGCTCAGGGATGTCGGTGGCTAGTGGCATCACGCAAGTGTGTGCTTCTACTACAGGAGTTCAAACATTGCACATTCCGATTCGCTATGATGGAACGGCTTTAGGTACCATGAATTTTACCATTGGTTCGCTTACCTCTTGCTCGGTTGATCTGTCAACGGTTTCTTCAAAGAAAGTAATTGCGGATGTGTGGACACTTGACAACTGCTCGGCAGTGCAAGTTGGCCCACAATTGAAATAAGTTTCATTACTCAACTTAACGTATTTTGGATATGAATACCAAGAGAATAATAGCGCGTTGGGTAATGAGCATCGTATGGGTGCTGGGGGTATCGCTAGGATACGCCCAGACCCCAACGGTGGACCTCACTACCCACCAGCCCACTACTGCACCGCCAGTGGGGGCTACTTTTGAATGGCATAGCAGTTTCCCTGTGTCGGTAGGTAATTTAATGACCAACGCACAAGCGGGAGCGGCCACTCCAGGGGTGTATTATGGGGTGTACAATTTTGGTACATGTTATAGCCAACCTTCTCCTTTTAGGATTGCGACCAATACTTGTCCCGTAACGACTGTGGATTTACGAGCTTTTGTAGATTCAACCGCAAAACCTGCGGCAATGTCGGTGAGTTTTCACACAGCGTTTCCCTTGACTAGCGGGAATAAAATTACGGGGACTGCGATTTCGGCTGCTGCGGCAGGTACATATTATGTAGCTTATTATGATCCAACGGGTGCATGTTACAGTGCAGCAAATATCATCCGAATCGTAACAACGACTTGTTCTCCCGATACCGACGGTGACGGCATAGCCGACGCCACTGACTTGGACGATGACAACGACGGTATTGCTGATACGACAGAAGGCACGACCGATTTTGACGGTGATGGCATTCCCAATAACTTAGATTTAGATTCGGATAACGACGGCATTAGCGATTTGACTGAAAGCGGCAACGGCCCAGCCTTGTTGGCAGATGCCAACGGCGATGGAGTCCTAAGCGCCAGCGAATCTGCTCCAGGATTGAACGGTATTCCAAATGCAGCCGAAGGTGGCACGGAAGGCGGTACGATTCCAGCGGCAGTGAACACCGACGGTACGGAAGGCCCAGATTATTTGGATTTAGATTCTGATAATGACGGCATCAGCGACGTAGTGGAAAGCGGCAACGGCGCGGCTGATACCAACAACGATGGGGTAATTAGCAGTGCTGACACTGGCTACGGCGATGCTGACAGCGATGGTATAGCCGATGGTGTAGATGCCAATGACGCCCTCAAAGGCGGTACTTCTGACGGTGA
>NZ_KI519420.1:1309115-1382914 GCF_000482465.1 Runella limosa DSM 17973
TCAACTCTTTTAATGTGTCGGGGCTTTCTGATATTGCTGTTGCGTAGTCCATAAAACAAAAATATAAATACGCAATCAAAATTTAAAATCAGTATAAATTTGAAGGTATATATATCCCCTACCTACAGAAATCTTTATTTCTCCCCTCTGTTCTTTTTCACTTGGGTAGGAAGCTTTCCCTCCTACCCTTTCTTTAAGCAGCTTGTAAAAATGGTTGTTTTGGTTCGATTCTTTGCCAACTACTAGGAGTAAAACCAACCTCTTGCCATGCTTCCAAGAGACATTCATATTTATTTCTGCCTCCTGCTATAAACTCCCGACTCGGCTCATAGATAAACAAATCGTATGGGTGTATCTTCTGAATACCGACAAAAACAAACCGCTTCCCTCCTACTCCATCCAGATAATACGCAGCTTGGCGATCGTAATCGTATGTATGACAACTTTTTACAAAAGCCGCGTATGTACGCTGGCTGGTTGTTTTTAAATCAACAACCAAGCTTTTTTTATACACCAAATCTAGCTTTGATTTGCAAGGTAAGCCTGTCGCTGGATTGGTAAATAGGCAAACACTTTCTTTTCTTGCAAACTGCCTTAGCCAACTGCAAAAATGATTTCCCAGTACTTTTTCTTTTAGAATATTTAGCAAATCCGCATCCATATCTTCGGGAATAACCGTCTGTTTCTTAGGTTCTAAAATCAGCTCATGTAATGTACTTCCAAAAGCAAAAGCTTTTTCAGGTTTGAAACTCTTCAAACCAAACAGGTGGTCACGAAATTCACTTAAATCCGAATTGGCTATGCGAGGAAGTTGGCGGTACTGGGTATCGCTTAGGAATGGAACAATGTTCATTTTTGATTAAATCTAGTGGTTTAAAAGATATAAATTGAGTGTCTTTTTTTGCTTATTCTCCAATGTCTGTTTCATTTTTAGGCTATTTCAAGGCAAAACCGAAAAGCGTCTTCATTCATGCGGGCTAAACTACCTACTGCATTGCCAAACACGGCTTCTTTTGGCTTTTTAATGTGCGTAGTATAGTGGGTTATACCATTTAATAATCCAAATAGATTATCTCCTAGGTCTGCACATTCTCGTTCTATTGAGTAGTTCATGGCATTTATTACATTGGTTTTGCGGGTTGAAAGTTCTGTTTCCCCCAACTTTTCCTCTTGCGTCATACGCGTTAGTCGTTCGGTTAAAGCAGACTTAATACTTTCATCAATTTGTACATTTCCCAAGCGTTCAAATTGGTCAAACAGTTTTGTACGCTCCTCCATAAACGTTTCAAAATAGCGTAGTAAATGATTTATTTTAGTGTCATGGTTCTTGGTGTGATGGACTTTTAACTGACGAAATACCTTTGAAAAACGATTTTTACAACGAATCATCATATTTGAATTTCCCATAAAAAACCCAGTACTGCTATCATGGCTGTTGCCAATCATTAAGTAGTCTTCAAAACTATGTCCTCCTACTTGAATTGGTTCTGTGCATTGTAAAAAGGCCAATACTTTTTTACCCCCGTCAAATTCATCAAAACACTTGATGGGAAACCCTGTGATGTCATTCATTTTTTGGACTACCTCCATAAATCGTTCGTTGGAAGTAGGGGTATATGAATCTTTACAAACGTTAAGTAAGTGGTTATTATCACTTCTAAAAATGGCCTTGTAGCCATTAACTACTTGATTGTTGGAATATATAGGCTTTTCTACGACATCCCAACTTGATTGAAATATTACGGGCATTTTCATGTTCTTATGGTAATTTAAAAAGATATAGAAGGTTTATAAATGAGAGGGTCGTACTTTACCCCCTCATTTATATTTGTCTATGCTGCTTGTTTGAAATCTTCGATAATCGGTTCTTCTTTTTCTTGCTCGGCTAAGGCATTATAAAAACAATCTGCGACAAAATGGTAAATAGCGCCATTGGTTAGCGTATCTAATCGGTAAATACGGTTACAGTCTGCATATTGCCCAAAGGCTTCAATGCGCTCAGGCATGGCATCTTCCATTTTAAACTTAGCAATAAAATAGGTGGCTTTGGGCTTGATTTTGGTATTTTCATGCGATTCGGGCGTCATGGTCAACACTACTTCTGATAGTTTTTTACGCTTATAGAAAAGCGGTTGTATCAGTTTTTGAAGCTCTTTCACCGAACTGTTATTGAACATAATGACCGACAGGCAGTTTTCACTATCAACGAAAAAAATTTCCGCCCAAGTTTCTTCCCTTTCTCTACCAAATAGGGTATCCGTAAAAATACGCCACGCCAATGGCTGAAAAGTAAACGATTTCAGTGGTTGGCCATTATGGTCTGTCAAAATTTCTTCTTCACCTAATTTAAACGTACCATTACGGGCATCAAAGCGATAATCACGGGGTTGTCCTTCAATGTAAAGAATTTCATCACCGAAATTAGGGTTTAAAATTTGGACATGAGGAGTCTGGGCAGCCAATTCGGCTACATTTTTTGATTTGGAAAACATAATAAGTGAGTTTTAAAAGAAAAGCTTTGCCCGAACCAAAATGACTGTCGGGTATCAGTCCCTCAAATTTGGTGTTTGTTCCTCCTTGTTTGATAATATAAAGGTACAACAAAAAGGGATACGAATCGAGACAAAACTCTCATTGTCAGACACTTAAAAAACTTTATATAACCCATTATGTTTACTTGTGGAGAGGTATAAGCTCAGGAAAACTATTTCACTCTGTTGAGTGGGATGAAGAAGCTGACTGGTTCCGATTAGCAACGCATCGGAATGGGTCAGTGTGCTTGGAATAACTTCTAAATATTGACAGTCCCGACTAACTCAAAAATAGTACCTTTGCAATAAACTTTGCAAAATCATGACTCGTACACTTGTCAGTTTTGACTGGGCTTTGAAAAGATTACTGAGACAAAAAGCCAATTTTTCCATTCTTGAAGGTTTTTTGAGTGTTTTACTCAAACGAGATATTATTATTGTCAATCTTTTGGAAAGTGAATCCAATGCTGATGATGGTGAACAAAAAATAAATCGGGTGGATTTATTGGTAGAAAATGAGCAAAAAGAGCGGCTAATCATTGAATTACAATACAGTAAAGAGTTTGATTACTTTCAACGGATGCTTTTTGCCACCTCCAAACACTTAACCGAAACACTCCAAAAAGGGAAGCCTTACCAAGATATTAAGAAAGTATTTTCTATCAACCTAATCTATTTTGATTTAGGTCATGGTACAGATTATGTCTATCATGGTAAAACAGAATTTAGAGGAATTCATCAAGACGATGTATTGGGGCTTTCGGTTCAACAAAAGGAACTGTTTCAAAAAGAAGCCTTGTATGAAATTTATCCAGAATATTATGTTATCAAAATTAACAACTTCGATGATATAGCACAAGATAGCCTTGATGAATGGATTTATTATTTTAAAAATAACGAGGTCAAAGATGAGTTTAATGCCCGTGGTTTGGCCGCTGTAAAGGCTCAATTACAATTTGATAGCCTTAGTAAAGAAGAGCAACAGGCATATGAAAACCACGAAAAAATGCTTCTTGCAGAGCGTGGAATTCTTGCCACGGCTCGTATTGAAGGTAAAGCAGAAGGTAGAGTAGAGGGAAGAGTAGAAGGTAGAGTAGAAGGCGAGCAACAAGCGCGTATTGAAATGGCAAGAAAAATGAAAGCAAATGGCTTTGCTCCTACCACCATCACTGAGCTAACAGGACTGTCACCACATGAAATAATCAATCTTTAAAAATCCTCGCCCATAACACTAAACATGTTTTTCTATTCCTACCAATTGACGACGTAGAAGTATGTTTCTTCTTGGATAGTAATAGCCTGGTTATAACCATCATATATTTTATGATTCAGTAAGCGAGTAAGAATAACATCTAAATGGGGAGAATAACCTTCGTCCTGCCCAAGAAAGACAAGACGAAGGTTATGAGAGACTTAACGAGGATCAAAAGGAATACTTCCCTCCTACCCCTCTGTTCTAAAGTATCTTTTTCAATTCTGTGGCGACTTCAATCAAACGCTCCAAATCCTTTACTGAAATTTTAGAAGCCTTCAATATTTTGGTCATTGTAGCTGTCAACTGCTTCTGAACAGCATTGCGAGATTTGTCAATTACTTTCGGCTCTTCATCTCCCGAAAGAACATTTTCTAACTCTTCTATATTATCAACTAAGTCTTTTACTTTCCGCTTAGCCAGTTTTTGAATATCCGTTTTTCCAATCTTAATTTCGCCATTCAAAACCGCTTGTTTCAGCGTTGGTTGCAGTTGGTCAAGACCTGCTGCAAATTCTGCATCTCGCATAATTGTCGCCCGACTTACCTTGTATTCTTGTGCTAATTTTTCAGAAGTAGAACCCTCAATATCAACACTTTGAATATAAGTATCATTTTGAGACTTATCATTTTCATCAGCCATTTTTCCATAAGTCTCAAAATGAGACTTATGATCTTTTCGATCATATTTCCCTTTTTCAGCCTTCTCAATATTATACCGTAACCCTCTAAAATAAGAAGCCTGTTGCGGGGTCAGGTTACGCCGCCCTAATTGCAAATCAATCATGTAATCCTTGACCTCTTTCAAGGATTCAAAACGCATAACCTGAACGTTAAAATTGACTCCCCGCTCTCTACAAATTTTGAAACGATTGTGTCCATCCACCAGAATATAAACGGGCGCATCAGGGGTTAGGGAACTCTTGTCAATTACCCGCTGCGTGGTTTCCCAAAGTAAAAGAGCATCTTTGCAGCCATTTTTTACAATGTTCGCTTCCAGCTGAGTCAGCTCTTCATTAGTTGGAGACGGAATAAAGCTTCGGAGTTCCTCTAAAACAACAATACTCTGCTTGATTTGCTCGGAGCTAATGTAACTATTGTTGAGCGATTGCTGCGTTTTCTGGCTTATCGCTGCTTTAATATCTATCTTGGCCATGTTTGTTATTTTACAACTTGTAGGTATTGAATAAATTCATCACAAAAATCTCGGTAGTTTTTGGCAGCCTCTGAGTTGTCCGAAAATTTGGCGATGGGGCTTTGTAAAATTTGTGATTTTTGAAAATCCACCAAGTGTTTGATTTCGGTATTAAATACTCGAAATGGCACACTACTCTTGACATTTTCTTTGATACCTTCGTGAACACTATTTTTCTTAACCATTGTAAAAACAATCCCATCAACCACAAGCTCTGCGTTTAGGTTTGTTTTTACTTCCATCACCCGCTGCAACAACGAATTCAACCCTTTTACCGCCGACATTTCAGGCAGGAGCGTAATGAGACAGCTATTTGAAGCATTCATAGCCGAAATTGTAAGCTTATTCAATGAAGGCGGGCAATCGATCAGCACATAATCAAAGGTACTCAAGATTGGCTGCAATTTGTTCTTTAACCTTAGGTCCCCTCCCACACTCAAAATCAACTGGATTTCGGCATCGGCCAACTCAATATCTGAAGGAGATAAATACAGGTTTTCTGAAATTTCAACAATGGGCAATGGAATAGCGTGGTTCAAGAGTGCTTGAGCCACTTGGCTCTCGGGAGCATCAATGCCCAAAATCTGGCTTAGGTTGCCTTGCGGGTCTAAATCAATCAACAGAACCTTAAATCCGCGCCTAGCCAGTGCCTCTCCCAAAGAAGAAGTGGTAGTTGTTTTCCCAACTCCGCCTTTATGGTTTATAATCGAAATAACCCTGGCTTTTTCATAAAGGCTGTCAGAATACCCATATTTTGATAAGATGGGGAATAAAGCAACAAGATGTTTTTCGCTGAGGTTGCGAGTCCCCGCCAAGGTCTGAGCTATTGTTCCTTTTGGAATAGAGGCTTCTTTTTCAAGCGTGGAAACGGTTAAGGCAGGGTTATGCCTCAAAAAATTAATCAGGTTTTCTTGAGTTAGCATAGAAGATTTTTGTAATATTTACTTCACAAATAAACTCAAAATAAATATTATTTGTATATATTTTATTACATTTTTTTAAACTTTTTTACTGGCTTTTTATGACTCATTGTTTTTGCATTTTGCTTTATTTGACGCAATTGCATTTGAGATTGCCAAAGAGATTTTTCTATTTTAGACAAGTCTGCCTTGGTTTCATTGGCAGATGCCCTAATAACCAAGTAACCTGGCTCAAAAGGTACTGCTTCATTTTTGGGCAGCACGTCCTTGCGTGTCTTTAATAAATCAATGCTGTTGTGGCTTAAAAGTTCATCAATCTGCTTTGCTTTAAAACCTACTTCGGTTCCTTTGATGGCCACTTCGTTGACCCGAAAACTACAGCCTACCAATTTATCATTGCGGTCGTACTTGAAACGGCTCTCAATCCCAAGACTGGTCAACTCCTCACTGAGCTTATCAATGCTATTGATTTTTTTAGCAATCAATAGAGAAGTTAGAGCCTCTTTCACTTTTTGACGCGCTTGTATTTTTGAGGGTAAATGGTCAGAAAGGCTTGTTCTTTCCGCTGGTAAAGGCTGAAAATTTAAGTTTCTTTCAATTTCTCGACACGCCTTTACATTACGCGCATAATTATGACTTGAATCTAATGCAGCTCCGCCGCCAATCGGAACACGATTCAAATAAATATGAATATGGGGATGTTTTTGGTCAAAGTGCTGGTAAACAACCACTTGATGTCGGTCTAAGTTTGCACCAATTCCCTCACAATACAACCGAGCCGCTTTGCGCATTTTTCCCTCATCAATGGCTTCATTCTCGGGCCAGCTCAACGAAGTATGCCATACGGGGTTTTTGCACTTGCTTCTATTGGCTAAACTTTGCATTTGTAGTGCAAAATGTTCGGCGGTTGTACCCATTACATTATGGCTATCAATGAGCTTGGCTTTTTTCTTTGGTTGCTTCTCTGCTGCTCCGTACATAATTGCGCCCGAAAAACTACTTCCAAGTACCGTCTTTGCTATCATGTTAAGCGCTCGAATAAGGTATCCAAGATTTTATTAATCTTACCTATGTTTAATTTACCAGCGTGGGCAAAGCGGGTTAGCTGATTAAGGTTATTGGCTACGCCAACAATAATTCGGTGCTGTTCTTCAGTGAAGGCTTGGGTGACTTCAATCCCTAATGCCACCTGTCTCATATATTCACTGACAGAAACTCCCGCCTTTCGTGCCTTATTTTCGATTAACGTCTTTTCCTCTCTTGTTAAGCGTAATTCTATCTTTTCGTCTTTTAGTGGTTTCATTTTTCCTCAATAGCTTGCGTCACTCTACGACTTTGGCGAAAAATTTGTAAATTTTTTGTCAGGACAAAGTCATGGCTTGCTAACGCTTCGCTTTCTTTTTAATCTCCCATAATCTCCTTTTATCCCCGCTAATCTCCTTTTGAATTCACAAACTGTCCTTCTTTCTTTGCCCCCGTATGCCACCTTCGGAAACACACTTTATCAGCAAAAAAGACCTCTATGACGCCGTATTATCAAAGGTCAGAAAACGCAATGTTATGTTGTATGCCTTCTATCGCCCATATATTATCTCTGCTTATTCGTCTCGATATGTGGCCGATAAAATCACTGCGGATCTTGGTATTACTATCAGTGCAAAAATCATCGAACGGATTCGTACACAAAAACATCGAATGGCTACTCTTGCTGCTACTTTTACAGTAGAACCCCACATCCAAGCCAAAATACAAGCTCCTCTACCATCGCCAAAGCCAGTTAATGAAAAGCAAGCAAAAACCGACTTTTCGTTTTCTGACCCAAATCATACTGACGAACATTCGACCAAAACAAATCTCAAATTCCTATAAGCACGATGAAACAGTTTCACTTTATCCTCCAAGCCAAAGGAGGCGTTGGGAAATCTTTTTTAGTCTATCTATTGGCACTCAAACACCAATCACATCCTGGGGCATATTTCGTGGACGTTGATGCCTCTACACAGACCTCCTCTCGTCAGCTTACTTTTCTGAGCGGTACTGGAAGGATTGCAGCTCTTTCTATGCTGGACGAACGTCAGAAAATAACCCGTGACAAACTTTTATTTTCATTAACAGACTTGAGCCAACTTCCTTTTGAAGATTGCTATTTAGACTTTGGCGCGCCAGAAAGCGAACAAATTCCTGCCTTATTCTCCGTTGATTTTAGTACGGAACAGCTTTACGAACTAGCCAAACACCTACATTGCCAATTTATCTTTGACGTTGTGATTGCGGGAAATACTTCCTATTTCGCCTGTACGCAGTACCTTCAGCAGATGCAGCAAATTATTGGCAATGCCTTTCCAATTTGCATTTGGGTCAATCAATATAGCTTTTATAAACACCCCCAACTCATTTCTGAAATTCAGTCGTATGCCACTCAGCATCAACTACAAGTTAATTTTTTTGGTGACATCGATACCAGCACCCAAGTAGGAAACCAAATTTTAAAAATGGTACAGCTAGGACATGGGTTAGAACGATATGATTTCATAACTGCAATGAAATTGAAAAACGAATTGGCAAAGTTATGAAACCAATTACCTCAGAGCAGATGACACGCTTGCAGGGTCATTACCAACAAAAATATGGGATCAGACTCGACGAAACGGTCACATCTATTCTTTGTGAAATAGAACAAATGGGGATAAAAAATAATAACACCATACAATCTGTTACTGAAAGTATCAAAGAACGCGCCAAGGTCATCCGCTTTGAAAATGACCGTCAAGCTTTTTGGTACGCGCTTGGGAAATTCGGGATACCTGGCATAAGTCTGCCCCTGCTCATTATTTTCGGCTGGATATATTTTACCAATTTGACCCAATATCAAACCATTCTTCACCTAATTGACCAATATCCTACTTACAAACAATACGCTCAACTAATGAAAACAGCACAAACTACCACAACTCCTCAAGGGACATTTATAGTGCTAAAGCCTACAGAAAAAACAAAAATGGTTGTTGGTGTTCACTGTTTTTACCACGCGAATAAAAGGCTTATCTATGTTCCGATAACGGTTAATGAAGCATTTCAGCTTGGCAAAAATAGTAAATAATTAAATATTAATAAATTTGTATTTTAAATTATATTAAATTTAATTTGCATCCTTATTGATTTGCCAACATTTATGTTCACCCTAATTCTAGTATATATCACATTAGGACAGTACACATTGTATTGCTTTATTTTCATGGTGGTATGGTCAGGGAGTGTATTCTTATTTCACTCCAAATCGCCCACGAAGGCAAAACCGAAAAGGGGAGATATAGAATTTATATCCCTCAAAAGCCCTTCGGTCAAATCCCCAGCTATAGTACCTAACCTAACACCTGAAATTATAGAGGCTGATTTTTTTGGTTCAATTCCTGAAATAGGCAAAAGTAACGTATCAACACCCGCTGTAGATTCGATTGATACATCAAACGAGGCGTTTCAAACCCTCCTAACCAATCAAATTGAGTCACCCGTTGAGTTACTAAGCGAAGAATTTGAGACAATTGCAGATTTAGATTTCAAAGATAGTCAATGGCCATTCACAGATTTGGACGAGGAGGAGAGAAGTGAAAACTTCATAAATGATACCTACAATGACAATGAAAGCCAAGACCTTTTAACAGACGAAATCAATCATAAAGCACTCTTAGAGAAACTTTTAAGCACGCATGAGCTAGTTTGCGAAATGCAAAAAGACCTTGGCTGTGACTATATGACGGCTATTTCAAATTTGCCAGAATCAACACAGACCATTTATGAACGAGTGGGTTTTCAACCCTACATATCCGATACTTAGTTTTTTTAACCATCAAATTATGCTTTCTAAATTTTCAATCAAAAAACACGCAATTTGGCTGACTCTGAGCTTATGTTCATCCTTCGCCTATTCTCAAAATCGGGGCATTCAAGCAGGAGCACAGGCTTTGTCTCAGGCAACCAATGACGTAAAAGGGTATTTTGAACCAGTTACCACACTCATTTACGTCGTCGCGGCAATCGTAGGACTCGTAGGCGGTTTTAGGGTTTATAACAAATGGCAAAATGGAGACCAAGAAGTTCAAAAACACGCCGTTGGCTGGTTTGGAGCTGTATTGTTTCTATTGGCCATTGCCGCTATTCTTCAAGCTGTCTTCTTCTAAAATGGAAATGATTTTTCTCGACATTGTGGGTAACGGAAGTGGACATACGACCAACACCCAGATTGACCACCTTATTACGGAGCCATTGGTTGGTATGATTGGAAGTGTATCAACCTTTAGTTACACCGTTTGTGGGTTATTGGCATTGGTAGGGGGATTTAGAATTTATAATCATTGGCAAATGAATGGCAGTGATGAGATATTATCAATGACAGCTCGATGGTTAGCCGCTATTA
This sequence comes from Runella limosa DSM 17973, assembly GCF_000482465.1. Taxonomy (GTDB): domain Bacteria; phylum Bacteroidota; class Bacteroidia; order Cytophagales; family Spirosomataceae; genus Runella; species Runella limosa. Next base: position 1,319,427 of record NZ_KI519420.1, read on the forward strand.
TTACTGTTCTTATTTTAGGAGGAATTATCCAATCCATTGTCAACTCTCAAGGTGTTTTTGATCCAAGTCTCAATGATAAAATCATGTCTCGATGAATGCCCTCAATGGAATTTACGACGAAGTTAGATTGATATGTGTGGCACTTCTCTCCATTGCGGCGGTTATTGGTGGGGTTCGAATCTTTCAACGATGGAACCAAGGACAAGATGGTGTTGAAAGCAGCCTGATTCATTGGTTTGGCGCATTAGCTACTTCTTATGGCTTAGTAGAGCTCGTCGATTTCGGTATCAAAAGCCCCTTTGGTTACGTTGGCTCTGACAATGCCGCTGGGGTTATACGAGATGCCGCTCCTGAGGTGTATCAAGCAAGCGTTTATCTAGGCATTGTTTTTGCCATTATTGGTATCATACGCGTTTTTATAAAAATTCAAAATGGAGACGATGATGTATATGAATTTGCCTTAAAATGGCTGGGATCACTCATGTTTTTGTTTCTCATCGGTTACATTATCAACCTTACCTTTAGCAAATGGGCGTAGCCACATGAAAGAATTTATTATTTTCAAAGGAGTTGACCATGAAATAGAGTTCAAGGGCTTGCGGGGCAAATACTTTTACCTTGGTGCGATAGGAGGCGTTGGAAGTATTTTTAGCTGCCTCATTTTGGTCATTATAGGTATCCCCTCCATCGTCGTTTTCTTGTTATTGTTGCTTTTATTGAGCGCTACGATTAGCGCTGCTTTTCACCTGAGCAAAAAATATGGCCGATGGGGGATGGAAAAACAGCCCGTCCAAGAGCGAAAACCTCATTTTATCCACCAAAAAATGCCTTTTCATAAAATTGTTCCTGTAAAAGCCGTATTGAAACTTGCCACTAAAAAATGACCAAAAGCAAAATCAAAAATATTGAGCATATTTTCCCAGTTTTGGCCGTAGATGAATCCACAAACGTGGTAGTTTCCAAAAATGCGGACTTAACGATTGGTTTTAGGTTGAAGCTCCCCGAAGTTTTTACCCCTTCAGATGCAGACTATGATACACTACACACAACCTTTGTCAGGGCATTGGCTACTTTACCAAATGGGTATGTTGTACACAAACAAGACTGGTTTTTGGAACAACGTCATCAATTGAGCGATGATACAAGGGCCTACATTGCCAATAACAATTACCTAGCTTATGAAAATGAGTTACACTTTTTAGAAAGGACGTATATTGAGCAGCGTTCGTACATTTTCATCACTCGGCCTACCCAAGAAATTACCCGTAGAAAAAGTCTCAACTCATCTTTACTAAAGAATCATTATGTGCCAAAAGAGGCTTTAGATGCTAAGTTTTGGAAAGAGTTTTTGGATACCGTTATCCAATTTTCATCCATATTAGAATCCACTGCAAAAATCAAGTGCGACATAATGAGGCCCGTTGATTGGTTAGGTAGTGAGACTGAATCGGGAATTTTTCAACAATATTTCACTCTTTCATTGACAGACACAACTTTACAGGATCTTCAAATGAAAGATGAGCTCAGGGTAGGGGGCAAATATACCCAGACTTTTACCCTTGCCGATTTAGAAGACTTTCCAACTACACTCAGTAATGCGCAAATTCTGGAGAAATACTCCACAGATTCTACTAAATTTCCTACCTCTCTTGGGTCGCAATTGGGTCTCATGCTTGGATGTAATCATATCTACAACCAAGTATTTTATCTCGAAGATTCAGACCATTTAAGCAATAAACTAACCGCAGAAATGCGCAGACACAATAGTTTCTCAGCTTGGTCAAAAGAGAATATGGTCGCCTTCGAGGCCAAAGACGCCTTTATTGAAGAAATGAAAGCAGAAGGGCGTCGCCCCGTGAGAGTTCACTACAATGTACTGACTTGGCACGAAAATAAAGAAAAACTTGAGGAATATCGGTCTCAAACCGCATCGGCTATTTCTCGAATGGGTTTTCGTCCCCGCATTGCCAATTGGGATGCCGAAACACTTTTCTGGTCTTGCATTCCTGGCAATGCTGCCGAGATTGGGTTAGACAATCTAGTACTGTGTTTTTCCGAAGAAGCCGTTTGTTTATGGAATATGGAAGGCAATTATCAAGATACCGTATTTACCCCCAATGGAGTACGGCTCACTGACCGCTTCGGCAAACCGATAATGGTTGACCCTTTTTTCAAACCCATGGAAAAAGGGCTCATTAACAACCGTAATTTTATGGTGGTAGGGCCATCTGGTTCGGGTAAATCCTTTGGGATGAATGCCTTGTTTTATTACTTGCGTTCTCATGGCGTACACATCAGCATTGTGGATGTTGGCCACAGTTATCGTCGCCTTTGTGATACCCTAGGCGGACGTTATATTACTTATGAAGAAAGCAATCCACTCAGTTTTAATCCTTTCTATGTCAAAGGTTTGCATCCAGATGCCGAAACAGAAGAATCAATTGCTAATTTATTGGAAGCACTTTGGAAAAAGGACAACGAGCTGACTACCAAATCCGAGGAAATCACCATTTCTGACATCGTTTCCAATTATTTTGGATTTCTAAGAAAAGAGTGGGAGGGAGGACGTAAACATTTTCCCTGTTTCAACACCTTCTATGATTATACCCAGCAGGTTTACCCTAAAATTTTCACCCAAAATCAAGGACGGGCTAACATTGAATTTGATTTACAGAACTTCCTCTACGTATTACGTCCTTACGCCAAAGGCGGGAAATACGAGTATTTGCTCAATTCACGCCAGAACATTGACCTGATGGAACTCCCCTTTGTGGTGTATGAATTAGACAACATCAAAGACCACCCCGTTTTGTTTCCAGTTACTACTATTATGATTATGAACAACTACGTTCGTAAACTATTTACCGTCAGAGGAGTCTTAAAAATGTTGGTAATTGAAGAGGCATGGAAGGCTTTGGCCAAAGACAATTTTGCAACCTTCTTGAAATGGTGTTCAAAGACCGTAAGAAAACACTATGGATCGTTGGGAGTAGTTACCCAAGAAGTGGACGATTTGGTAGGAAACGCCTTTGTTAAAGATGCAATTATCAACAACTCTCCCATCAAATTTTTATTTGACCAATCAAACTACGAAAAGCGTTTTGATGATATTATGCAAACCCTTGGTCTATCCGAAAAACAAGCCAACATCATTTTGAGCATCAATCGAATGAACGATTCAAACCGCCCCAAATACAAAGAAATGGCATTATTGATTGGCGATTACACGAAAGTTTATGGGGTTGAAATGTCTAAAACAGCCTATGCCACTTTTACTACCGAAAAGCGAGAAGTAGAAGAAATCGCTGATTTAACCCTTCATCGCTATCACGGGAACACGGAAGCAGGAATCAAAGCCTGGGCGAGAGGGGAACGATTTAACTAAAAATCCTTAACGAAACATCTATGAAAAAAACGTTGTTAGGGCTTGCGGTAAGCCTTTTTATTTCTACGGGTACACAAGCGCAATTTGTGGTCTCTGACCCTATTCATACAGGCATCACCACCGCCATCAAGCTACTTCAAGACCCCAGTTTCAAAGAATTAGTAGGGAATGTCAAGAAGTTAATGGAAGTCGCCTCTGCCGTACAGCAATTCAATCGCGGGCGAGAACTCGTTGGGAACGTCCAAGGTGCGATGTCAGATATGAATAAAATGGCCGCAGTCATTTCGCAAGATAAACACATTCATCCCAGAGAATATGGGCGTGTTTTGGCGGGGTTTCAAAAAATAAACAACGAAGGAAGCTCAATTATGATTGCTGCCTCCAATGCACTCATCCAACGCCATGCTAAAATGACTGATGCAGAACGAATGCAATGGCTGGAAGACATGTACCAGAAAGTGAATAATTTTCGGGCAGTGATGAATGAATTTTATGGAAGTATTCGTAAATCCTCTATCAGCCGTGCTAGGACTAACCAGGACCGAATTGCAACCGCTAAACTTTATGGATTGGCACTCAACGGATCTACTTATCACAATGGGTTGACCTCGGGAAATTTTGGAATTCCAATCTCAGGCATCCACGCAAGCAACTATGACGTTATTGACTCAGGTTTGGGGGACACTAGCGTACAGGGCAATGAAGAAGCGAAGAAAGTGGCTGAACGCATGACAGCTTACCAGAGCGAACTACGCATTGCAGAATCCATTATCAATGCCGACATAGTAGATATGTTTGAGCCTCTCCTCAAAAACTGCGACAACAGTGAAGGATGTAAAGCCCGAGTGAATGCAGCAATGGAAATAGAACGTGAAAAAATACTAAAAGAAATAAGAGCCAACTTGCAACGAAAGTATGGCATTATATAACTCACTATGAACGAGTCTTTTGTAGAAATTATTCGTACCCAACTTTATCAAGAACTAATCAATTCAACTCAAAAAGGGACGATTCAGATTTTTGAAAATTACGCCAGAGTAATCGCGGGAGCGGGAGCGATGCTTTACATTGCTTCAAGGCTTGTTGGCCAAATCAGTCGCAACGAGCCCATTGATTTTTTCCCCCTTTTAAGACCATTTGCTATTGCGTTACTGATTGGTTCATTGGGGCGAATAACCAATGCCATTGATGCTGGAGCTGATAGTCTGGTATCCGCAGTTACCCAAAATGGTAACTCTACCACTGAGCGCATCGCCTACATCATCAAACAACGCGAAAAAGCCGTAGAGGATAAGTTAAAAGTTTTCCAAGAACAGCAGACTGAAAATGACTCAGGAGGTGATGAATCGTGGTCTGAGACTTTCAAGTCACTGGGTCTAAAGTTCTCTACAATTGCCGATTACACCGCCGCAAAAATCGACATTGCATTACAAGAAATGTTCCAAAACCTCTTGGTTGCAATTTGTAACATCGCCGAAGGAATATTGTATTTGATTTCTATCTTGTTCCGAATTGTGCTTAGAATTATAGGGCCAATTGCGATTGCACTAGCCGTATTTGATGGTTTTACGGGTAATATTGCCGAATGGTTTGGCAAATATATCAACTTCTCCTTGCTACCCGTTGTAGCCAATATATATGGTATCATCAGTTTCAAAATTCATGAATTATACCTTACCAATTACTCTCCTGCGGGTCAAACCAACGAATCACTCACAGGTGATGGTTTTCTAGGCTATGGCTATTTAGGGCTGTTGGTGCTTATTCTAATCGGTTATTTTCAAGTACCTGCCGCAACCAATCTTATTTTATCAGTCGGTGGCGTAGGGGGTATAACCCAAGGGATTTCCAACTACGCCCAAGCAGGTTATCGAAGCATGAAACCGCCTTTAGACAGGGCATCAAATAAAGCTCAAAACATAGCGAACAAGGTGCAAACCTCCACTCGTTTTAAAAACTGGAACCAAATTTTACAGCGTAAAAAATAACACTACAATTATGAAACCGCATACCGCAAATTATCAGAATAACTTAGTCCAAGTTTTACAGAAGCGCTTATTATACTCTACAATCCTTTGTTTTGTGGCTTTTGGAATTGCTTCTGTGTCATTGCTTTTTGCATTTAATGAGTATGAACAAAAAACCAGTAAGGCATACATTCATCACCAAGGTAGCACCCTTCAGGTAATGATAAAAACCCAATCTATCCGTTAAAAATGAAAGAGTTATTAGAATTGGAGAAACAATTTCAACGCGCGAAATACCTAACATTTACTGTAGTAGCAGGCTGTCTTACAATAGCACTTGCAGCAGTTGTACTTTCTCTAAATTACGCCCACAATTTTTCGAAACGCATTTTTATTTTGAATCGGGGTGTTGCGTTAGAAGCCTTTTCAGGAAATATAATGGACAACCGCGCCGCTGAAGCAAAACATCACGTTGCACGTTTCCATGAACTGTTTTTCACCGTTTCACCAGATCCAACATCTATAGAAACCAACGTAAAAAAAGCTTTTTTCCTGTGTGATGAAAGCGCCAAAAAACTATACGACAATTTGCGAGAACAGCGATTTTACGACCAAATTATAACTTCCAATATCACACAACGCGTTAGTATTGATTCTGTTAGCATTGATTTACGCTATTATCCCTACCCCGTGGTAGCCTATCTAAAATTAGTGCAAGAGCGAGCAACTGCACGTAGTACCAGAACCCTTATTACCCAAGTTGAAATGGTGGATGTTAATCGTTCCGATGCAAACCCCAATGGTTTTTTAATGAGAAACTTTAGGGTGTATAGTACCAGTCAGCCAATCGAAGAAAACATTGTAAGATAATGACCTCTAACCAACCATCAAGACTGGGGGAAGTAAGTGAACAATTGCAAACCAGCAAAAAAATAGCAGCACTTTCGCTCATCCCAGTGCCAGTTTTAATCATTATTGGGCTTCTAGGTTACCAAAAAGACTGGATAGTAAGCACTGAGCCAGCTGTACCAGAGACACCCCTAAGTTTACAACCGCCATCAGCCAATCTCAAGGAATTTGACCACCAAAATAAGTATGCCTCAAACCCCAACGGGATTACCGTATCTGGCAGTTTACTTGACGAAACAGCCAATCAAAACACCCATAAACTGACAGGCACTAACCCCAAAGATGACGGTTGGGGAGAAAACACTTCAACTCAAGTGTCAACTGTCGAAAAGCAAGTCCAGAAAAAGGAGCTATTGGGTATGTACCAGCAGGCTCAGAGTCAGACAATTGGAAGACAGAACTCAACTATCCAGTCATTGTACAAAAACGCAGCTGCTCAAAACGAGATAGAAGATCCTACTACGAAGGCGGCCAATGAAGAATTAGTAAAAACACTTCGTTTTAACAACAAGCTACTCGAACAGCAAGTATCGGGCAAAGCTCCGACGAATATAGACTTAGAAAATTGGAGAAATGGTTTAAAAGAACGAATACACCAGTACGAAACACCCAATATTGATACAATGTTTCAAACGCCACCGTTGAGTGATAAAATTGGTGAAACCAAGTTGAAGTTATCAACCGAAAGGATAAATATTCAAACTAATCATGCTCGCAACGGATTTTATGGTTTAGGTGGCAAAAAAATGGATACTGGTATTGTCAATCCTAATACCGACGCTCAAACAATTCCTGCTGTCGTTCATGGAGAAGGCGAAGGAATAACGGTTGAAAATGGGATGTCCATTTGGATTCGCCTTACCCAAGAAACGCAGCTTGTCTTTGGAAAAAATAAACTAAAACTTCCTGCCAATAGTCTTATTTCAGGAAATTGCTCCGTAAATGGTGATCGGCTGAAAATTATCGTAACTAATATTCGGGTCGAAAACAGTTTATACCAGATTCATCTCATTGCATTTGATTTAGACGGGAAAGAGGGGCTGTATGTTCCAGGTTTGCAAGAAAAAACAAAAATCGCGCAGAGTCTAAGCCAAACGGCCAGTGGTAGTGTCTCACCTTATATGTTTTTGCCACAAGGAAATGTAGGCCAGCAAGTAGGGGCTCAAGTTGCAATCCAAGCCACCAATGCAGGTTTTAACGTTGCCCGTGGGCTTATCCAACAAAAAATGTCCCAGCCGAAAGTTACTATTAAATCTAATCACCGCATTTTACTGCGTGTTCGTTCCTAATACTTTTTATGAAAACCTTCATTTTTTTACTTATTGCGGCAGGGTGGGGGAGGAGTTGCTTGGGTCAACTACCCGATACCTCCCGTATTTTTGTTACGGCAAACCCCTACTTGCTGCCCATTTCCAAATCAGCCATTAAAGGATCATATCCGATAGAAGTCGCTTATCAAAAAACAACCCACATCATTTTTCCTGCTCGAATTAAAGATTTTGACGCAGGCTCCGACGCTGTAATCGCACTCGTTCCTGAAAATGTCACCAATGTTTTACGAGTAAAAGCAAACATCAAAGGGTTTGCAGAAGAGACCAATATGACCATTATTACTGAAGATGGTGGTTTTTATTCATTTTTAGTGAATTACAACGAAAACCCCGAAGTATTTAACATCAACATTGCCAACAATCTTCAATCGGATGCGAAAGTTGCTTCTCACCTTGGGATTGGTTCGATCAACCCTTTTAATCAAACTCAAGAGCCAAAACGTATCATTCCGACAAATGAATTGCTATCGTTTTGTCAGAAAGTAAATATAAAAAGTGCTTTCCTCATTGGCATCGGGATGGTAAAAAACGAGTGTACTGCAATGATTATGGGTGTTTATCGCAAGCAGGATGTTACCTTTTTACAAATCAAACTGCAAAATGAAAGTGAGCTTGACTATGAATGGGATTTTATCAAATTTTTTGTCAAAGAACGTCATACAATTAAACGGATGGCAGTGCAGAATGAAGAATTGATTCCCCTATATGTACATCCAGAATCTATTCAGACCATTGGTGCAAAAACCGAGCGAAAAATGGTGTTCGCACTACCCATCAAATCTATTACTGACAACAAACTTATCAGTGTAGAAATTTATGAAAGAGGGGGTGGGCGGCACTTGACTTTTGAAATAGATGATAGCGTACTTAATCAAGCAAAAAGTATATGAGAATCTATGTGACTGCACTCATGTGGTTGGCATTTAACCTTACCTCTTTTTGCCAGCAGTTGAAAGGCCAACGGTCTCTAGAAATATCAATAGCCAAAATCGACGGCTTGCGGCCAGCAGATAATTCGGGTTTTAACATCGAATTGAACCGTGGAAAAATCATAGGTAATCGCTTAATTCGTCAATGGGGGATTACCTATTTAAGAAAAGACTACTCCGTTCTAAAACAAGATGTCCCAGTAGAGTCAACGACCATTCACTTCACAATGGGCCGAATATTATTTCAGCAGAAAGGAATAGCAGGATTGGTTGCTTTGGGGGGTGTAGGAGGGTATCAGCTTATAAATCGAGGAAAAAGTGCTCTTGATGACTCAGCTTATCAACTGACTAATCAAAGTAGGCTAATTGTTGGTGGAAAGGCCAAAGTGAGTTTAATAATTGCTTCTACTGTTTCTGTTTTTACTCAAACGCTTTGGTTTCCTACCTCAGATGTCCAAAAACTTCATTTCGCGATGGGGGCTTCAATTTTCTTTTTCTAATTTCATGAAAATCATCAAGTTACTACCATTTGTACTACTCATTTTGGGCTGTGATGGAAATCTTAATGTGACTCCGTTAGCCCCAGCGCTCAAATCATTGCCTGATTTTAATTTTCAAATACGAACGGTATCAGGGATGGAGACGATTCGTCAGTCAGAATATCAAAGATTTGAATTATATGTAAAACAGCAAGGTGCCGAAATTCTTGCTACGGATTACATTTTTGAATTTTCGGTCACTGAATTCGATGGAAATATTGAATTTAACAAGGCTATCTATCGTCCTAACGACCAGATTCGTATTCCATATACTGATCTTAAAAAGGTACAAAATCTGCTTTACTTCAATTATTACCCTATTAAACCAGCTGTAGGAGTACATACAGTGACATTTTCGCTCAAAGACGCCCAAAAACGTGTAAAGTCAGTCCAAAAGAAAGTGGTGGTCGTACTGTAAATAATCCACCAGTAATTATGAGTGCTAGCCACTACTTAATCTTTTTGCACCTCAACTACCACTTTAACACTAAGTTAATAATTGTACTTTTAAGAGAATCTTCTAGTTAAAACAGGTCTTTTTTACCTATTGTTTTGGGTTAATAAAGTGAACTGTTTCACGCATTTTGTGTAGATTTCACGGGCAAAAATGTAGGTTTCACGGAAAATTAGCAACTAAGTGGGACGTTTTGCACGGTTATTGCTAGAAGGGTTGACCCGATTTATTCGTATTTGCATCTTTCAAAGAGCCTATTGACAAGCATAGGTTTTTTAGCTCAACTTTGGCTCCGTATTCGACGAGTCTCTAGCCACAAAAACGATAAAATCTCGTCAATCCATAAAACAGCTATGCTAACAAACCTTATGATTATTTCCTTCCACTCGCAGCTAACAAGGCACTTAAATTATTTACCGTATCAACAGGCTGTTAGGTAAAAGTTAAACAAGGTTCACACATATTTTTTTGGTTTCCACTATTCTTTATGAAAAAGCTTTTAGGGGCATTATTTTTCTTTTTTGTTATCCATTTAACCTATGGAAATACAAATGTTTGTCTATCAGATACGACACTAGATGTCGAACTTTACACCAATGGAGCCGTCGAATTTTCTCCGCCTTCTTTATTGAATACGATAAAAGGTGTACTAGGTTCCATCATAAAAAAGCGAGAACAGAGTAACCAAAATGAGACAAAAATATTTTCCAAAAAAGCCGACAAGGGTAAGTCCCATGGAAAAGCTCTCATTGCAGTGCCTAAAAATACAAACCTAAAATTTCAAACAGCTATTGGCGACGTTTCCCTGACTGACCTAGAAGGAAACGTAAAAGGACACGCCGATGGAGGAGGTATTAGTCTTACCCGTGGAAAAGGGAAAGTAGAATTGGCCACAGATAGAGGTGACATTTTAGTGACAGATACCGAAGCTTCGGGTTTTGTCTTAACTCGCAGCGGTAATATCATTCTGCAAGATGTGAATGGAGATCTCAAAGGGCTGGCTCCCAATGGGAAGGTAGTAGTCAAAACAACATCAGGCTTCTTCACAAAACGTAATGCAAAAGCTTTTGCATTGGATTACGATAACGTAGATCTCGACGTTGAGGCAGCGCCAGCGGGTGGTGACTTTAAACTCCGTAAAGGTAATATCGTGATAGGTGAGACAAAGAAGAATGCTGTCGTCAGAACCGAAGAAGGAAACATTAATGTAAACTCGGTTGGCGAGGGAATTCGCGCCAGCACCAGAAAAGGGAAAATATTGATACAAATTCCCGCCAATAACAACGCTACTGAACCCATCATCATTGATAATCAAGACGGGGATGTTGAGCTTCTGGTTTCCAATAACTTTTCTGCCAACTTTAACATAAGCTTGATTCAAACCAAAAACCTTACGAGTCCCTATAAAATATCAAGCTTTATAGACTTAGGCACAACCGCCGCCCAAGAAAGCAAAGACGCTAAAACAAATGTGGTTTATGGTAGGGAAACCCAAGTTACTAAAATCATACGAAGTGGACGACGTCCTGTTTATATCCGAGTTGTTAACGGCAATGTTTATATCCGTAAAATCTAATTAGTGTTCACAGACAATCAAGAATATTTATGAAAAGTGGTTTTACTTTGCTTCTACTTCTTTGTTCACTGTGTGTGAATGCTCAAAAATACTGGATAGGTTCAGTAGATACGAATTGGAACAATGGCGCCAACTGGTGGCCTAATGGAGTCCCGAGTTCTAGTGATAATGTGGTTATAAATGGGTCAAATAATACGCCTGTTTTGCCTGGAAATATTGGTCTAGGGAACCTTCACATGGATTGGGGTTCGGCCATTAATTTGGATGGTAAAACAGTGACGGTGTGGATGTTTTCAACAACGGGAGCGACAGTGATAGCGAATGGAGGAACAATAGATGCTGTCAGAACAGGCGTTTACCAAGGCACTACGTTTCGTGGAGCTTTTACGCTCAAAATCAACCGAGATGGGACCAACGATTATTTGGGAGCACAGTATGGAGCCAACACCTATGAAAACGACTTTACATTGGAGTGTCACACTGGAAATTGGACTACGTATGGGATTTCGAACCAAGTTGGGGACCTTTTTTTGGGGAAAACTACCATTAAGAATATTGGCTCAGGTTGGCTAATGGTAGCCACCAATCCATCCAGTAACGCCACGTTTAAGAACGATGTGACTTTTCACAACGCCAACTCTTACGAAGGACGAATCCAAGTGGGTGTATATGGGGGTAAAATCCAATGTGAGAAACCTGTCTTCATCAAAGATGAAACAGTAAGTTGGGGCTCATACATTACAATCACCGAAGGAACGTTTCATGATGAAGTAAGTATAGATGCCAAAGTGGGTGTCATCGGAATTGGCTCTCAAAATACGACTACGTTTAAAAAGAACATTAACATTACCAATCGGTATGGTTGTGTGGTTGAATTTGGCAGTCATAGTGGGCAAGTGATATTTGAAAAGGGATCATCATTTGCAATTTCGTCAAGTGTACCTATGACCCGAGGGCAGTTAAAGTTTCAAAGGTGTACGTTTGAAGGGGATGCTTCTACAGCCAATACCCCCCTTCTTTTGCAAGTTGACAATGTTCCATTCTCTAACTCGCCAACAACGTATATTATATTGGGTGATCAAATTACATTCCAGCGACCCGTCAAAATTCGCGCAGACTATATTTATTACAAGGGTTGTTATTTTGGGTATGATGTCGAAATGGAACGAACAGGGTCGTCGAACCAACTATCGGGAGGTTATGCTGGGGGATTCTGTCATGGAGGAAGTACATTTATGGGCAAAGCGGCCTTTATCAATAGTTATGGGGATAATTGGATTCTTCAAGGGCAGGAGCCAGATATATTCAAAGATGATGTAACCTTTTTTCAACAAAGCCATCCTTGGGGAGTACTACGGTTATCGTATGCTGGTAATACCATTTATGAGGGGAATGTCACTGTAACCGCCCCCACAGGTACAAATAATGGCGTCTCATGGGGAGAAAGTGGAGGAACTACCCAACTAGCCGCGGGTAAAAAGCTGACAGTCAACAGTACAGGTTATGGCTGGATAAGCCTCTCCAATTTTAATCAACTTGGCACTGGCACCAATCATACTTTAAGTTCCTTTGGTAGTTTCTATGTCAATAATTGTACGTTTGCCTCGCCACTTATTGCCGAATCAAGCCGTCTATTCATTACCAATTCCACATTTTATCAACCCTCGTTTACCAAAACGGGAAATGGGGTTGATGTAAGTAACGGAGGGAATACTTTCAAAGGAAAAGTATTTATCAAAAATGCGTCCTCCACTGGGCAAATCCAATTTGAAGATCAAAATAGTACTATCGTTAATCCATAGGCCATTTCACCCGTTTTTACCATCTTGATTACGAATGTATTCGGTAGTAAAAACTTGATATTTATTACGTATGACGTTTTCTATCAAATCTTTCGTTCGGACCTGTTGTCTGTTTACTTTACTGCTGTTGGCTACTTTGATAGCCCAAGGAAAAGAGAAGATTGAAAGTCCTAATAAGCCAATTGAGGGTAAAAACTCCGTGCCAGCTTTGCATGTGCCGTGGGTATATCGTAACCATCCGATGTTGTCTAAGCCTGTTTTACCCCTTAGCTTAGACCCCATTCGTTTTACACTACATGCCTCTCAACCAACGATTTCGGTGGGAGAAGAAGTAGAAATTACAATTACGGCGCAACTTCTTGATATTCCAGCAAGTTCATTTTTTGTATTTGAAGAGCAAAAAAGCTTCTCGCTCAAACTTTTGCTCCCCAAAGGGTTTGTCCAAACGGGCGGAGACTATCAAGAGTACATAGGTGCCCAGCTTTCAACCCAAAATAATACCTTTACCAAACGCATTCGAGGTGTTTTTACTTCTCTTTCTGAGAACCCTTGCTTTGTGCTTTTACGTGGTGCGTATCATGCCAACTCGTCTAGTGTATTTGAACAAAAGCAAGTACTCTGCCTTACCTCAAAAAAGACGCCTCAGGCTACTCGGGTTGCCGACTGTGTTTCGCCCGTTCTTGCTCCCATTGCTCCTCAGACAATTTGTTATGGAGGAGCTTTTTATATGGTCAGCACAAGTGTATCCAACGGCGTAGAGGTGTATTATCAATGGTACAATGATAATGGTCCCGCTAACAATAATACGAACCCAATCGCGGGAGAAAACCGAGCTAACTTACGGAGCTTTCCAACATCGCCTGGTGAATATAAATACAAAGTTGTCGCTACTTCCTCGGCAAACGCTTCTTGTACGGCTTCGCAGACTGTCATCCTGACCATCAATGCTGCCCCTACCATTACTGCGACCACAAGTACAAACCCCAACTGCGCACCCAGCTATGGGGGATCCATTTCGGTTACTGGTGCGGGAGGCACGACCTTCCTCTACTCCAAAGATAATGGGGGGAATTGGGTGGATTTGACAGGTAGCAACAGCCAAAATGAAATCACGCGTAATACCATGCTATCCACTCCTCAAAAAGATGTAGCAAAGGTAAAAATTACGCTCGAAGAGGGCTTTGGTCTCTTACCTGGAGGAGAATACACGGGCGAAATCCGTAACGAGTCTTCAGCGCCTACCTTTGATGGCCTTGCGGCGGGGACATATAGTATTCGGGTAAAAAATGAAAATGGCTGTATTTCTGCCCCTACGGCTGTTACCCTCAGCAACCCCAACGCTCCTGCCATCTTTAACATAACAGGGGGTGGAGCCTGTTTTACCAACGGCGCCCCCATCAACCTAAGTGGTTCAGCAACGGGTATCAACTATTATTTAGTTAGAAATGGCGTGGCGGTTACGGGGGCAATCGCTGGAACGGGTGGCGTACTGAGCTTGGGAAACCACTCGACCGAAGGAACCTATACCGTCGTGGCTACCAATCCTACTACTGGGTGTAGCGCTCAGATGAGTGGTACTGCCGTAGTTAGCGCTGGCACGCCTTCTGCTCCTACCATCGACTCAGAGGCCACCACCGTTTGTGCTGGTCAGTCCATCACACTCACCACCAGTTCAAGCTGTGCAGGTACGTTGGTATGGAGCCCTTCTGGAGGAACTTTGAGCAACAACAACACAACCTATACCGTTAGTCCTTCGGTTACTACCTCCTACAGTGCTAATTGCCACGTCAATGATTGTATTTCGGAAGCTAGTAATAGCCTTATGGTGACAGTGACAACGCTGGCCGCTCCGACCATTGGTGGCGAAAATTCGCGCACGCTTTGTCCTGATACCCCAGTCACGCTCGTTGCTACGGGATGCTCCTCTACAGTATCTTGGAGTTATACCCTGAGTAGCGGAGCAGCGGGGACACTTGCTTTTACTGGAAATTCACTTGAGTTGACTTTTGCAGGCTCAACCATCTCCGCTTGGAACGAGGGCGATGTGCTTTCGCTACGGGCAACCTGTACTTCTTCTTCTTGCGTCTCGCCGCCTTCTAATGCGGTAGAGGTAGTCAAACAAGCAAGTTGTAGCACCTCTACGGCCTTGGCCGACTGTGCCTTTTACATCAAAGCCGCCGATGCACAAGGAACCGAAACCACGAAACTAACGCGTACAGGAGCAGGGGGCAGTACTTTTCAGCCGCTTACACTCTCGGCCCAAACGTTAGAAAGTACTTCTCCCACGGGTGTCACCTACAGTTGGACAGGCCCAGGCATCACAACCCCACTCACCACCGCCCAGATTTCAGCTACCCAAGTAGGCGAGTACAAACTTGTACTAACTCCCACATCGGGCACTGGGGCTCCCTGTGAGTTATACATTACCCTCAGTGGTGTACCTTGTACCATCCCAACCGCAGCAGCCTGTGGTATTCCCACAAACATCACACCTTCTGACCAAGGTGGCCCTTATCTCGCCTCTCTCGCCCCAGGCGATCAGTTTACGGCCAATGATTATGTCATTACAGTAACAAGTGTCACTATCACCCCTCCCTCAACAGGGGAGGGGACGGGGGTGGGGTTCTCAGGCGAAGGCTACGCCCGAATGAAACTCACCAATGGCTTTAGCATAGACGTACCCGTTGTGTTTGGGCAAGCCAATGGAAGTGGTTCAACAGCCGCTACCACACCCATCAAACTCAATACCTGCTACCAACTCGTAGAGGGTACGGTATTTACACAATTTGACCCTTCTTGGGCGAATATTGCGGATGTGGATAATGCAATTGCAGCGTTAGATGATGCCAAAGAGCTTATTGGTGACTGGTTAGAGTCCTTTCAAGGCACGCCTGACCAGATGGAAACCTTCAATGAAAACATCAAGCCATTACTAACACCCTATGCGGATGACCCTCGCGTGCAGGATGCCATTACCAAGTTAGAGCAGCTTACGACGGCTTGCCCTAATTACCAACCCAATGCAACACAAACTACAACCTGCCAAGCCGCCATTGATGCTGCTAAAGCTGCTTACGTTGTACTTCAAGAGTTTATAGATGATTTACCCCCTTTCCCAGGCTATTTACTTCCCGGAGTATTATCTATACCTGGTGGTCGTGTTTTGTCTGATGCACCTGACGAAACAGTAATAACAGTAGCCGCATTGAACGCCTGCGCAATTGCTAACTGTAACAATCAAACAGATCCTGTACGCCGCTTTTGGGGCCAAGTACATGGACCCAGTTATGACTTTTGGTCGGTCTTTAGCAATGGCAAGAAGTACTATGTTATGCGAACCTATGAAAATCTCTACCAAGAGGTGTACTATTATGTACCTTACGGAGGTAGCGAATACAAAGTGTTTTATCCAAACAACGGACAAACTTCTGCTGCCGCTTTTGCTGATGCAGGTGCTAAATTGGTGTTTGACGTAGGAGTAATGATAGCTACAGGAGGGGGAGCGTCTGTTACTGAAGCTGTAGTTACCAACGTAGCTGATGCCTTTATTTCAGCCCTCGAAGAAAGCAATGGTGATTTGTCACAATTTAATTCTTCATTAGCTACCAATTTGGCTTTCAGTAGCCTTGATTTTGCTGAAGCAGCAGGCCCTGTGTTCAAAAACTTGGTCAATAAATTCAAGCCCAATTGGGGAGCTTTTACGCAAGCGGCTCGTAATCGACTCAATACGCTTCGTTCTCAAACAGGTTGGGTAGCTCAAGTCACGAGCTACAAAAACAGTATTTCACCTAAACTTCTTCCCAATTATGGAAAGGTAGTAAAAGGAACATTAAGTACAGTGGTGAATGGATTATCGAGCATTGGTGCCAAAATAGACCACAAAAACAAACAAATCTTGGATGCAGCAGGAAATACAATTGCTACCTTCCAAGGTAAGGTATTGAAATTCACAGATAAAGTCATCCCGCAGGGATGGATTAATAGGAACACATTAGTAGATGTTGAGGTAGAAGAAATTGTCAATGGTGTTGCAGTAAAACAAAAACGTGATGTAGATGTTTGGACTTGCCCTACTTTTATTCCCCCACAAGGAGCACGGATAGCTGCTAATGAATGTATTATTTTAGCCAAGAGAGCTATTCGATTATCCAAACTAAAAATAACTGATTTAGATGGATTAGCTGCCAAAACTATGTCCGCAAGTGGAAGAGTTCCTCTGAGTAACTCCCTAAGAATCAAGCCTGATGATAGCGACCCACTTATCAGTAAAATAAACGATATTATCGCAGCAGGCGAAGATTCAAGGCTTGCGGGAGAGCTCTCGGAGCAACTTGCAGAACAAATGCTGGAAACCGACGGATTTAAAGCTGTGGCAAAAGATTTAATTAAATACCGAGGTGGTTCAGGCAATGGATTTGACAATGTACTTACAATTCCCGAAATTGATTTCACAAAACCGCTTGAACAGATTAACTTACAAACTATCATCATCAATGAATCCAAAACATTGAACGGTGGCAAAATCAAGCTCAAAACCAATGTGAATAACCCCGACCTTGACGAACTCGAAGCAGGCGATGGTATCGCACAAATGAGTGATGTTTGGATTAGAAAAGTAGCAAACTCAATTAAATTGGAGGGAGAAACACAGAATAATATCAATAAAATTAAGTTTGCTGAGATTCTTTTAAACCATATAGAGGGAGGAAAAAAAATTATCAAATCGGTCTCTGCGGTGGATACCCGGAACGGAAAAAAAGAAGTAATTTTTCAAAAAATAAATTAAAGATGTCTTTAACACCCTTGGAATTCATTACTTATTACTTTGAAGACTCAAATAAAAAAGAGTCTCGTTCGATTTACAATGTATATAACAGTGGGGGCTTAATAAATAATATTCACCCAACTGCATCTCTTTGGGAATGTAACCACCACAAGGGCTGGTATAATGCGTTGGTGGATAACAATGGAGCGAAGGCGCGGCAACATTTTTATGTTTGTGGGCGGTTGGATGAGTTTGTAAATCATACTTTCAAAAAAACGGAATCTGAAAAA
Source organism: Runella limosa DSM 17973 (assembly GCF_000482465.1). GTDB lineage: Bacteria > Bacteroidota > Bacteroidia > Cytophagales > Spirosomataceae > Runella > Runella limosa. The sequence continues at coordinate 1,337,374 of NZ_KI519420.1, forward strand.
TGCTTTTATCACGATTTTCATTTGATGAACGCCCTTTTGAGCGACTGTCAACCATTGGTTCAACGCTACATCAAGCTAAAATATCCTCGTATGATTGATGGACTGAAAAAACGAAACGAAGGGCTTTTTCCACAAACACTCATGTCGGTCTTACGTCAAGATTGGGAGGTGGTAGATTTTGTCATCAATCGCATTACCAATCATAAGCTCAAAGATGATGAGCGTTATATCGCATGGCGCAATTATTTTACAGGGCTGCGGCATCAGCAACAGCCGCAAGTGGAAGAGGCATTGGCGGCTTTATTGCAACCGCCTGTTATTACCCGACTCAACCAAAATTTTCTTGGCTGGGAAAAAGACCTTATCGTACCGCAAGTAGTAGTATTTGCCAAAGTAGCCAAACTTCGAGGTATGGACATTGCCCTAAATCACCCAATGATTCCTAACGAACTGATTGACATCAAACCCAATGATGAATACGACGATTTGTATGATTTCTTGAAAACTTTTAAATTAACTTTATGACCACTCGTCTTACCCTTATTTTAGGGGCTGCCGCCGTCTATATAGGCTATCGTCTATTCCAAAACTACCGTACCAAAGCAGGTACGCAAAGCTTAATCAAGCAGTTAAAAAAAGACTCAAGCGTAGGAGAGGCATTTGCCGAGGAGTTTTCTATCACAGTGGCCAAGCAAGCTATTTCCAATCCCAATTGGCCGCAAACTCTTCAACCTTACATGGAGGGGCAACAAACACGGCTCGGAGATTTTGTGATACAACACGCCCAAACCCTCGCCGATGGGAGTTACCTTTTGGTCACCACGGCCGATTATCGCGAAAACTCCCAAGCCAGCCGAGGCATGGCAACCAACGACGTACATAATCTCAACTTTGTCCTAAAAACCACCGATACCCAACACATCCTCTACTCCGATCTCCACACCGATTTAGTGGATAAAACCTTACGCAGTGATTTTGCCAAAATACTTTTTCAACACATTCAATAATTTGTTTTCATTTAACCATTCACCCATGTTCAAAAGTCTTGCTTCCTTTTTCGTTATTGTTGTTTTGTTAGTTGGCTGTAAGTCCAAATCCGAGGAGTGCATCGCCCCCGCCATTGATAAAAATCTGGTAGGTACGTGGAAAGCTGTTGTCATCGAGGATAGTGAGGAGTCGGGTACAGGTACGCTCACTTTCAATGCCGATGGCACAATCAACGACCCTGGGAATATATTTTTGGGCAGCCCCGTTTCAAAATCCACTTGGAAAGTAGTAAGCGGAGATGTAGAAACGACATTCTCTACCAATAGTGCTCCAATTTCGACAGTGTCGTTTACGTTCAAAGTCAAGGAAAACACCTGTACCAAAATAGTCCTCGACGTCTTTGGTTTGTACACCGTCGAGCTTACGAAATAAATAGACATTTCTTTGTCACCCCAACGATTGCGAGCATCTAAATCGTCGGGGTGACAAAATAGGTGGGAAAAGAAAAACACAATCAATCCATTTGTCCGATTGAATTAATACATTTATTCAATATAGCATTTGTATGCGTACATTTTTACAAACGGTATTAGTCATTAGCGCGATTCTGTTGGGTATTGCCTCAATCACTCACGCCCAACGGGTAGTCGCCAGTGATTCAATTCCCTTGTTTTACAGCACCGCCGATGAGATGGGAAACTCTAGCGTAGCCCCCGTACTCAAGACCAAAGGACGCGTTACCCAACTAGCACTCACCCCCGAGGGCACTATCACCATTTCGGCTTTTAGGCAACACGTTGGCTTTTTTGATGCCAGCCCCACCAAAGGCCTGCCTGTGGGCGCCAATTCCCTGCCTGGCTTGGTGCAGTATCGCTATGACCCTGCTACGGGCTTACAGCCCATCAGTACGGGTATTTTCAACCTCAACGGAGGCTTGCGTCAGCCCATACCGTACAAATTCTTCGACTTGATTAGCAACCGAGGTACCATCAACAAAGACAAGCCCTTGGCTACTTCGGAGTCGGGCTTGGATTACCTTGCTACCCTGTCGAGCCAGCCCAAAGCACTTGCCTACGAAGGAGAACGCAAAACCGTGCGGCGGATTTTTCTCAACGGCGGAGCCTTGCGTTATCAAACCATCCGTTATTACTACGCACCCTATGCCGCCATGTACTTAGTGGCAGGAACCAACGAACGAGAATTAGCCGCGATTCGCCCCAAAAACGCGTATGTTGTAGATAATGACCGCGTTCAGGTGTTGGTACGCGATGGCAACGGGGTTCGTATGATTGATTCTACGGGCAAATCACAAGCCATCGACCTACCCATCGATAAAGACATGAGTATTCGGGCCGAAAACTCCTACTTTGCCTCGTCGGGCAGTGGTTTTTTTGATATTGCCAAAACCAATACTGAGTTAGGGCTGGATTTGGTTTTCGGGCCTGCTTTGATGGCCAAAAACCAAGATAGTTCATTTGTATTTGTACGCCTAGACAAACAGGGGAAAGTGGTATGCCACTATCGTTTCAAAATCCCCATTGAAGCAGGCTATACGGGCGCACCTCTGAACGGGTCGTGGATGGCGGGTAACGAGAAAGAGAGCCTACTGCACATTGAGTTCAGCAAAGGGCTATTTAAGACAATGGCCTTCAACGTTAAAATCAACACTGCTACGGGGGTAGTATATGTCAAAGAAGAATCCAAAGATGACCAGCGCAAAGTAAAAATGCCCGCAGCAGGCATTGCCAAACAATTTTATCACTTGGTGTCACTACCCAATGGCGACAACCTGGCCGTGAGTGTCAACAGCACCTCCACCGCTGGCGACGACCACTACAGTACGGTACACCTTTCGGCCGACGGCGTACTAAAAAACTACTACGCTCACAACCGACTGGCGTTTCGGTCTCAACTTTTTGTCAACCGTGTACCCGTTTGTATTGCTCTCAAGGATGGGCGCATTTTGCTCCTTACCGATGAACCATGGGGGAGCTCAGTACCTTACCAACCCTACGGAAATATAGACCTTGAATTAGCGTCGGGTTTTGCGGCTCAAATCCAATCGTTGGCCGAGGTTGACAAGCCCAACTTGCTTTTCAACGCTACGACGCTACAACAGCGCTGGAGCCAAGCCAATAACTCAACGGGAAATCGACTTTTGGGGGCGCTTGATCGACTTTCGGGAAGCGACCCGCGTGCTACTGGTAAAGAATACACCGAAAAACGACAACTCCAAATGGAATCGCAAGAATACATTACCTACCCCGTCATGTATCTAATCGATCCACAAAAAGGAACGTCAGAGACGGTGAAGGGGCCTTATGGTTTTGTGATTCCCCAGCAGACCTACGCTTTTTATGACTACCCTAAAAATGAACTACACTTTTTGTTGAGGTCAACTCCTGGTAACAGGCTTCAACCTTACAAAGGAACGCCCATGACAGGTGTATTTCTGAAGTTATTTAAACTGGATTTAACCAAGTAATTTCGAGTTATCAATGAACCATTTTTTTCACTTTATCGCGGCTCTGTTACTCATCGGGAACGTTGTAGCTGCCCCTCATAAAGGAGGAGACCCGATAGGCAAAGAAAAGACCCCATCGGCTACTACGCCCACCAAGGGAACTACCGCCCCAACGGCGCCTTCCGCTATCATGGCCCAACAGATGATGGAGATGGATGCTGCCTTAGCGACGCTGAACGAACGTCTTGCTGGCCAGCAGACGGTCTTTGCGGCTGATCCAATGGCGGGTATCGCCACTGAGGTATCAGACGATATTGCTGATAACCGCGCTAAAGCCCGAAAAATGTTTAATTATCTTGACCAAAACCCAAGTAAAGTCCTGGAGACGATTACACCAGAAGCATTACTTACGCTGCCAGTGGGGCTTACCAAAAAATTGGGGGACAACTCACGGATTACTTTAGGGGTATTAGAAGCAAAGTTTGAAAAATCTGTGACAAAGCTGACCATTTTTATTAAATTAAACTTTATGGTAAAAGGGAGCAGCGAACCCAACCGCGAACTGTTTTTTGGCGTACAAGACGTCACTTTTACCCGCGAGGGAGGTATCAGCGATTTTACGGCCGCTTTGCTAGGAGATTTTATTTTGCCTATGAAACAATGGAGCATTGTTTTGAAGGGAGCCAACACACCTTATTGCAATGGTCAAACCTGTACTGGGACGATAGCAAATTTTAACTGCGGCGAATTTACTGCTGGTAATCTCTGTGCCGAAGTGATCTTTCCAAGAAATGTACTCAAACCTTATAACACAACCCTGCGCAAAGCGGAAGAAACAGGACGAGTGAGCTTTGGATTTTCTGTTCCATTCAATAGGGAATCTGGAGTACGCGATATGTATTCACAAGTTTGTTTCAATAAACCGTTTTGCGTGGCAGGTAACGCCAATATCGAACGATTTGGGTTTGAAGTTAGCAACGTTACTTATGACGAAAGCGATACCCAAAGCCCTGATTTAGACATTTTTCCTAGCCAATACGAAGGAGATAAAGGACCCACTTGGACGGGTATTGCGATTGGAAAATTTGTGATACACTTGCCTAAGTCGTTCAAAAAATACACTAACGAAGCCGAGACAGGCTCTCTACCTGAAAGTGGCTTTGGTACAAGTGTGGGTGGTAGAGGGCTTATCATTGATCGAACAGGTTTTACAGGAGTTGTCTTTTATGAACACAAGCCTACTGATCCAGCCCCTCAAGCCTATTCAGCCAGTCGTTGGAAAATGACACTAGAAAAAATAGAACTCGCATTTCTACAGAACAAATTCATGGGGGGAAGTTTTGGGGGAGGTATCTCAGTACCATTGGTGGACCATACCTGCGGCGGAAGTTTACTAGCTTATAATGCTACTATTGACCTTGCAGGACAATATTCGTTACGGGTAGGAGCCATTACCGACGTGACAATCCCCATCAAAGCACTTCGAAGTACGGGTAAATTTTATGCAGGCTCCACACTTGAATTGTTGTACGAAAACGATACTTTTTATCCTTCAGCTAACCTAAGTGGAGAACTCAATATCAATACAAAAGTAAAAGACCTTACTGCTTCCAACCATTGTGACAATCCGAGTACTGAATCTCAAACAGCTGACTTTAAGGGTGTTCGTTTTCAGAATTTGATTTTTCGCACCAAAGTAGCTGAGGGGCAGCCCAAGTTTCAGGTAGGTTATTTTGAATACGTTAATAATAGCGAATCAACCATTGCCAATTTTCCCGTTTCTATTACGCGTCTGGCGCGTTTTGAAGGGATGCTCAACGGCCAAGCTCCAACCTCCAACGATTTATGGATAGATTTTGCTTTTAAGATTAGTTTAGCCAAAGAGCAAATCGCAGGTGCGTCTAATCTTATTATCAAGACAAAATACAACGAGGGTTCAGGACTACTTGAATTCCAAGGGGTAAACCTGCGCCGAATTGATGTCAAGGCGAGTTCTTCGGCCTTCCACTTACAGGGATATGTGGACATCTACGAAAACGAAAACCAAAAAGGATTTGAAGGAAAAATTAAGGCCGTTATGCTTAAACCCATGGTTTTTGGCGTAGAAGCCAGCGCTGAATTTGGTTATTGGAAAGGCAATAATACATCTAACGAAGGTGTTCATGGAAATGTAGTTTGTAACCCAGCTAATACAGCCTTCCGTTACGGTTATATTGATTTTTATGCCGGGACGATGTTTAAAGTAACTGGCAACAATGCGGATGGAGACCCAACGTTGACCGCCGTGGCGTCTGACGCAGGCACGGGAACACTCCCAGCAGCCAATGCCATTCCAACGGGAATTGGTGACTTAGCCATCAATGGAGCAGGAATGGGTATTTATTTCAACATGAGACCGTTTTTTAACAATGGAACAGGGACACCTACTACGCCCAAACAAGCTCCTGCCAACCAAGTTATGGTGTATGAACCTTGTTATCAAGTGCCTTTCGGATTCAAGGTAATGCTTGGCTTCCAGCGTGGGATATTACCAAATCCTCCCATGTATGGCCGTATAAATCTTGATATTGCCCTTGACAGAAACTACGGGATTAATAGTGTTTCTATGTACGGGAATGCCGTATTTACCAGTATGTTTTCGCAAAAAATGGGAGATTATGCCCGTCAAGGTTTAGGGGCAATTGTAGATGGAGCAGATGAGCTGTCATTGACAAACCTCGCTACTACTGGCGAAAATAGCCAAATCGAACTCAATAAAAAGGCCGATGCGCTCAATGCCAAAAAGAAAGCCCTGAACTCAAGTGCTGACTTCACCAAAGAAGGGGATGTGGTAGTAGCGGCAGGGATTATGTTGGATATTCCTAATAAGATTTTTCACGCCGAAGCCAGTGCTTTTGTAAACCAATTGGATGCTAATGGAAATGGATTAGTGGGGGTTGGTACCAATGGACAAGTAGGAAAAGTTGTGATTCATATTGATTCCGAAAAATTCTACTTACACGCAGGTAATCCAGCTCCTTTGAGTAATCGAATTGGGTTAAAATACATTTATAACAGTGGGAGTGTAAAAGCCTATGCGGCCTTGTCTGCGTACTTGATGATAGGTAGTGGTGTTCCTACGTTTCCGCCACCACCAACCCGAGTTATTGAATATTTAGGTCTAACCCCTGCTAACTACCAGAAATCACCTGCTGAGTATGCAAGTATCCGTGATGGATTTGCCTATGCACTTGGTGCTGCCGCTACTTTAGATGTAAATATTGATGTGACGCAGAGATATGCCATCATTGGCGAGGCAGATGCGGGAGTTGACTTGTTACTTAGCAATGTTAACAATTGTTCATCAGGAAGTTGGCTTGGGAAAGGTCAGGTTTATGCCTATGCTGCGGCTCGATTGTACAATAAAAAACGTCAAAGAAACGCCGCCTCTTTTGACTTCGGTATGTGGCTGCGTGGCAACGGACTCAAACCTTTTGGTGTAGCGGGAGATGCCTGCATGACTCCACCCATCATCGGTTTTATTACGGGTAAAATTTGCGTAGGCTTTAATGTCGGAACGATTTGTGATAACTAAAAGAGAAAGAAAGACTTCTATCCATCATGAAATATTTTTTTAAACTTACGCTACTACTCGTTTTTGGAAGCTTTGGGGCTTGGTCGCAACAAAATCCCGTTGATAGTATCAAAACCACTTATAAAGACTCCATCAAGGTTATTGCAAGACCTTATTCCGACAAAATCTTGCTTCGATGGATGCCTCTTTCTCCGAAATTGTGGAGAAACTCCATTGCAAGGGGATATACCATCACAAGGCAAACGCTATCTGGAACCAACGTAGTAGCAACTACTTCGTTCACTGTGAAGTTTAATAGTGATAGTACTAAATGGCACCTGGCAGACAGTACCTATTACCAAATGGTATATGATAATCATGATGAAGTTATTGAAATGGGGAGTGATACGTCCGCATCGGTTAATTTACAATATAACTTAGTAGCTGTGGGTGCCGACATGAGTTATGCCGCAGCTAGACTGGGAGGACTGGCTTTTGTTGATTCAACCGTTACCAATGGTGTTACCTATCGATATAGAATAGAACCTACCCCATTAAACCCTGCCCGTAAATCAGCTAAAACAGCAACATCGCCTATCGTGATTGGTATGGATGCGATAGAAGTTACAGCGAGCTCTATTTCATACCCTACACTGGCAGCTCCACAGTTGTCTCGTAAAAAAGGGGTAGTAGAACTTAAATGGGATTTTGATTCCCAAAAAATTTACTACGGAAGCTATGTAATCTACCGATCTACAAATGGTGGGGCTTTTGAAAGGCTTAATAGCCAGCTCTGGACAAAGATGGATAATTCTACTCAATTTGTTTACTATTTAGACTCCATTCCCAATACCACCACGACTTATACCTATCGTTTAGCGGGTAAAACATATTTTGATGAATATATTCCCTCAGTGACCTCAACAATCACAGTCACTAAGGAATTGACACAAATACCTGCCATTAAAAACGTTAGAGTGACAAGCCAAGGTGTTGAAGTAAAATGGCGTTTTCCTGCAGATACAGTGATTTCAAATCTTGCATCGGTGGTTAGTGGTTATCTAATCCATGTTTCTAGCAAAAGTGATAGCGCTTTTCAGTTGATTCGGAGCGTCACAAATCCATCGGATACGGTTGCTTTAATTGATTCAGTGACAATTTCTAACAAAGTTGCTTTTCGTTTGAGCCACTATTATCGAATCGGCGCGATTGGTGTTGGTAATGATACTACTTGGTCTTTGCCTTACATTTTAATACCATCCTCGATAGATGTTCCTCCCGCAAGACCAACTAACTTTCGTTCTGCTAGATATAACCCCTCTAGTACATCGAAGCTACACATGGTACGATTGGACTGGAATGAAAATACAGATGCAGATTTATTAGGCTATCGCGTATATCGAACTATTGGCAATGAGACTGAAAAAATAGATGTCTTTAATGGAATTCGCCGTCGTATATTTACCATAGATACGTTAGGAGAGGACACTGACTACCCCTTAATAAAGTATTACGTATCAGCGGTGGATAGCAACTACCACGAATCTGAGTTAGCCATTATAACCTACCAAAAACCCGACACTCAACCTCCGATTTCACCTGTCATTACAAAATATCAGGTAAAAGGAACGGATGTAGATATATATTGGGCTAAATCTTCTAGCCATGATGTTCAAAGAACTGAAATATGGCGAAAACTAAACGAAGTGTCGGGTACGTGGTCTATCATTAAAACACTGAACGCAACAGATACGACAAGAATGATGACAGATACGAGTTTAATGGTTGGCAAAACCTACGTATATACAGTTGCGGCATTTGATTCTAGTGGGAACAAATCATGTTATGATGTTCCAAAGTTCCAATCATCGCAGAATGTGGGCGATTGTTATCAACTAGTAATTGTCGAAATTGTTACAGACCAGAAGCCTACGTTTACAAATTTAACAGCTACTATTGATAGTGTAAGTACAACGCCAGCGATTACGCTTCATTGGAGTTATACAGCGTCTGATATTGAACATTTTGAGTTATATCGTTCAGAGACCCCCAAAGTGACTAATGGAACCAATACCACGACCAATTTTACACTTTGGCGTACACTAAATGCGGTAGAAAACAGTACTCAAGAAGATGAGCCAAAGTATTCTTACACTTTCAAATATGGCATTAGAGCAGTATTTAAAGATGGAAGAACCAGCAATATGAAACAAATGACAGTTGTTATGCCTGATAAATTGTAACGGGGGGTAATAGGCTGGACAATTGATATCAAAGAAAATATCGACTCAAAAAAAGTCGATATTTTCTTTGAAAGAAGTAATTTTCAGTTTGAAAAGTGGCGAAATTATAAAAATATCCATTATTTTTTATATGTATGTAATTACCGTTTACTAAATCATTAAAAAATAACATTGACTTTCTAACTAAAGTGCCTATCTTTCTACATACATTCACCCTTATCTACACTAATGCCTATGAAACATCCCTGATTTTTGTAATAAAACTTCACTTTTAAAAAAATGTATGAAGATGAAACTCTTATTTAAGCCATGGCTGTATGCAGCTGGTATTATAAATGGGATAGACTTTATTATTTATACTGGAGCAGAACAATATTTTTCAGTCTCAGGTAAATTTCATAATACTGTGGAGAGGAACTCACAATTGCTCAGAAGAAAGTTGGATAATTACAGGAAAATGGGCTCTATAAATTTTTAACACATGGTGGAGGTATTTAATTATGTTTCAGAGAAGTTATTAACTGACTCTATTTTATTTCTTCCACCCAATGGAAAGGTGAGTAATTAAATTTAAAATACAAATGCTATGAAACGAAGACAATTTATCAGAACCGCAACCACACTACCTCTATTGGCACTTGCAGCTTGCGAGAAAAACCTCCCCTCTACTCCCACTGTCGTGACAGGGAAAGTAACAGATGAAAACAATTTGCCCGTGGAAGGTGTGGAATTTTTGTTTTATGGAACCAATAAGAAAGGGTTATCAGGGATACCAACTTTTGACCTATCGGCAACATCAGACAAAGAAGGCATTTATCGCTTTTCGCAAGTAATACCGAATGGGACAGATAATGCCTCCATCTTGCCTCAAGAGACTAACAAATTTCGGTTTGGCATTGACTATTCTATTTTCTTTTACAAAGATGGAATAGCTAATGCAGCAACAGCCCCTATTGAAATTGAACGAAAAAACTACGGGAAAGAAAACGTAATTAATTTCCAAATCCGAAAAAAATAATATCATCTATGAAAAAGCACCTACCTATAATTTTCGTGTTTACAATCATTTGTCTGACCTCTGTTTTATCACAGGCTCAATTTGAGAAAGAGAATAAAGAAGCACTGGCCGCCATGGATACCACTGCCTTGAAAGGTAAGGCATTCCTCAACAAAGCGTCATTTATCAGGCAATTTATCGAACCGTTACGTTCCAAAGAAAAAAACAAAGAAGGGAATCCCATTCTTACCTTATCCTCTCTGCATTTTGAAGCCTTAACTCAGATGGTTGAAAAAGCGGATTTGAATGATAAACCCAAACCCAAAGAAATTACGGATATTCAGACGCGGAGTCGTGACCAAATCACCAGCAGCAACGTAATTCCGATTGGTATCCTCAATGCCGATGCGACGTTTTTGACCCAAGCTCAAGTCAACGACAATATCAAGGCCAAAAACCAGGGCAAGAAAGCCGATGAGAAAGCCTACGAAAACATTGAGATGATTGCGGCGGGGTTGCTGCAAGGCGAGGTTTTTCAGGCGGATGTACAGTTTCAGATAAGCCCTAAATTGGTTCAAACCAATATCAAAAACCCCATAGAGGGCCTCGAAATAGATTTTCAAGACGGCAAAGGTTGGCAACGCTACGAATATACAGAGCGGTTGATTCCGCATCGGTTTACTACCACAGGTACAGTTGCGATTGCACTCAAACTCATTACCAAACGAGGCATCTATATCACTTATTGCCCGCTTCAAATCAAAGCATTGGAACGACCCACGTTTTTTGCTACGGGCAAAATAGCCGCCCCCAAAGTAAAAAATGGTCGTTTAGCAGAAAATGTAGCGGGGGCAGAATATGCTATTCTGACGGGATGCGATGGTGTACTCGACCGCCCTATTATCATTGCAGAGGGCTTTGATGTAGGGCAAGATATCAATATGTCTGATATTTATACAAAGTATTATCCGTTTTTGTACACATTCCGTAACAATGGCTATGATTTAGTCTTTGTCAACTACGACGACGGGCGCGATTACATCCAAAACAACGCGCAGGTACTTAAAAGAGTCATTAATGAAATAAACAGCCGAAAAGTAGGGAGCTATCCATTGGTGGTGGTAGGTGAAAGTATGTCTGGTTTGGTGGCAAGGTGGGCACTGCGCGAAATGGAGAATGCGGGGCAAACCCACAACGTAAGCCACTTTATTTCGTTTGATACTCCTCACCAAGGAGCAAATGTGCCGCCAGGATTAGTGGCTATGCGGCGAAATTTGGAAGCACTCGCAGGTTTTCGGGTTTCAGCTTTGGTTAAACTATTTGTTCCTGAGGTTCAGGCCATTGATACGCCTGCAGCACGGCAACTACTCCTGTATCACAATGGTACTGCCCGACATCCAGACTTTGATAGTTTTCGTCAGGGTTTAGTCAATCTGGGCAATGGGGGCTATCCAGCTCAATGCCGAAACGTTGCTTTGCTTAACGGGAGTTTGTCAGGAGTCAGGCAAAATAATGCAACGGGTGGTGGCCTAAACCCCGGAGATAGAATATTAGATGTAGATTTTTGGGGAATATTATGCAACGCCTTTCTTTCAGCTTGGACCAATAACCTTAACCAGAATACAATGGTCTATGAAGGGGCAGGAATTGGCATCTGCAATGGTGCCAGTTATGGAAATTTACATGTCAATTTACCGTTCAATTTTGATCGCCTTCCCGGAGGATTTATTAATCCTAATTTCGACAATTTTTCGTGGCCTTTGATGGGTTATGTTGAACCCAGATTTTCATTTGTACCTACCTTTAGCTCAATTGATTATCGGGGAACACTCAACTCCGACAATGATTATACCTTTGCTATCAGCAACAACATCATCAATGCCAACAACCAAGTCATTCGCCCCGATTTGACTCCTTTTGCAGCTATTTATGGAAATAACGATAATAATACAGACCATTCATTTTCACAGCCAATTACTTCAGCTTGGAACACTTTAGCGCAACGGGAGTTTGGGTTAAGTCAATTTACCATACAATCAGGCTGTACGTTGCCTATTCCTCCTGCGGTGGTGGAAACCCGCCAAGAAGGTCGTTGGGGACAGTGGGTAAACCGTCCCTTGACTACGGTTTGTAAACACACGCCCACGTGGAAATTACCACCTGCCCCTAATGTGGTTACACTTCTTATTCCGAATGGAGACCAAATAAACAACTACCGACAGTTCATCCGGGTAGAAGGAAATGGTCATTCCCTAGTGCTGGGTGTGGATGCCACTAATCGGGTTCGATTCAATTATAACAATCTTCCCATTGGTACTTACACTATTTCAGCCGTCAGACAATATTTTGGCACAAGCACAGGAGAAGTAAGTACTTCTGGTACATTTCAAATCATAGGCAATTGCCGAATCGGTGTAGGATGTCCCGCCGATGAAGATGAAGGCGAGATTATCGGGACATTGGTTAATGAAGATAAAGTTTGCTATGCCCACAAGGTTAACGGTACATGGATAGCCGCGCTGGAGGATGGTTCTTTTGTATCGCGCAGTCGTTTGATAGCGAACGGTATAAGTGTTGACGGAGCTAATTGTTTTGCAGAAACCGACCCGCAGGGTAGCAATCCTGCCTCTTCATGCCCCAATTTAGGGAGTATCAGTTATCAACGTTGGGAAAATATCGGAGGAGGTACAAGTATTACTGATTTTCGTAACGCAACCGCCAATCTTACCACTTCACCAAGTTTTTCACAGAATCTTGCCCTCTTTGAAGCACCAATCAATATAGCTGATAGCTATGGTGCGCGTTTTCGAGGATACATTTGTCCGCCTACTACCGGCAATTATACCTTTTGGGTTGCGGGAGATGACAACGTGGAACTATGGCTTAGTACAAATGAAGACCCGGTCAATGCGCAAAGAATAGCTTATCATAACAATTGGACAAATCCCCAAGATTGGTTTCTTTTCAATTCTCAACAGTCTGTGTATGTCAATTTGCAAGCAGGACAGAAATATTATATTGAAGCAGTAATGAAAGAAGGCTTTGGCGGTGATAACTTGGCTGTAGGCTGGCAATTACCCAACGGAGCAATGGAGCGGCCCATCCCTGGCAATAGGTTGATACCTTTCGATGGAGGAAGCGGTAGCAGTTGTAATTTCAGTCTTTCGCCAAGTAGCAGCAACGCAACGCCGAGCTGTGGCGCCAGTGTCACTCTAAATGCCAATTGCAGCGGTAGCGATTGTGGTGGTGTGAGCTACACTTGGAGTGGAAACGGCCTAAGCAGTAGTAGCAGTTCGGTTAGTACCAACGTCCCCTCTTCCAATGGCACTTATACCTACACTGTAACCGCCTCTAAATCAGGTTGCGGAAATCAGGCGGGTAGTGTTAATGTAACTGTCAGTGGATGTAGTAGCGGAGGTGGAAGTCTCAATCAATGTATTGAATCTGAAAGCTCGTCGGGCTCGGGAGCCATTACAAGCGATCCTAACGCCTCAAATGGCTCTACCCGTGGGGAAGAAAACAACTATAACCATTATGTAGATTATGTTGTCACTAGTGTCCCTTCGGCGGGCACGTACTACGTCAAATTGCGTTATTATTCGTCGGCTGCTCCTACCATTGGGGTACAAATCAACGGAGGGGGAAGCAGTAATATCTCACTCCCAAGTAGTGGCTCTTGGAACATCGTGTGGGCTGAACATACCTTTACAGTCAGCCTATCGGCAGGTACAAATACGATTCGTATCCAAGGAGTAAGCGGAGGTAGCTGCCGTCAAGACCGTATTTGTGTGAGCAGCAATCCGCCACGGATAGGGCTAGAAAAGGAAGGTTTGGCAACCGATACTGAGGTATCTATCTTAGAACTGTATCCTAATCCTACGGGAGGAAAAGTAACCGTCCAGTATTATTTGGAGAAAGGTCAAAAAGCCAGTTTGCAATTTATCAATGCGAGTGGGCAGGTTTTGTTGCAAAAATCACTCACGGGAGAAGGAAATTGGCAAAAAAGTCAAGCAGATTTATCTGAGCATCCCGAAGGCAGTTACGCGGTTCGGATGGAGACTCAAGAAAAGATAGTCTCGCGGAAGTTTTTGATTATCAAATAATATTTTTAGTTCCCATAAAAAAGGCGATTCTCAAAGTGAGTCGCCTTTTTTATGGGAATGATAATTAAGCTGTTTAAAAATGGGTTTGATAACTTTAGGTGTCAGTAAATCTGTAGAGAAAAAGTATTGGAAGGGTTCGTCTAGGAGTAATGTACCCTAGGCGTTTGAGCAGGTTAGGATGGTTTTAGATCGGATAATGATGCAAATACTCATTTCAGGGACAGGCTTAGTATAGGATTGGGTTGGATAAACATCACTAACATTGGTATTAGTCCTTGAATTTTTGCTATAACCAGTGCCGTTTCGAAATCAATTCATTTTATGACGTATTAATTAACTTCATAGTTTCCAGTGTGCCTCTTTTGTCGGTAGGTGATTTTGATTGTTTTTTGTTTTGAAATTTTTTGGAAAGAAGAGAGTTGCTGAGATAACTTTTTCCCTAAAAGAAAGACTGTATTTAATTGTTTAAAAACTGGTTATATTTTTATTTAAGATTGATGATTAAAATATTGATGATTTACGGGGCTTGTAATTCATTGATTACAAGGCGGTTATGCGGGTTAATTCTGTCAAAATGTAGTCTAACTCTGTCAAAATGTAGTCTAATTCTGTCAAAATGTAGTCTAACTCTGTCAAAATGTAGTCTAACTCTGTCAAAATGTAGTCTTTAATTCTGTCAAAATGTAGTCTAATTCTGTCAAAATGTAGTCTAATTCTGTCAATTAATATGACTGACATTATTTTTTGACAGAATAAATTTTGAATAAGAATAAATTAAATATTATTGAATTTATTTCTTTTGTATTATTTAATAATTGTACCTTTGTAAACCTAGATTGCCTGCTTTAAAGGTTACGTATTGCCAAAAGACTTGTTTAAATTCTGTCAAAATGTAGTCGTTTTCTTCTTTTTTTGTTTATAATTATTTGATTTTCAGTGATTTATGTGTATTTGATATATTGTTGTTAGCTATCGAGGTGTTGAGAAGCCGTAAAAATGGCATTTTTTACGGTATTTTAATGAAAAAACTTTATCAATAAACAAATTTCAATTTTATAATACATTGATATACAGTTGATTGTGTTTAATTCTGTCAAAATGTAGTCCAACTCTGTCAAAAAGTTAAAATTTCTGACACTTTTTTTATTTGACAGATTATTTTTTTTAACTTGCTTTCAAATCAAAGAAAAATGAAGTTAAAGCATTACAATAGACAGCCAAATGCTTCAATTATGACTCGCCAGAGCTTTTCACTTCTGGAGAAGAGAGTTTTTTATATCGTGTTGAATCAGTTAAGTGAAGCAGATATAAATCTAAAGCAAAATAAGCAATTTAGAATACCGGCCAAGCTCATTACCCAAAACTATCGACAAATGCTTGGCATGGCCCAGTCGTTGATGCGTAACTGTCAGATATGGTTAAGGAACGATGAACAAAAGGAGTTTCAAGCTTATAATGTATTTTCGTCAGCTAGATATAGTGCCAAAGAGGGCATCTTTGAAATAGGGTTATCGTATGAGGTGATACCCCACATTGCTCAAATTAAAAGTGGCTATACAGAATATGAATTAGCAATTGCGCTATCGCTCAATAAAACCTATTCGCAAAGGTTGTATGAAATGCTATCGCGTTGGAAGAACTTTAATGGTGGTACTTGGTCTCAAGTCTCAGTTGAAGACCTGAGAGACTTACTGGGAGCCAATGAGGAAACCTATGATGATTTTGGGCAACTAAAGAGACGCGTGTTGGACCCAAGTTGTGAAGAAATTTCGGAAAAAACTGACATTAGCTGTAGCTATCAAATACAGAAAACAGGCAGAAAAGTAACTCACCTGAGTTTTTACATTCAAACTCAAAATTCAAAAGCAATACAAGAATTGCAAGAAATTCGTGAGGCACTGAATGCTCTAAATATGGATGACCGTTGGAAATACATGCACGAACGGTTGGAAATGTATGATTTTACTAAAATTCAAAGGAACAAGATACTGCAAGATGAAGATTTAGCCAATCGTTTTGTAAACGCCGATATGGAAATACAAGCAGGCAAAAGAAAACCCAATGATGCAACAGCATATATGGCTGTCATTCTTGGTTTTAATGAAAGTAGGGTAAGAAAAGCAAAAAAATAAATGCGGAAGAGTATTCAGATGGCTAGTTTGTTTTGTGCTTTAACGGGGGTTTGACTCAAATTCAGATTAGCTTTGTGGAGTGGCGGGGGTAATTTTAAAAGGCTACTGTCGGGAAGTTTTTCGCCATTGCGTTGTTGTAAGATTTCATTAAAGTCCTTTTGCGTACGGCTGGGGCGGCTAATTAGAAATAGGGGATGACTTTGCTTTTGATTAATGCTATCTGAAAGTTTGTTGAGTGCCCGAATGAGCATATTTGTGTCATTGGGAAAAGAAATGACAACATGGGTGCATAATTTATCTTCACCAGGCGTTTGTAAGTGGCTCAATTGACTGGCTTTCGCCTTGAACTCATTTCCTTCTTTTGTTACAAACTTATTCAAACTAGCGGTTAAGTCGTTAATGTATTTTTCGTGTTGTTGTTCAAGTGCTTGCAAAGTAGAGCCTTTCAACTTGTTCGAAAGTTCGAGCCGAAGGTGGTTTTGCCCCTTTATGAAATTATCATCTTTTGTTGGAAGATGTCCGCCGTCTTCAATTTTTTGGTTAGAGCTCCCAATCAGTTGCTGTACACTTTGGATACCAATAGGTGGGGCGCTATAGGTGATATAAGGCGTTAGGTTAAAATCGTGCTGTTCGTTGGGGTGTTTAAGCCCAAGATAATTAATTGCAAACCGAATTCCAGCATTATCACCATCCTGCGCAATTACCACTTCAGCCAACGGATTTCGGTTAAGTATATGTTGAATATGCTCCATTTGATGTTTAGCTGGAGTGCCACAAGTGGCAATATAAAGCCGACGTTCTTCAGGTGTTTCTGGGTTTAATTGAGCGAAGGACAATGCATCAATTGGACTCTCACAAAGTATAAGGCGATTGGCTGATAAGGGCTCAAAGAGTTCTGTCACTTTGTTAGAGGGAATAGAAAGTTGAGCTGAATTACTTCGGTCAAGGTAGAAAAAGTAAATTTCGTTATTACTCAGGTTTCGGTAAAGCGTTCCCAAAGTATTTATAGGAATGTTTTGATAGTGAGTTTTTAATCTAAAATGGGCATTTGACAGCCAAAGTGCTTCACGTCTTTCTATGCTAGGAAATTGTTTGAATTTATCGTTCCTTATGTCTAAAGACGCTAAGTTCCCATCAATCGCAAATAGCGGGAAAGCCGTATTTTGGAAAACTAAGTCTTTGGATTTTAGGCGGTTTAAATAGTTGTCAATGAAAACTTCATTCAGAGAGAACCGATTGATTTGCCCATCAAGTTTTGTGAAGAAAAATCTATCACCCTGGTCATTAGATTGGAGTAGCTCTTTGGTAAAAAGCAATGCACCTTGAGAGAGTACCACGTTTTTCCCTTTGGTATTATTGAGAAAGAGTGGTTCAATTAATTCGTAGGCCAATTGTTTTAGGCCAACATTCAAAATTTTTGACACAAACGCAGGGTGGCTCAGGGTCGGAATATTGATTGCCCGATTGAGCAGATAACGGCTGTCTTTCAGAAGGGTAGGAGTGTAGGTTTCTTTTAAATCGGTTTCTCGGAGTGTTGTATCTTTCAAAAAATAGCTTTCAGAAACCGCTCGAAGTGGGGCTAATTTGGCCACTTTGTGTTGGTATTGGGTGTCTCCTAAAATTTGGTCAACAACAGCAAAGGTGCTCTTCCAATTCTCATTTTCCATGCGATGAATAAATTGAATAGAGTCTCCTTTGAAGCCTTCGCTTCGTTTCCAATTTCCTTGGGCATCTTTGTATGGTTTTCCCAAATCGTTCAGGTCACAGAACCCTTTATATCGGTACTTCCCTGCGATGTTACAAACTGCTAATCGTTGCTTATCCCCTTTAATCCCTGTTTTATAAATTCTCCAAACACCATTTTTACTTGTCTTTTCGGCGTCCAGATAATAACCGTAGTGTTGTAATACAATCTCAATATCTAATTCTTTTCTAAGCGAATCAAAATCACGTTTACTGGGGGGCTCGGCGTGTGCAGTCTTGGTAATTTTTGGAGGTAAGCCATTTTGAATTTGATAAATGTTTCTTATGTCAAGTTTGTTTCTTTCAGCAACTTTTTCCAGAGCGGTAGAGTCCCATAGTTTTCGGGATGAGGTGGACTGTAAGATGCTGGCATAAAGTTGATTGATGTTTAACTGTGGGAGCGAAATAATCTGAGATGGTGACTGCTCTCCCCATGCGATTGCTCTTCCATTGATACGATGCTGATAAGTGTTTAAAAAGTCATCGGCCTTAAAGCCAGCAATACATGGATATAACTCTACTTTGAAATTGGGGGCGCCAACAGACAGTATCCTTTTAGATACATTTCTAAGTGGTATTGATGTCGGTAGTTTTGTATATAAGCGATTGGGATTTGCTTCTTTTATTGCCTGATTTAGTCGTTCAATATTTTTTGGCGTTGAATCTATCCAGAGTTTTATATGTGTAATGGGACGCCCCTTCTCAAAAGTATTGATTGCAAAGTCACCAAAAATCAAATATTTGACTTGATGTTCATTAAAAAAATGTAAAAGGTTAAGTTGTTCAGGGTGAGCGTAATTTGTGTGTATATCCAAGGTTTTACGAAAATTACTCGTTTAAAAAAATACTGTTGTTTGCGAAAACCGCCATAAAGTTTTTAAGAATGATATCACGCTGCTCCTCGTCTAAATTGAACCAGTCGGTTGGGTGCTCGACCCTCAAACGGGGAAGAGTAAGTTTCAAATCATGTTCATCTATCCCCATTTCAACAGGTTCAAGAATGTGAGCGCCAAATTTCTGTTGAAGTTGTAAAATGAATTCTTCTTGGGCTTTTTGGGAGTATTTCATTAAAATGTTGGCTAGTTGTTGTTAAATGCGAAATCCTCTTCTAGTGTTAAGGTTGCCTTGAACATCTTGCGAAGGGGTTTGGCTGTATGAAGCGTTGATACTAGGTGTTGCTTTTTGCTGAAGTGCTTTATCATGTTTTTCGAATTGAAATCGGAACGTAATTTCTCCGTTAGGAAATGTCGAGGACTGGAGTAGAATAGGGCCAATATAGCCCACTTTTTTTCCGAAAGCATCAAATAATGGGGGGGATTCGACAACAGATTGTTCTTTTAAAATAGAGAGCTTGGATTTTGTGAAATCGTTAAACCAAGCCAGGGATAATCGTTGAAATGGTGAGAGTGAACTAAGATTCGGAGTTGGACTCGATAACTGAAGGTCATTTTTTATTAAAACTTCTAGTTCGGATTTAAGCCATTTTAGCAGCGCAATCCTGGTCGGTTCTCGTTCTTTGTCAATGAGTTGTTCCACTATTTGTGTTTCTGACAAAGATTTGGCAGCTTCCCTCAGAATTTTTGGACGAATCTGGTCATAAATTTTTTGGGCTTCTTTTTGTTTAAGCATCTAATAAATTTTATTTTGATTTAATTTTACAAATTAACTAAATTAAAATAATTTAACGAAATTAAATTTCGTAATTAAATTTCAATATCTTTTCTATACCGAAGAATGCCCCGATCACAGTATAGAGAAAGCCAGTTGAAGTCATACTTAATGAATGGATTATCAGTTAAGATAACATGTCGCAGCATTAACTCATGAAGTTTTGCCACAAGAATCAGAGCTTGGTAATTATGAAGGGGTAGGAGTGGTTCCTTTTTCTAACATGCAATAATACTGATAGGCGGTGTTTACAATAGAAGGATGATACATGAACTCTTCTATCGAAAGCCCATGCTTTTTAGTAAAAGTCATAAATTTTAACAAAGTAGAGGAGGTGTTTTTTCCAAAAGAAAGATCTCTTAACTGAAAGTACTCTAAACCAGCCATTTGAGCAATGTCTTTTACGGAAAGCACTCGCTCAAATTTCCCTTTTATTTTACTCAAATCGCCCTTAAAATGTTTGGTTTGGTCGTCTAATAATTTGGCTTTTATGAATTGTACGCATCCGCTAAATACTTTACCGTAGTAAAATTTTTCACTTTCGGGATGTGAAACTATCTGACTGATTTTTTCAAAAATAACTGTTTTTTCCTCCTCGCTAAGTGAATCAAAGGAAGTTGAGCTAAGTTCTTGAATTACAACAAATTGTTCAGTTTCTGTTAACGATTTTTGAAGCTTTCGCATGATTTAATTGCAGGGTAAATGGTATTATGTTTGTAAGATAATGCAATTTAAGCATCTTATAAGATTAAATCAAACTTAATTATATAAAATAGTTTTATTTAATGAATCTACTTTTTTGGTAAATTTGATATACCATTTGTTTTATTAATAGATATACCAAAAGAAACGGTCTCGCTTTCGACTAGTTCTCTGACATCCTGTTTTACTTTTTGGTAGCATGAAGTGGTTAGATGTTCTCTAATGAGCCGCTTGGTAGATTCACTTTGGGTGATATAGCCCTGAGAATAACCCATTTTTATAGCAAATTGCTCAAAATCCTTGATGGGAGGTAGTTGTTTGTGTTTTTTTGTGAGCGTTTTGTCAATAAGAATTTGTCCTTTGAATGTCTTCAAATCCACCTCTTCCCCAAAGTTATCAACTGTTTGACCCACAAATTCCCCCTGTTTAAGAGTCGCGATTTTTGACGGAGGAATCACATCTTGTTGCTGAGTTTGTAAGTTAAGGGATGTATCGGTTCTTGAAAATGTAATGCTTTCCTTCAATTGGTTCGTTTTACCAAAACGTTTTGACAATGTTTCAGCTGAATTAAATACTACTACCCCCGAAAAGAAATTGCCAACGGTATTCATAATTACTTTGGCTTCCTTGTCACCATAGTCACGAGTAAGTTGCTCAAAATCTTGAAAACCAAGCCAAGGAGCTACTTTATTGGAACGAGCGGTAGCAATTAAGGTATCAATCCCTTTAATGAACATAGTGGGTAACTCATCCCAAAACAAGGCCGATTTTAGTCTTCCCTTTTTGTTGACCATTTTGAGCATCCGAGAAGTATAAAGCGAAAATACTGTACCGTAAATTCCGATGCGTTCGGGATTGTTTCCTGTACAAAGAATTTTTGGGGCGTCAGGGTTATTAATATCCAAGGACAAGTCGTTGCCAGTCATTATCCAATAAATAGTTGGCGAAGATATTCGAGTAATGGGAATGCGTACGGAGGCAATTTGACCAGCGAGTTGCTCAATGGCGCCGTCTTGCCAAGCATCTTTGAAAGGTTTTACATACACTTCTAAATCTTGGTATTTACTCATTATCTCAAACATAGAACCGTAGTCTTCGTTTACAAATTCAATAACGTGTGGGAATGTGCATACCTGTGATAACTGCTTATAACGATTGATAATATCTATATCTTGTTCATTTTCAGATTTTTGGATCTCGATAAGGTGTAAGTTTCTGTATTTCACACTGGCAGAACGCAAGTACCAAATAACGGCGGTTAGAAAGTTGATGGCTGATTCAACAAAAAAGTCACCTTGCTTTTGTACCCAAGTTCGATTTAAATTCAACATAATGGTTTGAGCTGCTTCGTAGGCGTCCATGATGTCGGTCATAGAATCTGGAAAAAGGGGGTTACAACGGTGTGAGCGCTCAATATCATCGAAATTAATGACGAAAAATTGGGGGATTAGTGGTTGTCCATCAGCCTGTCTTCCCCAAGCATAAGGATTTTCGGCCAACGTATGTCGGTAGGCATTGTAAGCTTCGAGGGTTAAGTCAGGATACTTAAAATCATAAACATAGGCAGTGTAACCCTTCCAAATGGACTGCCAAATTGCTGGTATCAATACTGCAAACGATTTTCCCGAGCCAGGCGTTCCTAACACCATTACTGACCGCATTGGGTTAATAATGTTTATCCACCCTTGATGCCATTTTTTCTTAAAGTAATATTGAGTTCTGAAATGGATAGAGTACTCATTTTCAACGTATTTCTCATTCTGAGGGAATGTTTCGTTTTCTTCGTTAAAGATGTCATCATTTAGGCTTCCCAAGAACAAACGGCTAGCATATTGTAGCCCTTTTATAAGAAAAAATACGCCAGTTACAGTCGTGAAAATATACAGTAAGTGCTTGCCAACGTTAGAAATGTTGAGGGGATAGTATAGTAAAAAAGTACTCCCGAAAAAAATAAAAAAACCAATGAAAATTGTTCTTTTGACCTTTTCAACGGTTATGCTTGACTTGAATGTCCCCTTTGACCCGAGTCCGTGAAACACCAACAAGGCGAAAATAATAAGTTTAGACGTAAATGGGTTATTGAATAAGTGATATTCATTATTCAGTTTGCCTAAAAATTTTATTAGAAATTCAGATAGCCATACGTAGTTAGAAAAAAGAGATATATCAAACCAAAAGTGGTGGCATGACAGAAGTAAAATGCTGATAATGAGTAACAAGTCAACGCCTTTGTGGTATGATTCACCATTGTTAGATGCGAGTCCCATATATTTAATTGATTTTTTAAATTTAATTATATTTAATTTTATTATGCAATAATATTATATTTGTGCCGATTTATAACAACCAAATTATTGTACGGGCAAAGTAATGAGTTACACAATTGACCAATTTGTGGCCTATCTTCACCGAGAAGGTTTTGAGGCTGCTTCTTCCGAACGAACACAGTGGCATCAGTTTTATGACAAAAAATTAGATGAGTATGTCACCATTAGAGTGTATCTACCTTTATTGAAGAACGATTTCTTTTCGGCATCTTCAGGGGTTAGGATATATTTGTTTCATGAGGTTTTACAACGATATGTTGGTGAAACAGCCTACTATGAATGGACAGACGAAGCAGATTTAGAAGATGCACTCAAATTGAGAATAGAATTGTTTAAAGGCGCTTACCTTTCGGGTCAGTACCGTAGTCCGCTGAATATCAATGGTTACGTTTTTAAAAATGGATTACAGCCTTATTGGGTTTGTCGAGAAACAGGTAGCACCTTTACTGATGAGGAATGGAAAGCAATGCAATGATGAAGGGTCTTTATTTATTGGTCTTGATTTTGTTGGTTCGCACTTTGAATGCCCAAACACCCAGAATTAGAATTAACTCTTTTCTTCAGGGGAGTGGTACTGTATCGGTGAGGGTATGGAGTCCAACAACGGGTTATGATTACACAATGCAATATGATTTAGGAACACCTTATCAAAATCAAGACCCTGAAATTCCACCACCACCAGCGGGGAATAATTATAGTATTTTGGTGACAAACCATTCGAATCAAAGTTTGTCATTTGCACTCACTCAAACAGGGGTTAATTGTGATGCTTCTCGGACTCGATATACGAACTTTGCAGGGCCAGATTATGGATTTGTTGATCTTTTGGCCAATGAAGTAATGTCAGGGCAGTCTTTCTACATCGCTAAAGACACCCTAAAAATTCGTACGAACGCTAGCTATGGGCAGGTTTGTACGCAAACAACCGCCCAGAATAGTTACCAAACGGGAGAATTGTTTGTCAATTTGTTTTCGGGGAATGGTTACATTCGACTTCAGCCAATTCGTTACATAGACAGAGTGCTGTATTTTTCGTCTGTCAATGAAAATTGCGTGTTAAATGGCCAATTTAAAGTGTATGTCAATGGAAACGCGGTTTCTTATACGCCTGATTTCTTGGGTTATGGATTGGCATTTTTGCGGCTGAGTTCACCAACAGAACTGTCTGTAGGGGATGAAGTCTGGGGTTTTAACCAATGTACTGGCCAAATTTCAAATGTCGAGTACCCCCGCGATGTTTTTGCCTATTTAGAGGTAAAGGATGGTTTCTCGCATACTGGAAACCGAATAACACCCACCTATTCATTACCTCCTTATGGATTATACACAACACCCGTTGAGGTTAATCAATGCACGCCTGTAAAATTATCTTCCCATGTACTGTATGAATTGGGTTTGAGTAATTCAGGCAATAATGATAATACGTACCGTGAAGAGGGGCCTTACAAAATCAACGGCCAACTGGTACAAGAATCTGAGATGTGGCATGGATTTGTTCCCCCTAATGCGGGTACGTATATACAGCAGGGTAAGGTGTTTACTAATAATGGACTCATCAGCTGGCTTACTCGTCAGCCAAGAGCGGCTCCTGTCAAATGGGAAGTCAACTATCGAGGTATTGTTGGAAATGACGAAGGAGACAATACCTTTTATATGAACGGTTCTGGCTTTGCCCAAATGAAAGATGACAACTATGATTTATTTCAGACTACCTATTCCGAACACGACTTACCAAAGAACAAAAACAAAACGCCAACCTCTAACCCTGCTAACTATACGTTAGAAGCGACAAAGGAGGGTGTAATTCGTTTTTGGCATAATGGCGTAAAAATAGACTCATTAGTGGAACGGGTTAAATTTGAAGTTTTGGGCGGAAAAGGTCTGCTGAGTGAGACGGGGTCAGTCCCGTACGGGAAAGAAGTAGTTTTTACCCCACAAGACACGGGGTATTATTTTGTAAAAGCTACATTTAATGGACAAATCGCTGTCAAACAATTGTTTCATGTAAAATCAAACCCTCCAAAATTATCAGTGGGAGATACGCTTAAAGTAGTTACAAATCAACAAGTAATGATTTCGATAACCAACTGTGCAGGAACTGTCAAATGGGACGATGGTAGTACGGGTAGTTTTATTCAATTTAGCGCTAAAGAAAGTCGCATGGTAACGGCGAGTTGCCAACCCGAGACAGGTTGTTTTACAAAAACGGTGCAAACGTATGTACAAGTAAAACCCCCGAAGCCAACTGTTCAAAGTTCATTGACGGATGTTTGTGAAAATACCATGGTTACTTTTAGTGTGGGAGGCTGTACGGGACAGTATTTGTGGTCGAACGGAGCGAGCGGGAACCAAATTACTTTAGTAGCAACCCAGCCGCAATTATTGTGGGTCAAGTGCCAAGATACTGCGGGTACATCTGACCCAAAATTTATTCAATTTCGGAATTAATCAATTAACACAGGTCTTCCCCAAAGACATTTATCCAAAAACATACCTCCTTTTGGGGGAAGGGGGCTTATTTTATGAAAATATCAATTTGTGCTTTTTTAGTACTCCTATTATGGAGTTCAGTGATTGCTTTTGGGCAAGACACCACCTTTGTTACCATTCGTAAGTTACCATCAAAGGTTACTCTTACGATGAATACAGACTCAATTTATCTCGGACAAAAAGCCACGTTAACCGCATCAGGTTGTGCTGGAACTGTAACATGGTCAACGGGACAAACGGCAGCCTCCATTCAGGTGTCGCCAACTACTCAAACATTCTATAGCGCTTTTTGTACTTCAGCTTTTGGTTGTGTAGGAGTGAAAGATTCACTGAAAGTGCTAGTGAGAAAAGCCCTTGTACCCAAAGCCAGTCCTACGACAATTTGTGCAGGCGATTCCTCAGTTTTAGCTGTAGCAGGTTGTACAGGTGGAACGTTGACATGGAATAATGGAGGTGTTGGAACGAGAATAGTCGTAAAACCCAACGTGACTACGCAATATTCTGTTACATGTACGCAAGGAACACTGGGGACGTCACAGCCTGTGTTAGTGACAGTAACTGTAAATGCCACGCCAACAGTTCCAGTTTTAACGGCTAATCCTCAAAACGTAAAAACGGGTGAAAGTGTAACACTAGCTGCCACAGGTTGTAGCGGGACGATTACATGGGCGCATGGAAAAACGGGAGCTAACATTACAGAAACTCTGACAAAAACTACCGTATTTTCGGCATTTTGTACATCTACGCAAGGTTGTAAAAGCCCTACCGCCAGTGTCACTGCGGGGGTAGATTCTCCGATTCCGATTGTCAATGCAACGCCCAACGAACTTTGTGAAGGGCAAAGTCTGACTTTGAAAGTATCGGGTTGTTCGGCTACAGGTACGTACGAATGGCGAAATGCCAGCGACCAGCTTGTTAATAGTACTTCAACTTATACCCTAACTGTAACGGGCAACCAAACGCTAAAAGTTGTTTGTAAAGATAGTGCAGGTACATCTCAACCCCGAATTGTAAGCCTTAAAGTAGCGAACTAAACGCCCAAAAAGTGGGGAGTAATTGTTGCCGTAAATAAGCAAGTATTCCCCACAAAAACTTTACTAGATGATTTCAAGAATTGTTTATTTAACGCTGTTGAGTCTGGGACTACTGTTGGTAATGTTGCAAAATTCCCAGGCGCAAGATTCTCTGTATGTAATTGTGGGTCAAACGCCCTCTGCGCCGTTGCTTTCAGCCAATAAAAACCCAGCTAATGTCAATGAAAAAGTGGTACTGGTGGCCAATGGTTGTACTGGACAAGTGGTTTGGTCTGACGCAACCATTGGCGCAAGTCGTATCGTAGCTTTGGAACGAACCACAGAGTTTAGGGCGAGGTGTGTCACAGCCCAACGGTGTACCAGTTCAGAAAGTAAATTAGAGGTGCAGGTAAAACTTACACCCCCACAAATCGAAGGATTAAAAGAAGTCTGTGAGGGACAAAATGTCACATTGACTGCGCATGGGTGCCTGCAAGAAACGCGTTGGCAGGACGAGGGTGTTGGAGAAGTTCGGACATTTCGACCCTCTGTAACGACCACTTACTATGCAAAATGTATTCAGAATGGTTTGGTGTCAAATAATGCCAACATTTTGGTGACAGTTAATTCTAAGCCAGCTCCACCTACAATAACAAAGAATGAACAGACGGCAGACAATGTAAATGAGATTTCATTACATGCCAATTGCAACGGTTCAACTGTTAGGTGGGATAACGGCTCAACGCAACCCATTATCAATGTTATACCTGTTCTTCCAACCAACACGTATTCTGCAGTATGTATCTCACCCCAAGGATGCCAGAGTGAAAGCACCCGTTTTACCTTACCGTTACAAGTCAGTAAACCAGAATTAACGGTTTCTAATCAAAAGGTGTGTGCGGGTCAATCAGTTTCTTTAATCGCCAGCAATTGCAATGGCACATATGTCTGGTCTTCGGGAGAAAGTACTGCAGTCATCAACCCAATAGTGAGTAATACCAGCCAGTTTTGGGTTAAATGTAAGACGAGCGCGGGGCTATCTGAACCCACATCTGTAACGATAGAAATTATCACAACGCCAACTTCTCCAGTGCTTACGGCACAGCCTAGTTCATTGTTATTTGGACAATCAACTCAAATAACGGCATTTGGGTGTAATGGAATGGTAAAGTGGTCAAATCAAGCTACAGGTAGTACCTTACATGTAACACCTAATGGAACCAGTACGTATGAAGCCTATTGTGAAACACAAACGGGGTGTCGAAGCGCTACATCCAGTGTTGTTGTGACGGTTTATCCATCTACTACGAGACTGATAGCAGCGCCAACGGCCATTTGTGCAGGTGAAAAAACCAGTTTAAAAGCCATTGGCTGCAAAGGAACGGTAACTTGGTCGTTTGGCTATAAGGGAGATAGCGTGCAAGTTGTTCCAACGCGGACAACCACCTACTTTGCCGTATGCCAAACGGGCGAGGTGAAAGATACGAATGCCGTAGAAGTCTTGGTTTACCCTTTGCCAAATGAACCAACGCTAACGGCAAACAAGACGCAACTTCAAAGCGGAGAGTTAGTGGTGTTAAATTCACAAGGTTGTAGTTACCGAACAATATGGGACACAGGCATTGTAGGTGAGAAAATACAACTATTTCCTCAAATTTCGACGGAATATGCGGCTTATTGCCAGAGCGAAAAGGGTTGTATGGGAAAAATGGCGCGTATCAAAATCCAAGTGAATGCCGCTATTTTGACTTTAACAGCCAATCGCCCCAAAATATGCCAGGGTGAAACATCTACTCTTGTCGCAGATGGCTGCCAAAATGGAACACTAACATGGGAGCAATTTCCTAACCAAAGGAGCAATTCTTTGGTGGTTCAACCAATCGTAACCACTATTTACAAAGCAAAATGTGAAACACTTTCAGGAGTATCGGAAGCAACAATTACATTGACAGTAAATCCAAAAACAAAACTCTTGGTTTCAAATATTGAGTTATGTGAAAATGCTACAATTGATTTGCGAAAGCAAGTTTTGAATGCGAACTCTTTTGGTAATTTACTATTTAGAAAGAGCACTCCAAGTTCAGTTAATGTTTCTTATATTCAGACGCTTACTCAAAGTGGTACGTATTATGTAATTGGCACCAATCCTAATTCATGCCTTGACACTGCCCAAATTGCACTTATTGTTAACCCTAAACCAGCCATCCCTTCAGTAAATGCCCCTTTAGACTCTGTGATGGCAGGAAGTAGTTATTTTTTACAGGGGAAGGGTTGTGAAAATGGAACGATACATTGGTGGGTAAATGATAAAAAGGAGACAGGGGGAAAAATCAGTCTCGTGGCCGAACAAAATACCCGCATAAAGGTCATTTGTGTAAGTTCGAAGGGTGGATGTGCCAGTGATACGAATTTCTTGTCAATACCTGTCAAACACGGGGTTCCTGCACTTGCCATTTTATCTTCAAAAGCTTGTGAAGGAGGAACGGTATCACTTGAGGTAAAAGGATGTGCTCAAGGTTTGTTGGTAGGTACACCCAATGATTTTCGTATTTTGCCCATCACTTTTTCGCTATCAGTACCATTAAATAGGGATTCAATCTTCTACAATGGTACCTGGATAGGTACCAAGCTCAAACGAGGAGATTCCCTTTTTGTCGTCTTACCTGCCTACTGTTACACAGGTAATATCAATTCTACATTCAAAAGTAATCCTCGTCGCCTTGAAATCCCCATCCAATTTGTATCACTAACTGATTTGTATTTTTATCCTAATCCTGCGTCGGGTAAAATTCGTATCAAGGGGCGAGATTGTGTCAATGGACTACGTCTCAAGGTATGGGATTTGGTAGGGCGTCTATTAATGGATGATTATGGCACCAACGTTGACAATGAGATTGAACTGGATGTTTCTACGTTGCCTTCAGGGGAATACCTTTTGGAAATACAAACAGCATCGGGAGAAAGTAATGTCAGTAGGTTATTGAAACACAGTAAGTAAAGGCGTAATAACCAGTTAGCGAGCTATAGTAAAACCACGAAAAATAACACAATGAATACTTGGAACATCAACAAATTCCTGTTTGGAGTCGGCATCACGTTACAGAGTATTTGCCAGGCTCAAATTAATACACAACGTATCCCAGTGTCAGCCCTTGAATATCTTTATATTGTCCCCGATGCACGTCACGGAAGCATGGGCGCTGGGGCAGCTTCTTCTCCATCTGCGTATAGTACGGCTACTAACGTAGCCGTGCCAGCATTTTGTCAAGATTTTCAGGCATTTAGTTTGAATTATACCCCTTGGAATATTGACTTAGTCAAAGATATGCGAATGCTACATTTTAATGCTTACGGGCGTACGGATGAAAATGGGCGTTGGAATATTTCTTTGAGTCATTTTAACTATGGTAAAGCTGAGTTGAGGGATGATTTTGGCAATTATCAGGGAGAAATTAGCTCTTACGATATGAATGTGCGACTTGCCCACGCGCGTAAGTTGACCCAAAATCTATCAGTTGGTGTTGGTTTACGTAGCTTTTATTCTAACCTATTCGGCAAAATGGTGTGGGAGGGATTTCAATTACGGCCTGTTTTTGGGGTGAATGCAGACCTAGGGGTTTATTGGCGCCAAGAGCGTAGTGAAGAGCGAGGCTGGTTTTTAGATTGGGGGATTAGTATTCACCATTTGGGGGGGCGAATCAGCTACGGAGATGATAAGCGGTTGAATTTTCAGCCTACTTTATTTCGGGCAGGAGTAGCTCTTTCACACCCTATTGATAAAGAGGAGGGCAGGGAAGTACAGTTTTATTTGGATGCACTCAAACAACTCGTACCAACGCCGCCCGTGTATGGACTTGACGGTAAGCTTGAGCGCGGAAATGACCCGACGAAGCAATCGGGAGTTGGGACAATTTTTACGAGTTGGGCAGATGCTCCTGATGGGGTTAAAGAGGAGGTTCAAGAAATTTGGTGGACCATGGGAGGGCATTACCAACATAATTCAACTTTGGCACTCCGCCTAAATTATTTTACCGATCACCGCAACAAAGGAAATCGCCACTTACTGACCTTAGGATTGGGTTTGATGAATCTTAACGGGAACAAAAGTGCATTGAAGCTAGACTTAGATGCTTCATACACTTTATCCGTAAAAGGGTATAACCCATTAAACCATTCATTTCAAATAGGCTTATTAGTGAAACGTCAACCAGATGAATAACACGGATATAGACTTTTTTGAACTCTATTTAACGGATTTTTTGCAATCGGATTTCCCTGAGTTGTTGCGAAAATTGAGTTTATCAGAAATAAAAACCCTCTTGACCGTGCGGGCGTCAAATGCAACTACGGCGTTTGAAAATGCCCGAAGAGAGGGCTTAACGGTAATGGCTGCCCAAGAAGTAGCTATTCACTCACTGGTGCAGGGTCTTGACTTTTCAATATATAACTTTCTGCACGATACGTTAGAAAAAGAGTTTAAACAGATTTTTGAAACCCTGACTCAACAGCAGCGTCTGGTTCCCGTTTTATTGTCTTTTTGTGCCCCTTTGAATGATTTTATTCTTCAGTACGAAATAGATGATACGCCTACTAAACAAATTAGGTACAGTTTGATTGTGAACGCAATAAGTCAAGCATTGGCTAAAGCGGTTGGAGACTTTGACAGCTAAAAAATAAAGATGGCGTTTAATCCTAAACAACACTTGGTAACCAATACCGAGGCGATAGCTCTTGCGTTACAATTGCAAAAAGAAGGAGCCCGTCCAACGTCGGAGCAAGCCGATTTAATTCGTCAATATGCAGGATTTGGTGGAATAAAAGCGATTTTACTGCCATTGGAAGATGATAATGCCTGGCAAACTAAATCAGATATTGAACTGCGCCCATACTTACAAACTCTACGGGAAACAATAGAAAATGGAGTAGGCGATCAACGAGTCGAAGAGTACTGGCAAAGCCTCAAAAATAGTGTTTTGACGAGTTTTTATACTCCTCCAGCAGTGATTGAAGCGCTGGGAGAAGCTATCCAACAAACGGGGTGTGAAGTGAATAACTTTTTAGACCCTTCGGCGGGGTTAGGACAATTTTCGGAAGGGTTTCAGCAAAAAGGTTTATCCCTCCCTAATTCCCTTTTGATTGAAAAAGACCTGCTGACGGCTACGCTGTTAGAAACGCTTCATGGCAAAAACCAAGTTAAACAGCAAGGCTTTGAAGACATCAGCAGTCGCTACCTCAACTCGTTCGATTTAGTTGCCTCCAACATTCCTTTTGGAGATGTAGCGGTATGGGATGTAACTTTTGCCAACAGTAAAGACAAAACCACACGTCAGGCTTGTCGAAGTTTGCACAGCTATTTTTTTGCCAAAGCAGTGGACGTGGTCAAAGAGGGTGGGGTAGTGGCCTTCTTGACGACTGATGCTTTGATGAATAGCCCAAGTAATGAGCCGATTAGGCAGTATTTGATGCGGAATACAAATCTGGTAAGTTCAGTTCGTTTACCACACAATTTGTTTACTGATTTTGCAGGTACAAGTGTTGGCAGTGATTTGATTATCCTCCAAAAAGATACCCAAAAAACAAACCTTAGCCCCCGTGAGCGGCTCTTTATCCAAAGTCCACGGGGAGCGTATCCGAACAACCGCTATTACGAAAACTTGGGGCGTATTGTCCATACCCAGCTTCAATTTGATACTGACCAGTATGGTAAACCCGCCCAGATTTTTATCCATAAAGGTGGAAGCGAAGCTATTGGTCAAGAATTGAAACGAATGCTAGACGAGGATTTGGGTCAATACCTCAAATTAATTATACCAACTGAAAAAGCGCGGGTTGTCACTAGTAAAGCCCCACCTACGCCTCAACTTGACCTTTTTGCGACGCTTCAACCAACGTTAGTGATTGAATCTCAGTTTTTTGAAGGCATAAAATACGCTCACTTAAAAGAAGGTTCGTTGGTAGAACAAAACGGGCTTGTGGGCAAGGTGTACGAGTTGGCTGAAGCAAACCCTTTTTTTCGTCCTTTGGAAATCTCGCAGACCCAACAGGCAAAAGCGAAAAGCCTCATTCAACTTCGAGATAACTACCATCTGCTTTATAACTTTGAACAGGAATTTCAAGCAGAAAATGCAAGTTTAAGGCAATTACTCAACGAATCGTATGACCAGTTCATCGCCAATTATGGTGAATTGAATCGCAAAGAAAACGTAGGAACCGTCCTGCTCGACCCACAAGGGAAAGAGCTGTTGGCTTTGGAGCGGGTCAAAGAAGGACAGTTTATTAAAGCTGATATTTTTGAACAACCTGTAGCATTTTCCCAAAAACAAAAAATAGAAACAGCCGAAGATGCCCTACTTGCGTCGTTGAATTGGTTGGGGAAAGTCAATCTTGAATACATGCAAGAAGTAAGTGGTTTAAGCGACGAAAAGTTGCTGAATCAGTTACAAGATCGCCTGCTTTTTGACCCGATTCAAGACGAATACAAAACCCGAGAGATGTTGCTCTCGGGCAATGTTTTTGAAAAATTGAGGACGATTGAAGAATACCTTGAACAAAATACGACGGAGCGGCGTCAGGTACAGATAGAAAAAACGTTGGAAGCGCTACGTGAAAGCCAGCCAGAAAAAGTACCATTTGAATTGTTAGAATTTAATTTTGGCGAACGTTGGATTCCGACGCCAGTATATCAAGATTATTTGAGTCATTTGTTCGACTTACCCATTCGGATTCAGTACACCCAATCTACGGATACTTTTACGGTGAGAGCCTTGCGAAGTACCCAAAGTAACGCAAAAATTACCACTGAGTTTGCCGTAAATGCCCAAACCCGCACCTACGATGGCCTAGATTTAGCTGAATATGCGTTGCTGAATACCAATCCTCACATTACCAAAAAGTTGTGGGAAAATGGTCAGGAAATGACGGTCAAAGACCAGGAAAAAACGCAATTGGCGGCCAGTAAAATTGAACAAATTCGTACTCAGTTTCCTGTTTGGCTAAACGAGCAGTCAAAAGACCTTAAAACAGAGATCGAACAACGTTATAATCAATTGTTCAACTGCTATGTCAAACCTCAGTACAATGGTCAGCATCAACAATTTCCGCACCTCAATTACAAAAACTTGGGGATAACGAGTTTATACCAAAGCCAAAAAGATGCCGTGTGGATGTTGCTTCAAAATGAGGGAGGCGTAGCTGACCACGAAGTAGGTTCGGGTAAAACCCTGATTATGTGCGTTGCTGCCTATGAAATGAAACGATTGGGAATTGTCAATAAACCCATGATTATTGGACTCAAAGCCAATGTTCACCAGATTGCGGAAACCTTTCAGTCGGCCTACCCAGAAGCGAAGCTGCTATATCCCCAAGCCAGTGATTTTAGTCCCGAAAACCGTGTCAAACTATTTAATGACATCAAAAATAACCATTGGGATTGTCTCATTCTGACCCACGACCAATTTGGGAAAATTCCTCAGTCGTACCAAATCCAGCAAAAGACGGTTCAAGCGGAATTGAACAACGTAGAATTGGATTTGGAAGTAATGCGTCGCCAGAACAACGAAGTATCCAAGGCTGCTTTGAAAGGACTCGAAAAGCGCAAAGCAAACCTGACGGTTGAGATGGCTCGTATTAACCACCAACTCAAAGAAAAAAGAGACGATGTTCCTGATTTTCAGCAAATGGGCATTGATCACCTGTTTATTGACGAAAGTCACCGCTTCAAAAACCTGATGTTTACCACCCGCCATAACCGAGTGGCGGGTTTGGGCAACCAAGAAGGCAGTCAAAAGGCCATTAATTTGCTGTATGCGATTAGAACGATGCAGCAACGAAAAGACAAAGACCTATGCGCCACTTTTTTATCAGGGACAACCATCAGTAATTCATTAACCGAATTGTACCTGATTTTCAAGTACCTCCGCCCCAAAGAACTCCAAAAGCAGAATATCGTCAACTTTGACGCTTGGGCCGCAGTGTATGCCAAGAAAACCACAGATTTTGAGTTTTCGGTAACCAATAACCTGATTCAGAAAGAACGCTTTCGATATTTTATCAAAGTACCTGAGTTGGCCATGTTTTACAATCAGATTACCGATTTCAGAACGGCCGACATGATTGGGATAGAACGACCTACGTTAAATCAAAAACTGGTTCATGTGTCGCCCACGCCTCAGCAAGAAGATTTTATTGAGAAATTAATGAAATTTGCCGAAACGGGCGATGCGGCTTTGCTCGGTCGTCCCAAACTAAGCGAAGGAGAAGAGGCGGCTAAGATGCTAATTGCAACTAATTATGCCAAGAAAATGGCCTTGGACATGCGTTTACTCAACCCAAATTATGACGACCATCCCAACAATAAAGTAAGTCAATGTGCCAAAAAACTGGCCGAACACTATCAGCAAACCCAGCTCCACAAAGGGACACAGTTGGTTTTCTCGGATTTGGGAACATACAAACCTCAGCAATGGAATGTTTACAGTGAATTGAAACGAAAACTGGTAGAAGAGTACCTGATTCCGCCTAGTGAAATCAGGTTTATCCAAGAATGTAAAAATGAAGCGCAAAGAACCAAGCTCTTTGCCGATACGAATGCGGGGAAGGTAAGAATTCTGTTAGGTTCGACCGAAATGCTGGGAACGGGGGTAAATGTACAGCAACGAATTGTGGCCTTACACCACTTGGATATTCCTTGGAAACCCTCCGAATTAGACCAACGTATAGGGAGAGGAGTTCGTAAAGGAAATGAGATTGCAAAATTATACGGTAATCAGGTTCACAACTATGTGTATGCCGTCGAAAAGACCTTGGACAACTACAAATTCAACCTATTGCAGAACAAATCGTTGTTCATCAGTCAAATCAAAAACTCTAACCTAGCCACCCGACGAATTGATGAAGGTAGTTTGGACGAGAAAAATGGCATGAATTTTAGCGAATACATCGCTATTTTGTCGGGGAACACCGATTTATTGGAAAAAGCAAAGATTGAGAAACGACTAGGGAGATTAGAATCCGATTTGTTGATTTACAACAAGGATGTTGTACAAGCCAAGCAGCGTTTAGAAGGAAAACAACAGCAGGTGGGCAAAGGAGAAATACAATTACAAAAAGTGGAAGCTGACCAAGCGCATCTTAAAAGAAGAAACGTTTACGACGAAAATGGAAAGTTGCAAGGACAGCTCGTTATCCCCGATTTGGATAGTAAAGACCCCAAAGAAATCGGTAAAAAACTCATCATTATTGACAAAAATAATCGCAACTCCGAACCGAAAGTAGTAGGAACGTTGCACGGCTTTACGTTGGAAGTAACGACGGTTACCCATTTTCTAGAAGGCTACGCCCAGCGAGAAAATCATTTTTCGGTGGTATCACCCAACGGCATTAAGTACCAGCACAACGGCGGTCAAATGCCCCGAACACCCGAAATTGCAGCTCAGTTTGTACACAACGCCCTCGAAAAAATCCCCAAAATTGCCGAAGACCAGAAAAAGCGGATAGCAGATTTCAAAAAGGACATTGAGCAACTGAAAGAATTCGTTTCAAAACCTTGGCCACACAAGCAAGAACTAGCACAACTTCGGCAGGACTTGCAAATCATAGAGCGTAAAATTCAGGATTCGCTGATGAAGAAGGTTTCGGAGAAAAAAGAAGAGAAAAGGGTGGGGGTGAAGGTGAGGTAAAACAATCAACTTTTGGGAAATACGAGACTCTTAGTAGCCGAATGAATAAAACTGATATTGGGCATAGGTGTTAGATCTTGGCGTCTAGCATAGTCTAGAGCAAAAGTCGAAAATGGCAAATAGTCTTCTTGTTTAATATGATTTGTATTTTCTTTGGGGGCTGACAGGTGGAGCTTGCTGTATTTTTCCAAAAGCTCATGGAGAATTATTTTTTTTTGCCTCATTAGCTCTTGAAGCAGTATCAATGCATCAATTGTAATGATTATCAATGGGTTCACTTTTTTTATGTTGAAGCCTTGATTTTTCAATTCTTCGAGTTCTTTTTGAAACCACTCATTAACGAGAGAATTTAATCCAGCAGCATTAAAGGATTCGTCATGCAGTAACAGAATGGGGTAAAATTCAACCTTATTAGGTTTACTTAATGAATCAAAAAGTTGTTTGTTTTGTAACGACTTCTTGATGTTTTCAGTAATTTGCTTAACTGCTTTGAGTGTGATTTTTCCTTTATCATCTGTTTTAAAATATAGTTTTTCTTTCAAATCTGATTCGATTGCTTCAAATGAATAGGAGATTTTATTTTCGGCTCTTAGAAAAGTGTCTTTGGTCTCAAAAATATAAACCCTGTTCCAATCTCGTACATAGTAATCGGGTTCACCAGTAACTGTGGAATACTCTTTTCTAATCTTATTGCCCGATAATTGTATAGATTTTGGATTGAAAATCCCGTATAAGACCTTTTCTATCAGGTAATTTTCAGTAAAATTTTGTCCGTAAAACGAGCGAAATTCTTTTATTTTCTGATGTTTAGGTAATTGATTATTTATTTGGTTTAGTTTGAAATACCAACTTTTATATAGCTTTTCCAGAACAAAGAGAGTGCAAATAATGCAATAAGTACCCTCTTTTTCTTTGTATATCGGCGTAGCTCTTAAATTTTTAAAGTCTTCTTGATTTTCAGTAGTATCTACCGCTAAACTATCTAAGAAAGTGGAGTTTACCTTAAAAAACTCATCTTGGGTTACACTAAATCCAAATCTCCCCTCTCGCCTTTCCATGCAAAGAATAGCCAATTGGATTAAATGTTTAAATATATCCTCTTGTTTATCAACCTCATAATGTTGAAATAATGCAGAAAGTATTGGTTGACACTGGGGGACAATTTTCAAAAAGGAAAAAAGCCAATTGGCTTTTAGTAATTGACAAACGAATACATCGGTTTCATTATGATTTATCAAGTCTATATCAGGAAGAGATAGAATTAACAGTATTTTCCTAATTTTATCATGAAGAGGGAAGCCCTCAAGTTTTTTAATTTCTGCCGTCTGGATCCTATCCAAGTCTTCATTAATAAGCAAGTAGGCTTTTAGTAGATTAATTTCAAAAAGTTTAGTGTCAAAATCAGCCTGGTCTTCTATTTCTAAACCATGTTGAAAGGCATACTCAAAGAGTATTAAACTTGTTTGATGGTTTATAATCCGTACATTCCATTCAGGGAATTGGGATTCCATTTTTTTGATTGCAGAAACAACTACTTGAAAAATTTCCAGATTATCTTTTTGAAAATACATCAACAAGAAATCCATATAATTATCTATATACTTCGATTGTCGATTAAAGTATCCAAGAAAATGAGAGGCTGCTTTAAGCAAAACACTTTTTGGGATATTTTGTAAATAATGAGCAAGTGTTTTAGGCTGCTCACTAAAAACATCACTAAATTGAAGAAGCTTTTCTAGGTGAATTTGTTTCCCGAATCTCATTTTTCCTTGCGCACTCCTTTAAATGGAGTACCATCTTGTTTTACATCCATAAATTTCCCCGTTTCTGTATCTCGTTTTACCCATTGGTCTGTTTTAGGATTATGGGTTTGTGAGCGCTCACGAACTGCGCCGTGCCGCCCATTTCCTGGTTTTCCGTTAGTCGCCATTTTGTTTTATTTTTTGTTGTTTGGTACATTGCTTTTACTTCGTTATTCCCTCCCATTTTGCCAATAATTGTACACATTCTGCGGTTGGCAGCCGCATATTTACGCTCATCAAGTAAATCAAATGAGTAGCAGCTTGGGTGGAGCTTAATAATTCAAGGTTTACCCATTCTTCCAGCAGCCATAACATACCATGCACACTAAGATTCATTTTCTGAGCGGCTTTCCGTAAAGGATTGTCGCTCGTCAAAAGCGTACCGTTAATTTCACGAGCATAGACCAGAACTGATACATCCGTTTCGGAGAGTTTTCGGTGCTGAGTTGCAACCTGTTGTAAATGAGTTATTTCTCCTGAGTCGAATCCTCGAACTTTCAATAAATCGTCGTCAATATACTTATTCACTTGCTCTTTTTGAATGTCAATCAATTCGTCTATTACAAACGTTGTTGTGTGAATAGAATAAGGTAATTCAAAAAGCAGTTGCAATGTATTAATCTCAATTAAATCAATGAATACATTCGCATCAGTAATGGCAATATGGGTTGTTGTGGCTGTACTATCCATGCGTTAAGCCTGTTAATTCCTGTCGAAACTCTGCCAATTTCTGATTATTCAAAGCTGCTGCTTTCGACATAGATATTATTTCTTCGGCTGCTGCTCGGTAAAGTAATTGCTTGAAACGCAGTGCTTTTTCTTGCCCAGTGTATCGCCCAGGTTCATTTTTTCGATAGCCTAATTTACTAAACAGAATGCTGAAATCTTGATAACCGCTGTCGCTGATGATACCCAACGCTTTAGCTCGTGCCATAATGGCCTGAATAGAAACGCCATACTGTTCTTTCATCTGTACTAATTCGGCTAAAGAAATATAGCGACGCCGTATGGTCATTTCTTCAATGAAAGTCTCTTTCGGTAACAAAAATGCTCCTGCAAAAGCGTGACAGAGTTTTTCAACTTGTTTTTCGGGGAGGTCTGGGTTAAATCTCAACACGCAGTGGGCCAGTTCGTGTAAGGTAGTAAATCGTTGCCTTACCACATCAAAGACTGTATTGACTACAATTACAAGGCTATCATTACCCATGGCAGATAATCCATCAAAACTTTCGTTGGCCGAGATCTGAAATACTTTAATACCTCGGTCTTCAAGGGTTTCAATTACATTTCCAATAGAATCCCGCCCCAGTTTCCAAGCATCTCGTAACCGTTCAGCAGCAGGATCAATGTCTTCAAACGAGTTAATAACTGTGCCTTCGATTGGATTCTCAAACGTGATTTGAGCATCCAACAAAGATTCTAATTCATGGTATCTTTCCAGAAAATCAATGGTTTGTTCTCGTACTTTTTCTTCTTCGGTCTTGGTAAGCT
Source organism: Runella limosa DSM 17973 (assembly GCF_000482465.1). Classification (GTDB taxonomy): domain Bacteria; phylum Bacteroidota; class Bacteroidia; order Cytophagales; family Spirosomataceae; genus Runella; species Runella limosa. The sequence continues at coordinate 1,376,766 of NZ_KI519420.1, forward strand.
TTACTCGCTTTCTGAATTCTACATTTTGAAGGGTAATCCGTTCAGAGCGAAAAAAATAATTAACTCGAACGCCCAGTACTTGGGCGATTCTTATTAACCGTTCGCTATCGGGTTTGGCTTTTCCTTGTTCGTACTGGTGAAGAGCTTGTTTAGAAACATCTCCTAAACCATCTGCCAATTCTTGTAGCGATATTCCGGCCATTTTTCGAGCCGAAATAAACCTATCGGCAAAAGTAGATTCCATGATTAGTCAATTTTTATATTGACAAAGTAAGAGAAAAAATATATATTTGTCAATATGAATTATTGTTTTTACTTTTGTTATAGTAAAAAGATAAAGAACTTCTTCATTCGATAACTACCTTACATCTTTGTTTGTGAAGTACCTCTCCGACCGCTGGAAAGATCGCTACGACTACCACCTCAACCGCTACGCTGGCAACACCGAGCGTACAGAAAGAGCTATGCGAAACGAGCGTTTCCAGTTGCAAGATTCAAACTGTACTAAGCTGGAAGTGGTATTTCGAAATATTGGTTTCAACTCAGAGTCGAATTTAGGGCAGACCAAAAACTGTGACAAACGACAGAAAAGCTTCCTTGAAGATTTCAAAATTGTGGATCTTACGCCCTCGCATTTGGAGTTTACCTATGTGATTGGCGATGTTTATGAGTTTTTGATTGAGCGGTTTACCTCCGATGCAGGCAAAAAAGCAGGGGAGTTTTATACCTCCTCACCAATCGCTATGCTTTTGGCAGCCTTAAAGAATCCCCAGCCTAGCAATCGTATTTTTGACCCTACTTGCGGTTCAGGCTTTTTATGGATTAAAGTCGCTCAAAAGATTGGCTCTAATAATTTCGTCATGTACTGCCAAGAGGTAAATAGATCTATCTATGCGCTTGTCCGTAGAAACATATTTCTGCACGGCATGAATGATGTTGACATTCGCTGGGGTGACACCCTCAATAATCCCCTGCTGCAGGAAGGTTACCTCCCCATGAAGTACGACATTGTAGAAGCCAATCCGTCCCTTTCGCTTGATAAATGGGATGCCGAAGATGCCCCCCACGACGGCTACCATTGTTTTTGGCGGAGAATTCCTCCAAAATCAAAAGGCGATTTTGCGTTTATTAGCCACATGATTGAAGCGGCCAACGAAAGCCGTGGCAACGTAGATGTGGTGGTGCCGAACGGCGTTCTGTTCAAAGGGGCAGCCAAAGGAAAAATTCGCCAGCAACTGATTGAAGACAACTTGCTTGAAGCTGTCATTGGTCTTGCATGCCAATCTATTTTTTTGGACGGGTATGCCTATAGCCATCATGATGTTTAACAAAAGCAAACAAATCTCAGATATGCTTTTTTGCAAGAATTGGGAATCTAAGTAATTACACAAGAGCCATGAAAAACGAAGTAGAAAAAAAGAAAAAAAGTAGGAAAGAAATTCCAGAAAAAGTAGTAAATCTTCTTTGGTCAAGAGCCGCAGGTAGGTGTCAATATGAAGGCTGTAATGAGATTCTTTCGAGAGATATTCTCACAAAAAGAAACTATAATGTTGCCTATATCGCTCACATTATCGCAGCAGAACCAGACGGACCAAGGGGAGATATAATCTTATCACCTAAACACTGTCAGGACTTTGAAAACTTGATGTTAATGTGTGACAAACATCATCGTTTGATTGATAGAATTGAAGTTATAAGTCATTCCGTCGAAAGACTTGTAGCAATGAAACGGCGACATGAGGCATTGATAGAGCGCTTGACTGATTTCAAGGATAAAACTGAGTCTGAAATTTTACTTTTTGGGGCAAATATCGGTAATCAGAAGGTTTTATTAACATATAGTGATGCCTTTGATACGATTTCAGAGAAGTATTATCCGTCAAGTAATTACGGAATAGAATTAGGGTTGTTAAATAGCGGTGTAATTGATCATCGAGAAGAGTTCTGGTTAATGGAAGAAGCTAACCTAAGAGCAAATTTTGGTGATAAAATAAAGCAAAAACAGGAAAAAGGTATAATCAAACACCTATCAGTCTTTGGGTTAGCTCCTCAGCCCTTACTGATTCTTTTGGGTAGCCTATTGGGGGATTTACACCCAACGGAGGTTTATCAGCTTCATCGAGAGCCGAAAACATGGAAGTGGTTGAATGAAACGGACGAGGTAACTTTTGAGGTAATTAAACCTCAAAATAGTTACTCGACCATTGCTTTGGTATTTGCGTTGAGCGCTACGATTACGGAAGACCGTATCGTGACCGTATTAGGTGAGGAATGTTCGATTTGGACATTTACAGTGAACAAACCCAACAATGACTTTCTGAGAAACAGAGAGCAATTGACACGGTTTAGAACGGAATTGCGATTACTCTTGAATGAAATAAAAGCCCATCATGGCCAAAATAACCTCATTCATGTATTCCCTGCAATGCCTAATGCGATGGCAATTGAATTGGGAAGAGTAAGAATGCCGAAGGCAGACTTGCCGATGCTCGTTTATGACCAAAATTTTCAAAACCCAGCTGGTGGGTTTTACCCAACAATCAAAATTAATTAAAAATGACCCCAGAAATAGACAGAGAGTACAGTAAAATTCTTGATAAAATTGCTGAAAAATTAGACCTTACAGATACCCAGTATGAAATTGCCACACGGAGTTATCAAGCCGTTGCAAACTGGTTAGATGCTCCCGACTCATCATTAAGACCATACCGTCCTCATATCAGCCCACAAGGGTCTTTTAGGTACGGAACAGTGATTAGACCGCTTTTGGAGGATGAAGAATACGACGTTGATTTGACTTGTAAACTGCACATTTGTGAAAGCCACATTACTCAATGGGGGCTGAAAAAAGTAGTAGGTGACCGCCTGAAACAACATGATACTTACAAGAGTATGCTTGCCCCTGAAAAACGGAGATGTTGGAGATTGCAATACAACGACCAGTTTCGTTTTCATTTAGACATCGTACCCTCTATTCCAGATATTCCTGAGTATATTCAACAACTTACACTATTGGCCGTACCTCGTTCGCTGGCTGTTCATGCCCTTTGTATTACTGACAATGAAACTTGGCATACCGACATTGATTTTCCCAAGAGTAATCCCGAAGGCTATGCGCTTTGGTTTGTACAGACTATGAAAGGAGAGTTTGATCGTCGACGTATGCTTTTGGCTAAACAACTAAGAATGAGCGTGGACGACGTACCCGAGTACCGAGTGAAAACCCCTTTGCAGCGGGTAGTGCAACTTTTGAAACGCCACCGAGATCTGCGGTATGGAGATAACCCTAATGCACCCATTTCGATAATTATTACGACCCTTGCTGCTAAGGCTTACCAAAATGAAACCGATATTTTTGTGACTCTGCGCAATGTACTGAGTCGAATGTCCAGTTTTATTGAGATAGATTCAAAAGGTAACAAAGTGGTGAAAAACCCCGTAAATCCGCTCGAAAACTTTGCTGATAAATGGGCAGAGAACCCCGAAAAAGAACGACTGTTTTATGAGTGGCTCGGCCGAGCAAAGCGAGACTTTGACCAGCTCGCTCAAAAAAGAGGACTCCCCGAACTATCAGTACCTTTGAAAGAGTATTTTGGTGAGGGTGTAGTAAATAAAGCCCTCAACGAGATAGCTGAACAAACATTGAAAGAACGAGAGGCTAATCGTCTCTTTATGGCCGCAGGAACAGGCACTTTGAGTTCCCAAACTTCCCCTAAAAATGTACCTGTAACCCAGCACAATCCGTATGGGAGCCATAAAGATTAAAAAACCGACCCCCATTATGCAGGGAGCAAGGTTGAAAACCTTGTTCCCGCTTTCTGAATTTACGGTGTTGAAACACGGTTTGGGTATCAAGTGGAAAGGCTGTTTACGGCCTAATCCCATAAGCCAACTCTATCAAGTAAGCGTTACCTACTTCCAAGGCAAGCCTCCAATTACCAAAGTTCACACGCCGCTAATCATTCCCGATGGAAAAAAGCTTCCTCATGTATATTCGCAGACTAAGCAGGAACTTTGCCTCTATTATCCCAAGAATAATGAATGGTACAGCGGTTTATGGATTGTAGAAACCATTGTTCCTTGGGCTTCTGAGTGGCTATATCATTACGAAAATTGGGTAGTCACTGGCGATTGGAAGGGCGGAGGGATTGAGCATGAACAACCCAGAGAAGAAGACGTGGCTATCGCTATTGCAAAAGAAAAGTTTAGTAATCGGTTGTTTAAACTATTGAAAAACCGCTACCCTAGAACATAGAAACTGCTGTACCCGAAGATAATCGCTATGTAAAACAAAAAAGCTGAATTTTGAAGCGACCAAGCATCAAATCAGCCGCACGGGCTTTTAGGTTTGCAAAGTTTGTTAATTAGATTTATGTACGAAAAACGACATAGAGTTCTGTATTTTTGCTGATTGGTAAATGGTTAAAAATCAGGCAAATGGGAAAGGCTACAAGCTACCTTTATCGTCAGCAAATAATAGCATTACGCAAAGAAAGGTATGATTATGAGTCGATAAGTTTTTAGGAGTACTGATTGTTATAAATGCTTCAGTAGTAAGAATAACTTCAGTAGCAGTTGCACCACCAACTCTAGGTACTGAAGTCACTAAATCAAATAACTGTCGTAAATGCTCATCTGCTTGAATAGGTTCTTGAATTTACCTGTCAGCGTTTTTGAAATCTGCATTAATGGCCTCTAATGATGCTTGTTACAGTTTTTAGTGAGTTGCCGTTGAAAAAATGGGGTCAATAAATAGGTAAGCTGCTCTGGTTTTTTTAATGGCAAGCTACTAAATCTTGGAATATTACATTACCAGCTCACAAACCTAAAGATTCATGCAGCCGCTTAAAGGTGGAATTATTGGAGGGTGAGCATTTTTGAGTGTCCATGATGTACAAACAGAAATCTTCGACTATATGGAAATATACTAGAATAGGGTAAAAAAGCATTCGCCGTTGGGATACTAAAGCCTGGAAGAATTTGAAAATGAGTGTTATAAAAATTTGACAAACTCACTATGTCGTTAAATTAAACCACCTCAACTTCCCGTTCTAACTTGGAGACATGACTACCCTCTTTCATGCTTTTGATAAAGTAATCTTGAACTATACAAGTTGCGGTTAAAAGCTCAACAATACATAAAAATCAAAAAAAAATTGAAGTCTAGGTTACAAATAAATGAACATCGGGTATAATCCTTCAAAAGGGTAGGAGTTACCCGCTTGGATGTTAATCAATGTCTTATTTATTTAATTTATTTGTTATCCTATGAAAAAATACGCTGCATTTGTTGTTTTCTGTTTCGCTCTTGCTCCTCTCCATGCTCAGGTTTCTGTAGTAGGAGCGACTATTTTAAGTGCCAACACCTCTTACAATGTAGGAACCTCCTCAAACTCCCAAGTTTTTAACAGTGATGCGGGGAGTACTATTTACATTGATGTTCCTTGGTCACTGTCTTCGCCTGTGCCATTTACTCAGCATAGAATCTACCGAGTCAATAGCACTTGGAAACTTGATAAGGTTTTTATTGGGGCAAATGGTCCAACTATTACACCTCTTTATGCAAAAGCAGGTACAGACCCGACACCACCCTGCGATTGGGGAAATGGGCTTCTTCTAACGGGGACGTGTATAGGCCAGTCGTCACAACCAACACAAGCCACAACCATTACGTCCAATTATATGGTCATTCCACAGCTCTCCTCAAGTGCTATTTCTTCTTTGAGCTCCCCCCCAAAAGGAGCCTTGATTTTTGATACAACCAATAACTGTCTACGGTTGTATAACGGAACAGAGTGGAAATGTCTAGTGGCTCAATAGAGTCATAGAGTTGGGTAGTTTTGCCGTTTCGTACAAAAACCGTCACTTGGGCGTTTGCTCGCTAAAGGGGCGTATAAGTTGGAAATCCATCAACGCTTTCCAGTCAAAGACTGCGGGTGATATAGTTCCATCAGAGAAATCGTACTCGCCAGCCAGATTGATGTGATGCCAGGTATGCGTTGATGATTTCAGGATCGTTTTTAAGAGTTCATTTCGCTCGATTGGATTGCACTGACGCAGTTTTTCCGATAGATACAACAGATTATAGAAGTTGATCGCGTTCATAATCAACATGCGGCAACCGTTAGCAATGTTCCGCTCTTGTTGAG
>NZ_KI519421.1:0-131823 GCF_000482465.1 Runella limosa DSM 17973
AAGTGACAATTCTTTTTCAGCGATTATCTCTTTATAAGCTTGAATCTCTCGCTGAAGGCGAAGAATCTCTTTGTCTTTATCAGAGTTACTAACGCTGGATGGGCTTGAAAAACCTCCTTTTTCGTACTGGGAAACCCAGTTATAAATGTTTGCACTCGAGACGTTAAACTCCTTAGATGTCTTAGCAGCTCCGTGTTCTTTGTAGTAATTCACTATGGTCAGTTTTTCCTCCTGGCTCCATGATTTTTGATGCTTTCCCATTGAATCACAAATTTAAAAGTTATACCCTAATTTGTGTCCAACTTTTTAGCGGGCTAGATTCTTGGTATCAAGATATCATCAATCCTTCTATACCCAAGGGTTCAAGTCTAGTATTAAGAGCAAAAATTAGAACAGAAAAAATTGAAGGTGGAACCGTTGCCATGTATATTTATGGGCTTTTTGATAATAAGAAGAAAGAAAACTTCTTTGTATCTACTGAAGGAAGTCAAAAAATTGAAGGGACATCTAATTTTAAAGAATATTCATTAAGATTAGACAATTACGTTGACAGATACAGTCCAACAGAAGTTTTACAAGTTGGATTAATTATATCAGGGTCAACTACAGGAGATGTATATTTTGACGATATATCACTCTTGATAGAATAATTGTATTACGCTCCCCGATGGCGCGAGCGTCCCCGCTCGTGACAAATATTACAAGGCTTCCAGCCTTTTGCCGCAAATTAGGCTAAAAGTCTAAAAATAATCAGCGCGAGCATCCCCGCTCGCGCTATCATTACAAGCACTTTATAATCATTGAAAGTTATCGTCGAGATTGCCCCGTTGTAGCTTTGTGCTTCTAGCCAATATACATAAAAATCACTAAGTGAAAGTTACTGAATGGAATTGCCCGAATACGTAAAAAAGAGAAATGGAGTTCCAATTGGGAACCCTAGTTCACTGAAAAATAATTTACAAAGGTCGCTTGGAGCCAAAAACTTTTCTACTTTTTGGAATTTTTGGAATCCTATTTTTGGCTATTATTTGGGTTTAAAAATCTTCAAACCACTAAAAAAAATACTTCCAGCTGGGTTGTCATTAGTTTTAACATTTGTCTTCTGCGGTTTTATTCACGATTTAGTTACGACTTTGATAAGAGGAAGACTTTCATTGTTTTTTTCTGTTTGGTTTCTTTTAATGGGAACAGCTGTCACAATTTCAAAATTTATACACTACGATTTTTCAAACAAAAAATGGATTTTTAGGGCTTTTATCAACTTATCAATAATTGGCTTATGTTTGTACCTAACAAACTACTTAAACACAATATTTAAGTATTATTAACGCCAATGGCGCGAGCGTCCCCGCTCGTGACAACTATTACAAGGCTTCCAGCCTTGTTACTTTTGCGATGAAGTAGGCACAGGGGTAGCTTCAAAAGTAATACAACCCTGCAAATTTGTTCGGAAAACAGCGCCCGATTGCGTCTCAAAACCTGGCAATAGCGTCACACTCTTGCTGGCATCAAAAACCACATTCGTCCCAGTTGCGACCGTTCCTAATGCTGTAATGTTCCCATCTCCAATCAAAAACCCAAACCTATCCTGCCTGCCTGCGTAGTGAGTTCCTGCCTCAATCGGCGCTTCTGTAATATAACGATTGTCGGGACAGGCTTCTTTGGGCTGAAATTCATACGCACCAATGTCAAAAGCCAAGTAACGGAGATTGTTGAGGATGTCAAAAGAGGGAGCCAAAGCATAAGTTCCCGCATCGACGGCAGGGCTGGTTCGTTGCAGTCGCAGGCCGTCGTCGGTAGTGCCGCCAATCAAATCGGGGCCGAGCAAATTGGTTTCACTCACAAAAAGTGGATTGACCGCAAAAAGATTGTTGGCAGCCGTAGCCCCTATGCCATTGGGCGTTTTGTCTAAGGGGTATTGTGAAGCGGCAAACTGCAAAATATTGTTTTTAAAATCTCGGCCATTTCGTTCAATAAAGAAATCGGCATAGATCGTCGTCGTGTTTGTCCCAATGGCGTTTTTGTAAAAAATATTGTTGTATGTTTTATTGATGTCAATAGGAACACCAGCAATGCCTGGGTCGTAGGTGTAAAACGCTCCTCCCGCAGTTTGTGCCGAATTGTTATAAAAAGTATTGTTAAAAAACTCACCCGTATAAAGGTCATTGCGCACCGCACCACCTACCCCCGCAGCCGCCCTATTCCCTGCAAAAACGTTGTTATTGGCTTTCAACGTAGTTTCTGAAATGTAAAGGCCACCACCATCAATTGACGCTAAATTTCTATCAAAATAATTGTTATTCAACACCAAAGGAGAACTCAAACGAAAATAAAAACCTGCGCCAGTAGCGGCATTGTTGTGCTTTATGATACAATCGGTTATTTCAAAAGAAAAACTGCTATAGGCATAAATCCCTCCGCCATATTGGTTGGAGGTACCCAGCGCATTGCCTCCTTTGATGGTAAAACCTTTAAGTAGCAGCTGTCGTGCCCCGTCATAGGTTGTTAGCACATGGTTGGCATTTTCGGCGTTGTTTGAAATCGCCAATGTACCACCCGCACCCGTCACGATGTCGTTGTCAGAAAAGTCGCCCGAAAGAATGGTTTCATTTTGACGGGCTTTTTGAGTCGAATATTCCGCAACTGACTCCGTACCCACAAATCCACCATAAATTTTCAACCCGCCTTTGAGGGCAAACGTATAGGTACGATTTGATCCGCTCGTGACTCCAAACGCCCGTCGATGCGGTTTATAAGTACCTTTGGCTACTAAAATGGTATTGTTATCGCAGTTGTTGACATACATCAATGCCATTCCAAAAGCAGTAGCCCCTCTGAACGCATTGGCCCAACTGCTACCATCGTTTAAACCCGTTGAAAGGTTGGCATTGACGTAAAATGTTTGATTGGATGGCGCGGTATTTTGATATTCATACGCCCCCATGTCCAATGAAATACTTGCAATATTATTGGGAATGGAAGGGACATCAATCTCTCTGGTCTGGTTGGCCATGTCCACCCCTTCGGTAGAACCATGCGTGCCTTGGTCTTTGCCAGGTGTGCAAGACGTAATCCGCAAACCATCATCGCGACTGCCCCATTTTCCATCAACACCTGCAGGAAAATCTGGATTCATAAATTGCGGCTCGGAGCTCATACACTCGCTACACCAAGAAATAGAAAACCCACCTTGAACATTGGAAGCATAGCCAGTAACGGTACTACCATTGTTGGCAATACCCGCCAAACTCGGGCTATTATTGTTCCAAATGATGTTATTGATAATGAACGGCCCTGAGTTATAGTTGTACATCGCCCCTCCTGCTACATTGGCGGTATTCTGGACAATGGTACAATTTCTCATATCGGCTGCCGAGCCTTCGTGGTTATAGATGCCACCACCACCTGCTGTTGCGGTATTTTCGGCAATGACCGAGTTGGTGATGTAAGTATTGGAACTGTTGTTGAGAATGCCCCCGCCATCGGTGGCTTGGTTTTCGACGATAGCACACAGCGCTATTCTCATCTGCGAAAATACACAAAGCACCCCTCCCCCCCAGCTTCGATAGTAAGTACGCCCTGCGACTGTGACACTCGTTGTGCCATTGGCGTTTCCATTTTTGATGGTAAAGCGTTCTAAAATGGTATTATTAGCACAGTCGATGGCCGTTACTACATGGTAGGCGTTGTCGTTGGTTTCGTATTTGGTACCAAGGTCGCCGCTCAAGATAGTTTCGTTGAGGTGGGAATTTCGGGTGGCGCGGTTGGTTTCATTTCCAGCAAAGCCGCCATAAATTCTAAGCCCAGATTTCAACAGAAATGTATTGTTGCGGTTGGTTGCGCTGGCCGTACCGCAGGTAGTGCAGCCACTCGGGTAGGCTGTGGGGAAATATGTACCCGCCGCTACCCAAAGTTCATCTATGGTGGGGGAAGCAATGTTAATCATAGCCTGCAAGTTGCCAGAAGCATTGGCCCATGAGCTGCCGTCGCCAGTACCAGAGGCAATAGGTTTTACGTAGCGAATCACCGCCAGCGCCTGACTAGAAACAAACAAGATAAGGACGATGAAGGGGAACAGCTTTTTCATGGTTTAGCCAAAGTAAGAAGGTTATCTCACAAATGACGAAATAAACAACTACCTAACCAACAATCACTTAGGTTATTTTAGCAAGATTTTATTAAACGGTAATTGGTGAACTGCTCGCGCTATCACGCCTTCAACATTAAATCCCAGTGGTTTTTTGCTTTTCTGGACATTGAGACTCTAAACCTATCAACCATGACTTTCTTTCAACGATGGACGGTGGCGGCCTTGCTTCTGGCCAGCCCCCAACTAATGGCCCAGTCAAGTTATCCTACCATTGGCAAAGTGGTTCGTAATGATTCAAAATTGGATGCGTTGGTCGCCCCTGATGCCAAAATCGAAGTACTTGCCTCTGGCTTCATCTGGGCAGAAGGACCCGTGTGGGTCAAGTCCCAAAACTGTTTATTGTTTTCGGACGTGCCTGCCAACACCATTTTTAAATGGAGCGCCAAAGCAGGGCTTACCACCTTCTTGAAACCTTCGGGCTTTACGGGAGCAGGCACCTACGGCGACGAACCTGGCAGCAACGGCCTCACCCTAGACCAACAAGGCCGCCTCATCGTGGCCGAGCACGGCGACCGTCGGATTTCGGCCATGCCGTTGTCCAATGCAGGCAAACGAACCATTGCCGATAATTTTCAAGGAAAACGTTTCAACAGTCCTAACGACGTGGTGCAACATTCGAGCGGAGCCTATTATTTTACTGATCCGCCTTACGGAATGCCCCTCAAACACAACGACCCCACCCGCGAAATCGACTGGTTTGGGGTCTATCGCGTGGGCAACGACGGCAAGGCGAGTTTAATCACCAAAGAAATGACCCGTCCCAACGGCTTGGCGTTCTCGCCCGATGAAAAAACGCTCTACGTTGCTCAGTCGGACCCCGACAAAGCCATCGTTATGGCCTTTCCTGTACTTGCTGATGGCTCGGTAGGAGCAGGAAAAGTTCTTTTTGACGCCACACCGATGGTCAAGCAAGGATTGGCTGGCCTCCCAGATGGGCTCAAAACCGACCAACAAGGCAACCTCTGGTGTACGGGGCCAGGAGGCGTTTTAATCATCACGCCAACGGGGCAGTTATTGGGTCGAATAGACACGGGCGAAGCCACCGCCAACTGTGGCTGGGGTGACGATGGCACCACCTTGTACATCACCGCCGATATGTACCTTTGCCGCATCAAAACCAAGGTAAAAGGGGCGGGTTGGTAAGCCACAAAACTTTAAAAATCATAATAAAAAAAGAAGGCCAAAAGCCTTCTTTTTTTATTGAATATCTTCTCAAAATTTCTTGTAAATCGCTTAAAACCTACGAACTTTGTAAAGTAATTACTTGTCTATATAACAAGAAGTAAGCGAGGAAATAATACGTTAAAACCATTAGTTAGATGTCTGAGAGTAGAAAATTTTATGTTTATGGGTTGTTTGTGGTGGTAGGAATGATTTTTCTATTTCGACTATTATACCTCCAAGTTCTTGACAATACGTACGAAACCGCGAGCAACTCCATCCGCGCCATTCCCGATGTGCCAATGCGCGGACAAGTCTATGACCGCAACGGGAAATTGATTGTTTTCAACACCCTCGTATATGACTTATACGTGACGCCAAGCAAAGTGAAAGTGGCCGACACATTGGCGCTTTGCAATTTATTTAAAATAACACGTCCCAAGTTTGATAGCCTAATGCAAGCGGCCAGAACATTTTCTTACCGCAAGCCTTCCCTTTTTCTTCGTCAGCTTTCAAAGCAAGAGTTTGCCCGCATTCAGGATGCCTTGGTGGACTACCCTGGGTTCGACTACCAAAAAAGCTCCATTCGGACGTACTCAGCTCCTACCCTTGCGCACGCATTGGGCTACGTGAGTGAGATTTCAAAAAAACAACTTGATGAACAAGACTACCCTTACTATCGTCAAGGAGACTTGGTGGGACAAAGTGGATTAGAAAAATTTTATGAAGAGCAACTTCGCGGTCGCCGAGGTGTGCGCTACGTCATGCAAGATGTGAATGGCGTAGCCAAGGGTGCCTGGAAAGACGGTGAAATGGATACCGTGGCCATGGCAGGACAAAATCTCTATACAAGTATTGATTTAGATTTACAGCAGTACGTCGATAGTTTGATGCAACACAAAGCAGGTGCAGTGGTGGCCATTGAGCCTTCTTCGGGCGAAGTGATTGCAATTACTTCTGCGCCCAGTTACGACCCTGCGCTGTTTGCTACCCGCGATTTTTCAAAGAATTATACTGCTCTTCAAAAAAACCCCTACCGCCCGCTCTATAACCGCGCTGTGATGGGAAGTTATCGCCCAGGTTCTACTTTCAAAACAGTACAGGCGTTGGTCGCGATGCAAGAAGGGGTGATTGGCCCTGGCAGTGTGTTTAGCCACGCAGGAGCACCTATGAAATGCCACCCACATGGTGGACTTGCGGGGGTAAATAGCGCCATTCAGTGGTCGTGTAACCCTTACTTTTACCACGTGTTCCGTCGGATGATTTATGCCAATGCTGAGAAAAATGCGTTTAAGGCTTCTTCTATTGGCCTCAAAAAATGGCACGAATACACCGAGAAATTTGGGTTTGGACAAAAACTTGGCGTGGACTTGCCCAGCGAAGCCAAAGGGGTGCTGCCTAGCGTTGAGTACTATGACAAACGCATTGGCAAAAACCAATGGCGTTTTGGGCAAATTTACTCTCTCAGCATCGGAGAAGGTGAATTGCTCATTACTCCCCTGAAATTGGCCAACTTAGCCGCTACCATTGCCAACCGTGGTTGGTTTAAAGTTCCGCACTTGGTGAAAGGAGTTGGAAAAAACAACAACCCACTTCCCGAATACAACGAAAAACACGAAACAGGCGTTGCCCGTTATTATTATGAACCCGTCGTGAATGGCATGGAAATGGCCGTCGTTCGTGGTACAGTGGCGCGAGGGGCAATGATTCCAGGCATTCAGATGTGCGGTAAGACAGGAACTTCACAGAATAAAAAAGGGAAAGACCACTCTATCTTTATTGCATTTGCCCCCAAAGACAATCCAAAAATTGCGATTGCCGTTTTTGTTGAAAACGCAGGATTTGGTGGGTTTGCAGCCGCTCCCGTGGCGTCTTTGGCCATCGAACGCTACCTCAATGGGCACGTACAACGGAAAGCCTACGAGGCAGAATGGAAAAACAAAAACTTCCTTCAAAACGTAATTCTTCCTCGTTCGCAGCAACCAAAACCCAAAAATGTTGCTCCTACTCCTCTCAAACCAGAGGCAACGATTGTCCACCAAACAGCTCCCAAAAGCACAGCGGTACCTGCGCCTTAGGTTGCTCGGGGTTCACTCACTTGGTTATTTATTTTTGATTTTTTGAAACGACATTATGGCTCGTAACGAACAAAATATTATTCAGAATTTGGATTGGCTGTCGGTCTTGATTTACACAGCTTGTGTTTCAATGGGTTTGTTCAACGTCTATGCCTCGGTGTATGACCCCGAAGAACAAACCAAGCTTTTTGACCTTTCCAACAACGCAGGGCGCCAATTTATGTTTATTGGTACGTCGGCGCTCATTGTCATTGCCATTTTGGTCATCGACCACAAATTTTGGGAAGTCTTCGCGCCTTTTATTTATGGCGCCTGTATTTTGCTTCTTTTGGTCGTATTGGTGGTAGCAACCGACATCAAAGGCTCCAAATCATGGATTAAATTCGGCTCGTTTTCGCTCCAACCCGCCGAATTTGCCAAAACTGGAACGGCACTACTCCTGTCCCAATTCATAACCCAACCCCACATTAACCTATCGCGTTGGAAAGACATTGCTTGGACGGCAGGCATTATTTTATTACCAATGGTTCTCATTGTGGCCTCCAAAGAAGTGGGCTGTGCCCTCGTATTTGTCTCGTTCCTGATTGTACTTTACCGTGAAGGACTGCCTGGCATTTACCCTTCCATTGTCTTGGTAGCCATTGTGTTGTTCATTTTGTCACTGTTTTTCTCCCCTTTATACATTTCTCTCGGGTTGTCATTGTTTGGACTTTTGGTCTATTACTTCATCATTCCTCGGTACGACCGCACTAAAAAAACGGCCATCAACCTCGTCGTCATTTTTGGATTAATGATGTTTTTTACGACCAGTGTGGAGTTTTTGGTCAATAACGTCCTCCAAACCCACCACCGCAACCGTATCAAAGTGTTGGTTGACCCAAAACTAGACCCCACAGGCATCGGCTGGAACGTAACCCAATCCAAAATTGCGATTGGTTCAGGACGGCTTTGGGGAAAAGGGTTCTTAGATGGAACACAAACCAAATTTAACTTTGTCCCCGAACAACACTCCGATTTTATCTTTTGTACCATCGGCGAAGAACACGGTTTTATCGGAAGTGCTGCCGTCGTTTTATTACTACTCGGGCTCATGTGTCGGGTGGTATTTTTGGCCGAACGACAACGAACGCGCTTCGCAAGGGCTTATGGCTATTGCGTGGCAGGCATTTTGTTTTTCCACTTTTTGGTCAATATTGGCATGACAATCGGACTCATGGTCGTCATCGGAATCCCGCTGCCGTTTTTTAGCTACGGGGGTTCTTCGATGTGGTCCTTTACGATTCTGTTGTTTATTTTTCTTAAATTAGACGCGCAGCGGCCTTATACGCTGTCGCGAACCTAATTTCCTCTATAGATATGGCCTTTATTGCCAACAAAAAAAAACCGTTTAAAATCAATAAAGAGCTTCGCAATTACCTCGAAAGCTACAACCGAGAGGTAGCACTGCCTATTGATTACAGCTACTTATTACGATACGAAAACGCCATTCCGCTTTACGACAAAAAAGGAACTGATACGCTTTGGGAGACGGTTTTTTATTCTTACAGCGAAATAGATGAGATTTACGACGCTCTCAAAACCATTTACGCCGATCTCCGTGCCGACGGGGATTTGTCGGTAATGAAGCACTTGTACGTGGATCGCGTGGACGTTTGTTCGTACGGCAATTCTCGTCCTTTTCGGGTACGAATTGTCAATAAAGTGAACGATAACTTCGATTATTTTTACATCAAAAATGCCGATTCGTCGCGGATTTATGGCCTTGAATTAGAACACATTCTTTCGCCTAACCGAATCAGTTACATGACCAGCGGCGATACACTGGTAGAAGAACACATTGCGGGAATCCCTGGGGATATGTTTATCAAAAACTACCTCAATGAGCCAAATCTCAACGCCATTCGTTTTTGTAAAGAGTTTGTCAAATTCAACGAACGCTGCTTCGTAAGGCTATTGGGCGATATGCACTCCAGCAATTTTGTGGTGGACATTACCCCTGACTTTGAAGAAATTTACTACCGTATCCGCTCCATTGATTTTGACCAACAGTCGTACGAGGGTAAAAAAGCGGTGTATCTGCCCCAATATTTTAAGCAAAACAACGCCATCATCGAGCTAGGAATCAAGTGCTTGACCAATGAAAGTGTGCTCCAATACCAGCGAGAAGAGCGTTCGCTGATTGCGGGAAGGATTCGCGTAGAGCGTTCACGGATTCAGGATTTGATGAGTGTGATGATGGAAGACCAAATTTGTCTGCCCGACAACTTGGTTCAACTAAAAAGCGAACTCGCCCAACACTATCGAAACAACAGCTTTTTGCAGTGTCGAAGCATGGGCGAGGTCGTGATGAAGAGCTTAGAGCTTGTATTAGCGCATTAAGATTTACTGTTGTCCAAAGACTTTTTTCAACAATTCAGTAGCGCGGGCAACGGGGTCTTTACGGATTTTTCGTTCTTCTTGGGCAACCAAGACGTACAAACCATCAACGGCTTTTTGGGTGGCGTACTGTTTCAAATCTGGATTGATTTTCTTTACCAAAGGAATTTTGTTGTAAGCCGTTATCAAATCGGCGTAGTACTTGGTGGTATTGTTGAGTTTCAAGGTACTGTCAACCACGGGATAAAACTGTTTGTACAAATCGGTGCTTGTGGTACGTTTCAAATAACTCGTTGCCGCAGTTGAATCTCCCTTCAAAATCCCCAAGGCATCCTGAATACTCATCGACGTGATGGCCTTCACAAAAATAGGTTTTGATTTTTTGGCGGCATCCTCGGCCGCACGGTTCAAAGACAACAAAAAACGATCTACTTCATTTCCTAAACCTGCCTTGCGCAGCGTAGTTTCAACTTTCTGAATATCAGAAGGAAATGGAATCCTGATGAGGGTGTTTTTGTAATAACCATCCACCGCCGAGGCTTGTGCCGAACCGTTTGAAATCCCTACTGTAAGGGCCTCTTTGAGTCCTTGGACAATTTCGTCGTTGGTCAGGCTGGTACCTCCCTTGGTTACGTCGGTGATGGCCGTTTCGGCTTTTTTTAACAAATCCCCAAAGGTACTTTTTTTCTTGGGCTGATCTTGGGCATACACACTCGTACCGAGTACAAAAGCCGCACAAACGCTAATAATAGATTTCATGGACAAAAAATGTGGGTTTTAATTGGTCTAACCTTTGGACAACAATGTTTATAGGTAGTAACATCATTGCTCCGTTTATATTTTCAAACCTAAAGCATTGGTACAACGTTCATACCAAAAGAGAATTTTGTCTAACTTTGAAAAAAAATTAGAATACATGGTCAGAGCAGAAGTAATCACGATTGGCGACGAAATATTGTTTGGACAAATCACGGACACCAACACCCAATGGATAGGCACCGAACTTACCAATATTGGCATACGCCCCATCCGAAAGTCATCGGTGGGTGATACTGAGGCCGCTATTTTGGAGGTGTTGGCCGAAGCCGAATCCAGGGCAGATGTCATTCTAATTACGGGAGGTTTGGGGCCTACCAAAGACGATATTACCAAAACAACGATGTGCAAATACTTTGATACCGAACTGGTTATCAATGAACATGCTTTGGAAATCATCACGTCGTTTTTTGTCAAACGGGGTCGCCCCATGACGGAGCTCAATCGACAACAAGCGGCGTTACCCAAAGCTTGTACCTACATTGCCAATTATTGGGGAACGGCGCCAGGCATGTGGTTTGAGCGCAACGGCAAGGTTTTTATTTCCATGCCAGGGGTTCCGTTTGAGATGAAAAACCTCATGACCAACGCCATTTTACCCAAGCTCAAGGCGTTTTTTGAAACGCCCGTCATTCAGCATAAAATGATGCGAACGGTGGGAATTGGAGAATCTTTTTTGGCCGAACGCATCGAAGCATGGGAAGACGCTTTGCCTCCACACATCCGTTTGGCCTATTTGCCAAGTTTTGGGCAAGTGAAGTTGCGCCTCACGGCTACAGGTACTGATGCCGAACAGCTCAAAGCCGAAAATCAAGCGCAAGTGGACAAGGTGCTTCCGTTGATTCAAGAATTCGTTTTTGGATTTGATGACGATGAAATGGAAACGGTAGTGGGTCGTTTGTTGAAAGAACGGGGTGAGACTTTAGCCACGGCCGAAAGCTGTACTGGGGGCTACGTATCTCATTTGATTACGAAAGTACCTGGTTCATCGCAGTATTTTATTGGTGGTGTGGTGAGTTACAGTAATCAAGTTAAAATAAATCAATTGGGTGTAAAACCAGAAACGCTAGCAGAATTTGGTGCGGTAAGTGAGGCTACCGTCATTGAAATGTCAGAAGGAGTTCGTCAGCGCTTGGGAACAACCTACGGTGTAGCCGCAAGTGGCATTGCGGGCCCCGACGGTGGCTCAGAGGAAAAACCCGTGGGCACCATCTGGATTGCGTGCGCTGGGCCTTCAGGCACCGTAACCCAAAAACTACAACTTGGCAAATTCCGTGAACAGAACATCCAATACACGGGGATTTACCTCTTGAATTTACTTAGAAAACAGATTTTGGCGAATCGATAAACATCAACAAAATGGCAATAGTAGAAATGGTGATGCCTCGCATGGGTGAGAGTGTCATGGAATGTACCGTCATTAGCATCTTAAAAAAAGTAGGCGACCGCGTCGAAGCCGACGATTCGGTGATGGAAGTGGCTACTGATAAAGTCGATACGGAAGTTCCTACTCCTTACGGTGGCGTCATTGCAGAAATTTTAGTAAATGAGGGCGATGTCGTTCCCGTCGGAAATGCCATTATCCGTATTGAAACCGATGGTTCGGTGGTTGTTCCCGTAGCCGAGGAGTCAAAGGAAGTACAAACCCTTGAAAAAGAAATCGAAACGGTTACGCAATCGTTGGTAGCCAATGTCCAGCCTTCCTCTTCAACGCATACAAGCAGCGAGGTTGTTGGTACTCGGTTTTATTCTCCTTTGGTACAAACCATCGCTAAAATGGAAGGCGTATCTCTCCAAGAACTCGAACAAATAGCAGGAACAGGAGCTGAAAATCGCGTTACTAAAAAGGACATTTTAGACTATTTGGCTAATCGTGGTTCTAGTCCACAGTCCATGGTCGATAGTCCACAGTCCGTGGTAAAACAGGAAACTGAAGCTGGATTCCTCCTTCGTCGGAATGACAAAGAACAGGAAACAGGAAACCCAAAACAGGAAACAGGAAACAAACCCCCACAAGCAGTCGAAGTGATTCCGATGGACCGAATGCGGAAGATGATTGCGGAACGAATGGTGGAATCGAAGCGAATTTCGCCGCACGTTTCATCTTTTGTGGAAACCGACATGACCAACGTGGTTTTGTGGCGCAATCAAATCAAGGACGAATTTAAACGCCAAACGGGCGAAGGATTGACTTTTACCCCACTTTTGATTGAAGCGGTTGTAAAAGCCATCAAAGATTTTCCGTTAATTAATATTTCGGTAGAAGGAGATACTATCCTCAAAAAGAGAGACATCAACGTTGGGATGGCCGTGGCGCTTCCAAGCGGCAACCTCATTGTTCCCGTTATTCACAACGCCGATCAATACAGTTTGATTGGACTTGCAAAAAAAGTCAACGACTTGGCCAACCGTGCTCGTCAAAACAAACTGACTGCCGACGACCTTGCGGGAGGCACTTATACTGTTTCAAACATTGGTACTTTTGGAAACATCATGGGAACGCCCATCATTCTCCAACCCCAAGTAGCCATCATGGCTTTTGGCGCCATTCAGAAACGCCCTGTGGTTATCGAAACTCCCCAAGGCGATGTCATCGGTATTCGTAGCATGATGTACATTTCACACTCGTACGACCACCGTGTGGTTGATGGTGCTTTGGGAGGAATGTTTGTCAAACGAGTAAGCGACTACCTTTCTGAATTTGACTTGAATCGTAAGTTGTTCTAAGCGTTTTACGCCACAGGTGTTTCCTAAATTGCGTCTGAGACGCTAGGCCATTTTCGCCCCGACGTCCTACCATTTTTCGCGTCTGAGATGCTAGGCCATTTTCGCCCCGACGTCCTACCATTTTTCGCGTCAGAGACGCTGGGCCATTTTCGCCCCGACGAGACGTCGGGGCGAGCTTATTTAAGGACGTTGAAAATTAGGATTTAACCAACCCATCGGCACATCCGCCACAATGCTTCCATCGGGATCAAGTACTCTCCCCTCTGCCCGACCTTCAACTTTAAATCCTATTTTTTTATAAAGCTCAATGGCCGTTGGGTTACTTTCACGGGCATGAAGTTCTACTCGTAGTATGTCTTTTCTTTCCGTTTGAACGTATTCCAACAAAGCCGTAAACAATCTCCTCCCGACGCCTTTCCCCTGACAATCAGGGTGTACACAAATGGTTGTATCTCCAAACAAGTGCGTAAAACACTCAATTCCCAATGAATAGGTGTGGACTTCGGCCACAATCTCACCCGCTTCTTCGGCCACCATCGAACAACCATTGGTTAGGCTTTTACTCAGAAAATTATAAATATAGCTTTCTAAAATCTCGTGTTCTTTGCGGGCAATCCCTCCCGAGCGCCGCGCAACGGTTTTGTACAATTGCTGGATTTGACTCAAATCCTCCAGCGTTGATTTTCTAATCTCCATTATGATAAATAACTTGGTTAAAACTGGTCAAACGATAAATGTCCCACGGCTTCGTGCGCAATTTCGCGAATGTGTGGCAGTACGGGGTTGGTATCTTCGGAACGCCAAATTAAATACAATTGGGTAAGGTTTGGCAATTTGATAAAGCGTACTCCCAACGCCGACGAACCCTGACGATACGAAATAGGAAGCACTGATAAACCGAGTTTTTTTTCTACCAACCGCAAAATTGTAGCTCCATAATTGGAGTGATAGACTACTTTTGGCCGAAAACCACCTTGTTCAAACACATTGTTCAGCAACTTTCCATAGTTGACATCCATTTCGATCTTGGGCAGAATGAAGCCTGATTCCAAGCACTGCTCAATGCCCGTAAAAGTATGTTCATTGAGCCAATGATTGGTAGGAACGACCAAGGCAAAATGTTCTTCAAACAACAATTGAGTCGTAAAATGCGCATCCGTAGAAATCTCACGGGTAAAGCCCACGTCAATTTCGTGACTCGATAAAGCTGCAATAAGCTCGACCTCAGCGATTTCCGTAAGTTGTACTTTCACATCGGGGAATCGTTGGTACATCATCGACAAGACTTCGGGAAGAATGGAATAAAGTGCCGAACCAGGGTGGCCCATCCGTATCGTGCCAATCGAACCGCCGTGGATTCGTTGGGTTTGTTCAATGATATTCCTCAACTGAAGCTGCATTCGACTGATTTCATCCCGAAAATAGCTTCCTGCAGGCGTCAATTTTACGTTACGCTTGTCACGCTCAAACAAAACAACCCCCAACTCCTCTTCCAATTGCTGAATATGGCGGCTGAGTGCAGGCTGAACGATAAATAGTTTTTCGGCAGCCCGAGAAAAATGCAACTCCTCTGCAACACCCAAAAAATAATTCAGTTGACGAAAATCCATTTTATAAAAAGAAAACACTTATACGTTTTCAGCATAAATCTATCAAAAAATAACATTTCTAATTATTAAAACCACTTATTTAATTTGCAGCATTACTTTAAAACTCACCACCACCTATATTGCCATGATACAAATTTCGGAGTACCAATCCATCTATGAAGAGCCCATTATTGACTTAATTTTGGACATTCAACAGATTGAGTTTAAAGTCCCCATCACCCTCGAAGACCAACCCGATTTGTTGATTATCCCTGAGTTTTATTGCAAAAATGCGGGTAATTTTTGGGTAGCTACCACCGTTGATGGCACTTTGGTAGGCACAATTGCCCTTATCGACATTGGCAACAACATGGGAGCCATACGCAAAATGTTTGTCCACCAAGACTATCGCGGAAAAGCATTCGGAGTGGCTTCGCTCTTACTTTCGACGCTGTTGAAACACTGCGAATTACACAACATTGAACACATCTATTTGGGCACTAACCCCCGCCTCCAAGCAGCAATGCGCTTTTACGAAAAAAATGGTTTTGAACAACTGCCCGTTGAGTCACTTCCTACTGCCTTTCCGCGCATGGCCGTGGACAGTATCTTCTACCAAAAGACCATAACTAATGCTCTCACACAACATCTCAATTAGAACTGACTTTCGTCCCGAACACGACGTTGAAGCTGTTGCCCAACTTCACGATGCTATCTATAGCGATGGGTATTCGTTTGGGGGGGCTATTTTTTCTACGTACGTAAAAGAGGGCTTAGAAGAATTTACCAATCACTTTTCTCCCGACCGAGATGCGGTTTGGTTGTGTGAAGTTGAAGGAAAACTAGTAGGGAGTCTTTTTCTAATGAACCGAGGTGATAAAGCTCAATTAAGGTATTTTTTGCTACGACAAGAAGTGAGAGGACTGGGGCTGGGCAAACGTTTAATGGGACTATTTTTTGAATTTTTACAGAAAGCAAACTATGCATCTTGCTATTTGTGGACGGTAAAAGGTCTAAATGAAGCCGCCACTCTTTACCTAAAATACGGCTTTATCTTGACGGAAGAAAGCGAAAGTACAGCATTTGGAACGTCTGTTATCGAGCAAAAATACGAAGTACAACTCCCTCACGTACTTCCCGCCCAAATTAGTGATGCTGAGGAATTACGGGCGTTAAGTCAGCAGACCTTTGTTGATACGTACACCGAGTATAATACGTCTGAAAACATGGAAATGCACATTTCCACAAAGTTTACCCTTGTGCAA
This sequence comes from Runella limosa DSM 17973, assembly GCF_000482465.1. Classification (GTDB taxonomy): domain Bacteria; phylum Bacteroidota; class Bacteroidia; order Cytophagales; family Spirosomataceae; genus Runella; species Runella limosa. The sequence goes on from NZ_KI519421.1 coordinate 16,163, forward strand.
ATTCAGAAGGAACTTACTGATGCTACGGTTAAATACTTACTTTTAAAAAAAGGCAAACAGCTTATTGGTTTTATTAAATTAATCAAAAACCACGCGCCCAAAGAACTTACTTCCGAAGGAGTCGTAGAAATTGAGCGATTTTACGTCGATAAAGCCTTTCACGGCTTACAGCTCGGCAAGTTTTTAATGAATTATACCCTCGACTGGTGCCGAAATATGGGGTTCGCCACTGTTTGGTTGGGCGTTTGGGAAGAAAATGCCCGCGCGCTACGGTTTTACACCAAAATGGGGTTTGAGAAAATAGGCGAGCACGTTTTTGTACTTGGCACCGAAGTGCAGAATGATTATGTAATGGCTCTCACACTTAAAATGTTATAAGTCACTACTTCACCACCAACTTTTCTTCCTTTTCAAACACCGTTATCGACAACGGATAGCTGCTATCCAGTTTGTTGTACGTAGCCGATTCTTGATTGAGGCGGTGTTTGGTTACTTTGGTGCGGAGCGTCAACGATTGAGAACTTTTCAACGTCTGTTTCAACACAAAAGAGCGTTCTTCGCCAGGATTTAGGTTGTTGTCTGAAAGTTTTTTAGCAGCAGGCCACCATTCCCATTTCTCTCCAATTCGGTCGGATTTTGAAGCAATAACTTTGTTTTCAGCATTTACGAGTTCCAACAAAATCGAGTAGTAGCGTTCGGGATCACCCGTTGGAAGGCGGTGCCCTGCAAATTCATTTTTCAACGTCAATCGGTAGTCAAGTTCCTCACCGACCTTGTAAGTAGTAGCCAGCTTTGAAGTCGTGAACGATAGCCCATTCAGTCCCTTGGTTTTAGCACCTTTCTCTTTGGGTATGCCCGACCCTGCAAAGTAGTGTAAATGGCTTAGGCGTTTACCATAGCCTGTTACAATTTCTCTTTCTACGGGCTCCATGTGACAGCTAATGCACGTTTTTTTGCCGTAATAAGGCCCTTTTTTCCATTCATCGCCCGTTTCAAAGGTACAAACGAGCGTTGGCGTTACGACAGCACTGGCATTATGACAAGAAATACAGAGTTTTTCTGATAAAAATTCGGGGTCTTTTTTGGTGGCGTGCGGGGCTTTGGCCGTACCTGTTGTACCAATAACAACATTATCGCGCACGTGGCAACTGGCACAATTGATTCCCTCTTTCTGAAGCTCAGGGTCAAAGTGGGGATTTTTCTGTTTTACAGGCTGATAAATATCCCCATCAAGCAGCCCCGAAACTACGTATTCTTGTTGATTTTGAAGCGGAATATGGCAATTGATGCACAAATATGGGCTAGACTCTTTCCTCAACTCCGCCTGAAACTGTTTGTCCGTCCACGCGTGAGAGTGAGTCGAATATTGCCATTCTTCGTAATGTGCCTGATGGCAAGCTCCGCACTGTTTGGCGCTCAAAGAAGCCAACCCTTTGGGAACTTGCTGATGTGGCACCGCCTTTTCCCACGTTTTGGTCAGCGGTTTTACTTCTTTTTCAGTGGCTTTCAGATAGACTTGATACGCCACCATTCCCACAAAAACGGCAAGAGAAAGGTATAGGAGTTTTTTTGAGGACACTATTTCAAATTTTTACGACGGTTACGTTGGAAATCTTCAAGCACAAATCCGCCCAAGCCTTTGAGGTTGCTGTAATACGCTCGCCCGTTGTTGACCCGCGTAAATTCCTGCACAAATTGCTTCAAATAAGGATCCGAAGCAATCATGAACGTAGTAATCGGAATGTCCAAACGACGGCATTGCGCGGCCAAAGTAAGCGTTTTGCTGACAATCTTGCGATCGAGGCCAAAGCTGTTTTTATAATACTTTATTCCTTCCTTCAAACAAGTCGGTTTTCCGTCGGTAATCATAAATATCTGCCTGTTTTTGGTCTTGCGGCGACGCAACAAATCCATCGCCAATTCAAGCCCCGCCACGGTATTGGTATGATAAGGTCCTACTTCCAAATACGGCAAATCTTTGATTTGAATTTGCCAAGCGTCGTTTCCAAAAACAATAATATCGAGCATGTCTTTGGGATACTTGGTTTTTATGAGTTCGGCCATGGCCAACGCCACTTTCTTGGCGGGTGTAATACGGTCTTCCCCGTACAAAATCATGGAGTGACTAATGTCAATCATCAGCACCGTAGCCGTACTGGTTTTTTGCTCTTTATCAACAACCTCTAAGTCATTTTCTAACAAATAGAAATCTTCGGCACCGTGGTTGATTTGGGCATTTTTGATAGACTCCGTCATCGAAATTTGTTCCAACGAATCCCCAAATTGAAAATTACGAACATCGCTACTCAGTTCATCTCCCACACCCGTGTAAGGTGTACGGTGATTTCCTCCCGACTTAGAACGTTTGAGCTTTCCAAAAATCTCTTCAAGGGCACTTTTACGAATACTACGCTCGCTTTTGGGCGTCATTATGACTTGGCCTTCTTCGTTTTCTTCGGTAATGTAGCCTTTGCGCTTCAAATCGTCGAAAAAATCACCAATTCCATATTGGTCATCTGTCAGTTTGTATTGACGATCCAATTGATTCATCCACGACATCGCCTGCGACACATCGCCCGAAGTCATCAAAAGCAATTGTTGAAAGATGTTCAACAACTCGTCAAATTTGTTTTTACCTGATTGCTCAGACGGTTTAAATTCAGAAAAGCGATGACCTATCATGTTTAAAAAGGTTAATAAGTGGCTAACAAATAATTGAAGATAGAAGTTTAGAACTGACCACTACAAACTCCATAAAAAAATCCTCTCGCTACAAAAAGGAGAGGATTTTTTAGGAGATTTTATAAATTATGCTTTTTCGCCGCAGAACTCGTCAAATGCCGTAATGAGGTGTTCGCCAATCATTTGGGCATTGCGTCCTTCGATGTGGTGGCGCTCAATAAAGTGAACCAATTCATCATCTTTGAAAATCGCAATGGCAGGAGATGATGGAGGGTATGGCAAGCAATACTCACGCATTTTGGCCGTTGCTTCTTGGTCAGCACCCGCAAACACGGTTACCAAGTTATCAGGTTTCACGTCGCTGTAGTGCAACGCTCCCAACACACCTGGACGGGCGGCACCTGCTGCACAACCACACACAGAGTTTACAACGACCAATGTCGTTCCTTTGGCATTGGCCATGAATTGATCCACTGCATCAGCCGTTTCGAGGCTAGTAAAACCGTTATCGGTCAATTGAGCCCGCATAGGAGCTACTAAATGTGGAGGATACATAATCTGTTTACAGTTTTAAAGTTGACAGTTTTAAATATAGTATTCGCCTTTGGATTACATAAACCCAAGTTCGAGTTTGGCTTCGTCGCTCATCATATCTTGAGAGTACGGCGGATCCCAAGTCAGCTCAACGCTCACATCGTTGATTCCTTCAATTTCGCGAATTTTTTGTTCTACCTCAACAGGAATCGTACCTGCTGAAGGACACGATGGCGACGTGAGGGTCATTTCGACATAAACATTGTTGACAGGGAATATTTTTAGGTCATAAATCAAGCCAAGTTCCCACACGTCCACGGGGATTTCGGGGTCATATACTTGCTTGATGGCTTTGACTACTTCTTCTTTCAGTTCTGCTTCAGACATAATACGTAAGTGTTAAGCAATAAGTTGTTTTTGGGCAAAGTCTTTCATACGTACAATCATTGAAGCCAAACCACCTGCTCGGCGCGAAGTGATGATGGTGCTCATGCCAATTTTTTCAATGAAGTACAAATCAGCGTTGGCTACATCCTCTGGTTTTTCGCCCGAAAGGATTTTAATCAGCAAACTCACCAATCCTTTACTAATTTGGGCAGTAGGTTCACTATCGGCCTCAAAATAAACGCGGTCGCCGCGCATTTCGGTATGTAACCACACCCGCGACTGACAACCTTTGATGAGGTTATCATCGGTTTTATATTCCTCCGCAATCGGAGACAGCTTTTTTCCCAAGTCAATGATATACTGGGTTTTTTCCAATTGGTCATCGAAGAGGTCAAAATCTTCGATAAGAGCGTCCTGTTTTTCGTTAATTGTCATTTATTTTTTTTGTAACAGCGTTGTCAAATGCAAATCAAAACCTAAGCTTTTTTATTTACGTCCTGAATGCCTGATAGCTAAAACTAAAACCTCATCATCTGAGGTTACATAAATTACCGTGTACTTACCAACCAAAATCTCTCTTAGTGGTTTTATTTGCATTATTGGACTCATTTTTCCCAGGTAGGGAAACTTTTCTAATAACTCTAGTTGATGAAAAAAGGCATCCACCCAATCTTTTGCATAAGCTTCAGAATAATCAGAAAGCTCAAAAAAAATTGACTCTAAATCCTCCCTTGCTTCTTGAGTTAAGCGCGCTTTTGCCATGAATCAACCATTTGCTTCATTTCGTCCAAAGAATAGGTTTCTCCTTTCTTCGCTTGTTCAAGAGAACGTTCTATTTTTTTTAGAAAAATGATATTCTCAATGATATCGTCTGCTGTTACATCTTCTGGCAGCGCTTGAATTGATTCCAATATTTGTGTCTTAGTAATCATATTCTGTTTAACTCAACATTTTTTTAACTCTCTCTAACCCCACCACTAATTTATCAATTTCTTCTTTTGTATTATAAACGGCAAAAGAAGCGCGGGAAGTTCCGACAATTCCAAGACGTTTCATCAACGGCTGCGTGCAGTGGTGTCCCGTCCGAACGGCAATGCCTTGTTGATCCAAAATGACGCCAATATCTTGCGGATGAATCCCTTCCATCACAAACGACAATACACTTACTTTCTCCTTGGCCGTACCCACAATTCGCAAACCTTCAATGCTTTGCAAAGCGTCTGTTCCATATACCAAAAGTTCATGTTCATAATCAGCAATAGCCTGTTTCCCAAGTGCTTCTACGTACTCAACGGCCATTTTTGTTGCCACTACATCGGCAATATTAGGCGTTCCTGCTTCAAATTTGTAAGGCAAATCGTTGTACGTCGTTTTTTCAAACGTTACTTCTTTTATCATTTCCCCGCCACCACGGTAAGGCGGCATGGCATTCAATATGTCTGTTTTGCCGTACAACACACCCATTCCCGTGGGGCCGTACAATTTATGCAAAGAAAACACGTAGAAATCGCAATCCAACGCCTGAACGTCAATGTCAATGTGTGACGTCGCTTGTGCACCATCAATCAGGACTTTCGCTCCTACTTCGTGCGCTTTTTTAATGATTTCAGCCACGGGATTGATGGTTCCCAACGCGTTTGAAACGTGAACAACCGACACCAATTTAGTGCGCTCTGAAAGCATCTTTTCAAACTCATCCATGAGCAATTCGCCTGCATCATTGATGGGAATGACCCTAAGTACACAGCCTTTTTCTGCACAAAGCATCTGCCAAGGCACAATGTTGGAGTGGTGTTCAAGGGTGCTTATGATGATTTCATCCCCTTCATTTAGAAACGTACGGCCGTACGATTGAGCAACGAGATTGATTCCGTCGGTCGTTCCGTAGGTAAAAATGATTTCTTCAACGCGGGGTGCGTTAAGAAAAGTTTGGATTTTATGGCGCGAAGCCTCGAAAGCAGAAGTTGCTTTTTCGGCTAAAAAGTGAATACCACGGTGAATATTGGCGTTGTAATGCCCGTAATAGTTGGCCAATGCCTCAAGTACAGGAAGGGGTTTTTGGGTAGTGGCGGCGTTGTCAAAGTAAACTAATGACTTACCATGAACTACCTCATTGAGAATGGGAAAGTCTTGGCGTATTTTTTGAATATCTAACATAAACACAAATTGACGTACTGTCAACAATTTTTTACTTTTGGTTAAGACAACAAAATAAAACAGAATTGAGTTTGGACTTTATCTAAATAAACTCAAGTTATCCACTGAAAGGCAAGTTTATCCATTCCTGTAGAAAGTCATTGTATTAAGTTTGGGGATTCTTTACCTTTCTGTCATCAACTTTAAAACTACCTATCGTCATGGTCAATGCAAAACACTTAGCAACGTTCATTTTAGGCGCCGCCGCTGGCGTAGCTTTACACAAGTACCTACAAACCGAAGAGGGGGAAAAGACATTTGAGGATTTGAAAGCGAAGGCCAACGACCTCAAAGGAGAAGCCGAGCAGGCACTCGACAAAATGCCTGAGTATTTTGAACAACTCAAAACGGAAGGTTCTGAGGCTTTGAAGAAATATACGCCCGAGGCAGAACGACTTTTACAAGAGCTGCTAGACAGCATCAAAGGCAAAACGCCCACGGCCGAAGCCGTTCCCAACGACCCACCTTCACAAGGATAGGTAAAAAAGCAAAAGGCGCGTTTGAAACGCGCCTTTTGTATATCCACATCTGCTGAGACGGCTTATTCTTCGCCTGCTACGCTGATGCTTACTGTGTGTTTCACTTCTTTGTGAAGGTCAAGTTGTGCTTTGTAAGTACCTACAACTTTCACGTCTTCGATAGTGATTTTCTTACGATCAACATCAAAACCTTTTGCCTTAAGAGCATCAGAGATTTGGATGCTAGTAACGCGACCGAAGATTTTTCCGCTTTCACCTACTTTCGCAGCGATGTTAAGCGTAATATCTCCAATAGCCGCAGCTAGGTCTTCAGCATCTTTCTTGAGTTTTTCTGCTTTGTGAGCAGCTTGCTTCAAGTTTTCAGCCAATTGTTTTCTATTTGAATCGGTCGCCATTACCGCAAATCCTTGCGGAATGAGATAGTTACGACCATAGCCAGGTTTAACGTCAACGACGTCGTTCTTATAACCAAGCCCAGCAATATCAGTTCTTAAAATAACTTGCATCGTCAGTTTCTCCTTCCGTTTTTTACTTTAATTGGTCAGCTACATACGGTAATAAAGCCAAGTGACGCGCACGCTTGATAGCTTGCGACACTTTGCGCTGATACTTCAAAGAAGTACCAGTAAGGCGGCGAGGTAAAATTCTACCTTGCTCATTTACCAATTTCAATAAGAAATTTGGGTCTTTGTAATCAATAAATTTGATACCCGCTTTCTTAAAACGGCAGTACTTTTTGCGATTTTGGTTACGCTCGATTGGTTCGTTTACAAGTGTCATGTCTTGGCCCTCCTTAGTTGTTTTCAGTTTGTTTTTTTCCAACTAATCCACTGCGCTTACGCTCAGCATAAGTTACGTGGTGCTTTTCCATAGCAACTGTCAAATAACGCATAACGCGCTCATCACGACGGAATTCAGTCTCAACCGTTTGGATAAGGCTAGGCTCCGACTTGAACTCAATCAAGTGATAAAAACCAGTGTTTTTGTTTTGGATTGGGTAGGCCAATTTCTTGAGCCCCCAACTCTCTTCGTGTACGAGTTCCGCGCCGTTATCGGTAAGGAGTTTGCGGAACTTATCAACGGTGTCCTTCATCTGTTGATCAGATAAAACGGGAGTCATAATGAACACCATCTCATACTGTTTTGTGAACATACTGAGAATTGTTAAATGTGTATAAAAATAAACTCATTGAAAATGAGCCCGCAAAGGTATTATTATTTTTTTGAAATTTCAAAAATTACGACCTATTTAGTTGGAAAATAAAAAAAGAACCATAGTTTTGATACTCGAAACTCCGTATTTTTTCTACTTGAGATGTTCATATATACAACACCATTTTGCTATGCCTACCCCTATTCAACTGACAAGTGACTTCAAAAAGATGACAACCAAAGCTATTTTAGCGATTTTCTTCTTTGTAGTGGTGTACCTCATTTTAATTGTTCTAGCCATTGGCCTCACACTTTTGAGTAGCTATTTGGGTATCATGTTCATCACCCTAAAAGTCCAATGGATAACCATTGCGGTTGGGGCTGGGCTCATCGTTATGGGATTACTTGTTCTTTTGTTTTTACTCAAGTTCATGTTCAAAAAGCACGTAGTGGACCGCTCTCACTTGGTGGAACTTACGGCAGAGAGCGACCCTCACTTGTTTGCGTTCATAGATTCACTTGTTAAAGAAGTAGGCACCCAGTTTCCAAAGAAAATTTACCTTTCTGCCGACGTCAACGCCTGTGTTTTCTACGATTCTAGTTTTTGGAGTATGTTTTTGCCCATACGTAAAAACCTTCAAATAGGCTTAGCACTGGTCAATTCTGTTTCGGTTTATGAGTTTAAAGCCATACTTGCACACGAATTTGGACACTTTTCTCAGCGGAGCATGAAAATTGGAAGTTACGTGTACAACGTTAACCAAATCATTTACAACATGCTCTATGACAACAACTGGTACGGCACGTTAGCTCAGAAAATTGCGGATGTACACGCGATTATTGGCTTTTTTGTCATGGTTGCTGCCAAAATCATTCAAGGCATTCAGTTTATCCTGCGTAAAGTGTATGAGGTGGTCAACCTCAGTTACATGAGTCTTTCTCGCGAAATGGAATTTCACGCCGACGAGGTGGCTGCCAACATCACTGGTTCTAAACCTTTGATTACGTCTCTCCTGCGTTTTGGCCTTGCCGACGAAGCCTATACTAATGTACTCAACTACTACGACGAAAAATTTACGGAGGCTGTTACGACGAACAATATTTATCCACAACACCATTTTGTGCTTGGTTTTTTGGGCAAAGAAAATGGGTTACCACTGGTCAATCACTTACCCATGGTAAGTCTTGAACAGCTCAATCGTTACAATAAATCGAAATTAGTCATTACGGACCAATGGGCTTCACACCCAAGTACCGAAGATAGAATAAAACGATTAGAACAACTTGACATTGAGCCGATATTAGAAGATTTGCGACCCGCCTCTGCCGTATTCAGCCACATCGAAACCCACCAGCAACTTCTCACCCAAAAAATTTTCACGAACGTCGCTTATTCAAAGCCAACCACTGAACTTCCAACCCAAAAATTTGCAACAGATTACGCAGAAAACTACCGTAAGCGTCGGTTTAGCGCGTTTTTTAACGGTTATTTTGATGTCCAAAATTTACTTACGCAGCTACCAGATGTCGCTTTAAATCCACCGTCAAGCGCCACTGTTAATGAATTATTTGGGGCAAAAATGATTGAAACCCTTCACAACACAATGGCACTACAGTATGATTTAGCAACCCTTACACAAATAGCAGAAGGAAATACTGGTATCAAAACTTTTGACTATGACGGGGTGAAATATACCGTCAATGACTTGGCTCAACTCCTACCCTCCTTGGAAAAGGAGTTAGGTGAGTTGAAAGTAAAAGTAGCAGAAAACGACCAAGCGATCTACCATTCTTTTCATCACTTAGCTACCCAACAAGGAGAAATCGAGCAATTTAACGCCATCTATCAGGCATTTCTGGAATTTGATCAATGGAGCAATGACTCAATGGAAGTTTTGGGTAAACTATCTGGCTCACTTGACTTTATTCAGGAAACCACGCCCTTTGAGACGATTAGAGAGAACCTAATAGCGGCAGGAAAAATCGAAACCGATTTTAAGCAACACATCGAGAAGCTTTTGACATTTTCTCTTCTTGAAACAGAGCTGTCGCCACAAATGAAGGAAAGCTTCAAAAAGTACCTCTCAAAGACGTGGGTGTATTTTACTCAACCTAGCTACGACGACGAAGCTCTCAATGTGCTTTTTGATGCCATCCGCAACTTCAATTCGGCCGTTTCTAATGGTTATTTTGCTCATAAAAAACGTGTCCTAGATTTCTTTGAAACCTTGGCAACGGCTCAACACAATTAGTGCATTTTTGCATCTTTTTCTCCCGCTTCTACGCGCATCGCAAGCGTGTTTTCGGCAGGAGGCAATGGACAAGTCGCGTAAGGACTAAACGCGCAAGGCGGATTAATAGACTTGTTGAAATCAAGTACAACATTGCCAGCTTCGTCTGGCTTGTCGGTGTACAAAAAGCGCCCTGCACCGTAGGTTTCGTGGGAAGTAGTTTTGTCTTTGAAAATGATAAACAAACGCCCACCTCCAGCATCTGTCGCAGCTAGGCGGTACGTTTTGCCTTTCCACTCAAACACAGCATGGCCTACCAAGGGCTGCTGGCTTACTAAACCCAATACGTCTGTTATGGCAATGGTGCGCGGTGTAGTAGGTTTTTCCAATTTAGCCGCGATTTTCCAGGAATCGTTAATTGCAAAACGGTCAACTCCTTGAAAATGACCCAAAACTGGATGTTCTAAGTCACGTAAACGAATACCATATTTAGGACCTCTTTTTATGATAAACCAGCGTAAAGCGCCTTGTTCCATCGTGGTAGTTTTCCCGTCTTCAAACACAAATTCGGGCGAGGTGCCTACTTCTAACAATTTTACTTGCGCACTTGGGTCAGCTTTAAACGCTACTTTTCCGTCTTTTAAGGTCAAAACTCCCACTTGTTTTGATGCTTTTTTGGGAAAAACAATGTCATTTTTTTCATCGCTACCAAAGCTATTTTCTCCCTCTTTTAGCCAAAACAAGCCCGCTAAGTTCAACCAACCTTCTGCACTTTTGAGACTTTCAATCCGCTTTTGATGCCACTGATTTATTTCATTTTGGTAGGCTCCTTCGTCGTTTTTAGCTATAAAACTCACGAAAAATAAACTGACAACTACCGATAAAGTAAGAATGGTTGGGTTCGCTTTCATTGTTAATCTTCAGGATAAGGGATAAAAATAAAGCCTGCAAAATCGCCTTGAATGACGAATAGACAGCAGTATTCGTCAGGGTTTTTATAGTTTTCTTTGAACAATTCGATGGATTCAAGACCTACGAGATTACGTTGAATAAATTCGTCTAACATAGAAGCTCGGTACGACCATTCGTTTTCTAGTTCGGTTTTTCCAATCAGCAATACGCCAAGTTCTATCTCTTTTTGTACCGCCACAAAAATAGGGTGTGTGGAAAAGCCTCGCTTCCGAATTTGATAGGAAGCTTCTTTTAGCTGGTCAGAAACCTTGACAAAATCTTGTGATACTATCCCCAAAAGCTGTTTGTTCACTTCGGGTGAATTAGCATCATCCATTAAGGTATTTTCGTTGCTGTGATTAATCATGATTTTTTGAATGTCGAAAGTAAAATTTCAGATTATTGAACAAAATCTGACTAGAGCCGTGCTGCCAATAACAAGCTAAGGTCTTTATGACGCATCGAAAACTTCTTTGCGATAAAAGGATTTGTCAATGTGCCACGGTGCGTATAAACTCCTTTACTAAACCAACGACGTGCGTACATCATTTCCTCAACGCCCCCTAACGAGCCCATTTTCAACAACATAGGCAAAAAAACATTGCTCAACGTAACACTTGCCGTGTGTGCCACCCGCGATGCAATGTTGGGCACACAATAATGAATGACGTCGTAATGTCGGTAAATCGGGTCTTTGTGGGTGGTAATACGCGAGGTTTCGATGCAGCCTCCTTGGTCGATAGACACGTCGATAATCACCGAGTTGGGTTTCATTTTTGAAACCATTTCTTCGGTAACAACGTAAATATTTTGACCGTCTTCGGGGCGCAGGGCGCCAATAACAACATCGGCCCGCTGCACAGCTTCCGAAAGCGTATCTGACTCAATAATCGACGTATAAATGTGCTGGCCGATGGCGTATTTCAGCCGTTGAAGGCGGTAAATGTGTTGGTCAAAAATTTTGATTTCTGCCCCAAGTCCCAGCGCTGTACGGGCGGCGTATTCGGCCACAGTTCCCGCACCGATGATTACCACTTTGGTGGGTGGAACTCCCGTAATTCCGCCCAAAATTATTCCTCTACCCTTGTTGGCACTACTCAAATACTCGGCGGCAATGAGCATGACGGTACTTCCTGCTATTTCGCTCAAAGAACGTATAACAGGCTGACCACCAGCAGGATCTTCGATGTATTCGTAGCCAAGCGCCGTAATATTTTTCTGATTGAGGTGTTCAAAATACGAACGGTCGCGGGTGGGAAGATTAAGCGCCGAAATAATGGTTTGGCCATTTTTCAGGATTCCAAACTCCTGCTCTACGAGGGGTTCAATTTTTAGGATTAAATCGCTCGTAAAAACCTCTTGGGGCGAAAACACAATCTGAGCTCCTGCTTCGCTGTATTCATTATCGGGAAACTGTGCTCCTTCTCCCGCTCCCTTTTCCACAACGACTCGGTGACCATTCCGTACCAAAATCGCCACTGCTTCGGGCGTCAGTGCAATGCGATTTTCTTGCAGAGATATTTCTTTTGGAAGCCCAATCAACAAGCTTTGTTGGCTTGTTTTGAGCGGGGCAAGCGCTTCTTGCGGATACAAAGCTGTTTGTTGCGCCAATTCGCCAAAACCCATCATGTCCAAATTAGTCGATTTACGTTTGTTGATTTATGCTTTTTTGAGAACTTCCAGCTTCCGAAACCCGTCTGGCAGGCTCGAAATATGGACTTCTACGTAACTTTCTGGTAAAAGTTCTTCGATTCGGTCGGGCCATTCAATCAAACAAATATAGCCAGAATCGAGGTATTCTTCAACCCCAATATCGTACGCCTCAGCCGTATTTTTTAGTCTATAACAATCAAAATGGTAAATCGTTTCCCCATCGGCGGTGATATATTCATTCACAATCGAAAACGTCGGACTTTGAACGTTATTCAGTACCCCCATGACCTTTCCTAGCGCCTTCACAAACGTTGTTTTTCCTGCTCCCATGGCCCCGTCCAATAGCCAAATGGTTTCGTTTCCACAAGCTTGCAGGACTTTGGCAGCCACCTGTTCGGTGTCTTCTAACCCAAAACGTTCGATACTCAACAATCTCATTTTAAAGTACGCCTTGTTTTTTAAGATCTTTGGTCAATTGCTCCATCAACAACCGATGTGCCTCAGGATTGGGGTGTCCATCGTACGTAAGCTGGTATTGTTTTGCTGGATAAGGAAATAACTTACGATAATCTAGCACCTTTATACCCCGCTCTTTCAACAATGCAGGCATAGGTGAATCCTTTTTCAAGGCATCGGGGTACAAAATCACGTAAAACTTATCGTTTTTAAACTGCTTTTTATACTCGTCTTCCGTTGCTTTGATCAAATTAGCCGTCAATTCGTAATCTTTCGGGCGATATACAAAAGGAAAATCCATCGCAAAATGCTGACGAACTTTACTTTTAAACAACATCATTCCAAAACGGTATTTCAAAGGGTGGGCAAACCGATAAACTCCTTGCGTTTGCATGGTTTTTTCATCAATATCGGGGAAATAGCCATCGTACATACCGATCCAACCTACTGACGGAATAGCTCGGTTGACGTGGTCTTCGATGTAGGTATAAATACCAATACCGTCTTTTTGAGCCACTTGTTGTGCAACATTTTGGTGCTGCAAACGCGCCAGTGCATGTCGCGGAGAATAACCAAAGAAGCCATAATTATACGCCTGAACGTCAGCGTTGTCTTTTTGGAAATAAAAGGGAATGGTTTCATTGTCCCGCACGGCATCTCCGTAGGTAAATGAGCACCCAAAAAATAACGCATATTTATTTCGCACAATCTGTGCAGAATCGGCAAAAGGCGTAATACGCCGCGAGAACGAATCAACCTTCATCGGAATCTGAATAAAAGGCTTTCCATCCAGCGTTTTGGCCCAAACAAAAGTATGGTTTGGAATGGGCTTGCGTCCTAAAAATTCGTCAAACGCATAGCTCGAATCATACGCAGGCCCAGCATACTGAGGCCCCGTTTGTGTGGTAGGTTGATTTTGACCCGCATCATGAATCCATCCAACAGTCGTTTCCACACCCAAAATCACCAGTACGACTGATACCACCGAAAGAAGGATATTTTGCAAAAGAGGTGATGAATTTCTGATGAGTAGCGACAACGCCACCAACGATACCGCCCAAGCAGCTACGCGAAAGCCAATCAGACGCAAATCGTAGTCAAACCAAACGCCGTCGCCGTTTCCCACAAAAAACTCAACCCCAATAAGCACCACTAACAACAGCGTCACTAGCGATATAAAAACCCCCAAGCGGGCAAGTAATGTCTTATTCTTTTCAAAAAATTGCATTCGTAAAAAGCTGTTCAAAATGAGCCCACAAAGGTACAAATTAATCCTACGCCCGCAGTCCTACTCACACGTATTTTATCCCCAACTTTACAGTAACTTTGTCGTAAAAAACGCTTCGGTAAGAAAGAAAACGCATTTTTAGTCGCATGAACTCACCACTTGACCCCGTTGTAAATGTTGGATTAATTGGATTTGGCCTTTCGGGACGGTACTTCCACGCTCCTTTTTTAGCCACAAATCCGCATTTTAAACTTTCAAAAGTTGTTACCCGCAACACCACTTCGGTCCACGATTTTGACCCAAATATTGCCGTTGTTGGCAGCGCAGAAGCGCTTTTGGCCGATTCAGAAATCGACTTAGTGTTTATTTGTACCCCCAACGACCTCCACTTCCCTTACGCAAAAGCAGCTTTGGAAGCTGGCAAACACGTTGTTATCGAAAAACCCTTTACCAACACAACTGCCGAAGCTGATATTTTAATTGCATTGGCGGCAGAAAAAGGACTTACGATTACGGCTTATCAAAACCGCCGTTGGGACTCCGACTTCCTGACAATACAGACGTTATTACGGGAAAATAAATTGGGTGATATCGTAGAGTACGAAGCTCATTTTGACCGTTTTCGCCCCGAAGTAGCCAAAGGCACCTGGAAAGAAGTGGCTTCGGCGGGCGCAGGCAATCTCTATAATTTAGGGCCTCATTTGATTGACCAAGCACTGGTACTTTTTGGCGCCCCCAAAAGCGTGACGGCCACAATCAAAATCATTCGTCCCGACGGAGAGACCGACGATTATTTTGACATTCAAATGAATTATGCAGATAAACGCGTCATTTTGAAAGCCAGTCTGATGGTATTCCAAAACGACCTTCGCTACATTATTCATGGCAGCAAAGGCAGCTTTTTTAAGTCAGGGTTGGATGTACAGGAAGAAACGCTTCGCAAAAATGCGCTACCTACTACTGAAGATTGGGGAAGCGAACCAGAAAAGCTTTGGGGAACACTTTATACCGAGGCAGGTGCTGAAATAATCCCAAGCCAAGCTGGGCATTATGCCCCTTTTTACGAAAATGTATATCAAGCCATTGTCAATAAAGTGCCATTAGAGGTGACGCCTCAACAAGCTCGAAATACCACCCGAGTGATGGAACTAGCCCTCGAAAGTAGCCAGTCTGGGAAAACAGTCGCTTTTGGGTAGCCTCTAGTTTACCTTCAACTTTAGACACGTTTAGGAATCAGGGGGAAAGTTTTTAACCCTGGTTCCTAAAAGATTATACCTTCAAAATAGACTCTCGCCCAATTTCTTTCACCGAGCGACAACCTGCCAAAGCCATAGTAAGATCAAAATCTGCTAGATAATTCGACACAACTTCTTTTACCCCTGCACTTCCGCCCAATGTAAGCCCATATACATACGGACGCCCCAAGCACACCGCCGTTGCTCCCAATGCCAGCGCTTTGAATATATCAGCGCCGCCACGTACACCGCTGTCGATAAGAATAGGCATACGCCCTTGCAGTGCCTCAGCAATCAGCGGCAGCACGTCCATCGTCGCAACGGCACCATCTACTTGCCGACCACCATGGTTGGATACCACAATCCCATCTAAGCCATAATCTAGGGCTTTCAGTGCATCATCGGGATGAAGAATTCCTTTCAATAAAATGGGCAGTTTTGTGCGTTTCCGTAAATAACCCAAGTTTTCCCACGTCAACGATGGCCGTGTATAAATATCTATAAACTTTTTGACGGCTTTGCGGGGATAACCCGATGTAGCGTTTTGCCAAAAATTACCTGGATAATGGCTAATCGCGCTAAAAAGGGTACGAATGGCGTCAAAAGTGATGGTTGGTTTAGGCGTAGGTGCGGCGTCTGGCTCGTCTAACAACTTTCTAAACACGGGGTCAGAAGTATATTGCGCAATACCAAGCCCGTGTATAAAAGGCAAATAAGCCAATTCTAAATCTTGGGTTCTCCATCCCAAAAGGGTCGTGTCGAGGGTAACAACAATTGCTTCGCAGCCTGATTTTTCAGCCCGCTCTACAAAACTCGCCACAAGCTCATCCGACTTACTCCAATACAACTGAAACCAGTGTGGTTGCGAACCCATCGCCTCCGCGCATTGCTCCATCGGCACCGACGCTTGATTGGAAAAAATATAGGGAATTCCTAGCGCTGCTGCTGCCTTAGCGACCCCCAAATCGGCCTCAGGATGAACCATTTCCAGTACACCAATGGGCGAGAGCAAAAGTGGGTAAGGGAGTTTTCGACCAAACAAGTTAATACTGGTATCTCGTACCGACACATCGCGGAGCATTCGAGGCAGTACCCGCCATCGTTCAAAAGCCGCACGGTTTTGGGCTATGGTACTACCGTGGCCTGCTCCTCCCCCAATATACGCAGCCGCTTTGGGCGACATAGCACCAAGGGCTTTTTTTTCTAGAAGGGCATTATCAACAGGAATCGCCGAAACCAAACCCGATGCACCGTCGAGGTATATCTTTTTTTGACGCTCAAATCCATTCATTTGCTCAGTAGGGAATGCCTATTTTCTTATAAATGAAGTGCATAAGCCACGCGGGACCAATCATTAAAAATTGTAAATCTTTGAAAAACGAGGGCTTTTTTCCCTCCACTTTATGCCCCCAAAATTGCCCTATCCACGCTATAACAAAAATCGCAACCGATACCTTCCAAAGTGTAAAGCCTTGATTTTCTATTTGTTGTGCCAAGTACAAACAAAACCCAGAAAAGAACAAAAGCCCAATGGCGAGGGTTACCGACAGGCGGAAATAGTAAATACTTACAAAAGCTAAAATCAAAATCGCAAGGTTTAGCTGGAGCGTTTCGGTAATGGCAAAAGGTAGCTTTACGCTGTACAATAAACCTACGATACTAAAAAAGATGGCAGGAACACATATCCAATGTACAAGCTTGTTGGTAGGGTTTTGGTGGCTTTCTCCGTACTCATTTAGCCAAGAATCAATGGTTCTCATAAATCAAAAAAGGTTGGTTTTAGTCTTTTCAAATATATAACTTTTTTCTGAAAATTTTAGACATTTCCGTCCATTTCAAGAAATCAGCAATAGCATCTGATATAGACCTTGAAGGCAATCGAATTTGTTTCGATAGTCAATCATTTAAACCAAACATCTCCCGATAATATCTCGATTTTTAAATATTACCTCGAACGTCACATTGAAGTAGATGGCGACCATCATAGTCATTTAGCGATTCAAATGACCGAAAACTTGTGTAGCACCAATGCTGCCTTTTGGCAAGAGGCCGAAGAAGCCGTGGTAGCCTCTTTAGAACAAAGACTCGCGCTTTGGGAAGGAGCCTACCACGACATTTTGGCTAAAAAAAGTGAGTTAGCAATCAATGTTTAGGGCAATCGCAGGCATTGCGTTTACGAAATAGCCCCCACATAAAGCCTTTACGTTGGCGGTTTCGTTTCTTCTTACGCAGCGTTTTCGCATCAGAAGCAGCTTCAATGGTCGTCATTTTGGCCATCGAAGCTGTTTTTGCTTGGGCGGTTGGCAATTCAAGAATTAACCCAAAAAGCATCAATAAAAATATCTTTTTCATGTCAAAAATTTATAATCAGTCTTCTATTTACCAACGTCTGCGACTGCCTCTATGGTATTGATAACGTCCACGACTTTCGTAACGATGCGGCGGGCGGTATCGTGGTGGGGCTACGTAAACCCGAGGGCGATACGCAGGCGGCGGCGGCACTACCCGAACGTAAGGGCGGGGTGCATAATAAGGATCATAATACCGCGAACGGTATCCTCCTGAATAAAAACAGCTACTTAAAACGGTAGTAAGCACCAAAAAGGTGGCTAAAAGTGTGAATCGGGTTTTCATAGCTTATTAGATTAATTTGTTTCCACTAAATTAACGTTTTCCAACGAATTTTAATGCAAAGACAATCCAAAAAGTATTTACCCCTATATGACCTGCATCATACCATGATGGGTTACTTTCTCTTAGATTAGAATATCTTACAAAACGTAGGGTGTATCACGCCGTTTCAAAAACATTCTGTGCTTATGAAAAAGTATTGGGCTCTTAAAATAGCCGTTTGGCTCGTAGTTCTACTTACTCTTTACAATACAACTGTAATCATGGCTCAACACCCCCTGCTGAGTGATTCAGTTTATAAAACCTTCGGAACTGGGGTGCCAGCCCTACCACCTGCAAAAGTAAGAATAGGGTATGTCGTTCCCTCCAACCGCACACCTCAACCCCACTATAAGGAAAATCTTCAATTCGCGATTGAAATGGCGCAAATGTGGTACCGTAACAACATGCTCCAAAACGGCTTCGGGTCAAAAACGTTTATTTATGAAACCGAAGAAGAGTCTCCAAGGCCCAAAATTCACTTAGTCAATGTCCCAGAAACCGATGATTACTTATGGGGAGGAAATGGGAATGTGCTTTTTGAACGAACAAAGGTCGCTGCCAAAAATGTAGGATTAACCGTAGATTTTGAGGGAGAGTTATGGATATTAATTCCCGAAACGCACGTACAAAACCCCGATGGCAGTTTTTACGGCGGTTTGGCTTTGGGAGGTGGAGGAGGAAGTGGGAAAAATTCGGGATTAATGCAGCTAGGAAGTACCGTTATACAATTATTTAACCCTCAACGACTACTGGATAACACCCCTTATGCTGGCCAAACGGTACCCGAATGGGGGCCTTATCCCTTGGTGCAAAGTACCTCTTTTATGTGGTTTGAAGGGGAAACCTTCAGTTCGGTCGCATCGTCCTATTTAGGGGCCTTGTGCCACGAGATGGGACATGCTTTCGGGCTCAATCACGATGCGCGCCACGACAATAATGCCTTTGGGGGATTAATGTATAACGGATTAAGGGGAATACGTGGGAGTTTTTTTCCAACACTTTACCCTAAAGATTACACCAGATTGGAATATGGTTCATCGGTTCAGCTGAACGAAAGCCATTACTTCAACCGAATCAAAACCGTAAATTCTGCCCCAAGTCTCACTATACTAACTTCCAACATCCTGTCGCCTGTTGATGGATTACTCAATATAAGTTTCAACGCAGAAGATACTGACAGCGTTTCGTACGCTCAATTATTTGACTACCAAGGCAATACTATTGATGAGTTGGTATTTAAAAAATCGACCTCGAATCCTACCTCGGTAATGGCCACGTTTAAAACCCCTTATTATACGGCAGGGCAGAACAATTCTTTTTATATTTCAGTGTGTGATCGGCAAGGAAATCGGAAGGTCTCTTCTGCCTTTACCCTCAATGTAACTGAGGGAAATCAGGCTCCCAAGCCCTTTTTAAAACTTCTGTACCCTACAACTGCAAACACAGAACAATTTACTCGATTTGACGCAACAACAACTACAGACCCCAACAGCGACTCCTTCACGGTTGAATTTGACGTCAACAATGATGGCATTTTTGATACACCTCCTCTGAACGCTCACTATTTCGATTATATAATCCCTCAGCAAGGCCCTTATCTTTCTCGTATTCGGGTAACTGATGCGCACGGTGCTTCGGCCATTTCAAGTCCGATTAGCGGAAATTATGGAAATACCTGCGGCGTAGATGCACCTACAATCAGCGGCATCCCTGAGGTTTGTCCAGGTTCGTCGGTCACATTAACTGCGTATGGTTGTTATGGTACCTATTTATGGACTACGGGTGAGACTAGCTCTTCCATTATAGTCGCACCTCATGCTAACACAAACTACTCCGTCGCATGCACGTATGGCTGTAACAGTCTGACAAGTGCGCCTTTTACAGTGTCAATCATTACCAATACTGTTTCACTTACAGGTACGAACACATCAGGAATTGAACGGACAGCTGGTACGCTTATTTCCACGCAAAATATACCTAATAAAACAAATGGATTATATATAGCCAATAATAGCGTTACGTTGTTGCCAGGCTTTCAGGCACAAAGAGGAAGTACATTTAGAGCCCTCCTAAAAGGATGCAGTGAGCCAATAGCCCACATTGACAATATTTATGCGGGGGGCGGGGCAACTCAAACTATTTCAGTTTTGAATAATGATCAAAACCCCGATGGTACAGCAGTAACGAATCTAACTCAAATTTCGTTACCTACCCTTGTCACTACGCCTACCAAAGGTACAGTAACGGTCAATCCGAATGGCAGCCTCAATTACTTTTCCAACGAAAAAAGTGGAACCGATAGCTTTGTTTATTCCATTTGCAATCGAAGCAATCTCTCTTCCTGCTCAGAAGCGCAAGTAACAGTCAATTTACAACCCTACTTTTCTCCACTTTCCAATAGCAGCTTTGAAGACTCCGTAAGCTTTGTGAGTAGTACTTTAACCCTGCCTTGGTTAAAAACAGGTTGGAAACTTAGCCAAGGCGTATTTTCATGGCTCAGAGGGCAAGGGAGAAATGGCTCAAATTGCATCAAAATATATACAGGCCCCGCCTATGGCTCAGTACAAAGCAATGACCTACAAGTGTATCAGACCATTAGAGTAATACCCTATACTAATTATATTTTAAAAGGTTGGATCAAAACCCAGGACATCACTATTCAAACGAATTCGAATGGAGTGGGAGCTAATTTGAGTGTAGTTACAAGCACGAGTAATCCTAGTTTCCCCCCTCGCAGTAAAGACTTAAAAGGCACCAACGACTGGACATTGATACAGCTTCCTTTCAACTCGGGTGATGGATACATAAAAATCACTTGTCGTTTGGGTTTTACTTCAGGTGATTGTGAAGGAACCGCTTATTTTGATGATTTAACGCTAGAAATGTTAAAATAATTGAAAAAATTTGACCCCGTTGCACTCACTTGCAGCATTTAGATAAATTTATTCTGAGTAAAATTTGTACAAATTGGAATCGTACGATGTTGTAATTATGTCACAATAACAAAAAAGCCGCTACGAATTTTCATCGTAACGGCTTGATAATCAGTGTAGCGGGGAGCAGGATCGAACTGCCGACCTTAGGGTTATGAATCCTACAAATTATGGTTTAATATGGATTCATACACTTCAATATGTGCTGATTATCAGTAATTTACAAAACTATCATATTAGATGAATCCATAAAAAAATGCCATTTGTTGTACCTATGTTGTACCAAATTTTTTGTATCTTTGTTTACTGAGTTTAGAACCTGCGAACAAAATTTCTATTTTTTTATGGCATCTTCATTAAAAATTGTGCTTCGCAAAAAGAAGAACAATGACGGCACCTATCCGTTGGCTCTACGCGTTACGGTTAATCGCAAAACCACCTATATTTATTTAGGGCATAACTTGAAAGAATCTGATTGGGATGCAGTAAATCAAAAAGTGAAAAAATCTTACCCTAATGCAGTTCGTTTAAATCATTTCATTCTACAAAAGAAAACTGAAATTAGTGACAATTTACTAACGGTAAAAAGTCAGACAAAGGAAGTCGTTTTAAGTACAGTGCGTAAAACGATGGCACCTACCACGGAAGCCAGCTTTTTTGAACAAGCTACTCTTTTCATAGATAATATGCACAAAGCAGGTAAGTACAATCGAGTAAAAACAGACCAAACACGCATAAATCATTTTCGGGACTTTCTCAAAGGCAAAGATATTCCCTTTTCAGAGATTACAGTTCCACTACTTAACCGCTATCAAGCATTTCTTAAAGGGAGCAGAGGCATTTCTGAGCGAACTATTGTCAACCACCTTCTAATCATTCGTACAATTTACAATCAGGCCATTAAAGGCGGTTTAGTCGATAACAAAGCTTACCCTTTTGGCAAAGGAAAAATAGCCATCAAATTTCCTGAGTCAGTAAAAATTGGTCTTTCGCCCGAAGAGGTAAAGATAATTGAAGAACTAGACCTATCCGAAAACGACTACTTTCATCACGCGCGTAATATTTGGCTATTCTCATTTTATTTTGCTGGCGTTCGTATATCCGATGTATTACGTATGAAATGGTCTGATTTGCAGAATGATCGACTTTACTACGCGATGGGTAAAAACCTCAAAGCTGGGTCACTTAAAGTACCCGAGAAGGCGCTGCGGATTATTAACCAGTATCGAATGGATGAAAAGAAAAACGATTTAATTTTTCCTGAACTCAAAGTCTTGAATGACTTGAATGATACTTACAATGTGCAACGTAAAATATCATACGCCGTTAAACGCTTAAATAAAGCTTTGCTGCATGTGGCAAAGCAAGCAAATATCACCAAACCGCTCACCATGCATATTTCCCGTCACACCTTTGGGAATATATCAGGCGAAAAAATTCCAGTGCAGATGCTGCAAAAACTGTATCGTCATTCCAGTGTAATAACCACCATTGGATACCAAGCCAACTTTATCAATAAAACCGCTGACGATGCCTTGGAAGCTGTAATTGGAAGTTAAAGAAGAATTTAAGAAATTACCCTTACCCGTTAAAGGGTGTTATTTGAGCCTCCAAATTATCTATTCCAACACCCATAGATACGATTGAACACCCAAGTTTCAATACCGTCACAGCAGCATTATAACGACAATGCAGTACCAATCTAATTTTACAACGCAACAGACGGATGAGGCTTTGGATAAAGTGTTGAATGGATCACTTGACTGAAACTACCAAAGCAGCACCCTGACGACGACGCAGTATTAATCTAATTAGACGGGTGGTCCTTTGGATAAAGTATTGAATATGTAGGCTTAACCTTCAAATTTACTTCTTTTGCAACGCCCGCTTATAGCTTGGGCGCGCCTCCTTTAAATATGACCTTAATACACTGTATTTGTATCAAATGCATTAGCTGTTCGCTGCATTATGGTATAAATGGATTGCGGGCTCCGTAATAGCAGGAAGGATTATCAATCATAAAGTTTTAAATTTTAGAGGTTTTACTTAACCAAATTTGCTTACTTTGGGGTTTAACCTATTGTGATTTGATGCAAATGCAGACTTTGCAAGCCTGATTACTTAGGTAATAATCAAAAACAATACATTAATTACTGGAATTGCCTCTTATGCCCGAAAATACCCACCCTGATCGCCTCGATATGGCAAGCACCGACATGGTGAAGCATAATATAGACGCTCTGGCAGCACTGTTTCCTAATTGCGTTACCGAAACCGCCGAAGGCAAAGCCGTTGATTTTGACTTGCTTAAGCAGGAGCTCAATCATCAAATTATTGAAGGGAATAAAGAGCGTTACCGCTTGGAGTGGCCAGGTAAGCGCGAAGCAATTGTAACAGCTAACCTTCCTACGACTAAAACCCTACGCCCAGTACGGGAAGATTCAGTTGATTTTGACAATACCGAGAACCTCTATATTGAAGGTGATAACTTAGAAGTACTAAAGTTGCTGCAGGAAAGTTACTTTGGAAAGATCAAGATGATCTATATTGACCCTCCCTATAATACAGGCAATGACTTTGTATATAAGGATAATTTTACACAGGATAGCGATGAATTTAAAGAGGAAAGCGGTTTAGTGAATGAGCTTAACCAACGTTTGGTAGTGAATCCTGAAACTTCTGGGCGCTATCATTCTGATTGGTTGACCATGATGTATCCACGCTTGAAATTAGCCAGAAATCTATTGACTGATGATGGAGTAATTTTTATTTCAATTGATGATAACGAAGTACACAATCTGCGTAAATTTTGTGATGAAATTTTTGGGGAAGGGAATTTTATCAGCACAATTACTTGGGAAAAAAGGTACAGCCCTCAAAACGCCGTTCAATGGTTTTCAGAAGCCCATGATTTTATTTTAGTATATGCTAAAATGAAAGAAATATGGCACCCAAATCTCTTAGAGCGTTCTGATGAAATGAATGCACGATATAGAAATCTCGATAATGATCCGCGAGGAGATTGGAAACCCACAGATGCAACAGCACAGGCAGGCCATGGGACAGCCTCGCAGTTTTATGAATTAATCGCACCCAATGGGCAAACATTTCAGCCACCCACAGGACGTTGTTGGGTTTATACTAATGATAGGATGCAAGAAATGATTGCAGATAATCGTGTTTGGTTTGGCAGCGAGGGGAAAAGCGCTCCCGCTATAAAGCGATTTTTAACTGAGGTAAAACAAGGGGTAGCTTGTCAAACAATTTGGAAGTATGAAGATGTAGGACACAATCAAGAAGGAAAAAAAGAAATAAAAACTTTATTTCCGGAAGCTGTTCCATTTGACACACCAAAACCAACCCGTTTAATTAATAGGATTGTTAAGCTATCAACCCGTAATGATAGTAATGACATTATCTTAGACTTTTTCTCTGGCTCCGCTACCACTGCACATGCTGCAATGCAGATTAATGCAGAAGATGGAGGCAGCCGTAAATTTATAATGGTTCAGCTACCAGAAAGTATAGATGAAAAAAGTGATTCATACAAATCTGGATTTGAAAACATTTGTGAAATAGGAAAAGAGCGAATTCGCAGAGCAGGCAAGAAAATCAAAGAAGAAATTCTTAATAAGAAATCAGGACAACTAAATTTTGAGGCAGAAGAGCCAAGAAATTTGGATACAGGTTTCCGTGTATATCGTCTGGATGAAAGCAATATGCAGGATGTATATTATCGTCCCCAAGACTATAATCAGGCACAGCTGGATATCTTTGCGGATAACATTAAGTCAGATCGTACCGCTGATGATTTATTAGCTCAGGTAATGCTGGACTGGGGTTTGCCCCTTTCTTATAAAATTGAACCGCTCACCGTTGCTGGGAAACAGGTATTTCAGGTGGCGCAAAACTCCTTAATCGCTTGTTTTGATAATAATATCGACGAAGCATTCGCAAAAGAAATTGCAGCATACACACCCATGCGTATCGTATTCCGGGATAAAGGATTTAAAGATGACACTGCCAAAGAAAATGTACGGCAGTTATTAAAACAACTGAGTCCTGACACTGAAATGCGCGTGATTTAAGCTATGAAATTACAATTTAAAGAACAGGATTTTCAGATTCAGGCCGTCAGGGCGGTGACGGATTGCTTCGCGGGACAGCCCAGAGAAACCAATCGCTTTACCCTTGAAAAGAGCCGAGAGCTTATCCGTAAAGCTAAAGCCGCCAGCATCGGTCAAATAGATCTGGATATGGCAGTAATGGAGACGATTGGGTACCGTAACCGTCCCATTCAGATTACAGAAGAGCAACTGCTGGAAAATATAAAACTGGTACAGGGCAAAAACGATATACAGGAAAGCGATAAGCTGGAGCGACCCAAAGGGCTAAAGCTTGGCTATAACCTAACCATTGAAATGGAAACGGGTACGGGTAAAACCTATACCTATATCCGCACCATGTACGAACTGCACCGGCAATATGGTTGGAGCAAGTTTATCATTATTGTGCCCAGCATAGCCATCCGTGAAGGGGTGTATAAATCCTTTGAAGTTACACAGGACCATTTTCAGGAATTATATGGGCACCGTATCAGTCCGTTTATTTATAATTCAGGCCGCCCGCAGGATATTGAAAACTTTGCATCTGACAGCCGTATCAGCGTAATGATTATCAATACGCAGGCATTTAATGCAAAAGGCAAAGATGCCCGGCGAATTTATATGGAACTGGATCAGTTTGCATCCAGGCGTCCAATTGAAATCATTGCTCAGACCAACCCAATCCTGATTATTGATGAGCCACAGTCAGTAGATGGTGATCGGACATTGGAAAGTATGCAGGATTTTCGTCCGCTGTTTACCTTACGCTATTCGGCTACCCATAAAAATGAGTATAACAAAGTATATAGGCTGGACGCCCTTGATGCTTATAATAAAAAGCTAGTCAAAAAAATTCAGGTTAAAGGAATCAACTTAAAAGGCGGTACAGGTACCGCTGGGTATCTGTATCTGGAACAGATTTATTTATCCACCGGTAAACCGCCCGTTGCCGTTATTGAATACGAAAAGCGAAGCGGAACGACGGTAAAGCGTATCCGCCAAAAGCTGGAAAAAGGGGCCAATCTCTTTGAGCTTTCTGGCGAAATGCCTCAATATAAGAACTGGACTATTCAGGAAATAGATGGGTATTTTAACAAAATTATTGTCAATGGGCAGGAAATTATAGCTGGTGAGGCCATTGGCGACCTGGATGAGAAAGCTTTTCGGCGCATTCAAATACGTGAAACCATTATTTCACATTTCAGCAAAGAGCGCGATCTTTTTGAAAAGGGTATTAAAGTCTTATCACTCTTCTTTATTGACTCCGTTGAAAAATATCGGATCTATGATGAGAACGGCGAACAAAAGCTGGGAGAGTACGCTCAGATTTTTGAAGAAGAATATAACCTCTTACGTAATGATTATATAGATCTGTTTCATCAGGACTATAATCAATATATATACGAAACAGATCCCGGTCATATTCACAAGGGTTACATGCCCGAGGGCTATGTACAGTATTTGCAACGCGATGACGTTGAGCGTATTCACAACGGCTATTTTTCGATTGATAAAAATAAGAAACTTATTGACCCGACTTTAAAGCGGGGAAAAGAAGAAACTGACGATATTAATGCTTATGACCTGATTATGAAGGACAAAGAGCGGCTGTTGAGTTTCGATGAACCCACACGGTTTCTATTTTCACACTCTGCTTTAAAGGAAGGCTGGGATAACCCCAACGTGTTCCAGATTTGTACGCTGAAACATTCTGATGCCACTATTCGCCGTCGTCAGGAAGTAGGACGGGGAATGCGTCTGTGCGTAAACAGTCATGGTATCCGTCAGGATTATGAAACCGTAGGTGAGCAGGTCCACGATATTAATAAGTTGACGATTGTAGCCTCCGAAAGTTATGAGGTATTTGCGAAGGGGCTGCAAAGTGAAATTGCGGAAACGTTGAAAGATCGCCCACAAAAAGCCACCGCAGAGTTTCTTTCTGGCCGCCTATTGACGGATGGGAACGGGAATCAGCTTCGTATCACGGCAGACGAAGCTAAAAAGCTGAACAAGTTTTTATACAAGCATGACGTGCTTGATGATGATGATAAAATTACCACAGAAGGCCGTCTGCTTATTGAACAGAATACAGTCCCGGTTCCTGCTAATCTTGAGCCGTTCCGTGATAGCTTAACCCGCTTATTGAAGTCGGTATATACCGGTGAGGTACTGATTCCTGAAAATGACCGAGATAACATTACGCTCAGCATTAACTCTAATTTTTATAAAAAGGAATTTCAAGAACTTTGGAATAAAATTAATTTGAAGTCGATTTATGAAGTTCAGTTTGATTCTGAGAAATTGATAAAGGATGCTAAAAACCGTATCAATGCAGATTTGCACATTGCAGAACGAACCTATGAAGTCAGAAGCGGCGAGCTCAAAGAAACCAACAAGGAAGAGTTAGTACAAAGAGAAGGTTTTAAAGAAACAGCCCGTGAAAATAAAAAGTTAAAATCCGACATTTACACCAACACAGTTTATGACATCGTGGGTGAAATTGTGAAGATCACGAATTTGACCCGCCGTACCGTCGTAGAGATTCTTAAAGCAATTAACCCAGGTAAGTTTCTTTTGGTACGCAAAAACCCCGAAGAGTTTATTGCTAAGTCGGCGAAGTTAATCAATGAAGTGAAAGCAAGCCTGATTATCAATAACATTGTCTATCATAGGACTGAAGAGCGACATGACGCCAAAACGGTCTTCACTAATGATAAATCAGCCATTCGCCAATCGGAATTTCTGAAAAAGCATATTTATGATTATTTAACAACCGACTCCAAAACGGAGGCTCGGTTTGCAGAAGCGCTTGAAAACAGCAATCATGTGTTTGTGTATGCCAAATTGCCGAAGAGCTTTTACATCACGACGCCAGTCGCTAATTATAGTCCAGATTGGGCCATTGTGTTTGATAAGGACTCTGTTCGGCATATTTATTTTGTGGCTGAAACCAAAGGTTCTGATTCAAATTTAGAGTTAAGGGAAATCGAAACCCTCAAAATTCATTGCGCTGGCGAGCACTTCAAAGCTATCAGCGGCCAAGAGGTGCAGTTCTCAAAAGTGAACAGTTATGAGCAGATGTTGGAAATTGTACAGGTGAAGTGAGAAAAAACTCTATCTCTTGATAAGCGGTAATAATAAATGAAACTCTTTGATAACATTAATAATCGTTTAGGCGATGACCTTAGAAGCGAAATAAGAAAAGGGAGCAAATTATCCATTGCAGCCTCCAGTTTCTCCATTTACGCGTTTGAGGCGCTTAAAAAAGAACTAAAAAGTATTGAATCTTTGGAGTTCATATTTACTTCGCCAACTTTTATTCAGGAAAAATTACAGAAGGAATCCAGAGAGTTTTACATTCCCCATATTCTAAACGAAGCGAATCTTTGCGGAGGCGAATTTGAAGTACGTCTCAAGAACGAGATGAACCAAAGAGCCATCGCAAGAGAATGTGCACAATGGGTAAAGGAAAAGGTTATTTTCAAATCAAATAAGCAGGTAAGCATACCATTAAACGGGCTTATTCATGTCCAAAATCAAAATAATGATGGGGCAGCCTATGTGAATTTGACAGGTTTTACCACGGCAGATCTAGGATTTACGCCTAAAAAGGGCTTTCCAACGCTTATTCAAAAAACGGAATATCCTCAAAGCAACGCGTATCTTGAATGGTTTAATGAAGTTTGGGAAAATCAAGAGAACCTAAAAGATGTCACACAGTCTGTTCAGCGGTATTTTGAAAGTGCTTACAAAGAAAACAGTCCTGAGTTTATCTATTTTGTTACCTTATACAATCTGTTTCAGGATTTTCTCAATGACCTTTCTTTAGGAAATTTACCTAATGAAAGTATTGGTTTTAAAGATACTGTTATTTGGAATAAGCTTTATAATTTTCAACAGGACGCGGTGATTGGCGCGATCAATAAGCTTGAAAAATATAACGGGTGCATTATCGCGGACAGCGTGGGTTTAGGAAAGACTTTTACAGCTTTGGGCGTTATTAAATACTATGAGAAGCGAAACAAAGATGTTTTGGTGCTTTGTCCGAAGAAACTGGAAGCCAACTGGAATACGTATCGTCACAATGATAAGAATAATGTCCTTGCTAAGGATAAATTTAGCTACGACGTTCTCTTCCATACCGATTTATCGCGCGATAAAGGTATAAGCAACGGTCGTAACCTTGAAAGTGTCAATTGGGGAAATTATGGTTTGGTCGTTATTGATGAATCTCATAATTTCAGAAACAATAACACTATTGTAGGTAAAGAAAATCGTTATCAGAAACTGCTCAGGAAGGTTATTCAGGAAGGCATTGAAACAAAGGTGCTGATGCTATCAGCAACTCCGGTGAATAACCGTTTCAATGATTTAAGAAATCAGTTGGCGTTGGCCTACGAAGGAGTATCAGATACCATAGATGAAAAGCTGGATACCGAGCAGGGAATAGAGTTGGTATTCCGAAGAGCACAGCAGGCCTTTAATACCTGGTCGAAGTATCCTACGGAAAAAAGAACTTCTGAGCGTCTATTGGAAATGCTTGACTTTGATTTTTTTGAGATACTGGACAGTTTAACCATTGCCCGTTCCCGCAAACATATTACTACCTATTACGATACCACGGCTATCGGTAAATTTCCGGTACGCAATAAGCCTATCTCTATTCATAGCGGCTTGAAAGAAGGAGAAGGTATTAATTATAAAAAGATTGCTGATGCGTTGGAGTTCTTAAACCTATCAGTTTACTCTCCGTTAAATTATATAATGCAAAGCAAAATACCTGCTTATGCCGAACGCTATGATAAGAAGGTAAAGTCAGGAACTTTTACCCAACAGGATCGCGAGAAAAGCTTACAGCTTTTGATGAGGATCAACCTGCTCAAACGTATAGAAAGCTCGGTAGATTCTTTTATTCTAACGCTACAAAATATTAAAAAACTTATAGTAGAGGCAATTACGGCTGTTTCTAAAGAAAACGCGGAAACCGTTTCTGGCATTCATGCAGATTTATCATCCGAGGACTTTGATTGGGAAACCGAATGGGGAGAAGAAGAAAACATATTTGGTAATAAAGTTAAAGTGCATATCGCTGATATGGATGTTATTAGATGGAGTGAGGATTTATCAGCAGACTTACAGGTTATTGATGATTTGCTCGCCGAAATTACCACGTTAAGAGGGCAGGAAGATCTGAAATTAAAAAAACTCAAAGAGCTGATTTCGGATAAAATTCAAAATCCGATTAACCCTGGAAATAAAAAAGTCATCGTTTTTACCGCCTTTGCAGATACTGCCAATTACCTTTACACGCATTTAAAAGAGTATTTGAAAACAAATCATGGCGTAAATACAGCACTCATTACTGGTTCCAAACGCCTATCTTCATCAAAAGAAATACCGTCTGATTTGAATGCCTTGTTGACTTGTTTTTCACCGGTATCAAAAGGAAAAGGCATTATATTCCCTTCTATTAAAGAAGAAATTGATGTACTTATTGCCACCGATTGTATTTCAGAAGGGCAAAACTTGCAGGACTGCGACTACCTTGTAAATTATGATATTCACTGGAATCCAGTTCGTATCATCCAGCGTTTTGGCCGTGTAGACCGTATCGGCTCCATTAACAGTAATATCACCATGGTTAATTTCTGGCCGGATGTCACTTTAGACGCCTATATTAATCTCAAACAGCGCGTAGAAAACAAAATGTTGATCAGTAACCTGGCCAGTACGGGTGATGACAATATTTTAAATACCGATGAGAAAGACCTAGAGTATCGCAAAATACAGCTACGTAAACTTCAGGAAGAGGTGGTAGATCTTGAAGATTTGCGCGAAGGGGTCAGTATTACTGATTTAGGGCTTAATGATTTCAGAGTTGACTTATCTCACTTTATTAAAATTTATGGCGATTTAAAGTCGCTCCCTAATGGCCTGCACGCCGTAACTCAATCGTTAGATGACGAAAAAAAAGGTGTTATTTATGTTCTGAGAAATACAAATAATTCGATTAATATAGATAAGCTTAACCGATTAGCTCCCTATTACTTGGTGTATGTACTAGATAATGGTCAGATTCTGCACGGCCATTTAGATGCAAAAAAAACATTGGATATGATTCGTGTGCTTTGCAAAGGTAAAACAGAACCCCTTGAAATGCTTTGTGTACAGCTCAGTCAGGAAACCCGAGACTATAGAAATATGCAGGCGTACACCCATTTATTGCAGAAAAGTATTGGCTCAATACTGAAAACAGAAGAAGAAAAGGATGTTTTAAGTTTGTTTAAGGCAGGGGGAACAACTGCTTTAGGAGCCTCAATCAAAGGAGCGGAAGATTTCAACCTCGTCACTTTTATCGTTGTGAAGTAATGAGCTATTTCAAGTTGCCCGAAACTACTAAAGTTGAAAGGATCATTCCCAAAAATTCTTTCGATGCATATATAAATGCAAAACAAAAGAAAAAATTTGTCGATTTGATAGAGCGTATCCGCTGGGCGAATAAACTTAGCTTTGAAACAATAAATCTGAGTGGAGAGGAAATTCAGGAAATTCAGGTTTTTACTCTTGAATTGCGTGCAAGGGATGGTTTTGACGAGATTTTAGACATCATTAATAAGGCAATTCCATACCCAATCATATTCTTTGTCGAATACAAAGAGCAGTTTTTAATCTCTGCCTGTCGAAAACATCCTCATCCATTAAATGAAGATAACACGATTATTGACTGGGTTTTTAAAAGCGATTGGATAGCGTTCAATAATAGCCCATTTGAGTTGCGTTTAAAGAAAAATTTGGATTTTGTGTATTTCGATTTATGCAGGCAGTTAGCACGTAAGTCAGAAAAAATAAAGAGTTTAGCAGAACTATGCGAGCATGAGCAAAAAATAAAGCAGCTGACCTCTGCAATTCATAAGCTTGAAACTACAATTTCTAAGTCTAAGCAGTTTAATAGGAAAGTTGAGTTGAATCTGGAATTGCAATCCATGAAAAAGGCCCTTGGTTTACTTGTAGAAAATGGATAGATATTGCATATGTTGAAAGTATTTGTCTTTTAAGTTCATCGAACATTGGAAGCCGATAGTTTATTCCCTCCAGCATCAATCAAAACTATGCTTTTTTCATTTTCTAATTCTAATTCTTTTAAAACGTTCTTTATTTTTATATATTCAGTTTCATCAAAGTATAGAATAACTTTTATGCTTTTTTTAGTGTTAGAAGCACTTTCATAAATTTTAGTTTGATTTTGTAAATTCATTTTTAACTTCGAGTTAGAAGCTAATTTGAATTCCACGAGGACTTTATTATTTGCTCCATAGGAAATGGCATAGTCTACAGGACCGCGCCCATTATTTACTTCACGATTAACGTCATAAGGCGATGAATACCAGGTAAGGCGATAAATTACCTGTAAATCTGCCTCACGTTTAATTGGATTGCCCTTATAATAAAATAGTTTATAGCCATCTTTATTCTCGATTACATCCTTTAAAAATTTAATTCTGTCTAATGCTTCATCATAAGAATTCTTTTGTTTGTATTCGTAAAATGTTGTTTCTTTACTCAGGATTTTAATTAGAATTTTTACATTCTCACTAAAAATGGTTTCGACTTCCTGGACTTTCTGATCTGAAATGCTGATAGCATTTTCAGAGTTTTCTTCTTTTATTTTTATATAATAATCAATAATTTCAGGAAACTTTAAAATAGTTTCATTAATTGCTGTCGCCAAATCTTTTTGAGGAATAGGTTTTTCTCTGCGTCTTCTTCCTTTTCCAACATATACTGGCGGAGGTAACTTCGTTCTGTAAAAATTGAAAATTTCCTCTCTGAGCTGGCTATTAGGAATAGAATTGCAAATCCCTGTAAAATCCCCCTGAAGATCATTGCTATTTATCCAGTTTTCATCCTTGGTTAATAAATCTTTTGGCGTAAGAATAACATAGTCTCTATCAAATACAGGTAAAAGATACGTTTTAGCCATCCACTTTTCAATCTCGTAATTGAAGTAGGCTTTTTCAACTGTACATAGTTTGACTTGATTAGCTTGCAGGAATTGTTTTGCAAATGATTCCGTGTATTCAAGTAAAAATGATTTTATTAGATTGCAAGTGAAATCGCTGATATTATCTTTGCCAACACCTATTTGAAATAGAGCAGCTTTTTCTAAATGGGAAGTTTGGGAAATTGGTTCTTTATAAATATCATCAAATATAACGTGCATATATGAAGACATGGCACGACCAAATTTTTTCCCCAAGCCACTTCCGCTATTGCCAAGAAGGCTAAAACCTAACCAATTTTGCTTGACTTCAGAAAATTTATACCAAGACTCTATCTCTATGTCTGTAATAGAGCCTCTTTGGGATTTAGATTGAAGAAATGAAAGGTATCTAAGTATTCCATCATGTAAAATTTTATACTCAGGTTTGTCACTTCCATATAACAAAAAAGGGTCAATAAAAAGTGGAAGGTCATTAATTAGCGATATATCAAAAGCACCGTAAGTTTCTAAAACTTCGGGATCAATATTGAAATAATCTGAAAAATATACCATAATATGAGCCAATGAACAATCATCAAAACAGCATTAATTTCATTATATTGTTTGATTAAATACTTTCAACTTTATATCGTTGCCAAATTCTACCGCTAGACAACTTATTTATTTGATGATTTACAAACAGCCACTGAGTAGCTCGATCAACTCTTTTGTGAGAATGGATAAAACTCTGGTGTAAAACCAATCAAAATTATTTTAGTTTGAAAGTAATGGAGTTTCAGTAAGCCAGCAAATAAATCGTCCTATATTTATCGAGCGGTAAGTGGTCGAAAGGGATAAGTGTTAACATATTCTATGTTGTCAAGTAAACAAAACACAAAAATTGACAAATTGCTACATTTGCAGAATGATAAGTGTCGCTCAAAAAATAGCCAAAACGATAAAGAACATGCCCGAAAGGGTAATTTTTGGTTATCCATTGGCCAGGAAGAGTTTAGAATCGGTAGCCAAGATACTGGAACGGTTGCAGAAGTGGGGCTTAGTTAGCAGGGCCTCTAAAGGGCGCTTTTATAAGCATAAAATGACCGTTTTTGGTCAAAAACGACTTAATTAGGCGGAGTTACTTAAACTTATCTGTACCAAAATGGACAATGCATGGCCTACATCACGGGCATAAGGCTCTATAATGAACTGGGGTTGACCACCCAGATACCAGCCGATATTCAAATCGCTGGTCGGTCTCACCGTATAAAGCGGGAATTGGCACAAACTGATTAGCCCATTAAACGCTGCAACCAAAGGACCTTATCCATCAGGAAGGTAAATATTTAGATTTTGCTTGCTGACTGACCAACTTTTGATGCGTCTGTTGCAAATGCACTGGATTCTCAGTGATACCCTGATGCTGACGCGCCGCTTCTGCATACACACTCATCAGGTACTCTGCGTCAAAATGCTCGTCTCGTACAATCAGTGGGATAGGAAGAGAAGGGTGCTGAATACCTTCAAGCTCTTCCAACGACACATAACCTAATTCAGGAAAGCCCATTCCCAAATCACACAAACCAAAGGCAATAGTAGGTTCAAAAGGATTTAATTCGCTTAAAAGCCAAGTAGCACTGCCAGCTACAGAAAATAATTTAACAACGGGTGGATGGTCTTCTGCTCGTCCTTTGAGCACGTCCCGTGCATTTTCAATCATCTTTTTACGGAGTTCTTGGGGAATAAGTCGGGACATGAGGTAATTACCTTTATCAAAAAAAGAACCGACTTTCAGCATAAACCAGCTCTGCAAAACAGAAGGGGGCCAGAGGTGTTTGATTAATGAGAAATAAACTCGTCTAAGGGGGCTTTCCCCTCTCGCCACAAGGGTCTTCGATGAACGGCACTGACCGTGTCCCCTACCTTCCTTCACCGTGTTTTGTGCAGGTTGGGTGATTCCCCTCAGTCTTGGCCGCCCTTGCGTTTGCTACCCCCACCCTCGGCGGGAGCCAGAGTTGCATAGGTGCAACCCACAGCCAAAAGGAAAACGTAATGAATACAGCCTATCCTAAAATCCACTACATAAGCTCCCCAATGAAAATCGGAAAAACGCTGTGGCGATTGGTGATAAAAGAGTATGTGATACATGGCGAATTTGTGGAAGGTCAAAAACGTCTTTGTACTGAATACCAATGGAATGAGAAAGGCCAATGGCAGCCAAGCTCCAAATGGTCAACTTACAATATCAATGATACCTATTACGGTATGCCTCGCCGATTAAGCAAGCTATACGACCGAGAAAAAGACCTAGTTGATTTTTGGATTCATGGTAAACCGATTCCTCAAGGAAAGCTTTTTGAATAAAATCTGGGTCGATAAAGTACGTCAAAAATATTCTTGCTGTAAAATTTGTTTAGGAGTAAACCATCGTCTGCCCATGGACAAAAACTATTCTTTTCAAAAATTATAGCCCTTAGAAGTCCTTGTATTACAGTCTTTTGTTTTGACCGCGTAACGGGATTTTAAGCTGAATCTGTTCAAATATATACGATGGTTAACCGCTGGACGAGATGAGGGGGAAAAGTCTATGAAACAGGTCATTGCATACTATCGAGTTTCTACTCACAGACAGGGCAAAAGTGGTCTTGGGCTGGAAGCGCAACAAATGGCTGTGCTGAATTACTGTAAGCTTAGCGGGTATGAGGTTATTCATGAAATTATAGAGGTAAAATCAACCCGTAAAGGCAGAATCGGTTTATTGCAGGCACTTGACATGTGCCGAGAGACGAATGCGATGCTGGTAGTAGCAAGGCTTGATCGATTGGGGCGGGACGTAGAGCAAATTGCTGGAATCGTTAAATCGAACGTAGAAATTGTTGTAACCGATAATCCGCACGCTAACCGATTTACCATTCACATTTTAGCAGCCGTAGCAGAAGATCAACGACAACGCATCAGTGAAAATACGAAAGAGGCTTTGAGTGCAGCCAAAAGGCGAGGGGTAATCTTGGGTAAAAATGGCACTGTGCTTGCCGTTGCCAATAAAAAAGCAGCCGAAGAGTTTGCCCTAAAATTATCCCCGATGATTACAAGATTAAAAAATAAGGGAATCACTTCTGTAAGAGCCGTTTGCCGAGAACTTAATAAAAGGCATATCCCTACTTTTCGCGGAGATGGTCGTTGGCATCCGAGCACAGTGGGGATTCTAATGAATCGATTAAAATATACAATGACTTAACCTTCATTATCATGATTTACGCAACTGAAAATGACCTTCTTTTTGATGACATTGCCCTGTTAGAAAATAGGCTCGGAGCAGGTGCACTCAACATCTCTTCTGTTAATACTAATTGCGATTGTACTTCTTACGTTTCACCATCCAACGATGAAGACTATGACCCCAATCCAATCACCCCACTTGCTCTTACGACCTCTTGATGAAGAGCACTTTTATGTTGTTAATTGCGCTTATCCGAATTCGCTGAGAATTTTGACAAAACCCCAATATAATATTCTCAGCGCAATAGACGGACAAACCGATACCACTGAGATTTCTAACAGGCTTTCCGTTCGGCCTGATAGGTTAGATGCGTATTTGAAAATGTTGAGTGCTACAGAAATCGTTCGGTTTGATACCGATTTTAGTCTTCCCCAAAAACCAGAGGTTCCTAAGTCACTGAATTTTTGGATTCATACCACCAATCGGTGTAATCTCTCGTGCAGTTATTGCTACATATCGACATTGCATACGCCTGGCGGCATGTCAAAAGAAACAAAGCAGCAATTGCTGAGAAAACTGATAGAAACGGTCACAAAGAGAGGCATTCGTTACATCAAGTTTCGGTTGGCAGGTGGCGAACCCTTAACCCAATTCAAATCCTGGAAGAGTTTTATTCCTCAGGCGAAGGAAGCACTAAAGGCATTGGGGTGTAAGTTAGACATTGCCTTTATCACCAATCTGACCATCCTGACGGATGAAATCATTGCTTTCTCCAAGGAGCATAACATCAGCTACGGGGTTTCGTTGGACGGGTTAGGGCAAACGAATGACGCCTCCCGAAAACTTCGAAATGGTGGCGGTTCCTTTGAAAAAGTTCATCAAAATATTCGGGCATTAGTAAGCCATGGACTTCCTTTGTCGGTTAATACTGTGGTGAATAACCTAAATCTGGAAGGCTTACCTGATTTGACCCGTTACTTGGTTGCGTTGGATGTACCGTTTCGTTATTCCATTGTCAAAGGGGAAGCCATTGACGCAGAGAAACTGGAAAAATACTTATCGGAGTCTTACACAATCATGGAAAAGGCTATTCAAACAGGCTGGTCGTTTTCAAGTCGCCATCAATTTTGTGACCTTAAACTGAATGAATTGGGGTTTCAGACCTGTGCGTCGGGATTCTCGGGCGGGGCTATCTATATCGATGGCACGCTAAATTACTGTCACGTCCATGCAGGAGACGCCTCTCAACCCGCTCACTCTATATTTGAAGATGACTTGGATTTGGTCGATATGATTCAGCAGGGCAGTCACTATGAGGATATAAAGTCTAAAGATTGCTCATTATGCAAATATAAATCCGTGTGTACAAGCGGTTGCCCGATTTACCGAGTGAATGGCAAAGACCCGCAATGCAGCCTGTATCATACTTTTATTCCTCGAATTTATGAGCTTCAGGCGAGGGAACGGTTGAAATTGCTACGGGATTACGGAATGATGTAATCAGGTGAAGGCATTCTGCCTTTGAATACTTTGATAATGGCAGGTGACCCTTGGCAATTACAATTTCAGTGCTGGCGCTCTTGGCAACATTTTATCAATTATATCTTCAACGTGTTCACAACGAAAAATCACTCCGACCGTTAGGGCAGATTGACTTAATCGATATCAACAATCAGGTTTCGGTCCGAGTAGTCAATAATGGTGTGGGCCGATGATTATCAATCGCTTGACCTTTTTTAAGGAAGGGAATTCCTATACAAACATTGAAGATTGCCTGACGTTGGATTCGCGTTCCTACCAACGGATTCCCGTCAACGAAACGCTACAAAAGGTAATTCTCCCCAACGCATCACTTGACGTATTTGCTGCCGAGTTAGCTCCGCTTGAGGAAGAGTCCCAACTGGAGACAGTTCGTAGAGAATTGGCGCCTGTCACATTGCGGGTGTACTATCGTGATATCTACGATAACCAATTCACTTTGGAGAGAAGCTTGGATTGGTTTTCTAGGTATATGACGGATGGGAAAATTTAGAGCAATTCAATTTCTAAGGGTAGTGACATTCACTAAATGTCTCCGCCTAAATACTTTCTACAACAATTAAATTATTAACAATAAAAACTTTAGCTTCATTGGTTGAACAATTCCAAAATGAAGCAATCTTTTCGATACATAATGAAACATTTTCTGGTCTTTGAACGTGCCCATTTATGGTTGTAAAAGGGCCATCTGTTTCGGTCAGGATACGGTGACGAGGTATCATTTTCAATAACTCTACATTTCTAGGGTTAGAAAGCATCTCTAAGTTGATGGAGAAGTAACATCCCATATCAATCGCCCGTTTTGCCTCTCTTATGCTTCCGCTAAACCAGTGAAGAACTGCATTATTATTTTCAAGCAATTTGTTCTTCTCAATTATATTCAGGACTTGAGACGCGGATCTTATACTATGTATCGTTAAAACCTTTCCGCCTTGCTTAGCACATTGTCTAATTATTTGCTCAAAGATTGCAATTTGTCTTTCCAAAGATTTATAATATCCTGGCCCAGCATCCAAACCGATTTCTCCAATAAATTTTGCCTGAGGCAAGTATTGCTCCCATAAGGATAATTGTTGTCCATACTGTTCTACTAACTGAGGATGTAAACCAAGAGCTGCGCGAACAAAACTCAAGCTTTTTGTAAGTGCGAAATTCCTTGGCCAGGCTGCAGGAACAGTTGTAACGGTTAAAGTATGAATTTGCTTATTTTCACACTCTGTTATTATCTGTTCAAAATCAGGATACAGATCTAAATGACAGTGATAATCGACTAAAGGTATATTCATTGGTTATTCTTTCGGCTGAGTTACTACCCCAGTCAGCAATGCATCAACTTCCATCATCCCTTTTCGATAAACTTCACTAAGTTTTATAAGGGTGGAGGCATCCTGAGGTAATGGCCCTGACTTGTGAATCAGTAATTTTACAATTCCCGGGTTTCTTTTAATTCTTCGAATGGCTAATTGAAATGATCTTATTTGACGTCCCTCCGATTGAGAAGGATCTAAATTCTGTGCCGTAAGGTCCGCTAACGCGTATACGGTATTATCCTCAAATAAAGCAGCACCTTTGACAGAGGCTCTTCTGATCAGGCACGGCAGACAATAGCCGCAGTGACCTATACTAAGTCCTTTCCATCTGCCTTTTGAAGGGGAAGAACAGGATAATGAATGCGGCAAAATATTTTCAAGTAACTTAGGATTAGTACAATGAGCAATCATTTCTCCTTTTGTCTCTTGTTCATAAGGGTTTAAAATCTGGCCGTCTATACCTAATTCTCTAAGAATACTATTCCACAAACCCATATAATAAGGATGAGTAGTATGGGTACTTAGTGAGCCTAATCTCAGCATATCAAGCGGCACATTCAGCGCAATGAGTCCGTTCTCGGGTGTCTCTAACACAAATGGGCGCTTTAATCCGGTTCCTGCAAATATACCCAATGCGAAAAATAAAAACGACCGCCCACGAGTGGTATCTTCTGATTCAATGCCTTTAAACGACTCCTTGGCAATATTCATCCATAGTCTCAGTCGCT
This sequence comes from Runella limosa DSM 17973, assembly GCF_000482465.1. GTDB lineage: Bacteria > Bacteroidota > Bacteroidia > Cytophagales > Spirosomataceae > Runella > Runella limosa. The sequence goes on from NZ_KI519421.1 coordinate 55,837, forward strand.
GAAAAGGCTTCGAAGAATAATGTGTTTTCAGTGCTTCATAACAGAATTTCTGTGCGGAACTTGTTGCCCCTTCACCGGCATGACTGATTAGTAAAGGAACTGTGTTTTTTTCTTCAAGATTATTGATGGCTCCGATTAAACTATCCAGACCTCCTGAAAAAAGTTGTAGTTTAGTGAAAGGCGGTTTGGGTTGATCTTCCTGTCTTTGAGGAATGATTGAGACAAACGTTTCGGGTCTTTGCCTGAATTCAATTTCCCAGATATCTCCGGTTAAAAAGTTTAACAACTCGACGAGCAATGTAAAAACTTTATTCCAAATCGAAATATCGCTAACCGGAATGATCAGGCGTATTTCCCGCGTCCAAGTGTCCTGCGATTCTGTTTTCCTTGAAATACGGGTATCAGCCGCATAAACATGGGCGGCCACAATAAGCAGATCAAGGCCAATTTCTTCAGGGAAAACTCCTAAGTCTATTAAGTCTTTTAGTGCCTCTGAAATACCGAAGTTTAGTGTATTTTCCCCTACAATCAGCGGAAATAGGGTAATGGACTCTCCGAAGGTCGGAGAAATTATAAAATTATCTTTTTGCCCGAAGATACCAATGACGATGTGTTTTTTCATTCTGCGTCGCTTTCAATTTCCCCTAACGTTTGTAACATTGTAAATGACTCAATATAAATCTCATCCACAAATTTTGCCGTGTCAGTTGCGGTCAAATTAGTGAAATTACTCTGCATAGTATTTAAAGCATCAGCTACTCCGCGACGAATAAAATCATGTAATTGTTCTTGAGCGCGTTCTACCAAGGCTATATTATCAGGTGCGATACAAATTTTAGTTCCGATATCGTTGCAAAGCCGAGCTTCAATGGCATGCGTTGCATATATTTCAACAATTAACCGTAGTTGTTCTTCGGTGAGTCCATTTAAATCCATAACGCCTTCTACAGCAAGGTCAGCTATGGTTTCAATAAAAGCGTTTCGTGCAATACCTTCGTCAACGTTTCCTCCCGCAGGACATATATAGTCCATTAGACCCAGAAAAATATCTTCTATCGATTGCCCAACCAGATTTCCTAAATTGTAACTGGTTAGGGCTACTTCTGCGCCCTGAGTTCTAACTGTATTGAGGAAATCAACCAATCCAGCGGTTGTATGCTGGGAAGACCCCATTTTTTTTGCTGCCGTTCGCGGGCCACCAGAGGATTTGGATACGTAGCTGGAAATAGCCCTTCCCAAGAAACCGCCAGATTTGCTACCTGATTTTGCAAATCGGTTAAAATTTATTCGGGGCTGCCTGTAACGGTCAGGTGAGGGAAGAGGAGGTAGTGAATTCGGAGAGTGAACCGTATCAACAGGAGAAATCGGAGTCTTGTCTGGTTTATTAGGTTGATTCTCTTTATCAGAATTCTCATCTGACGGAATAGTTTCTGGAGCTCCCCCGAGCCATGATGGAACGAGAGGGGTATTTCTTCCGGGGCCGCCATATGAATTTGATGTGCCCATTATTTTGCTTTATTTATTTTTTGAACATTAATGGCCACGGCTTTTAGAATATCGCTGCCACTCTTTGCCCATGTCTGAACTAATAAATCAAATCGTTGCTTAGCCTCTCCATCAATGACCCCATCCCAGCCTTTAACAACCCAAGGCCCTAAATTTTGTTTTGGTAACCCTTCTAAGAAATCAACCAATTTATCCTGAAGTTCCTGATGTGATTTCACGACTAAGGTAAGGCCAGCGATTCCATCTGGTTCTGTGTCGAAATTCGAATTGCTGATAATTCGGGAGCGTATTTCATCAAAGATGCGTTGGGCATCAGTTTTAGGAAGAGCTTTAATTTCTGCTTCTAACGTTTGTACGGAAAACTTGCTCCCAAACAATTTATCAACTAATAGAGTAAGATGTCCTAAAGGGGTTGACGTTCCGAAAAAGTCTTTTCGATCTTTAGATACAAACAAATAAGGGCGTAAGTCCACTTCTACCAGAGATGGTGGAATTTTAGACCATTCTTTAATATTATCAGAAGTTGACCATTCTGCAATAAAAGGGTTAGCGGAATGCAGTTTTTCGACGACTTCCGTTGATTTGTCTTTTTTCTTTTGGACAGGTTGCGTTTTATCTGGCTCAGAAGTTTTATCTGGTTCAGAAGCAGGTTTAGAGTTAGACTTTGGCGTTACTTCCTGGGTAATGTTTTCTAAAAATTTAAGCTCTTTACAAATTCCTTCTGGAGCAACCGCTGCGATTGATGCAATTTGTTCAAACAAGCGTGGTATGAAACGCTCAGCAATCATCAATTTTGCCAAAATTGGTAAGCTTATGGATTGGCCAAATCCTCGGGCTTCTGCCGTAAGGTATCTCAATAGTAAAGTATTCAAAAACCGCTTGATTTGTCGGGGATTACCTTTGGTTCCGCTGGCTAAAATTGGTCCTACCTGATCACTAAGCAATAAAGCATTTTGAACCTTTGATGCTTTATCTCCGAGAGTGCTTCTTATAATTTCAGAATTCAGCGGCAGGCTTTCCCATGGTTTTTTAAGGCGTTCACGTGCTATTTTAATCAAGTTATCAAACTCAGAGCATTCACCGATTTCTGAGCCGACTAAAAGTAATGTCACATAAATTTTTGTCTCAATCTCTCCCAAAATAGGTATTTTGAAAGGAATTTGAATCAATTTTTCCAAGTAATTTCTTGTATATGCCTGATGCAGGGATGTATCAGGAAAATCAGGGAAATGTTTGCGGACAGCATATTCAATCATTCCTTCATCTGCTGCTACTACAAAGGCTGTTTTATCCGTAAAAATGAATAATCGAATGGCTTCCAATGTTTCAATGGCAGTATCCGGTAAACATCGGTCAAGATCATCAACAAGTACTACCAACTGCTCAATACCTGCGGCTTCCAGAAGCTTATCGAACGATTTTCGAAATTTATTAATTTCTTTTGGGATATTTTTCCCATCTTCTTTCTCTTTAAGCAGTGCGCCCGCCTGTTCAGTCAAAGCATCCAGGTTTTCTTTTGTAGCGTATTGCATTGGGTCCGATGCGATACTTTGTACTCCTGTCACTAACGTCTCAACAAGTTCAGGGGAAGGAATTCCCGTAAATGCGGTAAGTAGCAAACCGCTTGTTTTTTTTGCAGCCTTTAACCAATCAATCCGTTTAAAAATGTCTTTAACTTCATCCTTTGCCTTGCTGTATAATGATTTTTTATCGACAAGTTCAGTAACAATTCCTTCAATTAATGCAATTTTAGCATCTTCAAAACCTTGGAAACGCCAGCCGTTAAACTTAATGCACAGAACCTTCTTATCATTTTCCAAACCTGCTTCAATCATTTCAAGAACGCTTGATTTTCCTGCTCCCCAATCCCCGTGAACTCCAATGGTTACCGGACGCTCTGGACGTTCTCTGATTAATTTGACAATGGTTTGGGCAATTGCCTCACTGTTAAGTAGATCGACTTTTGTTTCGTTATCACTGAGGATCATGGTGTGTTATGCTGTTTTGCAATAAAAATTTATAATGAAGTATTTGATTTACAATCTTAGAAACAAATAATGTAGCTGCCAAGTATTTAAAGGGAACCTTGCAAAAAAGTTATTAAGCGGCAAAAAATGTCTTAACTCAGATATTTAATATGACTTTTAGCAATGGAAGCTTTTGCACTATTGTGGTAATAATATGAAGAAAATGTCCAACCAATGTGTTATCTAACGCTGTTAGACATGTATATGCAGGACTGAAAAGGTAGTCCATTTCTTTCTTAGCCTCATCACTTTGGAAGCGACATTGGTAATTAACCATAATAGTTGATAAAAAATCAGGTGATGATGTTTGAGCCACACGAGGAAACCGCTCAAGTCCAAGTGAGGGCAGAACTAGCTACGTTGCGATTACAAGTAAAAGCCAAGGATATTTATCAACATAACATCAAAGTTGCCAGGGACTTTCGGTGGTTTGTGAGGCATACCCATGCTGTCGCTTTGTCACAAGAATGAATTATCATTAATAATACAGACTTCAGTGGACAACTGGGGGCAACTCAATACTCCAATCAACTTCCGAAAGTCTTTTAGCAATCTTTTTTAAGGTTTCTGCTACCAGCGTGTCTTTTGGCAAAGCTCCGTACACCAAATTTTTAAATTCGCCATTATAGACTCCTTTCAGCTCATTCCAGACATTTTCCGTGTCTGAAAAAATCAAGGCATCTTTCGGGTGAAAGGCCAGCCATTGATTATTATTTTTGAAGCTGGTGACATCATCTTGCCCTACTTTTAAAAGCATTCCATCAAATGAAGGTGAGTAGAAGAACGCAGCGTACTCTTCCTGTTGCAGTAGCTGATGTAAATCGTAGGTGTGTCTAATTTTCTTTTTCAAGTCGCTGATGGGGTTCTCTGCGTAGGAGAAACGGACAAGGCTCATTATTTTTTCACAGAGCGTCCGGATAGGTTCCATCACCTTCACTTCAAAGGGAAGCAACCCGTATTCTTCGGCAATATTCTCTTGGCGGTTGTCAAGCATCATTTTACCGATAAATGAATTCAGCTTTTTGGATGTATAGGGCTCAAAATAGCCTAGCCAAGTAGCTTCTAAAACAATGACGTCTCTTATTTGTCCATAAATCCCTTTAAATTCTTTCTGAAAAGCATGGGCTGTTTTTCTGTTCATCCCTCTTTTGTGAGTGAGTCCCTCAATTTCTGTTTCAGGTAGGATTTCGTTGACGACCGATCCAATTTTTTTAAGCTTGGTAGTAAGTCTGTTATCCGTTTCTCCCTCTCTTCTCAACACGACTAAATCAATATCTTCAGAAAAGCGGTCTATCATGCTAAAGCATTTGGACAAGGCGGTGCCACCTTTAAAAATGGTATCTTCGCCAATGGGGTGTTGAAAAATAACATATAACGCATAGGTCACCCAATAGTCTTTTTCGACATAAATCGCTGCTATTTGCATTTGGTCAGCCGTGAACTGCACCGCCTGTCTGAAAAGAATTTTATTTTCGTGCAATCTCATACGATATTCCATTTTTCGGTGGTACTTAGGAACTTATTCAAGCCAGGTAATTTATATTTAGTAATGGGATTCAATGTTTTGTACAGAGAAAGGGTCAGTGATTCCTTCTTTAATTCATCCAAAAGTGCTCCCAATAAGGCCCTGGTCGCAGGCGGGTATTTCAACGCCAGACGAACTAGGGTGTTTAATTGATTGTCTGACAGTCCTTTCAAGATAGCGAGTAGGCGCTTTGCCGAGGATTGCAAACTGGCATCAGGAATTTTTTTGATCGTGCGAATGGCATCCAAAATTTGCAGTAGAGGAATATTTTCTTTGGTAATGGTATTCTTTTGCTTCATAAACGAAATCGTATAACGTTCCCTTTGAAAGGCGGGACGAACATCTCTTTTGCCGATTTGGATGGTATTACTGATTTGGGTAGTTAAACCCAATTGGTTATAAATGCTGTAACCCGTCAGGTATCCCGTAATCTTTCCATCCTCTTCGAGCAGGTCTTTGACTATCTGACTTTGGTTGGGAAGCAGCGGGCCAAAAACAGTATTTTCGGGCTTATAGTATTTGCCTTTTGAGAGTTTAGCGATTTTGCCTGCCTGCACCATACGGTTGAGGGCTTTTATCACCGCTTCCTTTTGACTTACCTCAGTCATAAAATCAGCATAGGTAAAAACATAGCCCTTGGGCAATCTGTCTATTGCAGACACTATGTAATCAGATGTTTTCATAAGAATATATTATCACAAACATACTAGATTTGTCCAGTTTATTAGTAAAAAAACTGGACAAATAAATGTTTAAAGATTACCTCTGTAAGGCGACAGATTTTCAAACGAATCAACAACAGCATCCAAATCGCAAGCTTTAGTTGCACAAGCAGTGGGGCAATGATAATCTATGTTAGACGGGCATTAATAGCCGTTGGGGGCATGATTGGGGGCATCCCACCGAAATGCCCATCATAATTACACTCAATTCAAGCACTTCGGAGGAAAATGGCGATGCGACATCCGGCACCATTCTTTTTTTTACTGACATTATTTCTCATTACTGCTGCGAAAATTTCTCAATGTTCGCAGTACGTTAAAGCTATCCTTGGTTTAACCCTTACTACCTGTCATGCACCCACAGTAACCAAAAGTGGGGGCATGATTGGGGGCATGCAATGGCTGGTCGTGGCGGCTGTTTGCAGCCTCAGTATCAAGAATCAGGAGGTTTAAAGTGGCTTTATCGAACAGGGCCTGTCAGGCCGCCAAACCCAAAATCAAATCCTATAAAATGGCAGACGGGGAAGGCTTGTACCTTGAAGTCACCCCAGCGGGCACCAAACTCTGGCGGCTCAAATACCGACTTTATGGCAAAGAAAAACGAATTTCGATTGGTGCCTACCCCGATGTCTCCATTGTGGGGGCTCGTCAGGCCAAAGAAGAAATAAAAAAAGAAATCAAGGCGGGTATTGATCCCGTCTTAAAACGCCAGCAAGCGGCTCAAATAAATGCGTTGAACCAACAGCTCGACTTTAAGTCGATGGCGATGGAATGGTACTGGAAACAAATTCCCTTGTGGAAACCAAAACACGCAACAATCATCAAACACCGCTTTGAAAAATACGTATTTCCGTTTTTAGGGCACTTTCCGCTGACAGAGATAAAACCTTTGCAGATGCTGAACTGCCTACAAAAGATGGAGAAAACAGCGCCTGACTTAACCCGCAGGATGAAGGCCGCCTGTAGCCACGTCTTTAAATATGCCATTGCGACGGGCAGGGCCGAGAATGACCCTACGTATGGGTTAGAAGCCGCCCTTAAAAAATTTAAACGAGGGCACTATGCTTCTATTTCGGTCGATGAGTTTCCCGAATTTCTGACGTGCCTCAACGATTATCAACGCCATATTCATCGGCAAACCTTTTTAGCCCTCCACTTACTGCTTTTAACGTTTGTTCGCACCTGCGAACTGGTGGAAGCACGATGGGAAGAAATAAATTTTGAAAAAGCCATGTGGGTTATTCCTGCCCAACGCATGAAGATGAACCTCCCCCACGTTGTGCCGTTATCACGGCAGGCACTGGCCCTCTTTCAGGAGCTAAAAGAAATCAATGCTGGTCGAGAATTTATATTTACTGGGTATTACAACCCGAGAAAACCCATGTCCAAAAACACCATGCTCGTTGCCATCAAACGAATGGGGTACAATGGCAAAATGACGGGGCATGGATTCCGCGCCTTGGCGTTGGGGATATTAAAAGAAAAACTGGGCTATTCGCACGCAATTGCGGACAGGCAACTGGCACACGTCCCCAAAAGCAGTGTTGACCGAGCCTACGACCGAGCCCAGTTTTTGCCCCAACGTATCCAAATGATGCAAGAATACGCGGATTACATTGATAAAGTACGATAGGACAGCATTGCCCGAATTAGCAATCTTATTATCATCGCCACGCTTCCCTTCTTATTTATCATTAATGGAATCCTTTATCCATTGACTGTGAATATCTTCCTATCGTAAGATGACTATATTCCTGTGACGGAAATCGCGTCAGGCAGGTAATTGGTTTTGAACCACGAGGAGGGTGTATGCAGAATACGAACGAACCGTTACTGGATCGAAAAAGTGCAGCTCGGTACCTTCGGGTATCCCCTGGTACATTGGCCGTTTGGGATTGTACCAAACGTTACGACCTCAAGCCCATCAAAATCGGACGCGCCGTACGTTACCGCCGCTCCGACTTGGACAAATTCATTGAGCAACGCCTCAGTAGCTGACCGCGCTTACTTTTCTTCTTCTCCCCACCATCCCCAATTGAACGGAGCACCGCTATGAACATAGCCGATGCCAAAACCATTCCTATGACTGAAATTCTGGACAGGCTTGGAACACCTCCCCAACGCGTCACGCAACTCAAAGCGTGGTATCTTTCGCCTTTGCGCCAAGAAAAAACGGCCAGTTTTCAGGTCGATTTAAAATCTAACCTTTGGTACGACTTCGGCGAGGGAATGGGCGGCGACTTGGTGCATTTTGTGTGCCTCTACCTCAAATCCCACCGCCAAGACCATACCGTTTCCGATGCCCTGCGCTGGATTAAAAACATGGTGGGAGCCGCCTACCAAATCACTCCCATTGTCTTTCCAGAAGAAAACCCACCCGATCCTGCCCTGCTGCTAAAAACCAAGAAACCCATTCAACATTTGGGGCTCATTAATTACCTCAAAAAACGCGGGATAGCGCTGGCACTCGCCCGCCAACACCTCAAAGAGCTTCACCTTCGTAATCCACAGACCCAAAAAAGTTTTTTTGCCTTAGGTTTTGAAAACGAAGAGGGTGGTTTTGAGCTCAGAAACCCTTTTTTCAAAGGCTGCCTGCGCCCCAAGGCGATTAGTTTTATTCGGGGGACAACTCCCAAACCCAACAGTATCCACCTCTTTGAGGGGTTTATGGATTATTTGTCGGCCCTTGCCCAGACCAATCACCACCGACTGAATGGCGATGCCATTGTCCTCAATTCGTTAGCCTGCCTCAAGCAAGCCCTGCCTTACCTCCACAACTACGGGTATCAACTGGCCTACAGCTGGATGGACAACGACCCTGCGGGTGAAAAAGCAACGGCCACCTTGGCCGACTTTTGTAAAACGCAGCAGGGACTCACCCACCAACCCATGAATGCCGTTTATGCGCCACACAAAGACGTCAATGCTTGGCACATGCACCAACTTAATTTGTCCATGTAAGGAGGGTTTGTCATGCCGCAAGAAGATATTCGAGCGCTTTACCGTGTCAACGAAGTCGAGATTGTTTATAAAAACAAGATTCCTTTCGAAGAGCGTATTCAAATTACCAGTTCCTCGACGGCCTATGACATTTTGCGCCAAAGTTGGGACGACAATCGCATTGAACTCGTCGAACAGTTTAAAATTTTGTTGCTCGACCGCCGACATACTTGTTTAGGGGTGTCTGATATTGCCACGGGGGGCATTACGGGCTGTCTGGTTGACCCCAGAATTATCTTTGCCACCGCCCTAAAGACCCGAGCGAGTAGCCTCATTTTGGCCCACAATCATCCTTCAGGAACCCTCAAGCCGAGCGAAGCCGACTTAGACCTGACGCGCAAATTAATGCAAGGGGGCAAGCTGCTGGAAATCTCCGTCATCGACCACCTGATTGTTACGCCACACCGTTATTGTTCGTTGGCAGATGATGGTTTGATGCCCAGTTGACGTTGGAAACGCTCCATTTGTTTTTTCGTTTTATCGCCTTTCTATTCCTCTGAATGCAACAAGGGGATGTACCCGACGCCACTCAGTCCGCCAACCATAATTTTCGCCTGCTGACGCATTCCCCGCCCAACCAAAATTCAAGTGGGCTTCTTCGCTTTTACGTCGGGAAGGCAATCCCCGTCATTCTCAGAAAAAGAAAGGAAATCAACTCCTGAAAACTAACAACCAACCCGCTCTTTTTACCCAACTTTTACGGAGGCTTCCTTGAAACCAGCAACGACATCACAACCTGATATTTACGCCCGCGTCACCAATAAAATCCTCGCCGATTTGGAAAAGGGACACCTGACCTGGCGCAAGCCGTGGAATTCTCAGCAAATGGCGGGGCAGGTCATTCGCCCGCTGCGTTGGAACAACATTCCTTACACGGGTATCAACACCTTGGTGCTGTGGGGAACCGCCGCCGAAAAAGGCTATCAATTACCTCATTGGATGACGTTTAATCAGGCCATTGAACTCAAAGCCAACGTCCGCAAGGGTGAGAAGGGCGAGCAAGTAGTGTATGCCGATAAAATAGTTCGGGATGAAGAAACACCCGATGGCGAAACCAATTTCCGTCAAATTCCTTTCCTCAAAACTTATACGGTGTTCAACGCCGCCCAAATTGAAGGGCTACCCGCTTCTTACTATGCAGTTCCTGAAACCATCATGCCTGACAACGCGCCGCAGCGCATACAAATGTTGGAAGATTTTTTTGCCCAAACCAAAGCGGACATCTACACGGGTACGAAGGCCGCTTACCATCCATTGACCGACCGCATTCAGATGCCGCCGCTGGAGAGTTTTGAAAGTGCCGTGGCCTACTACGGAACATTGGCGCACGAATTGACCCACTGGACCAAGCATCTATCTCGCCTAAACCGTGATTTAGGCCGCAAACAGTACGGCGATGAAGGCTACGCCAAAGAAGAATTGGTGGCCGAATTAGGGGCGTGTTTCTTAGCGGCCGATTTAGGTTTTGAACCTATTCCCGAGCAAGAGCATTCTGCTTACATTCAATCGTGGTTGCAAGTACTGCAAAACGACAAGCGTTTTATTTTCTCCGCCGCTTCCCATGCCCAAAAAGCCGTGGAGTACATTCACACCCTCCCAGCTCCGTAGGGGGTAGCCAGATGAGATACGCATTTTCATGTCGCATAGTATTCATACCATACCCACTTTGTTGAGGTGTTGATGAATAGTCAGCCTAGCTCAAAGACCCAGCTGGCGCTTATCCCTGCTTTTTACTTTGTAAAAAACATCGCTGACTTCGTGTTACTTCGGGGAGCTATCTGGTTCTTTTTGAGCCCGTTTTGCTTCCATTATCTACCACACAACAAAGGAGAATGGATGATGACTACTGAAAACCAAACTACGAAAAAATCACCTACGCATACGGCTTACTACCTGAAAGCCAAAGAAGGGAGTGAAAAACAAGATTGGATTATTACTGGGGTAGCTTGGGAACACGGCGATAAAGACGGATTTAACCTGTCTCTGACAATTCTTGGTCAATCAATTGCTATCGTGATTCGTCGTAAAAATAAAAAATAATTAAATTTTTCTCTCAGTCGGACCGAGTTCAGCTCTGTCCGACTGAGTATAAATACGACCTTTAGAAAGAAATAAAAATGCTTAAAAATTTTTACATTTCTCATCATGAATATAGCTCAATTAATTGATTTTTGCCTAAGGATACAAAAACTCTCAATTTAAAATTATCAACACATCCGCCAATAATTAAGAGTATTGGCTCAGGACAGTTATATATTTTCGATGTTGCAATATTCTTCATTTCCTGTATATCCTGTCTACTGGGGTTTGGGGAAGCATAAGGATGGAAATGCCATTCCCCAATATAATAATGTCCCTTTATCCAGCTTCTTTCAATAAGTTGTTTTAATCCTCTTATACCGCGTTTAAACCAAGTGAGACCCATTTTAGAATCGGATGGCGGACCTGTGATTTCACTAATGACAGCAAGAGTTTGATTCCATTTGTAATTGCCAATCAAAATTCCGCCTGTTTCGTTTTTGCCGGAAATGGCAGAATAACTTTCAATGTTCTTCTGTATACTTTGAGAAACCTCGACAGCAAATCTTCCATCTTTAGATTTAAAAATCATCATTATATATTTTTAATCATCACACCGGTAAATTCTCCGTCAGCATATTGCTTTTCAATGACAACAAGGCGTTCCTCTTTTGGTCGAGAAAGTTGTTGTTCAATTATCTTGAAGGCTGCACCTGCCAACATTTGGATATCGTCAATTCGAGCCGGAAATAACGGATGCCAACAGCCTATACCTTCTATAATTTCTGAAGTTTTTTGCATTATAGTGATATCCTGCTGTAAAAACGGTTCTATTCTTTCTTTAAAGCTATTTTTAAGATTGGCAAATTTAGAATTAGTAGCCAGATAACAATAGAGGCGATCAGCATTGTAACCTGTAGAAACAGAAATAAAATGTGTAGACTTACTTGATAAATGATTGCTGAGAAGTTGAATTACATCATCTTCACCGGTGGCATCAATAACAACGTCAAAACCATCAAGAAATGCTGCTTCTTTGCTAAGAGTGTCCTCCAAACCGTTTTTTCTGAATGTACATCGATGAAAAGGAAACACTGAATTTATATGGGCGCTTAATGCCTCCGCTTTATTTTTCCCTACATCATTTAATGTCAATGTATGACGAGAAAGATTTCCTGCATGGACTTTATCATAATCCACAAAAGTAAGATTACTGCACCCAAGACGGCCGAATAGCTCCGCAAAAGTGGCTCCAAGCGCACCGGCTCCAATAAATAGAATTCGACTATTGGTAAGATCCTCAGAAATTCTCCCTCTGTTGGTTAATTGCATAGAATTCCAGTTTTCCGTTTTAATCCATTGAATTTTGGCAGTGCCGGAAATAAGTTCAGTAAATTGTTGCTTCCACAGTACCTCATTATCCCGAAATCCATTTAATTTAGGTAAGATCAATTTGAAAGCAAACCAATGAATCAACTCCTCAGGAGAACCAATTCGAACGGGGACAGGAAATCCCAGCGCAATCAGGTCCAACTTTATTTTTTCACGTTTACTTCTCGAATAGGTTTTGAGCAGGATTTGTAACAGATTGATTCCTTGAGCTTGGCATACAGCGTCAAGCTCTTTAAAAGTAGCAGGAATTTGCCAGGGCTTCATTACAGGAATGCGTTTCAGCATTAACCATAGTCCTGCTTTTTCTTTATTTCGATTCTTGGCGTACTTTTTTCGATCATTAATGTATGATCCCCATACTTTTGCAGCGACTTCTTCTGAAAAAATGTCAAAGCGACTAATAGGATATGTTTCCGGCTGTTGGTCCAGCGGGTTATAATTAAAAAAACCGCTACTGCGTTGTTCGCTTTGCCACCGAACAAAAGAGTCATTATCTTCATTGAAGACAATCCGGTAATCGGTAGATGTTGGAAAGTCGGGTAACTCAAAAGGATCACCGTTCTCTATAAGGGTATCTGTTGCAGCAGCTTCAAGCCAAATAAGACAGCGTTCAACATGCCATTTCAGACGATTAATAGCATCAACAGGTTCCAGTGAATATTTCTTTCTTCCCCAGGTGCCCTGTCCGGTGTCTAAGCATATCTTTCCCGAACGCCACTTAGAATAATTGAGCAGCCGATTATTATTTTGATGCTGAAAAGTATGTTTTATGCCTTTATTCTCATCAGGCATAAAACAGATTTGACCAAGCGGGTATTGCGGATCAAGGATGACTCGCCACTCAGTAACGGTTGGCATATATTCCGATTCCAGAACATCAATAGTCATTCGTATGTGCAATACCCACTTTTCTAAACGCTCCTCCCAATAAAAATCACCCAATCGCTCATAACCCGGCATATCTTCCAAAAGACGCCGAGCAGCTCTCAATTCTTTCGTAGGCTCTCTGTCAAGCAAATCGTTTCGGGGTAACGTCTGAACTTTCTTTTCTTGGAGTAAATCCGCCAAGCGGCGCAGTAAGATTCCGGCTCTTACTCTCTTCCTCTTCATTCCCCTTATAAGGAGGGAATTTTTCACCAAACAGCTCTCGCCACTTAGTTACTTGGGTTTTGAGTTTCTCGGCATCAAAGGCTTCACGGGCTATTTTTGAATATTCTTGTACGGATTCATAAAATTCGGCAAAATCATGAGGTGATACCCGTTTCCAAACGTTATGTGTCGGTACTCCCCGGTCAGGCAATACAGGAGTGGTCCCAAGCAATTGCTGAATTTGATATTTGGCAATGATTACTTCCATAGTTTTACAAACGCCCTCGGCTACCGACGTAATATTGTCTGGGCAGCAATCACCGATCATATGTTCAATTGGGTATCCCTTTGGATATTTTAAATTCGTTAGCCTCAATGTACGCCACCATTTAATTGCTTTTACCACATTCACGTAGTGTCCGTTTGTGTTTTTATTTTTGTCTCTGGTCCAACGGATTTGCTCCAGCGGATGGGTTTCGACCCATTCTTCAGCATCGCGATCGGGTATCCAAAGTGGGTTGATCTTCCATTCAGGCTCCGAACGGACTGATTCTGAAAGATAAACATACCCTTTTTGAAAGTCTGGTTCAGACCAACCTTTTGATAGTCTCCATTCATAATTACCGCCGAAATCCTCCAACATCAGGTCGGTGGTAACGCTTCGTGATTTCAGGGCTGCTAAATCCACCTCCGATGGAGCTGCAGTTACCACAATATCCAAATCTACATAAGAAAGTTCTATACCGATAGAGCGACCTTGTAGTTCATATTTCCCCTTATAATATTTCTCACAAAACGGAATAAATTTATTAATAGCTTCCTGCGGTGTCAGGTTATAGCGGTCCAGATTTGTCACAACAATAATGTCAACATCAGCCCTTTTGCCATTCAGAGGCCGAACGGCGGTCGCTCTGCGGTAACTTCCTTGAAGGAAGGTAGATACGATGATTGATTTTAAATCATCATACTCATTCAGTCGTCTACGAAGCGTTTCATGGCCTCTCTTCAAATCTTCCTTCTGTGAGGAAGTAAGCCTGATATCGGATAAAAAGTCACTAAAGTAAGAATCAATTTTCATTAGAAATAAATTTAAGGTATAGTAATGATGGGATGATAACCCCCCTTTCTTTCGTTCTCCAAATCAAATTCATATAATGTTACCTTACCTAAAGGCTTAATACGTTGCCCCAAATAAAAGGCTAACGCATTAGGTGCAGCGATAAACAGGTGAAGCTGCCCTTTCGCAGCTAACTCGTACCTTCTGGATCGTACAGTACCAATCAATTCTCCGATGGCTGCCATAATGTGATTGGCATCTTTAATTGAGACCGATCCTGGCTTTGGGCTAATCGTGAAGTCAATGCTGCGGCTTACATTCGGCAGCATTTCTTGTAAATAAGCATTTACCTGCGTTCGTATATCGTGTGTAGCACTAATCGTAAGGGCAATATCTGAAACCTCATTTGAAAATGCCTGTTCTTCAACAATCCACAACGGTTCCTGATACTCGCGAATCTTTTCTGCCTCTGCACGCCATTGAAGCTTACCCGAAAACGTCTTTTGTACTACCGTTATGTCCAGTCCGCCGTATTTACTGTCCATATGATAACCAAGTAGTAAAGCAATAGACAGATGTGTATCCAAATGTACGAATATCCGCTTTTTAGATGAAATAGCTTCCTGAGCAATACGTTCCAATTCCAATTTAATGTATTCCATTTCAGCGTACTCTTCCAATAAGAACCGGCCCGAAAAGCAGTGAAGGAAGCAAGCTATTGTATGGACTTCCAATTCCAGCGTCTCGGCCCCTTTTTGAAAACTTCGTACACCGATAACAAAAGCGTCTTCCTGTCGTGCTTCCTGCACTTCGGCCAGAAGCTCTTCCTGCCTGCAGATTTCTAAAATTTCATCTTTTGTAAAAATATTCCTACCAGTTTTGTGAAGCTTTTGAATTAAATCTCCGTATTTACCAGAGAGCTGATCAGCAGGAATAGGCTTTAACCCAGCCAACAAAAGATTGGTATTTAGATTTTCTCTTAAGCGTTGTTCATCATCAAAGCTGTGTTTAATACGTAGTGAAGCCAGAACATCTTTTAACTCATCATCATCTTGTATATTAAGATGTTCCTTCCAAGCTTTGCGGATTTTACCAAATTTTGATCTATCTCCTCCACTAAATAAGACCAGCGGGCGAATGCCTCCATTATTGCTCAGCAGATTTTTGAAATCATTGCTGTGATCTACGCCCCAAGTGTTGATAATATAATATCGGCAGTTGGCAAATTTAATCGGATCTTTAAGGTAAATCTTGTAAAGCCTTTGCAATAGAGACTCTTGCTTTGCACCGATGAAGTCCGGCTCCATAAATGCTTCCCATGTAAAACCCCTGTCATGATCTACATGGAACTTCACCTGAAAGTATTCTTCATCAATACTTGTGCCTGAGCTCAAATCCTTAATAGCCGGTTCATAGTAAACCACAACATCATCAAAGCCAAAATTACTGTCCAATTCCCAAGCTACTTTTTTAACCTGTGTATGAGATTGATTTAGGTAAGAAGCCTTTAGCCAAAAAAACTTAGCTTGGTAATCATCACCATCTTGACGAGCAATAACATTCCTTCCCATAGTTTAAGAATTGAATTTAGAAATCAAACCTTTAAAAAACGGGAGATAGAAAATTGCAGAAGTACTCTTCGCGTACTCTTTAGTAGAAATTGGGTCTGTCTCAAATCCATAGTATAAATATTCGTTTCATATTAAAAAAATAAGGGAAAAAAGTCTTTTTGGAATGAGCTTTAGTCGGGCTAAACGGATGCCTTATTAATGTAAAAAATATATTGAAAATCGCGCGCGCGATAAAATATCATGCCAATAAAGATACAAGGTGAACAGCTACCGAGAAAAGTTAGTTCACGAATAATCCCTTTTTGAAAAAATCCGTTATAGTGACGAAGCCTTTATTCAAAAAGGAGCTTGGTATACTATCTCGGAATAGAAAATAGCCTTTGGTTATTCTCCCGTTTTTTCGACAGTAATTTCAATGACAGTTCCATCCGGGGCTTCTTCGCTGACGACGTATCTGGGTTCAATGGCTATAAGTTGGTGCGGTAACTGTTCGAGCAGCGCCATGAACAGAGCTTCCAGTCCGTAGCCTTTCAACGAAACCTGGTAGGTTGTAAAGTACAATTGGATGCGGTTGGTTTCGCCCTCAGGATTAAACTCACCCGCAATCAGATAAGAATAATTCAGAAAAAAGCGTTTGCCGTCGGGCCATACCAAACACAAATTCAGCGGGCGAGCCAAGGTGTACTCGTTGGAAGCAACCCCCATCTCCTTTTCGGAAGCAGTATCTGCGGGGCTGCTTTCTTTCATCTGGTCAAAACGCAGCTTAAAGTTCGGGTTCATAGTGTCGGTCTTTGGATTTGTGCGGCGAGGGCTTGTCCTTCATGGGGGCTTTATTTTTAACAATTGCAGGTGACTTGCTGCGCTGGTTTCGCAGCTGTTGCTCTGCCAGTTCGTGCGTGCGGTTCTTTTTGCCCACCAGCTCCATGGCCGATTGTCGGTCACCAAGCCGCTGGGCGTGCTGCATTAATTCTTCTTTGTTGTCGGTATAAATATGCACTCCACTCCGCCCCCGTGACACCGAAACGTAAAACTGCTTGGCGTCCGTGGCGGGAAACGTCGCAGCAGGTTGGGCAATAAACACCTCATCCACCGTTTTTCCCTGCGAAGCGTGCGAGGTGATGCAATAGGCGTGGGCCAAATGCCCGTAGTCCTTGTCCAGATGAAACTTGGCCCGGCTCACGGGATTTTGTAGCACCAACTCGCCCTTTTTGTTCACCGAACTTACCGTGAGTAACTCGCCGTTGTTGAGCCGCTTTTTCTGCTGGTCAAAACCGTTACGGGTCAGTCGTACCCAATCTCCTTTGGAGAGCGCAATCTCGCTTTGTTTGTAGAGTTCAAAATCTCCGCTGCGGTGCAGGGGCAGTAGCGCTGTCTCTCCGTTTTCGTCTTTGAGTCGAACCCCGCTCTCGCTGCTGCTTTCCACCTGCCACACGCTACCCCGTTTGAACCCTGGGCGGTTTTGGTTCAACTGAACCCGCATCCCTGGCTTAAAATTCTGCCAATCACTTTTTTCGGCTTCCGTCAAATTGAGGTTCATCAGGCGGGGAAGGGTGATTTCTTTCTTGCCCAACTGCTTGGATGCCCGCAGTTTCTCCCGAATGGCTTGGGTGACTTCCTCGCCCTGCTGGTGAGTGGGAGAAACCACCAGCGCGGACTTTCCCGCTTTGAGGGCTGCCGTATAAGCGTTAACCAATTGCTCGTGGGGGTTGAGGACATCAACTTGGTGAATAGCGCCCATCGCATTCAAGGTTGAAAACGCATTCTTGACTTCTCCCTGTGCCAAATCCTCCACCGCCGAACGGTAGTGCTCATTCCGCTGGCGGTAAATTTTACTCA
Source organism: Runella limosa DSM 17973 (assembly GCF_000482465.1). GTDB lineage: Bacteria > Bacteroidota > Bacteroidia > Cytophagales > Spirosomataceae > Runella > Runella limosa. The sequence continues at coordinate 73,581 of NZ_KI519421.1, forward strand.
CTTCTGCCGATTTGATGCCGCCTACCGTGTTCAAAATACGCAAAGCATCCCCGCGCACGACGGCGGCGTGTTGGCGAGTGTCCCCGCCCAAAATCAGGCGAGCGTTCTTTTGGCTTGCCAACTCAAGCAGGGCACTCATGTCTTGGGTACCGAGTAGTCCCGCTTCGTCCACCCACAGCACTTGCCCCGTGAGCTGGTGTTGCATTTCTTTGTCCACCAACAGTTTGGCCACCGTGTCGGCTTGCTCAAAGCCTTCGTCTTTTAATACCCCCCGTGAGGCTTGGGCCGTGGGAGCCACCACCGTTACTTTTTTGCCCGCTGCTTCCATGTGTTTGACGGCCTCTTGCATCAAGGTGGTTTTACCTGACCCTGCCGCTCCGCGAATGATGCACACGCGGTTGGTCGTTGTCAGTACGTGACGGACGGCTTCGGCCTGTTGACCACTCAGGGCAAGCTCGGGCGATTGGGCGTACAGGGGAACTAATTTGCCCTGACCCGCCCGCGCCAATTGTACCATACGCTGTTCTTGGGAAAGTACCTCTCGGGTCGTGCACAGGGTTTGCCCCGCTTCTTTGACGTGAATCAGCCGCTCATCCGTTTGGAAACAATCGGTAATCTGCGCCAAGGAAACCGATGGATGACCAATGCCTTGGCGGTAGGCGGTTTCCAACAAACGACGGTCTTGCAGTACTGAGGCCCGTTCAAAACCATGTTGCAGGGCGTGGTCAAGGCACTGCTGCGGGTTAAGTACTTTTTCTTTGATAGGCCGTTTGTCCCCTGATGGGTAGCGAACCACCCGTTGGCCTTCGTTTTGCTCACGGGTATCTGAGGAGTGAATTTGACGTTTCCAATCCGACTTTAATTCGGCCATGCTGAGTCCCACCTGTTTTTTGGCGCGGGTCCTTGCGCCCAGCTCGCTCAGTTCTTTGGCATCCGTAATGCCCTTTTCCTGAGCGACCCGCCCAATCTCATCGGTGCGTTTGGAGAACAGGTCAATGACGCGCTGCGGTACGCCTTCCACTTCAAAGGACTTTTCTGTCCGTCGAATTTCGTAGCCCAATGCCATCAGTTGGTCGGAGAGCCGTTTGTGAAAGCGGGCTTGGTAGTAGGGCATGTCGCGTTTGATGTCGCGGAATTGGGCGGCTTTGATTTGCCGTTCGGTTTCGTCCCAAGTGGCATTAAACACAAAACAATGCGCGTGCAGGTGGGGGTCGGGGGCATGACCTTCTACGGGGCGGGCGGTTTGGTGGATAAAATCAGCCCACACCAGCTCCCCCGTGGCGCGGTCATCGTAGGTATTATTTTTACGCACCCTGGTTTTAGCGTCGGCTTCGATGTCGAGCATGGTCGCCTGCACGCTCTGCCGAAAGGCTTCCAACAGGTGGTCATCCTGCGACAGGGCGTGAAGAATCGACACCGATTTAGGGCAGTGAAAGTTGATGTCGTATCCCGTCGTGCGTTCGTCTTTGGTACGAGCCGTCAACGGCTCACCCGTCAGGGGGTGGATATTCTCGCACAGGGCAAAGAAGGCCTCCTTGGTGGCCTTTCCTGTCACCCCTAACCGCTCGGCTAATTTTCCCTCAATACGACCGCTAAGTTCTTGGTCGTTGATGTAGTAATCAGCCTTGGCGAGGGCTTCGGAAAAATAGGCTTTGGCGTGGGCAGCGCTGCTGCTTTGAATCATGCGGATCATGACACCAAGTGTACGGGGGTTTGGAGCGCCTTGGGGGCACTTTTGCGTTTGGTTACTGCGGGTACATCACGGGTAAGCTCGGCAGTGCCCAAGCTGTGCAGAGCGAGCAAGGGGGGACGGTTAAACTTTTTCCATCAGACATCTTCCCTAAGCACAGCTTAGGTGGTTTTGAAGTGGCATTTTTACAGGGCTTCGACCGTATCGTCATCGATAAAATTGTCCACCAATTTACGGCGGATTTCGGGGTCGGCGGGACGCCTTCCGTAGAAGCTAACCCCTCTGGTTTGGGACGCATCCCGTCCCTCGACAAAAGAATTAACCATCTCTTCATTACAAATCATTTCGTCGATTTTATCCATGATAAAGTGGTCACCTTGGTGGTAAGCCCCGACATAGCTAAAGGAATAACATAAAGCCGATACTGCCAATAGAAGGCCAATAGGCTGAGCTGCCATCCATAAAACAAAACCCACTATGAAAAAAAATCCTGGTTCTAAAACTGTTTCAATTGTTCGTACATCAACAGGTTTACCTTTGAATTTAAGACTAGTAAAACGAGAAGAAATAACGCCAGACGATAAACTGAAACGACCAAAATCAAACACCGACGGCAGTCGTTGAATCTCTTGCCAGCGCTCCCAGCAGGTGTACAGAAATAGCGCCAGAAAAACATACCAGGTCGTATAGTAGCCAATAAGGTGAACGGAATAAGATTGACCCGTAAGACGTTCCATTATTCCAGCATAAATCAATGGAAAAATGGCCAGTAAACCACTCATAATAATCGCTGTAGAAAATGAAAAGTAGCGCTCTCCCATGTTCTTTCGAAGAAATACTTCAAGCAACAAGCGAGGCCAAGAACAAATAGCTAGAAAAAACACTAAAATTAGTTCTTTCATGGCATTGGTACGCATAAAGACTGTGCGGTAGTAAATATTCTTTTTCATAGACGTAAAGCATTAAATTTATAAGTGAGTAATTCCCGTTTAAGTGCAATACTGCTGGTTAAAGACCATTTTGGTGTGGTTCAGTCCCTTCAATAGCGGGTCGCCTTGGCGGTGTACGTAACCTTCCACGCGAAAATTATTCAGGGGGCCTCCCGTTCGCAGGCGAACAAATTCTTCGGCCCGCACCATCCGTTCCAGTTTCAGTGATTTGGACTTGGTTTGCCCAAAGTTTTGGGAAACCGTCACGCTGTGGGACTCTTCTTCAAAATAGGCGTCTCCGAATAGCTCGGAGGCGTATTTATTGGTTTCAATATCGGCGTTGGCGTGAAAGATTTTGGTACCTAACGTACCTAAAAAGCTTTTAACGCGGTACTCCGCCTTTTGTCCGCCCATGCAGGCGTAGTAGTTGGGTAGGTTCTGGGAAATATACACCGTGGCAATGCGGCTACTACGGGCGGTGGCTTGGTAGTCGGCATCGTGTTCGTGCAGGAAGTTTTGCGCTTCGTCCGCCCACAAAAACACGGGGCGGGAACTGGCCGTGATGGGGCGTTTTTCCATTGCTCGTTGCCAAATGTATTTGAATAAAATTTGGCAATCTCGCCCGACTTTATGATAAAGCTTGACGGGTAGGTTAAGCAGGATGATTTTGCCATGCCAGCAGTCTTCGGGAGTCAGGGTTGAGTCTTGGCGGCAGAACAGGGAATAGACGGGTTCGCGCAGCAACCGAAATAAAAAGCCCGAGAAGGTAAAATCGATGATAGAACGGGTTTTCTCGGAAAGACTGATGAAGCTGTCAAAGAAGAATTGGTCGAGGAATTTCAGCAGTCGCGCTTCGGGTAATGCTTGGAGCAGTTCGGCCTCAAAGTCGGGTTCATTTTGTAAGGCTGCCTGCTTGTGGGCAGGCAGGCGGTTAAACCACTCGTCCATGTTTTCGGTAACGCGCTTACGCGCCGCTTCAAAAGCCTGTTGAAATGCTTTCGCTTCTCCTTCTTTCGCTGAGGTTTGCAGCTGTTCGTGACTTTTGGGAATGGTTTGCACTATGTCGTACATCTGTTGCAGCGAGAGTTTGCCGTAGGCCAGTTGGCACAGGTCAATGACGTTAAAGATGAGCATGTCCAGGGCCGTCTCCCAAAAGGCATCATCGCTTTTACCACTGTCTTTGGCTTCTCCCGCGCGTATGACCGTTTTCAACACCTCCACGATATTTTCCGTGATGGAATGCTGGGATTGCTGGGATTCGTATTGCAGGAAGTTAAAGCGATGGGCTCCGTTGGGTTCAAGCACCAATAAATCCCGCTCGCGCCCCGTTAGGCGGCAGTATTCCTGCCAAGCCTGTTTTTCGTCGGGTTTGACCGTCAGTACCAAGCCCCCGAAACCTTGAGCGAGGTATTTTAGCGCCAGCATTCGGCCCGAACCTGAGGTTTTTCCCGAACCGATGCCACCGAAGATTTGTACGCCTTCCAAGGCATGACGCACGTTCCAACTTCCGCGCTCTTGCGAGGAAGCTAGTTCAATAATGGGGCGGTCTAAATTGAACAACTCCATAGGTAATAAAAGGCATAGAAATGGTACTCAAATTTATTTATTTTTGCCTGACTACCAAACAATTTACCCAAAAACGTAGATTTTATTTATCAAACGGCGGAAAAGGTACCTAACAAGGGAGAGGCTTCAGCGGCGGCCTGACCTTGAGTAAGTAAATGTTCACGGTAACGAACAATGGTCAGGGCTTTGAAGTCAACCGCGGTCAGATGCGCTGGCAAACGAATAGTATCTCTTATCATCAGGTCGTACAGCCAAAGTTCAGCCATCAGTGAGTGTTCCAAACGCGGTTCATAGCCCAAGAAACGCGTTAATCGTTCTTTGGCTTTTAGCCCAAAAATTTCGACCATTTTTTGATAACTTTGTACAAAGTGAGGTGCCGCTTCGGTGAAAGCGTAATGCGCCATGTCGGCATTGCGAATGAGCTGAATGTGTGCTTCGGCTTCGTGGGTGAATGCTTCCGACGATAATATTCCTTGGCGGTATTGTTGCAATAAAGCCCGCAGGTAAGGCTCAAAGGGCAGACTAACAGCGGGATGAGGTAAGTACCCTAATCGTCGTTCGATGAGGTCTTTGGTCGCGCTTTCCCAATCAGGGAGTACGGTGGCATTCAGGGCTAAGTCTTTCCACGAGATGGCTTCACTAATGGCTTCTTTGACGGCTTCTTGATAGGCCTGTTCAAAGCGTTTTTCATCTCCCCCAAAAACGTTTTGAATGGTTTTTTCTCGCCACTCCATGAGAAGCCTCCGCTAACAAAAAGAGATTCATCATTTTAGCATAATCCATCCATAAATCAAGTCTTAAATCACCAATAACATGAGCGACAAAGGGGATAATGACGACCAAGGCAAAAAGAAGGAGCCCACCTTTCCCGAAGGGTATGAGTACTTGGATGATTTAATCAAAGGAAAGCTGAACCGTCGGGCGGAAATTGATAAGCAGTTGCAAGCAGCTTCGAAAGATGCATCAAAGCCCAACCACCACACCCTCAAGTATTCCCCACCTGGTTTTACCACGGGGCCTTCGGGCAACAAAGAACGGCAGATGGAACAATGGAAAGCCGAAAAAACGCAGATTGAGGCGGATATTAACGAAAGTGTTGAACTACAAATGAGCGTTTTGGAGACCGACCCCGAGACGGCCGCCCAAATTCGTCAGACGCTGATGGATAAAATGTACCCTAACCCTTTTGAAGGAAAGGGGGAAAAGGAATTACAGCGGGTGGGGAAGGTCGAAAAAGACATCAACAGCTCGCAGGATTACATGCGCGTTCAATTAAAGAATTTCAGGGAAGGGACGCCCAAAGACCCCAAGTCCCCCGAAGATATTCAAAAAGAGTCAGACCAGACCGAAAAGGAGCTAGGCAATTCGCAGGAGTTTATGCAGCGACAAATCCAAGCTTTCAAAGAGCGTAATGCAGATAAGCCCTCGCAGGAGCCTCCCAAAGAGGAAGCGAAAGAGCAACCAAGGCTGTCGATGTCGGCAAAGTTTTCGCAATCGCTCAGCTACACCAAAGCATTGGAAAAATCAGCGGAGAAACCCACGCCGACAAAAGGGAAAGAGGATAAGTCACCCGACAAAGATTAATCGCGTTCGGGTTCAATGTCACGGTCTTTGTTTTTGGCGGGTGATTGGGGTGCTTTGGCCAAACGATTACCGCTGAGCCAAGCAGGGCGTTTGTCGTTGACTTGTTCGCTCAAAAACTGCTGACGGCCGTCCTGAAAACCGTTACTTTCACGGTCTTTCAGCGCCTCCGTGAGTTGCTGTGCCAGTTCGGGCATGTATTTAGCGATGGTATAGCCTTCATTAAAACGTTTTTGGTACTCGGGCGAAACAGTGGTGTTATCTTCCATGATTAAAAAGTGTTACGGGCGTTTTGCTGTAAATAGGTGTCAATGGAATCGCGGTCGTAGAGGATAATTTTCTTTTGGGGTTGCGAGAAACGGATTTTTCCTTCGTCCCGCAGTTTTTGCAGTGTGGTCTTTGACTTGATATTAAGTAACTGCATGGCCTGCTGGTCAGAAATCCACTTTTCTTTTTCTTCGCCATGGGTTTCTTTCAAACGGGCAACGACCTGTTCAACGAGTGCATAAAAGGCGGCTTCTTCTAAGCAGATGACTTGCATAAGAGGCGAAAACAATAATTTGCAAACCAGTCAATGATAATTATCGCCAAATTAGAAATATTTTCAACTTTTTCAAATGGACCTGGGTTTATAAAATTATTTATTCCACTAATTTGGTGTAATGTAATTTTTGATTTTTATGCGGATTTTCTCTATAACGATTAAGATAATATTTGTGAAGTAAATTAAACTGATTTTTTAAAGCTTTTATCGCTTCTTGAGAAGCTATTACAATCCATCCGGACCCCGATTGGCTTCTCAAATGAGGTGGACTCATGCGGATATTACCATCCACCCAAAAGAATGACTCTATCATCATATTATTATTTTTATCAACCCAGCGAAAACGAAGTGGATCAACCAATCGCCACCCCAATTGCCGAGCAAAAATCGGATTTAAGGCAATCCATTCGCCCAAATAAGAAGGGGTATTAAGCCAATGTTCTGCATAAGTTGCAATGAATAGCGAAGAGGTGTTTATTAAATTCTTTCCATTACTTATATCTATATAATCGTCGACTGAAAGGTTTACTATTCGATTAAATGCACCTGTTGAAAAATTAGTTGAGGACTTTTCCTCACGTATTGCCCAGCATGACTCACGCACTTCAGTAGCAAGCTCCCAGCCTAGCCCCCTAAAAATGTTCTTCTCAGCTACCACGGTGAAATCTCCAATTTGTTCAATAAAATGCCTTGTTCCTGAATCAATTTTTTCTACCCAATTAGAAGGTAACCAATCATACGCTTCAAATCCTATAAGACCAGGCACCTTTTCTGGACGGCGATGTTGCCTAAATTGAAGGGTAACAGAGTCATAAATCGGATTTAACCAGGAGGCTTGCTTCCAATGTGGTATTTTTCCCCCCTCCCATAGTTCGTTTAATAAACGATCTTTCAGAAAAGGGATGATAATTGCATATGGATAAAAAGTACTTTCTAAGCCCAGCTCGCCACCTTGTACCAATACTCGAAATCTACCACTTTTCTGATGCCATTCATCTTCCAACAAAGTAATCGCTTGTTGAAGTAAAATTACTATATCAAGTCTGCTACTATTCGCCAGTTCACTTAAATTCCATTTAAGTGAATCAAGTAAATTCTTTAGCGTCAGTTGCGTATTTTTCCATATATTACTGAGTAACTTTTCAAGTCTATGAAGCTCCGATTCATCACCCTTTTTTCCAACGGATGGTTTTAGCCAAACCAATTGGCGACGTATTCGATTTATAGAAACGTTAGGCAAATTGTGTTTTTGTACTAATTCATAAGCAGTTACCTGGCTACTAAACAGGGAGGATTCCGATAGTTTACTTAATTCCCTAGGCAATTCGCTTAAAATGAGAGGGTTCGTTCTACTCAAATACAAAGCTATCTTTGCAAAAAGTTCCAGATCAATATCTGTATTTATTTCATTAACAAAACGGCGGATTTCAACGATATAATTTTCACTTACGGCTGCCATTCTGGCTACGTGCCCCAACGCAGACTCTCGTAGTCCGCGCTCACCCACGAGACAAAATTTAAGTGCTAATCTGGCTATTAAAAATTCGGGGTCAATAGGCAAAAGATCAGATATGGGCGCATCACTAGTCGGTTTAATTTGAGAAAACATTCGATTTAAATAAGTTTCAATCTCTTCCCAAATCAATCGTATATCAGCCTCAGGGGCCAAAACGGGAATAATTTCATCAAGCTCACGAAATAATTCAATCGGAGATCCCCGTTCAAGTTGATTAACAAAATCGAACCAAGCGGCCTTAAGTGCCGGTTCTCCTTCTGATTTAATAGCAAATTCAAATGCACGTAGCCTGCGTCCTCCGTCATAAAAGGGCGACCACGAGTCTCCTTTTTCAGATAACAGGTTTGATGCAATAGCCTTTGCTGTTTTAGTATATTTCTTTTTATAAGCCAGTTCACCTAATGCTAAAATCAATCGGAATAAATCGTCACGTTTATTTGTAATGGCTTGAACTGTATCAACGATCCAAGACTCATCAATTTCATGCTGAACCTTTCCTAAACAACCGGGCCAATTGAAATAACCGGATGATTCATGAACTTTCAGTAGTAATTTTTGCAATTCAGAGGCTGTTTCATATTGATCAATAAATTCCGATTGTGTAATTCGCGAATTATCTAAATATACAGTTGGGAGACCCTCATGCTCTTGTTCACGTTTATTTATCGGCAAACCTTTTACCGGAGAAAACGAGACACTCTCGTTTCTAAGTAGTTGATGGTAGTCAGTCCGCAGTTCCGGTAATGCATACCTCTCAATGTCTTCAATTAGTTCTGTTAAAAGTTCATTTTGATTATGTTTCTGCAGACATCTGACAAGATTGGAAAATGTTTTCTTTGAAAGTGACTCTGATGAAAACAAAAGCACTTTCCCAAATAAATCAGTAATACCAGCCAAGAGAGAAGTAGTTATTTCTCCTTCCAACATTTTATCAATCAGAAGCTCAGTACCATCATCAATAGTAATATACTTTTTTTTCAACATCCACTCAAACAGCTCAATAGCTGCAACTTTGTTCCAATCCATGCATGCTTTCAGCAAAGCATAGGCTGCTCGACCTGAAGCTCCCCCACCATCTGTTGTCCGATCAACATGATCTAAATAAGATACAAGCTGACAAATTCGGTTTTGAGCTTTCTCAGGCTCAATGGAATTGGCTTTTCGCATCCACGAAATCCAATCATTGAATTGATAGTCTTTACGATAGCCTATACCTAATGATTCATCCATTGTGCGTAACAGCCAAAATTGAGCCGTTTCGGTCTCGCCTATTTCTAAGTACTTTTCACTTAGTTCTAAGGATACATTTATACGGCCATCCAGATCTCCCTGTTCAGCAATTACTGCCTCGGCTATACTGTCGATAAATGGTTTTACTCGATCTTTATTCAGGCTACACGAATGGAAGGCATACCATATATTGATTTGAGATTCTGCCGACCAGTAAGTTGGGTATTGGGTTATCTCATTTTCGAACAAGACAGAGGCTTTTATAAGAGAATCAGACCCATACGTAGCGATTGCTTCAACCATATGCTTATAGTATGTATCCCGCATCATATGCATGCGGTATTGTGTAGATTTGGATATATGTGGTTCAGGACGATAATAAAATCGAATAATGGGTAAAAAATTGTGTCCGTTAAACCGTTCACCTCTGAGTCCTTCTCCTCTCAGAATAGCAATTCGAGCCAGCATTCTAAACCACTCGGTAACTACAGGGTCATAGTGCTTTGCACCTAAGACATCTGGAAACAGTTTTAATAAGTTTATTGATTTATAGTTTATAGTTTGTAGCGTAATATACCAGAAGTAGGGTAGGTAGTAGTCGAGTCTACCTTCCGAGATACTATCGACAGGTATTTCAATTAGTGGCTTTAAATCAATATTATGAACCCAGTTTTGATACTCTTTTGAATACTTACCTATATTGTATAACAGTTGTGCAATCTCAATTCTCTTATCAATTGGAAAATCAGTCGGCTTCATGTCTCTCAAGAAGATACTCATCAAAGACTCGCATAAATCAGTATCACCATCTTGAAGACAAACAGTTATGACTTTATGGAGTCGGGGTAAGAAAAAATTTATATTATTTTCATGACTATAGTCGAAAGAGCTGAAAATGTTCAATAACTTCGGTCGATGAAAGGGAGAATCAGAAAGTGATTGGATCAAGGCATCAAGTAATCGTACCTGCAATTCCTGATTATCATGTTCATTACTATCCTCTTTTATCTTGACGTGCACAATTTTCTTAAGTAGTTCAATAGGGTCAACCCAAAAGCATTTTATCCTTACCCAGGCTTCCAGTGGTTTTGCCTGCTCTTGCCAATGTGATTTATAAGTATCAATAATCAGGTTAGTTCCAATATAAGCATTTGGCTCCGCCAGAATGAATAGCCGGCGTGCTTCTGCTTCATAATTGTTTTGATAAAGAAGTCTGGCAATTTCCAGTGCTCGACTGCGTCGTTCCGATGAATTAATAGGTAATAACGCATATTCAACCACCGATTCGAAGTTGAACAGGTTAGGGAAATAATTTAGAAAATGAACCTGATTGATATTCCACTCTCGCCGATGTAACTCACCCATCAGGAAGCCATAGCGCAACATATATTGTAAGTCTTGGCTCTCTGCTGCTAACTGTAGTCCAAGAATCAAATCTTCACGAATTAAATCAAATGGTCGACAGGCATGACGTTGCCGATCGACATATTCAGGAGTTAGAGTTTCGTGAAATCGGTCAAACTGTTCTGCATGATATACATGATATAAATGCTCATGGCGGAATAGTCTACTTGATGAGGTAACCGATAAATTAGCTAAGCGAGCATGGTAATTAAGATGCGTTTGATAACTGTATGTCCCGCTTAGGGGACTTTCAGCCGTCTTTCTAAGCAAGAATTGTCTAAAACTGTTGTGAAAAAATGTTTTATATCCATATGAGTCATCAAAAAACTGATTGAACCATCGACGTAATTTTAAGGCGGCTGCGCGTGAGATAGACCATTCGGGTTCCATATTTAAGTGGAAACCGAAACGAAGTCGACTAACTAACCCTAAGAAATCAGCAATATCGTCATCAGCCTCAAATTCCTGCCATATTCGTTCGTAATAATCTTCAATATCTCCACGGAATGGAGGAAGGTGCGCCAATATTTCCTCAATAGAAGTAGAAGTATCTTCATTTTTCAATGCCCGCAACATATATTGTAAAAATAAAGGATGGCCTTCTGACGCTAAAAATAATAATTCATGTTGGGCTTGGGTAAGAGGATTATCTAATACGCTATCTGCAATAAGGCTCACGGCTGATGAAAAGAGTGGTAGCACTTTGATTTTTCTACCAGACTGATTAATCGTTTGTTTTACTGAAATTGGTAAGCCGGCCAAATCAAAAGACTGACTGCCTAAAATTATATACACACCATCTGGTATATCATTGGGATTTGGAAGTTGTTCAAGCAATGTACCTTGTTTGGAGTATTCTCTGGGAATATGGTCTAAGCCATCTATAATAATAATTGTCTTTAGGTTTTGTGCTTTATATAAATCACCAACTTGTTGCAGTTGGTTCTGAAAAACCTGCTGAGTTTCTGTTAAATTGCCTTGTATCCCAAAAATTGTACTGCCGAAAAACCCGCTTTCCGTAAGTTGAATAGATAAATCATGATACAAGTTGACAGCTTCGCCTCTAATAGGCTGGTTACCATGACTTTGATTGAGGAATGCAAAATATTTAATCACTTTTTCTGTACGACCTATAGCCCACTGAGTTAAAAGCGAGGATTTGCCCGACCCCGGGCTTCCTTCAAGGAATATATACTTACCAGGCAATAACTCGATTGCTTCGGAAAGTTGATTAATTGTTGAAGTATTTGGTTGATAGATAGTAGGGTCGATAAAAAAGTCGTGCGAAAAAATAGTTTTAATGCGACCCTCCCATTGCATTTGTTTAATAAGATCATCGGCAGTGAATTTTACAGGTCCACTCGGATGAGCAAGAGTATCATGAAAAAATTTATATAATTTAGTGGTATCATTCTTATAGATTTCATGGTATTTATGATCTATTGCCTGAGGAAGTTTTACGTCAAACTCAAGTCTCAGATGCTGTGCGAACGTTAAAAAATCAGTTTGTGATAGATTTAATGTTTTACATACCTGATCTAAAAAGATACCCCAATCACCATCGGGCTTATTACCTGAATGAATAATTAACCAGGCATGTTTTAAAAAATCAGAAAAACTTCCGATTAATCTTTTCGTATTCGTAGGGCGATCTATTGACAACTGATCATGAGTGGAAGGTATGCGATTGGTCAGTAAATGTACGTAAATCGGCACCTCCATGTCTTTATTAGCCTTTTTCAGATTCAGCCAACTTTCTCTTAATCTTGGAAATAGTTCTAAAAACTCTAAATATCTAAAAGGTGGCTTTTGTGATTGTTGTGACCATTTGACTTGATAAGCACGGATTTCAGTGTTTGTTGCATACTGAATATCATCAGCATTCCCGGCATCAGGATCTCCTATTTTTATCCATACTAAATTTCGGTGTGTTAGCTCTACATAGATTTTATGCGCAAACAGTTCAAATTGAGGAACTTTCCCTCCAAAATCTATACGATCTCCAGATGCTGAAGTCTTTGACATTCTGATTATAATTAAGTACTAGTCTTAAATTTACAAACTTTTAGACATAGCACTCATATGTTCTAATCTTTTTCTACAAATATTGAGGAAGCTAGTGGAATTACAGAATGTTGTACCTATGTTGTACCAAAGAAAAAAGCCGTCACGAATTTTCATCGTAACGGCCTCATAATCAGTGTAGCGGGGAGCAGGATCGAACTGCCGACCTTAGGGTTATGAATCCTACGCTCTAACCATCTGAGCTACCCCGCCATCGTTTTGGTGGTGCAAAAGTAGAATAAATATTTTAAATACGCAAACACATTTTGAATAATTGTAAGAAGTTTCTATTTTGCCCCTTTGTTGGGGAAGGTAATTACCTAAGTAAAAGACTTTTCTTACCTTTAAGACCGAACAAAAGAAAATGCTATGCAAAAATTCAAATACTCAAACGAATACGAGCTCCGCGCCTCGCCTAAAATGTTGTTCCCGTACTTGAGTACAGCATCGGGACTTTCTGAATGGTTTTGTGAAAAAGTAAATGTGAAACCTAACCATAGCTTCGATTTTATCTGGGATAAAGAAAGCCACATTGCCGAACAAACCTCGCTTCGGCTCAATAAAAGTGCCAAATTTGAGTTCTTGAACACAAGCGATAATAACCGCGATAACAATTATATCGAATTTAAAGTAGAGGTAAGCGACCTGACAGGCTCGACCTATTTGCGCATTACCGACTACTCTACAAACACCGACAGCGAAGAACTAAAAGACCTTTGGGATGGTTTAATCGATAGTCTCAAAGAAATTGTAGGAAGCTAGGTATCTGTAGCCGAGGTTCAGTTAAAAGTGCATGAAAAAGATTGATAAGCTAGTTTTACGGTCATTTCTAGGGCCGTTTGCGTTGACGTTGTGCATTGTGGTCTTCATTTTTTTGATGCGCCTCATTTCCCAATACCTCAATGAACTCGTCGGCAAAGACATTGATTTGTTAAACTATGTTAAACTCATCGTCTTTTTTAGCCTCATAACCATCCCTATCGCCCTTCCTTTGGCAGTGCTCCTTTCTTCACTCATGACTTTCGGAAACTTGGGTGAATTTTTTGAGCTAACAGCCATCAAAAGTGCGGGTATCTCTACTTGGCGTGCCATGCGCTCGGTCATGGTCATGGTGATTGCCATCACTCTTTTTTCATTTTGGTACAACAATAAGGTAGCACCTTGGGCCAATTTGAAAGGGTACAGTCTGCTCTATGATATCAAAACAGCCAAAGCTACACTTAATATTAAAGAAGGTATTTTCTACAATGACCTTCCAGGACATAATATTAAGGTGGACAAAAAATTCCCCGCGCCCAACGAGCGAAGCCTCAAAGGACTGGTCGTGTATCGTCACAACGTCAATGATTACAACGCAGGCAACCGTGAAGTGATTTTAGCCGATTCGGGCTTGATGTACACCATCAACGATAAAAGTTATTTGGTTTTTGAGCTTTTCAACGGCACCCAATACTCGGAGGCAGCCCAAACTGCCAACTCTTTTTCATCTCCCAATAGTGGAGGCCAATTTACCCGCTCGCATTTTGGGCACTACAAAATGGTTGTCAGCTTGGAATCGTTTGGCCTCAAACGTACCGACGAGAATCAATTTCAGTACCACGAGTACATGAAAGATGCCAAAGAACTGCGCAAAGTAGCCGATTCGCTCAAAAAAGAATACCGCAAAAGCAGGGATGGCCTACTGCCTCAGTCAAAACAATATTTTAGCTACGCTTTCCGTGCCGAAACCATGGCGAAAAATACCACGCCTAAATTTGGCAAATGGGTGGACTCTTTGTTAAAGAAAAAAGCCATTGTACTTCCTGCGGAGAAAGAACAAGTGGTAGCGACCGCCCTGAGTCAAGCCCAAAACATCCGCTCTTACGCCGAAAGTAACAAAACCTACATTACCGAAAAAGGGAAAGCATGGTACCGCTATGACCTAGAAATGCACCACAAATACACCCAAGCGGTGTCGTGTTTCATCATGTTTTTGCTCGGTGCTCCACTTGGCGCTATCATCAAAAAAGGAGGCTTTGGTATTCCCGTTTTAGTGTCGGTTTTGTTGTTTATTTTATCCTACGTACTTACCCTACAAGGCGACAAATGGGCCAAGGATGGCCTGGTTTGGGTACCTGTGGGGGCTTGGTTTTCAAACACCATTCTATTTTTTGTAGGTATGTACTTTGCCGACCGCGCCCTCAAAGATTCCCGATTGTTTGATAAAGACATTTATATCATTTGGGTAGAACGGATAAAAAAGAAGTGGAAAAATCGTAAATCATCCGCCAATAAGGTGGCTGTTGAAGCCTAACGAAACCAGTTTTTCAAACGCCTCCCACACCTCTTTGGGAATTTCTTGTTCAATCTGAAACCCTTTTTCTGGGTAAACTTTGATGCGTTGAAGATCTCCTACCATGATATGAATCATTTCTTCCAGCGTAATTTCGGCAGTGGGATATGCTTGCATCGAAAGTTGGGGTGAGGTAACAATCAACTCTTTTTCTGGCCAGTGTTTCTTAAAAGTAGCAAAACTTCGCCGCTCCATGTAGGGTTTTTGGACGACAATAAACCGCTCTGGGGCAAGGTTCTCTTTTTGTAGTAATTGCTGGGTAAATAAAATATTCTCTCCCGTGTTGGTTGACTTGTTTTCAATCAAAATCGCTTCCTCAGGAACACCCATTTCGAGGGCAATTTTTGCAAATTTATCGGCTTCAGGCTCCGACCACATTTCTTGGGTAAGTCTCCCAAGACCACCTGACATGATAAGCAAAGGTGCCCAACCTTGCAGATACAACTCCGCTCCCCGCTCGGCCACGCGCAAATCGTGACTTCCTAATACCAAAATACAGTCTGATTTTTGTAGATTCTGATTAACATGGTGATAGTCCCAAAGTTGCTGGGCAAGTGCTAGGGTCGTTTCTGGAATCATTTTTTCTTTATATTTCGATTAATTGAATGATACTTTTTTCAACATATAAGGAAGATTCGTGCTGCTTCTTACTTTATCTAGCTAGCCTCTTCTCATAAAATCACACATCGCTAAACGGAAATGAAATATCTACTTCCCTTTTTACTTATAACGAGCCCGCTTTTTGCCCAACATTCCCTTGTCGAAAAAATCAAGCAATTGCGCCCAGCCACCGAATGGTCGCAAACCGCCGCTATTCGGCTCCAATTTCCTAGTTTTCACCCCCAAGGAATGGTCAAAATTGGGGATTTTTTTTACATGAGCTCGGTCGAAGTAACCCGAAAACGCCGCGATTCAAGTGATGGTGGCGAAGGAGTTGGACACCTTTTTAAGTTTGACATAACGGGCAAATTATTGGCCAAAATCACCCTCGGTGAAGGTTCAATGTATCATCCTGGTGGTATTGATTTTGACGGAAAGTACATTTGGGTACCCGTGGCCGAATACCGACCCAACAGCCGCTCCATCATTTATAAAGTAGAACCCGAGTCACTAGCCGCCCAAGAAGTAATGCGGTTTGATGACCACATTGGCGCTATTGTACATCCTACTTCTTCCCAAACACTGTCGGGAGCAAGCTGGGGCTCGCGGAATTTCTACCACTGGAATTTAGATAAAACTGGCGCAGTAACCAAAACAATAAATACCCCTGAAAAACTACGCATCACCAACCCTTCATTTTACATCGATTACCAAGATTGTCACTCGATAAGCCCAAACCTTATGCTCTGCGGTGGTTTGCAAAAATTCAAAAAAAACGACGGAACAACGCTTAGTTTGGGCGGGTTAGAAATTGTCAACTTGACCGACAATCGGCCCGTTTTTCAGGTTCCACTTTTACTTTGGTCGCCTACGGGGGCACCCATGACCAACAATCCTTTTTTCATCGAATCCACCGCCCAAGGTTTGCGGGCTTATTTTGTCCCCGACGACGATGCCACCTCTACCTTATTTGTCTATGAGACTGTTTTGAAGTAGAATGCACGATTTGACGCTTTTGAAAGTAATTCAACTACCTCTCAACATGAATTTTAAATTTTCTAAACCTATCGTCATCGCAGCACTGGCTGCTTTTACTTCCTACCAATCAGCTGCCCAAGTAGGGGTTGGCGTTAAAGCGCCCAAAAAAGCGGAAGTTTATTTTGATGGTTCTCGCCAAATGTTGGATGAGAAATGGACGTATTGGGACGGCCCACGCCTAGCAGCTACCCTGCCCATCAAATGGTTTATCGTCAATGACCCCGTGGATAAAGGAACGGCCCTAAATACCAATGACCCCGCAGCGGCTGGTGGAAAGTATGGCTCGGCAGACATTGTCACGAAGGAGAAATTTCGTGATTTTCGACTGCACATCGAGTTTTTGATTCAAAAACCTGGGGGAAACAGCGGGGTTTACCTTCAAAATCGCTACGAAATTCAGGTGCTTGACGGTGACACTACTTCGCACGGAATGGCAGCGGTCATCAACGAAACGCCTTCACCTTATTATGCCTACAATGGCGTTGGAAAATGGAATGCGTACGACATTGTGTTTAGAGCCGCTCGTTTTAAAGATGGTAAACTGATCGAAAAAGCCCTCGTAACGATGTATTTCAACGGCAAGAAAGTCCATAAAAATCAGCACATTAACCAAGTATGGGGTGGACCTAACTCAGGAATTGACGGAGGTAACGACGGCGGAAAAGGCATTACCGATACGCCTGGTGGCCTCAAGCTACAAGCCGAAGGCCACGATGTGCTTTATCGTAATATTTGGATTCAAAAAATGGACATCAACAAGTCATCTACCGACTTTTAGCGAAGTTTCCACTGCTGCATCGTCTCGCTCCACCAACGCGCCCAACGGTGGGCAAAGGATCCCGTGGGTGCCAACAAAAGGGCATAAATTGCGGCAGTTTTCAAATCAGTGATTGCCCATACAATTCCTGTTTGGAGTAACCATATCAAAGGAAACGTAACAAGGGCAAAAAGTACAATCCTAAATGCGCTCGAAAACTGCGGGTCTTTTAATTTTTTTGTCATCAAAAAAGGAATCCCGTAAGCAATACCACTGTTGATAGTGCCGTAAAGCCAAATAGGCAACGTGCCAATCATTCCCAAGGTTTTCAACAGCAAAGCAATCAAGGAAGGCTGGGGTTGCCCCGCAATCTCAGCCTCAATTCCTTGGCTCGAAAGCCGCTTCCGCTCTGCCGAAGCTTCTTCTATTTTTTTGGCATATACCTCTGGTTCATTGGCTTTTAGACTCGAAAGTTCTTCCGATTTTTGTAGAATATGCGTCAGCATGTCCCCCGCTTTACGGCTTTCTTTGTCGGTTAGCCATTTTATTGTATCGTGGTGGGGCAAATCATCAATATGTAACATCAACGACTTAATTTCGTCCGACATTCGGCGGGTGATTTGGGTTAACGTACGTGGCTGATTTTGCTCATAATCAGCCCGATAATCGCTTACTTTAAACGGTTCTCCAAAGTTTAACACCAATCTTTCCCCCATTTTTTGGCAATGCGAATAGTACAATCCGCAGGGAAGAATTTGCAAATTCACCTGCCAATCGTGCTCTGTTTCTGCCCGAAAAGCAATACGTGCCAGTCCTTTCTTAAACGGACGGAGGTGGTACTGCACCCCATGATTTCCTTCAGGAAATGCCGCCAACGTCCCTCCCGTACTCAAAATATTGACGCAAGTTTGAAAAATTTCATCGTTTTGCTGCATTTCATCTACCCCATCTCGCAAACGATACACAGGCAGCATTTTTAGAGACATCAATAATTTTCGAACGGTATCTTTTTTGAACAAATCGGCTCGGGTCAAAAAGTAAGGTTGGCGTTTGCCGACGTTGAGCACAATCGCCAAAGCATCCATTAAGGTATTTTGGTGGTTAGAAATAATCAACAACGGCGCATCTGGTGGTAAATGCGAAGGAAAATTCTTAATTTCTACTTGACGGTAAAAAATAGTATTGTGCCAAAAACGAACGTAAGCCCTCAAAAGGCTGTAAGAAAAAGTGCGGTGCGACATGGTATCTAAATGCTAACTTTGAGCAAATTCTTCTAAAATCTGTTGATATTCTTTTAAAAACACGTTAAACTCTCGTTCGAGGTTGGCCAAATCTACTGCCAATGTACTGGTATCGTTTGTTTTGAGTTTGCTCTCTCCTATTCTGGCAATTTCGGCCACCCGCGATACCCCAATTGTACCCGCACTTCCTTTAAGCGTGTGCATATTGCTTTTGACAACTGGTATATCGTTTTCAGCAAAAGCCGCTACGGCTTCGTTTACCAACTCGGTGGACTCAATGACGAAATCTTCAAAAATGGAACTAATTAGCTCCATTCCCCCCAAATCACGCAATTGCGCCACAATGTCTAAATCAATGATAGGTAGCTTGATTTCTTGGGCAATTTCCTTTTGTTTTTGGCTAAGGGCGATTGTATCTTTCAGCGATTTTCCTGCGTCCACAATCTCCTTCACCTTTTGGATAAGCACCTGAGCACGAATAGGTTTTGGCACATAATCGTCCATTCCTTGGCTCAAAAAACGCTCCCTATCTTCTTTCATTGAGTAGGCCGTCATGGCCACTACGGTTGGTAAGGTTTTCCCAAACTGATTCCGCAAATTTTGGGTGGTTTCGATGCCGTCCATATCAGGCATTTGGATGTCCATAAAAATGACATCATAATGCTGTTTTTCGGGTGAAAATGTAGCCGCAACGAGTTCAATTGCTTTCTTACCACTATCAGCCGTATCGACAATGCAACCCGCTTTTTTCAAGATTTCACTGGCCACTTTGCGGTTTACAAAATTGTCATCGACCAACAAAATAGTCGGGCGGTACTCGTGGAAATAGTTCTCAAGCTTAATTTCTTCCGACAACGATTTTTGCTGCTGAATCGGACTAATAACTGTCTCTTTGGTCTCAAACGTAAACCAAAACATGCTTCCATGGCCAAGCTCAGACTCCACCCCAATTTCTCCCTTCATCAAACGAGTTAACTCCTTGGAAATCACCAAACCCAGCCCCGTTCCACCAAATGTTTTTCGGGACGAATTATCAACTTGCGTAAAGGCATTGAACAACAGTTTAAGGTTTTCGGGCGTGATTCCGATTCCAGAATCTCGCACTTCAACTTTAATTTTGTGAAACTTACCTTTTGACCACACCAGCGACACGTCCACTTTTACCTCACCATTTTCGGTAAACTTGAGGGCATTGGAAGTCAGGTTTGACAAAATTTGAAGCAGGCGCGTTTGATCCGCAATGATGTATTGGGGCAGCCCTTCGTCAAACTTACAAACAAGCGTATTGTTCTTATTTTTAGCAACTTGCGAGAAAAGTGCCGTTAATTTTTCAAAAATTTCTTCCAACGAAACAGGGGCTTCATTGAGCGCCATTTTTCCTGCTTCAATTTTAGAAAGGTCCAGAATATCATTCAAAATATTCAATAACGTTTCCGACGAACGCCGCATCGTTTGGACGTAGTCTTTTTGTTCCACATCCAGTTGCGTTCCGTTCAAAAGATCTAGCATTCCAATTACGCCGTTCATGGGCGTACGAATCTCGTGACTCATGTTGGCCAAGAACCTTTCTTTCACTTTCAGCGACCGTTCTGCCTCCTCTTTGGCTTTGACCAATTCGGCTTGATTGCGTTTAAGTTCAGTAATATCTCGTGCCAAAGCAGCAAAAATCGGTGCGCCGTCCTCGTCATTTAACAAAAGCATATTAAACATAAACTGGCGCGCGGTGCCATCTTTTATTCGCAGCTCGGCCTCAAAATTTCGTAAACTTTTATCCCGAGACAAGCGAACCAAGGCTTTGTGAACATCCTTTTTGTTTACAAAATAATCGGCGACTTTGGTATTTAGGGCTTCTTCAATGGTATATCCAGTACGTTTAAGCACCGACGGACTAATCATGGTAATTCGCCCCGAACGGTCGGCTCTCACGTAAATATCTTGCAGGTTGACAAAAATACCCCGAAATTTCTCCTCGCTTTGCTGCATCGAAAGCTCGGCCAGTTTTCTTGGCGTAATGTCGCGGGCAATCCCCGATACTTCTTCGATAGCGCTTCCATTGGTACGAATGGGGCTCAAACTAAACTCAAGCCACATGTCCATGTCTCCATTTCGGGACTCCATTTTCATTTCAAATCCTTGCGGTGTCCCTCTAAATGCCTGACGATAACGTTCTTCTATCAAACGGCGGTTGTCAATCGTCATTAGCTGCCATCCCAATCGCTCGGTTGTGGTATTAATTGCGGGGGTTGTCCGTAGGTGCTGTTGCAAAAACGCCACGTAGTTTTTGTTGAATGAAGTCAACTGCAACGCTTTGTTGACCGACCAAATCAGGTACGAACTACTGTCAAAGATGGCGTTCAAGCGTGCCGTTTGGCGATTGAGTTCAGCTTCGTTTTGCTTACGAGCGATGGCTAAAGCAACTTGTCCCGAAATAAATTCCAGCATTTCGAGGTTACGATGGCGGTATTGATTGGCGTTTGTATATGATTTTACCCCAATGATACCCGTCACCCGATCGCCAATACGGAGTGGAACACACAACAGCACTTTTGGTATTTTTCCGTACATATAAAGCCCCTGCTTTTCAGCCAGCTCTTCAATGTCTTTTTCGTATAAAAACAACGATTTGTTAGCGCGAATGGCATATTCCGTCAGGCCATTCCCGATTTTTCGTTTTGTAAACCGCACATTGCCTTTGAAGTATTCATCGACGTAGTACGGAAAGTACATATAGCTCTTTGTAGGGTCGTAGAGCGCAATAAAAAAGTTTTTGGCATCAATCACCTTCCCCAATTCCTCGTGTACGCGTTCATAAAACTCATCCAAGTCTTGCGTTTTAATCATCCAATTGGCGATGCTGTAATACAAACTCTGTGAGCGCTCGGCTCGAACGCGGCTGGTAGCATCGTGAAGAATACAACGAAAGGCGGTTGGTTTTCCGTTTTCATACCGACAAGTAACACTGCCCGTTAGGTATATTTTTTTGTGTTGCTTATCCCAAAAAACGGTCTCAAAATCAGGCACTTGCTCTCCTTCTTGGATGCGTTTGAGGAGTTGGAGGGTTGCATCGGCGGCTTCAGGCCACAGAATATCTTTCAGTTGGAGCGTTGCCAAATCCTCCAAATCGTAGCCAAGGCGTTCGCGCCAGACTCGATTGACAAACAAAAACTTTCCCTCCAACGACACCAACTGAATCAAGTCACTGGTATTATCCACCAAATCCTGCAACTGAGCGTTCGATTTATCAAGGGCATTGGCGACGCGTAGTTTATTCGTCACGTCGTCCCCAATCAGGGTAAAATCGATAAGCTCTCCCTCATTTTTATTCAAAATCAGCGAGTTAAGCTGAATTGTTCGCAGGTGTTTATTTTTAGAAACCAGCGGTATTTCTCGAAATTCGGCCACCCTCCCCCGCTCAATGGATTCGTTGATAAAGGTTTGGATTGCGCTACGGTGTTCGGCGGTCAGCAAATCTTCAAAAAAATTGAAGCGTTGCAACTCCTCCACACTCCAGCCCAGCATACGGGTGGTGTAGGCATTGGCGAAACGAATTCTACCCGTTGGCAGTACCGTCAGTCCAAACAAATTAAGTTGGTCAATAAAGGAGCTAGGTTCGATTTTCAAGGTGATTTCCACAAAAAAAGTAATTAAAGGCTCTAAAAACTCATCATAAATTCGGCAAGGTTCTCGTCTTGCCCAAGGTTCATTTTTTTCCGCAGTCGATAGCGTTTAAGCTCAACACTTCGATAGGTGATATTCAACAACTGGGAAATTTCTTTTGATGAAAGATTCATACGCAAATAAGCCGCAAGTTTCAAATCACCTTTGGACAAATCTGGATAGTTTTCCATCAATTTTTTAAAAAACTGTTCGTGTACTTGGTTGAAATTTTGTTCAAAAACCTGCCAATCTTTTCCAGTTGAAATATGGGTTTCAATCCATTTGGAAAGTTGCTGAAAATCATTGGGTTTAGAATGAACCTGCATCTCACTTACCTTGGTCTGAATTTCTTGAAAAAGCTCGTTTTTCTTAATCAATTCCATGGTAGAATTGGCCAACTCCTCCGACTTCCTCACCAAATCTTGCTCCAACTGTTCATTCCTAATTCTAATAATTTCTTGTCGATTTTTTTCCTTTTGTTCTTTCAATTCAAGGGCTTTTTGCTGCTGCAAACGTTCGTTTTCTGCCGCCAAACGTCTTTTATGCCATTGGTACAAGAAAAAACAAATCAAGCAGAAAAATAGACAATAAACCAATTTGCTCCATAAATTCCAGTACCAAGGTGGCAAAATACTAAAATTCAGGGTTGCTTCTTGCAAGCCTGTGTTCGTTTTGAGGTGCAAAGTATAATTCCCTGGCATCAAATTATTGAACTCTTTCACCGAATTGTCAGAAAAATCTGACCAGTCTTTCGACGCATTTTCTAACCAATAACTGTATTTGACACTAGAGGCAAAATCAGTAGAGCTAAACTTAAACCTAAGATTGTTTTGGTTGTATTTCAGCGCTATTTCGCCCGAGCGGCCATTTTTAGAGTAATACTGCGTTAGTTCTGGAAACTGTTCTACTTCCAAACCTCGAATCAATGGGCTAACGTTATTTTGGGTCAACAAGTCGGTGGAAGCCAAAAAAGCGAATCCGTTTTCTCGCCCAAAAATTCTCGCCACCGAATCATGTGAGACAATGGTCTCATAATCATCCACCAAAAAATTGTTTTGCAGCGGCACCACTTGCCATTGGTTGGGCTCTTTCAATAAACGCAACCCTCCTGAAACCGTCAATTCCCACCAACTTTTATCCGAAAAGGCAAAAAGCTTTTGTGCTTTACTTTCCTCAAAACGAGCAGATGGGATAAATTTCGACTGCTTTTGGTCAAACTCTTGCACACCTTTCTCCGAAGTAATGTAGATTTTGTCCTGTTTCAGTAAGTTAATGGCCCTTAGCCCCAGGTTTGTTACCTTTTTGGTCGTTTTATAATCACTTGCAGGTTGCAGCAACACCAAACCCGCATTTTTAGTATTAAGAATCAATCGACCGTCGGGCAGCTCCTCCCATTGCGCCGTTGGATTTGAAAAACCCTCCATCGTATGTTTGAACACCCACTTTCCCTGCGCATCTTTTTCATACAAACAGAGCTTGGTGTAAGTACTTTGAATCAGCATCGACGGTTTATTGAGCGCGCGTTTTAGCTGCCACCCACCCGTTATATCAGACAACTGAATGGCCTTATCTCCCTCAATCCGATACGTTCCGTTGTTGTGTCCACACAATAGCTGATTGTCAAACACCTCCAAATCCCACGCTTGCCCCTGTAGCCCCCGAATGAGTTGAAATTCGGCTTTTGACGTCAGTGCCTTGGCAAAAACCCCGTGATTCGTGGCCAAATAAAGCGTGTTCTGAAACGTTATGATGTCATACACTGTGCCAATTTTTCCCTCAAGGTCTTCAAAATATTTGAAGGGCGAACTCAACGCAAGCATCGAAATACCATTATCTAAACCAACCCACACATTGCCTTTTTCATCCTCAAAAAGCGAAAGAACCGTGTTGTTTTGAAGGCCATTTTTTTGGTTAATCTTATACAAAATCTCTCCTCGCTGGTTGGTCAAGACCAAGCCTTGTCGGATGGTTCCAAACACATAATTGCCATTACGAAGTCGGGTAGCTGCATTCAACTGGTTGGTTCGGATAAAATCGTGTAATTCTTGGTTAAATACCGAAAATTGTTTCCCATCAAAACGATACAGGCCCTTGTTTGTACCAATCAGCAGTTCCTTAGGAATAGCAGTAGTAGCAACGGTATAAATGGCTTCTTTTCCCAAAAAATCGCTAGCTGCTATTTTCTGAAAGCGCTCCCCTTTTAATTCAAACAAACCCTTGTCGATAACTTCAAGGTAAAAAGACTTTCCAGCCTGAAACGTAAACAAGATGTTGCCAGGAGTTTTGAGTTTCTTTACTTTGCCCCCTTGGTACAAGTACATAAAAGCAAAAGATTGGAAAAGAACGCCCGACGGAGTGGGTAGAATATGCCAAATTTCTTCGTTTTGAAACGCTTGGTCATTCACCAATTTCTTCAAAGAATGATACTGCAAAACGCCTTTTGCGCTTTCTTTCCAATAGCCAAACTCACCCAGCGCTCCCGTATAAATCAGTCCATTTGCATCCGCCCAAACCGAGCGTACAATTTGCTTATTGGGCAACTCATATACCCGCCAGCGCGCCCCATCAAACTCCAACAGCCCCTTTGAATTGGCAAAGTACATAAACTGGGTTGTAGGGCTTTGGGTAATCTTCCAGTTTTGTCTATCGGCCTTATAAGTCAGGTGGCTATGGTTATAAAGCGCAGGCAAACAGAGTGATTCTACCGTTTGAGAAAGCGCTGTTTTAATCAAAAAAAAGCATCCCCAAAACCCAAGCCAGTACACACTACGCAAAAACCTTTTACTCATAAAAAAGAGGGTGATTCACATCAAAAAAACGACAATGATGTGGCAAAATACGCATTTATTTGAAAATTTCTAAGATATGATGTGGTATTGATGTATCCAATAATTAGGATTCAATTTGCAAACAGCCTTACCTTTGCCTTCGTATTACACCATTATATCTTATTTTATTACAATTATCATTTTTATTTAGCCTATACTAAACTATGATGAAGACATTACAACAGCTAACCATGAAAACACTTACAAGTACGCTTCTGCTGCTATTGGTAGGGTTTGTGACAGTAGCCCAAAACAAACTCACGGGGAAAGTTTCGGACGAAAAAACCAAAGAAGGAATCCCAGGGGTATCAATCGCCATCAAAGGAACAAGTCAAGGGGCAACCACCGACATGAATGGGCAATTTACGTTGGCTGTTTCTTCAAACGCTACCCTGGTAATTTCGAGTGTCGGGTACGAAACCAAAGAAGTCGCTTACACTGGACAAGCAACCCTAAACATTAGCCTTTCGGAGGCCGCCAACGAACTGGCGCAAGTAGTGGTAGTAGGCTATGGTACCCAACGCAAAGTCGATATTACGGGGGCTACATCGAGCATCAAAGGTGAAGACCTTGCCAAGCAGCCTGTGATGACGCCTACCCAAGCCATTCAGGGAAAAGTGGCGGGGGTTCAAATCATCAGCAGCGGCCGCCCAGGAAGCTCTCCCAACATCCGTATCCGTGGAACAGGCACGGCTTTGGCAGGCACCGCCACGTTGTTTGTAGTTGATGGGGTTTTGACCGATGACATTAGCAACATAAACACCGCCGACATCACCAATGTCGATATTTTGAAAGATGCCTCCTCCACAGCCATTTACGGCTCTCGTGGAGCCAATGGGGTCGTCATTATCACAACCAAGAAAGGAGTATCTGGCAAATTATCAGTCAATTACAACAACCAAATTGGGGCGCGTCAGGCGGCAAATCTTGTCAAAATGGCCAATGCCACCGAATATGCCAACTACTTGAGCGCAGCCAGCGGGCGGCCAATTCAGGCAGGAACTACCTCGACCGATTGGTATGGGCAAATTCTGCGAACTGCCATGATGCAGAACCATAACTTGTCGATTTCGGGTGGTTCCGAAAAAGCGACTCATTATTTGAGCCTAGGGTATTTGACCGACGAAGGCATTGTGATTAACAACATTTTTAAGCGCTTTACCGCTCGCCTCAACAACGACTTTACACTTCATCCCAAACTAAAAATCGGCTTAATGACCTCGTACGCCAACAGTCGAGATCAGAACGTTAACTTAGGAGCGGCCTACAACAATGCCTATCGGGCTGCTCCTATTATTCCTGCCGTTGAAAATGGGCTGTACGGAAACACATCGCTCTATCAAAACGTAGGAAATGCCGTTTTGGACATCAAAAACAACGATGATTTAACCCTCAACAACCGTTTACAAGGAGCGGGATATGTGGAGTTTAAACCGCTTACTTTTTTGACATTTCGCAGCAGTATGGGAGGCGATTTGATTTTTTCTAACCAGCGTGTTTATAACTATCAGTTCAACAACGACGGTACGACGTTTATTCAACCTGGTGGAAATCAACGAAACCCGAACAGCAACCTAACCAGTCGTCAAACGAACTTATTTCGCTGGGTTTGGGACAATACGGTGTCGTTTAATAAACAATGGAACGACCACACCTTTGGCGTAATGGTAGGAACCACTGCCGAAGCTTATTCGATGAATACCTTCAGTGCCTACCGAAGAGACGTCCCTGCGGCTTCCAACCTTTGGTATATCAACACGGGAAATGCCAACACCTCAACCAACTCAGGCGACGGGGACAAATGGGCACGCAATTCCTACATCAGCCGTGCTAATTACAATTTCAAAGACAAATACTTATTAACAGCCACTTTACGTGCCGACGGCAGCTCTCGTTTTCCCATCCAAAACCGTTGGGGGTATTTCCCCTCGGTGGGGCTTGGCTGGGTGCTTTCAGAAGAATCGTTTATGCAAGGTCAGCACCTGTTTGAAACCCTCAAAATTAGGGCAAGTTGGGGGCGCGTAGGCAACGACCGCATTGATTCGGACGGCTACCTTGTGACCGTAGAGCCAAACCTTGCTTACGCTTTTGGCGGAGGAACTGCCACATTGGGCTCGGCCATTACCCAAATCAAAGACCCAAATTTGAAATGGGAAACCACCGAAGAAATGGACTTGGGGCTAGAGTTTAGCGCCATGAACGGACGTTTGCAGGGGGAATTTGGGTTTTACGACAAAAAATCCCGTAATCTTCTCATCAACGTCAAAGTGCCATCAGTGACGGGCGATAAAGACGGGGTTGTTTTGACCAATGCCGCTTCGATTCGTAACACGGGTTTAGAAGCAATGCTCAACTGGAGAGACAAAATCAGTTCGACCATTTCGTACCGCATTGGAGCAAATGCCACTTTCAACAAAAACAGCGTGATTGGCCTTAACGGCGGACAACCAATTCTTGACGGGGGCATCGGGGCAGCTCAACAATACACCACCAAAACCGATAATGGCCAACCCGTCGGAAGTTTTTATGTACTTCAAGTATTGGGCGTTTTCCAAACTGATGATGAAATATCGGCCTATAAAAACTCCAAAGGACAAGTGATTCAACCAGGGGCCTCGGCAGGAGACTTTAAGTACCAAGATACCAACGACGACGGACGCATCGACGACGCCGACCGCGTGTTTGCAGGTTCGTATCAACCCAAAGTATTTTTTGGAATCAACCTTGGCTTTACCTACAAAAGTTTTGATTTCAGCGCCGATGCCATTGGAAACCTCGGGAATGTGGTTTACAACGGAAAAAAAGCCTTCCGTCAGGCACTGCTCGACAATGTTGAACGCTCCATGGCTTATGGCCGTTGGACGCGCGGAAGTGGCATCCAAACCGAACCTGCGGCCAATGCTGGCAACCTTCCTGCATCCACTTACTTTATTGAATCAGGAAATTTCATTCGTCTCAACAACGTTACCCTGAGTTATTCACTCCCAGCAGCTACCCTCCAAAAAGCCCATATCGGCACGGCGAGGGTGTTTATTACTGCCCAAAATATCTTCACTTTAAAAAAATACACTGGTTTTACGCCCGAGCTCCCAGGTGATCCCACCCGAGCGGGGATTGAGCTAAACGCCTACCCCACCACAAAAACGTTGGCAGTAGGTATCAATGTAGGGTTCTAAATCAGTGATATTCCAAACAAGAAAAGACATGAAAAAGCATCATATTTCGGTAGGCATATTGAGTTTGTTATTGAGCCTTACGGCCTGCAACAGCAGTTTTTTGGATGTTCCATTACAAGGCAAACCGACGGCTGATACGGATCCAAATTTTGCCCAAAACCTCGTAGTTGGGGTTTACAACAGCCTGATGTTAGGAGAAGCTTTTGGCGCAGAAGGCGATGTACACGGTATCGCGTTCGTTTCGGCAACCAATATCCTTTCCGACGACGCCGACAAAGGCAGCACTGCCAGCGACCAAGCTGGAACCGTAGGCGTTTTAGATGAATTTACCCACACACCTACCAATTTGTTCGTCCAAGCACTCTGGAGTGGTTATTACAACGGAATCGCCAAAGTGAACCAATCGCTCGTTGCCATTAGTAATTCTACCCTCGACGAGGCCACCAAAGCCCGTTTAAGCGCCGAAGTACGTTTTATTCGAGGCTATTATTATTTCAACCTCGTACGTTGGTTTGGAGGAGTACCCAAAATTCTTCGGGTGCCTAAAGACGCCGCCGACGCCAACAATGACCCCGTTTTCCAAACCCGCGCGTCTGCGGAAGAGATTTATCAAGTGATTATCGACGATTTGCAAAATAGCGTCAACACCCTTCCTCTTCGCAGTCAAACCCAAGCTGGACGTATCTCAAAAGGAACAGCGCAAGCCCTTTTGGCAAAAGTATATATGTACCGCAAAGAGTGGCAAAAGGCGTATGATTTATCCAAAGAAGTAATCAATTCAGGTCAATATGACTTGCTGGCCGATTATTCGACCATCTGGCGACAAGTGGGCGACAACAGCAGAGAGGCTATTTTGGAAGTTCAAACGGGTCAATTCAATAATTCAGACTTTGGAATCAGCAACTATTCGATGTTCCAAGGACCACGCGTGGGTGGCAAAGGCGGCTGGACTGATTTGGGTTGGGGCTTTTGTAACCCCACCACCACCTTGGCCAATGCGTACGAAGCAGGTGATTTGAGGAAAAATGCCACCATTATTTTTATCGACAACAGTGGGACGTACAAAGGCACCGTTTTATTTGATGGTTTCCGTGTCCCAAGTGCCGACTCCGTTGAAAACCTCAGATACAACTACAAAGCGTACCACAGCGAAAACAAAAACGTAGAAAGCTGGCTAGGCAACCGCGACCGCAAGCAAAAAAATGTCCACTTGCTACGTTTTGCCGAGGTGTTACTTATCAACGCCGAAGCGGCCAACGAGCTAGGCAGAAGCGGCGAAGCACTTACTCCGCTGAATCGGGTTCGCCAAAGGGCAGGGCTAAAAGCTGCTACCTCTACCGGTCAAACGGCCCTTCGCGAAGCTATTTGGCAAGAACGCCACGTCGAATTGGCCATGGAGCACGACCGTTTTTTTGACCTAGTTCGCCAAGGCCGTGCTGCTGAAACATTGCAAAAAACAGGCAAAAAATTTGTCAAAGGAACGCATGAGCTATTGCCAATTCCTGCGCTTCAAATCGCGCTAAGTGGCGGAAAGTTAATTCAAAACAGCGGCTACTAAGCCCCCAAAAACACATCAAGCATTTTACTTTCAATTTTTCTTATTCATTGTTTCAACTTTTTTTTAACACATCTAAAAATCACATGAAAACTAGCAAAATCCTTTTAGGCGCATTGGCAAGTGCCATCATCACAGGAAGCATGTTGACATCTTGCAGCAAAGAAGAATCTTTACCTCCAATCGGTGGTTACAACAACGCCGACGAAGTAGCAAGCTCAAACTTAGTAGCGTATTGGGGACTTAATGGCGACCCTAAAGAAGCAAAATCTGGAAGCGCTCCTACCAAGTCTCAAAACGTATCTTATTCAACAGGTATCAAAGGACAAGCGGCTAACTTTGCCGCAGGTTATTTGGCGTACGATGCCATTGCGTCATTAAACAGCTTGCCAAATGCGACCATCAGCCTTTGGGCTAACGTGAAAAACAATGGTTCAAATCCATCGGTATTTTTCACACTCACTCGCCCCAACGAATGGGCAGGGAACATCAATTTGATGGCCGAAACAGGTTGGAGAAAAGCCACTTCAGATACCTTAGTAGTAAAAGGATTGGTGGTTACGAAAGTAAACGGAAACGATTCTTGGCAAGACTCGCGCAACGAACCTGCCAAAGGTGGAGTACAAGCCGCAAAATTTGGTGGTACTTGGACACACTTGGTCATGACTTGGGACGGTGCTACTTCTACCTTCAAAATTTACGCAAACGGTGTCAAAGTATCGAACCCAGAGTGGGAATTGAGAGGAACAACAGGTACGCTCAACTTCACAACCCCAACCAAGCCAATCATTGGCGCATGGGGAACCAACATTTCGGGAACGCCTGACGCATGGCAAGTACCTTTGACAGGTATGATTGACGAAGTTCGGATTTGGAACAAAGCCCTTTCGGAAGGCGATATTAGCTCCCTTTTCCAGCTTGAAACTGCTGGACGCTAGTTGTTAGCTTTTATTTTTACCCTACTTTTTATGATAACAAGAGCACCATCTCCTCCGAGGGGTGCTCTTACTTTAGGCACTCAAGTCATTGGCGCATCCTAAAATCACATTCATTATGGTTACCCTAAAACCACTCCTTTACTTTGCCAGCGTATCTACGCTTATTGTTTCAACGAGCTTTTTTTCCTGTAAAACCCAAAACGTTGCTACCCCTGAGCAATTTTATTATAAGCTAGTGACCGTCAACGACCAGCAGTCTGGCGGGTTTTATGCCAACAATACCAACCTTTTGCCCAAAATAGAAATCAGTTTTTCGGCACCACTCAATACGACCTCAGCGCCTGCCGCAATTTCGTTGGTGGAGCGCCAATCGTCGGCAAAAATCCCCCTCAATTATACTTTTTTTAAGGCCGACAGCGCGGTTCGACTTGTTCCGCAACAGCCCTTGAAAAGCATTACTCAGTACAGTATTTTGGTAGGACCTGAGCTACAATCTCGCAAAACTACTCTCCTGAATACCAACATTAATTTTGGACTAACAACTGCTCTCGATACCGCTGATAAATTTCCGCGCATTAGCGACGATGAGCTGTTGACCTTGGTACAAAAGCAGACATTTCGTTATTTCTGGGAGTTTGGTCACCCTGTCTCTGGACTTGCCCGCGAGCGAAATACCTCAGGCGATGTGTGTACTTCGGGCGGAACGGGTTTTGGCATCATGGCCATGGTAGTGGCAGTTGAGCGCGGTTTTATCACCCGTCAACAAGCGGTTGAGCGTTTGGCCAAAATGACCGATTTTTTAAAAAACAAAACCAAAACCCACCACGGCGTTTTTCCACACTGGTTGAATGGCACCACGGGCGCGACCGTTCCTTTCAGTACCTACGATAACGGCGGCGATTTGGTAGAAACTGCCTATTTGATTCAAGGATTAATGACCGCTCGGCAGTATTTTGACAAAAAAACAACCGAGGAAACCGCGCTTCGACAAATCATCAACGACATTTGTAATGCCGTAGAATGGGATTGGCACACCAAAAACGGCGAAAAAGTCTTGTACTGGCATTGGTCTCCCAACTATGAATGGCGCATGAACCATCAAATTCACGGCTGGAACGAGTGCTTGATTACGTACTTCCTCGCCGCTGGCTCTCCTACCCATAGCATCAACAAAGATGTATATACCAATGGCTGGGCAGAAAATGGCAAAATGAAAAATGGCAAGCAGTTTTATGGCGTAACCCTACCGCTTGGATTTGACTTAGGCGGGCCATTGTTCTTTTCTCATTATTCGTTTTTAGGACTCAATCCGAAAGGATTAAAAGACCAATACGCCGATTATTGGCAACAAAATTTGGCACATACCCAAATCAACTATAAGTACTGCTTGGCCAATCCTAAAAATTATTCGGGCTACAGTGCTGATTGTTGGGGACTTACCGCCAGCGATACAAACACAGGCTACGCCGCCCACTCTCCCACCGAAGATTTGGGGGTCATTAGCCCTACCGCAGCGATTTCGGCCATGCCTTACACCCCACAAGAGTCGATGCGGGCATTGCGGTTTTTCTATTACAAATTGGGCGATAAGATTTGGAATGACTACGGTTTTGTGGACGGTTTTAACTTAACCAACCTTTGGTGGGCAAATTCATTTTTGGCCATCGACCAAGGCCCCATTATTTGCATGATTGAAAACCACCGTACAGGATTATTGTGGAAACTTTTTATGTCGTGCCCCGAAGTCCAAACTTCCAAAACCAAGTTGGGTTTTGAATAAACAATGCTTCCGAGCGTGTGTCGGGCTACTTTCAGCCCGACCACTGCTCTAACATTTCCTACTCCTCGATAGCCCTCCCCAAAGGGTTATTTCGTACTTTCGTGCCGCAATTGCCCAAACATAGCCCCACAAAAGCCTCCAAGGCATGAAAGTTAAAGCAAAAAAACACTTAGGACAGCACTTTTTACGCGATTTGGATGCTTCCAACCGCATCGCTGACCTTCTCTCTGGACACGGAGGATACGACACTGTGCTCGAAATAGGCCCTGGAATGGGGGTATTGACGCAGTTTATTTTACCCAAGGAACAATACAATACCTATGTGGTTGAAATAGACCGTGAATCAGTCGCCTATCTAAAAGTAAATTTTCCCAAACTCGAAGGTAAAATCATCGGTGGCGACTTTCTCCGAATGAACCTCAACGAATGGTATCAGTCTATTCAAAATGGTACTTCAACTGGGACGGGGCGGTTTGCCCTGATTGGCAATTATCCTTACAATATTTCGTCCCAAATTCTTTTTAAAGCCCTCGATTACCGCGACCTCATTCCCGAAATCGTTGGAATGTTTCAAAAAGAAGTAGCGCTCCGAATTGCCGCGCCTCCAGGGAAAAAAGACTACGGTATTTTAAGCGTTTTGCTTCAAGCCTTTTATGACATCGAGTATTCCTTTAGTGTTCCGCCCGAAGCCTTTGAACCGCCTCCAAAAGTCCAATCTGGCGTGGTTCGACTCAAGCGCAACAACGTTCACAAACTAGATTGTGATGAAAAACGGTTTACCCAAGTAGTAAAAGCGGGTTTTAATCAACGACGTA
Organism: Runella limosa DSM 17973; assembly: GCF_000482465.1. Lineage (GTDB taxonomy): Bacteria > Bacteroidota > Bacteroidia > Cytophagales > Spirosomataceae > Runella > Runella limosa. The sequence goes on from NZ_KI519421.1 coordinate 106,822, forward strand.
AAACGCTTCGAAATGCGCTCAAACCACTCGGTATCACCTTCAACCACCCAATACTGGACAAGCGGGCCGAACAACTTAGCGTAGCTGATTTTGTGATGTTAACCCAACTTGTAGAAAATCAACCTGCCAGCGGCGAATAGCCCAGTAAGACGCACTAAAGGCATGACGTTTGAATTAACCAAAGAGTTTCTCGAAAAAATTGAAACGGCCATCACTGGGCGGGACGACACCTTGCTTCGGGCAGAAATGGATGAATTGTACCCCGCCGACATCACCATGTTGTTGTATGAGCTGGAGACCGAACCCGCCCATTATCTTTTCAGTTTGCTCAATACAGAGATAGGTGCCGAAATTTTGGCAGAAATAGAACCCGAAGACCGCAAACGTTTTTTGGAGAATTTTTCGTCCGCCGAAATTGCCCGTTACATCGAAGTTTTTGATTCGGACGATGCCGTGGATTTGCTCCAAGAGCAGCCCATTCAGGTACGGGAAGAAGTCATTGGATTGCTGGAAGACCGTGAGCAAGCCCGCTTTATCATCGACCTCCTCCCCTACGACGAAGATGTGGCGGGTGGTTTGATGCAAAAAGAATTGGTGAAAGCCAACGTCAATTGGACGGTAAATGAGTGCATTGAAGAGATTCGTAAACAGGCCGAAGACGTTGAAAAAGTCTATGCCGTTTATGTAGTTGACGACAATCAGACCTTGCTAGGGCTTATTTCGCTCAAGAACTTGGTTTTGGCCCGAAAAAATACCAAAATCGGCAACATATACGACGAAGACATTCACTACGTCGAAACTTACCGCCCCGTTGAGGAAGTATCCGAAATCATGCAACGGTACGATTTGGAGGCCATTCCAGTCGTAAACGTGCAAAAACGCTTACTTGGCCGCATCACCATCGACGATGTTTTGGACGTTATTATCGAAAAAGCCGAAGAAGATATTCAAGCGATTTCGGGTATCACAGGCGAAGTAGAAGAAGACGATAACCTTTGGCAACAAGTGAAGGGGCGTCTGCCATGGCTGATTGTGGGCGTAATCGGAAGCTTAATGGCGGCTACTGTGATTCGGGTTTTTGAGGGCGAACTGAGCAAAATCGCCGCCCTTGCCATGTTTATTCCCATCATGGGTTCGACAGGGGGAAATGTCGGCATTCAAACGGCGTCGTTGATTGTACAAGCCTTGGCCGACAAGTCGGGGTTAGAAATAAGCTGGAAAGAACGTTTACTCAAAATTATTGTCATTGCCTCCCTCAACGGCCTCATTATTGGGCTTTTAGCTGGGCTATACGTACTTGTTTTTAGCGAAACCCAATTGGTGTGGGTGGTAAGTCTTTCCCTAATGGCGGTGGTATTATTGGCGTCTTTTATGGGCACCATTACCCCCCTCATCCTCGACCGCTTTGGCATTAACCCTGCCGTTGCTTCGGGGCCTTTCATCACCACCGCCAACGATTTGGTAGGCATCGGCACCTATTTTTTAATCGCGCATTTTTTGTTGAAAATGTAGAAGAGTATTTTACCGTCAAAATCCTAAAAATGCGATGAAAAAGGAAATTCAAAAAGAGCTTTTACGCTTAGAAAAACAACACAACATCAAAATTTTGTTTGCAGTTGAGAGTGGCAGTCGTGCTTGGGGATTCGCTTCTACCAATAGTGATTGGGATGTCCGATTTGTATATATTCATACGATAGATTGGTATTTAACAATCGACGAGAAACGAGACAATATCGAGGAAATGTTGCCCAATGAGCTTGATTTATCAGGATGGGAGCTTAAAAAAGCCTTGAGACTTTTTAGAAAATCAAACCCTCCCTTGCTAGAGTGGCTACAAAGTCCTATTGTTTACTTAGAGCAAACTTCTACAGCCCAACAACTTCAAACACTGACACAGGAGGTTTTTAATCCAAGGGCCTGCCTTCACCACTACTTACACATGGCAGAAGGCAACTACCGAGATTATTTGTTGAAAGAACAAGTCCGCTTAAAGAAATACTTTTACGTTCTACGCCCGCTACTTGCCTGCGACTGGATACTAAAAACTAACAGTATGGCTCCTGTAGAATTTGACGTACTCCTTGAAAGTCAGGTTGATAACCCAAGTATAAAAGCCATTATTCAAGAATTATTAATACGAAAAAAAGCGGGTGAAGAGTTAAATGAAGCAGACCCTATCCCAGCTCTCAACCTTTTTTTAGAAGACAAAATAGCGTTTTATACAAATTTAGTCAAAAGTATAGAAAAAATTGACCCTCCTTCCAGCCAATTACTCAATAGCATATTTCGCAATTCATTGAATGAAGCTTGGGTTTCAAGTTGAACGCATTAAAACAAAAAGCTGCTCCAGAGGAGCTACATCTTAGTAGCAAAAATGCCATTCATCGAAGCACTACAACCCTCCACCGTCGCTGCCCTCGCCCAGTTGGCTACTCAACTGTGGCCTGATACTGAGTTGGTAGAAATGCAAACCCACTACTCAGACCTTTTGAAACAGAATCAAGGGACTTGTTTTCTTTTACGAACCTCCAGTCAATTCATTGGTTTTATTGAACTTAGCATTCGGAACGATTACGTAGAAGGTGCCGAAGAACTACCCGTTGCCTACATTGAAGGGCTCTACGTCGATAGCGATTACCGACAGAAAGGTCTGGGGCAAATGCTTGTCACACGCGCTGAACAATGGGCTGTCCAACACGGATTTAAACAACTCTGCTCCGATGTTGAAATGGAAAATCAACTCAGTATTCTCTTCCATGAAAAAGCAGGTTTTACCGAAGCGGCGAGAATCGTGTGTTTCGTTAAAAATCTTGATTAGACATTTTATCTGCCAAAATATTTTATAACACTGTTTATATCTAACAATGTAACGTTTTCCCCTATTCTTACCTTATAAAATATCTTTTTTTTGGATAGAGGCATATTTTCAATTGTTTAAACAATCATTCTCCAGCTAATACCTACTAATTTTGCATTTGTTTTGATAAACACTTAGCAAATAAGCAATCACATTTAATTTTAATAATAAAATGTCAGTAGCAACAGGAACGTACGTACCGTACAAAGTTAAAGACATCACATTGGCCGATTGGGGCCGTAAGGAAATTCGTTTGGCTGAAGCCGAAATGCCTGGTTTGATGGCACTTCGTGCTGAATATGGCGCTACGAAGCCATTGAAAGGCTCTCGTATCGCAGGATGCTTACACATGACTATCCAAACTGCCGTTTTGATTGAAACGTTGGTTGAATTGGGTGCTGAAGTGACTTGGTCTTCATGTAACATCTTCTCAACGCAAGATCACGCTGCTGCTGCTATTGCTGCCGCAGGTATCTCGGTTTATGCTTGGAAAGGTATGACAGCTGAAGAATTTGATTGGTGTATCGAACAAACACTTTTCTTCGGAGAAGAGCGTCAGCCATTGAATATGATCCTTGACGATGGTGGTGACTTGACAAACATGGTGTTTGACAACTATCCCGAGCTCATTGCAGGAATCGGTGGTTTGTCGGAAGAAACAACAACAGGTGTACACCGTTTGTACGAGCGTATGAAAAACGGCACATTGCACCTTCCAGCTATCAACGTAAACGATTCGGTTACTAAGTCGAAATTTGATAACAAATACGGTTGCAAAGAGTCATTGGTGGACGCTATCCGTCGTGCTACTGACTTGATGTTGGCTGGTAAAGTGGCCGTTGTAGCAGGTTACGGTGACGTAGGTAAAGGCTCGGCAGAATCACTTCGTGGTGCTGGTTGCCGCGTGTTGGTTACCGAAATCGACCCAATCTGTGCATTGCAAGCAGCGATGGATGGCTTTGAAGTAGTTACGATGGATGAAGCTGCGACTCGTGCCAATATCTTTGTAACGGCGACAGGTAACATCAACATCATCAAAGGCCGCCATTTCAAATCAATGAAAGACAAAGCAGTCGTTTGTAACATTGGTCACTTCGATAACGAAATCGACATGGCTTGGTTGAACGAAAACTACGGCGCAACGAAAGAGCAAATCAAACCACAAGTTGATCTTTATACAGTAGATGGCAAAGAAATCATCGTCTTGGCAGAAGGTCGTTTGGTGAACTTGGGTTGTGCGATGGGTCACCCATCTTTTGTGATGTCAAACTCATTCTGTAACCAAACATTGGCACAAATTGAGTTATACACCAACCCAGGCAAATACGAAAAACAAGTATATATCTTGCCTAAGCACCTCGACGAGAAAGTAGCTAAATTGCACTTATCACATATTGGGGTGAAGCTTGAAACTCTTGATGAAGAGCAAGCAGCTTACATCGGCGTTACGGTAGCAGGGCCATTCAAATCAGAATTGTACCGCTACTAGGTTAAAATTTGGCTTTTTGCTCGGTCAGACGATAGTCAGACCGAGCAAAAAGACCAGAGGGGTCAGACGATAGTCAGACCCAAACAAAGGCAAAAAAGGGAATATTCGGTCTGGCTATCGTCTGACCAAGTGTTCCCTTTACTTATTTGGTTGCGCTGTATAACGCAAATATGGCTTGACGATTCTCAAATCGCTGTATTTTTTCTGGGCATCTTCCGTTGAAACAGCAGGTACCACAATCACATCTTCGCCTGGTTTCCAGTCTGCTGGCGTAGCGACTTGGTTATAAGCCGTTAGTTGAAGCGAATCAATCACGCGAATAAGCTCGTTGAAGTTACGACCTGTTGAAGCAGGGTAAGTCAACGTAAGTTTGATTTTCTTGTCGGGGCCAATCACAAACACCGAACGAACCGTTGCTTTCTCACTGGCGTTGGGGTGAATCATATCGTACAACGTTGCCACGTTACGGTTTTCATCCGCAATGATTGGGAAATTAACTTCCGTCCCATTTACTTCGTTTATATCTGGCACCCAACGCGCGTGCGAATCCAAATCATCCACGCTCACCGCTATTACTTTTACGTTTCTTTTTGCAAATTCGCCCTTCAATAACGCCGTTTTGCCCAATTCCGTGGTACAAACTGGGGTAAAATCGGCAGGGTGAGAAAATAACAATCCCCAAGAATCACCTAACCATTCGTGGAAACTGATAGGGCCTTGCGTAGTATCCGCTTGAAAATCTGGGGCAATATCGCCTAATCTAAGTGACATGATAAATAAGAGTTTTTGTGGAAAGAATATTTTTACTTATAGACTATCGGCTTTATATGGTTTATCCGATAATTGAAAGCCTCTTTCTTGGGAGGCTTGACAAATGTAGTACAAACGTACGTTAAAAATTGTTCCAATTAACAAAAAATAAAACTAAACCTTCTGAGAAAAACGTTATTGAAAATAATTGTTTTAGCGTGAAGTACAGCATGTTTCGTAAACACCTCATCTATCTATTTTTAACCACATTAACCATTCCTACTCGAATGTGGGCAGCTGACGTTGACTCCACCTCTGTCAAAACCAGTGACTCTACCCGTACCCCTAAATCGCTCAAATTTCTCAAAGAAATATTTTCCAGTAGCCAAGACAGCATGAGGCGCGGCCCCAACCTAATGTACACCCTCAACTGGGACGCTAGAAGTTCGTTTATTGACAAAAAATTTGTCAATATTTGGGGGGTAAATACGGGCATAAAATTTGGGCGGAAGCGCCATGAACTTACTTTTGGGTATTATTGGCTCACTTTTAACTCATTTCTAAGGCTCATTGATTTCCGTAAAAATGCTTCTAGGTTGGTTAATTTGGGTTATTATACAAAAACAGATTTATATTTTTTCAGTCTGATGTATGTTCCGAAAATAATTGAAAACAAGCGTTGGAGATTTAGCCTTCCTGTTGAATTAGGCATTGGGGCAACTCAAAGCTCAGGCAATAAACTCTTAAATGACCTGATGATTTGGCGAAGAAATGATTTCTTTATGCCAGCTCAAGCGGGTTTTTACCTCAAATGGAAAGCAACTCGATGGGTTGGTTTTAGTACACAAGGCGGCTATCGTTATGCCCTTTACCAACAAAACCTCCCGACCAATTACAATGGCCCCTATTACAGTTTAGGCTTTACGCTTGAAAGTGAAGCTTTCACAGATTCGTATCAATGGGCTAAAAAAACGATTAAAAAACGCCAAGAAAAACGGAGTAAATAGCCCAAAACTTAGCTTTACAAGGTATGAAAAAAATTGTTACTTTCGGTCAGATCATGATGCGGTTATCACCGCCTGCTTTTGCTCGTTTTAGCCAAGCCCATCGTTTTGACATTACTTATGCTGGTGGAGAAGCAAACGTAGCGATTGCGACTGCCCAATGGGACGTTCAAGCCGTCCACGTGACCCGTTTTCCCAACAACGACATTGGGAAAGCTGCCATCATGTACCTGCGTAAATACGGCCTCGACACCTCCGAAATTCAGTTAGGCGGCGACCGCATGGGGATTTATTTCGTAGAAAATGGCGCCAACGCCCGTGCAAGCCAAGTAATTTATGACCGCCTCAATGACTCGTTTTGTACCCTTGAGGCTGATAGTTTTGATTGGGAACGAATTCTGACGGGGGCCGATTGGTTTCACTTCACGGGCATCACCCCTGCCCTGTCGGAAAGTGCCGCCCAAGCCTGTTTAGAAGCTGTACAAACCGCCCGAAAGTTGGGCGTTAAAATCTCGGCAGACGTAAACTACCGTAAAGGTCTATGGAATTGGGGAAAAACACCACAGGAAATTATACCCGAATTGGTGTCTTACTGCGACCTCATCGTCTGCGGCAATAGCAATGCCGACGATTTGTTTGGCATCAAGCCGCTGCCCGAAGATAAAAACAAGTGGGTATCTACCTCAAAACAAATCATGGAAAGGTATCCCAACATTAAGCTGATCCTTGACACCAAACGTGACTCCATCAGTGCTTCCCACAACCAATTGAAGGGAAAAGCTTGGAACGGCGAGAAGTTTTACAAAACCACCACCTACGACATTCATCACATCGTGGATCGCATAGGGAGCGGTGATGCTTTTATCGCTGGCTTTTTGTATGGCTATGACTATTTTGACCAAAGTGTGCAGCACGCCCTTGAGTTTGCTACCTCGGCGGCAGCCCTCAAACATACCGTGGAAGGCGATTTTAATTTAGTGTCTGTCGAGGAAGTTGAGCGGCTATCTTCGGGTGATAGCTCAGGGAAACTTTCTCGATAGTAAAATTTTTATATAAAATTTTACTATATATATTGTTTTAAACAATATTATCTTTAGTTTCGTAGTTAGAAGAGTAAACCTCCTACAACTATGAAACTATTTTTTTTATCATCTATCTTCTTCGTTAGCTCATTGGCGTATTCGCAAGTGAAAATAATGACATTCTCAGAAGCAGAAAGCAAGCGACTGAGTATTAAAACATTAGACAGCCTGTACCCTGGCTCTAAAAAGTTTTTTGATGGTTCAGCCAACACCTATTTTAAATCTGAGCAAGCGTTTTTGCTCAATGTGAACAGTCAGGCAAGGAAACACAGCAACAAAAAAGATAACGGTACTTTGTGGAGCCGTTTTTATGTAAGTAAAGAAGGGCGGTTTGACTATTTCCTTTACAGTTTTGAAGGTAAAGTTTCGGAAGAATCAAAAACAAGAATCTTGGATTCTCTCCGTAATTACTTAGACAACTATCGCTTTCCCGTTAAGATTACGGCCGCCCACTCCTTCCACCAATTTATCAACATTGGGGTGATACGTCAGCTTCCCAAAGGGCGCCACGTCATTAGCACCCTCGAAGAGGCTGTCGCCACCACTCGACCCGATACGGTCAAGGTTCTTGCCCTCAATCAGCTGGAATTGAAGGAAGTGCCTGATGTCATTTATAAATTTACGGAGATGAAAGAGCTAAACCTAGGGGGAAACGAACTTAAAAATGTCAACCTAGATTTGACACGTTTACCTAAACTTAAACACGTGTGGCTCAACAATAACCAACTCACCAACAACAGCTTAACGTTTACTGAGAACAAAAATCTCCGAATTTTAAATATCCAAAACAATCGTTTTACAGACGTTCCAGCGGCGGTTCAAGCCTGCAAACGGCTCTCCAGCTTATGGCTCGGTTACAACAAACTTACCCAACTAAACGATGATAGTTTTCAGGGTTTAAGACGACTACGCGACATCAATTTATATTCGTGTGACCTCAGCACCTTACCCCAAGGAGTCAAAAAATTAAGAAAATTAGAAGTGATTGACCTCTATCATAACAATCTTTCCGAACTACCTTCGTCAATCGGGCAAATGCGTCGATTACAGCAGCTAGCCCTTTCTAATAACCAACTGAATCAACTTCCCACAAACCTTCGGAAGCTGAGACGCTTACAAGCCATCTATGCGCATCACAATAAATTGTCGAGTCTTCCTAATCTCAAAAGATTGCGGCGGTTGACCATTCTTGACATCAATCATAATCAGTTTAGTACCTTGCCCAACTTTATTGGCACGTTGCGCGTGGTAGAAGAAATCGACGTAAGCTATAATAATTTAAGTGAGCTACCGTCGCAAATGCCCAAATTGAAACGACTCAAAAAACTATACCTTCGCCAAAACCCTGTTACTGAAGACCCTATGCTACTGAGTCGTTCAAAGCCAATCATGGAAGACTTAACCCAAAACAAAACGGACGTTTCTTATTAAAGTATTTTTGGGAAAGTAGTTGCAAAAATCGAATCGAAACTACATCTTTGCACTCCGTTTGGGGATGTAGCTCATCGGACTGGCGTACCAGCTGGCTAGAGCGCTTAGCTAAACGTCACGCAACTAGTTCTTTTTTCGGGGATGTAGCTCAGCTGGCTAGAGCGCTTGCATGGCATGCAAGAGGTCGTGGGTTCGAATCCCATCTTCTCCACGAAAACCCTCAAATTTCCTTAATTTGGGGGTTTTTTATTGAATGTTCTACCTTGTACCACCTTTTACCTTTACTTTTTATATAAGAGTATATGCAAAAATCTCAAAATAGTAGTGTTAAAGGTTTATTTTTTATTTATAATAAGTGTAAACTCTCATACTAAAAAATAATATAAAATGCTTATGTCAAAAAGTTTATTACCCTATTTTTGCAAGTTAAGGCATAAATAAAGTTACCTTCAATAGATTAAATGGCGATTAAAAGAATCTTATCTTTACAAAATAAGAGAAATGAAATCATACTAAAATTCTATAAGATTTTGGTTGCTGGAAATAAAATGAATTTTACAAATAAATAATAATTAAAATGGCTGTGTTAGGTTTTGAAATATACAAAGCTCAAATACAAAACGCAATTGAGAGCAAGATTGCTTCGGGCGTAATTTCTGACCCAGCGGGTTTCATATTAATAGATGGATTTATCAATATGCCTTTTCAAAAAGAAATTGGCGGTGCATTTGTTATAGGGGGACCAACTGTTCCAGCAGTAGCAGTTGTGGGAAAAAGCACAGGATTGATTCATTCTTTTGCCCTTAAAATTTTATTGCCACATGTTCAAATCTAATCTATGGCTGATTTAGAAAAAACAATCCAAAAATTAGACGATGGTAAGGATATTGGTTTTGAACCAAATCAAGAAGGCATTGATAGTGACAGCTCTAATCAATCTAATAGATTAACGACCGAAGTTATTTTAACTGAGAAAGTTAAGTCAGAAATCAAAGGCCTCTTTAAAGAAGACTTTGACAACTCAGTTCAGGCGCAAAAAGATGAAATTAAAAAAGAAGGTCAAGAAATTAAAAAAGATTTCCTTACAATATTCGGGCTTTTTGCATCTTTTGTTACATTTTTATCTATTGAAGTTCAAGTTTTCAAGAATAAAGAAAATATTCTTGAATTAATAGGAATTTGCTCAATTTCTTTATCGTTTGTTATGTTTTTTGCTTTAATCATTAATGATATTGCAAAAGATAAAAGTCAATGGAGTGATTTTAAAAAGCCAACTTATATTTTCAACTTATTATTTTTAATTGTAGGTATTACTTTTCTTTATTTAGGTGGAAAATCTTCAATAACAAGAATAGACAAAATTGAAAAGCAAAATAAATCTGACAGTACAGAAATGTTTTTTTTAAATCAAAAAGTCCAAAAGATGAATGATAAAATTTATATCCTTGATTCTTTAAATAAAGTATTAATTAAAAAATTAGGATTATCTGGCAGCGCAAGTAGTCGTTAACTAATTTAATATTCTCTATCGTTGCCGACCAGCCTCTTTTATTAATAAGTAGCTCTTTTGATATTTTATTGTATCCGATAGGGCGAGCGCACCGCTCGTGATTTGTATCTACTGGCTTCTAGCCTACCCTGATTTTCAATAAATTCAACCCCAAATTTTACCCTTCTCCTGCCAACCATGTTCAACGAATAATAAATCCGTTAGAAAGTTGGCGTATTGAATCAAAGTGTTGTTAATTGTGCGAGAATTTTTGATGGCTATCCTGAGCTTAGGGCTTGGGTTAGCGGGTGAGCGGAAGGATATTAGATACAATTGCGAAATAGATGCCATCGTAAACGACAATAAATGTTTATAAGCGTTTGAAAGAGATGCAGTGGCGTCATCCCATCGTTGGCAGCCTTTGTTTTGACATAGGCTAACATAAAACTGGTCCTAGAAAATGAACTTTAAATATTTCAAAGCACCGCTTAATGAAATGAGCGACTTGCTTGACAAGCAAGCATTATGTTCTCTTTGTGGTAAGACAGATTTTTGTTTTGAACTTGACTATACTATTACAACTAAATTTTTCAGACAATGATAAAGAAGGAAAAACTGGTTGCTATTCCTGTTTAAGAGAAGGACACTTTGAATTTTGGCACGATACCGAATATGGAATGCTTGACGAAAATGGGTTGAGTAAGGTTTATAATCACAACCAAGACAATCCGTCCAGAATAGCTTCAGACATTTTAACGGAAATGCGAAGAACGCCAAGGCTGATTTCTTGGCAACAAGAACTTTGGCTGACGCACTGCGATGACTTTATGATTTACAAAGGAACTTGGACACCCAAAGATTTTTATACAAATAGCAGTGACGGAGATGGCAGAGCATTATTTATGTCAATGACAAACGAAGAACTAAATCATTTGTGGGACGAAAGTTTACCAAAAGGACAAACCAAACTCGAAGAATGGTATCCGACATATTATGTATTTGAGTGTTCTCATTGTGGTAAACTTCGAGGTAATTGGGATTGTGATTAAGACAAGAAATAGTAATTAAGGCAATATAAACGAAAATATAACGACTGCCAAGACAGGTTTTGCGTCAGGTGGGGTGACGTACAAACTTGAAATTTTATACTTCTAATGATGTTTAGTAATAAATTGGGCATTTGTGCTTTGCTCCCCCAGTCGCAAAGCCCTATCTGTTAGGCACAATTTTACGAAACGTGTACACTGTGATATTCTTAACTTTTTTTAACTTCGTATAAAAATAATATGAGCAAAAAACTGATTCGTTTTGATTGGGCAGTTAAAAAATTACTTCGCAACAAAGCAAATTTTGCTGTCTTAGAAGGTTTTTTGTCTGAATTACTGTTTGACGACATCAAAATCCAAAAGATTTTGGAAAGCGAAGGCAACCCAGAAACAGACGAGGACAAATACAATCGGGTCGATATTCTAACAGAAAACTCAAAAAATGAATTAATTATCGTAGAAATTCAAAATACCTACGAAATAGATTATTTTCACCGTATGGCTTATGGTGCAGCAAAGGTTTTAACCGAAAATCTGAGTTTAGGGCAAGCCTATTCCGAAATCAAAAAAGTAATTTCTGTGAATATTGTTTATTTCAACTTAGGGCAAGGCAGAGACTATGTTTATAAAGGCACAACCAACTTTCAAGGCTTACATGAAAAAGACCTTTTACAACTTTCTAGCCAACAAAAAGAGACTTTTACCAAGCAAAACGTTGCCGATATTTTTCCCGAATACTATATTATCAAAGTCAATCAATTCAATGATATAGCCAAAGATACGCTTGATGAATGGATTTATTTTTTAAAAAATAGTGAAGTTAAAGACGAATTTAAAGCAAAAGGTTTGGCAGAAGCAAAGGAGGTTTTAGACGTAATGCGTTTGAATAAAGAACAACAGTATGGCTATAATCGTTATTTGGACTATTTGCATGTCAAGGCAAGCGAGGCTCTTTCTTTGCAAATTGAGGTAGAGGAAAAAATACGAAAAGACGAAAACTTTAAAAAGGCGGTTGAAATTGCTAAGAGTTTATTGCAAACATCGCTCACGAGCGCGGATATTGCAAAGCATACAAAATTAACCATTGAACAGATAGAGCAAATGCGTAACGAAAAAGAGTAAAATTCTACTCCTTCCTCACCACCCAACTTTTAGCATTTTTTGATTCGTTTGTGAGCTTGAGAATATAGAGTCCTTTGGGGAGGTGGCGGATGTCACCACGGAGTTTTTCGGCATCTTTTTCTACGTTGATTTCTATTTTTTTGCCCGTGAAATCGTAACAAGCTAGCTCGTCGTACTCCACTGAATCACTTTCAATTGTAAAAAATCCAGTGGTGGGGTTGGGATACAGGCGGTATTCGTTGGCGTTTAGCGGTTCTTGCACCGAGGTTATCGCAAAAAGTACAGGATCCGACAGTTCGCTTTTGCAGTTTCCCAAAGTAATCTGTAGTGTATATACGCCTTGTTTGGTAGCCAAATAAACCGTGTCGGTGGCATTCGGAATGGCCGCATTATTATAAAACCACTGATTGCCCGTTTTTGAGCTTGAAACCAACCGCTCCCCTACTTGCTTAATGGTTGGTTTGTTTACCACAATCGTTGTAAAAGTTGTTGCATTGGAGGCTCCTAAATTACACCCAAGTTCGTTCGTAATCGTCACTTTATACTCCCCCGCCGATGTTACTCGGTACGTATTTGTCGAAGTTACCCCAACCGATTGTCCGTCTTTTAACCACTCGTATTTGGTCTGTCCAGCAGGTTGAGCCGTCAAAAGCACACTTTCACCCAAACAAATAGTCCCCGTTTTATCCGAACTAATCGCCGCATTGGCAAGAGTGGCAATCGTAAAACGAGTTGATGAATAAGGACGGCAAGCGCCACTCACGCCATCCAGGGTGGCAACGATAAAGTACTTTCCCGCATTTTTGGGCAGTACAATGTTAGTTAAAACGGCTTCCGTTTTATTGGAAGTCAGCGCGCTGTTGGGTACTACCCCAAGTAACGTACCCGATGAGGCATAGGCTTCCTCTTCCGTCAAAGGCTCAGTGGTGGTCTGTCGAAAGCGAACGGCTTGGTTAGAAACACCACTCATCCCTTTGAGGGAAAGAGAGGCAGTAGCACCAGGGCAAAAAGAACTTTGATTGGTATTGATGGTAATCGCGGAGTTGAGTGTCACCCCTGAACCACAGCAATAAGCTGGCGGATCGAGCGGATCTGCAAATTGTTCCAATGGCACCGCATTCACAAAATTTCGCTGACCCGAACGAGAATAAAAACTGGGTCGCACATTTAAGGCATATTTTTCTGCCAACTTCACAAATTCGTCCGACTCATCCAACACCGATATGGCCCCAAAGCACCCATTCCCTTTGAACTGAAAAAGGGCAACCGCTTTGTCTTTTGTAAAACGACCATAGATGGTTTCGGTCGCAGCTTTCCCAATAACGTAGTAGCGATAGGCGTCGCTTAGTGAGTTAAAAAAAGATTGGTTGGGTTCATTGGGACCCAAACGCAACGGCGTTTTGTCCCATTCGCCCTTCACCCCAATGACCTCACTTATTAAAAAAGATTTTGGTACGCGCAAAGTTACTTGAGCAGTTGGCCCCCGTTCGGCGGTGTCTGCATTAAACGTATTTGGCGTATTATACCCTGGAATTATCCAAACGGTATATAATTGATTAACGGTTTCGTATGTAATTTGATAACGAATGGTATTTGTTGAAGATTGGCCTTTTAATTGACCAACCACTACAAACAATAAAAACCAAAAAATCAAAATTCTTTGTTTCATTTCAATGTTGCTTTTAGTATTTATTTACGTCAAAAAACCGTATTTTTATTTCATGATAAATCAAACTGAAAATGCGTTTTCTTGACTATTATACTATAATTTTATTTCCAATTCAAATTTACGCTCAATGTAACGCCCCTCAAGTAAAAAAATCAGTATTAGCGACTGTGGAGGGCTCATTAGCGACCGTAAAGATATTGGACGCACAACCCAACGAAAGGTATCACCTTTATCGTACTTCTTTTTCGTCAAACTCATTTGAAAAAATAGCTACGACCACCTCATCTCAATTTAGTGATACAGAGGTAGATCCTTCGGCAGGAAGCTACTGTTATTACGTCAAAACCGAGAATAGTTGCGGTCAAATTTCGGACGCTTCCAACAGTGTTTGTACCATTTATTTGAAAGGAAGAGGGCGCACACTCCAGTGGAACTCTCCTTTTCCTGGTCATTCAAATTTAATCCAGTATAAAGTCAGCAAAATTGACGCGCCCCCCACAGACGTGTCAGATTGGCAATATGCAGAGCGATTTACCTTACCAAACCAGTCAAAATCCAATGATACTTACCGAGTTACGGCATCTATAACCATCGAAGTCAACGGCCAAGTAGTTACAACGGAACTGTATTCTTCCTTGTATGAGTTAATAGACCTGCCAGGTATTTATCCACCCGATGTTTTTACCCCCAACAATGACAACATCAATGACACTTGGGTTATCTCTTCCTATTTAATCCAAACATTTCAGTTAAAATTATTTGACCGTAGTGGGGTTGAAATCTTTACGTCAGATTCACTATCAAACTCCTGGAATGGATTACTGCCTGATGGTAGCCAAGCTCCCAATCAGATATATACCTATGTGATCAAGGCCACTGATTTTTTTAATGAAAATTGGCAACAAACGGGAAAGGTTTTATTGTTAAAATAATAAAAAAATAGGACTATCTAAAATGATAGCCCTATCCATTGATTAAGAAGAAGACGAAAACCATTCGTCTTCTTCCTTTTATCCCCTTACCCTTTTGTGAATTTCTTGGTGATTATCTTGTTGTCCTTATCAGTTCGGATTAAATAAGAACCCGAAGAAAGTTTCTCTACATTAATCTTCAATGTATTTATTCCCTGCTTTGCAGTTTCATACGCTTCGTATCTTACAATACCTGACGGGTCAATTAATTCAATGTGAACTTTACCACCGTCACTTTTCGAAAAGTATTTCACATGCACGTCATTTATCGCTGGATTGGGATAGGTGATTAAGCCCGCTGCTTCTTCCAACTCATTAGACATACTCCCAATACTCGCTTGAAGTTTCTTAGCAAGTTGTGCCAATACTTTTGGCAACGTAATTGGTTGAGAAAACTGTTCAAGCGGACGAACCGATACACTGGGTTGTTGGCCAGAACGTGAATAAAAACTATTACCTACATTCAACGACATTGATTTATTGGCAATCTCAACAAACGGATCACTGGTATCCAACACCGTTACATCCTCTGGTTTTGTCCCCGTGCCTTTAAAACGAAAAAGTGCCACAGGTTCTCCTTCTTTGAAAACACCGTAGTTGGTTTCGGCGGCTTGTTTTCCTACGATATAATACTCAAATTGTTGATTAGCTCCCGCTTTTAAAAACTGAGCTTCGCTTCCAATTCGGCTGGGAGCTTTATCCCAGTTTCCACGAATATCCTCTAAGTTTGTCAACTTAAAACCTTTTGGCACCTTGATTGTCACCTGCGCCGTCGCCCCTTTTTCTTCCGAATCTGAATTATAGCGATTCGGGGTACTGTATTGTGGCACTACCCAAGCTGTATAAGTTTGCTGTGTTGCATCATAATCTACCATATAATGAACACCCAGGGGTGATGCACTTTGCGCAAATGCGCCCGTACCACTTACAAGAAGTGATAAAAAAGCGATTCCATGTTTTAAAAATCTCATTTTCATCCTATTTAACTTGGTTAGGATAGCAAGGGGCTTTTTACAGCCCCTTGTTACTGTTGTTATTTTTTACGTTTTTTCACCGCCACAGGTACGCATAGCTGCACTGGACAGCAATTTACCCCTGCTTCGATAATCACTGGGCAACACCCTCCCGCTGGACAAGCCCCGTTGGTTGCGGTATAAGTGTAAGTACCAATCTCCGTTAGTAACACCACGTTACCCGTTGCCACCGCTGTATTTCCACCATTTTTGAACCATTGTACGTTTGTATAAGTAGCAGGAACAGTCACTTCCACTTTTTCACCTACACACAGTTTCACAGGCACGGTGGTACAAGCACTTGCTTCGTTGTTGTCTGACGCAGGATCCGCTTGGTCTGAACCAATGATTTTCGCGGTATTAAACCAAACTCCTTCACCCAACAATTTGGCTTTCAAGGTCAACACAGCACTATCTCCCGATGCAATGCTTGGGATAGTCCAAAGTGGGTTTGAATACGTTCCTTTGTTGACAGTTGCACTCACAAACTGCATACCCGACATTAAGCTATCTTTCAGGGTAACATTAGTCGCCGCATCTGGGCCTAAGTTTTTAACAACAACGCGATACGTAATCTCATCGCCCACCACCGCTGTTTTCTTGTCTGCTACCTTGGTTACTTTTAAATCTGCACTGCCTGTACTTACGGTTTGCGCCAAAATGAACACCGTTGCTGTAGCACACTGTTTAGGGTTTTGGCGGTCACAAACTTGATACACAAATTTGTCTCCTCCAGTGTAACCCGCGTTGGGCGTATAAGTAAATGTTCCGTTTGCATTGATTACCACGGTACCGTTGGTTGGACCAGATACAGGCGTGGTCGTTATATCCAATCCCGTATTTGAATTGTCCTTGTCATTGGCTACAATATTTCCCGTTGCCGTACCCGTAGGAGTTCTAAAAAACAAGTCATCATTGGCCGTTGGTGGAATTGCTCCAGAATTAGCAGGATAGACATTCAAATCAACCCTAGCCGTATCACACAAAACGGGCGTTCCATTATCACACACACGATACAAGAAAAAGTCATCTCCCGTAAAACCTGTAGTAGGTGTGTAAATAAACGTACCATTTGCATTAAAAGTCAATGTACCATGTGTTGGTTGCTGAATCACTGATGCTGTGAGGGTTTGGCCTGCATCAGGATCTTTATCGTTTAAAATGACATTTCCCGAAATAGGTTGTTCTTGCGTAGTTGCGAATTTGTCACCAATAGCCACAGGAGGATTATTTCCCGATGGGTTAATTGGTCGAACTGAAATAGTTACGGTTGCTTCATCGCAATTAGCAGGATTTCCACTATCACAAACTCGATACACAAAGCTATCGTTTCCAGTAAATCCATTCGTTGGCGTGTAAGTATAAGTTCCATTTGCATTTAATACCACTGTGCCGTGCGCAGGTGATTGAACTGGAGTAGTCGTAACCACAAGTGGTCCTGTACCCGTCGATAAGTCATCATTAGTGAGCACATTTCCCGAAACGGCCGTATTTTGATTGGTGATGTTATCATCATCATACGCAAAAATATATGGGCTACTACACAAGGCTGGGCCACCGCTTACGTTTTGGAATTGCTCTCTTGGGTCAACATTTCCACCCGCGGGCTGTCCCGAACGTGAATAAAAACTGTTGGCCACGTTTAAGCTATAGGTTGAACTGGCTGCCGTGATAAATGGATCACCTGGCGGAAGTACACGCACTGGCCCAAAACAAGTAGAGCTTTTAAAAGTAAATAATGCAACGGGTGTTCCATTGGCAAACGAGCCATAGTTGGTTTCATCAGTCGTTTTACCTATCACATAAAAAGCGATATTATTGGGAATGGTTGCAGGATACGATTGGGTTGCTCCGTTGGCAACTTGGCCTTGACCAAGTTTGTCGGGAGCTTTGTCCCACGTTCCTTTGACGTCCGTAATGTTTTGAATTACAAAATTTTTGGGAACAACAAGGGTAAACTGGGCCGTGGCTCCGATTTCACTGGTTCCAGCATTGTTGGTGTTTGGAACATTGTAATTAGGAATTACCCAAGCAGTGTAGGTTTGACTGGTTGCGTCAAAGGTCACTTTGTAATTAACGGTGTTTGAGGATTGCTGGGCCCAGAGCGTGTTCATCATTCCCATTACAAGCCCAAAAACGAGGCAGAGAGCTTTCTTCATAAATTTTTAAGGTTTAAAATTGGTTTTTGCTTCTTCTTTCGTATCGAGTTTGAAGTGGAAGCCTTGGTAGGCTTCCACTCTATTGTTGGTTAGGGAATTTGCTCTTTAATGATGAAGAACTTCTGTCCTAAGGTATTGCCAGGATGGTTCTTAATGATGTTTTGGTAAATGTATTCTACATCATTACCTGTACCTTGGAAGATGGCATCTCCGTTGAGATTAATATCTCCAGTATAGTAGCCTTTCAGCGTGTAAAACTTGCTTACAAAGACATTGCCTACGTAGTTGATTACTTGCTGGTAGATAACGTTCACGTCATTATCCGTTCCTTGATAAATCACTTGATTATCGAAGAGTGAGTTACCAGCCCACAGCGCAACCCCTTGAAGAACATCCACCTGGGCTTTGTTGACTACGTTGGTTTCGTCCAAATTATAAGTTGGCGTCGTTGTTTTGCGGAAGTCAATCACACCACATGTATTTGTCATATCCACAGGTGTCTTACTCATGACCCCTAAGTGGTTACGGTGTTTTACAACTACATAATAGCTATCTGGCGAAGCCGAATTGAAAGTTATCGTACTTACTCCGTCCACATCAACGATGTCACCATCACGTTGCAATAGCGCCGAACGGCTATCCACTACAGTCGTTGGACTTGTCTTACTGCGTAGTTCGATGAATACCCAGTCAACAATAGCATCTTTACCAGATGGGCTACTTGCGCCAACCACCGCCAAAGTACTGGTATTGGCCGTAGTCAAGCCTGTCATTCCCATTGCTGGATATGGACTTGTAGTTGGCAAATAACCTTTCACTCGTAAGTCATCACGCATCAAGGTATCTGGTAACAATACCCCAAATAATGCTCCTTGCAAATACACTTTGGCTTGCAAACAAACTTTGTTAGCTGGAGGAAGAACAGCTATAATCACCGTCCCTAGCGTACAAAGTTGCGGGCTTCCACTGTCACATACTTTGTAAGTGAATATATCCGAACCTACGTAACCTGTTGTTGGCGTGTAAGTGTAGGTTCCATCCGCATTAAAGACAACTGTACCATGGCTTGGGTTTGTCTGTTTGCTGAAAGTCAACGTTTGGCCAGCATCTGGGTCATAGTCGTTTCTAGACACATCACCACTCTTAGGTGTATTCACCGAAGTTATGATGGCATCATCAACAACTACAGGAGGTCTATTACCTGCTGGTGGTGGCGCAAGGACATTGATTGTTACCGTTGCAGTATCACACAAGCTTGGCGTTCCGTTATCACAAATCTGATACGTAAAACTATCTGACCCAACAAATCCTGTCGTTGGCGTGTAAGTAAATGTACCATCTGCATTTGCAATAACCGTGCCATGCGTCGGATTTGTCAACTTCACTGGCGTACCTAACGTACCATTTGGCATTCCTGCTGCATCTGGGTCTGTATCATTGAACTTCACAGGTATGACAACCGCAGCATTTTGATACGTTTGCGTATTGTCATCAATTGCTACAGGCTTATCATTGGTAGGCTTAGGATTAGGAATGATGTTAATCACCACACAAGCCGTGTCTTTCAAACCTGCATTGTCCTTCAATTCGTAACAGAAACCATCTTGACCCGTTACCCCTGGATTTGGCGTATAAGTGAACGTACCGTCTGGGTTCAAGCTCACCGTTCCTTTCGTCGGTGGCGTCACTGGCGTCGTTGTTACCGTCAATGGGCCGCCTTCGGGGTCATCATCATTAACCAACACATTTCCAGTTACTGGGCTATCCTGAGGTGTAATTGCGATGTCATTTATACCTATCGGTGGTTGGTTCGCTGGTGGCAAGATTGCAATCACCACTGTTGCCGTATCGCACGCCCCGCTTGGATCACATACTTTGTACGTGTAATGGTCGCTGCCCACAAAACCTGTCGTTGGCGTGTAGGTGTATGTTCCATCTGCATTTTGTACCACCGTGCCGTTCGTCGGATTCGTCACTTTCGTATATGTCAACTGCGCTGCCGTGTTGTCCACGTCGCTGTCATTGGCCGCTACTGTTCCTGATACTGGCGTATTTTTCGTCGTTACGTTCGCATCGTCAACTGCTACTGGTGGGTTGTTACCAGCTATCACTGGTACCACATTAATGCTCACCGTCGCCGTGTCACACAAACTTGGCGTGCCATTATCGCAAATGCGGTACGTGAATTTGTCCGTTCCAGTAAAGTTCGCATTCGGCGTGTAAACAAACGTACCGTCTGGATTTTGTGTTACCGTTCCATTCGTCGGATTCGTCAACTTCGCAGGTGTACCCAAGGTCGCATTGCCATCTGGGTCACTATCGTTCGCCTTCGCGTTAATCGTCACGGGCGTACCTACTTCCGTTTGTGTATTGTCATCCACCGCAATCGGCTTGTCGTTGCCTGGCGTCGGCGTTGGAATGATGTTAATCACCACACAAGCCGTATCTTTCAATCCTACATTGTCCTTCACTTCGTAACAGAATCCGTCTTGACCCGTTACTCCTGGATTTGGCGTATAAGTAAACGTACCGTCTGGATTCAAGCTCACCGTTCCTTTCGTCGGTGGTGTCACTGGCGTCGTCGTCACCGTCAATGGTCCACCTTCGGGGTCATCATCGTTGGTCAACACATTGCCTGTGAACGGTTTGTCTTGTGGCGTTTCACCGATGTCATTCGTCGCAATCGGAGGATTGTTCGCTGGTGGCAAGATCGCAATCACCACTGTTGCCGTATCACAAGCTCCGCTTGGGTCACATACTTTGTACGTGTAACGGTCGCTGCCCACGAAGTTCGTATTAGGCGTGTACGTGTACGTTCCATCTGCGTTTTGTACCACCGTCCCGTTCGTCGGATTCGTCACTTTAGCGTACGTCAACTGTGCTGCCGTGTTGTCCACATCGCTGTCGTTGGACGCTACCGTTCCTGGCACTGGCGTGTTGCGCGTCGTCACGTTCGCATCGTCAACCGCTACTGGTGGGTTGTTGCCAGCAATTACTGGTACCACATTAATCGTCACCGTCGCCGTATCGCACAAACTTGGGCTGCCATTGTCACAAATGCGGTACGTGAATTTGTCCGTTCCCGTAAAATTCGCATTCGGCGTGTAAACAAATGTACCGTCTGGATTCTGCGTTACCGTTCCGTTCGTCGGATTTGTCAACTTCGCAGGGGTACCCAAGGTCGCATTGCCATCTGGGTCGCTGTCGTTGGCCTTCGCGTTAATCGTCACGGGCGTGCCTACTTCCGTCTGCGTATTGTCATCCACCGCAATCGGCTTGTCGTTGCCTGGTGTCGGCGTTGGAATGATGTTAATCACCACACAAGCAGTATCTTTCAAACCGACATTGTCCTTCACTTCGTAACAGAAACCATCTTGACCCGTTACCCCTGGGTTTGGTGTATAAGTAAATGTACCGTCTGGATTCAAGCTCACCGTTCCTTTCGTCGGTGGTGTCACTGGCGTCGTTGTCACCGTCAATGGTCCTCCTTCGGGGTCATCATCGTTGGTCAACACATTGCCCGTGAACGGCTTATCCTGTGGCGTTTCAGCGATATCGTTTGTCGCAATCGGCGGATTGTTCGCTGGTGGCAAGATGGCAATCACCACCGTTGCCGTATCACACGCTCCACTTGGGTCACATACTTTGTACGTGTAATGGTCGCTGCCCACATAGTTCGTATTAGGCGTGTAGGTGTATGTTCCATCTGCGTTTTGTACCACCGTGCCGTTCGTCGGATTCGTCACTTTCGTATATGTCAACTGCGCTGCCGTGTTGTCCACGTCGCTGTCATTGGCCGCAACTGTGCCCGATACTGGCGTGTTGCGCGTTGTTACATTCGCATCGTCAACCGCCACTGGTGGGTTGTTGCCCGCTATCACTGGTACCACATTAATCGTTACCGTCGCCGTGTCACACAAACTTGGCGTGCCATTGTCACAAATGCGGTACGTGAATTTATCCGTTCCTGTAAAGTTCGCATTTGGCGTATAGACAAACGTACCGTCTGGATTCTGCGTTACCGTTCCGTTGGTTGGATTCGTCAACTTCGCAGGGGTACCCAAGGTCGCATTCCCATCTGGGTCGCTATCGTTGGCCTTCGCATTAATCGTCACTGGCGTACCCACTTCCGTCTGCGTATTGTCATCCACTGCAATCGGCTTGTCGTTGCCTGGTGTTGGCGTCGGAATGATATTAATCACCACGCAAGCAGTATCCTTCAAACCTACATTGTCCTTCAATTCGTAACAGAAACCGTCTTGACCCGTTACCCCTGGATTTGGTGTATAAGTAAACGTACCGTCTGGGTTCAAGCTCACCGTTCCTTTCGTCGGTGGTGTCACTGGCGTCGTCGTTACTGTCAATGGTCCACCTTCTGGATCATCATCGTTGGTCAACACATTGCCTGTAAATGGCTTGTCCTGTGGCGTTTCAGCGATGTCGTTCGTCGCAATTGGTGGATTGTTTGCTGGTGGCAATATCGCAATCACCACTGTTGCCGTATCACACGCTCCGCTTGGGTCACATACTTTGTACGTGTAACGGTCGCTGCCCACAAAACCTGTCGTTGGCGTGTAGGTGTATGTTCCATCTGCGTTTTGTACCACCGTCCCGTTCGTCGGGTTCGTCACCTTCGTATATGTCAACTGAGCCGCCGTGTTGTCCACATCGCTGTCGTTGGCCGCTACCGTTCCTGACACTGGCGTGTTGCGCGTCGTCACATTCGCATCGTCAACCGCTACTGGTGGGTTGTTGCCCGCTATCACTGGCACCACATTGATACTCACCGTCGCCGTGTCACACAAACTTGGAGTACCATTGTCACAAATGCGGTACGTGAATTTGTCCGTTCCCGTAAAGTTCGCATTCGGCGTATAGACAAACGTACCGTCTGGATTTTGTGTTACCGTTCCGTTGGTTGGATTCGTCAACTTCGCAGGTGTGCCCAACGTTCCATTTGGTGTGCCTGAGGCATCTGGGTCGCTATCGTTGGCCTTCGCATTAATCGTCACGGGCGTACCCACTTCCGTCTGCGTATTGTCATCTACTGCAATTGGCTTGTCGTTGCCTGGTGTTGGCGTCGGAATGATGTTAATCACCACACAAGCCGTATCTTTCAAGCCTACATTGTCCTTCACTTCGTAACAGAAACCGTCTTGACCCGTTACTCCTGGATTTGGTGTATAAGTAAACGTACCGTCTGGATTCAAGCTCACCGTTCCTTTCGTCGGTGGCGTCACTGGCGTCGTCGTCACCGTCAATGGTCCACCTTCGGGGTCATCATCGTTGGTCAACACATTGCCTGTGAACGGTTTGTCTTGAGGCGTTTCACCGATGTCATTCGTCGCAATCGGTGGATTGTTCGCTGGTGGTAAAATCGCAATCACCACCGTTGCCGTGTCGCACGCTCCGCTTGGGTCACATACTTTGTACGTGTAACGGTCGCTGCCGACAAAACCTGTCGTTGGCGTGTAGGTGTATGTTCCATCTGCGTTTTGTACCACCGTCCCGTTCGTCGGGTTCGTCACTTTCGTGTACGTCAACTGCGCTGCCGTGTTGTCCACATCGCTGTCATTGGCCGCTACCGTTCCTGACACTGGCGTATTTTTCGTCGTTACGTTCGCATCGTCAACCGCCACGGGTGGGTTGTTACCAGCTATCACTGGTACCACATTAATGCTCACCGTCGCCGTGTCACACAAACTTGGGCTGCCATTGTCACAAATACGGTACGTGAATTTGTCCGTTCCTGTAAAATTCGCATTCGGCGTATAGACAAACGTACCGTCTGGATTCTGCGTCACCGTTCCGTTCGTCGGATTCGTCAACTTCACTGGTGTACCCAAGGTCGCATTGCCATCTGGGTCACTATCGTTCGCTTTCGCGTTAATCGTCACGGGCGTGCCCACTTCCGTTTGTGTATTGTCATCCACTGCAATCGGCTTGTCGTTGCCTGGCGTCGGCGTCGGAATGATGTTAATCACCACGCAAGCCGTATCTTTCAAGCCTACATTGTCCTTCACTTCGTAACAGAAACCATCTTGACCCGTTACTCCTGGATTTGGTGTATAAGTAAACGTACCGTCTGGGTTCAAGCTCACCGTTCCTTTCGTCGGTGGTGTCACTGGCGTCGTTGTCACCGTCAATGGTCCCCCTTCGGGGTCATCATCGTTGGTCAACACATTCCCCGTAAACGGCTTATCCTGTGGCGTTTCACCGATGTCGTTCGTCGCAATCGGTGGATTGTTCGCTGGTGGTAAAATCGCAATCACCACTGTTGCCGTATCGCACGCCCCGCTTGGATCACATACTTTGTACGTGTAACGGTCGCTGCCGACAAAACCTGTCGTTGGCGTGTAGGTGTATGTTCCATCTGCGTTCTGTACCACAGTCCCGTTCGTCGGATTCGTCACTTTCGTATATGTCAACTGCGCTGCCGTGTTGTCCACATCGCTGTCGTTGGCTGCTACTGTGCCCGATACTGACGTATTTTTCGTCGTTACGTTCGCATCGTCAACGGCCACGGGTGGGTTGTTACCAGCTATCACTGGTACTACATTAATCGTTACCGTCGCCGTATCGCACAAACTTGGAGTGCCACTGTCGCAAATGCGGTACGTGAATTTGTCCGTTCCTGTAAAGTTCGCATTCGGCGTGTAAACAAACGTACCATCTGGATTCTGCGTCACCGTTCCGTTCGTCGGATTCGTCAACTTCACTGGTGTACCCAAGGTCGCATTCCCATCTGGGTCACTGTCGTTGGCCTTCGCGTTGATCGTCACTGGCGTGCCCACTTCCGTCTGCGTATTGTCATCTACTGCAATTGGCTTGTCGTTGCCTGGCGTCGGCGTTGGAATGATGTTAATCACCACACAAGCCGTATCTTTCAAGCCTACATTGTCCTTCACTTCGTAACAGAA
>NZ_KI519421.1:132320-183983 GCF_000482465.1 Runella limosa DSM 17973
GGAATGATGTTAATCACCACGCAAGCCGTATCTTTCAAGCCTACATTGTCCTTCACTTCGTAACAGAATCCATCTTGACCCGTTACTCCTGGATTTGGCGTATAAGTAAACGTACCGTCTGGGTTCAAGCTCACCGTTCCTTTCGTCGGTGGCGTCACTGGCGTCGTTGTTACCGTCAATGGTCCACCTTCTGGATCATCATCGTTGGTCAACACATTGCCCGTGAACGGCTTATCCTGTGGCGTTTCAGCGATATCGTTTGTCGCAATTGGTGGTAAATTGACCGAACAAGTCGTTCCTGTATTGTCATAATTACTCTTGTAAACGTCAGCAAAGTTGATGGCATTTCCAATGTAGTTATTGTAATCACCAAAAAGCATTCCTGGCGCATCTGACTGCGGGTCAGACGTATTTTCAAAAAGTCTCACGCCCGCTACGCAATTACCAGTAAGAGAAAATTTGAAAAGCATTTTTTCTTGCCCCGTTGTCCATGACATTGGTGCACCAGTCGTAGAAATGCCGTGAAAATCCGAATTAGGTGCCGCCGTTGGAGCATAGACGGTTGAATTATCTGCCCAAACTCCACCATTGACTGACGTAATCGTCAATTTTGCATCTGCTATACTCTTGGGAAGCACGACTGTAATTTGAGTCCCACCTCCCACGTTGAACACTGCCGCCGAAAAATCGGGTTTACCATATACTTCGTATTCACTCGTTGTGGAGTTGAATCGAATGGTTGTTTCTACTTTCTGAGCCATTGCTTGAACGCTCACAAAAAGCCCCCCGAACAAGATTAAAAGATATTTTATCAATCGTTCCATAATAATTAGTAGGGTAAGGTTTAAGGGATTTGTTCAAACATGTTATTGAAGTTGTACAATTGTCCAATGTTCAATCGGTACAACAAAATGTTGTTCTGGATGTAAATGATGTCGTTGTTTGCACCCGCATACTTTACTTTTCCATCCATGTTGATATCCCCCTGTTTATAACCTATGCCATTGTTGAAGTTGTAAGGGAGTGCCGCAAAATCCACCAAAATCTCATTCAATGGTTTGATCAAATCCGTATTGGCACCATCATACTTCAATCGGAAATCAGATACTGCATTTCCAGCCCACAACGCCTTTTTACCTGGCAAGACCGTTGTGTTCATTTCAACTCTGTCATAGTTTAATGTTAAAACATTGGGTCGGTTCCAGACATTCGAACTATCCATCACCGTAAAATCTACCAACGTCCCAACGGTTGTCATTGGAATCGCTTTGTTGGTCATTACTCCGAGGTGATTGCGATGTTTTACCGAAACAAAGTAAGAAGTACTCGTTAGTCCCGTAAACGTCAATGCTGACGTTCCATCTACGGGTGACACTACATCTCCGTCTCTTTGTACCAATCCTGAAGCCGTTTGAAGGACTACGGTGGAGTCAGATTTTGAGCGTAATTCCACGAATACCCAATCGACAATCGCATTACTCGTTCCAACGTTTGCACCTAATACCGCAGCCGTCGTTAGTTCTCCTCCACCTTTCAGGTGTTTAAATCGAACACTTGTTAGTCCAAGGGAATCATTTAGCGCAGTATATGGCTCTTTTAAAGGAATCAAATTCAACCTACGTAAGTCATCACGCATCAAGCCATCGGTTGTTGCATATAATGCTCCTTGTAAAAGTACTTTCAGTACCAGTTTGGCCACTGGAGGAGGCAAAATCGTTAACGTTACCGTAGCTGAATCACATTTTACAGGTGTTCCACTGTCGCATACTTTATAAGTAAAAACATCACTACCAACAAACCCTGTCGTAGGTGTATAGGTGTAAGTTCCATCTGCATTAAATACCACCGTACCATTTGTTGGCGACGTTAACTTTGTAAAGCTCAACGGGGTATTATTATCAGGATCAAAATCATTTGTTGCCACCGTTCCGCTCACTGGCGTATTCATCGAAGTTACGTTAGCATCGTCCACTGCCACAGGAGGCTTATTGCCAATCAACGGTGTTGGTAAAATCGTCACCGTCACCGTCGCTGTGTCACATAAACTTGGAGTCCCATTATCACAAATACTGTAGGTAAATGTGTCCTTACCAATGTATCCCGTTGTCGGTGTGTAAGTATAGGTACCATCGGGGTTTAACGCAACCGTACCATGAGCAGGATCCGTCAACTTCGTTGGTGTCCCCAACGTACCATTAGGGGTTCCTGTTGGATCTGGATCAACGTCATTGGCTTTGACTTTAATAACAACCGCCGTATTTAAGTACGTTTCGGTCGCATCATCTGCCGCAATTGGCTTGTTGTTTTCAACCGTTGGAGCTGGTAAAATATTGATAGTCACACAAGCGGTGGACTTTAAACCTGCATTGTCCGAAATTTCGTAACAAAACACATCCTGACCCGTTGCTCCTGGATTTGGCGTATAGGTAAATGTACCGTTGGCATTCAGTACCACCGTTCCTTTGGTCGGCGGAGTCACGGGAGTAGTCGTCACCGTGAGTGGCCCTCCTTCTGGGTCACGGTCGTTGGTCAACACATTACCCGAAACTGGCTTGTCTTGTACGGTATTGAAGATGTCGTTAACAGCAATTGGTGGTAAGTTAGAATTGCTACAAACACGGTAATGAATTGAGTTCGACACTTCGTAACAGCTATCCAATTGCGTGACTTTTGAATAGAGCACATCTCCAACGACAAAATTTATTGGCTTGGTTCTATACACAGCTACAACCGCATAATATCCCGTATCGACTGCGGCAAATGAAGCACTGCTACTGATGGCCTTTATTTTGTTGGTTGTTTCCTCAATCAATACGTAGGTGGTCGTCACCCCTGCGGTTGTACTTGGATTGGCAGTAAAGGTAATCGTAGTGGGTGCTGTCGTATAATCACAAGCACCACAAACTCGGAAGGCAAGCGGAGTCGAATACTTCAAACAACCACTCGTACTATATACCTCCGTAATTCTTTTTCCAACCGTTGCATCCTTCAAGGTATCGGCATAATAAGCGCCCACCACGTAGTAGTTACCCGCATTCACGCCCGTAAAACTTGGCCCTGTGGCGTTCGTTTTCACGATTTGGCCATTCGCCATGTCAACCAAAAAATAGGTTTTTAGATAGCCCGCTGGTTCATTGGTCACCGTCAACGTTACATTGGCAGGTGCGGCATTGTAATCACAGGCCGTTGGCGTAGGAGGCAATGGAGGAATGGGAGATTCACAATCGTTAATTTGCACCGCGACCGAATCGGCGGGGCTGTAACAATTGGCTACTTTATGGTAGTACAACGCATAAAATTTACCACTTGCACTCACCGTAAGATCGGTAAGCGTATCAGAAGGCGAGGTTGGCACTTTATGGGTACTCCAAATCAGCGTTGTTCCCGCTG
Organism: Runella limosa DSM 17973; assembly: GCF_000482465.1. Lineage (GTDB taxonomy): Bacteria > Bacteroidota > Bacteroidia > Cytophagales > Spirosomataceae > Runella > Runella limosa. The sequence goes on from NZ_KI519421.1 coordinate 135,711, forward strand.
GTTTAGTGCCTGTATTGGTTAACGTAGCCAACAAAACCGTCGTTGCTGGACATGAGTTCAACAACGAAGTGGCCGTAATCACGGGAGCAACAGTACCTGCTGGACAATTACATACGTTAATAGTAACAGTCACTGAATCGGCAGGACTGTAACAGTTATTCGTCGCGTCAAAAAATGCGGCATAGTATTTCCCTGCCCCCAGCCCTGAGACATCACTTAGCTTGTTAATCGTTGTGGCAACTTTAGAACTGTGCCACGTAAGGGTTGTATTTGCGGGTAAATTACTGGCCGTAATCGACCCCAAATTTACTAACGTAGCTGGACATACGTTAGACTTTAAAGTACTACTCAACACTGGTGAGGCTGTACCTGCCAAACAAGGCGTGTTACAATTGGTAGCAATGGCCACAATCCCAGCGTTTGACGTGGTATAACAACCTGAAGCGTCTCGGTATGCGACAAAATAAATAACGGGGGTTGAAGTAGGTGTCACCACCGTGTTCGAAATTCGGTTGGCATCTGTCGCCACTGGATCGGTGTGAAAAGTAACAACCGAACCCGTAGGTTTTCCCGTGCTGTCCACCGAGGCTTTTAAATCGACGGTTGTTGTGGCACAGGCATTGGTGACAACCAGTATAGGGGTGGGCTGACTGTAACAGACAGGACTCCCGCCCAAATTATAAACGGCATAATACAAACCTGGTGCGACCGCTTGCGCTTGGGCACTTGTCATAAGGTTTGCGCTCCCCACGGGCAAATCGCTGTGCCATTCGAAGGTCGCCCCCGACGGCACGCTTGCTGGCTGATATGCTGTAATATTCACTTGCGGTGTTTGGGAATGCACTTCCCCAAACACCGCAAGCAAAAGTACCATACAGCACCCAACTGCCCTTTTTAAGATGAATAATTTATTTCTCATGTTCATATCATTTATAAGGGGCAACTGGTTTTATTTCTTCAACATCGGACCCACTGATGGTACACATTCCAGCGTCCAAACATCGACAATGGCTTTTTTCGACTCTTTTGTCAAATCGGCTGCACAACTACCCGCCTGCCCAATCGTAAATTGGAAGGCATTGGTCAACGTGCTACCATCGTAGTTAATCGGAATGTGTAACGTCTGAACTCCCGTTGCTGCGACTGTTAAACTACTAAACCCAGCGGGCAAACTCATCCCTGATCCGCTGACCGTAATGGGTGAAAACAAACCTGCGGTAGTGACATTGACCGTCACCAACAGCGACAGCTTTGAAGGTGTCCCTTGTACTGGGGCTGGGTAAAGTTGGGTTTTTGAGCAATCGATGGTGCCCGCCGCGGGGGCAGGATCTCCCAAAGGACCACCCGTACCAGGGCTGGTGTTACAACTCAACAATAGTTCATTGGCAATAGGTACAGGGAAGAACGTAAAGTACGAACTGGTTCCATCATTACCATAAGATGTTTTTCCAAGCCCAGCATTAGCAGCTAGCTGCCCAACAACATACCCCCGTCCCGACTGCGATATAACAAAAAACTGTTCAGCGATGCTACTACCTGATTTAATCAGTTTTTTTGCCCCTGCATAGTTCACCGCCTCATAGGTCCACGAGTACCGCGAAATTGAGTTAGCACTAAGCACATCTTTACAGTCATCAGCAAACTCCCCTACCTCTCCTATTGCTTTTTCGCCTTGAAAATTGACCAACGACAAGAAGTTCCCCGCATAAATGGTATTTTGAATCCTCGTATCGTTTTTACCCGTCCAATACACTTTTCCGTTGTCGCCAGCCACAAGCGTCGCGGTATGATAATCACTTCCAAACTCCCTCCCCCACATAATGTCCATTATTTTCGTCGCTCCTGGGGGCATAGCCATCTCTACAAATTTATTCAGGTAAAACAGTGAATCTGTACCCGTTGGGTTGCGTTTGAATTCATCCGTAGCTGTAGGAACTGTTTTCAAAGGAGCAAGCACGTAGTTCGTATAATACGCTTCTGGTTTGGTATAGGCAGCATCAATATATCGCTTTGAGATTCGCCAAACCCCCGCCGCATAAGCCTTGCCACTGGCCGCAATGGCAAAAGACGTTGCATAATTATCTAGTTTAGCCACTTTGATGTCAATAATATCTTCTCCCGCAGGAAAAGGGACTTCGCGGGGAGCAATCAAGGTTACTTTACCATTCGTTTCGTTCGCGGTGAGGGTCGGAGGAGTTGGAAGTGGGAAAAGCGAGGGGACGCCTGTTGCATGTACACTACCCATTCCTCCAGTGTAGTAAATTTTTCCATCGTTCCCCTTTAAATAAATATTTGGAAGTGCAGTGTTTACCTTACCCACCCATACATTGGTGTATTTGAAACTGGCGTCCGCCCCCGTAGGTTTAGAAATTTCACCGAAAGTAGTGGTGTTTACGGCTCCACCATCACCAATGTGATAGGCTTTTCCCGATGCGCCAATCGCTACCCAATAATAGGAGTTTTTTGCCACGTCAAAATCTACAAATTCGCTCTCTCCTAAAATCGTCAACGGGACTGGCGACCGCTTGGCCCTCGTGGTATCAGAATAACTGGGTGGTGTTCCAAGTGTCCATCCCGCAACCGTTCCGACAAGCCCCGCATTGATTCCCCAAGCGCACATTTTGCCAGAAGCCGTCAAACAAAAGAAAGTGTTCGCGTAATTATAGGTAGCTCCTTCGTAAATCGTCATCCGTACTTTTTTAACGGCTTCGTTGCCAGGCACCAATACTTTATACGGCGTTACCTGATACGAATTCTCAAGGGTTGTCGATGTACCATTCCGATTGGCATGAATCGTAAAAAATAGGTTTGCACCCCAGGTATAGACCCGCCCGTCGGTGGTCAAACCGATGGTTGCCATTGTTTCATTGTTCTTGTAGTGCGACGATATATCGGCCCACGCCAACGAAGAAACGGCCTGTTTGCCCAAATCTGAGCCAAACTGAGCCAGTACGTTTTGCCCAACCAAAAGTGAGCAACAAAACAATAAACTTAACAGCGCACAGCGAAGCTTGTCTCCTGACAACCTCGTCCGTACTTGATTCAAGAGTAAGGGGTAATAAGATGTTCTCATTTTATTGATAAATTTTGTCGTTACGAGTTTTTCAACGTTATCAATTTTCAAAATAGGGTTTCACGTTGTTGCGGAGGTAGTAGTTATTTACTAAGTACGCCTGGCGTAATCGCCGAACAGTTGTTCAAGCTCCACACCCTCGTAATTTCGTTGGAAGGCTTGTTGGTCAAATCGGCCGAACAGCTTCCCGCCTGCCCAATCGTAAATTGGAAAGCATTGGTCAACGCCGTCCCGTCATATTTAATAGGAATGTGGAACGTCTGTACACCCGTCGTCGTGGCCGTCACTTTGTCAAAGCCACTCACCAAGCTCATGCCCGAGCCGCTGATGGTAATGGGAGCAAAATCACCCACCGTTGTGACGTTGATGGTCACCAAAAGCGAAAGCTCCGACGGCGTTCCTTGCACTGGGGCAGGATACAATTTCGTCTTTGAACAATCAATCACCCCCACCCCTGGCGTTGATACGGGTTCACCCAACGGGCCACCCGTACCTGGGCTGGTGTTGCAGCTTAATAGTAACTCGTTGGCAATGGGTACTGGATAGGGTGAAATTGTAAATCCTATTGTCTCCCCAACGGGGTATATTTTTCCAGTACCTGTATTTGCCGTCATATTTCCCACAAAATACCCTCGCCCTGTTTTGGAAATGATACCTACATCTCCATTATTAGCTCCCTCTTTTTGTGAAATCTGAAATAACTTGGCCGCCCCCCTGTAGTTTATAGCTTCATAAGTCCAGGAATAAGGCACAAAAGCATTGGCTTGAAATATATTATTACATAAATCAGGGGTTACGAATGGCCCACTGTTTGTCAATGAAAGAAAGTTACCCGCCATCCAGCTCACATCATCTGGTTCACCCGAGTCCCTGTTTGAGCCACTCCAGTACACCTTCCCATTATCGCCAACAAATAGCGTGTTCGACAAATAGTCTAGCTTTGAGTTAGCTGTTGCATCAACTATTTTAGCCCCTCCAGGCAAAGACGCCACTTCGGTAAATGTTTTCAAGTAATACAAACTATCGTAGGCCGCACCAGGCGTAGCTACTGTAGCCAATTGGGAACCAGGAGTCGATTTTAACGGGGCTGAATACTGATTTCTGTAATATGCCGATGCAACAGTACTCTGTGTACCCTTCCAAGCACCCGCTATATAGGCTTTCCCGCTTGCACTTATAGCAATGGTTACACTCTGCTTACTTCTCCCATCGGATAGTACTTTTATAATATCTTCTCCGACAGGAAAGGGTACTTGCACTGGTACAAGGTTTAATACATTACCATTTGTTTGGTCAGTAGTTCCACTCGCAAGGTCATAAAATGCAGCGACTCCCGTATTGAATTGGTTTAATTGAGCCCCAGTGTAATAGATATTACCATCATTTCCTTTTAAATAGATACGCTTATGATAGGGCGAAATATCTGACGCGTAAATGGGTAACCAAACTTTAGTGTATTTGAATGACGCACTCGCGCCAGCTGGAAAGGGCATAGCTGTAAATGTGCTGGCCTGCCCATTCGCAACTCCAGTACCTGATGCTGAACCACCAATATAGTACGCCTTACCCGATGCCCCAATGGCAACCGCATAATTAAAGAAGTCAAATGTGGTGGCATCAAAATCAACTACACTGGTTTCGGTCGATACTTTTAACAGTTTGGGCGTCCTTAATGCCTGCGCCGTTGAAACCGTTCCTTGAGTAGTAAGTGGCCAGCCAGAACCATACTCGGCGGTACTCAACAAGCCTTGGCTTGAAAAATAGCCACTCCAGTTTAGGGTCCCATTTATACCCCAGGCATATAATTTTCCACTCTGGGTAAGGCAAAAGAATTGAGGGCCTGATGCGTTACTCTGAATAGCGCGTACTTTAATAGGTGTTTCGCCAGCAGGGCTCGGTATAAAATAGGGGGTCGGAATCCATTGTGCTCCAGTACCACCACTCAATGTACCAGTCTGAGTGGTGATGACATAGTTTGTATTTGAACCCCATACATATATCCGATTATCGGTTGTTAGCCCTATAGAATGAGACCCATACTCTGCCCCGTAGTTTGCACCAATAGAAGAAATATGATCCCATGCCAGTGTTGAAAGGGCGGGGGCGCCTATATCAGAACCAAACTGAGCCTGGACAGTTTGCTGCCCAAGAAGTAATAAGTTTACTAATAAATAAACGATGTGCGACCGATAAGGTCTGCCCTCGGGCATCCTTACTAAAAAATGTTTTCGAAGCAAGGGGTAGAAAAATGCTTTCATATACGATACTGTTTTTAAGGTTGCTGACCCTAGGAATAAAATAAAGGAAAAGAGGTAAATAGCTTGAACTTGGTATTAGTTGTTGTGCCTACTTACTTACATAAACTGCACACCATAAAGCACGCTAAAATGACACCAAGAATGCGAGAAGTAACAAGAGATTCAAACAAAATGGCGAGTTAGATAAATGAAATGGCGACATATTCCATTCAACATAAATATACCAAATACAAAGACATTGTACCTAGCAATAAGTTTACCAAGTATTCATTGTATCGGTCATTAAAGTGCTTGATATTACACAAAATGGCGGTTTCTAGCCATGTATATACATCTACATAACATCAATGACAAAATAGGCCAATGACCATAAAAAGCCCCCTTATCAATAATGATGCCATTTTCTAAATAGGTTCATTACCATAGATATACACTGCCATATAAAGACCCAAAATAAGGATTTTATGAGACAAGCCCCCCCGAAGTTTACTTAAAACCTACACTTTCTATTGCAATCAAAAACATACCATTGGTAATTATGTTGTAAAACCTCAGGTTCACCCTTGAAAATGCCTTACACGAATCTGATTTTTAAAAAAATAAGGTGGGATGTACCAAAAATAACATCATTATACCTTCCAAATCGTATGATTTTATGCTAAATTACAAATATACTTTCCTAAAATAATATATAACAAAATGGCTACTTTATACAATGTAATGTCAAATAAGCTTAACATACATACAAAAAGTATATACTCTATATCCTATTTACCAAAAAAATGGACGAAGAATATCTGTATTTTTATTCAAAAAAACATGTTACTTTGTCCCAAAGTGTTAGTCCTATCCTGAACTTACCATTCTTCAAGCATTTAAAGCAGAGAACTTTATGAAAAATTTGGCCGCACTAATTATTGACGACGACCCAGAACAAGCTGATTACCTGAAAAGTATCCTAGAAAAATTACCCATTTTTCTTTCCATCAAAATTATCAATGACTCTACCCAAGGCTATGCCGAACTCCTTGACAACGAGTACGATTTACTTTTTTTGGACATGGAGATGCCCACGTTAAGCGGTATAGAGCTCATCAAATCGCTGGCACTGCCACCAACCATTGTGGTCACTTCCCATCCAGGATATGCTGCCGAGTGTTTTGACCTCGACGATGTGGTGGATTTTGTAGAAAAACCATTTACCGTCACGCGTATCAGCAGAGCAATCCGCAGGGCTATGGAGAAAGTTGTAGAAAAGCTAGACGCAAATACGGTTTATTTTAAGGCAGGACACCGAAATCAACAGTATAAACTTGACGAAATTTTATACATAGAGGCCGATGGAATTTACAGTATGATTTATTTGAAGTCTGGAGAACGAAGCCTTATCAACAGCAATATTTCGGAAGTAGAAAAGCAGCTACAACATACCCAGCTTGTCCGTCTTCACAAGTCTTATATTTATAATTGTATCCATATCGCTTCTTTTGATAGCCGTCATTTATGGATTGGTAACCAAAAATTTGCATTGGGTGTAAGTTACCGAGGTCGTTTGGCTGAATACTTAAACGTTGACCCTAATTTTTAAACCTTGACAATAGGATAGTGATAGCTAAAATAATATTTTTTAGTGTCACTATCTGTAAGCGTATTAATCACATGTCCATACGAGCTTATGTATTCTTGTTTGTACTATTGATTTTCAATCTCTTTTCATTTTCTCAAACTACACCAAACAAGTCAATAAGTAGCTACACAAAAGACACTACTTATATTCGCAGTGTATTAACCAAAATCACTACGCTTTACTACGATGCTCGGCACGACAGTGTTTTGATATACCTTGATAAAATCAGTGCATTTTCAAAGAAGAATAAAATTGAAATTTTTAACCCTGAAATTTACTTTCAATACGGGCAATATTATAGAGGTCATACACAATACAATTGGAATAAAGCCCTAGAAATGTTTAACAAATCTTTGTATTGGGCACGAAAAAGAAAAGACAATGAATTTATAGAAGAAATCAATTACAAAAAACTAACCGTTTATTCTGATATTTTCTTAGGTAGTAGTACTAGCTATGCCAAGCAAGGAAATTTGGTCAAACAATTATACGAAAACATTCGATTTTCTGAAATCTCTAAATCCAAAAAAAGCTTATATAAAACTATTTATCTGTTTAAAGATATATATTATACCTATAAACAAGATTCTAGCTATTACTCATTTTTCGATAAACACCTAAAAGACAACCCATTAACCCCTACATCAATTAATTATCAAATTATATATTTTGGGTATTTTATTTATAAAAAAGACCTAAAAAAGGCAAGGAATTGTTTTGAGGAGTTGAGCAAATTTCACGCAAAGAAAAAACTTAGCGACATGGTGTATGCCTATTATATCAACGATATGATGCGAGAGTCACTCCACTACCCTTCACTATGTTCCACAATAGCTACCCAACTCAAGCCAAGGCTAAATCAACTTCCTGGGAGAACAGACAGCCTTACTTACTATAATAATTTTAGTACGTTTTATTTGATAAGAAAACAATTTAGCCATGCCGAGAACTATAATCAATTGGCAAAAAATTTGATTGATAAGACGCCTAATTTACCTGTCACGTGTCGGTACGACTTTCTAATCAATCAATTATCAATCTTAGAACACAAAAATGAGTTAAAAAAAAGTATTGAAATTTACAAAAAAGTCATTCCTATCAAAGATAGTTTAAATAGTTTATTCTCTGGCTTCAACCTTATTTTGCTTCAAGAGCAAATAGCAAGTGATTTAAAATTGAAAGAATTTCAAAAAGAAATTGAATTAAAAAAATACGAATCTGAGCAATTTCAAATACAAAAGTTCAGAGAATTTTCTGGGCTCATTTTATCAATTGTAGTATTGATAATTTTACTCATTATTATTGGTATTCAAATAAGAAAAAACCGAAAACAAACAAACACATTACTCAAATTAACTTCAACCCAAAATACCCTTTTTGGAGTCATTGGTCACGACTTACGTAGTCCCGTTTTAGCCGCTTACACAAACATAAAAAAGGTTGTCAATAATCCAAAATTAACTGCAGATGAAATCAGAAGTTCGCTTCATTCAAAAATGGTTAGGCTCAACACACTCCTACTAACACTTGATAACCTTTTATATTGGTCTAATAGCCAACAAAAATCTTTTAAACGAAAGCCAGTACAATGTAACTTGCTTGAAATTATAGAAGAGTGTTTAGAATTGCTTGAAACAAATATTGAATTAAACGAGCTATCCATTGTCAATGAAGTTGACCCAACATTAGAATGTATTATTGATGAAAATCATTTTAAAATCATCATTAGAAATCTACTTCAGAACGCCATAAAATTCTCGCCAGCGGGGGGCTCAATAACACTTACTTCAGATACACGACCGCCATTTGTCACCATTTCAGTTCTTGATTCTGGCCCTGGATTTGGCAATACAGGCAATTCTAAGCAAAAAGGTTCGGGTCTAGGACTCACCCTTGTACAATCTCTTTTAGAAATCAATAACGGGGAGTTTGAGACGACCGATACAGCGTATGGGGCACAAGTAACCATCAGCGTATTGAACGCTAATGCATAAACGTTATAATTTTTATTGATACCAAAACCAATAAATTTTATCCTTCAATTCAATTACATACTTTAAATATATCCTTATTTATGCCTCACAAATACCAAGATAATCATTTTGTCATTAACCATAAAGAGCCATTTTATTAAACTTTTTGTACTATTTCGCTATAAAACTTGCCAATTGGTTTAATTTGTTGCTATCTCTAGGTATCTTTGGTACTTACATTGCGTCAAAACTTACAATTATCCAATGTTCCAACCTACTAACTGCCGACGCAATGAAGCCATACACTTTCATGACAACTGCCGCAGAGTCAACCCTTAATGTCAATTTATTATACTCAGACGCTGATTTTGAATGGAATGAGTTTAACCTTCCAATTCTACCCTCGCATCAATGGTTTCAGTACCCATTGCCTAATTCAGGGGCTAAACTAGCCATTGTATTTATCTCACCAACCCCCTCCATTAAGTTTATTGATTGCTCCCTTTATCCAAATCAACCCATTACGTGGTTTGAAGGAGTAGGGCCGCACACCAAGTGGAAAGGGTTCTTTATCGTCACAAAAGATGACTATTTAGAAAAAAGTTTCGCCGTACAAACCAATGAGTTGCGGATGAATCAAACTTCCTATCCGCTCCCCCCTGCCTGCTTTACGTCTCTGTTGGCACTGACAGGCTGGGCCACGGGAGATTTGAAAGAGTTTGTCTCTCCCAAAAAACTTATTCATGATTTTCTACGGCAGGCTTGCTCGTCAATTGACCTCAACAGTCCTTCTGCTCCCACCAATAAGGTAGTAAAGCACTTAGAGGAACTTGTTGAGAATCATCTAGAAGGAGGTTTTTTACCCAAAATTGACGAAATAGCCCTAGAGCTCAACATGCACAAAGTAACGCTCCAAAACAAGTTCAAACAAGTTCACAACAAATCGCTCTACGAATATTATCTTGACCGAAAGCTTGAAAGAGCCTGCGAGCTTTTAAAATATTTTAAAGTACAAGAAGTTGCTGAACGCCTAGGATATACGCAAGCCATTAAATTCATTATTGTCTTCAAAAAACGTTACAACATTACCCCGAAACAGTTTATACAAGGACAATTTTAAGTAGTTGAAAGTATAACAAAAAAATGTCCCAACGCATTTGTGAATGAGTTGGGACATTTTTTTGTATCATGCTTCAAAGCTGTATAAAAAAGGGGCTTTGTGGGCCGCACCCGAGTACTGCTTATCGTGGCGCTTCAGAATCCCTAATCCCAACATTTTACGCTGAAATGCTCCACGGTGAAGTTTTTCACCTAAAATAACTTCATAAACCTTTTGGAGATCACCCATCGTAAAGAATGGTGGTAATAAGTTCATCCCAACAAGTTGTCGTTCTAAGTTGTCGCGTAGCGTTTGTAGGGCTTTACTTACTATATTGGCGTGGTCGAGCATCAATTCGGGAAGGTCGTCTAAACTGTACCAATCACAAGAATCCGAAAGTGCATCAGGCGTAGGAACCACCTCACTGTAATTAATAAGGGCATAATAGGCCACCGAAATAAACCGATCCAACATCCATTCGTACGTCTGGATGGAATGTCCATTGGCTTCAAGAATCGTTTGCATCACTTCGGGTCGAAATCGAGCCACATCTCCAAAGGTATAAAACTGCTCTAGGTAAATATTATCCAAGCCCGTCCGTTCCTTCAAACCTCGGCGTACGGCATCGTTTAGGTTTTCATCCACCTTCACAAAGCCGCCTGGCAAAGCAAAAAGCCCCGTATTGTGGTACTTCGTAATCAATATTTTGAGTTTTTCTCCCGAAAACCCGAAGATAACCGAATCGTAGGCAATGTGTCTTAAATACGCTGTTTGCTTCACTGGTGACTGATTTTTAACCAACAAATGTAAAATTTTTTCAAATAAATAGGATAATTTTCAAAAAGCAACTATTATTGTCACAAAATGAGACAATAAATAAATTTAATCAAAGTTTATGAAGAAATTAGTCTATTTGTTAGGACTTTTCTTAGCTACCCAAATGCCCACCGAAGCTCAAAATAACGCATTTTCGGTGCAAACCACCGTTGAAAATGGCGTCATTGAAGGAAATTATGATACAAAAACGGGCATTCAAACCTATTTTGGCGTACCTTTTGCCAAACCTCCCATTGGCGAACTACGCTGGAAAGCCCCTCAGCCCGCCGATAATTGGAAAGGAGTAAAACAAACCAAACAATTTAGTGCTCGTCCGATGCAAACCGTTGTGTTTGGCGACATGAATTCCCGCTCAAATGGCGTCAGCGAGGACTGTTTGTACCTTAATGTATGGACACCTGCCAAACGTAACACCAAAGATTTACCCGTTCTGGTTTACTTTTATGGTGGCGGGAATGTAGCTGGCGACGCCTCCGAACCACGCTACGACGGCGAAAGCATGGCTAAAAAGGGCGTTGTGGTAGTCACTTGCAACTACCGTTTGAATATTTTCGGATTTTTAACCCATCCCGAACTCACCGCCGAAGCGCCTTACAAAGCTTCTGGTAATTATGGAATGCTTGACCAAGCTGCCGCCCTCAAATGGGTTCAAAAAAACATCGCAGCCTTTGGTGGCGATCCTAAAAAAGTAACGATTGCGGGCGAATCGGCTGGTTCAATTGGCGTAAGTTGCCAGATGGCCTCTCCCCTGTCGAGAAATTTGATTGCAGGAGCCATTGGTGAAAGTGGTGCAGGTATCAACCCAACGATGGCACCCGTTCCGTTGGCAGAAGGTGAAAAACAAGGCGTTGAGTTTTTGCTAAAAGCTGGAATAAAATCCATCAAAGAATTGAGAGGAATGTCAACGCGTGAGATTTACGAAATTTATAACGAATCTCGCCGCTTTGGATTTCCAATTGTAATTGATAACTATTTCTTACCCAAAACATTACCTCAGGTTTTCGCAGCCAAAGAACAAGCGCAAGTGCCCCTCTTGGTCGGCTGGAACTCTGCCGAAATTCCAGGGCAAGCCTTTATGCAAGGACAACCCTACAAAGAAGAAAACTACGTAGCACGGGTAAAAAAAGAATATCCAAATGATTTTGAGGAAGTTTTAAAATTATATCCCCACGGCTCAGAAAAAGAAATTGAACTCTCCGCAACGGCCTTAGCCGCCGACCGATTCATTTCTTACAGCACTTGGAAATGGTTTGATTTGCACCGCAACAACAGTTCGCAACCTGTTTACCGCTATTTATACAGCAAACTTCGCCCTGATTTGGTGGACAAATCGCTGGCATCGGGGTTAGCTGGTGGTACAGTTAGGGCCGACGCCAATGCCCCCAAACCTCCCAAAGCCGTAGGTGCACCACACGCCTGTGAAATTGAATATGCGATGGGCAACCTTCACCTAGTGAAAGAATATGCTTGGACTGCCGATGATTTTAAAGTATCGGATACGATGCTGAATTACTTTACCAATTTTGTCAAAACAGGAAATCCAAACGGGGATAAGCTTCCCAATTGGAAAGCCGCAAAGGCGGGAGAAAGCACACCGCCCGTGATGATTTTGGATGTCGAGTCTCGTACCGAAAGCGCCAAAGACGATGCTCGCTATTTGTTTCTTGACAAAGCGTATAAAAACTAACCTATCTATACTTGGTTGAGTTTACGGTCAGACGATAGTCAGACCGTAAACTCGCCTTCATTTTTTTTACCAATCAAGAACCCCGCTTGTCCTCATTACCAAAGTGAAAAACTATACGAAAAATGAAAAAGCTCATTTTATTCATCACGCTTCACTTATCACTCATCTCTATTCTTAGAGGACAACTTATCGTTCAAACCATCAACGGTAAAGTGGAAGGTTATGCGAAAGAAGATTTACGTATATACAAAAGCGTTCCTTTCGCTTCACCCCCTATCGGTGACTTGCGTTGGAAAGCCCCCCAACCCGTAAAAAATTGGACAGGCGTAAAAAAATGTACCGAATTTTCGGCAAGTCCGATTCAAAACAAACCTCAGCCATTTTACTGTTGGTCTGAAGAGTTTATTGCCAAACCTGAGCCGTTAAGCGAAGATTGTTTGTACCTGAATGTGTGGACACCCGCCAAATCAAAATCAGAAAAACTACCCGTTTTTGTTTGGATTTATGGCGGCGGCTTAAACAGCGGCTCGGCCAATTGCGACATTTATAACGGTGAAGAAATGGCTAAGAAAGGCATTGTTTTTGTCAGCATCAATTACCGCGTGGGTGTATTGGGTTTTATGGCTCACCCCGACCTAACCAAAGAATCGGGCTATCATGCTTCAGGGAACTATGGGTTTCTAGACCAAATCGCGGCACTTAAATGGGTTCAACAAAACATCGCAAATTTTGGAGGAAATCCTGCCAACGTCACCGTTGCAGGCCAATCAGCAGGCGCATTTAGTGTAAATGCCCTGATTGCTTCCCCCTTGGCCAAAGGCTTATTTCACAAAGCCATCCCACAAAGTGGCGGGTTGCTGTCGAACCGTTTGAGTCAAAACCTTACCGATGCGGAAAAGCAAGGGATTAAATTTATGGAAAAAGCCAAGTGTAGTTCCCTCGCCGAATTGCGCAGTAAATCAGCAGACGAACTTCAAAAATTGAGCAACGCCCAAGATGCAGGGCGGTTTGGGGTAACAATGGACAGATACGTCTTGCCCACAGATATTTTGACTCACTTTAAAAACGGCAAACACAACCAAGTACCACTACTTACAGGCTGGGTAACGGGCGATGGCAGTTTTCTAGGTGAAAGCAAAACCACCTTGGAGGAATATCAAAAAGAAGCGCAAACCAAATACGGTGAGAAAGCCGCTGAATACCTGCGTATTTTTCCCGCTGCGACCAATGACGAAGTAAAGGCAATCAAACAAAAACAAACTTTGCTGGGCTTTGCCGCAATGCCTTCGCACTTATTGGCTACTTATACCGACAAACCAACCTATTTGTATCAGTTCAGCCACGTTCCACCCGACAAGCCTAATTTTCCAAATTATGGCGCTTTTCACACCTCCGAAGTTCCGTATGCGTTACATACGTTACACACATGGAACCGCCCTTGGAAAGCAGAAGATAAAAATTTAGAGCACATTATGTCGTCTTATTGGGTCAATTTTGCCAAAACGGGCAACCCGAATGGCCAAGGACTTCCCGAATGGAAAACCTACGACAAAGCCACGGGCAATATTCTTGTGTTGGACAGCAAAACCTATTCGCAGCGAGGACTGTTTAAACGCGAATTTGACTTTTTAGAAGCAAATTAGCGTAGCTTTGGTAGTACAAAAACACTACGACAATGAAACACTTACTTACACTTCTTGCGCTACTTATGGCTTGGGGCTCAAACGCCCAAAAAATTGTTGATTCTCGTCAACGCGAAATCGTCATTAAAAACGTGTCGGTTCTTCCCATGAATACTGAAACCGTTCTCGCCAACCAAACAGTGGTGGTAAAGAATGGGGAGATTGCTGCAATGGGGACAAAAGTTGTTTACGCAAAAGACGCACTGGTCATCGATGCCAAGGGTAAATTTCTAATGCCTGGCTTGGCCGAAATGCACGCCCATGTTCCGCCCGTAGATGACATTGAGCCAATGAAAGAAGTATTGTTGCTCTTTGCTGCCAACGGTGTCACAACCATTCGAGGAATGTTGGGGCATCCACTGCATTTGGAGTTACGCAAAAAAATACAAACAGGCGAAATTTTAGGGCCAAGGCTATACACTTCAGGGCCTTCTTTCAGTGGTGCAAGTGTCAAAACGCCAGAAGAAGGCATTGAGCGCGTAAGAAGCCAAAAACGGGCAGGGTATGATTTTATGAAAATGCACCCTGGGCTCTCCAAAAGCAATTTTGAAGCAGTAATCAAAGCCGCCAATGAAGAGGGCATGACCTACGGCGGGCACGTTTCGTTTAATGTAGGACTTTGGCGCTCCGTTGAGGCCAATTATGCCACCATTGACCACCTAGACGGTATTGTTCAAAGTTTAATCCCACGCTTGGATACCCTTAGCGAAGACGAAGTGGGACTTTTTGGAATGTTTGCTGGACATCGTGCTGATTTAAGCCAACTCAATAAAGCGCTGCAAGCCATTCGTGAACACCATATCTGGATCGTTCCAACCCAAACCCTTGCCGAGCATTGGCAATCGCCCAAACGCTCGGTGGACGACATGCTTGCTGCGCCTGAGATGAAATACATGAGTAAAGCGCAGTTAGCTAGTTGGGCTACGGCCAAACAAAACACCTTTAAAAGTCCTCAATACAAACCTGAGTCTGTATTAAAATACAACGAAATCCGTAAAAAAGTAATCTATGAATGCCAAAAACAAGGGGTTGGACTCTTGTTGGGTTCGGATGCGCCCCAGGTTTTTAGCGTCCCTGGGTTTTCGCTCAAACACGAGCTAACTTACTTGGTTGAGGCAGGACTAACCCCTTACGAAGCCCTCAGAACGGGCACATACAACGTTGGACAGTTTTTTAAGAACGACAACTTGGGTGTCATCAAAAAAGGAGCTGTGGCCGATTTGGTTTTGCTCAATGCGAATCCAATGAAAGATATAAGCGCTGTGGGCGAGGTAGAAGGGGTAATGCTCAATGGCAAATGGCTCTCCAAAGAGGAGATTCAGAGCACTTTGAAAAAATTAGAAAAATAACCATTCAAACACCTATCAAAACACATTTTTAACACATGAAAAAACTGGTTGTATCTTGCGCTGTTGCGCTCGCCTGCACCATGAATAGTGCTTTTACCCAAGTGCAAACGGGCGAAAACGTAGCCGTCACCAATACCGATGCGGGTAAAGTTCGGGGCTATATCCACAATGGCATTTTTACGTATAAGGGAATACCGTATGCCGAAGCCAAACGTTTTGAAGCTCCTCAAAAACCAAAGCCTTGGAGCAATGTACGTAGCTCGATGAGCTACGGCCCCGTTGCACCGCTGATGGATCCCACTACTACGGTGACGGACGAGCCAGAGTTTGTTTTTAACCACAGTTGGGGCTATACAAGTGAAGACTGTATGCGCATCAACGTTTGGTCACCAGGTATCAACGACGGCAAAAAACGCCCTGTACTGTTTTGGATTCACGGAGGGGGCTTTACGGCAGGTTCATCACAAGAATTGCCTTCTTATGACGGCGAAAGCTTGGCTAAAAAAGGCGACGTAGTCATCGTTTCTATCAACCACCGCCTGAATATCTTGGGGTATTTGGATTTGTCGGCTTACGGTGATAAATACAAACAATCGGCCAATTTGAGCGTATTGGACATGAAAGTAGCGCTGGAATGGGTAAAAACAAACATCGCAAACTTTGGCGGTGACCCAAACAACGTCACTATTTTTGGACAGTCGGGCGGGGGTGCTAAAGTAAACACCCTGATGGCGATGCCATCGGCTAAAGGGTTGTTCCACAAAGCCATCAACCAAAGTGGTTCTTTCCGTGCTGCCATGCTCGACAAAAAAACTACCCAAGCCATTGGTGCTGAAGTATTAAAGGAACTCAACATTTCGGCCGACAAAGTGGATGATGTTCAAAAAGTACCTTTCCAAACCTTGAGCGATGCGGGCAAAAGAGCCTTAAAAACCATTGCCGATAAAATGAAAGCAGAAGGGAAACCTGTGATTGGATTTGGACTAAGCTGGGGGCCAAGCGTGGACGGCGAGGTTCTCCCCTATCAATTGTTCTCAAATGAAGCTTTTGAACTTTCTAAAAACATTCCTTTACTGATTGGCACAACTAAAAATGAGTTTGCCGCATTCCGTGCCGCCCCCGCCAACAGCACTCCTGAGCAAGTATTGGAACTGGTCAAAAAATCCTATGGTGACAAAGCTGATGCGTACATCGCTGCCGCAAAAAAAGCATTCCCCGAAGACACCAAACCCTCGGCCGTTTTGGACATTGACGTGACATTTCGTCCTGGAGCTGTGATGCAAGCCAAGCAAAAGTCAGCCTTAACAGGCGGCGCACCTGTTTACATGTTTATGTTCACGTGGCAGTCGCCTGTGATGGATGGAAAATACAAGGCTGTTCACTGCATGGAAATTCCGTTTGTATTCAACAACATCGCACGCTGCGAAGAAATGACGGGAGGTTTCAAAGACGCTTATGTATTAGCCGATAAAATGAGCCAATCGTGGATTAATTTCGCCAAAACGGGCAACCCAAGCCACGCAGGTCTTCCCAAATGGGATGCTTATACGGCCGAAAAAGGAACGACGATGTTTTTCGACAATAAATGCGGCATTCGGTACCACCACGACGAAGAGTTGATGAAGGTCGTTGCGCCTCAATAAATTTCATTTACCTATCAAAGTTCAATTCGTTCCGTCACCGTCAACGGTTTTCAAACTCACTGGCGGTGATTTTTAAACTTAATTATCAAAACATGAAAAAATCAATCGTTTTACTTTTTGGCCTACTATTGAGCCATTTAGCTTTTTCACAAGAAGCCCTTTTCAACGCTGCCGACCTCAAGTCGCCCGAAATCAATGCGGACAAAACCGTTACGTTTCGCTTTTTTGCCCCAAAAGCCGACTCGGTTTTTGTAACAGGTGATTTCTTGCCTACCATGAAAATCAAATCACGTTTTGGTTTAGTGGACGTCCCAAAACCTGCATTGATGAAAAAAGATGAGAAAGGTGTTTGGACTTTTACTTCCGATGCCCTCTCTCCTGAATTGTATTCGTATTCATTTACGGTGGACGGTCTACGTAGCATCGACCCCAATAACCCGTTCTTAAACCGTGATGTAGCAACTGTCACGAATATTTTTATTGTAGGAGGCCCACAGGCTGACCTTTACAAAGTAAACGACATCCCACACGGTAGCGTAACCAGACGCTGGTACGACTCACCAGGCTTGGGCATCAACCGCCGACTCACCATTTACACCCCGCCAGGTTATGAAAGCAGCAAAGCCAATTACCCCGTACTTTATTTATTGCACGGCGCGGGTGGCGACGAAGAAGCGTGGATTGCCCTCGGACGCACGGCACAAATCATAGATAATCTTATTGCCCAAGGTAAAGCCAAACCAATGATTGTGGTAATGCCAAACGGAAACGCTTCGCAAGATGCTGCCCCAGGCGAGGGAAATACAGGCTTCTACAAACCACAATTTATGGCTCCGCGTACCATGGAAGGTTCGTATGAAGGCGCGTTTATGGATATTGTAAAATTTGTAGAAAAAAACTACCGCGTAAATGCCAAAAAAGAAAGCAGAGCCATTGCGGGTCTGTCCATGGGCGGTTTCCATTCGATGCACATTTCTAGGTATTATCCAAATACGTTCGACTATGTGGGTCTGTTTTCTGCCGCCATCATGCCGCGTGAAGATGCTACGGCCAAGGTGTATAGCAACATTGATGAAACCTTGAAAGTACAAAAAGAAAACGGAACCAAGCTCTATTGGATAGCCATTGGCAAAACCGATTTTCTTTACCAAGCCAATGTCGATTTCCGTAAAAAATTAGATGGTATGGGCATGAAATACGAGTATGTGGAATCGGAAGGTGGGCACATTTGGAGAAACTGGCGGGTGTATTTAAGCCAATTTGCTCCGAAATTATTTAATTAATGGGAATGATAAATCAGGAAAAAACGGACGCGTCTTTCTTTTAGTAGTAATTTACCAACCCTCATTATTTATCAAACCCTTATCACCAATGAATACACAAGTATCCCGCCGAAATTTTATGGCAATGGCGTCTCTCACTGCGATGGGAGGCCTGTTTAACATCAATAAAGCATGGGCATTGGCCGACAAACCCAACTCTAAGTTTAAAGGAGTGCAAATTGGCGCCATTACTTATTCATTCCGTAGTATGCCGCATGATGTCGATAAATTAATTCAGTTTTGCATTGATTCCAACCTCAGTGCCATCGAATTGATGGGCGATTCGGTGGAAGAATATGCTGGAAAACCAAAATCGCCGATTGACATGGCGCAGCTTTTCCGTAATGCGCGCCCTGGTCAACGCCCGCAACTGACCGACGAGCAAAAAGCCCAAATGGCCGACTACAACAAACAAGTTGCGGAATGGCGCAGTACGGTTTCGATGGATAAATTCAAAGAAGTTCGTAAGAAATTCGACAAAGCGGGTATTTCGATTTACGCCTTCAAACCCAACGCCTTTAGCCCAACAAATACTGATGGCGAGGTAGAATACGGCATGAAAGTGGCCAAAGTTTTAGGGGCAACTTCTGTAACATTGGAGCTTCCAACCGACCCTAAACAAACGCAACGTTTGGGTGATTTGGGGGCAAAAAACAAGGTGTATGTAGGTTATCACAATCACACCCAAGCTACTGATACCCTGTGGGATAACGCATTGGCGCAATCACCCTATAATTCAATCAATTTTGACTGTGGGCACTACTTGGCGGCGGGTGGTAAAAACACCAAAGAAGCTTTGATGGCCTTCATCGAAAACAAGCACGACCGTATTTCGACCATGCACTTAAAAGACCGCACCACGCCCGAACACGGCGCGGGCAACTTGGTTTGGGGTACGGGCGACACACCTATCCGTGAGATTTTGTTGATGATTCGCGACCGTAAATACAAATTCCCCGTTTCGGTAGAGCTTGAGTACCAAATCCCCGAAGGTTCTGACGCCGTCAAAGAAGTAGCGAAATGCGTAGCTTTTGCCAAGAATATTTTGATGAGTTAAGGCATTTTTTTGTCATGCCGACCAACCCAACCCTCCCGAAAGTTTTGAACTTTCGGGAGGGTATTTTTTCCAACTAACCCGATGAAAAAACTTTTATTTTTACTCCTAATTGTAATTTCCCCCATTGGGAGCCAGGGGGCTTTTGCTCAAGTCGGTAAAGTCGTTAGCTTTGTTCTCAACTCCAAAGCCCTGCAAAACACGGGTGGCGAAGACCCAAATCGCAAGGTTTCGGTGTATCTCCCGCCCAATTACGACGCTTCTACACAGCGTTATCCCGTTATTTATTATTTGCACGGGTTTATGGGGAAAGACAATATTTTTCCTCAGATGCAGACCATCCTCGACGAAGGCATCAAACGCAATAAAATCAAGCCTTTTATTTTTGTACAGGCTGACCATTACACGCTTTACGAGGGCAGCTTCTATTCAAACTCTTCGTTGACAGGAAATTGGGACGAATTTGAATCCAAAGAACTCGTCGAATACGTGGACAAAAACTTCCGCACCCTTGCCACTCGCGAGAGTCGAGGCATTGCGGGGCATTCGATGGGGGGCTACGGTGCGTTCAAAATTGGGATGTTGCATCCAGAGGTATTTAGCAGTATTTATGCGTTGAGTCCAGGGTTGTTGGCAATGGTCAAAGAATTTGGCCCCAATAGCCCGTCTTTTAAAGAGGTTCAAAATGTAAAAACGCAAGAAGATCTAAAGAAAACCTATTACCCCAAGGTTTTGGTGGCCGTAGCGCGTGCGTGGTCGCCCAACCCAAACAAACCGCCCTTTTATTGCGACTTTCCGTTTAGCTATGAAGGCGACAAAATGATTGTAAATCAAGCGATTTTGGATAAATGGGAGGCCAATATGCCCGTTTATATGGTCAATAAATATGCCGATAATTTACGAAAAATGACCGCTATCAAACTGGACTGGGGGCGAAATGATTCTCCCCGTTTTCCCATCCAAATCGGGATGTTGAGCCAGCGTTTAGAGAATTTGGGTATCAATCACTTTTCTGAAGAATATATTGGCGACCACGGCAATAAAATCTGGACTACCGATGGACGCGTTTTGAATGATTTATTACCGTTTTTTAATGATTATTTGAAGTTTTAATCATTGTCATTTATGAAAAAAATTACCATTTCTATCGCTGCCATAGCCGTTATTGCTATTGGTATGTTTTCGTTCAAACAGACTACCAAGAAAACCCAAGCGGGTCGTCGTCCCAACATCGTCTTTATCATGTCAGACGACCATGCCTATCAGGCAATTTCGGCCTATAGTAACCGTTTAACCCAAACTCCCAACATCGACCGTATTGCCAAAGAAGGGATGCTTTTTAGCAATGCTTGCGTCACCAATTCTATTTGTGCACCATCGAGGGCAGTGATTTTGACGGGCAAACACAGCCACTTAAACGGAAAAATTGATAATAATTTTCCGTTTGACACCACCAACATCACCTTTCCTCAAATTTTGCAAGCCAATGGTTATCAAACGGCTATGTTTGGCAAACTTCACTTTGGCAACAGCCCTAAGGGATTTGACGAGTTCAAAATCTTACCCGACCAAGGCGATTATTACAACCCCGACTTTATCACAAAAAAAGAGGGTAAAAAGAAAATCATGGGCTATGTCACAGACATTATCACGGACATGACTCTCAACTGGTTAGGAAAAGAACGAGATAAAGAAAAACCATTTTTCTTGGCCTATTTGCACAAAGCCCCTCACCGTGAATGGCTGCCTGCGGAACGTCACTTCAAGGAGTTTATCAACAAAAAATTCCCTGAACCCGCTACGCTTTTTGACAATTACGAAGGGCGCGGAAGTGCCTCTAAGCAAGCCGAAATGAACCTGCTTACGCACATGAACTGGGCAGGCGATTCTAAAATCAAGCCCGAAAATATGGATAAATTGGGCATCAAGGAATCGCACCCCTACGATAAACGCAATTATGACTACACCGTTGGCCGAATGAATGCTGAACAACGCAAGGTTTGGGATGCCACTTACGACAAAATGAACGAAGAGTTTATAAAGAATTATCCCAAAATGAACGATACCGACAAAATGAAATGGCGGTACCAGCGCTACATGCAGGATTATTTGGGCTGTATTGCATCGGTTGACGAAGGCGTTGGAAAAGTGCTTGATTTTCTAAAACAAAATGGGTTAGAGGAAAATACCATCGTCATTTATACCTCCGACCAAGGGTTTTATTTGGGCGAACACGGCTGGTTTGATAAGCGTTTTATTTTTGATGAATCGTTCAAAACACCTTTGTTAATCAAGTGGCCTGGCGTGATAAAAGCTGGGTCAAAAAACTCGCAAATGGTTCAAAATCTTGACTATGCGCAAACGTTTTTGGAGGCTGCGGGCGTAAAACCTCCTACCGATATGCAAGGAGAAAGTTTGATTCCGATTTTTAAGGGACAGGGAAAAAATTTCAGGGATGCGGCTTATTATCATTATTACGAATATCCAGGGATTCACATGGTAAAACGCCACTATGGAATTGTAACCGAAAAATACAAATTAGTACATTTCTATCATGATGTTGATGAATGGGAATTGTATGACCGCACTAACGACAAAAACGAACTCAAGAACGTCTATAACGACCCTAAATACGCCAAAATAAAGGCAGAAATGCACAAAAAATTGACTGCACTCCGCGTCAAATACAAGGACTCGGAGGCACTGGATAAGATGTACATTGAAAAATATAAACAGTTGAAGAGAGGTTGATTTGAAGTATTTAATCAAAAGTTTTTGAGGAATTCAAAGCAGCCTCGGTAGAGGCGCAACATTTGTAGTAGCAGGAGATTATTTTTAATTTTTGCTTCGGACAGGGCCGCCTGTGCGGAAGCATAACAACGCAAGCTCTCTTCTATTTCTACAAAGGTTACGCTTCTCCGAAGCAGTATAAACTAATAATACCCCAAAATTTACGCACAATAAAGTATTATCTTGTTTTGCGCATTTACTTAATTAAAAACTCCTAATTATCAATGCTTTCCCTCCTCGGCTTTGCTACAATTCTTGTTTTTTTGGTGCTAATTATGACCAAAAGGCTCTCGGTGATGACTGCCTTGGTGATTACGCCCGTTGTTTTTGGACTCTTGGCTGGTTTTAGTCCCAAAGAACTCGGCGATTTTGCCTTGGCAGGTATCAAACAAGTGGCACCGACGGGGGTTTTATTGATGTTTGCAGTATTATACTTTGCCACCATGCTCGACGCAGGGCTTTTTGACCCCGTCATTGCGGCTATCATCAAATCGGTGAAAGGCGACCCGCTCAAAGTAATCTTGGGTACGGCGATTCTGACCATGATTGTCCACCTCGACGGCGACGGTACGGCTACGTTTATGATTGTGTTATCGGCGTTTTTGCCCATCTACAAACGGCTGAAAATCAACCGAAAAATCTTGGCGAGTATCGTGGCACTGAGTGTCGGCCCCTTGCATTTGGTTCCGTGGTCGGGGACATCAGCGCGGGCGATTTCTACGTTAAAGAGTGATGCGGTTCACATCTTCAACCCCAACATTCCAGCCATTGTAGCGGGTATTGTTTGGGTACTTTTTGTGGCTTACTTTTTTGGCCAAAAAGAAAGAAAACGCCTTGGTATCATTGAGTTTGAATACAATCATAAAGACAATTTAAACACAGAACAGCATCAACTTCGCCGCCCCAATCTCCTGATTATCAACGCCATTTTGACCATCACACTCATTATTGCGTTGACCAAAGGATGGCTTCCTGCTCCTGTTTTATTTGTGATTGCGAGCATGATTGCGCTGCTCGTCAATTACCCCAAACTCGCAGACCAACAAAAGGTCATCAAAAGCCACGGTACCAATATTTTTTTGGTTTCGAGTATGATTTTTGCCGCTGGCATCTTTTCGGGAATCCTCACAGGAGCGAAAATGATTGACGCCATGGCCAATTCATTGGTGGCGCTCATTCCGCAGCAGCACGCCAGTTGGCTGCCTACCCTGACCGCGCTCACGAGCCTGCCTGCTAGTATTCTGTTTACGCCCGATGCTTACTATTTTGGAGTTGTACCCATTTTAAGTCAAACAGCTACGCAATTTGGCATTGACCCACTCGAAATTGGTCGAGCGGCCTTGCTAGGTCAAATGACCGTCGGCTTTCCCATCAGTCCACTCACGGCTTCGACTTTTTTGCTGGTGGGCCTCACTGAGGTGGATTTAGGCGAACACCAACGGCACACGTTTTTCTGGGCGTGGGGCACTACGATTGTGATGACGATTATGGCGCTTTTGACGGGTTCAATTCATTGGTAATCATGGAGAAATTTCAACATAAATACCGTATCGCGTCTGCTCGTGCATCGTGGTGGGATTATGGGTGGAATGGGGCTTATTTCATTACCATTTGTACCAAAAATCGTGAACATTTCTTTGGGAAAATAGAAAATGGCCAAATGCAATTATCGGGCATCGGTATTCTCGCTGACGTTTTTTGGCACGAGATTAAAAGCCATGCCAAAAACGTTGAATTTGGGGCATTTGTGGTTATGCCGAATCATATTCACGGAATTTTAATTTTGGATAAACCTGAAAATGAACCGTTTCCCAACGGTAACGACGTCCATAACGTAGAGACAAGGCATGCCTTGTCTCTACAACCGCCAATCCAATCGCCCGCCCAACAACGGTTTCAAAATCAGGGGCAAAACACCGTTTCATCTATCATTGGTTCCTATAAATCCGCCGTTACAAAACACTGTAATCGGCTACAGTTGACCGATAATGATGGGGTTGTATTTGGTTGGCAATCCAGATTTCATGATCATATTATCCGAAATGACGCCGAATACCAGCGAATCAATGATTATATTGAAAACAATCCTAAAAATTGGGACAATGACAAATTTCATACATTGTAGAGCCAAGGCATGCCTTGGCTCTACGGACAATAAATAACGATGAAAAATAAAATCAGAATCGGCTGTGGGGCAGGGTTTTCGGGCGACAGGTTGGAACCCGCCCTCGTATTGGCCGAACAGGGAAATTTAGATTATTTGGTGTTGGAATGTTTGGCCGAACGTACCATTGCTCTTGCCCAAAAACGAAAACTAGCCGACCCTACCAAAGGCTATGACCCGTTTTTAGAACGACGCATCGAGGGGTTGTTGCCGATTTTAGTCAAAAACAACGTTCGACTCATTACCAATATGGGAGCCACAAACCCCGTGGCTGGAGCTGAAAAAATCGTTGAAATAGCCAGTAAACAAGGCATTTCAGTCAAAGTAGCCGCCGTTATCGGAGACGAATTGAGCGATAAGTTAGTAGAAATGAGTAATGGGATTTCTAAATTTAATAATGAGGATTTTGCCATCACGCTCATCTCTAATCACTCCTCACTTAGCACTTCTCCTCTCATTTCTGCCAATGCGTACATGGGCGTAGAAGGAATTTTGGAAGCATTACAGTCTGATGCACAAATCATTATCACGGGACGAATAGCCGACCCTTCGTTGTTTTTAGCCCCGATGATTCATGAATTTGGCTGGGCAACCGACGACTACAATTTGTTAGGACAAGGAACCATCGTGGGGCATTTGTTAGAATGTGCGGGGCAAATAACAGGCGGATATTTTGCCGACCCAATCACCAAACCAGTAACCAACATGGACACCTTGGGTCATCCCTTTGCTGATGTTTTTGCGGATGGCTCGGCCATCATTAGCAAAGTAGCAGGTACGGGTGGCGTTGTCAATTTGGCAACGGTCAAAGAGCAATTATTGTACGAAGTCATCAACCCTTATGCGTACCTTACGCCCGATGTATCGGCTAATTTTACGACGGTACAATTGGAAGAAATTGCTGATAATCAAGTCAAAGTATGGGCTGGCACTGGCCAAGAAAAACCGTCAACGCTCAAAGTGAGTGTGGGTTATCAGGCTGGTTTTTTGGGGGAAGGCGAAATCTCATACGCGGGGGAAAATGCCCTCGCAAGGGCACAGTTGGCAGGCGATACCCTCGAAAAAAGGCTAAAAGCTGATTTTACCGATTTGCGAACTGACTACGTCGGTCTTTCGGCCATTCATCGGACTGATTTTAACCATCAAATCGAGCCTTACGAAGTGCGATTACGCCTAGCTGCCAACGCCGAAACCGCTCAAAAAGCCGCTATCATCGGCGAAGAAGTAGAAGCCCTTTACACCAATGGCCCAGCAGGCGGCGGTGGTGCCAGAAAGTACGTCACCGAACTCGTCGGCATTGTTTCGGTTTTGATTGATAGAAAGAAAGTAAAACCAGAAGTAATTCTATTTTGACCATGAAGCTATACGACATCGCCCACAGCCGTGCAGGCGACAAAGGCAATACCTCTACCCTCTCGTTGATTCCATACGATGTGAAAGATTATGAACTTTTGTGTAAAGAAGTAACGGTAGAAAGGGTGAAAGAACATTTAAAAAACATCGTTTCGGGTGAAATTGTGCGATACGAACTGCCCAATATTTCGTCGCTACTGTTTGTGTGTCAAGACGCCTTACTAACAGGCGTAACTACCTCACTGGCCGTAGATACCCACGGAAAAGCATTGAGCTATGCGTTGTTAGAAATGGAGATTTAATGCTCTTTATTTCATTCGGAACAACACCACAAAGGCCGACAGAGCGGTTAAGACTCCAACGCTAAAGATTGACATCATTAGCCCAAAATAATCAGCAATTACCCCCGTCAGTAATGCCCCAAGGGCATACCCCATGTCGCGCCAAAATCGGAAAGTCCCCAAACTTTCGGCGCGTTGGACGGGAGGGGTGTAGTCAGCAATGGCACTCAAAAAAGTGGGATAAACCAAGGCTGTTCCAAACCCTAAAGCTGTCCCAATCAGTGCGAAATGCGTAAAAGTATTTGCCCAAATGAGTCCAATAATCCCCAGAGCCTGCAACAACATCCCCCAAAACAACAAGCCTTTTTTGGAATAAATATCAGAAAATCGGCCTGTAACCAATTGACTAAGCCCCCAAACCGACGGATAAATCGCCGTCAAAATACCAATTTGTGCAGAAGTGAAATATTTGGCAAAAAGCAACAACGGCAAAAGTCCCCAAATCATACCATCGTTTAGGTTATTAACAAGCCCCGCTTGCGTGACTGCACTCAGCGAATTGTGCCGAAGAGTCGTATCCCAAAATGGGCTTACCAAAAGGGGTATGGCACTTGCTTTGTTCTCAACAGAAACATGTTGACAGGTATCTTTGACAAAAAATACGCTTAATAACAGCCCTACGATGGAGAATCCTATTCCCAAATAAAACGGGTATGGCCTCACTCCGTAATGACTGGCGATGTAGCCTGTCAAAAAAGCCACAACACCCACCGATAAGTACCCCGCAAATTCGTTGATACCCACCGCCAGCCCACGGTTTTTGTCGCCTACAAGGTCGATTTTCATCATCACAGCCGTGCTCCACGTCAGTCCCTGATTAATACCTAACAACACATTGGCCGTCACAATCCACGACCAATTAGGAGCATAAATCAATAGAAAAGGGACTGGCAAGGCAAAAAGCCAGCCAATAATCAAGAGCTTTTTTCGCCCCAATAAATTCGCCAGTTTGCCCGTAAAGTAATTGACAATGGCTTTGGTAATGCCAAAGGTGATGATAAATGATAGAATCGCTGTTTTTGACGCAATCCCAAATGCTTGTTCGGCCAATTGTGGCAAAATAGACCGCTCCAAGCCAATCATTCCACCCACAAACGCATTGATAATCACCAACAATGCAAACTGTTTCCAGTTTTCTTTTAACCCAAGTTGAACCATACTTTTTCGCAAGTTTTCTTTTGCAAAAGTCTAGGTACTACTTTAGGATTCCTTTTACATTTGTTAAATAATCACCTTGAAACGGCTCGGATTCGACTTAAACTCACTTGCGTAATGCCCAAATAAGAAGCAATATATTTAAGAGGTATTCGGCGCAATACATCAGCATTTTCGTTCAGTAAAGCTTTATACCGCTCCTCTGCCGTATGAAACTGCAAACTTTCGAGGCGTTGAACGGTTTCAACGTAGCCTTTTTCAAAAATTTTACGAAATAGGCGTTCAATCAGTGGGAAAGTATCATACAAACGAAATAACCCTGGAGCATGGATGGCAACAATTTCGGACTCTTCGAGTACTTGAATAGCTTTTTGGGAAGGAACTCCTAAAAACAAACTTTCTACTCTTACAATAACACTCCCCTCAAACGAAAAAGATTCGGTTATATCAACTCCATCTTTGTAGTAGTAAATGCGGGCTACTCCCTTTTTAATAAAGTAGATGTTACGACATGTATGCCCTATGGGCTGCAACTCTTCGTTTTTTTTTAGTTTCAATTCCGAACAAAGTGGTGCGAGTGCTTTCTTTTCGGTTGAACTTAGTTCTTGAAATGACGCAAAAAAAGCGAATAGTTCATTCATAGTTTGTTAAAATTTGTATGAAAACGACCCAAATTCCACTCCTTAAACCCGCCGAATTCGATGACTATGTGTTTGATACCTTGGTATGGAAAAACACGCAGCGACCATTTTTTAATCAGTTCCACGTCATTCGGTTAGAAGATTATAAAAAGCACCTCATCATTCCTCAAGCTCCTCATCGACGCTCGGTTACGTTTTTTGTTTTCTTAACCAAAGGTAGCATTACCCGCCGAAAAGCACTTACTAAATACGAGATTAAGGCAGGTTCGTTCTTTTTTTTACCCGCTTTTCAAATCACAACTTTGGATGAAATCAGCGACGATGCCGAGGGTTTTTATTGTCATTTTAGTAGCGACATTTTTAGCATATCGCCCTGGAAATCAGAAACATTACAAACCTTTTCTTTCCTTCAATTAGCGGGTTCTCCAATAGTTAAACTTAGCCAAGAGCGTCACCTAGCTATCTTGCAAATCTTTGAACGACTCCTGCAAATTAACCAAGTGATTTCCGAAGAACAATTTTGTTTGATTGCCTCCTATCTATTCACCTTATTTACGGAGGTAAACCAATTTGTTCACCCCCTAGAAAAACCCATTGGCAACGCTGCCGTTCGGATGACGGAACGTTTCAAAGCAGCACTTTCTCAGCACATTTACGAAAAACATACCGTATCCGAATACGCCGAGTTGTTGTCTGTCTCCCCCAATCACCTCCACAAATGTGTGAAAGCTGTCACGGGAAAAAGCGCCCACGATTTGCTGGATGAAATGCGCGTGTTGGAAGCCAAAGTTTTACTAAAACAGAGTAACCTTTCCATTGCCGACATTGCCTTTAAAATTGGGAAACTCGACCCCAGCGACTTTAGTCGATTTTTCAAGGCAGAAACAGGAAAAACCCCAAAAGAATACCGACAAACTCAATATTTGTAGTGAGCTTTTTTACTGGCATTTTGTTCCAAAAGCCACACTTCCACGCCCTTTAGTCGCTTGGCTACTTTTTGGCTTTTTTTGATACCCAACACACTAAAAGCAGTAGCCAAGGCGTCGGCATCTGTGCCATTTTGAGTTATCACCGTTGTGCGTGTATGCGTGGTTAAACCTACCCCTGTATAAGGACTCACAATGTGCGAATACCGAACACCTTTGTAATCAAAATGCCGATACGTGCTCCCCGAAGTGGCTACCCCACAATTTTTCAGGGTCAGTATGTGCGTGGCGGTAGTATCTCCTCCTCCCGAACTCACCTCAATCCGCCAACCCTCCTTCTCTGGCGGGGCATCGCCAATGGCCAAGTCCCCTCCTGCGTCCAAAAAGGCTCGGTCAATTCCAAACGATTTAAGCACCTTCAACACATCATCGGCCGCGTACCCTTTTCCAATTGCCCCAAAATCTATCCGCATTTTTTTACGTTTTAGCACTACCGAGCGGTCTTCGGCTCGAAGCCGAACAAACCGATAGCCAACGGCATCGCGTGCTTCTTTGAGTTGGGACTTATCGGGAAAATAGTTGCGCCGAATCGCCCTTCGCCAAAGCTGAACGATTGGCCCCACCGTAACGTCAAATGCGCCATTGGTTTTGGCACTCAGGGACTTTGATTTCTCTAAAATATCAAACAAAATAGCACTGGCATAAAAACGTTGCCCCGTTCCTGCGGTTTCAGAAAGACGGTTTACTTCGCTGCCATCTAGGTAATCACTTAATAGGTTATTGAGCAATTGAATCCTCGCAAAGGCACTGTCGGAGGCTACTTTTGCAAGCGAATCGCTTGGAGCATAAAAAACCAGATTAAACTCCGAACCCATGGCATTTCGGGCGTAGGCATATCGGCGGAGAGGTGCTACTTCTTGCGAATTGACATCAAAAGCGCACAATGCTAGAATAATCCATAACGAAGGAACAAATAAGGAAACGATGCGAATCACGAAAAAATCAATTTATTATTTTAAAATATTGAAAAACTTCCAAAGATTGAACCTTTTTGCACGGTTTTTGGTATCTCAAGTATAAAAATTATTCCAATGAAAACGGCTACCCTTTTAGTATGTTGTTGCTGTATCTTTCGTTAAGCGATGGAGAGGGAATATTTTGACCAAAGCGAATCAACCATAAAGCCGCCCTTTCCACCACGGAAGGGCCTTTTTTTTATCACTCAATTCAATGTCATGACCTCAACCCAGCAAACGTTGTCAAGTGCCTTTTTTGATCGTCTCTCCGAGCAAAACACCCGCTATCAGTATCGTTTGCCCTCCCGCAACGAAGTTGGGAAGTTTGTCGAAGAAATGATGCGGTTTTTATTTCCAATCACCCAAGATTGTTCGCGTTCAGCCACCAATTTACCTGATGCTTACACCAACCTTCAGCAACGGCTTTTGTGTTTGTTAGAACCGCTAAACGGCAACCTTGAAACGAATCATGCAGCGGTAACGGAGCAGTTTATGGAGCAGCTTCCTGACATTTACGAAAATCTCCTGCTGGATGCACAGGCTATATCTGACAACGACCCCGCCTCCATCGGCATTGAGGAAGTGATTGCGGTTTATCCAGGTTTTTATGCCATTGCAGTTTATCGTTTAGCGCACGCGATGGTTGATTTGGATGTTCCACTACTGCCCCGTATGTTGACCGAATACGCTCATGGTTTGACGGGCATTGACATCCACCCCAAAGCATCCATTGGAAAATCTTTTTTTATCGACCACGGCACGGGAGTAGTCATTGGCGAAACAACCGAAATTGGGAACAACGTAAAAGTATATCAGGGGGTAACGCTGGGTGCTTTGAGTGTATCAAAATCATTGGCAGAAACCAAGCGACACCCAACCATTGAAGATAACGTGGTCATTTATGCCAATGCCACTATTTTAGGCGGAAAAACCGTGATAGGTAATGATTCCATCATCGGCGGAAACGCCTGGGTAACGGCGAGCGTGCAACCGTATTCGCAGGTTTATCACCAAAGCGAAGTAAAAATTCGTCAAACGGTATTTTAGGTGCTATAAAACGAAAAAGGGAACATGGCAAAAAAGTCATGTTCCCTTTGAAAATCTTTCCTATTTGTACTACACCTGCACCGAATCGTACACAATTACTTTCTCCCAAAGGTGCGAGTAATCTTCTACAAACTTGAGGTGAATGGGATGTTTTTGGTAAACTTCTTCCTCTTCCAAATTGTCAAAAAAGCACAACCAAGACACGGCATAGCTGCGCTCAATCACGCTACGGTTGGTCGTTGCAGGCAAACCGATGTTGTGCATTCTGATGGTTGGTACTTTTGCCAACGCCGTCAATCCTTCGATTAACTTGGCGCGGTCGGCTTCGCTTGCGGGGTTTTTCAACCAAAAATACACGTGGTGAACAAACACTTTTTTGTCTTTGGCCGCTTCAGCCGACAGTCCCACAACTGAAGCCGTAGAGGCCGCTATCGCTTTTTTTAACATCGAACGTCTTTTTAACAACTTCATCTTGGTCTTTTTTTATGAATCATTGCTCTATTTTAATTGATTTGAGGGCAACAATTCTGTACATTTTCATTATAGGCTAATGCGAGAAAAAGTTCTTCTGTGCATTATTTTGCAAAATTATGAAGGTTAAAAGCTATTCTTTCTGTAAAAATCCATCTTATTTTGGTAAAATTACACTTGTCCCCAATGAGAAGATACGTTTTACACAACCCCTTCAATATTTATCATTTTGAAGCCAGTGATTGGGAACACCCCGTTCACAAACATACCTACTATGAAATCATTTTCATTTTGCGAGGAAAGGGCATTCACAACATCAATGGCAATACGTACACCTATACCAAAGGCGATGTGTATTTGCTAGGCCCAGAAGATTTTCATGATTTTGACATTGAGGAAACGACGGAGTTTTGTTTTATTCGCTTCAATGAGTCTTACAGTAAAACAACCTCAAGTTTAGCCGATAAACAGTGGCAACACGTCCTCGAATTGTTGTTGTTTACTTCGTCCCAAAGCCGAGGGACGATTGTCCACGATAAGCTCGAAAAACAGAAACTTCACCAGCTACTTTCGGTGCTGGAAAGCGAATATGATAACCCGCCTTCGGCGCATTTCGAGCTGATTCGCGACAGTTTGATGCGTAGTATCATGACGATTCTTGCCCGAAATCTTTCGCCACAACCCCATTTCAAGCCCGAATTACAAGACTCGATTGAGGCCATGTTGCGGTTTATCAAACAAAACATTTACCAGCCCAACAAGCTTACGATTGACCACATTGCGGAGCAATTTCACTTAGCTCCCGCTTATGTGAGTATTTTTTTCAAAAAACACACGGGCGAATCGCTGAAACAATACATCATCAAACACCGCATTAAACTTGTTGAGACTAGGCTTCTTTATAGTCAGATGACTCTGACCGAAATTGCCGATGAGTTTGGCTTTACCGACGAAAGTCATTTTTGCAAGCAGTTTCGGCAATATACGGGAGTAAACCCCTCAACTTTTCGGAAAAATGGGCAAACTTTTCAGTAATGCCGCTAACACCACTCTTTTTAAAGGGCTCCGTTTTTTACCCTAATTAATTTCCCGTTTACTTCATCCGTAAGTAAATACAATTTCCCCGCAGGGCTTTGCGTCACTTTTCTAATCCGTAAACGCTCATTCGTGAATAGTTCTTCGGCAGTTTTGATTATTTCTCCCTCAACCGCAAGCCTCCATACACTACCTTTTGATAATCCACCTACCAGCAAATGTTGGTTCCAAGCGGAAAATTCGCTTCCCGAATAAAAATGTATGCCCGTAGGAGCGACCGTTTGTGCCCACGACCAAGCGGGTTCGGTGTAATCGTTGCCCTCAATAGGCTTCCGTTCAAATTCCGCAAAACGGTACTTACCTGTTGTTTTCATAGGCCAACCATAATTCGCGCCTGCTTTTAGCACGTTGAGTTCGTCGCCTTGGTGCGTTCCGTGCTCACTAAACCACAGCTGGTTCGTTTTAGCGTTGAGGGTAATTCCTTGCGCGGCTCTGATACCCATGGCATACAGGCCAGGAATTGCCTTTTCACCAAAGATAGGATTATCGCTGGGAATCGTCCCATCGGAATTGATGCGGTAAATTTTTCCTCGTTTATCTTCTTTGTTTTGGGCAATGGGCAATGCAGGCTCATCTTTTTCTGTAAACAACCGCTCGCCAATGGTAAAATACAATTTGCCGTCACTTCCAAACGCCATCCCTCCCCCATAATGTACTCGCTCATACGTGAATGGGGTAGCGACAAAAAGGACTTTTATTTGCTGCAAAACCCCATTTTCAAGTATTGCTCTCACTATCTTGGTGGTTCTTCCTTGAGGGGCTTTGACGGCATACGACAAATAGACGTATTTATTTTTCTTGAAATCTGGGTCCAGCAGCACTTCAAATTTACCAGTGTTGTCTCCAAACGTACCAAGGCTGTCCTCTACGTCGATGGGGAAACCTTGAACCTTTTTTCTTTCTTTAGTTACTACATTTAATTGAAGTAAATCACCCTCTTTTTCTGAAATAAGCACCTCTTCTTCAGAAACAAAAGCCATGCTCCAAGGGCGTTTTAGTCCTTCGAGGATAATTTCTTTCTGAAGCTGAATGGCATTTACGTCCACGACTTTGTGCGATTTTCGGGTCGAAACTTTGTCCGCGATTACCCAACCGTCATTGGTTTTCATGAGGTTGAAATAATCAGTAAACAAGTCTTTCTCCGTACTGATTTCCACTTTTGCACTTCCCATGTTGTCAGTAACATCAATCGTCACGATGCGTGTAGTCAAGTTTTTGGGTCTTGGATGCGGCCGAAATAAACTTAGGTACTGACTTCGCGAATAATCGACAAATGTGCCTTCGCGGTAGTTTTTCAAATGACACGATGCGTGCATAGCTTTCCCCACTTTTGTCGTATCGCCAGTAGCCCACCCGTCAAAATACAATTGAATGGTGTTTTCAATCAGTTGCCTTTCGGTGGGGGCACTTTGGGCAATTGCTGCAAAAAAATGGGTTAATAAAAACACACTCAACAATCCTTTTTTCATCTTACAGTTCTTTTGAAGTTGATCAAAACGAAAACGCTTCGTTTTGCGGTTCAAAAATCATAAGAACTTTAATGCCAGAGGTTCGGGATGTTAAATTTAGTAGTACGGTTTTATAAATCTGGAGCAGTTTGCTTTTGATACGCGCTGGGTGTCAAACCTTTAATCTTTTTGAAGGTGGCAAAAAAAGTAGATTTAGAATTGAACCCCACTTCATCTCCGATGGCATCTATGGTCAAATGAAGGCTCGAGGATAAGATTTTGCAGGCTTCTTCAATCCGATATTCGTTGATGAACAATGAAAAATTTTTCTCTACATGCTCATTTAAAAGCTGCGATAGTTGATGCCCTGAAACCCCGATTTCTTTGGCAAGATCATTCAATTTTAAGTTAGGGTCTTTAAAAATCTTTTTCTCTTCCATCATCCGTTGTAGCTTGCCAATCATCAACGCGACTTCCTGCTCATCCAGTTTTTTATCTACGTACTTTTGGGTTGTAAAAGAAGACAAATCATTGGTTTTCTTGCGATAAAGCAGGATAAACACGACCAAATAAATGATGATAGAAAAATAAAGCGCCCCCAAAATGTAGCTGCCTTTGGTGATACTCAAAATAGCCCATACGTACGAAGTAAACAGTAAAAATACGCCTCCCACAATTGTTAAAACCCATTTTTCAAAAGCTTTAAGACTTTCTTTTCGGAGTATTTTTTTCAGAAGCGGCCCAATTGTCCAACCCGAAAAAGCGATATAGACACCCCACTGCAAATAGATAAGGGGGATGATGTAATGGCGCCACCACGCTGGCACTCTTTCATAGGGATACAGCACGCCAACCGTCAGTATGGTCAACAGCCAAAACACCAACTGACCCACCCACGATTTGGGCATACTACGAATTTGTTGCATTTCGGACTTAACAAAAAAATACAAGAAAGGGCCGATAAA
Organism: Runella limosa DSM 17973; assembly: GCF_000482465.1. Taxonomy (GTDB): domain Bacteria; phylum Bacteroidota; class Bacteroidia; order Cytophagales; family Spirosomataceae; genus Runella; species Runella limosa. Next base: position 170,727 of record NZ_KI519421.1, read on the forward strand.
AAAGCAAGCGGTAAGCCCAATTTGCAGGTATATTTTGGGCAAACTGTAATCAAAGAAATAGACGACTGATTTTCCGATTCGGATACTCAACACCAACAACAAAGCCCCTAGTAGATAGTTAGAAAGGTGTTTTTTAGCCGTAAAGAAAAAAAAATATAGGCTTAAAATGAGGCCATTAAACGCCCCCAATGCACTAAAAAAGAACAATACTTTATCTCCAAGGCTCATTTTTTGAGCTATTTATCTATGGTAGTTGCTTGTTTCACTTTCTTTATAAACTCAACTTATACTCCCGTAATTTTAGCAATTTTTTCGACGAAAAAATTGCTTTACATGGCACGATTAGTCGTAAACTTAGACAAAACGACAAATTCCCTTCGTTAGTTTCCAACACCTGCTCCTTTACCAAACATTCAACCACTGACTCACTCATTCAAATCTACGTATTTTACTTCACTCGCTCCCTTTCTTCGTCTTTCGAATCATATTTTATGCTTTGGGTATTTTTACCAAAACTTCGTGAGTAGGTCAATTTAACAACCCGATAAAATACCGTTTCATCGCGCCAATTTGATACCGTATTGATGTCAAACGCAATGGGCGTCATGCCTCCGTTGTGAGAAAAGACACTAAACGAACGAAACACATCGGGTAAAGTAAGCAATAAGGTTCCTTTGTCATTTTTAAGTTTTTTAGCAATTCCTACATTGGCTACACCAAAGCCTTTGATTGTATTTGGCCCTTCAAAATAGGGCATATTGTACCATCCCGAAAACTCAATTTCAAAGTTTTTAGGTAAGTTGATTTGTTGTGAAAAATTGAGATTCTGAAACACATATCGCTTTTCGGCAGGAAATTGACTGTAAGAAACCTTATAATCTCGGACAGACGTGAGGGTGTTGAGGGTAAATTTCCACCATTTTGTAAGTTGAAAAGGGTAACTCAAAAATAGATTCAGACTTTTCATGTAATCTAGGTTTTGTGGCGAAGAAATGCCTACATCTTTGGTGGCGTTTGAGGTAATCTGATACCTCAAAATAGGATTCAAATCGTATTGAGCTGACATACCAATACTCAAACCATTTTTTGAATACTCAACTTTGAGCATATCAGAAAGCGTAGGTTTTAGCAATGGATTTCCAGAAAAAATAAAAGTGGGGTCGGTGTAAAACAAATTGGAAATCAAGTCGGTATAGGCAGGGCGACTGATACGGCGACTGTAATTGAAATTAATCGAGGAATTTTGATTAATGGCATAGGTATAAAGCACCGATGGAAAGAATTTTGAAATCTCAAATACTTCCTCTTGATTGCTAAAATCTCTTTTCCAATATTCATAACGCAGCCCCAAAAGAAGGTTACTTTTAGCGTCAAGCATATACTTAACTTGAGAATACACCGCCGCAATCCGTTCCTGACTTTTGAGTTGGCTTTGAGAGCGTGGGTCTATTTCCCAAGTGTCGTTTACTTTTCTTTCTACCTTACTGTCGTTTTCATTTTGTGCAAAACTTGTTTTTATGCCAAAATCAGCATTAATTTTTTCGCTAAATTGGGTATTCAAATCAGCTTTAAAAACGCCCACATGTATTTTAGAAACGCTTTCGCCTCTATTTCCGTACGTAAAAATTGAAAACTGTGGTTTTATCGGCTGCTTTTGTTCATTAAAATATTCCAAAGAAATACCTGCGGGGCTGTTGTTGGAATAATTAATGTAACTAAAATCGGCATTGAAATGGGTTTTAGGCGAAAAATTTTGTTTGAAATAAAACGAAGAAATATTGTTTTGCTTGGTCGTCAATCCATCTGAAAGCATTGCTATTTCAAAATAATCGCCCCTTTTTAGCTGATAAGTACCTCCGTTGTTCACCAAATTATGAGATTTATCAAAACTTCCAACAAAATCTACCCCAAGTGTAGTTTTGGGGTTAGGCTGATATTGTACCGCAAAATTTAGATTATGATTGTTTTGGTATCGGCGAGCAATCCCATAAAAAGTATTGTAGGTTTCGCCCAACATAAACGAAGCCCCTGCTGTACCATCGCCCGCGTATCCAGATTTCCGAACATCATGATTGAAAGAATAGGAAGCATTAAGATTTAGCTTTTTAAATCCATGAGAAAAGCCAATTGTGGTAAGGACTTTCTCTCTATAACCATACCCTGCCGTAGCCGAAAAATTGATTTTCGTCCCCAATGTTTCGTTATTCTTGAAGATAATATTGATAATCCCCGCTCCTCCGTCAGCGTCATATTGGGCAGAGGGAGAAGTGATGAGTTCTATCTTTTCGATATTGTCGGCTACCGTATTTTCAAGCAACGACATCAATTCCTCCATCGGCATCTGCACTTTTCGGCCATTGAACATGATCGTTACGCCGCTTTGTCCGTTCAAGCTAAATTGGTTGTTTCGGCGGTCCGAAATCACCCCTGGCAGCCGCTCCAGTACCTGCAAAGCATTACTTCCTTTGGTCATAAGGCTACTTTGAACATTGATAATTTTGCCCAACGGCGTGGTCTGAACGAGCTCTTTCTTGGCCGAAACCTGTACTTCGTTCAGGGTATTTTCTTCTTCTAAAAGTGTCAAATCGGCCAGTGTGATGGTAGAATTGGTAGAATTGGAAGAATTTACTTCAAACGCCTCAGAAAGTCGCGTCTGATACCCTACCCCACTGATTTTCAAATAAAAACGCCCAATTTTCGACAACGAAAGTTGATAATTTCCTCCTTCATTAGTAGTGGTACCTGATACCAAACTGCTATCGGAAGCAGCCAAAAGCAGCACATTGACAAACGGAACAGCTTCTCCTTTTGGAGTAATGATTTTGCCTGTGATTTGCGCAAAAGCGACGTTTGAAAAAAGAATGATAATCAATAGCGTTTTCATGTTTCTGTTTTTTCTTCAAAGCAAACAAGACTTTTTCGCTCTATTTGATACGATTGACGAAGTGTCAGGATTGATTGATGAAATGTGGGTATTGGGTATAGTATCAAGCATCAATATTTTTTAATAAATTTATTTTTTGTATCCCTGCCACGCTTTCAGTTTTTTGCATCATGTAGTCTATGGAACATTCAAATTCGATAGCAGCGTCAAAAACTTTTTGGGAAAAAACCTACCACCAAAACATCAACAAATTGATTGGTATAGGTTATCGCTATACGACAGATAGGCAAATAGCCGAAGATTTGGCCCATGATGCGTTTTTGTTGGCGTATGAAAAAGTGGATGAGTTTGAAGGAAAAGGACCATTTGAAGCATGGCTGCGGCGTATTATGGTAAACCAATGCCTACAATATTTACGTGAACAAAGAAAACAGAAGTATATAGCCGATTATCTACAACATGAAGTGGAAACTAACGAAGAGTTATCGAACGACGAAAAACAAGACTTCTCAGAAGCAGAACTTTTAGCAGCAATCAACCAATTGCCAGAGCATCATAAAATGGTGTTTAATCTTTATGTAATTGATGGATTTAGCCATGCTCAAATTGCCAAAGAGCTTGACATTAGCGAAGGTACTTCAAAATCTCATTTGGCGAGGGCTCGTAAGAAGATAAAGGAACTACTGAGTCAAAAGAAGAAAAAATCAAGCTTTTTTTTACTTTTTTGGAATATTGACAAACTTTATAAGCAAAGATTCAAGCATTTTGAACTTCCTTCTTCCAATGATATTTCTTTTGATTCCTTTACAAATCACAGTATTTCTGAGCCCATTTTTAACACTCAAATACCTTTGATTAATAACTATTTGACTGCTGTGGTTACTATTTCAAGTATTGGAGTGCTCATCTTAACTTTTTGGATAAATTCTGATAAACCCAAACCAATTATCGAAGCAAAAGAAAATAATATTTTAAAAGACACTGCCACCCTTTCAGAAAATCGCATCAATAGTAAAAAAGGTTCTTTAACTATAAATGCAGATTCAATGAAAAATTTAAAATCAATCGGGCTGGTAGCAGCAACAGTCGCAAGTTTTGCCGTAATTAGCAATGCACAGACAAAAATTTCTACAAACTCCACCGCTAAAATGGAAACAATTGTAGATAAACCACAAACAGTTGTTTTGGATAAACCCTCACAAGCAAATACTGATAAGGTACAAAAAGTGGTTTTGGATGGAGATGGGGTTTCAAAAGTAATTATAGATAAGCCACAAACAGTTGTTTTGGATAAACCCTCAGAAGCAAATGGCGATAAGCTACAAAAAGTTATTTTGGATGGGTATTCAGAAGTAATTATTGATAAACCACAAAAAGTTGTATTGGATAATCCCATAAAGACCAATGTTTTAGGGACTTTTTATGGCGAAAAGCTCTATTGGTCAGAGGAAAACAATGAGCTTTATTTTGAAGGAAAATCTATCATTAAATTTGGCAAAAATAATACCATCACGAATGGTAGAATAAGTTTTTTGGATAAAGTATATTATTTGGTAATAGATGGCAAGCCTGCAAAATTGGGTGATAAAATAAATCTAACCAACAAAAAATACAACCTCAGGTCGCTATCGACACAAAATGCCCTTGCAAAGTACGGTGATGCGGGCAAAAATGGTGCAATCGAAATAGAGATAGAAGAATGAAAAAGTACCACCACTACTTTGACACGTATTTTAAGCCAAACTTCTGAATCTGACTCTGTTGGAACAGGATTTACCTACAATGGCAATAAATACAATTTGGTCATATTGGGATATAAAGGATTCGACTTGGAAATCATGGTCTATCCATTTAAAAAATATAAAAGCGGTGCGAGTATTAATAGTTACTTTTAGCCATAAGGAGATGAGTCGTAAAATGGGCTAAGTGGACTTTTCACGAAAGCAAATTTGGACTTTTCAGAAAAGTGAGGCGCAGTTTTTATTCAGAATTTTGTGACATAAACTGAATAAAAATGAAAACCAAAGAAACAGTATTAGTCACAGGAGGAACAGGCTTTGTAGGAAGACAACTTATCCTCCAACTTTTGCAAAAAGGGTATCAGGTTAAAACCACCATTCGTAACCTTACCAACAAAGAAAGTTTAATCTCCAGCCTAAAAGCAAATGGAATTAAGTCCTTAGAAGACCTTTCCTTTGCCCAAGCAGAACTGACCAAGGATGATCATTGGGAGCAAATCATGAACGGCTGTAAGTATGTCTTGAGCGTCGCTTCACCCGTTTTTTTTGATGTTCCACAAAATGAACAAGAAGCAATCCGCCCCGCCGTGGAAGGTATTCTTCGAGTACTGAAATTCGCAAAAAAAGCAGACGTAAAACGAGTTGTGATGACGTCAAATTTCGGTGCAGTTGGATTTAGCCATACTGATACCACGACCCAAACCAATGAAGAAGACTGGACAGATATTCGCCTCAAAGGCTTGTCGGTTTATGAAAAATCAAAAACACTGGCCGAAAGAGCCGCATGGGATTTTATTGCGAGGGAGGGCGAAAGTTTAGAGTTTGTGACCATCAATCCCGTAGCGATTTTAGGGCCATCGCTTGATGCTCATTTTTCGGGAAGTTTCCATTTGCTCGAAAACCTTTTGAACGGCTCGATGAAAGTCATCCCTAACATTCCCCTCAACGTAGTCGATGTTCGCGACGTTGCAGATTTACACATTCGAGCCATGACTCACCCCATGGCAAAAGGTCATCGCTTTATTGCTTCTGCCGACGGCCAAATTTCCATCCAAGAGATTGCTACATTGTTAAAAACACACCTTCCTGAAGTTTCTCAAAAAGTTTCTTCCAAAAAACTTCCAGATTGGGTTCTTTCTTTTGCATCTTTATTCAATGCCAAAGCAAAAGAAGGGGTAATGCTACGAAACGTGAATCGTAATATTAGCAATCAAAAAGCCAAAACTTTATTGGGCTGGACACCCATTGCAACCCAAGAACAGACTATTTTGGCTGCCGTAGAAAGTATGGTTCAATACAGTAAACTCCCATGAGAGCAATAACCAAAGATAAAAAGTCGGCGATATTACGAGAACAATTTATCCCTGACCATGTATTTTTTTACATCCAAAAAGGAGGGATTCGTTTTTTTGATGGCGACCAAAACTACACCTTCCGCGAAGGCCAATGTGGTATTGCGCTTAAAAATCGATTGGCAAAGTTTAGTGTGCTTGATTCAATCGACGAATTTGAGCCCATCATTATTTGTTTTGAAGAAGCATTTTTGAAAGATTTTTTGCGCAAATACCCACGTATCATTGCTACATCTCACGCCAAAAATGTTTTTATCAACCTTACTCCAACGGCACTGATAGCTGAATTCATACGTTCGTTAAAGCCTTATTATAAAGATGTTATGGAACTCGACGAGGCTTTTGAGGAGCTCAAACACGAAGAGCTTTTACTCATTCTGCTTCGGAATCAGCCTGAAATTGCCCATGTTCTTTTTGATTTTGGAATCCCTGAAAAAATCAATTTGGAAGCCTTCATGAACCGAAACTTCACGTTTAATGTGAGTCTCCAACGCTTTTCTTACATGACGGGAAGAAGTTTATCGGCCTTTAAGAGGGATTTTAAGGCTATTTTCAACGAAACACCAAGTCGTTGGTTAGTGCAAAGGAGGTTGGAAGAAGCATTCTTTTTGCTACAAAAGAAAAATCGTAAGCCTTCCGAAATTTATTTGGAACTGGGCTTTGAAACTTTAGCTCATTTTTCAACCACTTTTAAAAAACGATTTGGTCTAAACCCAACAGCATTGATTGAAAAAAACACCTAACTCATCTCACTCATTCTATTCTATCAGTAGGTTAAACGCATTTCAAACTTATCAACACTGAGTTTAGGAGTGTCATTCCTTCACCCCTTGTTTCATCCCATTTTCGGGGTATTTCAAACCAATTTTTACTTCACGAGAGGTGTTTGCGCTAAACTTGCGTTTCAAAACCTTAACACGCTCATGATAAAATCCCCCTATTTCTGGCTAGCTGTCATTATGACCGCTCTCATTCCCTGCTTCATAATCGACATTGTACACCACTACCTTGATTGGAAAAAAGAAGTAAGAGAAGAACTAATCATTGTTGTACAAAACATATATACTTTCACCAAAGACCAAAAAGCCAACATCTTAGACCGAGTTTTTGAGCGAAACCAAACCTTGATGTTCCTTATGTACCTCAAAAGCTTTGCGGTTCTGCTTTTTTTGAGCGGTAGTAGTTATTTTTTCTGGCGTTATCAAAAACAAGCAAAACCCAAAGTCTGGCAACCTTCGCTTTATACGATTGGATTGATGGCTTGTTTTTTATCAATAAAAATCTTTGTATTAAATACACACAATTCCAATGAAAATGTGAGACTTATCTCCATCAATCCAAATGCTACTTCGTTTGAGGAGATTTATAACAAACATTTTAAAGGGAGTGTCGTGTATGTGGATTTTTGGGGTACGACTTGCGGGCCTTGCCTACAAGAATTTAGGAATTTCACCAAGCCTCTCAAGGAAAAATATCGAACAAGAAACGACATTAAGTACCTTTATATAGCACAAGGAAATGAATACCTCTGGCGTGAGCAAATCAAAAAATACAACGTAGAGGGAAATCATATTTTTATTAGTGAAGATCAATATGCCAAACTTTATCGGCAATCTACCAAAGATAGTACGATACTGATGCCGCGCTATTTAATCATCAATAAAAAAGGGGAATTAGTAGAAGCAAACGCCAAAAGGCCAAGTGATACCGACAGTTTGTATCGTCAATTGGACAAATATTTGGTTATGGATTAAAACATTTCGTCAATTATTTTCGACACTATATCAATCTTTGGGGCATTGGTACGCCATAAACCGTTATTTTTCAGTCTAAAATAGGCGACAATGCAACATTGGTTTTTCAGATACAAACTTCACCACATTCCATTTTGGATAGGTTATCACCTTCTTTGGATGATATTCAACGTGGGGAGTTTGGAAGGAGTAATTGGTTATCTGTTCAGGGGCGAAGCACCCATCAAGTTCATCGGTTACATTATTTTTCAGGCAGCGGGAGCGTATTTTAACCTATATTTTCTTATACCCAAGTTTTTGTACGTTGGAAACTACAAAACGTATATTACGTTGGTTATCCTGACGGTTTTGGTATGTACAGGTTTTATCACTTGTGGCTATTTTTTGAATGCCTATTATTCAAAATTGACTTTTTTTGAATTATTCAACAAACGCCCCGACCAGTGGTTTATCATCTATTCGACCGCTGCGCTTCCTTCTACCGTAGGTTCTATGACCTTGGCAATGAGTATAAAACTTGGTAAAAACTGGCTCAATGCCGAGCGAAAACGCCTTACTTTGGAAAAAGACAATCTTGAAACCGAACTCAAATACCTGAAATCACAGATAAATCCTCATTTTTTATTCAATACCATTAATTCCATTTTTGTCTTGATTCACAAAAACCCCGATTTGGCGTCGGAGTCGTTGGCTTCATTTTCAGAAATGCTTCGTTATCAACTATATGAATGCAATGACGAGAAGATTTTGTTGAGCAAAGACCTCCAATTTTTGGAAAACTTTATCGAACTAGAAACTTTACGTTTGAACGAAAATCAAACCGAATTGGCGTTTGAATTGAACCATGAGTCGGCTCGGGGTCATCAGATTGCGCCGTTTATTTTGTTGCCTTTTGTTGAAAATGCCTTTAAACACGTATCAAAGGGAAAAACCCAACAAAATTTTATAAAATTGGATTTGAAAGTTGACACCGAAAAGATACTTCATTTGCACCTCGAAAACAGTCATGACGTAGAAGCAACAAACGAAAGTTCGGGAATTGGGTTAAAAAATGTCGAACGAAGACTCAATTTGATATACCCAAATCGACATACCTTAGACATAGAACGAGGAGTGAATTTTTTTAAAGTTAAATTAACCATCCATCTATAAAAACTCCCCTTGGAGAAGGCAGCTATGAAATTACGATGCGTTATAGTGGACGACGAACCTTTAGCCAGCGAAGGGCTTATGAAGTACGTCGAGGTGGTCGATTATCTGAGCCTTGTCGGTGTGGCAGAAAACCCACTCGAACTCAACAAATTACTTGACAACCAAGCCACTGACCTCTTATTTTTAGACATTCAAATGCCCCACATGACGGGGCTGGATTTTCTAAAAATCAGGCAGAACCTTCCGATGGTCATTTTGACAACGGCCTATCCCAACTACGCCTTAGAAGGATTTCAGTTTGATGTGGTCGATTATTTGTTGAAACCCATCACGTTCAATCGTTTTTTCAAAGCCACCAACAAAGCCAAAGATTTGTACTTTTTAAAGAATCAAGCGCTTCAAAATTCGCCTCCAAACAGCGAACCCGATTATCTGTTTATCAAATGTGAAAGCAAGTACGAGAAAATTTTGGTGGACGAAATTCTGTTTGTTCAAGCCCTTCAAAACTACGTGATTATTCACACCCTACGGGGAAAATTTATGACGTTACTTCCCCTAAAAACCGTGGAAGAGTACCTCGACCCGAGCCAATTTTTACGGGTTCATAAATCGTATTTGGTGGCTATTACCAAAATCGAGCGCATCGAGCCTACTGAGCTTTCTATTCAGAATCAGCTCATTCCCATCAGCCGCAACCTCCGCGAGCGGGTATTGGAAGTGGTTGTCAAAAACAGGTTGCTGGCCAAGTAGTACGCTTTGCCGTTCAAATAGGCGTACTCCAAATTTTGGTTGTCGTAGTGGAAAATCCTACATTTACCAAAAAAATAAACCCAGCATGAATCGAATTGTTCAACTTTTCCAGAAGAACCCCACCCACAATCTAAACGTATATTTTACGGCAGGTTTTCCGCAATTAAACGACACCCGCCGTGTGCTAAAAGCCCTCGAAGAAGCAGGAGCGGATTTGGTTGAAATTGGTATGCCCTATTCTGACCCCGTGGCTGACGGTGAAACCATCCAAAAAAGCAACGAACAATCGCTTGAAAACGGAATGAGTGTCAAGAAACTATTCGAGCAACTTCATGGAATGCGTTCAGAAATAACGCTGCCCGTGTTGCTGATGGGATACATCAACCCCGTTCTCCAATTTGGCATTGAGAATTTTTGCCAGCAATGTGCAGAAGTTGGCGTAGATGGGCTTATTTTACCTGATATGCCCGTAGATGAGTACTTAGCGTATTATAAACCTACGTTTGACAAGTACGGCATACTCAATATTTTCTTAATTACGCCTCAAACAACCGAAAAACGCATTCGCCAAATCGACGAATCAAGTGAAGGGTTTATTTATATGGTATCGTCGGCCAGCGTGACAGGTTCTCAGTCAGGCGTCAGCCACGACATGGAAGCTTATTTTGCGCGGGTCAATGCCATGAACCTCAAAAACCCACGCTTAATTGGCTTTGGTATCAAAGACAACGAAACCTTCAACAAAGCTTGTGAGCACGCAAGTGGCGCCATCATCGGTAGTGCTTTCATTCGGGTCTTGCAAGAAAGTACCGAACTTGAAAAAGACATCACTTCGTACGTACGGGGCGTTAAGGGCGCTTCTGCACTTGTTTAACTTCCCAATAAAATCATGAAAAAGCTACTTTTTTCCTTAACCATCGTTTTTGCTAGTGCAGCTGCTAGTTTCGGACAAACAGCCGATGAAATTATTTCTAAAGCCATTGATGCCCGTGGTGGCTCGGCCAAACTCAACGCCCTCAAATCGATGCGAATGGAAAGCACGACGTCGGTCATGGGGATGGATTTGGCCTCCAAGTCGGTCATTGTTCATAAGCGCGGAATGCGCAACGACATTGAAGTGATGGGTCAAAGCATCGTTGTTGCCATCGACGGTGATAAAGGCTGGACCATTAATCCAATGCAGGGTTCTGACCCCGTGGCGCTTCCAGACGAACAAGTCAAAGCAACGGCATCACAATTGGACTTGTCGGGTATGGCCAATATCAAAGAGTCGGGTGCTGCTGCCGAATTAATGGGCAAAGAAACCTTGGACGGAAATGAAACATTTAAAGTAAAACTTACTTCCAAAGACGGCACCATTATGACTCACTACATTGACACAAAAACGTATCTTACGGCCAAAACATCCATCAAGGTTACGGTAAGTGGTCAGTCAGTAGAGGTTGATACAAAAATGTCTAATTATAAAGTGGTCGATGGAGTTTCGTTTCCCCATACAACCGAGATTTCAAACCCTCAAGCGGGTGCAATCGTAACGACTATTACCAAATTAGAACTTAATCCAACCATCGACGAAAGTATATTTGCGATGCCGAAGAAATAGTTTCTATTAAGTGGATAAACAAAAATAGCCCTTTTCAGAAGGGCTATTTTTGTTTACGAAGTTTTATTTGACAACAAATTTCTTTGTCCAAGTCTCATCGCCTTGTTCGCAATGAATAAGGTAATAACCCGTTGGAATTGAATACAGCGTCGTCTTTATATAATGCGTACCTGTGGGGTATAAATCATTGGTCAATAACCGTATAAGCTGCCCGTTTGGGTCAAGAATTTTAACAATCACTCGCGAAGGTAGTTGCAGTTTGAATTCAACCGTTACGTACTCCGTGGCGGGATTTGGGTAAACTTTCCACTGCGGCTCCTGCATCGCTCCCAACTGCACCAACGAGCTCCAAATAACGAAGAGCATGGATAATCGGGTTTTCATAGTAGGGCAATTGGCTTTTTCGTATCAAACGTACGAATATACACATAGATTGTCAGAAGGCAGGTGTCGTTGCCTAAAACATACCTTAAAATACCCTATTTTTAACAGCCTTTACGTTTTTTTTATGGTTCTTTATTTAACCAACCAGTTGTATCCAAAAACAGCATAGACTATTTTGGTATAATCATCTTTTTCGTACAAAACCCCAATTTGCTGGTCTTTTTGTACCACCAAGTCGGAATAAGCCGCTGCACCTGCATAAATTTCCTTACCAGCCGACCAGCTTTTTCCATCGTCTTCACTCACCCGAATGGTCAATTTTTCGCGTTTTGTTTGACTGTTCAAGTTGGAAAAAATCAACACTTTTTTCCCTTTTTTAGGCTCAAAATCAATCATACTTCCCTGGCAAACTGGATCAGGTAAGTCGGTCATCACTTTCACTTCCGACCACGTTTCTCCCGCATTTTTGGTAAAAGCCTGAATACGATACTTGGCATCTCCCGACTGATTACGGCAATTAAAAAGCAAACTACCGTCCGATGTTTCTGCCGCAATCGCCTCATTACTACCCGCATAGGCTACATTAGGAGACAACTTAAACGATTGCCCGTGGTCATCGGTGTAAAATCCATGCGCAATATAATCTTTCGACTTAGGCTGCGGAGGGCCTTCCGAATGATTGGCTGCGATATAAATTCGACCTTTATACGTCCCTTTCCGAATTTGCAAACCATGCCCAGGAGTATTGGCATACGAGCGCCAATCTTCCTTAAAAACATACGCAGGATTGGTGGCTGGATGGTTAGGTTTTGATACTTGCGTCGTGATGTTGACCGCCTCAGTCCACGTACGTCCATTATCAGTACTTGTTTTGAACCAGACCTCCCTCATGGCTTTTCCTTCGCGTACTTCTTGTTCGTGCGCGATGCCTGTGTTGTAAAACAAGAAAAGTCGTCCCTTGGGGTATCGCTTATCGGTAAGGTCAAAAACGGGCGCTTGGTTTCCCGCTTGGTCTGCGCCATTATCAGCCACCACTTGCAGCGCAGACCACGATTTTCCTTGGTCAGAACTACTTTTCATCACAATTTCCACATCGCCAAAATCGCCACAATTGTTGCGGCGCGCTTCGGCGAAAGCCAACAAGTGGCCATTAGGTGCTTTGACGATGGCAGGAATTCGGTAACATTTATATCCCTCCAAGCCATTTTGAAAAACTGTGACATCCTGAGGCTCTGTTAGCGGAGAAGAGGTAAAGTATTTTCCCCAACCAATAATCGTAAAAATTAGCAAATAGTACATAGCATTAGCGATAAGCCTTTAAATTACCTGAAACGAAGCACAAGAAGTATTTATAATGAATTCGTAGAATTATTTTCCTCAAAAGAGAATAAAACAAGCTCCATTAAGAAATCGTTTCAGGTAAGCGTAAGTAGTAATAAACGCAAAAAGCCTCAGATGTCTGAGGCTTTTTGTTAATGTGGGAGTTGAGGGAGCGGGCCGCCGCCGCGGTCGAACGTCCCCGACTCTCTGCTTGTAAGGCAGATGAGCCTCCGTTTATTTTTCGTGGGAGTTGAGGGATTCGAACCCCCGACCCTCTGCTTGTAAGGCAGATGCTCTGAACCAGCTGAGCTAAACTCCC
>NZ_KI519421.1:184248-347499 GCF_000482465.1 Runella limosa DSM 17973
TTCGTGGGAGTTGAGGGATTCGAACCCCCGACCCTCTGCTTGTAAGGCAGATGCTCTGAACCAGCTGAGCTAAACTCCCGATGCCCTTTTTTCGTCGTTTCGGGCTGCAAATATGTGCGATTTAATTTCTTTGGTCAAGCTTTTTTTTAATTATTTTCTAAAAATTATTGTGGGTGCTGACTGCGCAGAGGCATAAATCGTTAAGTCTGCGATAGTTACGCGTGCTGGTGCATTTACTGCATAAACAATAGCATCCGCAATATCTTGAGCTAAAAGAGGATCAAAACCTTCATATACCTTTGAAGCCCTCATTTCGTCTCCTTTAAAACGTACCAACGAAAACTCCGTCTCTACGGCCCCTGGCGCAATGTTTGTCACTTTGATTCCGTGCTGCGTTAAATCTAAGCGCATACCTTCACTAATGGCTTCTACGGCTTTTTTAGAAGCACAATACACCGCACCGTTGGCGTAGGTTTGTTTTCCAGCGACTGAACTCAAATTAACAATATGACCTTTACCCCGCTCTATCATCCCACCAATCACGGCTTTTGACACATAAAGCAATCCCTGCACGTTTCCGTCTATCATTGCATCCCAATCCGCCACATCTCCTTCCTGAATTGATGATAATCCGTGTGCATTTCCCGCGTTATTAATTAGAATATCAATATTTTTCCATGCTTCAGGTAACGACTGAATGGCTTCAGTAACTTCGTTGTAGGACCGAACATCAAAAACCAGAAAAGTTGTTTTCACTTTTTGGCCAAGCTGAATAGCAAGTTCTTCCAAACGTTCTTTGCGGCGGCCACATAAAATTAGGTCAATCCCAATGGCTGCAAAGGCTTCTGCGGTCGCTTTACCAATTCCAGAAGAAGCACCCGTAATGAGGGCAATACGAGACATAAGTAGTTGATTTAAGTGTTAATTATTCAACTTCAAATGTAGGATAAAAAACGTTATTCGCATATTCGGACAAACTTTCGGGCATTTTTTTCGCCTTCTTTTCCAACCGTAACTACGAAAATTAGTTCTCGGGTGGTAAGTTGTGCAATCGTTACATTTTTTTGCCAAGGTACTCCCCCTAAAATTTGTTCATCTATGGCAATCTCTTTGCCATCAAAGGCATAATTAGTCACCAATTGTGCGGCATTGCTCGACGACAAACCGTTGGCCATGTAATCAATCACTTTTAGTTTCCCATTATTGGTAAACTCAATGGCATACGACTTATCAGTTGCTTTTTTCCAAGTAGAATCTGCAATAACAGGGCAACAACCTCCATAATAACGAAACTCTGTCATTGTCCATTTTCCTACCAAAGTAGGCTTTTCGGAGGCACAGCCTGAGGGCATCATCATGGCCTCTGAAGCTGATTTACATCGTAAACCAACCAACGCTACTAATCCTATTAACAGTATTTTTCTCATGGTTTTTATAAATTATCAATTACTTTAAATAATTGGTGTGTTTTCTAAAACCATGACGTTGTTAGCAGCAAAAAGGTTGGAAGTTTTTATTCTACCACCCACTTATTTTGAAGATTAAATTTAGCTTCTATGACGATTTTATACAACTTAGACGGCAGTTTTGAAACATCAATTACCGTTTTTTCATTTTCAATTGGAACCTCATCCATTAACAAATATAAATCATGCCCTCCTTCTTCAAAATGATTTGTTGTTGTTACCCAAATCTTCACTTTTTCTTTTTTTTCCAAAGCTTTCCAACCCACATGAATCGCCGAAGACTCTTTTTTGACCGACATATCAATCAATGATAATTTCCCAGTTAATGGGGTGCCGTCCACCTCAAATGCCTGTTCTTTGGGAATGTTTATTTGTAGATGTTGGGCCATCGTTGGCATAATGTCCACCACTGCTGGCAGGACATTTTGTTTCTTTTTATCACCAAAGTAATCGTTTAATCCCTTCGCATTGGTCACTATCCAAGTACTCCGTTCTCGCTCCGACTGCCCGCCGTGGTTTCGTCCACTCGCAACATCCCGTCCATGATCAGTGGTAATAAACACCTGCCAATCTTCTTTAAAATTAGCCTCACGGTACTGAATTGCTTTCCACAACTTTCCCATTTGATTGTCCATGATTTTGACCGCCTTGGTAAACTGCTCGCTGTCTCCGTATTTATGCCCCATATCATCGGTATATTCAAGATACACCCAAGTTAAATCAGGACTTTCGTCTTTGATATATCGGGCGGCTTCCTCCACCACACGTTCGTCTATTTTGTGGATGTATTCTTTTTCTGCATCGTGGGGATAATGCAAGGTATCCAATTCAAAACCATCAAAATAATAATCTACTTTTAAGTGGTTTGTCTGAGGCAAACCTGTGCCTAAAAGCTTGGTTCTATTGTCTAGCCAAGTCGAAAAAATAGCCGTTTTTTTGTAAGGGTATTGTTCTTCAAAAAAGCGAAAAATAGTCCAATAATGGTAATTGGGTTCTTTGATGTTATTGTCCCAAACATTGTGCTTATTCACCCACGTTCCTGTCAATAAACTATTGTAGCCCACTGCCGATATGGTGGGGGTTTGAGAATACGTATTTTTCTTTCCCCCAACATACGCACGGGTATAACCCGCTGGATGTCCGATGGCCTTTAGATTAGGCAAATCAAGCTTTTCAATCACATCTGAGGCAATTCCATCCACAATCACAAAAAGCGATTTTGGCGTGCGATTTTGAGCCTCTACGCCCATGGATGCTCCCCAGAAGATGACTCCAGCCTGAACAAGTGTTCTAAAATACTTCATGGTTTATTCTTCTCCCGTTTCTGTGGCAGCAGGAATGTTTGTAGCCTCTTCTTTTTGTTTTTCCAATAAAGCCGCATCTTCTTTTACAAACAAGCGCGTAGCCATTACCTCTTCCAACGTAACATGGAAAAAACGTTCATGGATATTGAAAACCTCCCCTTTTTCGTCTTCGCATTTGATGTAGTTACCATCTTCCTGTAACTCGTAGGCATTGACATTATCACGGAAATTATAGTCCAAAATATGAATTGCTTGTTGTTTAACCCTTGGGTTGACAAATTCAAACATGGATTCAATCCGACGGTCAAACGAACGTACCATCACGTCGGCACTTCCTCCATATACTTTGGGTTTGCCATTGTTATGAAAATAGAATACGCGGGTATGTTCCAAGAAATCACCCACAATTGACCGTACGGTAATATTTTCACTCAAACCTGCCCGCCCTGGACGCAAACAACAAATCCCTCTGACAATGAGGCGAATAGGCACCCCCGCTTGCGAAGCTTTGTACAATTCTTCGATGGTTGATTTGTCTTCTAATGAATTGATTTTGATACAAATCCCACTTGAAAGTCCTTGAGCAGCATTTTCTGCTTCACGCCGAATCAGTTTGACAATTTGTTTGCGCATGTCGCGCGGCGCAGTGAGCAGGTATTGATAGTCGTTTGGCAACGAATGCCCCGTAATTACGTTGAAAAACTCCGTAATGTCACGATTATATACCTCGTCGCAGGTGAGCAAACCAATGTCAGTATAAAGCTTTGCCGTTTCTTCATTATAATTACCGCTGGCTAGGTGAGAGTAACTTATGACCCCTTGTTCCTCCGCCCGAACAATCTGGAGGAGTTTGGTGTGGGTTTTAAAACGAGTAATGCCATAAATCACAAAACAGCCCGCTTTTTGGAGGCGTTCGGCCTCGCGCATGTTGTTCTCTTCGTCAAAACGGGCCTTTACTTCAAACAAAACCGATACGTGTTTTCCATTTTCAGCGGCTTTTAGCAAGGCCGCCGTAATGCGTGATTTTTTGGCTAGGCGATAAATCGTCAGTTTAATTGCCAATACTTGCGGATCTTCTGCGGCATATTCCAACATCTTCAAAACTGGCTCAAAGTTGTTGTAAGGATGGTGCAGCATAACATCTCCCTCTTTGATAGTCTCAAAAATATCGTCCAATATTTGCCCAGGTTCAAGCCCCAACGGCGGCACTGCCGACGGGGGTGGCGGCGTAAGTTCGGCAAATTCGGGATGTTTGATAATTTGCCACAAACACGTAAAATCGAGTAAGTGATTGCACGTAAAGACGTTATAATCATCAAATTCCCAGCGTTTTTTGAGTAGGTTTAGGAGCCAATCAGTCATTCCTTTTTCGACCTCCATTCGCACCACACGCCCTAAGCGCCGCGTTTTTAGTTTCTGTTTTACCTCGTCCAGAAAATCACTTTCATCATCATCATTTTCCTCAATAGAGAAGTCACCATTACGCACAATACGGAACAAGTGCATGTCCGTAATCTCTACGTTGCGGTATAATTTATATAATTCGTGGCGAATAATCTCTTCAATTGGAATAAACAAAAACTCTCCGTTTTTTCGCTCAATTGTATAAAACCGTCGAAGGTTCACAGGAATTTGAACAAACGAAATGCGGCGATTTTCTTCGTCACCCTTTCCTTTTTCGTGCGAGTTGGTAATCACCGCAAAAATCAGGGTTTTGGCCAATAACACAGGAAACGTATGGGTATAATCAAAAAGCATCGGCGTCAGCATCGGGTAAATCGTTCGGTCGAAATACTTACCTACTTCCTGTTTTTCAACGTCGTCCAAATCCATACAACCACCAATGCGCAGTTTGTGCTCCGCAAACAAAGGCATAAGTTGTTTCTCAAAGACCTCGTCTTGTGCTTCGGTAAATTTATGAATGGCCGACATCAACGCCTTGCGAAAGGGGATTTCCCGCAGCCCCGAATAATCCACCCGCTCTTTGCCGTAGTCGAGGTAATTGTACAAACTCCCTACTCGAATGGTAAAGAATTCATCCAAATTCGAGTCTGAAATGGCCAAGAACTTCATTCTTTCAAATAGCGTTCGGCGGCTACTACGCGCTTGGTCAAGCACTCGAAAATTAAATTGTAACCAACTCAAATCACGGCTGATAAAATTACTTTGTTCGATGGTTTGACTCACCCGTTCTACCGAACGCGAGAAACGGTCTTGGTCTTCGGCAATTTGCCCTCCTACTTTGGGTTCACGGCGGTCGCGTCCAAAAGAAAACATAGACGCTAAATTTTTAAGGTTATCGGATGCAGGCATGTTACTTATTTTATTCTTCAAAAATAGGTGGTTATCAACAAAAAGCCATTCGTCGGATAGGACGAATGGCTTTTATTAACGTTTTCTTAACAAGAGTTATTTCAACATAGCCTTCGCCACGTAATAATTTCTCAAGCGACGTTTAAACGTCAACGCGGGCGTATTTTGCATTGCGTTCGATAAAATCACGGCGAGGCGCTACTTCATCACCCATCAACATAGAGAACAGGTGGTCTGATTCCGCCCCCGACTCGATGCCTACTTGCTTCAAGCTACGGTTTTCTGGGTTCATGGTTGTTTCCCACAACTGTTCTGGGTTCATTTCTCCCAAACCTTTGTAACGCTGAATATAGACGCTGTCTTCTTTTCCTCCCGAAATCTCCCGCACGGCTTGCTCACGCTGCGTTTCTGTCCAACAATAGCGTTCTTCTTTGCCTTTTTTCACCAAATACAAAGGTGGTTGGGCAATGTAGATGTAGCCATTGTCAATGAGTTCTTTCATATAGCGGAAGAAAAACGTCAAAATCAAAGTCCGAATGTGGCTCCCGTCTACGTCGGCATCGGTCATGATGATTACTTTGTGGTAGCGAAGTTTTTCGATATTGAGCGCACGTTCATCGCCATCACGACCAAACTGCACCCCAAGGGCAGTAATCATGTTTTTGATTTCTTCGTTTTCGTAAATCTTGTATTCTTGGGCTTTTTCAACGTTTAAGATTTTACCTCTCAACGGCAAAATAGCCTGAAATGCGCGGTTACGACCTTGTTTGGCCGAGCCTCCCGCCGAGTCTCCCTCCACCAAGTACAATTCGCAAGCCGACGGATCGGTTTCTGAGCAGTCGGCCAGTTTTCCAGGCAAACCACCGCCACCAAGCACGGTTTTACGTTGTACCATTTCGCGGGCTTTACGCGCTGCGATACGGGCTTTGGCGGCCAAGATTACTTTATCAACAATCGTACGAGCTTCTTTAGGGTTTTCTTGCAAGAAGTTTTCGAGCATTTCGCTCACTACTTGACTTACAGCCCCAGCCACGTCGGAGTTACCTAATTTGGTTTTCGTTTGACCTTCAAACTGCGGCTCTTGTACTTTTACCGAAATCACGGCCGTTAAGCCTTCACGGAAATCGTCGCCACTGATTTCGATTTTTTCTTTGGCCAAAATTCCCGTTTTCTCTGCATAGTTTTTCAACGTACGCGTCAACGCCATACGGAAGCCCGAAACGTGCGTACCACCCTCAATCGTATTGATGTTGTTGACATACGATACCACGTTTTCTGAATACGAAGTATTGTAAATCATTGCCACTTCCACAGGCACCGCCCCTTTTTCATTTTCCATGTAAATAGGGGTTTGGATAAGTTGGTCGCGGGTACTATCGAGGTAGGTCACAAACTCTGTCAAGCCTCCTTCAGAGTGAAACTCTTCGGTGCGTGGCTGTCCATGTTCATCTAAGTCGCGCAAATCGGTCAACGTCAAGCGGATGCCTTTGTTCAAAAACGATAGCTCACGAATACGGTTAGCGACCGTTTCGTACTTGTATTCTGACACCGTAAAAATGCTGTCATCGGGCAAGAAGTGTACAAACGTTCCTGTATCGGTTGCTTCGCCGATTTCGCGAACGGCGTATTTAGGCTTACCAATGCTATATTCTTGTTCAAATATTTTTCCTTCACGGTGTACTTCCACGCGAAGGTATTTTGAAAGGGCGTTTACGCAGGATACCCCTACCCCGTGCAAACCACCTGATACTTTGTATGTGTCTTTGTCGAATTTACCCCCTGCGTGCAAAACGGTCATTACCACCTCCAACGCCGATTTTTTTTCTTTGGGGTGAATGCCTGTCGGAATCCCCCGACCATTATCTTTTACCGTAACTGAGTTGTCGGTATTGATGGTGACGCTGATAAGGTCACAATGCCCCGCTAGTGCTTCGTCAATCGAGTTATCAACTACTTCCCAAATAAGGTGGTGAAGCCCCTTAATACCAATGTCTCCAATGTACATCGCAGGACGCTTGCGAACGGCTTCGAGACCTTCAAGAACTTGGATGTTTTCGGCTGAATAATTACTTCTGTCAATCTGTTCGGAAATTTCAATCGTTTCGGTTGCCATATTTTGAAATTGGTAACGAATAGGGTACTTATTGATGTACTTTTTGTATTAATTAAGGCGTAAAACTACAAATTTCTACGCAAAAATCCTAAAAATTGAAGGTGGTAAGTACCAAAATTGACACGCATCAATCAACAGCTTTTTAAAAGCTTCGAATGTCATAAAAACCGCCGTTTTCAAATTGAGGATTTCCAACGGCTTGGTATAAAAATGTCGCAACGCTGGCGGGAGAGCGGAGTTGTCCTTCGGCAAAAAGACGTTGAAAACGCTCGACTTGAGAAAACTGGGAATTGTCCAAGGCGCGAAGAGTTGTCTGCATTTCGGTGTCCACCACGCCAGGAGCAAAGCCCCAAACTTTGGCAGGCAGCTGATGAAGGTTTATCTCCGTACCGAGTACTTGCGTGGCCATCAGTAGCCCCGCCTTCGACGAACAATACGCCCCCCAGCCATCGTACGCCTTGAGGGCCGCACCTGATAAAAGATTGATGATTTCGACCGCGACGTTTTGGGAAGAACCAATCGACAGCAGGCCGTTTTGTAAAATCATTGGCGCCGTTTGGTTCACAAAAATGGTTTGGGCAATGTCATAAGGAGAGGGCCCGCGAAACCCCTACTACTGTATCTTGGCTTCCGTCCATGAGAAATGTGTCAACGAGAGCTTTCCCAAGGCCACGGTTACTTCCTGTAATAATGACAAGTCGTTTGTTCATTGATTCCTATCTTATTGAAACAGCTTTAACAGCTCAAACTCGTAAGCTGACAAATTTTTGGTTAATTTAGCAATGTCCGCAGGTTGTGGTTCTTGTTTGGTCAACTTTTGTGTCATCCACTTTTTGAGGTACCACGTCAAGCGATTATCAGGGTTGTAAGGCTCGCCCGAGCCAAGGTTTTCGGGCCATTTTTCGGCCTGTTCTAAAACCGCAAACGCTTCACGGTATTTCTTTTGCTGGTTGAGCGTCGCGGCGTACCGTATGTTGAGTTCTCGATACAACTTATGCGATCCCGAGGCTCCTTCGTTTGGCAAAATTGTCAGCGAATTTAGCACCTCAAGGGCTTCTTTGTAGCGTCCTGCCTGATTCAACAACTCTGCCCGCTGTTGTCCTAAAATATAAATCTCGTGTTCGGGCAAGCCCGAAGTTTCTACTTTTTTGGTTTTTAGGTACTTGTTCAACTTTTCCTCATTGAGGCGAATGGCTTTATTCAACTCCCCATTGGCCGCATAAAACTCAGTTAAACGCTTCACTACGCGCCAACTTTTGGGGTCAATGTCGTAGGCTTTTTCGAGGGCTTTCAACACCTCTTCCTTTTCATCTTTCAACAATTCTGCTTTTGAAAGATAATAAGGGGCATATTTTATTTCAGGTTTTCCTTTTATAACCTGTAGAAAATGCTTCGCATCCAGTTGTTTTGAGGCTAAGGCTCTCAAAAAGAAATAGTAGCTTCCCATTTCTGCGGCATCTTTATCGGAAGATGACAACGCATTCAAAAACAACCCACTATCCTCATCTCTAAACGGAAAAACTCCTTCGGGCGACATCTTTAACGCCTCCATTTGATATTGCTTGCCATCTTTGTAAAGTCGTGACATCAACTCTGACTTCCACAAAAGTACCATCACTTCTTTGGGAGCATATTCAAGCACTTGTAATCCTTCCTCAAACAATTGCAGCTTATTGTACCAAAGAGCTATTTCAAGGTACGTTTCGTGCGGCAATTCAGCCTGAATCGAAGCGGTGAAGTCGGTTTTATCTTCGGCTCGTTGGGTAATGAGGTATTTTTCAAAACGTGCCAAATGGTTGAGTGGGTCTTGGTACAGCAGCGTTTCGGCAAGCTTCAGCGCCTCCGCCATTTTTCCTTGTTTTCGGGTATTAATAAGGCTCAGTTCTGCTGCTCGGACGTTTTGCACATCGGCCTCTTTGGCCAAAAGAAGGTACTCTTCCGCTTTTTTCCAGTCTTTATTACGCATCGCAACGGTGGCTAGGTGCGTTTTCGCCGCCGACCGATACCGCACATCAAGAGACGCCACGCCCAGAAAGTCTTCGGCAATGTTTAAATTATTCCACTCTAGCGTGCCTTTTACATAATTTGCCTTGGGGTGGTACGCATCAATAGCCAGTGCTTTTTTCAAGTTAGCTAAAGCAACGTCATTCCTTATCCATTTTTTGGCTAGATACAACTCGGCAAGATCCACCAGCGCATCGACGTGCGTAGGATTTTTGGTTAACAGTTTGGTAAAATATACCTCTGCTTCGTCATAAAGCCGTTGGTTAGCAAGGTCTTTGGCACGGGTATAAAGCCCATATTC
The DNA here is from genome assembly GCF_000482465.1 of Runella limosa DSM 17973. GTDB lineage: Bacteria > Bacteroidota > Bacteroidia > Cytophagales > Spirosomataceae > Runella > Runella limosa. Next base: position 193,750 of record NZ_KI519421.1, read on the forward strand.
CGACTCCCAATCAAACTCTTTTGGGGTAGCAAGGGGCCTAGTTAAATCAGCGGGTTGGCCATTAGCAATCACTGTTTCTCCTAGTTGTATTTTGAGACGTTCCACTTCTCCCGACCAGCGTACTGAGTCCCTCACGGTTTCCAGTGGTTTTAATTGAAGTCGCTTTGTTACGGGTTTATCAAGGGGATAAGGCACCGACATCGTTAGGGTATCGTTGAGCGGGCTAATGGCGCAGGCATCCCATTTCAACCATCCATTTTGTACCCGAAGGTTCAATGCTATTTCAGGCGTTGCGTGTGTCAACCCACGGGTTTGTTTCACTGGAAACCAATATTCCGTCCAGCTATCGTGGGTAAAGGGTTTAAACGAAACGTGTTTAAAAGGGCTGTACATACTGCCCTCAGCTGCCTGATTGTAAAGCCTACCTGACTGAAGTTCAACGTACTGGCCGTCATTATCGGTCAATAGTTTTTCCCAAATCATCCCTTCGCGCGACAGTCCCCAAATCCAGATTTTCTTTCCTAACTTATCGTGATAAGGTGAATAACGGGCAAAACCCATGTTGTCGTCGTGCCAAAAGCCGCCGTAAAAATTGGTATGTTTCCCAACCACATGATACGATTTGTAGCTACCAAAGTTATTTTTTTCGTAAAAACCCAGATTTCTACCCAACGAATCCTTGGGCCAAGTTCCTACTTCACCCTCGTGCCCGATGTAATGGCTGCCAGGAAAAACAAATTCGAGGTTTCCTGCGGCTTTGAAACCTGCATTCATCCAATGATAATAACTCGTTTCAAAAGCTGTAGCGTTGTACCAGTGCGACTTGGTGGTAAAATAGGCTTTGTCTTTGGGCAAATTTACCTCCACCATCCAGCGCGTCCGTGATGACCAATCCCACGCTCCCAGAAAGCAACTTACACTCCCGTCGGCGTTGGTTCGCGTAAAATAATCAACGGGAGCCGATACCGTAGGTGCATGGCCAATATCTCCAAAGTTGATTTCAATACCACCCGACGTCCACGCCCCTCGCATCGCCACGTCTCGGAATTTGACGACGTGATTGAAGTAAATGAAAGGGAAGTTGGTGGACTTTTCGTAAGCACCCCAAATTTTACCCCCGATTTCGGGCGTGATATAGACTTTGATGTAGTCGTTTTCAAGTTCAATAAACTTCCAATCTTTCAATACGGGCTTGTCAGTATAGCCATCGTAGCGAAAATAAGGATAGATACGCCCAGGCTTAGGCACTGGGTCAGGGTCTGAAAACGGGTAGGTGGTGAGGGTTTGGGTGGTTTCACGAACAACTGCATTTTGAGCCGTTGAAGCTTGGAACAGTCCCAACATCAGGCCGATAAACAACCATTGTTTGGGGGCTAAAAAATAGAGCGGACTCATGGGTTTGTGTGAAGTTATTGGATAATGCAAGATAAAATTTTGGCTTGGTTTGTGTCGCTTTTTTGAGTAAAATTGTCAAAAAAAGAACACGCTATGGTTGTCATTGCCACCAAACGACGCCCAAAAATTCGGAAAATACCCGCCCATTTGGTCTATGAAGAGCTGGACGGGCAAGCCTTGCCTTATCGCGGTTATTTGGAAGTATTGTCAGGAAAGAAAACATTGGAAGAAATCATGGGCAGCAGTTCATTACAGGCCGTGTTGGTCTATTTAATTGGTCTTTATATCGGGATTCGTATCAATCGAAAAAAATATTTAATTGCCTCCAATGAGTCGGGCTTGCACGTAAGTTCAGGGAGTAACTTAGCCAACGATATTGCCATTTTTGAAAAAGACAAAATTACATTAACTGATAAATACTTTGATGTGGCGCCCAAAATAGTGATTGAAGTGGACATCAAAGTAGCTCTCGAAGAAACTGGACTGACAAGCGACCTAGCGTATGTTTTGAACAAATCGCAGAAAATGCTTGATTTTGGGGTAGAAAAAGTCATTTGGATTACTACCCAAACCAAGAAAATCTTTGTCATCACGGCCAATGTTCCCTGGTATCTCGTCAATTACGATGAAAACATTCCCTTAATGGAAGATTGCACCCTAAATCTTGCCCAATTGCTTCGAGATGAAGAAATTGACTATTAAATCAAAAACGATTCCTGCCAGCAAAGCTACGTTTTAAAACACATAGAGAACATTAGAATAAACACATAGTAAACATAGACAGACGTGAAAATTCTATGTGGTCTATGTGTTTAACTTTTCCTAGTCAACTGCAAAGTTTCTTACACCCGCTTAGATATTCCTGTTTACTTCCTGTCCAAAATCAACGCCTCTCCATCATTTACGCCAACAATTATCCGTTTGTTTTTACTTGAATTGATTGTGTGTAAATTTCTAATATCGCCTTTTAAGTTCAAACCAGATTGAGATTGTGAAGCATATTTAAAATTGTTTTTTCCATCCCCCAAAAGCAACACACCGTGATTGGCAAGGTAACGCCCAAATTTGATGCGTATCCAAGTATTACCACCCGCCAAAAGCAAATCTTTTTTGCCATCATTGTCAAAATCATCAGCTACAATAGCCGTTACAGGCGCATATTGGGCTTCCATCGGTAGTGTATGGGCTTTAAACCCTTTAGTTCCTTGATTTTCGAGATAAAGGGTTTGCATAATTTCTGATTTCAAAACTTTAGCATTTTCTAATTCTTTTGAGCTAAAAACATCGGTTATCGTAGCCGTTGAATACGATTTATAATCAGTGAATTTTTTCTTGATAAACGGCATTGGTTCGGCCAAATCATCCCGAGAAGCCATCGGATACGAGACCCCATCAATGTAATAACTCAGAACAGGCACAATCGAACCGTTATCCATAAAATCTTTGTAATGAACAGTCATCGGTTCTTTTTCATTGACTTTAAACTGGGTGTTTAATCCACAATTTCCAATAATTAAATCCAAGTCTCCATCGCCATCCATGTCGGTGGCATTGATTTTATTCCACCAACCAGTACTTGCAAAATGGATGTATTCCGCCGATTTATCGGTCAATTTTCCTTTTGAATTGATAAAAACTTTAATGGGCATCCACTCCCCTACTACAATCAAGTCTTGCTGTTTGTCGTTATTCAAATCCATCCAAACGGCATCGGTTACCATACCGATTTGGCTCAATGATGGGCAGATTTTTTGGGTATTGTCGGTAAATCGTGGCGACGAACCATTTCCTTTTCCTTCATTGATTAAAATATAAGAAATGGGGGCAACAGGATACTTTCGGGGCACGATTCTTCCCCCAACAAAAAGGTCTAAATCGCCATCAGAATCAATATCAACCGCTTTTATACAGCCTTTACTTGTTAATAATTTTGGAAGGGAATTTTCGCTTAAACTATAATTTCCATTTCCATCGTTTAGGTACAATCTATCTTGTAACAATGGGTCGTTTGCTTCAAATTCATACCCCCCCGCCGCTACATAAAGGTCTTTGTCACCGTCGTTATCTGCATCAAAAAAAGCACTTGCTACATCCTCGCTACCAGCACTTTGAGCAAATATCGGCGTATTTGTTTTACTAAATGTATTGTTTTTATTTTGGGTAAATAATTGCGAAACTTCGCCTTTTGCTCCCCCCATAAAAAAGTCATCCAAGCCATCGTTATTGATGTCTGCAACCTCAATGGATGGCCCTTGTCGGCTGTAATAATTTGGCAAAAGCGATTGCACCGTAAAATCGCTAAATCCATTTTCTTTATGAATCACATTTGTCAGACTGCTTTGCGAGAAAATCGGATTGGGCTTTTGATTCTGATATACCCATTTGTTTTGGGCATCAGCTATTTTTAATGTTAAAACTTGGTTCGTTTTTACGGTGGTTAATTTTTGGTAAGAATCATTTGTCCAAATGACTATGAGTGAATCAATCGTGGTATTTTCGCCAACGCCAAAGTTTAAAACAGGGTCATTTGATGATTGAAAGCCCCTTACTGGCGATTGTTCTTGGTACATAAGTTTCCCTTTAGAATACAATTTTACTTTTGCACCAATGCCAAAACGATTCGTAGCGCCGCCATCTAATTTGACAGACAAATAATTGTTTTTACTTAATTTTTCAGCATTGTTTTTATAAATACTCGCCAACGCGTTGGTATTATTCACGATCAAATCGAGGTCGCCGTCGTTGTCCAAATCCGCATAAGCAGCACCCGCAGAAACTCCTTTTGTAGTAAATCCCCATTCATTAGACATTTTTTGAAAGGTCCCATCGCCTTTGTTTTTGAAAGCATAATTTTGGGTTTCATTTTTAGGCATTTTTCGTAAATATTCAGGAATCGGGTCCACATTTGCGGAGTCTTTTGCCATTGACTTGATGACTCTATCCACCGAATATTTCAAAAAATCCATTTCAGTGTAATCCTTCACGTAGCCATTGGTAACGAAAAGGTCTTTGAATCCATCTTTGTCAAAATCGCTGAATAAACCTGCCCAACTCCAGTCAGTATTTGATACGCCAGCCAATTGCCCCACTTCGCTAAAAGTACCATCGCCATTGTTGCGTTGAAGCATATTTCGACTGAATTGATAATAAAACCCTTGCCTAAACAGAAACTGAAACTTATTAAAATTCTCAGGCCCACTGTGCATCTTGATGGTTTCATTGTCTTCGGGCATCATGTCGAGGGTCAGCAAATCAACATTGCCATCGTTGTCATAATCAGCAGCATCGGTTCCCATCGAATAGAGGGAAATGTTATCCATTTTCTGAACAAGTTTTTCGGTAAATCGTGGGGATGAACCTGTCACATTTCCATTATTTTCAAAGAAATAATCTGGTTCGTTAAAATCATTGGAAACCGAAATATCAGGCCAACCGTCATTATTAAAATCTGAGACCGTAACCCCCAAACCAAAAGTCAGGACATTTGAAAAAATGCCTTCTTGGTCAGAGACATTGGTAAAGCCCCCCTTAGTCCCCCCAACAGGGGGAATTAAATCGTTGCGGTACAATTTACTGGCATAATCAGGATTCCGTTCTTTTCTCAATTCGGGGTTATCTTGGACACCAGCGGTATATTTTTGTATAGAGTGGTTGATGATAAAACAGTCTAAATCGCCGTCTTTGTCATAATCTAAAAAAGAGGCCATGGTCGAATAACCATTGTCGGCTAAACCATATTCATCGGCTTTTTCGGTAAAACTTAAATCGCCATTATTGATAAAAAGAAGATTTTTACGGCGGTCAGGATTAATATCAGCACTGCGACAAATATAAATATCTAATTTTCCATCATTGTTTACATCGCTCATCGTTGCACCAGTACACCAGCCCTGCATTTGGTCAACGCCTGCTTTTTTGGTAATATCTTCAAACTGAAAGTTTCCTTTGTTCAAAAAAAGCCTATTTCTGACCATATTTCCCGTAAAAAGTATGTCTTGTAGCCCATCGTTGTTAATATCACCAACGGCGACCCCTCCGCCATTGTAGAAATAGATGTAATTGGCAACATTTAAAGGCCCATCTTCAAACAGCGTATTTCTGAAATTAATACCTGTTTCATCATCAGATAATTCAGTAAAAAGGGCATTATTGTCTTTACACGAATTCAAAAAAAACAGTGTAAAAAGGGCGAATAGAAGTTTTCGCATGGTTTTGGGTATAAGTGATAAAGAGATTCCACCAAATAACAATATTCGGTGGAATCTACAAAAAAGCTTAGTACAAAATCTAGTTCTTATCCCACCAAAGAGGTGTTGTAACTTTATCGCCACCAGAACCTAACAAAGGAACCGCTGCATCAACCGCCGCTTTGTTGTTTTGTTTTTCTGATAACAAGAATGGGATTCTTCGTATCCATTGCTTCGTTGGGTCTGTAATATCAGGGTTTTCAGAGTTTGCCACTGGATATAAAATGAAGTTACGACCACGACGATAATCGGCCCAAGCCTCTGATCCATCAGGGAAAATCGCCAACCATTTCTGAATCGCAATTTGTTCTCTTTGGGTGGCTATGTCACTTGCCCATTTAATTGGAGCTTTTGACACCGCTGGCGATTTCAAGAAATCTTCGGGAGCAACAGGCACATCTGGGCTATTGATATAGGCCGTGATTGCTGCGGCATCGGTTATTCCCCATTGTCTCATTGATTGTCGAATACCTTCTTCGTACATACTTTGAGCAGTACCGTTCATATTCCAACCCAACAAGGCACCTTCGGCACGCAAGAAAAATGCTTCCGCTACCGACATGATGTTTTGTGGAGTCTCTAAGTAAGTACCATTTCCTCCAAAATCAGGGGAAGACCATCTAGCACCTACTTTGGCATTGGCAGTTGGCAGGTTGACTGCCTCCGTCAATTGGGTAGAAGTAAGCCCATTGCGCAAACCGTCGTATTTTCCTGTCCCATTAGGATTGGCTTTTGTAGCATTGTTTGGCAACCAATAAACCGACATACGGGGGTCTTTGTATCCTTTCATCACAGACTCCATCGAAGCACTCATACGAAACTCGTTCCAATCTGACATGATTGAAAGACCGTTGTTGTCTGATCCTTTTGTGCTTTTCTGAAGCAAAGCATCATCGCCCGGACTAGCCTGAAATACGCCTGCTGCCACCGCTGCTTCCGCTTCGGTTTTTGCTCTTGCAGGGTCCACTTTTGAAATACGCAATGCTAAACGTAATCTTAACGTATTGGCAAATCTAAACCATTTACCAGCATCGCCACCGTAAATCAAGTCAAAAGTTCCGTAGGGCTTTTCGTTTTGCTTATTTTTCAACACTTCAGAAGCGGCAGCCAATTTTTTGAAAAAATCATCATAGATTTTATCCTGTGCATCATACGCCACCGAGCTTCCCGCTTTTCCAGCATTAAAGTAAGGAATTGGCCCCCAGTAATCCGTGACTCTATGAAAACCAAGTACCCAAACCACGTCGGCAATGGCGGCTTCGGCAGAACCCGCAGGAGCAGCCGCCTTGATTGACTGCAACTGAGGCACCATGTCGGTATAAATCGGATTAAAAGCAGCACCTACCCAGTCCATACGAATATTCAAACGGTCAGATGGGAAATAGGTAGCCGTACAAGCAAAATATTGGGCGTATTGATCTGCAAACAGGTTTTGTGCAATCTGATAATTCCAAATATTAGGAACCGCTGAAGCCTCGGCTTTGGCAAAAAGAAAGGGTAATTCGGCCGAACCTACGGTAGCAACTGAGTTTCTGTCTGTATTGATTTCGTCAAATTTGTCTGTACAAGAACTGAATAGGAGTACAAAAAAACTGAGAACAGACAAGGATTTTAAAAAGCTATCTATTTTCATTTTGTAAATTTTTAATTGAAAAAATTAAACCTTAGAACGTTACTTGCAAATTCACTCCCAGTGTACGTGTTGCAGGCATTGTACCATATTCAACACCTTGGAAGTTGCCATTACCCAAGCTCATATCAGGGTCAAACCACATTTTACGTTTTTCTAAACCTGGGATGTCCAATATTGAACTACCTCTGTATAACCACAATAAGTTACGGGCAACGAGCATCAATTTGGCTGCTTTCACCGCTTTAATGTTTTTTACAGGAAGATTGTACCCGATTGAAAGTTCGCGTACTCGGAAATTAGTAGCATCATACGCAAAAAACTCACCTGCACCGTATCTTTTACCAGATGCGATTTGCCAAAAATCCTGCGCTTTGATGGCTTTTGAGTTGGCTTCTCCTTTATCATTTACACCACCCAAATTCCAGCCACCTTCGCGATACGCCTCGGTTCCTTCAGTAATACCACTAAAAGCTAGGTTCATTTCAGTTCCTGAAACAACAATACCACCCACACGACCATCCACCAATAAACGTACAGAAACACCTTTGTAGTCAAACGAGTTGGAAAGACCGAGGGTTGCTTTTGGGTTGAAATTACCGATATAGCTTTGTTCCTGTGTTAAACTTGGCTTGCCGTTGGCATCAACTATGTATTGTCCAGAAGCATTTGTATTCCATTTGAAAGCCAACAAATCACCATAAGCTTTGCCTTCTTCAACTACTGGTGTTGCCGAGCGACCGAATCCACCACCAAGATAGAATATTTTTACTTGGTCGCTCAATTCTACCACTTTGTTGCGGTTCATCGCAGCATTGAAAGTAATATCCCATTTCAAAGGCGAATCTTGCGGCAAAGGTGTACCTGTTAGTACCAATTCAATACCTGAGTTTTGGATATTTCCAGCGTTGATGTATTGTCTGCTGAATCCAGTGGCAACTGGTAAGCTCACACTCAACAATTGATTGAATGAGTTACTCTTATAATAAGTAGCTGTAACCCCTAATCTATTTTGTAAGAATTTAGCTTCAAGTCCAAACTCTAAGTTTCTAACAATTTCAGGCTTTAAGTTAGGGAAAGGAAGCGTAGAATTGATTTGTAAAAAGCCATTTCCAGCCCCTTGACCATAGTTATAAACCGATTTCAATAGACCAAATCTACCCCCATTACCTACTTCGGCATAGTTTAGGCTTGCTTTTAAGAAGGAGATGCTTTCTGGTAATTTAACCAAATCAGAAAGTATGGTAGAAAGCCCCGCCGAAGGATAAAGGAAGGAGTGAGGACTTGGAAGCCTTGAATCCCAGTCGTTACGCAAACTTAAATCCAAAAACACCGATTCTTTCAAAGACAAGTTGGCTTGTGCAAATACCGACTGTGTTTGTACTCGGGTAAAGCTTGATGTTACGGATGGGTTTTGTGAAAAATTCAAACTGAATTTATTGGTTACATTCAAACCACCTGCTGACTGAGAATTACCATCGTATTGGCTATCTTGGAAAATTCCACCTACGCGATAATTGATGTTTAAATTATCAGTGATTTTGTTGTTACCATCAAGCATCAAGTCAAACCATTTTTCGGTTACATTGATGGTGTTTCTTGAATAATCCCCACCAGGCCTAGAATACAAGATTGTTCCTTGATAAATCGAAGTTTCGCCGTTGTCAGTAGTTTTATCAAGGTTCGCTTTTCCTGAAAGAGTCAGCCAATCAGTAAGTTTGTATTTAGCCGTTAAAAACCCAATCACTCGATCTCTCGCTTCGTTATTGATGTAATTATTTATCATCCAATAAGGGTTTTGATAAATCGAACTTAGCGTAGATGGAAAAGTAGTAGGCTCTGGGATACCAACATTGTTCAGTTTCTCATATTGCATCAAATCGGCAGTCGTCATGTTTCTAGCCACATTATAAATGTTAGCGACGGGGGCGTTTTCTTCACCCGACCGTGGGCGGCTATTGATGCGTTGATTCACATACGTAATTTTGGCATCCGTCGAAAAACGCTTCGAGATTTGGTTAGTAATACGAAGGTTTATCGTATTTCTGAATAAATCATTTTTGTTAATAATCCCACCAATGCGGTTGTTGGTATAAGATACATACGTTTGCATTTTATCTGTACCACCCGTCACACTAATCGCATTATTTAAGCTCGAACCATTTCTGAAAAAATCCTGAACGTTATTAGGCTGTGCAGAATAAGTACCAGGCTGTCCCAAATAGTTAGTGATAGATTGTCCCGTCATTTTAGCACCCCAGCTTTCGCCCGATGTCGTGCTCAATATACCACCGTTACCTTGTCCATAAGTATTTTGAAACCGAGGCAATGCCCAAACATTTTCAGTACTAAACCCTGAATTGATACTTACCGCAACTTTATCTGCTTTACCTTTCTTGGTTGTAATGACTAAAACGCCGTTACCTGCCTGGCTTCCATACAACGCTGCTGCGGAGGCGCCTCTCAATACCGTAACAGACTCAATATCATCAGGGTTGATACTCGAAGCACCGTCAGAACCTTGCACAAAACCGAAGTCACTTCCAGCGGTACCGTTTGTACCGTTGCTCAATGGCACACCATCTACTACGATCAACGCATTGTTTGACCCCTGAATGGAGCGGTTACCCCGCAATACAATTCGAGCACCTGAACCTGGCCCGCCCGAACCTTGCGTAATAACGGCATTGGCAATTTTACCTGATAGTGAATTGATCACGTTGTTTGGATCTCTTGCCTCTACCAATTCAGTGGGTTTAACCGTTTGGGTGGCATACACCAGCGTTTTCTTTTCACGAGAAATACCAAGTGCCGTAACGACGACTTCGTTTAAGGTACTTGCATTTTCAGTAAGCGAAAAGTCCATCGTCGAAACATTAGCTCTCACTAATTTTTCTAGGCCATTAAAGCCAATAATCGATACTGCCAACGTCACATCACCATTTGGCACGCTTAAACTATAGACACCATTAGCATCCGTGACGGTTCCTTTATTTGTGCCCTTGACAATCACCGAAGCGCCAGGTTGGGCTTCATTTGCCGAGGAAGTCACCTTCCCTGTTATGACACGCGTTTGTGCTCGTAGGCCATTTACCATGAAAAGTAAAATGGCTATGAACCATACAAGTTTATTTTTTTGCATAGTAGTTTTGATTAGAGAGAAGAATTGAACGCTACATATTTTGTTTCGTAGCCCACTGAAAAAAACACCAAAGTCCCAGAAGCTGGAACCAAAAGTTTAAAGGCACCATCTCCAGCGGAGTTCGTTCCGCGGTTGGTGCCTTTGAGTAGAATGTTCACACAGGGCAGTCCTTGCCCATTTTCGTCTTTGACAGCCCTCGACAGTGCTCTGTCTTGTGCCATCAAATTTCCAGTCGCAATAAGTATTACGACCAGATTGGCAAATAAAATTTTACGCATAAATTGATAGGGATTAGTTTAGATTACCAAATGCAATTTATACGCAATTTTTAAATTATTGTTATTAAAATGACAACATTTGTTAAATTTTTTTAATATGTCATTTATACACTTAAAAATTGGACATATCAACGATATACCAATATTTAATCTAACAATAATACAAAACCCATTTGGGCTATTTCCAAGTATTTGTAAGTAATCTTAACCAATTCTTATGGAATATATTCTCAATATCCGTGGTTGAGTACCCACGATTACGCAATAAGTCTTGGTACTTTTGCAGGTCGGAGATGGTGTCTAAGTCGTAAGGCGACTGCTCGCGGCCAAACATTCCGTCCAAATCCGTACCAAATGCGACGTGGAGGCTATTGCCCGTCAATTGGCAAATATGATCCCAGTGATCCACGAGTTTATCCATCGTTACACCAAACTCTTTGGGGTCAGATTGACGTTGCAAAAACCCTGGAGCCATCATCCAAGCATCCAACGCCCCGCCAATCACCGCACCTCTTTCCGCTAACCGTAAAATTTGCTCGTCAGAAAGCTGGCGCTGGTGAGGCACTAACGTACGGCAGTTGTGGTGACTCGCCCAAATCGTGCCTTTATAAATGGCCAGTGCTTCGTCAAAACCTTTGTCGGTAAGGTGCGTGGCGTCCAAAATCATTCCGAGCGCGTCCATCTCGCGTAACAAGTCTTTTCCAGCGGCCGTCAAACCGTCGGTCGTAGCCGTACCCGACGCATACCGACCTGGCCCGTACCAAGCAGGCCCAAGGGCACGCAATCCGTATCCGTATGCTTTTTCGAGGTAAGAAAGGTTCACCAACGAGTCTGCCCCTTCTAAGGATAAAATAAAACCAACAGGTTTGGTTTCGTCGGGAATAGAGGCATTTTGCCACAGTTCGAGGTGCTTTGTTAGCCCTTCATAATCAGTGATCTGTACCATTTCACCCAAATCTGTCATGGCTTGGTACCACGCGAGTTGGGCTTGGGTCATGGCCCAGGCTTGGGCAGGAGAATACCAGCCGTCAAAGGCACTTCCGCGCTCGGTTACTCTAGCCAGTTGCGTTGCAACTACCAAGCCAATTTTCCCTTTTCGTAGTTCGGGCAACGAAACCGTCCCTTTGCCACGGTCTCGTTTATCAGTTAAGTTTTTTTCAATTTCACGTTCACGAAGTTCCTGAACCGAACACGTATAGTCACGGTTCCATTCGACGGCATTCATGGCCATGTCGAGGTGTGCATCAATGATAAGCATGGTTAATTTGTTAGGTACTTGTTCAAAACAGCCTCAAATCTATCAAATCCCCACGTTTTCCTAACTTATTTTAGCGTAGATTCTTGGAAACTTTTACTTTTTCTCTAAGTTTGCTACCGTAATCAAAGTTCCCATTTAAACCTCTTCCTTCCCATGAAAAAATGGATTTTATCCCTTTTTGGAGTAACTGCCATCGCTTCTTTATTGGCTTTAACTCCCTCACGCACCACTGCCCCTTCTGCTGATCCTCGCGAAGACAGCCTTGCTGCTGACCGCGCCAAGCACGTAAAAGCCATCAAAGAGGCGATTGTGGGCAAAGAAAAACTACCCGCAGAACAGGTGTTCAAAAACATTAAGATTTTTAAAGGCCAACCCGCAGAAGCCGTTTTAGGCATCATGGAAAACCGTTGGAGCAAAACCCTTGGCGTAAGCTGTAGCCACTGCCACAACCTAAACGACTGGGCTTCTGACGAGAAAAATGACCACAAAATTGCTACTGATATGGTGGCGATGGTGGGTAAAATCAACGATGAAGTCATTGCTGCTTTGCCTTCATACGCGACTAAAGACCGTAAACCTCGCATTGGTTGCTCTACTTGCCACCGTGGCGAAGCCCACCCAGGCCGTCCGAACGGCGCTCGTCCAGGTGGTGGTCCAGGCGGCCCTCCAAGAAATTAATATCAGTTAACTGAACTCACCAAAAAAGCCGCGATAGGATGTCTATTGCGGCTTTTTTGGTGGTACACCTTCCCGAAAGTTTAGAACTTTCGGGAAGGTGAGGGTATATTCCTACAAACCTAATACTTTACGGTTAAAGGCTTCATCAGCGCCCGTTCCTGCAAAATCATCAAATGCTTTTTCGGTTACTTGAATGATATGATCAGCGATAAACGGTGCGCCTTCAGCCGCTCCTTGAATCGGCGATTTGATGCAGCACTCCCACTCCAATACCGCCCAACCATCGTAGTTGTATTGCGATAATTTAGAGAAAATTCCGCTAAAATCTACTTGACCGTCGCCCAACGAACGGAAACGACCTGCGCGGTCAGCCCAGCCTTGGAAACCACTGTAAACGCCTTGCTTACCCGTTGGATTAAACTCAGCGTCTTTGACGTGATAAGCAAAAATACGCTCGTGATAAAAATCAATAAATTGTAGATAATCAAGCTGTTGCAATACAAAGTGGCTTGGGTCATAGTTGATACCAGCCCGTGGGTGGTTGCCAACGGCTTCCAAGAACATCTCGAACGTAACGCCATCGTGAACATCCTCACCTGGGTGAAGTTCATAGCCTACGTTTACGCCTGCTTCGTCGAAAGCATCCAAAATTGGCTTCCAACGTTTGCCTAATTCTTTAAAGCCTGTTTCCACCAAACCTGCTGGACGCTGGGGCCATGGATACAAGAAAGGCCACAACAACGCTCCTGAAAACGTCACGTGTGAGGTTAAGCCGAGGTTTTGAGAAGCTTTTGCTGCCCATTTTAATTGCTGAATAGCCCACTCCGTACGAGCCGCAGGGTTGTTACGCACCTCTGGCGACGCAAAGCCGTCGAACATAGGGTCATAAGCAGGGTGAACTGCGACCAATTGGCCTTGTAAGTGCGAAGACAATTCGGTGATTTCCACGCCGATGTCGGCCAATTTTCCTTTGTACTCGTCGCAGTACGTTTTTGACTCAGCAGCAGTTTTGAGGTCGATACAACGCGAATCCCAAGTCGGAATTTGAATTCCTTTGTAGCCCAAATCGGCCATGTACTTTGCGATGGTATCCAACGAGTTGAACGGGGCTTCGTCGCCCATAAATTGTGCCAAAAATATGGCAGGTCCTTTGATGGTTTTCATTGGTTTGAACGAGTAAAAGACAAAATGTTTTACGTTACAGCCCGCAATTAAACAAATTCCTGCAAGCTTTTTGGTACTTTTTAAAGCAGAAAAACGGGTTTTATTACTGATGGCTGCCACAAACATAGCGCTTAAATTCCAACTTTTTGTTGAAGTTGTGAGTCTCAATAATAAACAATAAGCTCCATGAAAAAGCGCACCCTATCATCTGCTTGGTTGACAACAATTATCGTAAGCCTAATAAGTTGTGAAAGCTCTTGCCCCATTCCACCCAATTGCGCTTTAGAGCCTGAGACTGGAGTATGTTTTGCGGCGTTTAGGCGATTTTATTACGACAAAAAAGAAAAGAAGTGCAAAGAATTTACGTGGGGTGGATGTGGTGGCGTGGTTCCCTTTGAGACGTTGGAAGCTTGCAGAGACTGTGAGTGCCGAAAATGATGATTTCTTCAAAAATAAGGTATAAAAAACGAATAGCTCGACCCACGGCCGAGCTATTCATCAAATACAAAATCACTTGTTACCCTCTACCAGCCCGCATTTTGGGTAAGTTTTGGATTAGTAATAATATCAGCCGTTGGAATCGGATAATAATAGTTTCGGTCTGTCCACTTACGTGGTATGTTGTTCAACCACGTCAGTTCACCTGAAGTATCTCCCGAAATAAGTTGTGAGTTAGGCTTGCCCGCGATTGTAGGCGACACTTCCACGTAAGTCACTCCCGCTGGACGAGACGCTGGCAGCGTTTTGTAAAATGCTACGTCCAAAATCCCGTCTTCGTTCAAATCCATCGGCGTATTGAGCGACGGGACGTACATTCCATTCCACTCCATTTGCATCAACTCTCCGCGTTTCCATCTTAAAATATCGTCAAAACGGAAACCTTCCAAACAAAGCTCAATACCGCGTTCTCGGCGTACTTCCAAAACCACTGGGTCGGTGATGGCTGGGAAATAGTTGGATTGCAAGTAGCTATCAACAACCGTTGGTTTGGTCGTAAGTCCACCCGTAATCCCCGCCCGCTTGCGTAAGGCACCAATCGAAGCTGCCCAATCAGCGTCGGTGAGCGTTCCCAATTCAGCTTTTGCCTCGGCATAGTTGAGTAATACTTCGGCAAATCGGAAAATAGAAACGGAGTTTATGTTCAAGTCGCGGGTATCGTAATACATGTCATCCAACGTCCACTTGATAGGCATATAGCCTGTGAAGGTATAGGAAAACAACGGTGGCGATGGCACCAACACACCCCCACTCGTCCGCTTGTAATCACCTACCCGAATGGTTTGTTGGAGACGTCTGTCGCGTCCTTTTACCTCGTCCTTAAACAACATGGTTTTGTAGGCTGCATTATTGGTAAAAGGCGTCCCGTCGATGTTCAAATACGTATTGATAAACGTCCGAATAAAGCTTGCTTTATCGCCGTAAGTACCACTTGTCCAATACCAGTTGGCATCGTTTAGGTTATTTAAGGCCAAATCACAGACCGCCGACAGCATCACTTCCGTTGTCACAGGCGCAGCGCTGATAAACACTTGGCGGTACGATTTGTCCGTTCCCGAACCATCAAATAGTTTATAACCACCTTCATCCATTACTTTTTTAGCTGCCTCAGCCGCTTGGGTTAGAAACCCAGCGGCTGTATTTTGCAGCCCTAAGTTGGTGTGGTATTTTCGGAAAGTTCCTTCAAAAAGGCACACACGCGCCTTGAATGCGTACGCAACGTATTTTGTCACCAAACTTCTGGTTGGCTCGCTGCTCGTTGAAATGTTTTGACAAGCATAGTCCAAGTCGGCCACCACCGAATCCATCACAACACTACGCGGATCTCGGCCTTTGAACAACAATTCAGTATCTGATACGTCAAGCGCTTTACCATACCAAGGCACATCACCAAACCGTTTGACTTTATCAAAATAAAACCAAGCCCGAAAGAACCGTGCAATACCTAAGTAGTTTTTGCGAACGGCCAGCGGCACTTTGGGGTCGTTGCAGTTTTGGATAAAATAATTGATATTTCTCAACTCTGACCAACTCCAGCCAGTACTCACCTGAGCGCTGTAGTTGCCTTCGGTAATAAACGATGGCGACTCTCGCCGTGCTAAGTAGTCAGACATGGCGTCGGCTCGGTGGAGGTTTTTACCATTGAACAGCGTATAAAACGAGTTGGTATAAAGCACCAAGCCACTTTCGCTACCAAATATAGGCCCCTTTGAAGTAGTTGCTTCTGGAAGTTCCTCCAAATCACAGCCTGCGCATAAGGTTGCGACAAGTAATATAAGGATGTATTTAAGCTTCATAGTCGTACTTTTTTGGTGGTTAGAAAGTGATAGACAAACCAACGGTTACACTTTTCATAATTGGATAGTTGTAGGCATCCCCAGAGTTTCCACCAGGGCTAAATACTTGGTCGGAAGCTACGGCGCTTTCTACGTCAAAATCACGGGTATGTTTGTAAAGAGGTGATAATGACCAAATATTTTCAGCAGACAAGAAAACCCGTCCTGCCGAAGAACCAATTTTTGAGACGATGGCGCGGGGCAAGTTGTACCCAATTTGGATGTTTTTCAGACGCATATACGCCACATTTTGCAAGTAGCGGGTTTGCGCAGCGCTGAGGGTTCCGTTGGCATTACTAGCTATCCGCGACACATACCGTGGGAAGTACGCGTTGGGGTTTTGCTCCGTCCAGATATTTCCCAATTGGCTTTTAGGAATATCTCCATAAGGACGGTTGTATTGTCCCCAAAATAGGTTTGCCTCTCTGCTGGGATACCAATTTTGTTGTCCAACGCCCTGAATAAAAGCGGAGAAGAAGAAATTATTCCAATCGGCACCCAGCATAACCCCGTAGGTATATCTTGGGGTAGAGTTACCAATGATAGAGCGGTCGCCTGGGTTTTCTACCCTATCAGTACCTGGCGTAATGGCACCGTCGCCGTTGACATCCTTGAACTTAATATCTCCTGGAAACCAAAGTCCATTGGAAGCAGTTCTGAACAAATTCTGGCTCGCACTGTTTTTTACATCATCTGCCGACTTAAAGAAACCATCGGTTTCGTATCCCCAAATTTCACCCAATACTTGCCCTTCGTAATAATCATTTAACAATTTTTGTGGGTTATTGTATTTGGTAATTACCGCCTTATAATCTGCCAATGTTAGGCGTAAATCAAAATTAAATGGCTTTGAGCCAAGCGAAAACTTGTCGCGATACGACAGCATGGTTTCCCAGCCTTTGGTTTCCAAATCGGCATAGTTACCCTTGGGAGCAGTCGCACCAAAAACAGCAGGAAGTGTCAAACCCACCGTAAACATATCGGTGGTGGTTCGGATATAGGCATCGGCCACAAAAGTCAACCGATTAGAAAGCATCGACAAATCAATCCCGATATTCTTGGTGGTGGCGGTTTCCCACGTAAGCCCCTCAGGCAAAACCGTTGGGTTTCTGGTTTGCTGCGGCCGCTGACCTGCCAAAATCATGGATGATTGTGAAATAGAGAATTGCTCCAAGTAAGCATACGAACTGATGTTACCATTTCCTAATGAGCCATAAGATGCTCTTAGTTTTAAGTCGGAAACAACCCGTTCTGATACTTTCCAGAAGGGCTCTTTGGATAACCTCCAACCGAAAGAGTACGATGGAAAAAAGGCAAATCGCTGATTGGCAGGAAATTTCGATGACCCATCATAACGACCGTTTACTTCCAACAAATATCGGTCTTTGTACGAATAGTTGAGCCGAGCAAAACCTCCTTGAATTTTCCATCTTTCCCAGCCTCCCGTGGTGGTAATGGCCTGCCCTAGCGCTAGGTTAATGTCTTGTGCATCCTCAAAAATAAGTCCGTTACGTTGGGCAGACAACCGCTGATAATTCGATTGCTCGTAGTTATACCCCACCATTGCTTTCAAATAATGGTTTTCTTTGAACGTATTTTCGTACTCCGTATAAAGGTTGGTCGTCATGTACGACGTTTCACGATACACATCATTGATAGAATTGGTCGTCGTTCCAACGTACGCTATTGTACCAGGTTTGACGCTGTAAGGCACTGGTACTGCCTTGATTCGGTCATTGTTGTCGGTATTTTGAATTGTAAAATCACCTTTTACTCTCAATTTGTCGTTGAAAAACTGAGATACAAATCCCGTCGTATTTCTAAACACCTTTTTGTTATTGTCAATGCCGTTTTTACCATAGTAAAAATCACCAATGCTATATGCTGCCGAAAAAGTGATGGTACCGTCGGGGTTCAACAATGGAGCCAAAGGGTGGCCTTCATCCGCAATATTGCGCCAAACACCCCCACCTTCGCCGACATTCGACGGGTTGTGGTATTTCATGTCGGAGTATTGCGACATGTTGTTGATTTTCAACCAAGGGAATAGCTGAATCGAACCCTTCCCCGTAAAGTTAAAGACCCGATAATCGTCCGAGTTGTAACGAAACAAACCCTCTTGACCAAAATAACGACCCGTAATCAAATAACTCGCTTTGTCGGTGCTTCCTGAGATACTCAGGTTGTGCTCGTTAGAGTTGTTGACATCTTTGTATAAATGTCCATAATAGTCTGTACTCCCATAATAGACGTACTCACCCGTTGCAGGGTCTATTTCTACTTCTGGCAAACCTCCCACTTCCGACCGACGTTTGAGTTCATTCAAATACGCCTGAGAAAACTTGAGGGTTTTGTTGGCATTTTGGGGAAACGTTCCTCCAAAGTTGACGAATGATTCGGCAAACATAGAGGCCCAAGTGTAGCCATCCGTCACCAAGTCAGGTCTTGCAATGGGCTTTTTGAACGAATAATTGGTGGAATAAGTAACGTTTGTTTTTCCTGCTGCTGGATTTTTTGTGGTAATCAACACCACTCCAAATACCCCTCTTGCTCCGTAAATGGAAGCCGAAGCCGCATCTTTCAACAAGGTAATGGTCGCAATATCGTTGGGGTTCAGCAAACTTGGATCGCCCTCCACGTTATCAATCAAAACCAAGGCATTTCCTCCTTGTCCAATCGAGGTCGTCCCCCGAATGTTAAAACTTGGTGCTTGGTTGGGCTTCCCATCCATCATCTTGATGTTAAGGTTGGGCAACACCCCTTGCATACCTTGGTTCAGGTTGGTCATCGGACGGTTATCAAATATCTCGCTCGTAACCATGTCCACCGCACCAGTCAAGTTGGCTTTCTTTTGAACACCATAACCAACCACGACGACTTCGTTCAACGTTTTCAAATCAGCTTTGAGCGAAATCAAAATAGAGGATTGGTTGCCGACCGTAATTTCTTGGGGACTATAACCCACATAACTGATAATCAACACTGTTTTGTTATCAGGCACAACCAACGAAAATTCTCCGTTGGCGTTGGTTGTGGTACCACGTTGTGTGCCTTTTATAACAACACTCACCCCAGGAAGCCCCTCTCCTTTTTCGTCGTTGATACGTCCTTTTACATTCTGTTCTATGGTTTGCATCGGTACGTAGCTCCTTTTTTCGAGCATCTGAACATCCGCTTTGGTCAGGATAATATACTCTCCCGATGCTTCATACGATAGTCCCAACGGGCGCAGTAGTTTTTCAAGAACAACCGACAGCTGTTGGTTCGAAACCGTCAATGACACTTTGTCGTTTTTGGCAATCAGCTGCGGTAAATACGTAAATTTAACGTTAGCGGTTTTTTCAATGAGCGTCAATGCGGTTTTTAATGGCTTATTTTCGACCGAAAGGCTGATGTTACGATTCAGCGCTTCTTGGGCCAGTCCCTCACGCGCGACGGCCAAACCACTAAGCACGACACTAATCAGTAGTTGTAAACAGGTGATTCGCATAGCTATAAGCAACAGTTTGCGCTTTTTTGGTAAACTTTCCATACATTTGGTTTGGTTTTAGTTCAAGATTTTTTGGACAAAATCCCTCCCAGCACCCGAGAAATCGGGTAGTTGCAGCACAACAAAATGGAGGGGATAAAACTACAAGTCGGTAATGTTGCGACCATTGCCGACTTCGTTTTTTAAAGGAGTCAGGTAATTATGGAGACATAGAGTTCGGTTTAAGTTTAGGATAGTTTAGTAGAGAGGAATAGTATTAATGTTCACAATTTAGGGACACCCACGACCCGAAACCACAATTTCGGTTTCGACGATTTCGTAACGCGCCCCAATGGTTTTGCAGATGATGGTCAGCTTCGTAAAAAGCGATTCATCTCCCAAAGGTGCCGTGACGGAGCAATTTTTCATCACTTCTGCATCATACACAATATCAACGCCATAGGCAATTTTAAGGCGTTGGAATACTTCAGCGATAGGCGTGTTTTCAAAGGTAAAATCGGGGGTTTCTACAGGTTTTGTAAGAATCGTAGGTTTTTCCACCAATGCTTTGTTAAACTTCTCCATTTCTCGCTCAAAAGTGGCTTGCTGGTTGGGTGTCAAATACAAACTCTGCACTTGATAATTGGCATTTTGCTCCGATTTTTTCAATTCTGAGAGCGAATACACCATCACCTTCCCCGTTTTTACCGCCACTATTACTTCTTTGTCTTTGGTGTAAGCCCGTACCGTAAAACTCGTTCCCAATACCCGCGTCACTAGGCCATTGGCATATACATAAAAAGGTTGGGAGGGATTACGAACCACGTTAAAGAACCCTTCACCCGTCAAAAATACTTCGCGCTTGTCGCCCACAAACTTTTCAATAAAACTCACTTTACTCCCTTTTTTCAGCACCACAGTACTGCCATCGGGCAAAGACGCCGTATAATCGGAATTAGTATTATTAATCACTTCTACTTTTTCATTCTTTGTGGTGCTGCTGTTCAATGGTGAAGTTGCTACCGTTACTGGTATCTTTGGTACAAACGTGGCCCAAAACCATACGCCTATTCCCAAAGCTACCACTACTGCTGCTGCCACCTTTCCCCACCAAGGAAAAAATATACGAGGCTGTTCTTCCACTTGGCTTACTACTTTGGCTACTTCAATGGAAATTTCATCGTCGTTGATAGCCGTTGGTTGGTTTTTCAGGGCTTCCAGCAGCTGCCTTGCTTGCTTCACAATTTCTTTTTTTTCAGGGTGTGCTTCCAGCCAAAACTCCCAAAATGCCGTATGCTTGTCCGACTCACCCTTGACCCACTCGCCAAAGGATTCGTCGGTTATAAAATCTTCTACCTCGAATTTACTATAATCTATCATAGAAAAAATAGTACTTATTGCTGCTTTTATAAGGTATATCCAGACTTTGGCGGTCTATACTCATGAAAGTCAAAATTTATTATGCAAAAGAGAAGGTATTTCTCAGGAGGGGGAAATTTGGTGTGTTAACAAATTGTCAACACCTTGTCAAAATGAAATAGAGGGTCGTGAGAAAGAAGTGATTTTTGAGCAGACGGAGGCCATTATGGAGCAAATTGGCGACCGATTGACGATGAATATTCATTACCTCCGCGATTTGATCGTTGCTGAGGTCTTGGTAAAATTTCAAGAACAATACTTCTTGCTGCCGCTTGGGAAGATTTTTGAGGTGTAATTGCAGCTTGGCATTCATCTGCTGCGATGATTCTGCCGAAATGATAAACGATTCTTCGGGCTCCATAAACTCCAGTTCATCAAACTGGCCATCGGCTACCCGCAGGTGCTGTTTTTGAAGTTCTTTGAATAAACTATTCCGAATGATTTTTAGTAAGTACAATTTAGCATTTTCGTCGGGATTGATGTGGGCTCTTTTTTGCCACAACACCAATAGCGCATCTTGAATGACATCTTTGATAAGTTCACGGTCTTTGGTGAATTTACGGCCATAGTCAAACAATATCCGATAATAATGCGTCGAAATTTGCCCAAACGCATTGGTATCTCCCGATTTCAGGCGATCCCACAGCTCTCGCTCATCAAGATGTACTTGCGTCAATTTCATTCAAATAGCAAATCATGTTTTTCTGATTTAAGAGGTAACTAATGATGGTTGATTTTCAAAATAACATCCTGTACGACAAATATATACAGGATGTTATACTAGGCAATTTTATCCTTTAAACTTAACCCACTTACTATTGCTTTTTCCCGAAGCGATGACCGTTTCGACAAATTGCATTCCACGGATACCGTCTTCGATGGTTGGGAAATCTAAATCAAATTCATTGGGTTCTTCGCCATTCATGCGCTTACGTACCGTACGGGCAAAATTGCGATAGACGTTGGCAAAAGCCTCCAAGTACCCTTCTGGGTGACCAAACGGAATGCGTGAGTGGGCATTGGCAGAGTCCGACAACTGCCCCACCGATGGCTGATAAATCTGATACCCATCCGTGCTTTTGTGGTGTAAATATTGAGGTGTTTCTTGGTGCCAGTGCAAACTGCCCAACTCCCCGTAGATGCGAATATTAAGGCCATTCCAATCGCCATTACAAATTTGGCTACAGTGCAAAATTCCTCTTGCGCCGTTGTCAAAACGAAGCAAAACGTTGGCATCATCATCCAACACACGCCCTTCTACCACGCGGCTCACGTCGGCACACAATTCCGTTATTTTCAACCCTGTGATGTATTCGGCTAGGTTTTCTGCGTGCGTTCCGATGTCACCCACTGCGCCTGCAATCCCTGAGCGTTTGGGATCGGTACGCCATTCGGCTTGTTTCGACCCGTCCTTTTCGACAGGAAACGACAACCAGCCTTGTGGGTATTCAACCACCACTTTACGAATCGCACCGATGGCCCCGTTTTTGATACGTTGACGGGCTTCTTTCACCATCGGATAGCCCGTATAGTTATGGGTTAAGGCAAAAGTCAAGCCCGTTTTTTCAACAATTTCTTGCAATTTTCTAGCCTCACTCAACGAAAACGTCACGGGCTTATCACAAATCACGTGGAAGCCGTTTTCGAGCGCCATCTTGGCTGGGGCAAAGTGCATGTGGTTAGGCGTCACAATCGACACCACGTCCATGCGGTCTTTACGGCGTTTTTCTTTTTGAATCATTTCTTTGAAATCGCCATAACAACGCGACGGATCAAGCATAAGATCTTCGCCCGACGCTTTCGACTTTTCGGGCGTTGAGCTAAACGCACCGCATACTAGGTCTATCTCACCGTCGATAGCAGCCGCA
This sequence comes from Runella limosa DSM 17973, assembly GCF_000482465.1. Lineage (GTDB taxonomy): Bacteria > Bacteroidota > Bacteroidia > Cytophagales > Spirosomataceae > Runella > Runella limosa. Next base: position 216,631 of record NZ_KI519421.1, read on the forward strand.
ATTCGGTGTACCCCTCCAATGAAAGCCCCACGGCCTCCACCAACCATGCCCATTCTAATTTTTCGAGCCATATTTTTAATTTTTAAATTTGGTGTTTTAGTTACAAGGTTAGTTTGATTCTGTCATTTTCGCCATTCACGAGCGAAGTACTTTTACATTCACAAAGTAAAAAAAAGCCTTTTTCTCACGAAAATTGGGTAAAAAAAAACTTACGCCTACTTTAGTCCACTGGAAGTAATATGTTTCATACCCTTCAACCAAACCTTTCAAACAATGATTAACAAAGACAGATTGTTTTACGGTAGTTGCTTTGCGCTGATTACCACCGCGTTCTCGTTCAGTATTCGTGCAGGTATCCTAGAGCAACTAGGAAAACAGTACGGCTTCACAGGAGAACAATTAGGAACTATCAACTCCATGTGGTTCTTAGGTTTCCCCATCTCCATGATTGTGGGAGGTTTAATTTACAACTCAGTAGGTGGCAAAAAAATCATGCAATTCGCATTTTTAGCACACACTGTCGGTATTTTGTTAACAATTTTTTCGGGTGGAAACTATATGACTTTATTGGTTTCGACCCTTCTTATTGGTTTGGGCAACGGCTGTACTGAAGCCGCTTGTAATCCAATGATAGCCGATTCTTACGAGGGCAACCAAATGAATGCCATGTTGAACAAATTCCACATGTGGTTCCCTGGTGGTATCGTAATTGGTTCATTGATTTCTAAATTTATGACCGAAGCCAACACTGGTTGGGAAGCTCAAATTTGGGTTATTCTTCTTCCAACGATTGTCTATGCTTACCTTTTCTGGGGACAAGCGTTTCCAAAACCAAAAACAGAAGCTGCTGCTTCGGTAGGCGAAAACATCAAAGCAATGCTTTCTCCTTTGTTCATTTTCATGTTTGCTTGTATGGCCTTGACAGCTATTTCAGAATTTGGTCCTCAGCAGTGGGTAGGTTTGATTTTGAGTAAGTCAGGCGCTGACCCAATGTTGCTTCTTGCGATTACGACAGGTACCATGGCCGTAGCTCGTTTCTTTGCAGGGCCAGTGATTCATAAAATCAGCCAAACGGGGGTTCTTCTTGTTTCTGCCGTTTTGGCTACCATTGGTTTGTTCTTATTGAGCAAAGTAACGGGTGGAACTGCCTACGCTGCGGCTTTTGTATATGCTTGCGGTATCGCTTATTTCTGGCCAAACATGGTTGGATTTGTGGCTGAAAAAATCCCTGCGAGTGGTGCCCTTGGCATGTCGGTGATTGGTGGTGTTGGGATGTTCTCAAGCTCTATTTTCCAACCTATCATTGGAGGCTGGATCGACAGCGCTAAAACAGAGGCCGCCGCTCAAGGTTTCCAAGGCGATGCGCTTGAACTAGCTGCTGGACAAGCGACACTGAGCACGATGGTAGCTTTTCCTGCCATTCTTATTGTTGCCTTTATCGGTTTGTACTTCTGGACAAAGAACCTTAAAAAAGCGTAAGTATCTATGTTAAGTTAACCGTTATTTCTTAACTGTTAATAGTAGTACTTACGAATATTACATCAAAAAAGCCTCGCCGAATCAATCGGCGAGGCTTTTTTGATGAGTAAACTCTAATTCTGTAATCGGGTTGTGAGCAACCCTCATCACTTATCACTTATCACTTATCACTTATCACTTATCACTTATCTCTTATCACTCATCTCTCAAGCAAGATACTTATTTGCAATTCTGCTCCAATGCTTCTTTCGCGGCAGGATAACCAAGTTTATCAGCTTGTTTGAGGTTGAGACAACCAGCTTCTTTTTGTTGCTCCATCAATTGGGCTACGCCCAACGCGTGGAAAGCCTTGCCAAACTTTGCATCACTTTTTACAGCGTTTTCAAACTGAATAACTGCTCCTTTAAAATCGCCTTTTTGAAACACAATATTTCCTTTGTTGTAATACGCCAAGGCATTTTTTGAATCCAACACAATTGCCTTGTCAAAATCATTGAGTGCTCCGTCCATTTGCCCCATTGCTGCCAAAAGTTGACCCCGATTCACAAACAACTCGGCATTTTTATCTTCCAATCGAATCGCCTCTGCGTAGTCTTTTAAAGCGCCTTCGGTATCGTTCTGGGCTACTTTTAGCATCGCACGGTTGTAGTAAGGACGATAATAATCGGGCTTTACCTTGAGGGCTTGTTCATAATCCAGCAATGCGTTTTGGAATTCTTTCAATTCGTAATAGACGACCCCGCGCGCGTTGAGGGCTTCAAAATTGCCGTTATCGCGTTCGACGGCTTTATTCAAAAAGGGCAATGCTTCGCTAAATTTGCCTTCCTTCATTAACTCTTTTCCTTTTTCCAACATACCCGCCGACGAGAAACTACAGGCCTGAAAAAGAACAACAAGCACTCCTAATGTTATGGTGATGAGGTATTTCATTGATTTTTGGTTGATTTTACGCCGCCAAAGATACAGGTGAAACACCGTGATACCAATTTAATAAACACAAATGAGCAACAAGCATTTAAAGCAATAAAAGACCCGCAACCACCGCCCCTACAATCGGGCCTGCTACTGGAATCCACGAATATTGCCAATCAGAATCGCCTTTGCCTGCAATGGGCATGATGGCATGAACGATGCGAGGGCCCAAGTCGCGGGCAGGGTTAATGGCATAGCCCGTCGTTCCTCCCAATGAAAGACCAATCGCCCAAACTAAAATACCTACGGCGAAAGGGCCTAAGCCTGTTGTCACTGCTCCAATGCCTTTGATACCAACCAGAAGAACGATTGTTCCGAGGACTTCACTAAAGAAATTTGACCCCGTCGAACGAATGGCAGGCTCTGTACAAAAAGTAGCCCGCTTGGCTCCTTTGTCTTCGGTGCGTGCGTAATGCGGCAAATGAAACAGCCACACGGTAATCGCGCCCAACATCGCCCCTATCATCTGCGCCGTGATATAACTACCAACTTTACTGTATTCGTTTTTGGCAATGGCCATTCCAACTGTAACGGCAGGGTTTAAATGCGCATCGTACCCGCCAAAAGCTTGGGAAACAAACACGCCCATCGTCACGGCAAAAGCCCAGCCTGCGGTAATGACAATCCAGCCGCCATTGTTGCCTTTGGTATCTTTGAGAACAACGTTGGCAACCACACCGTTGCCGAGAATAATAAGCACCATCGTGCCCAAAAGTTCACCTAAAAAAGGAGAAGGAGTCATCAGAATTTTTAGTAGTTAGAAGGTTGAAGGATAGTTAGGTTTAGTTTTTTCGCAATTAAGTACAAATTTATCTTATGGCAATGCAAAGGCGACGTATTTATCGCCCGATTTTGTTTTCAACTTTCCTCCGCCACAGGCAATGACCACGTACTGTTTGCCATTTGCTACGTAAGTACTCGGTGAAGCATAACCCGCCGCTGGCAGTTGGGTTTGCCAAAGTATTTTCCCCGTTTTTTTGTCAAAAGCCCGTAAGCGTTCGTCACGGGTTGCGGCAATAAAAAGCAATCCGCTCCCTGTCACCAGCGGCCCACCATAGTTATCTGTTCCCGTAGGTGCAATCCCCTTGGCGGTTAGTTCTGGATATTCGCCCAACGGCACTTGCCAAAGTCGTTCTCCCGTATTCAAATCCGTAGCCGTCAATGTCCCCCACGGAGGAGCACTAATGGGATACCCGTTTCGGTCGTACCAACGGTTGTAACCCGTATGCTGATACGGAATGACGCCTTTTTGTGAGCTAGCTACCTGAATATCTTGCTGTTTTTGGAACAAAAAATCGACAATTGCTTTGTTTTCTGCCGCCGAGAGATGCACAAACGACGGCATCATGGCTCGGCCTTTGGTAATCAAATTTTTGACAGCATCTTCCGAAAGGCGTTTTGAAACCGTCAGCAAAGAAGGGTACGAGCCATCGTGGTTTCCTCGGCGGTCTTCACCGTGGCACGCCGAGCAATACTGACGATACAACTGTTTTCCCGTTGTGGTTTTTGCGTTTGACTCTTGCTTACGAGACACGAGCGACGTGTAAACAGGAATTTCTTTGGAAGGAATATACATCACTCCCTGCGGGTCGGTGGCAGCGCCCCCCCATTGCCCACCACCGTCGGTACCAGGAAAGAAAATCGTCATGTCCTTGCCAATAGGGATGTAGGCACTCCCCGTGCGGGCTTTCCGAATCAAGGCCACCAACGAATCGCGGTCAGCCACGAAAGAGTTTAGATCTTTTTCGGTAAAACTTTGTCGGGCAAAATAGGTCGGTTTGAGCGGAATAGGCTGCGTTTTTGACTGGAACTCACCCGCAACAGCATCAAAAGTAAAAGTACGATTTTCGATAGGGAAAATCGGTTTTCCGCTCACTCGGTCAAACACAAAAATGTAGCCTTGCTTGGTGATTTGTGCCACAGCATCAATTTTTTTTCCGCTTTGGACAACTGTCACCAAATTGGGAGGAGCGGGCACGTCGCGGTCCCAAATATCGTGACGCACTAACTGGTAATGCCAAAGCCGTTTACCCGTTCGGACGTCCAAAGCCAGTAAGCAATTGGCAAAAAGATTATCGCCTTTTCGATTTCCGCCATAAAAATCGAACGCCGCCGAACCCGTAGGTGCGTACAAAATCCCACGTTGGCGATCAAGCGCCATTCCTGCCCACGAGTTTGCTCCTCCAATGTTCTGTCGGGCTTTTTGTGGCCAAGTTGCAGCGCCCATTTCACCCGCCTCGGGAATGGTTCGGAAAGTCCAAATTCGTTTGCCCGTTCGCACGTCATAGGCTCGGATGTCACCTAGCAGGGCTGATTCACTTTCCGACACCCGCGTTCCGACAATGATTTTCTCCTCAAAAATGACATTGGGCGTATTTGAAACCACGTAATCGTCGGCAGTAGGGCGTTCAATTCCTGTTTTTAAGTTAATTCGCCCCTTTTCTCCAAACGAAGAGCGAAGTTTTCCCGTAACGGCATCCACGGCATATAGCCACTTGCCCGCCCCAAAAAAGATTGTTTTTTCGTTTCCTTCTGTCCAATAACTTACACCACGACTTGTTGTTCCTTCCGTCTCAGTCACGTTTGTTTTCCAAAGCTCCTTCCCCGTCGTAGCATCCAGTGCAAACGCTTGGGTATTGGCCGAGACACCGTACAAAATACCATCAATCACAATGGGGTTGCACTGCATTTGGGTACGGTGAAAAACCGTATCTGCCCCACCCGAGGCATACGTCCAAGCCACTTTAAGCTGACCTACATTTTCGGCCGAAATCTGACTCGCTTCCGAATAATGGTTTCGGGTCGCGTTTCCATTGTATTCGGGCCAATCCAACGACAAATCATTTGCTTCACGGAAAGCCAATAATGCCATAAGCCCTCCTGCTATACCAAGTAGAATGCGATGTTTCATACTTCCAAAAGCATTTTCGAGCGTTTTCTACCAAATCTTTGGCATGGATGGCGTATCTTTGCATTTTAGTAACCAAGCTATGCAATTAAATACCCTCACAGCTATCTCGCCCGTCGATGGACGTTACCGTCGTCAAGTTGAAAAACTCGCCCCTTATTTCTCGGAATTTGGGCTTATTCGCTACCGAATTCGCATCGAAGTCGAGTATTTTATCGCCCTTTGCGAACTTCCCCTTCCTCAATTGGAAGGTTTCGACAAAACCATTTACACCGACTTACGTGCTTTGTATCTTGACTTTACGGAAGCGGATGCTTTACGAATCAAAGAAATCGAGTCGGTCACCAACCACGACGTAAAAGCCGTAGAGTATTTCATCAAAGAAAAACTCAAAGACAAGCAGCTCGATTCGTACTTGGAATTTATCCACTTTGGACTTACGTCTCAAGACGTCAACAATACTTCTATTCCACTTTCGCTCAAAGAAGCCATTACGGACGAAATTTTGCCAACATTTGAAGAGGTTGTTGTCAAACTGAAAGCCTTGGCCGAAGAATGGAAACACATCCCGATGCTGGCTCGTACGCACGGACAACCCGCCTCGCCTACGCGTTTGGGTAAAGAATTTGGGGTGTTTATCGAACGTCTTGAAAAACAACTCTTGATGATTCAGGCCATCCCTTACGCCGCAAAATTTGGCGGGGCAACGGGTAACTTCAACGCGCACCATGTGGCTTATCCCGACATTGATTGGGTAGCGTTTGGGAATACATTTGTGAACGAAACCTTGGGACTATCGCGCAGCCAATTGACGACCCAAATCGAGCATTACGACATGCTTGCGGCGTTGATGGATACGTTTAAACGCTTAAATACGATTCTCATCGACCTCGACCGCGATGTTTGGACGTACGTTTCGATGGAGTATTTCAAGCAAAAAATCAAAGCAGGCGAAGTAGGCTCGTCGGCGATGCCACACAAGGTCAACCCCATTGATTTTGAAAATTCAGAAGGGAATTTAGGCATTGCCAACGCCGTTTTTGAACATTTGTCGGCCAAACTTCCTATTTCTCGCCTCCAACGCGACCTGACCGATTCAACCGTTCTACGAAACCTTGGTGTACCGCTTGGGCATACCATTATTGGTTTGAAGGCATTGTTGAGAGGTTTGGGTAAACTTGAATTGAACGAAACCGCTTTCTACGCCGACCTCGACAACAACTGGGCAGTGGTAGCTGAAGCCATTCAAACCATTTTACGTCGCGAGGCTTACCCACAACCTTACGAGGCACTCAAGGCCCTTACGCGTAAAAACGAAAAAATCACCTCCAATACGATTGCTGAGTTTATTGATTGCCTCGAAGTATCGGAAGCAATCAAAGAAGAACTACGCGCGATTTCGCCCTTTAGTTATACGGGAGTGTAGCGTGGTTTACGTGGTGCTGGTTGCCTATATCGTGATGCTGGTTGTGAGCAACCTGCATCACGCATCTTAAGTAGTTGCGCATAAATTTTAGTGTATTAGTAGTTTATTTTGCTTCGGAGAAGCATAACCTTTGTAGTAAGAAATCCGTACATAAAGTTCGAGTCTTTTTGCTTCGGACAGGGCCGCCTGTGCGAAAGCATAACCTATTGCTTTGTTATGCTTCTCCGAAGCAAAAATTAAAAAAATATCCTTCTGCTACTACTACAAATGTTACGCCTCTACCGAGGCTATTTTGAATTACTCTAGAACTTTTGCTCAACTACTTAATTATATTTTACAAATGGGTGGCTGCCCCTTCACTTCCAACGAAAAAACGTCGGGACGCGCATAATGCCCGACCACGTCAAAATCAAGTTTGCTTTTGGCCAATACCGAGAAATCTAACTCAGCTGTCAACAGACCTTCTTCGTTCCAAAGTGGCCCCGCTAAGACTTCCCCCAAAGGTGAAACTATCACACTTCCACCTGCGCTCATGATGTCGGGTTCTTCCTTTAAGTCTTCTTGGTAACGTTCGGGGTAATCCGATTTTCGCACAAACTGATTGGCCGCCAACACAAAACAGCGTCCTTCCAACGCGACGTGTTGCATGGTAGATTGCCACGATTCGCGGGCATCGGCGGTAGGGGCCAAATAAATTTCGACCCCCTGCTGGTACATCGACATGCGCGCGAGGGGCATATAATTCTCCCAACAAATCAGTCCTCCTACTCGACCCACTTTGGTATCAAACGCCATGAGTGTGCTTCCGTCGCTTTCTGCCCAAATGTACCGCTCAAGCCCCGTAGGTTTTAATTTCCGATGTTTGCCCACCAGCACGCCATCTTGGTTAAAGTAGAACAAAGCACAATGCAACGACCCACCGACGGGTTCGCGTTCGGTCACGCCCAACGCCACATACATTCTTGCTTTGCGAACAGCTTCGCCTATTTTCTGAACTTCTTCCGACTCAGCTTCGATGCTATTTGCCCAATAGTCGAGCCAATGCGCACGGCTTTTGTCCGTTCGACGGCCAACGCGGGAATCAAAATCGAGCCCACGCGGATAACAAGGAATAAAAGACTCAGGAAAAAGCAACAGTTCACACTGCACTTTGGCCGCCTTTTCAATCCATTCAATAACCCGCTCGACGGTTTTAGCCTTATCAAAAAGAAAAGGAGTTGCTTGCACAACCCCTACCTTTACTTGTTTAAAATTCATCGTACTCAACGATAGTGAATCTAATTATTTTCAATCACTTTTTCTACCACGTACGCTTGCGTTCCCAACCATTTGGCTTCTTGCCCAAGTTGAGAAATAACCACGTTCAGGTTACTTCTAAAGTCCGTCAAGCAGTATTTGTTGATGGCTTGTTCGATGGGGTTCGTAATAAACGCACCCGCCTTGGCCACAATCCCATCCACGATAATGATTTCTGGATTGAACAGATGAATGGCAATCGAGAGTCCTTTTCCAAGCTCCATTCCAATCTCGTGAAGAATATCAATGGCAAAAGAATCACCTTGCCAAGCCGCGTCAATGATAATTTCGGCGTCGATTTTCTCAATATCCATTCCCGACAAGCGCGAAATACGACCATCATTTAATCCTTTTTTGATACGACGCAACAAGGAAGCCGCCGAAGTGATGGTATCCAAGCAACCCACTTTTCCGCAGTGGCAAAGTTCGCCGTTGGGTACTACTTGAATGTGTCCAAGCTCACCCGCAAAGCCCGAAGCCCCCTGAAACACTTCCCCGTTGAGAATCACCCCAAGTCCCACGCCCCAATCTATATAAATAGCCAATACATGGTCTTTACCTTGGGCTAACCCAAAGCGGTGTTCGCCAAGGGTGGTAGCTTTGGTATCGTTGATGACATACACAGGAAATTTAAAATGCCTTTCGAGCATTGTTCCAAACGATTGATCTCCGTGATTCAGGCTGCGGTAAGTAAAATTATATCCCTTGCGGGCATCCACCAGCCCTGCCACCGAGATTCCCATCGCCATAAAATCATCGTGACGAATATTGGATTCATTGATGACATCTTCAGTAGCTTCAATCAGTGCGCCCAGAAACTTAGAAGAATCTTCCAGCTTCATGTCAAGGTCTCTACGGAATACGACCTCGTTTTTGAGGTTCATGATAAGCACTTTGGTATCGTGCGTATTAATATCCAGCACCAACACATAATACCGCTCCGTACTTAGACTAAACAAAACGGGCTTGCGGCCTTGTTTTGTGACCCCCGTACCCACGGGCACAATCCACTTTTCTTCCACCATTTCCTCTACAATGCTCGTCACGGAAGGAACGCTGCTGTGAATCACTCGGGCAAGTTCTGCAATAGAAGATGTACCAGAACGATAAAGTTCGATTAATATACGTCGGCGGTGTAAGTTCTTTTTATAATCAACGACCGATGTTTTAGGTAGGGTATCAAGTTCTGAGGATGTAGTGGGCTCAAACATGCTTAAAAAAGTAGAATATAAGGAAACGCTAAATTAGTTTATTTTATGGATATAAATATAATATTAATTTTTTTTACTTATTACCTTTATTTAAAAATATTTTTTTATTAACATTGATTTGGATTAATGAAATTATTGTTAACATTGTAAAAAATTTCCTAATTTAAGATTCATACAACTCTAACCAAACCCATTTTTTCTTTTTTTTTAATTAAAGCCCGACTACTTATTTACACCAATGGCTGGTCAGCTCTACGTCCCTAAATCTCTTATTTTGAGATTTTTACACTCGCAACCAATTTTCACTAAGAATCCCTTTCTTATTTATTTTTAATTTTAACCTCAATTACCAAATGAAACACAAATTACTTGCACTGATTGTCTTACTGACAATGATAGGCGGCTCTGTATTCGCGCAAACGATTACAGGGAAAGTAACATCCCAGACTGATGGGCAGCCACTACCAGGTGTGTCGATCATCGTGAAAGGAACAAGTGCTGGTACGACTACCGACGGAAACGGAAAGTTCAGTCTTCAAGCTTCGGCCAAAACGGCCCTTGTATTTTCGTATATTGGATTCAAAACCCAAGAAATCCTTGTTGGTAATCGCTCAAGTATTGACGTTGTCCTTCAAGAAGATGCATCTCAGCTCCAAGAAGTAGTAGTAACTGCACTTGGGATTGGCAAAGAGCAACGTGGATTGGGTTATGCCACTGCAACCATTAAAAACGATGCCCTTGTTAAAGTAGCTTCTCCTAACTTCGCAGCAGCGCTTTACGGGAAAGCACCAGGTGTAATGATCAACGCTACGCCAGGTGGAGCTACGAGTGGAGTAAGCATTAGCATTCGTGGTTTTAGCTCAATTGCGGGTAATACTCAGCCACTTATCATTTTAGATGGTATCCCTATCAGAAATGGTGAAGCTAGAAATACCGACTACTGGGGTGACCAACGTATTCGTGGAAATGGTCTATTGGACATCAACCCAGCTGACGTTGAAAATATTTCCGTACTTAAAGGTGCTTCCGCAGCTGCCCTCTATGGTTCAGAAGCCGTAAATGGGGTTTTATTGATTACAACAAAAAGCGGAAAAGGCAAAAAAGGTTTAGGCGTTGATTTTAACGCAAGCTACAACGTGGACAAAATCGCATACCTTCCTCGTTATCAAAACGTAAGAGGTCCAGGCTATCCTTTAAACTACAATAACGGTGGTCAGGATGCTGCTGGTTTTATTTATTACGATACCAACGGAGATGGCACAAAAGAAACACGTGGTTTGCTTGGTGCTACTGTCAACTTCGGACCGAAATTTGACGGCCAACCTGTTATGTCTTGGGATGGTAACATTAGACCTTATTCTCCTTCTAACAATAGCTACGGTGATTTATTCCAAAACACGTCTAGCTCTAACGTAAGCCTTGCGGTTTCAAAGGTGTCTGATAACTCAAATGTTCGCTTTTCATTTACGCGTCAAGACAATGGAATGATTAGCTACGGTGCCAAAAACAACAAAAATATTGCAAACCTTAACGCCAGCTTCACTCCTCACAAGAGATTGAAAACGGATTTGATGGTGAATTTTGTTAACCAATACACGCACAACCGTCCTTTCAAAGTAGATCGTATGATCAACAACTTTACGGGGATGATGGACCGTTTTGAGTCAGCAGACTGGTACAATGCCAAGTATCAAACTAGCCTTGGATACCGATTTGTAAATGGTGCAGGTACACAAAGCTTAACTCCTCTTGAGAACATTAGATACAATGGCTTCAAAGGGGATATTGCTGAGTATGTATGGAACGTACGCAAAAATACATCAGACGAGTACAGCAACCGTGTTATTGCCAGCATTACTCAAAACTGGGACATCGTTAGCGGCTTAAACCTAAGAGGTCGTATTGCAACTGACCTTACATCAGAACGCATCGAAAACAAAAACTACAGCACAGTACCACTTGCTTTTGGATACAGTGGTGGTTTTTCAATGAACAACAATTTATACAACAGTGTATATGGCGATTTGCTTTTGACCTACTCGAAAAAACTGAATGAAGACATGACAGTTTCGGTAATGGGAGGTTATACTGCCAAACGTGAATTAAATACCTTGTTAAGTCGCAGTGTAAATGGTGGTCTAAGTACCGAAAATTTCTTTGATATATCGGCCTCTGTAAATGTTCCCAATGGTGGCCAAACCCGTGACCGTTCTATCAGAGATGCGTATCTAGGAACATTGAACTTCGATTATAAAAACATCGTGTTTGTAGAAGGAACTTTGCGTAGAGACCGTACTTCCACTTTAGCTCCAGGCAATAATTCTTTTCTATATCCATCTGTTAACGCAAGTTTTGTATTCTCTGATGCTTTCAAGCTTCCAGCTTTTGTTAGCTTTGGTAAACTTCGCGCATCTTATGGTGTGGTGGGTAACTACCCAGGCATCTATTTGGCTAACGTAGCTTACAACCAAGGGTCTCTTAATGTTCAACAGTTAGGAGGAAGCTCAGTATTATATACCAATACAAGTTCCAACCCTTATGGTAATGACTTGATTCGTCCAGAGCAAAAGCGTGAAATGGAGTTTGGACTTAATGCAAAATTCTTCAATAACCGTATAGGTCTAGATATTTCATACTACAATGCACAGATTGTTGACCAAATTCTTCCACTTTCTATTGCTTCTACCACTGGTGCTCGATCTATTCTTGCCAACATTGGTACGCTTAGAAACAAAGGATTAGAAGTTGGAATTAATGCGAACATTATCAGAGGAAAATCTGCTACTGATTTGAACTGGGATGTCACTTTGAACCTTGCCAAAAACGTAAATAAAGTAGAAAAACTAGCCAACAATTCTACTGAACTATTACACGCCGATTATGATGGTAACGCAGCCCAGTTAAGATCTGTTGTAGGACAAGCAATGGGTGATATTTATGCACACGGAATCCTTCAGAAAGATGGCAAAAATGTAGTAGGCCCAAGTGGTTTGTATCAACTTGACCCCGCATGGAAAAAAGTAGGTAATGCCATGCCTAAAGTTGTGGGTGGTCTTATCAATAGCGTTAGCTACAAAAACTTCAACCTAGAAGCAGTAGTTGATTTCCGCATCGGAGGAAGTATCATGCCAACAGGTATCAACTGGATGACATCACGAGGATTAACCCAACAAAGCTTAGGAAGCATGGATGCCGAGCACGGTGGACTTAGCTATTATGTGAAAGATGGAAAAGGTATCCAGACAACAGCAAATCAAGGCCCTAACGGAGAGACAGTTTACCGTGATGGTATGTTGATGGATGGAGTTCTTGCTAACGGAGAGAAAAACACCAACGTCATTTCGCAAGCTGTTTATTACAACAGTACTTACAACTGGGGTGGTCCACAGTATAGCAGTGCCCGTTACGAGTTATACGTAACTGAAAACACCTATGCCAAAATGAGAGAGCTTTCACTAGGCTATACACTGCCTTCGTCAATTGCCTCTAAAATTGGCGCTCAAAGCCTAACACTTTCTGTGTTTGGCCGTAACCTGTTCTTTTTCTACAGAACAATCAAAGATTTGGATGCTGAACAAACCAATGCAGGTAGCCGTTGGACAGACAACGTAAACAACGCGGGTAACAACCCATCTTTCCGTACAACAGGTGTAATGCTAAGAGCCAGTTTCTAATTTTAAATGAACAAGAAAATGAAAAAAATATCATCCATTTTACTGTCAGGACTCCTTTTGTTTGCGATGTCTTGTAAAGAGTCTGAATTCATTGAAGCATATCCAGACCCAGCTAAACTTGCAGCAACCACCATTGAAAAACAATTCACAGGTATGTTGCAATCAAACAAAGATTACGTCCTTCCAGGATACCGCTTCTACTTTGTTACTTTACGTACTACCATCAACCACTACGTACAAACAACGGGTTGGGTAAACGGTGAAGGTCAATATATCCCTGGTTCTTCTGGGGTTGAAGATGTTTGGTTTAACTATTACAACACACTTGCGCAATACCGTGAATTACAACGGGTTTTTGCCCAACGCTCCGCTGAAGAGCAAAAAGAAAAGAAAATATTCATGCTCGCAGCAACCGTTTACATGTATGACTATACCCAAAAGTTGGTTGACTTGCATGGTTCGATTCCATTCACAGAAGCTGGTCTGTTGAGTGCAAACAATGGTGATTATGCGAAATCAATTGCGAAGTTTGATTCGCCGCAAGATCTTTATACCAAAATGCTAGATGATTTGAAAAGCATTGCGGCCGAGCTAAACACTATTACTTTATCCGCAGGTTACCAAAAAGCCTTTACGGTTCAAGATTTTGTGAACTATGGTGATTTAAACGCTTGGAAACGCTACACGAACTCACTCCGTCTTCGTATGCTCAACCGTGTATCTGATGTAGAAAGTTTGAAAGCGCGTTCAAACTCAGAAATCGCAGAAATTTTGGGCAGTCCAACTACGTACCCTATCGTAGAAACGAATGCGCAGAACATTCAAATGAATGTCTATGACCTCAATTCGCCAATCAATTCAACAGGGCTTCAAGGTGCACTTGAGTCTGGCGCTTCTTGGTACATCAATTTCGCAGGAAAGAAAATGATTGACCACATGAAAACAAATGCCGACCCTCGTTTGCCGATTATTTTCCAACCTGGTATCAATGCCAAAGGAGAATATTTTGGAATTGACCCTACCGCAAATGCCACTGTACAAGCAGCCCTAGCCACCGATGGTATGGCAGCCCTTTACAACCGCGTTACTTTCAGTGGAAATCACTTTTTCCCTGGCGTGTTAATCAATGCTGCTGAGGTGAATTTGATAAAAGCTGAATACTACTTGAGAACTAACAACGACGCAAAAGCTCAAACAGCTTACGAAACGGCCATTGACCAATCGGTGAATTTTTACAACAAAATATTGTCGTTGAGTAAAAATATTTTAGGTGAGACAAACATTACGATTCCTGCAACAGCCAATCAAATTACTGCCTACCTTGCAAAAGATGGCGTAAACTGGACAAAAGCAGGTAGTTCAGCCAATAAATTAGCTTTAATAGCTGAACAGAAATGGTTACACTATAATATCACCCAGCCATTTGAAAACTGGTCTGATGTAAGAAGACTTGATTTGCCTAAATTTAGTTTTGTGCCAGATAACTCCAACAATCAAACATTGCCTCCATACCGTTGGACTATCCCTAGCAACGAAATTACTTATAACCCCAACTATTCGGCGGTTAAAGCTCAAGATAATCTAACTACCAAGATTTTTTGGGATGTTAAATAGTACTTTTAACCATGTATGCAGTATTCATACATTAAAAATACAACGTTAGAGTTGAACTTTGGTAAGTAGTTAGAATTCCGAGATAAGTTTTATCTCGGAATTTTTTTTATTTTTCGATTCAAATTTCTCCCTTATGACTTCTAAAATTACGGGACTACTCGTTGCACTCTTTTGGGTAACAAATGCTTTTTCGCAAGGAAAACAACTTGCTTTAACGCATTGCCAAAGTTGTCATTTGTACCCTGAACCAGCGTTGTTAGACAAAAAAACGTGGGCGAACAGCGTACTTCCCAACATGGGACTTCGGTTGGGTATCAAAGGCGCAGGTAAAAATCCGTACGAAGACCTCGATCCTAAGGAAGAAGCCTTATTGCGGCAAGCAGGTACGTATCCCGAAACCCCGCAATTGTCGCAAGAAGCGTGGAAACAGATTGTTGATTTCTACGTACAAACTGCCCCTGAGTCGCCATTGCCACAACCCAAACACGCTCCCATCCTACCGACATTGTCGCAATTTGAAGCCCTCGAAGTAAAAGTGCACGACAAGCCCATTCCACAGACGTCGCTGCTCAAGTTCAACCCCAAAAATGGTATTTTGTACGTGGGTGATGCCCAAAATGAACTCTACGAAGTCGATTCACTTCTTCAGCTACGAATGGCTTGGAGCGTCGATAGTCCACCGTCTGCCATTTCATTCCCAACCAATGCTCCTCCTCGCTTACTCACGATTGGGTCATTTCGCCCTTCTGACCAAGCATTGGGCAAATTAATTGTTCTTGATACGGCCGTGGCCAACGCCACTCTTTATTTTGACGCCATTCAGCGGGGTGTTGACTTTGCGACGGCCGACCTCAACCAAGACGGACAAGAAGATGTCGTGATTTGTCACTTTGGAAATAATACGGGAAAACTGGCGTGGTATGACGGTATGTCACCCGAAAAAGAACACATTTTGGTCGCTCTACCTGGCGCTCGCAGGGTGGAAATCAGGGACATGAACAACGACAAAAAACCTGACATTGTGGTGCTGATGGCACAAGCCCGCGAAAGTATTCACATTTTTTATAACCTCGGCAAAGGCCAATTTAGAGAAAAGCTAGTACTTCAGTTTCCACCTGTGTATGGTGTAAGTTATTTTGAGTTCGTGGATTTTAACAAAGACGGTGCTTTGGATATTTTATTGACCAACGGCGATAATTGGGATTATTCCGCCATTTCTAAAAACTACCACGGTATTCGTCTTTTTCTGAACGATGGAAAGGACAATTTTAAGGAAGCATGGTTTTATCCACTTTACGGCACAAGTAAGGCCGTAGCAAGGGATTTTGATGGTGACGGCGACATCGACATCGCTGCCATCTCTTTTTATGACGACCTCGACCGACCAGAACAAGGCTTTTTGTATTTTTCCAACAAAGGCAATTCTCAATTTGATGTCTCAAGCACTCCCGCTGCTGCCGCAGGTAAATGGCTCACTTTAGAAGCCGCCGACATCGACCGCGACGGCGATACCGACCTTGTGCTTGGCTCGTATTTTCACAACGTTGGCGAGCTAACCAAGCTCATGTTCAAAGGGATTCTGTCCACTCCTCAACTTCTTGTTTTAAAAAATCATCAGAAAAAATAAAAGGGGCTGGATAAAAAGCCTAGTATCTACCAAATTATCTTCGGCATCTGTTCAACCTCACCCCCTAAATCCCCCTCTCCTTTCAGTAGAGGGGGACTTTTTAAGCCCTTCTCCAGAAAGGAGAAGGGTTGGGATGAGGTTGAAACCAAAGAATATTTTGCGGCCTGTTACTGTTGAGACAGCTAACCGCTATTGACTATTTACGGCTCGCTTGACAAACTCCTTTGAAGTACCCCACCGATTCGGCGATACCTGCCAACGGGTCTTTCATATCCTTTTCGTACTCAAGGCTACAACTTCCGCTGTACTTGATTTTGCGGAGCATGGCCACAAACGCAGGCACGTCGATGATACCGCGTCCGAGTTCACAGGTTTTTCCTTCTTTAGAAGCCGCTGTTACGTTTTTGAGGTGAATGTCAAAGATACGGTCGGCGTATTTTTTGAGGTCGGCAATTGGGTCGTCGCCAAAACGGGCATCATGGCCCATGTCAAAACACAATCCCATACGCGGGTCGAGGTTTTTAACGGCATCGATAACCGACGACGCATTTGGCCACAATTTAATGTCGGGGCCGTGGATGTGAATGGCATAACGCATGTCGTATTCCTTCACTTTTTTGTCGATATACGGCAGCAACTCTTCGTTTGGTACGCCCACAATCAACTTTACCCCTACCCGCTTGGCATATTCAAAACCATTGTCGATTTCTTGGGTCGTTTTCATGTAAATCGGCCCCACGGCATAACCCGTTACGTTTGACGCCTTGAGTGTGGCATGAAACGCCGCGATTTGTTCGTCGGTGCTATTAAATGGCAAGTGAAAATCTTTGATACACAGGTAGTGAACGTCCACCTTACGCATCATTTCGAGGGCTTGGTCTAGTTTGAAATGCACAAAACTATAGCCTGCAATTCCTAGCTTGAACAAATCTTCTTTTGCTTTGGGCGTGCTCGCATTTTCGTGCGCCATCGCGGGTGCAACTGCCCCAAGCGCCAAAGCGCTACTTGCTTGTTTAAGAAACTTTCTACGGTTATTCATCTTTTTCTCTGGTACTTTTTTTCTTTAAGAAAGGCAAAAAAGGGAAACAGATACTGTTTTTGGTTACAATTCTCTTTTTTTCAAAGACTTTACTGCATGATCTACCGCGCGGGCCGTAAGCGCCATGTAGGTGATGGATGGATTGACACAAGAGGCCGAAGCCATCGCTGCGCCGTCGGTGACGAACACATTTTTACTGTCATGCACTTGGTTGAAGGAATTCAACACCGACGTTTTTGGATCGCGCCCCATCCGAGCCGTTCCCATGTCGTGAATACCCAGTCCAAGGTGCGTTGGGCGGTCGTATGGAGTCGCGTTTTTGAACCCTGCCGTTTCCAGCATTTCTACCGCCGAAGCGATAATGTCTTTGCGAATCGCTCTATCGTTGTCACTAAAAGCCGCGTCAAACACAATCAACGGCACGCCCCATTTGTCCTTTTTATCGGGGTCGAGGTACATTCGGTTGTTAGGGTCGGGCAGCACTTCCCCAAAACCACCAATG
Organism: Runella limosa DSM 17973; assembly: GCF_000482465.1. Classification (GTDB taxonomy): domain Bacteria; phylum Bacteroidota; class Bacteroidia; order Cytophagales; family Spirosomataceae; genus Runella; species Runella limosa. Next base: position 234,379 of record NZ_KI519421.1, read on the forward strand.
CTGATGGCCCATGCCCCTGGCTTGGTCAAATTTTCTTTAAAATCACCTCCAAAACCATCGGCAGCCACGCCACGGTTCCAGCCTTCGCGGCTCGCTCCGCCTTGGTAGCCAAAGCCCCTGAGATACGCCGTTTGTTTATCGTTCCCCCAGTTTCGGAAACGAGGAATGTAAAGCGCGTTGGGGCGCTGTCCATAAACATAATCGTCTTCAAAACCCTCGATACTCGCCGTCGCTCCCGCGCCAAGTTGGTGATCCATGAGGTTGCGGCCAACTTGATCGCTGTCGTTTCCAAAACCATTAGGGAAACGGCTTGATTTTGAATTGAGCATCAACGCGGCAGTATTGATAGAGCCTGCGTTTAAGAAAATAATTTTAGCAAAATAGTCGGTGACGAGGTGGTTATGTTGATTGATAACCCGAACGCCAACGGCCTTCTTTTTTTGGTCATCATAGATAATTTCAGCCACAATCGAATCGTGCAACACCGTCAAGCGCTTGGTACGCATGGCAGCAGGAATCGCCCCCGACAATGAACTATAATATCCACCATAAGGACATCCACGCGCGCACTTGTTACGGTATTGACACGATGCCCTGCCAAGTTCCGTATGGATGGCTTGCGGTTGGGTCAAGTTGGCCACCCGCCCTACCGTTACGGGGCGATTAAACTTGTCGAACATCACTTTTTTGAAATACGCCTCAGGCGCAAACAGCGGCATGGGCGGCAAAAAATGCCCGTCGGGCAGTACGTCCAAGCCTTCTTTCTGACCACTTACGCCCACAAATTTTTCAACGTGCGTGTACCAAGGCTCTAAATCTTCGTAGCGAATCGGCCAGTCGATACCGATGCCTTCTTTGGCGTTGGCTTCAAAATCTTGTTTGTTCCAACGGTACGACTGACGCCCCCAGTGCATGGATTTTCCACCCGTGTGGTAGGCCCGAATCCAGTCAAAAGGGCGTTTTTCGATGTACGGATTTTCTTTGTCGTTGGTCAAGTGATTCACCACTTCTTCGCTGCCTAGGCCCCAAAAACGGCTATTCGCCCAGCGTTCTTCGGCCGAAACGAGGGTGGTTTTGCCACGGTGTTCAATTTCCCAAGGCTGTTTCATGGCCGTGTCGTAATCTTGGACGTGCTTGATTTCTTTTCCACGCTCAATCATCAACACCTTCATTCCTTTTTCGGTCAGTTCTTTTGCCGCAAAACCGCCCGTCATCCCTGACCCAACCACGATGGCGTCAAAGGTATTTTCTTTCGTTACTTTTATATTCAGGTTCATAATTCTAAAGAACTGTTTATAGTGAGGAGTGATGAGTTATAAGCGATGAGTGTCCTCTTTTCTCTCATAACTCATCACTAAAATCTCATCACTAAATATCTATTTTAATACGCGTACAATTTTTGGTTTGGTTTTAGCTTGATATTTTCCAACTTTCCAGGAATTTGTACATACTCAAACGAAGCCTTGATACCCGCTTCTGAGGTGAAATATCCCAACAGCGTCAGTTCTTTCATCAATCGCCAAAAGGGGACAGTTTTCGATGGCACTTTCATTTGTTCTTTGGTTTGCTGCTCCATCATTTTGAGCGCACCGCGTCGTTCGCCTTCGTTCAGTTCCAAAAATTTCAGTTGTTCTAGCGAAGTTAAACCCTCCAAAAAGCGCTGATGGTCGGGCTGCAAATAACAATCCTTGAGCATCATTTCGATAAACGCAGGCACGCCTACGTCTTTTGCCCCTACCGTGTTGGTACGGGGAATAATCATTTCGGCTACTTCTGCCACTATTTTTCGCTGCTGCTCCGTCAAGCTGAAGGCCGCGCTTGTGGTTGGAATTGGGGAGTTCTGCTCCCAATGGTTCATGGCCATGAGGGTTGGTGCCGATAGCGTTCCTCCAAACATCAAGGCGACACTTTTAATGACCTCTCTTCTGTTCATTTTCTTGAGTTGATTGGTAAATTGGGTTAATTACTTTAAAAGATGGGCGGGGTTGTTTTTTAACCGTTTGCGCACACCTTACCGCTAGTAGAATATCACTATTACCCTTCCGAAAGTTTGAAACTTTCGGAAGGGTTGCGTTTTTTCCTTTGAAAAAATGTATTATATCACACTTTTTCAAAGGAAAAAATGTAAATTTCCACATAAATTCAAACAAAAACATGATAAGACACCTATATCAAGACTTACTAAACTGGAAAAATTCGGCCACAAGAAAGCCACTCATTTTACAAGGGGCACGGCAAGTAGGAAAAACTTGGTTGATGAAAGAGTTTGGGAAAAGAGAATTTGACCAAGTAGCTTATCTTAATTTTGAAAGTAGCGAACGTCTAAAGACATTGTTTTTGGTAGATTTTGACATTTCACGGATTATTTCAATCATCGAAATCGAAATTGGGTATAAAATTCAAGCAGAGAAATGCCTCATTATTTTTGATGAAATCCAAGAAGCAAACAAAGGCCTTACCGTCCTCAAGTATTTTTACGAGCAAGCTCCGCACTACCATATCATTGCCGCAGGCTCTCTGTTGGGAGTTTCACTTCAAAAAGGCACGTCTTTTCCAGTGGGGAAAGTGGATTTTTTACGCATATACCCCATGAGTTTTTTTGAATTTTTAGAAAACAATGATCAACAACTTCTACTAGAACAGCTTCAAAAATCAAATTGGGAGGTTCTTGCTTCATTTCACGATAAGTTAATAGGTTTGCTGCGGCTATACTTTTTTATTGGTGGAATGCCCGAAGCAGTCGCCAATTACCAACAATACCAAGATTTGAACCAAGTCCGTGACATTCAGGAAAAAATCTTACTTGGCTACGAAAATGACTTTGCAAAACATGCCCCCTTCGATATCGTTCCGCGTATCCGATTGGTTTGGAGCCATTTGATTAGTCAACTGGCCAAGGAAAATCGCAAATTTATTTACGGTCAACTCAAAAAAGGAGCGCGGGCGAAGGATTTTGAAATGGCCATCACTTGGCTCACCGAAGCGGGTTTGATTTTGAAAGTAGCCATGGTCGAAAAGCCAGCACTTCCGCTTAAAGCCTACGCTGATATTGACATTTTTAAGTTGTTTTGTTTGGATGTAGGACTCCTCAATGCCATGGCCGAAAACAGCCCGCGAATCCTGTTAGAGAAAAATAGTATTTTGACCGAGTTCAAAGGTGCACTGACCGAGCAATTTGTAGCGCAACAACTAACCCTCAAGCATGACATTTTTTATTGGTCAGCCCCAAACGCTACGGCGGAGGTTGATTTTTTGGTGCAAAAAGACAACCAAATGATTCCCATTGAGGTCAAAGCTGAAGAAAATTTAAAATCAAAAAGCTTGAAAGTGTTCACGGACAAGTTCCAACCTCAGCAAGCGATTCGATTCTCCATGAGCCCCTACCGCGAGCAAGACTGGATGGCAAACATGCCACTGTATGCCGTCAATGGATTCTGAAATATGTGCCCTGACACTACATCATCACGATTACTTTTATTTCAAAAAATACTCAAAATTGTCAGGATTAATCAGCTGTTTTTCAACAGGTTGATAAACCTCTACAAATGAATTAGGAAATTTAATTCTGGCTTTGGGATTCCATTTGAATTCGTAGGCGTACATCTGCCCGCCTCGTTCTTCTGTATAATCAATTGCTTGCTGGGCATGGGTTCGCCAAAAATAAGCTTTGGTCGTACTATTGTTGTAATGATTAGCTTTCAAACGCTCGCTTATCAAGAAATTTTCCCATAAAGCTCCTGTATCATTTCTTAATGCCAACGGATTAAAATTCCCAATAAGAGCATTTCTGATACCGTTGTCATAAAAATAAATCTTCCTACTCGAACTTATTTCATTTCGAACATTTCGACTAAGTGGGTTAAGTCTAAAAATTACGTAGGCCTGTTCAAGTAGCCCAATATATTGTTCTACCGTAGCTCGGTCTATTCTGAGTAATTGAGCTAACTCATTGTACGAAATCTCCGACCCAACCTGTAACGCCAAAGCAATCAACAACTTAGACAACACTTCTGGTTTACGAATACCATTATAATTCAGTAAATCTTTGTACAAATAGCTATTTGCCAACTGTTTCAAAACAGCCTCCTCTTCTCCAAGACTATTTATTATTTCGGGATACATACCATAAATGAGTCGTATCTCGAACTGTTGTTTTACCCCTAAAAAGCCTATGTGCTGACTTAGCTCTTCCCAACTAATAGGGTATAAATGATACTCCCACTTGCGTCCCGTAAGTGGCTCGTTGATATTGCTGCTCAATTCCAATGCCGACGAACCACTTACTACAACCCTTACATTTTTGATGCGGTCGTGAATAATTTTTAGCGTAAGTCCTATGTTTGAAATTCGTTGAGCTTCATCAATAAACACTGTCTGATACTTCCCAATGAGTTGTTTGAGTTGCACTTCCCCGATGTTTTCAAGGGTCTGCCGAACAATCGGATCATCACCATTCAGTAAAAGATAATCCCCTCTTTGACTGCACAAATATTCCAACAAGGTTGTTTTACCCACTTGGCGTGGCCCTAAAACAATCAATACCTTCCCATCATTCCAATGCCGTTCTAAGTGTGCCTTTAGCCTTCTTTCTATCATTTTATATAAATTCATTGATTATAATCTACAAATTTATATAAATTTATTGATTTCAAGTACTATAGCAAACGTTAATGATGTGGTGCGCCAGCGGCTCTTTTCTTTGAGAAGTTTTCGGTTTTGAGATATAAAAAAAGCCACGAACACGCCTATGATTAGCGCATTCGTGGCTTTTTTATTTTAAAGCAGTTTTACGACTTTATCTTCTCAATCTCTACCTTAAACGGCTGATTATAATATCGTTTGCCCGTTGTTTGAAACAACGCATTGGCGACTGCCCCAAATACGGGTGGGAAAGGAGGCTCTCCAAGTCCCGTTGGGTCTATCTCGTTTTGGACAAAATGAACGTCTATTTTCTTTGGCGCTTCGTTCATCCGAATCATGCGGTAATTATGAAAATTGCTTTGTTCTGGAACGCCTTCTTTGTGCGTTAAAGCTCCATAAAACGATTGTCCGATGCCATCCACCACTGCCCCTTGCACCATATTTCGGGCGGCGTCGGGGTTTACCACCACGCCACAGTCAACGGCGCTTGTTACTTGTTCCACGTACGGCTGACCGTCGCGCATCACCATATCTACCACATGACCTGCGTACGAAGCATGACAGAAATAAGCCGCTACGCCCCGTTTTTTACCCGCATTTTCGGGTTTTCCCCAGCCCGATTTTTCTTTTAATAATTCCAACACTCCGATGTATCGGCTGGCATCATAATCGTTATTTTTGCCCACTGGATTTTCTTTGGCTCTTTTCAACAAATCAAGACGAAAAGCAATCGGGTCTTTGCCCATAGCCTCGGCTACTTCATCCAAAAACGACTGCTCGGCAGCAGCATTAAAATTGGAACGTGGCGCTCTAAATGCCCCAATCGTGACATTCGATGGAATCTCCCAACCTTCCGCCAAATAGTTGTCAACCGCACCCGCAGGAAAACGGTTGGCATGAACGGGATTTTCGGGAATACCGCCGCCTTTTACGTGAAAACCAATCAGATTCTTATTAGCATCGAGCGCTGCGCGATAGGTTGCGGTGTACATGGGGCGATAAATTCCGTACGTCATGTCATCTTCACGGGTATAAATCAGCTTGATAGGCGCTTTCATTTTTTGTGAAATACGAGCTGCCTCATACACATACGACCCATACGCCCGACGACCAAAACCGCCGCCCATGCGGGTCATTTGGATTTCGATTTTATCGGCAGGAAGGTTTAAAATCTTCACCAGCGTAGGCTCCATCCACCCTGGGGCTTGCAATGGCCCCGCCACCAAAGCTTTATCCTCTTGCACATGGGCAAAGAAATTCATCGGCTCCATGGTGTTATGGGCCAAAAACGGCGCATTGTAGGTACGTTCGATGATTTGGGCGGCATTTTTGAACGCCGTTTCTGGGTCGCCGTCTTTTCGGAGTTGCTGTGCTGGCTTTTGGGCGTATTCCGCCATCATTTCCATTTGATTAGCAGTAGTTTCAAGCCTACCCGGTACTGTCACCTCTTGCTTACCGCCTCTTCCATTCATTGTTACTTTTACGTCGCCAGCGGCCTCCCATTGCGCATTGAGTTTCTTGCGGGCATTCATTACTTCCCAAGTTGTTTTGCCTACAATGGCAATCATTTCGTTGAAAGTGCTTGTATCAAAACCGCCCTGCACAAAACCATCATCGTAGAGTTTAAAGCTAAAAATATCTTTGATACCTGGCATTTTCTTGGCGGCGGTGGCATCAAACGACTTTAATTTCATACCAAAGGCAGGCGGATGCTGAATCATGGCAATCAACATCCCGTCCACTTTATAATCCATTCCGAATAATGGCTTGCCCGTTACCACTTTTACCCCTTCGGTATTTTTCTTTGAATGGCTGACAATCGAAAAATCTTTGGGTGCTTTCAGTTTTACCTCTTTTGGTACGGCAAGGGTAGCGGCTTTGCTGGCCATTTCGCCATATTTTGCCGATTTTCCACTCGAATGTGATAAAATCCCTGCTTTGGTTGTGATTTCCGAAGCCGAAACACCCCACGTTTGTGCCGCCGCTTCGATGAGCATTTGACGAGCTGCGGCTCCTGCGTTTCGGAGTGGTTTCCAGTACATCCTGACCGAATTGCTGCCTCCCGTAAATTGTGAACCGTATTTCACATTGTCGTGCGTACTCATTTCTACCACTACATCTTTCCAGTCGCAATCCAATTCTTCGGCTACCATCATGGGCAATGAAGTCATTACGTTTTGTCCAAATTCGGGGTTAGGACAAAGGATTTTAACGACATTATCGGGCGTAATTTTGATGTAGGCAGCCAGTTCCGACCATTGTTGCTCAGGCAGGTTTAACACCCCCATTTTTTCGGCAGCGTTGGCACTTGTAAACCAGCCGAAACTGAGCAACATTCCCCCACCAGCCAAAGCGGAAGATTGGAGGAAGGAACGTCGAGAGACAGCCCCGTTACCTCCAGCCCCCAAACCCCCAATGGGGGCTTTAATACCGTTTTTTTTATCTTGATTTTTCATGTGTATTCTAAAAATTTGAAAATTGTGAAGAATAAATAAGCTTCCAAAATTGATTCCCCATTGGGGTTAGGGGCTTATTTTTTCCCCCCATTGGGGGTTAGGGGGCTGGCCACACTTTTAATCGCCTCTTTAATTCTCAAATACGTACCGCAACGGCAAATATTTCCACTCATGGCGGCGTCAATATCAGCATCTGTAGGCTTAGGATTATTTTTTAGCAAAGCCGTAGCCGACATAATTTGCCCCGACTGACAATAGCCACACTGAGCCACGTCGTGTTCGAGCCATGCTTTTTGTATGGGGTGAGTTGCATCAGCCGATAAACCTTCGATGGTAGTAATGGCTCCTTTTCCAACTACCGAAACAGGCAAGCTGCACGAACGCACAGCGTTTCCATCCAGATGAACTGTACAAGCGCCACACTGAGCCATGCCGCAGCCAAACTTCGTACCAACCATATTGAGGTGGTCACGCAAGACCCACAACATGGGCGTTGATGGATCTACATCCACTTGCTGGGTTTTACCGTTGATTTTTAGGTTATATTTTGCCATAATTTTGACTTTTATTCACATTATGAGATTTTACAAAGAAAGGACAATGATTTATAAATAAATTACAGTTTTCAAACAAAAAATTACGAAAATCAAACAATAGAAATCGCCCAAAAGTAGGACATTCCTTCTTTTTACGTTTGCAAGTATTCATTAAACGGCTGCTGATAGAGTCGTTTGCCCGTAGCTTTATAGAGGGCATTGGCCAAGGCTGCATGAACTGGTGGGTAAGCGGGCTCGCCCATGCCTGTGGGGTCTTCGGTGTTTTCTACAAAAAATACGTCAATCGCTTTTGGGGCTTCATTGTGGCGAATCATTCTGAAATTATGAAAATTATTGGCATCGGGTACGCCTTTGGTAAAGGTCATTTTGCCGTACATAGCAGCCCCAATGGCGTCAACGATGCCACCTTCTGCCATGTTTTTGGCGGCATTGGGGTTTACTACAATCCCACAATCAATAGCACAAAATACTTTATTTATTATTGGTATGCCATCTTTCATCTCCAAATCAAGCACATGAGCCGCATACGAATCGTGACAGAAATAAGCCGAAAAGCCTAATTTTTTCGTGGCTTTTGTATTTTCCCAATTAGATTTTTCTCTGACCAATTCCAAAACTTTTGCAAAGCGGTCGGCATCGTAATCGTTGTTTTTTCCCACAGGGTTTTCTTTGGCACGTTTGAGCAACGCTAATCTAAAAGCAATCGGATCTTTGCCTGCTGTTTCGGCTACTTCATCCAAAAATGATTGCTCGGCAGCAGCCATAAAATTGGAATGTGGTGCTCGGTATGAGCCCACGGTGAGGTTGGTATCTATCGTGAAATCTTCGGCCAAATAATTGTCCACGGCTCCCGCAGGAAAACGATTGGGTGCTAATGGCGATTGCGGCATTCCGCCTACTTTTACATGAAAACCTATCAGATTATTGTCGGCATCGAGGGCTGCACGGTATTTTGCAGCATAAGCAGGACGATAAATACCTGCCGTCATGTCGTCTTCACGGGTGTAAATGAGTTTGATGGGGGCTTTTACTTGTTGGGAAATCAGTGCTGCTTCTATCAACCAATGGGCATACGAGCGGCGGCCAAAACCTCCACCCAAGCGGGTCATTTTAATATCAATTTTCTCTAACGGCATCCCCAAACGTGCAGAAAGGGCTTGTTCGGTAAACTCGGGTTTTTGGAGCGGCCCTATTAATTCTGCCTTTTCATCTGTTACATGGGCAAAGAAATTCATCGGCTCCATACAATTATGAGCTAAAAAAGGACCGTTGTAAGTACGTTCGATAACCTTTGCGGCATTTGTAAAAGCTGTTTCTATGTCCCCATCTTTGCGGCGAACATTGGCAGATTGAGTCATTTTTTCGACAAACTTCTTGGCGTGGTCTGCCGAACTTTCCAAGCCTGCTGGTATATTCAGCGTCGTTTTTCGACCGTTCATATTTCTTTTTTCAGCATAAGCTTCGGCCTCTTTCCATTCCACTTTCAGCGATTTTTTAGCTTGCATTACCTCCCAAGTACTGTTGCCAATTACTGCTACTACTTCATTGAACTGGGTGGTATCGAAGAAGGTCTTTTCGTAGTCATCATTAAAAATTTTGATTGGAAAAACAGCTACAATTCCTTTCATTTTCTTTATTGCTAACTCATTTTGAACCGCCTTAAAAGTAAGACCCATGGCGGGTGGATGCACAATCATGGCGATTTTCATTCCTTCTACTTTGGTATCAATGCCAAAAAGTGGTTTACCAGAAACTATTTTTTCTAAGTCCACATTTCGCTGACTTTTGCCTATGATTTTGAAGTCTTTTACGCTCTTTAACTTCACATCCTTTGGCACTGGAATTTGAGCGGCAGCAGTTGCCATTTCGCCATATTTAGCAGATTTATTTGACTTTTTATGGTGCAAAACGCCCAATTTCGTACTAATTTCCTCCAAAGGCACATTCCAAGTTTTTGCGGCTGCTTCCATCAACATTTGGCGAGCCGTTGCCCCTGCGGTTCGTAGGGCTTTCCAACCCTGATGAATGGCTTGACTACCGCCAATAAATTGTCGGGTAAAGTGTTTGGTATCTAAGTCGGCTTGTTCGATGATGATTTTTGAAAAATCAACGTCCAATTCCTCGGCCACAATCATTGGCATCGAAGTCTTTACGCCTTGTCCGCCTTCGGGATTGGGCGACATGATTTTGATGACGTTATCAGCCGTTATTTTTACAAAACCGTTGAGTTGGTTAAAGACCATCTGCATTTCAGCTTTGTCAACGACTGGCGGTCGGGTGTCTGTCACTTTGATAAAGCTACTCAGCAACAACCCTCCGCCCGAAAGAGCAGAGGCTTTGAGGAAAGAGCGGCGGTTGAGGGTTGTCATAAATAGGATGTTTTTAGAAACAACTTCACTTATAAAAATCTATAACTTTTTGTAACGCCCTACAAGCGTTGGTAGGTCGAAAGAGTAATCAATTTGACATCTTCTTAGCCTTATTGTAAAGATATACAAATTACGCACCTGAAAAGGAAACAGGTATCACAACCCCGTACTTTTCTCCATGGCTTCGGTATATCTTGCTCCCACAATTTTTACTTCTTCCGAGGCTTTGGTTAGTTCTGCTACTTCTGCAGCTGATAGCTGAATATTTACGGCACCATTATTCTCTGTTAAACGATGCAGTTTGGTCGTTCCAGGAATGGGTACAATCCAAGGTTTTTGAGCCAATACCCATGCCAGTGCGATTTGGGCATTGGTGGCATTATGCTTTTGGGCAAAAGCGGTTTCCTAATGTTCTTTTTTTCATGTTTTTACTGATTTCAAATAGATAGTTACGAAAATCAAATGATTATTTTGTCTTCAAATACGTCTTATTGATGTTATAAACCAGCCCTATACTCCACAGAAAATCCTTGCCTATAATCTCGGTTTGAATGGCTTGGCTTACTACGGCATTGAACGACACAGGCAAGTTGCGCTTGAATAAGTTTGCTGTAATATTGTAATACATCCCGTCTTTATCGTCCATTTTGAGGTAATATACTTGCGGATAAAGATTTAAAATACATTTTGGGGATAAAGAAAGGTTGATACTACTCCGTACAGCTACAAAAGTGGTATATTGTACAATGTCCTTGGTTAGTCCATGAGAACCTAAATAATAAAGGCCGAAATTGATATTTCTATTGAAGATATAAGTAGGCGAAACCTCCCAAGCAAAATAACGTTGAGCCGACATAAAATTTTTGGTTATGCCATTATCAACCACCGACACCTCTCTAAAAACTACCGACGGATGCGCTCCTACGCCCATCGTAAATTTCTTTTGCTGAATGAGTTTATACCGCCACCAAAACACAAATGTCCACGGTTTGCCATCCAGTCCAAAGCGAATCATGGGGTCGAAACTGAGCCGACCTTTGCCCAGCGACAAGTCGAACATGACGGCAGGGCGATTCAGCGAAAAGTTAGGTATCAACGAAATCCCGTTGTTGGTGGCCGTAATCTGCCCTCTGAAAAAACGAGGCGTTTGGACAGTGTCAATATACTGAGCAGAAGCAACATACGCAAACAATAAAATACAAAACGGAAGGACGACTTTTTTCATAGAAAGCATTGGTTCAATTATTCATGCCACAAAGTTCTGCTCATTTTTTGACCTGACTCCTACCTGTTTTACGGTATCATTTACCATTTTTACGGACGGCTATTGAACATTGTCAAAGTTTCGGAACTTTGTCAATGTCATTAACCGAAAATCATGGATAAAATAGAAAAACTAAGCAGCGTTACGCAGTTTAATTCTCGCCGTGGGCAAGAAACACTTCACCCGTTGGTAAGCGTGTTAGACCAATCAAAATCTCAAAAAATTAGGGCAAACAGGTACTTGTCAGAACTTTACGTTATCTTTTTGAAAGATGTAAAATGTGAGCAAATGACCTACGGACGCAACCAGTACGACTATCAAGACGAAACGTTGATTTTCATTGCACCAGGACAGGTTTTTGGCTTTAATTTGCCCGACGAAATATGGGTACAGCCCAGCGGTTGGGCATTGGTTTTTCATCCTGATTTTATCAAAGGCACGTCGCTGGGGCGTAAGATGAACGAATACGGGTTTTTCTCATACGATGCCAACGAAGCTCTGCATATTTCGGAACGGGAACGACAGATTGTATTGGAGTGTTTCAAGAAAATCAAAGAAGAATTAGAACATGGCATAGACAAACACAGCAAAACATTGATAGTAAGCAACATAGAATTATTCTTAAATTATTGTGTTCGCTTCTTCGACCGTCAATTTATCACCCGTGAAACCCTCAACAAAGATATTTTGGTTCGGTTTGAAGCTTTACTCAACGACTATTTTGGCGCTAACCTACCCCAAACCATTGGCTTGCCCACGGTGGCATATTGCGCCGAGAAACTCCATCTATCAGCCAATTATTTTGGGGATTTGGTCAAGAAAGAAACAGGCAAAACGGCCTTAGAATTTATTCAATTGAAAGTGATTGACCTTGCCAAAGAAAAAATAGTTGACCCTCATCAAACCATCAGTCAAATCGCTTATGACTTAGGCTACCGATACCCTCAACATTTCACCCGATTGTTCAAAGAAAAAGTAGGTATAAGCCCGTTGGAGTACCGAATGACCATGAACTAACCTTCTTTCCGAAACTTCACAGGGCTAGCATCGGTATGTTTTTTGAAAAAATTATTGAAATGCGTTACTTCCGTAAAACCTAACGCAAAGGCAATTTCAGAAACATTCCATTGGCTTTGTTTAAGCATGATTTTAGCTTCTTGCAACAACCGCGCACTAATGAGCTGCGAGGTAGTTTTACCACCCGTTTCTTTCACTGCCCTGTTAAGGTGATTGACGTGGATATTGAGTTGTGTAGCAAAATCGGAGGCCGTTCTTAATTGTATTTCAACGTGATTTTCATCAATGGGAAACTGCCTTTCCAACAGTTCCAAAAACAACCAATGAATCCGCTGGGCAGCATTGATGGGCAATTGTTCTACGCGTGTAGAGGGGCGCGTTTTCATCGCATAATGAATCAACTCATAAATCAGGTTTCGAATGGCGTCGTATTTATGGATGTATTCGGAGGCTAATTCGGCTTCCATTTTCTCAAAAACGCCCCCCAATGCCCCAAACTGTGCATCGTCCAATTCAAAAACGTGGGTACCTGTGGGTTGAAAAACTTCGTACTGTATCAAGTTGCCAAACTGATTAAAAAAGCGAGCGTTGAAAACCACATAAAAACCCTCAATTTCGTCGTCGATGTGCTCCCATTTGTACGGAATAAATGGATTAGAAAACACAAGTGCCTGTTTTTCAAACGAAAATACCTTGTCGGCATAATGAATCCGACTCCCTCCTCGACAAAGCGTTGCTTTAAAAAAGTCGCGCCGACGATACGGTACGGGTTTATTGGCGGGATGAGGCAACCGAAATACATTTACGTGCCCGATGTCTTTGCTTAAACTTTCGGGAATCCACTCAAATTTTCGGCTGTAAAAATCCTGAAGACTTTCTGCTTTTTCCATGCTATCAGTGGAATTTATAAAGGCACAAAGGTAGTCCTGCTCTCCTTTATTTTTCAACGGTTTTCAAACCAAAACTTACAAAAATCAAACAGAAGAAAATCTTACCATGTTTATGTAACTGTTTAGCCATGAGCTTACTTTACAAACAAATCCTCTAAAGTGAGCGAATTTTGCACCAACCCTAGTGAATACTGGTTGGTATGAATACCGAAAGTGGTAATCATACAGAGAAACACGCTTTTCTTGGTTTTGCTTTCTGTTCGGAACACATTGAGTTTTCTCCTCAGTTTATCAGCATAGTCTTTGGTAATCACAAATTCATCGTTCGAAAATTTCATTTCACAAATCGTAATTACCTTATCTTTGCGGTCTATCAATAAATCAATCTGAGCATTATTTTCTTTGCTTCGCCAAGAGGCATTTTCCGAATAAATACCATTGATTCCTAGCGCCTTTTTTATGGCAGTAATGTGTAGCAAGCACAGGTTTTCAAAAGCATATCCTGTCCATGTTTTATAAAGAGAACCATCAACAAAACTCATCCAAACCCCCTCGCCTACTGCTTTTGTATTTTTCATAAACTGGTGATAAAACAATACAAAAGGGTCAGTCAACTGGTACAGGCTGTTTCTTATTTTATTGTTGAGTGGCACATATTTCCTTATAAAACCACTACTTTCAAGCTCTTCCAGCACTTTTGTGGTATTTCCGCCATTGGGTATTTTGGCTAATTTAATGATTTCATCTCGTTGCAAACCCCTCAATTTACCCGCCAGTGCTTCGACTACCGATTGATGGGTTTCTGAATCTTTAAAAAGCGATTTGAATAAATTTTGATATTCATTTCTAAACAAACCCGTTTCCGAAAAACAAAGCCTGTCAATATTTTGGGCTACGCTAAGTCCTTCTTCCACTTCCTCTAAATAAAACGGGATTCCGCCCAAAATCAAATACAACTCAGCAATTTGATAGCGTTCAAGAACAATATTTTTTGCTTGTAAAAATTGCTGCGTTTCATCAAGTGTAAATGGATGAATATGAATCCTTTTTGTCACCCTATTGTGTAAACCACCGTGGTTGTTAATCAATTTATTAATCATCCACGAGGCTGCCGAGCCGCAAGTAATCAGTTTTAAATTGTTTTTTGAAGAGCCATAACTATTCCAAAAATGCTCTAATGCCATCACAAAATTAGAGCGAGGTGTATCCATCCACGGCAGTTCGTCTAAGAAAACAATACACAGCTTTTCTCCTTTCGATTCAATCAAATGCTTTAACAAGGCAAAGGCTTCAAACCAATTTTGGGGGATACGTTCATCTGATAAATGATTCAATTCTCGATAAGCCGAAATAAAGTTACCGAGCTGCAAAGGGGTATTGGCATTGGCCATACCTGTCAGATAAAAGGTAAATTGGTGCTTAAAAAACTGCCGAATCAAATACGTTTTACCGACCCTTCTTCGACCATAAACAGCTACAAACTCGGGCTTTCCACTCGTTTTTATCTTCTCTAAAATCGAAACTTCTTCTTTTCTTCCAATAATTTTATCCATGACATAAACCGTATATTTAGCTACAAGTATATAAAAAATAGCATTTATAGCCAAATATGATTCTATACTTGGCTACATCTTAATTATTTCACATAGTTGTAGCTCATTATAAAACTATCATAAAAATAGCCTACGAACTAGGTTTCAAATATCCAAATTGCGAAATATCACTTTCTATCCCTAAAATCCGACTTATATCCCAGAAATTTTGTGGCTTTTGGGCGCCAATCTACATTTGTTTCATAATCAAATCTCAAGCAATTTAAACACTCGGCGGAGATACGCAGTATCAATGAAAAAGTCACCTTTCTTGTCTTTAATTTTGTCATTATCAGTAGTTTGTAGTAGTTTATTATTCACAAGTTGTGAAGGACCCGAAGGTCCAGCTGGACCTGCGGGAGTGGCTGGAGTGGCTGGGCCTGCGGGTCCAACAGGACCAGCTGGACCTGCGGGGCAAAATGGCAATGCCAACGTGATTCAAATCTCATACGCAGCCAAAACTTGGACGGCAGCAAAAGGCTCAGTTCAACAATTTATTTTCCCTTCTAATGTCACGCCTGCAATAATGAATAGTAGTGCTATATTAATCTATATGGCCAATGGCACACCAAATAACGCAACCTCTTATGGTTGGTATGCTATCCCTGGTACTGTTTACGCAAATGGAGTTGAACATGAATTCTACTATGAAACTTCTTTTGCTGGAAACACCGCAGGAATAAATATTTATAGAAAAATAGCTTCTACAGCATCACTTTCAGCTTCAACTCGTATAGTGATTATCCCTGCCAACGACCTACGCAATGGTCGTAAAGGAGTAGTAGATTTCTCAGATTATAATGCCGTGAAAGCGCATTATAACCTAAAGGATTAAAATAATTTGTTAAAAGCAGGATGTCGAAAATGCTGATTTAGAGTAGGCAAAATTTATTAAGAACCCTGAAAAATGAAAATTTTAAAAACACTTCCAATTCTTGTGTTCATTGGTCTCGCATTAACATCCTATGCTCAAGAGAGAGGGCATTCTTTTAGCCCTAATTATCAAGGCTATTATTATTTGCGGACGGCATTCACGAACGATGCACTATCTCTTGAAAGCAACGGTGCAGCGAGTAATGTTATGAGTGGGGCCTCATTCATGTCTTCTCAAAAAGGCGTAACTGGGACAATGTGGCAATTAGTTCCAGATGCTAAAAATAAAGGATGGTATCGCTTGAAATCAAAAGATCAGGGCGATGGCAAATGTTTGGAGGCTAATACTGCTGGGGGAGAGAAAGACGGCAGGTCTTTTATGGATGCTTGCCAAGATGTAACAGGACAACTATGGAGATTAGATTTGGTAAGTGCCAATAACGGCGATCATCTCTATAGATTGCGGACGATGCTACATGGCAACAACTTCTCTTTGGAAGGAAATAAGCCTGATAATAAAGCTGTCTATTCGGGCAACACGTTTATGGATAAAACTCAAAATGTTTCGGGTCAGATGTGGAGATTAGTACCCGTAAAATAGTAAAGTAATTATAAACTATTCACCTTTTTCTTTTCTATTTTTCCTGAAAAGAAAAAGGTGTTTTTATTTCAAATTTATAAACTACTTTTACCCATTCGTTCATGATTCATTACTCCAACGACACGTTTATCCCTAATTTGCTTATAAAAACGAGCCATGAAATTGATAATCAAATTAACTATTTTCATTATAATCATTTCTGCTACATCTGGACTCGGACAACCCCTTAGTTTATCTACAAAAGAGGTAGATAGATTAAAACAAAATTTGACGGAGGTTATTGACGACACGAATAGAGTGATCAATTTATGGCGTTTGGCAAGGTATCATACCATGACAGCGCCTCACCAAGCTGTAATATATGCAACCAAGTCAATCAATCTTGCCCGAAAACTCGATTACACCTATGGCGAATTGGTTTCTTTACAGGCATTAAGCTTCGTCTCAACCATCACGGGCGATTGGCAAAATGGTATGCAGTCGGCTTATGAAGGCTTACAGGTAAGTCAAGCAAAATACCCCAAATTAGAAATCGTTTTTTATAACTTAATCGCTCTTGTTTATGAAAAACAACAAGATAGCAAACACCGATTAGAATGGTTATTAAAAGCCAAAAACGACCCAGAAATAGAATCACTTCCTAACAACGGAAAATGGCTAATTTACCATAATCTTGGCGAGGTTTATGAAAATTTAAACGAGCTTGATTCTGCCATGTATTTTGGAAAATTAATAGACAAAAGCTGCCGAGAATTGAACATCCCCATAGAGGTATCGTATGCCAATGCCGTCATGGGAAGGGTAGAAAAAAAACGCAAAAACTACCCACAAGCACTACATTATCTAAGAACTGCGATTAGTTTCTCAAACAAATTTGGCAATCCTTTTTTAGAATCTGAGCAGTCGGTCGATTTAGCAGGGATTTTTCAGGCAATGAACCAACCCGACTCGGCTATTTTTTACGCGGAAAAAGCCTTAGAAGGCGGTCAACAATTCAAAAACTTAGTGCTTACCATAAGCGCCGCCAAAATTTTAGCGCAAATCTACGAACACAAAAATCCAGCCAAAGCAATCAATTATCTGAAAATAGTCAATGCTTCTAACGATAGCATTTACACGACTTCTAGAATTTTTCAAACGCAAAATATTGTCAATACCATCAAACAACGCGAGCGAGAATTAATAGAAGCTAAAGAAGATTACGACAATTCCATCAGACAAAATACGCTCATTGGATTTCTTATTTTTTTTGGATTACTGACTATTATTTTGATTCGGAATAACCGTCAAAAACAAAAAAACAATGCCGTTTTGAAGGATAAAAACCGAGAAATAAGCCTTCAAAAGGAGAAAATAGAGAAAACAATGGAGCAAAAACAGGTACTCCTTTCTGAACTGCAACATCGCGTAAAAAACAATCTACAGTATGTGATTAGCATCTTAGAAATCCAGAAAGAATCAGCGAGCCATAGCAACATCGACGACTTGATAAGAAGTAACCAAAATCGGATTCATTCGATTGCTTTGCTCCATAAAAAATTGAATGTTTCGGAAAGTGTCAATGAGGTGGACTTGAAACGGTACGTAACCGATCTATCCGAACTCGTCAAGGATTCGTATGACATCAAAGAAAAGAATGTGAGCCTGTTTATCACTTGTGACATCGAGATTTTGTCTATCACAAAAGCACTGCCTTTGGGTTTGATTATCGTCGAGTTGGTTAGCAATAGCATGAAACACGCCTTCAAAAATCAAACAAAAGGCATTATCAATATCGAAATCAACCAAGAGAAAAACTCAAAAAAGAATTGCCTACACTACATCGACAATGGCGTTGGCTTTGATTTTAAGAATGTGCAAACCAAAGGGCTTGGGGTAGAAATCACGAAAGGGCTGATTGACCAACTCAATGGCACAGTGGAAACACAACTCAAAAAAGGGTTTGAACTGAAAATGTGTTTTTAACGACCTCAGCAATGAATTCAAAAGTAATACTAATCGTAGAAGACGATTTTCTGAATAGGAGACTTACTAAGAAAATTCTTCAAGAAAATAGTTATCAGGTTTTAGAAGCCAAAAACGCCGATGAAGCCTTGGCAATTCTCAACAAAGAATTGGTTGACCTCGCCGTTCTTGACATCAATCTCGGCGATGGAGAAATGGACGGCATTAGTTTGGGGAATCTCATTCAAAACAAACAAAAAGTACCGTTTATCTATCTGACAGCTTACGAAAATGCCACCATTATCAGTGAAGCTATTGCAACGTCCCCTTATTCTTATCTCACCAAACCCTTTAAAAACAGCGACTTAATCGCGTCTATTGAATTGGCACTCATAAAATCTTCAAAAGAAGAAAAACCCAAACCTACCATTTTGGTAAAAGATGGTGAATATAAAGTCGAATTACCGTTAGAAGACATCAATTTTATCAATTCAGAAGGAAATTATTTACTCTTTTATACCAACGAAAAAACGTTTAAATCTCGCGCTACTATTTCGCAAATTTTAGAATTATTACCTCCCTCAAAATTCATTCAAATTCACCGAGCATTTATAGTCAACAAGGATAAAATTGAGAAGTATAATGCTAAAAATGTGGTCATAAAAAATACCATCATACCCCTCTCCAAGAAAGACCTCTTTGAAAAGTAAACCGTTAGATTGGCGACCTGGGGAATGACAGGGAAATGATTTTCTTAAACTCCTTCGCCTATTTCGAGTTAATATACTAAATTAACTCGAAAATAACTACATGCCTTATATCAATGCCATTGGAACGGCTGTTCCCCCCCATCGGCATCATCAATCCGACATTTTGAGGTTTATGCTGGCAGCAGAAAATTACTCAGAAGATGAATCTAGGCGGCTGTCGTTGATGTATCACCGCAGTGGTATTTCGTTTCGTCATTCGGTTTTAGCAGATTATAGCAGCTCTAAACACGGCTACCAATTCTACCCAAAAACCCCTGATTTAGAACCATTTCCTACCGTTTCGCAACGAATGAGTTTCTTTGAGACTCACTCCCTAACCCTGGCTCAATCGGCCATCTCCGACCTTGGCCTTACCGAAAATGACGCATCTTTTACGCACCTTATTACGGTGAGCTGTACGGGTTTGATGGCACCCGGACTAGACATTCAGCTGATGGAATCGTTGGAATTATCTCCAACAATTGTCCGAAATTCAGTCAATTTTATGGGTTGTTACGCGGCTATTCACGCCCTGAAATTGGCCGATGCCTTTTGTCGGGCCGATGCCAACGCGCAAGTTTTGGTCGTTTGTACAGAGCTGTGTACCTTACATTTTCAAAAAGGAAAATCATTGGATACCCAAACCTCCAACCTGCTTTTTTCCGACGGTGCCGCCGCCTGCGTCGTGAGCAACCGCCCCCACGGAAAACGCATTGAGGGGTTTTATTCGGAAGTGGTTTTGCAGGGAAAAAATGACATGTCGTGGAAGGTATCGGAGCACGGATTTTTGATGAAATTGAGCAACGAAGTACCAAAATTACTGGAGGCTTCGATTCGGCAAATGATTCTCAATGCGCTTTCCAACAACCACTTAACACTTGATAAAATTACCCACTGGGCCATTCACCCTGGCGGGAAAAGCATTTTAGAGGCCGTCCAACGGGCCATGAAGTTAGGAAGCACGGCGAGCGAAGCATCATTTGAGGTATTAAAAAATTACGGAAATATGTCGTCCGTGACAATACTTTTTGTGTTAAAAAAGCTATTTTCAACCAACGATGAGGACAAAACGTTTGCGGTTGCCTTTGGGCCTGGTATCACGATGGAAAGCATGATTTTGGCATGATAACTTTTAAAAAACGCTCCTACACGCCCGAACTTTTGGATGCCGACGACATCCCTTCAGCTGATTTGTTTCAAAACCTGAAAGAACTCAAAATCATCAATACCTTGCTCGGGGGGCATCGGGTGGTGTTGAATGGTATCTCAAAATTTGCAAAAAAAGCCCCGTCGCTCTACGTAGTTGAAATCGGGTCAGGAGGCGGCGATAACCTCGGAGCGATTCGCTCAAAATACCCCGACTTTTTCCTAGAAGGTGTTGACTTGAAACGCGATTGTACCGATTATGCCCGTAGCCACAACCCGTCGGTTCGTTTCCAAACGGCTGACTATCAAAAGGCTATCTTTCACAAAACGCCCAACCTTCTTTTTAATTCGCTCTTTTGTCATCACTTTACCGACGAACAACTGGTGGACATGCTGCAATGGATGCACCAACATTCGACCCAAGGTTTTTTTATCGCCGATTTGCACCGTCACGCGTTGGCGTACTATTCAATTAAGGTCTTGACTCAGCTTTTTTCCCGTTCTTATTTGGTCAAAAATGACGCACCGCTTTCGGTCAGGCGTGGTTTTACGCGCTCGGAATGGGAAACGTTACTTGCCAAAGCAGGTATTACGCATTACACTATACGTTGGCAGTGGGCATTTCGGTTTTTAATCGTGGTACAACATGCGCAAAAATAAGCTTGGCATCGTGGGAGGTGGGTTGGCAGGGCTAAGTTTGGCCATTCAAGCAGCTCGAAAGGGTTTTGAAGTTACCTTATTTGAAAAAAACACCTACCCTTTCCACCGTGTTTGCGGCGAGTACATTAGTCTTGAATCGTACGATTTTATTGAACGCTTAGGCGTTCCCTTGTCTGCCTGGAACTTACCCGTCATCAAGGAGTTAGAAATCACTTCGCCAAAAGGGACTCGGCTGTCGGAAGCACTTCCGTTGGGAGGTTTTGGGCTTAGTCGTTACCAAATTGATTTCGAACTGGTACAAATTGCTCGTTCGTTGGGCGTACTTATTTTAGAAAAACATACCGTTAGCAAAATTGACTACTTGACAGCTACCGATTCGTTTATCATCTCGGCCAACCAGCAAACGTGGGAAGTGGATTGCTGCGTGGGGAGTTTTGGGAAAAAATCAAACCTTGATGTGGCATGGAAACGGCCTTTTGTGCAAAGCCAAGAAACCCGCCTCAACAACTACCTTGGGGTCAAGTATCACCTCCGAACTGATTTCCCAAAAGACAAAATTGCCCTGCATAATTTTGTGGACGGCTACTGTGGCATTTCCGCTATTGAGGACGACAAATACTGCTTGTGCTACCTTACTACGGCTCAAAACCTCAAAAAATCGGGCAGTAAACTGGAACAGATGCACGAACAAGTGCTCTTTCGGAATCCTTATTTAAAATCAATTTTTGCCAATGCCGACTTTTTATTTTCCGAACCCGTCACCATTTCCCAAATTAGTTTTGAACCAAAAACCTTGGTCGAAAACCACGTGCTACTGCTCGGAGATGCGGCAGGGATGATAACACCCCTCTGCGGCAACGGCATGAGCATGGCGCTACACGGCTCAAAAATTGCGTTTGAGTGGATTGATAAATATGCCAATGGAATAATTTCTCGCTATGAATTAGAAACTCAATTTACCACCAGTTGGAACCAGCTTTTTAAACGTCGGCTGTGGGTGGGACGACAAATTCAAGCGCAGTTTGGCAGTGAATTTCAAACCGAAGTGTTGCTTCGGAGCCTCAAACCTTTTCCTTTTATAGTCAAAAAAATCATCAGCCTCACCCACGGGAAACCTTTTTAAAACTTTTCTACATGACGCCCAAAGCCATTCTTTTGCACCTTCGATTGCCGTTTTCGTTGTTTTTGATGCCCGTGTATTGGTTTTCCCTGAGCCAAACGCGCGATTTTGACGTATCAAAAGCCCTTTGGATTTTTGTCGTTTGGCACCTGTTGGTTTATCCAGCCAGTAATGCATACAATAGTTATTTTGACAAAGACGAAGGCAGTATTGGCGGATTAGAAAAACCTCCCGCCGTCGATAAAAAACTATTTTATACCGCTTGGGTCATGGATATTTTGGCCGTTGTTATTTCCCTTATTTGGGTCGATTACGTCTTTGCAGCAGCGGTATTGGTGTACGGATTGGTGTCAAAATCGTACAGTCATACGTTGATTCGCTTGAAAAAATACCCGTTTTTAAGCTGGTTAATCGTAGGTTTTTTTCAAGGGGCATTTGTATATATCAGCACCCAACAGGCCATTTCGCCTGTGCCTTTGCCCATGACAGGCTCGCTTTTGCCTGCGCTATTAAGTTCGATGATGTTGTGGGCGGTGTACCCGATGACCCAAATCTACCAACACGAGGAAGACGCCAAACGAGGTGACCAAACATTAAGCCTGCTGTTGGGAATTCGGGGGACTTTTTTGTTTACAGCGAGCATTTACTCGTTGGCCGCTGTTGGTTTTTGGTACTATTTACCGTATCGGCACTTTCTATTTTTTATTATGCTCACCGCCCCTACGCTTGTCTTTTTCCTGAATTGGTTTCGTAAAACTTGGCTCGACGAATCGCAAGCCAATTTTAAAAATACCATGCGGCTCAATTTGCTGGCTTCGATTGGGCTTAATGTGTTGTTTATAACGCTCTTAGTAATGCAAAAATAGGCGCAGACGTCGGGTTGTGAGCAAATAAAATCATTCATTCAGTTTCACAAATGTATATTTATCTAAACGATTATTTGAGATACTTCCATTTTGTAAATGGCTCACATATAAATACGCATTAGAGCTACCTTTATTGGGTAACTCAAATATTATTTCTATTCGGCTTCCCTTGTCTAAAATCAACAAAAAATGTCCGTTTTTATCCATTTTTTCAACTTTTTCAACTCGATCTTTAAGTAAAATTTTATCCCTATTTTGGATAGAAATACTATCAAGCCCTTTGGGTGGCTGAGATAACGTCCAACCCGACCAAGTACGAACAAAAAACTGACTCGTATCCTCAGACATAATCTCTTTTCCATCAGGAGCAATCTCTGCAACCTTACGCCAAGAAGCATAAGTATAAGCATCAAAAGCATCTGCTTCAATCATTTTTCTACTTCTACAAGAAGCAATACAAAGAAATAAAAAAGCAATCAATTTCGTATTTTTCATGATGGGTCATTTATGGTCTAATTCCAGTCAATGCTCTTAAATAAGTATCATAAGTATCTGAATTCCCTGAAGAAGAGTACGTAAAAGAATAATTTGCTAAATAAAAGCCATTACTTATTCCATACTGTCCCCAGTTCAATGAAATATACTCATACAAAGCTAAATCACAATAACAAACAAGATCTCCCCATTCTTCATAGTAACTTTTTAAGTACTCAAATTGAATTTTTGAGTATCCGTCTGCAACCCAAATATGAGCATCGTTAAGATTTACATTATTCAAAGTTCCTGTTAACAAAACTGGAAATCCTTGTAACAAATCACTTTTTACACTTGGATACTTGCTGCTAAGGCCATCCCAGGTCCCCCCACTTGAATACCCCATATTGGCAAAGGCATTATTTATATTACCTGGGTAAGTCCATGTGTTACAATTACCAAATACTCCATAACCACTACTAGCAAAAGCACCACAATTTCTAATCAAAATAGGAACTTGTCTATCGTTAGAATTAATTAAATAATCACAGTTCATAACTGACAATATTCTTGGCATAGGATAACTTGTACTAACAGCATCTCCATTAAACGAAATAGTACCATTTGGTTTTTGATAATAGTTCATTGCCATTGCTATTGACCCGCAGCCTGCTGCTTTTCTACTGCAACCAGAGGCAGAGTTACAACCGCCATCAGAAGGTGAAAATAGTGAATATCCATAACCTTGCCCCCATCTTGCCACATTATCTACAAATTGCGGTGTAGAGAATGTATATACTTGGTTACAAGTCGGACAATCGTCCGTTACTCTTTTATTATTGAATGAAAAATAACCTTTTTTCTGGTAGATTTCCCACATTTTTTTTTCTTTGTCATAGTCTTTTTTACCTTCTTTTTTTACTTTCTTAATACCAATTTTTACCGATTCAATCCAATCTTTAATCCCAGGAGCATCCTCAAATCCAAATGTACTATTATCCGAATATGCAAGTATTGGAACGACTCGTTTATCTCCTGCTACTACTACAAATCCACCTTCTTCAAAATTAACGATAAAGCAAATATCTAGATTCTCATCACTTATCGTTCTAATCTCTCTTATCTTCTTTGAAGGCTTATTATTCAGAAAAACTCCACTTATGCTATCAAGACTAGTTCTAGCATTTTTAACATTGTTTCTTAATTTATTATTCAAATTAAATACCGAATAGTTTTCACTAATCAATCTTACATCTTTCTGTGTAACTTCAAATCCATAATCATTTCCATCTTCTAAAAGTACACCAATGTCATTTGCTTTTTTTCGCACCCTAAGAGCAAAAAAATCAACAAATAAATAATGAAGAAAATATTTTTTTCAGAATTCATGTCTTTTTAAAATTTAAATCATTCTTCTAAAGTATTACTCACAAATATAGACAATAAATTAAAACTCAATATTATGTAAATATTAAGTTTTAATTCGATAATCAATAAAATATCCTTAAACCTGACCCCTCGAACATAATAGTATATTTTTAAAAACAAAAAAGTATGTACAAAACCTAAACTTTAATACTACTTTAAGAATATTAATTATCCCTAGATTGGTTTCGTAAAACTTGGCTCGACGAATCGCAAGCCAATTTTAAAAATACCATGCAGCTCAATTTGCTGGCTTCGATTGGGCTTAATGTGTTGTTTATAACGCTCTTAATAATGCAAAAATAGGCGCAGACGTCGGGTTGTGAGCAACCCTTTCCACGGTGAGGAGGGTTGCTCACAACCCTCCTCATACTACATAACATCATTCTCAACAACTACTCTTTCACCCGTTTTGCCTTCGCATCAAACATATTCATGAGCGTGCCTTTGAGGTTATTGTCATCTACTTTGTTCAGTTCAATGTTCACATCATAGCCCTGCGTCGAGAAGAAAATCGTAATTTTTCCCTCCGCTTCTTCCACAGTAGCAGGAATCGTCTCTTTTGCATCGCCCGCTGCCACTTTCAATTCACCCTTCAGTTTTCCGTCTTTACGAACGAGTTCTGTCGCAAATTTAGCATCACCGTTAGGAGTACCTTCTACCAAAATCTCCCATTTTCCCGCAAAAAAATCAGTAGCAGGTTTGTCGGTTTGTGAAAAGCCTTGAACAGCGATTCCAACAACGAAGGCGAGCGTTAAAAAAATTGTCTTTTTCATTTGAGTTGTATTTAAGTTTAAAAGTTACTTTCTACGAGTTGCTTTGGTGGTAAACATGCCCATCATTGAGCCCTTCAAATTGTCAGCGTCCACTTTTTCAAGGTTCACGTTGATATTGAAACCAGACATTTTGAAGTAAATCATGATTTTTCCGTCAGCTTCTTCTACTTTTTCGAGGGTTTCGGCAGGAATATCGCCCGTTTTAGGTTTGATGGTTCCCGTCAATTTTCCGTCTTTTCGTTCCAAATTCAACAACATCACGGCATCGCCCTGTGGCGTACCAATCACTGTCGTCTCCCAGCTACCAACATAAAAATCGGCAGGAGCCGCTGCCTCTTTGGGCTGTTCTACCTCCACGGCTTCTATACTTGGCAGTTTAAACTCCGCTCCCATCACCACCATCAACGTAGCGGCATCAGCCTTGGGATTCTGGAATACGGCATATACATTGTGTAATTTGCGGTCATTAACAGGTTCAGCAATTGGAATTTTAAGCATTTTTGGCGTAAAGTCCATTTTATCTGAAGGCTCCAGAAACTCCGATTTACCAATCAATTTTCCCGTGGGAGAATCAAGGCGTAACTCCACCAATCCACCCGCTGCATTTACCTGAGGTTTAGGCGCTGTCGCCAACAAAACTACTTCAGCTACTCCTTCTAAATCGACCTCTTTCATACCCATGTAAGCCCCTGGTTTTGAAGGAATCGCTAGGTTATTACCTCCAAACGACATCTTATTGACCTCGTTGTATTCGTCAAACGTATGAGGATCCACTTTCGAATTACGAAGGAAGAAGGTTTGCTCAGACCGTAGCGCAGGTACGCCGTTTGCCCCTTGATCTTCGTACGCTGCCCGAACGATATATACACCTTTACTTTTATCCGACGCAGGTGCTTTGGCAAGGTAAGTACCGTTTACTGGCAATGACTTTGGTTTTTCGTCCGAAATACTCAAAATATACTTCACCATTTCGGAAGCATCGCCCGTAGAAAGTTGTGGGTGTCCAGCCATGGCAGTTTCACCCCACACACCACTTCCACCCGAAATCACTTTTTTGGTCAAACGCTCCATTGCGGTGTTGTCACCTTTGTATTTCTTGGCTACGTCGCGGTAAGTTGGGCCAATTGATTTTTTATCAACACTGTGGCACGCCATACAGTCGCTGGCTTGAATGAGTTTTTTACCCGTCGCCACCAAGGCATTGGCATCCGCCGAACGGTGTCCCATGGCAATCATGTTTTTATCAAAGCCTTCTGCAAGATAATCAATACTCACTGCCACATTTTCGGCCTCGATGCCTTTGCCCAACGAACCATCTTCTTTATCGTTTACTTTGATGTCGTAGTTAAACGGTTTGTTAGAAACGTAAAACGACTTATTGCTTTTAGGCATGTCAAGGCTCAATACAGGAGGCTCGTTTCCAGCCGTAATTTCCATCGACTGCGAATTGATTCCACCTTTTCCATCATCTACCGTCAACGTGGCTTTGTAAATTCCCGCTTTCGCAAGCGTAAGGTTCGCGTCTGGCGTAGTGATTACTTTAGTAAAGCCCGCTTTTGACGTAATTTTCCACGTATATTTCAACACATCACCATCCGCATCCGACGTTCCTTTTGAAGAAAGTTTCAAGTTGAACGGCACGGCACCACCCATTTGGTTGGCGACCATCTCAATTTTTGGCTTCCGATTCCCGCCGTTGTACTCTATACGTATCAACCGCGCATCGTCGTTGGCCGTAAACCAACCCGAACCGTATTCAAGCATGTACAAGTCGCCATTCTCGGCAAACTCCATGTCCATGGGGTTGCTGAATTTATAGCTTGGCATAAATGGCTCCATCGACGCGTAGTTTCCGTTTTTATCAAAACTTACCGCCATAATCCAGCCTCTCATCCACTCGTAGGCAAAAAACTTACCGTCGTAGTAGCTCGGGAATGCGCGTTCGGCTTTGGCAAATCTGTCTTTGTTATATACAGGTCCAGCCATGGGGTTACAACCGCCCGCCCCCAACAGCGGGAACTCTTCGCTTTTGGCGTAGCTGTACCAAATCATAGCGCCTTGAGCAGGTGGCAACTGTACCAATCCTGTGTTATTGGGTGAGTTATTAACGGGCTTGAACACGTCCCATTTTTCACCTGATTGCTTTGTTTCAAAATTAAATTTGTTGTACGGCTGGTTGTTTCCCACAAAATGCGGCCAACCGTAGTTTCCAGCACTGGATGCTTGCCCAAACTCGCACGTACCCGCCGCGCCACGGTTAGGGTCTGGTTTAGAAGCATCAGGGCCTACGTCTCCCCAATACAATTTTCCTGTTTTTTGGTCAACCGAGATACGGAATGGGTTACGATGGCCCATGGTGTAAATTTCGGGACGACTCAGCCCCCCGTCCCCCGATGGGGGTGGATTTGTCGCTGACCATTTTTGTTGAGCTCCCCCATTGGGGGCAGGGGGACCGAAAAGATTTCCCTCTGGAATAGTGTAAGTCCCGTCCGCTTGAGGCTTAATTCTGAGAATTTTACCTCGTAAATCGTTCGTATTGGCACTTGACTTTTGGGCATCCCACGGGCTACGGCCTGGGCGTTCGTCGCTTGGACTATATCCATTGGAAGCGTGTGGGTTGGTATTATCTCCCGTACTTAAGTACATATTGCCTGCTTTGTCCCAGTCGATAGAGCCCCCTGTGTGGCAACATTCTTCGCGCTGGGTTTCCACTTTCAGCATTTCTTTTTCCGAATCCATCAACAACTCATCGCCTTTCATGGTAAAGCGTGAAAGCA
Organism: Runella limosa DSM 17973; assembly: GCF_000482465.1. Lineage (GTDB taxonomy): Bacteria > Bacteroidota > Bacteroidia > Cytophagales > Spirosomataceae > Runella > Runella limosa. The sequence continues at coordinate 262,576 of NZ_KI519421.1, forward strand.
CGTTGTACGAGCCTTTTGTTGACGAATAGTACAAGTAAATCCACTGATTTTGAGCAAAATTAGGATCTTTTCCTAGTCCTAATACGCCATCTTCCGCCACCGATTCTTTCCCTTCGCGGTTGACATATTTTAAGCTGACGGGCAGTTTTGTAATGGTCTTCAGCTGTTTTGTTTTGTTGTTGTACAGGCGAATCTCCCCTTTTCGTTGGATAAACAATACCCTGTCTTTATCAAGGACGGTCAACTCCATCGGCTCATCCAGTTTTTCTTCCAAAACCACTTTTGTGAAGCGGTTTTCCTCAGGGCGCACCTCCTTCACATCCGTTACTTTAGCGGCCTTCGCCTCACTGGCTTTTGGGGCTTGGGCCATCAAGTGAAATGTACTAAGCAACATCACTGCCGCTTGCGTACACACCCACTTACCCTTATTAGCTACTTGTTTCATAAATTAGTACAATAATTAAAAGAGTTACTGATAGGTTAAATTCTTACTGAGGTTGTTTTTTTGAGCTCCACTGCAAGGCTGTTTCAATCAATTTTACAAAATTGGTATTCTGCCAAGCGGTTTCGTTGTGCCCCATTGAAGTATAAAAAGTTTTGCCTTTGCCTGTTTGTTTGTACCAAGCCACAGGGTGGTCTTTGCCCATGCCAAAGTTTTTGGTGGACACAAACAACATATTTCCACTTGGGTTGATACTTTCACCGTTGATGGTATATACGATATTAAAGCCCTTTTTGCGGGGATTTTCAAAAAATACGTACCACTCGTCCGAATTAGACCATTTCGGTGCTAACGTACTGAAAAGGCTGTCTTTGGGAGCCGCATCGAGTAAAATATCGGCCATCTGAAACTGAGGGTCGAGCGGGTGGTGCGAAAATTTCGCGCCTAATAAATGTTTTTCGTACCAATCCCAGTGGTGTGAATCATCGCCCGCACCGTGGATCCCCATCAAACTACCTCCGTTTTCGACGTACTGTTCCAGCACTCGCTTTTGCTCGTCATTAATCACTTCGCCCGTCGAATTGTTGAACACCACCACGCTGAATTTCGCTAGTTGCTCCGCGTTAAACACCCCTCCTTCTTCCGTTTCATACAGATACCAATTGTTTTTCTTGGCCAAATCGGCAATCACAGGTTTAGAAGCATCAATCGACGCTCCGTGACGAAAGCCAGTCGTTTTTGAAAAAAGTAAGATGGCAGGCTGACCCGTTGGAAAAGTAATTTGAGGCGCTTCGGTCTCGTAAGATACGGGAAATCCATTTTTTACTTTATACATGAATATCCCACCAGCGGCGAATAATAGCACCACGAGGCCAACAATGACTCCCAGTACAATTTTGATGATTTTTTTCATTGAGGTAATTTTTTGGCGAATGGAGGTATTGGTTACGAATACGTTAGAAGTATGACCCAACAAAGGTATAGAATAAAAATTTTTATTGTCTATTTTAAAGACAATAATTTTTGCATTATTTTGTCTTTGAAGAGTTATATTTTACAAACGGCAAAATATAGGGATAAATGAAAATGAGCTTTTTGAAGCCGTATATTATTCGAAAGCCTGTCAAAAGTGTAACTTTCATGCTTAGTTTGTGTATTTATCCCTAATTTGAAATTTACCAATTCATAATTCCTAAAACCACGCCCCATGAAGTTATTCGACGAAGACCATTTTATTCGCCAACTGTCTATCGACTGTGTTATTTTTGGTTATCAAGAATTAGAATTAAAGGTTTTAGTGTCCAAAGTTAACCTCAATCAACCCGTCTGGACGTTGCCTGGGGGATTTATCAGGCAAGAAGAAAGCATCGACTTGGCGGCTCAACGTATTCTAGAAGAGCGCACTGGACTCACTGATATTTACCTAGAACAATATCGCGTTTTTGGGGAACCGACTCGCATCAATCACGAAATCTTTGAGGGTTTCAACAACATGAAGGAAGAGTGGCTAGAAAAAGGTATTTTAGACGAAAGTAGCTTTGAGTGGCTCTCCAAACGCTTTGTTTCGATTGGGTATTATGCCTTGGTGGATATTAATAAAGTAAGCCCCCGTAAAGGAATGCTTGATGCTTCCGTGGGTTGGTACAATGTCAAAGAGTTGCCCAAGATGATTATGGACCACAACGAAATGGTCGCTGCCGCGCTCGAGGCGCTCCGTCAAAACCTTGACCAAAAGCTCATTGGCTTTAACCTCCTGCCCGAAACATTCACCATGCGTGAAGTACAAGAATTGTACGAGGCGGTTTATGACAAACCTTTTGCCCGCAACAACTTCCAAAAGAAAATCCTCGACCTCAACGTGCTCGAACGCCTCGAAAAGAAGTTTACGGGGGCGCAGAACAAAGCGCCGTATTTGTATCGGTTTAGGAAGGAGTTGTAAAGTTAGATTACTACGAGCTATTCGGTATTGTTTCAATATTACGTTATATTTGCGAAATAGAAATTAAATATCTAATTTGCAAATATATGATAATCAGAGAATTAAGCCAAAAAATAAATCTATCAGCAAAAAAAATGCCCGTTATTGCTGTAACAGGCCCTCGCCAAAGCGGTAAATCAACCCTCATCCAACAGCTTTTTCCGAACCACACTTATCAGAATTTAGAAGATATTGAACTTAGAAAATTTGCTCTATCTGACCCCAAAGGCTTTCTTCACCATATTGGAACAAAAGCCATTATTGACGAGGTTCAATATGCTCCCGATCTCCTTTCGTACATTCAGGTGATAACCGATCGAGAAAAAATAGCAAGCCAATATGTGATTTCAGGTTCACAAAACCTTCTATTAATGGACAGTATTGCCCAAAGCTTGGCTGGGCGAGTTGCGATTTTCAATTTATTGCCATTTTCTTTGGCAGAAATTCAGCAGACCCACTTTGCTTTGCCCACTTACGAAGATTATATCTTGAAAGGGTTTTATCCTCGTATTTATGACCTCGACCTAAACCCCACAACTTGGCTGCAAGATTATCTTCGCACTTACGTTGAGCGGGATGTTCGTCAAGTTCTGAATGTCGGCGACTTGGGTACGTTTCGTCAATTTCTCGAAATTTGTGCGGGGCGCATTGGACAACTCGTCAATTTATCAGACATCGGCAACATGATTGGTGTTTCGTATCAAACGGTCAATAGGTGGATAAGTGTGTTGGAAACCAGCTTCATCGTTTACACGCTTCGTCCATATCACCAAAATTTCAATAAACGCATCGTCAAGTCGCCCAAACTTTATTTTTATGACACGGGCTTGGCTTGTGCATTGCTCAATCTTCGCCATGTGGAAGACCTCAATCGACATTTTGCCAAAGGAGCTTTGTTTGAGAATTTTGTTATCAATGAAATTCTCAAAAACCAACTCAACCAAAACTTATCTCCTAAAAACTACTTCTGGAACGTTTCTGGTTCTCATGAAATAGATTTGTTGCTTGATAAAGGCGGTCGGTTGTTGCCCATAGAAATCAAATCAAGCCGAACTATTAGCAATCATTTTTTTGACGGGCTGACCTATTTCCAAGCCTTATCTGGCTCGCTACCCACCGAAAGTTATTTGATATACGGCGGCGACGAAGTACAAAAACGTAGTAGTGCACAAGTGTTGAGTTGGAAAAATTTGAGGGATATTCCACTGTAGAGCATCAAACCAAAATAGATAAATCCATTTTCTTTTTTAACAGGTAATTTATTTCACCTTAATAACTACTTTCCCTTTTGCACGACCCGATTCGACATAAGCCAACGCCTCGTTGGTTTGCTCAAATGGGAAAATTTTATCAACAATTGGGCGAATTTTTCCTGCTTCTATTAGAGCTGTGATTTCATTCAACTGTTTGCCCTCTGCTCTCATAAACAAGAAGTTATAATTAAGATGCAGTTTTTTTACCTTCTCTTTAATGCCAAAACTCAGCAAACGCATGATTATTTTAACAAACCAAGACAAACCTACTTCGTTGGCAAATTCGACATCGGGCGGACCCGAAATGGAAACAACTTTACCATTGGGTTTTAAGATATTCAAAGATTTTTCCAGTGTTTTGGTATCTTGACTATTTAGCACAAAATCGTAGTCACTTAGTATCGTTTCAAAATCTTGTGTTTTATAGTCAATTACCACATCAGCCCCCAAACTTTTCACCAAATCACTGTTAGCAGCACTTGTGGTAGTAGCCACGAAAGCTCCCAAATGTTTTGCCAACTGAATAGCGAATGTGCCCACTCCGCCCGAACCTGCCTGAATGAATATATTTTGCCCCTTTTGAATATTCATTTTTTCAACAAGCGCTTGCCAAGCGGTCAGACCCACCAATGGAATAGAAGCCGCTTCTTCCATGGTTAGGTTCTTAGGTTTCGGTGCTAAGTCACGCTCATCGACAGCGATGTATTCAGCAAAAGTACCAATATGAAAGTCGGCAGGACGTGCGTACACCTCATCGCCAACCTTAAATTTGTTTGCTTTTGGGCCAACTTTTGTAACGATACCTGCCACATCATGCCCTAACACAAAGGGGGTTTTATAAGGCAATAAGAGTTTGAACTCACCATCTCTAATTTTGGAATCCAACAAATTCACGCCCGAAGCATAGACTTGAACGACTACTTCGCTATCCTTTGGGGTTGGTTCTGCGATCTTGAATAAGTTGCAATGTTTCTTTTTTTCCGTAGCGATTTACTGTGAATGCTCTCATTTTTTTGCCTTGTTAATACTTTTAATGATTGAGTTTTCAAATGTTTTATAGGCAAAATGCTGAATCGCTAGAAAAACCGATGCACCTTTCCCAACAGGATGACTGAATTTGGGGTTTTTATCTTCCACCAATTTGACGAGGGTGTCAATAACGGGCGTGGGTTCGGGGGCATTTTCAAATAAATCCTTTGCGAATGCGGCTATTTTATTGCGATACGTGTTGTAGTCGTCTATTTTGCCTGCCACTGCTACCGAGCCACTTAACAGATTGGTTTTGAAGGCCATAGGCTCAACCATTGCCACCTTGATATTGAAGTCATTTAACTCAAATCTCAACGCTTTAAAATATCCTTCTAAGGCATGTTTTGAAGCACCATAGTAAGCGGCATTGGGGTGACAAGTGGTCTTTGTTGATAATCAGGGACTTAATGGACAAAAATGGATGTACGTATGGCGATTTTTTAAAATCAGGGGAGAAAATAGCGACCAATATTTTAGCTGCCCGATTGCAGGCATTGGAAGAAAACGGGCTCATCTTAAAATTGGAACACCCTCAAAGCAAAGCCAAAGTATTGTATAAATTGACCCAAAAAGGAATTGATTTATTGCCCATCATGGTAGAAATCAACTTGTGGGCCGATAAATATTTCACAATACCTGAAGATAGAAAAGCGATGGTGGCATTGATGAAAAAAGACAAAGCCAAGTTTATAGAACTTGGCTTTGAAACATTGAAGGGCGGAGGGTAAAAACAATTATCTACCCATTTTTCAAGGCTTTCTTCATCATTTTTCCAATAAAATTCGTCGCAAATCGTGGGCTGAGGCGGTAGAGGATGTCGAGCATCGTCGCATCTTTACCGACCGTAACTCGGTATTTATTGTTTTCCATGGCCTTGATGATGATTTCGGCAGCTTGGGAGGCGGGCAAAGCCATTTTTGCTTGTTGCGCATTGGCTTCCACTTTGGGTTTTCCAAGTCCAGAATTTTCGGTAATGTTAGTCGCAATGGCGCCTGGGTGTACTACCGTAACGTGTACATTTGTGTCTTTGAGCTCGGCATACAGACCTTCGGTGAGGAGTTTTACCCCAGCTTTGGCTGCCCCATAAATCGTTTGTCCAGGAAAAGGAATAAAGCCGCCCATGCTCGAAATATTGACGATATGCGCTTCAGGACGCGTCAGGAAATGCGGTAAAAATGCTTTGGTCAAATACAGCGTACCGAAGAAATTAACGTTCATCACTCGGTTGATGTCTTCGATAGCTAAATCATTGACAGGAATAAACTTTTGAATGATTCCTGCATTATTGATGATTCCATCCACCGCACCGAAGTGCTTTATGACTAACTCGGGTAACGCATCTACTTTGATTTTATCCGAAATATCCAGCACAAAACTTTTGAATCGGTCATCGCCTACCCCTGCGATTTGCTGGGTCTCAGCCAACGCATTTTCGTGAATATCAACGCCCGCTACGTTGGCATTTTTCTTGAGCAATTGAAGGCTAAGTTCCCGCCCAATTCCACTTCCTGCGCCCGTCACGACGATGACTCTATTGCTTACTTGCATGATTTTGAATTTTGTAACCACGAAGCACACTAAGTAAAGCACAAAGTTCTCAAAGCTTTATTCTTTGCGTACTCCGTGCTTTTCTTATTGATCTTTGTGGTAAAGATTTTCTACTACTCCTTCACCCGTTTGGCCGTTGCGGTAAAATCCATCAACATGCCTTTGAGATTGTTGTCATCTACTTTGGTTAGGTCAATCGAAATTTCACCCCCTTGCGACGACTCAAAATAAATCACCAGTGTTTTGTCCTTTTCTTCAATCTTAGTGATGGGGCGTTTGTTATCATCTGTGACCAATTCACCCGTAAGTTTACCATCTTTACGAACCAAATTGGTTTTGAAAACGATGTCGCCACGGGGGGTGCCGTTTACTGCAATTTCCCATTTACCCGCATAGAAATCCGTAGGAGCTGTACTTTGAGAAAACCCTTGAAGGGTGATTCCGAAAAAGAACACGAAAAGAATGATACTTGCTTTTTTCATTGTGTTTGCGTTTTATACGTCGCCACGGTTGTTTAGTGTATATTTTAAACAGCTGTCAGACGATAGTCAGACGGCTAAAAGTTGTGGTCTGACTACCGTCTGACCAAGGCTACGTTTGGTTAGAAATTAAAAGGGTTAAATTTACTTCACTACGACTCGCACTCTGTCCAAATTCTGAATACGAGCAAAGGGTGTTTGAGCATCGCCGTCTCGCTGCGAAGCCACTCTCAATGTGGGAAAATAAGTGCCAGATTTCGAGAATTGGTGCGTCATTTTTAGCGTAGCACGGCCTGCTTTTTCGTCAAAAACAATCTCTTTTTGCTTAACAGGAAACGTCCCTGCTCCCTCAAAATCCCACTCAGCTGACACGATCTTACCCGTATGCGGCGGCACTTCTACAACTGCCGTCATTTCAACTTTTTGGCTCATTTTTACCGTCGCTTTCTTCGTTCCCTTGACCGTAAGATTCACAACGGGCTGAATACCTTTGCGTTCTGATGCTATTGGAGGAACTATCACTTGTCCGTCTTCAACTTTATATTGCGTAGAAGTGGCTGGCCCGATTCCTTTCTCACACCATGCACTCAAATCTCTCAAAGCTTGCTGCAATACACCCAAATAACTCACTGTACGGGTAGGAAATTCCTGTTTCGACAAATCGCCGTGTAAGGCGCGGTCGGTGTACCAGAGTCTAAAATTGTCATCGGTTTTATCGCCCAAATTGGCTTTTACTTTATCCCGATAAAAATCACCTTGCCACGCAAATGCTTCTCTGTCCCAGAGCGAACACAGCAGAATCATTTTGCCTTTGAATGTACCCGTAGGTAACACCCCCGCTGCTCCTCTGGTAAACAAAGGGCCTAACAGCATGGGGCGTTGTGGGTAGAGTGGTTTCTCCTCGCCGTCACGGAATTGATCCCACGCTTTGTATTCTTTGCCTGGCACTTGGTGACGGTGGTAAGTTTGTACCGCCAAGAAGTTAGAATTGTCAACAAAAACTTCATCGCCTACCTTGATTTTTGCCAACACGCTCATGTCAACAGGGCCAAAAACAACTTTATCTCCTGAAACACTGGCTAATTGAATGGTTTTTCCAGCCGCCGCACCTGATTTTATAACCAAGTCACCGCCCATAAAATTGACATCTGGCAGTATGTGTTCAATTTGGAAAGCCACAGGCATTTGTCCTTCTACGCCACCCATGCTTTTCCAAGCCAAGTCTGCCGAGCCTCTATGACCTGCCGTTTCGGGTTCTTTTAAGCCCAATTTTACGGCTTCGTCTGAGGTAATATTTGCCTTGATTTTACTTGCTTTTTGCAAACGTGCCTTCAACAGCGACTCTGTCGGATTGGCACCCAAGTAGCCTTTCACTTTCCAAAAATCATCAAAATACTTAGCATCAGCCATTCGCATACCTTGATACAGAGCTATAAAGCCGTGAATACCCATTGTTTTGTAGCCAAACCACGATTGCGGCGGAAAACCCAATTTGGTGGCTTCTTTCAATGCCTCTTTTTCTTCATCATTCAACCCTGCATACATATCGCCACTTCCACCAGCATCGAGTGCATCAATGATTTGAGGTAATTTTTTATCCAAAATTCGCATGGCGTTCATCCTTACGGCAAATACGTTGGGAATGGCCATCGGCGACCCCAACACGTAAGGCACTACGCCATCCCAAACTCCGTCGGTATTTTCGATGCTACCGATAGTCCTATACGCACCACCGCTTCCGCCAAAAGCATAGCCAAAAGGCCGCCCGCCTCCCAAAACAGCCGTAGCCACCACTCTCGAAAAAGCGGCTGAAGCGGCATTGGCCCGAAATGCTCCAATGGTTGGGTCATTGGCCATGGGCTTGGCAAAATCTACGGCTCCTCCCCCATTGGTTTCGATAAAATACGCCCCACTACTGATAGAAAAACCTATTTTATCGTCTTCACCCGTTGCTCCTTGCGACAAAAATTCATTGTCAGGAAAAGGCGTGATGTACTGAAAAAAACGCCCTTGGTAAGCCTCTTTGGTGGGGAAATAGAAAGAAAAACGAGTTTCAGTTCCTTTAAAGCCTCCGTGTACATAACGATGTTTGACAGGCTTTTCTCGCCATTCGTCTATGTCAATGTAGGGGGTTTTGAAAAGGGTATCTTTGGTAGAAAAGGCTTTTGCCAGTTCTTGGCTTTGTTGTACCAAGCCGCTTTGAGCATGGCAATAGCCTACCCATAAAAACAACCAAACACAAAAAGCCAATGATAATTTGAAGGTTTGTTTTTTCATCTTGGAAATTATTTTTCGGGACAATGAAAATCTGCGTTGAAACATCTGCGTCATCAGCATTCCAAGGCTTACGACTATTTCTTTATATTTCTCATTCAAACGTCAAAAACATAATGCTATGGGCAGGTAAGTCGATTGTTCCTTTTTTTACTTTTTTTCCAGTAATCGCAGGTACTTCCTCGCCATTAAGTCGTAATTCCACCCCATTTAGCTTCACTTTTTTGGTCATCAACTCATCGGCCGTGAGGGTATATTGCTTTGCGCTTGCTGGAATAATTACCGAAGAAGATTTGTCATTGGTGTTCAAAATCAGTACTGCTTTTCCATTCTTTTTACCTTTTAAATTATGCGCAAACACATCAACGCCAGCTTCTAAGCTACCTACCTCATATACGTCTGTCCCCATGAATTTCCCCCACAGCAGTGCCGCCCAATAGTTTGGACGAGGATTGTGCGTGTCGTGGTCGAGCAGTGCATACTCACTGCGAGCAAGGGTATTGTGCATTACTACTTGTACTCCCTTTTTGGCCAGACGGCCGAGTTGTTCCAAATACCGAAAGGTATCCAAATAAGTCGCCGCCCACGGATTTCCTCCGCAAGCCGTCTCGGCAGTTTCGGTACACCAAATGGGCGCATCAGGAACGTATTTATCACGGGCTTTTTGGTAAAATTCAAACCCTTTCTCCGTTCGACTAAGCCATTCGGCCGACAAGGCATTTTCGGGCTTTTGGCCGCCCATGCAGCGCCTCGATACCATGCCGTAATAATGGTACGTAAACACCTCAAAAGAAGGTTTGGGCGTAGTAGCTAGGAGCTCATCCACCGACAAATCCAACCCCGATGGCAGTATCCCTTCACCCGTAGAACCTGGGCCAATAATTTTCATTTGGGGCACTTCTTGGGCAGCAAACGCCTTGAAAGCGGCCAAATCTTTGGCAAATCGTGCGCCGTTGTACCCTTTTGGTGCATCACCGTGCGAGGCATGGGAAGGCTCATTAAATAGTTCAGCCACCGCTATTTCTCCTCCTACTGCCCGCGTGTATTCAAGAATGGATTTTACTTGGGTCGGAGTCCAATCGCCTGCTTTGTCGTACATTCCGTCGCTAATGGGAAAAGAAGTGACCAATTTTCCATTCACACTTTTACAAAAGTCAAGCACTCCTTTCCACTGCTGGCGGGTAAGTACGTTTTTGAAACCCGCAGGTGGCTGGGTCATTTTCTGTTCGTCGTTGTTCTGAAAATAAACGGCGTTTGCCCACGTACCACTTACCCTGACATACGTTGATCCCAAGGCCGACGCTAAGTTCCGAAGTTTCTTTTCGTATAAATTAATCGGTTCGATTTTCCATTTTAGAGCGTCAATCCCCTTTTTGTTGGTGGTTTTTCGGACAGAATCAATCAGATTGTAAGGAATCCAAAAGTCGCCACCAATCACTTCGCACATTTCTATATTATAAGATTGAAAACGTTCGTCCACTTTACCAACCATTTTCAGGTCTTTCAAATGAAGCAAGGACTGACCTTTGGCACCGAAAGTCAAACAAGCGAGAATAATCGTAAGTACGTACCACTGATTTTTTTGCATCAACGTAAGAATTTACAAGGCTACAAACTAGGTTTTGGGTGATTAACAGAACAAAGGTATTGAATAATTTTTTTTATTGTATATTTTTTATACAATAATTTTTATTCAAAAATATATCTTTGCAGTACAATTCCCCAACAACCTTCATTTGAGGAATAAATAGAAGATATGAAGAGCCCCAGTCAACAAAATTACATCCCACAGGTATCCATCGACTGCGTCATTTTTGGGTATTCGGAGCAGCAGTTACAAGTATTAATCCCAAAAATCAATTTCAAAGGAGACTTTTGGGCCTTACCCAGCGGATTTGTATTTCAGGACGAAGATATAGATGACGCCGCACACCGTATTTTACGAGAGCGAACGGGCATAGAATCAATTTACTTGGAACAATTCAAGGTATTTGGTCGAGCCAATAGAAGTAGTAAAGAATTTCTGGATAAACTGATTCAGCAAAATTTCGACAAACTTGGCGAAAAAAGTGCAAGTCACACCACCGAATACGATTGGTTTACCAAGCGCTTTCTTTCAGTGGGTTACTATGCTTTGGTGGACATAAATAAAGTTATTCCACAAAAAACGGACTTGGATGAGTCAATCGAATGGTACGGTATTCATGACTTGCCACAAATGATTATGGATCACGAAGAAATTATCAATGAGGCCCTAAAAACACTTCAAAGCCACATTGATGAAAAAATCAATGCCTTCAATCTACTGCCCGACACCTTTACTATGAAAGAGGTACAAGAAGTGTATGAAGCCATTAGTGGAAAAACTTTTGTCCGCACCAATTTCCAAAAAATGATTCTTTCTTTAGACGTGCTCGAACGCCTCGAAAAGAAATTTACAGGAGCTGCCAACAAAGCCCCGTATTTGTATCGGTTTAGGAAAGAATAAACGATTTATAGCCAGCGAAATGTGGTATTTTTGTTACACATTTCGCTAGCTATAAAACAAAAATGATGATAGGACGCACGGAAGAAATAGACCACGAAATAACCCTTCATGATTTTTACATGTGAACCTAATTCGGCTTCTTTAAGGCCATTTTGCCTTTATTGTGCATCAAAAGATTGTCCATGTATTCACAGGTCAATAAGGTTTTCTGGCACACTTCATGGTTTTTCTATTATTTCAAAGGTTGAACGCATTAAAATATAGAGAGGGAATCATTGCTCCAGAGGAGCTAAATCTTCGTAGAAAAATAAATCAAATCCCCCACAAAACCCCATCTGGGCGGCCGACGTTCGGTGAAAGATGTCACCCCGATGGGGCTTTGGGATGGCCTTTACCCCTTTTTTTCTACTAAGATTTAGCCTCGCTGAGGCTTTTTTTTAATGCGTTTAAGCTGATTATTTCACTTGCAACACCTTCACTTCCCCTACTAATCCTGAAGGAATCAAAGGTGAATCTTTTCGGTAAAACGGCATGGTCGTGAAGGTTGTTTTTTGCTTCACATCGGGCTGTGCATCCCCCACAAGACGGTTGACCCAGTTATTGGTGACATTGATTTGAAGGGTATTATCACCTTCTTTGGCCGCCGAAGTAATGTCGATTTTAAACGGTTTTTTCCAAACAGTTCCTACGTTTTTACCGTTCACAATGACCTCCGCGATATTTTTAACATCGCCCAAATCGAGTATAACAGCTCCTTTTCCCCCGATGGGGGTGTTTATTTTGAAATTATTTTCATAAGTGGCTGTACCTGAGAAATATTTCACGTCAGTATCTGCATTTTCACTCCATGAAGTCAGTTTATCAAAAACCACATTTTTATCGTTAAACTTCACTTTCCAAGGGGTTGAGAGAGAAGAAACGGTGGTTTCAGTAGTTGCAGGTTTAGTGTACGCTTGCTGCGAGGTAGCATTTCCAAATACAATAAACATGGCTCCCCAAGATTCAAGTCGGAGTGGGATGATGGTTCTTCCCTCTTTGATTTGATAGCTAATCTTTTCGACTTTACCCGTTTCTGGATTCCACAATTCAGGCACTTTGCCCGACACACGGAAACTGATTTCGGCCTCGGTGGCGTCTGCACTTCTATTGTTTAACCAATAGATGTCTTGACTCACCGTTTGACGGTGGCGGTACAGGATTTTATTTTGGGCATTTGAAATAATGACGTCGGGCGTTGTCGGGACGGCGACGGTGGGGATGATAGAGGGCCATATTTCGTTTGCTATCTGTTGATATTCAACCTCATTATCGGCCAAACTTGGCGATTTTACGGGTTTCGCACCCGCTACTTTTACCCCTGCTTTTACCAAATCACGGATTTTTTTCAATACAGGCAAGGTCATCAGTTTCGCTGATTCATCCAGTACCAACACGCTGTACGTATTGCCGCTTTGCGCCACGAGTTTACCATTTTGAGCCTTAATGGCATTTAAAAGTGCGGAAGAATTGACATAATCAAATTCATAACCCGCTGGAATTGAGGGCAATTTTTCACGACTAATCCACGTCACGTTGTTGTTTTCACCGTAGTAGTATAAAATATCCGCCACGTTGCGGCCTTGTTGAAGCAAATAACAACTACGCCCCAAATACGACATCCATGCTTTTCCTCCCGCTTCGGCCCACGTCTCTTGGCGGGTAAAATACTGTCCAAATGGCCCAAGTGAAAACCCAGGTTTTTTATCATCGAGCGGTTGGTGAACGGAAGTGTGAATCACAAATCGGTTCAAACCCGACGCCATTTCCAAATCAGCAGTTCTTTTTAATTTTTCAGGGTATTCTTGAAAAGGTTTTCCCACCGACGTCATTGATTCTGCCGCTACAATGGGTTTACCGTAAATATTGGCCACCGAAGCCGATTCACGAATATCTGCCTCGCTCCGTACCTCTTCGTCGTTACCACCCGCCAAACTTCCTGGCGTCCACATGGCCGACATCGGAATGTCCGAATTTCGTTTTACGTCCATGCCGTCGGCCAAATAAATCCGTCCACCTTCATGGGATTCGGTATAACGTTTCATGCCGCGTTTCTTCAACTCTTCTCCAATCACATCGTAGTGGTTTTCGGCAATCATCTCACCAATCGTTTTACGAAAATCCCACAAAAAGCGCTCGCTGGCTTCCAACGACGTCACAACCCTGCCCGTCAAAACAGGTACCCACTGGCGAAGGTCATACCCACGGCGATTTTTGAACTCATCAGGAAAGCTTTTGGTCCAGTTCATGTGTCCCGCTTCGTAGCTATCCAACACCATGTAATTTAGCCCTTTAGCCCCCATCAAACCCGCAGTGGCGTCTTTGTACATGTCCAAATAGGTATTAATATAACGCCGAACAGCCTCTTTATCCAATTTATCTACCTCTAAACCAGTCGCTTCGGGCGAAGCTGGGTGGTTTTGGCGGCCTGTTAATGAATACCCGAGACGGATCGCCCCCCACGCCCCCGCAGGAGGAGTCCAATTTAAAGTACCATCAGGTAACATTTTGTCGGTAATATCTATAATATTATCCAGGCTCACAGCATTCGCATCAGTTCCCCCATTGGTGGGTAGGGAGCTGTTTTCTCTCCAAGGCGTAAAACCCGCTTTATCTTCCAACTGGTCGATACGGTTACTGCTGTGCAACACAAATTCGGCCACGTGAACCCCTTCAGGTTTAGGCTCTTCGGCAGGACGACCTGCCATCGCAGCAAACATATTGGGAGCAGGAGCAAGGGTTTTCCAACACATCCGCCAGTATTTCGCCGTGGTCGAAGGAATGGCTACGGTGTTGTAAGGAACGGTACTTCCTGATACTTTGGCAATTTCACGAAAATTCACTCCGTCGTCGCTTACTTTCAACGTTCGGTTTTCAGGATTTCCCCGAAACTCCGACAATGCACTCTCGTTGGCTCCTGCCACTGAAAAAGCTTTAAACGTTTGTGGGGTTTCAAATTCGTACTGAATCCACATCTCTTGACCTACCGCCATTGGAGGCAACAAAACCGCCTTACTTAAATCGGTATCTGTCAGCTCTTTCAGCGCAAAACTTCCTCCGCTCGAACTCACTTTGGGCGTTAATTCTACCAGCATTTTTTCTGAACTGGGCAGTCGATACGCAATCACTAACGCATCTTGGTAAAAATTAGGTTTTTCACCCACAAATCCCCCCGTGAGTCCCCCTGCCCCCATCTCAACATTTTGATATTTTCCCGTTATGTCCGAAGGTCGGGGCAATTTTCCTGAGAATGGTTTACCGCCCTCAATCCGCGTTTCAGTCCAAACGTATTTTTTCATGGCATCTTCGGGCTTTACCCACGGGCCGCCCGTCACGCTCCAGCCAGGAGAACCCGCAATGGCCATTTCGAGTCCTTTTTGGTCGGCCAATTGCGTCGTAAACTTAAAGGCATCTTTCCAGTCGGGCGTCATAAAGACAAGCTTCTTTGGCACCACGACGGGCGTAAACAAGTTGGCATCAAAGTTTTGAAACCCGCCGATACCCACGCGCTGCATCCATTCTAAGTCTTTCTGGATACCTTCTTTAGATATATTTCCGTTCATCCAATGCCACCAAACACGCGGTTTGGCCGAATTGGGCGGTATTTGAAACTGAGTTTTGTCTTGGGCATAACCTCCTACACTCGATACGAGTAGCAAGGCTAGAACAGATTGAATTTTCGTTTTCATTCTTATTCAATTAGAGTTGTTGGTAAAAAGTGACGCACAATAGCTGCCTACCTCAGCGGGGTATGGCTAGCGTTTTATAATAAAAGTTGACCGTCTGCTTCACCGAGGAAAGGTTCGACGGCTTCTCTTTGGTATCGCGTTCAATCATAATATATCCATTGTACTTTTGGCTTTTCAATTCGTCAAAAACTGCTGGGAAGTCAATCGCTCCCGTCCCTACAGGCACATCTTGGAGTTTATTGTTGTTGTATTCCGCGATGTCTTTTAGGTGAATTCCAATGATTTTTCCTTGCAGTTTTTTCAAGGCAAGAATTGGATTTATCCCCGATTTTGGATAGTGCCCCAAATCGGGACAAGCCGCGAAGTTGGGATGCCCTTCCAACGCGGCTAATAGCGAGTCGGGATGCCAATAAATGCTGTTTCCCTTCCAGTGGTTGTGCAAAGCCACTTTTACCCCGTAAGCACCCGCCAAACTATCCACGCTGTTCCACAAGTTTCGGGGTGGTTCGGCGGTCACGTATTTGACTCCAAAGGCTTTGGCTATGTCAAAATCGCGCTTCCAATCGGCTACTGTTTTACCCCCAATGATATAAATCGACTCCATTTTAAGCCCTTTATCAGCTATCTGCTTTTTCAAATGCTGAAGCCCCGACGGCGAAAGCCGAAATAGCGCAGAGTCTTGGAGTTCTTTTCCTGCTTTGGCAAACACAAACCCTTCCACGTACTTTAAGGAAGCACTGTCGGCGTAGGCCAGTTGTTCGGGAAATGATGCGGTACTAAAGGTATAAAGCGCCACGCCTAGTTTCCAGTTTTTGGCAACAGAAGTGTTTTTGGGCTTCGACTGCGCATTTAGCCCTAACGAAAATAGCGCAGCTACTACTCCAACGACTATGAAGGTTACTAACTTTTTACTTTTCATTGCATCTTGTTTTAACAAAGTCAGGGCTAAAGCCCACAATTACACTCATATTACCTATAATCCCCAACCTAAAGACTTGGGGTTAGAACAGTTACATAATCAATCTCTAAAAAATCCTCTACGTTTTGCATCCAAAAATTTTCTACAAAGGCGACGTGTTGTGGGTGATTTGAGTAAGTATCGTAGTGTTCTTGTGAATCAAATTCCATCGAAATTCCGTACTCAAATTTGTTTTTGGGGCTGATTTGTTTTAACACTTCAAATTTTTGCACATAAGGAATGCTGGCAAGGGCATCAACAGCCTCAAAAAACGCTTGTTTTTCATATTCGGTAAGCGAAGACTTTAATTTTAAAATCACTGAATGTCGAAGCATAATTTTAGGTAAGTAGTGTTTTTTAGGGCCAATTTGATTTATTACGTTCTTTTAAGACTGCGATTAAAGTTTAAATTCATTTTGCCCCTCTTTGAGGTTGAGCGTTTTGCCCGCCCAGACAAACATCCCCGTCACCGTTTTGGGAAGCGTTATCTGCACGTTCCACTTATTGTTTTCTTGTTTGTAGCTCACCGAAATGCTTCCTTTGGGATGTGGCATCGTTCCGCTGATGCTGGTAAGTTGACCCAAATGTGGCTGAATTTTCACTTTTGAGAAGGCCAAACCATCGCTATCAATCCCGAGAATAGTTCTGTAAAACTCTACGTTAGGACTCGAACCCCAAGCGTGGCAATCAGAACGAGTTTTGTCCACGTCGGAGGTTTCTGCCCAAGTTGTGAGTCCCATTTGAATATTTTCACGCCATTTATCGAGCCATTTCAAATAGTCATTGCCTTTTCCCGCTTTGATCAATGCTTGGTGCAAATAATATTTGAAATAGATAGAGGCAGGGGCGAGCTGGTTATTGGTGGTCAGTGATTGGGCAATTTGTTTTGCTTCTTCGCTAGTGGCCATTCCCGTCAGAATAGCCAGCGAATTGGTATGTTGCGAAAACTCATCTTTTTCTTCTCGGTCGGCAAAAAGCGTTTTGGCACTGTCCCAGTATTTGGTCCTGATGGTCTTTTTTAGAGTAGTTATTTCCTGTTGGTATTGCGCAGCGAAGGCCGTATTTCCGAGTTTTGTTTCCAAGTCTGCCGCTACCTGATACGCCCAAAGTAACTGAAAATCAAGTACCGCCGAAGTACCATTGGCACTCATAGGGCCTATACCTGCTTTCCACTCCTTGAAATTGTCCACCCAATCGGTAAACATCCACTGCGGGGTATTTTTTAGTGAACCGTCGGCTTGTTGGTAGCTTTTGAAATAACTCAAAATTTGCCGAGTCCCACTTAGTTTATTTCTAACAAATTCAATATCAGCCCCGTACCGAGCATAATCTTGCAACATTCCAATGTACCAAAGCGAGAACGTCGGGATAAATTGAGGGGTGTAAGAAGGATGTCGGCTCAGGGTAACACCTTCAGGAGTCCGTGAAAAGTCCATGAGATTGATGGCATTTTTTACGAGTCGGTCGTCGCCGCTATTATAAAGCGATACCAATGCCTGAATTCTACCATCTCCAATGTATTGAAGTTGCTCATAATAAGGGCAATCCATGTAAGTTTCATAGGCACAAAGGCGAGCCGTGCGCCAGCCAATTTCAAGCATTTTATCCATTTCGGGCTGATTGGCCGACAGTTGGGCGTTCATCTGAAAAGGATAGCCCGTAAATGTACCGTAAATATCATTTAAGGTAATTGCCTCATTTTGAGTAACAATGCTTAGTTGAACATAGCGATATGTACGGTAAGTAAGGCTGGTAAATTTCTGGCGTTGGCTTCCATCCGAAACAAGGCTATCTGCCCGCCCAATAAAGGTTTTACCAGCGGTTTCGTTTCTATTGCCTTTTGAAGTATTTTTAAAAAGTGCCTCGGCGTATCTCAATGTAATACTCGCCGATTTCCCCCCGCTAAATTCTACATTTGGGTAGGCATTCGTCAAATAATTTTGGTCTAAAATGAGGGTTACTTTTGAGTTGGCAGGAATCGTCACCTCAGATTTTTGGGCAGGAAAACCCGCAGACAGCCCCGTAACACCTTCGTTACTAACGACTTTGACCAATCTTTCGTCTTTCAGTTCCATTTGAGGAATAATAGACGGCACGAGCATCCAGCCACTCATCGTACCGAAAGCCCCTAAAATATTTTTGGGAACTCCTCCCCCCACGGGTCTTGCTTTTTGCCAATTTTTATCGTCAAAACCTTCACTTTGCCAATTTTTGGGACTCAAAGCCATGTTTCGAATCTCACCCGCCCCAGCTACATAGTAGCCCCGCGTTCTAAAAATCAAAGGTGCAAAGCTGTTGTCTTTTTCACAAAGCCAGGTGTTATTGGTATTCACCGCCGACTCCGCAGAAGTAGCTCCCTGAAGAATAAAACCCGTTCGGTACGTTATCTGCGCCTCGGGTTTAAATTCGCCCTCGTTCCACACTTGGGCGGCAACGATATTTTTTCCTGCTTTTAAATATGGCGCAATGTCCACCGTTTCGTAGTTCCAATGAGCAATATCGCCACGGGCAGGGCCCATCGAAACCAGTGTTTCGTTCACAAAAAGTTTGTAGCGGTTATCGCCCGAAACGTGAATTTTATAGTTTGAGGGTTTTGCAGCCAACTCAATCGTTTTGCGAAATAGATAGACCCCATATCCATCATTGCTTGCATTTGGCACAGCTATCCACTGGGCATGCCAGCGTTTGTTGATGACATCAGGCTCACCCGTTGGAGGGCCAAATTGCGCATGGGCAAGGGTTGTCACTAACACAACTAAGCATAAAATGAGGGCTTTTATCTTTTTCATAATTATCAGGAGGTAATTGTTCTTACAAGTCATTTCAACTCGGCAGTCAAAAACGCTACGACTTTATTCTTGATTTCTTCCACATCAAACATTTTACCAAAATGAGGCGCATCTTTTACGATAATAAGCTCATTTTTAACGCCATTGGTCGTTAGCCAACTGCTCAACAACTGCGAATGACGGGGTGCAACTAAGTTGTCTTTTTCGCCGTGAATCAATAAAAATGGAGGGTCGGTTTTATCAACGTAGGTTGTGGGGCTTGCGATTTTGGCCAAATCAGGGCGCGCAATCGGAGCTGCCCCAATCAGCAATCCTTCGGGCGACTTGGCATCGTCGGCGCCAGGAAAAAGAATCAGCTCGGCAGGCCCGTAAAAGTCAACTACCGCTTTGAACTTAAACTTCTTTGACGTGTTAGGCATAAAAAAAGCATCCACTTTATTGTTGTTGGACAACCCTTGCAAAGAGGCCAAATGCCCCCCAGCGGAGAATCCCATCAAAGCGATTCGGTTTTTATCCAAACCATATTTTTCAGCATTATCATACAAAAAAGACACAGCACGGTTACAATCTTGGATTTGGGCAGGAAAAGTAGCTTGTGTAGCCCAGCGATAATCTATGGACGCAATGGCAATGCCACTGTTAATCAGAGCCGAAACCGTATTACCCATGTAACCAATATCGGCGGTTTTGTCATTGCCAATCCAACCGCCACCGTGAATCAGCACTACGAGCGGCAGGTTTTTGGGAGCATTGGCGGGCAGATAAATATCTAATAAATGCTTTTTGAGGGTATCGTTATTGAATGGGATATTTCCGTGTAAAATCGTTCCTTGGGGAAAAAGTTTTAACACACGGTTGGTTTCCTGTTGGGCATTGGCCAAAAACCCCTGAAATAGTAAAAATGCAGCAAGAACTAGCGACTTGATTTTCATTGGAGAGAAAAATTTAGGATTCACTTTTTTACTAAAATGATAGATTGAACGCATTAAAAACAAAGCCTCATCGGGGTCACCAACGTTCGGGGAAAGATGTCACGAGCGACGGCCGCCCCGATGGGGCTTTTGGTCGGAATCCACCAATTTTCAATAAATGCGAAAAGCGCACTTTCATAAGTACAAAAAAATACTCCTTTTATACAGAAATCATCCTGTACTTGCCTGCTATTGTCTCCATTTTAGACAATAATAAATTTACCTCAGTTTCAGTTTTTTTGAAAAAGCAAGTCCTGCCAATGCCAAACTTGCCGCAATCCACAAGAAAGTAGAGGGATCAATAATGTCAGGAAGGAATCCCGCTAGAAATGTGCCAATTTATCATTTAAACAACAGCGGGGCGAAGTCTTTTAGATTTTGACGCCACGCCAAAAAAGTATGTGCCCCTACGCCGTTTTCGTAGGTATATTTGATGCCAAACTCGTCGAACATCTTCATCATATTTAGGTTATTTTGGTACGCGATGTCGGCTTCACCTCCCATATAAATCTTAAAGTTTTTGAAAGAATTAATGGTTTTATTACGCATCACATCTCCGTATTTTTCTTTGATTTCGGCAATGGCATTGGGAAAATAGCCGGTACTCATCGGAAAAACTTGCGAGAACAAATCGGGATGCCAAAGTGCTAAATTGATGGCCTGAATGCCTCCCATCGAAAGCCCTGCGATGGCGCGGTGTTCGCGCTTATTAGAAACGGGGTACGTTTTTTCCACAAAAGGAATCACGTCTTGAATCATGTCACGGCAGAAAGGATCTTGCTGCGCACCTGCCCCCATAAAAAATCCTTGAATGTGCGTATGTCCTGCGGGCATGACTACAATCATTGGCTTGAGTTTTCCTTGGGCGTAGAGGTTGTCCAAAATCAAATTGGCCCGCCCTATCGTCGTCCAAGAAGCATCGTTATCGCCTCCGCCGTGAAATAAATACAACACGGGCAGTTTTTCTTTCTTGCTAATTTCGTCGTAGTTGGGGGGTAAATACACGTGCAAACGGCGCGAAGCTCCCTCTAAAGCCGTTGATTTATAAAGCACTTTTTCAATTTTCCCGTGCGGTACGTCTTTGAGCGTTTGGAAATCATTTTCAGCCCCCTTTACTTCAAAAAGGTTTGAAAAACCACTGTTTGATTCTTTGTACTGGGCATTTTTGGGGTCAAATACCTTCAATCCATCCACGTTAAAATCGTACGTATAGACATTAGGGGACACGCGCGTTGCCGTCGTAAACGACCACACACCTACTTCGTCTTTTTGCAATTTAGCGGCAGGAAAGCCATTTGGAAAGTCGCCAGAAACGGTTACTTCAGAGGCTTTGGGGGCATAGATACTGAATTTTACCTTTCCATCAGCCAACTGCCTCACCGACTTCAATGTATCGTTGGGGGTTGGCGGGCGCTGCGGAAATTGAGCAAAAACAGAAGTGGTAACTGCAAGCGTGACAAAGGCAAACGTTATTTTTTTCATTGCTTTTTATAAGAGTTAAACTTTGGCATTATTTCAATATATTTTTACACAAAGCTAATTTAACATAAGCAAGAAAAATGGGCAAAAAAAGAGGAAGTTTATGCAAAATCAATCACTTTCATCACAACAGTTACCCTTCAAAAATTACCACTGCGCGCGATTAGGCCACTACTTTATTTCTCAAAATACCAATCCCTTCAATTTCCAGTTCTACGACATCACCAGGTTCGAGGGAACGATGAACGCTAAAATTGTTTTCAATCAAACTTCCCCAACCGAGTGTTCCTGAGCCAAGAATATCGCCTGGCATGAGGGTTACGTTGTTTTCGGAAGCGCGCTCAATCATTTGCTCAAAATTATAGTATGATGTTTTGTAATTTCCTTCACACACCGTCTGACCGTTGATACGAGACGTCATTGTCAGGTTCAGTCTATCACCTGCTACTTTTGGTACGCTGATGGGTTCTTGAAAAACCGTGGGGTCAAACGGAACGCGGTATTGCTCCATTTCGTCGGCTGTGACAATGTAAGGGCCAATCGCATTGGCAAAATCTTTGCCTTTGTGCGGCCCCAACGGAATTTCCATCTCAACTTTTTGGATTGCACGGGCTGTCCAATCGTTGAAAATCGTATAACCAAAAATATACGGACGAGCATCCGCAGCTTTGATGTCTTTCCCTTTTTTGCCAATGATACACGCTAATTCTAACTCAATATCGAGCTTCGTCTCCTTGGTTGGGCGTTTGATTTCGGCCTCAGGGCCATAAATAGCCTGGTGATTGGTAAAATAGAAAATGGGCATATCGTACCAAGCTAGCCCAATTTTATGCCCAAACGAACGAGAAGCATTTTGCATGTGCATCTCAAACCCAATGTAATCGCGAAAACTCCGTGGGTTGGGCAGCGGCGCTAAAAGTTGCACATCAGCCAACGAATAATGCGGTGCTACATCGCCTAAGGATTGAATAATTTCGGAATAAATTTCGTGGTTATCAATAAAAGTGAGCATATCTGTCGGCAATTGAGGACTCGCCAACTGCATATCTACTACGTTTTCTCCCACAAGCCAGCCAATGCGTGATTCTTGGCTTTTATTTAAAAATGTGATTAGTTTCATAAGCCCCTAAATCCCCGATGGGGACTTTATTTTATTGTTTTTTTTTAATTTAAACTATATTGATATTCCCCCATCGGGGGTCAGGGGTTAAATTTCTTGAGTCAACGCCATGCCTGTTTTGCCCATGAGCATACCCATGTTTGCCCCTTCTGGTAGTGGCTGGTCATTGTATTCGAGCAATTCCCAAGCTCCCAAGGTCTCCGAAACATCTACCACCATTTTGCAGCGATTATAGCGACGGGTCATGTATCGTTCAAAGACTTCTTCTACTGAACCTTCCTTTTGCAGTTCTTCAATCAAAACCACTGCGTCTTCGATGGCCAAGGCCGCGCCCGATCCCAATTGCGGAATGGTTGTGTGCGCGGCATCTCCCAACACCACGACGCGATTTTTGTACCAAGGTGCAGGCATTTTGAGGGTTTCAAGCGTACGATAATTGACCAATTTAGCCTCTGTTACTTGGGGTATAAGCTCTTGCACCATCGGAATCGGATAAGCCGCCATGTAGCTTTTCAGCTTCTCAACCAATTGGTCTTCAGGGATGTTTGGGTTATCTCCCTCCGCCGAATTGACAAAAATATAGCACTTTTCGGCCGTCATTGGGATAACTCCCAGCTTGTGTTTTTTATTAAAGAAAATATAACCCGTATCCAAACTCGCGGGTCGTTTGAAGGCATAGCGCCAAACAGATAGCCCTACGTAAGTAGATTTAAAATCGCCAAAGATGAGCTTACGTACTTTTGAGTTGACTCCGTCGGCGGCGATGACAATATCGTAGGTAGCAGAAGTACCATCCGTAAAAGCTACCTTAGCAGCATCAGGCTGATTATCAATTGATTCAACGGTCACTCCCATGCGATATTTCAAGCCTACTTTTTGGGCTTCCTCAAAAAGTACGTCGTGCAAAATTTTGCGAGAAATGCCATTGTGGCTCGGAAAACGACCGATGGGTGGCGTTCCAGCCTCACCGATTTGTACGCCATGTGGCAAACAAAGTTTTACTTTTCCGTAAGGCGAGCCTCTACGCATAGCCTCGTCGGCTACGCCAATGGCATCTAAGGCACGAAGGGCATTGGCTTGCTGAATGATACCTACCCCATAAACATTAAATTCTTTATGGATTTCGACAACATCTACTTCAAAACCTGCCTTTTTCAGACCGATAGCCGCCGACTGTCCTCCGATACCAGCTCCGACTACCAATATAGCCCCCCGCCCCCCGATGGGGGAGTTTATGTTATTTTCCATATTTTCAATTAAGGTTGATTAGGTCAAAAGAGGTTGAGAATCATTTTGAGTGATGATTTATGAGTAAATCGCTACCGCTCTGGTCCAACCAGCACTTGCTTTTTCGATTTTGGCAGGGAAACAAGCCACTTTGAAACCAAACGGCGGCAATTGGTCGAGATTTGCAAGCTTTTCGATTTGACAATATTCTTTTTCGATGCCTACATAATGCGCTTGCCAAATAATACCTGGGCGAGGATTCTCTCTGAAATCTGCGGCTTGAATATGCAATGGAATATCCCAACCCCAACCGTCTGTTCCCATTACTTTAATGCCTTGGTCAATGAGCCAGTGCGTAGCTTTTGCCGATGCTCCCACGTGGATTTTTACAAAATCATCGTCATGAATACGCTTATCGGCATCACAACGAATCAAGACAATATCCAATGGCTTCAATGTATAGCCAATAGCATCTAATTTCTCTTGTAAATCCTCTGGCTCAAACATATAGCCATCGGGTTTGTCAGTAAAGTCAAGCACAACGCCATCTTGAAAAAACCATTCTAATGGCATTTCATCAATCGTGCGGGCTGGTTTTCCCTCAGAAGTTGGAAAATAATGGTAAGGTGCATCGACGTGTGTGCCACAATGACTCGTTACGGTTAAAAATTCACCCGCAGGGCCATTTCCATCGATAAACACATCGGTCAAGCCTTCAAATAATTTACCACCCATTTTTTTTGCTCCTTCTTTGTGATCTTCGTACACAATTTTGGTTGGGAGCGGCTCTTTTATCTTTTCTGAAATAGTTACTGACAGGTCTATGATTTTCATTTTGTGATATTTATGTAATTTATTTTAATAATCGACCGCCATCAACGGTCAGAATTGTACCCGTAGTAAACGTAAGCGAGGTAGCCAAGGCAAACACAGCCTGAGCCACGTCGCTCCCCGTTGCAAAACGCCCCAATGGCGTATTATCTCGTTGATTTTGCAGGAATTGTTGGTCAAAATTTTTGGTATATTCTCCTTCAACAAACCCTGGCGAAACAGACACTACCCTGATTTTAGGTGCTAAAGCCCTTGCCAACGAACGCGTCATGGAATCAATCGCCGCTTTGGAGGCACAATAGGCTACATTGCTTCCGATGCCATAAATACCTGCAATGGAGGAGATATTGACTATCAACGATGAGTGATTAGCGATGAGTGATGAGTTTTCTAATACCTCTTTCATCGCCCTGCACATCGCAAACGAACCTCGGAAATTTGTTTGCATGATTTTATCAATCCATCCGTCGGTCAAGCCTTCCAAATCTTCGTGCGGTACGGGGGTTGTGATGCCCGCATTATTGACCAATACATCTAATTTTCCATACTTTTCGGCCACAAATGCTTTCAATTCTTCTACTTTTTGAGCATCGGTGGTTGGGGCGTGGAAAATTGAGTGTTGAGTGATGAACGATGAGTGTTGAGTTTTAGACTCAGAAATTACATTCAACTCAGCTAGTAGCCTCTCAGCTTTTACAGAATTACTGTTGTACGTAGCAATCACTGAATAGCCATTTTCAGCAAACGTTTTACAAATGGCCGAACCTATCTCTCCCGCGCCGCCTGTGACGAGAACAGTTCCAGCCCCCCCCGCCCCCGATGGGGGAGCTATTTTTTCAATGCTTTCTATTAGTTTATCCATATTTGTCTCTAAATTCCCCCATTGGGGGTTAGGGGGCTGTATTTCCTCACTCGCAAATCGGCTTGTTCTTTGTGGCCCCAAAAGTTTTCGATGGCGCAAAGTCGGGAGCAATATTCCCCAATCAATGCGCTGGCCTCTGGCGTGCGGATCTCTTGGTAGGTACAAGTTTTGAGAAACTTGCCTACCCAGAGTCCGCCTGTGTAACGAGCTGCTTCTTTGGTAGGTAATGTATGATTGGTGCCAATGACTTTATCGCCATAAGCAACGTTGGTTTTATCGCCTAAAAACAAACCACCATAGTTGGTCATTTTTTCCAAGAAATAACGCGGGTTTTCAGTCATCACTTGCACGTGTTCACTAGCGATGCGGTCGGCTTCGGCCACTAACTCGTCAACAGTGTCACACAGAATCACTTGTCCGTAATCTCGCCATGAAACACTGGCAATATCAGCCGTTGGTAAAACCGCCAGTTGCCGCTGAATTTCGGCTTCAATGCCTTCGGCGATGGTTTTGCTAGTAGTAAGCAACACCGCAGGTGACGTAGGGCCGTGTTCTGCCTGTCCAAGCAAATCGGTGGCACAGGTTTCGACATCGGTGGTATCGTCCGCAATGACCAATGTTTCGGTTGGTCCAGCAAAAAGATCAATGCCTACTTTACCAAACAATTGACGTTTTGCCTCTGCCACGTAGGCATTTCCTGGGCCTACGAGCATATCTACTGGCCGTACCGACTCCGTACCAAGCGCCATCATTGCAATGGCTTGTACCCCACCCAACAAGTAAATTTCGTCGGCCCCTGCCATGTACATCGCTGCGACGGTAGCGGCAGGAATTTCTCCTTTGATGGGTGGTGTACACGCAATGACGCGCTGTACTCCTGCTACCTTAGCCGTGAGTACACTCATGTGCGCCGAAGCAACCATTGGATAGCGTCCGCCTGGTACGTAGCACCCCACCGAGTTGACAGGGATATTTTTATGGCCTAAAATAACGCCAGGAAGGGTCTCTACCTCCACATCACGAATGGATTCACGCTGAATTTGGGCAAAATTCCGAATTTGGGTTTGGGCAAACTTAATGTCTTCAATCACCTGTTCGGGCAACGACGCCACAATCGCCTGAATAGCTTCTTTGGAAAGTCTAAAACTTTCGGGCGACCAGTTATCTAGTTTTGAGGAATAGTCTCTAACGGCATTGTCACCGTTTTGAGCTACATTCTCCAGCATCTCTTCCACCAATGCCCGTACTTTTAAATCTGCCTCTTTACTTTCGGCGTAGGTAATTCCTTTTTTGATTTGTTGTATCATCCCTTTATTTTTATGATAGGCTTTACTATCTTTACTAAAAACTTGATTGCACATGACTGCATCGATTTCAGCACAAGACCAACTTGCAACCCTCATTGCAGACGCTATGCCTGCTCAGATTCTTCATTTTAAATTTTCACCAACAATCCAACGCAGAATCGAACAGTTAGTTGAAAAGAAAAAACAGGTACCTCTTTCGCTAGAAGAGTCCGAAGAATTGGAGAAATACCTCACCTACGACCTTCTTATTGGTTTAGCTAAAGCCCGTGCGTACAAACATTTACAGCAATCGTGACTACGAGAATTTCTGAAAGACTACGTAAAGAAGTGTCACTTCGTGCTGGTTTTAAGTGTGAATACTGCCTCATTCCAGAATTCTTTCTTGCCACTACTTTTCACATTGACCATATTCGTAGTCAAAAACATGGAGGAAAAACCACGATCGAAAATCTCGCTTATACTTGCCCCCATTGCAACCAAAACAAAGGCAGTGATGTCGCTACTTTTATCGGTGAAAGCGAACAGCTTATCCGATTTTTTAACCCTCGAACCGACACTTGGTATGACCATTTCCAGCTGATCAATGGCGAAATCGTAGGCGTAACCGAAATTGGCAAAGCAACTGTTATCATTTTGCATTTCAATCAGACTGAACGAGTTATTCTTCGAGCAAATCTTATTGAAATCGGAATGTACCCTGCTCCGTAAAGTACCTCACTCGATTATTCTTTTATCTTCTTCTCAATCCAATCGTACATGTTAAACGTCTTCGTAAAATCGTCCACGGAGCAGTGAGCGGAGCCACTTTCTTCCTTCGGAACAATCTCCATCACGTGCTCGCACGTCAGGGCGTCGTTAACTTTGTACGCATTTTCCACAAAATTTTGACGGTCGTCTTCTCCGTGAAGTATGTAGGTAGGGCACTGAATTTTCTCAGCCACCCCTTCTAACGTAAAGTATTTGAGACGCTCGCGCGCTTCTATCATGTTGTCGGCTCCCACGATGTGTTGGACAATTTCGGCCAATGGGTGATTGTCAGGGCGGTTTTTCCAAATATCGTAGTACGACCAAACCGCGCCAAAAATCATACACACCTTAAAACGAGGCTCAAACGCCGCACAGCGCGCCGCCATGTAGCCTCCCATCGAAACAGCCCCAACCCCTACCCGAGAGGTATCGACATGCTCGCCGAGATTTTCAATAATATAGTCCAACACTGCCGTCCCAGCCACATTATAATCATAGCGAGTATGAATGTGATTCAAGCGCAAAGCCGCTCCTTGTCCAGGGCCATCAACGGCCATCATAGCGATACCGCGTTCGTTGAGGTGCTGGGCAATTCCGAAATACAGTTCCTCAGCCAAGCTATCCAAACCTCCAAACATTACTACTACTGGCGGATGGCCCCCTGCCCCCCGATGGGGAGAATTATTTGGAAGAAAAAGATAGGCAGGAAGGGTTGAGCCTTCAAACGGAATATCAACCGTTATTGGTCGTTCATCGAACAAATCAATGGCTTTGATAAACGCATCACGGCATTTGAGGTAATAAGGAATTTTACGTTCGTCGTGCAGGGTCATAAAAAACTCCGCAGTACGCAAATAATTAAAAGCCCGCAAGTAGGTACGCCGCGCCGACACGCGCTGGTTGGCCTGTGCATAGGCTTCTGCTTTGTCATAGACTTTATCGCCCATTTTTACCCACGCACGGTTAAAACTTTCACGGTCGAGCGGGTCGATTTCGCTCGCTACTTCTAAAATTTCAGCAAACTCCCCGCCCCCGTAATGGGCCTGGGTTAATGCACGATTGACTTGATATGAGGGCATGTACTGCCCAGGAAAATAATGCCACATTTTGAGAGATGAGTTATGAAATATGAGTGATGAGGGGGTAAGGAACACTTATCTCTTTACTCTCATCACTTATCACTACATTAAATATCAACTGGTTTTACTTGTCCATCGGTGAGGCCGAGTTTTTTTCCTTTGGCCATTTCTGCAAATGGATTTACGCTTCCCCACGCATCATTTGGATTATCTTTCAAGTAGTGAACATCCTGATGATCAGGCGCAAATACCAAACGTGCACACGCATAGTATTCAAATAAAACACCGCTGCCTGGATCTTGAATGTAAATGAAGAAACCTTCGTCGGCCTTATGGCGCGTGGGTGCTCCCATCACACTCTTGAAGCCTTTTTCGATGAAATAATCCAATGCCAAAAGTACCTCTTCACGGCTATCGACGTTCCAACAAATGTGGTTCAAAACTCCCTCATTTTCACCGATATTAGGGTCAGTAAAGACGGCGATGTCGTGCGAGAGGTTTCCAATGGTCCACAATCCACCGACGGGTGGTATTTCGTCCGCAATGCGTATTTCATCGGGATTTTTGAGTCCAAAAGTTTGCCAAAATGCTTTTTCAGCGGCATACTTACCTTTGGCTACCATATACGTTACGTGGTCAAAACGGCGGGGATTGGCTCCTTTTAGACGATTGCTTGCATAACGGTCAGCGTACACACTACCGCGTTCGCCCGTTTCACGAAGCCATACTACGTCCCAAAATACCTCGTGGGTGTGTCCATCGGGCGATTGAAAACGGTAGGCTTTCCCGTGGCCTAAATCCCCATCTACCCAGCCTCTACCCGCTCCCAAGCTTTCCAAATGCGCTACACATTCTTCCAATGCTTCGGCGCTATCGGCCCGCCATCCAATGTGCCCCAAACCTGATTGCTCGCTTTGGGTTAATTTTAATGTATGATGAAAATAATCACCCCAAGCACGGAGGTACACTGAGTTTTCTTCACGCCCTGTCTCGTCCATGCCAACAACGTCTCGGAAGAAGTAAACCGATTTTTCAAGGTCGGTTGTTAGCACCTCTATGTGGGCCATTTGCGAAAGGAAATGCGGGTTCTTTGCCACTAACGTATGTATTTTAAGTTGAATACTAGTTCAATAAGACCGCCAAAGCGATAATCCTATTTTTTAATGCAAAAATTCAACATTTAACGTTGTGGTGGTTAATCTAAAAGACGCAACTATTCTACAAAATCAATCCATTTTTTAGCTTTGTCCTCTAATAATTCTAATTTTATATTAATTTTTATGCCTTTGCACAAAAAAGAGGCTGTCTCAAAAGTAATAGGTCACAAAATATTCTTTGGTTTTAACCTCATCCCAACCCTTCTCCTTTCTGGAGAAGGGCTCTAAAAGTCCCCCTCTACTGAAAGGAGAGGGGGATTTAGGGGACGGTCGGCCGCTGCCGTGAGGTTGAATAGGTGCCGAAGATAATTTGGTGACAAAAACTTTTGAGACAGCCTCGCACGCTCGCTGATTTCAATTTTCGATGCCTTTACACAAAAAGGGGGTTTTGAGAAACCTCCTGCACGCTCACTGATTTCAATTTTCGGTGCTTTAACACAAAAAAGGAGGTTTTGAGAAACCTCCTGCACGTTTTACTTGCCTTTTAAAGCGGTGGCAATTGCTGCTTCCGCTAATGGCGCCATTATTTGGTATCCTTTCAAAGTTGGATGAACGCCGTCTTCGGCAATATCGGGTGCCATGCCATTTCGGCTGTCCTTCATGGCACTGTGGTAATCGAGGTAAACAACTCCTTGCGACTGAGCGTACTGCTTGAGTCGTTCGTTGAAACGAATGATTTTGTTGGGAACGTCGCTGATGTCTTTCCGCCAAGGAAACTCATAAGCAGGATGTACCGACGCCAACACAACTTTGATGCCGTTGGCTTTGGCAATTTCGACCATCGACGCAATATTTCCTAATGTAAAATCGGGGTTATACGGGCCTGTATTTTCAGCAATGTCATTGATACCAATATTGATTACCACCACTTTAGGCTTCAAGTCCACCACATCAGGGCGAAAACGAAGTAACGCTTGGGGAGATGTTTGTCCGCTAATCCCTCGACCGATGTAATTGCCTTTGGCAAAAAAATCAGGTTGTTTGTTTACCCAACCTTGCGTAATGGAATTTCCCAAAAATACGACCCGATTTTCACCATCTTTGGGTGCTGGCAGCTTTTTATTGGCCTCACTGTAGCGACTGAAATTAGCCCAATCATTGCGTTCAAAATTCGCAATTTGCTCTTCCGAATATTTCAATTCCAATGCAGATGGACGAAGTTTTTTCAACAAACCCTGCAATTTCATCCATTCTCCAAAACGCTCGTACCACGTATCGGTCGGTATTTTTTGTTTATTCATGCCAAAGCCGTGTCCTCCTTTTTGATACATGTGTAATTCTGCGATTTTTTTTGCGCCAATCCAAGCATCGTACAATGCCGTTGCGTGCGGAGCAAAGCCCAATTGATCGTCGGAAGCGGCACAAACCCACGCGGGCGGCGCGTCGGCGGGGACTTTAAGCGGGCCAAAAATATCAGTTTTAGGATAAATCGGCGCAATAAAATCGGGGCGATTGGCGGCGGTATAACTTAACGCTACCCCCAAAGTCAGTGCACCACCCGCCGAGAAGCCCATAATTCCGATTTGATTGGGCAAAATATCAAGCTCTTTGGCATGACTCCGAACGTACTCAATGGCTTTTTTACCATCGGCCACGGCCATTTCTACCACGGGAGCATTGATTTCGTCTAGTTTCTTAAAATCCTGCATTTTTGGCATCAGTTCGGCCACAGGATTATCAGTCATGCTTCGTACCAATCGGTATTTCAACACAAACGCCGCAATTCCTTTGGAATTTAGCCACTTGGCTACCTCAATACCTTCGTTATCAATGGATAAAATATGAAACGCTCCGCCAGGAGCCACAATGATGGCCGTTCCTGTAGCCATTTCTGGCTTTGGTAAATAGACTGTTAAGGTCGGTTGAACGACATTGTAAATCACCCGATTTTTAGATCCATTATTAGCGTATTCTTTTTCAGTCCACGTCCAGTTTTCGGAACCTGGGGCTTTGCCTTCATACAACGGAATGACCTGCTGCGCTTGGCTTTCGAGGCTCGCTCCTAAAAGTAAAGCGGCAACGATTAAGAAAGCTTTTTTCATTGTGTATCAATTTTGGTTAAGAGCTGGTTAGTAAACACATAGGGCACCGAAGTAAAACTACTATGTTCTATGTGGCAAAAAACGAATCCAAATCAATCCATTTTGCGGTATTCACTGGGGGTAAAGCTTGTTTTCTGTTTAAAAAATCGCCCAAAATCACTGAGTTCGCTTTTGCCTATACGAAGCGCCACGTCAGCAATGGGCAGCGTTGTTTGTTTTAGAAGCACTTTGGCTTCCAGCAAAAGCATATCGTCCAACAGCTCATGCGCCGATTTGCCCGTCGTTGCCTTGACACATTTATTGAGGTGATTGGGCGTCACGGCTAGGATTTCGGCAAAATCTGTGATTTTTTGCTTTTGGTAAATAAATTGTTCCAACGCATTTTTATAACGCTCGGTTATTTGCGATGCCGCATTGATTTTCACCTTTTTATCAGCCACGACAAAGGGTTTTATTTCGGTCATCAATGCCAACAAATACAATTGTGCAAGTCTAAAATCAGGTTTTTCGGGCTTTTGGTACTCTTTTTCGAGGCGTTGGAGCAAAAATAGGATGGTTTCTCTGGTTGCTCCATCAACAGACACCAACGGATTTCCAATAAATTGAAGGAAAGGAAAATCCTGTAAAATTTCTTTGTGGTGGATATTTTTGGTCAATAAATCAAGGTCGAAGTGACAGTAGAACCCTCGCGCGTCGGCACTCATCGACTTGTGAGTGGTGATTTGGTAAGCGGGCAAAAAGAAAAAAGTATTCGCCACAAATTCGAAGCTATCGAGTCCTTTGCTACGCACGCTTTGCCCTTCCGTCAAAAACACAAAATCATATACCACTTTTCGATGCGGTGGCAACGGAAACCGCATCATGTCTTTGTAATCTTCGAGCCGATTGATGTGAAAATAGTGATGCGTTGGCGCAAACAACGACTGCCACGCCAAATGCTCCTCAAAATGGAGCTGCCCCATTTCAAAGGGGTTTAGAATAGGGACTGCATCGGTTTTCAAAAAGGTGCAAGGTTTAATAATTTATCTGCGGGTTTCTGTGGGAATTTAATCTGTGTAACTCTGTGTGATTATTTATTTTCGCACAGAGTCACACAGATTAAATTCCCACAGAAAGCACAGATGGAGCAACTTATAGACTTCTTTCAATCCCCAATTCCAACCCACGAAGCTCTGCCAAGCCACGAAGACGGCCTATCGCCGTATAACCTGGATTAGTTTTTTTGTTGGGATTCAAATCGTCCAACATACGGTGCCCGTGGTCGGGACGGAAAGGCAAACGGTAATCGGGACGATTTTCAGCAATCCGACGTCGTTGTTCGGTCACCAACGCCTTCATTACGCCGTACATGTCCACATCGCCCGTTAGGTGATCCGCCTCATAAAAATTACCTTCTGCATCGCGCGTGGTAGCCCGTAAATGCACAAAATTGATGCGATTTCCCATACGTTCGACCATGCCTACCAAATCGTTGTCAGCCCGCACGCCGTAACTTCCCGTACAAAAACAAAGACCATTGTGCTTACTTTCGTAGGCTTTCAACAGCTGTTGCGCATCCGCTTCGGTACTGACTACCCGAGGAAGTCCCAAAATTGGGTACGGAGGATCATCGGGGTGAATGGCCAACAACACGCCTGCGTCTTCAGCAACAGGGGTAATTTCCTTCAAAAAGTTGTATAAATTGGTGCGAAGGGCGGTATCATCCACGTTGTCGTACGACTTCAATACTTCCGCAAACTCCTCTACCGTAAAACTTTCTTCACTTCCTGGCAAGCCCGCAATGATGTTTCGGATTAGTTTTTGAACCGAAGCTTCCGAAGCATTGTCAATCCAGCTTTTTGCTTTCTGTAATTGGGCTTCCGAATAGCTTTTTTCGGCATTGGGACGTTTCAGAATATAGGTTTCAAACGCACAAAATTCGGTCATATCAAACCGCAAAGCTGTTGAACCATCGGGTAAACGAAAATCCAAATCGGTGCGCGTCCAATCCAAGACAGGCATAAAATTATAACAAACTGTGTCTATGCCACAAGCCGCCAAATTGGACAAGCTTTCTTTGTAGTTTTCGATGTACTGTTTATAGTTCCCCGTTGCTTTTTTGATGTCTTCGTGAACAGGTACACTTTCTACCACCGACCACGTCAAGCCCACGGCTTCAATTTCAGCCTTTCTTTTTTCGATTTCAGCGATGGTCCACACTTGGCCATTCGGAATGTGGTGCAATGCGTTCACCACGCCCGTTGCTCCCGCCTGACGAACGTCCCAGAGACTTACGGGGTCTTTGGGGCCGTACCAGCGCCATGTTTGTTCTAATGCCATAATTAATTTTAGTACAATTTATTTCTTATAACTCAATCCATCTCCAAAATTAAACAAAGCGTAGCCTGCGTTTTCCTTACTGCCAGGAACGTCAGATTTGTTCTCTGCTACGGCTTTTTCTGAGACAGGAATCGCAAACGGCATCTTGCCCGTTGGGTTAAATTTTCCCGTAATTACATCCATCACCGCCTCAGGAGTGGTACCAAAAGTAGCTAAAAGGGTTTTAGTATTTCCCTCAATTTCCTCAATTACCCAAGGATTCGTAAAATTTACTACCACAATTGTAGGTTTGGCTTTACACAATTCGTTGAGGCGCACCACGTCAATTCGGTTTTTAGACAAGCTCAATTCAATCGGTTTTCCATTCGAGCTGAAAAGTCCTCCAGTTGTCGGATACAGCCATTCCACTACTATATCGGCTTCTTCTTTCGTTGACACAAACTCCACGTTTGGATACGAAGCAGTGGGTTTAATCACTTTGGTGGGAGATTCGGCATTCCGACCACCCGCATCACGAATGACTTCGAGTAATACTTTTGTTTTTTGGGTCAAAGGCAACAACTTCGCGTCATTGCGGAGCAAAACAACTGATTTGCGGTGGGCGAGGTCGGCTTTTTGTTGAAATTCCGTATTCCCTACCAATTTTTGAGCTTTCTCAATCTCCACGTAAGGATTTTCAAACAATCCTAATTCAAACTTTTCTTTCAATAAGCGAGCTACAGACGCATCGATTCGGCTTTCAGTCACCAGCCCTTTTTTCACCGTTTCGAGCAAAAAAGTAGGATCGGCCGAACCCGAGAAAATATCAACGCCTGCGTTCAATGCTTTTTGGTAACGTTCGGTAATACTCAAATTTTCTACGCCCCACGGCATCATGTCGATTGGCCCCGTGTCGGAGTTAATAATACCTTTGAAACCCAATTTTTTGCGCAATAAATCGTCAATTATGGCCTTGTTGTACGAAAAGCCAACTTCCTCAAACTCTTTGCCTTGGGGAGCCGAGTAATAAGGCATCATCGACGACGTACCTGCCTCAATCGCCGCCTTGAACGGTTTTACATGGTAATCAAACATACCGCCTGGATAGTGGGCAAATTTTCCCCATTCAAAGTGCGAATCTTGTCCTCCCACTTGCGGGCCTCCCCCTGGGAAGTGTTTGGTCGTCATCGCCACCGACTGATTTCCCAATTTTGTTCCCTGAAATCCAAGTACAATCTCCCGAATCATGTTGGCCGACAAATCGGCATCCTCTCCAAACGTTCCCTCGGTGCGGTTCCAGCGGGGTTCGGTAGCCAAATCAGCCATGTACATGTAGCCTTTGCGTAACCCCACGGCTGCCCACTCTTGCGCCGCAATCTGGGCAAACTCACGCGTCAATTTAAAATCGCGCATAGCGGCCATTCCGAGTTCGCCAGGCCATTTTGAGAAAGGCGTCGCTCCTACGCTCAAGCCCACGGAAGCGTCAACGGTAATGTGGTTGCGCGGATTGGAGGCCACTACCGCAGGAATGCCCAAGCGCGTATTTTCGCACAACGCTTGCAAGTTGTTTGACCACTCAGCAAGGTTTTTCACACTGGTATTTGCCCGTAAAATAAAGTGACGCAAATGCCGCTCGTTCACGCCTTTTGTAGTACCTGACGCCGAAAGCGTGGGCACAGCCAACGGTTTACGGGTAAACATATTGGTGCCTTGGACTAAATCTTCTTCGTTGAAAGCGCTCGTAATTTCACGGCGTTCGTTGCCTGCATTTCCTTGAAAAGTCATCTCACCCGCCATGCGCGTGGTACTGATGAGCATAAAACCTACTTTTTCGTCGAGGGTCATTTGAGAAAGTAAGTCGTTGGCGCGAACCTCTACAGGTAAACGCCAATCTTCGTACTTATCTAGTTTACCGTTTTTATTGAGGTCTTTAAACTCTAAACCGCTTTCTTTTAACACTTTGACCGAACGGTGGCTTAGTTGGGGTTGCTTTTGGGCGTTGGCTACGCTAACAATTAAGGAGAATAATAAAAACTTTTTCATCATTTAGTTGGTCTTTGGTAGTTTCTGAAAACCCCAGTCCTTTAGGCTGGGGCAAAGTCGAACATAATCATTTCACGGCTTTAGCCTTGACATTTTACGTCAAAATACGCTAAAGTCAGGGCTAAAGCCAGAGCAGTTAAGCCAGTTCTCGATAACCCCAGCCTAAAGGACTGGGGTTAGAACATAATCACGTTATAATGTCATCCGTGTGCCATGAATAATCTTGCAATTGTTACTTCAATTCGCGGATTTTCAAGTTACGGAACGACACGTTGTTGCCGTGGTCTTGGAGAAGAATATGGCCTTTGTCGCCCGCGCCAAATCCTTGGTATTTAGCGTATTTTGAACGAGCTACAAGTGCATCATAAATATTACTTTTGCGCTCATACTCAATCACTTTGAAACCATTGAGCCAGTGCTGCACAATATTATTAGGATACACCACAATGCGGCCTTGATTCCATTCACCAATTTTCTTTTGGAAGCGTTTATCCAATTTGTACGATGGAATCAAGTCATACAAACTCGCCAACGTGCGGTTTCCAGCAGCGCCCATTTTGGCATCGGGATGTTTTTCATCGTCCAACACTTGAAACTCCAACCCAATTCCTGATTTTCCTCCCGAATCAAAGGCTTCGTTCACAAAGTATTTCACTCCCGAATTAGCTCCTTCGGTCAGTTTAAACTCAAACTTCATTTCAAACGCGCCGTATTGGTCAGTCGACACGATGTCATTACCCGTTTCAGACCCATCCGATGGGCTTACATTCATCGTACCGTCCACCACATTCCAGTGCTTACCCGACATTTTGTCGCTGTGTACGGCTCTCCAACCTGTGAAGTCTTTGCCGTTGAACAACAATTTAAAACCTTGCGATTTTTCTTGTTCCGACAAGCTGTTAATCATCCAGTTTTCGACAGGGCAATTATCAACAGGACTCGCTTTTAGGTTTTCGGTTTGAATTTTAATGTTTTTCCAACGAATCTGCGTGCCTTCTTTTCCGTCTTTTCCAATGGAATGCACCTGTAACGCAATAAACCCTTTCGGAGTCATGTCATCAATCAAATGCGCGGTTGGAATGCCATTGATCCACGTCCGAATCACGTTTCCGATGGCCTCAATCCTATAGTGATTCCACGCATCGCGACGGAAAGCTTTTTTACCTTCAGGGTTAAAGTTCAAGTTGTACAACCAACCACGGCGTGCTTCGTCATACACCCCACCCGACCACGCACGGTCTGACGGGTCGATTTCGATTTGGTAGCCGTGTACGCGGCTATTTTGGTAATCGGGCGTTGACAAACTACGAATCTGAATACCTGAGTTCATCGAATTATCGACCTTTAGGTCTAATTCTAGGATAAAATCGCCGTATTCTTTTTCAGTAGCCATGAATGAATTGGGCGTATTGGCCACCGTAGAACCTACGATTTCGCCATTTTCAATGGTATATTTTGCTTGGCCATTGAGTTGCTTCCATCCTTTGAATGATTTTCCATCAAATAAAGGTGTCCATTTTTCTTTTTGGGCAAAGACAGTACCCGATACCCAAAGTAAAGTGAAAAGAATAGCTAGTTGCTTTTTCATTCGTACAATTTTTAGTAAATAAAATGGTATTATGTTTAGATTTTGTATCGCTTAAATAAGAGCGATGAGACATTTTTCTTCCATGATGTTAGAATTTAATGCCCGCTTATGAAAGAAGTAAGATTCATTTATTTACGCAAACGTTTTCGGGAACGGTTGCACCACCCAGCTTTCTTTGATTTAAAATTGGAAAATAAGCGCCTACTGTTATATTTATGTTTCTTATTTAAAGACCATACTTTGAGAATTAAATAGGACTTTTTTAGGTTTGCACTCCCATGAGAAAAGTCACGATAAAAGACATTGCCAAACAGCTGAACCTCTCGACCTCGACCGTATCGAGAGCGCTGCGAGACAGTCACGAAATTGGCATCGAAACCAAACGCAAGGTTCTTGAACTTGCCGAACAGCTAGACTATACCCCCGACCCCGTTGCCCTGAGCTTATTAAACAGCCACAGTAACGACATCGGGGTGATTGTTCCAGATATTTCTAATCCATTTTTTGCAATTGTGATTGCGGGAATCGAAGACGTTGCTTTTGCCGAAGGATACCACGTTGTGATTTATCAAAGCCACGACGACTACGAACGCGAAGTGTTAAACGTCAAACACATTTATAATCGAAGAAAAGATGGCTTTTTAGTGGCCGTCGCGACCAATACTACCGACTTCTCGCACTTCAAAAACCTGCACGACAAAGGCTTTCCGATTGTATTTTTTGACCGCATCTACGAAGAAATAGACACCCATAAAGTGGCCGTCGATGACTATGAAGGGGCCTACAATGCCACCAAACACTTGATAGACCAAGGCTGCCAGCGGATTGTTCATATCTCGGGGCCGCCACATTTGTTGATCAGCAAAAGGCGACTTCAAGGGTATAAAACTGCCTTGCTCGACCACGGGTTGCCGTACCACGAAGAATATGTATGGTCCACCCATTTTGACTCACAGCAGTCGATTGAAGTGGCGCGGCAATTGCTCAAAAGCGCTATTCATCCCGACGGTATCTTTGCCGCCAGCGACAACATTGCCATTGGATGCCACGCGGCCATTACCGAAGCAGGACTGACCATGCCCAAGGACATTGCTTTGATTGGATTCTCTGATTTGCCCATGGCTGCCATGCTCAACCCACCGTTGAGCTCGGTCGCACAACCTGCCTTTGAAATGGGTCGTTCGGCCGCAGAACTGCTCATTAAACTCATCAAAAAGCCCAACGAAAACACCCAATCAATCACCAAAGTTTTACATACCAACTTGGTGATTCGGGCATCGTCGCTGCGAAAAACGTAGGTGTTCCTATATTTTTACTTGGACAGTAACGTAAACACTGCGCCCGTCGGAAGGAAGAATCCCTGGGCCTGGATACCCCGTGGCACGACGGGTATAATAGGCACGATTGGCTAAGTTGTTTACCGTTGTTTCGATTCGGAAACGGCGAAATTCGTAGGAAGCACTTACATCCAAAATGGTATAAGCGGGGATTATCCCAACGACCGCCGACACACCACCGTCGCGGGCATTGGTTGCTTCCGTAAACTGCTCCGACAAATAGGTATATTGAAACGATGCTTTCCAATGATTATAGCCTACCCGAAGCCCACTTTTGAGGTTAATTTTTGGGACAAATTCCACCTGTTTCCCTTTAACTCCCGCAATCTCACTTGCCTTATAATTGGAGCGAATTACGGCAACATTGGCAAATAGTACCCCACTCACTTTTGACAAATCAGGAGAAAGTGCCCGCCAAACATCCACTTCTCCGTACGATTCTAAGCCATAAATAATGGCTTGTCCAATGTTGCTACGACGGCGTAAAACCCGTTGGTTTTCATCATAAAATTGTACTTCACCAATGCGGTTATTGTAATTCAAATAAAACCCACTTACGTCATAATTATAGAGTGTCGTTTGCGTGCTTCGTATGCCCAAATCCATCGAATAGCCACGCTCGTCTTTCATGTTGGGGTCAATCACCGACGAAGGGTTGGTGATGCGCATGTCGCTAAACGTAATAGAGCGATAATTCTGCGAAACATTGGCATACACATCTATTGTTGAAGTAGGTTTAAAGCTAACACCTATCCCCCCTATCACAAACTGACGCCCGTTGGTGCGGCGTTCGTTGGTGCGGGTTGAACTGATGATATTCCCCGCCAAATCGCGTAAAATCGTCCCATAAAACCCATCCGCCGTCGTGTAAATGTATTCATAACGAAGGCCAGGTGTAATTGAAAGTTTGTCGTTGAGATACAGTATATTTTCTACAAATGCCGACACATTTCGATTGGGAAAACGGTAGTCCGAAGCCACCGATTGCGGGTCATCTACAAAGGTAAAATCGGCGTCTTTTCCTTTAC
The DNA here is from genome assembly GCF_000482465.1 of Runella limosa DSM 17973. Lineage (GTDB taxonomy): Bacteria > Bacteroidota > Bacteroidia > Cytophagales > Spirosomataceae > Runella > Runella limosa. Next base: position 302,655 of record NZ_KI519421.1, read on the forward strand.
TTCCTAGTCCTTGAATACTATGGTTAAAACCGTGATAATAACGCGTTCCGACGAGTAAAACGCCTTGTTTTTTACCCAAAAAATAGCGTTTCAAAAAGCGCGCTTCGGCTCCCCAGTTGGTAAAATCACCTTTGATTAAATCACGCTCGCTATTGTCGTCGATACTTGCAACGCGGTTGGGTCGGAAACCCAACGAGTAACGATAGGCCGATAAGCCAAACAAGCGGAGGTTAAACTCATGATTTACGTTGAATTTATGGTCAAAATGCACCGCAAGCATGTTCCAATTTACCTTAAACCAGTTACGTTCTCGGTTGCTTTGACGCGGGTTATCCCGAAACATTTGGTCGGTGAGCCCGCCAGGCTGTTGGGCTAAGTATGACGTATGCGTTACGTCCACCCCAAGCGTTGTTTTTTCGGACAGTCGATAGTCCACATCAGCATAAAATGTCCCATTTGTAAAATGCGAATTGGGACGCCAACCGTTGCCTTGCTTGTATTGTCCAAAGGTATAATAGCTCAGTTTTCCGACGGTTCCGCTTGCACTGACAAAGCCATTATAAAACCCAAATGAGCCAATAGATTGTCGCGCTACTAGCTCAAACTTGCGGTTCAGGACAGGCTTTTTCATCACAAAATTGAGTAATCCCCCAAACTGCGTACCGTACTGAAGCGAAGCCGCCCCCCGCACGATTTGAATTTTTCCAACAGCCTCAATGGGAGGTGTATAATAACTTTCGGGATAGCCTAACGCATCTGCGCTGATGTCGTGACCATTTTGGCGTACGTTAAAATTAGAACTTCGGTTGGGGTCAAGACCACGGCCACCAATGCTTAATTGCAACCCTGCACCTTCATTTTCCCAAATATTCAGCCCTGCAACGCGGGCATACACCTGACGGGCGTTGTTGGTTGCTAGGTTAGCGACTAACTGTTCTGGGATGATAACCTCCGATTTTTTTCCTTCATAAATTCCCATGCTTTCGACGGCACGCATCCGTGTAAAACCAAAATCGGCTTGTTTTTCGGTGACGACCACTTCATTCAACGTTTCGTTACGTCCCACCAACCAGATAGCCACAAAATGATGATCGGCCGAAAGCGTCGTCGAGATTTTTGCAGACTTAAAATCTGCACAATTGGTATAGAGCTCGTAGGTACCTTTTGCCAATTTTCCAAAAGAAAAGCGTCCTTCATCGTCCGTAGTAGCAGTTCGATTACCGACATTCAACGAAACGAGACAACCCTTTACAAAACTACTATCTTGTTTGGCTAAAAGTTGTCCAGTAAGCTGATATTGGCCAAAAGCCGAAAAAATGACGCTAAATGTCATTAAAAAACTAAAAACCCGTAATTGTGTCATCAAAGGAAGTAATCCATTTTTTAGGTTTGAAAGACTCTTCTTCTTGCGCCAAATTGGTCGTAGGTTTGACCAGCGGCCTCCCCATGCGCCCGTTGAGAGTTACGTAAGAATCAACGTAAACTTGGGGGTTATTATAACCACGTTGGTGGTAAAAATCGCGTAAAATATGGGCATAATACAGCAGCATATCAGGCTGAGTTGACATCATTTTCTCTTGTAATGGCGTCAAAAATTGCTGATTATTAACCACTTCTCGCCGCCCTTCTTTGTCAAGCACTGTAAATTGGGCGTAGCCCGCTTTTTCCATCAGCATCACTCTCCACGAAAACCGATAGCCTTCTTCTGTCCAAAACAATTCTCCTGGATACAACCAATACCGAAACGGCATAAGTAATTGCCAACAAAAAAAGCCTCCAAATCCCAAAAGCAAAATTCGCTGCGTAGTTGGCGAATAAGCATATATTCGATTGGGATGCAAAAAAGTCGCTGGAAGTTGCAACCATTTCCCTATTTGAGATATGATTTTTTGGTGAAATTCTCCCGAAAAAAAGACCAAAGCCGTCACCATCATCACGTAAGGGAACATCCCGATGGGAAACAAAATAGCCGTTAAACCATGAAACACAACCACGGCTCCGTAGGCCCAAAGTCGCGTTTTTGCATTCCATAACAAAAAAGGAATTAGCAAATCGTAAAGGCAGCCAAACCAGCTAAATACGAAGGGAATCCACGAATAGTTGAACAAAAAACCAATAATTGGCAGATCATTTTTAGCTGGTAGCCAAATTTTTAGGGGTTGTGCTAACAACAGCCAGTCGCTGTTTACTTTGGCCAAGCCTGCAAAAAAATAGAGAAGCCCCACAAAAAGCCGCAGCGAACTAAGACACCAAACGGGGATAGCATCAGAAAGTAGGTTTTTGTTGCGATACGCATCTACTGAGAAATACATCTGCGCTGGCAGAAAGACCAACATCAAACACACCAAACTTACAAAATAATAGTGGTTGAGGTAGGTGCTTTTATCCATAAGTTCGATGTATGTAAAGCTAAAAAACAAACCAATCGAAGCTATCCGATAAAACATGCCTAAAGCCAACATCAAGGCGCAACAAGCACAAATAACAAACAGAATATAGGTATATTCGCCCCACGGCTTTATGAATTCGAGACCATAAAATGGAAAAAAATACTTGGGATCAATGTACAATGATTTGATCCAACCTTGGTACCAAAACCGAATCACACTCAAAAAAATCATAGCCCCAAAGACAATCCTAAAAACTGCCAAAGGGGCTGCTGAAGTTGTTTTTACCTCCCTAATCTCCATCATTATCCGTATAAGTGATAACGATGCTCATGGCCGAAGTCATGTCCACTTTTAGCATACGCACCGCTTTTTGCATTTCGGTATAAACTTGTACCATGGCGGCATTGTTTGTTTTTACTTCCTCGTAAAAATTAGGTTTGAGCCCATTTATTTTCTGATTAGCAATGTCAAACTGTGCGTTGATTGTTTCGGAAAGTGTTTTTCCAGTAGCACTATCCTTTGCTCCAAGCGCATCGAGGTACGTTTTAAACCCTGCGCCATTCGTTCCCGTTTTTACACTTTTTCCATTAAAAAAATCAACGGCAGCTTGGTGAGCGGTCTGAGCAAGTATCTTAGAAATATCTTTTTTGTAAAAACCTTCTACTTTATCGGAAGCGACCACGCCATTGAGCATTGCTCCCGACGGAATACCGAATTTCCCAGAACGGATATAACGCTCATAATGAAGCACATACCCATTGACCAACTCTCCCATCGGCGAGCCAATGTCGAGTCCAGTTTTGGTAGTAAACTCTGTTCGATACGAACCATTCCAATCGGCTATCACCTTCGTAATCAAAGCATTCATGTGGTCAGTAATACGCTTTATGTAAGCCAATCGTTTGGGGCCTTCCACTGATGCAGTATAATAGGCTACGATTTGTGCATCGGTTGCCCCAACGCCATTAATCAAATAATCCAACGCTGGAAACCCCTGTTTGTCGTACGAAGAAGCCACTTCCAAATTGACCGACGGGTCGGCCATGTAGTCATTGATACCCGTCACATTTGTTGGATAAATATTATAGTAATTCCGAATTCCCGTTTTGTTGGCAGGCCCCACGTCAAACAATTCTACTTTTTGCCATTCAGTATAAGCATCCACCCACGCTTGACGAAATTCGCTCAAGGTAATCGCATCAGGCTTGGCCGAAAATGCCTGCGATTTTGCAATCATCGTCTCCAATTTCGGCTTAAAATTGGCGTAAGCTGGTAAAATAATTTCGTCCGCCAAATGAGTCAAAACGGCTTTACGGTCTTTAGAATCGTCGTCTGGTGCTGGCTCGGTCGTTGAACTCTCTCCACATGCCCACAAAAAACCACTCAATAGCGCTACAACTGCAATAGTTCGTTTGAAAGTATTCATTTTAAACATAGCTTTTTAAACAGAAAAGAGAGGGCAAAAGGCTGAAAGCCAATTACCCTCTTGCTTAGAAATCAATGGTGTGGATAAGTCAGATATTACAATTTGAATTTGGCTTTGATGGCGTCAGAAGCTGCCGTGAGTTTTGAAGGAGTCAAATCCCAAAAACCACCTGCCGAATCCAAGACCAACGCTTTGATGATTGCATCCGAAAAAGCCGCATCTGCCCCATTTACCGTGGCAAAACGCAGTGAATAGATAAACCCAAGACCTTCGCCAATGGCGTGTGCACGGGCTGCGTCGGTGGTAGCTGCGATGTATTTAGGGCCTAAATACCCCAACGCTGAAGCCGCAAGCGCTTTCTCTATTTCAGCTTTAATAAAATCAGCTTGTTTTTTGAGTTCGGCTTTATCATTGTTTATAATCGCCGCACGTCCTTTTAAGAAAGCTGGGTGGATTTTAGCATACGCACCTTTGTTGTATTCCCAAATGTAAGAGCCCAATGCAAACTCCGTAGTTCCTCTGGTAGCATCCGTTGAACCTTTAAGATATACTTGGTTCAAGGTCAACAATCCATAGGCTTCGTCCCAGTTTTGTTCTAATTGGGTGTAATTTTTGCCCGATACCAACGTAGAATTATCGGCATCTAACCCTTTGGTTAACAACACATTTCCGATATAATCGTACTGCATAGCTCCAATCAAAGACTTTTGAATGATTTGAATGGGCTCAATTCCTCGTTCGTCCACTAGGTACGTTCCAAGTTTGCCTGCTTTTCCTTTTGCAGCAGTCGCAGTCACCGATTTACTGGCTTCGGCAGTCAGCGTAAAGTATGTTTCAAAATAAGCTCTTACTTTCTCTGCTTCGGTCGTTGACCAAGATGAAGCAGTTATATTCCGTAATTGTACCCCTGAAGTGTTGAGTTTTGTACTATCAGCAAAGGCATTCCCTGTATTACCAAACATGTTTTTCAACACAGCAGCATCCACTTGCTTATTTCCACTAATAGAAGAACTAATATAGGTATTCAACGCCTGAAACATCTTGTAACGGTTGTTGCCATTGCTCAGGTCAACGGTTGTTTTGCCCGTTTCGTCCACAAATAAGCTACTGTAAGGGGTCGTCTCTGTTAAAGTTGCGTAGTCAATCGTTTTGCGAAGTTGAGGAGTTGTCGTTTCTTTTTCGCATGATGTTAGGCTGATAGCTACCAACACGGCTGCGACAAAACGGATAGATAAAAGATGCTTAAACATAGTATTTATTGGCTTGGTGAGAAATACAGCCGCAAAGATTACTATTATTTAGACTTATTACAAATATAAAGTAGAAAAATTTGAGCGAAATTGATTTATCTCTGCATAGACAAAAAACAAAAAAGTGGACTTGTTAGGGTCCACTTTTTAAAATACGTTAGCGTTTATTGCTATCTAAAATCCTCATTGATTAGGTCTAAAATAGCAGAACCTGGACACAAGTCTTCTTCTTTAAGGCTATTCAACGGACGCGAATCAGACTTAATCACTTCGTGCAAATCTTTGCTATTGGGGTCAATATACAACAACCCCGTCAGAATTTCTCCCTCTGTTTTTGCGGCCTGCAAACGACGCATCGCCGCTTGACGATCGCGAGGATCCCAGCCATCGGCTAATTTTTGTAAATGCACTACCGAACCATCGTGCAACTCCACATCCACCGTTGTACCCGTCTCGTAAGAAACCGTAATTTCTTCTTTTTCAGGCACAAAACCAATTTCGGCCAAAGCTTCGATGTGGTCGCGAACGTAGTCGTACGATTTGGTTGAACCTGCGTTGTTGTTGAACGTTACGCACGGAGACATCACGTCAATCAACGCAAACCCTTTGTGAGAAAGCGCGGCTTTGATGAGTGGAACGAGTTGGGTTTTATCTCCCGAAAAACTACGTGCCACAAAGGTCGCTCCAAGTTCGAGCGCCATGCCAGGCAAGTCAATGCCTTCAAACGGGTTGACCGAGCCACTTTTGCTCACTGAACCTTGATCGGCCGTTGCCGAATCCTGCCCTTTGGTCAATCCATAACAACCGTTGTTCATGACGATGTAAAGCATGTTCAAATTCCGACGAATGGCGTGAACAAACTGCCCCATTCCGATGGAAGCCGTATCGCCATCACCCGAAACACCAAGGTAAATCAAGTCGCGGTTGGCCATGTTAGCACCCGTCGCCACCGAAGGCATACGGCCGTGAACGGAGTTAAAGCCGTGTGAATTGTTCAAGAAATAGTTGGGCGTCTTAGACGAGCAACCAATCCCCGACAATTTGGCCACGCGATGCGGCTCAATCGCCATTTCATAACAAGCTTGTACGATGGCACCACTGATGGAATCGTGGCCGCAACCTGCACAAAGCGTCGAAATCACCCCTTCATAATCGGCTTTGGCGTACCCAATGGTATTTTTGGGCATTTCAGGGTGACGAAATTTTGGTTTTATGTAAGTCATTTTGAATGTCAAATTTGTAACCTCCCGAAAGTTTAGAACTTTCGGGAGGTTGGAATTTTATTTACACCGTGGCTAACACTCCCGCAATCTGACGGCGAATTGCTTCTGCCGTAATTGGCATTCCGTCGTAATTGAGGATTTTGATGAGTTTTTTCGGATTCACTTCCAGTTCGTTGATCAACAACGTACGGAACTGCGCATCACGGTTTTGCTCGATCACAAACACTTGGTCGTGCGCCGCAATAAATTCCTCTACCGACGAATGGAATGGGAAGGCCGTGGCACGCATCGCATCTAGCGTAATACCCTCTTCCTCACGGAGCAAGTCCATGGCTTCCAAAGCCGCATAGGTCGTCGTTCCGAAGAAAATTACCCCGACATTGCTCTTATTTTCAGTTTGATAAAACTCAGGTTTTGGCGTAATTTCTTTGGCCGTATCCCATTTTTTAAGCAAACGGTTGAGCACTTCGGCATTTTTCACCCCATCTTCGGTATAGCGGGCATATTCGTCGTGCGATGTACCGCGTGTAAAGAATGAACCTTTGGTGGGGTGCGTGGCTGGAATGGTACGGTACGGAATGCCGTCGCCATCCACGTCCAAATAACGCCCAAATTGCTTACCCACCGCCGTCAAATCGTCCAAATCTTGAGCAGTATATACTTTACCACGGTCGTAGCGACGGCTATCGTCCCATTTCAGGGGAGCCGTCAAGTGGTCGTTCATTCCCAAATCCAAGTCTGTCATCACAATGACAGGTGTTTGCAAACGTTCTGCCAAATCAAACGCATCCGCCATCAAATTGAAACACTCCGTAGGCGTACTTGGCAACAACAAAACGTGTTTGGTATCCCCGTGCGACGCATAGGCAGCCAACAACAAGTCAGACTGCTGCGTACGGGTTGGCATCCCCGTCGAAGGGCCTCCACGTTGTACATCCACCAATACTGCTGGGATTTCGGCAAAATAGGCTAATCCTAAAAATTCGTTCATCAACGAAACCCCAGGGCCACTCGTTGCCGTAAAGGCGCGCGCTCCGTTCCAAGATGCCCCTAAGACCATCCCAAAAGCTGCAAGCTCGTCTTCCGCTTGCACAATCGCCACCTTCTTCAGTCCCGTTTCGGGGTCAAGACGGTATTTATTGGCGTATTTGGCAAAAGCTTCTACCAGTGAGGTAGAAGGAGTAATCGGGTACCAACCCGCGACGGTCGCTCCCGCATAAACAGCGCCAAGACCACAAGCCGTATTTCCGTCAATCACGATGCTGTCGCCCACCAAATCACGGCGTTCGACGCGTACATGGAGCGGATAACTATAATTGTCCTGCACATATTTTACACCTTCCATCATTGCTTGCACGTTGGGTTCAATGAGTTTTGGTTTTTTAGCAAACTCATCGGCAATGATTCCTTTTACCACCTCCAACTCAATGTCCAACAAAGCAGCCAAGGCACCCACGTAAATCATGTTTTTGAACAACTGACGCTGACGGGGGTCTTGGTACAAACGCATACAGATACCAATCATCGGGATTCCGATGTAATTGATGTCATCGCGGATAAAATCTTTGTGGAGATTTTTGGTGTTATCATACACAAAATATCCCCCCGATTTGACCGAGGCAATGTCTTGTTTCATGCTTTGTGGGTTGACGCACACAAGCACGTCCACCCCTTCACGGCGGCCTAAGTAGCCTTTTTCACTCACCCGAACCTCGTACCAAGTTGGTAATCCTTGGATATTAGAGGGGAAAATATTTTTAGCCGTCATGGGAATGCCCATTCTAAAAATAGACATCGCAAACATGTTGTTGGCACTGGCCGACCCTGTCCCATTGACGTTGGCAAATCGTACTACTAAGTCGTTAATTCCTGTAAGATTCCGCATTGATTCCCTGCTTTGGTAACTGAATATAAGTATTTCTGCATGTCCCACGCCGATGTAGGACAGCGTTCGGCGCAAAGGCCACAGTGTAAGCACACGTTTTCATCTTTTATCATCACCCGTCCTGTTTTCAACGAGTCAGACACGTACAGGTCTTGGCTAGTATCATTGGCGGGAGCATTCAAACGAGTACGAAGATCTTCTTCTTCGCCATTTGTGGTAAACGTAATACAAGTCGTTGGACAAATATCCACGCAGGCATCACATTCTATACAGCGGCTTTCAGAGAAGACGGTTTGAACGTCACAGTTGAGGCACCGTTGTGCTTCTTTGAAGCCCGTATCTTGGCTAAAGCCCAACTCCACCTCTTTCTTGCGGTCTTTTAGGGTCAAGCTTTTATCGGCGTGCGGAACTTTGTAGCGAATATCAGTCGTCACATCGCTATCGTAAATCCACTCGTGAATACCCATTTTTTGGCTAATCAAGTTGGTGTAAGGCGACGGACGCTCAGTAAGCGATTGTTGGTTACAGTACAAATCAATCGACACCGCTGCTTGGTGGCCTTGTGCTACGGCCGTGATTACGTTTTTCGGCCCTAGTGCAGCGTCACCACCAAAAAATACGTTCGGAACCGTCGATTGGAAGGTAGTTTCGTTCAACGCAGGCAAGCCCCATTCGTTAAATTCCAAGCCTAAATCGCGCTCAATCCACGGGAAAGAGTTTTCTTGACCAATGGCAATCAATACATCATCGGCTTCAAAAAACACCAGTGGTTCACCCGTTGGCACAAGCTTACGGCGGCTATTCTCGTATTTTGGCTCTACTTTCTCAAACGTCATCCCTACCAGCTTGCCGTTTTCGGTCACAAACGCTTTGGGAACGTGGTTTTCAAAAATAGGAATATCTTCGTGCAAGGCATCTTCGATTTCCCAAGGCGAGGCTTTCATTTCTTTGCGAGGGCTACGAACCACCACTTTCACCTCTTCGCCACCCAATCGGCGAGACGTGCGGCAGCAGTCCATGGCGGTGTTTCCACCACCCAAGACAAGTACTTTTTTACCGATTTTTTGGGTGTGTTCAAACGCTACACTCGCCAGCCACTCAATCCCAATGTGGATGTTTCCAGACGAATCCCAACGTCCTGGCAAATCGGCCAAGTCTTTTCCTTTGGGCGCACCTGTACCCACAAAAACCGCATCATAACCTTTGTCCAACACGCCACGAAGACTATCGACGCGCGTTTTGAAATGTGTATGAATCCCCAAATCAAGGATAAAGTTTACCTCTTCGTTCAGCACGTTTTCGGGCAAACGAAACGAAGGAATTTGACTACGCATCATTCCTCCGCCACGGTCTTGGTCGTCGTAAAGGTCGATTTGATAACCAAGCGGTGCCAAGTCGCGCGCAACGGTGAGGGCGGCAGGGCCACCACCAATCAAAGCGATACGTTTTCCGTTTGAAGCAAAAGGGCCTTGCGGCATAAAAGCCTTCACATCCCCTTTGTTGTCGGCAGCAACGCGCTTGAGGCGACAAATCGCAACGGGTTCCTCCTCCACGCGCCCACGGCGGCAAGCAGGCTCACACGGACGGTCGCAAGTACGACCCAACACACCTGGGAAAACATTGGATTCCCAGTTGACCATGTACGCCTCCGTGTAGCGCTCTGCCGCAATCAGCCGAATGTACTCTGGTACAGGCGTATGCGCAGGGCAAGCGTACTGGCAATCCACCACTTTGTGGAAATACTCAGGGTTTTTAATTTCTGTCGGTTTCAAGGAAGTATGGTTTGAAAGATCTGCTATTCGTAAGTTTTTTAACAATAAGCACCAATTGCTAAAAGGATAAATAGTCTTTTAAGCAGCAGAAATCAATGGTTTTGATGGGTAATTTCATTAGTTAATTGTGCTTAATTTGCCTTTTGGTGGCAATTAAGGAATTTCATTTGGTATTACAAAGGCTATGTTATCCAAATATTACTTAACGGTTTTCCATTTTTTTGAAGGCTAAACTATAAACGCGCGATGGTACTTAAAGGTATATTGAGCCGCTTTACCTTGTGTCAAAAAGACACCTTTTTTAAATACCTGATTAACAGGTACTTTAAACACAAAGCTACCCATTCTCATACTTATCTCATCCACCTTGGATACACTCATTTAGGATGACATTGAGAGACAATAAAAATCTTCTGCTTAAAAAAAATAAAAAACTAGGCAATTCTGGTGTACCTGCGTATTTTTACATCCTTGTTAGCCTCCTACCCCCATACACCTTTTCTATTCCAAATTTCATGAAAAAAACAGCCTCCTTCTTCCTTAGTTTAGTTACCATTTTGATAACTACCAATGTATGCTGGTCAATCGATTGGTATGTTTCTACCACAGGCAACGATTCAAATGCGGGATCGGCGGGGTCGCCCAAACGTACGATACAAGCCGCCATCAATGCCGCGTCAACTGGCGACGTCATTAACGTCGCAGCAGGAACTTACCAAGAAAATGTCATGGTGACGAAAGAACTGACCATCAAAGGAGCAGGAAAAGGCGACTCCCCTGCCACTAATACTATTTTAACGCCCACGTCAGCTTGCCAAGGAATCGGATTTACCATTACGGCTTCCAACGTCACCCTTCAACAATTGTACCTTACCCAGTATGAGGTAGCTGTACAAATAAGCGGAGTTGCTCGTCCGACGCTCCAAGACATGGCTTTGGTAGATTATTGTCAAAAGGGAATCAATTTCAGTGGCCTTACAACCAATGTCACCATTTCAAAAACGAATATTCAACGCACCAGCGCAAAAGCAAGTACCGTCGGGATTCAGGTACTCACCACCAACGCAGTCAACGGAATGCTGATTGACAATTGCCTAATTTCGGGAAATACCCAAGGAATGTTAGTCACCCAATCAACCACGCCCGTTGCTTTTGACCAAATCATTATTCAAAATAGTACCATTAGCAATAATTTTCAGAAGGGGTTGTATTTTGAAAAACTGAGCAACGCCTTGTTGTCTAATTTAACGATAGACAACAACGGCACTGACCCCAACTATGAGTTCAACAACGGCATCGACATCAACCTAAAATACGGCACCTACGCCAACATTACCCTCCAAAACTCAGATATTACCAATTCGGGAGCAAACGGGGCGGCCTTAGACCCACAAAGCGCTGCGGCCATTGCCATCAAAGCCCGAGACGATGCACCACTGTACCACACCCTCCCTGCTACGCTGTCGGGGGTTATCCTAAAAAACAATCGGATTGCTGGGCCGCAAAATGGCATTCGTTTTGGGGAATTTGGAAAAATCAATGCCACACCCGTTGGAATCATCGTTGAACAAAATGATTTAAGTTTTGGCTTCACCCACAAAGCGCTCATCCACCGAACCCAAGGTACTGTCACCCTAAACTGTAACTGGCATGGCTCCACGACGCCCTCCACCATAAGAAATGGGTTTGAAAGTGCAGGCAACGGCACCATCAACCTCAACCAAGTGCTGAGTAGTGGTTCTGACCAAAGTACTGACGTTGGTTTTCAGCCCGTCCCTGGCTGCTCGTCAATGCCGCTCACCAACGCCATCCTCAGCGGCGAAGCCACCATTTGTGCAGGTACAAGTACCGATATTAGGGCGGTTATCACGGGTGGCACCGCTCCATATAACCTTATATATAGCAATGGAAGTAGCACTTTTACCGTCAACAATTATAGTAGCGGCCAGAAAATCAGTGTAACTCCTACCCTGACGACGACTTATACCTTGGTGTCGGTGACAGATGCCAGTGGCGCAACCCTACCCTCAGCCAGCTTAAACGGCAGTGCCCTCGTGCGGGTTACGCCAATCAATATTAGCCTTATCAACGTTGGGCAATCAAAATCGGCCATCAAAACAAACGACCTGGCAGCTTGGACTTCCCAGTACATTTCTCCCGACGCAGGCCCCATTTTGCCACTAAGTACCGAATCAAATCCGACCATTTATTACAGCGAAAACCTGAACAAAACCGCACCTCGTTTTTGGACAGCCTTCGTTGAAACCTGCGCGCTTGGCACCGACGGCTCACTTACCTTTGACATGCTAACCGTTTCGGAAACAGGCACTGTGCGTTCGTACAATACCCACGAGAATAATGCCCCTTATTTTATGTTTGCCAATCGCGAGGGTTTTACCGAACTTTATGCCCAAAACCACCCCGCCTACGGCTTTTATCAGCTGAATGACCAAGGGGTAAATATTCACGATGCAGGTTTTTCCAAAGGTTTGTTCAAGTTGGCCATCCGTTACTGGAATCAGAAAGGCTGGGGCAGCAATTACCCTTCGACGCGGCAACCACAAGGAACTGTTTTGGCCTATCAAGAATATTGGTTCCGAATTCAATCCAAAGACGGCGTTGGCGCAGGCGCCTTGCGGCAAAAAGCAGTTGTTTTGGACAATGGACAACGAATGACAGATAACGGGGCTTTGGCCGAAGTGATACCCAACCCCGTCACCAACACCCTTCGCCTGAAAGTACAAGAAAGCAAAGGGCAAGATGTGCAAACCATTTTACTAGACGCCTCAGGTCGTCAGGTTTTTAAACGGGTTTTTGTTCCCGAAACGAACATCCACCACGAAGAATTTAACGTCAGTCAGTTATCCAATGGCGTCTATTTTTTACGTGTTCATTTTAGAGATACCCAAACGATTTTGAAAGTAATAAAAGTACAGTAGTCAACCCAGTAGTCTATCCCTGTTTTCATCATGACTCCAAAAATCTATTTGATTTCCCTTTTCACAATCCTACTTTTAAGCACTCAACTAAGTAGTGCGCAATCTTTTCACAACAACAAAATCGTGGCACACCGTGGCGCTTGGAAAAAAACGGGTGTTCCTCAAAACTCCATCGCTTCCTTACAAGCAGCCGTTCGATTGGGCTGCGTAGGTTCTGAGTTTGACGTGCGAATGACCAAAGATGAAGTATTGGTCATCAACCACGACGCGCACTACGAAGGCATGGACATCGAACAAACCGATTTTGCCGAACTTCGTAAAAAAACCCTCAAAAACGGCGAACTACTTCCTACGCTGGAGGAATACTTGAAGGAAGGAAAAAAACAGAAAAAGACCATGCTCGTTACCGAAATCAAGCCGTCGCCAGCTGGTAAAGAACGGGCGGTGCTTTTGGCCGAAAAAGTGGTGCAAATGGTGCGAAAAATGAAAGCCCAAAAGTGGATTGTCTATATCAGCTTTGATTATGACATTTTGAAAAAAGTACGCGAACTCGACAAAGACGCGAAGCTACAATACCTCAACGGGAATATTTCTGCGGCTCAACTAAAAGCCGATAACATTGACGGCGCAGATTACCATTTCAGTGTTTTTCAACGGGATGAACAATGGCTGGACGAAGCTAAAAAAGAGGGAATTGTCACCAATGCTTGGACCGTCAACGATACCTTGCTCATGGATTATTTTTTGGGTAGAAACATTGATTTTCTTACGACCGATGAGCCTGAAAAAGGGCTCCAACGTGATGCCTATTTTGCCAAAACCAAACGCAAGTTGGTAGGAGGCGATGAGTTTAATTATACGGGGTTACCTGATTCAAAAAAATGGGGCTACGACATCGGCGGAAATGGCTGGGGAAACAACGAACTGCAATATTATACGAAAGAAGACACCAACAACGCCGTCGTTCGGAAAGGTGTTTTGACCATTACTGCCCGTCCACAGGCAATGGAAAATCGCAAATTCACCTCGGCTCGTTTGGTGACGCGCGACAAAGGGGAATGGACTTACGGCAGAATTGAAATTCGGGCAAAATTGCCCAAAGGCCGAGGGACTTGGCCTGCCATTTGGATGCTTGGAAAGGACATCAAAGAAGTAGGCTGGCCCAAGTGCGGCGAAATCGACATCATGGAGCACGTTGGTTACGACCCCGATACGCTCGTCGGGACGATTCATACCCAGGCCTACAACCACGTCAAAGGAACGCAGAAATCGAAGAAAATTTTCATCAAAAATCCTTATACCGAGTTTCACGTGTATGCCGTGGACTGGACGCCCGAGAAGATGGATTTCTTATTGGATGGCGTTGTTTATTTGAGCATTCCCAACGAACACAAAACGGTCAACGAATGGCCTTTTGACAAACCCCACTATTTGTTGCTCAACTTAGCCGTTGGTGGCAATTGGGGCGGCGCCAAAGGGGTTGATGAAAGCGTTTTCCCTGCTTCGATGGAAGTGGATTTTGTGCGCGTTTATCAATAAAATCGGCCAAATAACTATACCAAAGGAGGTTACAGTGCGTAGCCTCCTTTTTTGTTTTTATGGTGTATTTGCCTCAAAACTATTAAATTACGGCTTTGAAATTTTTCAAAATATATTATTCTAAAATTTGCAAATCGTATTTTTTTTCAAAAAAACAATCTAATTTTTTTCTATCGTCCTCTATTAGCAAATATTCAACTTCTGACGCACTTAAATCACAAACTCCAAAATTATTAATATAATTACCATTTAGAGAGTAATAATCTGAAGAATATGGTTTGCTTGTATTTTTAATGTAATACCAGAACAAACGGGATTCCATTATCTTTTTGATGACTCTCATTTCTCTTTCATCGTGGCCTATTATGGCTTGACCATTATAAAAAAGTAAATCGTCATCATTGCTAATCAAATAATTTGGTGTTTGATCAGAAATTTTTGGAAAAAACAATTTGTTCCCTACTTTCTCAAGAGATTGTGTTCGACCAAAAGCAAACCACTTTTCGTAATTACCATTTCCTTTATCCCTTTTTTTTAGTTCCTCTTTTTTCTTTTGTAAATAGGTATATGCCTTAGGAAATCTCGCCTTTAAATCTTCCTCCTCAAGTGCTTTTGGTCTTTTCTCATCATTATATGGAAATAGAACTTTTTCTTTTATCGCTTCAAAATCAACTACTCTACTTAATTTATTTGAATTTAATATATCTTTACAAATACCTTTTTCAATTGGATACAAACTACCATTTTGAAGATAGTAAAATTCCTTATCCTCTGCCACAGGCTTAAATATGTAAATATCGTTTCTGAGCGTTGCTATTCCATGCCTTGTCTTGTAAAGTTCACCAAATGGCTTACCAGTAGCTTCGATTTTTGAAATAATCTTATTATTATTTAGATTCCATCCCTTCTTAGCATCTAAACTAGTATAAGCAATTTTATAATATTGTTTATTATTGCTCGGAAATTCTCTCTCAGAAGATTTATAATATTCTACATAGGCTTGCTCTTTTTTCTCTAAAAAGCAAATACAAGTGTATGTGCTTTTTGACTTAAATATCTGAGAAGTTCCAAAATCAATAATTTTAATCGATATTTTATTGTCATCAAAATACTTTCTCAATGCTCTACCATTCAAGCTTTTAAAAAACGTATTCATTGTTATGAATCCTAAAATACCGCTACTAGCGAGATTTTCATACCCAATTTGAAAAAACGGAATATATAAATCAGAATTTCCTGAAGTACAAACTGACCAATGTTTTAAATTCTCTTTTACACTATCTTCCAAGTTTCTCGCACACACATAAGGTGGGTTTCCTAGAATAATTTGAAATCCTTCAAAATTTTCATAATAATCTTGCCATTTAAAAATCAAAGCATCTCCTTGATGTAAATTAAAATGAAATTCTTCAATATCCTCACCTTCTGAAAGTGCTAATAAAGTCAACAATAATTTACTACGAGTAATAGAATATTCTTGAATATCAAGACCAAAGATTTGATATTTAAAGATTTCTTGGTAACTCTTTCCTGTTATTTTTTTTATTTCTTTTGCTGCTGTGTACAAAAAGCCAGAACAACCACATGCAACATCAGCTATCTTAGCATCTGAGAGGTGTTTTTTCTTGTTCAAAAATGCTTGAGAAACAATATACTCTCTTATTTCAGTAGGTGTGTAAATTGCACCATTGATAATTCTGTCTGATGGTGATATAACAAATTCAAATAGTTCAATTAAATCTTCAATAAGAAACTCATGTTTTATATTAATTATTATCTCTGTAAAATCAACTAAATTATTAAAATCGTCATCATTTTCCTGAATGCAATAACTTAATAACAATAAATTGTTATTAAGTTGTATTTTGTTTATATATAAAAATGCAGAAATAATAAGTCTGTCTACAAACCAAGGGTTTGTAGAATATTTTTGACTTAAATATCTTGTGGCGTTTTTCATTCTAAATACCCCCTAATTGTTTTGTATATTCTCGATACTCTCGATATAATCCCAATACTTTATCTTTTAAAATATCATTATCTATTGTTTTTAGAACGTTTTCACATTCATCAATTAAATCTTCCAACTCTTCTATTTTCCATATTATTTCATGTTGTGGTTTGTAAAGTTTTAGGTTATTATACATCCATTTACCCAAGTTAGTTATAGGCCTTATTTGCCCATTATTCAGCCTTGTGAATTGTCTATTATAATTGATATCACATGGGTCGATAAAACCTTCATCATTTGTATAAGGGATATTCTCGTCATTTGTTGGCCATTTATTGCTCTTTGCATTATTACAAGACTTACAGGCATAAACCAAATTACTGTAATCCTTATCCGTTTTTATAGTCAAAAAAGGTTTTTTGTCTTTTTTTCTAGGAATAAAGTGATCTATTTCAAAAGAAAAGACTCGCCAAGTATGAATATCATTACAATAGCCACACCTATTCTTAAAGTCCAGTTGTAAATCACTCTTATGGTCAGTGTAATGATTGACAACAGTTGTAATAGTTCTTCTTTTTGGGGTATGGAGTCGAAAAGTCATTTATTCTGATTTAGTTTTTTAAGCTCTTCTAAAATTTCTTTCGTTTCGTTTACAAACTCATTGAGTTTTGAAATAGAATCTCTGTGAATTAGATTTGCTGGCAAATCTTTTCCTTCAGGATTAAGTTCGTCAAACAAAATGTACAATTTCGTTAGTTCTTCCTCCTCTGCAATATCTAATCCTTTGTTATTTCGCTTTTCTATAAGTTGTTCAATCCTTGTATTTGTGTCTTCAATTTTCCTGTAATAATTTGAGATATTAGACTGTATTTTTGCTTTAAAAATTTCAAGCTCCTCTTTATCATTTTCTACGGTCAAAATATCTTTACTATAAATTATATGCACATCATCTGTATGACCGATTGCCTGTGTTGGATATGAAGTGAGCATTACAATCGGAAAATATGGTCTTGTTCTTTTTATTTCTTCAACTATTTTATTTCCATTGAACGGTACTTCTGCATTTTCTTCCAATAAATAATCGGTAACAATTGCATCGAGATTACTTTCCCGTAACTTAACAAAAATAGACTCAATGGAGGATTCCGAATCAACTTCAATTCTCGTTACATCAAAATCATTTTTAAAAGTATGATAAAAGGTATTTATCCAACCTTTATCTTCATCTATATACGCAATTCTGTATTTCATTTTCTTGTTTTGAAAGTTATTTTCAATGTCAATCCATTATTGATTTTAATGATTGAGATAGATGAATTATTATACTCTTCAATAATAGATTTTACAATGTAAAGACCTAATCCTGTGCCTACTTTGTTCCCTTTATTGTCGGTCTTTGAAGATTCATTCAGATTAAAAATTTGCTCGGGATTGTCTTTGTATTTTTCATCCAATCCTTTACCATTGTCAGAAAATAAAATTTCTACATCATTACCCTTTTTCTGCCAACTGATTTCTATTTTTTTTTGCTCCTTGTTATATCCATAGTGGGCATTAATTGAATTGGACAATAGGTTGTTAAATACGGAATCTATATTTACTTCAAAGGCTCTAATTATATGTTCATTATCATCTGATTTATTTAATTCAAGACTGATATTTCTTTGCTCTAAGGCTTTACTCCAATTAGCTTTAAAGTTTTCAAAATATTGGGAGAAGTATAAGTTTTTTCTTTCTCGTTTGTCTATTTTTAATGTACTCAACGAATAGTCTAACCAATGTTTCAGTTTGACATCTTCGTCACGCATTAAATCAATCATATAAAAAGGATTATCATCCTTGTCAAGTTTTTTTGCTAACTCGTCTTCATTTAAATGGTTTTTCAGCTCATCTACTAAATATTTTGTACGTGGAATTAGTCTCGCTCTCAGGCTTCTGACTTCGTGTGCGAAAGAGGAAATGATAAGTCCAACACTTGCGAGGCTTCTCAACAATCTTAATTCTTCGTCTTTTTTCTCATTATCTTTTTCCAAAATCAATATAGCGTCAGCCATATACTCTTCAGCTTCGGAATATTCTTTATCTTCCCCCGAAGACTTATCGTCACTCTGAGTCTGGAAGCTGTTTTTTTTCTCTTCTCTTTCTTCTTTCTGCTGCCTAATTTTTTCTGCTTCCTCTTTGGCTCTTCTAAGTTTCTCAGCTTCTTCATTTTTTAGTGAATGAAGTTGGGAAAGGTTGTACATTACAACATTTCTATCTTTCTCAAAGAGACCAATTATTTCAAGCAAGATATTTTTAAAAAGTTCAAACTCGTCATTTTCAATAATCCCCTCACGACCTGATTTGTCCTGAAAACTTTCGTTGTGTAATCTTGAAATTTTAATAGTACCAGCAATTTGATTAGGTCTGATTCTATATCCTCCAAGTCTTTGACCAGCACCTCCTGGGCTTTGAGCCTGCCTTTCTCCTAATCTTAACCAATCATCTCCATTTTCACCATACGGTCTGATTCTAAAATCATCTCTGAATATTTTAACACCACCAAACTTTTTTAACCAAGATTTCCTAATTGCACTATCAATTTTTTTATATGGGTACTTTTTCAAATCCCCATCTTCCTTATCATCTGAAATGGTATTTTTTAAGAAATAAAAGGTAAAACCAAATTTACCTACTCTATCCAATAAGTTTCTATCTACTTTTTCAGATATTAATTTTTCGATTGGTATATTAAATTCAATCTTTTCTTTCTTAAAATCCTCGAGCTTATATGGTGAGTTTTTCATCATATCAAACTCAAATATATTTGAATATCTACTTTCCAAAGCATCAATATCGAGCTCATTCCGTGAAATTTCTACTGTCAACACTTTATCATCGGATTGATTGTATGAGGCTTTTAGCTTATAATCATAGTCATCATAATAAGCCCTTTTTACAGTTCCAAACTCTTCTAAATCATTGAGTAAAAAAAAATCTATGCCAAAATCATTCTGTTCTTCAGGGGGGAGCAACATTTCCAGATTACCAAATAATTTTCTTAGTTTATCTTCATTCCAGTCATCATTAAGTTCTGTAATTTCAATGACCGTGCCTGATTTAAAATCAATACCTTCCAACACCTCATTTATTTTAGGGTACGAAGAAAATCTACTCAAGAGTTCTTGTTTAATATTCAAGTTTTTCTTAACCGATAAAACTGCTTCAACATCAGAGACAGTAGCCCCCTTTTTATCAAAATCTTTCCAGTCAACAGTCCACTCAAAACCCACACAATCATCATTGGGGACTACTTTGGCATTATAAGCTTCTTCTATACCTTCCTCAACTTCTACGTTATCTAGATCTTGGGCTTTTAACATAGAAGGTAGGGATGTCATATCTGTAAGCATGCCTAATCGGTTTAATGCAAATCGTCCAATACCTTTAGCTCCAGTTTTAACCCTTCCATTTTCTGTTGTATGCTCATACAACTTGTTATCAGTACCTATTGTCATCCATTGGTTTTGAATAATTGTATCATTCATTCCAATTCCATTGTCAATGATATAAATACTGCTACTCTCTTTTTCAAATTTTTCTATTTCAGTTTCAACAACATCTCCATTTAATTTTAAATCGAAAATTAGAATACAATTGCTTGCATCAGCATCATATGTGTTTTTTACTAATTCAATGACCGCACCTTCTTCGGTTGAGAAATTCTCTAACCCAATCAACTTTGCTGTTCTCGCAGAAACTTTAAACGGTACTTTTATTGTGTTGTTAATCATTGAATAGATAAGTAAGTTTTACATTGAGCTTTTCAGCAATTTGGACAAAAGTCTTCACTGGTGGTTGTACCTCGTTTGTACACCATCTTGAAATAGTAGCTTCATTTTTACCCAATTGCTCGGCTAACCATTTGCTACTTAAGTTCTTTTCCGCTAAAACTACTTTTATTCTATTTATGACTTTTTTACTCATAAAAATTGCATAATATGCAAATATATTGACATTTTAACAAAGAAACCAATTACCACAAATAGTTTTTTCACTTGGAGACAAGACGCTTAAATGCTTATGTAGCTTGTAGTAACAGCTATATTCGGTAACAGTACCCAAGATTTCTTAAGTCAATATTATTCATTAAGAACAATTTGAGGGCCTGGGTCTTTCAAGCAAAAACAAGATAATTCAATTATTTTTTAAAATTATTTAGGGATTTGTTCCCTTTCCTCTACTGTACTGGTAAATCACACAACAATGACAATGAAGCAATGGGATGACGAGCGATTGGTGGAGTTTCTCAGAGAAGGCCAAATTTCAGCTTTCGAAGAAATCTATCGCCGCTACTGGTACAAACTCTACGGCATTGCCTACCACCAAACGGGGGTTCGGGAAGAAGCTGAGGAGTTGGTACAAGAGGTGTTTCTAACCATCTGGAATCGCCGCTCCGAGGTCGTCATTCGCCATTTGGATTTGTACCTGACCATTGCCATCAAAAATCAGGTATATGACTACATCAAGTCGCAAGTAAACTACCGCAAATACCAAGAGTACCTCATATTTCAGGAAATCCATCAAAATTATACTACCGACGAAATCGTCAATTACGTAGAGTTGGCCGAAGCGGTGGACAAAGTGCTCAATCTTTTGCCCGAAAAAAGTGCGGAGGTTTTCAAGAGAAGCCGTTTTGAGAATCAGTCGGTGAAAGAAATCGCCCATGGCCTCAACTTGAGTGAAAAAGCGGTCGAGTACCACATCACCAAATCGCTCAAGTTTTTGAAAGAAAACCTAAAATCGTATCAATCCTACAACTAGGCTATAAACACACCCCTATCAAGATGACTCAGCAGGAATTTAACGAGCTATCAAAGCGCTACCTAGAAGGGAAAACTACCGAAGACGAGGAGCGATTTTTGGAGCAATGGCTTCAGCAACAGCCTTCCTCCTACCCCACCAATCTAGCAGAAAACCAGCGCAATACGCTTGAAAAACGCCTTTGGCAACGCATCCACGGGCATATCCGCCCTAGCGCTCGCCTCCTACAAATGCCTTGGACGTGGGTTTCGGTAGCGGCGGCTTGTTTGGTAATGGGCTTCATTTGGTGGAATGCCAACGAACCGACAAACTCAAACACCGCTTTACAAGCCATTACGACACAAACCGAAAATAAGGGTATCGAAGTAAAAAACACGACAACGCACGAACAAGAAGTGCGCCTCGAAGACGGCACAATTGTGCGGCTCAAACAAAACAGCAGCATCGTGTATGACAAAACTTTCAACCAAACCAAGCGTACCGTTTATTTGAAAGGACAAGCCTTTTTCAAGGTAAAACGCAACGTTACCAAACCCTTTGTGGTACACGCGGGAGAGCTGACGACCGAGGTATTGGGAACAAGTTTTTGGGTAAGTCACCACGAAAAATCAAACACCATCGAAGTATCGGTAACGACGGGAAAAGTGTCGGTTTATACCGAAAAGCCCAACCAAAAAGCGGAGAAAAACGGCGTTATTTTAACCCCAAATCAAAAGGTGCTTTACGATGTCACCTCCAAAAACATCGTCCCAGGTATTGTTGACAACCCCGTTCCAATTGTTGCGCCAGAGGTCGTGAATCTTCCTTTGGTGTTTAAAGAAACCTCGTTGGAGGACGTCCTCCACTCCCTCTCTTTGAGGTACGGGTTAGAGTTTGTGATTGCCAATCCCAACGCCAAGGATTGCCACATCACGGCCGATCTCAACGGGCTTTCGATGTTTACCCAACTCGAACTTATCTGTAAATCCATAGATGCCACTTACGAAAAACGTGGTACGGTGGTCTTCATTTATGGAGACGGTTGCTAAGTAAAAAAGCGGCCGAAAATGCAGCGAACATTTTCGGCCAAGAGTAAAAACCCTCTACAAACGCCAATCTGTGGGAGGGCCTAGTTTTCCAATTTTTTCAATCAAAAAACAAGTAAATGTATGCAAAAACCGTTACCAATTCCCAAAATCTGGTGGAATCTCATGAAAATTACCTTATCACAATTGCTGCTGATCGTGTTGTGCAGTGGTATGGCAATCGCACACGATACACGTGCCCAAGAGGTGCTCAACCGCACCATTACCGTCGCGGGGGAGCAGCTTGAGTTAAGTCGAATTTTGAGCGACATCGAAAAGCAAGCAAACGTCAAGTTTGTGTATAGCACCAAAATCAAATCAACCCAACGCCTATCTGTTAGTCTCAACAATCGCCGTCTTTCGACTGTATTGGATCAGATTCTGAAGCCCATCGAGGTGACGTACGAGGTGATTGAAAATCGGATTTTGCTAAAAAAAGTAAAAAACGAGAAAGAAGTACTCCCAAACGGCGAAGCCTCAAGCCTTGAATTATTCCGCAATGTCGATAGAAATATCTCGGGGGCTGTGACGGACGAAAAAGGTGTAGGGCTACCTGGGGTAAGTATTTTGGTAAAAGGCACGCAGCGTGGTACCAATACCGATGCCAATGGCAACTATCGCCTTTCGATTCCCGACGACAACATCATCCTTGTTTTCTCATTTGTCGGTTATTTGAGTCAAGAAATAAATGTCGCCAATCAGACTTCTTTGAATATTTCGCTCAAGCCCGATACCAAATCGCTGGAAGAAGTGGTGGTGGTAGGTTATGGTGTTCAAAAGAAAAAAGACCTCACGGGCGCCGTGTCCACCGTCAACGCTGAGATGTTTAAGGAGCGCAAAGAAACCCAAGTAGCGCAAGCGCTGCAAGGGGCAATGTCAGGCGTGATGGTGACGCGTAGTGGTGCCAATGGTGCGATGGGTGGTGCCACGATTCGGATTCGGGGAATTACGACGATTGGCAGTTCTGATCCACTGGTGATTGTCGATGGCGTTCCAGTAAGTGATGTTAACCAAGTGAACCCCAATGACATTGAGAATCTTTCTGTGTTAAAAGATGCAGCGTCGGCCTCTATTTACGGTTCACGCGCGGCAGCGGGGGTGATTTTGATAACTACCAAAAGGGCTAAAACCGACCAAGCGTCGATTCAGTATAGCTACGAAAACGGTATTGACACGCCTACGCAGCTACCCGACTACATGCGGTCACAGCGCTACATGGAGCTTGTCAACGAACTCCGCTGGAACGACGCGGGCAACGGCGCCAACCGATTTCCAACGTTCAGCCAAGATTTGTTGACAGATTATAACAAAAAACACCTGTCGGACCCTGACAAATATCCTGATACTGATTGGATGGCGTTGACCCTCAACAAAATCGCCCCCAGGGAAGCCCACAGCATCAGCATTGTAGGTGGTTCAAAATTTGTAAAATCAAACGCATCGGTTCGTTTTGAGAAAGTGGGTGGTTTTTACGACAACAAAAACTACAATCGGATTTTTGTTCGTTCAAACAACGACTTTACCATCAATAAACTCATTGGAGGTACCGTCGATTTTAACTTTAAACGAACCAATGCCTTAGACCCTACTGCCAGTGACCCTTTGTACCGTACCAGAATTTCGTCTCCTATTTATCCTGCTCTCTGGGCTGATGGTCGGATTGCCGACGGCAAAGCGGGAGAAAATATGTACGCCAAGGTAAAATACGGAGGTACCGACCGTAACACGTACAATCAAGTAGGAGGACGTTTAGCCCTTGATTTAAAGCCCATTGAAGGTTTGAAACTATCAGGAATCATTGCACCTATTTTCGATTTCAACATTCAAAAACGTTTCAATCGACAAGTAGATGTGTATGCCGCCAACGACCCAAATCAGTTTATTGTATCGTTGATTGGAGGTGGCCTCACTACGCGCTTGGACGAAAACCGCACGACTAATTTTAGTGTGACAGCTCAGTTTTTGGGCAACTACCTAAAAACCATTGGTAACCACGACTTTACGGCGTTGGCAGGTTACGAAAACTACTACTTCAAAGGAGAGTCGATGGGGGCTTCGCGCGACCAATATTTGTTTGACACCTATCCTTATCTCAACCAAGGCCCTGCTGCGTTAAGAGATAACTTCGGGTCAGCTTTTGAAACTGCTTATCGCTCTTATTTCGGACGCTTGACCTATAGTTTCAAGGATAAATACCTGATTCAGGCCAACGTTCGCCGCGATGGTTCGTCGCGCTTCAATGCCAACTACCGCTGGGGTACGTTTCCGTCGGTATCGGCGGGCTGGGTAGTAAGCGAAGAAGATTTTTTCAAAAGACAAAACGTGATGTCGTTTTTGAAACTTCGTGCCTCTTGGGGAAACCTGGGCAACGAGCGCATCGGAAACTATCCGTCGGTCGGTATTATGAATTTTAGCAATGCCTTGTTTTACCAAAACAACGTAGCCGTAGCCCAACAAACCGCCGCCCAAGTGCAATATGCCATTCAGGATATTTCGTGGGAAAAAACGACCTCTACCGACGTTGGCTTGGATGCTTATTTCCTAAAAAATCGTTTGCGTTTTACCGCCGATGCCTATTACAAGCAAACCAAAGACATGTTGTTGGCCTTGCAGATTCCGATTTTTGTAGGGTTTGAAAACCCAAACCAAAATACAGGGACTATGACGACGAAGGGTATTGATTTGGATTTGGGCTGGACCGACAACATCGGCAAACTACGTTACTCTGCTTCTTTCAATCTATCACAGTTTAAATCTGTCATGGGCGATTTGGGCGGAACTGAGTTTATCGGCGACCGCATCCGAAAGTTAGGAAGCCAGTTTGACGAATGGTACGGCTACCGTTCGGAAGGAATTTACCAAACCCAAGAAGACGTTAATAATTCTCCCAAAATCAACGCGAACGTCAAAGTTGGCGACATGAAATACACCGACATCAGCGGCCCCAACGGCGTGCCTGACGGCAAAATTTCTCCTGAGTATGACCGTGTATTGCTCGGTAGCTCACAGCCTCAGTGGATGTACGGCGGAAATTTCAAGTTGGACTACAACGGATTTGATTTGGGCGTTTCGTTTCAGGGCATTGGTTATCAAAGCACTTCGCTGTTGCCTTACACCGATTACAACGCCGAAAACTGGGGTGTCTTTCCCGTGTATATGGACGGAAGCACTTGGAGTATGAACAATACAACCGACCAAAACCTAGCCGCCAAATACCCAAGATTTACCGAAACCAACAAGGGCTTGAACCGCGCCATGTCTGATTTTTGGTTGTTTAACGGCGGTTATTTCCGTCTGAAAAATATCACGTTGGGTTACACCATTCCACAACGGATTTCGCGCAAAATTCTCTCGAACAACATTCGAGTGTATCTCAATGCTACCGACGTATTTTCACTCAACAAATACCCCAAAGGGTGGGATCCAGAAGGAATGGGAATCGTGACAACCGTGTTGGGTGGCTTCACCATTGGCTTTTAATCTAACCATTTGACTTTCAATGAAAAAGAACATATACATCGCAGTCTTTAGCTTCTTATTGTTAGCTTCCTGCCAAAACTCCCTCGACCTTTATCCGTTGGCTGAACCCTCCGCTGAAAAGTGGTACTCTAACGAAACCGAAATCCAACTGGCGCTCAATGACCTCTACCACATTGAATTTTGGCAGTGGGACGAAGATGGTACAAGTATCAATTATCTTTCTGATGACGGTTTCTACCGCCAAACCCTCACGCCCATTAAATCGGGCACCGTGACGAGTCAATGGGCTTTCTCGACCGCACTTTGGCGTAATTCTTACAAGACTATTGCCCGCGCCAACAGGGCTATTTTGGCCCTCAACAGTGCCGAAACAAAGGCAAAAGTAAACCAAGCAAAACTAGATATATATTTGGCAGAAGCACGTTTACATCGGGCTAGTCAATATGCGAAGCTGGTCAACAAGTTTGGCGATGTAGTGTATAGCGACGGTGTCATCAGCATCGAAGAGGCGTACACCAAAGGGCGTACTGACAAAAAAACGGTGACCACAAAAATCTACGAAGATTTTGATTATGCCATTGCCAATTTACCTACAAGCTACGCCACTTCGGCACTCAAGCGCGCCACAAAGGGTGTTGCGTTGGCTTTGAAAGCGCGTTTTGCTCTTTACGAAAAAGACTACAAAACCGCCAGCGATGCCGCCAAAGCCTGCATGGATTTGAACCAATACGTGTTACATGCCGACTATGCCAATTTGTTTTTACAAAGTACCAAAAACTCAAGAGAGGTTATTTTTTCCATTCCCCGCTCGTTAGAATTAAAAGTAACCACGGGCCCGACCTCAGATATTATTAGTCGTAACTCAGGCGGATTTGCCGCCGCTGACCCGAGTTGGGATTTGTTTTGTTCCTACCTCTGCACCGATGGTAAAACCATTGACAAGTCACCCCTTTATGACCCCCGCAACCCCTTCAAAAACCGCGACCCGCGTTGTACAGCTACCATCGTGGAATTTGGTCAGCCTCACTTAGGTTTTATCTATGACCCGCACCCCAACGCGCTACAAGTAACCCGCATCAGTACCAATACCAAAGTGACCAACAACGATAACCGTGCCAACGCGCAATTTGCGTCGTTCAACGGATTGGTTTGGAAAAAAGGGGTGGACGACTCGTGGTTGCTCAATGGACGAATGATTGATCCTGAGCAAATTATCATCCGCTATGCCGATGTACTGTTGATGTATGCCGAAGCCAAAATTGAACAAAATCAAATTGACAAATCAGTCTTGGATGCCATCAATTCTGTGAGGGCTCGCGCCTACAAGGTAGCCCTGACCGCCACTGGCTCCTACCCTGCTATTACAACTACCAATCAAGCCGAATTGCGCCGTGAACTCCGCATGGAACGCCGCATGGAGTTGGCCTTTGAAGGGCTTCGCTACATGGACATCGTTCGTTGGCGCATTGCGGGCAAAGTGCTCAACCGCCCAATTTATGGAATGCTCGACCCCGTTGACTTACGCGCCAAAGTGGTCGATAAAAACCTGTGGTTTTTCCCTGGAACGCCCAAAATCGACGAAGACGGCACGCCTGATTTTAGCGAAATGGAAAAAACAGGACTCATCAAAAACTTAGTCCCTACCACTTGGAACGACCGCCAATATTTGTGGCCAATTCCTACTGCCGAAATCCAAATCAACTCCAACATGAAACAAAACGAAGGGTATTAAAAACACTCTTTTGGTTCTTTTAGTAAACATTTTGAGAGATGAAAAGAAAACAATTTATTGGAATACTCGGAAATACAAGCCTTGTTTTATTGGCAGGTAAACTACCCGCACTGGGGCAGGGTAAACCCAAAAAAACAGCCCAGGAGTTTGTCTTTGTTGAAGCAGAACAATTTGCCAATCATGGAGGATGGGAATTAGACCAGCAATCCATGGAACAAATGGGTTCTCCTTATCTTTTGGCGCATGGTTTAGGAATACCAGTACAAGATGCCACCACAGAAATTCAATTTCCGAAAGCGGGTTCTTATCGGGTATGGGTACGCACAAAAGATTGGGTAGCTCCTTGGAATGCCCCAGGTGCCCCAGGCAAATTTCAACTGCTACTAAACGGAAAAGCAATTCCAGAAGTCTTTGGGACAAAAAGTGCTACTTGGCATTGGCACGACGGAGGTATTGTGAACGTGGGAAAAAGCGCTACCCTAGCTCTTCACGATTTGACAGGCTTCGAAGGCCGTTGTGAAGCCATTTTGTTTTGTAAAGACACAAATTTTAAACCTACCAATGACATCGCAGCGCTGACTCAATTTCGGCGCCGACTGCTTGGGCTTCCCCAAAAGCCTGAAAATGGTGGCAAATTTGACCTTATTGTAACTGGTGGAGGTTTAGCAGGTACTTGTGCGGCTATTTCAGCGGCACGCAATGGAATCAAAGTTGCCCTTGTGCAAGACAGACCAGTACTTGGAGGAAACGGTAGCTCAGAAGTGCGCGTTTGGCCAGAAGGTCATACCAATAAAAGCCTTTTTCCGCACATAGGTGATATCGTCAATGAAATTCTTCCTCCCATTACGAAGCGTTCGGGTGAGGTTTTAAATGGTGTCGCCGCTACTTATTACGATGATGCCCGAAAAGCAAAGGTGGTCCAATCAGAACCCAATATTACCCTTTTATTGAATCATAGAGTGGTTGAAGTAGAAACCGAAGCCAGCGAAATTAAGTCTCTAATCATTCAAAGTACACTTACTTCTCGTCAGCTTAGACTACATGGAAAGTTATTTGCCGATTGTACTGGCGATGCAACTGTTGGTTTCAAAGCAGGAGCAGATTACGAATATAAGGTCGAAAATTTAATGGGTAGTTCAAATCTTTTCAATGTACTTGATACAACAAACAAAGAAGAGGTATTGGCCTGTGAATGCAAAGACAAAAGTGCTTTGGCGCTAAAATGTGAGGTTGGCGACTACGAGCAGCCCTTCCCTCGCTGTCCTTGGGCTTTGGATTTATCTGACAAACCATTTCCAGGGAGAAAAGGGGTGAAAACCTTTGGCAAGGAAGACCTTTCATCTTTTGCCAATATGTGGTACTGGGAAAGTGGGTTTAATAAAGACCAAGTCAATGAAGTTGAACTCATACGTGACCACAATTTCAGGGCCATGTACGGTGCTTGGGATGTACTCAAAAATATAGATAACATGTACCCAAAGCACCGATTAGGTTGGTCGGCTTTTATTGCTGGCAAGAGAGAATCCCGCAGACTGATGGGTGATGTGGTTTTGGAAGCGGAGGATTTTAAAAAACAGCGAAAATTTGAAGATACTGCTTTCCCATGTTCTTGGCACGTAGATCTCCACACGCCTAAAAAAGAATATCAAAATGGGTTTGAGGGCAATGAATTCATTTCAGATTATACCCGTGGTGCTGAATATCAATACGGAGAAGTTTACTGGGCTCCCTACCGAACGCTTTACAGCCGAAACATCAAAAACCTTTTCATGGCAGGTAGGTGTATCAGTGTGTCAAAGACAGGACTTGGCCCCGTTAGGGTGATGCGAACTTGTGGAATGATGGGCGAAATAGTAGGTAAAGCAGCCGCTGTTTGCATTAAAAAATCAACGAGCCCAAGGGGAGTTTATACTGATTACTTGGGTGAATTGCACAGTTTAATGCAAAAACCTGGCAGTGAAAAAAGTGAATAGACGAAACTAAAAATCATGATTAAATCAAATATTAAGTCCCTATCCGTAGGACTACTGGCAGCTGTGCTAGCATGTAGCAATGCAACTGCCCAAAACAAGTCCAACTACCGACAAATCAGCGGCATATATCCACACCTTGCTTATTATAACAACGAAGGCGAGTGCGGCACTGGCGCCGTAGTCCCTTGGGCTGGAAAGCTCTGGGTGATTACGTACGGCCCGCACTTGCCCTTCGGCTCTTCGGACAGGCTTTACGAAATCACCCCTGATTTGCACAAAACCATCCGCTCGGAAAGCATCGGTGGAACACCCGCCAACCGCATGGTTCATGCCGAAAGTAATCAGTTATTCATTGGCCCGTATGCCATTGCCAACAGCGGGAAGGTCAGAACTATTCCTTACACCCAAATGCCTGGCCGCCATACGGGAAATGCACGGCACTTGACCGACCCTACCCACAAGATTTACTACGGCACGATGGAGGAAGGGTTTTATGAAGTGGATGTCAGCACCTTAGAATCAAAACTTTTGTACCAAGACGGCAACGTCAAAGACAAAAAAGCTAACGATGTAGCCAACAACCACAACGGCACTTTGCTCCCAGGAGCGCACGGAAAAGGCTTGTATTCGGGACAAGGCGTGATGGTGTATTCCAACAACGGAGAGCCTGGCCCGCAAGCCCTCAAGCAGTTTGATATTGAAGCTGGTGTGCTGGCCGAATGGAATGGAAAAGATTGGAAAGTGGTGCGTCGCAATCAGTTTGTGGAGGTGACAGGGCCTGGCGGAATTTATGGCAACAAAAACCCCGAAACCGACCCCATTTGGGCAACGGGCTGGGACCATCGCTCGGTACTTTTGGCCGTACGCGACAGCGGCAAATGGTCGTTTTTTAGACTTCCCAAAGCCAGTCACAGCTACGACGGTGCGCACGGCTGGAATACCGAATGGCCCCGAATCCGCGACATTGGCACCGCACAATCTCCCGACTATTTGATGACCATGCACGGCCTGTTTTGGCGTTTTCCTCAAACGTTTTCGTCTAAAAACACCGCTGGCATTCGCCCCCGTTCGGCTTATTTGAAAGTCATTGGTGACTTTACCCGTTGGCAAAATGGCCTCGTGTTTGGCTGCGATGATTCAGCTCAAAAGGAGTTTTTGAACAAACGCAAAACCAAAGGAAACATCGAAGGCCCAGGACAGTCGAACTCTAATTTATGGTTTACCTCCCTCAGCAAGCCCGACGAATTAGGCCCCAATACAGCCCAAGGAGCGATTTGGCTCAACGATAAAGTAGAAGCAAACGTGGCTTCCGACCCATTTTTGTTTGCGGGTTGGTCACAGCGCATGGCGTGGGTAAAAAATGCGGGTAACGAAGACGTGACGTTTACGTTTGACATAGATACCAACGGCAAAGGAAGCTGGAAATCGGCCAAATCAGTCACCGTAAAAGCGGGGCAAGCGGCATCAGTTGCTTTTGCCGCAACCGAACAAGGTGAATGGATTCGGGTGAAAACCAATAAAAACACCACTGCTACCGTCAACTTCAACTACACAGACGAAAGTCGTTTTACCGTTGCCAAAGATAAATCATTTGACGGATTGACCAACATCAATAGCAACAATTATAAAGCGGGGCTTTTGTACGGCTTGGGCAAAAACCGCCGTCAGTTGGGGATTTTAGCGGGAGATTTTGTGAACGGGCAATTTAGCGAAAACGGTTATTATGAACTCGATAGCGCCCTCAATCTCGTCCGTAAAGAGGACGTTGCCACGGCGCAGTTTATTCGTAAAGAATTTGCCATTCCCAAAGACGTGGTCAGTGTGGACGAGGCTTCGGTATTGATTGTAGATGACTCAGGCCGCCGCTGGCGTTTACCCAAAGGAGATGAAGCATTTACCGCCAAAACGAACAATGCTTCCTTGCGGATTTGTCGGGAAGTGGCTACCGAGCGCGACTTGATGAACGTACACGGCACTTTTTACGAACTACCCGCCGAAAACGCCGACGGTTTTGCCAAAATTCGTCCAGTAGCTTCTCACTCGTTGACGATTCACGATTATGCTTCTTATCGTGGGTTGTTTGTGATGACAGGTTTAGATGCCCAAACACCCAACAGCAACCACATTATTGCTTCCACCGATGGTAAAGCAAAAGTATGGGCAGGCACCATCGACGACCTTTGGAAATTGGGAAAACCTACGGGACAAGGTGGTCCTTGGAAAAATAGCCAAGTACGTGCCAATACCCCTTCTGACCCGTATTTGATTGGTTTCTATGACAAAAAAAGCCTCCAACTTTCCCACAAAAGTAGCGAAGCCGTCACCTTTACGGTAGAAGTAGAGCCGATTGGTCATGGCCCTTGGATGAATTATAAAGAAGTAACCGTGAGAGCGGGGGAAACTTTCAACTACACTTTTCCTGCTGGTTTTCAAGCGCGCTGGGTTCGTTTTTCAGCCAACAAAAACTGCGAAGCTACGGCTTGGTTGACGTATAAATAACTCACCTTTAGACCTATAAGGTTTTTGAAACCTTATAGGTCTAAACTAACCAAAATTTACTAACTTAGCCCCGTATCCTACAAAAACCAACAATAAAGTCCCTCTAAAATAATGAGATTTGCTTCCATCCTTTTTTTTACCCTTCTGACTCTCTCCAATTGTACAGGTATTGCACAATCCAACAAGCGGAGAGTTATTACGGGTGCCGACCAGACTGAAAAATATGTACCTTATTTAAAGGGAAAACGAATTGCGCTGGTTGCCAATCAGAGTTCTATTATTGGCAAAAAAAGTAGTGTGGACAGTTTATTAAGTCTCGGAATTAAGATTGTAAAAGTGTTTGGACCTGAGCACGGTTTTAGAGGCAATGCTAGCAATGGAGCAGTAGTAAGCGACGAAAAAGATGCAAAAACGGGTCTGCCGATTATCTCTCTATACGGTAAAAATCAGAAACCCACCAAGGAACAGTTGGCAGATATCGACTTAATGGTGTTTGACATTCAGGATGTGGGCTGCCGCTATTATACCAACATCAATACACTTGAGTATGTGATGGAAGCTTGTGCAGAAAACAACAAAGAACTGCTGATTCTTGACAGGCCAAACCCAAACGCCTACGTCGTGGATGGCCCCGTAATGACGGAAGATAAATATAAATCGGCCATTGGGATACATTATACGCCTATGACCCATGGCATGACCATCGGGGAATTTGCCCACTACCTCAACGGTGAAGGCTACCTCAAAGAACCATGCAAAATTAAGGTGATAAAAGTTGCCAATTACGACCATACTACCCCTTATGACCTACCTATCAATCCCTCTCCAAACTTAAATACACAGCAAGCGGTGGTACTTTTTCCGAGTTTATGTATGTTTGAAGGGACAGTAATCAACGAAGGCCGAGGGACTTACATGCCCTTTACCATTTTGGGAGCACCCGCATTGAAAGGCAAATATTCGTTTTCGTACAAACCAGTAAGCATTCCTGGAATGAGCGAACGCCCCAATCAAAAAGATTCTGTTTGTTATGGAATCGACCTTCGTGGCTATGACATAAGCCCTTTACGCAAGAGTCGTCAGATTAATTTAGCGTGGGTCATTGAACTATACAATGCCTATCCTGACAAACCTAATTTCTTCCAGCAGGAAAGAGCCAACGGTGTATCTCCCTTTGATTTACGTATAGGGACAAATCAACTTAGAAAGCAAATCATCGCGGGAATGTCAGAAGCCGACATCAGGAAAAGTTGGGAGCCTGGATTGCAAAAATTCAAGGCGATTCGGGCAAAATATCTTCTATATCCAGATTAATTTGTCATTTTTCTCATTTGATACTTGCACCACGGCTATCCGCGTAGGGAATGGTTAACTGCCATGTTTTTCCCTTCATTTTCACTTCAAGGCTCATTTCAGTTTCGTTTTGGGTTAAAATCTTAGCTTTCACCGTGGGCGTTTCTTTTTCAGAAGGAAGTAGTAACCAAACCAACGTATCATTGCCTTGGATGGTCGTACTGTACTTGCTCATGGTATTGGGCTCGTACAAATTATACTCCCGACTGTACCATCCCTGAATCGTCGGTTTTTCCTGTCCTTTGATGAACGTTATGTCAAACTTTTGTGAACTAACTGGAACGATGGCCAAGTTTCCAGACTGATTTTGGGTTTTTACTACTGCGTTATCCTTGACCACCAGGCAGGTCGGGTGCCAATGCCAAAGCGCTTCAATTTGCCTTGGCTTATCGGTTTTGATTTGATCAACCACCACCCAAAACGCTCCTCTTACATAAAAAAGTGTCCTTCTGTGTTCGGCTTTGCCTTCCAAATCAATAAAATCACTCATGGAATTGGAGACATAATCAAAGTCTTTGTGTAGCTTAAAATACGAATCTCCCAGCGGGCTTTTGGCGTGCGTCGGGCCTGGCTTTTGACCGTGGCCGTCTATCAACAAAAGATTATGTCCTTCGCTGCCTTTGGCGTAGGGACGAAATTTATCCGCCGTTTCTCCCGTGTAGGCAAACCGCCCCGCATCCACCAACAAATCGCGGCCGTAAGCCGAAACTGACAGATGCAGCTTATCGTTGTGCTGGTGACCGCTTCCCCAAGGGCCGATGTCAAAAAATGACCAGTGCGCCTGGGCATCATAGCCGCTTCTTGAAATGAGCTGCCCCGCCCAAGGGAAAAAATAGGAAGGCCCATCCGCAGGTTTTGTCCCCGTTTTTCCGTTGGAAGCAATATACGCCCAATCACTTTTATTGAACTTTTTGGCTGCTTCCAACACGATTGCTCGGTCACTCCCTCGGTCGCCATCGTTGTTTAAAATCCGAAAACCATCAGGCCGAATCGCGTGGGCAATGTAGCTGTACATGTTTTCGATGGTTTGATTAAAAAAATCGGGCAAAGGCTTGTTGGCACGGTCGCAAATCTCTTTGAAAAGCACAAAATTATCCAAAGCAACATTGTGATAATGAGAGGTTAGTTCGGTCTGAATTCCATCAGGATAGACCTGTCCTTTCATGCTCTCGGCCATCGTGGCAATGGAGTAATCAAGCCATTCATTCGACGATTTGAACTCAGAAAAATTAGTAGCCACCGTTGCCAAAGCCGAGATTTCCATCGTAAGCCAATTGTTTCCTCCGTGAAAATACCGATTGTAATGAGCGTGGTCAGGCAAACTGCTCAACATCAATAATTGAGTAGCTGGCGATAGATATTCACTGTTGATTAAACCGTAAAAAACCTTCGACCATGCCTTTGCCCGAGCCGCCACCTCCAGTCCACGCCAGATAGATTCACTTCCTTTGGCAGCAGGATAAGGCCAACTTTTTATGATAAAATCACGCAAAAAACCATCAATGTACTGGGCATATTTTGGGTTTCCTGTGTCAAAATACGCCTCAAACACCTCCAACACCTGACTATGACGATTAGAAAGCCAGGCCCATTCACGGTCGTTGTTGGGGCCTTTGTAGTACCAATCACGGTGACCATCGGCACCATACGCTACTTTCCCTTTTACATTTTGCACCACAAACACATCCTTCAAAATCGTGTCGGCGCTGGCCACGGTTTTTGTGCCTTTAACAGGCTGAGTTTTGCGTAAGAAAGCTACTTTCCCATTATTTTTATAATACGCCAACAAGGCTTTGCAAGCATTTACCAAGTCCCCTTTTTGGTATGCTTCACGGGTTTGTTCCAAGCCTTTTGTTTCCAAATTGAGCTGCTCCAAAAGCCGTTGCATTTCTTTGGGATAACTTTCACAAACATCCTCTACCGTCACAATTTTTTGCCAAGATTTCTGAGCGAAAAGGTTCAGGGATAGAAAAAATAAAAGAGACAAAAGCAGGTTACTTCTACGTTTCATGGTTGGATGTTTTTTGGTTTTGGCCTAAAAACAGTAAGGACAAAACCCTGCCATTTCTACCTTTGGCTTTCGTACCAGCGTGGCGAGTTATTAGTAAAATCGTTATATTTGGGTAAAAAAGAAAGCGATGACCCAGATCACCATCAACCTACCCAACGAAGCCGAAGCTCAATGGCTCGTTGAGCTTCGGCTTCGTTTACAAGTACCTTTTGAGGTAGAGGCTAATGAAACTAAAAAACGTGAACGTGCAAAAGAAATCATCATGCACGGAGCGAATACATTAGATGTAGCTAAGATGCAAAAACATGTAAAACAGGCTCGTCAAGGCAGAAAACTTCCTTTTAGAGCAGAATGAGATTAATTGATTCTAACATCATTATTTACGCAGCTAAAGATGAATTTGCGTATTTACGGCCTTTACTGCTTTCAGAAGATGTCCATGTATCCGTTATTTCAAAAGCCGAAACATTGGGCTACCACAAATTAACTGAAGAGGAATGACGTTTTTTTGAGAGTGTTTTTGAAGTTGTGCCTCAACTACCCATTGACCAATACGTAATAAACATTGCGGTTTCATTAAAGCAACAGCGCAAATACTCACTTGGTGACGCGCTAATAGCTGCCACTGCACTGCTTTACAACGCTGAACTCAATACCAATAATATTGCTGATTTTGAAAAAATAGAAGGCATAAAACTTTTTAATCCAATACATTAACCTCTAAAAGCTTGGCTTAGAAAATAACTCATTAAACTTCCCCAACTCTTCCCTCCCTAAAGCCAGCTCCCGAGAAATTTCTCGCTTTATCTTCCCACCTACAAAAAATCCTCAACGAAATCAATACGCTTTGGGGTCACCTTTGAACATGTTATACACCGTTTTAAAAATTACCTGTATATCTAACAAAAGGCTCCAGTTTTCGATGTACCAAATGTCATAATCTACTCGCTTGCGCATCAGACCAATCTCGTGGGTTTCGCCTCGGTAGCCATTGACCTGCGCCCAACCCGTAATACCTGGCTTAACGCGGTGCCGAATCATGTAATTATCAATCAACGGTAGGGTTTCTTCACTGTGCTTTGTAGCATGTGGACGAGGCCCCACCACTGACATATTTCCCAAAAAAACGTTTATAAACTGCGGAAGCTCATCAAAATTGGTTTTTCGTAAAAACTGCCCGACGCGCGTCACCCGTGGATCATTGGAGGTGGTTTGGCTAAAGCCTCCCTCCATTTTGATGGTCGATGCGCCGTAATACATCGTCCTAAACTTCCAAACTTTGATAATTTTTCCTTTTTGCCCCCAACGACCTTGGATAAAAAACACGGGACCTTTGGAGTTTATTTTTATGGCAATGGCAATAATCGGAAACAGCCATGAGGCAATCAGCAGTAAAAAAAGCGCACTAAAAACAACATCAAAAGCTCGTTTTACGCCTTGCCAATAATTCAAATCAAGCAGTGTACTTCGTACTGTCACCAATGGATATTGACCAAATAATTCAAACGAATATCGAGAGGCATTAAATTGAAAAAATCCAGGTGTGAATTTAACGAGTACTCCTTGTTTATCTGCCCACTCAATGAGACCTGCTACGTAAATTTCGCTAAATTTTTGAATGGCAATCACCAGCTCATCCACTTCATTTGTGGGTGTAAATTGTAAAAAATTTAATGTTTCTTTTAATACAATTCTATCATTTTTAACGAAGTCATGAACGCGCGCACCTACAATTTTATATCCATAATGTGGTTTCTGCTGTACTAAATCAATAAACTCGTGTACAGAAGCAAAATCTCCTACTACTACTACATTTTTTTGATTGGTGCCTTTCGTGTGCCAATAATTCATTATTTGGCGGATAACGTACATTTTTAGGCCAATCGTAACTACCAAAGAAACCGTATAGACAATCGTAAAACTACGGGCGTAGAAATGGTCATTTAATAAAAATAATGAAATAGCTAAAGCGACAAACTGAACAAATAATGTAAGAAACAACGGCAGTAGCTCCTCAATAAAAGAAGCCATCCGAAAATCTTGGTATAACTTACTTACTTTTGAGGAGAAATACCAAGCCAAAACAAGCCCCCCAACAATCAGAATATCTAATTGCTTTAACGATCGCTCGTAAAAAATAGAACTAAAAACATAAACAATCCCAATAATAGCAAAATCTACCAGCAATCGAAGGTGATTTTTTCGGCGCCGAATACGGTAATTGGGAGACGGAGGATGTGCGTTAGAAATAGACATAGTCTCAACAATCACAAAAAGTATAAAATAGGAGTAATTCTAGGTAGAAGCCAGCAGTTGCTTTGAAGACTCATTCACCATCCAGTCGATTACTCGGCTTATTCCCTCTCCAAATTCAACCTGAGGAATATAGCCAAGTTCCTGTTGGGCTTTTGAAATATCAGCCGCTGTTTGCCGCATATCACCTGCTTGTTCTGGCTTATAGGTACGTTGGCTTTTCTTTCCAACCTGTTTTTCAATCACTTCAATGGTTTCCAAAAGGCTTGTGGTAGTTGGCCCAGCGATGTTATAGACATTGAACCCTTGCGGTTTGTCTATCGCTTTTAGAAACGCATCGACAACATCTGAGATGTAAGTATAATTTCGGATCGACTGCCCATCGCCATAAATCTCTATCGGATGCCCTGCTTGAATGTGCTCAATAAATTTTCGGATGGCCATTTCGGGGCGTTGCCTTGGGCCAAACACCGTGAATAACCGCAAACACGTTACTTCAAATTGGTGGAGCGAATGATATGAATAAGCGACCAACTCCGCCGCTCTTTTTGACGCAGCGTAGGGTGAAATCGGCTGATCTGCGGTGTCTGTTTCTCTAAATAAACGCGCCGAACTATTGCCATATACCGACGACGACGACGCCATGATGATTCGACGAACCCTTGCATTTCGCATTGCTTCTAACACCGACAATGTTCCGTTTACATTGATTTCAAAAAACTTTTCGGGCTCAATCACCGACGGCCTCACGCCCGCATACGCCGCCAAATGAATCACCAGTTCACATTGATAATTCACCAAAAGTTGTTGTACAACCGCTTTATCGCGAATATCTCCCTTGATAAAAATAAAGTTGTCGTACTGTGCCAACGTACTGAGGTTCTCACGCTTCAACGCCGAACAATAGATATACTCGTCAAGGTTGTCAATACATACTACTTGATGTCCTTGCTGAAGTAATTGTTCCGAAAGGTGGGAGCCAATAAAACCAGCACCACCCGTTATCAAAATGACCATGCTTACTGTCGTTGGTTATGAGAAGTATAAATCTGACGAATGATGTATGGTTTTTTACCCTGCGATTCAAAAAGTGAACGCATGACAAGCTCGGCTACAATGCCCATCCCCAACAACTGAACCCCTGAAACAGAAAGAATCAGCGCAGCCGTTGGCCAAGACGCCAAACTAACTTCTGGCCGCGCCACCAACGTACACCCCATGTATAAGCACGCAAAAAACGCGCCCACAAACATCCAAATCGCTATTTTTCCAAAAAAATGAATGGGTTTTAGCAAGTATTTTTTCATAAAATATACCCAAACCAAATCACTAAGTACTTTACTGGTTCGTCCCAAATTATATTTGGACGTCCCCGAAATCCGCGGACGGTGCTTCACCAGCACTTCGGTCATTTTTGCTCCTTCCAAGGCAGCAAGTACTGGAATAAATCGGTGCAACTCTCCGTACAAAGGCAGTCTTTTCGCCAAAGATGCCCTAAATACCCGCAACGTACTTCCGTAGTCTTTGCAGTGTACACCCAATAGATGACGAATGAGCCAATTGGCGATGATACTTGGCAGTTTTCGGGTGGTAAAACTATCTTTTCGTTTCAACCGTACCGTGGCAATCATGTCATAATCACCTTGCTGGGCTACAGTCAGCAAAGCAGGTATGTCCGCAGGGTCGTTTTGCAAATCACCATCCAAAGTAGCGATATACTCACCTGATGCCGCCTCTATGCCCGCCGCCAGCGCCTGACTTTGGCCATAATTTCGCTGAAAATCAATCACTTTCAGGCTTTTGTGCGTAATATTTTTCAGTTCCAAAAGCGTATTATCCGTTGAACCATCGTTGACGTAAATAATTTCATAGGAACATCCACGCAGTGCGTCATCTATTTCAACAATCAAAGGACGAATGTTTTCGGCTTCATTGAATACACAAACGACAACCGATACAAGTGGAACTGGTTGAGACAGGGAGTTTATCATCATTAAGGTGCTAGGTCGAAGCGGACTATTTTGGCAGGGCGCTCTGGATAAAGCGTCAGCCTGGCGATTTCTTTGTACTTTTCGCCCGCCAAGTTACTAGAATCAGCCAAGTAATACACCCCTTTTTCTTTCTTAAAACTGATGGGTAGGATTTTTCGCCGCGTGGCTTCGATGTGAAAACTATTGACATCCGTCGAGCCATCGTTGCCAATGGTCGTTTTATAACTCTTCAAAGGCAAGGCATTTCCCCCAGCGTCCATGGTCATCAGTGCCGCTTTCACATTATCTTCCAAATACCGTTGCCGCTTGGCCTCTCGGGGCGGAACAAACAAAAAATTAAAGGAAATACGCACCACCAGCAAGAACACCACAAAAATATCTAAACGGTATTCTTTTTGACCAAAATACCACCAGCTCAATACGCCAAATACCCCACTTGAGACCAAACAAGCGGCCCACACGTAGGGCAGTTTTCGGGTAGCTTCAATGCCAAATGCTATCCAAATCGCAAAAATTGTCACGCACATGACGCCCCCCATAAAAACCTCTATCCAGCGGCGTTGCCAGTTTCCTTCTTGTTCGTAATAAGCCACTACTACCAGCGTAAAAAACAACGGAAGGAGCATCAACGTATAACGCGCATACACTTGCGGCGACGCCCAGTAAACCAGCACATTAGCCACAAAAGTAATGACACAAAACCGCAAAAAGGAGTCCATTGGACGCGTATATTTTCGCAAAGAAGCCAGTGCCGCTGACCAAGATTTTTGGGGTGTTGAGGGGTAAAACAAGAGAATAAACAACGTAAAAGGCAAAAAATGAAAGATGTATTCAAACGGAAAAGTAAGCACATGAAGCACCGTAGCCGTTAACCCAAACGCAACACCTGTGCGCTTTATGCTTTCATCCCAGAGCACATTGATTGCTTTTTGAAGCGGAAAACCAAACCCTACGATACTCAAGGCATAATAGGTACCCACAATGCCGAGAAAAACCGCTATTCCCAAAAAATGAGCTGGATGCCACAACACACGCCACTTCCGCTGATACCCCAGCCAAGCGACCAACGTCATCCCCTGAAACACCACCGAAGGCAGTCCTTTCATTAGAAACCCCAAAGCACAAATGACATACGAGTACAAAAACAGTAAGCCATATTTTTTGCGTCGGTCATATTCATAAATCACCATAAAGGCCGTAAACGTCGCCCAAGAATAGGTAATATCAATCAGCCCATAAAGGGTTTCGTAAAAAAGTACCCGTCCGTTGACCAACTGCAACAAAGCCACCATGGCCGCTATTTGGTAGGGTACATACCGACGTAGCCAGTAAAAAATCGTAAATGAAAACCCAATTATCGACACCGCCATTGGAAACCGCAGACTCCATGACGAGTAATCGCCCCAAAACCGAAACGAGGCTAAAATCAACCAGTTATAGAGCGGCGGTTTGTTAAAGTAAAGTTCCCCATTTAGAGTAGGTGTCAAATAATTTCCCGTCAAATCCATCTCCAACGCCACCAGCGCCCGCCGCGCTTCGTCGGTTGACATATCCAACGGAATATAGCCCAAATGTGAAAAAAGGGCAGGTATTGCCAAAATCACAGCCAACAAATGCCATTTATTACTTTTTGCAATACTCATCCGTTTTTATTTTGATAACCCAGTTACTTGATTCAAGTTTATAGTTGTTTTCACTAAACGAATAATAACCTGGCGCAGGCCCTGCCTGAAAATCATAGGTTGAGCCCACCTTTAGCAAGGTCGTTGTAGTGCTAAACGTCGTTTTGCCTTGAATGTACTTAATACTGGGCAAATTTTGCCATTGTACCGTCCCCGAAAGCCTAAAACGGCCAAATAATTCTTGGGTAGGTAGCTTGGTAGCGTCAATTTCGGTACAAGGAAACTGCAAGGTAATGAGCACTTCACCCGTTTCGATGGGCGGTAAAGTAGCAAAAGAAGACAGGTCGATGGGTTGCGTCTCGCTGGCGCAAGCATCCACCGCAGCCGATGTCGCCACCGCCGAACTCGCCACATCGGCTATCCGTAAGCGTACTTTTTGATCACTGTCTAATCCTTCGATTTTTAGTACTTGGCCGTTGTTGACCGTGGATTGGAAACGCGCTAACACTGCCTTGGTATTTTCATTAATTACTTCACAACCATACAATTGCGAGCTCGTTGGGAGTTTACTGGTAACCCTAAAATACAAAGGTGAGGCACATTTCACAATTGGTTTTTTAAAGGAAGTTACGTCAATGCTTTGAATCGCCGCATTGCAAGCTTCGACCGCAGTAGAGGTGGCGACAGCATTGCTTGAAAGGTCATAAATGCGGAGTTTCACGGTTTCGTCACTGTACAACCCATTGACCCGAATTACCTCTCCGTTATTGATTGTTGTTTGGAACGACTGCATTTTGGCATTTGTTGCGGCATTCAACACTTCACACTGATACACCAACGAACTATTGGGTAACGTGCTCACCACCCTAAACCCAAGCGGCGAAGCGCATTTGGGGGCGGGCACTTTAAAGTTGGCCAATTCTACCGTAACTACTTGACCACTGCAAGCATCCAAAGGACTCGTCGTCACCACTGCTGAACTGGCCATGTCAAAAATTCGGAATTGGATACTTCCTGTATTGTCATACAAACCACCCAATCGGATTTGACGACCGTTGTTTACGCTCGTTTGAAAAATTTGTAAACGCGCCTTGGTATCAGCCCGAATGACCTCGCAGGTATATTGGCGGTCACTATCGGGCAAATTACTTTTTATGGTAAACGTCGGCGTAGTGGCGCAAGCCTGCGGTGGGAGCTTAAAGTGGGTAATGTCAAGCGTTTGAATATCCGTAGCGCACGACTCGACTACTTCCGAAATGGCCGTGGCCGCGCTCACAATGTCATAAATTTTTAAACGAATTTTTTGGTCACTATCTAGTCCATTAGCCCGAATCACGTCCCCGTTATTGACCGTTGTCTGAAAACTTTGGAGCGTTGCCTTCGTCGTTTCGTTGATAACCTCGCAAGTATAGCGATAATCGCTCCGAGGGAAATTACTTTTGATCCGAAACCCAGGCCCGTTGTCACATTTAACGGTCGGTTTTTTGAACGTTGTCACATCTATTTCTTGCACATCCGCCGTACAACCACTGACCAAGGTCGATAAAGCCATCGTTGTACTCCAATTGTCCGTAATCCGTAAGCGTACATGCTGGTCACTGTCCAAGCCCGTTACTTTGATGATTTCACCGTTGTTGATGGTGGACTTAAATACTTGAAGCCTTGCACCGCTGACCTCATCAATCACCTCGCACTGGTACGTACTACTGCTGTTGGGCAAAGTGCTTTTAACCCTAAAACTGAGTCCTGTTTCGCATTTTTGCTTGGTAAAACCTGCTACCCATACCGATAAATGTGGTAAACGTGCCACGTATTCCAACGAACCATTGGCCAGTTTTTGCACTTTTCCTGCCTCCTCTACTTTCCATTGGTTGGTGGCGATGTCGTAACTAAACAACGGTATCGCATCTCCCTCCGCCACCAAACGGCGCTCCCTGGTATTATAAAGTTGGGCTGACACAGGCATTTTCACTTCAATCGGTTGAGAGAAAGTTTTTACAACCTGATAATGTTCGTTGTGCATTTGCAACAAAAACGCGCCTGCCAATTGCGTAAGCTGTTGATCGCTCCCCACCGTACCATCTGCCAACAATGGCTTAACAATCATTTGATTATCAATTGGAAATGGCAACAGACTTGCGTTTTGTTTAGTGATAGCTAGGCTTTGAAAAGTAGCTTCAATTTTCCCCAAAACGGGTTGTCCAGCGGGGTCTTTTACTTCCGTGCCAGCAGAAACCGTGGCTTTGGTCGTTCCTTCACCCGTGGGGGTTTCAAAAGTCCAAGCAC
Source organism: Runella limosa DSM 17973 (assembly GCF_000482465.1). Taxonomy (GTDB): domain Bacteria; phylum Bacteroidota; class Bacteroidia; order Cytophagales; family Spirosomataceae; genus Runella; species Runella limosa. The sequence goes on from NZ_KI519421.1 coordinate 346,097, forward strand.
TGGTAATACTTCCTTTGGCATCAGCCGAAGTCGTTGCTTGTTTAATCGAAGATGCACCCGAAAGCGGCTGCAAAACAATCCCCACCGACCGTGGGCTATCACTGGTGTATTCAAGGGGCAGCACCGACGGGAAAAAACCTTCGGCTTGCACCACCACCGTAAATCGCAACGGCTGCGTAGCACTGGGCCGAACCCCCAGCGAGTCAATGGCTAAGAACAATGAGCCATCGGAAGTAACTCTGAATTTTTTGGTATTGACCGTCGTAATCACTCGTTTTTGATCAGGGCCCGTGATTTGTACCTGTATTTTGTCAGGAACCGTACCCTCCGCCGTGTAATATTGCGCTTCTAAAGCAATGGGATACGGTTTTTTAAAAAATATTTCTAGCCCCTCAATGGGGTTTTGGCAGGATGTCAACCACCCTACCAACCCAAGGAAACCTAAAATAAGGGCTTTATTAATCTTTTTCATCTGTGTTTAGGTTAAACGCATTGACAGTACGTTAAAACCAGCGGGTTGTGAGCAACCCACTGCACCCACCAAAACCAGCAGGTTCTGAGCAACCTGCTGCACCTATCGCCACGCTTTTTTTACGAGTGCATACGAAACCGTCAATTGGAAGCTAGGCAAATAACGGTACCCGCTCATGTTACGCTCAATCAACGGAATTTGCGCTTCGAGCGTCGTTGTTTCTAAAAAACCATTCAAATCCATTTGAACTTTGGGAGGGCCTAAATAGTAGCAACCTAGCTCAAAACCTACCCCCCATCGCCTTCTAGGAATCGAACGACCCATCCCCAGTCCAGCATACCCGACAATCGGCGACCATTTTAAGCCCAAGCCTACCGTACCAAACTCGTCGGCTTTCATTGAGATACCTCCCAAATTCAAATCGTTTTGAGCTTGTACTGTTAGTCTCAAATCAGGCCGCCACGTATAACCCACGCCCCCCGTAAGAAAAAAAGCACCTTTCTTAAATGGATGCCATTTAACGGAGCTTTGCACCAATCCAATCACAATATTGGGAAAAAGGTCAATTTTCGATCCTTCTCCAATGTCGATAACCGTGGCTTTTTTATACCCCACGTAGGAGGCACCTACCCGCAACACCAGCCGTGGCTTGGTTTTTAACTTCCACGCAAGCTGGACTCCCACGCCCGTCAGCCCTACCTGAATGCCAATCCCACCAGGTTGCCAACGAACACTCGAATCTCTGGAAGTAGCGTAGGCATGGCTTGCTACTAGCCATCCTAATACCAGTACGATAGACGACACTATATTACGATACATATCCAAAAATGTTATAAAGCATAAGCTTGACCCAAACTCCGATTTGGGTCACTAACGGCAACGCGTCTCCGACGCAACTACTAAGCTTGACCCAAACTCCGATTTGGGTCAC
>NZ_KI519421.1:347679-505855 GCF_000482465.1 Runella limosa DSM 17973
ATTTGGGTCACTAACGGCAACGCGTCTCTGACGCAACTACTAAAAATTCCCTCCCACGGCCAGCTGAAACCCTTTGGTATCTTCCCCAAAAGCCTTGACAATTACGCCCGCTGTAAGGCCATTATTGAACCGATACAGCAATCCATACTTTTCATAAGTAGCTGGCCGATAACCTCTTCTTCCAAAAATCACCGTTCCTGGGCGCAAAAAATTCCACCCAAAGTGCGCCGTAAACGAAACGCGGCCCTGCCAAAGCTCGTAGCCCACTAGCCAAGTCGCTTGTTGCGTTGTTCCTTTGTAGTTCTGTCGCATCATTTGTTCTCTCATGTAGCCATCGTCAATGATTTCGATACCCGTCGAAAGAGCGTGCGATTGCGTAAAACGGTAGCCCGCATAGGCATTTACCCCCACCATCGCCCTGGGAGTTTCGGGGTATTGGTCATCGGCGGCATACACCCGAACGGAAGTAAGGAGCAGTGCCCGCCCAAACCACCGTTTATCCAAACTCGCTGGCCGCCACCACCTCGACTCAGGCAAACGTGCCGTCGGTGGGCCATAGGCAATCCCCGCCACAATACTCGGAATATTAATCCCTTGGTTCGGGTTACGGATTCCAGCGTTGGAAATATGGCGGTAATCAAGCGCCAACATTCCCACCAGTTCCAGTCGTTCCGAAATACGTTTGCGTCCATACACCCCAATCCCCGTCATCCCGTTGATGTGGGAACTAAAATTACGGTTAGGGTTGCGAACAGGATGATACAACCGATTGACGTACGACAACCCCATCGTAAAGCGCACCGAGAGATTATAATCGGGGCGATGCAGTAAGAGGGGTTCAAAATAAAAACCCGTGCCAAAGGTTTCTCCCAATCCGTAGGGATTTCGAAAATTATAATAGTTGGCGTACCAGCCCGAACGGTGAAAACAATTGCACAATTGCCACGCCTTTTCGGTGGTTTTGAGGCTTCCGATTGTAATCTCCCCCCCAATGGGTGCCCGCTCCGAGGCAGGGATTATTTTTTCAGGACGAACAAAACCCACGTGGGCCGTGGCCGTGACTTCAAGTTCTTCTAATTTATCGCGAAGCTGGGCCTGGGCGACAATTCCTTCAAAGAGTAAACAAAAACTAATAATGAGGTGAGTAGAGTAATTTTTCATTTATACGACAACAGTAAAAAGTGTTTCATTGTACAGTATTTTTCTTTGATTTATACAATAATTATTCATTCAATTTTTTCAAAAAACTGGCGATTAATAGGCAAATATTTTTTTACAATAAATTGATTTGCAGCAAATTAAAAACAAGTATGTTTGTGGATAAAAATTTTAAATGGAGTGAATAAAAATTTGTTTTATACTATTTTAACCTCTTTAACCTCACCCCCTGCCCCTCTCCTTTCTGGAGAGGGGAGTATTGTTTTTTTACCCCGCTGATGCGGGGGGCTAAACCAGCTTTACTATGCGATTATTACTTTATACCTCTTTATTGCTTTCTCTCAGTACACTGTGCGTAGCGCAAGAAGACACGACTCGTTTGTTTGTAGAAGCGGGGGGCGTGGCAGCAACTTCCCAACGAACTCCTTTTTGGCTGAGGGCCAACCAATTTGGGACGGTTCCGCTTGAAAACCCTTTTGTGTTTGTGAAAGCGGGTGGACAGACGCTTATCGGTAAAAATCCCCGCAAACCACAACTCCACCTGCAAACCGAAATAGTAGCCAACGCAGGCCGTACTTCTTTGGTGGTGCTTCCCGTGGCGGCAGCTACGTTTCGTTACCGCCGTTTTGAAGCGTACGTGGGCCGACGGAAGGAGTTTTTTGGCCTCGGCGATACCTTGCTGACCTCGGGCTCGTACGCTTGGTCGGGCAATGCCCTGCCGCTGCCTAAAGTCCAAGTGGGCACGCGGGGTTTTGTGCCATTAGGCTTTACCAAAGGGCTGTTTGCGGTACACGCGATGATGGCGCACGGCTGGTTTATCAATGCCGATTCCGTTAAAAACTCATTTTTACACCAAAAAGCCGTTTATATACGCTTTGGCAAACCCACTTGGAAAGTACATTTTTACGGTGGAGTACATCACCTAGCTCAGTGGGGCGGGCAGTGGCGAAATCCTGTGAAGGGAAGCAACCAAACATTAGAAAATGGAAAATTACCAAGTAGCTTTTCAGATTTCCTGTCAGTTTTCAGAGCTGCCGAACCCACTAATCCAGATGCAGTAAGTATCATGGATGCACTTAACCGCACTGGCAACCATTTAGGCTCTATTGATTTTGCGATTACTTATACTTCGCCCAAAGCTAAGTGGTCTTTGTATCACCAACACGCGTATGAGGATAAATCTGGCGTATTTTTTGTCAATTTCCCAGATGGGCTTACAGGAATTAGCTGGCACTCCATAAAACAATCTAAACGTTCAATTCACATTACACGGGTCACTGCTGAATTTCTGAGTACAATGAACCAGAGCGGGTTTACGATTCAAATTAATAAAAGGAGATTTGATGGGGCTGATGATTATTTTGTCAACTATCAATACACCGAAGGTTGGTCGTATAAACAACGTATTATTGGAACTCCTTTTGTTACATTAAGGGCCGACGCGCGTCCAGAGTGGCAAAATGTAAAAGGAGGGACATATCAAAAGGCAGAAATTAGTAACAATAGAGTGCAAGCGTTACATCTAAGTATTTACGGTAAGATACACGCTACGACTTCTTTTGGTTTAAAAATTTCACCTAGTTGGAATCATGGCCGCCCTATCTTTACCGATTATATTTTTCCTATCACTCAACTTTCGACCGCATTAGAGATTAACCATTTATTTGTAAAATCCAAGGGTCTATCCCTACATACATTACTTGCTTCTGATATGGGCAAATGGTTACCCAATAACTTTGGATTTCTAATAAGCCTCAAAAAACAAGGAATAGGATTTTAAAGTAGGTTTAACAGGTAATTACCGTAGCCACTTTTTACCAAAGGTTGGGCAATTTCTTTCAACTGTTCTGCTGAAATGTACCCCATACGATAAGCCACTTCCTCAATACAGCCAATTTTTAAGCCTTGCCTTTCTTCGATTACTTGGACAAATTGGCCTGCCTGCATTAATGATAAAAAAGTACCAGTATCTAGCCAAGCAGTGCCTCTATTCAACACCCCGACTTTAAGTTTGCCTCTACGTAAATATTCTTTATTTACATCAGTAATTTCATATTCTCCTCTTTCTGATGGTTGAATGTTTTTGGCAATCTGAACTACTTCATTATCATAAAAGTAGAGGCCAGGTACTGCATAATTTGACTTTGGCGAAGTAGGTTTCTCCTCAATTGAAAGAACGTTTCCATAAACATCAAACTCAACTACACCATAGCGCTCAGGGTCTTGAACCTGATACGCATATACAACCCCGCCATCGGGGTCATTGTTTGCTTGTAAAAGTTTACTCAAGCCACTACCATGAAAAATATTATCCCCCAAAACCAATGCAACCTTGTCTTTTCCAATAAATTTTTCGCCAATAACAAACGCTTGTGCTAACCCATTGGGTTCAGGTTGTTCTGCATAATCAAATCGACAACCTACCCTTGAGCCATCCCCTAGCAATTTTTTAAAATGAGGCAAATCATTTGGTGTTGAAATAATTAGTATATCATGAATACCTGCTAACATCAAAATAGAAAGTGGATAATAAATCATGGGTTTGTCATAGACAGGCATTAATTGTTTACTAACTGCTAGAGTAAGTGGATGTAAACGGGTGCCTGAGCCGCCTGCTAAAATGATTCCTTTCATACTTATAGTAATTCTCTATGATTTTAGGCAGATACGCCTACTAACTCAGTCTGATTCATAATCTTATTGAATGTTGGCAATGACAAGTCCTTCGCAGAAATAATTGGGTTTGAAATAGGCCATTTAATGTTCAATGTATGGTCATTCCAGACAATACCGCTCTCACTTGGCTTATGATAAGTTTGAGTACATTTGTAACTAAATACACTATCCTCAAGAGCTAAAAATCCGTGCGCAAATCCAGGTGGAATATAAACCATCGTATTGGAAAGTCCATCAAGCTCAAAAAACTCATATTGCCCGAAAGTAGAAGAACTTGGGCGAATATCAACAGCAATATCCAATACCCTACCATAAATAACCCTTACTAACTTCCCTTGGGCGTGTGCCCCAGTTTGAAAATGTAACCCACGCAATACCCCTTTAGTTGAGAAGGACTGATTATCTTGAACAAATTGGGTAGGTAGCCCATTATTGCGCCACACATTTTCATTGAATGTCTCAAAAAAACACCACGCTCATCTTGGTAAAGAATTGGCGTTATTACGAACACATCATTTAAAGTAGTTCCAGTAACTTTCATAAATCAATGGCCAAATTTGGTTTAGCAACTCTTGAAGACGAAGTTTTCAAAATAGAATTAAAATGATGGAGATACTGAGCAATGATGGTGTCCCATGAATAATATTCCTTTATTTTATCACAATTTGATGCTAAGTATTCAGAATAATCTACTTTTTGTTTTGTATTTATAACATCTCTAATATCATAAGAAGTAGAAAAATAAAAAGCATCTTCACCGAGTATAGAAGAATTAAAGATATTATTATGAGCGCAAATTAATGTGTGAGAAGCCATCGCTTCAAGAAGAGAGGGGTTGGTACCACCCACTGAATGACCATGAAAATACAAATTAGAATAGAAACGTAAGTTATTTAGAATATTTATATCATATATCCCCCCTAAAAAATGAATATTTTTATTATTTCTAAATTTATTTTTTAAATACGTACCAAAATTAGATTCATGCTTGCCAATTACTAAAAAAGGTCGTTGGGTGTCTGCATTTTTTACACCTTCTAAAATCATCTCAATATTATTCTCTGGTTCGAGGCGAGCAATTAGCATATCATATCCGAAAGTTTCAAGATTGTATTTAGATAAAATCGAAATATTAGTATCTTCAAAAACAAATGCACCATAAGGTATATACGTAGAATCTATCTTGTATTTTTTTTTTAGATACTCTTTAATACCAATAGAATCCGAGATTAAATAATCACTAAACTTGATACCCAAATATTCCGCAAACTGTAGAAATTTTTGAACTGGTTTTGAATACTTACTGCGGCTCCACTCTAAACCATCCATATTGGTAGTGACAATGCTTGTTTTTCTTGGCAAAAGCCATCCCCAAATGGTACTGCTTGTATAACCTAATTGTAGAATGATATCATAATCTTGGGTTCTAGTATGACGAATACAGTTAAAATCATAGATAAATTGCCCAATCGTACCGAATTTATCCTCAGGGTCGTAACAATGAACAATTCTAACCTTGTGCCATTCAGATTGTTGATAGGGATGAGAATGAGAATTATAAACTGTTACCAAGTGACCTCTATTTACCAGCCCCTCAGATAAATACTCGGCAAATTGTTCAAACCCACCGTAACAGTTAGGTATACCTCTGGTGCCTAAGATAGCTATTTTCATATATAAGAAATTATCTATAACTGAACCTTATTATTAAGAGTAGCAAAAACGAAAAATAATAAGTAACTCTAAGTAGTTAGAATTAGAAATTAATGCATAGTAATAAAAGAATAAACTAAAGAAAAAAATTATTATATTCTTATAATCTAACCCTTTAAAGGTATTAGTGAAATTAGGCTATTAGCCGCAGAATCCCAAGAGTAATTTTCTTTAATTTCTAATGAAATATCGTTCAATTTATCCTTGTCAGGCGTAGAATTAAGTGCTTTTATTAAAATATCTGTGATTTCTTTCTGGTCGTTAGGATTAAAAAAAGTATTTTTAAAAAAACGAAAATCACCCATAGCCGTTGTATTAGAACAATAGGTTGGAATTTTTATTGCACCTGCCTCTAATGGAGGTATCCCAAAACCTTCTGCTTTTGAAGGGTAAAAGAACAATCTAGCAGCTTGGTACAAAATTATCAAATCATTATTTGGAATATGATTTAATAATTTTGTACACCCTTTTAAATTATCGGGCAATGAGTCTAAAGTGTCTTCAAAATCTTTTGAATTAATGCTTTTATGACCAACAAAAACAATAGAAATTGATTTGTCTATTTCACAAATATCGGGGAGAACCTTTAATAATGATGCATGATTCTTTCTTGGCTCAATCCTGCTAACATATAAAATGTAATTTTTTATACCATATTTTTCATAAATATATTTTTGAGAAATAAACTTATCATATTCTTTAAAATATAACTCATTAACTCCGTTAGGGACAACAAAAATATTTTTACTTGATATTTTAAAATGATGTTCAATTCTTTGCTTAGAATACTCTGAAACTGTAGTTAATATATCTGCCCTAACTGAGGAAATATAAAAAAGAATCTTTTTAGATAGTTTATAGAATAGAGAGAACTCTTTAGGAAAATCCAAAAATAAAATATCATGAATTGTTATAATTGTTTTGCAATTTTTAATTAAAGGAGAAACGTATTGAAAATGAGCATAATCAATTTTATACTTTTTCAATAATATTGGTATTTCTATTCCAAGTCTATAAAATTTTGACTTTGATTTATATTTTATGAAATAAACATTTGATTCTAAAGGGAAATTTGCTCTGAGATTTTCAATATCAAAAGCAGCAAAATAAAACTCTATATCGTTTCTTTTAACTAATATATTATAAATTTCCTTAATATATGTTCTTGTACCTTGATATTCATTATCAAACACATGAGCATCGATAAATATTTTCATGAAAATTTGTTATATGGATATTAAATAGATGTAAACTAAAATCACAAATTCAATTTGTACGAAACAAAAGGTATTAAATTTTGATTTTATATGACTGGTCTGGGACTATGAAAGTTTGCTAATGTGAGGCTACCAAAACAAAGGCGTATCATGGCAGTAAAGTTCTTTTTGTATTTGTAACCTCTGGCTGTTCTTTTGATGAGCTGTACCTTGTTATTAATTCCTTCCAAAGCCCGTTGGCAAGTTTAGTGTTAAAGTAATTGATAATGCCGTCAAAAAGAGCATAAATGCTTTTAGCTATTTTTTCACCGTTGAGGCTTTCTTTGGAGAAATCACTCCAAAAGCATAAAAAAGCAGCAGTAGATTCAGTGTCAGGTTAGTGCCAAAGTTTGGGAAGTAAGTAACGATGCCATTACCAAAGCTTTTGGCTTCTAACTAATCAATAGTATCATTGAGATGTTTGATCATATGAAATTTATCAAAGGTGATGTCAGCATTAATTAAATAATCCTTAACTGCTTTGATAAAAGCAGGTGACATATTAATACTAATTTGTTTGACCTCTTGGGGATTAGACAATTTTTGAACAAACTGTTTTACGGCTTCAGAGCCCCTACCTTCCTCAATATCAATTATTTGAGTGGTATTCATATCCACAAACAACGTGATATATTGCAGCGGCGCACCCTTCCTGACCTTTATGAGTAGATGTTTTATCAATACCCACTTGGGTTGGAGTTTGTAGAATAGGTTGTTCGACGTTGGTATAAGCATTAAAAATGTCCCAAAGTCGTTGTCGATATTCCCCCACTATAGTCAACCATACTACTGACTTGATGACTTAATTTAATGAGTGCCAAGACATATTGTTCAAAGACTAGTCGAGCCGCCGCGCGGCTAAAACCAGAATCCTCACGAGACCAAGGAACCTCTAAGATGAAGCTTTTTTGGGTGTCTTTGTCAAAATAAGACGATACTTTACAGCGTAGATAGGAAGGGGTATTGAAAAAAATTTAGATGCCGCCATTCTCGCTCATAGTAGCTTTGTATCCAAAGATTTGCTATTGGGCTAATAGGTTTTATCTATTTATATCTTGATGACTACTATTTGCTTTTGGTTAGTATCTAAAAAACTTTCAACGCTTATTACTTGATAGGGAAAATCAGCCCTAAGAGGTTTCTGAATAAGTCCGATATTTCCATTGCCTTTTTGGTGGCAAAGATAACTTTAACAGGTTACTCCCAGAAATTTCCTATAAAACTAAAATGTCTAAAAATATATTATTTCAATAAGTAAAAATTACGGTTATTTTTATAAATAATTTAGTTGAAATTACCTAAGCATGAACCAAATGACAAACTTTTTTTGTAGGACAATTAATCTATATTTTTTATAATTATTTTTTTAATTTAATAGTTATTTTTTCAATAATATATTTATTTAGTTATAAAATAGCAACGTATCATTTGCAATCAGGCAAATTAAATGCGAATTAGCAATTTACGTCATGATAAAATGCGCCCTGATTGATATATCAATGAAATTAAGTAAATAGATAATATCGTTGTCGAATACATCGCATATTCAAAGATTCCAAGTATGATAAAAGACAGTACAACAAATAGCGCATCAAAGTTTTTTTTCTTAATTTGAATACCAGTTTCCTTTATAAGAAAGAAAACAATCAACATAGTACTTACAGTACCCAACCCTCCCAGTAAATTTATGTATAAACTATCCATCTTTATATCAACACCACCGAATAAAGCAGTTTCGTAATTGCCAAAAATAATCTTTAAACTATTCTTTATGTCCATAACTCTTATGAAAAGATTGTGGTCATCACGTTCTAAATTCCCATTATTTAAAAGAAAATCCAGTATATTTTCGTAAAATATTGCTATAAAAAAGGTTACAAAAGATAATAAGTACGGAATAATACGATAAATATTAATTTTAAATGGTTTATATCTATAAATATCCCAAAATATCGAGATAATACCCAAATATAATATTGTTCTTGTCCATGTGTATTGGTAAAAGATAATAATAAAAACTAAAGTAATGTACTTTAACTTTTTATTATTCAAAATAAGATATCCAGTAAATGAGTAAAATAAAAAAAACATAAAATAGTTTGGGTGTATCAAGCAAAAACTATTAGAGTAAATACCCATATAATCAGTACCTTTATAGGTAGGCAGAAAATCAATGTACGAACAAAGTGAAATAAAAGCGCAAAAATACAGATAAAAATGGCTAGATTTTCTTATTATTTCCGTTTGACAATGAGGCAAATTATAAAAACAAAGAGCCAAAAAATAAAGTGTAAAAAAATCAATTGATACTTTATTAAAAAATAGCACAAGGCTGATGAATACTGGGACAATCAAAACAAAAAAATTAACTGCAATTTTAGGTTTAGATAAAATAAGCACGAAAATTGAACCTAACACTAAACATACTCTTAGGTAATATATAATTAATTTAATATTGCTATCTTCTGACAATATAATTAAGAGAGAGAGAGGGAATAATCCCAAATTTATTAGCAATAAGTATTTTAATAATCGATGGAATGGATGTTTACTCCTATTATTATACACTACAGAATATTAGTTTTGAAGGTTTAAAGTTCATTTAAAATAGCTTCAACAATTTTTGAAACTTCTCTTTTACTAGGTTTTTTCAAATATTCAATACTTCCATCATAGGTATTCTCAATAAAGCTGCTTAAAAAAATATTTGGGTTGTTTTCTAACACTTTATTATTTTGAATAGCATCGAATAATTTAGAAAAAGAAACTTTTCTACAATTGGGATGCTCAGAATAGAATGCCTCACCTAATAAAAATACGGGTTTCCCTAAGATAAGTGCTTCAAAACCAACTGTGCTGGTAACAGTAATAACACCTTCTGAATTTCTAGCCAATTCCTTTGCATTATGATTATGAGAAATCAATTTTACATTAGGTATCCTTTTTACTTTTTTATAAAAACTAATTGGCGAAAAACCGACCGCACATGGATGTTCTTTTACATATAAAACAGTACCGAAAGGTATGTTAAAAGCAATTTGCTCAATATTATGATATTCATCGTTATAAGAAGGCGCAAATATAGACGTAGATGCTTCAGGATGAAAATGAATAGGATATAAAAAATATTTTTCTCCATTATCTAAAGCTTCATATAGTCGGTTAATAACAGGTAGCCTCAGTTTTCTGAATAAAGCCCGTTTTATGTATGCTATATTAATAGAAAAAACAGGGTACTGGAAATTATAAAAATTATCTTTGGGATATTGAACCAAATAACGAAGAAGTGTATAAAACTGTATTATTTTGGGAAAATTTAGATAACGGGATATAATACTTTCCTTTAGCTCTTCCCGATTAGCTTTCATATAATCTGGCTCTGTATTTGTGAACTTTTCCAAATAAGATTGTATCCAGATATTAGCCTCTAAAGTTTTCTCCGTCTGATTAAAACTTTCCTTTATTTTATCAAAATAGGGTGTATGTTGAATAGCGAAACGTCCTGGTAACGCAGTTGCACAAATACCCAAATAAGATACGCTTCTTTTGCAAGCTACTACATAGCCAGCATATGCAAACGTATTACTTACATTCTCATAAATAACATGAGATATATGATATTTAGAAAATATATCTTCATAAAAAGCTAACAAGTTAGCTATAAGTTTTTTAAAATAATTTTTGCTCTTATATTTATGAAGCCCATATACAGTAAATCTATCAAAATCACTATAAAACATTTGCCAAAGATTGAATGACGAATTATATTTTACAGGCACATCTTCAATACTATCTTTATAGTGTACTTTGAAAAATGAACTAAAAATAAACAAACGGTCTTTTGGAATTGTCTTCAATACTTTTTCAAAGTATAAGTATGTCATATAACTATCAATAGCATAGTATACATTTATTCCTTTTTTTTCCAGTGTATCACCTATCATTTTATAGGTAAAAGCATAGTTAGGAGCTTGATTTATAAGAATCAATATATTATCTTTCATGGCTTTATTAGTCCTCAGTTTGTATGATATATCTATTAATATAGCTATCAAAGCTTTTTTTATCTTGTTTTGATAACACGACTGATTCTCGCGACACAAAAATACTTGGAATACTTGTATAACGTATTTGAAGTAGTAATCGTAGTTTACTTTTAGGTAACTGACCTTTATGAATACCCCATGTATCTTCAAGAAAAGACAGCCCTTTAGCTCCAGTAAAGACTTTTACTTTATCATTGCCATAGGTATTTTCCACTAAATCATCATCCATCCGACTCTTCTGATTCAAAATATTCGAACAATGTGATTGTTCAATATACTTATGAGGGCCACTCTCTTCATCTACGTCAGTAAGGTATATAAAAAGTTTAACAAATCTTATGGCATCATTATCTCTATGATAATTTTCGGCTTCCTCTGCCTTATCATTACCTGGGAATGACCACCAAGCTTGTACATTATCTATGGTAGGCTTACACCCCAAATATGCTGCAACAATATTTAGTATTTGAGGATTATTTGCAATTTCAATAACTTCAGGAATACTTATTATATTTTTTATAGAACCAACATGAACCCCTGCTGGGGGATTATCATAAAAAAACTCTCCCATATCTTTATTCCAAGGATTAGTACATGGGAGAACCTTGATTCTTTCCTTTAATAAATCAATTTGCATTGAATTCAAAAGTCCATCAATAAAACTATACCCATTTTTTTCTAATTCTTTAACAAAAATCAAGTGTTTTTCATTTGAAAAATGGAATTTATGGATAAAATATACCATAAACTTATTTATTAACAACCTAATTTTATAATTTCTGAGATATTGCTGAAAAAACAAATTAAAGATGGCAATAAAACGAGGTGTATGATTAAGAGTTTTATTTACTTTGAACTTTTTAAGAGTAAAATCCATTTGTAAAATATTGATTAAATGATTAAAAAAAATACATTTTAATTAAACCAGTTTTCCATACAAGAAATATTAGACCAATAGAAAGCAGGAATGAGTAACATATTTTAGCATAAATAATATACTCCAAGCCATATTTATTTTTTAACAATAAGTAAACTATTAAAAAATAAAATAATAAAGCAAATATATTTACAAATGAAATCTTTGAAGATTGATCATTGGCGAACAATAAACAATATGTTGGCGATATAAAAATATATGGAATAAGTGCTAATACAATAAGTTTTATTAGAGGTTCTAAATAATTATACTTAGAGTAAAACATGTTTAGAATAAATGGAAGTATAAAATAAGACAATACAATAGCACTAATTATCAATACACCTCCAATTACAAGATGTCTAAATGTTAATTTTTTAATTTCTTTTTTTGATTTTTTCTCTTTGATATACTCAGGAAATGATAGTTCAACTACTAATGAAGGGAGCATTAAAATAACAGAATAAAATAAAGTAACAATACCGAATTCACCAACGGCCTTCAACCCCAAAAAATAGTTAATAAGAAATTTATCTATGTTATCTCCAATAAATATTGCTATGTTTGATATATAAATTGGAATCCCAATTTTGAGTAACTTAAAAAAATCTGTTTTACTATACCTTTTCTTTGCAAGAAATAATTTTTGTGGAAAGTATCTTATAAGCAAGAATAGACTTATGAATAAATAACTAATAAATAGCACATTTACACCTCCTATGACCATACCCAAAAGTGGCACAATGATAACTAATAAATTACTAATAAAAGTTAACCTAATAAAACTATCTAGTTGTCCTATTCCTCTTTTATAAATGCGAGCAAGTGTAAATGTTGCAAAAAACCAACCTCCTAAAACATAGCAAAGAAAAAAAAAATTGAAACTATAAACAAAACAATAAACAATAAATAGTACAAGCGAAATTACACTATTTATTATTAACGTCATACGCATATTTTTTAGGTTAGATTCTAAGTCTCCTTCAGGAAGTAATCTATCTAAACTGTACCTAAAACCTATATGTGTGTATTGAAAACTCCCAGCTAAACTTTTACCTAAATTAAACACGCCTAATTCAGGCAAAGTTAATAATTTAATACTAACACCAGAAAATATTACCCCCAATAATTGGAGTATAAAATTATTACTTAGATACTTTAAAAGTAATTTTAAATCCACGAATTTATAGGACATTTATTTATTAATAAATCTATTTCCTTGACCAACAACAATAGTGTTTGGTGTAACATTTTTAGTTATGACAACTCCCGCACCAATTATACTATTAGTTCCAACTGTAACTCCTCCTAAAATAATAACATTTGAAGCTATCCAAACACCATCTTCTATTATAATTGGCTTTGATTTGTGCTTATAAGGAACTGGAGTCGTCATATCTAATCCCGCAGTCTCAATAGTAACATTTTTAGATATAGTAACGTAGTCGCCTATAACTATATTGCTCATTGCCCCTAATACACATCCTCCTCCAATTTTAACAAAATCACCAATTTTAATATTTTGGCCGTACTTAATTTGAATATCTGAATTATAAAAAGACCCCTTACCAGACATTGGGACGAATGCCTTAAAACGAAGAAACCCCCAATATCTATCATAAAATGAGTGTATCCCTACAATTAATTTTATTACAAAATGGACAGATGTTTGATTAGCAATAAAAATAAAAAACTTTTTCATCTAAATTTCATACTTTTCAATAAAAAATTAACCTATAAAAGGAGTTCCTTTCGTATAGCTCTTTCTCGCCAATTTTCCAATCAGGTCTTCATAGTACTTCGGGAGCAGTCCATCACCTGGGCGAATAACACAAATATTTTCCTTTGTAAAGGTCTCTCCTACTTGAATATCTTTTACCACATAAATAGAGCGTTTAAACAATAAACTCTTTTTTTCAGATTCTTGAACACCGTACTGAACAATACCAAGTGACTGCCATGCTCGTTCTGTTTCAATAACTAAGGCTTTTAATTCATTCGGTTCTAAGGAAAATGCAGAGTCAACGCCTCCTTCTGAACGGCTCAAACAAAAATGTTTTTCAATGACTGTTGCGCCTAATGTCACTGCGGCAATAGGAGCTCCAATGCCCATTGTATGGTCTGATAACCCCACTTCACAATTGAATAGCTCTCTTAGATGAGGAATGGTACGTAAATTAGAATTTTCAGGCGTTGACGGGTAATTACTTGTACATTTTAAAAGTATTAAATCTTCACATCCATTCTCCTTTAATACCTCTACTGATTCAGCTAAATTAGCCAAATCACTGGCCCCTGTGGACATAATCACGGGCTTACCCGTACGGGCAACTTTTTTAAGTAAAGGATGATGATTATTTTCAAAAGATGCTATTTTATAAGCTGGAGTTTTGAGATTTTCTAAAAAATCGACTGCAGTATCGTCAAAAGGAGTAGAAAAGCAAATAATTCCATTGTCCGCCGCACACTTATACATGGCCTCATGCCACTCCCAAGGAGTATATGCTTCTTGGTATAATTCATATAAATTACGGTTTTTCCATAACGAAGTTGGGTCGTTAATATCAAAAAGGCCTCCACTATGGTTTATTGTTAGCGTATCTGCTGTGTAAGTTTGCAATTTAATAGCATCAGCACCACATTGAGCGGCCGTTTCTATTATTTTCAAGGCTCTTTCGAGGGACTGATTATGATTGCCCGACATTTCGGCAATGATAAATGGCTTATAGTTACAGCCAATTTGATAATCTGCTATTTTCATTTTACATTCTTGGTATATAGTACCGAATCATGCCCTTGATAAATTATCTTTTCTAAAAACTTAAAGCCTGCTTTCGTAAAAACATAGATAGACTTGTGATTTATTTCTTTTATATAGGCGTTTATTATAAACTCAGGATAAGCGTTCAAAAAATGATTTGATGCTTTTATCAATAACTCACTACTGATACTTTTTCCTCGGCTATTTTTATCTATAGATATCCCAATACTACTTGTTTTAGCTTGAAAATCGCTTTCAAATCTTACCTGCCCTATAGGTATATTGTTAAATTCTCCTACAAGCAACATACAGCTATTATCATTAAGTTTTTTTTTAAACCATTTTTGGTGGCTTTCAAAATTAATAATATCACTATTAAATGATTGCTTTCTCACCTCTATTTCGTTTGCCCATTCAAAGTAAAGACTCAAATCATCTATCGTTGCTTGCCTAATAATCATGTCGTTATTACATTTAGAATACATCAATATATTTTTCTTCAAAAAACATTATTTTTTTAATTTATTATTCTTCCATAAGTCATGCTTTTTCTATAATTTGGTAAAATGCAACCGTAAGTCAAAAGCATAAGTGAATACCTTATAGTAGTATTAGTATTTCAAAAGCTACTTTTTTGATTAGTAAAAGATAGGCAACTCAATGAAATTTAAAATATTTCTGTTTTAATACAGTATTAATTATAAAGGATATTTCAGTATTTTTATCTAGCCAATTGATATGCGCCAGCCCACCCTAACCTATACAAACTTTATTTTCGAAATGAGAAAACAATAATTGATTCTACTTTTCTTCTTTAAAGAGTTCAATAACTATGTTTCTAATATACTATTTTTGTTTAAAAAGAGGTTTACTTTATCTTAAATGGTAAATTTGTTCGTTTCGCGACTCCACGACGATGTCGAATTTTTCTTCATCACGAATAGGAACAAGTTTATATTAATCAATTTCAAAGATTTGCGTATTTAAGCATTTATATTATAAGTCATCAAATTCTGACAGGTTTTCCAAGTCTTTTTAAGGTGTCTTTTATGTCAAAGGGAGTATATTGAGTAAAATGAAAAATGCTTGCAGAGCCTACTGCTTCACAGTTGGTTTCGGCAAATAGTTCATCGTAATGAAATAACTCTCCACCTCCTCCAACACATACGATAGGTATGTTGGTAACTTTTTGGGCTTCATTATACATAACTCTATCGAAACCTTCCATGACCCCATCATTCTCAACAGAGTTTAAGATAATTTCTCCTGCACCTAAATTCTGTACTTTTTGTATAAAATCATTCATGGTAATATTAACCCCCCATTCATTATAAACAGTGTAAATACCATTATTATTTTTGACAGCATCCACAGAAACAGATATGCATTGGCTACCAAAAAAATCAGAAGATTCTTTGATAAAATCAGGATTTAACAAAGCTGCGGTCTTTAGGACTACCTTATCGGCCCCAATTTTCAGCATATCTTTAATATCAGAAATAGTAGATATTCCACCTCCAATCCCTACTGGCATAAAACACTGGTCAATAACATCTTTAACTATTTTTAAGTTAATTTTTCTTTTCTGTTTAGATGCAAATATATCAAGAAAAATTAGTTCATCTACTCCTCTACTGTTATATACACGGGCAGCTTGCACAGGATTTCCTAGCATTCTTGGAGTAGAAAACCTTTTAGTCTTTACAAGACTCCATCCATTAAATGTTAAAATAGGAATAATTCTAGTTTTAAGCATATAGTTTAAAAAAATTATCTAGAAGATTTAGCCCATTTTCTTGACTTTTTTCAGGATGAAATTGTGTTGCTAAAATATTTTCATACTGAATAGCTGCCACATATTTGTTTCCATAATCAACGGTTGCCCCTATCTTATTATAGTTGCTAACTTGAAAATGATAACTATGAATAAAATAAAAATCTTTTTGATTAAAATTATCGAAAAATAAATTCGCAGAAGATGTAATAGAATTCCAACCCAAGTGAGGGACCCTAGTATTAGGATCTTGTATTTTTATTACTTTACCTTCAATTAAATTTAATCCATGTGACTCATGAGGCTCTGTCCCAGTTGTAGCAATAAGTTGCATACCTAAACAAATACCTAAAAAAGGCTTTTGTTTCAGAAGTACCTCTTCCCTAATTATTCTATCCAATGAAGAATTTCGTAAGTTTTCCATCCCCTGTGCAAATGAGCCTACACCAGGTAAAATAATATACTTTGCCGCTTTAATATCATTTGTGTTACCAGTAATTTGGCTGTCAATGCCTAACACGTTTAAAGCTTTTTGAACAGAAGCAACATTGCCCATTCCATATTCAATGATAGCGGCAGTCATAATTTAATGGATTGAAAAGTTTTTAACTAAGTTTCCTTCGGCATCTCTTTCGAAAGTACCATCATCTCTTTGTTTAAAAATAAAAGGGTTAGTAAAAGAATCAATTACTTTATCAATTTCTTCTTTACTCATTCCTGAATAGTTAATAAACTCATCGACCGCGTAATAAGGATATTTACCTTCAAACTCCTTGACTAAACTAATAGCTTCCTCTCTACTTAAACGACCATTCCGAATGTCTATTCCAGCATGATCCGTTGCTCGCCCAAACCCATACTTAACGTATTTTAGATAATCGTGAAGACCTACTAATTTTTCATCTAGATTTTCAAAGTTAGTATATGTTCCTTCTGTATTACCGTCTTGTTTTACGCTGAATCCATGTCTTTTTACTATTTCAAGTTGTTTTCTGGCGTCCCAAAAGAAGTAATGGCCAAGAAAAACTCCTGTTACCCCAACTCTATCTATATCTTCATCGTTAGGGTAGAAGTAGGGCGTCAGTTCTTTTTTTGTAATACCTTGAACTCCTATCATATCTTGAATTCTATTACCCAATAGCCCGCCAAATTCCTCCAACCACCTTCTGTTTAACGTTCTATTTTTTACACTTTCTAAATTGGGACCGCCATATTCCTGCTGAGAATTTTCACCCCAAATTATGAGCGGGATATTAAATTTAACTGCAAACATGACAGGAATGGTAAAAATCCCAATATGGTTTGGCCACATTTCATCACCGACCCGCTTGAAACTTTCAACAACCATTTTTTGATATACTTCATAATTCTTCTTAAAATGGATTACATCCATACCCATTTTAGATAAATTATCTAAATTCTTTTGCCCTAATTCTGTTACACTGGTAGTTTCAAAGCATACACAAAGAGGATTCATACCACAAACATACTTCATAAAATATGCTTGATAAGTACTATCCTTACCTCCGCTTACAGGAACTATGCAATCCCAGCCTATATCCCCATCAGGTTTTTTGTAGTAATTGATAATCTCTTGGAAATCTTTTGCTCTTTGATTCCAATCAATTCCATTATTTTTATCTGTTGCTGCTATACAAGCAGAACATACTCCATTTTCATTAAATAACAAATCAGGTTTGGTCTCGGGGAATAAGCAAGTTTTGCAGTAACGAATTTCCATTTTCTCAAAGTGGATTATTATTTTTTAATTAAGAACCAGGTTATATCATCTTGAGGAAATGCAGGGTCTTTTCTATAAGAGAAGCCATAATCCACCAATTCTGTATCTGGAAATATCGCTAAAAATTCACCTGCAAAATCACGTTTAAAAAGGCGTTCATTATGACCTCGGTAGGGAATTGTTACAGGCGATGGATTGTAATATTCAGCTATGAGAATGTATTTGGAAGATGCTTCATAAAGTTTTTGATAAACTGTTGGTAACATGGTTGGGTTAATGTGTATTAAAACTCCTTTGATGAGTGACAAATCCACTTGATAGTCGTTTACGAAATTAAATATTGAGTCATTAATAACGTTGTCATCACCTATTAGTGAGGCAAGTACCTTAGCAGCACCTGTATTTATCTCTACTCCTTTTAATTGAATTTCAGGATACAATAACTTAAGAGCCTTCAGATTCATCCCTATATTTGCCCCAAACTCTATGCATGAATTAAGCTGACCAGTCGCTTTTAAAGCTTTTGAGAAAAAATGCAGATTGGATGCTAAGAGTTGTTGACTTTTATTTCTTTCGATGTAGTCTGTTCCAAACTCACCTGCCCAAAAACTTTCTTGTTCTGTTTGAAAATTATTCATTATAAATTATTAATTAGTTGATATTTTATTTTAGCGATATCCCAGTTATTTTGGTTGTCTATGTCTTGGATAAATAGATTTTCAATAACTATCTCGCTTGAATTTTGCGAATAAATACTTCGATTGCTTAAAACATATTTGGTATTCATCCAATAGAATTGACCTGCATCGAAAAAGACTTTTTCTAAATTTTGTTTTCTCGTATTAATAATGAATACATTTTTTCGAATAAACAGAGCACAAGGATAAATGCAACAAATACTGTGCAAATTTTAATTTTGGCAGTTGTAATAATCTATTACTTTCTCAATTACATCAAATGTCGATGCGAAATCATATACATTCTTTATCGTACATAAAAACAGCTTTAGTTCTGTATTTGAGGGCTTTTATTTTATTTTGCAACTCTCTTTTGAAACCCTTCCTTCATCAAAAATCTGGCTATTATAGGGATAGTTTTATCGAATAATCAATTATAGTCTTTCCCAAAAAAGCCTTATATTTTCTCTGGGAATTCGTTTGCTTCCTCCTCTCGCTGGTATATATAATACATAAATTAGCTATTCAAGAAGTTAATTACCGTATTAATCACAAAATTCAGTTTTTCGTCTGATAAACTTGGGTACATAGGTAGGCTAAGGCAATCGTTATAATACTGTTCTGCAAGTGGAAAGTCTCCTTCATTCCAACCTAATTGCTGATAGTAAATCATTCTATGGACTGGAATATAATGTACTTGTGCGTATATACCTTTACTCCTTAAAAAATTATAGAGTTCAAAACGTTGCTTAGTTTGAATGACATACAGGTGAAATGCGTGCCCTTCTGTTGGAAATGTGCTTACTAAAGCAGTATTCTTGAAAGCTTGATAGTATGTTTTTGCTATTTCTCTCCTTCGCGCCAAACCTGCTTCTGCACGAGTCAGTTGTGAAAGACCAAGTGCTGCATTGATGTCCGAAAGTCGGTAATTATACCCTAATTCCTGCATTTCATAATACCAATCTCCGTGGTTTTGAGACATTAAGGCCGGATTTTTAGTGATACCGTGTGTTCTCAATAATAACAACTTTTCATATAACTCTTTAGAATTAGTAGTAATCATTCCACCTTCTCCACAAGCAATATGTTTAACTGGGTGAAAAGAAAATATGGCTAAATCTGCGTAATTACCATTGCCACAATTTTGTTTAATTCCTTTACTATCAACAAAATAACCGCCTGGTGCATGGCATGCATCCTCTATTATCCATAGGCCATGCTCATCGGCTAGCTCACGAAATATTTCCAAATTTACAGGTAGTCCCGCAAAATCTACCAGTATAATCCCTGAAAAATAACCTTTAGGATGGCTTTCTATCAATTCTAATACTTTGTCAGTACTTAATGTGAGTGTTTTTGGATCAATATCAGCAAAATAAACCTCGCCACCGCAATATCTGACACAATTGGCGGATGCTGCGAAAGTAATAGGAGTAGTGATGACTCTTGATTCGCTATTTACCCCCAATGCTAAAGCACATAAGTGTAATGCTGCTGTACCATTTGAAACAGCAACTGCGTATTTTGAACCAATATAACTGGCAAAAGCTTCTTCAAATTCCTTGATTTTCGGCCCTTGCGTTAAGTAATCTGATTGTAGAGTTGCTACGACGGCATCAATATCATCTTGCGTTATATTCTGCTTGCCATAAGGTATAGAATCCATATTTTCAACCACTTACTTTTTTAATATCAAACGACTTCTATGCTAATATTGAAAGTAGAATCAACATGAGTTTGTATTAAGTCACGCAATTTTTCTACACCTAACCACTCTGAATTTTCTCCAGAACTATAATTAAAGCCTTCTTGAACTTTCTTTGCGTTGAAGTATTTAATATACTCTTGTAAATCCCAGGATGGAACTTGAGGCAAAATGACGTAATACTTGCCTAAGTCATAGGTTGTAAAAGAATCCGAACTAGCAATCATTTCTTCATGAACTTTCTCACCTGGCCTAATACCTACTATCTTATGAACACATTCTGGTCCAATTGCCTCTGCTACATCCGTAATTCGATATGAAGGAATTTTAGGAACAAATAATTCCCCTCCCCAAGCAATATCCAAAGCATTCATTACCATTTGTACACCATCTGCTAATGAAATATTGAACCGTGTCATATTTGGGTCAGTTATTGGTAAAACTCCTTCTTCTTTTTTCTTTAAAAAGAAGGGAACTACTGACCCGTTTGACCCCATGACATTTCCATAACGCACCACAGAAAACTTTAGCTTTTTATCCCCCTTGATGTTATTGGCAGCAATAAAGAGTTTATCAGAAGTTAATTTCGTAGCCCCATAAAGATTAATAGGAGCACACGCTTTATCTGTTGAGAGAGCTACTACTCGTTCAACATTTGTTTCTAATGATGCTCTAATTACATTTTCTGCACCGCCAATGTTTGTTTTTACACACTCATCAGGATTATACTCTGCGATGTGTACATGCTTCATTGCAGCAGCGTGAATAACATAATCAATTCCACTAAATGCTCTTTTTAAGCGTTCATAATCTCTTACATCACCAATAAAATAACGGATACATGGATATTCTGACTCTGGATATTCCTGAGCCATTTGAAATTGTTTTTGTTCATCTCTGGAGTAAATAACTAACCGTTTTATATCAGGATGATTGGTAAGTATATACTTCGTCAAGGCTTTCCCTAATGAGCCTGTTCCTCCAGTTATCAGTATTGATTTACCGGTTAAATTATTATTATTCATACAAGATTATTTGAATTGTATTCCCCTAAAAAACTATAGTATGTACTACTACCTAGCTCTTTTCAATTACTAATGTGCTATTTTACTCTTATAGATGATCTATTCAGTCGGTCTTTCTATAAGTTGAAACAACGACTTGTCGTTAAACATCTGGATGTATTGCTTAGGGCGAGATTTGCGCAAAGGTGGCCAAAGCCACTCCCTACTCCTCCCGATATGATGATGTGGATGGTTTTCATTTGAACAACTTTAAGGAAATCAAATGCCCCACAATAATTATAACTTGCATACCTCTTTTGTATCATTATTCAAGTAAATCTTAAATGAGATTTCAAATTTACTTGAATAATTTTAATTTTTGTTCTTGATAGTGTTTTTGAACCCCACCCTGATGGGTTTATGCCGTTACAGTCGTCTTCGTCAAATCCACCTTCAACACCATCCCCAGCGAGTCCAATTGTATCGTTAGTACTGAACCTTGCTGCCCTACCACCTCACCCGTGGCATTGGCAAATGCTCCCGAGTTGATCGTAACGGGTGTGTTGAGCTCATAACGCTCCACTTTGATGGCTTGGTGGTCGTAAGTCCCCAGCATTCGTTCAATGGTATCAATCTCCGAATCGCGCACGATGGCGGGTTTTTTGAGCCAAAACAAATAGCGCACTACGCCTGGGACATCAAATACCTTGCTGCGTTCGTGTTCTTCGAGCCGTACGAAACAATAGGACCGAAAAAGTGGTTCTTCTACTATCTTGATTCGATCAGACCACTTTCGTTTGGTTTTAAGCATGGGACAATACACCTCAATTCCTTTTTCGGTCAGCCTTTCCGCCACCAGCTTCTCATTTCGAGACTTTGTATATATTACAAACCAAGGCATATTTTTGAGTGTCGAGTGTTTAAATGCAAATTGTCGAATAAAATACCTTTGCCCTGCGGGCTACTAATCTCCCCCTCTACTAAAAGGAGAGGGGGGGCAGGCGGGCGAGGTTACTAACCCTATAGTATATACGCAAACCATATACCTATCCCATTTAACTCAAAATTTTTAGCTTGAGATATACTTTTCCTACGGCTTCGCCCTTTCAGTCCCGGATGGCACCTAACAAGATGTATATACTTTTTATTTTATTGTCCTCTTTTTACTCCGTGTGGGTACCAGAGCGAAGAAGAGGAGTACTATTCGTAGTAGTTTAGGATAGAAAACCCTTCGCTTTGTAATAATTTATCTTTTTGGAACAAACGCAAGTCGGCCAAGGCCATATCGGCAATGAGCATGTCAAGCGTGTGTTTCGGCGTCCAGCCCAGTTTTTGCTTTGCTTTGCTTTGCTTTGCTTTGGTTGGGTCGGTGTTAAACAACGAGCTCCGCCGCTTGATGCCGTGAACGGTATAGCCTTTTTCCAAGAGAAGCTCGCTCAGGTATGCTCCGTCTTGGCCTGTGACTCCCGTAATAAGTGCAACTTTGTTAATCATACAACTTGTGGGTGGCGTAACTAGGTGTTTAACATGTCAAATATACAAACGAACTAGTGAAAGCGCCAAGTTTTGAACGAAAAATTAGTTAAGAATTTATCAAACGGTAAAAAACATAATTATCCTTAGACCACATTGGACAACCCACAGAACTCCCGATACGAAGTAAATTGAGTTCAGCAGGTTAGATAAAAAGGGGGGTTAGCCGTAGTATCCCTTCCCGTATTTATAGCCATAGCCATACCCGTAGCGATACTCTTGACTATTTCGGTAATTGACCCCGTTAAATATGACGTTTAATGATTTAAACTTATTAAACTTTTTAAGGTCCGTAAGAATGTTTAAATCTTTCTGCACGGTGACTTCATGGCGAACTATGTAAAAACAGGCATCTACCATCGGACTCAGAATCAACGAATCAGTGACCAAACCCACTGGTGGCGTATCGAGCAAGATATAATCGAAATACTCCCGATAAGTCGCCAGCAAGGTTTCTATTTTTCCGTTGGACAATAACTCGGCGGGGTTGGGGGGAATAGGGCCACAAGAAGCCAAAAATAGGTGCTCAAAGTCCGTTTTTTGGGCTACATCCATGGCGTCGGCCGCGCCCGCTAGGTAATTGGACAGCCCTTTTTCTCGGGTAAGGCCCAGGTACTTGGTCAATTTGGGCTTCCGCATGTCAAGTTCCAAAATCACCACCCTTTTCCCCAAAGTGGCAAGGCTCATCGCCAAGTTGAGGGTAATAAAGCTTTTTCCTTCCCCACTGGTGGAAGAGGTAAATAAATACGCTTGCCCCTTGTCGCGGTTTTCGGTTGTGATGTACTGAAGATTGGTGCGTAAAATACGGAATTGCTCCGTGATAAAACTTCGGCTCTGCGGGTCTAGTATATTTGTTTTCAAGTCTTTAGGCTTGAGCGACACTTCCCCAAACACCGACAAGCCCGTGGCTACTTCAATTTCTTTGCGCGACTGCACCCGATTGTTCAATAATTCTCGGATGTTCAAGACAGCCGCAGGCACAACCACACCTACCAACAACGCAATCAGATAAATTAATCTATTGTTAGGCTTAATAGGGAGCGGTGTCGAATAAGGTTTATCGACAATTCGGCTGTCAGTCACCGTAGAAGCATACGACAACGCGGTTTCTTCCCTTTTTTGAAGCAACAACAAATAAAGATTTTCCTTGATATTTTGTTGGCGTTGGATGGTGACAAACTCTCGTTCTTTGCGCGGAATGCGGCTAATGGAGCTTTCAAAGCGTTTGTTTAACCCTGCCAAGCTCGACCGGGTCACCAATAAGCTATTTTTTTGATTACTCACGTTTTCCCGAATCGCTTGTTTGGTGTTAGATACCTGAGTATTGAGGGTTTCTAAAAAGGGATTACCAGGCTGTACGGTACGCGACATTTTTTCTTTTTGCAGTTCCAACTCGCTCAATTTCTCAATAAAAGAAGTCAAAATGGGGTCAGTTACCATCAAACTTGCAGGCGCCACCGTTCCTTGACCACTTTGGAGATAACGCTCTACCCCTTCCAAGACCTTCAATTGGATGTCCACTTCGTTAAGTTTGGTATCGTTTTCTTTGACTTTTTCGAGAAATAAGTTCGCTTCGGTACTTAAATCGGTAATCCCTTGGGAAGTTTTGTACGATTCAACGTCCTTTTCTACGATTGTCAGTTCTCCTGTAATGAGTTTGAGGCGGTCTTCAATAAAGCGCAGTGTATTGCTTGCCTCCAAGTTTTTATCTTCCAACGCCGAAAAAGTATAAACATCCAACAGTTTCGCGAGGATGGCTTGGCCTTTTTCAGGTAAACCTGTTTCTACCGAAAGCTGAATGAGTGTACTTTTAAGATTGACCAATTCAATCTGTAAATTCTTGAGGTAGTTTTCAACGAGGAGATTGCGAGGGCTTAACTTTATTTTAATCAAACGACCTTTGGTCGCCAATTTTGGTTGGACAAGAAAAATTCTAAACCGACCATAAACCGACGAAACAGGTTGAGTAAACAAATAAGTCCCAATTACTTGCTGTTCTTTTGATAAGAGTTCATAGTGTTGGCCATCAACAATACGTACATAGAGCGGCTCTTTGTACGCAATTTCCTGTAGTTGGGTGTAATTGAGGGTTATTGGCGATTTTTGAAACAATTCGGTATCACGAAACGTCCCTTCCTCGAAATAAGATACCGTCAAATTCAGTCCATCTACCACCTTTTCCATTAATGAACGCGCTTTGAGCACCTCCATTTCGTTTTCAACAATTTTATTTCCGTTGAACAAATCAAGTTCTTTGAGCATTTCATTGGTTCCTCCCATGCCCTTCTTTTCATCTTTGATGAGTATAGAGGCACTAACTTTGTAGATGGGGGTTGTGTATTGGAGGTAGAAAAAAGCAGCGCCCAGTGCCACGGCCAAGGCAATAACAAACCAATACCAGTAACGCAAATATTTTAAAAGAAACAGTCGTAGGTTGAACTCTTCTTCTTTTTCTTGCCAAAATTCTATATTTTCCATAGGTAAATTTGGATGAATTATTTAAGAATTACATTAAGGAAAACCACAATTGCCGTGGCAACGCTGGTGATGATTGGGACCAACTGCACCGATCGGTCGGTGTAGGTAGCTTTGGCTTTGCTGGGTTCTACATAAATGACATCACCATTGCGTAAGTAATAATTGGGAGAAGCAAAGATCTCACGGCTCAAAAGATTAATCCTTGTCATGGTACGGCCATTTTCGGTTTCACGAATCAGCATTACGTTGGTTCGCTGGCCATAAATGGTCAAATCCCCCGCCATCGCCAACGCTTCGGGCAACGTGGTATGGTCATCCAGTAGGTTGTAAGTTCCTGGCCGATTAACTTCTCCCAGCAAGGAAAATTTATGGTTCAAGAAGCGTACATTGACCGCAGGTTCTTTGAGTGATTTGCCGACTTCGGCACGAACGAGATTACCCGCTTGGTCTAGAGTAAGCCCTATTACTTTTACGCGCCCTACAAAAGGAATTTCAACGTGCCCGCTTGAATCGACCAAATAACCTAGTGGTTGTCCTCGCATTGCGGCTTGCGTATTGGGGAAACTTGTGGTTGTCAGTGCATTAATGTTGGCAAAGTTTAATATTTCGTTGGACTCTTGGTTAAAACTCCCTACCGTAATGGCCAAAATATCACTGGACTGGATACGGGTTACCACGGGTTTGAGTTGGGGCAAGTTGGTCACTTGGGAGGTATCTGCCGATTGGAAATACACAATTTGTTTGGGGCTCACGCAGCCGTAAAACGCGCTTACAAACGCGCACAAGAGCAAAAACAGAATACCCGTAAATCGAGTTGGTTGGTTAGAATTCATTCAAAAAAGTAAAAAATAGTATAAAACGTTATTTTTGCGCCTTTCTTAGTCAAAAGGATATCCCTTTTGAGACTTTAATACACTTGTATGTTTTCATTCTTTAAAAGAAAATCCTCGGTATCCATTCTCGAACTCCTCCAAACGGATATTCACTCTCACCTCATCCCTGGCATTGATGACGGTAGCCCCGACCTCGCCACTTCCCTCCGCTACCTGAAACGTTTTCAGGAGATGGGATTTCAACGCGTCATTACCACCCCGCACATCTACGACGGCCTCTACAACAATACCACGTCCATCATTCAATCGGGCCTTACTCAGCTTCAACAAGAGGTCAGCAAGCAAGGGCTAGGCATCAAAATCGAAGCCGCTGCCGAATACTTCGTGGACAAACATTTTGAACAACTCCTAGCGTCCAACGACCTGTTGTCGTTTGGGACGCGGCAGTATGTACTCATCGAAATGTCGTTTGTTGCCCCTAGTCAGCAATTAGAAACTGTTATTTTCCAACTACTTACCAAAGGCTACCAACCGATTTTGGCGCATCCTGAGCGCTACAATTACCTTCACCACTCCATGAACACCTACAAACACATCCACGAATTGGGGTGTATGTTGCAGGTTAATTTACCTTCGTTGTGCGGCTATTACGGCCCCGCCACCAAAAAAATCGCGCAACAGCTTATTAAGCTCGATTTGGTTGATTTTTTGGGTACTGATTTGCACCACGACCGCCACTTGGAGCTTTTTATAGCCCATCAGTTTGACGCCGAACTCGCCAAATTAATTCAAAAGGGTAATTTTAAAAATGCCCTTTTGTAAACTTTTTTACCGAAAAATTGCGCTCCTGAGCACCTTATAAAAGGTTTTGAGCATGATTTCTCCGTCGAGCAACAAGCTCCAATTTTCGATGTACCAAATGTCGTAATCCACTTTTTGTTGGAGTACGGCAGGGGCTGTCTCCGATGCTGTCTCAACCTCGTTGGTTTCTGCCCAGCCCATCAAACCAGGTTTTACCCGATAGCGAACTTTGTAATTTTGGGTGGCCAACTGTAATTGGTAATACTCTGAACGTTTGTGCGCCTGGGGCCCCACCAGCGACATATCGCCGCGTAAAACATTCAACAAACGCGGAAATTTATCCAATTTTGTTTGCAAAAGTATGCGTCCAACCCACGTTTTTTGATTTTCAATCTGGGTTCTGAACACCCAAGAGTCAAATTCTTTTCCTCCTTGGCCAAGCAGTCTCTTTTTGATCCATATCGGCCCGCTTGATTCCAACACAATCGCGAGACTTACCAATGGCATCAGCCACAGACCTACCAAAAGAAGTACACACGTACTTAAAATAACATCCGCCAAACGCTTTATCAACCAGTAGTAATCGGTATCAAGCAAGGTATTTCGCACCGAAATGAGGGGTTTTCCACCCAACAACTCTAACGTAAAACGAGATGACCTAAACTGTAGAAAGCGGGGTGTAAAACGCAACAAAATCCCCTTAGAATCAGCCCATTGGGTGATTTTTTTAGCAATATCTTCTTCAAAATTCTCTGAGATAACAATCAGTTCATCCAGCAAATGCGACGAATGAGCTTTCTCCAAAAAGCGGATGGTTTGATTTAATTGAGCAGCACTCGTCACTGAACTGGGCAACGGGGCAACGCCTACCACCTTGTACCTAAATTGGCTATTTTTTTTAACAAAATCAACAAAGCCATTCATTTTCTCCGAGTCCCCAAGCACCACCAATGTTTTTTGGTAAATGCCTTTGCCATTCCAGTAATGAAATATTTTGCGCACCCCATACATTTTTAAGGTAATCAGCGTGCCCAACAGCGAAACGTAAATGAGTGAAAAAGTACGAGCGTGGTTGGTATCATTGAGAAAGAACAAAAAAACCGTCAGGATTGCAAACTGGAAAAGCAGGTTGGGGAGTAGCGCCCACACTTCGTTAATGAAGGTGAGGGTTCGGAAGTCATTATAAAGTGGTGTAAATTTGGAAGCGGCATACCAGCCCACCAAGAGTCCACCAACCACCAGCAAGTCTCGCCCAATCCAAAAGCGGTGGGAAAGCTGGGTGGCCAGCAAAAACGAAAACATAACAATCAGCAAATCGGCTGACAACTTCGTGTAATTGTGGCGACTCTCAATCGAATAACTCGGCGCCATCATGGGCAATGAGGTGGTCTGAGTCATAGCGCATTCAAGTTTGATGTGGTGATTCAACAAGACATAGTACAATTTTTTTAAAAAGCATTAACATTCCTTTAGCAAAGAATTTTCTTTGTCCAACAGAAGGTTTTACCTTAAAAAGTATCGTTATGCCTTGCAATAATAATTTATTCGTTTTGAAAACCAACCAATACGGTGGTGTTTTTATTGAAGAATTTATCAAACGGTAAAAGAACGAATCTCCCCGCAGTCCAATTCTTCAACAAAAACCCCTAAAAAACCGCCTCTATGCACTGGAAAGCGACTTTTCTATTTTTTCTCTAACAATACCACATTTTCTACGTGATGCGTGTGCGGAAACATATCCACTGGGCGCACTTTGGTGACGGCGTATTTTTCGTCGAGCCACGCCAAATCGCGGGCTTGGGTCGCCGAATTACAGCTTACATAGACAATCTTGGTCGGCTCCATGCGCAAAAGGGTACGCACTACAGGCTCGTCCATACCCGCGCGCGGTGGATCGGTAATGACGACATCGGGATGTCCGTTTTCTTGAATAAATTCCTCGTTCAAGACATTCTTCATGTCGCCTGCGTAAAAGCGCGCGTTCGTGATGCCGTTGATTTGGGCGTTGACCTGGGCGTCTTCAATGGCCTCCGCCACGTACTCTACTCCCACGACGGACTTTGCTTGGTGCGCCACAAAGTTGGCAATGGTGCCCGTTCCAGTATATAAGTCATAGACGTGTTCGTTGCCCGTCAAACCCGCAAACTCGCGCGCCACTTTGTAAAGTTCGTATGCTTGGTCGGAGTTGGTTTGATAAAACGATTTTGGCCCCACGCGAAATGTCAGGTTTTCCATTCGCTCTTCGATGTAGGGTTTACCCGCGTACAAAATGGCCGTTTGGTCGTAATACGAATCGTTTCCTTTGGTATTGATAATGTATTGTAAAGACGTGATTTCGGGAAAACGGTCTTTCAAAAACTCCATCGTTGCGTCTATGTCCTCTTGATTAGGCTCGGCAAATTGCACAATCACCATGACATCTCCCGTATTGGCCGTGCGCAGAATCACATTCCGCATAAAACCAACGTTGTTTTTTTGGTCGTAAAACCGAAATCCTTTTGATTTAGAAAATGCTTTGAGTTCGTTACGAATTAAGTTGGAAGGGTCGGGCTGGAGGTAACATTTTTCGATGTCCAAAATTCGATCAAAACGTTTTGGTATATGAAAGCCCAAAGCGTCGCGGTCGAGCTCGGTGCCATCCCCCATTTCTTCAAAAGTAAACCAACGGAAGTTTGAAAATGTAAACTCCAGTTTATTGCGGTAAAACGTCGTTTCTTTGGAGGGAACAATGGGGTCAATGGTTGGCAACGCTACTTTGGCAATTCGGTGCAAATGATCACTTACTTGCTGCCACTTAAATTGAAGTTGTTCTGCATACTGAATGTGCTGCCATTTGCAGCCACCACAGGTACCAAAATAACTACAAAACGGCGTAGCCCTTTTTTCTGACCACGAATGGGTGTGCAGCACCCGCGCTTCGTAAAATTTCTTTTTCTTGAAAGCCAAGATTTCAACGTCCACCACATCGCCTGGGGCCGCGTTTCCTTCGATAAATACCACCGCGCCCTCGTGCTTGGCGATGCACTTTCCCTCAGCAGCAAAATCCTCAATGAGTAGATTTTCTACAACTTGTCTATTTTTTTTGTAATTTTTCATCGTATTGTTTAAGCAACGCCAAAGAACATTCTTGCGTAATTACTTATCAGTTTGAATATCCGATTTATACACCGCGACAAAAGTACAACGAGAAGTTTAGCCCTAAAACCAAATGAAAAAAATTCTACTTCGCACATTGTGGATTTTGATGTTTGTGCCAAGCCTCTCGTGGGCGTCGCACATAGTGGGAGGCGAAATTGAGTTCTACCCAACCAACCAATCAGCCAGCCGTTTTTACGTTGGGCTAAATTTTTATTTTGACCAAGCAAATGGTCGTCCCGCCGCAGAGACTCAAACAGTTACGCTTTATTTCTTCCGCAAATCTGACAACGCCTCCATGGGTAGTATTGAACTTCCTCAAACAACCCGTAAGCTCATTAGCTATACTAATCCAACTTGTGGCGCGTTGAACGCCGATTTACGCACGTTATTTATTAGGTACTCCAGCGAAATTATTATCAATACCCAAAACTTCAATGACCCGCGCGGTTATTACATCGTCTGGGAACGCTGCTGCCGAAATAGCATCATTACCAACATTCTCAATCCAGCAAGTACAGGCGAAACTTTTTATACCGAATTTCCTGCTTTGGTACAAAACAACCAACCTTATACCAATTCTACCCCAAAATTTGGCGAATTGAAAGGCGACTATATTTGTCTCAATCGCCCTTTTACCTTCGATTTTAGCGGTAAAGATGCCGACGGCGATAGCTTGGTCTATTCACTGACGCGTCCTTGGGCAGGTTATGCCAATACCAGCAACCCCGAACCCGTTGCGCGTGGAAGCAGTACTTATCCACAGGTTATTTGGGCATCGGGTATCAGCGACCAAAACATGATTCCTGGCCCCGTGCCGTTGCGAATCAATCGGCAAACGGGCATCCTGAACGTAACCGCCGACAAAGCAGGGCTTTATGTTTTTGCGGTGTTGGTTGAAGAATACCGAAAAGGCGTCAAAATTGGGGCTGTTAGGCGAGAATTTCAGTTTAAAGTGGTGGATTGTCCCCAAAATTTTGCACCAACGGCTCTCTACCGAGAAACAGGTAAAACCGCTTTCTATAAAGAAGGCGAAACGCTCACTATCAAGCGCGACCAGTCGAAATGTTTGGACATATTAATCACCGACCGCGACCCTAATCAGCGCCTGACGCTGCGTACGATTGGTATTAATTTTGACGACGCCAGCGTGTCAGCCAATCCGCTTACTTACGTCACCAAGTCGGCAACTGATACTTTGAAAGCGCAAATTTGCTTTGAAAAATGCGTCGAAAGCCGCAATAACCAACCCGTTATTGTTGAAGTCATCGTGGCCGACGACGGCTGTCCCCAACCGCTGCTTGACACGTTGCGCATCCGAGTTTTTATTGAAGGTGCCCTCAACAATAACCCTGACGTGGTGACTAACTTAACCAATAATCGGGCGGCCATTGCCCAAGGAACAACCCTCAATTTTAATGTAATAGGCAGCGATAAAGACAACGATGAACTGGTGCTGGAAGCACGAGGGCGGGGTTTTCAACTCAATCAGGTGGGTATGACTTTCAACAACGCCACGGGAAAAGGCACTGTAACACAACCTTTTACGTGGATTCCTCCTTGCAACGCCGTCGGGCAAGAGTACATTGTTGATTTTATCGTCACCGACGTGGCCTGCAATCGCCAAGTGAAGGATACAGTCACGGTTCGGCTGCAAGCCTCTCCCCTACCCAACAATAAGCCCAAGGTATCGACAAGTCTTACCTCTACAGCTATTATTGACGTTCCTTTGCCCGCCGCCGACGGGAGTGGTTCGGTGGTTTTTGACGTTTATTCCGACGATGCCGACAAAACCGACCAATTGCGTTTGTATGCCCAAGGACAAGGCTTTAACCTATCGCAATACCAAATGAAGTTTGATGAAAAAACGGGAAATCCTCGCCTTACTTCTCGTTTTGAATGGAAGCCCAACTGTGCCGACTACGCCGCAATGGCAGGAAAAGAAATGGTGGTGCATTTTATCACCCAAGACAATAGCTGCGGTACCAACAAAAACGACACCCTCGCCGTAAGAATGCGCTTAGGCAATTTACCGACGGCTACCAATGTTGAGCAAAATACCCCGAATGTCATCACGCCCAACGGCGACGGCAAAAACGATTGCTTTTTTGTTGAGGGTATTTCGAGTGTAGCTTGTGGTCCTCAGTTTGAGAAAATAGAAATTTTTAATCGTTGGGGAAAATTGGTTTATAGTTCTATTGACACAAAGTTTAAGTGGTGTGCTGACGGAGTACCATCTGGTCAATATTACTATGGTTTAAAATTCACCAATCAAACCATTAAAGGAACTTTAGCGGTTATAAAATAGATAGACTTTCCAAGTTTTATAAACTTGGAAAGTCTAAACCACATTTTGTTAATATCTCCCTCTAAACACATTAATCAGTTTATCGGCCAACAGTTCTGCTGAAAAGTCGTGGGTTTGTTCGGGGTAAAAATAAACTTGATGGTTGATGCCGTAAAGCGTCAGTTTTGCTTCGGTCAATACCCGTTGCTCAGGCGTGATGATGTTATCCTGTCCACCGTAAAAAAGGATGGTTCTAGGTGCGGAGGGTGTCATCGTATTTAAGGGACTTGCTTGCAAAAAATCAAGCGGCGCTTCTTCGTACGATTTTCCAATGAGCTGCACAATTGATTTTTCTAAACCTGCTTCACGGAGTGCTTTGGAAGTCAGGTCGGTGGGTGCTACAATGCCCACTACCGCCCGTACGCCATCCGTGGGATGTGTGTAACTGTACTGCATCGCCAAGTGCCCTCCCGCACTCACTCCTCCGATGACAAAAGCCCCCTCGTTTAGGTGATAAGTTACCGCCTTTTGCTTCAAAAAAGCCACTAATTGTTGAATATCTTCGATTTGTTGCCCAATTCTTACCCCTGTTTTGCTGGTTACGCGGTAGTTGGCATTGACAATGGTCAAGTTTTTTTGTGCTTTTTTTAGTTGTTCTACACTGGGAGTCAAAAACGATTTATCACCACCCGACCAAGACCCTCCGTGCAATAAAATCAACACTTCAGAGGGTTTTCCCGAAACAGTTTCGGGGTAGTGAATATCAAAACGTTGCAGTGGATCAGTACCATACGACTGGTCGTAAAGGTCTTTGTAAGAAGCAATTTGTTCATCAATAAAAGGGGTTAGCGTTTCGCTTTGGCAGCCAAGCAAGGCCATTGCCACCAGATAAAAAGCCAATAAGACACGGCTAAGTTTCCAAATCATTTTTAAACAAGTAATCATACGTTCAGTCTGTACGGCTTGCGCCATTGGGTTGGGGTGTGCTACGTTCAATATATATACGGGTTAAACGAAAAGAAAGATTAAATCAGTGTTTTGCGGGCTTTCTTTAAAATTGCTCCTGAAATATAGGTCTTTTCGGCAAAATCACGGTATTTTTGCCCACTTGATGACTTACTTTTTATAAAGCCGCATTTCAATATTCATGTTCACACTCACAAATAAAGTAGCCCTCGTAACTGGCGGAGCCAGTGGTATCGGACTAGCAATCAGCCAGTTGTTTGCGCAACAAGGCGCTTATGTTCACATTCTTGAGCTCAATCAAGCCCAAGCCCAAACCGTTGCCGACGAATTGGTTCAACAGGGTTTTCAGGCAGAAGCACACGCGGTAGATGTCTCAAAACAAGCAGATGTAGTCGAAACGATTCAAGCCATTATCCAAAAACATCCCATTGATATTTTGGTCAACAACGCGGGGGTGGCGCACGTTGGGAAAGCCCATACAACCAGCGAAAGTGATTTTGAACGGGTGATGAACGTCAACGTCAAAGGGATGTATAATTGTCTCTTTACGGTTATTCCTCATTTTCAAAGCAAAGGTGGTGGCGTCATTTTAAACACTGCTTCCATTGCAGGTACCGTTGGTATTCCTGATCGGTTTGCGTATTCGACCAGCAAAGGTGCGGTGATTGCGATGACGCTTTCGGTGGCCAAAGATTATTTGCATGACAATATTCGCTGCAATTGTCTCTCCCCTGCCCGCGTTCATACGCCGTTTGTGGATGGTTTTATTGCCAAAAATTACCCTGGCAAAGAAGCTGAAATGTTTGAGAAATTATCAAAATCTCAGCCGATTGGACGCATGGCAAAACCGTCCGAAATTGCCAGTCTCGCGCTTTATCTTTGCTCAGACGAAGCTGGTTTTATTACTGGTTGTGATTATTTGATTGATGGTGGTTTTGTAAAACTTAACAACTAATAATTAGGTCTTGAATTTTTCTAAAAATATCGAATTTTCGGCTAAAACGTTCATCAAAATATTGACGGCGATAGGGTGTATTTGTGCCTTGTCGGCGCAGGCCCAGACCGTCAATTTACGTAAAGTTGATTCGTTGTTTTTGAATGGTAAAATCGAAGAAACGGAGATTTTATACGAACGCTACTTGTCTAGCTTCAAAAACACAACGCTCGCTCCCCTGCCTATTTATTATAAGTTGGCGTACATCAACGAAAAGCAAAACGACTATGCCCGTGAATTGTATTATTTGAGTATGATTTACAACCGCCAACCAAGGCAAGCCGTTTTGAATAAAATTACGGAAACAGCAGCTAATTACAATTTATCGGGTTACGAAGTTGATGACTTTAGTTTCATTTTTCTATTTTTTAGGAAATACTCCCTTTACTTTACGTTGTTTTTGTTGATTGTTGGGATATATGCTTTCGTGGTGCTTGTACAGAAAAAAAGGCACAACGAACTCATACAACGACGCCACACTTGGGTAGTGATTTTGTATCTAAGCACCTTGCTTATATTACTCAACTTGCCTGACTTTTACCAAATTGGTATTATTAACAAGGAGACTGCTTTCCTGCGCGAATCTCCCTCCTCGGCAGCACCCGTCAAAAAGGCGATTTCCCGAGGAAATAAAGTCATTGTCCTCAGTGAAACCGATGAATGGTTACAAATTTGGTGGGACGAACACGCCCTCTATGCCAGAAAGTTAGATGTTTGGGCCATCCAATAACGGATTTTTTCTCCCTAAACTATTGGATATTGACACGGAAAACAATATTATTGCATATTCAAACAAAACAAATCAGCAAATTCCATGAAGAAATTGACGCAAGCTCTACCCTTTTTCATCGCTCTATTGATTGTGGGAGTTATGGTCAGCTGTACTGAAAAAGGTCCACACACTAATCCTGAGGTCAAATTTGAAGCAACGCTGACAGGTGCCAATGAAGTACCTCCCGTCACTACCAGTGCCACAGGCCGTATGGAGGGTGTTTACAACAAAGAGACCAAAAAGCTCACTTATACAATCACTTACTCTGGTCTTACTGCTACTGCGGGGCACTTCCATAGCGGCAATAGCTGGGAAGCTGGGCCAGTAGTTTATAACTTTGGCAGTACATTAAATTCTCCTATTTCTGGTTCTTGGGATTTAAACCAACAACAAGAAAATCTGCTCTTTTCAGGATTGCTTTATGCAAACATTCACACAGCAGTAAACAAAGGTGGAGAAATTCGTGGCCAAGTTAACATGGTAGATTTCAACGCTTGGAAAGCAAGTCGTAAATAATCGCTTTCTACTTTTTTTATTAGACCTTCCAAGTTTAACGTCAACTTGGAAGGTCTTTTTTTTAGCCTGCTAGTTCTTTTAAGGCTTTCACAAACACGTCCAACTCCTGCGTAGTGGTAAACAAATGCGGAGTTACGCGCACGCCGTGTACGTTGGCATAGTCAATCGCGACAGTCCAAATTTTATATTTTTCCATCAACGTTTTTGCCAAATCCGCAGGCGAAAGCTTGGCTACGCCCACGTTTCCGATCGCACCGTGGCGGGTAGGATCCGCAGAAGTATTGACGACAATACCTGGATAATTCCTGACTTTGGACGTCCAATATGTTTGCAAATACCGCAGCCGTGCTTCTTTTCGTTCAATGCCTATTTTTTTGTGGTAATTGATGGCATCGGCCAAGGCCAAATCGGTATGAACGGGATGCGTACCCGTGTGGTTGAGTTTACGAATGTCGTCGTCGGGATAGCCCGTTTCTCCCAACAAAGGCCAAATTTGCTTTATTTTTTCTTTTCTGACGTACAACAAACCTGCCCCCAGCGGACATCCCAACCACTTGTGAAGGCTGCTACCGTAATAGTCGCAGTGCAAATCAGGAATTTTAAAATCAAAATGCCCCACCGCATGCGCGCCATCCACCATCACCTCTACCCCACGGGTATGCGCCATATCAGCGATTTTTTGAATGGGTAAAATATGCCCCGTGATATTAATGATGTGACACACCATCAACAAACGGGTTTTGGGCGTAATCGCTTGTTCGTAAAGCTTCACGATTTCGTCGTCGGAGGCGGGGTGATTAGGTACCGAAACAAATTTGTTCACTATCCCATAACGACGAGCTTGTTGTTTAAACATATCAACCATGGCACCATAATCTTGTAAAGCCATCACCACTTCGTCGCCTGCTTTCCAGTCAATCCCCGAAATGATGGTATCAAGCGATTCGGTGGTATTGCGGGTGATAATTACTTCTTCGTACGAAGCCCCCACCAGCTCCGCCAGTTGTTTCCGAACCGCTAGCTTGTCATCAAACTGTCGCGTCCGCATATAACGCGATGAAATTTTATTTATATCCCTAACGTGCTGGATATACGTATTTAGCACTTCGTCGGATGCCAAAACATAATAGCCGTTTTCGAGGTGAATAAACTCCGAAGTCACGGTAAAGCCTTTACGAACTTCTGCCCAAAAATTTTCATTTTGGGCTACTTCTTCGGGTGATTGATGTTGAAAAGCTGCCAAAGCCGTATCTGCTGTTGTTTGACTCAATGCGACCAATCCTGTCACAGACTGGAGAAATTCACGTTTGTTGAGAAGCATGATAATGGTAAGGGGGTAAGGTTAAAAAGTAAAAGTAAATTTTTCTTCCTTAAATTTGACCAACTCAGCACTTTTTTATTCTTTCGCACGTTCGCCAATTATAATCAGAAGATTAAGACATCAACCTCCTCTGTGAAAGTATTCCTCTCAAGGCTTCTTTTGGCAATTTATATGCTTTCAGCAACTCCTTGTAGTCAGTTGCTAAAGTTGCCTGTGCTTGTGATGCACTTTCAAGAACACCAATACCGCGATGCTTCCACTTCCTTTCTGAGCTTTATTTATCACCACTACGCCATCCACCATGCCGATGATGGCGATACCGCCCGCGACCAGCAGTTACCCTTTCAATCACACGATGACTGTGGGTCGTTTCAAGTTCCCATTTACCTTTTCCCAACGTTTGAGCCGCTTGCGCCTCACGTAGCCATTTTACAGGCCGAAAAGCCTTCATTTTATTCGGATTCTCATCTTTTAGCCACCTATCTCTCGGCTATCTGGCAACCGCCCCAACGCGCTTAATGAAACACCTCTGAGTCGTCGATGACTCTTTTTTGCGCACACCCACCCTGCTACCGAATAGCAGTGGGCTGATGCTATTGTTTCATTATTTTTCTTGTTGCCATGCTAAATTCAATCATTGAGTTTTCTGTTAAGAACAAACTCATCATTGGGCTATTTGTCCTTGCCCTCATCGGTTACGGAACGTACGAAGTAACCAAACTCCCCATTGATGCCGTCCCCGACATCACCAACAATCAAGTACAAGTCATTACGATTGCGCCGTCGTTGGGGGCTACCGACATTGAGCGCTTAGTTACTTTTCCAATCGAACAAGCCAATAACAACATTTCGGGACTTATTGAGATTCGGAGCTTTTCACGTTTTGGATTATCATTGGTAACTACCGTATTTGACGACAATACCGATATTTATTGGGCGCGTCAACAGGTCGCCGAACGTTTGCAAAAAGTCCAAGCCGAAATCCCTCAGGGCATTGGCGTGCCCGAATTAGGCCCTGTTTCTACGGGTTTAGGCGAAATTTATCAGTACGTAGTACGTCCCAAAGAAGGCTACGAATCACAGTACAACGAAACCGACTTACGAACCATCCAAGACTGGATAGTCCGCCGTCAACTCCTTGGTGTAAAGGGCGTTGCGGAAGTTAGTAGCTTTGGAGGCAAACTCAAACAATATTCCATTGAGGTAGATCCGAACAAGTTACAAGCGTACGGAATTACCATCAATGATGTCTTCAAAGCCCTCGAAACCAACAACCAAAATACAGGCGGCTCGTACATCGAAAAGGCATCGACTGTGCTGTATATTCGCAGTGAGGGACTGGTAGGTACGTTGGATGACATCAAAAACATTGCCATCAAAAGTCTCAGCGGCGGTACGCCTTTATTTATTGGAGACGTAGCCGATGTTAAACTAGGATACGCCACCCGCTTTGGCGCCATGACCTACAACGACCAAGGGGAAGTAGCGGGTGCAGTAGTGATGATGCTCAAGGGCGCAAATAGCAGCGAGGTAATCAAAAACGTCAAAGAGCGCGTTGCCCAAATTCAGAAAACCCTACCCGAAGGTGTGGTCATTGAAGCGTTTTTGGACCGAACCAAAATGGTTAATAATGCCATTGGAACGGTTGAACAAAACCTCTTAGAGGGTGCCTTAATAGTCATTTTAGTACTTGTGTTCTTTTTGGGCAACCTCCGCGCGGGCTTGCTGGTCGCATCGGTGATTCCCTTGGCCATGCTGTTTGCCATCATAATGATGAATTTGTTTGGCGTAAGTGGCAACCTGATGAGTTTGGGCGCGTTAGATTTTGGGCTTATCGTCGATGGGGCGGTGATTATTGTGGAAGCGGTCATGCACCAACTTTCCCACAACAAAAAATTCACCGAACTAACGCACCTCAGCCAGCCCCAAATGGACGATGAGGTACAA
The DNA here is from genome assembly GCF_000482465.1 of Runella limosa DSM 17973. Classification (GTDB taxonomy): domain Bacteria; phylum Bacteroidota; class Bacteroidia; order Cytophagales; family Spirosomataceae; genus Runella; species Runella limosa. The sequence continues at coordinate 386,690 of NZ_KI519421.1, forward strand.
CAATCGGCCAGTAAGATGATGAACAGCGCCGTGTTTGGGCAAGTCATTATTTTGGTGGTGTATTTACCCATTTTTACCCTTCAAGGCATTGAAGGAAAGATGTTTAAGCCCATGGCTCAAACCGTGGCTTTTGCCTTATTGGGAGCATTTTTACTTTCTCTGACGTATATCCCGATGATGAGTTCGGTGTTTTTGAGTAAAAAGATTCAACACGTTCCCAATTTCTCCGACCGATTTATGGCAAAAGTGGAAATGTTTTACCAAAATGCCCTTACCAAAATCATTGAGTTCCCAAAAATGGTTTTAGTCGGTGTGATTTCCCTCTTTGTTATCTCAATCCTGGTTTTTAGCACCTTGGGCGGCGAATTTATCCCCGCACTCGAAGAAGGTGACTTTGCCGTGGACACCCGCGTGCTTACGGGAAGTAGCCTCTCTACGACCGTTGAAAGCACCCAAAAAGCAGCACATATTCTCAAAAGTCGCTTTCCAGAAGTGGAAAAAGTGGTCACAAAAATTGGGAGCGGCGAAGTGCCCACCGACCCCATGCCCATGGATGCCAGCGACATGATGGTGATTTTGAAAGACAAAAAAGAATGGACTTCTGCCAAATCGTTTAGTGAATTGTCCGAAAAAATGGGGGCTGCCTTGGCCGAAATCCCTGGCGTAACGGCAGGATTCCAGTTTCCCGTCCAAATGCGTTTCAACGAATTGATGACGGGCGCGCGGCAAGATGTAGTTTGTAAAATTTTCGGGGAAGATTTAGATACCCTCGCTACCTACGCCAATAAACTAGGTGCGCTCATCGAAAAAATCGACGGTGCTAAAAACCTCTACGTGGAAACCGTGTCGGGGATTCCCCAAATTGTCATTCAATACAACCGAAACGCCATTGCCCAATACAACCTTAACATTACTGACATCAATCGGGTTGTAAACACAGCTTTTGCGGGGCAAAGTAGCGGCATGGTGTATGAAGGCGAAAAACGCTTTGACTTGGTCGTCCGCCTTAGTGGCGCGCAAAAGAAAGACCTGGCCTCGGTTCAAAACTTACTTATTCCCACACCCAACGGCCCGCAAGTCCCTCTGTATCAATTGGCCGATGTTCAAATCAAAGAAGGGCCAAACCAAATTCAGCGGGAGGATGCCAAGCGACGCATTGTCGTAGGGTTCAATGTTCGCGGTCGCGACGTTCAAAGTATTGTCAATGAACTCCAAGGTAAAGTAGCCCAAACAATTCGCTTCCCAACGGGCTATTATATTACTTATGGAGGAGCGTTTGAAAACCTCAACGCGGCCAAAGAGCGGCTAATGATTGCCGTACCTGTTTCGTTGGCGTTGATTTTTCTGTTGCTCTTTTTCGCCTTCAATTCGGTCAAGCACGGGCTGCTCATTTATTCTGCCATTCCTCTGTCGGCCATTGGTGGTATTTTGCTTTTGGCCGCGCGCGGAATGCCCTTTAGTATCAGCGCGGGTGTTGGGTTTATTGCCTTGTTTGGGGTAGCGGTTTTAAACGGAATTGTACTCATTGCCGAATTTAACCGACTCAAAGCGAGCGGACTAGAAGACGTCAAACAAATTGTCATCAACGGCACCAAAGTTCGGCTTCGCCCCGTATTGATGACGGCATTTGTGGCTTCTTTAGGCTTTTTGCCCATGGCCATTAGCAACGGTGCAGGTGCCGAAGTCCAACGGCCACTTGCTACGGTAGTGATTGGCGGCCTGATGATTGCTACCTTTCTGACGTTGTTTGTCTTGCCTATTTTATACATGACGTTTGAAAAAATTGGGAAAAAGCCTCCCTTAGCTGTTCTCGTGGTGGTAGGGTTTCTTAGTTTTTCAACGCAAGCCCAAACGCCCATTACGTTGGAGGAAGCGATTGATACTGCACTGAAAAACAACTTGTTAATCAAAAACGAGAAGCTCGTTTCGGCTTACCAACAAGCCCTGACAAAAACCGCCAAAGCGCTCCCCCAAATGACCGTCACGGCCGAATTGGGACAAATCAATAGCGTTTATTTTGACTCCAAAGTCGGTATTGGCCAATCGTTTAGCTTTCCAAAAGTGTATCAAACCCAACAAAACTTATTGAACGCCGAGTGGCAACGTAGTGTGTTGGCCGTCAATGTTCGGGAGGTGGACGTTCGGAAGCAAGTTGCTCAAGTTTTTTACGAATTGGTATATTTACAACAAAAGAAACGGTTGCTACAGTTTGCCGATACCCTTTATACCGACTTCTTCAAACGGGCGGAATTACGGCTTGCCAAAGGCGAAAGTAACATCCTTGAAAAAGCCACGGCCGAAACGCAATTGGGACAAATTACGACGCAGCTTACCCAACTTCAGTTTGATTCCGAGGCGCTTCAATGGCAATTTCAACTGCTGTTGAATACAACGACCATTTTTACTCCGACCGTTTTGGCGTTCAAACTCGCCTCCCCTTCTCAGCTCCTTGCCCCCAACGACCACCCTTATTTACGGTGGTTGCGACAACAGCAACAAGTAGCCGAAGCTAGTTTTCAGGTTGAAAAAGCGCGGTTATTACCGAATCTTTCGGTACTGTACAACAACGGAAGCATCCGAGGCACAGGCGCTGACAATCAATCCTATACAGGCTTCCATCGCTTTCAGTCGGTGCAGTTGGGGGTAGGAATCCCGATTTTTGCAGCGGCTCAAAAAGCCCAAATCAACAGCGCCAAAGTTCAAAAACTCATCGCCGAAAGTAACGTTCAAGTAGGTATCCAGTCGCTTCAAACCAATTACCAAACGGCCAAAGCCCAGTACCAGAAGTTTTTGAATACGGTCACTTATTTTGAAAATACGGCTTTGGCCAATGCGCAATTGATTATGACCACCGCCAACCAACAATTGTTGGCAGGAAACATCAATTATCTGGAGTGGGTTTTGCTCGTCAATCAAGCCACCACGGTGCGAAATGACTACGTAGAGGCGGTCAAAAACCTCAACAACGCCGCCATCCAGCTCCAGTATTTTAGTCAAACCAATTAATCCTTCGACTTCAATGAAACGTACAATAAAATTCAATAAAATCGCTTTCGCTCCCTCTTTTTTGGGGGCTTTACTCATTCTTACGGCTGTTTTTACTTTGACGGCTTGCAGTGAAAAAACGTCCGAAACCACCGCGACCGCTGCCCCAGCGGATGAAAACTTGATTCAACTCAGCGATGCCCAGCTCAAAAACGCCGAGATTGAAACGGGAACATTGACCCAACGGCCTATTTCATCGGTGTTGAAAGTAAACGGACGCGTTGAAGTTCCTCCCCAAAACGTGGTTTCCATTAGCGTGCCTACGGGTGGTTATTTGGAAGAAACCGATTTATTGGTGGGAATGAACGTTCGCAAAGGGCAAGTGTTGGCCGTAATGGAAGACCAACAATATATCCAATTGCAGCAAGATTATTTGACGGCAAAATCCAAAATCAACTTCCTCGAAAACGAGTATTTGCGCCAAAAAGACCTCAACCAAAGCAAAGCCAGCAGCGATAAAGTGTATCAGCTTTCGGAGGCTGAGTTTCGGAGCCAAAAAGTGTTGATTAGTGCCTTGGCCCAAAAACTTCGGTTGGCAGGCATCAATCCCGACCATTTGAGCGAAAATAACATTACGCGCACCGTTAAGGTCATTTCACCCATCAACGGCTATGTGTCTAAAATTAATACCAACATCGGTAAGTACGTCTCGCCTACCGAAGTAATGTTTGAATTGGTGAACCCTTCGGATATTCACTTGGTACTGAAAGTGTTTGAAAAAGACGTGGATAAACTCTACATCGGGCAGAAAATTTGGGCTTACACCAACAATCAGCCCGAGCGAAAACACCTTTCAGAAGTAATTATGATTGGGAAAGACCTAACCTCTGACCGTGCGACGGAAGTACAATGCCATTTTCGACAGTACGACAAAGCCCTCATTCCAGGCACGTACATGAACGCGGAAGTGGAGGTTAAAAACAATCAAGCGTATGTGCTTCCCGAAGATGCCATCGTCAGATACCAAGGAAAACAGTACGCTTTTGTCCAGAAATCAAATAAAGAATATTTGATGAATGAAGTCAAAGTAGGCAATACCGAAAATGGCTTTACCGAGATTTTATCTCCAGCGCCCAGTCAGCAAAATTTTGTGGTAAAAGGCGCTTATACGCTTTTGATGAGCTTGAAAAACAAGTCGGAAGAATAGTTAGTACATTAATTCTTTACCCGCAGAAGTCCGCAGAATAATGCAAGCGCAGATTTTCGCTGAAAATAACTGAATGAATCCATTCATCGGCGTCAATCTGCGACTTTAAATCTGCGTCAATCTGCGGGTAAAATTTTAAACTATTAGCTAGAAAAACAACTCCTTAAGTAGGCTAGGCAGCCCAATCAACGAAAATATTACCCCAAAGGCCCCCAACACGGTAGGAAGTAGCCATTCGTCTTTGCCTTCCATCAATACCTCGTTGGGGTTGCCTTTTTGGTACCAAATTCGGATGGTTTCACCCACCTGAAATTGGACGGGAGTGGTGTAAAGTGTTGAGTAATATACCCTTGTTTGATTATGATTATCGGTGTATTGAATCACAACGGCCTTCGCCGTAGAAGGGGGAATTTGCGGTTTTTTATAATGAGCAATCACCAACGCGGTTGTTTCTACCCCGCTTGATTTTAGTTTTCTGTTTTTGTTCCAGAAATAGTAGGCAAACCCCAAACACACCAGTCCTACCAGTGAAAATACACCACTAAAAATTACCCAACTCCAAGAAATTTCGCTCGTTTTCATCCGCCAGCCGTTTGCTTTGTGCAGTCCATTTTTTATGACGCCAAAGTTGCGATACGAAAACAATTCGCTCAATTTTTTTCCATTGAACCTTCAAAATGAGCGCCTAAGCCGTTGTTTTTAGCCAAAGAAGCAACTTACTTTTTCCCAAACTCTACCCACAACGAGGCTTTTATTCCAAATACATTGTTCCCCCCAACGGCATATTCGGGCTGACGAAACGAAAAGTTGGCAAAAGGCTGTACCTGCGCAATGCCTTGTTTCCATTTCTTCTGAATACCCAGCCCAAACGTATATTCGTAAAATGATTTGGGTACGTGTTTGGTTTCGACAGAAAGGTATTGCTCTGCTCCGTCTTTATACGCTTCAAACTTAACTTGATTAAAAGCCCGTAAATCCACGTTGGTGGACGTGGCAAAAACCAAGGAGAAATCGCGCCGCAGTGGCAAATAATATTTGAACCCAATCGGCATTTCAACCGTTGAAACGTGCATTTCGATTTCTTCCAAATGATCATTAGGCGGAATGACGTCGGCAAATTGTTTGACAAAATCTAGCCCTGTTGCTGCATTATACTCTTTGACAGTCTGGTACTCTTGGCTCAAAAATGAATGGGCGTGTAAGCCTGCTGAAATGCTAAAATTGGGCGATAAAAACAGTTCTACACTCGGTCCGACGCCTATTTTTCTGAGTCCAAACTCCGATTCTATACCTACCCGTACGCGTGGTGTTGGAAATTTGAACGTTTTCTTTGCCAAGGGAGGTGCGGCTTTGGCCGTGGTGTCTTTTGAGGTAGGCAACTGCGCCACTGGTTTTGGTTCTGTGGTCAAAGAATCTTCCTTCGCAGTGGTTTCATTCGGTGTTGGCTCGGTTGGTACAGCTTCCGTCGCCTGAGCTTCGAGCGGTTTCTCCGTAGTCGTTGCCGCCAGTGTATCCGTAGCTTCTGCACCACGAGCTTCGAGCGATAATTGCGCTGGGCTTTTCTTTAAATTTTCCTTTTTTAATCGCTGATTTTTAGTCCCTTCTGAACTGGCATTCGTACTGGCCAATTGATAACCGTTTTCGTCAGTGTTAGACACATAGCGGTGCTCTACCACCATTTTTTTGATGATATACACCGTATCCACTTGGTGAGCGGTGACGAATTGTGCCGATGAGGAAGTCGTTCGGCGCAGCGTTGCTACATCTTGTTTTAAGATAGAATTTTCTTCATAGAGTCGTTTTATAAGCTGCTGATTTTTAAACTGATAATAAAGATTCCCGAGCAAACCCGTAAAAATAAGTCCGCCCATGGTCAGCAATCCCCACTCTCTTAAAAACGACAAATACCAAGGAACGGGCAATCTCTTTTTGACCGTTTCCCAGCCCTCGGGGCTCATCGGGCGGTTGACAGACTCCAATTGTTCTTTGATTCTCCGTTCAAAAAAATCATTATTCATGTTTGTGTGTGATTTCATCTTGTTGAACAACATACGCACTAATCCAACTTTGCAGTTTTGCCTTGGCTTTCGACAGGTTGGAGCGTGATGCACTTTCGCTAATTCCGAGCATTTCTGCGATTTCGTTATGGTTGTATCCTTCGACGACCGACAGCGAAAAAACTGCGCGGTACGATGCTGGGAGCCGTTGGACAAACGTCATTATTTCGTCAGCAGTAATATTTACCAGGTATTCATCCTTGTAATAACTATCCGAATAAGGCACTTGCGATGCTTCGTCCAAATCAGACCAGCTGATTTTGTGCGAGTTCCGTCGATAATGATCAATAGCGGTATTAATCATAATCCGCTTCAGCCACCCTTCAAACGGCTGAGTAGGGTCGTACTTTTCTATTTTATCAAATACTTTTAAAAACCCGTCACTGGCCATCTCTTCCGCTTCCACCTCATTTTGAGCATACCTAAGGCAGGTATTCTTGGCAAAATTGGCGTAGCGTTCATACAACTGACGCTGCGCTTTTGTATCTCGCCTAAGACACCCTTCCAGTATTTCTTGCCACGTAGTAGCGCTACTTTTTCTTTTGAAAATCACCCTTTCTTGCTGCTTTGAGGTTCCTACATTAACCTATACGAGAAAGATACGCAGAATGCTTCTTCAAAAAAATAAAAAAATAATGGGATACCGAAGAAGCGTTTGCCCATCCCCTTTTCGTATGCAATTATGAATTCCTTCCTCTTTTTTAACATTAATCCAATTGTCTATGACCCAGAATGAAAAAATCAAAAGAAACGAGTTTTTGAAAAAACTTGGATTCTCTGGCGCGGCTCTTTTTGCCCTTTACACCCTCGACAGCTGCCAAAATGAATCAAACGTGGCACCTCTCACTGGTGATATTACCGTCGATTTAGCCGATGCGTCCAACGCCCAACTAAAAACGAACGGTGGTTATGTCATTAAAAACGGGGTGGTAATTGCCCGCGTAAACGCAACCACTTACATTGCCGCTACCCTTACGTGTAGTCACGAGGGTAAAACCCAAATTACGTTTAGGAACAACGAATGGTATTGTACTGCCCACGGCGCTCGCTTCGACCAAACGGGCAAAGGATTAAATACGGAAGGAAAAAAAGGGTTGAAGATATACCAAACTACACTTTTGAATTCCACCCTAACAGTTACAGCTGCCTAATTGATAATTGGTCATGAAGAAAATTATCTTAGCTCTTTGTATCTTGAGCTATGGCAGCGCCATGGCCCAAGATGACCTCCTCAAAATGCTTGACAACGAATCGACAGGCCCGCTGTATGCAACGGCGACGTTCAAATCGACGCGGGTCATCAATGGCCAATCCATTGAAACCATCGCCAAAAAGCACCTCGATTTTCGGATTTCTCACCGATTTGGCGCGCTCAATTCAGGTTTTTCCAATTTGTGGGGGCTGGACGAATCTCGCATTCGGATTGGGCTAGAATACGGCGTTACCGACCGTTTGATGATTGGGGCGGGGCGTAGTTCGTACCAAAAAACGTACGATTATTTTGCCAAATATAAACTCCTGCGTCAATCCAATCGCTGGTTTGAGCCTGTAAGCATTGCCGTTTTTGCGGGGGCTTACACCAATACGATGCCCACTTCCCCCGACGTGAAATTTTACAATAACCTCGAACGCCAAATGTACGTGGGTCAGTTGCTCATCGCTCGAAAGTTCAACGAACGAGTTTCTCTGCAATTGAGCCCCACGTTTTTACACCGCAACAAAACCGAAAGTCAAATCGACGAAAACGACGTTTTTGGAACGGGCATTGGGGGACGTTTCAAACTTAGCAAACGTACCTCTTTCAACGCCGAATATTTTTATACCGTCAAAAAAATCGGTACGGCCTACGTTCGTGATCTACAGTACAAAGATTGTCTTTCGCTTGGATTTGACATCGAAACAGGCGGGCACGTTTTCCAACTGCATTTGTCCAATTCACGCGGGATGATTGAAAACCAATTTATTGGAGCTACCACGGGGAGCTGGGGCAAAGGCGATATTTTCTACGGATTCAACATTTCACGCGTATTTAGTTTTGACAGAGACGCTAAAAAAACGCACAAATAACTACCACTATGAAATTTCCACTGATTTTTTTCTTCTGCTTGGTGATGAGCAATGTCTTAGCCCAAGATGTCCTGATTGCAAGAAACGCCCAGATAAGTTTTTTTTCTGAAACACCCCTTGAAAATATTTCGGGTTTGAACAAAAACGTCACGGCTATCTTGAATACCAAATCCAACGACATAGCCGTAAAAATGCAAGTAGTCCAATTTGAATTTCCAAACAAGTTGATGCAAGAGCACTTCAACGAAAACTACTTAGAATCAGACAAATACCCTGCGGCCTCATTTACGGGCAAAATTCAGGAAAAAGTTGATTTTGGAAAAGAAGGAACGCAAACCATCACGGCCAAAGGAATTCTGAACATGCACGGTGTCGCCAAAGAACGTACGATGACTGGAAAGCTGACCGTAACCAAAACGGGTGCATCGTTGGTCTATGAATTCAACGTTCCGCTAACCGACCATAAAATTGAAGTTCCCAAACTCGTTTTTGAGAAAATTGCCGAAGTCATCGCAATCAAAACCAACTTTTCATTTGTCCCGTACGAACAAAAAAAGTAAGCACATGAAAGTATTTATCAACATCTTTTTTTTCGCTGTTTTAATGGGTTTATTGGGAGGTTGTTTGTACGAAAAAGGTGGGCCACTTCCATCTGACACAAGTACCAGCGGCGGAACCGATACTAACGAAGGAGGTGGAAGTACCGCAGCACTTGATTCGTTGCCTTGCGGCGCTCCTACAACAACCAACGCCCAGAATCAGGTTTGTTTTAACACGGCAATTTTGCCCCTCTTTTTAGCCAACTGCGCAACCAGTGGCTGTCATGATTCCAAAACCGCAGAAGAAGGTTATGACCTTACCTCCTACGAAAAAATAGTCCGTAAAGGCATTACCGCAGGAAACGCCAAGAAAAGTAAATTGTATCAAGTCATCATTGATACTAGCAAAGAGCGAATGCCACCGCCCCCCAACGCACCCATGAGCAGCGATAAAATTCAGCTGATAGCGTCATGGATTGACCAAGGTGCCAAAAATATCACGTGCGAAACCAGCGGCACCACAAATTCTACACAGGTAGCGAGTTATTCAAAGCACTTAGTTCCTATCTTTGACTATTATTGCACGGGTTGCCACAATAGCACCACACAATCGGGAAACATCAATTTAACAGGCTATGCCAACGTACAAGCTTTGGCCAAAAACGGCAAATTATACGGGGCAGTCACGCACGCATCGGGCTATCAGCCCATGCCTAGTAGTAGTTTAAAACTCTCAGATTGCCAGATTGGTTTGGTCAAAAAGTGGATTGACTCGGGTATGCTCAACAATTAACTTTCCCAAAATACAATGGATACGATACGCCACCACGAAAATAGTATTCTTCACAAAGAATTAAAGCTGTGCCTTCGTGCATTGTTAGCTACGTCTTTTTAAGTTTTACCCGCAGATTGGCGCAGACTAAGAGCCGCAGATATGCGCTGATGAGAATAGCTTCATTAAGTCATTTATCAGCGAATATCTGCATTTGTACTATTCAGCGAACTTCTGCGGGTAAATAGTTACTTAACAGCGTACTTAGCAGCTCTGCGTGCTGTTACAAATTCCCTTTTTTAAACTCCTTCACGGCATAATCCACCGCGCGGGCGGTAAGTGCCATGTAGGTCAGTGATGGGTTTTGGGTTGCAGTAGAAGTCATACACCCGCCGTCGGTGACAAACACATTTTTACAGGCGTGCATTTGGTTCCAGCGGTTCAACATCGACGTTTTGGGGTCATTTCCCATCCGAATGCCACCCATTTCGTGGTTTTCATTGCCTGGTACGCGTTTGGTATCGGCAGTTTTGATGTTGATGAACCCTGATTTGGCAAACATTTCGGAAAACTGTTCGTAGAAATCTTTCACCATTTTCATGTCATTATCGTCAAAATCGACCGACATGACCATTTGTGGAATGCCCCAGTCATCCTTTAAATCCGAATGCAAGCGTACGTGATTACTTTCTTTGGTCAACACCTCCCCCATCATGTTCGCCCCGATACTCCAACCCGAGGTGGAAGGTGTTGCAAGGGTATTTTTAAGGTCTTCTCCCCAGCTATTTTCGGTTGAGTTCCCTAGTTTAGAAGCACTAATCGAGGCCGCATATCCTCTCAAGAAATCAGTTTCTTGCTTGGTCACATTTCTAAAACGCGGTAAATAAGCGCCGTTCGGGCGTTTTCCTTCATACGTGGAATCATGATACCCGTCAAATTCGGCCGATACCCGACCACGGTAATTGTGAAAACCAATGTATTTGCCCAACACTCCACTGTCGTTGCCAAAACCATTCGGAAAACGATTTGATTTTGAGTTTAACAGAATCAAATTGGAATTAAGCGCCGAGGCATTTAAGAAAATCACCTTGGCATAATATTCCGTCATTTGTTTGGTATTGGCATCTACCACCCGCACACCCGTTGCCTTGCCCAATTTGTCATCATAAATCAACGAATGCACTACCGAATGAGGTTTGAGGGTCATTTTTCCCGTTTTCATCGCCCACGGTAGCGTCGAAGAATTACTGCTAAAATACCCCCCGTACGGACAACCGCGCTCACACAGCACCCGATGTTGGCATTGGGTACGGCCTTGGTCGTGGTGAATTTGCTTGGCTTGGGATAGGTTCGCCGTACGGCCAATGATAATTTGGCGGTCGTTGTAATTTTTGGCTACTTGTTGGCTAAAATGCTTTTCAACGCAGTTTAACTCGTGCGGCGGCAAAAACTCACCATCGGGGAGGTTCGGAAGCCCGTCTTTGTTTCCAGAAATACCCGCAAATTTTTCGACGTAGCTATACCAAGGGGCAATGTCTTTGTAACGAATGGGCCAATCGACCGCAAAACCATCGCGGGCAGGGCCTTCAAAGTCAAAATCTGACCAACGTTGCGCCTGACGTGCCCACAAAAGCGAGCGCCCCCCCACTTGATACCCGCGCATCCACGAGAAGGGTTTTTCTTGGACAAAGGGATGTTCAAAGTCTTTCACCACAAAATGCAATGTCGGTTCTTTGAAGATATAGTGCCCACTCGACGCTGGGCTTCTTTGTTTCAATTCTAAAGGCACATCCCCCAAATGCGGAAACTCCCAAGGTTTTTTCATGGCCGTGGGGTAATCAACAACGTGCTTCACATCCCGTCCTCGCTCCAATACCAGCGTACGAAGTCCCTTTTGGGTAAGTTCTTTGGCCGCCCAGCCACCGCTAATTCCTGTCCCTACCACAATCGCATCAAACGTGCGTTCTTTGATTGAATCTATGTTAAAATTTGACATACTTCCGAAAGACAAATGTTTCTTTTAAAAGTGTTTTAACCCTGTTTCATACTTTCAATTCAAGGGCAAAGCCCTCAAAAAAGTCTCTATACCAAGTTGCCAACATTTCTCTCCTTTATCCCGCATTCTCCCCCTACCTTTGTACCCACAATTCACTTCATCAACATTACATAGTACTTAGTACAAGTTTTTGGGAATCTTAAAGGGTTGAAAGCAAAAAGCCGCTTGCGATTGCAAACGGCTTTTTTGATTGTTGAAATACAACTTATGAGGTCAGAGTTTTAATGATTTCTTTCAACGCTTTGAGCATCTTGAAAATTATGTAGAGGTGTTCTGTAGTGGCATCATAGCCTCGCGATAAACAGTACGACTGGTTTTCTAAGGTCATAAAATACCAGTCTCGCCCCATCACAAAGCAACCATACATGGCTTGCTCAGGTTTTTGATTAATAGCCTGCCCCGCCAGCATCGCCGACAAACATTGCCCTTCGGGTTCGCCGTTGGGTTCTCGGTGTTTTTTATATTCCGTAAAGCAAAAAAAAGGCGACTCAGGTTCTCGGTAGCCCGTGGCAATCAGCCCATCGGGCTTACCATATAGACGAATAGATTGATGATTCAGGTCTTCAAGTGTGGTCTCGATGGGCCGCTCTGCAAAAAGATTAAAATAATGCTGACGATTGGTAAAACGTACCAACGAAAACATGGGTCCAATAAAATGAAGGGATAGCTCTTGTTCGTTCCAATGTAAAATATTATCGCTCAACAAACTCTGAAAAAGAGCCAAATCTTCATTTTCAAAGTCAGATAGCTCCATTTGTTGCGCATGTTGTAGCCAGCTAGTAAGGCTAGGTAACGTATCCACTTGCACTAATCCAAATGTTTTTTCGAGATAGAGCAAAGTACAATCACCAAACGATTTATCAATTTGAGCCATAATACTACATTTAAAGCCAATTTTACTGGGTTACTGTTACAAAGATAAGTAACAATGGTTGATTTTATTGAGCTCCTCCTCCATATTACAAATTCTTTGCCTTCAACTGTTTCACAGCATAGTTGGTGGCTCGTGCCGTAATCGCCATAAAGGTAAGCGACGGATTCTGGGTAGAATTGGAAGTCATACAAGCACCGTCGGTCACGAAAACATTTTTACAGTGGTGCAACTGATTCCATTTGTTCAACTGCGAGGTTTTGGAGTCTTTTCCCATTCGTACCCCGCCCATTTCGTGAATATCCAGCCCTGGAGCTTTGCTAGGTACGTCGTTCGTTTTTATGTTTTTAAAACCTGCCAACGTCAGCATTTCGGTCATTTGTTCGTGAAAATCTTTGACCATGTTATCGTCGTTTTGGTCGTAAGCGACAGAAGTTCTCAACAACGGAATCCCCCACGCATCTTTCTGATTTTTGTCCAACGTCACAAAGTTGCTTTCTTTCGGAATCGTCTCGCCCATCATCCAAGAGCCTACGCGCCAGTTACCGTATTTGGGATTTGCCAAATTGGTTTTCAGGGATTCACCCATGCCCGATGTGTCATAATCCATCACGCGTTCGCCCGAAAAACCTGCGGCATAACCCCGCAAAAAGTCCGTTTTTTCTTGCTGAAACACGTTCCTAAATCGAGGAATGTAGCTACTTCCAGGACGTGTTCCTTCCTGAGTCGTATCCAAAAGCCCTTCGTATTCGCCAAATATGGTGGTTCGGAAGTTGTGGAAAGAAATGTATTTCCCCAACAAGCCGTTGTCATTGCTCAAGCCGTTCGGGAAGCGACTCGAAGTAGAATTCAGCAATATCAAGTTGGTATTCAACGTCGAAGCATTGAGGAAAATGATTTTGGCATAGTACTCAATCATCTCTTTGGTGTTGGCATCAATCACCCGCACGCCCGTCGCTTTTCCCAGCTTTTCGTCATAAATCACCGAATGTACCACTGAATGCGGCCGAAGAGTCATTTTTCCCGTTCGCGCTGCCCACGGTAAGGTCGAAGAATTACTACTAAAATACCCTCCGTACGGACAGCCGCGCACGCACAAATCGCGCTGCTGACACTGTGCTCGGCCTTGTTTGTAATGAATCGGTTGTGGCTTGGTCAAATGCGCACAACGGCTCACAATCACGGGACGAGCTCCCTTATAATACTTGGCCATTTGTTGACCAAAGTGTTTCTCCACGCAGGCTTGTTCAAAAGGTGGCAAAAACTCCCCATCGGGCAATTGTGCTAATCCATCTTTATTTCCCGAAATCCCCGCAAAAATTTCCACATGACTGTACCAAGGAGCCAACTCGGCGTAGGAAATCGGCCATTCTACGGCAAAACCATCGCGGGCAGGGCCTTCAAAATCATACTTTGACCAGCGCTGCGTTCCCCGTGCCCACATCAACGATTTTCCACCTACTTGGTATCCCCGAATCCAGTCAAAAGGTTTGTCTTGAATGTACGGGTGTTCGTTGTCTTTCACAAAAAAATGCGCCGATTCTTCCCCGAACGCATAACAACGGCTCGCAATAGGGTTGGCGTCGGTAACTTCTTTGGGCAACGTTCCTAAATGCGGAAACTCCCACGGATTTTTAAGGGTGGTTGGATAATCGGTTACGTGTTTGACGTCACGACCGCGTTCCAATACCAACGTTTTGAGGCCGTGGTCGCAAAGCTCTTTGGCCGACCAACCTCCACTGATTCCTGAGCCCACCACAATGGCATCAAACGTACGTTCTTTGACCGAATCAATGTTAAGGAAAGACATAATGAGTAAGCGTTTTAGTTGCTGATTTTCTGATAAGTACTACGTTAGAAAAGCAATATCCGATGTTTATTACTGATGGTTTTGTTTTTTTCTCATTCTTTGGTTAATCCCGTAGAATTCGATACTTTAGATACCATATTTCCCAGTCTATCTACTACTTGATGATTCTTATGCAAACCCTTAATCGTCGTTCAGTCTTAAAAGCCATTGGCCTCACAGCAGGTGCTACCGCCGTCGGAACCTCCGCAGAAGCTACCACCGTAAAAGAAATTACGTTCTCCCCTAACCCTCATTATATTTCCATTGCCCAGCCCATTACAGCCATCGTGTTGGGGGCAGGAAACCGTGGAAATGTCTATGGACGTTATGCCGTTGCGTACCCCAATGACGTTAAAATGGTAGGCGTGGCCGAACCGAACGAGTTTAGAAACGAGCGTTTTTCCAAAACCCACGGGATAGAAGCCAACCATCGCTTTACCACCTGGGAGGATGTATTTAAAGTCCCCAAGTTTGCGGATGCCATCATCATTTCTACGCCCGATACGCTGCACTATGGCCCTGCCCTTCAGGCGTTGAAGATGGGCTACCACGTATTGCTCGAAAAACCAATTTCGCCCTCCATGCAAGAGTGTTTGGAGATATTGGCCGCTGCCAAAAAATCAAAAAGCATCATTGCGGTTTGTCACGTTTTGCGCTATACCGCGTATTTCCGAAAACTAAAGGAGCTGTGCGCCTCGGGAGATTTGGGGGAAATGATTAGCATCAACCACCTCGAAGGCATCGAGCACGTCCACATGGCGCACTCCTACGTACGCGGAAATTGGCACGAATCGAAAAAAACGAACCCCATTATTTTGGCCAAATCGTGCCACGACCTCGACATCATGCGTTGGATTGCCAACAAATCCGCCAAAACAGTTTCTGCTTATGGTAATTTGAAGTGGTTTAAAGCCGAAAACGCCCCCGCAGGTAGTACCGAACGATGTGTAGAAGGGTGTAAAGTAGAACGCGAGTGTCCTTTTTCGGCCATTAAGGTGTATTATGAACAGAAAAAAAGAATTCACGTTTTGGACGTACCTGAAGATCCCGCCTTACAAGGGCCTGCGATTTTGGAACGCTTAAAAACCTCCAATTATGGCCGTTGTGTTTACAAAATGAACAACGACCAACCCGACCATTATACCAGCATTTATCAGTTTGACAAAGGCGTTTTGGCCACGTTTGGGCTCGAAGCGTTCACGGGCTGGGAAGCGCGCAAAACCCGCGTTATGTTCAGCATGGGTGAAATAGAAGGTGATAACGACCTCATTAGAGTCACTGATTTCCGAACCAAAGAAGTAACGATTTGGAAAGCAAGTGCTCAAAAAGAGTTTAATAACTCGGGGCACGGCGGTGGTGACCATGGCTTAATGCAAAACTTTGTGCAGGCCGTTTCTCAAAATAATCCTGCATTGCTTACCTCTACCATCGAAGCCTCAATTGAGAGTCATTTGATGGGTTTTATGGCCGAAGAAAGTCGTAAAAACGGCCGTTCGATGGAGATTAAAATTGGGTAAATACCTCTTCCTCCCGAAAGTTTTGAACTTTCGGGAAGGTTCTGATATTACACACTCGCAAAACGATAAAAAATACCCAAGGGTAGCTTTCGTTTGGCACGGTCAGGCAAAAAGAGTTCACCACTCTCCGCATTAGGAACGTCGCCGAAACTATCAAGCACCAAGTTTTCGGCCATCAACGCCGAGAAACCGAGTGAGTATAAGTTTAAAATAAAAACAAAATCCTGATTATCAAGCAATTCCGCACACGATTTTAGCAAATCGTTCAATTGCTCTTCCAACACCCATTTTTCGCCCGAAGGGCCACGACCGTAGGCGGGTGGGTCCAGAATTAGACCATTGTATTTTTTACCACGGCGCACTTCCCGTTGCACAAACTTAAAGGCATCTTCCACCATCCATCGGATGTTGTCCGTTTCGCTGCCTTCCATGTTTTCGCGCGCCCAAGTCACCACGGGCTTTACCGAATCAACGTGCGTTACATCGGCTCCTGCTTGGCGAGCCGCCACCGAGGCTGCCCCCGTATAAGCAAACAAATTGAGCACCGTCGGGCGCTCCACCTTCATTGCGCGGAGCTTAGTATCTAAATAATCCCAATTGGCCGCCTGCTCAGGAAAAATTCCGACGTGTTTGAAGGAAGTCAGTGAGCACTTTAAGCGCAAATTTAATCCGCCGTGGCGGTACTGCGTCCACCATTTTTCGGGCATATTGGGCGCAAGTTTCCACACTCCTTTTTCTGGCGAACCTTTATCACGCAGAAAAGTTGCCTGCGCCATTTGTTTCCATTCATTATCAGAAAGGGATTTGTCCCAAATGGCCTGTGGCTCTGGCCGTGCCAACACATACGCCCCAAAGCGTTCTAATTTTTCAAAATTTCCGCTGTCAATCAGTTCGTATTCTTTCCAGTGAAGAGGAGTCAGAAGTTGCATATAATAGTCGTCAGCCCATTGTACGAAGGGCTTTTTAGGATGATTCAAACACAAAAGTAACTCTGCAAACTGGAATTTTCATTCCGTTGCAGAGTTACCTTTTAATTTATCCAACAAAATTAGAAAGAAATCTTGTTTAAGTAGAAGACATTTCGGCGACCGTCGTCACCCGTAATTCGCTGATAACCAAAAGCCAAATAATAATTATCATACCAATACACCACTTCATCGGTCGATGTTTGACGTACTTTATCACCCAAATCAGCCGTCATGATGGGAATCGGACGAAGGTCTTCGAGCACTTTATCACGGTCAAAAACTTTGGCTTTGATGGCGCCACGGCTGCTGTAAAACATCGAAACTGTTTTGTCATCGTTGGGTTTTATGCGCATTTTTTCCTTGAGCTCCATACTACGAACATTCTCAAAAGGCAACGAGTTATCCCAAATCAAATCGCCTTTGGCCGTAAAACCTGCCACGATGGCATGGGTATAGACAAATCCGTTGAAAATCTGGCCATTATTCATCCGACGAGCTCCGTACCAAGGATCCCAATAAAACGGATTCAAAAGTCCCATCGTCGGATACATTCCCATTCCACCATACATCATTGGTGATCCCCACCACGAGCTCGTGCCGTAGGGCCCGATGTTATTATTTTTGTATTCTGGATAAAATATTTCGCCCGAAATCAGGTAGTTGCCATTCTGTTCAATAATGTCATGTACCAAAAGGCGGTAATTCAACTTAACGTCATCACCATTTTCGCGTTTCCGCTCAATCTTTCGTTGCATTCGCTCTTGCTCCCGCTCCGACATAAAATTGAAGAAGTTTTTAAAATCAGTGAAGCTATGGTACTGCGTAAATTCGACTTCATCATACACAATTTTACTCAAAAACAAGCCCTGTGAAGCGCTGTTGTTATTGCCTTGCATATTGCGGAAGCCATACGTCCCAATCATCAGTTTGGTTGAGTCGTTGAGCATAAACAAGCGACCATTTAGTAAAGAATAATCGGGTTCGGGGCTGATAGTCACCTGCCCTACTGCTTGCCCATATTCGTCAAAAGTTCGGAAAATAATCTTGATTTCCTTGCCCTTACGAGCGGCATAGCAGACATTCACCAAATGATGGAGCGTATCCACATCCACCGATTGAATCACGGTGTTCGCTTGGGTAACGCCTGCCAGTACTTTGCTTTGTTTAGAAGCTAAATTGGTATATAAAAGCATGGGTTCATCACGAACCGTACCTGCCATGAAGACCGAATAACCAAGGGTTTGAAAATCGGTAATTTGAAACTTATCGACCGACGACAGATAAAATGTCTCCATATACCCTGCCAAACCAACTTTCACTACTTGGTAAAAATCAGTACGGCTACGGGTAAACAACAAATATACCGATTGGCCATCAAATGATGACTTGATAAAATCGAGGTTATCTTCAATGGTTCCGTTTATACTCCAATCTCGCTCTAAATTCGAGTTTAGTTTCTGGAGATTAAAGGCATTTTTCGCGATTTGTGACACTAAAATCACCCCACGAGAACCCAACGAAATCGTATGATACGACTCGCTCGTTCCCACCGTTGGCAACTCCACGCGTTTTATGGTTTGGGCTTGAACTCCCGACAGAAGTGTTCCCAATAGCGCAATCAGAACTGTACTAAAAACCCATTTTGGGTTGTCCACAATGGACGTTTTTTTATGTGCTTTCATTTTGGCTTAAACTTAGTATGACATCAAACTCTTCGGGTCGGATAGGCATTACCGACAATCGAGATTGCCTAATTAACGCTATTTGATCCAATCTATTATCTGCTTTAATTTGCTTCAATGTCACGGGTTGTACCAAGGGCTGCACAGGCACAAGCTCCACTACCACCCAGCGCGGGTCGTCGATTGTTGGGTCAGGATATGCTTCTTTCAATACCTGAGCAATGCCCACCACTTCCATGCCCTCATTGCTATGATAAAACAGAACCCAATCCCCTTCTTTCATGGCTTGGAGGTTGTTGCGGGCTTGATAATTACGCACGCCATCCCACACACTTTTTCCTGCCGTTACAAAATCATTCCAACTATACACAAAGGGTTCTGATTTGACCAACCAATAATTCATCTTGTTTTGTTTACTTTTCTACTACGCTATTTTTGAGAGTGTTGTTGCAATTAGCTAACGAGCATCGCCGCGCCAAATACCCCCGCACTATCTCCTAACTTTGGTCGAAGTATTTTGGTTTCGACTCTTCCGCTGTTGAAAATATATTTTTTAGCCCGTTCAACCCCTTCCGTGTATAACAAATCAATGTTTCCAACGCCGCCACCAAGTACAATCGCATCGGGATCCAAAATATTCATTAATACCGACACGGCTTTGCCAAAGTACTCCAACATTCGGTCAATGGTCTGGGCAGCGTAAGGGTCATTTCCTGCTTCGTAGCGTTTCATAATCTCTTTCATTGTGATTTGTTCACCACTAATTTTAGCATAAAAACGCTGCAACGCAGGCCCCGAAAGCACTTGTTCTACGCACCCTTTTTTGCCGCAATAACAGTCGTCGCCGTTGGGTTCTAACTCATTATGCCCCCACTCTCCTCCTATTCCTTGGACACCGTTGAGCACAAACGCTTGGCCATCTTTTCCCTTCAAAACCACACCACCACCAACGCCTGTTCCCATGATGACGCCAAAAACACAGTTAAAAGTTGGAACGACATCAGGAACAATCCCCATGACCGCCTCAGCAAGCGCAAAACAATTGGCATCGTTGGCTATCTCCACAGGTATGCCCAACATGCTCATCAAATCACTGCACAAAGGCATGTCATTCAAACAAGTTGTGTTGCAATTTTTCATTAATCCTGTCGAAGGCTCAACCGTCCCTGGCGTACCTACGCCTATTTTTTCCGCCTTAAAACCCGTCTCGGCTTCCAGTTCTCTGACAAGCCTAACAATCTGACTAGCGATGTGAGCATACCCTTTATATGCTTCTGTATCAATACGTTTGCGAATCACAACTGAGTCGGGAGAAGGTGATGACAATACAACGCCTTCGATTTTTGTTCCGCCAAGGTCTATTCCCCAAATGGTCTGCATTTTTTGTAAATGGTTGGTGTTTAGTATAAAGCTAATTTTTTGGCATAATTACGAACATTTACGCATTTGTCAAGTTTTCAAAGGGTATTTCTATTTTTGCCGAAACAAATCAAAAAATATATCACCATGTCATTACAAAAAGGCGACAAAGCACCCGATTTTAAACTTTTCAATACGGAGAAAAAAGAGGTTTCGCTCGACGATTTTAAAGGTAAAAACCTCATTATTCATTTTTTCCCATTGGCTTTCACGGGGGTTTGTACTACCCAACTCTGCACCATGCGCGACAACATTGAGTACTATACACGCCTCAATGCCGAGGTTTTGGGTGTGTCTATTGACTCCATTTTTAGCTTGGGCAAATTCCGTTCTGAGCAAAATTACACCTTCGATTTGTTGTCGGACTTCAACAAAAAAATGATTCAGGACTACGGTGTTTTCTGCGAAAACTTTGTGTTTGGCATGAATGGCGTCGCAAAACGCGCTGCTTTTGTCATCGACAAAGAGGGCACCATCCAATACGCCGAAGTCCTCGAAAGTGCGGGTAACTTGCCTGATTTCGGTGCCATCAAAGCCACCCTCGAATCGCTTTAACTGCGACCATATTCGACATATTAAGCCTCGTAATCAAGCCATTACGAGGCTTTTTTTACGCCCATTGATTTGGATTTCCATTCCCGAAGTTATTAATTGTAGAATATTTAACACTGTAAAGTGTTCCAACTGCGAAAATTCTAATAGAAATCTAAGGTCAAAATGGGAATTGTGGAACGTCGTGAGCGCATGAAAAAGCAATTACGCGCTGATATCTTAAAAACCGCCAAGGACATTGCGCGTGAAGAAAGTTGGGCGGCAGTCTCTATCCGTAAAATCGCCGATGTGATTGAATACAGCCCACCGATGCTCTACGAATATTTCGACAACAAGGATAAAATTCTAGAAACCATCCGCAACGATGGCTTTGCGGCGCTGCACGAAGAATTGCAGAAACTAAAAACCCTCTACCGAAGTCCCGAAAAACTACTAACGGAGTTTGCCCAAATCCAGTGGCGTTTTGCTTTAGAACAAACGGAGGTGTTTCAGGTTATGTTTAACATAGACGGCGCCAACTGTCTTTCAAAACAGGTCTATCAAGCAGAATTTGCCAAACTCAACACCCACCCCGTTTGGGAAGCACTAGCCCAGATTCGCCCGAGGTCTGCCGATGCGGTTTCTAAGACTTTTTACGAGTGGTGGTGCTTGACGTACGGTTTCTTGCTCATTTCGATTGTCACGCAACCTCGTCCGCAACTTCCCAACCTCGAACCTATTTTTATGGAATCAGTCCGACGGTTTGTAAGGGGGCTTAGTTAAGCGGTTTTTTCTGACTGGCACACGACCCGATACACCATTTGTTTGGCCAAAGGCAAAAGCGTTTCCTGCACGGGGTAATCAATGGGTGATTCGATCAAATAAGTGGCAGGATTGGGCAATTCACGGCGCTTGCGGATAAGAGTCAGCTTGAGATTTTCAAAAGTATTTGCCATGTTCTTTGGCACCGACTCAATGTACTTAGTTTTGATGGTCTGCTCCTCACTGCTCTCAAACAAACGTACGTTGTACTGAAAAATATCGGTTGCTTTCTGGGTTGTTCGGTAAATAAACAGATACCCTTCTTTCAAATACAAGGGCATGATACCTACAGGAGTAAATACCAATTTCGAGGCGATGTCTTCGGATTGGTCTTGTCCGCGTGTCAGCGTTTTCTGAAAAAGTGGCAGAGAATACTCCAGAATGCTGTCAATTTCGGTCATTTCTTCACTCTGTGCCACTTGTTCATACAAAAATTCCATTTTTTGTACATCTACACCCACAATACGCTTTCGGAAAGAGGCCAAAAATTGCTTTTTTGACTGCCTCAACTGCGCAGAAAGTTTAAAATGTTTTTCAACCTCAGGCAAATCTGGGTACAGTTTATACTCATCAAACTGCGAATTAACTCCCTGTAAATAAGCCTTTAACACGTATTTTTTGTACTCAAAGTCTATCAATCCTTCCGTGAGCCAGTTATGATTCAATTTTCTCATGTCTTAAAACTTTCAGTGGTTGAAAACATTCGGAAACCTGTGCATATCAAGGGGAAAAATGGTCTTTGCATCTAATCTACCACCTCTTCCTTCGACTGTCCCAAATTACAAAAAAAAGCAGCACAACCAAATAATATCAAAGGTATTTTTACAAATTCCCAATGATTATTTTGATAATGTCAGACTTTCCCAAGTCTTTACTACAAAAACTGAAAAAATGTCAGACTATAATTCAATTTTTGAGCTGGCATAGAAAATGAGTTAAAAAGAGACGACAAAACTTAGTAATAAGTTCCAATAGTTGTAAAACCATCAAAACCCCTGATAATCATGTCAGAAGTAAAAGTTAAACCATTAGCTGATCGCGTTCTAGTGCAAACTGCACCTGCCGAAGAAAAAACTGCATTTGGTATCATCATTCCAGACACTGCAAAAGAAAAACCACAACGTGGTACTGTAGTAGCAGTAGGCCCAGGTAAAAAAGACGAGCCCCTAACAGTAAAAGTAGGAGATACTATTTTGTACGGTAAATATGCGGGCACTGAAATCGCCGTTGAAGGCCAAGAGTACCTCATCATGCGCGAATCTGACATTTTCGCTATTATCTAATGTTTTCTAATGCAAATGTGACAATTTGAAAATTCGGTAATTATCAATCAGCTACCGACCCAAACTTTCAATTGTTTTATTTCCAAATTCTAAAATTTTCAATTTAAAAAAACAATGGCAAAGAAAATATTCTTCGATACAGAAGCACGCGACAAAATCAAAAAAGGTGTTGATACGCTTGCAAACGCAGTAAAAGTAACCCTCGGACCTAAAGGCCGTAACGTTATCATCGACAAAAAATTCGGCTCACCAGCTATCACCAAAGACGGTGTAACTGTAGCGAAAGAAATCGAATTGAAAGATGCTATGGAAAACATGGGTGCTCAACTCGTGAAAGAAGTTGCTTCTAAAACAGCCGATGCTGCTGGTGACGGAACTACTACTGCGACTGTATTGGCACAAGCGATTTATGCTATCGGTTCTAAAAACGTAGCCGCTGGTGCAAACCCAATGGATTTGAAGCGTGGTATCGACAAAGCTGTTTTGGCCGTAACTGCCAACCTTGCTTCTCAAGCTCAAACAGTAGGCGACGACTTCAGCAAAATCGCTCAAGTAGCTACTATCTCAGCTAACCATGACGAAGAAATCGGTAACATGATTGCTGACGCCATGAAAAAAGTAGGTACTGAAGGTGTAATCACTGTAGAAGAAGCTCGCGGTACTGAAACTGAAGTAAAAACAGTAGAAGGTATGCAGTTTGACCGTGGTTATTTGTCACCATATTTCGTGACAAACGCGGAAAAAATGGAAGCCGAATTGGAGAAACCTTTCATCTTGATTTCTGAGAAGAAAGTATCTTCAATGAAAGAATTGTTGCCTGTATTGGAAGGTGTTGCTCAAACTGGCCGTCCATTGTTGATCATCGCTGAAGATGTAGATGGCGAAGCGCTTGCAACATTGGTAGTAAACAAAATCCGTGGTGCATTGAAAGTGTGTGCGGTAAAAGCGCCAGGTTTCGGTGACCGTCGTAAAGCCATGTTGGAAGACATCGCAATCTTGACTGGTGGTACTGTTATCGCCGAAGAGCGTGGTTTCAAATTGGAAAACGCTGACCTTTCTTACCTAGGTCACTGCGAAAAAATCATCATCGACAAAGACAACTCAACGATTGTGAACGGTTCGGGTGACCAAGAGCAAATCAAGGCCCGTGTAAACCAAATTAAATCACAAATCGAAAATACAACTTCTGACTACGATCGCGAAAAATTGCAAGAGCGTTTGGCGAAATTGTCAGGTGGCGTAGCTATCCTTTATATCGGTGCTGCTACGGAAGTTGAAATGAAAGAGAAAAAAGACCGCGTAGATGACGCCCTTCACGCAACTCGCGCTGCGGTTGAAGAAGGTATCGTAACTGGTGGTGGTGTTGCTCTTATCCGTGCAATCTCTGCGTTGGATGCCGTTCAAGGTGCTAACGACGACGAAATCACAGGTATCAACATCATTCGTCAAGCGTTGGAGTCTCCACTTCGTACAATCGTTGCCAACGCAGGTGGCGAAGGTTCAGTGGTAATCAACCGAATCAAAGATGAAAAAGGTGGTTTTGGTTACAACGCCAAAAACGACACTTACGAAGATCTTTTCGCAGCAGGTATCATCGACCCTAAGAAAGTAACTCGTTTGGCACTCGAAAACGCGGCGTCTATCGCAGGTTTGTTGTTGACAACTGAGTGTATGATTGCTGACGAACCAGAAGAAAGCGCTGGCGCAGGTGCAGGTGCTCATGGCCACGGTGGTGGCATGGGTGGCATGATGTAATCAGGAGCTTCCTCATAGTAGCATACAACGAAAGCCCTCGGACTTCCGGGGGCTTTTATTTCGACCAATACTTTCGCACAGTTAATTACGCCTGAAAACATTTAAGTAGTTTGTGTAGAAAATACTCAGTATCCGTACTTGCTTAAGTAGTTAGAATAACAAAATTTTTCACTTTACACCAATACATTTTTATTAGTTTCCGTCTAACAAACAATTGATTTCATTTCTCCTGCCCTTAGCATAGCTAAAAAATCGTTAAAATTTTGTTATTTTAAGTTTTTAAATAAGCACTGTCAAAATGACAGCCCAATCATGAAAATTGACCCAAACGAACTATATACTCGACTCATGTTGGCGGAATCGGACATTGATAACCTCGAAATACTTCCCCTTGGAGGTCCCGAAGGCGACGATGAGCCGATTGAAATGCCCGATGAACTAGCCATTCTTCCCCTTAGGAATACCGTTTTGTTCCCTGGCATGGTCATCCCTGTGACAGTCGGACGCCAAAAATCCATTCGTTTGGTTAAAAAGGCGTACAAAGGCGACCGAATTATTGGGGTAATTGCCCAAAAAAATCAGGATAAAGCCGAACCCGTTAGTACTGATTTGTACGACATCGGGACGATGGGCTACATCATCAAAATGATTACCCTTCCCGACGGTAACACTACGATTATTTTACAAGGACGCCAACGTTTTAGAGTTAGTGATTACGTTCGCGAAGAACCTTATATGATTGCTAAAGTATCTCCCATCGAAGATTACTTTCCCAATCAAAACAAAAAGGAGTCAAAAGCCCTCATTCAGTCGCTCCGCGACTCAGCTCATAGAATTCTTCGTCTCAATCCAGATATTCCTCAAGAAGCGCGTATCGCTTTGGACAACATAGAAAGTCCAACGTTTTTGACCCACTTCTTGTCGTCAAATCTCAATGCCGAAGTAGCCGAAAAACAAGACTTGCTTGAAAAAGCTACCATCTCTGAACAAGCCGTCAAATTGCTTGAGCTGATGATGCGTGAGATTCAAATGCTCGAACTAAAACGCGACATTCAGTCGAAGGCTAGTTCGGACATTGACCAACAACAGCGCGACTATTTCTTGCGTCAGCAAATCAAGGTATTGCAAGATGAGCTAGGCATGGAAACGCCCGAACGCGAGCTAGAAGACATCCGCTTTCGCGCCTCAAAGAAAAAATGGCCAGAAAATGCCAAAAAACACTTTGACAAAGAAGCACAAAAGCTCCAGCGTATCAACCCAATGGCGCCTGATTACCCAGTGACACTCAACTACCTCGAATTGATGGTTGATTTGCCATGGGGCGAATATACAAAAGACAATTTTGACTTAAAAAGAGCACAAAAAATCCTTGATGCTGACCACTTTGGACTAGAAAAGGTCAAAGAGCGTATCATCGAATACCTTGCCGTTCTTAAACTTAAAAATAGCCTCAAAGCACCTATTTTGTGTTTGTACGGCCCTCCAGGGGTAGGAAAAACGTCGTTAGGAAAATCAGTCGCCAAAGCCCTCGGACGTAAGTACATCCGTATGGCATTGGGTGGTTTGCACGACGAAGCCGAAATCCGTGGGCACCGTAAAACATACATCGGAGCAATGCCAGGCAAAATCATCCAAAATATCAAAAAATCGGGTTCTTCCAACCCCGTTTTTATCTTGGACGAAATAGACAAAGTAAGCTCTAATTTCCGTGGCGACCCTGCTTCTGCTTTGCTTGAAGTACTCGACCCCGAACAAAACAACGCCTTCAGCGACAACTACTTAGAGGTAGAATATGACTTGTCGCGGGTGATGTTTGTTGCTACTGCTAACTCCTTGGAAAGCATTCACCCTGCCCTGCGCGACCGCATGGAAATCATTGAGTTGACGGGCTATACGGTGGAAGAAAAATTGCAGATTGCAAAAAAATACCTTGTTCCAAAACAACGAAAAGACCACGGTTTAGAAAACAAATCGTTTTCGGTTGACGACAAGGCATTGGTGAAAGTAATCGAAAACTATACCCGTGAATCGGGCGTACGTAACCTCGAACAAAAAATTGGTACGCTCGTTCGTAAGATTGCCAAGTCGATTGCACTTGAAGAAGAATATCCTAAAACAATCAAGGCCGAGCACATTGAAAAATGGTTAGGTGCCGAAATATTTGACAAAGATTCTTACCAAGGCAATGACACCGCAGGTATCGTGACGGGCTTGGCGTGGACGTCGGTTGGGGGCGAAATCTTGTTTATCGAATCAAGTTTGAGCCGAGGAAAAGGAGGATTAACCCTTTCTGGACAACTCGGCGATGTTATGAAAGAATCGGCCGTTACGGCGCTTTCTTACCTCAAAGCCCATTCGGACGACTTGGCCATCGACTACCGTATTTTCCATAATTACGACCTCCACATCCACATTCCTGCGGGAGCCGTGCCCAAAGATGGCCCTTCGGCGGGTATCACAATGCTGACGTCGATAGCCTCGATTTTCACCCAGCGTCGCATCAAGCCACACTTGGCCATGACGGGCGAAATCACCCTTCGTGGCAAAGTATTGCCCGTTGGAGGTATCAAAGAAAAAATATTGGCCGCTGGCCGCGCGGGCATCAAAGACATTATTATGTGTTCAAAAAACCGCAAAGATGTCGAAGAGATAAATGCTAGTTACATCAAAAACCTGACGTTCCATTACGTGGACACGGTTCAAGATGTATTGGCAATTGCTTTGTTGCCCGAGAAGGTTAAAAATCCAATGCAGTTTATTTTGCCCGAAGAAAAAAAGGAAAGTACATCCTTATCGGTCAATTAAAGGAATCTAAATGAACGTTTTTTCGTTCCCAAAGGTGTTGGTAGGCAACTATCAGCACCTTTTCTTTACCAATTTTACGTAATTTTACGCCCCCAAAATAAGTTCATCCTCCGCATGTCACAAAAAGAAATTAGGTTCACCATTGAACAAGACGCAGAAAGAATCCCAGAAAAAATATATTGGGAGGCAACCGACAACCCCAACGAAGGGTTAGAAGAAACCAAAGCCATTGCAGTAGGTGTGTGGGATCAATTCCACAAAGGCACGTTATTCATTCCTCTTTGGACCAAAGAAATGGAAGTGTTTGAAATGAAACGTTTTTGTATTGAAATGCTTGGCTGTGTAGCTGATACGTTGCGCAATGCCACTGGCGATGAAATCATGGCTGCCCAAATCGATGAAGTAGGCTTGACCCTTACCAAACGGCTCCAAAAGGAAATGCAAGCAGCGAAGTAATGTTCGATGAAGTTCAAACTCACCATCCACCAATGATACAAATAGGAATCGTCGGGGCGGCAGGCTATACAGGCGGCGAACTGCTCCGTATTTTAGTCAATCACCCCCACGCAGATATTCGCTGGGCACATTCTAAAAGCCAAGCGGGCAAGCCCGTTTATGCTACCCATACCGATTTATTGGGTGACACCGAATTAACTTTTTCGGGCGAAGACATTGCCAGTTTGCTCCAACTCGAAGGACTAAATGTTATTTTTCTTTGTTCTGGACACAACGAATCAAGGAAGTTTTTGGCAGAATATGCAGTTCCAGCAACTGTCAAAATCATTGACCTCAGCACCGACTTCCGTGATCAATCGGAAGGGTTTGTTTATGGTTTGCCTGAGTTGCAGCGGGAACAAATCAAAACTGCCACCAAAATCGCTAACCCAGGTTGTTTTGCAACAAGTATTGAGCTTGCTCTGCTTCCACTGGCAGCGGCGGGGCTGCTTACAAACGACATCCACGTAAGCGCCATCACAGGTTCTACAGGCGCTGGACAGTCATTGAGCGCTACTACCCATTTTTCTTGGCGCAACAACAACATTTCTATTTACAAAGCCTTTACGCACCAGCACCTCAAAGAAATCAAAATGAGTTTGGCGAGTTTGCAAGAAGGTTTTGACAAAGATGTCAATTTTATTCCTTACCGTGGCGATTTTACGCGTGGTATCATGGCCAATGTTTACACACATTTTACAGGTACACTAGAGGAAGCCCTTGGTCTTTATCAATCGTTTTACGCGTCTCATCCATTTACACACGTAACGACCCAAGACATTGATTTGAAGCAAGTAGTAAATACCAATAAGTGTTTGATTCAATTGCAAAAACACGGAAATAACCTACTGATAACGAGCGAAATAGACAACCTTACCAAAGGAGCATCAGGACAAGCCGTCCAAAACATGAACTTGCTTTTTGGCCTTGCCGAAGACGCAGGTTTACGTTTAAAAGCACCTTCGTTTTAGCCTGTTTCCACGCCCTCACCAGAAGCCAATGGTCGTATTTTCAGAACGGCTATTGGCTTCTTTGTATTCGTTAATGTATGTTAAGAATGACAGTCCCAAGCGTTTTTAGCTAATTTTGTAGCAGAAATTAATCATGTTATTTCGCGCTCAATGATTTTTTTACGATTTAGCCATACCCATTGCAACCCTCAAGGGCTTTTGTGCGTATTACGAGTAAAATACCTCGTAGTTCTCATGGGTTTACTTTTTACCTTACAAACCAACGCCCAGCGCCCAACTCCAACAGTTGCAGGTGAAGAAAAGGTATTTTTATTAGGTGCCGATAGCATTACCATTAGCAAACTTCCCGATGGAAGTGAAATCCGTCGGGTAACGGGCAAAGTAACTTTTCAGCACAAAGGGGCTATCATGCACTGTAATTTGGCCATTCACAATGTGTTATCAAATGCCCTTGAAGCTTACGGCAATGTAAAAATTGTACAAGGCGACACCGTAACTGTCACGGGAGATACCTTGTTTTACTATGGTAATAGCCGTTTGGCCAAAGTTTCGGGGAAAACAGTAACGCTTAAAGATCAAAAACGTACCCTTACGTCCAATCGAATTGAATATGACATGGCAAGTGGCATTGCGTTTTATCCTAATCGTGGAAAAACAGTAGATGCCGAAAATACGTTAACGAGTAAGCAGGGGTATTACGACACCAGAACAAAAATCTCGACCTATTACCGAGACGTGAAGCTGGTCAACAAAAAATATACCCTTACCACCGATACGCTTGTTTACAACTCACTAACAAAAATTGCTGACTTTAGAAGTTTGACAAAAGTTGTGAGCAAAGACGGAACAGTTGTTGCCAAAAATGGTTCTTACAATACAGAGACAGGCGCGTCGATTTTCCGAACAAGAACAACCATCAACAATCCTGACTACACCCTCACTGGTGACTCATTGACGTTTGATAACCTTAACAAACGGGGTTTTGCCAAAGGCAAAGTAGAGTTAGTGGCCAAAAACGACGAAACCATTTTGAACGGTGACTTTGGGCAATACGATGGAAAACTTGGCAAGTCGAAGGTATGGGGGCACGCCCTCACGCGTACCGTTATCTCCAAAGATACTTTGTTTATGACCGCCGACACGCTGTATTCGATTGAAATTAAGTCTGACTCGCTTACACAAAAATCAAAGCGGCAGAACCTACGACAAAAAAACGTTGAAAGCGATTCGACAAACGAACAAAAGCCACGGCAATTGATTGGTTACAAAAATGTTTTGTTGTACAAAAAAGATTTACAAAGCAAGTGTGACTCTTTGATTTACAACTCATTAGACTCAAATATCACATTTTTAAAGAAACCAATTATTTGGTCTAAACAATACCAAATGGAGGCTGACTCCATCATTGCACAGCTGGTTGACCAAAAGCTGAGAACGATGTATTTGAAGGCAAAATCGTTTGTCATTGCGCGGGATACTTTGCTAAATTATAACCAGGTCAAAGGAAGACGAATTACCGCTTCTTTTGATGACAGTACCCGTTTACAAAAAGTGTTTGTAGAGGGCAACGGTGAAAGTGTCTATTTTGTCGCCGATGATGCCATGAAACCCATGGGCATGAACCGCGTAGAGTGCGCCAAAATGACCCTCAATTTCAGACAAAATCAAGTAAAGCGAATACAATTTGTTGGGCAGCCTGAAGGGCGATTTATTCCACCACAAAACATAAAAGGCGACGAAAAACAACTCGAAGGCTTTAGCTGGCGCGACAAAGAAAAACCAACAAAAGAAGAAATTTTTTCTAGGGCTAACTTTAAACCTAACCCGCCCACGGTTGTCAAAGCAATAGAAAAAGCCCCCGAAAAACCCAAGACAACGGTAAACAAAGGAGGGGTCAAACCGAAAGTCAAAACAAAGTCAAAAAAACTTTAGAAAAGAGTGAAACTTTTTTACGTTTTTTCGTCGTATATATTGTACAACCGCAAAATAATTTTTAACAACATTTTAAGTTCCATTTTTTGATTTTCAATTAATTTCAATATATTTTTGTCCAACCATTAGAGCCGACACTATGCTCATTTCGTCCAAGATCAGCTATGAAGAAAACTATACTTACATATACATTGCTCACTTGCTTCAGTTTACTGACGCTTAGTAATGTATTCGCCCAAACCGATGCCAATCGAAACAAAAGCCGATTGAATATTGGTAAAAAGCCCGCAGAAAGTACTGCGGCAACTTTAACGAAGATTCCAAGTTCGCTCGATAGAAGTATCAAGTTACGCCCAAGTGCGGCCATAAACGCGTATTATCGTTCGGTAATGCTTAATACACCCGCAGCAGCTGGCAGCGCAACTGTTAATAAAAACCGTACAACCAAGGAGTCTGCAAGCTTTATCGCAACCGATTCGCGTCCTTCACTTGATGAAACGAAGTCAGAAGATTTGCTTTTTTTGAGTGATAAAATTCGTGTTTTGAATGCGTATCCTAATCCTGCCAACGATTATACTGAAATTGATTATCAAATTTCGGGCTTGACAGGTACCGCTAAAATTACGCTTTTCAACGTAATCGGTAACAGCGTAGCAGAATACGAGTTAGACAAAAACGACCGTCAGCTTCGTATCTCAACGCGTGAAATGCCAACGGGCGTTTATTTCTACCGCTTACTTCTCGAAGGAAAAGCAACTGCAACAAAAAAATTATTGATTCGCCATTAGTATCGAATTCTATACAAAAGCATACTTTTATAGCTTTATATTTCGTTGGGAGATATAAAGCTATTTTTGTATTTTTGTGCCTGCTATGCGTAAGACCCTATTCGGATATACACTGCTCTTCTTAACTACCCTCGTTTTGGGTTCGTGCAGTAAGTTTTCAAAACTTCAAAAAGAAGGAACCCTCGAACAAAAATACGAGGCCGCTCTCCAATATTATAAAAAGGCGGATTATTATCATGCTGGTCTTCTTTTTGAAGAGATCACTCCCCTGCTTAATGGGAAAGATGCCAGACAAGCTGAACTTGCTCAGTTTTACAATGCGTATTGTAATTTTAAGCAAGCCAATTATAATATGTCTCAGTTTTTGTTCAAAAACTTTTATGAGACATTCCAACGAAGCGAATACGCCCAAGAGTCATTGTACATGCACGCTTACTCGCTTTACAAAGACTCTCCTAACTTCAACTTAGACCAGACGAGTACTTTGACGGCAATTGCGGCCCTTCAGGATTTTATCAATACTTACCCTGAAAGTGCTTTTCGTGAAGAATGTACGGGGCTTATCTTAGAGCTTCGGGATAAGTTGGAGAAAAAAGCCTACGAAAAAGCAAAGCTTTACTACCAAACAAGTGAAGCCAATATCGCTAACTTCCGTTCGGCAGTTGTGACAATCAACAATTACCAAAAAGAATTTCCAGATTCTAAATACAACGAAGAACTTTCTTACCTACGGGTTGATGCGCAGTACAAACTTGCCAAATTGAGTTTTGCTGAAAAACAAAAGGAACGCTACCAAGATGTAAACAAATACTACCTTGCTTTCCTTGATAAGTATCCCAAAAGTAAGTTTGTACGTCAGGCAGAACGCTTCTACGAAAGTACCCAAAAGGAATTGGCGGCAGTCTTAGATGCAGAAAAAGCGGCAAAAGAGGCTGCTAAAAATGCAGCCCCATCCAACACTGGAAAGCTTTCAACTCCGTCGTCAACGACACCTCAAAACAAGTAATTCATCTGTAACAATTAATATATATGGCAGCTTCACCTTCTATCATAACACGCGACTCCGATAAACTTGCCGCCAAAACTGGCAACTTGTACGAGTCGGTATCGATTATTTCTCGTCGTGCGCGTCAGATTGCTTCTAAAACAAAAGAAGAACTCAACAACAAATTGGCTGAGTTTGCATCTGGCATCGACAACCTTGAAGAAGTGTTTGAAAACCGTGAGCAAATCGAAATCTCTAAGTTTTATGAGCGTCAGCCAAAACCTACGAGCATCGCCATCGAAGAGTTCATGGAAGATAAGTTGTACTGGCGTGCAAACGACGAAGACGACGCAAAATAACAAACATCTGAAAAATACGTAGTAAAAAGCCGCACCAATCCTTAGATTTGTGCGGCTTTCTTTGTTATTCTCAACAGCCTCTATGTCCATCTTACAAAACAAAAAAATTATCGTTGGGGTTACGGGTAGTATTGCAGCTTACAAAAGCGTGGTGCTTGTTCGGTTGCTGATTAAAGCAGGAGCCGAAGTCCAAGTAATCATGACCAACGCCGCCCAATCATTTATTACCTCTCTTACCTTAGCCACGTTGTCCAAACGACCCGCGCTGAGTGAATTTGTGCAAAATGAGGCAGGCGAATGGAACAACCACGTCGATTTAGGGCTTTGGGCCGACGCCATGATCATTGCTCCAGCCACCGCTCATACCCTTTCAAAATGCGCCACTGGACTATGTGACGATCTCCTTACGGCCGTTTATTTATCAGCACGCTGTCCCGTTTTTTTCGCTCCTGCCATGGATTTGGATATGTATCAGCATGGCTCTACTCAAAAGAACCTTGAAACCCTGCAAGCGTTCGGTAACCATCTTATCCACGCCGAACATGGTGAGTTAGCCAGTGGACTTGTTGGTACTGGCAGGATGGCTGAACCAGAACATATTATCACTGCTCTTGAAAAGCATTTTTCGTTACAGCCCGTTTTAAAGGGAAAAAAAGTACTTATTACCGCTGGCCCTACCCAAGAGCCCATCGATCCCGTACGTTACATAAGCAACCATTCAACGGGGAAAATGGGATATTCCATTGCCCAGGCGTTTGCGTTTGCGGGGGCAGAAGTTACTTTGGTGAGTGGCCCCACCAATCAAACCTTGGCCGATTCGTCTATCAATGTTATTCGGGTTAAATCAGCCCAAGAAATGTACGAAGCAACGGCTGGTCAGTTCCCAACGGCCGATATTATCATTTTGTCTGCTGCGGTTGCAGATTACACACCTGCCCAGCCTGCCGATAGAAAAATCAAGAAAAAGGAAACTCATTTTTCGATTGAACTAACCAAAACTGTTGACATTGCCGCTACACTTGGTCGTCAAAAAGGAGGCCATCAACTCGTTGTCGGTTTTGCCCTAGAAACCGACAACGAGTTTGAAAATGCACTTGGCAAATTAGCGTCCAAAAATCTTGACCTGATTGTACTCAACTCCCTCAACGACAAAGGAGCAGGCTTTGCATACGATACCAATAAAATAACCGTTATTGAATCAAATGCCACGGTGCATCAATTTGAGCTAAAGTCTAAAAATGAAGTGGCCCAAGATATTTTAGCACTTGTGGTATCAAAATTGTTGTCCTAATTTAGTACTCGAAATTTCAGTGATTTAAACATTGATGATAGCCTTTATGAATATGATTAAGAAATATAGCTGGTTACTTTTGGTTGCTTTATGCCCATTTATACCTACACAATCAGCAGAAGCACAAGAACTTAACTGTACTGTAACGCTTAATTTCAATCAACTTGTTTCTCAGCAAAATACCGATAATAGCAACCTCAATCAGCTTCGTTCGGTGATTGCTGATTTTATCAATGCCCGCCGTTGGACCAACGATAACTACAACCCAGAGGAACGCATTAACTGCAAAATCAACATAAACCTTGTTCGATCACCCGCCCAAGGTATATACGAAGGCACCGCCCAAGTGGTAGCAACCCGTCCCGTGTATGGTACTAATTACGAAAGTGTTATTTTAAATTTCATTGATCGTAACTTTAATTTTAGCTACTTACCAAGCAACCCAATGTACTATAATGAAAACACCTACAGTGATGAATTAACCCAGACATTGGCATTTTATGCGTACCTAATTTTAGCCGTTGACTATGATTCTTTTAGTAAACTTGGCGGAAATCCTTACCTACAAAAAGCCCTACAAACCGCAAACCTAGCCGCAGGAGTTAGCCCCGCAGGCGCACCCGCAGGCTGGAATTCTACAGGAGGTGACCGACGGAATCGGTATTGGTTAATAGATAATTTTAATAATCAAATCATGCTTCCTGTCCGCGAATCTATGTACGCTTATCATCGAACAGGATTGGATAAATTTACCGAAAATCCTATTGCCGCTCGTCAACAAGTGATGAACTTGTTGAATGCTGTCCAACAAGCAAGCAAAGGAATGCCAGGCGCAGTCTATATCAACACACTCTTCGATGCCAAAGGCGAAGAGATTTATAAAATCATGGCAGAAGCCAGCAAAGAAGACCGACAGAAAGCATTTGCAATTCTTTCGCAACTCGACCCTGCCAAAACCGAGATGTACCGTAAATTGATGCGCTAATGAGCAAACGATTGGTTAAAATTCCGCTGAATGATCTGCCCGCTCACGCCAACGAGCTCATCGGAAAAACGGTCAATGTTGTTTTAAAAAGCAATCAGACATTTTATGGGCAATGTGAACGCATCGAAAACACCTGCTTTGTGTTACGTGATTTCCGAAAACACGCTCACCAACTGGCTTTTACACAAATCGAATCAGTGATTTATGATAAATCAGCTACTTTTTGAGTAGTTCCAAACCCAAAGGCATTCCTTTTTGTTGAATAGTTGACTAACTTCGCGGCGGTTCAACCGAGATATGCTGTATGCTTGCTCATTTGCTGATTAAAAATTACGCCTTAATTGAACATCTGGAACTGACTCCTGATTCCCAACTCAATATTATTACGGGGGAAACAGGAGCAGGAAAATCAATCATGTTGGGAGCCATTGGTTTGTTGCTCGGTAGCCGTGCTGATACCAAAGTGCTGTACAACCCTTCCCTAAAATGTGTTATTGAAGGTACTTTCGACTTAAATGGGTACTTTATTGAGCATCTGTTTGAAGAAGAAGAGCTTGATTTTTCGACCACTTGCCTCGTTCGACGGGAAATAAGCCCGTCGGGAAAGTCTCGGGCATTTATCAATGATACCCCCGTCAACTTAGAAACGCTCCGCCGAATTACGGGGCAATTGATGGACATTCATTCGCAACACGATACTTTACTGTTGGGCTCGAATGAGTTTCAATTGCAAATCGTTGATACCTACGCCCAAAACGA
This sequence comes from Runella limosa DSM 17973, assembly GCF_000482465.1. Taxonomy (GTDB): domain Bacteria; phylum Bacteroidota; class Bacteroidia; order Cytophagales; family Spirosomataceae; genus Runella; species Runella limosa. The sequence continues at coordinate 422,440 of NZ_KI519421.1, forward strand.
GTCCATCCTTCGTCAGTATCACACTGATTTTCAGGCATACCGCAAAGCGACGCAAGTCCTCGAACGGCTCAAATCAGAAGCAGCACAGCTTCGTAAAGAGTCTGATTACAATCAATTTTTGTTTGATGAGTTGGACAAAGCCCAGCTTCAAGCGGAAGAACAAGAGCAACTGGAGCAAGAATTAACCATTCTTGAAAATGCAGCCGACGTAAAAGAACGCCTTCAATTGGCTAATGATTACCTCGATAATCCCGAACAATCGGCCCTTTCACTGCTCAAAAACGCAGTTAGTAGCCTAAACTCCATCAGTAAATTTGCGCCTCAATACGAACAGCTTCGCGAACGGACGCAAAGTGCGTACATTGAGCTAAAAGACTTGGCCTCTGAAATTAGTGACGAACAAGATAACGTTGAGATTGACGATGCGCGTGCCGAAGATGTACGTGAGCGCCTAAATCTGTTTTATCATCTTCAGCAAAAACACCAAGTAAAAACCTTGGCGGAACTCATCCTGATTCGGGACGAATTGGAGGTAAAAGTGAGCCGCGTTCTCAACCTTGACGAAGACATTGCAAAAGCCCATACAGCAGTGGAGAAGACCAAAGTAAAGCTCCAAAAAAGTGCCGATAAACTTTCGAATTCGCGTAAAGTGGCCATTGCACCCGTTGAAAAAGAGGTAAAAAAATACCTGCTTGACCTCGGAATGCCAAACGCCACGTTGAACATCCAACAGACCCTCATCGAGCCGACCGAAGATGGCATTGACGATGTTGATTTCTTGTTCAGTGCCAACAAAGGGATTAAACCACAGCAACTCAAAAATGTGGCGTCTGGAGGGGAATTTTCGCGTTTGATGATGGTTATCAAGTATATTTTGGCCACCAAACGCAAACTCCCTACCATTATTTTTGACGAAATTGACACGGGGGTTTCGGGCGAAATTGCCATTAAAATGGGTCAAATGATGAATGATATTGCCCAAAATCACCAAGTGATTGCTATTTCTCATTTGCACCAAATAGCCACTTATGGCAATGCCCATTATTTTGTTTATAAAGATAATTCAGCCGAAAAAACCGTCAGTCGAATCAAAAAATTAACCTTTGAGGAACGCGTTCAAGAAATTGCTCAGATGATTGGGGGACTAAAACCAAGCGAAGCCATCGTTCAAAACGCGCGCGAAATGCTTCAAGCCCAAGTAACTCAACGCCAAAAAGGCTAGATTGATGATCACTCATATTACCATCGACAACTTCAAAAAATTGGGACGAATTTCACTCCCGTTTTCGCAAGCAGTTGTTATCATAGGGCCTAACAACTCTGGAAAATCAACGATTTTTCAGGCGTTATGTCTTTGGGAAATTGGTGTTACTCACTTTATAGCAGCTTACAAAACCAACCAATTAAACAAAAACGGCGCAGTTACCCTCAACCGTCAAGTTTTAACGAATAGCCCTATTGCCAATGTACGTTTTTTATGGAAAGACCAAAAAGTCACCTCCAATGAGAACGGTAAACCCCAAGCCACCACACTGGAGATCAACATAGAAGGTGAAGACGACGGCTATTTCTGGTCTTGCAAAGCGGAGTTCGACTATTACAATGAAGAATCATTTAGCTGTAGAATAGTATCTGGGTTGGAGTACATGGCGCAATGCTACGACAAAAGTAAAGGCATCCATTTTGGCTTTTTACAACCGATGTCGGGCATTAGTACCAGCGAAGATAAACTCACAGCAGGTTCAATTAAGCGAAAATTAGGAGAAGGGAAAACCGCTGAAGTTTTACGAAATATTTGTTTTGATATCCTTCAACCAGAACTACGAAAGTCTTTCTTAGTCGATAATGAAAAGCAATGGGAACAGTTATGCACCATTGTAAAACGATTATTTGGAGCTGAGTTACAAAAACCAGAACTCATCAGGGCAACTGGCCTTATCCAATTAGAATACATCGAAAATAATATCCGATACGATGTGTCGTCAGGAGGACGCGGTTTTCAACAAACTTTACTGTTGTTTGCCTACATGTTTGCCAACCCAAATACTGTTTTACTCTTGGACGAACCAGATGCACACCTTGAAGTAATTAGGCAACGGGAAGTTTTTCAGCAAATAAATAAAGTTGCCCTAGAAAAAAATACTCAGATTATCATTGCATCACATTCCGAGGTTGTTCTCAATGAAGCTTCACAGTCAGCTAAAGTGATTGCACTAATTGAAAATCAGGCAATTGAATTAAATCCAGACAACAAAAAGCATCTATTAAAATCGCTCACTGAAATTGGTTGGGAAAAATACTTTTTAGCCAGAGCAAAACGCCACATCCTATTTTTGGAAGGCAGCACTGACCGAGAAATGTTATTGGCATTTGCCCAAAAATTGCAGCATCCCGTTGAAGCTGCCTTACGATTAGCTAATATTGATTATACCGACGACAACGTTCCTAGTACGGCGATTAAACGGTATGAGGCTTTAAAAGCTATTTTCCCCGCATTAAAAGGAATTGCTTTATTTGACAAAATAGAGAAAAACCTCCAAGATATTAAAGCCCTGCAAGTCATCTGTTGGCAGAAACGAGAGCTGGAAAACTATTTTGCCAAACCAGTTGTATTACAAAGATACGCCCAACGACTGAACGCTAAATATCCGCATCTTACTCCTCAGCAATTGGAGAAAGCGATGACCGATGCAATCGCCGATTTCACCATACCAGCCTATTTGAAAGATGAAACGAATAATTGGTGGAATACAGCCAAACTTAGCAGTGAATGGCTAGACCTAATATTTCCTGAGTTTTATAGACAATTGGGTTTCTCAGAAAATAGGTACAAGAATAATAAAAGGGATTATTTTGAACTGATAAAGCTGCTAGAACCTAACGAAATTGACCCAGAAATTACAGAAAAACTGGATATACTTTCCGAAACAATCAAGTAAAATAAAATGAAAAAAATCACTCTTTCTTTGTCGTTATGTGCATTAGTTTTCGCTTGCGGCCAAGACAAAGCCGCCGTTGAAAACGCTGAAAAAGAAGTATTTGCGGTTCATGACGAAATCATGCCCCAAATGTCGCAACTCATGGAATACAAAAATGGCCTGTCGGTCGAAATTACCAAATTGGATAGCCTCCTGAAAATCAAGTCAAACGATAGCCTTCAAAAACGTAAAGACGAAGCCTTGGCCATCAGCACTACGCTCCAAGAAGCCGATAAAGGGATGATGGATTGGATGCACGATTACCGTGGCGATTCGCTCAAAGCCTTGGACAGCGAAGAAGCCATCAAAGCCATGAGTGCCGAAAAAACAAAAATCAACACTGTCCGCGACAAAATGCGCGAAGGAATGGACAAAGCCAAGACCTTCTTAGGAAAATGAACAAATTAATCATAGTACTAGCACTGTTTTCGCTTTGGAGTTGCAGTGGGTCGTCCGAACGTTTACCAATTTTGGGAGAACGCGACACAGTGAAAAAAATGGTGGATGGGAAAGAAATCGTTGATACGGTTTACCATACCATCCCCGATTTTAAATTTGTCAATCAAGAAGGCGATACCGTTAGCGCTCAAAATTTCAACGACAAAATTTACGTGGCAGATTTCTTTTTTACCACCTGCCCCACCATTTGCCCAGTCATGAAAAAGCAAATGAAGAAAGTCTATGAGAAATTTAAAGGGGAAAACGAAGTAGCCATTTTGTCACACACCATTGATCCTGATCACGATACGCCCGCAGTTTTGAAAGAATATGCCAAGGATTTGGGCGTATCTGGAACGCAGTGGATGTTTGTGACGGGCAATCGTGAAAAAATCTACGAAATCGGCGAAAAGCAATATTTGGTTGTAGCAGGAGCCGATTCAACTGCGCCAGGGGGATATATTCACAGTGGCGCGTTTGTGCTGGTTGACAAACAAAAACGCGTTAGAGGTATGTACAATGGTACCGACGAAGCGGGCACGCAACGCTTAATTGCTGATATTGAGCGCCTTCGTAAAGAGTACAAAGATGAAAAACAATAGAATTGATATGAAATTAAGTCTTCTATTGGCTAGTTTTCTTGTGGTTTTGATACTCGCGTGCCAAGGTGGAAGCGCCATAAAACACGAGCAATATGTAGCCGAAGGGTTTACGTTGTTTCAAACGCATTGTGCCAATTGCCACCAACGCGACGGGAAAGGATTGGAAAACCTCTACCCTGCCCTCTCTACTGACTACCTCAAAGACAAAAATCAGGTAATTTGCTGGACTAAAAATGGGGTTCATCAACCAATGACCGTCAACGGTAAAAGCTATAATCGAGCTATGCCTGCAAACCCTGGTTTAAAAGAGTTAGAAATTGCCGAAATTATGACCTACGTCTATGCTACTTGGGGAAAAGAAACGGAAATTACGACCGTAGAAACTGTCAAAGCTGCTTTAGAAAAATGTCCTCCAAAATAAGAAAAACGGCGGGAACCCCGCCGTTTTTTTGCTTTATACCAGTTGCGTTTCTGCAAAATAGGCCATCGCCTTTTGCATGAATAGCGCAAAAGTAGGATTGGGTTGACCATCTGTTTGAGTGAAACGCTCATCGTTGACGTACAAATCTCCTAATCCTTTATACGCCTCTGCTTGTGGGTCAGTCGAACCTGATGTTCCCCAAAACTTGCGAATTACATCATAGTGTCGGGCGATTTGGCGTTGAACTACCTCACTCGTCGGGTCGTTGCCCGTCATAGAAGCCAGCCCACTGCTAATTTCTAAACTTTCCCTTTTTAGCGCCTCAAAATCTGCTTTGGTCAACGACCGCAACGATTTTTCGGCTATTTCTACGGTTTCAGTGCCATACGCACCGATGGCTTCCTTCCGATAGGCGTCGGCAGTTTCTTGCGACAATCCTTCATACAATTCTTCGTGCTTCAACATAATACCTTCTTTTAGATTAAACATTGTTTTGTCAATCGTCAAAAGCAATGTCTCAATTCGGCTTTGTTTGGCTTCAAGGGCTTTTTTGTGGTTTCCCAATGCAGTAAGTAAATCAAAACCAGGCGCATCAAGAATCCGCCCAATTTCTTGCAATGGAAAATCCAGTTCTTTGTAAAAAAGAATTTGCTGCAAGCGCAACAGCTCATTTTCGCCATACATCCGATACTTGGCCTCTGTACGGATGGCTGGTTTTAAAAGCCCAATTTCATCGTACAGGTGGAGCGTGCGCACGCTCACACCTGCCAATTTTGCCAATTTTTTAACCGAATAACGTATCATAATGCCTTCATTTTGACTGACTGCACAAATGTAGGCTATCACGTAAGGTAAGAGTCAAGTAAAATTTTCTAAATTTTTATTCCCCACTCAGATCGCATCGAACGCCCCAAGAGTTCGTTGGCTTCTTTGTCATTTTTAAACTGTTCTTTTTTAGGATTCCATTGCAAAGGGCGCTTCAGTTCGTAAGCGATGTTGCCCAAGTTGCAAACCGAAGAAGTGCGATGTCCAATTTCAACGTCACAAATCGGCTTGCTACGTTTGCGCATGGCATCCAAGAAATCTTTATAATGATTTTCGCTCTTGTAAACGTGTTTTTCGGTTTCGCCAATCACTTTGTCTTTGAGCGATGCAGGAGTCGTTTCTAGTTTTTTACGCTGAACCTTTATTTCGCCTTCCGTTCCCACAAAATGAATGGCGTTGCTCCAATCCCATTTCTCGTGGGTCATCGTAATTCCGTTTGCGTAGCGGTAGGTCAAAAACGGGTGGTCTTTTCCATCGGGAGCAATGATTTCTACGGGGCCGCTGTTGTCCATATCCAGCGCCCATTGTACAATATCAAACATGTGAGCGCCCCAGTCGGTCACCATCCCTCCACCAAACTCTTTGTAGTTTCGCCAGTTGGGGAAGACATCCCTAGAAATGGGAGGTGCCAATTCCGAATTAAACGCCACGGGGCTGTTTGGCCCTAGCCACTTGTCCCAATCCAAGCCTTCGGGAATGGTTTCAGCCGACAAATCGTAGGCTTTTGGCGGTGGACCTACGTTTACTTTAATGCTTTTGATTTCGCCAATGTAACCATTACGCACCAATTCGGCGGTTTGACGAAACTCTGGCCATGAACGTTGCATACTTCCCGTCTGGAACACTCGGTTGTACTTACGGGCGGCATTCACCATCGCACGCCCTTCCCGTATGGTCAAGGCGAGGGGTTTTTCACAATAAATATCTTTTCCCGCTTCAGCCGCTTTCACCGACATGGCTGCGTGCCAGTGGTCAGGCGTAGCAATCACCACGGCGTCGATGTCTTTACGGGCCAGTAACTCCCGAAAATCGACATAGACAGGAATATCCGAATAAGCGCCCAACTGGGTATTTTTTTCATAATGCGCCTTAATTCGATCAAGGGTTAGCTGGGCTTTTGCTTTATACACTTCACTCAAGGCCACAATTCTTGCTTCATTTGTCCCCAAGAAAGAGGTCGTAAGGCCACGGCCTTGTTTTCCAGTGCCAATAAAACCCAACGAGATGATATCACTTGGTGCAATGTATTTGGTGCCATCAGGGCGAGTTCCTCCCAAAACAAAACGAGGGACAATCGTAAAACCCGCCAAAACGGAAGCTGCTTTGCCAACAAACTCCCTCCTAGAAACGGTTGATTCTTTGTTCATTCGGTGTAAGCGTTTAGTATGATAGAAATTACTTCAATTATCCTAACCTAAGGGTATGCGTAAACGGGGTAAAACCCGTCAAATAAACCGTTGGGGCTTCCATCGGAGGGAGCGCACCGCGCAGAACAACGCCTTTGTGTTCGGCTCGTCCTTTTCCAAAACGAATGACATCGCCGTTCAACGTGTAAGTACCTTGCTCTCCTTCCAACAAATACGCGTTTGCACGTTTAGCATACGGCACTACCCCCGACAACTCCCCTCCAGCCCTAAAAATCAATTCTAACGACACAGGCACTCCCTCCGTTCCTGTCAGTTCTACTTGAACGTCAAGGCCACCTGCTACTTCTTTAATACGTACTGTTGATGTCAGCTTTTGTACCTCGCTTTGGGGTCTATCAGCGCGCGGCATTTTGTCCCAATCTCCGTCGGGCGCAATTTTGTCTGCCGCCAATGGCTGGTAATAAGGCCCGTCCAACGTTTGTGTCATCACCCAAGTATCTCCTTCTTGTTCAATTTTTTCGGTTTGAAATTGGCCTTTCCCAAAAAAAGAAGCCGCTACTCGCATCGCCTGAAGCACCGAATTTCCTTTGTGGAAGGTCAACCAAGCGGCATTTTTTGCCAAAATGGTTGCATCCCAATTCTCCCGACGAATCCGCACTACGCCCGAATATGGAAAGGCTTTGGCATAGCTGGTAGGAAGCGGTTTGCTGGCGGGAAGTTCGTCCCAAAGGCTTGGGTCTTCAAGAAAATAGTCCAAATAACCCGCCAACTGCGCTTTGGTGCTGGTTTGTTCAATCTGACGACACATGGCTGCCATCAGGCCATCTTTGTCATGTAAAGCCATATAACGGTAACAATAATAGTAACGCGACATATTACCAATGGTCCCTTTATCTTGCCGATTTGAGGCCTCAGTCACTACTTCGCCGTTTGGATGAACAAAGTAGGTCGTCATCACTAAATTGCGGCGAACAGGCTCTAACAATTCGGGTTTACGCAGCCCTTTCGCCATGATAATCAACGACCGATTGACAATCGGCGAATACGTATTTGTGCTCTTTTCATTGTACTGGCCGTCGGGATCGATGTCGATGTGTTCGGCCAACCATTGGTCAATCCGTTTTACATAACGAACATCTGGAAAAAGTTCATTGAGTTTGGTCAATGCCGCCGAAACCACCCAGCGGTGATTGGGCGTATGGATACCTCCAACAATCAACGCCTCTCCCGCATTTTTCAAGAATTTTGTAACCAACTCAATGGATTTTTCACGGCCTTTGAGCGACATTTTTTTCAAATAGCGGTAAGTAGGCACCATGTTTTCCAATACGAAAGCCGTATCGGGCGTTGAGTGAAAATTCGTCGAAAGTAAATCAATCGTGCCGTCCGAATGCTGCATTTTCAACATACACTGTGCAGCGGCTTCGATTTCTTTTAAAAGCGCTGGCGATTGATAATGCTTGGATTCTGGACAAGACATCAGCATAGATGCTGTTATGAGAAAACCGCAGGTAGTGTGCGGATTGGGAATGTCGGTATCGTCTTTGTAGCCTCCCGCATACACATGGTTGGCATCAGTGACTTTTAAAGCATGGTAATTCGCAATTGACTCATCGTAAATTTTAATCCATTCAACGAGCCAAGCGGGTTTATCGGCCGTTTGATTGGTAGTTGAACCAAAAGAAACCAAAGGCAAAGCTGCCAAAGCAGTTGCCCCATTTTGAATAAAAATTCGTCTTTTCATTTGAGAAACGGAAGGATGGAATTACATAGAAAAAGCGAGGAAAGTATGATTTTTCCTCGCTTCTCTTCAATATTCTTTCTCAAATAGATTAATTCGGCGCCATTCCCGCTGGAGCGTTGAAAAAGCCCGTCGGTCGGCGAATACTGTATTGGGTAAAATCCTGATTTGCATCTAACCCAATTCCTTTTAATTGCTCCCCTGATAATTGGTTTTCGACCGTGACAGGTTTTTCGGTATATATCTTTTTGGTATTCGGGTTCCACGTAAGCTCATCGGTTAGCAATCGCTCTTGCTTCACGGTATTGACCACTTTTACGTTTCCGATGACGCGATACATACCCGTTCGGGAATCGTACCTACCCGAGTCCGACACAAGGGTTGTAAGTACTTGGCCGTTTGGTCCGAAAAAGTCCACAAAAATTTGTTTTGGGAAAATTTTATCGTCTAACCCTGACTTGATTTGTTTGGCAGTTTTCACCCGCACTTTCAGCAAACCTTCTTCGCTGTAGAGCACTTCTATTTTTTCTGCTTCTTCGAGGGGACCTTTGTAGGGAATAAATTTGGTTGCTTTTTTTTCTTCTTGGCAAGCCATCCCAAAAGTGAGAAGTAATATAAAACAAATAGGAGATAAAAGTTTATCTCCCATTTGCATCTTTGCAGATGTTGTATTAACCCACCTTAACATCTTGGCGGTAAAATTAGCCTTTTTTGGAAGACTTTCCAAAAGCAATTGTTTTTTTATCAGATTTTTTTTCATTTTTTTTAGCGCAAATTTGTATGCAAGCATACGAATATACTGATAATAAAGCGTTTATGCCTGAAAAAATATTTTCATTTTGTCTCTCATTTTTAATTTTTTTTCAAAACTCGAAACGATAGACGAAAAAAAATGCTCTTCGGAAAGAGCATTGAATGTTGTTAATCGACTTTGAATTTTTGGAACCAGGTATCTTTCAGTGAGAATCCAATCACAAAGCGGGCGTATCGTTCTCGGAAAGCTTGGGAAGAAATACTGCCTCGCTGCCCTCCTACAACCGAAAGGTTAATCAAGTTGACAAAGTTACGCCCTACTGGCAGCGACACCCCCAAGGAAACACTCATGTCGTCAATAGGTTTTGTGCCAATCACCACAGGAGTTTGATTAAAGGTGAAACCTGCACGGTAAAACACCAAATCCATGTATTTCGTTGAATTGAATTTAGGCATGTACTCTATTCCAAAATGATAACTTTGGCCATTTCTCATGTTTTCATTCGTACCTGATGTTCCTACAAAGTTGGCCCAGTTTTGACGCTCATAGTCGGCCGAAACCGTCAAGCGATACAAATACTCGTAGCTGATACCCACCCGCCAAGCAGACGGCATGGTTACTTTCAGGTCTGACTGAGTTATTGTATCGGGATTTGTCACAGGCGAGTTGCTACTACTTTGCACCTCAATCGTGGTATTACGAATGGCCGATGCTGTTGAGCCTAGTTTATAGGTTGCGCCAAAGTTGAGGTAGTGGTCTTTTTTCAATTTTTGTTTCCAAGCCAAACCACCTTTAAAATTCAAATCTTTCATATTAATACGGTCGTCGCGGCTAACGATATAGTCACGGCTATCGCCAATACGCACTTGCGAAGTAACACTCTTGTTGTAGTTTCCAAACAAGTAAAAAGCATCTACCCCCAAACTCAAGTTTTTTGTAATCTGAACCCCGTTAGAGAAGTTGATTTGGTTGAGCCCGCCTTTTCCTGAATAAACGTACTGGGCTTCATAAATAGAAGTACCAATACGCGAATACGAATTTTGTTGATAGTTGATAAAACTATAAGGTTTGAGACTTATACCAACCGACCATTTTGGTGCCACAGGAAATGATAAGGCCAAATAGCTGATGTTTCCGCCAAAATCGCGTTGCGCTTGTCTAGCATCACGGAGTCCTTTATACTGCCCTACTACCCCAACGTCAAACATGGTAAAGCGGTTTGTTACCAAAAGAGCTGGATTGAGCGAATTGATATACAACGGGTTTGCAGTACTCACGCCAGCGTCCCCCATTCCATTGTTTGGAGCATAGCCAGGGCTCATTAACTCACCTGCTCCGATGGCAGAATAAGGAGCATTACCTAACCCTTGCGCTAATACATTTGATTGAATAAATAAAACCCCTACGACCCAACTCCACTGGAAAAGCTTACGCATTTTGTAAATTGATATTATATTGTAAAATTCGATTTAAACCCGTTAAGACTACATTTGGTGCCGCAAAGATGCGATTTTTGAGGCTATTTTCAAACAAAGGTGCATCGCCTCCGCATAAAAGCACCTGACATTCACCTCGTTCGGAACGATAGCGTTCGATAAACCCTTGTATTTCGGCCAAAAGGCCATTAAATGCGCCGCTTTCCATAGCTGTACGGGTGCTTTTACCCACTAAACTTGGTAGCTGAAAGTCGGCTGAATTGATTTCTATCAAAGGCAACCTTTTAGTAAACGCGTTCATGGCCTGAAATCGCATACGAAAGCCTGGAGAAATTATTCCTCCTTCAAAAACTCCCGTTGCACTTACCCAATCATAGGTGACACAAGTACCCATGTCAATGACCAAACAATGGTCGTTGGGAAAAAGCACTTTGGCACCAACCGCCGCCGCCACTCGGTCGGCGCCAAGGGTGTTGGGGGTGTCATAATTCTTTTCGATAGGCAACGCCAACGTGGGGGTCAACTGAAACGAAATTACGCCCAATGCACGCAGTTGGTCGGTGTATTTTGTGGTATCTTGGCTTGTTGATGAAAATATTGCATACGCTGGCGGATTGTCACACAGGTGCTCCCCCAGCGTATCTATGGGGATTTTTGACACCGCTTCCGTCAAATTCTCTCCCTCAAACCACCCAATTTTGGCGAAGGTATTCCCGACATCGACGGCGGCATTGCGTTTGGTCTTAGACATAGTGCTACTTTCTAAAACTCTACACGGTAGTTGATCACAGGCACCATCCCCAACTGGAATTGCTGGACAATCTGACGCTGATAGGTATCGTAGTAGCTGTACGCTTCGTTTTCAGTATTGGTCAAATTCTGAATATCAATTGACCACGTACGGGTGTAGTTAGGTTTATTGCGTTTCCAGAAAATACGAACATCAGGACGGAAATAATCTTTTACTTTAATCGTATAAAGCTCCGATGCTTTGTAAATGGTTCTTCCTGCTAATTTAGAGGCATCTGCGTCAATCGGTGTGTCGCGGTAGCCTCCTAGCCATAACACACGAACGTTCACGCCAAAGGTACGATTGACCCGTTTGTGAAACTCTTTTCCAGCCGCCAAGCTAAACGTATGGTTACCGTTAAAACGCGTATTTCGTTCGATTCCATCTTGACCTTTGTAAGTAGAATTATAGAGCGAAGCCGTGAGTAAGGCATAAAAATCTTTGCTCAAAAACTGCTGATAGGTTGCTTCCACCCCGTAATTACGTCCAGTTCCTTTGTTTTCTAAACCCACATTGGTAAATCCTTCAATGAGATTCAGCGCCGAAAATGAGTTAGTGCCTGCAATTTGGCTGTTGGCTTGGGCAATGGGTACATTGAACAACGACTGATAATAAGCTTCCACTTTCAAAGACGATTGTTTCGGTAACGCCGTCAATTGCTGTTCCCATCCCAACACATAATGGTGCGCTTTGGTAAAGCCCAATTTTTTGTTGGGGAATAAATTCAATTGCGCATCCGAGTTAAAAAGCGACAAATACGTCTGTGGCAGTTGGAGTTGGCTGTGCAAACCATACGACGCCGTGAAGGCCGTCCGCCCCGTAGCGCTGTAGCGGAAAGAAATGCGGGGTTCGAGCGATTGCGTTTGGTTGTATGTGTAATTCAAATAATGCAAGCCCGCTTGGAAAGTAAGTCGCATTGCCAACGTCCCCGACAGAGCAACGTACGGTTCAAGAATCAACCCTTCTAATTTCCCTTTGGATACGCCGCCGTTGCTGATTTGCACCGAATCTTGTTGGTACGTAATAATCACGCCTTCTTTCCACTGAACTTTAGGCGTGATTTTGTGCGTCAGTGACGTTGAAAGCGAATAGCGGGTTTTCCGAAACGCATCTACTTGGGTCAAGGTACGGGCAAAATTAGCTTTGTTCAATTGGTACCCTTCGCGGCGCGTCTCCAGACCCGACACCGCCAAGGTAGTTTTCCAAAGGGTATTTCGGGACAAATTCAGGGAATGAGTAACGCCCATTGCCCCCATTCGATTTTTAAATTCGATGTCGTATCCGTCTTTCTGGAATTTCCACAGGGTAGTATCGCGTTCGGCTTGGAAAACATTACTGCTCGCTCCTGCCATTCCGAAGACGGTAAAGTGTCCCGCTTTTTTGGTGGGAAACGATAGATTGAAGGCTATATCTTGAAAACGAATGTCTTCTCCTCCAAATTTAACCCCCATCATGGCCAACAAACCCGTGAACGAATAGCGGTAGTTGACCAAATAGGAAGATTTGTTTTGGCGTGAAAGCGGCCCTTCGGCGGCAAAATCGACCCCAATCAAACCCACTTGACCCGTAAATTCGTGTTTTTGGTCATTTCCTTTTCGCAAATGTACATCCATCACTCCGCCCAGTACATTGCCATAATCGGCGGGAAAGGCGCCCGTCATAAAATCGGCACGCTCCATGAGTTGCGCACTCAATATATTGGTTCCACCGCCCGTTTGCGTGGGTCGGTCGCTGAATGTTCCCGCGTTGCTGAGGTGGTTAGGATTGACAATTTCGACCCCTTCCAAACGCCATTGCGTACCTGTCGGTGAGTTTCCTCGAATGACCAAGCCGTTGGCTTGATCGTTGGCCGCTGACACTCCAGGAAAAGAAGTAGCCAAACGGGCTGGGTCAAAAAACGTCCCCGCAAAACGCAGAGTTTGTTCAATGGTAATCGTTTGAAGGCTGGTTTGGGACGATGGCCGAGACGACCGTACCACCGTTTCTGAAAGCTGTTGCGTGGTTTCTTTCAACGAAATTGCTACCACTTTTTCTTTTCCAGCTTCCACCAGAATTTCGGGTAAGACCAACGTTTCGTAACCGACTCGGCTTATTTGTAACGCATAACGGCCAATGGGTACTGAAATCAGTCGAAACTGCCCCAATGTATCTGATAATGTGCCTTTTTCAGTCCCAACGAGCTTGACACTTACGCCGCTCAGTCGCTGGTTATTATCAGCATCTACCACTTGGCCTCGGAGGGTTTGGGTAAGGGTATTTTGGGCAAACCCGTTGATAGTCAAACCCAAAGAAAAAGCACAAAGAAAAATAATGGATTTTAAGGTGGAATTCATCGTCTATTTTTTCGCAAAAGTACAGCATCGGTCTTGATTAATGCCATTTTTTTAGTGGCTAACTTCAAAAAATGTGCGGTCGTTGTAATTTCGGTGTATAAAACGCGTTTGGATAGTTTTAACAAAAACGTAAACTTGTTCCGTGAGGAAATGGTTATCGTTTAAACTATTCTATCTATGAGCATTAAAACCACCGAAGCTAAGTTGTATTATGCCCTCTACGATTTTTTTGAATCAGCAGAATTTCATTTGTTGATGGACAAAAAACAGTTTAGGAGAAATACACCTTCGGGGTTTGTCAATGTCATTTTTTCAGTATCGGAATACCAAAAAGACACCGACGCTTGGGTAGAAGTACACGTGGGATGCCGTAATGACCAGATTGAGCAGATTGCCCAACAATTTTTGAATGCAAACCTCATTGATTTTCGGGCCGATGTCAATACCCTCATCATTTCGACGGGTAACTATAACAACGTAAAGTACTTTCGGTATAAAATCCAGAACGATGAAGACCTCAACGATGCCTGTGATTCCATCATGGAATTTATGAATCTCTCAGGATTTAGCTTTTTAAACTCTGTCACTAAACTCAGCGACATCGACCAAATCTTGAACGGTCAGGCGCATAAACCTTCAAAATACCTTTATAATCAGGTTCATCGCTGCTACAAAGGACTGATTGCGGCCAAACTCAACGACAACCCACGGTACGCCCAAATTGCCACCACTTACCAAAATTACCTCACGAAATTTGCCAATGAAACTGAGCTTAGTAATTTTGAGCGATTGGTCACTTATTTGCAATATTATGGCAATAACTAAGGCAAAAAAACTACCCCACAAGGGCGAAAGACCCATTTACCCCGAACCCAAATTAATTTCTGACATCAACGACGTAGCGGCGCGTTATGGGTTTGAAAATACGTCTAAATTGCGTTATTGGGAAACTCAATTCCCCATGTTACGCCCCGAAAAACGCGGGGGTGATCGCATTTATAACCGCGGTGACATCGAACTTTTGGACGAAATCGTGTATTTAGTCGAGTACAAAGGCCATCAATTGGCCGCTGCCCGTCAGTTGATAGAATCGGGCAGAAGTCAGCGGAATAAAATAAATCGGGCCATCGAACAGTTAGAAACAGTAAAGGCGTATTTAGAAAACTTGAAAGAGGTATTAACGTGAAACGTATGGTTAAAATAGGGATTACACTCGCGGCGATTGTAAGCTTAGTGGTTTATTATCAACGGAATAACCTATTTAGTTCTCCCGAACCTGTCATTACGTCCCCCGCTCCGCTCCTGCCCGAAGTGCCGCGTTCGCAAGCTACCATCGTTTATTTTGAGCACGAGCCCGACCCAAAAAGCTACGAAGACCAGCAGCTTCAACTACGGGTAGTTCGGCGAAGTGACCAACGACTCTACCTCGTCGATGATGCCAAGTCCGAACAAGGAAGAATTACCTATTATGCCCTCAACGGTAGTGTCAACGCCACCGACGCCCGACGCCTCAGCGACTTGCCGATTCAGCCTTCTCGTTGGATTCATTTGGTAAAATATACTGCCGAAATCAACAACATCAATTCAGAAGCATGGCTCACGTCAGAAACGAATACCGTGGCGGGACAGACCAAATATTCGTCCGTATCAGAAGTGATGTTTTGGGTACGGGATTCCTTACAAAAATCGACTACTGAACTTGGTTATACCCAACCACTTTGGCCAAACAACGGCTCCGTGGGAGATAGTAAGATTTTCAAACAAACCCCCTCTTTTTCACTCTCTTCTCAAAAAAAATACGGTTCGGAATCTAAACCGCTTGACGAACCCGTGGCTAATTTGCGAAAAGTAGGCTGGAACATCAGCGAAGACCGTTTCAAACTTTTGTACGCGGGCGAAGTACTCGAACTCATGAACCACAGTCGTGCCCAAAACCGCCGAGGTATTACCCGATTTGACGCCCGTCAGCTTGACCAAGCCGCTGACTGGTTGGCCAAACGACTGCCTTCGTCCACTTTTGCCGTCGATTTTGAGCCTGCTAACCCCGCTGCCGACGGTTGGCAATGGGACATGAGCGACCCTTCTTTTCGGAAAACCATGTACGATTTGTCGGATAGAATCTACAAAAAACACGGAAAGCTCTTTTTTTCGTGGATTGGCGATCCGCTGACATTCACATTTCAAGGTAAAAATTTCAAACTTGATGGCTACGCCAATGACAATTGGAGTGCGGATAAGAAAAAAATAGATGATTACTTAGCACTTCACGCACATCCCAAAGACATACAGCAAGTACAGCTTCCTTCGCCCGTGGTGCTTATGACGGGTTTTGGATATACCAGTAGCACTGTCAACACCAACGACGCCACTGACCAACCTGCTCACGTTTGGAAAGCACCCGTCAACTGGTACTTGCGTACCCTCGATATGCTGAATATCAAGTCGATAACGGCTCCTCCAACGGTGAAGTTTATCAACTTTTTTTGGCCGTACGAAGACAAACCTTCCGATGCGCGCCGAAGCCACACCCGACGTTTTAAAGTGGGACGTGGGTCAAAGGGCTACATTCGGCAACTAGACAATCGGGTGATGTACCCCATGAATTTGGTGCGCGATGCGGTTTTTGTTCACTTGTGCAATCCCCGCGTTTTTTATACCAACTACTGGATTTTTGGCCAATCGTACGACCCGTACCAAGCCCTTCGTTATGCCAAAATCAACGGCAATTTGTCTTGTGTTTCGCAAAATACGGGCGGCTATTTTGTTTATGATTACCAAGGCCCCGACCAGCCCGCTTGCCCCACGGTGGCCGAAGATTATATGGGGAAAGATGCCCTCGGCGTAGCTGCGATGGTACAAGCGCACGAGCTTTTTGCGAAGCATCAACTCATTTTGGACGGCAGTCAAGTACGCGAAAGTTATGCTTTTGAATACCAACGTTCTACTCAAAAAACCCAAAAGGCAACTTGGCAAAACGATACGGGCGAATTTGTCCGGGCATTTAAGTTTAACCAACCGTGGTTGCAGGTGTGGCGAAACCCAAAAACGGGCAAACGGTTGCTATTGTTCCAAGACACATTCGCCGAAGCCTTTGAACCAGTACAGTTTACGGTGACTATCAACGGCAAAAAAATACAGCGCACCACCGACGGCAATGCGCTGTACATCGAAGCTTTTTAACCTATTGTTTTACCCAGCGTTGGGTTTGTGATGCTGCTCCTTCCCCTATTTTCAAGAAATAAGTACCCGCTGGCACTTCTTTCACCGAAATGCGCTGCTGCATTCGGTTGGTTGATTTTTGGGGTAAAAAATAGCGCAGCGCCCGTCCTGTCATGTCCACGATTTCCATTCTTACTTCCCCACGGTAGGCACTCTCCCACTCCACATTTAACCAATCTTGGGTAGGATTAGGCGACAATTGCAGTGCTGTCTCTTTTGGCAAAGGCTCCGCCGATGTAATCGTTTGAATTTTCCACGAAACTGTATTTTGCGACGTTACTGCTACTTTTTCAGAAGTCAAAATGTGAAACTGCCCCGCCTGAAACGCGTATTGAGGGTTTGACGAAGTAACGTTTATTTCATCGCCCGAGAAAAAGTCGTACCAACGGCCTACGGGCAATGCTACGACTTGGTCAGTAAGTCCAAGGTTGGCAATGACCTGCACTTTCATCGTCGGCGTATTCAGAATCAATTGTTTAAGCGTTTCTGTCGTTTGCAGCGTAAAATCCGTCGTTTTGGTGACGGCTTGAGTCGTTTTAAAACGAATAAGCTCCGAAAAGACGTTGTAGAGTTGAAGACGTTTATTGTCCCGCAAATACTCCCAACGAATGGGTTTTGCCCCTGTCCGACCGTTTTGGTCAATCGACACGTCATAGCCCAATTCGCCAAATTGCCAAATCAGTTTTGGGCCTGGCGTTAGGAAAAACAACGCTGCGGCCGCCTTTATGCGTTCGATGACTGTGGCTACACTTTTCACCTCAGCACTGCCGTTGGTGATGGCGTCATATACAATTCGCTCTTCGTCGTGGCTTTCCATGTAACCGATAGCCGCTGGTTTTTGAAAACCCGCGTGATTTTTCCACGACAATCGATTAAAATTTCCTTTCCCCGTTTTTACTGCCTCGCGTACGGCCCCGTTTTGATTGTCCCACACCATCATTCCATAATTGGTCAACTCAGCCTCTTCGTTATCGTCGGCAAAATGTTCCAAAATTACGTAGGCAGTGGGGTCAGTTTTGCGGATTTGGTCATAAATTCGTTTCCAAATCGCTATTCGACTGGCATCATATCGCCCCCAAAAAGCCACGTCATTTCCCGAATTAACCTGCGTAAATCCTTTGGACAAGTCAAAACGATAGCCATCAAAGCGGTATTCTTTCAACCAAAACTCATTGACCCGCTCCACGTACGATTTGGTTGCGGCTGATTCGTGGTTAAAATCAAAAAATACGCTAAACGGGTGCGTAGCCTGAATGTTGAACATGGGATTATCGGCCGACGGTCGGTTGCCATCCCAGTACATTTTTACGTACGGAAACTCATAATCAGCTTGATTGAGCACCATATCCAAAATCACCGCAATGCCGTTGGCATGGCACTTGTCGATAAACGCCTTCAAATCATCGGGCGTACCGTATGCCTTGTCAGGTGCCGCGTGGAAGATGGGATTGTAGCCCCACGAATCGTTGCCCGAAAACTCCATAACGGGCATTAATTCAATGGCATTAACGCCCAATTTTTTAAGGTAATTAAGCGAATCACCGACGGTTTTGTACCAACGACTATCCACAAAATCGCGCACGAGTAGCTCATAAATCACCAAATCTTCGTTGGCAGGGCGTTTAAAATTGGTGGTTTTCCAAACGTAAGGTACTTGAGCCGTTTGGAGTACCGACGCGCTATTACCCAATGCTTTCGCAGGGAAAGCCATCAAATTTGGATAGTTCGTGGCTGGAATAAATTTATCGTTGGCCGCATCCAAAACTTTCTCGCTATACGGATCGCTGATGGGCGTTACGCCATCCACCAAATACTGAAACGCATATTCTTTTTGAGGTATTAAGTCCTTGATTTCTAACCAATACGTTTGCCCGTCGGGCGTTCGATTCATCAAATAATCGGTACGCGTTTCCCAATTATTAAAATCACCCGTAACGTAAATAAACTTCTTGTTGGGGGCAAATAGCACCAGTGTCGCCGTCGTCGCCGAAGTGTAATTGATACCGTTTCGCAACCCCGAAGGTAGTGCTGCCACTTTTGGGGTAGGACTCACCGTAAACGAAAACTCATCCATGACTTCTTGGTTATTAGCACTTGCCGTGACTTTCACTGTCCGACGCTGATTGGGCGTATTCCCCACCGAAATCGAAGTCGAAATGGCCGTATCTTTAGCTGACGCGACAGCCACTCCATCAAGTGTCAGTGTGAGCTGTGAACTCGTAGAAGCACTTGCCCGAACGCGCAACGAAGCATTGGCATCGACAAAAAGGGTTTTCTCGGTCGGAGTCGAAAATCGTACAAACAACTGATTTGAAGCATAAAAGTTGAACAAAAAGTCTTCGGTTTGACCTGAGCCGTTGGCGTTTTTTACCAATACCCCCATCCACCGAAGCGTTTTTCCCGCAGGAACGCTCAGGTATTTTGAAGGCGTAATTTTAATCGTCCAAACGTTATCACTTACCCGCGTCAACAGTCCAGGCGCGTAGGCTTGTGAAAAACTGCTTTGCCCCGCAGGGCCAAATTCGGACGTGCGATTTGACACATCCGAGCCGCCCCAGGCCCAAATATACAACCCCGAGGCTTGATTCATCAAGGCGGCTTTGCGGCTATCTTTCGCTTGCGTCAAATCAAAGGTCAACGTTACTTCGCCATCAGCGGTCGGAAATTCTGGTTTCAAGACCAAAGCTTGTCCCCAGCTCCACTGACTCAGCAACAATCCAAGAAAAATAGAAATGAGTTTTTTCATGTGTCGGATATTTTCTGACTTTATTTTATTTCAAATACCAAAGCCGACGTCCCATTAACAGTAATGCCATTTGCCAGTGCCCCAGTCTCTCCTGTCAGTACATTTTTGGCCGTCGAAGCCCCTTTTAGTAGTTCTAAGTATTTGCCCAAATCAAGTTTCAAGGGTTCTTTATTTTTGTTCATCACCACCATTACTTTTTGGGCATCGTTATACCTAAAATACACATACAGGCCATCGCGGGCGGTGAAGTGTTTCAATTTCCCCGTTTGAACAGCCGCGTTGGTTTTACGCCATTGCAGCATTTTTGTCATAAATTGCTTTGCCTCCAACTGCTGAGGCCTCAAGCCTTTTTCCGTAAATGCACTCACGGTATGGTCAGCCCATCCACCTGGCATTTCTCCCCGAATTTCGTCGTGCGAATCACTTTTCGGATTGGTCATCAGCACTTCTGTTCCGTAATATATTTGTGGTGTGCCCCTCGTCGTCAGCAAAAACGAAATTCCCATTTTCCAAAGGGCAAAATTTTCGTGGATTTGGGTGTAAAAACGGCTCATGTCGTGGTTATCTGGCATAATAACCAAATCATTTGGCGCCGCGTATAAAAAATCCTGCGACAGCGTTTGGTATATTTTCACCAAACCACGGTTGTAAATTCGATCGTCTTCATTCAAAGCTTCAGTCAAGGCATTTTGCAGCGGGAAATCAAACATACTTGACATTTCTGACACGTATCCATTGGTATTTTTATTGCCTTTTTGCCAAAATGCTACAATCGAAGGATTGACCGACCACTCCTCCCCGACCATGCTAAAACGGGGGTACTCACGCATGATGCGTTGTGACCAGCGACTCATAAAGTCTTTATCAGAATAAGGATACGTATCGACCCGAATTCCGTGCAAATCGGCGTACTCAATCCACCAGATTGTATTTTGAATCAAATAATTGGCCATCAACGGATTACGCTGATTCAAATCGGGCATACTTGGAACAAACCAACCGCTGGCGTGTAGTTCTTTGTCGTATTCGCTCGCGTGTGGATCTTGAATACTTTCGCGGGCGTGGTGGGTTATTTTAGGATTTCTCTGAAAATTCACCCAGTCGTCTGTTGGCAAATCTTTCATCCACCAATGTTCTGAACCACAGTGATTAGGAACCAAATCAATCACCAACTTTATACCTCTTTTTTGGGCTTCTTTCGATAACTTTCGGTACTCTTCATTGCTCCCAAAACGAGCATCGATTTTGTACAAATCAGTCATGGCATAGCCGTGGTACGACCCCATATTTTGATTATTTTCTTGAAGCGGGCAAATCCAAAGCGCCGAAAAACCTAATTGTTGAATATAGTCCAAATGTTCAATAATTCCCTGAATATCACCTCCGTGCCGTTTGTCTTTGCCAGTTCTATCCAACAAATCTACCATTCCAGCCACGTTATCATTGGCGGGATTCGCATTGGCAAAACGGTCTGGAGTTACCAAATACATGGCATCGGCCGAGGTAAACCCTTGACGATTAGCCGAATTGGGTTCTCTATTTTTTAATTCGTACGAATAGGTCGCCACCGTTTTGCCGTCTTTTTTGAACGTGATTGGAAAGCTTCCTGCTTTGGTAGTGGCTGCAATGGTTAAATCCAAAAAGAGATAATTGGGGCTTTTCACACGCGTCACTTTGGTCAATTTGACCCCTGCATACGTCACTTGAGGCTCGGTGGCTCCAATGTCATTTTGGTGGATGAGCAATTGCAAACGCGGTTCTTTCATCCCTACCCACCAAAAAGCAGGCTCAACGCGTTGGGCATAAAGCGGCAATACCGCTGCGATAAAGAACAAAAACAAGCTACATTTTTTCATGATGGTTGTACAGGAGTTATGTATTAGAAAAAAGCACCGACAAAAATTCATCGGTGCTTTGCAGTTCAACCTATTAGTTTTCAGTTTGTTACTTATGCAATTGTTATTTCTTTGTCAATTTATACGTTGGCTTTGCCGCCACCGTAAAGTCGAGGACAATGTCGTACGTTCCTGCTTTTACGGCAATGTTTGCACCACCAGGTTCCATCACACCGTCGGCTTTGTCATCACCGTAGTTGACTCCCCAATCATCGTTTTGGCGGAATTTGATTTCTCCGTCCACCAATTTAATGCCGCTCAATGTCCAAATTCCCTCATTACCAAAATCAGGCGTAAATTTCGCATCAGGGCCATTCCAGCCATTTGGTGCGCCACTTCCCACAATCCCCCATACTTTGAAAGGAACAATCGTGTATTTCAGTGACTTGAAATCAACCGTAATCAAATACAAACCTGCCTTTACCACGATGTTATCACCACCTGCTTCGAGCGTACCATCCGCTCCCTTGTCGCCGTAGTTGACGGCCCAATCTTCGTTCTGACGAATTTTGATTTCACCGTCTTTCAACGTCACAATGGCACGCCACTGATCGGTGGCGGGGTCATAGAAAAACGGTGCATCAGGTGCGTTCCAGCCACTTGGGGCTGCACTACCTACAACTCCCCAAGAGAATTTATCAATGGTATATTTTAGAGCACTTGCATCAAACGTAATTTTATAATTACCTTGTTTGACTACGATGTTGGCACCACCTGCTTCGAGTGTACCATCAGCGCCATTATCACCCATATTAACATCCCATTTGTTGTCTTGGCGGAATTTAATTTCACCGTCCACCAACGCTACGTACGCTACATACACATTGGCTTTATCCGATTTGTAGAAGGTCATATCAGGGCCATTCCAGCCGTTTACCGTCGCACTTCCCACAATTCCCCAATTGGTAGAAAGGTCAAGTTTGTCCAAATATGGCGTTGCTTTTACGGACATCACCGTCGAAGCCAGCGTGGTACTTCCACCCAAAAACGACTGAACTTTGATGTCGATGTCGCCAGCGGTTGCGGCTTTTAAGCCGAGTTTCAACAAAATCGGGTTCAATTCAGACGCTTTGAACGTCTTTTTCAACTCCGTTCCCGTCACAATCGACGCTGCATTGGAGAAATCACCTCCTTTTTTGTCAATCAAAATGGTATAGTTGGCAGGCGCATCAAAACCATAATCAGGTTTTGCCCATGATACCGTCAACGCCTCTTTGTCCGCATTTTCTTTTGTCAATACGACAGTCTGTGAAGAAACTGCGACCACAGGAACTGCCCCCGAATTGAGGACGGCCTTTATTTCGTCTTTTTCGCATGAGGCCAGCATCGTCGTTGCAACGACCGCGAATAAGCATTTATGAAACCACTTTTTCATTTGTTTTTCTAAATTTTTTATTGACTAATGTCCATGAAATGTCTTGCGCTTTTTCTGGTTGTGAGCAACCAAAAACACTTGGTACTTTCCTCAGGTTGTGAGCAACCTGAGACACTGTGGGTTAGTATCCAGTGTTTTGAACCAAGTTTGGATTCGCCGTTAGGTCAGTAGAAGGGAGTGGGAAAATTTTCAAGTAATCTTGAACCCCCGCACCATCTTTAACACCACCTTTCCAAGCCCACAAATAGGACGCTCCCGTAAATTTACCATAGCGAATCAAGTCAGTACGACGGCTTCCTTCCCACGACAACTCGCGAGCACGTTCGGCCAACACAAAATCAGGCGTCAACTCAGACGAAGTGATGTTTCCAGCGGCACTGCCATAGGCACGCACGCGGATTTTATTGACATAATCCAACGCCAATGCTTTGTCGCCAGCGCCACGGGCGGCAGCTTCAGCATAAATCAAGTACGCATCAGCCAAACGGAACATCGGGAAATCGGTATCAGGATGCGTGAGGTTACTTCCTACTTTACCCGCCGAGGTCACGTTTTTAAACTTAGGCATGGCATATCCATCCGTAAACGTGCTCAATTCGTTGATTTCCAATTTTTGGCCATCCGTATAAAACATTGCGCGTTTGTCGGTTTTGCCCGTTGGGTCAGCAAAAAGTTTCACAAACGACGGAGTCACACGGACACCACCCCAACCACCGTCGATTCCGTAAGCAGAAGCAGGCATCGAACCACCTACTGGCGCATGACACAAGAAGGTCATTCCTCCCCAGGTTTGGCTACGCGTTCCGTCGGCCGCAAGCGCCCAAATAACTTCTGTTGAAGTGTTATTGTCTGCTTTGAACAAGTCTTCGTATTTGGTTTGCAAAGAATACCCCGCGTCAATCACTTTTTTGGCGTAGGTAGCCGCGTCTGCGTAGCGATTCCCTTGACCTTGGGCTTCGGCATTGAGGTACAATTTCGCCAACAACATCCACGCTGCCGCTTTATCGGCGCGGGCATATTCGTTTTTACGAGCATCAACTAACTCTCCATCAATCGCTTTCAATTCTGATTCGATGTATTCAAACAAGCTTTTTGCATTCGTTTGTTTGGGCGGAGCAGAACCTACAGCGTCATTCTCGGTTACAAAAGGCACATTTCCTCCGAACAAATCCAACGCGTGCCAGTAGCTCAATGCCCGTAAGAAACGCGCCTCCGCCCTAAGGGCTTTTGTTTCGGTCAAAATAGTCCCCGAAACACCTCTTTCGTTTAATTTGGCATCGCTGGTCTCGCGAATAAATTCATTGCAAGAAGCGATTTGGTAAAAAACACGGTTGTAAAAACCGCGAATGAATGCGTTATTCGACGACCACTTCATGTAATTAATTTCGGGCAAACCTGCGTCACTCCACGCAATCACGGCCTCATCAGTCGGCAAGACTTGTAAGTACCAATAATTACGCAGATAGCTCGAAAACCCTTCGTCCATCCCTTTGATGTCCTTCGTGCGGTCGTCGCCCGCAGGGCCTTGCTGCCCCGTTAGCATCATTCCTGCGTACAATTTGGCCGCTACTTGCTTGTAGGCCGCAGGGTCGTTATAAACCGTTGCTGAAGTAACTTCATTGAACGGCTGACGGTCTAGGTCTTTGATACAAGAGGACATTGACAACGTGAGTACGAGTCCTCCCAATACTGTATTTTTAGAAATGAAATGTTTCATTTTTTTTCAAGTTTCGATTAGAATCCGATGTTTAAGCCAAGGGTAAACGTACGTGGAATGGGATAAATGTTATTATCAATTCCTCCGCTCACTTCAGGGTTGAGTCCCGTGTATTTTGTAATTACAAAGACGTTCTGAACCGTTGCTGAAAGGCGTGCTGTCGATTTCCCACCAAATATTTTCCCTAAATCATAGCCTGCAAATGCGTTGTCCATGCGAACAAATGAACCATTTTGCATGTAATAGTCGGAGAAATACTGAGGCGTCGCAAACAAAGTAGTAAGGACGTTTGGCACCACGTTACCCAGTGAATTATTAGCACCTTGGAAGGCTTGCAGCACGCCATTCGTTGAAAGAATATTGTTATAGACGTAGTTGCCAAAATTGCCACGGAGGACAAAACCTGCGCTCAATTTTTTGTACGTCGCTTGGGCATTGAAGCCAATAAATACGCGCGGAGCGGGAGATTTGTAGTGATAATAGTCGTCCACCGTGATTTTTCCATCGCCGTTGCGGTCCACATACACGCCTTCTACAGGTTTGCCTGAAGCGTCATAAACTTGTTGGGCTACAAAAAACGAAGAAGCAGGATAACCAACCGAGTGGATTTGAATGGTACTTCCTACCCCACCTGAAATTCCACCCACCAATACACCTTTATAATTGGGGTCATTGGCCGATGTTAATTTGGTGATTTTGTTTTCGTTGTAAGTCGCGTTGAAGCCTAAATCAAGCGTAAAATCTTCGCGACTGATGGTGTTATGGTTCAACAACAACTCTAAACCTTTGTTTTCGATAGAACCAACGTTCGATAGGATTTCGTTGGTCAGGTTGGTACCTGCTGCCACTGGAACGACGTTCAACAAGTCAGACGTATTTTTCATGTAGTAGTCGATGCTACCCGACAAACGTGCTTTTTTGAAGGCAAAGTCTAAACCAACGTTTTGCGTAACCGTTTGCTCCCATTTGATGTTCGCATTGTATCCTTCGGCACGGAGTGTGTTGTAGTAAGTTGTTCCCAAAAGCTGTTGAGCAGTGGCCGTACTTGGCGTATAACGTGCCAAATAAGCGAAGTTTTGACCTACATCTTGCTGACCTGTTACCCCGTATCCGACGCGCAATTTCAAGTCTGAAATCACACTAGAACTTTTCAAGAAATCCATTTCGCTGATTTTCCAAGCAAAAGCCGCCGACGGAAACGTTCCCCAACGGTTTTCTTTGGCAAAGCGAGAAGAACCGTCGCGACGAAGCGTAAATGTCAATAAATAACGGTCTTGCACGTTCAAATTGGCCCGACCAAAAAACGACACCAAGGTGTTTTGCGTCTTGTACGGACTGTCGTTGAGGGTTTTGGTTTCGGCTTCGTCCTTGGTTATGGTCGTGGTCGAATTCATGAAATCTTGGTACGAATAGCCCGCCATCAGGTCGATACGGGTGTCTTTTGTCAAGTCTTTGACGTAGTTGAGGTAGAAATCCAACAACTTGTTGGTGCGGTCTTGGGTATAAACCGTCTTTTCTCCACCGTTACTAAAGTTAGAAGCTGCCAAGGCAGGAATAACCTTCTTGCCATCGCTTCTCGACACGTCATAACCGACGTTCAGGTTAGCATGTAGTTCAGGAAGGAAATGGAATTTATAATCAAACTGCGCATTTCCGATGCTACGGTTTACCGTTGCACGGTCGTCGGTCAAATTCAACAAACCCAATGGATTGCGTGTGGCAATTGTATTAGGTTTTCCATCGGCATTTACCCACTCATAATAACCGCCGTACGCTTCCGTTCCAGAATACACGGGTTGGGTTGGGTCGAAAGAGGCCGCTGCCCCGATAGCCCCTTGGTTGGCAAACTTATTTTTAATCGAAGCCGCTTTGACGTTGATGTCAATTTTAAGGTGGTTATCCAACAGCATTGGCGTCAATCCTACCGAGGCTGAAGTACGACCCATGTTGGAGGTTTTCAAAATACCGCTTTGGTTGGTGTAACCTACCGATACACGATACGGCGTATTTTTGAACGCACCTGTGATACTCAAATTATTGTCCGTACTTACTGCTGCACGATAGATTTCATTTTGCCAATCGGTATTTGCTTTACCTAACAACGATTTTTGCGTTGCCGTACCGTATTTATTGACCAACGCGCGAAAATCATCGCCCGAAAGTACGTCCACCAAACCTGTTTTAAGACCAACTGACGCTTGCGTACTCAAGTTTACGCGCATCACATCGCCTTTTTTCCCTTTTTTGGTCGTAATCATAATAACCCCGTTAGAAGCTCGTGAACCATAGATAGCGGTTGCCGAAGCATCTTTAAGGATATTAAATGATTCAATGTCGTTGGGGTTAATCAAGCTCAAAGGGTTTGCGGCACCGTTGATGATGGTATTATCCAAAGGCACGCCGTCGATGACAATGAGTGGGTCATTGCTGGCATTCAACGAAGCCCCACCACGAATACGAATCGTACTTCCCGCGCCTGGCGCACCGCCGTTGGGCGTAATTTGCACTCCAGCTACTTTACCCGCTACGAGTTGGTCGGGCGTGGCAATGTTCCCTTTATTAAAGTCAGCCGTAGTGATGGACGCGATAGAACCCGTCAAATCTTTTTTACGTTGCGTACCGTAACCAATCACGACTACTTCGGCGAGTTGCTTGTTATCGTTTTGCAACGTCACCGAAAGCTGCGTGCGGTTGTTGATAGCAACCTCCTGCGAAGTCATACCCACAAAACTAAACACCAACGTTGCGCTGCTTGGTGCCGCAATTTTAAAGTTACCATCGGCATCGGTTTGCGTTCCGCGCGTGGTTCCTTTCACCAACACGCTCACGCCTGGCAGCACCGAACCGTTGGACTCTTGAACTTTGCCTGACACAGTAATATCCTGCGCCATGGTCGTTATGGACACACAAGCCCACAGCAACATCATCAAATTTAGACGAACATTCGTTCGGCCAAAAACCTTGTACATCGAAATCATCATAGGGGTTTGATGTAAATTAAATTGGATAATTGGAAAGATTGAAATGGAGTGAACACGGCGTTTCATCAATTTCTTCTTGCAAAAGTACCATACTTATCTCCCCCTGTCGTCCCACTTTTTAAAATGGAAGATTCTGGCAGTTATTTTTTATAAACAACTATTTATCAGAATATTACAAAAAAAAGAACGTACCACTTTTAGAAGGTGGCACGTCCTAACCATTAAAATGGCACACATTTATGATGCTAACTCTGTTTATTCTTCCTCAATCCTGGCCTCAAAGAAATATTCTCGCGGGGTTTGTTGCGTCATTTTTTTGAAAGCGCGGTTGAAAGCCGTTTTTGAATTAAACCCTACTTCAAAGGCAATGGCCAAAAGGGTAAAGTGTTTGTTGCGTGGGTCTTCAAAACGTTGTTTAAATTCTTCGATTCGGTACTCATTGACAAAGTCAAAAAAGTTTTTGTTGTAGCCTTCATTGATAATTTTTGACAATAAATGAGGCGCAAGTTTTAATTTCTGGGCCAATTCATTGAGCGTCAATCCAGGGTTGGTATAAGGCTTATGTTGCTGCATGTAGGTTTCCAATTTGCTTTTGTACCCACCCAAATTTTCGAGCGTGTCCGCCTCTTTTTCTAAAACGGGAGTCAAAGCATCTTGCAAAGCAATCGTAACGGTAGGCTCTTCGGTAGGTTTTAGGAAAGGTTGAGGTTTGGCTTGAATTTTAAAAATTTCGGGTTGGTGAATGGCAAAATACCCCAGAAAGTAGGGAATAGTCGAAAACGCTAACCAAATCGTGTCAATGCTTTTCTGGACAATCGAAACCGTTTCAATTTTGAAAAAATACCCCACGCCAAATAACAAGCCTGAAAAAAGCCAAAGCACCAAACACACCAATTGTAGGCCCAAAACCGTCGAAAGGTATTGAAGGTTGTACTCAGAAGAAGATTGATTGGCAGCCAATGCCCGATACGAACGAATGGCACGATAACACACCATCCAGTAGTACAAATTGGTCAAAAGTGCCAGCGTTCCTGTTCCCCAAAACAACCAAACGATGTCGATTTCACGGTTGACAATTTTGATTTGAAGGCGCTTTTCTTCCATAAAAAAGAAAGGAAGATAGACCAGCAACTGAACCACTGGCAATAAAAAATGCCCCCACCAGTGTCGCGGAAATTTGGGGATTTTGAAAAGCAGTTTTTGAATGTAAAAATAGAAAAGTGGGGCGTACAAAAACAGCGCGAAATCGGGTATAAGTAGCATCTTAGTATATTCTTGCGCTACTTCACGGTATGCACTGACCACTTTGATAGCCACTACCACAGCCATAAACGCCAGCGAAACCACCAACCAACGATTGGCGTGTCGGTTGTAGTCCTGCATAGAAGTAATGGCAATGATTAATAAAATGCTTTGAAAAGCCGAAAACAACAGCAGAAGATCATAAATAGAAATGGAACGAAACGTCCCCGAAAGATCTTCCCAAGACTGAATTTCTGCTTCAATATTCTCATTGTTAAGCACTTTACCACGATAAAGCAGGCGATTGGGACGGGTTTTTCCGTATTCTTGTCCTTCAACGCTGTTCCAATCTCCTCGGGTAAACTTATATTCAAGTCTCGGTAAGTCAGAAGCTACCGTCACGCGGTACGTACCATCGACTTGCTTTCTAAGACGAAAATCTTCATCGCCAGCGTGCCAATTGTTAAAATTTCCCACAATAAACAAACTGGCATCTTTGGGGGTATTTTCGGGGATTTGGGTTACCACAAAATGATAAGTCGCCCTTGCCTCCCACCCGTCAACGGTAAGCTGAACCAGTTTCGGATTCTTTTCTTTAAAACGATAATATACCCTATCTGCCCGACTTCCTCCTTTATCGTCCCCTTCCACCAGTCCCCAATTCCCTTGGGTAATTTTGTATTTAAAAACGGTGAGGGTATCGGGCAAATCAATATAATATACACCTGATTCCGAGCGCTTTAGCTCATACGCTAAATCTCCTGGTTGCCAATTATTAAAATCAGTTGCGAGAAAAAGGCGCTGGTTCGCGGTTTTGAACGGCGCATGACGTAGCACTTCAATCCTTACTTGTCCCACGACAAACAAAGGAAACAAGATACCCATCAAACAGCGCCACCAATTCTTCATCACGATTTAGTATTAAGTAATAATGCAAAAATAGACTTTCCAAGTTTTAGGCTTATACTATTGACAATCAGGAGAATTATAAACTTGCCGCGGCGGCGGACCGCAAAGTCTCGTCTAATTCTGCGTAAGTACTTAAGTCCAATTAAACAGCCACGGGAGCTTTAATAGCTGGCCATGGATTATAATTTTCGAGGGTAAAATCCTCAAATGTAAAGTCAAATACACTCTTCACGTCGGGATTGAGCTTCATATTTGGCAGCTCTCTAGGCGCTCGACTAAGTTGTAACTCAACTTGTTCCAAATGGTTAAGATAAATGTGGGTATCTCCGCCTGTCCAAATAAAATCACCGTACTCAAAGCCGCATTCTTGGGCAATCATCATCGTTAACAACGCATAACTAGCGATGTTGAAGGGCACGCCCAAAAACACATCGGCACTCCGTTGGTATAGCTGACAAGAAAGTTTATTATCGGCCACATAAAACTGAAACAAAGCATGGCAAGGGCTGAGTGCCATTTTTGACAAATCCGCAGGATTCCAAGCCGAAACGATAATCCGACGCGAATCGGGGCTGTTTTTGAGTTGTTTCAAGACATCCATAAACTGGTCAATCACCTGTCCGTTAGGGGCTTCCCAGCTACGCCATTGTTTTCCATAGACGGGGCCTAAATTACCGTCGGCGTCGGCCCATTCGTCCCAGATACTTACGCCGTTGTCTTTGAGGTATTTGATGTTGGTATCGCCTTTTAAAAACCAAAGTAATTCATGGATGATTGATTTGGTATGCACTTTTTTGGTCGTAACCAATGGAAAACCTTTTTGTAAATCAAAACGCATTTGGTAACCAAATACACTAATAGTGCCTGTCCCTGTGCGGTCGGTTTTGCGGGTTCCGTTGGCTAAAATATGGCGAAGTAAGTCGTGGTATTGTTGCATTGTTGGTTTAATTAATCGTCAAACATAAATCTAAAATTGTAATCCGACAAAAATGGTTCTTCATCTTTTCTAAAACGCTCAAAGGCATGACGACGACTGACACACATACTAGGGTGATTCAAATCAAATATCCGAATGGTAGCCTCTGCACTGGCTTTTTCCTCCTCTGAGGCTTGAGGATTGGGTATTAGAATATGACTGTTATAGTCGTAAACGAAGAACCGATAAAATTCATAGTCAATTGCATCAGGTCTTAAAAGGACTATTTCAAATTGACTTCCTTTGGAGTCTTGGCAGTGTTTACAAGCAATGTATAAGTTTTCCCATTTACAAACTTCCTGATAATACGCTGGATGTGTTTTGGGATGAAAATGGTCAATGGTATCATCCCCTCTTTTTAACGGAAAACCGTCACAATAAGAACAATGTTTATCAGTCATTTCCATCAAATCAGACAAAAGATGCTGATTCAGCTTTTTACCTTCGATTTGTGGCCATTGAAACGTGAAAGAAGGGTTTTGAGCCCGATTTTGAGCGTAGCGTTCCCCAAACCATTCCCACCGAGGCTTTCCTTCGACGGTTTTTGACAACACTTCTGGCACTTCTTTACCTTCAAACTTTCTCATACTTCAGTAAACGAAAAATCCTGATTCGTAAGGCGCTTTAACTGACGAAGTTCCATTCCCACGATACTGTCTAACTCTGTACTTTGTCCTAAAAGTTCTTTCACCAGTTGATGCAATCGAAGAGCGTCATCTTGGCGCTGTTCAGCCAAAAAAGACGTTTTTAACGCCTGAAAATCCTGTAATTTCCTTTCTACTTCAACCCCAAATCGTTCTTTTACTCCAAATATTTCCTCCAAAATATAATCATAACTTTTGGCGTCTTCCGACAAGATAGGCGGCCCTGCCAACACGCTGTAGCCATCTTTTTTCTCAAAACGATGCACCCAAGCGCCATCCACCGAACCCACTACAAAAGGAGAATGAGTTGAAATAAATATTTGAGCGTTTTTGAATAGTTTTTGGACAACAGGTAAAATTTTTCGCTGCCATGCGGGATGCAGATGGACTTCGATTTCGTCCAGTAGCAAGATAAAATTTCGTTCCAAAACGGGAGTATCATTGACCCATTTTAGCCGATCCATCCGCATCAACAAATCCCCCATCCAACTTACCATAGATTTCAGGCCGTCGGGGAGTTGGTCGAAATTCAAGGTTTGGCCATCTATTGTAATTTTAACTCTTAATAGTTCTTCCTCTAAGTCAAAGTTAATTTCTGATTCTGTAATTTCACTCAGAGTATTTTCTAAAGTTTCAATAGTTGAACGATACTGCTTTGCTCTCCTATAATCTCCCTTTCCTTTGGCTATCAGTTCACGAGTTTGAATATTTACTAACCATTGAATAAGATTCTGTGGATTAATAGAAGCATTAAAGTCTGTAGCATTTTTTATAGGTGATTCTTCAATTTCATTAATTCCTTTTATTTTAATATTTGATACCCTCCTGTAGCCTGAATAACCAAAAAATGCAAGCCCAAAATACATATCACTTATAAATAGATTTGGTAAAGGTGCGGCTCTAACATATTCATCCAAAGCTGCTGGCAAATAATCTCCAGTTTGAGCATAAGGCTGACCTCCCAAAACCCAAGTAATAGGATATATAGATTCAGAATACTTTATCTTAAAAGAAGACTTACTTATCTCATCAACTTTCCAAAATTTTTTAAGTAAATTGTATACTTGAAAAGAAATATTAGTTGGTTCGGCTAAAGCTTCAAGTATTGTACTTTTACCCGTCCCATTTTCCCCCGTCAGAATATGAATTTCGGCTCTATCAACGTCTTTTTTTAGTGGAAAATCTAATTTAAGATGCTTAAAAGGCCCAATTTCGTTTATTTCTAAACTCTCAATCCGAAAGTTTTCCATAGTTTTTGCGATTAAATCTGTCTCAAAATAACAAAAAATGCCCCGCTATTGCTAGCAGGGCTCGGGTTTTGAGAGTTGCATAGTTTAACCTTCAACCCGCCGCAGCTTCCAACTAGCCAAGATACTATCGGCTTTTTGTAAGGCATTTGCTTCAAAATACGTGTTGGAAGGTGCTTTCATTTGGGGTTGGTATCTTTTGGACACTTCGTCCATCACACGGTTTCTGGTTTCAACGCTAATTTCGCCATTGGATGAAGCTTCAAATAATTTTTCTTCTAATTCAATATTCATCTCCATCAAAATATCCGCGTTGTAATCTACTTCGAGCGAACTACTCCATTTTTTTTCGTCTAAATCATAACTCAAAGTCAACGTTTGAAACACCCCATTGCTTTTGAAATAGTAAGTGTCGCGTTCCAACGAACGTTTGCCGTTGGTGAGTACTACTGTTTTACTGATATGCTGGGGTAGTATGGTAGAATTATAAATTACCTTCTCTTGGTCTTCATATTTAAACCAATGTAAGTTGATGATATTATGGACTTTTACAGTATCTGTTGAAAAATACCATTTACGGCCAATGGGAGGAATCCCCAAACCTTCTCGTTCGTCGTTATATCCAGCCCCGAAATTTTCTCTCGACTTCCAGTTCTTAAATTTTGAGACAAGAAATATTAATACCATCGCTAAACACAATGTCAAAACTAGAGGCATCCATTTACTTTGCATTGCTTGCAGGAGATAAGGTTAAACAAAAAAACTCGTCCGCGATAGGTAACCTATTCTACGAACGAGTAACTTATATTTTTAGTACAGAAAACAATGGGTTAGTTTTGATTCACACCTCAGTGTTTACAAAAGCGTTATCCCTCCCCCATCAACTCCTTCAAGATTTTCTGAGCAGCAATGGAAATAATTGTCCCTGGGCCAAAAACGCCTTTTACCCCTGCTTTATACAAGAAATCATAATCTTGAGGAGGAATCACGCCGCCCGCAATCACCATAATATCTTCGCGGCCTAACTTTCTTAGTTCCTCAATTAGTTGCGGAACGAGGGTTTTGTGACCTGCCGCCAAACTAGACGCACCCACCACGTGTACGTCGTTTTCCACCGCTTGGCGCGCTGTCTCCTCGGGGGTTTGGAACAGTGGCCCCATGTCCACGTCAAAACCCAAATCGGCAAAGCTGGTTGCAATTACTTTGGCACCACGGTCGTGGCCGTCTTGTCCCATTTTAGCCACCATCAAGCGCGGACGACGCCCTTCAAGTTCGGCAAAACGGTCAGCCATTTCGCGGGCCACGCGGAAGTTTTCATCATCCGAAACCTCCGCACTATATACTCCTGAAATTGAACGTATCACGGCTTTATATCTTCCAAAAACTTTTTCCATTGCCTCCGAAATCTCTCCCAACGTGGCGCGCAAACGCGCTGCTTTTACCGCCAAACTGAGCAAATTAGAGTCAAAATCCGTTCCTCCTTGCTTGTGGCACGCCTCCGTAATGGCCTCCAATGCCTCCCTTACTTTTTCGGGGTCACGCTCGGCTTTTAGGCGATTCAACCTCGCAATTTGCGACTCTCGAACCGCCTGATTATCCACCTCCAAAATATCAAGGGCTTTTTCGGAATCAGGTTTAAATTTATTAACGCCCACAATGATGTCTTTTCCGCTGTCGATGCGGGCTTGTTTGCGGGCTGCCGCTTCTTCGATGCGCATTTTGGGCAAACCTGCCTCAATCGCCTTGGTCATGCCACCCATTTGCTCCACTTCTTCTATCAACGCCCACGCCTTTTCCGTCAGTTCTTTGGTCAAATATTCGACATAATAACTTCCCCCCCACGGATCCACCACGCGACAAATATCCGTTTCGTTTTGAAGATACAATTGAGTATTCCGAGCAATCCGCGCCGAAAAATCGGTAGGGAGGGCAATCGCCTCGTCGAGCGAATTGGTGTGCAAACTTTGGGTATGCCCCAAGGCCGCCGCCATCGCTTCAATCGCCGTACGCGCGACGTTATTGAACGGGTCTTGTTCGGTCAGCGACCAGCCTGAGGTTTGGCAGTGGGTACGCAATGCCAGCGATTTTTTGTTTTTGGGAGAAAATTGATTCACAATTTTTGCCCACAACAACCGCCCTGCGCGCATTTTGGCAATTTCCATAAAATGATTCATGCCAATCCCCCAAAAGAACGACAAACGCGGCGCAAAATCATCAATGTCCATACCCGCCGCCAATCCCGTCCGAATGTATTCCATCCCATCGGCCAACGTGTAGGCAAGTTCAATGTGAGCTGGTGCGCCCGCTTCGTGCATGTGGTAGCCACTGATACTGATGCTGTTGAATTTGGGCATAAAACGGCTTGCGTACGCAAAAATATCCCCGATAATGCGCATACTAGGCGCTGGCGGATAGATGTAGGTATTGCGCACCATAAACTCTTTCAAAATATCGTTCTGAATCGTCCCCGCCAACTGTTCGGGAGAAACGCCTTGTTCTTCCGCCGCTAAAATATAAAAGGCCATAATCGGAACCACAGCCCCGTTCATGGTCATCGAAACCGACATTTGGTCAAGGGGAATCTGGTCGAAAAGAATTTTCATATCCTCGACACTGTCAATGGCCACCCCTGCTTTGCCTACGTCACCCACTACCCTCGGATGGTCGGAATCGTACCCACGGTGCGTTGCTAAATCAAACGCCACGGAAAGTCCTTTCTGGCCTGCGGCTAAGTTTCTACGGTAAAAGGCGTTGGACTCCTCCGCCGTTGAAAAACCAGCGTACTGCCGTACGGTCCAAGGTTGCATCACGTACATGGTGCTGTAAGGCCCTCGCAAAAAGGGAGGAATCCCCGCCGCAAACCCCAAGTGCTCGGCATCGGCTACGTCTGCTTTGGTAAACGTCGTCTTTACTTTAATGCCTTCGGCGGTTACGAAGGGTTTCGCTCCCTCCCACAGTTTATCATACTGACGCAAGGAGACATCTAGTTCTTTTTTTATGTTGAGGAAGTTGGGTTTCATAATTTATATCTCAAAATTTTAATTCAAAGTATTTTTTTCTCGCAGATGAGTACAGATTAAGTCCACGCAGAAAACACGGATAACCTCTGCGAACATCTGAGATTTGCATCTGTGAATTTCTGTGAAAAACCTTTTTTCTCGCAGATGAGTACAGATTAAGTCCACGCAGAAAACACGGATAACCTCTGCGAACATCTGAGATTTGCATCTGTGGATTTCTGTGAAAAGCCTTTTTTCTCGCAGATGTGCACAGATGAGTGTTCATTTATCAGGCCCCAAAAACGTCGCTAAGGGCTTCCACTCGTCCACATTATCGGCAATGAGTTTTAAGATTGCCACAAAAGGCAGAAACAACACCATGCCCGATACTCCCCAAATGACCCCGCCCAAAAACAACGCCACCACCGACGCCAACATGTTTACCTTTAATTGGACGCCTACCACCCACGGAAAAATGACATTGGCCTCTAAGTACTGAACAATCCCAAAAACCGCCACCACTCCCAACGGATACCAAATAGAATCGTGCAGCATCCATGCGACCGAAATTGGCAACAATGCTCCAATTGCAATTCCTACGTAGGGAATAATGGTCAAAATCGACGCAATAAAACCAAACAAAATTGCTTGGTTCAACCCCACAATGGCCAAGCCCACACTGTTGAGAATGCCTACAATCAAATATACCAAGAGCAATCCTTTGATATAGTTATAATAGGTATCTACTGTTTGCATCGCTACCACCCTTACTCGGTCGCGATTAGCATCGCCAAAGAGTTCATATAAGCCCCGCATCAATAGTTCTCGGTAACTTAAAAACAAGGCCGTAAAAAGCGGTATCATCACCAAATTGAACAGTAAACTTGCCGTGGCATTGACCGTTCCTAACAACACTGCCCCCAATCGACTGCCCAAATTATTAGCCGTTTGTCGTAGCCAATTGATTTGCATATCAAGCGAAATATGCCATTGCGTCGTGAGCCACTGTTGAAAATCAACCAATATTTTGTCACTTTTCAGCGTCAATCGCGGTAGCTCCTGCCGTAACTCAACCACCTGCCACACCATAATTCCAACCAAGCCCGCGCCAATCACCAACACAATGGCCAAACAGGCAGCAATCGCGGCACTTCGTGGCCAGCGCCGACGTTCGAGCCATCGGCATAAAGGGTACAACACCATCGCAATCAGTAACCCAAACATCATCGGAATACTAATCACTTTGGTGAAATACATAATCACTGCTCCCATCAGCAGGATTTGCAAATACCGACTTACTTTATCTGATGTAGTCATCCTATCCTATTTTTATGCTTCAAAAGATTGGGCAATTCGACGGTTGGCAAGTAATTTAAACGCTGATTGAATGGGCTTTTCATCAATGGTGGGAGGTGTTACAAAGTCAGCTTCGTCAAACCTAAATTTATTGACGCCCACCATCACACGTTTCCCCTCTTGTAACGCACGGAGCGTTTGTTGGTAATTTTCTTCAATGGCCTCTTGAATAAAATTTTGAGCGATGGCTTCCATAAAACCACCTTTTTCTTCGATGGCAAGAAATAATGCCCACGCCGCATCAACCAATTGTAGCGTTAAGTTTTCAAGGTAATAACTTCCCGCCGCTGGGTCAACGGTTTTATCTAAATAACTTTCCCCCTTCAACAAAACAGAAATATTTCGGGCAATACGCTCCGAAAAATCATCCGAAGGCTGAAAAGCGACATCGTACGCGTGAACTGTCAACGCATCACATCCACCCATAACGGCACTCATCGCCTCGGTTGTGGCACGCAACATGTTAGTGTTGGGCGTGGTGGCGGCATCATAAAATGTTGATGTCTGGGCATGGATGTAGCAATTGTGATACCCCGCCAAAAACTCCCCGCTCACCTTCTGCCACAAGTACCTCAGTGCCCGCAGTTTTGCGATTTCCAGAAAATAATTTGTACCAATAGAAAACGAGAAATATACTTTAGGCAAAATATCTTCGACCGTAAGTCCTTCATCGGTAAGTTTATCTAAGTAGGTCACTGCCGACGAGAGCGTAAAGGCCAATTCTTGCGCAATATTTGCCCCTGCATTATGAAACGCATGACTACTGACGCACACCGTCCGAAACTGCGGCGATGTTTGAGTTTGTCGAATACAGTTGGCTAATTCTTTAAAATACGTGGCAGATAGTTCTCCCGTTTGCACCCAACGCGCCAAACCGTCGTCGGCCAAACCGCCTTTCATTTGGTAAGGAATAAATCGGAGTAATTCCGAAACGGTGGCCTCTTCTCGTCCTCCAGTTTGAAAAAAAACGGGCGTTTCACTCAACTTTATCCCGTCGAGCAATTTTGTCAGTTCTATTTTTTTATTTTTTGTCAAATCCAGCATCAACGCATCCACTCCTTTTTGAAGTAATGCCTTGAGTTGTGCATTGGTTACTTTTTCTTCCTCTACTTCTACTTGTGGCTGATTGAGCCACCCAATATTTTTGACTTGGCAGGTCTGTATTTTCACAAAACGCTCATCCACAAGGTCTTCCGCCGCATAGTAAGGTTCGACCACAATCCCTTCAGCTGTATTCCACAACAGGGTTGCCTCAAAACCCTTTCCCTTTAAGTCTTTGAGGGTCTGTTGTTTCCAAATTTCTTTGGAGGCGGGGGAAAATTCGGAGAAAAGAGGTAAGTTCATGAAGTCTTGTACTTTTTAAAGAAAAAATAATTTTATAACGATGGGGTAAAAATAGAGGGAATAACTTTCCGTTTCAAGCCTTGTGCTGGATTTGCTGCTATATAGATATAGATGCGCAAAAAACCCATGATTTTTTGCAAAAAAACTGCATTTCTGACAAAAATCAGCACCTATAGCTTGTTGTTTATGCGTAAGTTTTCCCTAATTTTGCAGCCCTTTGTCCAAAAAATAGAGTTGAGTGAACTATCAATTACGCCGCGAAGTCGATGAGGTATGGGAGAAATGCCTGCAAGTCATCAAGGCAAATATCTCCGAACAAAGTTTTAAAACCTGGTTTGAGCCGATTGTCCCCTTTCGGCTTGATGGGAAAACTTTGACCATACAAGTACCTAGTCAGTTTTTTTATGAGTGGCTCGAAGAAAACTACATTCACGTTCTTCGACGCGCACTCGATTTCGCCATTGGCCGCGAAGGACAACTCGAATACTCTATCATTGTTGACACTGGCACCGACCGTCAACCGCCGATTAAGGTACACGTTCCGACGACCAACTCGCCCGTAGCGGCCGAGGCCCGTCAGAAAGCAGCCTCTGAACCCCGAAAGCCTGCTCCACCGCCCGTTAGAGGCATCGATACCTCAGAACTGGATTTGTTTCTCAATACCAATTACAGTTTTGACAACTACATTGAGGGAGATTGTAACCGTTTGGCCCGCTCGGCAGGTATGGCCGTGGCACAGCGCCCGGGGGTGACGTCGTTCAACCCGCTGCTGATTTATGGCGGAGTTGGTTTAGGCAAAACGCACTTGGTACAAGCCATCGGCAACCACATTAAAGGGCATTTTGGCGATAAATCGGTGCTGTATGTTTCTTCGGAGAAATTTACGAATCAGTTTATCAACGCCATCAAAAACAACACCCTGCAAGATTTCACCGATTTTTACATGCGGGTGGATACGTTGATTTTGGACGACGTGCAGTTTTTGTCGGGCAAAGAAAAAACGCAAGATACCTTCTTCCATATCTTTAATCACTTGCACCAGTCGGGACGTCAAATCATCATGACCTCCGACCGCCGTCCGAGTGAATTGCAAGGTCTTCAAGACCGTTTGCTTTCCCGCTTTAAGTGGGGACTCACGGCTGATCTCCAACAACCCGACTTCGAAACGCGGATTGCCATCATTCAACGCAAACTGCAAGCCGAAGGGATTTACATCGAAGCAAGTGTGATTGAGTACGTGGCGCATAGTGTCAACACCAACGTTCGCGAACTTGAGGGAGTTATTATTTCGCTCATGGCGCAGGCATCGCTCGTACGTCGCGATATTGACCTCGAATTGGCCAAAAACGTGTTAAAAAACATTGTTTCAACCGAAGAAAAGGAAGTCAACATCGACACCATTCAG
The DNA here is from genome assembly GCF_000482465.1 of Runella limosa DSM 17973. Taxonomy (GTDB): domain Bacteria; phylum Bacteroidota; class Bacteroidia; order Cytophagales; family Spirosomataceae; genus Runella; species Runella limosa. The sequence continues at coordinate 462,180 of NZ_KI519421.1, forward strand.
GACATTGTGTCGGATTTTTACGACGTGACCATTGCCGATTTAAAAAGCAAGAGCCGTAAAAAAGAGCTGGTATTCCCGCGTCAGGTAGCGATGTATTTTGCCAAAGAACTCACCGACTTGTCGTTAAAATCCATTGGGTATCACTTTGGCGGCCGCGACCACAGCACGGTCATCCACGCCGTACAGACCATCAGCGACTTGATGGAACAAGACGAAGCAGTAAAAGAAGCACTCCAAAAAATTCGGAGTAATTTTGGGTAAATTACTCCTCCTCCCACATACATCTTTTTCCCATAGCCGTTGGGATACTTTTATTGCGGCTTCCTCGCAGCGGGTAATTTATGCTTACTCGTGGTATTTGGACGTGGTTTCGCCGCAATGGCAGGCGTTGGTGCTGGAAGAAGAAGGGATTTGGAAGGCCGTGATGCCTCTACCTACGCAGCAAAAATGGAGGTTAAACGTAGTCCAACAGCCGTTTTTTTGTCAGTTTTTAGGGATTTTTACGACACCTTCGGTCGAACTTGCTTCGGTACAAACTGCTTTTGTAGAAGCGCTTTCTACGCATTTTCGGTACGTGTCGAGCTATTCGGGGCGTTTTGGCGAAGACCTTTTTCCTGCGCCGTGGGAGGCGAAACGGTGTTTTACCCACCTCTTCCCCCTCGACGTTCCTTACGAACAACTCCACCAACGGTACTCCACCGACCGCCGCATCAACTTGGGGCGTGCGTTTCGTTTTGGGTGGGAAATCGCCGAGAGCGAAGACATTAAACCGATGCTCCAATTGTTTCAGGAAAACCACGCGGCCAACATTCAAGGGGGCGTGGCCGAAACGGCTTACGAATTGCTGCGAAAAGTGGTGGAAGCCTTGCAGCACCGCAACGCCGCTCGCATCGTGTACGCGCACAAAGACGGAAAGATAGAAGCGGGGGCGCTGTTTGCCACCTATGACCAACGCATTGTCTATTTATTCAACGCCGCTTCTGCCGTCGGACGTAAAGGCAACGCCCGCACGTTGTTGATTGACCAATGTTTTCAAGACTTCGCCAACTCGGGCTATGTATTTGATTTTGAAAGCCCCGAAAAGGAGTCCATTGCGTCTTTTTATGCCTCCTTCGGTGCGCAGTCCGAGGAATATTGGGTACTTCATTACAATGCGTTGCCTTTTCCGCTCAAACAATGGCAGGCGTATCGTAGAAAAAAATCATTTCCGAAAGTTTGAAACATAATACCTTCCCGAAAGTTTTGAACTTTCGGGAAGGAGAGCCAGGCGTTAATCCACCGTCATAGCATTTCGGTGAAAACGCGTAATGATATTAGGATTGGGATAGAGCGAAACACCGCTTTTGTCTTTTCCTTCGTAAGGAATAATGGACAATACGTACCGAATACTTTCTAAACGCGCTTTTTGTTTGTTATTAGCCTTCACAATAATCCACGGACTAAACGAGGTGTGCGTTTTGCTAAACATCTGTTCTTTGAACTTCGTGTAGGTCGTCCATTTTTCTTGTGCTTGCATATCTACGGGGCTCAATTTCCACTGTTTCAGCGGATTAGCTTTGCGTGATTTAAACCGATTCAACTGTTCTTCCTTCGAAATCGAAAACCAAAACTTGATGATGATAAGTCCGTCTTCGTACAACATGTGCTCAAATTCAGGCACTTGCTGCATAAAAATATCGTATTGCCCCTCCGTACAGAAGTTATTGACTGGTTCAACCACCGCGCGGTTGTACCAACTTCGGTCAAAAAACACAATTTCACCCCGATTAGGAAGTTGCTTGGCATAGCGTTGAAAATACCATTGGCCTTTTTCTTCCTCGGTCGGTTTGGGTAGGGCCACAACCCGCATCGCACGGGGATTGAGGTGTTCCGTAAATCGCCGAATGGTTCCTCCTTTTCCAGCCGCATCGCGCCCTTCAAACAAAATTGCAATCCGTTTTCCCTTTGCCTGTACCCAACGTTGAAGTTTTACTAATTCGATTTGTAATTTCTCCAATTCCTCTTCGTAGCGAATGGTTTCCAGCACTTTACGTGGGTCTGAATTGTTGCGTTTAAATAAATCGGACAAGTCTTTTTTAGTGCGAAGGTTTCGCAGTTCAGACAATAGAATGGAAGCATCCACTTCGTTTACATCAACAGAAGAACTAGCAGCTACAGGCTCTGGCGCTGGGTTTGGGGCAGCAATGGGTGTCGAGGAAGAAATACGTTTTGTCATAGTGCGACGATGGTTAAAATGTTTGTTTTCAAAACAATCACTTTTTCACTGACCTCCTATGACTTTTTGTTAACCCAAACCATGACAAAAATCAGTTTCATTTTTTGGGGGTGGTAACAACAATAAAGCCCTTCTCAGAAATGATTCTGAGAAGGGCTTGAGGATAACCTCCCGAAAGTTCAAAATTTTTGGGAGGTTGGGTTGAAACGTTCGGAATGTTGAATTATGAAAGCGGTGGAATGCGCAACACCTGACCTGGGTAAATTTTGTCAGGGTGAGTCAACATTGGCTTGTTTGCTTCAAAGATAATTTCGTACTTCATTGGGTCTCCGTAGTACTTAGCCGAGATTTTAGAAAGCCAATCGCCTTCTACAACTGTGTGATACTGAGCCTCTGGTGCTGGTTCTGCCACTTCCATCTTGTTGTCAACAGCTTCCACGCCTTCAACGTTTCCTACTGCCAACGCGATTTTTTCGGCGTCTTCTTGTTTCGCAACTTCACCTTCGATAATAACGGTGTGACCCGCTACTTTTACAATAAGTTTATTGTAAGGCAAGCCCAACGTTTTTACGTGTTGTAACAACGCGCCTGCTTTGAGTTCCGCAACTTTTTCAGGTGCTGCTGCTGGTTCGTCTTTGCCGAAGATTTTTTCTCCAACACCCTTAAAAAATGACATGAGTCCCATGGTTGAAAAAGATTTTGTTTGGTTTATACTATATTTGATTCACAAGGCTCAAATCTAAGTGTTTTTTAAGTCCTTGCAAATCGTTAGACCGTTATTTTAGTTTTAAGTCACACAAAAGGTATGAAAATTGCATTTTTCAGTTCAAAAATCTACGATAAAATCTATTTTAACCGCTACAATACATACCATGAGTTAAAATACTTTGAAAATCCCCTCAATGCCGAAAGTGTTGATTTGACCAACGGCTACGACGGGGTATGCGTCTTTGTCAATGACCAACTCAACGCCGAAGTCATTGCACAACTCGCCGCGCGAAACATCAAAATCATCGCCCTACGCTGTGCGGGTTTCAACAACGTGGACTTGCAAGCCGCTCAAAAACACGGCATTGCTGTCGTTCGTGTCCCTGCCTACTCACCTCACGCCGTGGCCGAACACGCCGTGGCGCTCATCATGACGCTTAATCGTAAAACGCACAAAGCTTACAACCGCGTCCGCGAAGGCAATTTTTCGTTGGAACGCCTCACAGGTTTTGATTTGTACGGAAAAACCGTCGGTGTCGTCGGAACGGGAAAAATTGGCGAGGCTTTTGCCTTTATTATGAAAGGGTTTGGGTGCAAAGTACTGGCTTATGACATTCATCCCAACCCTGTCCTTATCAATGCAGGAATTCAATTTGTGGAATTAGACAAGCTATTTGCCCAATCGGATATTATTTCACTCCACTGCCCGCTTACGCCCCAAACCAATCGCCTCATTAACAGCGAGTCGCTCGAAAAAATGAAACCCAATACCATGCTCATCAATACAAGTCGCGGCGGGCTTATCGACACCAAAGCGGTTATTAATGCATTGAAAAATGGCAAATTGGGCTATTTGGGCATTGATGTCTATGAACAAGAAGCCGATTTGTTTTTTAATGATTTTTCGGAAAGCATCATCCAAGACGACATGCTGATGCGGCTAATGAGTTTCCCAAATGTGCTGATTACGGCGCACCAAGGCTTTTTTACCGAAGAAGCCCTCACCCAAATCGCTCAAGTGACGTTGCAAAATCTAGCGGATTTTGAACAGGGTCAACTCAATGAAACAACGACTTTAGTGAGTTAATCTGTTCGGGGTTAGGAGTAACCCCATTCGCTCGTCAGCGGTCGGGTTAGGAGTAACCCGACCCACACGTTACCCGACCTGCACGTTCCTAATTCCCCATTCTTAATTCCCAATACCTCAACCCATGTTTTCATCAACCAACCCTCGCTACTTTCTTATCGCTACTCTTATGTTGTTGCTAACTTGTTACCACCTAGCTTCAGCTCAACCCAACGTTCCCAATACCAAAATTGACAAAAAACTTACGGCCCTCTTGCAACAAGCAATCAAAGGCCACGAGGGGAACGTGGGAGTCTATGTTCGGAACTTAAAAACCAACAAAATCGTCGAAATCAACGCCGATACCCTTTTTCCAACGGCCAGCATGATTAAAGTACCTATTCAGTGCGGACTGTTTGACAAAATCAGTAAAGGTGAATTAAAATACAACGCCATTCTTACCTACAAAGATTCGTTACACTACGATGATGGGATCGTTGGCTCACTCAAAGACGGCGCAAAAATTCCGTTAAGCGAAGTGGTAATGCTTATGGAAACCGTCAGCGACAATACGGGCAGCCTTTGGTGCCAAGCTTTAGCGGGAGGCGGAAAAAGTATCAACGAATGGTTGGACAAAAATGGCTTCACGGCCACCCGTGTCAATTCGCGCACGCCTGGCCGCGAAGCCAATCGTACGCGCTACGGTTGGGGGCAAACCAGTCCACGCGAAATGGCGGAACTTATCGCGATGATTCGCGCGGGAAAAGCCGTCAGCCCCGACGCCTCCGACCGAATGTACCGCAACCTTACTCGTCAGTACTGGGATGGGGAAGGCCTCTCTCAACTTCCTCCCGAAATCAAAACCGCTTGTAAAAATGGAGCCGTCAACCGTTCGCGTTCTGAGGCGGTGTTGGTTCACGCGCCGCACGGTGAATACGTTTACTGCGTCATTACCAAAAACAACAAAGACGAGAGCTGGACGTCCAACAACGCAGGCTATGTTTTACTTCGAAAAGTAGCAAAAGCGCTTTGGACGTATTACGAACCTAAGTACAATTGGACTCCTCCTTTGAATTTTGAAAAATGGTACCAAGAGGCCGTTGAATAAATACAAAATGATTGTATCGAAGAAAATAAAAACGTTTTCTACCCATGAGTTTATGGACAGGTTTTTCGTTCCTGAACCCGAACTCCAAGTAATGAAGCGCCCAGAGTACGGCATTTTTTTTAGTATGGAGGTACAAGAGTTAATCAAGTTATCCAAACTTCCCGTACCTCCCTCACGCTCCACTACCCACATTCTTATTTATCTTACCTCGGGGGTTGCCACCATGAAAATCGGTCTTCATGAGGTTCAAATTGAAGCTAATCAATGCCTCGTTGTGCCCGCAGGACAAGTATTTTCGTTTGAGCAATATGAAGTTAATGAAGGATTTATCACCGTTTTTAGCACCGACTTCTTGATTGGAAAAATCGGCAGTAAAGAGCTGATAGAACAGTTTGAATTTCTTACGCTGTGGGGCAACCCTAAGATTAAGCCTAGCTCCGAAAGTGCCCCTCTCCTTCGCCTATTGTTTGAACGGATTTTGAAAGAATATCAGCAAAATGGCTTACTAAGCCCACTTATTCAGCCGTTTTTCACTTCGATATTGTGTGAACTTAATACAGCCTATCAACCTCTCGCTCAAGGAAAAAGCAGCTCTGCCATTCAGTTAACCAACGGATTTAAAGCATTGCTCTATCAACACATTCGAAGTAAACACCGCGTGAGTGATTATGCACATCTGCTCCACGTTACCCCCAATCACCTCAACAAAATAGTGAAAGAAGTTACGTCCAAATCGCCCTCTAAGTGGATTGACGAAACCCTCGTGTTGGAGGCGAAAGTATTGCTATTTCAGAGTAAATATTCCATAAGCGAGATTAGCGCGGAGCTTGGTATTTACGATGCTTCCTATTTTAGCCGATTATTTAAAAAGTACGTAGGAACCTCTCCCGCTTCTTTTCGGCAAATGATTGATTTATCCTAGTTCTAAACGAGCTCGTCCTACTTTCCGAGGAACGTTTAAACGACCTTTGCCAAAAATAAATGACGTATGTATTCATCACTCCTTTTTTTACATTCGGCCATTCGTTGGCTGGTTGTTCTAACCTTAGTATTTTCCATCATTCGAGCCATTTTAGGGCTTAGGCACTTGCAAGTATTCACCAAAACCGACAATGCGCTTCGCCACTGGACAGCTACTACCGCTCATATTCAATTGATGCTCGGGCTATGGCTTTACAGCGAAAGTCCGATTGGTACCTACTTTTTGAAGCATGTAAAAGCCAGTTTCAGCTCGCTGGATGTATCTTTTTTTGGATTGATTCATCCTTTGCTGATGTTCGCGGCCGTTGTAGTTGTGACGATAGGTTCAGCCCTAACCAAACGTAAACAAAGCGATAGAGAGAAATTTAGAACCATGCTGTTTTGGTTTGCGCTCACCCTCCTACTCATTTTTGTTGCCATCCCTTGGCCATTTTCACCGCTTTCTTCTCGGCCTTTATTCAGAACATTCTAACCCTAATTATGTATGAAATCATTCATTACGACCTCGGTAGGTCGGCTACGGCTTGTTAGACAAAAAAATACCCCGAAAAAACTGTTGAGCCTTTTCGGGGTAAAAATATATTCGTTAACGCCGTTGATTAATACAACTTCGCTACGGCTTCTGCGATACGACGACAAGCTTCTGTTAAATTCTCATCCGAAGCAGCCGTAGAAATACGCATACAGTTAGGAGCACCGAAGCCCGAACCAGCTACCGTTGCAACAAACGCTTCGTTTAACAACCACATACAGAAATCATCTGAATCGTTGATGGCTGTTTTACCGTCAGTTTTGCCAAAATAGTAGCTAATGTCAGGGAAAGCGTAAAACGCTCCTTGTGGCATATTTACTTTAAAGCCTGGGATTTCTTTCAACAAACCAACCACCAAATGACGGCGACGGTCGTAAGCCTCGCACATTTCTTTGGCGGCATCTTTAGGACCTGTGATGGCAGCCAAAGCAGCACGCTGTGAAATTGAACCCGTTCCTGAAGTTACTTGGCCTTGCAATTTTTCTACCCCATCGGCAATCCATTTAGCGGCACCGATGTAACCGATACGCCATCCTGTCATGGCATAGCCTTTCGCTACTCCGTTAACCGTAACCACACGGTCGTGGATTTCGGCTACCGAACCAATACTAAAGTGGCCTTGTGGTGTAAAGTTGATGTATTCGTAGATTTCGTCGGCCAACACATATACATTTTCGTATTTGGCAATCACCGCTGCCAATGCACGGAGTTCTTCTTCGCTATATACCGAACCCGTTGGGTTGTTAGGAGAAGCAAACATTACTACTTTGGTACGGCTCGTGATAGCCGCTTCCAGTTGCTCAGGTGTTACTTTAAAATCATTTTCAAAGCTACCATCCACAATCACCGATTTTCCTTCGGCCAACTTCACCATTTCGGAATAGCTCACCCAGTAAGGTGACAAAATCAGCACTTCGTCGCCTGGGTTTACCAATACCTGAATCACGTTAGCCAACGAATGTTTTGCACCCGTTGAAACCACAATATTTTCAGGTTTCCAATTTATGTTATTTTCGTTATTGAACTTATCAGCAATGGCTTTGCGCAAATCGGCATAACCTGCCACTGGCGAATAGCCGTGATAGCCTTCGTCGATGGCTTGCTTTGCAGCTTCGCAGATGTGCTTGGGGGTCTTGAAGTCGGGCTCACCAACGCTCAAGCTAATCACTTTATGACCTTGTGCGGCTAGTTCGCGCGCTTTTTTGGTCATTCCCAACGTAGAAGACTCTTCTAACGCGTTAATGCGGTCGGCCAAAACACTGGCCGTTTCTACAACAGCAGACATAGTAAGTTGTTTTAAAAAATTTGCGCGCAAAATTACGATTATATGCAAAAAAAACCTATTTTTATTTCAATTTTATCAACTACAACCCATGTCTATTGCGTATTTGCAAACGCCCCTCGGAGTAGCTCACATTGAAGGTGACGACGAAGGCATCCAAAAAGTAACCATTACCAACGACGCCTTCCCTTCCGTCGAAGCCCCAATCTGTGAGGTAGTTCAAAGCTGTGTAGCCCAATTAAAAGAATATTTTGAGGGGAAACGCCAAGTCTTTGACTTAAAACTAAACCCCAAAGGAACCGAATTTCAACGACGGGTTTGGCAAGAACTAGTGCTTGTTCCTTTTGGTCGTACCAACTCTTACTTAGAACTTTCGAGGCGACTAGGCGATGAAAAAGCCATCCGTGCCGTGGCCGCCGCCAATGGCAAAAATCCCATTTGGCTCATTGTACCCTGCCACCGCATCATTGGCTCCGACGGTAGCCTTACGGGCTACGCAGGTGGACTTTGGCGAAAAAAATGGCTCATTGAGTTTGAAAAAGGAGGATTGCAGGGAAGCCTGTTCTAACCTCCTCTCATAAAAAAATAGGCTTTACAAGCCATTGAAACTTGTAAAGCCTAACTGTAAGCGAGCCTACCTTTCTACTACGAACCTGCACCTGGCATAACCACAGTGTCTATCACGTGAATGACGCCGTTACTTTGATATACGTCCTTAATAGTAACCATTGACATTCCGCCTTTCTCGTCGGTAAGTACCAATTTTTTACCCTTCATCATTGCTTTGAGTGAGCCCCCTTGTACAGTTTTGAAAGTGGCCGTTCCGCCACCAGCTTTGATGGCATCTGCGATGGCTTTTGAGTCCATTTTACCCGCCACTACGTGATACGTCAAAATCGTAGTAAGTGTACCTTTGTTTTCTGGCTTTACCAACGTCTCAACTGTTCCCGCAGGCAATTTGTCAAAAGCGGCATTCGTAGGAGCAAAAACCGTAAATGGACCTGCACTTTGCAAAGTTTCTACCAACCCAGCGGCTTTCACGGCTGCGACTAGCGTCGTATGATCTTTAGAATTAACTGCATTTTGCACGATGTTTTTCGACGGATACATCGGAGCTCCACCTACTTCAACTGTTTTTTCTTGTGCAAAAGATGCGTTGAAAATAAACGCTGACACGAGCAACATTACTAGCTTTTTCATTCTGTTTGTAATTTGGTTTTTTTATGGATTGTTCAAATGTGAATTACAAACAGACTTACGGCCATTGGTCAGCGCTTAGATTTGAAGAGGATTATTTTTCTTGAAGTTTCTTTGAAATTATTTTTCAAAATATTGATTATCAGTATTTTATTAATCAAAAAAAATAAACGAGTAGAGCGTTGATTGCGTTTCTTTAAAATTTTCCCCGCAGATTATCACAGATTTAATGTCGCAGATTTCCGCAGATGAATCGCTTTACGAAGCCCTTTTTCAGCGAAAATTTGCCTTTGTATTAGTCAGCGGCTTCTGCGGATAAAAAATGAAACTATTTAGAAGAAGTCAGAAAATAAAAAAGCCTTCCAATTTGGAAGGCTTTTTTGTCGGGATGGCAAGATTCGAACTTGCGACCTCCTGGTCCCAAACCAGGCGCGATGACCGGACTACGCTACATCCCGATTCCTGCTATTTCAAGCAAGCGGAGGGAGAGGGATTCGAACCCTCGGTACCCTTGCGAGTACGGCAGTTTAGCAAACTGCTGGTTTCAGCCACTCACCCATCTCTCCGTTTAAAGGCTGAACGATAAGTTAAAACCGCGTTGGTTTGTTGTTTATCGAGGCGCAAATATAGCGGTTCTGAAATGTTTAAAACAAATTTTTCACAAAAAAACTTACTTTTTTTTACACCAAAAAGTGCGTTTCCGTTAAAACAGCCTCAATATCAGGCACTGAACGATACAATTCTTCAAAAGAATTTATGACAAAATAATGGTCCTGAAATCGGTCAATATGATAAGAAGCAGCTAAAAGCTCTCTGACGTCAAAACGAATTTTGGGAACATCCGCGCGGAGGCAATAGGTACTTTCGCCAATCGAGGACAAAATACCTCCCCCATAAATTTTGAGTCGGTTTTCTTCTTGAATCAACCCAAACTCCACCGTGTACCAGTATAAGCTCCCGATTTGCTCAATGGCTTCGGGGACGTCCAGCCACCGCAACGCCACTTTACTTAACTCCGACATAAAATCACAAAACGGCTGGTGCGCCAACAGTGGCACGTGTCCAAATGTATCGTGAAACATATCGGGCTCTTCCAAATAATCCAATTGCTCGGGTGTTCGTAACCAAGTTGAAGCTGGAAATTTTTGGTTGGCCAATAATTCAAAAAAATCACGTTTGGGAATCAAGCCCGTCACAGGCTCCACCTCCCAACCCGTCAGCGCGCGCAGGCGTGGGTTGGTTTCGGTTTCAAAATTAGGGATACGGTCGGCGACAAAGCCCACTCTTTTGATTCCTTTTAGGTATGTTTTGCTCGCCATAAGCGGCAATTGTTCCATCTGCCGCTCAAACAACGTCCTCCATACGTGGTGGTCGCTGGGCGAATAGTTATTAAAATCCTGCTGCATTGTTTTACCTGTTAGGTGCTACAACGTTCCTCTTAATTCTTGCTCACGTTCGATGGCTTCAAACAGTGCCTTAAAATTTCCTTTACCAAACGACTTCGCTCCTTTGCGCTGAATGATTTCAAAAAACAGGGTCGGGCGAGGCATGATGGGTTTGGTGAAAATTTGGAGTAAATACCCCTCGTCGTCGCGATCCACCAAGATTCCTAACTTGCGTAAAGGTGCTAGGTCTTCATCAATATGCCCCACGCGCGACAGCAAATCATCGTAGTACGTAGAAGGCACTCGCAGAAATTCAATGCCACGGTTTTGTAATTCGGTCACCGTTTCAATGATATTGTCAGTAGCTACCGCAATGTGCTGCACCCCTGCTCCACCGTAAAAATCTAGGTATTCTTCTATCTGCGATTTTTTCTTTCCTTCGGCTGGCTCGTTGATGGGAAATTTGATTCGTCCGTTTCCGTTGCTCATCACTTTGCTCATCAGCGCAGTATAATCGGTCGAAATATCTTTGTCATCAAATGACACCAACTGATTGAATCCCATCACGTTGGCATAAAAATTCACCCAAGGTAGCATTTCGTTCCAGCCCACATTGCCGACCATGTGATCCACGTACTTTAGCCCAATTTCGGCGGGACGATAGGCAGGATTCCATGATTTAAAACCTGGCAAGAAAACGCCTTTGTATTGGCTTCTTTCTACAAAAATATGAACGGTATCTCCATACGTATGAATACCCGAACGTACTACTTTTCCAAATGCATCTTCTTCCACCACGGGCTCAAAATAGGGTTTTGCTCCACGACGGACGGTTTCTTCAAACGAATATTGGGCATCGTCCACCCACAAAGCGACCACTTTGATACCATCGCCGTGCTTGTCGATGTGTCTTCCAATTTCGGTGTCACCTTTCAAGGGTGAAGTCAGCACCAATCGAATCTTGTCCTGAACCAACACGTACGACTCACGGTCGCGAAGGCCTGTTTCCAAACCAGCGTACGCAAGCGGTTGAAAGCCAAAAGCCGTTTGAAAAAAATGGGCTGCTTGCTTCGAATTTCCGACATACAGCTCCACATAATCAGTGCCATTGAGGGGCAAAAAATCGGTGGTTGGTTTTACTGCTTGTTCAAAATCTGCTGCTACACTGTTCATATCTTTCTGATTTTTAGACTATTGAATACAAAATTTACGTTTGTTGATGAAGTGCAAAATATTTATTTGTTTTACTAATTATTATTTTGCTTACAATTTTATAGACAATTATTAACATTTGCAAATGTCTAGTGCTTTTTAATTGACCTACGCATTAAATTTTGGTAAAACCAATTCATCAACTTTCACTGAATTTCAGCAAATGCTATCTTCGCCCCAAAACAGTCATTTGCTCATTTGTTCCATGCGATATTTTGTTTCACTTCTAAGTGTTATTGTCCTCTCAGTTGCTGCTTTCGCCCAATCCACTCCTTTTAAGCAAGACAGTGTCGTATTTTTTGACGCAACTAGAAACCGCGCCATTCCTGTCGAACTCTACGTGCCTAGCAAGGAAAAAAAAGCGAAAGTGGTCATTGTTAGCCACGGATATGGCTTCAATAAAGGGGGAGATAATCGAGCCTATTCTTATTTAACCGAGGCTTTGGCTGCCTCTGGCTACCTAGTTGCTAGCATCCAGCATGAGCTTCCTACGGATGATTTATTACCTCTGACGGGGGTACCTCAAGTGGTACGACGTCCTAATTGGGAGCGAGGTGCTACCAACATTCTTTTTGTAATAAGCGAGCTCAAAAAACGCCTTCCTCAGGCTGATTACCGACATGTAACGTTGATTGGACATTCAAACGGGGGCGACATGTCCATGTTATTTGCTCACCAACACCCCACGTTAATTTCCAAAGTAATTTCATTGGATAATCGACGAATGCCATTTCCACGCACTCGTCACCCACAAATCTACTCCTTGCGTTCGAGTGACCAGCCTGCCGATGATGGGGTACTGCCCACTCTTGAGGAACAGGCAGCCTTCGGAATAACGGTAGTAAAACTTCCCAATACCATCCACAATAACATGGATGACAGCGCCAATGAAAGCCAACGAAAAGAAATCATTGCTTACGTGTTGAGCTTTTTGAAGGAGTAACCGTCATTCTACAACGGTTTCGTCTGGTGTGTTACTTCGGCTAAGTAGCCGATGGCATTAAAGCGAAGTATCACTTTAGGCCCTTCCGACTTTTTGGTGATGTCGTTACAATGAGTACCTTTTTCAAAAAAATAGACGTAAAATTTTTGATCACGACCTCCTAGCTGATGAATATCAGGACGCCCCAATAGCTGACCTACTTCATCTATGTGCTTATTTAGGAGTTGTGACTCAATTTTTTTGAAATCTGCAAGCTGGTTTTTACGAATTTCTTCACAACCTCCACGGTCGCTGCGCCATTTTTTTAGGTCTAAATCGCCAATTCGGTCAGGGGCCGAGGTACATCCTATTACACACACAAACAACACTCCCGCCCAAAAGCTATTATTATTGATTTTCATTGGTATTTTTTGAATTAAACTACAGGTTAAACGCATTAAAAAAGTAGCCTCAGCGAGGCTAAATCTTAGTAGAAAAAAGGGGTAAAGGCAATCAATAGCCACTCTATATTTTAATGCGTTCAACCTGATTAAACTATGTTTTCTTGGTTTTCGTGGTTATGAACTGTATTAATAAACAAAGAGTAACCACGGTTTCGGTTGTGAGCAACCGAAAGCACATTGGTTTTATTGTTCTTGGTACAGCACTTGCACTAAGGTTTGCCCGACGGCTTTGAGCGTTGTTGGGTCGATGTTCCGCATGTCGTCTGTGTGGGTATGCCAGGCGTCAAAAAAGGTTTTAGTAGGGTTATTCATTTGCAAATGAATAATATCCACCATTGGAATTTTAGCCGTTTCGTTCACTGGTAAATGGTCGTCAGTAATGGCCGCCCCATCTTCTTGAATAAAATACGCACTGTACCCAAGCTGGCCTGCGATGTTCCAAATATTCCGCGTGATTTCTCCCGCATATTGATTTGAAAATGCTTCTTTAGGAAACGTTGCACCTTTTGCCCCCACCATGTCTAGCAATACCCCGTAATATGCTGTATAGTTCGGAACGTGTTTGTTGGCCGCCCAATACTGCGAGCCTAGGCAAAAACCCGTAAATTTATCTTTGGCAACTTCAGCATTGCCACCGTCTTCTACGTCAAAAAACATAATATCAACCCCCACCGATGGCTTTTGAGCTGCTTGCTGAATCACCCTAGCTAGTTCAATTAGTACTCCTACGCCACTAGCGCCATCGTTGGCACCGTCGATGGCTCCTTTTTTGTTAGTCGGGTCTTCATCGGCCACTGGGCGGCTGTCCCAATGCGACGCCAATAAAATTCGCTTGGTGGCTTGCGGATTGATACTTCCAATGATATTGCGAGCGTTGAGCTTTGAGCCATCGTAATGCGTTGCCGTAAATTTTTGCTCGGTCACCGTACACCCAAGTCGTTTTAACTCCGCAACCAAGTAATCTCCGCACTTCACGTGGGCCGACGAATTAGGCACTCTTGGCCCAAACTTTACCTGATTGTCAATGTATTTATAGGCCGAATCTCCGTTAAACGCAGGAGCTTTTACAAGGCTGGCCGTCGAAGATGCGGTTGTTTGTTCTGAAGTCGATGAATCTGTACTGGTGCCACAATTCCAAAGCGTTATTGACGCCATTGCAGCTACCACCCACTTGGTTGATTTAAACATGGAGTTGATTTTCTATTTTTTTGAAAGTACAAAAGTAAGGCAAGTTTGGCATGTAAATGCTCACTTTTGCTACAGTTTGAGGATTTTAATGATTTTTTTAAGAGAACCACTTTCTAAGATTTTGAGAAAATAGGTTCCTTTGGGCAAAGCCAATGACATCATGTCAATATAGGCTGTCTCTTCTACCACTGTAATGGTTGACTTGTTCAACGAAAAACTACTTCCCGCAGCCGTCACCAGTTGGTACTCGACCGATGACAATTCCAAATCTTTGGGCAGTTTCACATTACATACTCGATCAAACGGGTTTGGATAAGCTTCCCAATCTTGCAATGTTTGGCCTGATTTTACCGTAAATTGGATAGTGGCTGCACTCACGTTGGCCGAATCATTAAAAGCAACTGCCTCTAAAACATACCGACCTGCGATTGGTACAAAACCAATTTCTTCATCAAAAAGGGTAAAAGGGAAGCGCGTTGCTGTATAATTTTTTGAATATGGCCCTCGAAGTACAAAATTCACTTTGGTCGCGGGGGCTTCACTATTGGCATACACGGTAATGCTTGGGGGCAGCGTAGCTTCTGTTAAAACATCGTCATTTTTCAAAATCCCCAAGCTTTTTCGCAACCCCGCTTTTCCTGCTTGAATCAGCTCAAAACTCAACTGAGCCTGCTTTACTTCTATGTTAAAGGTAGTTGTAGTTGAAGTTTCGTCATCGTCCACTGCCCGTAATGTCACAGAAAATATCCCTGCGGCGTTCGCTATTCCCGAAATTTCGTTGTTTTTAAAGGTGAGCCAAGACGGCAAATTCGGCGCTTCGATTCGATCGACGTACCCATTGGTATCATAAAAAAGTGAGTCAGAAACTTTGTATGAAAAACGCTGGGTTACGTACAATTGAGCGTTGGGAGGCGTGTATCTGAGCACAGGAGGCACATTTTGAGTTCCGTACAAATCAACCTTGATAACAAAAGCCGTCTCGACCGAATCGCCCCCATTGTCGTAAGCACGTATTCCTAATTTATAGGTTCCCAATTGCGTGGGCGTTCCATTCAACGTGCTTGTAACGGCATCGTAGGTAAGCCAAGAAGGAAGTCCTACGGCTTTTACTTTTATGATTTGTCCATCAGGATCGGTGAAAATAGAAGTCGGGACTCTGAAACGAAAGGCTTTATTTTGGGCAATTGTTTTTTCGGGCAACAATTGTTTGACAATCGGTGGACGGTTCAAAATTTTGACTTTAAAGGAGGTTTCGGCAAAAGCACTGTCATCGTCAATGCCGCGCAACGTTATCGTAAACGTCCCTTGTTCTTGTGGATAAGCCGAAAACTCTTTTGAATTGAACGACATCCAGGGGCGTAAACCAATGGCTTGAGTGCGAACAATCACACCGTCGGGATCATCAAAAATATCGCCCTGAATTGGGTACGAAATGGTTTGATTGAGTGACGATTCAAAATCGGGAAGAGTTCGCTTCACGACGGGTTTTTGATTGACATTCACTATTTTAAGCAAAAAACTCGTTTGCACCGTTGCTCCTTCATCGTCGATTGCTCGCAAAGTAATTTTTGACTCTCCAAGTTGATCGGGCACTGTACCCGTAAATGTACCATTTGAGAAAGCCAACCACTGCGGTTTTTCAAGCGCTTCGATGGTCACGATTTCACCATCAGGGTCTAAAAAAACGTCTTTGGGTAAGGTGTAAGAATACGTCTTTTTAGGTTTCGTAGCGCGGTCAATGATTGGATTTGCCACGACTGGATAGACATTGGCCGCCAAAATTCGCCAATATTCTTCGCCCAAAATATCTTCTTCTAATTTCACATCAATAGGCGATGGCTGCGCCTTGGCTCTCCACGCTTTCTCTACTATTACGGAAGTCGAGTCAAGGACTTCTGTCACCTTATAACTCATGCTCGCATTGCTCCTCACCTCCCCCCAAGGGTTATTTTTCCATCGTGCTGCCACTGGGCCAAAAATGGACGACAAGCGGGCATCTTTTGTACTTGCCACCATGGTCACGACATTACAGCCGTTTTCAAAACATTCATCAAAGTGTTTGATGAGTAAATCATTTGAATAAGCATCAGAGAAGAACGTTTCGTTCATTATCCATTTTCCTGGACGATTAGACCGAACCACGTCCGTGATAAAACGATGATTCCAATAAAGGTCGTTATGCACCTTGGTTCCGTCGGCGTTTTCGTCCAAATTTTTAAAGGCAATCGTACCCCGAACAGCCGCTTGTACATCAATGACCGCGCCGTATTCATTGACCACTTTATACGACGGATTCACCTGTTTAATGGTACGAATACTTTGATCAATAAAGTTTTTGAGCTGGAGGTGAGAAAACAAATACCAATCTTTCCCCGCGCGGGTTCGGTATGCAGGTAAAGGGCGATAAGCGGTAGTTGGAGGTCGAATGTCGTTTAGTGATGTAAATTTGGTTCCCCAGATGTAATTGACCTTATTGATGCGCTTATACTGCTGGGTAATCCAACTTTTAAATACCTCCAAAGAGGGCGACGAATAATCAAAACCCGTAGGGTATGCTTGTTTATAATCGCCGTTTAATTCTGTTTCATAGTGGTAGCCAAGTTCTTGAGTTGGGGTATTGACAAAAGTCACATACAAGATATTTCCTTGCGACTGGTAGGCATTATAACGTTGACATACTTCTTTTAAAAAACCTTGGGCTTTGGCCACCGTTGGAGCGTGGGAAAAGCTAAAGCAGGTTCGCCCATATACACCCCAAAGTTGTCTGCCCAAATCGTCATTCATGGTTTCATTCGACGTCCAAAAACCTTGAAGGCGTTCCGCTTTCCGTCCAAGCATGATTCGGATTCCCGCTTTCACACCCAGCCGCGCAATTTGTTCCATTTGGCGGTCAGACTGCCGCCAGTCGGGTTGTGAGGTTGCCGTTTTATACACTTCATCCCAATAAATCGTCAGTACGACCAAATTGGCTCCCGCCCCCACCGACTGCTCAATGATGTCGGCACCATAATCTGGTTCGGCATTTAGATTCAACAACTGCAAACCTACGTATCGCTGTTGCGCTCCCTGCTGTGCAACCGCCATCGTAGCCCAAATCACTCCTAACCAAATACCTACTATTTTTATCATTTTGGAATAATAAGTGGGTTGCTTATAACCCTTTACACCTGATAAGCGGGTTGAGAGTAACCCGCTACACTTGATTAATACTTGACGACTCGAAACACTTTCCATGTGGCATCTTCGAGTTGTAATTTTAAGAAATAAATGCCTGCCCCAAGTCGCAACTGCCGCAAATTGAACGAAATCTGCGTCCCTGAGCGGTACATTGTTTCTTCAGGCACAGTGATTTCTTGGCCCAAAAGCGTCACAAAACGAGGCGATGATAGTTTGCCCAAGGGGTGTTTGAGATGGACAAAATCAGTGGCTGGATTTGGGAATACCGACCAATCTTCTACCGAAATAGGTTGTTTTGAGGCTGGATCTGAGGGCAAAAATTCCAATTCATATTCTGTTGACGCAATCAGTTGTTTACGAAAATAAGCCTTACCTCTCAAAAAATACTTCCCTGCCGTCACTGGAAGGCCAGCGTCTCCTTCATAAAGCGAAAAGGGAGAGCTTGTTGTGTACGTTTTTTGGTACTGCGCACCCGTAATTTCCAAATCAAAAGCATCAAAAACGGCATCGCAATTGGCATACACATTGACCGCCGTTGGCAACTGATGTTGCAGCAATTGCTCTTTGGGCTGCAACCGTTTGATCAAAAATCGCTGTCCAGGTTTTCCCGCTTGGATTAAATCAAAGGAAACCGTGGGGTAATTGATGGTAATGGTAAAAGCTGTTTCAACAACTGCATCTTCGTCGTCATACCCCCTTACCCGCAACGAATACACACCAACAGTATCCGCCAAACCACGAATTTCACCTTTGCGGTACTGTGCCCATTCGGGCAAGCCAATGACTTCCATTCGGCTAATAAAGCCATCTGAATCAACAAACGTGCTGTCTGAAATTGAAAAAATAAAGGGTTGCTTGTACAACCCTACAGCATTGGAGATACGTTTGCGAAGCGTCGGTGCCTGATTAAAACGGCCTAAATTATCGACGATAATCGTAAAAGTTGTTTCAACCGTCGCCCCGTCGTCGTCGGTGGCTCGAACGGTAAAAGTATAAATTCCCATTTGGGTAGGCGTTCCTGAAAAAATACCATTAGAAAACCTAAGCCACGACGGTTGTCCTTGCAATACGACACTGCTTATGGCACCATCGACATCCACAAATACCTCTGAGCTCAAGCGATAAGAAAAGGGAGAGTTTACTTTAATGGTCTTGGTAGGTAGTGCGTTTTTGACATAAGGCGGGCGGTTAATCGCTCCTTGCAGCGAATCAGCCAAAATATCTTCGACCATCCGAATATTCACTGGACTTCGGTTTGACTCTGGCCCTGCGCGATTGGCCCATTCCCCATAAACCCCTCCACTAAAATAGCCAAACTCTAACACACGAGAAAGATTGTAGGTCATGTAATCCTTGGGCAAAACATCGACAAAAGGAGCTGATAACCACTTAGTAGCTGTACTTTTTAGAATAGGTTTGGCTTGCTCTAATACTTCTTTTGTACCGAGCACCACACTAATCCAGCGTGCGCCGTGGGCGTAGCTTTCGTCAAACTGTTTGGTAATAAGATCACTCGCTTTTTGTGCCTTAAAATCAGGAAAAACTTCATTCAAAATCCACTGATTTGGCAATACATTGCTTCGCAAAATATCCATCGAAAAACGGTGGTCATAGCGAACGTCGTTGTTGATTTTAACCCCATCCGTTCCTGAGTTTAAATCTCTGAACGCAACACTGCCACAAACCGCGCTGAGTTGGTCAAAGACTGAACCAAAATCGGTAATAACGCGGTAGCCCGAATGCACATTTTTGATGGTGCGGGTTGTTTGTTCAATAAACTGCTTAAAAATAGCGTGCCGAAACACGTACCAATCTTTTCCCGCCTGCCCCCAAAACACTTGGTCGCGGTTGGCCAAAGCCGTAGGTGGTTCTACTTCCTGAAAATCCTTGTATTCGGTTTGCCAAAAGACATTGAGACGGACAATTTTGGTATATTTTCTACTTAACCAAATTCGGAACTCTCGCTTCATGGCGGGCGAATAATCAAACACAGTGGGGTGAGGATACCCTTCCGACGAATTTTCGAAGAAATAACCCGTTTCTTGCGTAGGAGTTAAACAGACCGATACCCAAGAAATAATGCCTTGCTCTTGCGCAGTTTTATATCGCTCGCATACTTCTTTGATAAAACTATTGCCTTTATCAACCGCTGGCTGACTTGCAAAGCTAAAATACGTACTCGCATAACCCGATACCAACGCACGGCCTTGCTGGTCGCGCTGCCGTTCTTCATTGGACATAAAGCCTGCAATTCTGCCCTCATTGCGGCCCAAATAAATACGCAACGCGACTTTTACGCCCAATTTTTGGGCCAAGGCAATTTGGCTATCGTATTTTTTCCAATCGGGCTGAGAGGTGGCCGAAGGATACACATAATCCCAATGTATCGTTAAGTGAACTGCATTACAGCCTGCCTTTACGGCCTCTTCCATCATATCGAGTTCAGCATCCGCCGCCCGACTCAAATTGAGTTGAAGATAAGCCAAATACCGTTGCTGGTCGTTGGCATATACTCCCGAAACCATCAACATCATCCCCAACCACCACAAACACCATTGACGCTTCATAAGATGTGGATTATTAAAATGAAAAAAGGTTAGAAAGTAAAGAAAAGCAACGTTTTCCTAACTTCCTAACCTTCAAAAATAT
The DNA here is from genome assembly GCF_000482465.1 of Runella limosa DSM 17973. Taxonomy (GTDB): domain Bacteria; phylum Bacteroidota; class Bacteroidia; order Cytophagales; family Spirosomataceae; genus Runella; species Runella limosa. The sequence continues at coordinate 482,266 of NZ_KI519421.1, forward strand.
TAAAAGGTTACTTAAATCGACTTTTTACCCGTCATACGGAAAGTATAAGTGTAAGCTCTGCCCAAGCTATCTTTTTCATTTGAGACGTTCTCGAAAGTGATGGTATTGTTTCCAATTGTACCAATCTTCACGCCAGTATCCAACATTTCGTATTCAGATGTACCTTCAACTTTTTTCAATTCAATACTGTCAAACGCATCGCTGTCTTTTTCAGTTTGACCGTTGGTATATTTTACGGTTTGAACAAAGGCAATTGTAACAATGTTCGACGCTTTTTTGGCAACGTCCAATACGGCCGTTAGTTCATAACCGTTGCCTTTGATTGGTAAAGAAATGGTTTCAGAAATTTCAGACGTCGCAGTAGCATATTTGATTGACTCTGTTATTTTGTCAACATTGTATGTTCCAATCACCTGTTCGGCAGGTTCTGGTTCTGGTTCCGTTTTCGAGCAGCCTGCCAAAAGTGCTACTGCGAAAAAGAGAGATGCGTAAAGGTATTTTTTCATGGTGATTGAAATGTTAAAGTGGCTTTTTTCTATGTATAACTGGGAATTCTTAGGCAAAGTATTAAATCTTTGGAAAAATTACAAATAAGGGCATTTTTGTTTTGGTATATCTCTGCTCAAGGCCAATAGTCGTATTGTGCATAGCGGGCAGCTTCGGTGGCAATTTCTGCCCCTAGCAACTTGCTAACTACGTAATAGGACATGTCAATGCCCGCCGAAACTCCCGCCGATAAAATTACGGTTCCATTATCCACGTACCGAACTTTCTCGACTACCTCAATCTCAGTAGAAATAGCCCGCAACGAATCAAGCGCCATAAAATGAGTGGTTGCTTTTAAGCCATTTAGTAAACCCGCTTGTCCCAGAATCAACGCCCCCGTACAAACCGACAAAAGGAGTTCTACTTGTGTCGCCTGTTTTTTAACCCACTCCAACACTACGGGGTTATTCATTTCACGTCGGCTACCAAAGGCTATCCCATCAGATGTATAACCTCCTCCACCAGGAATCAGTACGATGTCGGCTTTGGGCATGGTATCAAAGGTATAGTCAGGAGTAACTTTCAGGCCGTTTCTTGCTACAATGGAAGATTTTTCGGCCACCGTAAATACATCAAAAGGTTTCTGCGGGAGCGTCCGTAAACCTGCTACACTAAAGACCTCATAAGGCCCTGCAAAATCAAGCACTTCGACCTCGTCAAAGAGAAAAATGGCTACGCTTCGTGTCATCATTTTTTTATTTTAAAGATTTTCAACAAAAAATAATTATTTTTTATATGTTTTTAATACAACAAAAACACAACTCGAATTAATATAACAACCTGGTTATCTGCGTGTAAGTACACAGTATTCTTTTAAAAATTTCATTTGCAATATTTTTTATATTCTCTTCTTTTTCTGCTGTTTTTTTTCTCCTAAATCCGTCACATAAAAGCCAACCGTACATACGGATGTATTTGATTTCCAAATGCAATTAAACGTTACAATGCCTTATTTCTATGGAAAAATCAACTATTTCAGAAACAAAAGCCAAAGGACCAACAGTTCCTAGCATTCCTTCTGCAGAGCGAAGATTATTTTTGCGCCACTTAGGCATCTTTGCCGCATCTACTACTTCGTTTTTGATGGCTTGTTCGAAAAGCCTCGACCTTACACCTACTGGTGGCTCGGTGGCCCATTCTGGGGCAAGGATAAATGCTGATGGCTCTATTGATTTGGGAGCAGGCGACATTGGCATTCTCAACTATGCTTATGCTTTGGAACAACTCGAAACCGCTTTTTACACCGTTGCTCAGGAAAAAACGGCAGGGCTAACCTTTAATGAACTTCAAATCTTGCAGGAAATTAGAGAGCATGAATTAGTACACCGCGAATTTTTCAGAGCAGTATTGGGGGCAAATGCCATTCCTGACCTAGACTTTGACTTTTCGGGGGTTAATTTCAACGACCGTAACAACGTTTTTCAAGTTGCTAACATCCTCGAAAGTACTGGAGTGGGCGCTTATAATGGCGCGGCACGTTATATCAAAAACGCGGATATTATAGGAATTGCGGGTAAAATTGTTTCGGTAGAAGCCCGCCACGCTTCAGTTACAGGGCACATGTACTTGCCATTGCCTGGTTCTACTTACTCTTTCGGATTCGGTACGACTGATTCAAATGGTTTGGATATCGTATATAAGCCATCGGAAGTACTTCCTGTAGCGCAAGGGTTTATCAAACAAAAACTAAGCGGAGCCAATTTACCAACCACCAACGCCTAAAATCATAGCAAAACCATGAATATCTTCAATATTCTTTCTGACATTGAAAAAATTGACGGTGATGCCACCGAAAAGTTCAATCACTCTCGCCGCAAAATGTTAAAGACAACCTCTGTTGCAGCGGCAACAAGTAGCCTTTTTTTTGCAGGTGTACTAAATAAAGCCTATGGGCAAAGTAACACAATAACCGACGTATTGAACTTTGCACTTGTGCTCGAATACCTCGAAGCAGAGTTTTACATGAAAGGGATGCAATCAAGCCTCAATTTTGGCCCTGACCGAGGACTCATCAACGAAATTGCGAAGCACGAAGCCCAACACGTCGCCTTTCTTAAAAGTGCATTGGGAGCTAGTGCAGTAGCAAAACCTGAGTTTGATTTTACTGCAAAAGGTGCTTTCCCCAACCCTTACACCAACTATCCTGTATTTCTTACCCTAGCACAAGCTTTTGAAGACACAGGGGTTCGTGCTTACAAGGGACAAGCTCCCAATTTGGCAAGCAACCGAGATATTTTAGAGGCAGCGCTTCGTATTCACTCCGTAGAAGCTCGTCACGCTGGGGAAATTAGAATCATTCGTAGTATGTCGGCCTATGCCAGTGAAATGAACACGGGTGGGGTTCCTGCCGCTATCTATGCGCGTGAAAACAACACAACCCACGTAGCAGGGGTTGACATTGTGGCGCTATCTCAGCCAAAATTGCTGTTCCAAAATAGTGCTTCTCAAATGAGAGCTATGAAGTTTGCGCAAGATTCGTTTGATGAGCCTTTGACAAAAGAAGAAGTATTGGCCATTGCTGGGCCGTTTATAAAATAAGCGTTTGAATCAAAAACGCGCGTGGGATTCTTTTTCAGCCTTAGCCTTGACGCCTAAGCATTTTAATGCAATGGCGTCGAGACTAAGGCTAATGTAATTTAATAAGAAAGCCACCTAACTTTTCACCGAAAAGCGACGCCCCAACGTAATCAAAACCACTCCCGCCAACACCACCGCCGAGGCTACTAAAGATCGGCTACTTGGCACTTCGTGAATAAACAATGCTCCCAATATGATGGCAACAACAGGATTGACATAAGCATAGGTAGCGGTCAAGGTTGGGGGCGCATGGTGCAGCAGCCACACATAAGCCGAATACCCCACAAACGACCCCATAACGATAAGGTAGGCCAGAGAAAAATAGGTTTGGGTTGTCATGTGCGACAAGGACTCACTCATTTTTGGCTCTAATGCCAAACTCATTATCAGCGAAAAAACGCCCCCCCCCAGCATCTGAATGGCAGTAGTTTGCATACGCGGTGGCATGTCCAAATAAGGGGATTGTAACGAACCCCACGCCCAAGTGATTGACCCAATAAATACCATAAATGCTGGCCAAAGAGGGATTTCACGGGTGTGTTCTTGCCCAAAAGGGTTTAGCAAAATATACATTCCAACCAACCCAACACCTAGACCCAATACAGTTGTCCATGAGGGTTTTTGGCGAGCAAAGAAGTAATAATCCAAACCCACCATCCAGCCTGGCAAAGTTGCCACCAACAAAGCCACTAACCCCGACGGCATATAACCAATGGCATACGCCACGGCGCAGTTTCCGATGCCGCTCAACAAAACGCCTACCCAAGCCGCTGATAACCATTGTTTAAGCGAAGGAATGCCATATCCTCTGAGCAAGGTAAAGGCAAATAAAAGGACACCGCCCACTAAAAATCGAATGGTATTGGTCAGCAAAGGCGGTAACGTTTCGAGGGCATAGCGAACACCTAAAAAAGTAGAGCCCCAAATCACGTACACCAACAGAAGATTAACCCAAAGTTTTAACGAAGATGAAGAATGTTGCATTGTAGAATAATTCTCTAGTTTACTCTTTTCGCCCAATAACTGCCAACATTCGGCCTGTTTGCCCCTTTTCTAGTCGATACGAGAAAAAGGTCTCGTTGTGCGTAATGGTTGAAAATGAGGAAATCTCTATTTGATTTTTTGGAATACCAAAAGCTACTAATTGAGCAGCATTGGCACGTTTTAAATCGACTAAGTATTTGTTAAGCCCTGTATCAAAGCGTTTGAATTCGGTCTCAAATTGTTCAGCTACTTCCTCTCCTACTTCAAACGAACACTCGTCGATGCAGGTTCCCACGTAGGCGAAACAATCTTTGGCTTGTGTCCCGTAAGTTTCGGCCATGGTTGTCAAGGTTTTGCGAACAATCTCAGCGACAGTTCCACGCCAACCCGCGTGAACAGCCCCTACGGCCAACTGTTTTGAATCAAAAATCAAAATCGGGGTACAATCTGCCACCGTCACTCCCACAAATACATTTGGTTCATTGGTCACCAGTGCGTCGTACCCTTCGGCACGGCCACCTTTTTCAACAATTTGCACTTCAGCACCATGTACCTGAAATGACGACGCAAACTGAGTTTCTTCAATGCCTAATTGTTGAAAAAAAATAGCTCGATTAGCCTGAATATTTTCAACAGCATCTTGGGTATTAATTCCCAAATTCAGCGACGAAAACGGCGGGCTACTTACTCCGCCAAGGCGGGTGCTTTCGGCCGCAATTAGGTGACTAAATGGAGAGAATATAGATGGGATAATCACAGAGCTCATACGAGAAGAATTAAAAACGCCTCGACAAAATGCCGAGGCGAGACAAATTTGTTATACGCCCCAGCTTCCTGGGTCTTTACGCCACTGAGCCAACGTTTCTAATTGACCTTCAGTTACATAATCCAATTTTAAAGCTTCCTGTAATAAGCTATCGTAATTGCTTAAACACATGAGCTCTACTCCTTTTTGGCTAAAGTTTTCATCGGCTAGCGCAAAACCATAGGTAAAAATTGCCGCCATTCCCAACACCTCAGCTCCTGCCTCACGTAATACATCCACGACTTTCAATGAACTACCGCCCGTCGAAATCAAATCTTCCAAAACCACTACTTTTTGGCCTGGCAAAATACGCCCCTCGATTTGATTGCCCATGCCGTGCTTTTTGGGTTCTGGACGTACATACGCATAAGGCATATGAAGTACATCTGCAACAAGCGCTCCTTGAGCAATTCCTGCCGTTGCTACTCCTGCAATCAGTTCGGCTGCGGGAAAAGCAACTCGAATGGCATCTGCAAGGGCATTTTTGATGTAAGTCCGTACTTCGGGGTACGAAAGTGAAAGGCGATTATCACAATAAATGGGTGAATTCCAGCCCGAGCTCCATTTGAAAGGTTGGTCGGGACGAAGACGAATGGCCTCGATATTGAGTAAGTGCGCCGCAATCTGACGCGATACATCCGAGTGGTTTTGCATGAAAATGCGTGCAAATGCACGAGTTTGAAGTTACTAGATACGCTATTTTGTGGGGCAAAATTACGCATAAAAAAAGAATGGCACGCCCCGCGCACCATTCTTTTCTGATTTTATATGTCCCTGTCAGACGATAGTCAGACAGTTGTTTGGCATAATGCTGTCTGACTATCGTCTGACGGTATGTTAATGACTCACCAAGACTGGTATATCCGCGTGATTGACAACGTCTTCGGCAATACTTCCATTGATAAAGTGATCAAAGCCCTTGCGGCCGTGCGTGTACATCACTATAATATCTGCTTCCACTTCCTTGGCATAATCCAAAATTCCTTGCTCAACGGTATCATCATTAAAAATGGTAAACTCGTAATTTGTTAAGCCTAACTCAAGTGCCAGTTTTCCCATCTCATTTTTCAACTGCGGCCCGTCAAATTTTGCCATTCCGTTATCAACATACACAAAGTATGGTTCAATTTGCGCGGTATCCAACAAGGCCAATGACGTTTTAATAAATCCAATATTTTCAAAATCAATGGCTACTACGACGCGTTTAAACGCCACAGTAGGCGCTTTTACCACCAACACTGGACAATGAGCATATCGCACAACTTGCTCTGCATTAGAACCTTTCGTCCACTCTTTCCAGCCCGTTGCACCCGTAGAACCCATCACAATAAGGTCAACGTTTTGCTGCGCCACAATCGACGCCAGCGTATCAGTATCCCGCATGATTTTGAAACGAAACTTCACCCCATCATACTTTGGCTTGTCCACCATGTCTTTGAGGCGATCTTTCGAGTCTTGCGTTAGGTACTTATAAAATTCATCTTTCGACTCATAAAACTCGTTGTCAATCATGGTGTATTCGAGCGTTGGAAAAACAATTTTCTTCAACAGATACACCGTTGCTCCTTGTTTTTTTGCAATTTCTACGGCTACATCAAGCGCATATTCAGAGACATCGCTCAGGTCGGTGGGGACAAGGATCGTTTTCATTTTAGGGAGAATTAGTTGGTGAACAGGTCAAATTTCTTTATTCAACCCACTAAAAAATATGATAAAACGCATTTATCTTGGCTGATAATTGTCACTTCTCTACAATTATTCGCACCTTCGCACGTTAGAAAAGTCAAGTTTCAAGAACTCTTGTACTCACCAACTCCTTTGTATCAATTCAACACAATTCACTATGGCAAATATCCTCTGGGCAGACGATGAAATAGACTTACTTAAACCCCATATTTTATTCTTAACGGGCAAAGGTTACAACATTACTCCTGTCAATAGCGGCGCAGACGCCCTCGAAAAAGTAGAGCAAGAGCGTTTTGATGTCGTTTTTTTAGACGAAAATATGCCTGGGCTCACGGGGCTTGAAACCTTAGCTCAAATTAAGCAAAGTCGCCCAAACCTTCCCGTGGTTATGATTACCAAAAGCGAAGAAGAGCGTATCATGGAGGAAGCCATTGGTTCTAAAATTGCCGATTACCTTATCAAGCCGCTGAATCCGAATCAGATTTTATTGTCGGTCAAAAAGATTTTGGATAACAAGCGCCTTGTCAGCGAAAAAACCAACCACAGCTACATGCAGGAGTTCCGCCAGTTGGCGATGCAATATCAAGACCGCATCGGCCACTCTGAGTGGGTAGAACTTTACAAAAAGCTCATATACTGGGAGTTAGAGCTTGAGCAAAGCAAAGACAAAAGCATGGAAGAGGTGTTTTACACCCAAAAAGAAGAAGCAAACAACAACTTTTGCAAGTTTATCATTGACAATTACGAAGACTGGCTCAACGACCCGCATTCCGACAAACCTATTCTGTCGCACCAATTAATGAAACGGAAAGTATTTCCGTTGATGAAACCCAGTGAGCCGCTCTTTTTTATTCTCATCGATAACTTCCGCTTTGACCAATGGAAAGTAGTAGAACCTCTTCTGAATGAATACTTTACCATTGAAGAAGAAGGCTCTTATTATTCAATACTACCTACAACGACGGGTTTTTCACGTAACTCTATTTTTGCGGGATTGATGCCCAGTGAAATCGAAAAACAATACCCAAATTGGTGGGTAAACGACGAAAACACCCCCGAAGGCGAAGAAGGGTTAAATAAGCACGAAGAAGATTTGTTGCGGAAGCAATTTGAGCGTAATCGTATGCAAGTACGGTTTTCGTACAACAAAATCATCAACCAAAATCAGGGCAAAAACTTGGTTGATAACCTTCCTAATCTCTGGAAAAACCACTTGAACGTCATCGTATATAACTTCGTGGACATGCTCTCCCACGCCCGAACCGACATGATGATGATCAAAGAATTAGCACCTGACGAAGCTGCCTATCGCTCCATTACCAAGTCGTGGTTTCAGCACTCGCCCATCATGGATTTGATTCAGAAAATTGCGGAGAAAAAAGGCCGCATCATCATCACCACTGACCATGGCATGACGCGCGTAAAAAAACCAGTAAAAATCGTCGGCTACCGCGAAACGAATACCAATTTACGCTATAAACAGGGTAAAAACCTTGGTTTTGACGATAACCACCTTTACGTATGCCGCCGTCCTGAGCGCTTGTTTTTACCCAAACTCAACGTCTCAACTGCCTACGTTTTCACCCTTGGCGATTACTTTTTTGCCTATCCCAACAACTTCAATCAATACGTAAATATGTACCGTGATACGTTCCAACACGGAGGCGTCTCTATCGAAGAAATGATTATTCCTTTTGTGTTTTTGAAGCCGAAAGGATAAGCGGGAATGTCGAATGTAAAATGTCGAACTGCAAGAGGGTGAAGGATGTTTTTAAGCATTCTTCACCCTCTTTTTTCCAGTGATTATCAACAAATTACCTCTGCTTTTACGTCTATTCAATGACCAGTTCCATTAATTACCTTTCTAATTATCTGAATTTTTCTGTTGAAATCGGAGTTGACTTTTTATAATCGCCTTTATTTAAAAATATGACAAAACCCCGCCTCATTTTAGACCAAGACGACGTATTGGCCGATACCCATGGCAAACTTGCAGACATCGTTCTTCGTGAATTTGACACTCAATTAACTTCGGAAGAACTTCACCAAGATTCTTTTTACGAAACCCTGTCGCAAGCCGACCAAAAGCGGCTTTACAAAATCCTCCACGAACCTGGCTTTTTTGCAGATATTCCACTCATTCCGAATGCCCAAGAAGCCGTGTTGGAATTGAGTAAAAAATACGAAATTTTTGTGGCAACGGCTGCGATGGAATTTCCCAATTCCTTTCGCGAAAAGTACGATTGGCTTCACCGTCATTTTGGGTTTATTTCTTGGTCAAACATCGTTTTTTGTGGCGATAAAAGTATCCTAAATGGCGATTACCTCATTGACGATATGCCCCGCAACCTAAAGACATTCAAAGGTAAAGGATTACTTTTCAACGCACCTCATAACCTCAAAGAAACGGAATTTGAGCGCGTCATGAACTGGGAAGAAATTTTAAAACGTCTCTTGTAAGTTTATTAATTTGACGATTTTCACCAATAAAAAAGCGGGTTAGTTTCAACTAGCCCGCTTTTTTATTGGAAATATCGTTAGCTTCTTATGCCTCTCTTTCGTGCGCTGGAGCTGGTACCTCAACACCCACTTTCGATTCACGAAGTTTGATGATTTTGGTCCAACTCAAGAGTTTAATAACTGGATACGTTGGGTCAAATTCAAACCATTTAGTACCAAAGTTGGCACGATTTGGTAATTTGTGGTGGTTGTTTTGGAACAATTCGCCCATCATCAACAAATCAAAAATTAATGAGTTTTTTGACTCATCGCGGTTGTCAAAGTTTTGGTAACCGTACTTGTGGCCACTCCAGTTGACGATAGCACCATGAACAGGCCCCATCAAAAAGTGGATAGGCAACAACAAGAAAAACGCCCAGTGCATATCCAAATAGATAAAAGCAAAAATGTAGAAAACTAAGTATGATACTCCCCAACCAACGCGTGAAATCCATGAATCACCCAATTTTTCAAGTTTTTCCCAATATGGATAATCACGGTCAAAACGCGCTTCTACTTTCATTTTACGCTGCACAACTGCATTGTAAATATCTTTGGTTTTCCACATCATCGTAAACACGTTTTCGGTATGATGCGGCGAATGTGGGTCTTTTTCCGTGTCGCTAAAAGCGTGGTGCATACGGTGTAAAATGGCGTAAGCACGTGGACTCAAGTACGAAGATCCCTGCGAAATGTAAGTCAAGGCGTAGAAGAACTTCTCCCAAAACTTGTTCATAGTGAACATCTTATGGGCAGAGTAACGGTGCAAAAAGAATGTTTGACAAAACAATGAAAGATACCAATGTCCAAAAAAGGCAACCAAAACTGCGTACATGAAGCAAATGGATTATTTAAACTTATTATAAACTTGTACAAAACTAAGAAAAGCTTTGCTGACAAACAACCTTTTCAAGCGAATTTCCGCTTACTGGTTGACAGTAAGTGCGTACTGAACCAAATTCGCTCCCATACGCAAGGCTTGTAGGCGGAGTTCTTCGGGGTCGTTATAGACACTTTGGTCTTCCCAGCCGTTGCCCAAGTCGCATTCGTAGCTGTAATAACATACCAAACGTCCTTGCCAAAACAGTCCAAAACCTTGGGGAGGTTTAGAGTCGTGTTCGTGAACTTTGGGAAGTCCGTTGGTGAAATTGAATTTTTGGTGATAAACAGGATGATTAAAAGGTACCTCGACAAACTCCAGTTCGGGAAAGACTTTTTTCATCTCCCGACGAATAAACTTATCCAGCCCATAGTTGTCGTCAAGATGAAGAAAACCTCCTGCAATAAGGTATTTACGAAGATTTCGGGCTTCCGAATCAGAAAAAAGAACGTTTCCATGCCCTGTCAGGTGAACAAAAGGGTACGAAAATAAATCGGGGCTTCCTGGCTCTACAATGTCTTCCTCGGGAAAAATATTCATGCGTAAGTTCTGATTGCAGAACTTAATGAGATTGGGTACCGATGTTTTGTTGGCGTACCAGTCGCCCCCACCACCGTACTTGAGTTTTGCGATTTTATAAGAATATTGGGCCGAAGCGGTGGTCAATATAAAGGCACTAAGCAACAGGGATAGAAACAGCTTTTGAAGGAGGCGCATAATGGGGGTGTCTTGATGAATGAACCGTTGCACGAACTTAACGTAAACGATTCAATCACGCAAGTTTGTACACCAATTACAACGAATCCTTATCAAATTTAGTACCAGTTTTAGAAGAAGAGCCGTCTTGGCTATCTCTGGTATTTTTTTGAACGGCAATCGCTCCAAATAGTGCCAACAGAAACGCAAAAGCATAGAATCCTTTTTCGCTTGGAAGCATGGTTGCATTCCACAATCCAATGGCCAAAAGAGAAATGGACAAAATAGTTGAAAACCAACTGATTCCATAATACACATCCGTCACTGGAATACCTTCCAAACGGTCGCGCACGCTTTTTTGTACTGACACAACAGCGAATAGCCCGTACATTAAAACCGTAAAATAATATCCCTTTTCATTAAGTGGGAGTTCGGCCCTCCAAAGTCCAATAATGTAACCTGCCATGCCTGCGCCCAATGCGACCCAAGAAGCGCCAATAAATGCCGAAGATGGTTTTTGATTCATGATTTGTCTGGTTTACTAATTTTCCCAAAATTTTGTCAGTGCATTATCTTTTTTTAAAGCCCTACGTTTGCGCCGCGAAATGGGCAATTCTTCGCCGTTGAGTAACAGCACATTGTCAGGAGTCATCGTTACGATATGTTTGGCATTGACGAGATACGACTTATGAATACGTACAAAATCAACGTTTCCCAAGACTTCATTGAAATGCTTCAAGGTTTTTGACTCCAAATAAGACTTCCCATTTCTCAGAAAAAAACGAGTATAGTTTACCTCCGACTGCATATAGATGATTTGAAATTTGTCGATAGGTCTAGGAATACCGCCCACATGCACAAATATATGCGATAAACGGCTTTCTTTTAACGGAGGGAGCGAAAAGTACGATGCCTGTGACATAATGGATGTAGCATTTTTAAGGGTTAAAATCAACATTCCAAAATTCAGGAAAGTAGCCACCATTAAAAAAAATGTCACAGTGAATCGGGATATTAAGTAAGTAAACCGTAGCAAACACGACCTAAACCGTGTTGCTTTATGGTATGTTTACGAGATGCAAGGTCTGACACGCCACCAACGCTGCGGTTTCAGTCCGCAAGCGGGTATTGCCCAACACCGCCATTTGAAACCCAAGTTGTTGCGTCAATTCGATTTCTTTGGTCGTAAAATCCCCCTCAGGGCCAATTAACACGAGGTAGCTTTGTTTTGGAAGAGCACTTTTCAACAAATGCGGCGGAAGAGCATCGTCGGGTAAATGGGCAATAAATTTTTGCGAAGTTACTTCCGACGCTTTGGGCAACCATTTTTCAAAATCGCCCACTTCTTCTAATTGAGGCAGGTAAGCTTGTAACGACTGTTTCATGGCCGAAACGGCTATTTTTTGCAAGCGGTCTAGTTTAATCGTACGTCGTTCTGAGTGTTTGGTATAGAAAAAAGAGATTTTATCAATTCCCATTTCGGTCGCTTTTTCGACAAACCATTCAATGCGGTCGATGTTTTTGGTAGGGGCTAAAGCAATTTCAATCGAATAGGGACGTGGCTCGTAGGTAGTTTGTTTTAGTATCTGTAAATCACAACGCTTGGGCGTACTCTGACGCACTTGGGCATCGTACCAACTTCCTTGACCATCGGTTACTTGCACCACTTCTCCTTCGCGAAGGCGTAACACTTTGGCGGCGTGGAATGCCTCGTCGTCGGTAAGGGCCGAAATAGAAGAGAAATTAGGCTGGAAAAATAAATGCATATATTGGAGTTGAATTTTGCTGTAATGCCTTTAAACTATCTAAAATTTTTCACACAAATGAGCCCAGATTTAATGTCGCAGATGAACACGGATACTTATGTTTTCTATGTGTTCATTCTATTATGCGCTATGTATTTTAAAATAGTTGGCATTATCCGCTAGTTTCAAATTTGATTTTAGGATTTTTCAAACATTTCATGGCTTGCGTCAATCCATTTAGGGTAAGTGGAAACATCCTATTTTCGGACCATTCTCGAATAATACTGATACTATGGGTATATTTCCAGTAGTCTGCTACCGCAATCGGATTTAACCACACAAAATGAGGGTATTGTTCTTTAAAACGATTCAACCACGTAATTCCCGCTTCTTCATTATAATGTTCCACACTCCCTTTGGGATGGGTAATTTCGTAGGACGCCATGGAAGCATCCCCCACAAAAATCACTTTGTAGTCTTTGTTATACTTATGTAAGACCTCCAGCGTCGGCACTCGGCTCGCACGCCGACTGTTATCCCGCCAAAGAGTTTCATAAATACAATTGTGGAAATAAAAGTACTCAATATGCTTAAACTGGTATTTAGCCGCCGTAAACAACTGCGAACATAAATCAATGTGGTCGTCCATCGAACCTCCGACGTCGAGTAGCAACAGCACCTTTACGTTATTTTTTCGCGACGGGTGCAAATGAATATCCAAAATCCCACCATTTCGGCTTGTGCCTTCGATGGTGGCGTTCATGTCTAGCTCTTCGTCGGTTCCCTCGCGCGTCAGGATTCGTAACCGCCGAAGTGCCATTTTCATATTCCGGGTATTCAATTCAACGTCTTCATCGTAGTTCTTATACTCGCGTTGCTCCCACACTTTCAACGCCGTTCGGTTTCCTGCCGAAGGGCCTTTCACCCGAAATCCCTCAGGATTGTAACCATTATTGCCAAAAGGCGACGTCCCCCCCGACCCAATCCACGTATTTCCTCCCGAATGGCGCTCGTTTTGCTCACGCAGTAATTGTTGAAAACGCTCAAAGAGTTTCTCCAAACCACCCATTTTTTCAATCAATTCTTTTTCTTCCTCGGTCAATTCTCGTTTGAGTGCGTCTTCAAACCAATCGGGTGGAACATTGACTTCTAATAATTTGGCTTCGACGGTTTCGGCGTTTTTAAAATACTCTGCAAACAGTCGGTCGAATAAATCGTAGTGCATTTCATTCTTAATCAATACCGTCCGACTGAAGTAATAAAACTCTTCCACACTCATCTGAATGACCTGCTGCTTGAGTCCTTCTAATAAGTTCAAATACTCCCCCACTGATACAGGAAGTGCGTGTTTTTTGAGCAATAAAAAGAAGTCTAAAAACATCTTTGTGAGCGACAGAGTAAAGAGTTAGTGGATAATCACAAGCGCTTAATAAGGCCGAAAACCTTTGGAACGTAAGGCCGCGTACAAGTCGTTATCTTGTTCATTTTTGAGCAATGCCCCCAAAAACGGCGGCACTTCGGGCATAGATTCAAGGTCTTTTAGATCATCTGCCGACACTTTTGCCCAAAGCAACAGCTTAATCCAGTCAATCAATTCGCTGGTGGAGGGTTTTTTCTTTAACGCTTTTACGTCACGCACGGCAAAAAACATTTTCAACGACCGTTCCAACAATTCTTTATCAAGGTCAGGATAGTGAACATTGACAATTTGAAGCATCGTTTCCCGATCAGGAAAACGAATAAAATGGAAAAAGCAACGCCGCAAAAACGCATCGGGCAATTCCTTTTCGTTGTTGGATGTAATGATGACAATCGGACGATTTTTTGCCGCAACGGTTCGATTCAATTCATAACAAAAAAACTCCATTCGGTCGAGTTCTTGCAACAAGTCATTGGGAAACTCAATATCGGCTTTGTCGATTTCATCAATCAACAAAACCACCTGCTCTTCCGCCTCAAACGCCTCCCACAGTTTCCCTTTTTTGATGTAATTTTCAACCTCATACACGCGTTGGTCGCCGAGTTGTGAGTCTCGCAATCGCGAAACAGCATCGTATTCGTACAAACCTTGATGCGCTTGCGTTGTTGATTTGATGTGCCACGTAATAAGTCGTTTTCCCAATGCTTTCGCTACTTCATAGGCAAGCATGGTTTTGCCCGTACCAGGTTCGCCCTTGAGCAGCAGCGGTTTTTGCAAACTCACCGAGGCATTCACGGCCACAGCCAACTCACGCGTTGCGACGTACTTTTCGGTTCCTTCAAATTGAGGCGTCATGTGTGTAGGGGTTCCTAGTTTTCTTTTACCAACGCAAATTACGTTTTTTTGAGAAATTCCATAAACCTATTCAACTACCAATCACGCCTGTCTCTTTTTACGCATACCCAATGTTGACAGCGCCATTAAAACTAACAACACAAGCAAACGAGAAATTTTTCAAAAAATTAGATACTATTATTTTCATTTTTACACTTTTAATATATCATTAATTATTATAAAATAAAAATTGTGTTACTTTTTATAAAATGGCCGTCTCAGTATAGAATAAGTGTTTTAAAGGCAACAAAACTCATACCAAAAAAGATAATTTTTAAGAACATTTATTCTATACTAAAAAACAAAAACAATCAATTATTATGAAAAAGTTACCACTTTTTTTTGCATTTATTGCCATTTCACTAACGGCAATATCCCAGAACGATTTAAAAAAGGAAGAAAGCGCTTCTACACCCAGAAAGCTGAGACTAGGTATTGGTTTAGGCATCGGCTCCACCTATCGATACGGGGGGCTTTGGTTAGCAAAAATGGCTCCTTCAATTCATGTAGAGCCTCAATATAGGATTTCAAAGGGCCTATACGTAGGATTACGGCTAGAAAACTCTTTCTTAAAGAACTACCGAGCTACTTATACAATTGATGCAAAAACGAGCAATGAGTATGGGCAAATCAAAGCTAACTCATTATTTTCTTGGGCATTAACCATTGAGAAACACTTTAAGAATGACCTGAAAACTTTCGCTCCATTTGTTGGTGCTGGAATAGGTACATTTTATCGAGGACAAGGACAGCTAATGGCCTACAACAATAAGGAAGTGGCATTAGGCACATGTTCTGGACTTCTCTTTAGAGC
This sequence comes from Runella limosa DSM 17973, assembly GCF_000482465.1. GTDB lineage: Bacteria > Bacteroidota > Bacteroidia > Cytophagales > Spirosomataceae > Runella > Runella limosa. The sequence goes on from NZ_KI519421.1 coordinate 497,812, forward strand.
TGGGTTAGCTTCTTCTAAGTTTTCTTTTATGGCCGAAGTAAACCCACTATGGGAAAATAATGAACATGGGAAATTTAGAAGCTGGTGGGGTGACTCTGGAGAATATAGAGGTCGAAGCTACGCTTCAATTAAAGGTACTTATTTCTTTTAGATTTCCTTTTTTATGGCAGTTATTTTTAGTAAAATAATTGCCATAAAAAATTACAATATATCCATTTTTAAAGTTTTTTGAGTCACAATTTAGCACTTTTTGACTCTATCACTTCTATTTTTAGCGAAGCCAAAACTCAGCTATCATCCCAAACATTTACTACTCAAGTTTCACAGCGATGTTTTAAACTTTTGGCTTCACTACACCATTTTCCTGGCTCACTTCATTACTTTTTAGTCCTTGTAGCGCTCATTCTACTTTTGGGTCAACAATTTTAGACCCAACTGTGTTATGAAACAGATCAAAGTAGGCTATTGCCTAAAAGTTCACTAAAATTCAACTAACCATACCCTCCTACAGCAGTTCGGAAAAAGACTTTTCGTACCATCAAGCACTGTTGTTTTCGTCGCTAAATGTGGCAACTCCTCCCTAAGTGGGCTAAGTTACAAATACCATTTTAAAAGCGTCAAAACTTGTTTACTTTTGGGCAAAACTTATTAGAAATGCTCCTAACCACTTTACTCTCAGTTACTCTATTTTTTCAATCCTACAAGTACCCCATTTTACCCGCTTCGGGTACCAAAGTCGAGTCGTTTGTGCCTAAAGGCTGGCACATCCACGAAAAAGCCGAAGGCGACCTTAACAAAGATAACCTTCCCGACCTTGCGGCAGTTATTGAGGCCGACAAACCCGTCAAAAATCTAAAAGAGGCAGACAACGAACAGACCCCTCGCCTACTTTTCGTCGCTTTCAAACAAGCCGATGGAAGTTATAAACTTTCGATTCAATCCAACGAATCAATCATGCTGTCCAACGAAGGCGGTGTTTTTGGTGACCCGTGGGAGGGGCTTTCGGTTGAAAGAGGCACCCTTTTGGTACGTTTTTATGGCGGTAGCTCCAGTCGCTGGAACTACGCCTACCGCTGGCGATTTCAAAACAACGACTGGTTTTTGATTGGCGCTACCTACACGGCAAGCTCAACCCATGATGGTTCTTACGAAAAATACGACTTTAACCTCATCACAGGCACTACCGAAATTTCAAAAGGAGCAGGTGAAGACGAAAAAGGAAATACGCCAAAAGACAAAGTTACGAAGCTCAACATTGGCAAGAAGCCTCTCTTGAAACTCAAAACTTTTAAACCTGTTCAGTACGCGATTTACAAAGACATTTACCTTTAAACTTCCTATGAAAACCCTCTTCTCTTCACTCCTCACGGTTTGTAGTATTTCTTTGCTGCACGCCCAAGATTTAATGATTGCCAGCCCCAAAGTAACTTCGTACAAAAACGCGGCCGCTTCGGGTCCTAGCGCGGGTTCTTACAAAATTGGCTCTCAAGTAAAGCTGGTCGAAAAATCGGCAAATGGAAAGTTTTACAAAGTTAGCCAAGACAAAGGCGCGACGGGTTGGATAACTTCTACTCAAGCTGTTCCCCTCAACAAACCTACGACCAAAGAAGTAGCGTTGGCCGTAGCAAGAAGTTACAATGCCAAACCGAGCGAAAGTGGCACGGCCAACGTCGAAGTAGAAAACTGGCTGAAAGCGCTAAAAGCGGACAAAACGCTAACTCCTATTGAATCCGCGGAGGTTGAATTCTTCCGTTTAGTGACGATTCAGCGCATTGCTCGCAGCATTCCGTTTGGTACCAATCAACTGAAAGCATGGACCGATAGCCACAAAAAAGAGGTTTATTACAGCGACTATGGGAACGCAGGGCATTTTTTACAACAAGACCTTTTATGGAAACTGGAAGCGACTGTCCCTGCCACCGACCCACTCAAAGAACGAATCGCCTACGAAGCAAGCCAACTCGAAACGGGTGGCGAATGTGAAGGCTATTGGGTCTGTGTGTTAGACCGTGCTTTGTCCAAGTCAGGTGAATACCTAAAACGACATCCAAAAGGGAAAAATGCCAACGCGCTGGTTCAGTCTGTTCTCGAAGAGTTTAAGTACTCAGACCCAGCAGAAACCAAAACGTACGATGCCGCTGATAAAAAAATGGTAAAAAAATCGGCAAATGATTGGAAAAATATTCTTAGTAAAACCGCCGATAGTGCTGACAAAAAGCAACTTATTGCAATTTTAAACAAGTTTTAACTTTATCCTTTTGTTTATTCACAATGCGCAGAATTCTTGTATTATTTTTCGTTTTGGGGTACTTTGTCAACACCTCTTATGGGCAAATCAAAACCGCCGCTCAAACGGTTCAGGACTTTTATAAATGGTACACCGCCAAAGGTGCCATGCTCGAATGGCGTCAGGTGCTCAAACGACCTGAATTTAGTCCTGCTTTTCGAAAACGTTTGACCGTATTTTACCAAAAAATGGAAAAAGACAACGAAGGCGGCTACGACCCCATCGTTCAGGCGCAAGATTTTGATGATCAATTTAAAATCAAACCCGTTTCAAGTACGACTACCAAAGCGATTTTTGAGTTGTGGATGTTTGGCGGAAAAGCCGCAACCGTCACACTCAACAATGTGGCCAATCAATGGCTGATTGATGATATAAAAGGGGTTCAATAACCCCTTTTATATCACTGCTCATACGTAATCATAACCTTAATAGGTTTTGATAAAATTTGACCACTGTTTGTGGGGTGGTTTCGGATCTGAATATTAGTTGCGTCTGAATAAAAATCGAATTGATACCCATTCGTATTCGTATAAGAATGAGGAACATACTGTCCATTTAATTCAAATTGAACCAAAACGGTGATTGACAGTATTTTTGTACTCGTAAGCCCGTGAGGAACAGGAATTATCTCTCCTTGGGCTGCTCCGGTAGTACCCGTCAATTTCTTCACTTTGATGAAAGGGGCATCAGCGCCTAATTTTGAAAATCCACCTACATCTACTGCACTATTGGTGGCTATATTACCAGTCACCGAAATTTCACTGGAAATCCTCAAGCCCGTGCTATTGAAAGTAGTCCAGTTGGCGTCGGGGATATTACCAAAATACCCCGGAAATATTCCAAACTGCGTTGTGCCATTTCTAACCGCAAATTTTTCTCCCGTTGAGAATGAAGTGGTACCAATACCTACACTGCCACTGAATTGATGTATTGCAAGCCTAATATCTCCATCAGCATTATTAAAATGGCTTCTGAACAACAGTGCAGCCTGCCCCCCATTAACGAGCCTTTCATCGCTTTGGATTGACCAACCATAATTCTGATTAAAATGCCTAAGTTTTAATTCAGAAACAAATTGATTGCCACCGGCTGTTGCCACAGTAATAGATTGATTATTTAAGGTATTATAATCTCCAACCTGTAGCTTTGTTTCAGGCGTAGTTGTCCCAATACCTACATTGCCATTGTGGTCAATCCTCATTCTTTCCAGTGTAGAGAGCGTATTCAGAGAGGTAGTATAAAATTGAATATTGGAGCCGTTTGCCGTGGGGGTAAAGTTTTGAGCCGCGCCAAAATTAATGGCAGCGCTATAGTTATTAGAATATCCACTACCATTATAGCCTCGTCCATAGATACTCATCATCCACGCGCCACTGGGCAAAGCAGTGGGCGCATTCGAGGTTCCATTCGATCGTTGTCCAGTAATGTTGGGTACTGTTACTCCAGCCGCAGTCAAGGTAAGCTGCTTATCCGTGGTAGGGGTTAGTGTCACACTTTGCCCCAAAACCGTAAAAGCGGATAAAATTAGAATAGAGAGGGAAGTAGCTGTTTTTTTCATGGGAAGATTGTGTAAGGTTTTAAAACATGAAGTAAAAACCACCTCCGAAAATTTCCTTAGCAAAATCAGGTTTGCCAAGAATTTATTTTTGCAAAAGATTTTGCAAAAGGTATATTTATTCACCTTTACCCTATTACTCACTGGTTTATGCTCCTTAAAGACAAAATTTATTTACACGAGCTTCGCGAACAATTCTTGCAACAGCTTATCAATGAATGGCCTACCAAATGGCAAAAAGACTTTGAGGAGTTCAGCAGTTTTGAGGCGCTAAAAAGTAGAAATGCGTTTTTGGAAGCCCTACTTGCTGATATTGAGGAGGTTTTGCACCAGAAACGCAGCATCGAAACCCCAACCGAGCTCTTCAGTAAGGATTTTCTACGCCGCTTTATTTTTGAGTACGGCATCAAAGAAGTTCGTATCCAAACCCGCTTCCGCAACGTCGTTGCAGTCTATTTAGGCTATACCGATTGGGATGACTTTCAACAAAAAAACAACGACCTCGACCGTCACAATATCCACATTAGCTACGTCAACATCGAAGAATCTCTCTTGCCCGCGCTTCGTAAAACTCAGATAATTCCACTCTCTGATGAGGCTCATACGTCGTTTCAAATCATACAACCAAAGTTCACTCTCCCAAGATTTGTGCCCATTTTATTGGGAATCGTGGCCGTGTCGGCGCTTATTTATTTTAGTTTGGATTGGTGGCAAAGCCGTCCTTTTTCATCTGAAGAAGTCAAAGAAGTACAGTTCAAAGTCATCAAAACGGTGGGAAAATACCCTCAATCGGTTCGTATTATGTACGATGTGCAGTCGCTTAAACGCGTTCGAGACATAGCATTGATTTTGGGGGTTGGGAGAATTGTATCCGCAAATAATTACGTCAGTTACATCACAAGCAGTGCCAAGCCCTGTGACACAGTTTCTCAAACGTATTTTTACCCTGGGGTCTATCGTCTCAATTTATTGGTCAATAAACACAACATCAAAACCGACTACCATACAGTCTTTTCTTATCCAAATCAATGGGCAGCTTGGGGTTTTGGGGTAGCGTACGAAAAAAATTGGACGACCAATATCAGCACTATTAAAAACTACATCAACGAAGGGGTACTTCACTTGGACCCGCGCGAATTGCCCAACGAAATAAAAGGAGAAGACGATTATCGCCACTCTGTGTATGCACTCACGCAAGATTTCGGCGTTCACCTTGACAGTGTGACCTTAGAAGCCCGCCTGAAAAATCCCGAAAGCGAGGGCGGCGAAAGCTGTTTTAACACAGATATTGTCCTGACTGATAATCATCTCAACAGTGCAGAGGCTGAATTTACAATGAAAGGCTGCTCCGATTATGCCAAATTGATGGTAGGTAAAACGATTTTTAGGAAAGGTAACCTCCAACAGGGCAAAAATATAGATTTAGATAATTTTGGGATAAACCACAACGAATGGAATACCTTTAAACTCCAATTGAAGGGCCAACAAGTCGAAGTGTATGTCAATGGAATTTCGGTATTTCGGGGCGAGTATGAAGGCCGAGAAAACTTTCACAACCTAACCGATATTCGTTTTACGTTTAAAGGAACGGGTTCGGTAGATTGGGTCAAAATATCCAACTCTTACTCAGGAAAAATGGTCTATCAAACCGATTTTGATTAAACGGATTTTATCCACAAAAACCCGTTTAATCTATTCAACCCGTGTTTGCAACCACACCCTAACAACAGCCCGAGCCTGGCGTACAGCAATCGGATGCTTGCTCTAAATCCAACAGCTTGATTTTGGTTTTCTCTACCGACTTCTTCATCACCGTGGCCGAACTCGGACATAGGCCGCTAAACTGCTGCGATTGTGCAATTTCAGCAGGGACAGAGTCTCGTTCCACTTTTTCAAAACCCTGTTTCGCAAAATAGTCTTCGGCCGTCGTTGTGATCAAATACAATTCTTTTACCCACTGCAAACGCATTTGTTTGGTTACATCATTGACCAAGCGTTGCGCAATTTTAAAGTTCCGAAACGACTCCTTTACCGCTACCGAACGCAACAAACCGATTTCACCCGTTATCTCTACACCTGCCGTACCTACCAACTGACCATCCACAAACGCAAGCAAGAAATTAGCTAACTCAGGGTTCAAATCTTCCGTAGGCAAGCCCACCGACTGCAAAAATCCAACAACCGCGTCTTTGTCAGCTGGTTTTGCGCTACGAATTTGGATTTCTGCGGTAGCAGGCGACGGTTTGTCGGCGTAAACTGTAATGCTGTAAATTCCCAAATTTCCTTTGCGGTACGCCTCAATTTCTTCAACGGAAATATATTCAGCCAAAATCGAATCTGGAAGGACAATTTCACGATCTTTCTGAAGTGTGATGTTTACAAACCCAGTTTTTTCAATCAACCCCAAATAGTCTGATTTCTGAATGGCCCCCGACACGCATCCCGCGTACATTTCGGCGGCATGTTGCAGTCCCGCAGGCAGTTCGCCTTCTAACACAATATCCGAAATGCTAAAATGCCCTCCAGGTTTTAATGTACGGTAAATTTCTTTGAAAACCTTGGCTTTGTTCGGCACTAAGTTCAATACGCAATTGCTCACAACCACGTCGGCGACATTATCACTAACGGGCATCGCTTCAATATCCCCTTGACGAAATTCCACGTTATTGAACCCCAATTTTTCAGCGTTTGCCCGCGCTTTGGTAATCATCGCTTCGGTAAAGTCCACGCCAATTACCTTGCCCGTAATGCCAGTAGCCGCCCGTGCCACAAACGCATCATTACCAGCCCCGCTGCCTAAATCAATGACGGTATCTCCCTCTTTGATTTGAGCAAATTGAGTCGGAAGACCGCAGCCCAACCCTAAATCAGCATCAGCCACGTAGCCGCTTAATTTTGTATAATCTTCGGCCATGATTCCCAAAAATTCTCCATCAGTTTCACAACTTGGGCCACAGCCGCAGCACGAAGCCGCGTTGAAGTCCTTCGATTGATTAGCCACCTCGGTGTATTTTTCGCGCACCAAGTTTTTGAGCGATTCGTCTGTTGTCATCATTGTAAGCATTTTTAATTGTAATATTACGATAAATATAAGCAAAAAATTTTAACAGCAACCATTTTTAAGGTACGACGAAAACAACAATCCGAACGACTGCATTGCTTCGTTCCAAACGACTTCGTCGATACAGTAACAAACGCGCGGCGGAGCGATGTCTCCTTTGATGATTCCGATGCGTTTCAACTCTTTCAAATGTTGCGAAACCGTAGCTTGAGAAAGCGGCAATTCATCCACCAAATCACCACAAACGCAGGCTTTTTTCTCCGCCAAAAGCCGCAAAATTGCGACCCTTGCAGGATGCGCAAACGCCTTAGCTAAGTCCGAAATTCGATTTTCTTCTTCGGTAAAAACTTCCGATTTTGTTGTTCCCATTTTGGTATAAAACACTAATTCATCGCAATATTACGATAAATATTTTAATTCCAAAAATTTGGTAAAAAAAACTTTTTTTCCTTACTTGGGGAAGCGTTCAACCCTATAAAAAAGTACCTAACTGATGAAAAAGTGGATTTTTGTTCTAGGATTATGCCTTTTATCGACCTTTTCTTTTGCCCAAAAAACGGCTGTCGATTCGACCCAAAACACTTCGTTAACAACTGATATTCTGTCATTTGCAAAAAAACACCTTAGCTACCGCTACCGCTCAGGTGGGAGTTCCCCCAAAGGTTTTGACTGCTCAGGTTTTGTACGATATTGTTTTTCTAAATTTGGGATGCTCCTCCCCCATTCTAGCGCCGCCCAAATCTCTCACGGGGTAGAAATCGCCCTTGGCGAAGCACGTCCAGGTGATTTAATTTTCTTCAAAGGAAGCAACTCAAAAAGCGCCCGTATTGGCCACGTCGGAATGATTGTCGCAGTCAGTGATGGCTACGTCAAATTCATCCACTCAGCCTGGAAAGGCGGCATCCGTTACGACGTCCTTCATGCCGATTATTATAGGAAGAGATTTGTGGGGGTGAGGAGAGTGATTAAGTAGTGTCGAGGGTCGAATGCAGAGGGTCGAATAACCGTGCTGAGGGTTTCTCAAAACCCGCCCCTTGTGCAAAGGATTGCTCACAACCCGACCTCTCTGCGCAATGTACTGAGTGCTTGTGCTGAGGGTTTCTCAAAACCCGACCCTTGTGCAAAGGGTTGCTCACAACCC
>NZ_KI519422.1:0-376375 GCF_000482465.1 Runella limosa DSM 17973
ACTTGTGCCAACAACCAAGCAGTCAGGAACTTCCCTAAAAAGTAGAGGCAGATTAGTTAACACTGCTTGCAAACAACTCAGGTCTATTCTCTTTTGTGCAGCTCAATCAGCAGCCAAATTTAACTTGGATTGTAAAGAACTTTATACAAGACTACTGGCTAAAGGGAAATCCAAAAAAGCCGCTAAAATGGCTGTTGCCCACAAATTGATTAGACAGGCTTTCGCTATCGTCAAAAACAATGCTGTATTTCAAAATGACTTTCAGGCTAGCAAAATTGCGCTCGCAAAATAATAGTTGCCTTGTGCTTTGTTTTTTAACACAGTTCATAACCCGACCAATGTTTTGTGTCGAGAGTTGCTCACAACCCGACCGAAAGCAATCAATCTTTTTAAACTCCCTCAAACTGACGCAAGAAACGAACGTCGTTTTCAGAATAAAGACGAAGGTCGCGAACGCCGTAACGAAGCTGGGCAATGCGCTCAACGCCCATCCCAAACGCAAAACCTGTGTATTCTTCGGGGTCGATGCCGCAGTTGGCCAATACGTTTGGGTCAACCATGCCACTTCCCGCAATTTCTACCCAGCCTGTCCCTTTTGAGAGCCGATACGTTTCTTCGGTGTCCGTTCCTAACCAAATGTCAATTTCGGCGCTAGGTTCGGTAAAAGGGAAAAATGAAGGACGCAGACGAATCTTCACGTCTTTGTCGAACATCTCTTTTGAAAAATGGTAGAGCGTATCTTTTAAATCTTTGAAACTTACGTTTTTGTCAATATAAAGCCCTTCAACTTGGTGGAAGAAGCAGTGAGCACGGGCCGAGATGGCTTCGTTGCGATACACCCGCCCTGGCATAATAGCGCGGATAGGTGGTTTTTGACGCTCCATCATCCGAATTTGAACGTTGGACGTGTGCGTACGCAACAGCATATCTTGGGTAGGGTCTTCCGCATTTTTTGCCACAAAAAACGTATCCTGCATTTCGCGCGCAGGGTGGTTTTCGGGGAAATTCAATGCGGTGAAGTTGTACCAGTCTGACTCGATTTCGGGGCCATCGGCTACGCTAAAGCCCATGCGCTCGAAGATTTCGATGATTTTGGCGCGTGCCAACGTCAGCGGGTGAATGCTGCCTAGTTGGTTTGAAGCAACGGGTAGGGTTAAATCAATGGCTGGGCCAGCATTGCCACCGTCGTTTGACTCGAATTCTGCTTGAATGGCCGTAAAACGGTCAGTAGCAAAGTTTTTGAGGGCATTTAATTCTTGCCCTACCGCACGACGGGCTTCTTTTGGGATGTCTTTGAGTCCTTCAAACAAGGCTTCGACCGCCCCTTTCCGACCTACAAATCGCTGGCGGTATTGTTCTAACTGCTCTTTGGTAGCAACTTCAAACTGCTCAATTTCTTGATATATCTCTTTGACGCGTTCTGTTAGCATGGGGGTGATTTGTGACTTTAATAGGTGCAAAGTTAAACATTCTTCCCTATTTATTGCTACCCGATACTTTGCCCGCTTTTTGGGGAATACCAGGCTGGGTGATTTCAAAATTCTCCTCTTTTTTAGCGTCAGCCACAATCTTACGAACATCAGCCAAAAGCTTTTTGGCGTCATAGACAATGCCATCTTTGACGGTATATTTTACGCCACCCGCACGAACCACCTCGTTTTTGTCGTTCAGACGAATTGCGCCTGTGCCGTAAAGGACTTTCAAGTTGGCCAGCGGATTTTCTTCGGTAATGACAAAGTCGGCCAATTTCCCAATTTCAACCGAACCAATTTCTTTGTCCATTCCCAGTGCTTCTGCTCCTTTGATGGTTGCTGCCCGAACGACCTCCATCGGGTGGAAACCTGCTTCACGGAGGAGTTCTAGCTCGCGGATGTACGCAAAACCGTACAGTTGGTAAATAAAGCCCGAATCAGAACCCGTCGTGACGCGTCCACCTCGGTTTTTGTATTCGTTGATAAACGCCATCCACAACCGATAGTTTTCTTTCCACGCTACTTCTTGTTCCGTGCCCCAATTGTGCCAATACGACCCGTGCGAAATGCGGCTTGGACCATAAAACCGCCAAAGCGACGGCAGGGTATATTCGTCGTGCCACTCGGCGCGGCGGGCGAGCATGAGCTCACGGTTGGCTTCGTAGATGTTGAAGGTAGGGTCGAGGGTAAAGTCCAATTTTAACAATTCTTCCATCACGTAATTCCAACGCTCTGAGCCTGGTTTAGCGGCTTGTTTCCACAGTTTTCCTGCTTCTTCAAAACGATTTTGCTCGTTGTTGTAATTGTAGTCGGAAGGGTAATTTTGAACGGTTTTGTCGTCAAAAAGGGCTTCGGGGAGGCCGTACCAGTGTTCCATACTGGTCAAGCCTGCTTTGGCCGTCGCCAGTACGTTCATGCGCGCTACTTCGGTTTGGGCGTGGTGGCACGCCGAGCCAAGGCCGAGTTTTTTGTTTTCTTCCAAAGCCGCTTTAAATACATCGGGTTCGGCTCCAAAAAACTTGATACCATCGGCACCCTTTTGAGCATTTTGACGTACCCATTCGCGGGCCTGTTCGGGGGTCGTGATGAAATCTTTCGCGCCTTGTCCAAACACCGTGTAAGCCTTAATGCGAGGCGCGGTAATTAAGTTTTTGTTGCTTTTTTCTTTTTGGTCGAGTACCCAATCAAGACCATTACCACACGACGGGTCGCGGACGGTAGTGACACCGTGGGCCATCCAAAGTTTAAAAACGTATTCGGCATTAGCACCTTGCTGCACGCCACCGATGTGTCCGTGCATATCCACAAAACCAGGCATCAGGTACATGCCTCGGCAGTTGAGTTCTTTGTCGGTAGAGCTTGCTTTGATGCCGTCTTGGGCGGGCATACCTGGGTAGCCTGCTTGGCGAATTTGGGCAATTCGGTTGTTTTCAACCAAAATATCCATGGGGCCGATTGGCGGTGAACCTGTGCTATTGATGATGGTAACGCCCCGAATAATAAGGCGTTTGTGAGGGCCATCACCTTCGGCGCGGTTGGGGGCTTTTTGGACTTGGGCCAAGAGCCCAAACATTTGAAAGCAAAGAAGAGAGGTTAGGAGAAGTTTATTTTTCATATAGTGTCAAAAAGGTTGATGAGTAAAAATTAAAAAAGAGCGAGGACCGGATCCTCGCTCTTTTTTGTGAAAATCTGACTTATACTTCGTCGATTTCTATTTCTTCTTCTACTTCTGTGCCGCTTTGGGCATCTTTGATGGTTTTATTTTCTACCTCTTGGCGTTTCTCTTTGAACTTCTTGATTTGGCTTTTGAGGGCTTCAAGGGCGAGGTCGGTGGCTTCTTCAAATGATTTGCCCTTTTCTTTGACAAATAGCTCACCGCTAGGTACTTTAATTTTTACTTCTAGGATTTTATCTTTGACTTTACTGCTTTCGCTTTTATCTAATCGGAGATAGACTTCTCCTCCTGTTATTCGGTCATAGAACGTTTCGAGTTTTTCAAGTTTTTTCTGAATGAATTCGAGCAGTTTTGGATCTGCGTCGAAGTGGATAGCGTGCATTTGCAGTCTCATAATTTTACGCTTTAAGTTTAACAATCATTTGCAACCGCATTCGTGGATTTGAAAAGGGTAAAAAATAGCGGTCTGTCACAAACAGACCGCTATTTTCAGGACTTCGGTCCACCTGTTACGATTGTGAGTCTAAACTGTGTATTTATTTTGAGAAAATCAAGGACTACGGCTACTTTTTTTGAAATTTTATTTCAACTCGCTCAGGGCCAACGTATCCATATCGGTATAGACATAGTTCTCTCCAGCCATTGCCCACAAGAAAGAATAACTCGTTGTACCAGCACCCGCGTGAATCGACCACGGAGGTGAAATGATGGCTTGCTCGTTGGCAACCAATAAGTGCCGCGTCTCGGTAGGTTCGCCCATAAAATGGAAAACGCGGTGGGCGTCATCTAAGTCAAAGTAAACGTAGATTTCGGTACGGCGGTCGTGGACGTGCGGCGGCATGGTGTTCCACACGCTGCTGTATTTCATGGAGGTCATGCCCATCACCAACTGACAACTTTCGAGGCCATCGGCATGGATGTATTTATAAATGGTACGGGTATTGGCCGTTTCGGGTGAGCCCATATCGGCTGGGCTTGCATCGGCGGCTTTCATCATGGCCGTGGGTACGGCGCGGTGAGCGGGTGTCGAAACGAGGATAAACTTAGCTGGAAATTCAGGGTCAAGGCTTTTGAAAGTGACGGTTTTATTGCCTTTGCCAACGTACAAGCAGTCACGTTTTTGGAGCGTAAACAACTCATCTTCGACCATCACAAAGCCATCGCCACCGATGTTAAGAATGCCCAATTCGCGACGTTCCAAAAAATAGTCGGAGCGAAGTTCGTCGTAGGTTGGCAATTTGTGCAACTGCCCGACGGGCTTAATTCCGCCCACAATCATGCGGTCGTAGTGAGAATATACAAAATGGAACTGGTCGGGAACGAACATTTTTTCCATCAAAAACTCTTCCCGAATACGTTGAGTCGTGTAATTTTTAAAATCGACGGGATTGGTCGTATGGCGTACCTGAATGTGCATGAGTAAAGGTTATTTTAAAATTGGTTCTAAGGCTTTGTTGTTTTGGTCGAGCCATTCGGTGATTTCTTCTACAATTTGGCGAACTCCAATTTCTGGTTTCCAACCCGTCAGACGAGTCACTTTGCTGTTGTCTGTAATGTACATACGAATGTCAGCCGTGCGAGTCTCGGGTACTTGTTTGATTGGAATGGTTTTGCCCGTTACTTCCTGACAAATTTGGGTTAATTCTTGCAACGACGTGCTGCTTTCTACGCCACCACCCGCGTTCAAAATTTCGCCATTTACTTGGTCGATGTTGTGCAATTGCCAGTCAATCAAACGGTACAAATCTGCCACGTGGAGCATATCGCGGGTTTGTTTTCCCGTACCACCGTAGCCAAAATACCCGAGTTGTTGTTCCCAATAGTGTTTGGCAATCCAAAGTACCATCACACCTTGATCGACTTTTCCCATTTGCCAAGGTCCAGTGATGACCCCACAACGGTTGATGATGGTACGAAGGCCATAAAACTCGTTGTATTCTTGAATCAAAAGCTCCGAAGCGAGTTTAGTGGTGCCGTACAACGAACGCGCGCCGTCGAGCGGGAAATCTTCGGCAATTCCCTTAGACGATACACCTTTTACGGGTTGGTCGTCGGTGAGAGAAAAGCGCGTTTCTTCTTCCACAAAATTCAACGTTTCAATCGTTTTGATGGGATAGACGCGGCTCGTTGAAAGGAATATAAAATCAGCTTTGTGCTTGAGGGCGTAGTTGAGGCAGTTGACCGTCCCGAACAAATTGGTATTGATGAGGTAGTCGGGTGTTCCGTCAAGCCCTGCCAATACCGAAGGCTCGGCCGATGCTTCGATGACCGCATCGACGGCGGGTAGTGAGTCAAAGTCTTCTTTGCTACGAATGTCTCCGTGGACATACGTGATGCCCGCTTGGGTCAATCGAGAAACGTTGAGTTCTGAACCTTTTCTTTTTAAATTATCTAAGCAAAAGATTTCGTACGATGGGTAATTGGTTTTTAGCGCAATGGCCAACGATGAGCCTACAAAACCAGCTCCACCTGTGATTAATATTTTCATTTTTAACTATAAATACGTTTTAATTTGATGTTCTCGGCTGGACGAATAATGAGCGGTACTTTTTCGATTTTTACCGCACTACTGTCAAGTCCAAACCACTTGTCTTCGCTGGTTGTAAAGCCTTTGATAAAGAAATATGCCTTCATAATGGCTTGTTCAAACAGCGGAAGTTCGTTTTCGAACGACAAGAACTTCTCTAATACTACAAACCGAAAATCGCCGATAACATTGTGTCGGTTGAGCGATTCGTAGCGGCTTGTAATGTCCACTTCCTTGTTTTTGACCATTTCTTCAATCACTTTTTTGAAGTAAAGGTTTACCCGTTGTTCGATGCGGAACCCTAGGCGGAAGTTTACCCGAATGACGTCGTCAGGCTCGATGACATTTACTTTGTACTCCATTGTATATGGGTCATCGGTGGTATCGACGTGGACAAACCAGTAAATATCGGCGCGTTTGGGGCGTTTTTGGAAGATAGAATAAATCACTTTCGACTCTATTTCCGACATCCGAGAAGCGTTGCTCATAAAAATGAGGTGAGTAGCGTATTTAGGAATCGAAATGTCGCGACTAAGTTCTTTGAGTGAATCTACGTAATCGTTGAGTTTGACGTATTCGGTCAAGCGAAGTTTGATGTAAAACGCACGGTACCAAACAAACATCAACCCTGCAATTGTGGCACCGATAACGAGCGATACCCAACCTCCGTGCATGAATTTTACGAGGTTGGCTATTAAAAATGAGCCCTCAATGGCAATGTATATCCCCATAAATATAACAACGCCCCACATTTGGAATTTTTTGGCGTAGAGGTAATAGGACATTAAAATCGTGGTCATCAACATGGTCAGGGTAATGGCAAGACCATAGGCCGCTTCCATCGCCGATGATTCTTTGAAATACAGCACCACGCCAACGCAGCCCAACCACAATAACAAGTTGACGCTTGGGACGTATAATTGGCCTTTTTGAAGACTTGGGTAGCGCAACCGAACTTTAGGCCAAAAGTTGAGACGAATGGCTTCGCTCACGAGCGTAAACGAGCCCGAAATCAAGGCTTGGCTGGCAATGATAGCTGCCGAAGTTGCAATCGCAATCCCTGGAAGAAGAAACCAGTCAGGCATGAGTTCGTAGATAGGACGGCGTCCGTCCAACGACTCGCCCGCGTGTGAAAGCAACCAAGAACCTTGACCGAAATATTGGAGAATCAAGCAAAGTTTAACAAACACCCAACTCACACGAATGTTGGCACGGCCACAGTGACCTAGGTCAGAATAGAGGGCTTCAGCCCCCGTCGTACACAAAAATACGGCTCCTAACAGCCAAAATCCTTCGGGTTTTTCAAACAAAAGCTGATACGCATAGTAGGGGTTGACAGCCCGTAAGATAGTCCAATCTTTGGCAATCCAGATAATGCCGAACGTCCCGAGCATCGAAAACCAAATAAACATAATGGGACCAAAAGCGCCACCTACTTTATTGGATCCAAAGACCTGTACCAAAAATAAGGCAGTTATAATCCCTATGACGATGGGAATAGTCTGAATATTAGGATAAATAATGCGTAACCCTTCAATGGCGGAAGATACCGAAATAGGTGGTGTGATAATACCATCGGCCAAGAGAGCTGCTCCCCCAATAATAGCGGGGACGGTGAGCCACTTGGCATGACGACGCACCAAGGCATACAACGCAAAAATTCCCCCTTCACCACGGTTGTCGGCGCGAAGGATAAGTATTACGTATTTGATGGTGGTTTGGAGCGTAAGCGTCCAAAAAACGCAAGAAAGGGCTCCCAAAACCGTTTGAGGCGATATGATAGGATCTTCCTTAAAAATGCTGTCCATCACGTACAGCGGAGAAGTACCAATGTCGCCGTAGATAATCCCAAAAGCAATCAATAACCCAGCCGCTGAAGCTTTGTCAAGGTGGTGGTGATGCCCGTTATTACTTTCCATGAAAAAAATATTGTGAATGAATGATTGGAAACACTATCTGTAAGAGTGATATCGATGAATGAAGACCAAATACATGGAGATGTCCTAAAGCGTAGTTTATCAGTGGGTTTTTAAAAAATCGGACAAATATAAAGGTCTGTAACATCCGTTGTTCTCGGAAGGCCAAAATTATTCGTCATACCTACTAAAACCAAGGTAAATACCTGCTAAAAGTCATAAAATCACGCCCTAAAGCTGCTTTATCCATAGCATTAGCCAGTCAGTTTTTAGAAAAAGCGCAACGATAAGCACCGTCAACGCTACTACCAAGGCCGTTCCAGCAGGCTTTGGGCTCTCGTGGTTAGCTTCGGGTGCCTCCTTGAAAAACAGATAAAAGGGTATTTTGAAGTAATAGACCAAGGAAATGACGGCGTTGAGTAGCCCTACTACCAAGAGCGTGGTAAGCAACGAAGAAGGGGCGGTGGTATTGGCTTCCCAAAGGGCAGAAAAGACCAAGAGTTTGGAGGTAAAGCCCGCCGTGGGAGGTAAGCCTACCAAAGCCACCATGACTACGACAAAACAAACGGCAAGCACGGGCAGTTGTGCCCCTTTGCCTGACAAGGAAAGAAGCGTTGGGCGGCCAGAACTCACCAAGTCAACCAATAAGAACGCAGCGAGGTTGGTCAAGACATAAATAACAATATAAAACGTAGCACTTTCAAAACCTGCTTGGCTGAAAGCCACCACGCCTACGAGTGCAAAACCCGCTTGCGCAATGCCTGAATAAGCCAAGAGTCGCTTGAGGTCGTTTTGCCAAAGTGCCGACAAATTTCCTAGCAAAATGCTACTGAGTGCCAAAATGGCTATGAGTTGCTGGAAATCGGCAGGGAGCGCGCTCAACAAACGCATCAATAAGAGCAACGCAGCGGCTTTGGGGGCGGTTGACAAAAAAGCAACAATAGGTGTAGGGGCTCCTTCGTACACATCGGGTGCCCACACGTGAAAGGGAACCAAGGAGAGTTTGAAAAGAACGCCACCAAGCGTCAGAAAACCAACAATCAATATAATGACGGGGTGGTTTTGGGCAAGATGATTGGCAAAAACTTCGCTTGTGAGGTCGAGTGAGCCCGTCATTCCGTATAGAAATGAAAGGCCATACAGCATAATGCCCGAGCTCAATGCGCCAAAAAGTAAGTATTTAATCCCTCCTTCGGCGGCGAACTTACCTTTGCCAAGGCTCGCCAACAAGTAGGAACCAATCGAGACAAGTTCAATCGACAAGTAGAGGCTAAGGCCATTGATGGCCATGGTCATAAAACAAAGCCCCAGTACAATGGCGAGTAGAATGGCGTAAAACTCAGGCGGTAATTGGGCGTGAGTGACGCGTATATGCAGAAGAACAAAAAGGGTCGTGATGAGTACAAGCCCCTTGAAAAAAACAGCCTTGGTGTCAAGATAAAGCAGGTGGTGAAATAAATAGCCTTCGGGGGCGTTCCATTGGAGAACGACCAACAGCAGCCCCGCCAAACTCAGTCCAAACGCTGAAAACCACAAAACAGTGGATGTCTGCTGCGACCAACGCGTTAGTTTCAACACTAACTCGGCCGTAACCAACAGCAGAAAGGCAAAAGCCAGCCATGTTTCGGGCACAACCCGTGGAAGACTTTCGATGATATGGAGTAAATGCTCTTTGAGTTGCAAGGTCGTTCGATTAATTTGCCAGCAAAAGTACAATTCAACATGAAAAAGTCATTACTCTGTCTCGGATTGATTTTAGCGACCATCGCTGCCCATGCCCAAGGAATGTTCATTCAGGACATCAACGGGCGTCCTATTTTTGAAAACGGCTATACCGAAATCGAAGGCTCGCCTTACCTGAAAGATGAGTGGGCGAGAGGAACGGTGAAGGCCAAACACAATGGCAAAACCTACGAGTTGGCCAAAATGCGGTACGACACGTACAAAGACGAACTGGAGTACGAAGAGAACCAAAAATCGTATCGATTTAGCAGTGAGATTACCGAATTTGTCACCACAGATGGGGTTTTTCGTAACAATTTCCCTGTCTATGAGTCACTTTCTGGCCGTAATTTTTACCAAGTACTTTCCGACGGAAAAGTGAAGTTGTTGAAGCGAACAGTGACAAAAATACAGACTGAAAAGCTGTATAGCTCGGCCACAACGACGAAGCGTTTTGCCAAAGAAGAGTTTTTGTATTTGTTTAAAGACGGAGCAATTATTCGCCTTAAAAAAGATAAGAAGGCGTTATTAGAAGCCCTCAGCGATAAACAAGCCGATTTGGAGGCGTTTATCAAAGAACAAAAAATTAAATTCTCGAAAGAAGAAGATTTTTTGCGCGTGATTGAGCGCTACGAGCAGTAAAATAACTTAGGCGTCGGAGACGCAAAGCCATGCCCGCCCCGACAGTATGTCGGGGCGAGAAAAAGCAAACAAAATAATTAAGCCAATGCTGCTACTCCAGGAAGTACTTTTCCTTCCATGTATTCGAGCAAAGCACCACCACCCGTTGAAACGTAGCTTACGCGGTCGCCATAGCCAGCGTTGTTGATGGCAGAAGCAGAGTCACCGCCACCGATGAGCGAAAACGCATCGTTTTGCTCGGTAGCTTGTACGACGGCTTCAGCGATGGCGTTGGTGCCTGTCGCAAAGTTCGGGAATTCAAATACGCCCATTGGGCCGTTCCAAAGAATCGTTTTAGAATTACGAACGGTTTCTTCAAACAAGGTGATGGTTTCGGGGCCAATGTCCAAACCTTCCCATCCATCTTCGATTTCTCCCGTTTTTACGATTTGGCGATTTGCGTCGTTTGAGAAAGCATCCGCGCAAACGTTGTCCAAAGGCATCAATATGTTTACGCCTTTTTCTTTGGCTTTTGCCAAAATTTCCAAGGCTAATTCTTGCTTATCGGCTTCCAAAAGCGATTTGCCAATCTTCCCACCCAAGGCTTTGGTAAAAGTATAAGTCATACCACCGCCGATGATAAGGTTATCCACTTTGTCTAATAAGCGCTCAATGATGAGGATTTTGTCCGAAATTTTGGCGCCTCCCATGATGGCCGTAAATGGACGTTCGGCTTGTTCTAACACGCGTTGTGCGTTGTCGATTTCGGCTTGCATGACGTAGCCACACACGCGGTCTTCAAAAAACTGACCGATAACGGCCGTCGAAGCGTGGGCGCGGTGGGCAGTTCCGAACGCGTCGTTTACCCAAACATCGCCTAGTTTTGAAAGTTTTTCGGCAAACTCAACGTCGCCTTTTTCTTCTTGTTTGTAAAAACGAAGGTTTTCCAACAACAATACTTCGCCTGGCTGAAGCGCCGCTGCTTGTTCGGTTGCCGAAGTACCGATGCAATCGTCAGCAAATTTGACAGAGACACCCAAAATCACCGAAAGTGGATTGATAAGGTGTTTGAGCGAATATTTTTCGGTCGGGCCATCTTTCGGGCGACCTAAGTGCGACATCAAAATGCAAGAACCGCCGTCTGCCAAAATCTTACGAATGGTAGGTAGCGTAGCTTGAATACGAGTGTCGTCAGTAATTTCAAATTTTTCGTTGAGAGGCACGTTGAAGTCAACGCGAATGAGGGCACGTTTGCCCGTAAAATTGTACGAATCTACGGTTTTCATAGGATTCAAGTGGGTTGAAAGATTGTTTTTCAGGGCAAAAATAGTTTTTTCGCTCTATTAACCCTAGTAAAAGGCCATTTAGCGGTGTTTTTGGTGAAATTCTTGGAAAAAGAAAAAAAAATCTACGAATTGACTAAGGGAAGAAGCTGCTTTTTGTGACTTACCTTATAGAACCCGAAAAAAAACAACCCATGGCCGAAAACCAACCGAGCCAACCCCAGCCTTCCAACCATCCGTTTCAAAGGCCAGACGTTGAGCCAGTACTCCTTGACGTTGAGTATCTTATCCGACAAGCGTTTGAGGAAGATGCACGGCGAGGTTATGAGCTGTTGTTTCGGCGCTACTATCGCCCGCTGTGTAGTCATGCAGTGCGTTTTGTGTATTCAAGGGCGGTGGCCGAAGATTTGGTGAGTGAAGTGTTTTTTAGCTTTTGGAAAAACCAAGCGCAGCTTCATATCACAACCACCTACCAAGCTTATTTGTATTCGGCCGTTCGGAAGCGGGCGTATTCGTACCTACAGCGCGAGTTTCACCAAGAGATGACCATCACCGACGAGAATGCAGAAGGCATCAATAACAATGTAGAGATTGATCCAGAGCAGTTGTTGCAATACACCGAATTATACCAGCGCATCGAAGAAACTGTGCGTACGCTGCCACCGCAGTGCCAGCGGGTGTTTGTGATGAGCCGCTTTGAGGGGAAAAAACACCGCGAAATTGCCGACGAGTTGCAGATTTCCCCAAAAACGATTGAAGCCCATTTGAGCCGAGCCTTGTCACAACTGCGACAAGTACTGCGAATGGGGCTTTTTTGCGGGCTTATGTTCTTTGTCCCAGCCACTTCGCCTTCCGAAATATCCACACCATCACCAACATATTGTCATCAATGAACAAGGCCATAATGAAAGAACTGCTGTTTGCGCATTTTAGCGGACGCTCAACGGCACTTCAGCGAACGACGATTGCCGATTGGCTGCAACATCCCGAAAACCAGCTTTTGTACGTGGCTTGGCTCGACGAATGGGAGCGTCAGCACCTTCAGTACATGGCCGAAGAAGAGACGGCGTTTGAGCTTCTAAATGAGCGCATTGACGCATGGAATCAGCAACAAAATATAGAAGAAACCGAAGAAAGGTCGGAACTGCCCGTTCGCCGAAGGTTTGCCTTTGTCCAGTGGCTGGCGGCGGCTTCGGTGGTGTTGTTATTGGTGGCGGGAATGTATGCGGGAAGAAGCCACATTTTTTACCAAACAATAGAGACGGCTTTTGGAGAGACCCGCCACCTGACCTTGCCCGACGGCTCGCAGGTATCGCTCAATGCCCATTCGTCTTTGCGTTTTCCTCGGTTTGGATTTGGTCCGCGCTCACGGGTAGTGTGGCTGACGGGTGAGGCTGCTTTCTCCGTACAACATACCCCAACGCACCAACGCTTTCTGGTAAAAACAGCCCGTGGAGTGCAGGTGGAGGTGTTGGGAACGGAGTTTAACGTGTTTGATCGCCCCAGCGGAACCAAAGTCGTATTGAGCAAAGGGGCGATTCAGCTCAATTATACGGGAGCTAAAAAAGCGGTGAGGGGCCTGCGGTTGAAACCAGGCGATGCCGTCAACGTGGATGCCAAAGGAAATCTGACGCAGATGCGCATTGATGAGCCCGAAGTAAGTTCGGCTTGGAAAGAACATCGCTTCAATTTTAACAGCACGCCCGTGCGAGAAATTGTAGAATTGCTCCACGACAACTACAACCTGCGGGTTGTTCTTAAAAATCAGGAGATTGGCGAACGAACGGTGACGGGCTCATTCCAAGCCGATAATTCGGATGAGTTTTTACAAGTAGTGGCCGAATTGCTCGAAATCAACTACAAACAAAAAGATTCTACGGTTACTTTTTTTGAATAAGCCCCCAAACTTTACCCTTTTCTAACTATACTTTTTATGCGCTCAATTTTTATCCCAACTACGCTGGTAGGGTTGCTTACTGGCGCGTTGTTGGTCGAGCCTCAACTTGCCAATAGTCAGGCAATGGCGATGGTAAGCTCGCAACAACGCCCCACTTACTCCGCCGCACCAGCGACGACGACTCGCCTTTCGGATGCCTTAAATGGGCTGAAAGCCAAGTACAAAGCTGACATTTTGTTTGAAGACCGAACGGTAGCTAATCTGACGGTTCCGACCGATGTGTTGGCGGGAACCACTTCCCTCGAAAACGCCCTTTCTCGCTTGTTAAAGCCCTTTAACTTGCGTTATAAACAAGTAAAAGCAGGAACTTGGGTGGTATTGGCCAAAAAATCGTCGGCTTCGGTCGGGGAGGCCCGATTTCCAGTTACGCCCATCAATGAAGAAAACCAACCCCAAACCGACCCCGCCTCCAACGGCTCATTGACCACGGTGGTGACGTCAGGGCCACTCGAAACCCGTGCCGAAGAAGTGACCATTAGTGGAACTGTAACCACCGCAGATAATAACGGGGTCATTCCAGGAGCAAACGTGGTTGTAAAAGGAACTGTCCGTGGTACAACCACAGATGCCAACGGGCGTTATCAATTACGTATTCCCGAATCGTTAGGAAAAGCGAGTGGATTGGTGCTGGTGTTTTCGTACGTTGGGTACGAGGCACAAGAAGTGACGGTGGGTAACCGAACGGAAATCAACGTACAATTGAAAGAAAGCGACCAATCACTCAATGAGGTAGTGGTGGTAGGATACGGTACCGTACGCAAAAGCGATTTGACGGGCTCGGTGATGTCGTTGAAAGCCCAAGATTTGACCCGTGGCTCCAATATCAACCTTCAACAAACATTGGCAGGGCGTGCGCCTGGGGTGCAGGTTTACCAAAAAAGTGGTGAGCCAGGTTCGGCCATGAGCGTGCAAATCAGGGGAATAACCTCCATTACGGGAAACAACGACCCGCTTTATGTCGTGGACGGCTTGCCCGTAAACGATGGAACGGCGATTGGCTCCGCGAGCGCGGGAGGAACTACCAGCAACCCCAACAACCGCACGCCGCTCAATAGCTTAAACCCTGCGGATATTGAGTCAATAGAAATTCTAAAAGATGCCTCTGCTACTGCCATTTACGGTTCGCGCGGAGCAAACGGGGTGGTGCTCATTACTACCCGTCGAGGCAAAGATGGGAAGCTCAAAGTAGAATACAACGGAACACATGGCGTGCAGAAAGTGGCCAATACGCAGCGTTTTTTGACGGGAACAGAATACACCGATGTCATCAATTCCATCATTGATTTGGGAAAACTTTCGACCCCAAAAGTGACGGGAACCAATGCCAACACCGACTGGCAAAGTCTATTGCTTCGAGATGCCCCCATTCAGTCGCACGACCTTTCGTTTAGCGGGGCGGGTGGAAATACCCGTTATTATATTTCGGCGGGTTATTTCAACCAAGATGGGATTATGCTCAAATCGGGAACGAGCCGTTATAGTGCCCGTATGAACCTCGAAAATGGCGTGGCCAACAAATACAACGTAGGGGTAAGCCTAAATACAACTTACACCCGAGATTACTACAACGCAACAGGGGTAGGGCTAAACGACAACGCCAGCGCGCTGTACATGGCCCAAAACTACGACCCCACGGTGCCTGCTTATAACCCCGACGGAACGTACTATCGCTCGTCGTTGATGGCACCCATGGACAGTCCTGTAGCAGTGATTAATGGACAGTATGGGATGGGTGATACGTACCGTACGTTTGGAAATATTTATGCCGAATATTATTTCTTGCCTTCGCTTTCGGCTAAAGTCCGCGTAGGAGCTGATTTCAACGACAACCAACGGTATTTCTGGATTGACCCCAGTACGTTGACGGGGCTTTCGTACAACGGTTATGCCGATGTACGCGATGGAAAACGAGGCTACTACCTGACCGAAGGAACGTTGAACTTTAACAAAGAGGTTAAAAATCACCGTATTAGCGCCGTAGCAGGAGCTACCTACGAACGCTATACATCAAGTTCTATCATTGCCAATTCGCGTTCTTTTGCCTTGCCCGACCTCACGTTCAATGCGTTAGGTACGGGTGACAACACCCTCAACGGCGTAGGAAGTGGCCGTCAAGAAAATAAACTGGTGTCGTTTTTAGGGCGGGTGAACTATTCGTTTAACAGTAAGTATTTGCTAACGTTGTCGATGCGGGCCGATGGTTCGGCGCGTTTTGGTCCCAACAAGCGTTTTGGCTACTTCCCGTCGGCGGCTTTGGCGTGGCGGATTCAGGACGAGGCTTTCTTGAAAAATGTAAACTTCTTGAGCGAATTGAAACTACGTGCCAGCTACGGCGCAACGGGCAACCAGCCGACCATCAATTACTTGTATTTCTCTACTTTTTCGGCAGGACGCAATGCCGTTTTCAATGGCAATCGCTACAGTTCGTTGCAGCCATCGCGCAGCGCCAATCCTGACTTGCAGTGGGAGTCGGCCGTGCAAGCTGACTTAGGGGTCGATTTTGGTTTCTTCAACGGTCGCCTTACGGGTAGCATCGACTACTATAACCGCAAAACGTCTAACCTGCTTTACGACATTCCACAACCAGCGAGTACGGGTTTTGGAAGCCGCATCGAAAACGTAGGAAGTATGCGTAATACGGGAGTTGAGCTTGCTTTGAAGGGTATTTTGACCGATAAAAACGGTTTCCGTGTCGATGCTGGTTTTAATATTACCACCCTTAAAAACCGCGTGTTGAGTCTTGGAAAAGTGCCTCAGTTCATTGGGTCAGGTCCAGGGAGCATTGGCCAAGTGAGTATCCTCAAACCAGGCGAATCGATTGGGTCGTTTTATGGGTATTTGGTGGACGGTGTTTGGCAAACGGGCGAAGACTTTACCCAAGCGCAGTCAGGCGTGCGGCCAGGTGATTTGAAATACCGCGACCTCGATGGAAACAAAGTGATTAATGCCAACGACCGAGTGGTGCTTGGAAAATCGCTGCCCGACTTTTTCTATGGTTTCAACACCAGTGCTTCGTACAAAACCTTGGCATTGGATATTTTCTTGGAAGGTTCCCAAGGAGCTAAAATGCTGAATAGTAGCTTTGTGGACGCTTATTATCCAGTAGATTATCGTCGGAATAAATTGGCTGCTCCGTACCTAAACCGCTGGACGCCGACCAATCCTACCAACGATTACCCTTCGTTTTTGCCCAACGACGTGCAAGGCCAGCGTCAAGTAACCAACAAAACCGTCGAAGACGCCTCGTACCTGCGCATTCAGTCGGTGCGGTTGTCGTACAAAATTCCAGTACCTAAAAACCGCTACGTGGGGAGTGCTTCGGTGTTTGTAAACGGTCAAAACCTGTACAATTTTACCAAGTATTCAGGAGCTGACCCAGCAGCCAATGCTTTGGGAGACAATATTTTACGGATTGATTACAACACCTATCCGCTAACGCGTACCTACACCGTGGGGGTTAATTTGCAATTTTAAATGACAAATCAAATGAGACAATCATTCAAATATAGCTTAATCATCGGAGGGTTTCTGATGTTGACTTCGTGCGAAAAAGCGCTGGAAGTATCGCCAAGGTCTGAGTTTTCGCCCGACAACGTACTCACGTCGGAAAGCGGCATCAAAGCCTTGCTTTTTTCGGCTTATGCGCACCAGCAAACCCAATCAAACTCTCGCTACGTTATCAACGATTCGGAAGTTTGTACCGACATGGGTTTTAACACGGGGGGGGCCGAAAATGGGCAACTCATTCAGTTAATCAATTTTACGTGGGATCCGACGCTCGGAACGTTGGCCGCCGATATGTGGGATCCCAACTACCGCGTGGTACGTGATGCCAACGGGGTAATCGAAAACATTGGGAATGTGACTGCGGTGGAGTCAACCAAAAAACTTTATAAAGCCGAAGCGCGGGTCTTGCGGGCCCAAGCGTATGCACTTTTGATGACTTTTTTTGGAACGGTTCCCTTGCGGATTTCCACCACACAACCCGCCGATTTGGCACGGGCAACGGAAGAAGAGCTAAAGGCATTTGTTGAAAAAGAAATCACGGAGTCAATTCCCGATTTACCTGACCCAGGCAAAGAAGAAACCTATGGACGTTTCAGTAAAGGTGTGGCATACAGTATTTTGGCGAAATTTTACCTCAACACCAAACAATGGCAAAAAGCGGCCGATGCTGCCAAAGCCGTGATGGATTTTAATTATTACGCCCTTAATCCTGATTTTGTGGGGATGTTTAGGGTCGAAAATGAAGGTGCGGCCAACCGTGAAATGATTTTGACGCTTCAATGCCGTCCCGAAGACCCATTTGGAAACTGGTACCAAGCAGGAGCATTGCCTCCAGGCTATAAAAGTAGCCCTCAATTTCCAAATTTTACCTACAAAACCACCATGTCGAACTTTGCGACGCAGTACCGCTTGCGGACGGCGTTTACGAGTTCGTATGCTACGGCTGATAAGCGTTTGCAGTTGATTTGTACGAGTTATGTCAATACCAGCAACCAAACTGTAGATTTGTCAACGGGAGATAATGCGCGTAGTTTTAAGTATTGGGATAACAATACCGTGGGGAACAACAGTGGGAACGACGTTCCGATACTGCGTTACGCCGATATTTTATTGACCAGAGCGGAGGCGCTGAACGAGCTCAATGGCCCGACAGCGGAGGCATTTACGTTGATCAATCTCGTTCGTACACGGGCAGGGATTCCCAATTTGACCCAGACAGACACTCCCACAAAAGAGGTGTTTCGTACGGCCATCTTCAGAGAAAGAGGCTGGGAGTTTGTGTCGGAAGGCAAACGCCGCGAAGACCTCGTTCGTCAAGGGACGTTTATCTCACTGGCACAAGCGCGCGGCATCACCAATGCCAAGCCCGAACGCGTGCTGTTTCCCATTCCTCAAAGCGAAATTGATGCGAATAAGCTTTGTGTTCAAAGTCCTGGTTATTAGTGGGTTATTGTATTTTTGGTTTGTGGTTGACAGGTGTGAGCGTTTTTGTACTATTAGTTTTTGACCAAAATTGCCTTAAACTGTTGATTGTAAACTTTTATTGTGAACCAACTATCTAACAATCTATCATTTTATGAAACAAGTAACACTTTTTGCGATTGCGTTGCTCCTCACGGTATCTACCCTCAAAGCGCAACCTCGCTGGACGGCACAACAAGCCAACGATTGGTATAAAAAACAAGGCTGGATCAGAGGTTGTAATTTTCAGCCAAGCACGGCCATCAACCAATTGGAGATGTTTCAGGCGGAGTCGTTTGACCGCCAAACCCTTGACAAAGAACTAGGCTGGGCCGAGCAACTTGGCTTCAACGCCATGCGGGTGTATCTGCACCACGTCGCGTGGACGACCGATGCGCCAGGTTTTAAAAAACGCCTCGACGAGTACCTCGCTATTTCGAGCAAGCACGGTATCAAAACCATTTTTGTGTTTTTTGACGACTGCTGGAACGATGAGTACCACCCAGGAAAGCAGCCTGCCCCTAAAACTGGCGTCCACAACAGCGGTTGGGTACGCGACCCAGGTACAATGATTCACAACCACCCAGATAGCTTGGGAATGTTGGAAAAATACGTGAAAGACGTGATGACTACTTTCAAAAACGACAACCGTATTTTGTTGTGGGATTTGTACAACGAACCTGGCAACAACCAATATTTCGCCAAAAGTTTGCCTTTGTTGAAGTCGGTATTTGCGTGGGCTAAAGAAGTAAATCCTTCGCAGCCGATCAGTGCTGGTGTATGGAGCTGGGGTGAAAAATTCAAAGAATTGAATAAATTCCAAGAGGAAAACTCAGACGTGATTACGTACCACCACTATGGCTACGTGGACAAGCACAAAGAATTGATTGATAAACTTCGCCAGTACGGTCGCCCGTTGATTTGCACCGAATACATGGCGCGTCGCAACGGTAGCTTGTTCCAAACTATCATGCCGATGTTGAAGCAGGAAAATATTGGGGCTATCAACTGGGGCTTTGTGGCTGGAAAAACGAACACGATTTACGCGTGGGGGACACCTATGCCCGATGGGAAAGAGCCTGAGTTGTGGTTCCACGACATTTATCGCACCGACGGAACGGCGTTCAGCCAAGATGAAATCAAAACAATTAAATCCTTGACAGGGAAAAAATAAACAAGAGTATGAAGAAAAAAGGGGTAGTGGCTTCGGTGGGTTTAGCCGTAGCAGTGTCGGTAGGGCTAACGGCGTTTTATTCAAAACCGTCGCGTTCAAAAGCGGATGCGCGTCCGAACATCATTATCATCATGGCCGACGACATGGGGTATTCGGACTTGGGCTGCTATGGCGGTGAAATCAAAACCCCCAACATCGACTACCTCGCCAACAACGGGCTGCGTTTTACTCAGTTTTATAACACATCCCGTTGTTGTCCAACGCGCGCCAGTTTGCTTACAGGTTTGTACAACCACCAAGCAGGCATTGGTAAAATGACCGACGAAGAATCGACACCAGGGTACCGTGGGCATTTGGCCGAAAATACCGTGACGATTGCGGAGGTATTGAAAGCGGCAGGCTACCAAACGGGGATGACAGGGAAATGGCACGTGTCGAACACCATCGTTCAGAAAAACCCCAAAGACCAGCTCGACTGGCTTAACCACAAAAAAGACTTTGGCGATTTTGGCCCGTTGAACCAGTACCCCACTGCGCGTGGTTTCGACAAGTATTTTGGCAATATCTGGGGCGTGGTTGACTTTTTTGACCCTTTCAGTTTGGTGAATGGAACAAAACCTGTGACGCAAGTTCCAAAGAATTATTACCACACGGACGCCATTAGCGACTCTACAGTGGCTTATATTCAATCGTTTGCTAAGTCGTCGTCGCCGTTTTTCTTGTACGTGGCGCACACCGCCCCACACTGGCCGCTGATGGCCTTGCCCGAAGACATTGAAAAGTACAAAGAAACGTACAAGTCGGGCTGGGATGCGATTCGGAAAAACCGCTACGATAGAATGGTAAAAATGGGCTTGATTGACCCCAAAACCACGCCATTGTCGGAGCGTTGGGATAAACAACAAACCTGGGAAGCAAACGCCGATAAAGAATGGGATGCGGGCGCCATGGCCGTTCACGCGGCGATGATTGACCGCATGGATCAGGGCATCGGCCGTATGTTGCAGACGCTACGCGAAACGGGGCAGTTGGAAAACACCCTTATCGTCTTTCTTTCGGACAATGGGGCAAGTCCTGAAAACTGTGCTGCCTATGGCCCAGGTTTTGACCGTCCTAACGAAACGCGCGACGGTCGGCCTATCTCGTACGATTTGAAAAAACAAGTCATGCCAGGGCCTCAAACGTCGTTTGCATCTATTGGACAGCGTTGGGCAAATGTGTCAAATACCCCTTACCAGTATTGGAAAGCCGAATCATCTGAAGGAGGGGTTCGCACGCCAATGGTGGCGTTTTGGCCCAAAGGAATCAAAGCGAAAAAAGGAAGTTACAGCGCTCAAATGGGACACGTAATGGACTTTATGCGTACCTGCGTAGAAATTTCAGGGGCAAAATACCCGCAGACGTTTCAGGGGCGCAGCATTTCGGCCTCAACGGGACAAAGCCTTGTGTCTGCATTTCAGGGAAAAACCAACGGAGGGCATACGAGTCTGTTCAGCGAGCACTTTGGCGCACGTTATGCACGGTCGGGAAATTGGAAATTGGTCTCAGCAAGCCGCGACACAACTTGGCACTTGTTTGACCTTGCCAATGACAAAACCGAAACCAGTGACGTCGCTGCAAAATATCCCGAAAAAGTAAACGAATTGAAAAAACAGTGGCAAGCATGGGCTAAAACTCATCAAGTGCTGCCCAAGCCTAACACGGTCAGACGATAGTCAGACCGCAGCAGCTAACGACAAGTCAGACTAACCTCCTAAGGGAGAGGTGAGCCGTTTGTTTCAACCCAGAATATGAGCAGTTTCTGGTAGAGCAAGCGCCGCCTCTCCTTTTAGTGTATATTAAATTAACCTCTCAAATTTTCATTCTATTCCGATGTTTTACAACAAACCCTCAATCTTGTTATTTGCCCTGAGTGGATGGCTTTCCCTGACGGCTGCTGTCGCACAGACGCTCCGTCCTCCTGCGTACCCGCTCATTACCCATGACCCGTATTTTAGTATTTGGAGCAATACCGATCAGCTCACCGACGGCCCTACTCGTCACTGGACAGGTCGTCCGCATTCGCTGGAAGGCATTGTGCGCGTGGACGGCAAGTCGTATCAGTTTTTAGGAGCTCCACCAACTTTATACCAAGCATTGTTGCCAACGGGCGAAAACAAAGCGTACGACGCATTATATACCACCACCAAACCCTCAGCAGGCTGGGAGCAGCCCGATTTTATCCCCCAAGGCTGGAAAACAGGCTCGGGGCCTTTTGGTGACTCGCCTGCTTCACGCACACCTTTTCACAACGGTAAAATCGACAAAGACGGGATTTTTATCCGTCGCGAGTTTAACTACGACGGGCAAGTGGATGCCTCTAAGCTTTTGCTGACCCTTATCAACGACGACGACCTGACGGTGTATCTCAATGGTACGCGTATCTTTACAAAGCCTTGCTGTGCAGGCGAATACATCTATTCGCCTCTTTCGGCCGAAGCCCAAAAGGCACTTCGCAAAGGGCGAAACGTATTAGCTGTGCATTGTATTAGTCCAGTTGGAGAGTCATTTGTAGATGTCGGCATCGTGAGTGTAGTGCCAACGGCGCAGGCGGTCACAGCTACGCAAAAGAAAGCCACCGTCACGGCGACCCAAACCAGTTATGTATTTACCGCAGGGCCTGTGGAATTGGACGTTAACTTCTTGTCGCCTCTGTTGATGGATGAATTGGAAGTAGCTGCTCGTCCCGTAAGTTATGTGACGTTCTCCACGCGTTCGTTGGACAACAAACCCCACTCAGTACAGGTGTATTTTGGCGAATCGGCCTTGGTCGCTACCAACATACCTTCGCAAGAAGTAGTGGCCGAAACCAAGAAAGACGGCAAGCTCGTTTATGCGTCTGTAGGAACCAAAGAGCAGCCTGTATTGGGCAAAAAAGGTGATAACATTCGCATCGATTGGGGCTATGCGTACTTGGCCGTGCCTGATGCGGCAAGCAGTGTGGTGACGGGGAATCCTGACCAATTGAAAAACGACTTTAAAGCAAAAGGCCAATTGACGGCTACTTCTTCGACGGTCTCAGGAACGGCGGGTGAGTTGGCCATGGCGACGGTCGTAAACTTTGGCAATGTTTCGGGAAAAACCACGGCTAAACACTTGCTTTTGGGCTACGACGATGTGTATTCGGTACAGTATTTTGGTCAAAACCTCCGTGGATGGTGGCGCCGCGACCCTGCTACGACCATGCTGAAAACGTTACAAATGGCCGAAACAGACTACCAACGTTTGTTGACAAAAAGTACTGCATTCGATAAAAAAATGTACGACGACGCGACCAAAGCAGGTGGAAAATCGTACGCTGATTTGTGCCAATTGGCCTACCGACAAGCGATTTCTGCCCACAAAATTGTGGCAGGACCGAAGGGGGAAGTGTTCTTTTTGTCGAAAGAAAACTTCTCGAATGGGTCGATTGGAACGGTGGACGTAACGTATCCGTCGGCACCAATGTTTTTGTTGTACAACAACGAATTGGCCAAAGGGTTACTACGCTTCATTTTTGATTACAGCGAATCAGGACGTTGGAAAAAAGACTTCCCCGCACACGACATCGGTACGTATCCGCTTGCCAACGGTCAAACCTACGGCGAAGATATGCCAGTGGAAGAAGCAGGAAATATGATGATTTTGACGGCGGCATCGGTGAAAATGGACGGCAATCCAAGCTTTGCGCGTGAGCACTGGCCGATGTTGACCAAATGGGTGGAGTTCCTAAAACGCGACGGATTTGACCCCGCCAACCAACTTTGTACCGACGACTTCGCGGGGCATTTAGCGCGTAACGTCAACTTGTCGGCGAAGGCGATTATGGGTATTGCGTGTTATGCTCAAATGGCGGCGCAATTGGGCGAGCAAAAACTTGCCGATGAGCATTTTACGTTGGCGCGTACGTTGGCCCGTCGCTGGATGGAGATGAGTGCCGACGGTGACCACTATGCACTGACGTTCGACAAAACCGTAGGCAGTTGGAGCCAGAAATACAACATTGTTTGGGATAAATTGCTCGGTTTGAACGTGTTCCCGAAAGAAGTTGCGCAAAAGGAAATCGCGTTTTACCTCAAAAAACAACAAGCATACGGTCTTCCGCTCGACAGCCGTAAGACTTACACCAAGTCGGATTGGATTATTTGGACGGCAACCATGGCCGATTCGGACGCCGATTTCAAAGCGTTGGTTGACCCCGTGTGGAAATATGCCAACGAAACCCCAACCCGCGTACCACTTTCTGACTGGCACGAAACTACCAACGCCAAGCAGGTAGGCTTCCAAGCCCGTTCAGTCGTAGGAGGGTATTTTATCAAAATGCTGGCAGAGCGTTTGGAAAAAGGGAAGTAGGCAGTTTACAGTTCACGGTTTGTAGTTTACAGTGTGTCCCTATCGCAGCGCCCTTTCAAAGTTTAATCCTTTGGAAGGGCGTTCTGTTTTTAGTTGAGTTCCCATATTCATTAAGAGCCTTCAAGATATCGTAAACAGTATTACTAAGAAATAGGCTATTCCTTCCACCCTATGATATTGAGTACATAATCCAAATCCTCTAAAATATTCTCACGGTGTTGGCCTAACAAGGAAAAAGTAGTTCTTAACTTTTGTTTGAGAAAATCTATGTTTATTATGTCTTGCGCTCCATTTAATGCGCACTCTAATAAACGTCTTGAAGTAGATTGTTTGAACCATAAATCAGAAGAGTCTGCATATATGTTTTTTAGAAAATCTATAACTATGAAAATGTTTCCTTTACTAGGGTTATAAAAAGGAGACAAACCATGAAGGCTTTTGTGGAATAAAGTGTCTTTTCGAGAGGATTTGATTTTACTTTCTTCATAAAGTGACCATAAAGATGACTTAGTTAAAGTTAAACCTCTGTAATTTAGTGTAAGTAATTGAGGTAATATTTTTGTTTCGTAAATCAATAAGTTAGTTTTTATGAAATAATGTTCTATTGAAATAGTATTTATTGGTTTAATTTTTTTGTAAGATACGTTGTCAGATAATAAAGTTCTATTCGGTTTAGATGATTGGAAAATGTTTTCTGCAATTATTAAGGTGTGTGAGTCATTTTGTTGGCCTTCTTTTCTAATAAACTCAAATATTTCTGGCACAATTTCGATAATAGTATTCTTTATACTCCAATCTAATATTTCTCTTAATTCTTCTGCTTTGAGCTTGAAAAAATTGTCGGGAAAAAAGATTGGATGAATAGAATGTGATGTTATATGCATTCTCATAGATGAATTTTTATCAGCTTCTAAACTCTTTAATTCATCTTCAATCCAGTCAATCATTCTTTGCGATATAATAAATGGTTTTTTGTTTATCCGTACATCTAAATCTAAAATTTTTGATATTTTGTACAAAGTAAATAAAGTAGAAAAGTCTATAACTATTTCAGTATTTTCTTTTAAAGGTCTATCTTGTAAAACAAGAGGTATGATTGGGAATCCGTCATTATAGTCAGATGTAATATGCTTCCATGTATCAAAATAGTTATTTTTAAAAATACCTGAAAATTCTAAAAATCCGATTTGATACTCAGCAAATTTTTTAATTACACTCTCTGTTATTATTTGCCTCTTAGTACCTTCTGGACCATGAGCTTCTTGCATTTTTTTTAAAAGTGAATCAATATCTTCGACGTCTTCTCCATGAATTGTTTCAATATCACTATATGCGGCTGGTCTATTGTCAATATCTTTATAAAAAAGCACTTGTTGTCCTATATATTTGTCAAAAATATCAATAACGGTATAAGTGACATCATTTCCTGATGTTCTTTTATAAATCACTTTCTCTCCCTTTTTTTTGCCAATTAATGATTGAGATAATTTATTGTTTGATAACTCTTCTTTTGATAACTCTAAAAAAGTGCTTTCCTCTTTTGAGTCGTCTCTTAGCTGGACAATACTGTCTTTTTCAATCACTTCAGGTTTAGCACTCTCGCTCTCTTTTTCTAAATTTAAAAAATTGGCAAAATATACTTGTTTTACCGTTGAATTCTGAGAGTTAGATTTTAATGCCCGATAATATATTTCTTTGCCTTTGTCAATTAGCTCATTGTTGATACAAATGAATCCAATCTTAAACTGGTCTTTCCATTCAAAAGAAGATATAATTTCAAACTCTAATTCGTTGAGTATTGATTTTAGTTCAGTAGTTTTACTGGAGTAATTTTGACTATTCAAAGAGTCAATCAATAGATATAAAAAAATATAATTTTCGGGAAAGCGTAATAAGCCATACCTGGCAATTTCTTCCAAAGAAGCATAATCTAGAAGTAAATCTCTGATTTGTACTTCAATGTCTAAGAGCATCAAGTTTGGTGTAAAGTTATAACGCCAGTATTCTAATAATTCTAATAAATGAGAGGCTTCTTGTCTGAGAGAATACAAACAGCGAATATATAGAATCAGCTCTTCTGATTCTTCGGTAAAATTGATCGAACTCTTTAAAATTCTTATTGCACTATTAAAATCATTAATAGTAAAATAGCAAATTGCTAGAGGAAGATTATATGTTGGGTTTAATAGTTTACTTTCCTCAACAGATTTACATAAATCTGCTACGTACTCTTGGTTATTTTTATCATTATGAAAACACAAAGCTTCTAATAAAGTGGCAATCACGGTTGGTTTAAATAACCTTCCGTTTGATATGAAATCCCATATGTCTTTTGGGTTTTCACCTATATGCCCGATTATTCCAATAGCATAAATAAAATTTGCTGCATTTATTTTATTTATTTCTTCAACTCCTTCGATATACTTTTTAATTGATATCACAGCATTTTTTAAATCTTGTAAACCTGTGTAAGCTCGACTTTCAAATATGAATAAATCATTTGGTTGGTAATCTTTGACTTTTTTTAGTGATTTTACTAATTTCTCATAACTTTTTGTCCATAGAAGCGCATCTGCTAATAAATATACTTTTTGAGGAATATTAGTATAAATACCTTCTTTAGTGATTATAAATGGGTTATTTTTGCTTGTTTCAGTTCCAAAAAATAAACGGTACATTTCATCTACTGATTCTGTACTATTTTTAAGTAAATGCTGGCAATACCAATAGTCAAAAAAAGCTAACTGAAATGAAATTTGTTTTTCAATTTGAGTGCCATGAACACATTTGCAAATAAGTTCATATAAAGAATAAGCATACTGTAATTCTGGGCTATTTTGAGGGTCATATTTTTTTGTGTTACTTATGCGTAGCCCATTATTTGTTAAAAAAAATGACAGAGCATATTGCGCTAAATAAAACCAATATGTTAATTCAGATCTACTTAAATCTTTTTTTTCTGGTAATTCTTTTTCTTCTAATTCTGCCAGAAAGAATTTATCAAATAAACTCATTTCAATCATTTTGCCAGTTTTACCTTCATAAGTAATTGAGATAATTTTATAAATATGATCCGTTTCAACAAGTTTCGGAACAGAATAATTGGGTTCTATATGGTGTAAAAAAGCAGATGCTCTTGCATTATAAGGGTCTTTACTAATTAATTCTTCTGCTAACGTAATCGCATTAGCTGTTTCACCGAGTTTATAATAAGCCTGAATAGATCGTTCATGATATTGTATGTTAGGTTGAAGATTATAAGCTTTTATAAATAATTTCCCTGACTCAGTATAGGCATTATTTTCATCCTCAAGTAAGCAAAGTGCCTGTAAATAATATAACTTTGATAGTAATGGGTTTTTTTGACTAGGATTTAATGAAGTCTCGTCAAGTTTTTTAGATAATTGTTGTAAAATTTCATTTGCCTTAAAAGGATAAAAGCTATTATAAGCACTTTCTGCATCATTCAATTGTCCTTGAAAATATGGAATTAGGTTAGTGTTTGGCGAATGCTGATAATTTTTTGTTTCTGACAAATAGTTATTAATTGAAAATATTTCATCCCCAAGTAGTTTATTTAGAGTTGAAAAATCGATTGCTTCAAAGCGATTGAGAGTTGGCAAATATTTTGATATTATACCTACCAATAAAATAGTATCTTCTTTTTCTATAAATACCCCACTTCCTGAAAATCCTTTCACATTTTCTTGAGAAGAAATAGTTGGTTCAGCACCAAAATTTTGAAGAGTAACAATTTTAAATATTTCTTGTATTGAAATATTTGTTTTTCCTTCAACAGATTCAATTTCGTTAGAATCTACAGCTTTGGGGAACCCATAGAAATAACATGTTTCGCCTTGATTAATAGTCAAACTTATAGGAATTGTTGGTATTGGAGATAGTAAGAATGATGTTGAAATTATTAAACAGCTTAAATCACGTTCTTTGTGGTCAATTCTTTTGCACTCATTAGTCAATGTTATTGGTTTAAAACCCTTTGAACTCCCCTGAAAAAAGTCAATTGATAATAAATCCAAAGATTCGCAATCATCCAAGCAATGTTTTGCCGTAACCAAATATACCCATTGTGAATCGGTAGAGGGATTCAACAATACACCTGTACCTACTGGGCTACCCTTTACAGAGATACGTACCGCTAATTTAGTAAAGTCAATTTGTGTCATTTTGGCCAATTGTAAGCGATAAAGCTCTGATTTTCTTTAGGATATACGCATGTGATGGCGTACTTGTCCTGTTCTTCTTTAGTAAAAATGCTATGAATAGTAGGGTCTGAATAATTAAAGAAGAATTGGGTAGTTTTACCATTACGAGCTTTAATTATTCTGGATAAAGTTTCCTTGTGGGGGAAGAAATCGCGGTTTGACGAGTTGCTACTAATACCGAAATGTTGGCAATCAATTAGTTTCAACAGACTGGGGCTAGTATTAGATTTTGAGCTATGATGGGAAACTTTGAAGAAGTCAAGCTTCAACGGATTTGTCTCTGAATACCCTAATGCTAACAAGGAGTTTTCTAATACGGAAGGAGCGCAATCGCCAGTAAAAATAGCTTTAAAATCGTGAAATTCTAACAAAAAGGCAATGCTACTACGATTCTCAAGTGAAGTATCTTCTTGGAAAGGTTTATTGGCTAACTCTTCTACACTAAAGTGAAAATCTCTCCCTTGCTTGGTACTTATTTCAATACTTTTGGTTACTGCTTCTCTTTTCGCTTCTTCAAAGTTCCAGTTTTCCACGAAACTGTCATACTGCTTTCGGTCAGGTGATAGAATGGTAATCTTAATATTAGGAGCGATTTCATGACTTTCGATAGCCATAATTGGCTTTACTGGAAGTTTGTTATGATCAAGAAGGTAGTCCCGAACGTAAACGGCTTTTTGTATTCCAACCTCGGTACTGGTGCCTAGCATGGGTGTAGGAGTTGGAGACCAATTGAACCAAAATTGCTTCACTTTTTCTATCCCAAACTCTTTTAAAAAAGGCTTGATTCCTGATATGTGGTCGTCGTGGGTGTGTGTAACAACAAACAAATCAACGACCTCTTCTTTAGCACTAATTGCTTGAAAGGCCGTTTTTAAGGTTCTTTGGTAGGTGGAAACAAAACCAGCGTCAATTAATAAGTTGAATGGTGGATAGCTTACCGAATTATATATCTTTACCCAAATACAATCTCCATTCAACACTTGAAATAATTTTATCTCAACAGTCATTATGTTGTTTAGTTACTATTCGCTCATAACCAAAGATAGTTTATTATAGGTTATTTTAAAAGTATAAACACTTGACTGCAGTTACGATTTATTACCCCAACATTGCTTCTAACAACTTTATTTGACGAGGCTCGGGAAGGTTAAGTTTTCGGATTGACCTTTGGGCACTGTGGTAAGCTGTTACACGATCGTATTGGCGTTGGAGATTCAACCAAAACTCGGCTGAAATATCCAAGGCCTGTTCTAACCGTAAGGCCATCTCAAGTGATACTCTTCGTTTTTTGTGTAATAATTGGCTGATAATCGCTTGACTTACCCCCATTTGAGTGGCCAGGGTTTGCTGAGTCAAATTTCTTGCCTCTAATTCGTCTGCCAGTAGCTCTCCTGGGTGAGTAGCTATTGCAGGTATCAATTCATTTGCTCTTTTCATTAGTGATAATCAATCAAGTCTTCCAATGTGAGTATCTCTACTGTTCCTTCTTCGTTTAATCTAAAAATTAAACGGTATTGATCATTTATTCTTGCAGCATATTTGCCAGTCAATTCTTTTTTGAGTGGATGAATTCGCAATGAGTTTATCTTTTTGAGCTCATTGAAATTGGGAGCAGCGACCATGTAATTGACTACTTTCTGAAATTGCTTTACCACTGACGATTGAAATGGGAGTTTTCCTCGGTAAGTACCTTCATAATAGGCCACTAATTCATTATTATCAAATTCAACAATCATGTAGTAAAATTATAACATAGTATGTTATAAAACAAAAAAACATATTTGGGAAGACGAAACTGAAGAAATGAATACCAAAAAAGACTTTCCAAGTTTCAAAAACTTGGAAAGTCTAACTGTTTTTACCCCCTAAACACAGTACGAAGGTGCTCAAGATATTCTACTTTGAAAGAAGCGGTCAGCTCAGGCGAGCCGTTTTTTTCAACATCGTGAAAATGTTTGCTCGGCAGCGGTTCTAGTCCACAAAAAGCATTCATGCGGTGGAAGGGAAACAACACACCATCATCGACACTTCGGCCTTGAAAAAACTCTTCGGGTAGTGTAAAAGCAGTTTTAGGAGCATTCCAAGTCGTAGTGACTAAGTAGCGAGTTCCCTGCATCAAGCCGCCCGTTCCGTAGTTTCGTTCGGGGTTACTGGCCTTCCGTCCGTCGCTGTAATACAGCCCTTTCCTATGTCCAGCCGTAAGTACTTTATCGAAATATTCTTTCAATGAAAAAGGAAGGTACATCCACCAAATGGGGAAGTGATAGATGACGATGTCGGCCCACACAAATTTCTCCACTTCTTCGTTGGCGTCGTAGTTTTCTTCTCCTACCTGCGTGATTTTTAGCTCAAAGCCATTTTCAGGGGTAAAAAATTCACTGTCCCATTCGGTAAGCGTAGTGTTGAGGCGGCCACCCGAATGGGCAAACGTTTTTCCGCCGTTGATAACCAATATTTTTTGCATTGTTTTTCGGTGTTGTGAATGACAATGCAAAGGTATTTGAAGAGTATATACAATAAAAATAATACAAATTATGGAAATCTATAAATAATATTATATAAAAACCGTTTACCCGCAGACGTTTGCCAACTATGCGCAAGCATGTACATCTGCGGGTAAAACTAGAAAACCTTAAAAAATGTAATCAGTACTCAAAAAGTTAGAATCGTGGTCTCGTACGATGGTATTCAGCAACACCTTGTTGCTTTCGGTCAATTTGGTGGCTACCAACGAACGAATCGAAAAGGAGCGAAGCGCGTCAAAAACCGAAAGTGTTCCTTCGGCACTGTCTTTGCGCCCCGTGAAAGGAAATACGTCGGGCCCTCTTTGTGCCTGACAGTTGATATTGACGCGGCTAACAAGGTTGACAAAAGAATCAATCAACTGAGCCACTTCTTTAGAATCTTCACTAAAAATACTCACCTGCATTCCGTGCGACGCATTGACTTGGTAGTCAATGGGTTCGTCGATGGTTTCAAAAGGAACGACGGGAATAACGGGGCCAAACTGCTCTTCGTGGTAGAGTTTCATCTGATTGTTGACGGGATACACCACTGCTGGAAACACAAACGACGCTTCGGTATAGCCTCCGTTTTCGTTTTGGACACTTGCCCCGTGCGCAATGGCGTCTTCAATGCACGCTTTTAAATAATCGGGTTTGTCTTCTTCGGGTAGGGGTGTGATTTTGACGCCATTTTCCCAAGGTAAGCCTGGTTTTAAGGCCGATACTGCCGCATTGAGTTTTTCAACAAACTCCGTGGCGATTTCTTTTTGTACAAAGATGAGCTTCAACGCCGTACAACGTTGCCCGTTGAACGAAAGCGCCCCGAGGATACACTCGTTTACGGCCACGTCGATGTTGGCATTTTTGGTGACAATGGCCGCATTTTTGGCGTCAAGGCTCAAAATAGCGCGGAGGCGGTTGACTTTTGGGTGCAACTTTTTGAGGCCGTTGGCTACTTTACTTGAGCCGATAAAAGCCAATACATTCACTTTTCCGCTTTCCATAATGGGCGAAATAATTTCCGAGCCCCTTCCGTACAGCGTGTTGACGGTTCCTTTGGGAAAAGCTTCTTTAAAGGCATTGAGCAAAGGATAGTGAGCTAATACCCCGTGTTTGGGAAGTTTGAAAAGAATGGTATTTCCCATAATCAGGGCAGGAATGAGCGTCGTAAAAATCTCGTTCAACGGATAATTAAAAGGCCCCATGCTCAGTACCACGCCCAGCGGCGCTCGGCGGATTTGGGCAATGGTTCCTTCGGCTTCTTGAAAACGCGACGATTCGCGGTCGAGGTCTTTGAGGGCGTCAATCGTATCATTGATGTAATCGACGGTGCGGTCAAATTCTTTGGTGGCGTCGGACAATGTTTTCCCGATTTCCCACATCAACAACTTGATGACTAAATCCCGCTGTTGAATCATCAAATAAACAAACTTCTGCATACAATTAATCCGTTCGCCGACGGTCATCGTAGGCCATTCGCCCAGCCCATTGTTGTAAGCATTGACAGCGGCATCCAACGCTTCCAAGGCTTCTTTCGGCGAAGTACGCGGAATACTTCCCAAAAGTTTACGTTCCAAACCATTGTCGGTTGGAATGCAAACGGGCGAATAAATAGACGTAACAGGGCCATCCCACTGGACAAGTTCACCGTTTAAGAGGTATTCTCGCTGGTGTACTTCTTCTAATCTAAATTCTTGGGGAATGGCATCTTCTCCTTTAAAAATGGGGGAGAAGGGGAGGTGGGCTGTTGTTGGCATGAGATAGATGTTTTAGTCTCTTTTCAATTAGGTAACAACAACCGCCCAAACTGGGTTCTAAAGCGTTTATATATATTTTTATTTATAGTATATTTGTGTTAATATCAGAAAAATTATAAATGCAAACGAA
Source organism: Runella limosa DSM 17973 (assembly GCF_000482465.1). GTDB lineage: Bacteria > Bacteroidota > Bacteroidia > Cytophagales > Spirosomataceae > Runella > Runella limosa. The sequence goes on from NZ_KI519422.1 coordinate 32,301, forward strand.
CTTAGAGTGGTTTCGCACCTTTAAAGCAATTTACGAAACAGGAACGCTGAGTGGGGCAGCCAAGCAACTTTTTGTGTCTCAACCTGGGGTTGGGCTTCACCTCAATGCCCTAGAATCTTACACAGGATATGCCTTGTTTGAGCGAACGGCTAGAAAAATGATACCTACCGAAAGGGGGCATCTTCTATACCAACAGATGCAACATTCGCTCAATGTGTTGGAAGATATTGAAAGCCGTTTCCGACGAAAATCAGGCAAAGACCGCCCGACGGTGAGCATGGGAATGTGCGTAGAAACGTTTCAGCAAGCGTTAGAAAAGCATATTCCCGAATTGGATTTTAACTTAATTATGCAATTTGGCGAAAGCGAAAAGCTGATTGATGCGCTGGAAAACGGGGTGATTGATTTGGTATTGGCCTCCCAAAAGAAAAATGCCCTCAACATCGAATGGGAGGCGTTTACGACGGAACAATTGGTGGTGGTAGCGGGGAAAAAAACGGATTTGACCGACTGGCAAACCCTCAATTTGAATGATAAAGAAGCGCTGTTGGGTTGGTTTGGCGAGCAAATCTGGTACAATACCGCCTCCGATATGAAGCTGCTGAGTCGGTTTTGGGAAGCTAATTTTGAGACCCAACCCGAGTTTGTGCCCAATTATATTGTCCCCAATAAGTTTTCCATTATTCGTTGTTTGTCGGTTGGCAAAGGCTTGGCCGTTTTGCCAGACTTTATCTGCCACGAGGCGCTCAAGCAAGGCGACATTACCCTGCTTTGGCGAGGTTACACCGAAGTTACAAACACCCTTTATTTTGGAAAAAGAAAGAATAGTTTACAGGCAGCACCAATTGCCCATATCGAAACCCTGTTGAAAGGCGAATTTAGTGAAGCGTAACTAACTCGTTCAAGGAATTATGACAGAATTGTTGTTGTTTTGTTCTTCTAAGTGAAAAAAACGTCCCAATATGCTCCGTTACGAGTTCAAAGACCTCATATTGTTTGAAAACGAAGACTACATCGTTATCAATAAACCTCCGCACGTCGCTACCATCAACGAACGTACCGCTGATAAGTCGATAAGTATTTTGCGCATGGCCAAAGAATACAGCCATGATGCCCAAGTTGCCCACCGCCTCGACAAAGAAACATCGGGCGTGTTGGCTATTGCCAAAAATCCTGCTGCCTATCGGCACATTGCCATGCAGTTTGAGTACCGCGAAGTTACCAAGCGTTACCATGCCGTTGCCAATGGCGTCCACGATTTTGACAGTATCTCGGTATTTTTACCCATTGCACCGCTCAAAGATGGCACTGCCGTGAAAATAGACCGCCAAAATGGAAAAGCAGCCGAAACCGTTTTCTTTACAAAACAGGCTTTTCGGAAACATACGTTGGTAGAATGTATCCCCATTACGGGCCGAATGCACCAAATTCGGGTGCATTTACAGTGCCTCAAAGCGCCAATCGTTTGCGATCCTACCTACGGCGGGGCAACTGTTTATTTGTCAGAATTGAAACGGAATTACAATTTGAAGAAAGACTCAGAAGAGTTGCCCATCATTCAACGTGTTGCTTTACATGCGTTCTCGCTCACATTCAGGCTTATGAACGACGAAACAGTTGTCATCGAAGCGCCTTATCCTAAGGATTTTGGGGTATTGGTGAAGCTGTTGGAGAAGAATAGTTAACAGCTTTTGTCATACCGACGAAGTTTGTCATACCGATGAAGGAGGTATCTAAACCGTTGGCACTCTTTTGTCGGAATACAACGAAGTGATAGACCTCTCCTTCGTCGAGGTGACAAAATGTTTCGGTTTCCTGTTTAGGGTTTGAGGTTGTGAACCTCCAACAGTAAACCCCAAACAGGAAACCAAAAAAACTACTTATAAAGAGGCACTTCCGCCATCCAGTTGTTTACTTCTTGTTTTACGGTTTCGATTTTTGCTTCGTTTTCAGCGTTCATCAATACCGTATCCATCAAATCCACGATACGCTCCATGTCTGCTTCCTTCAAACCACGGGTTGTCATGGCAGGCGTACCTACCCGCATTCCCGAAGTAACCATCGGCGACTTGGTATCGAATGGAACCATGTTTTTGTTTACGGTAATATCGGCTTTGATAAGCGTATTTTCGGCCAACTTACCTGTCAAACCTTTGCTGCTCAAGTCAATCAGCATCAAGTGATTATCAGTGCCGTTTGAGATGATTTTATAGCCTTTATCGACAAACGCTTTCGCCATTGCTTGGGCGTTTTTGCGAACTTGGTGAGCGTATTCTGTGTAGTCATCGCTCAGCGCTTCGCCGAAAGCGACGGCCTTGGCTGCAATCACGTGCTCAAGTGGCCCGCCTTGTGTACCAGGGAAAACGCCAGAATCCAACAACGAAGACATCGAGCGAATGTCGCCTTTTGGTGTTTTCAGACCAAATGGGTTTTCAAAATCGTTACGCATCATAATCACACCACCACGAGGCCCACGAAGTGTTTTGTGGGTAGTTGTGGTGACGATGTGGCAATGCTCCAACGGGTCGTTCAACAAACCTTTGACAATCAGACCTGCTGGGTGAGAAATATCAGCCAACAACAACGCGCCGATTTGGTCGGCGATGGCGCGCAAACGGATATAATCCCAGTCGCGGCTATAGGCCGACGCTCCGCAGATAATCATTTTTGGGCGCTCTTTCAAAGCCGTGGCTTCTACTTTGTCCCAGTCAATAAGACCAGATTCTTGTTCTACACCGTAGAAAAACGGCTGGAAGTATTTACCCGAAATATTCACAGGCGAGCCGTGTGTCAAGTGCCCACCGTGTGCTAAGTTAAAACCTAAAATTTTGTCGCCAGGCTGCAAACATGCCAAGAAAACGGCCGTGTTTGCCTGTGCTCCCGAGTGCGGCTGCACGTTTGCCCACGTAGCACCAAACAGCTCCTTGAGGCGGTCAATCGCAATTTGTTCGATTTGGTCCACCACTTCGCATCCACCGTAGTAGCGTTTGCCTGGAAGGCCCTCGGCGTATTTGTTGGTCAATACGCTTCCTTGTGCTTCCATTACTTGCGGAGAAGTAAAGTTTTCAGAAGCAATCAGCTCAATTCCAGACTCTTGGCGGTGGTGTTCTTTGGCGATTAAATCAAAAATTTGGGTGTCGCGGGCAATCGTGGTAGAAACCATTGTATGTACGATTTTGGGATGATACAAAATACGATTTGGAAGAAATTTTCCGCAAAGGTACTGCTTCCGAACCACATAGACACACCCAAGCTTGAGAAAATTAGAATTTTGTAGGGGTACTGGGCCGATTTACAACAATCGAAACGACATTCGATGGTAAGAACAGGGGCCAAACTCCCGAATGCCCGCCCGATGCACGGGCGTAGGGTAGCCTACATTTCTTTCCCAACCATAGTGAGGAAACTCCACCGCCAAACGCTCCATGAGGTCGTCGCGGTAGGTTTTGGCCAGTACCGAAGCCGCCGCAATGCTCATAAATTTGGCGTCGCCTTTTATAATGCAGGTATGGGGTAAAAACGGGTAAGGCGTAAAGCGATTTCCGTCCACCAACAAATGCTCGGGGCGCAGTGCCAATTGATCAACGGCACGGTGCATGGCCAAAAAGCTGGCTTTAAGGATGTTAATTTTGTCAATTTCTTCGTTGGATACTTCCGCGATGGCCCACGCCAAGGCGGCCTCTTGTATGTCGTTGCGAAGGGCTTCGCGTTGCTTTTTATTCAACTGCTTCGAGTCGTTGAGCAGTTCGTTGGTGTAGTCTTTGGGAAGAATCACGGCTGCTGCTACCACAGGCCCCGCTAGGCAGCCTCGCCCCACTTCGTCGAGGCCCGCTTCGGTGAGTTCTGCATGGTAGAAAGGTTTGAGCATACATCGGGTATTTTGGACAGGCGGGCAATTTACGTATTTTTGTTTCGAGGTTATCCCTCCTCGCTATTTTTTGCTATGCGTTTTATCGTTTTGCTTCTTCTTTTTTGTGGCCCCCTTTACGCCCAAAAAAGCACCTCAGATACCACAAAAGCCACTCAGACGATTGGTAGTCAGCCTGAGTTGTTGTCAGATACGACAGAGTACCGCCTTAAACCTGGGGATCGTTTGCGAATCCGAAGCCTCAATGCGCTTGAGATTATTTTCCCGCAGGGTGGAAACATCGCCGTGGCCTCCACGCCCATGTCGTCGGGACAGGCAGGGGCGTCTGCCTATTTGATTACCGTTGACCGTTATGGCCAAATCGTTTTACCACAAGTGGGGCGCGTCAAAGTGGCGGGACTTACCAAAACCGATGCCACCAGGGCCATAGAACAGTATTACAAAGACCTTATCAACGACCCTATTTTTGACATTGAGATTTCCAACCTACAAATCAGGGTATTGGGCTCGGTGGCGAAACAAGGCATGATTTATCTTGAAAATGAAAAATTGACCTTGGGAGAGGTCATTGCCATGTCGGGGGGGATTGATTTTGCAACGGCTGAAAAAACGATTAAACTGATTCGGAAACGCTCAGGCGTGCAACAAGAAGTCAATTATGACATCCGCAACCTTGGCGACCCAGCCGTGGCCAACATTCCAGTTTTTGACGGAGATTACGTCTTTGTTCCGCCTTCCAAATGGAGCTTACGGATTGTTAAAAACCAACGATTTGCCAGTATATTGTCCCCAGTGGTGATTGGGCTCAACGCCGTTGCGGTTGTTTTAGGATTGTACCTGACACTTAGATAGCGGCCCATGTTTTCGTTTTTTAAGAAAAAATCTTCGAGCGCAACTGCTCCTTTTTCACTCGATTTCATGGAAAGTGATTGGCATTGCCACGTGCTTCCTGGCATTGACGATGGATCGCCCGATGAAAACGTGACGTTGGCAATGTTGCAGGAGTACGTACAATTAGGCATCAAGAAAATTGTGGCTACGCCCCACGTTCGGGCCGATTATTTCAAAAATACCCTTGAGACCATCCAAGCCGCCGCCGCAAAAACCAACGCACTCATTGAAACTCATTCGCTTCCTTTGGTGCTAGAAGCATCGGCGGAATATTATGCTGACGAAAATTTTGTTCAACTCATTCAAGAAGATCAGCTGTTACCTATCGAGGGCCAGTATATTCTATTTGAATTTTCGATGCAAGCGCCTAGCCTTTGGGGGCACAAATTGATTGAAAAAATTCAACAAAAAGGATACACGCCGTTGCTCGCGCATCCCGAGCGCTACCGATACTGGCACGGAAAGCCGAGGGAATGGCAAAGCCTAAAAAACAAAGGGGTTTCTTTTCAGCTCAATTTGCTGTCGTTGGTGGGTCAGTATGGGTCGGCCGAACGAAAAGCGGCCGAACAATTGATAGAAAAAGGGTATTATGAGGCATTTGGTACCGATGCGCACGGGCTTCATCAATTACAAAAATTGAAGGATTTGGGTCGAAACCCGCACTTTGACACGTTACAACAATTACCTTTGCTCAATCGTTTGGGGTAAACAAATTAGAGGGAAACAGCTATTATGCAAAACGGAAACTGGAGCCAATCACAAGATAGATACACTGAAGTATCCGCCGACATTGACGTTAAGCGGATTCTTAAAGTCATTCTAAGTCGTTGGTATTGGGTGATTGGTGCCTTGGTTTTGACCGTTGGTGGGTGTGCTATCTTTCTTCAAGTGGCCCATCCGCGTTACATGGCGGAGATGGTACTAAAGTACAATGATAAACAAACCGAGCTCGACGAACTGAACCGCCTCATTCAGTCTGATGAATCTAATTTAGAGTACCTTACCGAACTGTATGTTATTAAATCGGAAGAGGTCATCAACGGGGCAATCAAAAAGCTCGATTATCCGTTTACTTTTTATCGTGAACTTACCTTTCGTCACGATGACGTGTATCCATATCAGCCTTTTACGGCACAGGTTATCTCTTACGACCACAGTAAGTTTCAGTTTGGGCTTTTTGAAATAAAACAGTCTGGTCTAATCACCTACAAAACCAAAGACGAAACGGAAAACCTAACCTTCGATTTGTCGAAAGATACCCTAGTTTCGGTACGGGGACTTTCGTTCAGTGTCAAATCTGTCGAGAGGCTTTCGCAGGATTATGTATTTTCTTACAACGACCTTAACGACCTTCGTGGGCGCCTTGACGGTGGAATTAAAGTAACCGAAGAAGGGGCGAGTTTGCCGATTTTGAACGTTTCCTTTTCGTACTATAACCGACAGTTTACGCAAGATTTTTTGCAAAAACTCATTGAATCGTACGAAGAATATAACCTTGAACAAAAAAAGCGGTCGTCGAACTTGACGATTAATTTTATTCAGGAACAAATCAAAATCTACGCGGCAGCACTTCAAAAAGCGTCGTCGGAGTTAGAACGGTACAAACAACGCAGTTCGGTGCCTAGTTTGCAAGCCTCCATGTCGGACGTGATGGGGCAAATGACGCAGCTTGAGGCGCAAAAAAACACTTTAGAGATTGCAAAATCGTACATCAATTTGCTCGAACAAAGCCTGAGCAATCGTTTTGAACCCGTCAATGTGGGTAGTTTAGGGCTTGATGGTACCAGCGACGGTGTCCTTCTCAAGTTGGTCTCAGATCTCAATCGCCTCATTCTTGATCGGAAAGCGTATATTATTGGTAAAAACCTGAGTGTCAACAACCCAATTGTAAAAACTGCCGATGACGAAATTGACCGCGTACGGGAGCAGATTCTCACCAATATCAGGGTTCAGCGCCAAAAAAATGAGAGTACACTGGGCATTATCAGTCAAAATTTGGCGCTAATTAAAAGCCGAATGAATGCTCTGCCGTCGGTAGAACGAGAGCTTGGATATCTTCAAAATGACCGTGATGTTAACGAAAAAATATACCTTTTGTTGATTAACAAAGAGATTGAAACCTCGATTGTAAAAGCGGGTGTTTTGCCGTCGTTTACGGTACTTACCCGCAGTTATGCGTATCAGATTTACCCACAAGCGCCGCGCCTTATTTCGGTGTCGCTCGTTTTGGGGTTATTGATTGGGTTTGGTTCAATCTTTTTAGCCCGTTTTGCCAACGGGAAATTTACCGAAATTTCCAAAATTGGTGCTTCCGAGCACGTCAATTTGCTGGGACTCATTCAGCGATTCCCGCACAAAATCTCCCAAAACGAAAAAGATTTGCTGCATTTTTTGGAAAACCGTTCGTTGTTTTCTGAATCAGTCAACAGCATTCGTACCAACCTCAGCTTTCTGACCGACGCCCCAAGTCAGCAAGGAAAATTGTTGGTGATTACATCGGAACTCTCAGGCGAAGGCAAATCGTTTGTGACGCTGAATTTGGCAACGTCTTTGACCAAAATTGGCAAAAAAGTGCTGGTGGTTGTGTCAGACTTGCGGCGGTCGAACATGCACCGTTATTTTAACCACAACAACAAAATTGGGCTAAGTACGTACCTGTCGGGAAAAGTGGATGATTTTCACCAGACGATACATCATTCAGTCATCGAAAACCTCGACTTTATTCCTGCGGGGCCGTCGCCTTTTAACCCGACTGAGCTTATTCAAAATGAGCGCTTTGAGGCATTTATTGCCAGCGCTCAGCAAGAGTATGATTTTGTGTTGGTGGATACTGCCCCCGTTGGTTTGGTGTCGGACAATGTTCCTCTGTTGAAGAAAAGCGATTTGGTGATTTACATCATTCGTTGGTTGTACTCGCACAAAGAATCGTATTTGTTGGTCAACCAAATTGCGGAAGAATATAAAATCAAAAACGTGGGTGTTATCATCAATGATTTTTACAAAGATGACCTGTATGCCAACCTCATGCCAGCGGCTTATTATTCGTCGAAAGGCTACGGTTACAGCTACAAGCAGACTTACGATTATTACGGCAAGAAAAATAATTACTACCACAACGAGACGCCGTCCAAATCTATTTGGCGAAAAATGATTCGTTGGGTCAAAAAAGAACAGTAAAGAATGCGCAGATTTTGGCTGTTTTTTTGTTCTGACGAAATTTTTGGCACTGTTGTTGTCGAGCAAAAGAACAAAGTAACTTAAATAGGCGCTCAATCCGTATAAAAAATAGCTGAGTTCTTTTTGAGTTTCAAGAGTTTTCCTAATTTTGCACTCCAATTTGAAAATCAATAGTAATGAGCAATAAAGACACAGATTCGGGGCTTGATTTTTTAGAGAGCCCAGAAGGTTTGGCAGGAGAGTTAACCAAATTTGAAAAAAGCATCGAAAAAAACCGCAATATCTTTGTCATTGCGGGGGGAGCAATTGTCGTTGCACTAGCAGGATGGTTCGGGTATCACTACTACGTAAGTAGCCAAGATGAGCAAGCTCAAGCTGCTTTGTACGCTCCTGTTTTTGCCTTTGAATCCGATTCTCTTAATAAAGCACTCAAAGGAAGCGCAGGTAACCCAGGTTTGGCGGCTATTGCTGACGAATACGGTGCGACACCAGCAGGTAACCTTGCGCAGTTTTATGCAGGTGCAGCGCTTTTGAAGCAAGGCAAATTTGATGAAGCCATTGAACATTTGAAGTCTTTCAGCTCGTCTGATTTGTTGGTTCAAGCCCGTGCTTACTCATTGATTGGTGATGCTTACATGGAAAAAAATAGCGTTGAGGATGCCATCAGCTATTACCAAAAAGCGGTTGATTATAAGCCAAATGCGTATTTTACACCTTCTTACATGATTAAGCTTGGTGTGGCTTACGAAAAAGCAAAGAAAAACACGGAAGCGATTGAAGTATATAGTCAGCTTATTGAGAAATACCCTCAGTCGTCAGAAGTGCTAAACGCGAAGAAATTTAAAGGTTTCCTCGAAAGCGCTGCTGAATAAGCATAGCATGAAAAACTTACGAAAAGGATAAGGCTACTACGGCTTTATCCTTTTCCTTTTTTAGAACAATACAATCATCCATCTTTTACTGATTAACAACGAAAACTATGAGTTTACTAACCGTTGGGTCTGTTGCTTTTGATGCCATCGAAACCCCTTTTGGAAAAACCGATAAAATTGTAGGTGGCGCGGCTACGTACATCACACTTACTGCTTCGTATTTTACCAAAAAGAACAACATCATTGGGGTTGTGGGTGGCGATTTCCCAAAAGAAATGATTGAGACCTTAGAACAACACGGTGTCAACACGGAAGGATTGGAAATCAAACCAGAAGGAAAAACATTTTTTTGGTCGGGTAAATACCACAATGACATGAACAGCCGCGATACGTTGGATACGCAGCTCAACGTTTTTGGCGACTTTGACCCCATCATTCCTGCGTCTTACCAAGATTGTACCTACTTGATGTTGGGCAACATGGTGCCTGCGCTTCAAATGGCGGTTTTGGATCGTCTCAATAACCGTCCAAAGTTTGTGATGCTTGATACCATGAACTTGTGGATGAACATTGCCCTCGAAGACCTCAAAGCGGTGATTGCGAAAGTAGATTGCTTGACGGTCAACGACGAAGAAGCACGAATGCTTTCGGGCGACTACTCGTTGCGTCGTGCCGCAAAAACCATCATGGCGATGGGGCCTAAAACGCTCATCATCAAAAAAGGCGAGCACGGTGCGCTCCTTTTCCAAGGCGATGAAGTATTTTTCTGCCCAGCCTTGCCGTTGGAAGAAGTGTTTGACCCAACGGGCGCTGGTGATACGTTCGCAGGTGGTTTTATTGGATATTTGGCAAGTACCGACGACATCAGCTTCGCCAACATGAAGCGTGCGATTGTGTACGGTTCGGCCATGGCGTCGTTTTGCGTGGAGAAATTTGGCCCTGAGCGCATCATCGACCTTACCCAAGCCGAAATCGACGCGCGTGTGCAAGAGTTTGTGCTTTTGTCAACGTTCCATATTTAATTCAATCGACGACCGTCGTTTCTAATATGAGTTACTCAATACCTCGCCGTCCTCGCCGCAATCGTCAATCGGCGGCCATTCGTGCGCTCGCGCAGGAAACTACGCTCTCCGTCAACGACCTTATCTACCCGATGTTTATCGTGGAAGGAAGTGGTGTGCGGAGCGAAGTAAAATCGATGCCGGGCATTTATCGCCACTCGCTCGATACCCTTTTGGAAGAACTGAAAGAGGTTACCGATTTGGGCATTAAGTGCATTGATTTATTCCCGAATTACCCCGAGGATAAAAAAGACAAATACGCCACCGAAAGCTACCGCGAAGGAACGTTGTACCTTGATGCGCTCAAAACCATCAAAGACAAATTTCCTGATTTAGCATTAATGACCGACGTTGCCATGGATCCTTACAGCAGCGATGGCCACGATGGTTTGGTAGAAAATGGAAAAATCCTCAACGACGAAACCCTCGACATTCTAGCCAAAATGGCCGTCGCCCAAGCGCGCGCGGGTGCTGATATTCTTGGGCCGAGCGACATGATGGACGGTCGTGTAGGTTTCATTCGTGAAGCCCTTGATGCCGAAGGTTTTACCGACGTGAGTATCATGTCGTATTCGGTCAAATACGCCAGTGCGTTTTACGGCCCTTTCCGCGATGCGCTTGATTCGGCACCTCGTTTTGGGGACAAAAAAACGTACCAAATGAATCCTGCTAACGTACGCGAAGCCCTGATTGAGGCGGAACTTGATTACCAAGAAGGAGCTGACTTTTTGATGGTAAAACCCGCATTGGCGTACTTGGACGTGATTAAGACGTTGAACCAAAACTTTGATTTGCCGATTGCGGCCTACAATGTTTCGGGTGAGTATGCCATGATTAAAGCGGCGGCTCAAAATGGCTGGCTCGACGGCGATCGGGCTATGTTAGAAACCCTGATGTCAATTCGTCGGGCAGGGGCGAAGATTATTTTGACCTACTTCGCGAAAGAATTTGCGCTATTGCAAGCGTAAAGAGTTACAATTTTCGCCTTTTCTATGCGTTTAGTGAAAAGTCACGCCCGTGTGTATTACCAAGGGCGTGGCTTTTTATTCTCAGCTATAAACTTAATTAGAAAGATGAAAAAACTCATTGGGGGCTTGATGTTACTGATAGTGGGTTTGGTAGGATGCAAAGAAGATGACCCTCAGCCCAAAAGCATTTCCGACGTATTGTTAGACCAGCAAGATCTAACTATTTTGCGCGCGGCCATTAGCCATGCGGGGCTTCAAGACGCGTTTAAGACCAGTTCAGTGACGCTTTTTGCGCCCAACGACGAGGGGTTTAAAGCTTCAGGCTACGCCGATGCGGGAGCTATCACTTCCCTTCCTCCTGAGCAAGTTCGTGCCCTGATTACCAACCACGTCATCACCTCGCCATTGCCTGTAGAGTCGATGCCATTTGGATTGAGTAACCCCGTCAAAATGATGTCGAATGCGCGCTTGTTTTTATCAAATCCCGATGGCGTGCCTTATCTTAATCATGGCAAAAGTGTCAAATCAAACATTTTGGCCAATAATGGGGTGATACACATTATCAATAGGGTGATTCCAATTCCTACGCAATCGTTGGCTCAAATCATCAAAAACACCCCAGATTTTAGTCTATTTCGTCAGGCTACGCGGCGTGCCATTGCGGGCGACCCTCGTTTAGCCACGTTTTACGCCGACACGTTAGGTTCATTTCCCGTTGACCCTGCTTACACGATGTTTTTACCGACTAATCAGGCGATGATTGCGGGGAAATTTTCGCAAGCAGAAATCAACGCCACTAGCCCGATTGTTTTGGCTCGAATTGTGTCTTATCACATCATGTTGAGTCGGCTTTTTTCAAGTTTTATGGGAAATTCTACGGTGAATATGTTCGACGCTTCCTACACGGCCACCCTCGCCTCCAAATCAACGGGGCTGACCATTGCAGGGCGTTCGAATCCCACTCAGCCCGCAAATATTACGAAAACTGACATCACAGCCACCAACGGATTGATTCATGTGATAGATAAAGTTTTGATTCCGTGAGGCGGGAACGTAAATTTGTAAAAAATTGTATTGAACGTACTGTCAATTCATCCACGAACGCATGAAAAGTCTTGTAGTTGCTATTCTGATAAGCGCCGTTGCTTTTACGGGCTTTGTAAGTAACCAAACCTCCGAGCAAAACGAAGGGGGGACGAAGTTTCGGTATCGCGCACTTGCGGGAAATAATCCCGTGAAAATTTCTTGGGAAACACTCCGCGACGTGACTTTCAAGAAAAAATGGTATCCCGAAGAGTCGGTGTATATGTTGTATCCAACGTTTGGCCCCAACATCAACAAACTCAATGGCAAAGAAATATTGTTGACGGGTTATGTACTTCCCATCGACGCTGAGTCGAACCTATACGCTTTGTCGGCTTTTCCGTTTAGCGCTTGTTTCTTCTGCGGTGGTGCAGGGCCAGAATCCGTTGTAGGGTTAAAGTTCAAGAAAAATGGCCGCAAGTTTAAAACGGACGAACGCCATACGATGCGTGGTACGTTAAAACTTAACGCTGATAATATTTACGAGTTGAACTACAACATCGACAACGCCGAAATCTCTGACGAATAAGTCGTAAAAAGATTCAAAAAAGAAGCCCCTGAAACAATATGTTTCAGGGGCTTCTTTTTTGAATGAATAAATAACCGTTTACCGCGCTAATTGATGCCCATCGTACACGGCTAAAATCGTATTTCCGTCCACTTTGATGCTGTGTAGCTCCTTCGTATAAGGCGCGGCATCGGACCGATAGCGAAACTCCGTGATAAAATAATCGCATTCCAAATCGGCGCGCTTCGACGTGTCTCGTACGGAGGGTTTTAGGTAAATACAATCCAGTCGTTCCCGCTCCGATTTATCCAATATCATTCGATTATAAACCCCTGGCGTTAGGTTGGCAATGACCTTAATGTGCGGTCGTTTGTCGTGTTGGACAATCCACTCTAACCCTTGTTTGTAGGATAACCCCCAGTAGTCGATTTCAAAGTTTTTAGCGACGGGCTGGCCCGCAAACATATTGAAGTACGTTTGCTGAAACGGATGGTTGAGGAACATCCACCCGCCAATTACGACCAACTGCACCAATACGAGGGCTTGACTGACCCTCATCACCAACGGCTGCTGTTTCCCCCACCGAAAAACCCCGTCTAAGCCATACAAGGCAATCATCAGAAATGCACCGTAGGTAAAATAGAGCTGTCTCCAGCCGTCGTACAACGTAGAATTTAGCAAAATGACCAGCGCAAACGGAGCGACGCTTATCACCAAGAAGGTGAGTTGCGTACGCCAAGGCTCAAAGTTGTCCCAAAACGCCGAGAATCGTTTCACGCTGTCTTTTAGGATGCTTACCACCCCGAGTATCCACAGTACCAAGTAAAGAAGTGGAGTAGTGATGACGACGTACCCAATGATGTAATACCACGGCAGTCCCATCGCCATCATTCTCTCGCCAAAAAACAAGACCTCGATGTTGGCGCGAAACTTACTCATGTTGGCAAGGGCAAACTGAAAATTGGCCAGCGGTGCCTCCCACAAAAACGGCCAAAACATCACCATAAACGCCGCCGTAAGCACGGCATAAACGCCTAATTTGAGCGCGATGGCGCCAGATTTGTCCCGTAAACGGAATCCATCTATCACGCCCCAACCCAACGTGATGACAGGAATGATGATGCCAGTGAGGCGGATATTGATGGCAATGGCAGTACAAATGCTGAACAGCAGTAAGTGCCGCCAAGCGTAGGTTTTAAGGAATTGGAGCAAAAAATAGGTGCTAATGATAAAGGCCGAAAGGCAAACGATGTCCTTGCTATTGTAAAAAGACTCGGCAAATATCCTCGGACTTAGCATCAAAAAGAGCGTTCCCAGCCACGGAAGCCATTTGTTGGTAAAAATGCTGGCGGCGGTGGCGTAAAAAAAGAGCGTAGAGAGGAAAAAAACCAAGAAGGTCATCAAGTGACGGTAGTGGTACAGTTGTTGGCTTTTGTCGTCGGAGTTGTAGCCGAGGGCTTTTTCGCCAATGACCAGCGGGATGTCAAACACCACCCCGTAGTCTCTATCATAGTACTCCTGCAACTTGGGGATGTCTTTGCTGGGCGCTAAAAACCCCAATTTCTCGCCCACGTATTGAATAGAAACAATTCCATTGGCCCGATTGATAGGCTCATCAAACGAAATACCGTAGTCTTTATACGTGGCCAAGCCGAGCACTAAGTACGCACTAAAAAAAGCAATTATCCGCCAATTGGTTATTTTCATTCTTTATGTGATTTTTGAACAAGTGTACAAAGATACCATCTTTGGTTACAACTGCATCGCTACAATAAAAGCCATTATTTATTGCTCCAGAGGAGCCAAATCTTATAGCCGCTCATTATCTACTCTCTGCTACTACCTATCAATTTACGGCAATTACCTTAATCCTAATATCCGTATTTCGTCCTTTGTCGTCGCTGCATGAGATTTTTACGTTGCCTAAGGGAGGGGTTACAAAAAGGGGCATTTGGGGAGAGGTTTTCTGATACAAACGGTCGTTGAGGTACCAATACACCTCTTTCACGTCGTTGGCCGCTTGGCAAGCGAGTTGTAATTGTTGGCCTTCTAAAAAATACTCACTGCCGTCGTTGGGGCTAGTGATAATCGGAGCACCTACTTCCAATACCCGCGTACACGCAGGATTATGCGGCGGGATTTTGACGTAAGGCACGCGATTAAGTTCGTAGTAAGCAATAAGTTCGGGGGCAAGATTGGGGTATAGTTTTTTGACGTAACCAGTATCAGGTAGGCACTCCGTGCAGTACGAACGCTGTCCTGTCGGGTCGGTAAACACCCATTTTAAGTGTTGGCACTTACGCGTATGCGACACGCCCATGATGGCGTAGTCGAGGAGTTGGTGCGTACAAAACTCGCTCGGCACGTCGCCGCTCTCGGCGCACACTTTTCGGCGGTTGAGGTCAGGGGCGGGTTTAAACCAACCCGTAGGCGAGTTATAATCGAGGGCATTGAAGATATCAAACAGCAAAGGCGTGGCAATATTGGCCCCGTTGAGTTCAGGCACCCCTACTCCCGAAAAATTCCCCACCCACACGCCCACCGTAAAACGGCGGTTGTAGCCAATGCTCCACGCGTCCTTTTTTCCGTACGAGGTTCCCGTTTTCCAAGCAATCCGTGGTAAATGGTAGGTATTATCAAAGTTATTGGGCAAATCGGGGCGCGTTACTTGCGTCAAAATGCTGTTGATGAGGTACGTGGCTTCGGGAGAGATAAGGGAAGTAGATTTCGCCCTTGCCACCTCACTAGCGAGGGACTTAGAAGTGGTGTAATGCAACTCCTTTAATTGACCTTCGTGCGCAAAGGTCGCAAAAAGGCGAGTCAGTTCTTCGAGGGTGACACCGCAGCCCCCCAAAATCATCGACAACCCCAGCCCCGCCGATTGCTTTTTGACGGTCTGAAAGTCGGCTTTTTTCAAGTACTCAATCAATACGCCAGGGGTAAGGTCGGTGAGTACTTTCACGGCGGGAATATTGAGCGAATTGGCCAACGCAAACTCTACCGTCACTTTACCGTTGAACCGTCGGTCAAAGTTTTCGGGTTCGAACCCTCCAAAATTGGTTGGAACGTCGTTCAGGGTGGTTTTGGGCGTCATAAGTCCTTTGTCAAAAGCCACTGCGTACAGCAACGGCTTGAGCGTACTCCCTGGCGAACGCACCGCCCGAATGCCATCTACCTGCCCGCCGTCGTACGGGTTCGTGAAATCGGCAGAGCCTACGTAGGCTTCCACATTCATGGTTTCGTTGTTAATGACCACCACCGCCGCGTTATGGATGTTCATGCTTCGTAGGCGGTTGACGTAGTTGCGGGTGAGCTGCTCGGCTTGGGTTTGGCGCGTGGGCACCAGCGTAGACCGAATAATCGGCGTAGTGGCATAGTGTTTACGCAGCCTAATCGCCAAATGAGGCGCCAACTTGGGTGCTTCCCGACGCTCGGCGCGGAGGGGTTCGCGCAGGGCATCTTCAATCACTTGCGGTTCAAACAACCCCGTCTTTGCAAAGCGTTGCAGCCATTTGTTCCGTTCTTGTACGATGTAGGGGTTTTTACGCCCCAACCGCAAACTAGACGGGCGGTTAGGAATAATCGTCAAGGTGGTGATTTCGGCTAAACTTAGCACTTGAGGCAATTTGCCAAAGTACAACATCGACGCCGACTTAATGCCTTCGACGTTGCTCCCGTACGGAATCAGGTTGAGGTACAGTTGTAAAATTTCATCTTTGGAGTAGTGTGCTTCCAATTGTAGCGCTCGCAACATCTCAACGATTTTACTCCCGTATGTTCGTTTTCGGGGTTCGAGCAGGCGCACCACCTGCATCGTAATGGTCGATGCGCCCGACGTCCGTCGTCCCGTGGTGAGGTTTTTGGCCAACGCCCTTCCTACTGATACAGGGTTGATGCCAAAGTGGTAATAAAAATAACGGTCTTCTTTTTGGAGAATGGTCTGGCGAAGTAGGGGGGTAATCTCGTCGAGTTCGGTGTAGAGCCGCCATTTGTCTTCTTCGTTGAGGAAGGCGTGCAGCACTGTGCCGTCCGACGCCGTCACCAACGTTGAGTAGCGAGGGTTTACCCGAAAAGGAAAAGCTAAATCAGTCAGTAACAACGCGATAAAAAAGCCTACAGGAAGCCAAAAAAACCGTTTTTTTGTCATGCTCAAGGCACTTTTTAACAACTGTTTGGCGGTTTTAGAGGCATTCGGCATGACAAAAAAAAGCGTTAAACTTCTTCCAGAAGTGTTCTAAATGACACGTACTTATTAACGTAACGGTCGTGGTGTTTCTGTTGAAGTTCCGACGAATGAAGTTGTTGATACGTAAAATAAGCCTCCATTGATGGAAAATAGTATTGGCAGGAATAAGTGATTCCTTCACTCTCAATTTCGGTAAGTAAGCGAAGCAATTTGCTACCTTCGAGCAGTCCTGTTGCCATTACTTCGGGCATGTGTATTGCCTTCATCCACTGCAACCAGTCTTGTTCGATGGCTGGGTCAATGTTTACTGTGACGCTATACAGAATCATATTTGCGTTTTTTTTGTTTTAATTGTGGGTGCAATATTTAAAAAAATGAGCAGCTTTTCGGTACCACAAAAAAATAATGTTCAAGCCTTGGGGACTTCGTTAGGAAATAGTAGCTTTAGTCAACACATTCGTTCCTCCGAATTTAGACCCTTTCCCATGGACTACAAAACACTCCGCGAATTGGTCAGACAGGGTGAAGGAAAGCACATTGAGTTTAAACTCAAGACCAATCACCCCGAAAAAATTGTCCGCGAAATCGTAGCTTTCGCCAATTCGGGCGGCGGCTACCTCCTCATCGGAGTGGGCGACGACCGAAGTATCAAGGGCCTCAAGTACGCCGACGAAGACGAATACCTGCTCGTCCGCGCCATTGAGAAGTACTGTTCTCCTGGCATTGAGTACGAAATCGAACGAATTTCGATTGGGGAAGAGCGCGATGTATTGGTATTCACCATTTTGTCCAGCCCCAAACGCCCTCACTACGTTTTGCAACCCGCCGAAACTTCCTTGACCGCCGCAAAAACACCAAACACAGGCACTCAGAAGGGCAAACTACACGCAGCGCCCCAAAATAACCTCGTCAAAAAGACCTACATCCGCGTGGCCGACCGCTCGATTCAGGCGAGTTGGGAAATGCGGGAAATCTTACGCCGTCAAGACGATGACCGCAACGTCAAGTTTCAGTATGGCGATAAGGAGCGAAAACTTATGCAGCACTTAGACCAGCACCAAAGTGTGACGGTAGCAGATTTTGCAAGTGTGGCGGGAATTTCGCGAAATATTGCCTCAAAAACCCTCGTATTACTCGTTTTGGCCAATGTTCTGGATGTTCATCCCGACGAAACGGTTGATCGTTTTACGGTACACGCCTAGCTTAAAAACAAAATCCGCTTTCTCTAAAAAAGAAAGCGGATTCTTGTACTACCTAAACCTCTACCATTATACTACTTTCGATGTCACCAGTTCTATAGTCACATCGAATATGGTACCAATAAAACTTCATTAAGGAGAAAAATGTTCGCCAACTTGGACAAATTTGCAAAAAAAGTTTCGCGAATAGTCGGTTTGAGAACAAGGCTCGACACCCAGTTTTTCTATTATTTCCCAATCAAATTACTTTTCCGATAACCGTAGCCAAAGTAAATCACTAGGCCGATAATCAACCAAATCAGGAACATTATCCAGTTGGAGATGCCCAATTCGGTCATGAGATACAAGTTGGTTAAAATTCCCAAAACAGGGAGTAAAGAAAAGCTTTGCAGAAAACTTGCGATGGCTAAACCCAACCACACCAACCACAGTACAATCAATAATGGCTTTTCAGTGAGGTGTTCTACAAAACCTCCTTGTGAGTAAGTCCAAGCCAAGGCCGCAATCATCAAGACGCCTACGGTATATTTTCCGTTTACATAAGGCACTTTAAACTTAGAGGGAGTTTTATGTTTGTCGAGGTACAAAATACCCGCACACACGATGATAAACGCAAATAACGTTCCTACACTGGTCAGGTCGGTGACGAACTTCATGTTCATAAACAACGACGGAATGGCTACCAATACCCCCGTCAAAATCGTTGAAAATGAAGGAGTTTTGTACTTGGGGTGAATCTTTCCGAATGACTTTGGCAACAACCCATCGCGACTCATCGTCATCCAAATCCGTGGCTGACCGATTTGATAGGCCAACAGCGCACTGGTCATTGCTACCACGGCACTCACGGCAATAATCCCCGATAATGACGACAAAAACGACTTCTGCCAGCCTACCGCATTTTGAGAAACACTTTTGAACACGTAGGCCAATGGGTCATCTACTTTGAGTTCTTTGTGCGACACCATACCGTTCAAAACAAGGGCAATTGTTACATACAAAATGGTACAAATGATAAGCGAATAAATAATCGAACGGGGCAAATCGCGCTGCGGATTCTGGCATTCTTCGGCCGTTGTTGAAACGGAGTCAAAACCAATAAATGAGAAAAACACCGCCGATACACCAAGCAAAACCCCGTTCATGCCATTGGGGGCAAACGGTTCCCAGTTTTCGGGATTTACGTAGAAAGCACCAATGATGATAACCGCTAAAATCACAATCACTTTAAACAATACCAACGCATTGCCCGTCGTACGGGATTCTTTGATACCGATGTAGGCCAATACAGTAATAAAAACCGTCACCAATGCCGCAGGAATATTCATCAATACCTTGAATCCGCCAATCATGGGTGCCGTACGGAATGCTTCTTCCTGAGACACCAAGCGTGGATTAGGTACTCCTCCTGCCTTTATTACTTCCTGAAATTCGTTAAATCCATCGCGGGCTGAGATAAAATCTGTGGCTAAGTATTCGGGGAAATGAATGCCAAATCGCTCTAACATTTCCATAAAATACCCCGACCAACCGATGGCAATCACCATGTTACTAACGGCGTATTCCAAAATCAGTGCCCAGCCAATAATCCAAGCCAATAGCTCCCCAAACGAAACGTAGGTATAAGTATAGGCACTTCCACTGACGGGAATGGTGGAAGCGAATTGGGCATAACACAAACCCGTAAATGCACAGGCAAAGGCAATAAAAACAAACAAAAGCGAGACTGCCGCTCCTCCGTCGTAGCTGGCGTTTCCGATGGTACTAAAAATTCCCCCTCCAATGATGGCCGCAATTCCAAACGAGGTCAAATCTTTTACACTCAAGACTTTGGCCATGCTGCCGTGGCCATCTTCGCCCGTTTTGATGTCGTTCAAAACTTGGCTCACCGATTTTTTTCGAAAGAGAGAGTTACTCATCGTGACTATGATTTAGGGTTTAGTTGTTGAATACGATTGGTAAAAATAGAAATTATTGGGATACCTTCTAGCATTACGGTGACGGAAGCCGTGCAGATTCCCGTAAATAATCCTCCCACGTATCTACGTCCGACAGGGTTTCGCCAATCCAAAGGGAGGTGGAGTGTGCTTGGGTATCCGCCAGAGTTTCTGCCAAAAGCGATGGCTGACTCCATGATTTGTCCTCAAACAAAAAGTGGTACATCTGCCTCATTCCCAGTAAATAGTATCCACCGTCATCGGCAGGGCCAATGACTATATCGTGCTGCTGAAGCTTAGAAAATGCCTGAGAGAGGTGATGCACCCGCAAAGCGAGGCAATCGCTGCCCACAATCACGACGCGTTCGGCGTTTTCGTTTAGTTCTTCTTCAAACGCAGCTTTCATTCGAGCACCTAAATCGGGGACATTAGGTTGCATTTTTTTGAGAAAGCCCAATTCTGACCAGCTACCCTCGGGGTTTATAAAATCTCCGTAATAAATCACCACTTTTTTCTTTTGTGCTGCTTCATCGACCAAAAACCATTCATAAGTCACTCTTTTTGTGTGACTTAGTAGTTCAATATAAACTTCTACGGCCTTTTCATCACCTACCGTAGCCGCCACTCGGGTCTTTACTTTTCCTCGAACTGGATTTTTTACAAAAACAATAAGCGTACAATTCATTCGTTTGCGTTGGATAGTTGACAGAAAGATAGTAAGATTGACAAAAATTAACGTTGTACCCCCTTGCAAATTTCATGAAACGACTCCTTTGGATAGTATTCCTCACCACATCAGTGCTCCATGCTCAAAATGTAGCTTTCAAAAAACTCATTGACAGCAGCCCTCTTGACACCAAACTGGCTACGTTGACCGATAGCGAACAAAAAGAATCAGGCGTGATGCTCCGTCACCAACTTTATGTTGAATATGCCTTCGATTCACTTGGGCAATTATCCTGCTTACAAGGCATTGTGAAGCGCATTCGCATCAATGACTCCAAGGCCATTGAAATGTACAATAAAATCGTACTGCCTGTTCCTAACACCAACGACCTTATTTACCTCAAAGCCCGCAGTATTAGCAAAAACGGTACGGTCAAAGAAGTCGGAATGGAGGCCGTAAAAGAATTAGAAGAACAAGGACGAGTTTATAAGATTTTGGCCGTAGAAGGGCTTGAGATTGGTGGAGAATTGGAATATACCACGCTTTTTCGCCGTAGTAGTTCGCTGTTTGGAGGAGAACTTCTCCAAAGCGATATACCTGTACGGAAGGTAGAAGTAAAAATTATTACCCCTGCTTACCTTCAATTTGAAGCCAAGGTGTATAATGCCTCCGCCACGATTTCGTCGGATACCCTCAACGAAAAGCGTACGCTTTCGGTGGGACTTCAGAATCTCCCGCCAATTTATGAGGAAAAGTACGCCAACCTCAAAGCCAATTTAATCCGCCTCGATTACAAGCTTTCGTACAACCTCAGTCGCGGTCCCGAACGCCTCTATACATGGCAAAGTGCCGCCGAAACGTTCTTTGATTACCTTCGGTCGGGGATAGACGATTCAAAAAAAGACATTGACGCGTTGCTGGCCAAAGAAAAAATAAAAGGATTAGCTCCTGAGTTGGCTGTAAAAAAGTTAGAAAATTACGTCAAAACCAACATTGCGTTGAAAGAAGAAGAGGACGCCGACGTGGCTTCGGATGTACTCAAAAAGCAGTACGCTTCCAAGGCAGGCATGATGAAATTGTACATCGCTGCCCTCGAATCGTTGAACATTCCGTATGAGATTGTGATTGGATGTAGTCGGACTGATGCGGTCTTTGATCCAAAATTTGAATCTTGGAATTTTTTGGATGAATACTTGCTCTATTTTCCAACCACCAAGAAGTTTTTGGATCCAGGAAGTCCGATTTTTCGTTACGGGATGATTGACCAAACGATGGAAGGGAATCAGGCATTGTTTATTAAAAAGAAAAAAGAAGGTAACGACATTGTGCCCGAAAGTGAGATTCGATTAGTACCCTTTTCAACCATCGCCGACAACCACGACGATTTGTTGGTGGACGTGTCGTTTTCTCCTACGATGGATCAAATTCAAGGCAAAGTAACGCGCCAAATGACGGGGCATCAAGCCGCTCAATTGCGCCCGTACTATCATTTTGTCAAGGCCGAAGAAGAACGGAAAGCGCTTACCAATGAAATTGTCAAATCGACCCTCAAGCCTGACGTTACTTATACCAACCCCCAAATCAAGAATACCAATCTCAATTCAGACGAAGCAAACAAACCTTTTATTTTTAGTGTCGATATTGTGCTAAAAAGTGTGGTAGAACGGGCTGGGAAAAAGTATTTGTTTAAAGTAGGAGAATTGATTGGTCCACAGGTAGAAATGTACAACGAACGCGCCCGTCAGTACCCCATTGATATGGGCAACGCTCACGCCTACAAACGCCTAATGAAAGTGAAGATTCCTGAGGGGTATAAAGTGAGTGGTTTGGAAAGCCTTCGCCGCAACATTACGGATGGCAGAACTCCCGCCGTAATGGGCTTTATTTCTGATTATAAATTGGAAGGCAATTTGCTCACAATCACCATTGATGAGTTTTACAAGGAAGTATTACAACCGATTGATATATACGAGCCGTTCCAGAAAGTAATCAATGCGGCAGCTGATTTCAACAAAGTAACGCTCTTATTGGAGAAAAAATAAAACTCTAACGGAGATTCCCTACTTTTGTATTTCAGAAACAGATTAATCGCTTTTGAGCATGATTTTCAAGTATTTGGCATTGGGAATGGCGTCGGCCGTACTCTTGATTGGCTGTGTTACCTCCAAACCCGTCGGCACGAAATCAACCACGACGGTGGATCCTTACAGTACGTACGACGAAGATTTTACGGCGATTCGTCCTCGTTACAAAGAAACCGTAACTTCGGAAAGCGCCACGGCCAAAAAGCCCGAAGTAAAACGCGTACTGTCGGATCAGCCGTTGCACATTAATCGCCAATTAGACGCGGTTGTGGATACAATTGCGCTTCGCAACAAGTCGATTCGGTTTGCGGCGGGTTTTCGCATTCAGATTTACGTTGGAAACACCCGTAAAGAAGCCGACGACGCCCGCTTGTATTCGTACCAGACTTTTCCCGAACTCAATCCTTACATGGTCTATAATCAGCCCACGTATCGGATTCGGATTGGTGATTTTATGACCCGCTTGGATGCCGAGCGTTATCTTCAACAAGTACGTCAACGCTATGAATCAGCGGTAGTTGTGCCTGAGAAAATAGATTTGAAGAAGAGTCTATTGGTAAAATAGTTACTTTTGTCGTTCTGTTTTTGTCAAAAGATTAGATTGATTGCTTAACACAAAGTTTTGCCTCCGCTTAGTGGCACAACTCTTTTTATAAATTACGATGAAAAAACGCGCACTCATTACGGGTATCACGGGTCAGGATGGAGCTTATTTGGCCGAATTTTTACTAAATAAAGGATACGAAGTTCACGGCATCAAACGCCGTAGTTCGTTGTTCAATACCCAACGTATCGATCACCTCTACGAAGACCCCCACGAAAACGACGTTCGTTTGGTGCTTCACTACGGAGATTTATCGGACTCGACCAATATCATTCGATTGATTCAGGAAATCCAGCCTGATGAAATTTATAACCTCGGGGCACAGTCGCACGTACGAGTGAGTTTCGACGAACCTGAATATACCGCTCAAGTTGACGGCTTAGGTACGATGCGAATTTTGGAAGCCGTTCGTTTATTGGGACTTACCAAGAAAACTCGCGTCTATCAAGCTTCTACTTCTGAGTTGTATGGTTTGGTACAAGCCGTTCCTCAATCAGAAGCTACGCCTTTTTATCCACGTTCACCGTATGCTGTAGCCAAATTGTACGGCTACTGGATTACGGTCAACTATCGCGAGGCGTATGATATGTTTGCCGTCAACGGTATTTTATTCAACCACGAATCACCGCTTCGCGGCGAGACATTCGTGACGCGTAAAATCACCCGCGCCGTAGCACGTATCGCTTTGGGCCTTCAAGAGAAGGTATTTTTGGGTAACCTCGACGCCCAACGCGATTGGGGTCACGCCAAAGATTACGTAGAAGCGATGTGGTTGATGTTGCAACAAGAGACCCCTGAGGATTTTGTCATTGCCACTGGTAAAACCACCTATATCCGTGACTTTGTGCGCATGGCGTTTGCAGAAGTAGGCATTGAATTAGAGTTTAAAGGCGAAGGGGCAAATGAAACGGCCGTTGTTACCAAGTGCAACAACCCAAGTTATCAACTACCTGTGGGTAAAGAAGTGGTAGGCATCGACCCCCGTTATTTCCGCCCAACCGAGGTTGATTTGTTGATTGGTGACCCTACCAAAGCCAACACAAAGCTAGGGTGGATTCCTAAGTACGATCTTCCTGCTCTCGTAAAAGAAATGGTAGAAGCTGACTTGGATATTTTCAAGCGCGACCAATTGCTCGAACGCGAAGGTCACCGCACATTGAACTACTACGAATAGTATATATTTTTTCCATAAACAACAACGCCCTGAAGCTTCGGCTTTCAGGGCGTTGTTGTTTATAGGAGCTAGTAACTATTTTTTGATTACACTATCTTTTTTGATGTATGAAACGAGACGATAGTCTATGGAAAGCCATTTTAGAAGACGTTTTCGACGATTTTCTGAGGTTTTTCTTTGATAATGCCGAAGAACTGTTTGATTTTGGAAAACCTTTTGAGTTTTTAGATAAGGAACTCGAACAGCTTTTTCCAATAAATCCTGACGATTTCTCCCCAAAATACGTTGATAAATTGATAAAAGTATTTACTAAAACGGGTGATGAAAAGTGGATTTTGGTACATATTGAAGTACAAGCCAATACCGATAATCTATTTGCTCATCGAATGTTTCAGTATTTTTATCGGATTTATGACAGATACCAGCGCCCGATTACGGCTTTCGCCATCTTAACGGATAAAAACAAGCGCTTTAAACCGCTGTATTTCGAGGAGTCTTATTTGGGAACCAAATTACGTTATGATTTTAACACCTATAAAGTCCTAGAACAAAACCCAGAAGTATTAACCAACAGCAATAATCCTTTTGCCATGGTCGTCTTAACTGTGTTGGTAGCCTTGCAAAAAGGGAAAGTAACCGAAAGCGAACTATTAAACCAAAAAATAGATTTACTTAAACGGTTGATAAGTAAAGGTTACTCTCGACAAAAAATAGAAGCGTTAATGAGCTTTTTAAAGTTGTATGTGCGTTTTGGAAAGAATGAAAATGATGCTAAATTTGATAACGCCATTGAGCAACTCCTAAATAAACCAAAAGAAACAATGGGAATCGTAGAGTTTGTGTTAGAAAGAGAACGTCGCCTTGGAGAGAAAAAGGGCATAAAGAAGGGCATTGAGAAAGGCATTGAGAAAGAACGCTATGAGCGTAACTTTACCTTTGTGAGCAGGCTTCTCAAGGAAACTGGTTTTGATGACGCCAAAATAGCCGAGTTAGCTGGAGTTACCCTTGAGTTTGTTCAAAGTGTACGTCAACAAAACGCATGAGGCGGATCTTGAAATAACCCGCCTCATAACCGTTTGGATATGTATGTTTATCCCCGTTGGCGGGCTGCCTCGTAGATAATCATTCCCGCAGCAACTGATACATTCAACGAAGCTACTTTTCCAGTCATTGGAATTTTTACGGCCATGTTTGCGCGGCGAATCACATCAGTGGATACGCCGTCTTCTTCTGAGCCCATTACAATAGCCGTAGGGGTCGTAAAGTCAATATTTGAAGTAACTTGTGCCGCTTTTTCGGTACAAACCACTACCTGAACACCGCTATCTTGCAAATACTGCACTGTATCTATCAAGTTATTTTCACGACAAACAGGAAGGTGATTGAGCGCACCTGAAGAGGTTTTGAGCGCATCGCTGTTGATTTGGGCCGCTCCACGCATAGGGACTACCAACGCATGAACACCCATACATTCGGCCGTACGGGCAATAGCTCCAAAGTTACGAACATCGGTGATGCGGTCGAGGAGCAATAATAAGGGCACTTCGCCTCTTTCATAGATGTCAGCCAACACGTTATGAAGCGAAACGTAGCGAATCGCGGACATAAACGCAATGACTCCTTGGTGGTTTTTTCCAGTAATGTTATTCAACTTTTCCATCGGAACGCGCTGAACGGGTATTTCACGCTCGTTGGCTAGCTGAATCACTTCGGCGAAACTCTGTTCGCGATAGACCATAATTTTATCAATTTCGGTCCCTGCGCGGAGCGCTTCTAAAAGCGGTTGTAACCCAAAAATAAGCTCTTTTTCGCGAGCCTTGTCCACGGGCTTGGTGGTATGAATGCGGCGTTTGGGATTTTCGTCTCGTTGGTATGCCATGGGATTATTTTTTAGAGCATGGTAGCAAAAAACCCGTCCGAATATCTTCAGACGGGTTTTTTACCAAAATTTCTCTGTAAAAAATGCTTATGCTTCAGCCAATTCGATATGAACAAATGACTTGTTGTCACGGCCACGGCTAAATTTAACCACCCCGTTTGTCAAAGCAAAAAGCGTATAATCGCGGCCTACACCTACGTTACGACCTGGGTGGTATTTAGTACCACGTTGACGAACGATGATGTTACCCGCTACGGCTGGCTGACCACCGAAAATTTTAACGCCAAGGCGTTTACTTTCTGATTCGCGACCGTTTTTCGAACTACCTACACCTTTTTTGTGTGCCATTTCTTTAGGTATTTAAAAATTTCAAAAAGCTATTTAAGAAAAAAATTAAGCTACGATTGCGTCGATTTTAACCTTTGTCAAAGCTTGACGGTGACCGTTTTTCTTCTCGTATCCTTTACGGCGTTTCTTTCTGAAAACGATTACTTTCTCTCCCTTAAGGTGTTCTACGATTGTAGCCTTTACACTCGCACCGTTTACCGTCGGCGCGCCTACGCTGATGGCACCTGCATTGTCCACCAACAAAACTTTGTCAAATACGAGCGCAGCGTCCAAGTCACCAGCCAAACGGTTGGTAAAGATTTCTTGGCCCTCTTCTACTTTAAATTGCTGTCCCGCGATTTCTACGATTGCGTACATGATGATTATGATTAAAACAGTTTTTTCCAAAAATGGAGTGCAAAAATAATGGATTTCGCAGGATTTAGCAACTTCTGTTTGAAAAATATTAGGGAATTACTTGACATACAGGGCAAAAGTACGTAGCTCGCCCGCCTACTCGGGTCTGCACAATGTCGGCATGGCCTTCGGGGCAACGTTTGTGCTGGTCAGGCGTATCAAATGGTGATGTATCCCATTCGCGTGCATGTATCAAAAACGAGCGCGGAAAAAGCCCATAATTCGCCTCGTGTTCGATGGCAGTACGCAATACAAATCCAATCGCTGAGTGAATCCGCTCAAGCTCTGACGCAGTAAGTTCATTGGCTAGCCGCTCGGGATGTACTTTGGCTTGAAATAAAACTTCATCGACAATCCAGTTGCCAATACCAGCGACGGTACTTTGGTCGAGAAGCACAGGCTTAATCGGAGATTTCCGTTTTTGAATATTTTCAGCCAATTGTTCCAAGGTAATTTCTAAACCATCGGGGGCTATTTTTTTTCGTTTCAAATACTCTTCGACGCTTACCACAAGCCCAATGCGCTCAAATTTTCGGGGGCAAATAAAGCCCAAATTGAACCCCGAACGAAACACAAAAACGATGCGAGCGTGGCGAGGTCGAGGCAACGACGAATGATAATATTCCAAATCGCCCGTCATCCCAAAATGAAGATGTAGCGTGTGCCCTCCGTCCGTAAAGGCAAATAAATTTTTTCCTACCCGTTTCGTAGCCACAAACAACTGTCCCACAAGCGTTTCAGTGAGCGTAGCATAATCGGTCGTAAGTAACTTTCGGTCTTCTACTTCAATAGCCTCTATGGCTTGGTGAAGAGAAGTTGCTTCAAAATAATGGCGGTACGTTTCGACTTCGGGTAGTTCAGGCATAGTTGACTCGCATTAGGTTTTGTTTAGTAACCATTTTTAAAGCGAATTTGATTTCTTTTTGGCTCGCTTTTAAGGAGGTTTTTGGCCTAAACGCACACTTAGTGTCAAAACACCAATCTACTTCGTACCTTTGCAAAATCAACCTCTGATATTAGCTGCAAATGAAGTTTGAAGATTATCACATTTCTGGCGTTGTAAAACAAAACCTCGAAAAACTAGGTTTTCGCCGCCCCACCGACATCCAATACAAAGCGATTCCGTCGATTTTGAAAGGAGAAGATGTATTGGCTATTGCTCAAACGGGAACGGGAAAAACGGCCGCTTTTGCGATTCCGATTCTTCATTTACTTCACGAGCGCAAACGCAACTCTCGCCGCCCTGATGGCGTAAAATGCGTGGTTATGGTGCCCACGCACGAACTTGCCATTCAAATTACGGAGGTATTTGAGCGTCTTGGCCGTGGCACGGACGTGAAAACATTAGGGTTATTTGGAGGGGTTTCGCAAGATCCCCAAATTGCCCGCTTGGATAAAGGAATGGACATTGTGGTGGCTACCCCTGGGCGTTTGTTTGACTTGGTAAGCCAAGGTCATTTACGCCTCGAACGCGTGGAACTCTTGGTGCTCGACGAAGCCGACCACATGCTCGATTTGGGCTTTATCAAAGACATTCGTGATTTGCTCAAACACTTGCCACGCCGCCGACAAACGCTGTTTTTTTCGGCGACGATTGATGATAAAATCAAAAAGTTAGCCTATTCTATCATTCATAGTGCGGCCATTCGTATTCAGATTTCCCCCAAAGACCCCGTCTCTAAAAACGTTGACCACTTTGTAACGCACGTTGAAATGGACGACAAGCGCTTCTTTTTAGAACGCCTGATCAACGAACACGCGGACAGCAAAATCATGGTTTTTGTGCGAACAAAAGTACGTGCCGAACGCGTGGCTCATGCGCTCGAACGTATGGAGATTCAGAGCATGACGCTGCACGGCGATAAAGAACAAAAAGAGCGTTCGCTGGCATTAGGGGCCTTTAAAAGCGGAAAAACAAAGGTGTTGATTGCCACCGACATCAGTGCGCGGGGCATTGATATTCCCAACGTTGACTACGTCGTTAATTACGATTTGCCCGACGAAATTGAAAATTATGTACACCGCATTGGGCGTACAGGCCGTGGAACACAACGTGGGAATGCGGTTTCGTTTTGCAGCACGGAAGAAAAACCCAAACTTGCGGCGATTGAAGAGTACGTTGGAAAACCTATTACGGTGCTTCAACTCAGCAAAGCCGAATACGAGGGCATTGTGGACACGAGCAACGACCCCGCAGGAAATATTAAGTCACTTCTCCAAGAAATCGAAGACCTCGAAGCCGATAAAAAGCTCCGCCAAGGGAGAAAAAGAGGGAAGAAAAAACGAGGGTAGTAGGGTTCTGTAAAAGTGTTTTCTTAAAGCTTTTTCGCAAGAAAAAGTCTGACAGTGAAACAATTAAAACCCCACTCGAAACACCGTTTTGCCCACTTCTTCGGTTTGGAGGGAGGCTGAGAAACCGTGATTGTGCAAGATTTCACGTACTAGCGTAAGACCAATTCCTTGACCGTTTTTCTTGGTAGAAAAAAACGGGGTAAACAACTGATTCGCCACGTCGGTGGAGATTCCTGCGCCGCTGTCGATGATTTCAAATTGGGAGGGCGACGTTTTGAAGACTACTTTTCCGCCACGCCCGATGCTCTCAAACGCGTTTTTGAGTACATTTACCAGCACTTGCTCCAACTGCTGACGGTCGGCGTCGAGCCAAATCGGCTGGGGGTGAAGCGCCCATTCCAACGTTATTTCGCGGCTTCGGGCGTTGAATTCCATCAATTTGGCCATATTTTGAAGCAATTCGTGTAAGTCAAGGCGTTGTTTTTGAGGCATTGGCAAACGAACGATGTCCGCAAAATTTCGCATAAATTGATTGAGGTGGTCGTTGCGTTCCATTGCTACCCGCACCGCACTTTGGACGTCAGGATTTTCGTCCAAATAATACAAGGTCGAGTCTAAAATCGAGTTAACGGCGCCAATCGAGTTGTTGACCTCGTGGGCCATCAGGCGAATCACTTTTCCGTAAGCATTCTTTTCTGCCGCCAGAATCTCCGCCGTTAGTTCTTCCAACATCACAAAATACCGAGGAAAACCACGGTCGATAAAATGGGCTTTTTGGCATTTAAACAACGCTACCCCGTTGAAATTGAACGTGCGCGCTTCACCCGTTTTTAAGCGGCTCAAGGCTTGTAAAATGGGATGTGAGCTTTCGGTCAGCGACTGTTGAAGAAGCTGCCGAGCGGGCACTCCCAATATTTCTTCGGCCTTGGGGTTTAGGTCGGTGATGTGTTGGTCAAAATCCAACATCAATATGCCCGTTGGCGAAGTGGCAACGAGTTTTTGAAGAAAATAATGCTGTTCTTGTTGCTGCGTCCGCTCGGTACGGAGTTGGTCAATCATTTGATTATAGACTTCAATGAGTTGGTCCATTTCGTACTTGCCCGTTTTTAAAAACTTAACGTTAAAATCGCGGTCGTGAATGGCTTCCACGCCCGTCATCAACAGCTTTAGCGGCTGAATGAGGTCTTGATATACCTGCCAAGCAAAAAACAGCGAAAGCAATATGAACGCCTCCGAAAGAATAAACAGCAGCGGTTTCGTAAAAAAAATAGCGAACGAAAGTCCCAAGGCTACCAAATGAATGATAGCAATAAAAACAATAAATTTGGTGCCTAGTCTCATAACTCCATGAATTTAGAAGCGCATTACCAACAGATGTGGCTCGCGGCCAACGAGGGGTTCGCCAACGGCCATTTTGAGTATGATTATCTCATCGACTCACCCAGCGACTCTCGCCGTGGTATTACGCTTATTGGGCGCCCTTCGGAAGAAAGTAAAAAGGCGATTGGGAAAATGCTTCAAAACCTACTTCCGTTAGAGCCACAGCAATATTACTATCCTTCGACGGATATTCACCTTACTGTGTTGTCGATTATTTCGTGTTACGAAGGTTTTTTGCTTTCAGCGATTCATCCGCAGGAATACATTGACCGAATCCGTGAGGTTATTAAAAAATATGCAGGTTTTCGGGTGCGTTTTTCGGGCATTACTGCCTCCTCAAGCTGCGTACTTGTACAAGGCTTTCCGATGGATGAGACCCTGGCAGCCATTCGCAACGACCTCCGAACGACCTTCAAAACGTCGTCGTTGCAGCATTCTATTGACAAACGTTATAGTATTCAAACGGCACATTCGACCGTGATTCGCTTTCGTGTGCCGCTCGTGCAGCCCGTTGCTTTTGTGGAGGGTCTTCAAGCATTTTATGCGCACGATTTTGGTACGTTTGAGGTCAATATGCTAGAGCTTGTGTATAATGATTGGTACCAACGTTCCGAAAATACCCTGCTACTAGAGTCGTTTTATTTGGGTAACTAGCTCAACTTTACTCATCCTCAAAAGGGATATTAAACTTTTCCAATCGTCGGTACAAGGCCGAGCGGGTGATACCCAGCGACTTGGCTACCCGTGCCACTTTCCCTCGATGAAACTCCATGGCACGACGAATCATCTGGATTTCCATTTCTTCGAGCGTCATGCTGCCTACATCAGGAAGTGTCGAAGACGAAGTAGCAGGTGTTGAATTTTTAGCACCTTGGTAATTTTGCTGAAAATCGTCAATCGTCAGTACGTCGCGGTGGCTAATCAGTACGGTTCGTTCTACCAAATTCTTAAGTTGTCGAATGTTGCCTGGCAAGTTCAGATTTTTTAACCACTGAAGCGCTTCCCGCGTCACTTGTAAATGGGGACGTTGGTAGATTTGGCGTAAGTTATCCACAAAAAACTCCACCAACAGTGGAATATCATTGGGGCGCTCGCGCAAGGCAGGCAAATGCACCGTAATCAGGTTGATTCGGTACAGCAAATCCTCCCGAAATGTCCCTTTTGCCACCATTTCTTCGAGTACACGGTTCGTAGCGCAAATCACGCGTACATCTACCGATTTGGTTTTACTACTTCCCAGCACTTCGTAGGTTCGGTCTTGCAATACCCGTAACAGCTTGACTTGACTACTGGCGTCTAATTCACCAATTTCATCTAAAAAAATCGTCCCTCGATTAGCCATTTCGAAACGTCCCGTTCGGTCAAAGCGAGCGTCGGTGAAAGCTCCGCGCACGTGCCCAAACATTTCGGACTCAAAAAGGCTGGTCGAAACGCCGCCCAAATTTACCTTTACAAACGGTCGTTTACTGCGTTGGCTATTTTGGTGGATGGCCTCCGCAATCAGCTCTTTCCCCGTGCCGCTTTCTCCCAAAATCAGTACAGAAGCGTCGGTTTGGGCAATTCTTCCAATCGTTTGTAAAATTTGGACCAATTGCGGTGATTCACCCACAATTTGCCCAAAATCAAACTGTTTGTCCAACGCACGGCGGGAAAGCGCAGTGGGCAAAGGGCGAGGGGCAATCGGTGAATAATTTGTGTTTTCCTCTATCTTTTCCTCCTTGCCCTTTGCTTCTGAATTGGCCAGAGACAGCGCTGTCCGCACCGACTGCATCAAATGCGCATTTTGCCAAGGTTTGTTGATAAAATCAGCCGCGCCGAGCTTCATTCCTTGTACGGCCAAGTCGATGGTAGCCCAGCCCGTAATGAGAATCACGGGCAGCGATGGTTTCAAGGTTTTTAGCTCCTGAAGCATTTGTAATCCATCTCTGCCCGAAGTTTCGTTGGAAAAATTCATGTCGAGCAATACCAATGTCACTTCGTGCCGCTTCAGTATCCGAAACGCGTCGTCGGGGTTGTGCGCCACGGCCACGTCAAACCCCTCCTTCCGCGCCAAAAGCGAAAGGGAAGTACAAACGGCAATATCGTCGTCAATGATTAGAAGCATGGAAGTAAATTAACAAAGAGCAAGAGGCAAATTTGCAATAAGTAAAAGAGAAATTTGCCTTTTGCTCTTCGGATTTTTGCATTTTGCCCCTTGCATTTTGCTTTTTAGGCTATTCTTCATGAAGCACCACCGCGGGCTGCAACACTGACGCTTGGCGGCTTGGGTAAAAGGCACAAATCCCAACCAAAACGTAAATAAAAATTACCGCCAGTAACATCCCAATCAAATATACACTTGCTTCGATGTCGAAAACATTGAGTAACGGAAATTGAACGGCAAAAAATAACCCCAAAATCAAACCGAACGTGGCGATAACGGCCGTTTCTCCAATAAAATGCCATAAAATTGCTCCCTTAGTAGCGCCCATAGCGCGGCGAACGCCAATTTCTTGCTTACGGCGATTGATGGTCTGAAACAACACCCCAAACATCCCTAGAGCAACGTTAAAAACCAAAAAGCCGCAGATAATCAACAAGATAATGACGGGTACCAACACCAGGTTATTACGGTTAGATTTCATTCCGTCCATCTGCTGAATCTCAATCGTCCAGTCTTTGCCAAGGCGCGCCAATTCGCGCACAATTTTGGCCTCAACCTCCGCCCCACTCCCTGGCTTAACCTTTAGCACCATCGTATCGTCCCACTTTTCAGAGGGTCGGAAGAGGCTATTATCCAGTTCTTGAAAATCACTTTTGTGTTTGTAATAATCGACTACGCCTACCACTTTCATTTTTTTACTTTTTGCCGCCTCTTCGCCATCTCCGAAGATTTTCCCAACGGCGTCTTCTGTACCAAACAAGTCTTTGGCCAAATGTTTGGTAATGACCACAGGGACAAAGTTGCCCGCCATATCGGCCTTGGTAAACCAACGACCTTGGGCTATTGTCATACTCATTGCTTTGGGGAAATCGGGTTCTACTGTGATGACATCGCTCGATACTTTTTTCTTATTATAAGCCACGCTGTTGCTCATCGTGCTAAACGTAAACGGCGCGTTTGAGCTCGTATAAGAAAAGCTTTCTACCTCAGGATACTGCTTTAATTGTTGGCTAACCAGCTCTTTGTACTGTACTTTGGCCGTATCATTTGCTGTATTGAAGTTAATAAAAGCCACCCAGACGTTGTTGGTTTCTAACCCAGCGGGCGTCATGTAGTTTTGAAAATTATACACTCCAAGCGAGCATACGGCAAACAAAATCAAGAAGGAAAAGAAAATTTCGGTCATCATCAGGGAGTTACTTTTTCTTCGCTTCCAGATGAGTTTAAACAAATGTTTTATCATGGCTTTTAATATTTTAACGCATCTACTACCTGTAACTTTGACATCCTCCAAGCAGGGTAAACTCCTGATAATAAGCCAAATAGTAGGCTGATTAGAATGGCTATCGAGAATACTTTCCAGTTGAAACTTAGGTCGATGTAAGGAATGAGATCGCTTTGATTGATGTAAAAAATCACGAGCGAGGACAAAATCAAGGCGATGAAACCACCGATGAACGTGAGAATGATATTCTCAATCACAAACTGCATGACCAGTCTTTTACTCGATGCTCCAAAAGCCTTTCTGACGCCAATTTCGGAAGCTCGTTCCATGATTCGACTCATGTTGATATTGACTAAATTGATGGCAGGTAGTGACATGAACAAGAAAATGATTCCGATCAGGATGGAGATAATGAACGCAGAGCCATCACCGTCACCCGAACCTTTGAGTTCTCGGGTAAAGCTTACAAAATAGGTATCGGCAAACACGTATATTTTGTCAGGATTAAACCATTTGTCGCCTGTCTTTGTGGGTTTGATTTTGGCCGCAACCGCCCTAAATTCTTCCTGTAATTTAAGCTTATCTTCGGGGTTATTGGGTAAAATAAGGGCTATGTAATCCCCCCGTAAGCTCGTCTTTTTTAAGTCCGCTTTCGACGTATTATAGGGAAAATACAAATCCGAAGTTGTGTGAAGACGTGTCACTGGGCATCCTTTAACAACCCCAATGATGCGGTAGTTTACGTTGTCAATTTCAATCATTTTTCCTACTGCCGACTGGCCTTTGCCTACGTATTGGTCACGCACATGGTCGTTGATTACCACTACGTAGTCGTTGTTGGCGATGTTTTGAGCAGTGTAGCTTTTTCCTTCCAAAAACTCGAACGAGGTAACGTCCCAAAAATTTGCATCAGTATAGCGATACATTACCTTGATTTTGTGATTATTCAGGTAAATATTAAGGTTGTTAAACATACTCACCGCCGCTATTTTGGCGGGAGTTTTGAGCGTCCGAATGTAGGTGTTGATAAACGAAAAACTCACAGGCCCTGAGCTAGAGCCGCCGTTTTTGGTATCTTTTTCTTTAATATTCCAGACGTAAAGCGAATTGTCACGATTAGCTTCAGGATAACCAGCGGCGACCAAATGGTCAAAAAAAGCAGTTGTCACCACCAATATAGTGAGGGTAAAACTGATACCAAACAGGCTGATAAACGTAAAAAACTTTCGACGTTTTAGGACAGCAAGGGTGATTTTGAGGTAGTTAAATAGCATAGCTTTAAAAATTAGGATACCTGTGAACCGTCAAATAATCGAATTAAACGATGGGTGCGTTTGGCCATGTTTTCGTCGTGCGTTACCATCACAATCGTGGCTTTATCGCGCTGGTTGAGCGTGAGTAAAATGTCCATAATCTCGTTCCCCATGTTGCTGTCCAAATTTCCCGTTGGCTCATCGGCCAAGATAATTTCGGGCTGACCCACAATGGCCCGCGCAATGGCCACGCGTTGCTTTTGTCCCCCCGAAAGCTGGTTGGGATAATGTTTCATTCGATTGCTCAACCCTACTTTTTCGAGTGCTTCCGAGGCCAAGCGGCGGCGTTCGGCACTCGACACGTTGCGATAGAGCAAGGGCAATTCTACGTTGTCCAATACAGGTAAGTCATTAATCAAATGGAAACTTTGGAAGATAAACCCGAGGGTTTGGTTCCGAAAACTCGCCAATTGCGCATCCGAAAGACCATTAGTTTGTTTTCCGTCGATTTCCACTTGCCCCTTCGAAGGCTCGTCGAGCAGCCCGATGATGTTGAGCAGGGTACTTTTTCCGCAACCCGAAGGCCCCATAATCGACACAAATTCTCCTTTTTCGATGTCCAAATTCACTTTGTTGAGCGCAACGGTCTCTATCGTGGCTGTGCGATAGACTTTTTCGATGTTTTTTAGCTGTATCATGGTTTATTGTTTTATTTAGTTACTCTACTTGGTTCTCCCTTGGGGGGCTAAAGGGCTGTTGGTTTCAAAATCGTACAAAGTCAACTGCCGAAGCTTGTAGTAAGCGCCCCAATAATCGCGCAGGGCGTAAATATAGTCGCGTTTGGCTTGGTCTTTTTCGGTAAAAGCAATGCTCAAGTCGGTGATGCTCAAATTGCCTAATACGTAGCGTTCTTGGGCTATTTTGTATTTTTCTGAGGCAATGCTATCGGCTTCAATAGTGAGCGCCAACTGGTCGCGAAGCATCTCAAAGAGCGATACTTGGGTGTAAATTTCTTGACGAAAATTTTGTTGGTCTTGCTCCACAGCATACTGTGTTAATTGGCGCTGTGCTTCGGCGGTTTTGGTACGTGACTTCGACCGTCCCCAGTCCAAAATCGGGATGTCAAGTTGTAGTTCAACGGTTTGTTGGTCTTGGGGTTTACGGTACAGCTCAGGCACGGTTAGCCCTCGGTTCGAAAATCCCATCGTGGCCATCAGCGTAGCATTGAGCCCGTTGTCGCCTTTGGCTTTGGATACAGCGCGCTCGGCCTCTAACTTCCGACGGCTAAACCCAATGGCATCGGCCCGATTGGCAAACGCCTCCGTTATGGCCTTGTCCGTTGATAATACCATTGCAATAGGAGGGCGCGGCGTATTCAAAACTATCTTTCCCTCGTTTTGAAGACCGATAAAACTTTTCAAATTGAGCGACGCGATTTCCAAATCACGCTTTGACACGCCTACTGCTTTTTGGGTTTTGAGCAACTCCAACTGCAATTGAAGAATTTCGTTACGGCTTGTTTTTCCCAATTCAAACTTCTCCTTGGCTACTTTTAGGATATTATCGGTATTGGTCAAGTTGGTTTCGGCAATCTGTAAATTGACTTGCGCCAACAACAAATCGAAAAACAATCCACTGGCCTGCAACGAGATTTTCTCCAACGATTCTACGTAGGCTTGTTGGCTTTCGTTAAATTTTAAAGGCTCAATTTTTTTATCCCACTTAAACGAGTTGAAGCGTAGCAACGGCTGCATGTACCCAACGGCAAAAGGAGTACCGTTGTAAAGGGTATTTTTACGGTCAAAATCATCAAAACGCTGCAACTGCGACGTGGCATAAATACTTCCACCCGTCGCTGCAATGCTCTGGCTTAGGGATAAATTAAGGGATGAATTGTTGTTGCGCACGGGTTGGAACTGAATCGTCCCATCGGGCTGACGTACTTCGATAAACGACCGACTAAAAGCGGGCAAATTTCCGTTGAGCGTCAGTTGTGGTTTGTAGTTCGACAAAAACGTGCGGTATTCCCAGTACTTCGTTTCTTTCGTCGTGGCCGCTTGCCGCGCCGAAATCGACTGATTACGAGCCATTTCTACTACTTCCGAAAGTGTCAGTCCACCTTGTCCCCAAAGCAGCCCCCCTTGTCCCCAGAAGGGGAGTATAAGTGCAATAAATGCGAATAGATATCTGTTTTTCATGCTGCTGTTAGGGAGTAAGTTTGACCTCTTTCGCGTTTTTAAACTTGCTCATGTCTGAGATAATCACCTTCTCTCCCGCTTTAATACCTTCCAAAATCTCGACATAATCAAAGTTAGCTAAGCCCACCTTTACCGTGCGACGCTCGGCTTTTCCGTCGTTGCGAAGTACAAACACATCCTGTACAGGCACGCCCGTAAAGCCCGAACCATTGGCAACCCGAACGACTTTAGAGTGGGCATCCGTAATCGGAAAGACCTCGACCTTCATTTTAGGGCGTAGAAGTTTATGCCCTTTGTCGTCGAGTTGAATGTCAAAATTGACGATGTTGTTTTGAACCGAAGGAGAGATATTCGTCAACGTACCTCTAAGCAACGTCTCATTGACCCTGACCACGACTCCCATACCGATTCGGATTTGTTCGGCATAATTATCCGAAATAGCTCCAATGATTTTGAAACCACCCAAGTCGGCCAAACGCGCCAAAACCTCCCCTTCTGCGACCTTGGAACCAATATTTTTATTAACAAACGTCAACACCCCCGAGCGGTTCGCCGTGATATTTGCTTGTTGTAATTTGCGCTGAAGTTCCTGTAAATCTTTCGCCTGAATTTGTGCCTCAATTTCCGACTCTTTGATGTCGGCCTTCACCGTTTGTTGTTTGATACGGATGTCGTTTTCGAGTTGGCGTTTTTCAAGTTGGGCAATCCGCAACGTCTGTTCTGCTTGCTCAATGGCCTCCCGTGTACCTCCTCCTGCGCGAAAGAGTCGCTTGGCATTTTCAACTTCCGCCCGAAAGCTATTGATTTTTAAGCCTTTGATGGAGTCATTGATTTTTAAGTCATAGACACTTTTATCCAACTCCCAGCGAAGTTTGACAATGCCGTTACGCTTTAGTTCGAGTTGGTCTTTTTGTTTGTCAAAACTTAGTTGGGTAAACTCTTTGTCCAACTCCAGAATCTTGTCACCTACTTTCACCGAAGCCCCAGGCTCTAGGTACGTTTGCTGAATCACGGCCGTAATGGGGCTAGTAATCACAGCTTCAAAATCAGGTTGCACTTCACCTGAGGCCGTGAGCGTGTTTTCGACATCTCCCACTTCTGCGGTAGCGAGTCGCACGTCTTTTTGGTCTATGCTATTTCCAAAGGAATTTCGCAGTAACCACACTGCAAGGACAATTCCGCCTGTGCCTACGACTATCCAAAGCCAGCGTCGGCGCGATTGTTGCTTTTTACTTTCTTCTGGTAACTCTCTGTCCATTTTTGAAAAATTTTGGCTGTTTCTCTTTTAATGGCTTCAATACCCATACCAGAAGTCAATTGTCTATTTATCAGAATATTAGATTTGTTTAAAAAAAGAAAAAGTGTTCGAAATCGAACACTTTGTTTGAAAATGGAAGGCAACTTTTATAAACTAGCGCAATGCCTCTATTTCTTCTGGGGTTAATCCTGTTAGGCGCATAATTATTTCAACGGGCATATTTTCAGCAAGTGCAGAACGTGCTATCGTCTTCTTACTTTC
Source organism: Runella limosa DSM 17973 (assembly GCF_000482465.1). Lineage (GTDB taxonomy): Bacteria > Bacteroidota > Bacteroidia > Cytophagales > Spirosomataceae > Runella > Runella limosa. The sequence continues at coordinate 71,213 of NZ_KI519422.1, forward strand.
AATCACCCCCTGTTCTCTACCTTGTTCTCGCCCTTGCTCAATGCCTTGTTCGATACCCTGTTTTAGACCTTCTTGCAAACCAGCAAGGTGCCCCTCAGAAGCTGCGGTATCAATCACATTCTTTAAATCTCGGTAATATTTTAGGCTGGCTTCGTACCCTGCCAACTCAGCCGCAGAAAACTTCGCGATTTCGGCCGCTTCAAACAGTTTAGTGAAAATTTTTTCTTGCAAAGCTACAGGACGTTTTTCCAAATAAGGCAAGTGTTTTAGAACATACAACCACTTATCATAAGGCGTTTCGAGTTCAGCCTCCGTCTTCGTAAAATGGGGCATTTCGAGGTAAATAAACGTCAGCTTTTCGTAAAAAACACGATTGTGTTGGTCTTTCAACTTTACTTCGTGACGAACTTCTTTTTTATCACTGTCTTCCGTAAAAACAAAGTCTAGTATCCCAACCGTATATATCTCAGCTAGTTTAAAATTCCAATCCCCGCGCTGTGCTTGTTCTTGAATTGGGAAGGAAGCATAAAACACACTACGGTCTTTGAAATAGTTCTGCTTCGCTTTTTGCATTTCTACAATAAAACGCTCTCCGTTTGTTCCTACGCAATACAAGTCAAAAATGGCCTTTCGGTCGAGCTCTTTTTGTCCAAGATGTTCGTTTTTAGCATACGACAAATCAGCGATTTTATGACGGCTCGGCAGTACAACTTCATTCAAAAAATCGATCAGCAAATCCTTATTTGGTTCAGAACCAAAGAGTTTCTTAAAACCAAAATCAGTAAAAGGATTAACGTATTTGTCTTGTAAGGCCATGAGTTACTAATTTTAAACAAAGTTATCCTTTTATAGATAAACTTTGACGATGAATTACTTTTGTGTTAAGTCTGGCTTTTAGACTTAGACGAAATCAACCACCCAAAGTATCAAGCTGTTACCTAGTTGGGTTATTAATCTTGAATCTCCCACGATTCGTCGCGAAAAATAACCTTTCATTGTATCAAGGCTAACTTTTTAGACTGACTTTATGTTATAGTTCCAACTTTAATCTTCTCTAACATGGCATTATTTCAACTCAAAATCAACGGCAAAAACTATCCTGTTGATGTCGATGCCAATACCCCGCTTCTGTGGGTATTGCGCGACCACCTCGACTTAGTTGGCACTAAATACGGCTGCGGAATGGCCATGTGCGGTGCTTGTACCGTACACGTCAACGGCGATGCAACGCGCTCGTGTGTGCTTCCAATTTCGGCGGTTTCTGCCGCCAACATCACGACTATTGAAGGGCTTTCAGAAAAAGGTACTCATCCCGTCCAAGAAGCTTGGGACGAAGTGGATGTTCCACAATGTGGGTATTGTCAAGCGGGACAGATCATGACAGCTTCGGCCTTGCTTTCTAAAAATCCCAACCCATCTGATAAGGACATTGAGGAAGCGATGGTCGGTAATATTTGTCGGTGCGGCACTTACCACCGTATCCACGACGCAGTAAAAGTGGCGGCAACCAAAATGAAAAAATAACCCTACGAACATGAGCACAAATCAATCCAGAAGAGATTTTTTTAAAACAACTGCCGCCGCAGGTGGTGGCTTGGTGTTGGGGTTTAGTTGGTTCTCCTCGGAGGCTTTTCAACCTCAAGTGGTAGGTACAGCAGCCGCTGACGCCATCGACTTTAACGCTTACTTAGCTATTTCTCCCTCAGGGACTGTTACCATATTTTCACCCAATCCCGAAATTGGTCAGGGCATTAAAACGGCGTTTCCTATCATCGTTGCCGAAGAACTTGATGCCGACTGGGAAAAGGTAAAAGTCGAACAGTCACCGCTTGATACGAAAAAATTTGAACGCCAACTGACGGGCGGAAGCGGTGCGATTCGCCACTCGTGGGAACGCCTCCGCAAGGCAGGCGCTACGGCCCGCGCATTGCTTATCGAAGCAGCTGCGCAGCAGTGGGGCGTGCCTGCCAGCGAATGCAACGCCCAGAAAGGAATGGTTGTACACAGTTCTGGCAAAAAACTTAGCTACGGTGATCTTGCCGTTGCGGCCTCTAAACTGCCCGTTCCAAAAGAAGTAAAGCTCAAAGCTACTTCCTCTTTTAGCCTCATCGGAAGTCGTGTCAAAGGGGTTGACAACAAGGATATTTTGACGGGTAAAAACCTATTTGGGATTGACTACAAACGCCCAGGTATGCTCCACGCCCAAGTTCAACGCCCTCCTGCTTTCGGTCTTAAACTCAAGTCGTTTGATGCCACCGAAGCCAAAAAAATGCCAGGGATTGTCAATGTCGTTTCGTTTGGAAACAAAGTGGCGATTGTGGGTAAAACCAACTGGGAAGTAATGCAAGCCCGCAAGGCGGTGAAAATTGAGTGGGAAAAAGAAAAAGACCTTGAAAGTTCTGCCGACCACGACCGTTTGTTCAAAGAAATGCTCAACGGCACCAACGTCACCGTTCAACGCAAAGACGGCGACGTCGAGGCTGCTTTTAAGAATGCCCACAAGGTTATTGAAGCCGAGTACCAGTGCCCATTTTTGCCGCACTCGCCCATGGAGCCCATGAATTTCTTTGCTCATTTCAAAGGCGATAGCATTGAGTTGGCAGGGCCAAGCCAAACGCCCGAAGCAGCGCAGAAGCAAATTGCCAAAATGCTCAACATCGCGCCCGAAAAAGTAACGTTAGAACTTACGCGCATGGGAGGGGGCTTTGGCCGCCGACTAAATACCGACTATGCCGTTGAAGCAGCGGAGCTTTCGAGCATCATCAAAGCGCCCGTGAAAGTAACTTGGACGCGCGAAGACGACATGACAGGCGGAATCTATCGTCCTGCCGTTCGTTATCGTTTCAAAGCTTCCATCGACAAAGCGGGAAACATGACGGGCTTCATGCTCCACGGAGCAGGTATGAACGCGGGTAATTCGACGCGTCAAGACAATTTCCCCGCTGGTGCTGTCGATAACTTGTTGATTCAATCTTCAGATCATAAATCTCCGATTACGACAGGCCCGTGGCGAGCACCTATCACCAACTTCTTGGCCTATGCCGAACAAGCGTTTTTGGATGAAGTTGCGGCGGCGGCGGGCAAAGACCCCGTTCAATTCCGTCTTGAGCTGTTGGACAAAGCCGAAAAGAGCCCCGTCGGTAAAATCACATACGAAACTAAGCGCTTCCGTGAGGTGATTAAATTGGCAGCTGAAAAATCAGGTTGGGGTAAAAAGAAAAAAGGAATATCTCAAGGCTTTAGCGTTTATTTCTCCCATGCTTCGTACGTGGCGCAGGTTGCAGAAATGACGATGGCCAAAGGAAAGCCTGTGTTAAAGAAAGTGTATGCTGCCGTTGACTGCGGAATCGTCATCAACGAAAGTAGTGCCAAAAACCAAATTTATGGCGCGATTGTCGATGGAATTGGCCACGCTATGTACGGCAACTTGACCTTCAAAGACGGGGCTCCGCAACAAGAGAACTTCAACAAATACCGCCTCATTCGATACAATGAAGTGCCAGACATTGAAGCTCATTTTGTGAATAACGGCATCGAACCCACAGGTTTGGGCGAACCTGCACTTCCACCAACGGGAGGAGCGTTGGCCAATGCGATTTTCAAAACTACAGGAAAACGCCTCTACAATCAGCCATTTGCCGACCAAGATGGGCCGCTCGGTTAGGGTTTGCGGATAGTTACTTGTCAAACCAACTTTTAAGCCTATTTTTGCGTTCGTTTTCAGGGAGGTTGTTTGCTTTCCCAGCAACAATCTCCCCACAATTCGAACATCCAACTACTCAAAATTAGAAGAAATGGCTTCACAGTACGATGTAATAATTATCGGCAGCGGGCCTGGTGGCTACGTGGCTGCCATCCGTGCTTCACAATTGGGCTTGAAAACAGCCATCGTTGAAAAAGAACACCTCGGTGGAATTTGCTTGAACTGGGGCTGTATTCCCACCAAAGCATTGCTTAAAAGTGCCCAAGTTTTTCAGTACATCAACCACGCCAAAGATTATGGTATCACGGTAGGTAGCGCAGAAGCTGATTTCGGTGCTGTCATTAAGCGTAGCCGTGACGTTGCCAACGGGATGAGCAAAGGAGTGAACTTTTTGATGAAGAAAAATAAAATCGACATCATTGACGGACTCGGACGCGTTAAGCCTGGCAAAAAAGTAGAAGTAGAAAACGACGGTAAAAAAACCGAATATACTGCCAACCACATCATTATTGCCACGGGAGGCCGTGCACGCCAATTGCCTAATGTACCTATCGACGGTCAGAAGGTCATCGAGTACCGCAAAGCCATGTCACTCGAAAAACAACCTAAGTCGTTGTTGGTGATTGGCTCAGGAGCAATCGGTGTTGAGTTTGCGTACGTTTACGCAAGCATGGGCACGAAAGTAACCATCGTAGAATTTATGCCAAACATCGTTCCAGTAGAAGACGAAGAAATCTCGAAAGAGTTGGCAAAACAATACAAAAAACTTGGTGTTGAGATTTATACTAACTCTAGCGTAGAGAAAGTAGATACCAGCGGCGCAGGTTGCGTTTCGACCGTAAAAACTCCTTCGGGCGAAATCAAAATTGAGACCGATGTGGTACTTTCTGCGGCGGGTGTAGTCGCAAATATTGAAAACATCGGTTTGGAAGAAACGGGTATTAAGTTGGAGCGTGGCAAAATCGTTACCGACGATTATTACCAAACCAACGTTCCTGGTTACTACGCCATCGGCGACGTTACCAAAGGCCAAGCTTTGGCGCACGTAGCTTCAGCCGAAGGAATTATTTGTGTAGAAAAAATTGCAGGAGAGCATCCGCACCCACTCAATTACAACAATATCCCAGGCTGTACGTATTGCTCACCTGAAATTGCGTCGGTTGGATACACCGAAAAAGCTGCCAAAGAAGCGGGCTACGAAGTTAAAATCGGAAAATTCCCGTTCTCGGCTTCAGGTAAAGCCAAAGCAGCTGGTGCTCCCGAAGGATTTGTAAAAGTGATTTTCGACGCGAAATACGGCGAATGGCTTGGTGCACACATGATTGGAACCAATGTAACCGAAATGATTGCCGAAGTAGTGGTAGCTCGTAACCTCGAAACGACAGGCCACGAAATCGTTAAATCGGTTCACCCTCACCCAACCATGTCTGAAGCCATCATGGAAGCCGCGGCTGCCGCTTATGGCGAAGTGATTCACTTGTAAGATAGACACTGCTGGTAGGACTTAACTACCTTTGAAAAAAGCCCTTAGCTCGTTTGGTTAAGGGCTTTTTTCGTTCTTATTTTGCAATAATTAAACCACTCATCCGTTTTGGATTGCGAATTAACACCGCAATCACCACCTTCGCGTCAAATCTCACATAGCCATGACTCGTCTCTTATCCTACTTCATTGTATTCGCTACAAGTGCATTATTTTTTGCCTGTTCTACTGAAAACGAAAAAAAGCCCGTTACCGAAGGCCCCATTTATACCTTGGTGTTTATGGATAAAACCCAAAGTGTAAACGTGAACAAAGCCTTTGTTACGCAAAAATACCAGCAGATTCTCACCGATTTGGTTGAACAAAACATTCACCAGAAAGGCGATAAAATGGAAGTATATTTTATTCACGAAAATACCCAAAAAGCCCGCGCGTTGTCGCTCACTTGTCGTACCGAGGTGGATGATGTCAGCCACATGAACGCCACTGACCGCGAAGCAGCCGAAACCACCGCCGACCTTGGTATCCAGCGCGAGCGCATGATTTTCTTGAAGCAATTGTTGGCAAAACTTAATGTGCAAAATGTAGGCGTATCGCAGCGCCAAACTGATATTTGGGCCAGCCTACCTGTTATTACCAAAGCCGCTGAAACGGGCGCTGAAGTACGGGTATATTACCTAAGTGACATGATTGAAAGCATGAAAGGTACCAATCGCCGCGATTTTCACTCAAACCCTCCTAAAGACAATGCGCAAGCCGACGAATGGGCCAAGGCCGACGCTAAACAAATGCAGCAGTATGCCTTGAGTGCATCTTCTATCAAAATTGCGTTGCCGTTTGAGCCCACAAGCAGTACCAAAGAAAACAACCCCACGGTGACGCAGTATTGGACAACCCTTCTGCAAGAGTTGGGGGCTGGTTCGGTAGAGGAATTGTAGTGGTTAGCCAAAGAGCTTGCGCCATCCCCACAGCAACAATACAAGAAGCAACGCAAAAATGACCAGTACGTACTCAAACTTGAGGTACGAAAATACTACTATGCGTGTGCGGTCAACAATCCACATGATGGCAATGGTGGCAAAAATCATCAATACCAAACCACTGAGCTTCTGAAATCCTGGGATGTAATCAAACGACACCACGTTTCGACGAATCAGCCAAAGGGTCAGAAACATGGAGAAAAAAGGGAGAATCTGGGTGTAAATGTTGAAATCGAAGATGCTTCGTCGTTCAAACAAAAATAGATACACATTGAGCGTAACGGAGAAAATCCCTGGAATACAAATCAAATAAATCAAGAACGCATAAAAGTAATTCCAAGGCGGAAGGTGCCCTTCATTTTTGCCTAGAAGTCCTGCCAAAAACGCCATCAATGGCACTACTGCAAAATAAAAAAGCACCCAATCAGGGCGTTCTCCAATTCGGTCAAAAAACTGTTGTAAGGTCATGGGTTGCGTCAAAAAAAACTTCCCGAAAGGTTGTAGCTTTCGGGAAGTTGCGTCATCCTAGTTAAAAATATCCGTAATACCGCCGCCCGCATTTTTCTGCTCCGAAGTGAGCTTATAATTGGGGTTTGAAATCCGATTGGAGTCGCTTACCTCAAACTCGCCTCCTTTGATTTGGTTGGCAAACGTCTCTAGGCGAGCATAGGCACGTTCATCGTTTGGATTAAAGTCTCTCACAATGCTGTCCAAATCGCGAATATTTGCTTGGGTGCTGGCAATATCGCTGGCAATTTGTCCTGAAATCACTTCCAATGCGTAGTCCAACTGCCAATCTTGGCTTTGTCCTAGCACTTTGCGGGCGCGGGTTGTTGCGTTGTTAGCCGCTGCCATCGCACGAGACTCTGTTTTAAGCAAGTTGATGCTTGTGGCAAAGTCTTTCAATTTTTCGTCAAATGCGTGGCCGTAGCCTACCAACTTGCGGTCAAGTTTGGCAAACACATTGGCACGAGAACCAAAAGTATCCACCAATCGCTTATAGGTTTCGGCTTCCGATACAGCGCGATTTCCGTCACCAATGGCCGCGTTGAGTTTACCTTCCAAATGGACAAAATCGTCAGTTTCGCGCGCGGCGTCACCACCCTTTTCTATCATTTTGTCTAACTTTACTTTCAATGCTTTGGCCTCTTCTTGGCAATACACTACTTTTTGACCCGCATCTTTGGCTAGTTTCTCGGCTTTTACGGCTTCTTGTTTCATCTGAATCTTACAAGCGTTGATTTCGGCCTTTACCTTTTCAAATTGTTGACGCGAATCTTTCATTTTGTCTAACTGGTCGTCAAGTTCTCCAAAGGGATCTACTTTAATCAGAAACTTGTGCAATCCGCGCACCAATCGACGGAATAGTTTAAAAATAAACGGCGCCAACATTACGCCTAATACCACCGTACCTACAACCACCAATGCGGCCAGTGCCTTTGTAAAAGCCGCTACGATGACGGGAAGTACGAACATGAAAAAGCCGTATAAAATCCCCAGCATCAGGATAAGCCCCACAAACCAGGCAATCGACTTTTCGCCTTTTTTCCAGTTGGCCATGTTTTCTGGCAACACTTTTAATTTATTTTCTCCGCCATCTAAATGTTTTAAGATAGGCAGGTCGCTCAGTTTTGTCAATGCTTGATTATTGTCCATGAGAAAAGAAAGTTGGTTATACTTTGTCAAAAATAAGTTTATTTGGCTTGAAAATCACCTTTGTACGTATCATAAACGGTGGTATTAATCCAATACGCATCTCTGGTAAAATAGAACGTCTTGCGTTCGGGATTTCCGATTTCTCGGATAGCTTGCAACACCAGCGAAATTCCCGCTAGGCACGCATCGCGGTTATATACTTTTTTGGTGGCTTTGTCGAGGTCGCGCACCATCAACTCTTTCAGCTTCGCATCCTTGACGTTATCAAATTTTCGAGTTTCAAACTCCGACCATCCGTCGGGCATGCGAAGCATGTTATAAAACTTCAATAAATCGTCGTATTTAAACTCGATGATTTCGTCTTGGACTTTTTCGGGAACCAACCACGTGATAAATTGGTACGAAACCCCACCTGTGGTATAAACGATGTTGCGCGTCGCCGAGCGAATCTCAGGATTATCGTTGAGTGACGAGCGAATCAACGGCGCAATTGAGTCTTCGACCATACTTTTCAAATCTTGTACGTAGGACTCAAATCCGTTGGTACGTTTCAAGATACGTTCTGACAAGCGGCGGGCTCCGTACTCGATGTTATACGATTTGAAGGTATAGCGTTCGCGACCATCGGCCCCTACGTATTTCTGCAAAATCCCCCCTTTGGTATTTCCTCCGCCTACGTCCACCAAAATTGCCGAATCGAAGTCTTCGCGGGCCAACCCTGCCCTTGCGCCGTAGGTGGCTTCGGCTTTGGCAGGCATGTTGATGTTGACGCGCATACCGAGGTTTTTCTGGGCTAGTGCGTCTAAATCGCCAATGTTAGAAGCAATATTCACCCCCGAAGACGCATAAATGATAAAGTCTTTGTTGGTCAATTTATACACCGACTTTACATCTTCCATCATTTCTTGTACAAAAGCAATCGCTTCTTGAATGTCAGCGGGACGAAGTTTACCCCCGTTGGTTTCCATCCCTTTTACCAAACCTACGGTTTCTTGGCGGTCATAGACGAGTTTATAGCGCAGTTTGTTGTTTTGGAAATAAAAGCCCATCACTGACAGTTTTACTCCCTGTGAGCCGATGTCAAACCCGCCGCGATAACCCGCGTATTTGGGCGTTTGTGCTATTGTTTGTAAGGCTACCATGCAAAAAGCAAGTAGCATAAGTAAGCCTTTATGTATGTATTTTTTCATGTTTAGAGAAATTTTAACCCTAGATATCTACTTCAACATCTTCGTTGTTTTTCGACTTCTTTTTAGGTTTTGTTGGTTCTGCCGACTCTTTTTTCGTCACCGATTTTTTGGTCGTTGCTTTTGTCTTTTTAGGTGCCGTAGTCGTCACCTTTTTTGCAGGTTCGGCAGCTTTTGCCGCCGCAGGAGCCTCGTCAACGGCCACGTCGTTTACGTTAGGCTGCGCTTTCTCTTCTACTTTCGAGGGCTCTTTGCTATCCGAAGCAACTTTATCCGTCGAAACCGAAGTGTTTGCTCCATCTGATACCGCAACTGTATCAGCACTGGCCGTCGTTGTTGCTGTTTCTTCTTTTCCGTTTTTCAAAATATACCAAGCAGAGCCACCTAACACGCCTGCAACGACCAAAAAGATGAGTACTTTTGAAAAAGTAGTGAGTTGTGACCAAAATCCGCGTTCTTGTTGAGGTTCCATGAGTGGTTAATGATTGTTAATTGTTTTTTGATGTAATAACTAGGCTGCCAAGTAACAGACGAAGTACCGAAACTATTTTAACAGAACCAAGTGAGAATAGCATATCTATGAATTAATGTGCTGTAAAACAGTGGGTTTGCTTGAATGTTTTGACTGATTCATTGATTTAACGGTTCAAATGTATGAGGTAGTTGGGTGCTATTTGTAAGATTTTTATGAGTGGTTAAGGAGGTGTAAGAGGTGCGTTTTTTAAGTAAGATTGGTATCATTTTCAAATTTAGAAAATTCTGTAAACAATCTCGACGATACTGTGGGCGTTAATCCGTCATCATTGTTATTATTTTTACACAATAACTCTCTATAACAAACCATGAAAAAGGTAATTTTGGCGTTTTTGGTTCTATCTGCTGCTTTACAAGCCAATGCGCAATTTAATCGCAAATTAGTTTTTGTCGGTGTGCGCGGAGGAGCAAACTTCTCACAACTTCAAACCGAAGGACTGAGCATCACGCGTCCAGGAGCATCTGTTCAAGATTTTTTTAAAAATAACTCAGGTAATCGTACAGGATACGTAGTCGGAGCTTATGCCCGTATTGGTCGAAAATTATTCATTCAGCCAGAGATTCTTTTGTCATCAAAAGGAGGGACATTTGAAATTCTTAAAAGTGGTAGCACCACTCCCGTCAATGTAGATGTGAAGTTTAGCCAGATTGATATTCCTGTTTTGGTAGGTTTTAAATTGGGGCCATTGCGTTTTAATGCGGGTCCAATGGCATCACTCAACGTTGCACAAGGAAGCCAATTGGGAGATGCCCTGAAAGTATATTCGTCTCAGAATATCAACAAGACCATCGAACAAGCCACTTTTGGATACCAAGCAGGTATTGGTTTAGACATTCGGTCGTTCAATATTGATTTACGTTACGAAAGTGGGCTTTCTAATATTTCGCAATTGAACTTACAGAACAATGCGCAGTTCAACAGCAAAGTGTCGTTGTGGCAACTTACGGCGGGTTTCACCCTGTTCTAAAATGAATTCGTCCTGCCGATGAGTCGGCAGGACGATATTTTATCAATTAACCCACTAAAAAAAAATCTTTATTCTGATAGAATTGTTTTCTGACTAAGCTGCACGCCTCAATACTGGGCACACTTCGCGAATCCGACGGCGTGATATGGCAATCTCTCTTCCCCCTTGCAACCGCAATGATCGGTCATCCTCACAGTAATCTTGCAAAAATGCCAAGTTGATAATCCAAGATTTGTGAACACGCAAAAACACGGTCTTGTCCAAAATATCTGCATAACTCTTCAGTGTTTTAGACACCAAATACCGTCTTCCGTCACTTGTATAAATATAGGCATAGTTTCCTGAGCCTTCCATGCACACCAACTGACTCATAGGAATTACTATTTGACGCGTACCATTCGGAATAATAATGCTATTGTTTGAATGTGTCCCCGAAGAAGTAGGGATGCTAGTAAGTAGAGGTTGTGTGTTCATGATAATGTCAGTTTTAGCGTGAGGGGGATAGGGGCTTGCCATCTAATTTGACATCACAAACATACTAGAAAAAAAGAGGGGAGTAAAACGCGTATAAATACGTATATGGATGTAATTATTTGAAAATCAGTCATTTATATGGTTGTTTGGTTTGATAATGCCGTACTACCACTTGATAAAACACGTAGAAATACGTATATAAAAAAGCCCTGCTTACATGGAGTAAACAGGGCCTGGGTAAATGATAAAAAGCTAATTATTCTTTGGGAGCTAGAGAGTTTGAAAGTTTGGCTTTGTTGGCCGCCTTCACAATGAGGAAGATTACCCACATTGTAATCAAAAATTGGATACCAACATTGATAAAGCTACCGTAGCGTATTGCCACTTCGGCGGTTTGGGTAGCAGGATCTGCGGCTTTTAATACTACTTTGAGGGCTGATAAATCAACGCCACCAATAGCTAGTCCTACGACAGGATTGATGATGTCATCCATAAAAGCAGTTACTACTTTTCCGAAAGCAGCACCTACCAATACCCCGACGGCCAAATCTAGGACATTTCCTTGGGCAATAAACTTTTTGAATTCTTGAAGCATAATTAGTAGTTGTTTAGGGTTGCGTAGCTAATTTACAAAATCATTTTAAATGCTCAATTACCAGCTGTACAAAAAGCCAAAGTTGATGGATTGTGCCAGCTGCATTTTAGCGATTTGATCTTGGTCATAAATGGCGATTAAGCCAATGTTAACGTTGAAATACTTGGCAAACTTTGCAGTTAATTGGGCGTCCAAACGATTGTCGATGGCTGCTAAGTCTTTGGCACTGGCAAAAGCCTGATAACGCCATTTTAAATTGACATCTTTCACCAAATCTTTGTTGTAGTTCATCACCAATTGCATTATTGCCACCTCGTTCCGAATGGCTTTTCCACGCTCAACACCATAGTTGGAAAACTTGTATTCTGGACTTAAACGGTCAATGTCTAAGTAGAGATCTTTATTGCCCAAAATCGTTTGACGAATGGCGCCTGGGGCAAACTGCATGTTGAAAAACTTATTTGGTTTCCATTCCAACCCTATGGCTTCGGTAATGTAGGCTGGCGTAAAGAACCCAGAGATAAACGGCCGTCTATCGTTTGTAAAGTCGCGACCATTGGCTACTTGCGACAAGAAGTTTACATTGGCAAAAAACAACCATTGTGAGTTCGTGCCTAGTTTATAACCGTACTTTGAATCAAAGAAGAGGCGGTCAATGCTTTTACGAAAAGCATCTCCTCGGTTTTGGATAGCTCCTAGTTGGAACTGAAAATCATTGACCCAGTTCTTCCGTGCTCTCGTATATTCACCTTTAGAATTGAGATACACCCCCAAGGCAATGTTGTTGATACCCCCACCTTGCCAACTATTACTAAATGTACCTTGGCTTAAATTTACCCCAAACTGTGATTTTTTCTTCCAGTAACTGGTGTCTTTGACGGCTTCTTGTGCCCAAGCTCCGAGCGTGGTAAGGACCATCATTACAACTAATGTACTAACTTTTTTCATGGCAAAACTGATTTGTTTTCAGTGCGATTTATTCTATTTGTCAAAAATTTCTACTTTTTTTGATTGCAATGCTTGCAATGGGAAGACGGTTTTTGACTCGCCCGTTTCGAGGGTAATAGAGGTGGTATCAAGGGCAATGATTTTTCCTTTGACATCGTCTATTTGAATGATCTGACCTTCTTGGTATTTGTTTTTATTGTAAAATGAAGAGAGCAGGTTGGCCAAAATATCTTTTGAGGCAAAGCCGTATCCAACTGCAAAGGCCAAAACAATTCCACCCATCAGAAGATTAAAACTCGATTCTAACAATTCGGTATTGACACCTGCTTGGCCAAGGGCGCTGATGATGGTAATCACCAAGAAAAAGGTAAAGACAATTGAGCCAATCAATTTTGCCGAAGGTACATTAAAGGATTTACAAATAGATACCACCGCATTTTTAATGGCCTCTGAGACCAATACCCCAATTTGAAGCATGATTGCCGCTACAATAAGTTGGGGAACAAAATTGACAAGTTTTTCTACCAAACTTGTAATAGCACCGACTCCTAATGTACGCGTAGCATCCGTAACAAAACCAAGCATGATAAAGTAGTACAATACTTTTGATACAATATGGCTTAGTTTAATTTCCGTTTGAAGCTGTTTTACAATACTAACTTCGTTGAGTTTATCACCAATTTTATCAAACCCTACGCGCGCTAATACCTTACTTGTAATCACTGCTAACCCTTTGGCGACGGCATAGCCAATCAACAAAATAAAAGCAGCGAAAATAAAGCGGGGGACAAACTCTACAAATTGATTGATTAGTTTGGTAAGCGTACTAATGAGTATTTCGGTGAGGTTGGGTAATTGTTTCATTCTAGCTAGAGGTTTTGTCTTGATTAGGTACAGCTTTATTTAGCTCATTGCTTGCCATGGCACCAGCGGCACTAAAAAAATGCCCCACATAGAGCGTTACAAGCTCCATAGTGTTTCTAATCGTGTCAATTTCTGATACGATTGCTTTTTTTAGCGACTCGGGTACCTTATCGTCGGGGTCGATGTCGAAAAAAGGATTATTCATTTTGCGATTTTAGTATTCCTAATGTTAGTGTTTCAGCCACCACTTCACTAAGATGGTTAATTTGGTTATAATCAGCATTGTGAACATCGCGCCTTCGAGGTAGCGTTTCTTGAGCTTTTCTTTGGTGCGCTTTAGTCGCATTTTAACGGCGCTCTCAGTCAACCCAAAAGTATCGGCGATGTCTTTGATACTAAAGTCGTCTTGATACTTCATGAGTAGAATTGTTCGCTCTTCGTGCGAAATCCCATCCAAAGCTTGACGAAGCCGTTTAGCATCCATTTCTATTTCTTCAATATCATCTCCATCTTCGGCCACATCAATAGTTTCGGTCAATTCATCTTCGGCCATTTTCTTAGTTAACCTCAACTGATCCATGCAATAGTTGTAGGTAATAGAAAATAACCAAGTAGAGAATTTTGAAGACTCTTTGAACGTGCCAATCCGTACGATTAATTTTAGAAAAATATCGTGGGTAAAGTCCTCCGCTTTTGCCTGGTCTTTCACAAAAGACAGACACTTCCTATACACTTTATCGGCGTATCGCTCATAAAGTGCTTCAAAAAAAGTGTTGCGTTGCGTGTCAACATACATGCGCACCAACTGCTCGTCGGTATAGTGATTCATTCCAATTGAGTGTACGCTCATTAGGACGGTAAGATAGGTTTAGAGTAACAAGAAAAATTGAAGTAAAATACAGAAAATCTTCTAACACTGCACACAATGAGGCATTTAATTTTGCTCGTTATGGCTATTTAATAAGCTAAATACGTTTATTTATATAATAAAAATACCCTCAGATATAATTTTCTGAGGGTATTAGTTATATCTAAAAGGAATAAACTAGGCGCCGATAGCGATGTGCTTGAATGCCTTAATTGTAAGACCTTTTTGAGTTTTGTCTAATAATTGAGAAATTGTCAAAGAACCATCTTTGATAAATTCTTGGTTCAACAAAGTATTTTCTTTGTAGAATTTGTTCAAACGACCCAATGCGATTTTCTCAAGCATTGCTTCTGCTTTGCCTTCGTTGCGGGCTAGTTCTTTACCAATTTCGATTTCGCGCTCGATGACAGCTGCATCCACATCGCCTTTATCCACTGCGATTGGCTTCATGGCTGCGATTTGCATCGCAATGTCACGACCTACTTCTGAAAGGTCAGTTCCTTCAGTTACGCCATCAAATGCGACCAATACACCACGCTTGTTGTTTGAGTGAATGTATGAGCTAATCGCGTCAGCTGTTACGTTTTCGTAACCTATTACTTCAAGTTTTTCACCGATTTTACCAATCAATTCTGTGATAAGCTCCTGAAGTGTTTGGCCGTCGGCTTGAGGAGTTGCCAAAAGTGTTTCTTTGTCAGCAGCGTTAGTAGCTACTGCTTGGCTCATGATATTGATGGCCAAATTTTGGAAACTTTCTACTTTTGATACAGGTTCAGTTTCGCAAGCCAATGCAACGATTTTGCCGTTTTTGCCATCAGGGCTTACATGAACCAATACTACGCCTTCAGATACAACGTTGTCAGCGCGTTTGGCTGCTACTTTTTGACCTTGTTTACGAAGGATGTCAACCGCTTGCTCAAAATCACCATCTGCTTCGGTAAGGGCTTTTTTGCAATCCATCATACCAGCGCCAGTCATTTGGCGGAGCTTGTTTACATCTGCTGCGGTAATTGCCATTTTTTATAAAAGTTAATTTTAGTAATTTAATGATTAATAAGTACTGATTTCCAATAAAATAAGTGACTTGGTAAAACTACGCAATCGGTTTTGTATTTGTTTCACCTCTTACTTTATGAAATCGTTAAACGGAATAGCCCATAGCCTATGAGCAGCTACGGGCTATCCGACCGCCGCCGAAGCGGTGGTATATATATTGAGTTCTTAGTCCTCGTCAGTTGCTTTAGCTACTGGAGCTTTGGCGGCTGGCGCTTCTGAACCTGTGTCTTCCGAACGCTTCGCGTCTTCTTCTTCGGCCATACGTGCGTCATCGCGCTCTTGCTTACGTTCGATGAGTCCTTCTTCGATTGCCTTACCGATGGCAAGGGTAATCAATGAGATTGACTTATAAGCATCGTCGTTTGCGGGGATTACGAAATCTACTTCATTAGGGTTTGAGTTTGTATCGCACATTGCGATGACAGGAATACCCAAACGTTTTGCTTCAGCTACTGCAATGTGCTCACGCTTCACATCTACTACAAACAAAGCTGCTGGCAAGCGCGTCAAATCAGCTACACCACCCAACAAACGCTCCAACTTATCTTTCTCACGACCTTTGATAAGGCGCTCACGCTTTGCAATATTGCTTGCAGTAGCTTCGTCACCCAACAACTTCTCCAAGCTCTGCATTTTTTTCAATGACTTACGAATGGTAGCGAAGTTTGTCAACATACCACCTAACCAACGCTCGGTTACGAATGGCATTTTCAAGCGACGTGCTTCTTCCGACACGATTTCTTGTGCTTGCTTCTTAGTAGCTACAAACATCACTTTACGGCCTGAACGAACTACGCCTTTTACGTATTGGCAAGCTTCGTCAAGTGATGCGATTGTTTTATTAAGGTCAATGATATGGATGTCGTTTTTCTCCATGAAAATATATGGAGCCATACGGGGATCCCACTTACGTGTCAAGTGACCAAAGTGTACACCTGCATCCAACAGGTCTTTGTACTCTAATTGTGCCATTTTATTAGCTAAATGTAAATGTTGTTAGAAAAATTTTGAATACGCAGCACCGCGCAACGGACACCATAAGCGCAGTCTGGACAAATTCCCACAACCCCGTTGGGGGAGGAGGGCAGGTATTAGCGTTTCGAGAATTGGAAACGACGACGAGCCTTAGCGCGACCGTATTTCTTACGCTCAACCATACGAGCATCACGTGTCAAGAATCCTTCTTTCTTAAGAGCTGGACGGAACTCAACATTGATTTCGCACAATGCACGAGCAATCGCCATGCGAGTTGCCTCAGCTTGACCACGAACACCACCACCGCGAACGTTCACTTTAATATCATAATTTGAAGCTACATTAACGGTTGTCAAAGGCTGCTTCAAAATGATTTGGAGCGTTTCGATTGGGAAGTACTCAGCAAACTCACGGCCATTCACCTTGATATTTCCTTCTCCGGCTGATACGTAAACGCGAGCTACGGATGTTTTTCTTCTACCTACTGTGTTAGTAACTTCCATGATTAAAATTTAATTTCTTTCGGTTGTTGAGCGGCATGTGGGTGTTCTGCACCTGCATACACGTGCAAATTAGTGTAAATGCTACGACCAAGACGATTTTTTGGCAACATACCTTTCACCGCCATTTCAATGACTTTGTGTGGTTGTTTGGCCAAAATTTCACGCGGAGTAGCAAAACGCTGACCACCTGGGTGACCTGTGTGGCGAACGTATTCTTTGTCGGTCATTTTCTTGCCAGTCAAACGCACTTTATCGGCATTGATGACAATTACATTGTCTCCACAATCTACGTGAGGAGTGAAATACGGCTTGTGCTTACCGCGTAAAATTTTGGCAATTTGGCTAGCCAAACGACCCAAAACTTCACCCTTAGCATCTACTACTATCCATTCCTTTTGTACGGTAGCAGCGTTAGCCGAAACGGTTCTGTAACTGAGTGTATCCACTTTGTTAAGTGTTTTTTCGTTGAAAATCAATTAATTAACTATATAAACGGGCATTATGAGGCGAAAATCGGACTGCAAATATAGCGGTTTGGTTTTTGAAACACAAAATGATTCAAAAAATTAAATTTTTACTGATTTATTCTTTATCCTTGCAGGCGCAGACAACCGCGCCATTTCTAGGTAATCACCACCTGTGCAGTCGCCGCTGTATTGGTAGTTTTGGTTTTATTAAGACTTTAACATTCGTATTTCAAACCTTCGTCATTCTACATCAATATGCCTCAGTTCGATTTTTTAGTGGTAGGTTCGGGGATTGCGGGCCTTAGCTACGCCGCCAAGTTGGCGCGCCATTTTGATGCCCAACAAGAAAAAGTTTCTATTGCTGTCATCACTAAAGTACAAGCCGATGAAACCAACACCAAATACGCCCAAGGGGGTATTGCTGCCGTGTGGTCGGAAGAAGATTCTTTTGAAAAGCACATCGAAGATACGATGGTGGCTGGAGGTGGCATCAGTAAACGAAATATCGTTGAGATTGTGGTCAAAGAAGCCCCCGAACGCATCATGGAGCTGATTTCGTACGGAACTCGCTTCGACAAAGAAGCTGACGGCGATTATGATTTGGCCAAAGAGGGTGGGCATTCTGACCACCGAATTTTGCACTTCAAAGATGCCACGGGAGCGGAAATCGAACGGGCATTGCTCGATGAGGTAAAACGCCATCCTTCTATTCAGATATTTACGCATTATTTCGCCGTCGATTTGATTACGCAACACCACTTGGGTGAAACCGTCTATCGCCACCGCGATGATATTAAATGTTTTGGTGCGTATGTACTAAATACCAAAACGGGGAAAGTTGAGAAGTTTTTGGCCAAAACGACTATGTTGGCTACAGGAGGCATTGGCAATATTTACCAAAATACGACCAATCCTCGCATTGCAACGGGTGATGGCATTGCAATGGCCTACCGCGCCAAGGGCGTGTGCGACAACATGGAGTTTATTCAGTTTCACCCAACGGCGCTTTATCAACCTGGCAAAAAGCCTAACTTCTTGATTTCGGAAGCAGTACGAGGTTTTGGAGGCATTCTCCGTAACAAAAAAGGGGAAACATTTATGGAGCATTACGACCCACGTTTGTCGCTCGCTCCGCGTGACATTGTGGCGCGGTCGATTGACTCCGAAATGAAAAAATACGGAGACGAACACGTGTACATCGACGTGACGCATTGTGATTACGAAAAATTTATTGAACACTTTCCCAACATCACTGCCTATTGTAAAGAACAATTAGGTATCGACGTTCGGAAGGATTATATCCCCGTTGTTCCAGCCCAACACTATATGTGCGGCGGAATCAAAGTCAATGAGTTTGGACAAACCAATATTTTCTATCTGTACGCCACTGGCGAATGTGCCTGTACTGGTTTACACGGAGCCAATCGCTTGGCTTCTAATTCGTTACTTGAAGCGGTGGTATTTGCGCATCGGGCGTTTGTAAAAACAATCGAAAACCTATCGGATGCGCATATTCCTGAAAACATTCCCGAATGGAACGACGAGGGTACGACGCATCCTGAAGAGGCGATTTTGGTGACCGAAATGACCAAAGAGTTGGAAGCAATTATGTCTAACTACGTGGGGATTGTCCGTACCAACCGCCGTTTGAAACGCGCACACGACCGCGTGGAATTGATTTATAAAGAACACGAAGAACTCTATTGGCAATCGAAAGTGTCGGTGCCGATTATGGAGCTTCGCAACATGATCAATGTATCGTATTTAGTACTAAAAATGGCGATGGCGCGGCGGGAGAATGTGGGGCTGCATTTTAACCAAGACCATGTGAAAAAATAATTTAAGGTTTCGGGTTGCTGGTTTCCCGTTGGCTAATCGGCTATCAAACCAGTTTGGAAAAATAACATTACCGCAACATAGATTTTACTATTTCTAAACCCTTTTTATGAAACGACCTTCAGAATCCCGCCTCATGCTTTGGGGGGCTACCGCTGCTTTTTGTGCTTATGCCTGCATGTACGCTTTCCGACGAGGGATTACCGCCGCTACTTTTGATGGGATGGTTTTCTGGGGGATTAACTACAAAATTTGGCTGATTACTTTACAGGTTTTTGGCTACGCACTTTCTAAACTCATTGGTATTAAGGTGGTTTCGGAAATGAAGCCTGCCCAACGCGCCATTTATTTACTGTCGTTTGTGGGGTTTGCGGAGCTTGCCTTGCTGGGTTTTGCCCTTGTCCCAGCACCTTATAATATCCCATTTTTGTTTCTCAACGGGCTGCCGCTGGGAATGGTCTATGGAACGGTATTGGGCTTTTTGGAAGGACGCCGCCAAACCGACGCCCTCGTGGCAGGGCTTACAGCTTCGTTTATTTTTGCGTCTGGATTTGTAAAAACCGTTGGCAAAACCTTGCTCAACAACGGCATTTCGGAGTTTTGGATGCCTTTTCTGACAGGATTGATGTTTGCCGTACCACTCGTGTTTGCCGTTTGGGCATTGGCCAAATTGCCCGCCCCTTCGGACGAAGACCGCGCCGAACGCACCGAACGCGCGCCGATGAACGCCGCTGACCGTAGTCGTTTTATCAAAACCTTCTCAGTAGGGTTGATTACCTTGATTGTATCATACGTTTTCTTGACGGCCTTCCGCGATTTCCGCGACAATTTTGCCCCCGAAATCCTCAAAACTGCGGGCGTTGACGACCCACTTATTTTTACCCAAACCGAAACCTTTGTCTCCGTTTTTATCCTGATTTTGATGGGAACGTTGCGCTGGGTGAAAGACAACTGGAAGGCGTTTATGCTGATCAATGTACTTTTGGTGGCGGGAGGACTTACCGTGGGCATTAGTACGTGGATGTACCAGCAAGGAATGCTTTCGGCGGGCGTATGGTTTACGCTGACGGGCGTGGGGTTGTATTTGGCCTACGTGCCTTGTAACGGCCTTTATTTTGAGCGTTTTGTGGCTTCGTTTAAGTACGTGAGCACGGTGAGTTTTGTGGTGACACTCGCCGATTGGTGGGGATACTTAGGGACAGTATTGGTGCTGCTTTACAAAAACTTCGGCCAACCCAACATCAGTTTCTTGGATTTCTTTATCTACGGAGGCTATATTTTGGCGGTGGTATATGTGGTGTTGGTGGTGGTATCGTTTGGATTTTTTAAGCGAAAGTATGTAAGTTTACAATAAAACTGCGCGATTAGAACACGGATTTAACGGATGCGAGCAACACGGATTGATTAGAGAGCTTATTATTGATAATTGGGCTCGATAAATTTCTACTTCGAGCCAATAACTAAAATTAATTACTGGCTCGAAGTAAATCAGCTTTCCTTACTCCTTCGACAAAAACTTCTCAATCTGCTCGCTCGTCAAATACACTTTTCCTGAACGCGTTTTGATGTGTTCGCGGAAGGCATTTTTGATGGCATCGCTCCATTTCATGTCGATTTCGCCTGGGGTGAATTTGTTTTCACGGAGCATTTTGTGTCCAAACTCATCTTGTAATGCAATAAACTCGGACTGATTCACCACTTTCTCGGCCAAATGCGCGGGAATAAAAATCACACCTTCAGGTTTGCCCAACACCAAGTCTCCTGGCAAGACCGACGCACGACCAATACGAATGGGACAGTTGATGCAGGTCATGGTCATGTCTTTGATGGCCGATGGGTCGTAGCCACGCGTAAAACCCACAAAGCCGTCGATGGCGCTGAGTCCTTCGAGGTCGCGCACGCCTGCGTCGAACACCACACCTGTTTTGGATTTGGCATAAATGGAATTGCCAAGGTTATCGCCAATGAGCGTTCCGTCAATGATTTTTCCGTACCCATCGGCTACATAAACGTCGTTGATTTGAAGCGCGTCGATGGGCCATGAGTTGGTGTTGCCTCGGCGGCCTTCAGCTTTTCCTTTTTCCTTAATGGGCTTTTCCATGTCGGGACGTGCGGGCATATATTGCGCCGTCAAGACACGGCCTACCAATGGCTTTTCGGGGTGAATGATTTGAAAATTTCCTTCAAACTGGTTGTTATAACCATCTCCCCGCATGATTCCCCAGGCTTCTTCGATGGATACATTGGCCAAACGTTTTACAATTTCATCGGGGACTTTAGGACGGCCATCGGGGAAGCGCTCCCCTTTCCACTCTTGGGTATAAAACTGAATAAGCTCTTTGGGTGCTTGAATTTGGGCAAATAATGGAGAACTCATTGCCGCCAAGAAAAGGGCTTGGATAACTTTTTTCATAATCATCATGCTCCCCACCCCCAATGGGGAGATTTGTTTAGTTGTATTAATTCCCCCATCGGGGGTGGGGGGCTTGGTATTTACAAAATACCGACAATTTTGTCTCCCACACTTCTATCTTTTTCCATCGGTGATTTTTGAAATATTTTCAGAAAAAATTGACCTAATCTTGTATCATTAATACAACTCTTAACCGTGCGTACGCACCTAATTGACAAACCCCAATGAAAAAATTTACACAACGTTTTAAGTTGCCCGATTCCCACACCGCTTCCGAAAACAATCGCCGCGACTTTTTACGCAAAGGCTTACTTGGTGGCTTATCCATGGGCTTGATGTTTGACGGAAAGCCCGAAAAAGAAATGGAATTTATTACCCAAAAAGTAAAACGTGATTCTAAGCCTTCGGAGCTAAAAATCACCGACATGCGCATTGCTCATTTGCAAGGAGTTCCGTTTAAAAGTCCTATCATTCGTATCGATACCAATCAAGGTTTGGTGGGCTGGGGCGAAGTACGTGACGGCGCTAGTCCTAACTACGCCCTGATGCTCAAGAGTCGTTTGTTGGGTCAAAACCCGTGTAACGTCGAGAAAATCTTCAAAGAAATTAAGCAGTTTGGGGGACATGGGCGCGCTGCGGGTGGTGTATGTGGGGTTGAAATGGCCCTTTGGGACTTGGCAGGAAAAGCCTATAACGTTCCTGTTTATCAGATGCTTGGTGGGAAATACCGTGATGAAGTTCGACTTTATGCCGATACGCCCGAAATCAGCGATCCTTCTACTTTTGCCAAAAAACTCAAAGAAACACGCCTTGACAAAGGTTACACTTTTTTGAAGATGGACTTCGGGATTGGGCTGTTGGCAGGTAAACCTGGTATGCTCATTGGGGACAATGTTTGGAAACTTTCGCAGCGTGACAACAAGACCAAAACCGTAGGAAACTACGGCATGACGAAACACCCTTTTACACGGATTCAGATTACAGACAAAGGCTTGGAGTATATTGCCGAATATGTCAGCAAAATTCGGGAAGGTGTGGGATACAACATTCCTGTATCCGCCGACCACTTCGGGCATTTTGACGTAAACACGGCTATTCGCTTGGGTAAAGCCGTTGAAAAGTACCAGTTGGCGTGGCTCGAAGACTTGGTGCCGTGGTTCTATACCGACCAGTGGAAGCAAATTTCGGACGCGATTGAAACGCCTACCCTGACGGGCGAGGATATTTTCTTGAAGGAAGAGTTTATCAAACTCATTAATGCCAAAGCGGTGGACATGATTCACCCCGACTTGGCTTCGTCGGGTGGAATTTTGGAAACCAAAAAAATTGGGGACTACGCCGAAGAACACGGCATTCCGATGGCGATGCACTTTGCGGGAAGCCCAATTTCATTTATGGCCAACGTACACTGTGCCGCCGCTACCGAAAATTTCGTGGCCTTGGAACACCACGGCGTGGATGTGGAAGGCTGGGAAGACATTGTAACGGGCAACAAGCCACTGGTTGTCAACGGATTTGCCCCCGTTCCTAACAAGCCAGGTTTAGGGGTAGAGCTCAACGAAGAAGTAGCGAAGAAGTTTTTGATAAAAGACCAGAAATGGTTTGCTCCCACCGACGAATGGAATGCCAAAGATTCGTGGGACAGAGATTGGAGCTAGTTTTGGAGTGTCGAGTGGTTGAGTGCAGAATGTCGAATCCGTGTTGAGGGTTGCTCACAACTCGAATTCCGTGCTGAGGGTTGCTCACAACCCGAATTTTTGTGTCAAAGGTTGCTCACAACCCGAATCAAATCAAAAAAGCGTTGGTCGATGAAAATCGGCTGACGCTTTTTTGTTTCCAACTATTTGGGGGGGTTAGGCGTCATTGGTAAAAAAATGGAATACGGATAACGGTGATTGAACAGATTGTCACGGATAATGTCTGGGTTTTTCCAATTCTTTCCAACCATTAAAAAACTGTAAACTGATGAAAAATGTTGTTTGGGTTTTCTTTCTTGTTTTAGGTATTTTCTCGTGCAAAGAAAAACAGCTTACTCCTGAAGAAATACAGCCGTTGGTAGGAAAATGGAAACTCGATGCCATTGAGCAAGCGGGAGATGCAAAAAAATGGGAATCTATAACTTCTAAAGATGGCTATGTATTTGAAATCCGCTACGACGGGGTCATTCTTGATGCCAATGGCTTGCCTGCTTGCTGCGTTCCAACGTATTTGGTATATCAGGGCAACAAGTTTACCATTGAACCCAAAGAAAAACTTGCTCCTAATCCCTCGTGTGCGTTGGTATTTTGCTTGGCTTGTGATACGTGGTATTTGGAAATAGAAAACGGTCAGTTGATTACAAACCTATGTAATTCGGGTGGGCGAAATCGATTTACACGACTCTGATTCTTAGTATATTATCTAACTATTTGGCGTGTTTAGGCGTCATCGGTCAAAAAATGGAACACGGATAACGCCGATTGAACGGATAATGTCTGCGTTTTACCAATTCCTTCCAACCATTAAAATTGTCAGGCTCGTGAAAAATGTTGTTTGGGTTTTCTTTCTTGTTTTAGGTATTTTTTCGTGCAAAGAGAAACAGCTTACCCCCGAAGAAATACAGCCTTTGGTGGGAAAATGGCGAGTGACTGCCATTGAGCGAGCCGACAAAAAGGAATGGGAATATGTTACCCAGAGCGGTCAACACCAATTTGAAATCCGCTATGATGGTGTCGTTCTTGATTCAAAAGGTTTAGCTACTTGCTGTGGCCCTCTGTATCTTACTATAAATGGCAAGAAGTTTAGCATTGTTCCCAAAGAAACAGTTCCAGACAATCCGATGTGCGCTTTGATTAATTGTGTTTATTGTGAAACATGGCACATGGATTTGCAAGACAACGTACTAACGGTTAGTTATTGTAATGGATTAGCACGGGTTCGGTATGTCAAGATTTGAAAAAATGTAAGTTATTGAATATTAAGTAGTTGAGCAAAAGCTCTACAGTAATTCAAAGTAGCCTCGGTAGAGGCACAACATTTGTAGTAGCAGAAGGATATTTTTTTAATTTTTGCTTCGGAGAAGCTTTGTTATGCTTTCGCACGTGCGGCTCTGTCCGAAGCAAAAAAGATTCAAACTTTATGAACGAATTTTTCTTCTACAAAGGTTACGCTTCCGCACAGGCGGCCCTGTCCGAAGCAATATAAACTACTAATACACTAAAATTTACGCACAATTACTTAAACAGATAAATCAATGAAGGCAAAGTTGCTGCTGTTTTTTTAGTAATGGTGATAGTATGGTCGTGTGATGAAAAGCGTCTCGCCCCTGACGAAATAAAACCTGTCGTTGGAAAATGGGTGCATTTCTGTCATTATTCATAGTTTCTACTAAGATGTAGCTCCTCTGGAGCAATAGATAGTAGTTCCATATTTTGATACGTTAACCCCATCAATTTAGCATAAAAGTAACGGGCAAATTATACTTGACCCGTACCTTTTTACCTCGCTGGACGCCTGGTTGCCATTTACCACTCATTTCTTTCACTACCCGTAGCGCTTCTTCGTCGCAGCCGCTTCCGATGCCCTTTAGTACTTCGTAATTACACAAAGAGCCGTCTTCACAAACGACAAAAGTGAGGTAAACTTTCCCAGATACTTTTTTACGGTAAGCTTCTTTAGGGTAACGTATGTTTTGAGTTAAAAACTGTCCCAAAGCGGGGAATCCACCAATAAATTCGGGATTTTTCTCGGCTTCGGTGTAAGTTCGTACGTCACCTTTGTCATAAACCGTACCTTTAGATAGTACCCCATCCGAGTACAATTCATCAATGTACAACGTGCTGTCAGCGAGTTTTGAAACCCATCGACCTTCTTTTTTGCCGTTGACTAGCCGTCCTTGACTCGTAGCTTCTCCCTCTTGTTTTATGGCCCAGCCATTGCCCTCTTTCACGTATTGTTGGCCTGTTTTTGACCAAAGCGCTATGGTTCGTACAGTCGTCGCGATTATTTGATTTTTAGGTTCTATCTGAATGATTTCAGCGATTTGCCCATTATCGTACCAATGTATTTCCCTAAAATTGGAGCCATCTACCATCATTGTTTCTTTCAAAGAACCATTGGAATAATAATGTGAATAATTAGCTTTCTCAAGCCCCTTTTTGTACTCCGTCACCGAAAGCAACTGACCATTGGTTTGAAATATCATTTCGGGTACGTACGAGTTCCAATCTTGGTCGCGCGCACTAATACTGTATGCGGCCAGAGAGTCAACCTTGCTTCCGTCATATATTTTATACATCATCGGCTTTTTGGAGTACGTTGCCGACATATACGGCTTCCACTCTTTTTTCTTGAATTCTTCAAAAACTACGTCCGCAGTCACTACCCCGTTGTTATCAACAGGAATCAAGCGGCGGAAGTGGTATTCCTTTGGTTCTTGGGTATATTGAAATTTATCATTGAAATAATCGACCAAGCTATGCGAAGTACTGTCGTAATTGGTGATAGGATTATCGGGAAAAACGACTGAGTAATTAAACGCTTGCCGTACGGGGTTGCCGTCTTTGAGTGCAGGCTGCCATGCTCGATACAAGCCTACTACCCGCAATGCTTCTTTATCGGCTTGGGGCTGAAGTCCTTTGACAATTTTTAGTTCCGACACACTTCCGTCGGGTTCTACTACCCCGCTCAAAAACATGCGTCCTTTTATCCCCGCCACGCGTGTAGCAAATGGCACTTGTAAATTGGCTTTGACATATTCTTGAAGTAATGGAATACCTCCTTGAGGGGTAGCGGCTTTATCAACTTCTTGAGCCTGAAAAATGGTTTGGGCGTTGGCTGCTATGTTTACAACGCATAGGATAAGGAAGGCTATTTTTTTCATACGTTTGATGACTGTTTGAACGTAAAACTAACACAACAGTAATAATGTGCCAAATTTTTCTTGATGGAAGGTGTTTGGGGGTATGAGTAATTTATACTTTTATTGCGGTGATATTTACGGATATGACGTTCGTACCACAAACATTACCCATGAAAATCGGATTTGTCGTTTCTTTTTTTGATTTCCGCAACGATGTGCGGCGAGTTATTACGGAAGTTGCCCAGCAGCACCAAGTTACTATCTTTGGTCGCCCTGAGAACAAAGAGGAGATTTTGCGTCACTTGCCTGCGGGCGTAGAGTTTCGACTCATCAATGAGAAAAAGGGAGGCTGGTGGAATAACCTTTGGATAAAACTCTACATCCTTTTCCGACAAATTCCCGAAAGCCGTCACAATTTCTTTTTGATGGAGCTTTTTAAAGCATCGCTTGCTACGGACGCTGCTGTGCTGAAAAAAAACCACCAAATTTTGGCGTGGGTGCGTCGATTACCCAAAATCATTTCTTACGATTTTTACCTGAACCGACTTCAGTACCGAGCCCAAACCGACCTCAAGGGTATCGATCAATTTGTGTGTTTTACGGCCATTGCCGACGATTTTTTGATGGCGCGTTTGGTTCACGAAAATCACCCCGTGAAGGTCTATGTCTATAGCTGGGACCACGCCTGTAAGCATACCTGTTTTTCGTCGCGTGCGACCTACGTCTGTTGGAATGAGCGCATCCGCGAAGATTTGATTCATTTGCAACACGTATCGTCCTCGCGGGCTAGTGTGGTGGGTGCCAGTCAGTTTGCCTACATTCACGAATACCGTAAGGTAGCGGCTCAGTTGCCCCGTACGTATGATTTTCCTTACGTCTATGTCGGCTGTGCGATTGGCGTCGTTGACCTTGTCCGCGACGAAGTGAGTGTGGTCAAACAAGTGGCAGAAACTCTGCAACGAGCCCGCCCTGATTTGAAGCTGGTGGTTCGACCGTATCCTGTGCAGGGTAACTGGGAGTTGTACGCACCGCTGCGCAGCCTGCCCAACGTGGTGATGGACGATGGTTTCCGAACGTTAGATTTGTCGGTTAAAGACAGCCACATTTTGGAGAAATTTGAAAAAATCGCCCACGCCGATGCCTTCTTCCACATGGGAACCACCATGGGCTTGGAGGCTTGTTTTACCGATACGCCTTCGTTTATGCTCGACTTTGGCTATACTTCCACCGACGGCTTGAGTTTGTACGGTTTTATTCATCAATACCAAAACGACCGACACTTGATTGAACTCGCTCCTCAAAACGATGTGCGTTCCACGGAGCAATTGGCGGATATTTTCAAAAACTTGCCTTCGCCTACCTACCGAGCCCTTAATCGTTTGGTGCAAAGCCAATATCAAATTAAGTCCTTTAAGGAGTTTGCAAATGACTTAATAGCAGTATAACTTTACTGACTATCAAACCTTAACCAATCATATGAACCTTCTGACTTTTTTTCGGACGTCGGCGTTTGTGGCTTTGACGACCGTAACGGTATTTGCCCAAACAGGCACCCAACAAAAACCACCTTTACTTACTGCCGCTGCCCCCGAAACCGTTGGGATGTACAGCGAACGCCTCAATCGCATTGATGGTGTTTTGAAGTCGTACATCGACAAAGGCGCATTTCCTGGCGTGGCAGCGATTGTGGTTAGAGACGGAAAAATCGTTTACCACAAAGCCTTTGGGAAAGCCGACCTCGATGCCAACAAGCCTTTGGGCAAAGATGCCATGTACCGCATCGCGTCCATGACCAAAGCCATCACGTCGCTGGCGGTAATGATGCTCCATGAAGAAGGTAAAATCATGCTCGATGACCCCATCAGCAAGTACATTCCTGAGTTTGCCAAGCCCGTTGTTATGGATCAATTTAACCCCAAAGACAGCACCTTCACGACTGTTCCTGCCAAACGCGAAATTTCGGTTCGGCATTTATTATCGCACATGTCGGGGATTAATTACAACGCCATCGGGAGCGACGACCGCATCAAGGCCGTGTATTCAAAGGCGGGAATTGTGGATGCTTTTACGACCAAAAAACTGACCATTGGCGAAAACATCAAGAAATTAGCCAAGCTTCCCCTCACGCATCAGCCAGGTGAAAAATGGACTTATGGACTAAGTACCGATGTGTTGGGATATTTGGTAGAAGTTGTATCTGGCGAAACGTTGGAGCAGTATTTTCAGAAACACATTTTTGAGCCGTTGGGCATGAAAGACACGCATTTCTATTTGCCCGACGCCAAGAAAGACCGCTTGGTTCCGATTTATTCCGAAACCAAAGAGAAAACACTCGTCAAAGGTAGTCTCGATAATCTCGGAAGTGATCCCGATTATCCCATCAAAGGGGCTAAGTCGTATTTTTCGGGCGGTGGCGGGCTCACCAGCACTGCCTACGACTACGCGGTTTTCTTGCAAATGTTGCTCAACGGGGGTACTTACAACGGCAAACGCTTATTGAGTCGCCGAGGAGTGGAGTTGTTTACCAATACCAATCAAAGCGGTACGCTATTTCCCGATCCACGAAATTATTTCAGCTTGGGTTTCAGCGTGATTAATGAAGCAGGGCGCGCCAACGATATTTACAGCAGCGTCGGCACATTTAGCTGGGGCGGAGCCTTCAGTACGCATTATTTTGCCGACCCAAAAGAGAAAATCTGTGCCGTATTGATGAAGCAAATGTGGCCTACCAGCATGGGCGGCGAGCTCGACCGCAAGTTTGATTTAATGATTTATCAAGCACTGGATGATAAATAGCAGGCAAGGGGCAAAGGGTAGTTCTTTGTCATTCCGAGGGAACGAGGAATCTATGGCCGTGCCCTTTGCCCCCTTGCCCTTTAAAACTCTTCTTCGCGTAAATCGGTGCGGGGAGTGTCGGTTTTGCCAATATTGTCGATGGCGTCGAGGATGCCTGAGCCTTCGCGGCGCTCGACTAAATTGTAGTATTGAAATACGATGGCTATCAGTACCAATGAGCGTACCAGTCCACCTCCGACGGTGCCAATGACCCCGCTGATGGTCATCAGCACTTCGGTGTTGGCCAGCTTAACCTGCAACGAACTCATGATTGTCAGGATAAGGGTAGGGATTTGGAAAGCGTATCCAATGATGGATGATACAATGCCCATCACAAAGAGAAGTCCAAACGTGGACCACCATTTGTCTTTGATGAGGTAAAAACAGCGACGGAAAGTATCGCCCAAATCGAGGTTTTCGCGCATCAATATCATGGTCATTAGCGAAAGCGTAACGCCCAGGTAAATGCCAGGAAGTAAGAAAAATACGATGCCCGCTACAACGGCGATACCCATCACAAAGTTGAAAATGAGTGCTTTGCCGATATAGCCTTTCAAACGATTCCAGACGATTTCGGGGGTGATGTTTCGATTTCCTGCCTCATATTCCAAAAAATAAGCCCCAATGACTAGAGAGGAAATGATGTTAGCCAAAATCAAAAAGAAGCTCAACAAAAACACGGTTCCTACCATTTGATAGATACCATCAAAAGAAGAAGAGCCACTTTCGAGTACGCTTTTTTGCATTTCTAAGATACCCGATTGGTAGGAGCCCATAAAAAAACCACCCACCAACGAAAGTGGGCCTGCTATGTATAAAAGGCTAATTGCCAATGGTTTGAAGTTTTGAACAACAAAGTCGAACGTCGCGTTGATTTTTTGCCCAAAATCGCGTTGTTGGAGAAGGATAATTGGTGGTTTCATTTGAATTGATAAAGCTGTCGAGGATAAATTACAAAATACCAAACAATAAACACGGCCGAAACCAAAATAATGCTTCCGCTAACAAAAGCGGGCAAGGAGAGGCGTGTAACAAAACTTTCGAGAAAGCCTGCGGTGACAAAAATAGGTACCAGACCAATGACGATTTTTACCCCTTTTTTTGCACCTTGCTTGAAAGATTCGAGTCGGCTGTAGGTGCGCGGAAACAACAGACTGTGCCCCATCACCAAGCCTGCCGATCCTGCAATCACAATGGCCGAGATTTCGAGCGTCCCGTGAATCCAAATTTTTAGTACGGAGTCGAGAAGTAGTCCACGTTCAAAGAAAAAGAACTGAAAAGCACCAAGCATGACCCCATTTTTGAACAAAATGACAATGGTGCCAAACGAGTAAACAATCCCTAACACAAAGGCCACGAAGGAAACCCGAATGTTGTTAAAAGTAATTTGCAAAAACATACTTATTTGACCCGTATGTCCATAAATCGCCAACGGGTCGCCTTTTTGGATGTTTTCGAGGGTTTGATTAACGTAAGCATCGCCCAAAATAAGTCGAACGAAGGTGTCATCGTTGGCCGCTGAAACCCAACCCAACACGCAAGCACTCATGAAAAACACAAACGAATACAAGAGCTTAAACCGCGATTCGTACATGAGCAATGGCAGCTCTTCGCGCCAAAAACGGGCAATACGGTTGCGATCTTCGCGGCGGTTGGAATAAAGTTTTTGGTGAAACTGTGCCGTGATACCGTTGAGGTAACGTGTTACGTTTGCCTTGGGGTAAAACGTCCGAGCGTACGAAAGGTCGTCGGTCAGTTCGATAAACCGTTCGGTGAGTTGGTCGGGGTCGTGGGTGGGCGTCGATTCGTACGCTTGCCACTTTTCGGTATTACGTTTTACAAATACGGCTTCTTTCATGAAAAATGCGCAAATGAAGTAGTAACTAACTGCCTGATTTTTCTATTTTGCGCAAAAGTTAGGAAAAACTCCTCACTCATTTGCTAATTGTTTACACACTCTCTATAAAAATATGTCTGTTAGAATCCAAACCTCCCAAAATGTCGATTTAGAGTATGAGCCTGCGAGCATAGGTGAACGTATCGCTGCCAACCTCATAGACCGCCTTATTTACATTGGTTGGGTGATTGCTTGGATAGTCGCCTACGGTGCAATGGGCAGAGGAAAAGGCACAAGTACATTTGTGATGATTGTGATTGTTGTTTTGCCAATCATGCTCTACCCAATTTTAACAGAATATTTTTTGAATGGTCAAACCCTCGGTAAGCGCGCCATGCGGATCAGGGTAGTGCTGCTTGACGGAAGCCCTCCCACGTTGGGGGCGTACCTATTGCGATGGTTGTTGATATTGGTCGATACCGAAATCTTGACGCCATTGGTAGCCATTATTACGATTGCAGCCAACGGGAAAGGACAGCGAATTGGGGACATTGCGGCGGGAACAACGGTGGTCAAAACCACCAAGCGCGTCACCCTCAGTCAGGTTGTGTACCAAGAACTTCCCGACGACTATTTGGTGACCTATGCCACTGCCAACCAGCTCAAAGACACCGACATCGAAACCATTCGTCAGGTGTTGCGTACATCAAACGACGAATTATTGGAACGGACTGCTGAAAAAGTAGCCGAAGTTTTGGAAATAACGTCTCCGTTGGAACACCGTACATTTTTGCTGACAGTAGTCAACGATTATGCACATTTGGCAAACAAAGAGGAACAGTAAAAACGGTTTTTTAAAATACACTATGTACTTCAACATTGATGCCAAGCAGGCAAATCAGTACGATGCCATTGTGATTGGATCGGGCATTTCGGGGGGCTGGGCGGCCAAAGAGTTGTGCGAAAAAGGTTTGCGTACGTTGGTGCTCGACCGAGGGCGCAACGTTGACCACGTTACTGATTATCCCACGGCCATGAAAAACCCGTGGGAGTTGCCGCACCACAATCGGTTGCCTCCGTCGTTTCGGGAAAAAAATCCGATTGTAAGCCGCTGTTATGCGCTAGATGAAGCTACGCAACAGTTTTTTACCAAAGATGACGAACAGCCTTACATCCAAGAAAAACCGTTTGATTGGATTCGGGCGTATCAGGTAGGTGGAAAATCGCTGCTGTGGGCGCGGCAGGTGCAGCGCTGGGCCAAATACGATTTTGAAGGTCCCGCCCGCGATGGCTTTGCGGTGCCTTGGCCTGTCACTTACGACGAGCTCGCGCCTTGGTACAGTTACGTAGAGCGTTTTGCGGGAATTTCGGGAAATAAAGATGGATTGGATGGTTTGCCCGACGGTGAGTTTTTGCCCCCGTGGGAGCTCAATTGCGTAGAGAAACACCTTCAGCAGTCGTTCAAAAAACACTATACCGACCGTCATTTGATTATCGGTCGATGCGCGCATTTGACCAAACCGCAACCTTGGCATACGGCTTTAGGGCGGGGGCAGTGTCAGGCGCGGCATTTGTGTTACCGTGGCTGCCCATTTGGGGCGTATTTTAGTTCGCAGTCGGCCACATTGCCTGCCGCTCGTAAAACGGGTAAACTGACCATTCGTCCGCACTCGGTCGTACATTCTATTATTTATGATGAAAAAGCAGGAAAGGCAAAAGGAGTTAGGATTGTGGATGCTAATACGCTCGAAACCATTGAGTATTACGCAAAAATTATTTTTCTAAATGCGTCCTGTTTGGCCTCAAATCAAATCTTGTTAAATTCTACCTCAAATCGTTTTTCCAACGGACTTGGCAACGACAACGGTATGTTGGGGCATCATGTCGCTTTTCACAATTACCGAGGCCATGTGTATGCCGACATCGACGGTTTTGAAGATAAATACTATTTTGGTCGCCGACCTACGTCGGGTTTTATGCCGAGGTATCAGAATGTGCACAAACAAGAAACCGACTTTTTGCGGGGTTACTTGGTGGCGATGAGTGCCGCAAGAGGCGGCTGGGGAAGCGCCGCTGGCGAAGAAGGTTTTGGGGCGGCTTGGAAAGAAGCCAATGCAAAACCAGGGCCGTGGCATTTGTTTGTGCAGATTCAGGCAGAAACCATTCCCAAGTACGAAAACCACGTGCGTTTGAGCCAAGATAAAAAAGATAAATACGGTATTCCGCAGTTAATTACGTCGATTGGCTACGATGAGAACGATGAGAAAATGCTGAAACATTTTTGGGAAACCAACGTTGAAATGTTAACCAAAGCAGGTTGCAAAAATATTCGGACGATTGATACCAAACAGTCGCCTGGGTTAGATATCCACGAAATGGGAGGTATCCGAATGGGTGCCGATCCCAAGACGTCACTCGTGAACAAGTGGAATCAGCTTCATGCTTGCAAAAACGTGTTTGTGACCGACGGTGCCGCCATGACTTCGATAAGTACCCAAAACCCCTCGTTGACGTTTATGGCCTTCACGGCACGAGCGGCTAATCATGCCGTTGCAGAATTAAAAAAGAAAAATTTATAAACCATCTCTTATGAAAACCATCTCTCGTTTTACCCTAATAGCCGCCATACTGATGCTTTGGGTATGTAAAAGCTACGTAGTTTGGTCGCAAACTTCGACCGAAATTGCCGTTGCCACCATTGAAAAAGAGCGTTTTGCTGCATTGGTAAGCAAAGACTACGCTTATCTCGACAAAGTACTCGCCGAAGACCTATATTATTGTCACTCCAACGGGCTTATCGACACCAAAGCGTCGTTTGTTCAATCCATCAAAGACGGAAAACTTACTTATCAAGAAATGGTACCAGAAGATTTGAAGGTGCGTGTTTATGGTAAGACGGCCGTCATCACGGGTATGTGTGCGGCAAAAGTGCTTAGTAATGGCCAACAGCTCAACACGCGCTTTCGATTTACGGATGTGTATGTAAAAAACAAAGCGGGTTGGCAAATGGTAAGTTGGCAGTCGCTGAGAATGCCATAATTTATTTTTGATGGGATTACAACCCCGAAACCGTCGTTTGCGTCTTTATTCAAACTCAGGTCAGACGATAGTCAGACCGTAATACAAAGGAAGCCAAAAAGAAGGCCAGACGATAGTCAGACCGTGGCTTACAACAGCCCGACCGTAACTGAAACCAAGGCTAAACCATACAAAATAGGCGGTTAAACGTAGCTTTTACCGCAAAAACTTGCAGATTTTTCAAAAAAAACTGATATTCGGGCGCAATATTTAAGCTTTGGCTTAGGTTTTGTATGTATTGAGGTAGAAAGACACGGTTGTTTTTAAAACATAGCACAGAAAACATGACACGCATTTGTACATTCTTAGGAGCTGCAGTGGTAGGTATTTTCCTATTATCGGGGTGCAAACCCAACGCCAAACCCCTCAGCGAAATCATAGCACGAGTTTGGAGCGCCCAAACCGTAAAAGAAGGCTCGACGACGGTTTATACCAAAGGCGGAGCCAGTAATGCCAAAGCGGGATACGTAAACTTTCGTTTGGACTTGAGTAGCCCTACGGCGGTGTCGTACAAAGAATTTGACGGAAATACTTTTACAGGTCAGTGGGAAGTACAAGAAAGCGCGGCTGGAAATACCCTGACACTCAAAAGTTTGACGCCTCAACCTACAGGTACTTCGGGCACGATTCAGTTTACGATTAATTCAGCTTCTGAAACAGAATTGGTACTTACTCGTACAACTGCCAGCCAAAAAACGGGCGGAACAATCAACAACTACGCCTTGGTATCTCCTTAGGATTTGAAAAAAATATTCGTGAAGCCGCACCGAAAGTGCGGCTTTTTTTGTGCCGACGCATCCATAACGCTTTCTTTTACGTAGATGTAGCTACATATATTTTACTACCCTACTTAATTGAAAACTTATGAGAAAAGTGTTACTTCTGGCACTGCTGTGCCTGACAAGCAGCGCCTACGCCCAACTGAGTCTGACCGACACGCTGTTGGTGGACATCAAAGACAGTTTACAATCTCCCGTACTACTTCCCCAAAAAATGATTTTTACCCAAAAAATGCTTTGGGGACATCATGGATTGATGCGCCACTGGATGCCGCTCAACCGCCAAAATCGCCAGCAAGAATTTAAAATCCGTCGGACTATGTTTAATATCCACCAAGCGGCGGGTTTGCTGACCTTTGCGGGGATGGTGGCACAAGGAGTGGTAGGAGGAAAAATGTACAAAAACTACAGTGACGACCTCCGCGCTGCCCACCGCGCCCTTGCCAAAGGCGTGAATATTGGCTATACCCTTACGGCGACGATGGCCCTTACCGCTCCTTCTGCTATCGTCCATCGAAGAGGATTAAGCAGCGCCAAAGTGCATCGAATGTTGGCGATGGTGCATTTATTGGGTATGATAGGTACCAACGTGCTAGGCCACCAAATTTCCAAAAATCCTGAGCTAAAACCCTATCACCGCGCAGTGGCCTACACCACCGTGGGGGCTTTCACGGCCAGTATCCTGGTTTTTCAGTTCCGCTGATTGGTTTTATTGTTACTCTCCTAATCGTGTAAATTAGTATGAAAAAGATCATATTTTACGCCTTGGCAGCCATGGCCGTGCTGTCGGGCTTTGCGTTTGGTCCTAAAACCCTCAAACGTAAATTATTCAGTAATAAAGCTAGCTCGTGGATTAGCTACGAAGGAAAACATCCACTACACTCGTGGAAAGCCGTATGCCGTGAAGTGGACTGCGTAGTGACGTACGACGAAGACGAGGCAAAACTCGAAACTGTCGCCATTAGTGCCAAGGTGATGGCGTTCGACAGTCGGAATACCAATCGTGATTCGCACGCCTTGGAAGCACTTGAAGCACTGACGTACCCTAAAATCAATTTTACCAGCGCCCAACTTTCGCGAAATGAAGCGAATTTAATCATCAACGGAAGTCTCAACTTTCATGGCGTGACCAAACCAATGAGCATCACGACAAAAACCTACACTGAAGGAAATACGATTCGGGTAGAAGGGGCTTTTCCCGTAAAGCTATCGGAGTTTAAAGTTGATCGGCCTGCATTGCTTTTTGTCAAAATTGAGGACGAAATCACCATTCACTTTTCGTTTACTTTTCGGACGCAATAGGGGGACAAATTGAAATAAAAAGTTGTCAAAGCAAGATTTTTTGGTGTCGCCTGCTAACAAGCGGGCGACATTTTCTATTTTTGTTCGACACTTTCGTTTCGTCAACACTAATTAAAAACCTAACAGTCACTCCATGTCCAAATCCTTTCTAGTCTTGGCGTTATTGTCCGCCACAGCTTCCGCCCAAATGATATACCCAACCACCCGCAAAGTAGATCACGTGGATGAGTACCACGGCACTAAAGTAACCGATGCCTACCGCTGGCTCGAAGACGACCGCTCGGCCGAAACAGGCGCGTGGGTCAAAGCCCAAAATGAGGTGACGTTTGCGTATTTGAATAAAATTCCGTTCAAAGGAAAGATATTCAGTGATTTAGAAAAAGCCTATAACTACCCCAAGTATTCGGCTCCCCGCAAAAAAGGCGAGTATTTTTATTTCTACAAAAACGACGGTTTGCAAAATCAGTCGGTGTTGTATCGTCAAAAAGGGCTTAATGGAACTCCTGAATTGGTCATGGATCCCAACAAGCTTTCAGCCGATGGTACGACGCGTTTGACGGTTTTTAATTTGTCAAAAAATGGAAATTATGCCGTTTGTGGCTTTTCAAAAGGAGGCTCGGACTGGCAAGAATACCAAATCATGGACATGAAAACCCTTCAAATGCTTTCTGATAAAATTGAATGGGTGAAAGTATCGGGAGCTTCTTGGCAGGGCGATGGCTTCTACTACAGTCGTTATCCCAAACCTGAAGGGAGTGCTTTGGCGGCCAAAAATGAAAACCACCAAGTGTTTTACCACAAAGTAGGAACCGCACAAGCTGCCGACGAATTGATTTATGAAGACAAAGTAAACTTACAGCGTTTTCACGGGGTGTATGTGAGTGAAGATGAACAATTTGCCTTCCTAAATCTCTCAGACCGTGGAAAAGGAAAAGACGGAAATGCGTTGTTTTATCGTGCCAAAGGCCAAAAGGAGTTTACGCCGATTGTAAGCGAAATTACCAATTTTAGCTACAGCGTGGTTGACAACGTGGCGGGCGGATTTTTGATTAATACCAATGAAAATGCACCCAACGAAAAAGTAATGCTTTACGAAACCGCTACCAAAAAGTGGAAACCGTTTTTGTCCGAAAAACCTGAACCATTGACAGGTGTTGGTACGGCAGGTGGTAAGTTGTTTGCATTGTATTCAAAAGATGTCACGACGCGCGTGTATGTCTATAACATGAAAGGCCAATTGGAAAACGAAGTTCCGTTGCCAGGCTTAGGTTCGGCTGGTGGTTTTGGCGGAGAAAACGACGATAAGTTTGTTTTTTATACCTATACTTCTTTCAATTATCCGCCTACCATTTTTCGCTACGACATTGCAACCAAGAAAAGCACGGTATTTCGCGAGCCTGAGGTGAGTTTCAAACCTACCGACTATGAAACCAAACAGGTATTTTATACCAGCAAAGACGGTACAAAAGTGCCGATGTTTATTACCTACAAAAAAGGATTGAAATTGGATGGTACTAACCCTACGGTTTTGTACGGTTACGGCGGCTTTAACATCAGCTTGACTCCTTCATTTAGCCCAACTCGAATGCCGTTTTTGGACCAAGGAGGTGTGTATGCTCAAGCCAACTTACGCGGAGGTAGCGAGTATGGTGAAGAATGGCATAAGCAGGGAATGAAACTCAAAAAGCAAAATGTATTCGATGATTTCATTGCTGCGGCTGAGTTTCTAATCAAAGAAAAATACACTTCATCGGCGCGTTTGGCGCTTCAAGGTGGGTCTAACGGGGGCTTGCTGGTAGGAGCTGTCATTAATCAACGTCCTGATTTGTGCAAAGTGGCGTTTCCTGCGGTGGGAGTAATGGACATGCTTCGCTTCCATAAGTTTACCATTGGTTGGAACTGGATTGCCGATTATGGCAGCAGCGACAACGCCGAAGAATTCAAAGCGTTGTATGCATATTCACCTTTGCACAACATCAAAACTGGAGTAAATTATCCCGCTACGCTCGTGACTACTGCCGACCACGATGACCGAGTAGTACCTGCTCACTCGTTTAAGTACGCCGCCGAGTTGCAAGAAAAGGCGGGGAAAAGCAGCACCAATCCGCTATTGATTCGGGTGGATGTAAACAGCGGTCACGGGGCAAGTAACACCAAAAAGGCGCTTGAAACTACTGCCGATACGTATGCGTTTATGTTCCAAAACATGGGACTTACGTGGAAGTAAATGGAGTTGAGAGTCGATAGTCCATGGACTATCGACTCTCGACCAAGGACTTTTTATAAAAAACTGAAAACCAAATAGAATCATGGCTACTGGATTTTTTAATGTACCAGCTCCAAAAAACGAACCTATAAAGTCATACGCGCCCAATTCGCCCGAAAAAGCGGCCTTGAAAGCAGCTTTGGCGGAAGCACGGAGCAAACAAATTGATATTCCGATGTACATTGGAAGTGAGGAAATTATGACGGATGAAAAATACGCTGTAACTCCTCCTCACGACCACCAACACGTTTTAGGTTATTATTCGTTGGGTGATGCGTCGCACGTGCAAAAGGCAATTGAGGCTGCTTTGGGCGCGCGCGAAAAATGGGCCAACTTAAGCTGGGAACACCGTGCCAGTATTTTTCTAAAAGCGGCCGATTTGTTGGCAGGCCCTTACCGCGCGGAAATCAACGCGGCAACCATGCTTGGGCAATCAAAAAATGCGTACCAAGCCGAGATTGATTCGGCCTGCGAAATGATTGATTTTCTTCGCTTTAACGTTTATTACGCTTCTCAAATTTATAAAGAACAACCACAGTCGTCGGATGGCATCTGGAATCGCCTAGAACACCGCCCACTCGAAGGCTTTGTGTTTGCGTTGACTCCGTTCAACTTTACGGCCATTGCTGGAAACTTACCTACTTCGGCTGCTTTGATGGGCAACGTGTGCGTGTGGAAACCTGCTTTGACGCAAGTATATGCGGCCAATGTCTTGATGAAAGTATTCAAAGAAGCAGGTATCCCCGACGGTGTCATCAACCTCATTTACGTGGATGGCCCCGTGGCGGGCGATGTCATTTTTAGTCACCCTGACTTTGCAGGAATCCACTTTACGGGAAGCACAAAAGTGTTTCAGCACATTTGGAAAACCATTGGCGATAACCTTCCGCGTTACAAATCGTTTCCAAGAATTGTGGGTGAAACGGGAGGAAAAGACTTTGTTGTAGCCCATTCGTCGGCCGATGCTAAGGCGGTGGCCGTTGGATTGGTGCGTGGAGCTTTTGAGTACCAAGGCCAAAAATGTTCGGCTGCGTCGCGGGCGTATTTGCCTTCAAACCTGTGGGAAAGCATCAAAAACTACATGGTAGAAGACCTCGCCACGATAAAAATGGGCGGAACCGAAGATTTCTCCAATTTTGTGAATGCCGTCATTGACGAAAAATCATTTGATAAAATTGCGACCTACATCGCCAACGCCAAAAACGACCCTCGGGTAACGGTCATTGCGGGTGGGAATTGTGACAAATCGAAGGGGTATTTTGTCGAACCTACGGTACTTCTAACCACTGACCCGAACTACACGACGATGTGCGAAGAAATCTTTGGCCCCGTGTTGACAATTTACGTCTATGAGCCAGAGAAATTTGAAGAGACATTGGCATTGGTAGATGCGACATCGCCGTACGCGTTGACGGGTTCTATTTTTGCCCAAGACCGCTATGCGATTGAGTTGGCCAGCAAGAAATTGGTGAATGCCGCGGGTAATTTTTACATCAACGATAAGCCAACGGGTGCCGTGGTAGGACAGCAGCCGTTTGGTGGGGCGAGAGCGTCAGGCACCAACGACAAAGCAGGTTCTATTCTCAACTTGTTGCGTTGGGTATCGCCTCGTACGATTAAAGAAACCTTTGTATCGCCTATTGACTACCGCTATCCTTTCTTAGGAGAAGCTTAAAAATACGTGACTGGGGTTGCTCACAACCCCAGTCTGCGTGATCGGGTTGCTCACAACCCGACCACTCTCCAAGTTTGTTTAGTCCATTTTCTTCTCTTTAAGCAGTTTCTCGTATTCTCGCTCAGTCGCTTTTTTAGCGTCGAAAGACAAATAAGCGACGATACCGTGAACGGCTAGTCCAAATCCCCACGACAACCATAACTCTATGGGAAGCTTGCCGTCAGAAAATAAACAAAGTGCCGAAATAAAAGAGTTAACAAGAAGGTAAACAAACGCGTGCGTCTGGAAGCCTACCCGACGACGAGCAGCTTTCATCAAAAATTCATCGTAGTTGTTTTGATTGGCGGAAGTCATGTTAGTGTTCATGGTCGTAAAGGATGTTTATAGTTTAGATTAATTAACTGTTTTACCGTTTTCTGGCTGTTTTGATGATTCAAAGGTAGAGCCCAAAGACCAAGCTACCAGCCCTTTCCCGACGAAGCGTAGGTTTGGGCAGATGGAGTTTTTTGTTGTAGGGATGAAGGGGGATTATAAAAAAAGCCTCAAGACTTGGTCGTGAGGCTTTTTAGGTTTATGTTGTTCATTATTTTACTTCAATCGTTTCTACCTGATAACTCATAGCTCTTGCAGAAATTGACGAGCTGGACGGCTTTTCATTTCTCCTTTCTCTACGCTTCGAACTTCCTTAATACTTTGGCGAATGTTTTCTAGTACCTGCTCGTCGGTATCCTCGTCAGGATGAACTTCTTTTATTTTTACAAAGGGTAGATTCTGAAGAAGTTCTTTGAAAAACTTCAATTTTTTATCTTCTATTTCAATGAGGAGAGTTGCCATAGCTATTTTTTGAGTAAAGAT
Organism: Runella limosa DSM 17973; assembly: GCF_000482465.1. Classification (GTDB taxonomy): domain Bacteria; phylum Bacteroidota; class Bacteroidia; order Cytophagales; family Spirosomataceae; genus Runella; species Runella limosa. Next base: position 112,189 of record NZ_KI519422.1, read on the forward strand.
AATGAGAAATGCCTCTTCTCGAAAGTATCAAACTTTCGAGAAGAGATTCCCTAAAACTTCAACCCCAAACTCACTAAGAAGTTTCGTCCAGCTTGTGGATAGTAGAAGTTCTCAGTAGTAGTTTGTCCACCATAGACGTAGCTATATGTGTAGCCGTTCGATTCGTACAATTCATTTAAAACGTTGTTGGCCAATGCACTTATCGTGATTTCGTTCAACCACTTAGGTTTAATGCGATACACCAAACGAAGGTCATTGGTAAAATACGCGTCCAAGCGGCGAGTTTCGTTAGAGGTATTATCAAGGTACTGCTTGCCCACGTATTTGCTCAACAAAGCCAATTCAAGATTTTTGGCAGGCGTAAAGACCAACTGACTTCCTACCACGACGTTGGGCGAAAAAGTGATGGTTGAGTTGCCGTGATTCGTTACTTGGTAGCCGCCGTTTTCGTCGTCGTAGTTGATGACATATTCGGTAAAATTCTTGATTTTATTGCGGCTAAATGTCGCATTTACGTTCCATTTCCACTGTTTACTGAGTTGGGCACCTGCTTCAAGCTCAATTCCTGCGCGATAACTTTCTGGAACATTGATTTTGATGGGATTACCCACGTCATTCAATTGCCCCGAAACCACCAACTGGTTTTTGTAATTCATGTAGTACCCCCCAATCGATGCTGCCACACGACCTTTCTGAAAACGATAGCCTAGTTCCAAATCCCGTAAAGTCTCAGGTTTGGGTTGAATCTGTTGGGTTGATTCGGTAAAGTCATCGCGGTTGGGTTCGCGGTGGGCAATACTAAACGAAGCAAAAGCTGTGCTGCTTTCCGATACTTGGTATGTCAAGCCCGCTTTAGGATTAAAGAAATTGTAATTAACGTCGTGGTTTTGCTGACGGCGCTGGTTATCGTCTCCTTTTACAAAATAGCCGATGGTACGCAGTTGGGCATCGCCAAAAACGTTGAGCTTGTCAGTAATTTGGTAATATATTTTTCCGTACAGGTTAAAATCAGTTTTTAGCCCGACGTTTTCATAGTAGCGCTGACGAATGGCGCTGGTACTGGCGTAGCGTGCCCAAACGACCTCCCCAAAGTGATTTCCGTCGTATTGATTCCAACCTCCACCGATGTTGGCGGTGAGCTTTTTGAAACTGTTGTAATCCAACGAAAAGGTCGTTCCGTAAAAAGAGTTGTCCAACCAACGACGACGCACCAAATCGCTCCGACTAATGGTCTGACTTCCTACCACTACGTTGGGTAATTTATAGTTACTCAGCTTATCGTTGTCACGGAATTGTTCATAAAAACCGCGTCCTTTTACCATAAAACCATTGAGGTTAAATGTCCAGTTTTTAGAAAGTGTATGCGACGAAATCAACTGATAGTGATCTTGTTGATAGTTGTCCACTTGGTTGTCGTAGAGGTACAAATTGTACGTACGGCTGTTGGAATTAAGCAAATTTTGGGCGTCACGGTCGTTGAGGCCGTTACGGTCTATGTAGGCCAAAATTCCTTCACGGTCACCTTTGAGGCGGGCTTCTGGTGTTCCTTCCCACGCTTGGTAGGTGATTTCTCGTCCTGAAAAGACATTGAGACGGACAGAACTCTTTTTACCAAAATAAGCCCCCGATAGGTAAAACGATTTCAAGTCGGATTTGGCACGGTCGATAAAGCCATTGGAGGTGATTTTCGACAAACGAGCGTCCACCGTAAAGCGGTTGTTGATAAGACCCGTTCCTGCCAATACGGTGTGTTTGAAGGTGTTAAACGAACCCGCCGAATTGTTGATTTCGGCGTAGGCTGCTTTTCTAAATTCGTTGGTGTTGACGTTGACAGTGGCACCAAAAGCGGCCGCTCCGTTGGTGGAAGTCCCCACACCTCGTTGAATTTGTACGCTGCTTACCGACGAGCCAATGTCGGGCATATTGACCCAAAATGTCCCTTGACTCTCAGCGTCATTGTACGGAATCCCGTTGATAGTCACGTTGATACGTGTTGCGTCTGTTCCTCTGATGCGCATTCCCGTGTAGCCCACTCCTGCACCCGCGTCGGAGGTGGTCACGAGCGACGGCGTGAAATTGAGCAAGATAGGAAGGTCTTGGCCGAGGTTTTGTTTATTAAGTTCAAGTTTACCAACATTCGTGAAAGCCACCGCCGATTTTGCATTGGCACGGGTCGCACTGATGACGACTTCGTCGGCGTTGAAAGTGCTTCTCTCTAATTTGATTTCTCCCAATTGAAGACTTGGCTGTGAAAATTTTAAAGGAAGATTTTTTTTATCTGTTCGCTCCGCTGTAATTTTTGTCCCTTTGATAGTAGGGGTAGGTGTGTCTATAAACTTTCGTAGGTCAACCAAAAAAGAAGTATATCCTACAAAAGATATTTCTAAAAAGTCACTCCCATTGGGGATTCCAGAGATATAAAATTGACCGTTACTTTCGCTTACCGTTCCCCTAAAGCTTCCTGCCCGAACCGTAGCTCCTGGCAAAGGTTTTCCGTCTTCCGCGTCAACGATTTTGCCCGAAACGCTAAGTTGGGCGAGTGCAGGCACGCAAAGCAACACTCCCGTTGCTAGGGCCAAAAACCAAGATGTAAATTTTCGCATTGTAACTTCCCTCCGCTGGCATTACCCAGATCAGGTTTTAGGGTATGATCTCAGCCCGTCATTTTGGGGCACCCCTTTTTGAGATATGCTTTTGCGCAAAAGCAACGCAAAGGTAAGCGCATAACTTAGAAAAATGCAAATCTAAACGTTATTTTGCTTTCCGACGTAGCCATTTTTGTTGGATTTTGTACGTCAGCCATGCACTTGCAGCGCCCGTTACTGCTCCCGCCAACACATCGCTTGGATAGTGAAGCCCCAATCTCATACGTGAATACCCCACTGCACTGGCCCAAGCATAGGCAGGAACCGCTACGTACCATTTTGGGTAATGCAAAGTCAGGGTAGTAGCAGCATTGAAGGCCGTTGTAGCGTGCCCTGAGGGGAAAGAATAGTTGATGTCTTCTTCTGGAATACGTGCGGTAAATCGTTGAGGTTCAGCAGCGAATGGCCGTTCTCGTAATACAATTCGTTTGGTGATTTGGGTAATAGAACTGGCTACGACAAAACTCCCCAACGCGTGCCAGCCGTGTTGTTGTAAGGTTTTGTTTTTGGTGGCAAAACCAGAGGCTAAATAAACCACAGGAAGGCCGAGCCCGATGGGCGTAGTGGTAGAAGAAATAAATTTTTCAAACCGAACGTCGGTAGGTTGTGGCGAACCGTAAACTTGTTCCAAAAGGCGAGAATCAAGCGTTTGGGCGTTGAGCTGGGAGGCAATTAGCCAACAAAATAAAAAGAGCTTTTTCAACTAATGTGGTGTTTAGAGAGACTTTCCAAGTTTAGATTATCGTTGAATTAGAAACTTGGAAAGTCTTGTTTTGTGATTAGGATAGACTTTCCAAGTTTGGATTATCGTTGAATTAGAAACTTGGAAAGTCTTGTTTTGCGATTAGGAGAGACTTTCCAAGTTTAGATTATCGTTGTCGTCGAACTTTAAAGAGCTTTACCAGCGGCCCAACGTAGTCTGCTTTGGAGTCGATACCGACGTAATTAATGTCGTTTTGCCGAGAAAACTGTTCCATTTTTTGCCCCAATTGCGAAAATTCATGGCGTATCCGTTTCCGAAACCAAGGCGAAGAGGTGTTTACCCAAGTGGTTTTATTGGTTTCGGGGTCACGCATCGGGATAATACCCAAAGGGGGCAAATTAGTTTCGCGTTGGTCGCGGAGGTGAATCATCACCAAATCGTGTTTACGAGCAAGGGCACGCAAGTTGTGTTCGTAGTTGGTGTCAATAAAGTCGGAGATAAAGATGACAACACTTCGGCGTTTGAGCACGTTGAGCGTAAATAAAATGCCGTCGGCAAGGTTAGTTTTGGTCGATTGGGGCTTCAGTTTGTAAAGTTCTGTGATGAACTGATAACCATGTTTCATGCCGTTGGAGGGTCGAATATATTTTTCTTTTTGATCAGAAAAACACAACAATCCCACATGACTGGCTTCCTGAATCGCCGATAAGGCCAATACACCGCAAATCTCTTTGGCCGTATTGAGTTTTGACTGGGAGGCGTCGCCTACTTGCTGAGAGCCACTGACGTCGAGCAGGAAAAACACTGTTTGTTCTTTCTCTTCGCGAAAGATTTTTACAAACGTTCCGTGGCCTTTGGCCGACACGTTCCAGTCAATCGTCCGAACGTCGTCACCGTATTGGTATTCGCGAAGGTCAGTAAATTCCAGACCAGACCCCTTAAAAACCGAACGGAAACTGCCTCGCATATCGGCATTGACCGCTTTGCGAATCCGAATTTCGTACTGGCGAATCTTCGTTATAAATTGCTCAATCATTCGTAATTTTGTCGCTGTAACTGTTCAAAAATACAAAAATCGGCCATGATACCTCGCCTTTTATTTTCTTTTTTGCTGCTTGGAGCTTTGCTTTCTGGGTGCAAAGACGAACCTCAAGTTCCCGAAGGGACGCTTTCGGAAGAGAAAATGTCACAAATCTTGACCGATATTCACTTGTTGGAAGCAAGAATTGGGCGGCTTAATATGCCTTCGCTCGATTCCTCGACGGTAATTACTGAGTATTTGAAAGGCAAAATTTTTAAGAAATACGGAACAGATTCCGTGGCGTATAACCGCAGTTATAAATTCTATTCTACCAATCCAGCCTTTATGGAGCGTATCTACGGCGATATTGTCAAAGAATTAGAAAAACGTCAGAAGAAGAAAGATTACAAAGGAATATAGCTTCAGAAATGAACTTCCCGAAAGTTGGAAACTTTCGGGAAATTTTCATTCTATAAAACGAATAATAACAGTTCAAGAGAGTTAGCAGATGGCGCTGGAAGACGAATTGAAGAGGGCTATTGTAGCCATGCCCCAAAAAGAAAAAGACAAACTCTTGTTGCGCTTAGTGGCAAAAGACGATATGCTGGTCAAACGTTTGGAGTTTGAATTGATAGAACAAGGAGATACCGTTCAGGAGCGTCGGGATGACATCAAACGACGGATTCTAAAAGTAGCCAAAATGACCCACGATAGTCCAGGCTGGATGATGATGGACATGCGGACTTTTAGCGGGGATATAAGTCAGCATATTAAGATTACGAAAGACAAATACGGGGAAATTGAACTGACGATTTATTTGTTGCTCACGTTCTTTGAGTATCAGTCCGAGATGTTACGCGTTCACAACAGTAAAAGCGATTCGTGTGCGGAGTACATTGCGAAGAAAGCCGACGGTTTGATGAAAAAACTGGCGAAATTTGACACGGATTATTACGTGGACTTTGAAAGAGATGTGCAGCAGCTACTTGATTATATACACAGCCACTGCCCCAGAAACTACGCGCGAACGCTAGATATTCCGAAGCAGTGGCCGTAAAATTTAATAATCCTGTACTTATTTTTTAACCGCCATCACCATTTTGATGTCGAGCTTGGCACCTATAGCCAATACATCTACGAGGTCTTGTACCGAGACCGTTTGATCTACTTGTAGAATCACCGTTTTATCTTCTACACCGTTAAAAATAGCGGCGAGTTGTGTCTCTAGTTGGTCTTTAGCAACGGGCTCACGGTCGATAAAATAGTTTTTCTCAGAATCGACCGCCACGGTGGTTTGTTTTTTCTGCATTTGTTGGGCCGCCGACGCCTTGGGCAACATGAGCTTAATGACGTTGGGGTTGACCATGGTCGAAATAATGAGGAAGAACAACATCAAGAAAAACATGATGTCGTTCAAAGAATGGGTAAATACCTCGGGGGCAAATTTACTTTTACGGCGTATTTTCATGATAACAATGCGTTTGACAAAATTAGCGAGTGATTGGCTTTTGCAACACATCCAAGAAATCGAACGCGCCTGATTGCAATTTAAGGGCAATACGGTCGATTTTCATGCTCAACAAGTGGTAGCCCATGTAGGCAATCAAACCCACAATCAAACCTGCTCCCGACGTTACCATTTTTTCGTACATACCGCTTGCTACGGTGCTGATATTGAAGTCGTTTGATTGAGAAATGCTGTAGAAAATATTGATGATCCCCGAAATCGTTCCGACGAAGCCTAACATGGGAGCAATACCTGCCACAACCCCCAAATACGAAAGGTTTCCTTCAAGGCGAGACAATTCGATTTGGCTGGCGTTTTCGATGGTGCTTTCGATGTCTTTGATCGTATAACCGATGCGGCCAATGGCTCTTTCAAAGATACGACCCGCTGCCGAACGTTGATTACGACAAAGCGATTCGGCCGATTTGATGTTTCCCTGTTGAATAAAATCCTTTAAATTATCAATAAAGCTTTCGTCGAGCTTGCCGTTGGCGTTGATGGCGAGCCAGCGTTCAATGATCAAAAACAACGTCAGGAAAAACATGATGAGGAGGGGAATCATTACCCAACCACCTTTCATTACTAAATCAAATAGAGAAATTCCTTGTGCGGAGGCTGCGGTAGCTACGGAGTCAACGGCGGTTTGCGCTTGAAGTAGGATCATTACTGTTGGTTTTTTGCTGTGTCAAAAACGGAATGGAATAGGAGAATATTGTTTAGTGGCATCAAATATACGAATTTCTAGCAGATGTGGCTTTTCCTGTACCGAAAGCCAATAAATAGCAGCCGTTAGGCGCAGTGATTACTATGAAAAATACGGTATTTTTAAATTCATTGTAGCTTTTTAGGTCATCAACCTATTTGTACTCGGTTCCATGCTCGATTCGTTCCCCGCTCGTTCTGCCTCTTCGGCTATTGCACAATTCCGTGATGCCTCTGCTAGTCCTCATTACCACCAAGGGGAGGTTGGTTTACTCAATTCGGTCGATTGCGTTATTTTTGGGTTTTACGGCACTGAGCTGCACGTGCTGTTGCACCGCTTTCTTTATGACCCTTTTAAGGGCTATTGGGCGTTATTGGGTGGGTTTGTGCATCCTGAAGAAAACATTGATGACGCCGCGCGCAATACCGTAGAGCGTCTTACGGGGCTTGATAATGTATATATGGAGCAGGTATATACGTTTGGGGCGGTGTACCGTGTGCCTACCGAGCGCGTAATAACGACCTGCTACTATGCCCTCATCGAAGTAGAACCGACCTTGTCGAAGTTGTCTCACGAGTATGGCGCTACTTGGCATCCTATTTCCCAAATATCGCAACTTGACTTGGTCTATGACCACCTCCAGATGTTTCAAAAAGCCCTCGAACAGCTCCGCCGCAAGGTGCGTTACCAGCCGATTGGCTTTGAGCTTTTGCCCGATAAATTTACCATGCTTGAGCTGCGAAATCTCTACGAGTCGATTTTGGGGCGCGCGTTAGATAAACGAAACTTTAGTAAGAAAATTCTGAATATGAACCTGTTACAGAAACTAAAAGAGAAGCAAAAGGGGACGTCGCGGAGAGGAGCCTATTATTTTCGTTTTGATGAAAAGCGTTATCAAGAATTAGCCGCTAAAGGTTTTTTATTTGAGATTTAGCCGCTAATTTTTGATAACACATTGTGCTTGTATCGGGCTGTTTGTTTTTAGCAAAACAGTTGGCCCCAGTTGTCTTGAATGTCGTTGGCCTTGTCAAACGAGGCAACCCATTGAATAAAAAGCAATCGAAAATCTTCGATGGCTTCGCGCAATACTTCAAGGTAATGTACTTCCTTGAAATCCATCATTTCAAGGCCATAGGTGTGAGCTTCTAAGCTCCGTGCGTGAATCTTTACAAGAACGGCATTTTCCATGCGTAGGCTATACAAATCAGCCCCTTCCGCTGCTGCAATTTTTGCGCGAATGAGGGCTGCATCCTGAAAAATAGTCTCGCGGTAGTGATCCATAAAACAGCCGTCGTCTTCAATAAGAGACATAAGCGAATCTACAATTTTGTAGATTTCACGGGCTTGTTTCATAATGGGAAGGCTTTCTACGCGACTTCTTTCTTGTTCATAGTTGTGTTTAGCTTCTTCAGGATCGAAATTCTCTTCAAAACTGAAGTTTTCATCATCGTTAAAATTAGACATGCTTATGTTCTTTGAGTAGGGTTTTAAACTTGCAAATTGTAAAACTTTTCGTTTTGAAACAAAATAGATATAGATTAAGACAGATTAAAATTCACTGCTAGAAGGGTAAATTTACTAAAAGCTATTGAGGGGATATTTTTCGGAACGGGAAAGCCTACTATCAGTAATAAAATACTTTTTGTAACTTGAAACCCGAAATATTCACCTTAACACTTCTATGAACAAACTTTCTTACTTTTTGTTAGCTACATTTTTTAGTTCACTTTCTTTGGCACAAGATGTGAAAGAAAGTAAAGGGTTTTACCAGTTCCTGACCGAAGACCCAACTCAAAAGCCTTTTTATTCTGATCGTCAAGGAGTTATTGCCTCCAATGGCATGGTGGCATCGGCGCATCCAGAAGCCTCTAGGGTAGGGGTTGAAATTTTGAAAATGGGAGGAAATGCTGCCGATGCAGCCGTTGCGGTTCAGTTTGCCTTGGCAGTGGTTCATCCTTCGGCTGGAAACATCGGCGGTGGTGGCTTTTTTGTGTATCGTACCAAAAAAGGCAAAAACTATACCCTCGATTTTCGGGAAAAAGCCCCGCTCAAAGGCCATAAAGACATGTACCTCGATGCCGAAGGGAATGTTATCCAAGGACTAAGTTTGTCGGGACACTTGGCAAGTGGCGTACCTGGGTCGGTAGATGGAATGGTGGAAGTCCACAAAAAGTTTGGGAAACTTGCGTGGGCTACGTTGCTCCAACCTGCCATTGATTTGGCCGAAAAGGGTGTTGTGCTGACCGTAAAAGAGGCTACGGGACTTAACCGCATCAAAAATGACCTTAAAAAACTAAATACCGACACGACTTATTTCCGTCGTCCCGATGGTAAAGATTGGGTAGAAGGAGATTTGTTAGTGCAAAAAGACCTTGGACAAACCCTGCGCCGTATTCAACAAAAAGGGCGTGCAGGATTTTACGAAGGCGAAACGGCGGCTTTACTCGTGGCCGAAATGGAGCGAGGCAAAGGTATTATTTCGTCCGAAGACCTTCTTCAATACCACGCTACGTGGCGTGAACCTTTGGTGGGGAAATTCAAAGAGTATAAGTTGATTACGATGCCACCCGTATCGAGTGGGGGAGTGGCGTTGTTGCAATTGATGAAGTTTGTGCAGCCCTATCCACTCAAGCGTTGGGGCTGGCATTCTGATTCTACGATTCAGGTAATGATTGAAGCCGAACGTCGCGTCTATGCCGACCGAGCCAAGTTTTTGGGCGACCCTGATTTTGTGAAAGTTCCTATCAAAGAACTTACCTCGGACGAATACCTGAAAAATCGCTGGAAGGATTTTACGTTTAATAAAGCCACCAACAGCAAAGAAATTGACGGTGGGCTTATTCCAGGTTATGAAAGCTTAGAAACAACGCACTTTTCGATTGTGGACAAGGAAGGAAATGCGGTCTCCATCACGACAACCCTCAACGGAGGTTATGGAAGTCGGGTTATAGTGAAAGGAGGCGGCTTTTTGATGAACAACGAAATGGATGACTTTAGCATCAAACCTGGTGTTCCAAATATGTTTGGTCTGATTGGCAACGAAGCCAATGCCATTGCGCCCAGCAAACGAATGCTTTCATCAATGACGCCGACGATTTTGGAGAAAAATAAAAAGCTTTACATGGTGGTAGGAACCCCAGGTGGTTCAACGATTATTACCTCGGTGTTTCAGACGATTTTGAATGTCATTGAACACGGTATGACGATGCAACAGGCCGTCAACGCCTACAAGTTTCACCACCAATGGCTGCCCGATAAAACCACCTTTGAGAATGGCGCGTTTACGGAGTCGGTCGTCAAACGTTTGCAAGGGAAAGGATATATACTTGAAATGCAACGAAATACAATTGGTCGGATGGACTGTATTTTAATCCGTCCCGACGGGACATTGGAAGGTGGTTCTGACCCGCGTGGCGATGATACAAGCATCGGATACTAATCATTCTAAACCTTATAGGTTTCAAAAACCTATAAGGTTTGTCTACGGACACGGCCCCAAACTCATGCTGGCTTTCCACGGCATTGGCCAAGACCACCGCTGCTTTTTGCCCTTGGTCGAAGTCTTAAAAGAACAATACACTTTTTACCTATTTGACTTACCTTTTCACGGTCAAAGCCCCGCACTGACGGACGAAAAACTGTCGATGGAAGCGTGGAAAGCGTACATCGAGGACGTATTGTCGGAACAAGGTATTGAGCGATTTTCGGTGATGGGCTTTAGCATGGGTGGAAAGTTTGCTTTGGCGACACTTCAATTATTAGCTCCTCAGATAGAATCTTGTTGGTTACTAGCTCCCGACGGCATCACCGAAAGCCCGTGGTACCGTTTGGCCACGCGTTTTTGGTTGACAAAAAAGCTGTTCTCTTTTTTTGTTCATAACCTCTCTTCCTTCAAAAAGTTGGCAGATGCCTTGATAAAAGTGGGCTTAGTAAACAAAAGTGCGGTTAAGTTTGCTGAATCGACACTCGCAACTCCCGCCCAACGTGAGCGAGTATATCGTTCGTGGATTGGTTTTAGTACCATTCGTCCCAATTGTGCGCTGATTGCTGAATTGGTGAAAAAATATGAAGTAGAAGTACGGATTTTCTTGGGAAAATACGATGCACTTTTGCCACAAAAATACATTTTGCCACTCACCAAACGCCTCCCTTCTGTCCCCGTGGTCATATTATCCACAGGCCACCACCGACTTGTGGATAAAGTAGCGGAATGGTGGAAAAGTTAGACTTTCCAAGTTGTCAACACTTGGGAAGTCTCGTCTAGTTGACCTTTTTGAAGTTATTTTTTACCTTCCAGTGATAATTAATCCCCAATTTAAGATAAGGAGTCTGGTTGATAGGAAGGGTTTCAATTCGGCCTTTGAGAAGGGGACGAACATAACAAAAATCAAGGGAAACCGATGAGCCTACAAAATGCGTGAGCCCAAGGGTAAATGAGCTTCCTAGATTCCACTGGCCACTTTTATCTTTTAAAGCAACTGCTGTTGACGTGAACCGATACATATCGAATGCGCCTTGCAAGAAAAATTGCCATTTGGCATCGTCAAATAGATAGCGCCTAACAAAGGGGGAAACGATTCCTTTGTTTTGAACAAATTCATCGGGAGATAGAAACGTATTGAGAAGTGTTTGACTTTTGTAGGAAGGTGGAAGAGAAGCGCCTATCAGCCATTTTTGACGTAAAAAATATCCCACTTGGGGGCTAAGACGGAATGAAATCCCGTTTTTAGAGGCATGAATACTTTCGTGATAGCCCAGTAAAATTCCTTTTTTACTTTGGGCAAAGAGATAGCTATTGATTAGAAAAAGGGTACAAATAATCATTGTTTTCATTGGCAAAGAGGTTTGCTCTTTAACGCTCAATGGGTTGCTAGTAGTATCTTATTGATTTTTAGGAGCAACGACTCGAAGCAATCCAACGACGGAAAGAATGACCAAGCCAATGATGATAACCCTACTTTCAAGCCCTTGGTTGGGATTTTGGAGAAGCTGTTTGATTTGTTGGGCTTCCATGCCAACCCACACCGCAAGCGCCGTGCGGGGAATCATGCCTAAAAATCCTCCCCAAATGATGTTCCGAAAGCGTAGCCCCATTAAGGCAAACATGAGGTTAGTCAGGGCAAAAGGCAGAACTGGGGATAGTTTCGTGAAAAAGACAAACCGAATTTCATCCCCGTGGATGCGTTGGAGAAAACGAGCTACCTTGGGAAACTGAGACAGATAACGCAACAAACTGTCGCGGTTGAGGCGTTGTACGAAGGCGTACACCAGCGCGATAGCGGCGAGGTTTAGCAAGATCAATGGTAACAACGCAATCCAACCTAGAAAATACCCAAAAACAAAGGCCAGAAGGGTAGGAGGCGTGAGGGCCAAGGCACAAGCTAACGCGCATACCAACGACGCAATAAACCACTCGGTCGCGCTAAAACTCCGAATGTAACCCTCGTTCTGAACGAGCCACCAACCTACCGCCGAACTGGTAATAAAAGGCAGTACGGTCAAAAAAAATGCCGAGAGACTCGGCATTAGTAATTCTTTTGATGATTTCATGCCCTAAGCGTAGGTATTGAGCATCACTGGCATCACAAGCATCAAAATCTCTTCGTCGTCTTCTTTTTCGAGTGGAACAACGATACCTGCACGGTTAGGCGCTGATAATTCAAACGACAAGGAGTTTGAGTTAACGTTGTTGAGCATCTCAATCAAAAACTTCGCGTTGAATCCAATTTCCATTTCGTCGCCATTGTACTCACAAAGCAAACGTTCGTTGGCTTCGTTTGAGTAGTCCAAGTCTTCGGCCGAAATGACCAATTCGTTAGGAGGAGTCAATTTAAGGCGGATTTGGTGCGTCGTGCGGTTTGAATAAATCGAAATACGACGGAGCGAGTTTAAGATTTCGCCACGACTGATGGTCAGCACGTTCGGGTTATTGGTTGGGATAGCGTTTTCGTAATCAGGGAAACGCTCGTCAATCAACCGACAAATCATTTTGATATTGGCAAAGCTAAAAAACGCGTTCGATTGGCTAAACTCTGCTTTGACAGGAACGTTGTCAGGCAACGACGACTTGAGCAAGTTGAGCGCTTTGCGCGGAATAATCATGGTTGTATCCACGGCCGATTTGACATCGAAGCGGCGGTAGCGAATCAAACGGTGGCCGTCGGTTGCGACAAACGTTGCGTGGTTGGCGCCTAGTTGCAAAAATACCCCCGTCATCGCAGGACGAAGCTCGTCGGTGCTAGTAGCAAAAATGGTATTTACAATGGCACTCATGAGAGATGTGGAAGACAGCTCTACCGAAAATGCGCGGTTGACCGATGGAATCTTAGGGAAATCAATCGGATTTTCGCCTGAGAGTTTATAGCGACCGTTTTCAGACACGATTTCAATCCCAAACGTATCACTATCTACTTTGATGGCGATGGGCTGTTCTGGAAGACCGCGTAAAGTATCTAAAAGTAATTTAGCAGGTATGGCAATCGCTCCTTTGTCCGATGACTCTACTTGGATTTCGGTAATCATTACGGTCTGTAAATCAGAGGCCGTAACGGTAAGCGAACCACCGTCGAGTTGGAATAAAAAATTCTCAAGAATCGGTACGATAGGGTTGGTTGAAACGACGCCGTTGATTGCGGCAAGTTGCTTTAGCAATACTGACGACGATACGGTAAATTTCATAGCAAAATGTACGTTTAATAAACAACAAATTTACGATAAAGTAGCATACTATCAAAAATTATGCCTAACGCTTTTATCGCGCAGATAGAAGTCCACCAGCACCAGTGCGGCCATAGCTTCGACAATCGGTACGGCGCGCGGTAAAACGCACGGATCGTGCCGACCTTTGCCCTGAACCGTGATGGATTCGCCGTTTTGGTCCACACTTTCTTGGTCTTGCATAATGGTAGCCACGGGCTTAAACGCCACGCGGAAGAAAATGTCTTCGCCGTTTGAAATACCGCCTTGGATTCCCCCTGAATGATTGGTACGGGTACGAACACGGCCCGTTTCGTCAGTATAAAAAGCATCGTTGTGGGCCGAGCCTTGAAGCTCAACTCCTTCAAAACCACTGCCGTACTCAAAGCCTTTGACGGCGTTGATGCTCAACATCGCTTTGCCCAATTCTGCATGAAGTTTATCAAAAACAGGTTCTCCCCAACCCACGGGCGTGCCTGTTACTACGCAACTTACTACGCCACCAATCGAATCACCTTGTTTGCGAATGTCGTCGATGTAATCAAACATTGTTTGCGCCATTTCGGGGTCGGGGCAGCGAACAGCGTTGGTATCGGTAAGCGATAGGTCGAGTTCGTGGTATTCTTTGTCGAGTTTGAGTTTCCCTACTTGCGACACGTACGCTTGTACGTCCACGCCGAGGTCTTTCAGTACCAATTTGGCCAAAGCACCTGCGGCTACACGGGCAGCGGTTTCGCGGGCCGAACTGCGCCCACCACCGCGATAATCGCGAACGCCATATTTGGTTTGGTAGGTAAAATCGGCGTGAGAAGGACGAAACTGCTGTGCAATGTGCGAGTAGTCCTTGCTACGTTGGTCTTCGTTCCAAATCATCATGGCAATCGGCGTGCCTGTTGTTTTGTCTTCAAAAACGCCCGACAATACCTGTACGGTATCGGCTTCGCGGCGCTGGGTAGTGATGCGCGACTGGCCTGGTTTGCGGCGGTCGAGTTCTTGCTGAATAAAAGCCAAGTCGAAAGGAACACCCGCTGGGCAGCCTTCAACAACTACGCCGATGGCGGCGCCGTGTGATTCGCCAAAAGTGGCTATTTTGAAAAGTTTTCCGTAGGTACTACTCATTATTTCCGAAAGATAAGAAACATACTTATTAACATGAGGACGACCAAAACGTTGGCAACGTTGCGAATGATTTTTTGGTAGTCAAACACAAACTTGGTGGTGTCCCAGTGTTCAATGCCGTTATAAATCGACTCCACTGTTTCACCTGCTAGTTGGGTATTTTGAATATTTTTTCCCGTAATGACCAGCTTTAAGGTCGAATGCAACGTGTCGTATTTTTGCTTTTGAGGATTAAAAAATACCCAAAAAACGCTGTTGCTCAGGTCAAACTGGCCGTTTTGTTTGGGGATGATTTGGTAACGAAATGTTTTTTCGCCCGCAATTTGCCCCTTTTTTCGCAAAATATTATCCTCTACATCGGGCGGATAAACATCAAACAGGGCTTTGTTGGTAAACGTAGGCTCTTGAATCGACTTGATATTACCGTCGCCAATGATTTTAAAATCGTAGCGGTAGCTTTTGCCCGTTTCGAGTTGAGTCGTGCTTATTTTTTCTTCAAGGCGAAAATTTCCTACCAACACCTGATTGCGAAGGGGGTGAGTAGGCAGGGTTTGAACTTGGATTGACACGGGGCGAGACGAGAAACTCAGAAAGGAAGACGTTTTTTCTTCCGACGGATTTTTAGCCATTACGCGCATTGTCAGCGTCACGGCTGGAATCCGAATGGCTTGGTTATTAAGGGGGAAAAACGATGCTTGATAAATGCGGTATTCGGTAAAGGCTTTGCCGCCAATCAGGATTGGAATGGCGGGAATCTCTTGGATGCCAAAATTTTCTTCCCAACAGTTGGCGGGTTTGAGGGCTTTAAGAATTTTTTCGAGTTGTTTTTCTACCTCAAAAAAATCCATTTCAGTAGCGTTACTTTCCGAAACAAGCAGCGAAAGCCGCAGGTTGAACCCTTCTTCGACATATACTTTGCGTTTATCTACCCGTACCGACAAGAACGCGCCCGTCGTCGCTTCTTGGGCAAGTTCGGAATCTATGGCCTCTATTTCGTCGGCTGATTCTTCCAAATTGGCGGTTTTTCCTACTACCACCGATGTCCCTTCCGAACGTAATACTTGTTTGTTGACCAAAATTTCGAGTGGCCCCGTGAAGAATGTTCCCGTTTTGATGGGGTAGTAGTTTTGGGAAATGGTGTAGGTGACAACGGTTTTCCCTCCGACTTTACTCGTGAAGCTCGACCGTGAACTTTCTCGCTTTTGAAAGTTTTTGATATTATCAGGAAACAAAATAAGCGGGATTGGGTCAATATCCGTGATTTTTACTGAGATGACAAAAGGTTCGTTAATACCTATCTCAGTCCCGCTAAATTCAACGGAAAAGGGGTTTTCGCCATTTTGCGCCCACGATGAAGATATAGTGCAAAAAAAAATTAAAAAAAGTATATATAAATTCCCCTGTTTCATCGTTATCTTTAATGCAAAATTAACATACTGGGCGTATAAAACCCCTAACCTTTGACGTTAATTTTGTGAAAGTACTTATTCCATCATTCTCTTAGCGTTCGTTAAAATCCTGTTATGATTATGGCAACTATGTTAGAGTTCATCAAAACCGTGCTTGTGAAAGTGAGTTTTGACAAGAAACTGTTTGAAAAAGAGTTACGTAAGGCATTAAAGGTGCTTTTGCCGGAAGATGTTAAGCAATTACGTGCTTGGTGCTATGAACGTTTTAGTGACAAGTACACCTTCATCCTTAATCAGTATTTTAGGAGGCGACGTTTGTCGCTTAACTAGCAAAAGAGCCGCTCTCGATCAGAGCGGCTCTTTTGTTTTATAAAGCTAATCCATCTCGCTTCAGCATCGCGTTGGGTTTAGGCTCACGCCCTCTGAAACGCTTGTACAATACCATTGGCTTTTCGGTGCCTCCTTTTGAAAGTATATTGTCACGGAATGACTTCGCTACCTCTTGGTTGAAAACGCCTTTTTCTTTGAAAGCTTCAAACGCATCAGCATCCAATACCGACGACCACATGTACGAGTAATAACCCGCTGAGTAGCCCCCCGCAAAAATGTGCGAGAACGATGGACTCACCGCTGTACCAGGAACAATCGGGTAAAGGTCGGTTTGCTCGGCTACTTTTTTCTCTACTTCAGCTACTGACGCGCCCGTAGGTTCGCCGTTGTGCCACGCCATATCGGTCAAACCAAGGTTGATTTGGCGCGCCATGCCTAGGCCCGAAAGGAAGTTAGACGAAGCTTTGATTTTCTCAATCAACTCGTTTGGAATCACTTCGCCCGTTTGGTAGTGTTTGGCAAAAAGTTTCAACACTTCAGGTTCAGTGCAGAAGTTTTCCATAAACTGGCTTGGAAGCTCCACAAAATCCCACGATACGCTGGTACCGCTTACGGTTTCGTATTTCACGTGCGACATCATGCTGTGAAGCGCGTGACCAAACTCATGGAAAAGCGTTTGAACCTCGCGGAAAGTCAACAACGACGGTTGAGAATCAGTTGGGCGCGTAAAATTACAAACGTTTACCACGTGCGGACGAACATCTTTGGTGCCTTCAAAATGCTGCGAAAGCGTGGTGTTGTTCCAAGCACCTGCGCGTTTTCCTGCGCGTGGGAAGTAGTCGCCGTACCATACCGAAAGTAGTTGGCCTTTTTCGTCAAAAATTTCGTAGGCTTTTACTTCGGGATGCCATACTGGAATGTTTTTGTTTTCCTTGAAAGTAAGTCCGTACAGTTTGTTGGTCAGTGTAAATAAGCCATCAAGTACGTTTTCGAGTTTGAAGTAAGGCTTCAACAACTCGTCGTTGATGCTGTATTTTTCTTTTTTGAGTTTTTCGGCATAATAACTCGCATCCCAACGCTGCAACACATCTTCCGAGAAGCCGTTTTTCTTGGCGTAGTCGGTCAATTCTTTTAGCTCACGCTGGGCGGCAGGTTTGGCGTAGCTGAGGATTTCGGTTTCAAAGGCCAATACTTTTTCGGGCGTTTCGGCCATGCGCTCTTCCAAAATGTAATTTGCCCAAGTTTTGTACCCTAGCAACTTCGCTTTTTCGTGGCGGAGTTTTACTACTTTTTGAATAATGGCTTGGTTGTCGTTTTTGTCGCCGTTGAAGCCGCGTTTGTTGTAAGCCAACCAAAGTTTTTTACGAAGCTCGCGGTTGTCGGCATATTGCATAAACGGCCCGTAGCTAGGCGCTTGAAGTGTAAAGACCCAACCTTCTTTGTTGAGGCGTTTAGCGGTGGCTTTGGCGCCGTCTTTTACAAACGCGGAGAGGCCAGCCAATTCTTTTTCGTCGGTAATTTGGAGCGCGTATTCGTTGGTTTCGGTCAAGTTATGCTCACTAAACTCAATCGAAAGTTGCGAAAGTTCTTTGTTCATACCACGAAGCTTTTCTTTGTCAGCGGCGTTTAGGTTGGCTCCGTTACGCGAGAACGACTTGTAGCTTTTTTCGAGCAGCATGGCTTCCTCAGTACCAAGCTTGAGTTTGTCGCGTTGGTCCCAAACGGCTTTTACCCGAGCAAAAAGCTTCTCATTGAGCGAAATATCGTTGCCGTATTCAGTGAGAAGGGGGCTGGCTTCGCGAATGGCTTTTTGAAGGTCGGGCGTAGTTTCGGCGCCATTCAAATGGAACATAATGGGCGTAACGCGGCTCAATAGGTCCCCTGCGCGCTCAAGCGCCACGATGGTGTTGTCGAAAGTAGGCTTGGCAGGATTGTTGACGATGACATCGATTTCCTTGCGGCCTTCTACCATGGCTTCTTTGATGGCGGGCAAAAAGTGGTCAACTTTGATTTTGTCGTAAGGTGGTGTCTGGTGCAGCGTCGGAAACGGCTGCAAAAGTGGGTTATCACTCATGGTTGGCGGATTAGTTTGCGCAACGGCCATACTACTGACGAGCAGACCCGCGAGTAAACAGTTTGTTTTCATGGAACAAATAAAGTGGTTAGTTGAAAAAGTGCAGCAATTTAGGGCAGATTCTGTACAAATTTATCACCCAAAGTGAGGGATTAGTCCTTGAAAACTAGGCATCTTCTTTCAAGACATAGCCCATTCCTGACTTGGTATGAATAAGTTTGGTTTCAAAATCACGGTCAATTTTCTTGCGGAGAAAATTAATATATACCTCAACGACGTTGGTACCGCTGTCGAAATTCATGTCCCATACCTTTTCGGCGATATCGGCTTTTGACACAATACGGCCTTTGTTGCGCACCAAGTATTCGAGCAGAGCCAGTTCTTTGGGGGTGAGGTCAACGGTCTGGCCTGAGCGAGTAACGGCTTTGGTATCGACATTGATTTCGAGGTCGGCAACGCGGAGGGTGTTGCCGCCTGCGGGTTCGGTATCCGAATGCGAGCGTTTGAGAAATACGTTGACCCGCGCCAGTAATTCCCGAAAGTCGAATGGTTTGACAATGTAGTCATCCGCCCCGACGTTGAATCCCTCGATTTTGTCATCGGCTTCACCCAGCGCCGTCAGCATCAGTACAGGGACGTTAGGGTTGCGTTGACGGATGTGTTTACAAACTTCGTAGCCGTTCATCGACGGGAGGTTGATGTCGAGGATAATTAAATCAAAATGATTAGCCGACGCGATTTTGCTACCAATCAGCCCGTCGTAGGCGACTTCGGTATCAAAACCCTTTTCGCGTAGCCCTTTGCTGATGTTTTGGGCAATGCGAGAGTCGTCTTCGACGATGAGTATTTTCTTTAAATCTGTATTCATTCAGTTAATTGAAGTAGGCTAGGCAAAATGCAAATGGGCAATGTAATCAACTCTTAACGCAAAAGACGTAGCGGAAATTCAAAATCGGGAAGTACCTCTTCGCCTGACAGGCTTTGGTCAAAAGTAGTTACTTTGCTAATGGTACCATCAGCCCGATAAATAAAAACGGTTTCGGAGCTGGGTTGAATCAACCAACCTAGTCGAACGCCATTTTCGATGTATTCGAGCATTTTTTCTTGCGCCTTTTTGAGTTGGTCACTGGCCGACATGAGTTCAACAACGAAATCGGGAGCAATCGGAGGAAAACGTTCTTGTTCCTCATCATTCAATTGATTCCAACGCTCATCGCTTACCCAAGCGGCATCAGGCGACCGAGTGGCGAAGTTGGGGAGTTTAAAGGCCGTTGACGAATCAAATACTTTTCCATCGTGGGATTCAGACCACATGTCTAGGCGAGAAACAATCTTTGTGTTTCTAATTCCCGTTTTTCCCCCAGTGTTTGGCATAATTAAGATGGTTCCGTCTGGATTGCGTTCAAAGCGAAGGTGGTCGTTGCGGCGGCAAAACCGATAGAACGCCACATCGTCCATGTCGTCTTCTAACTCCAAGGTAAAAGCCTCAGTTTGTCCAGTCGCAAAGTCATTTACAAGTACCGCTGTCATCAGGAAGTAATTTTTATACGGTAAATATAACGAGTTTTGGGAGAATTTAGTTGTTTTGGGCTAATTACACCTTCACAAACTCATCCATCACTCTTATCCTTATTTTACACCCATGAATTTACACGTGATTGACGCAGGACATTTTAAACTCGACGGCGGGGCTATGTTTGGCGTAGTGCCCAAAACCATTTGGAATCGGTTGGTTCCTGCCGACGAAAATAACCTTTGCAGTTGGGACATGCGCTGCTTACTGGTCGAAGATGGCAACCGACTCATGCTCATAGATACGGGAATGGGCGATAAACAAGATCCCAAATGGCAAGCCTTTTATTATCGCCACGGGGAAGGAGAACTGGTGAAATCTATCGAAAAAGCGGGTTTTGGCGCACACGAGGTGACGGACGTGATTTTCTCGCATTTGCACTTCGACCACTGTGGTGGGGGTGTGAAATGGAATCGCGACCGAACAGGTTATGAACTTACTTTTCCCAAGGCCAAGTATTGGACGCATTCGGATCATTGGCAAACGGCGACTCAGCCAAACGCCCGCGAGAAAGCGACGTTTTTTAAGGAAAACATTTTGCCAATTCAGGAAGCGGGACAATTGTTTTTTTCGGATAAAATTGAAAATCCGTTTGGCCCCAACGTGCAGCCTGTCTATGTAGATGGGCATACCGAAAAAATGACGATGTTGAAAATTGAGTACAGAGACCAAACGGTGGTGTTTATGGCCGATACGATTCCGTCGCACGCGCACATTCCGCTGCCGTACGTGATGGGCTACGATGTGCGCCCGCTCGAAACGATGCAAGAAAAAGAAACCTTGCTGAAAGAAGCCTTGGATAAAAAGTATATTTTATTTTTTGACCACGATCCACTGCACGATTGCTGTACTGTAGAAATGACTGAAAAAGGCATTCGAGTCCAGAACAAAGGAGGGCTTGGGGAGTTTTTGTAAAAACTTGTGTTGAGGGTTGCTCACAACCCGATGGGGTAGCGAACAGGTATGAGGGTTGCTCTCAACCCGACTGTTAGGGAATAAAACGCAAAAAAGCGTCGGACAGCTAGGCCATCCGACGCTTTGAGTCAAGACTTTGGTAAGTGAAAATGGGTTATTGTTGGTTAAATTCGCCCAGGGCTCTTAGTTCAACTTCTTCACTAACAACTGCCGATGGCATACCGCCTACGCCAAAATCGGTGCGCTTGATAGTACCTACTGCTTTAAAACCTACTTTGGGTTTTTGAGTACGGCCATCTTTGCCAACTCCTGTCAATGTAAGGTCAAGCGAGACAGGTTTTGTTACGCCTTTGATAGTAAGATTTCCGTTCAATTTGTATTTTTTGTCAGCTACTTTTGAGATAGACGTGCTTTTGAAAGTCAATGTTGGGTGGTTAGCAACATCAAACATATCCGCTCTTTTTAAGTGCGCATCGCGGCCTTCGTTGTCGGTATTGGCAGTGGCTAAATCGGCCGTCAATTCGAAAGACGCATCGCTAAAATCTTCTTTAGATGAAGTGATTGTGGCATCAAATGTTTTGAAGTTTCCGTCCACTTCCGACATTAAAAGGTGGGTTACTGTAAACCCTAACTTTGCGTGAGCTTTGTCAACTTTCCAAGTGTTTTGGGCAAAAGTGGCAAACGATACCAACAAGGCTGAGGCTACTAAAGTGATTCTTTTCATTGTGATTGAAATTGATTTGTGAGTCGAAACGAATTTTTGGTTCGAGGCAAAACAAGAAGAAAGAATTGACATCAAAGGCTAGATTTCGACGGTTATCCGAAAATTATCGGCTGTTCGGTTAGCGGGGCGGCAAGTCGGAGATGTAGAAAATTTGGGATAAATGGTCGATTGAAAAAGAAAGAGAGTAGAAAACTTAGCACAGCGAAAAGGGTAACTAAAAATAGTCGCTTATTTTTCGGACTTTTAGCCGTAATTTTACTTTTCAATTCACACGCAATCTGTGTTCCTCCTTTTAATTAGATGATAAGTGTTACGCACTTTACCCTGCTCTGATGCAACCGTTCATTAAACGCTACCGAATCTTACTGCTACACCTTTCATTTTGGTGCGTTTATTTTTCATTTTTCTTTTACCAAATTCGTTTTCCGATTCGGGGGCAAGAAGTGACCTTTTGGGATGCCTTTAAAAACACCTCGTTTGAAGTGTTGTTTATGATGTTGGTGGTGTATCTCAATTACTTCTTTTTCTTATCCCGTTATCTCAAGCACAAAAGCCTGCTTCGGTATATCTTGGAGTTTTCGGTGCCGTTTGCGGTGCTGGTGCGGGCTTTTATTTTGTTAAAACGCCATTTAATCGACGGTAATACCCACAAAATCTGCTATTTCTACGAGGATAAGTTTACGGTAAACGTCGTACTGACAACGCTCTTTATCGTGATTTTTGTCGGAATGCTCAAATTTGCAGAAGGCTGGCTTGAACTCGAAGCCAAAAAGAAAGAAATTGAAAATGAGAAGCTTACGTCTGAGCTTCGGTTTTTGAAGGCACAGATAAACCCGCATTTTTTGTTTAATACCCTCAACAACCTCTATTATTTGGCCTTTACCAATTCTCCCAATACGACCGAAGTAATTGCGAAATTGTCGCAGATGATGCGTTACATGATTTACGACTCCAACCACGCCAAAGTGCCGTTGGTTAAAGAGATTGAGTACATGGAAAACTACATTAGTCTCGAAAAACTACGCCTCAACGAGCCGATTCCAATTCTTTTTGAGGTCAAAGGCAACATTGATGGCGTGCTGATTGCGCCGTTGATTCTGATTAGTTTTTTGGAAAATGCGTTCAAACACGGCGTGAGCAACAACTTTTCGGGGTCGTGGATTAAAGCTGATTTGGTGATAGAAGGTATGGCGTGTGTCTATACGGTGGCCAATAGCAAATTGCCTATCAATGCGACTCACTCCGACGAATCGTCGGGAATAGGGCTACAAAATGTAAAACGGCGTTTGGAATTAAGTTATCCCGATAACTTTGAATTAGAGGTCGAAGACACTACCGAGGAGTACTGTGTACGCCTAAAACTGAACTTAGTATGACCCTTACCTGCGTGGTGGTAGAAGATGAGCCTTTGGCGCGAAACCTCCTGGAACAATACATCCTAAAATTGCCTCATTTGAAGCTTGTAAAGTCATTTTCAAATCCGTTGGCAGCGTTTGATTTTTTGCGGACAAATACGGTTGATGTCTTGTTCTCAGACATTCAAATGCCTGAAATTACGGGGATTTCGTTGTTGAAAATTCTTCCCAAAAAACCACTCGTCATTCTGACAACGGCTTATTCGGAATATGCGCTTGAAGGCTACGAACTGGATGTGGTCGATTATCTTTTGAAGCCAATTACGCTAGAGCGTTTTTTGAAGGCGGTCGAAAAAGTAACGCAGCGGCTAGGTGCTTCGGTTTCACAAATGCCTGCGACGCTGCCCGAAACTACGCCAACGGCTGTTGAAACCCCTATTTTACCCTCAATTTTTGTCAAAGACGGAACCAAGCTGGTGAAGATTCGCCTGTGCGATGTGCTGTACATCGAGGGGCTCAAAGATTACGTCGCGATTTATACCAAAGAAAAGAAAATCGTTACGCTTCAAACCCTCAAATCGCTCGAAGTACAGCTCAGTGCGCATCAGTTTATTCGGGTACACCACTCGTACATTGTCTCTTTTGACGCCATCGAGGCGATTGACAAAGAGAAAATCCAGATTGGTAAAAATTGGATTCCAATCAGTGATACGTACCGTAAAAGCTTCAAAGAATTTCTGGACAAACACCAATCTTAGCGCGACATCCGCATCGGTACGCCACGCTCGTGGAGGTACTGTTTCAAGGCAGGAATTTCGATTTCTTTAAAGTGAAAAATACTCGCTGCGAGCCCAGCGTCGGCATAACCTTCCGTAAAAACATCGTAAAAATGCTCCATGGTGCCCGCTCCTCCCGACGCAATAACGGGAATATTGGCATTTTTGGAAATAGCCGCCGTCAGCTCTAAGGCAAATCCAGCTTTGGTACCATCGGTATCCATGGAGGTAAGCAAAATTTCCCCCGCTCCCCGTTCTTCCACTTCTTTGGCCCATTCGAGCGTGAGAAGCTCAGTGGGTTTGCGCCCGCCGTGGGTGTGGACTAACCCCACCCCTAGCCCCTCCCCTCTAAGGGAGGGGGAAATAGAGTCCCTCCCTACAGGGGAGGGATTTAGGGAGGGGTTTCTTGTATCAATCGCCACCACAATACACTGACTCCCAAACTCCAACGCAAGTTCATTGATTAAGCCAGGGTTGCGGACGGCGGCGGAGTTGATAGAAACTTTGTCGGCACCCGCATTGAGTAAGGCCGATACGTCGGCTTTGGACGAAATTCCGCCCCCTACTGTAAATGGAATATTGATGGTATGTGCCACGCGGCGAACCAGCTCAATGAGCGTTCCGCGTCCTTCTACCGTGGCCGTAATATCGAGGAAAACCAATTCGTCGGCGCCTTGTTCGGCATAAACGGCGGCCAATTCAACGGCGTCACCTGCGTCACGAAGATTAACAAAGTTGACTCCCTTTACGGTACGTCCATCTTTGACGTCGAGGCAGGGAATGATGCGTTTGGTAAGCATATTTGCTTTTTTGAATTAATATTTCGTAAAGTTAACTTTTTCCATCATGCGCTCAGGGCGGGCGAGGCTCGTAAAGCCGTATTGCTCGTACAAACCGTGGGCATCGGCTGTTGCCAACGTCCAGCGTCGGAAGCCTTGTAGTTCAGGAATTTGATTAAAAATGCAATCCATCAGCCACTTAGAAAGCCCTTGGCCGCGATAGTCTGCCAAAATGAATACATCGCCCAAATACCCATACGTAGCAAAATCGGTAATGACGCGGGCAAAACCGATTTGGGTTTGGTGGTGATAGACCCCAAAAGTAAATGAGTTCTGAATGGAGCGCTCGATGATGTCGAGTGGAATGTTTTCAGCCCAGTACGACTGGGTGGACAAAAAAGGAAGAATCACCGAAGTATCAAGCTTTGATTTGTCCGTTGAAATCAAAAAATCTTCTTTTTGAAATTCATAAACGAGGGTGTCGAGCAGCGCCATGGCGTATGGAGGGTCATTGAGGCTGCAAATAACCGAAAAAATGACGGTTTTTGTGCGGTTTTGCTGGAGTAAGGTACCTTAATTCGCTTTTATTTGGCCAAAATTTTGAACAAACCGTCCAAAAGGAGCGCGACATTCCTGGTAGGGATTTTTAGAAAGTCGGGCGGCACATCCCAAATGGGTGTACGTAGAGTCGAGCACATTATGACGGTGCGAAGGCGAATTCATCCATTCATCGACGGCATACTGGGCAAAATCGAGGTAGTTAAATACGTTCAGCAAATGCTTATTGTCACAGTTGAAATACTCAAAACTTCCGTCGCGCTTTCGGCGGCAACAATACTCGGGCGGGCTATCAATCAATTGGTACTGACCAATGTTTTCGGCCATTCGGCGATAATCACGTGTGAAGGTTTCAACCCGCTGAGAGAGCTTGGCAAAAGAAGGACTGTAGAGGTGGACATGGTTGTAAAATCCCATTTGAATCATGTCGGAGGCAAATTGCTGAGCCGCTTGCTGCAATCCTGTGGCGTGCTGAAGCGGAGGGAGACCGTGCTTACGACGGGCGATGTTGGTAGTATGAAATATAGCGGCATCGAGCAAGGCGTAGTTGGGATGCTTGGCATTAACAACCTGATTGGCTTCGGGGAGTTTTAAAAAATCATCGGAAGACAACGCATAGTAATTGACCGACCCTGTCTGGAAGCTAACCAACAAACCAAAAAGAAATAAAAAGTAAATGGCTCGATTCATGGTAGCTGTCAGAAGTAGTTCGATACTGAAAATAACAACTTCTTTACGAAGTTGTCAAGTAGTGCCCGCAAGAAATGGGGTTTTTGTGGTAACTTTGCGGCCTCAAAAGAGTTAGCTGTTGTTTGTAATGGATACATATCATTGTCAGAACAGCAACGATTAACGGATAACCATTAACGACTAACATGTCAGTAAGAGTTCGCTTTGCACCTAGTCCTACGGGGCCGCTTCACATTGGAGGGGTTCGTACGGCATTGTATAATTATTTGTTTGCCCGTAAAAATGGAGGAAAAATGCTCCTTCGTATTGAGGATACCGACCAAAATCGGTACGTACCTGGGGCGGAAGACTATATTTTGGAGGCGTTGAAATGGGTAGGGATTGAGATTGACGAAGGACAAGGTGTCGGTGGGCCACACGCGCCTTATCGCCAATCGGAACGTAAAGAAATGTACCGCCAGTACGCCGAACAGTTGATTAACTCGGGAAAAGCGTACTATGCGTTTGATACGGCCGAAGAAATTGAGGCCATGCGGAAGCGTTTGGAAGAAGCAGGGGCCGATGCCGCTCAGTACAACGCCATCACGCGTTTGCAAATGACCAACTCGCTGACGTTGTCGGCCGAAGAAGTGGCCAGTCGGATAGCCAATGGCGACCCGTACGTGGTGCGTATTAAAATTGACCCCAAACAAGACATTCGTTTCAAAGACATCATTCGCGAGTGGGTGGTTGTTCACGCATCTACGCTTGATGATAAAGTATTGTTGAAGTCGGACGGAATGCCAACCTATCACTTGGCCAACATTGTGGACGACCATTTGATGGGCATTACGCACGTGATTCGCGGAGAAGAATGGTTGCCGTCGGCACCGTTGCACGTGTTGTTGTACCAATATTTTGGCTGGACAGCCCCGCAGTTTGCGCACTTGCCGTTGTTGCTAAAACCCGAAGGAAACGGTAAACTTTCAAAACGTGACGCTGATTTGGGTGGCTTCCCGATTTTCCCATTGCAGTGGACAGACCCTAGCACGGGTACGGTGGCACGCGGTTTCCGTGAAGATGGGTATTTGAAAGATGCGGTGGTGAACTTTTTGGCGTTTTTGGGCTGGAACCCAGGCACTGAGCAAGAAATGTTTACCATGGACGAATTGATTCAAGCGTTTTCGTTGGAGCGTATTCATAAAGCAGGAGCGCGTTTCGATATTACCAAAGCAAAATGGTTTAATCAGCAATATATCAAGCAACTGAGTGACGAAGAGTTGGCAAAGAGCTTGCAGTTAGGAGACACTACAAAGTCGCTCGACCTGTTGAAAATCGTCCATTTGATGAAAGACCGCGTGACGTTCCCCCAAGAAATTTTGAGTGAAGCGTCTTTCTTATTTGAAATGCCTACGGAATACGAAGAAGCCGTAGTAGCCAGCAAATGGAATGCCGATGCGATTAAGGCGATTGCGGCTTATGTAGAAGATTTGAACGTGTATGAAGGGGAGTTTTTGGCAGATACAGCCAAGGCAATCTGGGCTGCTGCGGCAGAACGAGTAGGTGTGAAAATGGGGAAAGTGATGCAGGCACTTCGCTTGGCTGCTACTGGCGCAGGTCACGGCCCTGATTTGATGCTTGCCATGGAGATTTTAGGCAAAGAAGAAGTCATTGCTCGTTTGGAGAAGGCATTGGCGATATTACCAAAACCTTAATATGCTCACAAATTACCACAGCCACAGCCACTATTGTGATGGCAAAGGCTCGTTAGAAGAACAAGTACAAGGCGCGATAGCTCAAGGGCTTCGCGCCTTTGGATTTTCATCCCATTGTCCCGTTTCGTTTGCAAACCAATGGAGCATGAAAGCCGAGCGTCTTGCGGATTACCTTAGGGAAACCGCGACTCTCAAAGAAAAATACAAAGGTCAAATTGAGTTGTACATTGGCTTAGAAGTAGATTTTCTGCCCAATCAACTCGGGCCGAGCGACTTTCTGATGCTCGATTACTGCGTTGGTTCGGTGCATTATGTAGAACTCAATCAGTTTGGCCAGCCGTGGGAAATCGACGGTAGTTCGGTAGAGTTTTTGGCGTGTTTGGATACCCTTTATGATGGGAATATTCAGGTTGCTTTAGAAAAATACTACGGAATCATTCGGAAAATGGTCGAAACCGATGCACCACCCATTGTGGGGCATTTGGACAAAATTAAAATGCACAACGAAGCGCGTCCACTTTTTGAGGAGTCGGAAGAATGGTACGTGGCGCTGGTAGAAGATACGCTCCAAACCATAAAAAAAGCGGGTTGCATTGTCGAAATCAATACCCGAGGCAATTACAAACGGGGGCTTGAGCTGTATCCTTCTCCGTGGATTATTGCCCGAATGAATGAGTTACACATCCCCATTTGTATCAATTCCGATAGCCATCGTCCCGAAGAAATTACGGCTTCATTCCCGCTGGCTTTTGAGGCGGCGCGGGCGGCAGGATATACGCACCAACGGGTTTTGTTAGAAGGAAAATGGCAAGATGTGGAGTTGAATTAAAATAATTGACGAGATTAGCGTCAGTATTATTTTCCTAAACTTCATTCATTCCAAAAACCGATGGCAAAAGCACCTTTTATTGATTCGCTCTCGCTACCAGCAGTGGCAGCACCTATGTTTCTTATCTCTGGCCCTCAGCTAGTTATCGAATGCTGTAAAAATGGTATTGTGGGTACGTTTCCTGCCCTTAACCAACGTACTACCGAGGGTTTTGAAGAATGGGTGGTTCAAATTAAGGAAGAATT
Organism: Runella limosa DSM 17973; assembly: GCF_000482465.1. Lineage (GTDB taxonomy): Bacteria > Bacteroidota > Bacteroidia > Cytophagales > Spirosomataceae > Runella > Runella limosa. Next base: position 140,534 of record NZ_KI519422.1, read on the forward strand.
GGCTCGTTTTGAACAAGAAACGGGCAAAAAAGCGGCTCCTTTTGGGGTAAACCTGATTGTACACCATTCGAATCCGCGCGTACAAGCCGACTTGATGGTGTGTATCAAACACAAAGTACCGTTGATTATCACGTCGTTGGGCGCGGTGTCGATGCTCGTGGACGCTGTGCATAGTTACGGAGGATTGGTGTTTCACGATGTTATCAAAAAACGCCACGCCGAAAAAGCGGCCGAAGCAGGAGTAGATGGCTTGATTTTGGTAGCGGCAGGAGCGGGTGGCCACGCGGGAACGATTAACCCGATGTCGTTGGTGGCAGAAGTGCGTAGCTTTTTTGACAAAACTATTTTGCTTTCAGGTTGCATCAGTACGGGGCGCGACATTGCGTCGGCCTTGCAAATGGGGGCAGATTTGGCTTACATGGGTACTCGTTTTATCAACACTACCGAAAGCATGGCCGACGAAGCGTACCGCCAGATGATTATCGACAGCGGTGCCAGTGACATTGTTTATACGGCGGCGGTATCAGGCGTTAATGCCAATTTTTTACGACCAAGTCTCGAAGCCATGGGTATTACCGAAGAGCTTTGGGGGAAATCGAAAAAAATAGATTTTGGCGAAGAACTCGACGCCGCCAAGGCTGAAGCCAAAGCGTGGAAAACGATTTGGTCGGCAGGGCAAGGCGTGACGACCATCAAAGATAATTTGCCAACAGCTGAATTGATAGCCCGTCTAAAAGCTGAATTTATAGCGGCTCTTCAGCAGCAAGCCAAGGTGCTGGCCAAATACAGTTAAGCACTTACACAAAACCCCACAAGATATTCTAAGCCTTCTTATACATCTTGTGGGGTAATCGTTATGTTCCCAAAAATTATTTCTTCAAAAACTCTTTCACCAACTCCAACTGATCGGTGCTTATGAAATCAGCACCTGCTTCACGGAGTTTAGCCCATACGGCAGGGTCTTCGGGACAAGCCCACAAGCGGAGTTTTTTGCCTTCTTTGTGTACCCGCTGCACCAACGCCTGTAACTTCTGGAACTGCTCGGCGGGCATCTCGTCTTTCCCGCGCCACGTCAAATGATTGTTATAATTGTCACTGACGACGGGCATGAGTTCTGGACTCAGTTTTTTGCCCAAATCAGCAGGACGACCGTCGAAGGAAGCTAACCGCGTTTTTGATTTTTGAAGCGTTTCGATGGGGCGATTTCCCGAAATAAAGACAGTGACGGCTCCTTTGGTAGGTGTGTTTCCTTTGTACGATGTAAGGATACCACGGTACGACTGCAACAGTTTGTCCAAAGCTTTGTAGGTACTTTCTGCTTCGGTTTTGAAATCAATCATCAAATACACAGGGCCTTTGTAGTTGGGATAGACAAGGCCATTGTTTTTTCTAATGTGCTCAGTAAGCGGTTTTAAATACAAATTTTCGAGTGTAGTAGCAGCGTTGTTGAAGCTTGGGCGTTCGTGTGAGACAAACAACGTATCGTTGATGAGATACACATCGGCTTCGATGCTTGTAAAACCTTGCTCAAGGGCATCCCACAATGGCCGCGACTGTTCGTAGTCGTTGTGTGCGTGAGCATTAGGCAACGGTACTACGTTAGGGTTGGTTTCTGGAACTTGCAAATGAGCAATCGGTTGAATCCAAGCGGTTTCGAGCTCGCCCGCGCTGTACGGATTGTATTTGGCTTTGGAAGAAATAATCTTGGCGCGTACCCATAAATCATCATCAGCTAGGGTGTAGCTTGCTTCCGTGCCATTGAACTCACGCAAGATTTCTGCTTTGTCTTTTCCTTTTTTTAGGCCAATCAATTGGATGGTGTATGAAATGTCAGGTTCGGTTTTAATCCGAAACGAAAATGACGTGGGGGTTTGGTGCAAAGAAGCAAGTTCAACGCCCGAAGTAGCATAAAAACGCCCTGCTTCCATGGCTTCGATGAGGGCGCGCGGCGAAAGAGAAGGTGCATTGACCATCACCCAGCCACGTCCTGTGTTGCTGTATTCTAGTCCAAAAAACTGATAATTGTGGCTGTCGTCGGTGGCAAGACCGTACATAAGGGGGCGGCCTTGATGCACAAAATGCGTATTGATTTTATCCCACATCGACTCGGTACCTTCGCGTTTGGCATCGCCGTAATTATTGACCAGTGGGTGGCCATTGTGTACCTCAAAAAAACGTTCATGCCGCAGTTGCATCAAGTCTTCGGCCGTGATGGCGTAGTAGAAGTTGGGGTGATTGATGTGCGGGAACATTGGTTGCCCCGTTTGGCGACGTTGGGCAACGAGTAGGTCGATGTTGTTTTGCATTACTTCGGCCACGCTATTGCCGCGTTGGGGACGAATGAGGTTCTGCACATTCGTCATGTTGATGTGAATCGGCTTACTGTCGTAGCTTGTCGATACTTCTTCACTCTTCAAAATGAGGAATTTACCTGCTTCATCGAAATACGAACGGTATTCGCTCAGGTTTTTGAGCCGAACTTTTAGGGAATCATTCGGCCCTTTTTTATACTGCACCCAATCGGGGCCAAAGGTGCGTAGGTAGCGCTCAAACGTGCGTCGGCGCTCAGGAACGCGGGGAACATTGACCCATTTTTCGCCTTCTTGAAACGTATTATGGTCGGATAAACCAACGAAATGATAGCCATTGTTTTTGTACCAATCCATGATCATTTCGGGATAGTCGTCGCCGTCACTCCAAAGCGAGTGCGTATGCAAATTGCCTTTGTACCAGTTTTGGGCGTAGCCAAAATGGCAACAACAGATAGCGAAAGAAAAAAGAAACAGACGCATGAGCAGAGAAAATAAGAGGTTTAGTACCATAAGAAACGAACCTCAATTTTCTAACACTACGCTATGGAAACACTGCTACCAGTTCGATTTCGATGAACTTGTCGGGGTGGGTAAGTGCCATGATGCCCAACGTGGAGCGGGTTGGTTTGGTAGGGTTTTCTTTGGTACCAAAATACTGAGCATAAGCGTCGAACCAACCTTGATAATCGTGTTTGTTGCCCTTAAAATGGTCGGGAGTAACATAAATACGAAGCATCAGGACGTCTTTAAACGTAAGCCCTTTTGCTTTTACAGCTTTCTCAAGGTTTTTTAAAATATTGATAGCCTGCGTTTTAGTATCTCCAAAACGGGCGTAAGAGCCCTCAGCCGCAGTGCTGTCGGCTACTCCTGCGGTGACGCCACTTGTCCAGAGGAGCTGTTTCCCCGCAGGCACCACTGCCCCCGACGAAATAGGGGAGCTAGGGCTTCCATAGAATGAAACGGTTTGAGCAATGACTGAAGACGTAAACAGGCTGAGAAAAAGTAGAAGTAGAGAAGGTTTCATTGGGGCTAAAATTGGAGTGAATGGATAAAAAATTGTACGTTTTTTATTTATAAACAAAATAAAATTTTTTGTTTATCGAAAATAACAATAAAATCATTTGAGATGCTTGGGTAAGATGTTATTTTTGTTTGGCCGCAACCACTGTCTAACTTTTCACACACTTCGACTATGATGAATCGTCGTCATTTTATCAGTGCGGCTGCCCTAACGGGGATGGGAGCTGCGTCAGCGATGGCCAGCTGTGCAACAAAACCCAGTACAAATACTACCTATCACTCGATTCCAAAACTGAAACTTTCACTTGACCGCATTGTCAAAGAGACTGTGGGGTTACGTCCTTTTCGGGCATCAGGGCCTCGAATAGGCAAAGAAGAGCTGGGTTCAAAAACCATTGTACACAACTACGGACACGGCGGGAGTGGCTGGTCGTTGTCGTGGGGAACGGGGAACATGGCCCGTCAGTTGGCATTAGCAACGGGCGAGAAAAAGATAGCGGTCATTGGTTGTGGGACAGTAGGATTAGCTACCGCTCGACTGCTCCAAGAAAAAGGGTGTGAAGTAACGATTTATACCAAAGATTTACCTCCAAATGTCACGAGCAGCGTAGCAACTGGAACGTGGTCGTCCGCTTCGCGAGTGTGCGATCCCAAAGTGGCCAAGCCAGAATTTAAACAGCTATGGGAGGAGGCTACTCGTTTTTCGTTTCGTACGTTTCAGTTTTTATTGGGAATCAATGACATAGCGATGTGGGTGGACGAATACAATGTATTTCCCGAGCGCCAACTAGGTTCTACCGATTTGGCGCAGGGCGGAGAGGCGTTTCATTTATCAGGTTTGATTCCCGAACGCCAAGAGCTTTCATCCAAACAGCACCCATTTAAGGATAAATACGTTAGTTGGCGTTCCAACATGATGTTTAACATTCCAAGTTATTTGCACCACCAAATGAGCACGTTTGTGATGTTGGGAGGGAAAATTAAGGTGCATGAAATCAAGAAGTTGGAAGATTTGGATGCTCTGCCTGAAAAATGTATTGTCAACTGCATGGGATTAGGGGCTAAACCCATTTTCAACGACGAAGAGTTGACCCCGATTTCGGGGCAATTGGCGTGCCTGATTCCGCAACCCGAAATTAATTATAAGCTTACCACCAAAGGCGCGAGCATTATTGCCCGCAAAGACGGTATTTATTTGGGAGGCAACGGTCTTGTGGGCAATTGGGATACCACGCCCAAACGCGAATACACCGAGAAGTTTGTGGACGTACTTCAGCAGTTAATGAAAGAAATGAAGAGCTAGAGCGTAGTGCTCATTTTGACGTACGGAATGGCTCCTTTGTGAAAAATTTCACCTTCGGGTTTCATGCCAAAGCGTTCGTAAAAAGGTTGGGCATCGAGGCGAGCGTCGCACCAAAGTGTAGAAGCTCCTGCGGATTGTGCTCGTTCAAAAGTGGCTTTCAGTAATTGGCTGCCAATGCCCTTGCGTTGAAAGTCGGGATGGGTGGCAAATTTTCGGAATCGCGCGATTTTGTGTTCATCCACAAACAACGAAATGACCGAAACCAGCTTTTCATCCAAAAAATAACCCAAATGAATGCCTTGTTCATCGTCGGGTACTTTTACAAACTCAACGGGCTTGTCAGGCCATAATACTTGGTGGCGAAGTGGGTAGGTTTGAGTGGGCGAAATTTCCTGAATCATAGGTAATAAAAACAATTGAGGCACCATTGTTAGTGGTGCCTCAGTGTTAATTTTGTGTGCTAAATATTCCCTGCGGGTCACATTTTTTGGCCAGCAGTTCTCTCATAAACTCGTAGTCGAGCAATTCAATATCGAGTAGCCTTGTCTTATGAAGATTAGCCCATGCAGCGTCATAGTTGCCTTTATGAAATTCCAAGACCGATAGTTTAAGATAAACATTGGCCGAAGCGGAATCTAATTTTGAAGCCCGTTTTAAGATTTGTTCGGCTTCGATAAGTTCCCAATTTTCTTTGGTTTCTTTGAAGTGAATCAAATCAACGGTGGCTAAATCCACCAACAATCCCACGTTGTTCGAATCAATATCAGCTCCTTTGCGAAGCATTCTTTCGGCATCGGTGAGGTGTCCTTTTTGGAAACAAACGACGCCTAGTCCCCAAAAACAATCGCTGTTTTTGTTGTCGAGCAAATAAGCCAAATTAAAACGATAACAAGCCGTATCCAAATCGCCTTCTTGCAGGTATTCCCACCCTCTTGCCGAGAAAAATTGGCTTGCTTCGGCGCGGTTGGTAAAGTTTTGATCACACTCGCTCAGAAAATTAATCTCAAACTCGATGTGTTCAATGCTCTTGCTGGTTTCCCCAAAAAGTGGCATTAAGTGAAGATTCTTCACCACGGTAGTGGCCTCGGTTGAGCTTTTTGTGCTTGTGTCGGCAGGTCGGTTGCTACTTACAAATTGCATCGTCTGCGCCTCGGCCCAAAATGGAACCAACATCACCACTAATGACCCAATAACTAATTGACTAAATGACAGTATCTCTTTCATCGCTACCTTCTCGTCGGAACGTCATTGAAAACGCTCATTGTTAATCTGTTATTGTATGGACTGTTACTTTTTTCGTCGGTCGTACTTTTTATGCTTCTTTGTGGGTGTGGATGTCTTCTTTGTGGGCTTCGAATTTACAACTTTTTTGTTTTTCTTTTCATGAAAAGCACCCTTAAATGTGGGGTCTTCTTTTTTACGTTGCGCGTCGATTTCGCGTAAATATTCCTGTTGTTCTTCAAAAGGCGTTTCGGGAACGTCAATTTCGGCAGGAAGTGGCGCGCGCGGAATCTTCATCCGAATAATTGTTTCGATTTTGGCAATGTGATATTCGTCCGCAATCGTCATAAACGTAATCGCATTTCCTTCCTGATTGGCTCGGCCTGTGCGTCCAATGCGGTGGACATAATCTTCGTAAATCAGCGGCACGTCGAAATTAATTACGTGGCTTACCTGAGAAACGTCGATTCCTCGAGCCGCTACGTCGGTGGCAATCAGGAGGCGAACGTTGCCATCTTTAAAAGCCTCCATCGAGTTGATGCGCGTATTTTGGCCTTTGTTGGCGTGAATAACGCGTACCTCTTCTTCATTAACGACTTTACGCTTCAAAAACTTATAAATATTCTCCGCAGTTTCGCGAGAGCGGGCAAAAATGATGACGCGCTGAAACTCCTCGGCATGTTGGGCAAAATGTTCTACGAGGTTGATTTTAGTCCTAAAATTAGGCACCTCGTACATGACCTGCTCCACCCGCGAGGCAGTGGTAGCCTGAGGCGTTACTTCAACGCGTACTGGGGCTTCGAGGAAGTTTTCGGAAAGCCGTTCTACTTTGGGAGGAAAGGTCGCCGAGAACAATAAATTCTGGCGTTTGCGCGGAATCACCTCCAAAATACGGTTGATTTGGGGCATAAAACCCATGTCCATCATCTTATCGGCTTCGTCGAGGACGAGTACTGAAAGTTGCTTAACCCCAATTTCACCTCTCAGGTACAAATCCAAGAAGCGCCCTGGGGTCGCGACGATGATGTCTATCCCTTTTTGAAGTGTTTCAATTTGGGTTTTGGGGCCGAGGCCGCCGTATAATGCCAAATGGCGCAAGTCGGTATATTTGCCTAACTCCGCAACGGCAGCATTGATCTGCATCACTAGCTCGCGCGTAGGAGCCAAAATAAGCGCACGAGGTGTTTCTCCTTGCGCGTATTTGATTTTCATTAGGATAGGCAACAAATAAGCCGCTGTTTTTCCCGTGCCCGTTTGGGCAATTCCTAGCACGTCATGGCCTTGCAATACCAGCGGAATCGCTTTCTCTTGGATGGGCGAAGGCGTCTCGTAACCTGCATCGGCGATGGCGTTGAGAAGTTGGCGGTTGAGGTTAAATTCTTCGAAAGTCACTATAAAACGATTGTTTGTATTGTCTTTTAACGTACTCCTTTTGAAATACATTCAAAGTTACGTGAAGTTTTGTTATCAATCACCCACTGAAAACCGTAACTTTGCAGCAGCAAGTTAATCACTCATCTGCTCAATCTATTCGATTATTCTATGAAATTCGGCGTAGTAGTTTTCCCTGGTTCCAATTGCGACGATGATACCGTGTACACGCTGCGGGTCAATTTAGGACAAGAAGTTATCAAACTCTGGCACAAAGACCACGACCTTCAAGGTTGCGATTTTATCATCTTGCCAGGTGGATTTTCGTACGGCGACTACCTTCGTACGGGCGCTATTGCGCGTTTTTCGCCCATTATGAATGAGGTTATTGCCCATGCCAATCGCGGAGGTTACGTGATGGGTATCTGCAATGGTTTTCAGATTTTGGCTGAAGCAGGGCTTGTACCGGGCGTATTGCTCCGCAACAGTTCTCAAAAATATATTTGCCGTAATGTGTATTTGCAACCTCAAAGCCAATCGGCATTGCTGACAGCTGGCTTGGAGCCTAAAGCCTATAAAATTCCGATTGCGCACGGTGAAGGACGTTATTTTGCAGATGCCGATACGCTCAAAAGCCTCAACGACAACGACCAAGTGTTGTTCCGTTACTGCGACGAAAATGGCCTTATCACAGATCTCGCCAACCCGAACGGTAGTTTGGAGAATATTGCGGGCGTCACCAACGCGGGTAAAAATGTATTCGGAATGATGCCTCACCCTGAGCGTGCTTCAGACGAAGCGCTGGGTAATATCGACGGGCGTTTTATTTTGGAACAACTCGTAGCAGTAACTGCTTAATATATAGACCTATGAGGTTTTCAAAACCTCATAGGTCTTGGCTTTCGGGCGTTTTTTTATGACTTCTTTGGCGAAAATTTGAGCAGATAACCATCCTTGCCATCGCCTTCGCTCGAAATATAAAGCGTACCATCGGGTGAAAAACAAATGCCTTCGGGTTGGCGATACAGCGTAGGGTCGAGCGGGATGTTTTGAAGTAAGCCACCTTCACGTGTCATGACAATAAGCCGATGCCCCGCCGAACTTAGCAAATATACTTCGCCCGTTTTAGGGTGAAACGCAATCCCTGAGGGTTTAAAATCACGTACTTCTTTGCCTTTTAACCCAAATCCTTCGAGATTTTTTTCTGTTATTTCTTGCTGCTGATAAACGGCGCGGCGTTTTAAGTCAAACGAATAAATGACCTTTCCCTCTTCTTTTTTGTCCTTTTTGAGGTTTTCTTTCACCGCCAACCATAACCTTTTGGTAACAGGGTCGTAGGTCAGACCTTCAACATCCAGTTTTTTAGGCAGATTGGTTTCAATGTCGCGGGTTTCTTTGCTCCCCATCGTAAAATTGAGCAGTTTTCCATCGCTGCGTAAGACGTAGATTTCTCCTTCGGCCACTTCTACCCCTTCGTAGTCGCCAGGTTTGTCAAAAAGATGCTTTTCAACAATGTCTTGTTTAGTCAAGTCATAGACAAATACTTCGCCTTTCTCGTCTTGGACGCACAGCAGTTGGTTGTCTTTGTAAAATGACAATCCAGAAATCTCGCGTAAAACTTTCGGAAGGTCGTAGCGCTGAGTAGGTGTGGCAAAGTCGTAGGTAAAAGTTTCGACTTCTGTGGTGGTGGTTGCGTCGTTTTTTTCTTCTTTGGGAGTACAACCCACGAAAGCGCTGAGGAGGACTGCTAGGCCGAAGAAATAGCTGGTTTTTTTGGTCATGGCGGTGTTTTTGAGCCAATATACAAAAAACTTCGGCATTCAAACTAGGTTTTAAGAAATATAGGAGTGGGGTTTCTCAAAACCCCACTCACAACACTGTTAGGTTTTGGGGTATGAGTACCCCAAACCACTTATTAAGTAGGGCTAGCGCATTGAGATTGTATTGGCTTTAAATTTGGCAGGAATGGCATTTTTGACGGGCTTCAACGACATGAAGTAGGCGTACATGGCCTCCAAATCTTTCGGTTCCATACCACCGTACATCGTCCAAGGCATCATGGTTTGAAATTCTCCCGCAGCTACTTTATGAGGTTTGTAAGAACTGTCAGCATAGGCCCTAAAACGTGCTACAAACGACTCTTTGGTCCAGCTACCAATCCCCGTTTCTTTGTCAGGGGTAATATTAGGCGTAATGACCGTACCCGTAGGCATTGGAAACTCACGACCTCCAGAAAACATCTTTTCCGCAATAATTTGACCATTTTCTGCGGGAGTATGGCATTCGGCACAACCTGCCATATGCACCAAGTATTTTCCAGTGGCTACCAAGTCAGTTTCAGCGGGGCGCTTGCCTGGTTGGGCGTTTTTGGGAATGGTGTTTAGAATAAAATTAAACGGAAAATCGGCTTTTGAATCAGCAGGTTTGTTGTCGATGGCAGGAAGCGTGCGCAAATACGCTACAATACTTTTGGCATCTTCGTCGTCCATGCTGCTATAATAAGGATAGGGCATGACAGGGAAGAACGCGTGGCCGTCGCGACTTACTCCCGTGGTGATGGCGCGGTAAATTTCGCCGTCGGTCCAATTGCCGATACCAGCAGGCGTGATGTTTTTGGAAGTAAAAACACCTGGGAAGCCCATTGTTTGGTCAAAACGTTCGCCTCCTTTGCCAAGCGTACCAGCTATTACAGGCCCAGAAAACAAGCTAAAGTCGCGCGTGCTGTGGCAGTCCATACATACAGTTACGTGGTTGGCGAGGTATTCTCCGCGTTTGACGCGTGCAGGCGTGGGTTCGATTTTCATGTCACTGGCAGCGTCCACATTGGGAAGAGCAAATTTTACGTAGGCCATTACGCAAAGCAAACCAACAACGGCAACGCCCACGACGATGCCGAGAACTTTGAAGAGTTTTTTCATACTACGAGAAAATGAGTTAGAGGTTTAATAAAGTTGGGTAAAAAAATAACGTACCAAAAATACACTTTTCTCTCTCAAATAGGCTACTGAAATTTAGCAAGCGGTCATAAAAAATAAGACCCGCAACTTGCGGGCCTTAAAAAGCTGTTAAACAGCGTATTCTTCTAGTTTTTGGAGAAAATCTTGGTAGGTGATTCGGACACCTTCTTCGAGGTTATAGCGGTGTTTCCAACCCATGCTGTGTAGCTTCGAAACATCCATTAATTTGCGAGGAGTTCCGTCGGGTTTATCGGTATTCCAACGCAATTCGCCCTCGTAGCCAACGGTGCTTTTGATTAACTCTGCCAAGTTTTTAATGGTAATATCTTCACCTACTCCGATGTTGACAAATTGTTCACCGTCGTAGTTTTTCATTAAGTAAACGCAAGCATCGGCCAAGTCGTCGGCGTGGAGAAATTCGCGCAAAGGAGAACCTGTTCCCCAAAGCTCTACGAAGGGCTTATTGTCAACTTTTGCCTCGTGAAACTTGCGAATCATTGCAGGGAGTACGTGCGAATTGTTCAAATCGTAGTTGTCGTTGGGGCCATACAAGTTGGTCGGCATCACCGAAATGTAATTGCGACCGTATTGTTTACGGTACGACTCGCACATTTTGATACCCGCAATTTTGGCGATGGCATACGGTTCGTTGGTGTATTCGAGTGGCCCCGTAAGGAGCGAATCTTCTTGGAGCGGTTGGGGGGCCAATTTAGGATAAATGCAAGACGAGCCCAAAAACATCAACTTTTCCACACCTTCCACGTGAGCACTGTGGATAACGTTGTTTTGAATTTGTAAGTTTTCGTACAAAAAATCAGCGCGGTAAATATTATTTGCCATGATACCACCTACTTTGGCTGCGGCCAAAAACACATAGTCAGGTTTTTCGGCGGCAAAAAAGTCAGCCACGGCTTGTTGGTTGCGTAAGTCTAACTCGCGCGATGTGCGCACGATGATGTTTTGATAGCCTTCTGATTCCAAACGGCGTACCAAAGCCGAGCCTACCATTCCTCGGTGGCCTGCTACGTAGATTTTTGCATTTTTTTCCATACCACAAAAATAACTAAACCTAATGAGGTTTCACAACAGAGCTATAAGGTTTCTAAAACCTTATAGCTCTATTCTTCAAACCACACCCGAAAACTTGCGGCACGGTCTTTACTGATGACTATTTCATCTTTGGCAGGAATAGCTAAGAGAAGCTCGATTTTACCCGAGTAATGCGTACGATAGCTTTCGATAGCGTCTTTTCGGACGATGTACTGACGGTTGGCGCGTACAAACTGAACGGGGTCAAGGAGTTCTTCAATTTCGTCGAGTGATTGGTAATCAGTAATGAGGCGTTGGTGGTCGGTGGTCACTAGCCAAATGACTTCATCACGGACAAAATAGGCAATGCGGACATCAGCCACCGCGACTACCGAGCGTTGGTGGTGCGCCGTAAAACGGTGTTTGTATTTCTTTTGAGAATGAGGTTTTAAGTCATTTAGTAAGTCTTGAAGTTGTGAAGGGAAATAGTCGGAGGGGGTTGTTTTTTGCCAACGCTGAAATTTATCAAAAGAGATTGTAAGTTCTTGTTTATCAATGGGTTTTAATAAATAGTCGATGCTGTTGAGCTTAAATGCCCGAATGGCGTATTCGTCGTAGGCGGTTGTAAAAATGATGGGGCAATTGAGTGCTCGTTCCTGAAAAATGTCGAAACTAACGCCATCAGCCAACTGAATATCAGCCAAAATTAAATCGGGTTCAGGATGCTCGTCAAACCACTTTAACGCATTTTCGACACTAGCCAAAGGCCCATGCAGCAGGGCGTTGGGCTGTAGCTCCCTCACGAGTTTTTCGATATTTTTGGCTACCAAAGGCTCATCTTCAATGATTAGAATGGTCATGGAGAATAAGGTGATAATTTGAAAATTGAGTAATTTGAAAATGAGAAAAATGGGGTGGTTCTTCAAACTTCGTTATTCAATCAGCGGGACGTAGGCGACAAATTTTCCGTTAAGCTCAATGGTCTCAAATGAGCTATCGGTAAGAAAACCATACAGCGTTCGGAGGTTTTGTAAGCCAAGTTTGTTGGAGGTTTCGACTCTCTTTTTGAGTTGGAGGTTGTTTTCTACTTTCAGGTAAGCCCCATCCGTACTGATGCGAATCGTCAGGGGGCGTTCTTGGCTGATGACGTTATGTTTGAGCGCATTTTCAATTAAAATTTGTAGGGTAACGGGAACAATTTTTTTGTCATAACTATCAGATTGAATCTGAAAATCAATGAATAACGTGCTTTCAAAGCGTGTTTTGAGTAAAAAAACGTAATTTTTGATAAACTCTAACTCCGTTTGGAGCGACACCAACCCTTTGTCTTTGTGCTGCAAAACATATCGGAAGACCTTGGACAATTGCTGTAAAAATTGTCGTGCAAGCTCGGGACTATCTTGGATAAGGCTATCGAGAGAAGTGAGGCTATTGAACAGAAAATGAGGGTTTAACTGATTTTTGAGGTTGTCGAATTGCACTTGGGCTTTTTCTTTTTCGAGTTCGGCCGCTCGCAGCGCATTTTCGCGCCATTTACGAAACAAATACTCCGCCAAGTGCAGTACATTCAATAAAACTACCACTACAAATTGGGCAAAATAACCCGCTACTTGTGCCAAAGTCGTGTATTGTTTGTTGATAATATCTTCAAAATTAAACAAGTTTATTACCCGCCACATGACAAACCAAGAGAGCATATAAACCACGCCAAAGGTGATTAATACTTGAGGAATAATGCGTAAAAAAATGCCACGTTCATACGGGAAAACTTTGTCTAAGTAACGGTGAAATTGACTAAAAAATCCCCATGAAACAGTCATCATACTCCCCGAAATCAGCATCAAAATAAAGTTGATGTGCCATTGGATGCCAAACACATACCATCGCATGATAAAAGACAAAAAAAGCAAAACGGCGATTACCGTGGCTATAATGCGGGTTTGGGGAGAAAGTTTAGAGAACATTCGGGCTATTTTTTACCAAAGGAAAAAAGTTGAGAGCTAACCCGCAATAGTTGGTTTATGAAGGCGCCAAAAAACGACTGGAAACGGTATATTTGCAGTATAAGTAGTTAACAAATAGCTGTCACTGAAAAGGCAGGCCTGCTAACTCGACACGCTAAATTCTTAAATTCGACATTCATTATGGCACTTATTAAATCTGTTCGCGGACTTTCTCCCAAATATCCTTCAACGTGTTGGTTTGCTGATAATGCAACAGTAGTGGGAGAGGTGATTATGGGTGAGCATTGTACCGTTTGGTTCAATGCCGTTGTTCGCGGTGACGTCAATACCATTCAAATGGGTGATTACGTCAATATCCAAGACGGGGCAGTCATTCATTGTACGTACCAAAAAACAAAGACGATTATCGGAAACCACGTTTCTATCGCCCACAATGCTATCGTCCACGGCTGTACGATTGAAGACAAAGTGCTGATTGGAATGGGAGCCATTGTGATGGACAATGTACACATCGGAACGGGCTCTATCATTGCCGCAGGCGCAGTAGTGACGCAAGGTAAAGTCATTCCTCCAGGAACGATTTGGGCAGGAAACCCCGCCAAGTACCTCAAAGATGTTACCCCTGATTTAGGAGAAGTATTTATGCGCACCGCCAATAACTACGTGATGTACGCGGGGTGGTTTAGGGAAGGGGAGGAAACAGTTTAGATAAAAAAGCCTCTTTCATAACTAATTACTGATTGATAGAATTCCATGTTTTATTATACCATCTTAAAAAATAGATATGAGAATTCACTTGCTATTTTTCTTGTTTTCTGTGGTTTGGAGCGCTGCTGTGTATGCCCAAAGTACGTTTGAACTGACAGGTCCTGAAAGCACTTGTGCTGGGGCTCCTATCACCCTCACGGCCACTAACTGCACAGGAAGCCTGCTCTGGAATACAGGTGCAACAGGTACTACTATTACCGTCGCACCTACGGTAACAACCACCTACCACGCTACCTGTACGGCCAATGAAGTGACGACTCTATCGAGTATTTCGCCAATTGTGCAGCCTGTTATCACAGTAAGTTCTAACACTGGACAGTGCTTTACACCAGGTAACACCACTCTTACCGCCAGCGGAGCGCCGAATGGTTCCTCTTTGGTGTGGCGAAAGGATGGAAACATTATTGATGGGGTATCAGGTACTACGTACACCCCCACCCAAGTAGGTAGTTATACTGCTGAACTCCCTCATCAAGGAGAGTGGGTATTTCAAAGCCCTCTCCCTCATGGGCATAATTTTAACGATATACACATGGCTGATGCCAATGTAGGAGTCGCCGTGGGCGATTTAGGCATAATAGAGCGTACTACCGATGGCGGTATTACTTGGAATCCAGCTAGTTCTCCTACTACTAATAATCTTTTAAGTGTTCATTTTATTAATGCTTCAGTCGGTTGGATTGCTGGGGAATACATTCTTTTAAGAACTACCGATGGCGGATTAAGCTGGAATAGTGTGAATAATGTGGGCATAAGTTATGGCGGATATTATGAAGAGATTACGTTTATAGATGCCAATAATGGTTGGATAGTAGCCAATTCTCCTTTCGGTACTCTTTTGAGAACCACCAATGGGGGGGCTACATGGACTATCCAAAATACGGGTATGTACCACCAAAGAGATATTCACTTTGTCTCTTCCTTGGAAGGGTGGGTAGTGGGATTCGACACGCCTAAAAAGACTACCGACGGCGGGAGAACGTGGAAGACTATGAATCTGGGAGAGGCAGGTAAGCTGAATGATGTATTTTTTGTTTCATCTACTCATGGTTGGATTATTTCTGATGATAAAGTATATCGAACTACCGATGGAGGAAATACGTGGAGTTCAAGTTCCAATGGAGGCTCTTCAGTCTTCTTTACAAGTACAATGGAGGGGTGGTTAACGTCTGGAAACGCTATTTACAAGACCATCAATGGGGGGATAACTTGGGAAATCTCTAATCAAGACTCCTCGCCATTGCAAGCTATTTATGCCAGTAGTACAACTAATGTTGTTGCAACGGGCATTGCTGGGACAATCCTTCAATCAACAAACTCAGGCACTAGTTGGGTGAATACATTCAGCCAAACAGTTACCTCAGCTATTTCAAGCATAGAGGCAATAAATGCTACACAAGTCTATTTAGGGGCAAGAAATGGCACAGTTTATAAGACCACCAATGGAGGAAAAACTTGGTTAGCTTTAAATAGTGGTACAAGCAATTATCTAAGAAGTATTGATTTTGTGGATGCCAATACGGGCTGGGTAGTAGGAGATAGTGGGACTATTAGAAAAACAATCAATGGAGGCGCTACGTGGACGTCTCAAAATGTAGGCTCAGGTTGGAATTTTAAAAAAGTACAATTTCTCGATGCGGCGACGGGATGGATTTCGAATTATGGGACTAATATCTTTAGAACGGTGGATGGCGGAAGTACGTGGAACATTTTGAACGTAGGCTACTCCATCAACGACTTTCATTTTATAGATGCCAACACAGGTTGGGTAGTGTCGAATAATGGGGTGCAGCTTAAGACGACAGATGGTGGTCAAAACTGGGCAACTGTGCCCTCTGGTACATCCAATTATTTATCGTTAGTTTATTTTAAAGACAGCAACAATGGTTGGGTGGGTGGTGATATTCCTATGAAACACACTACTAATGGTGGTAATACTTGGGTTTCTCAGAACAGCAATGGGGATGGAGTAGCCAGTTTAAGTATGTCTTTCCCCAATGCTAACGAAGGATGGGTAACTACTTCTGCTAAAAATAGAGTCTTGAAAACCACTGACGGGGGAAATACATGGGTATGGCAACCTATTGGGCTTTATGATACATTCGCTCAAATTAGCTTTGCGGATACGCAAAGCGGCTGGGGACTAAGCCATAATGGTGTTATTATGAAATACACTAAAGTTACGACTCTTTGTGTATCCAATGCTGTAATACTTAATATGTTATCACCTGCAGCTCCGTTTATCACCAGCAATAATTCGCAAAATGTGCTTTGCAGTGGTAATAGCATTACACTTACAGCTACAGGCTGTAATGGAACGTTGCACTGGAATACAGGAGCAACGACAAGTAGTATTACCGTAAGCCCCGCTTCAACTACATCTTACAATGCCTATTGTGCGGATAGTAACGGGTGCAACGCTCAGACGTTTATGGGAGTTGGTGTTATACCGAAAGTAAGAATAGATAGTACTCTTGCTGGGACGTGCCAAATCGTCATGTTAAAGGCAGAAAATGTACCGAGTTCAACAACGATTCTCTGGAAAAAGAATGGGATACCCGTTAGTTCTGTCAATGGGCGTACCTACACGGACGCAAATGCAGGTAGCTATACTGCAGAACCAGTGGTGGCAGGAGCGTGGGTGAGTCAAACGGGTGAAATAACCCCAACTGATTTAAACAGTGTCGTTTTTCCTACTTTTTCTTTGGGGATAGCTGTGGGTAACGATGGAGTTATTTTAAAATCAACAGACGGAGGTGCTACTTGGCAAACACGTCCTAGTGGTACCAAAGAGCATCTTTCAAGTATTAAAATGGTATCATCATCAATAGGTTGGGCTGTGGGATACAGTGGTACTATTGTAAAAACCATGGATGGAGGAGAGAGTTGGGTAACCCAAAACTTGAATTCTGAAGGCAGTATAAATGCTGCTTCGTTTGCTGATGAATATAGAGGGTGGGTGATTGCAAGTGGAAGAAATATTTATACTACAGCCGATGGGGGTAATACTTGGATAATGAAACTGAGTATATTGGGCAATGTGTTGTATGATGTAAAAGCAATATCTGGCACTACTGCCTGGGTGGCTGCTAGTCAGGGACTACTTCTCAAAACCACTGATTCGGGTAATACTTGGATGCCTGGACACTTAAATATAACAAGTGCACTAAAGGGTATTACTTTTATAGATGCTTTCAATGGCTGGATTGTAGGTGACAATAGTACTATTCTTAAAACTGTCGATGGAGGAAATACTTGGGTTCATCAAATCGCTAGCACAGTCAATAACTTGGACAAAATACAATTTATTGATTCAACTACTGGCTGGATTCGAGGTGATAGTAAAATATATAAAACAACTGACGGGGGAGTGACTTGGAGAGAAGCAAGTGATAACTCTCCTTTTGGGTTGAGAAATTTTTTTATGAAAAATGCCAATGAAGGGTTATTGGTAGGAGCAAACGGAGCCATTGCTCAAACAAGTGATGGAGCTATTACTTGGAAATCTGTAGGCGAGATTCCCCAACGTTTTTACAGGGATACTCATTTTATCAATGATACTATAGGGTTTGCTGTTGGAAATGGGGTTTTAGCCAAAACCATCAATGGAGGTAAAAAATGGACATCTCAAGCCCTTGATAATAATTACTATGATTTGTTTTTTGTAAATGATACACATGGCTGGATGGTAGGTGATAAAAACCCTGGTTTTGTCAATGGTATTTTGGCCACAACTGATGGTGGTCAAACGTGGGTACAGCAGCCAGTGGGTGATATTAATAGTTTTATTCATTTTAATAGCGTGTATTTTTTAAATACTTACATAGGATGGACTGTAAGCGATTTTGGAGGAATTTATAAAACTAATAATGGTGGATTAACATGGATAAAGCAAAATAGTCCTACCCCTCAAAACCTTAAAAGTGTATATTTCATTGATACGAACCAAGGGTGGGCTGTAGGTGAAGGTGGAGTTATCATTACTACGAATAACGGTGGCGAGACTTGGAAACATCAAATCAGTAATACTACTAGCAAGTTTACCTCTGTGCAATTTACCAGTAAGTCTAATGGCTGGGCGGTAGCTTCCGAACAAGAGGGGGTCTATAAAACTATCAATGGGGGTACGACTTGGGTCAAGCAGGATATTGACCCAAATACGTATAGTTATATTGCTGCTAATCTCTACAGTTATGATTATAATTCTCGGGTACAGTTTTTAGATCAGAATAATGGTTGGATATTGGGAGTTGATAATGCCTTTTCGACGACGGATGGTGGTATTACGTGGAAGAAATCGTATCATTTTAATACGAATACGGGTATGTATTTTACTAATCCTTCCACAGGGTGGATAGTAGGAAACAACAGAATCATGAAATTCGCATCTGCCAATACTTGTGCTTCTGACCCTCTTACAGTGACTTCGGCAGGGGTGGGAGCCCTCCAAACGGTAAGGTCGGGCAACTGGAATGAGTCCTCGGTTTGGAGCTGTGGGCAAGTGCCTGCGATTACTCAAAATGTAATTATAAAATCACCTCATGTGATTAACGTACCAGTTAGCCAATCAGCGAAGTGCAAAGATATTTTGATTGAACAAGGAGCGGTGTTCAAAGTCCCCATGGGAGCGAGCTTTGAAGCGAGTAGCTGGCGATAAAAGGCTACCGAAACACTTTCTCCAATAGTGCCTCAAATCCCTCAAAAATAACGGATTGGGCGGGGGATTGGTCGTAAATGCCACCGAGTTGGTACTGTCCATGTTCAAGGTAATAAACGTGGATTGCTTTGTCGCTGGGAATGGCAATCCAATATTCGCGAACTCCCGCTTTTTCGTACCAATTGAACTTCTCGTTGAAATCTTTTTTGTAGGTTGAGGTTGAGGTAATTTCTACAATCAAATCAGGCGCCCCTAAACAACCGTCTTCATCCAGCTTGGCATCGTCACAAATCACGCAAATATCGGGCTGGACTACCGTATAGATTTTTTCGGGGAAACGGTCATTGCCAATGGGGAGCCGCACATCGAACGGGGCTTCGAAGATAGTACATACTTTACCCTCAAAGTGCCTTCGTAACAGATAGGAAAGTTGGCCAGATACCCATTGATGCGCCATTTTGGGGGCGGGTGACATTCGGTAGAGTTTGCCTTTAATCAGCTCTACTTGCTCCTCAAATCGCCACTTCAAGTAATCGGCGTAGGTATAAGTACCGTTGGGGTCGAGGGAGTTAATGTCAGTGATCATCGCAGTTTTTTAGCAAAAATAAATTATTTCTCAAAAGTTGCCTTACTTTACGGTTTAAATCAAAAGCCGACAAATCTATTTTTTCCATGACGATACAGCCACCTAAAGCCAGCCGTAAACCCCATTCTTTAGAAATTCATAACGATGTTCGAGTTGATAATTATTATTGGTTGCGCGATCGCGAAAACCAAGAAGTAATCGACTACCTCACAGCTGAAAATGCCTACACAGACGAAATATTGGCCCCAGTGAAGGAGCTTCGAGAGGCATTGTTTGTAGAGATGAAGTCAAGAATTAAGGAGCAAGACGAATCGGTGCCGTACAAAGATGGGAATTATTGGTACTACTACCGCTACGAACAGGGCGGCGAGTACCCGATTTACGCCCGAAAGCACCAAACGCTAGACGCTGAGGAGGAAATCATGCTCAATCTCAACGAATTGGCTGAAGGGCAATCTTATTACAATGCGACCTTCCCCGAAATCTCTGACAACGAAGAAATCGCCGCTTTTGGGGAAGATACGGTGAGTCGGCGGTTATATACATTGCGTTTTAAAAACCTCAAAACAGGGGAACTGTATCTCGAGGCAATTCCAGATACTGAAGGTGGAAACTACGCGTGGGCGGCGGATAATCAGACCGTTTTTTACATCCGCAAAGACCCTGAAACTTTGCTTGGCTATCAAGTGTGGCGACACGTGTTGGGTACGTCTCCGACCGAAGATGTACTGGTTTTTGAAGAAGAAGATGACCAGTTTTATTTGGGGCTTCACCGAATGAAATCTAAAAAATACATCGCGATTTCGTCAGACCAAAATGGTATTATGACCGAGTATTTGCTACTCCGTGCCGATGCGCCAACGTCCGAATTTGTGTCGTTTTTGCCACGAAAGCGCGGTCATGAGTATTCGGTGGATCATTTTGAAGACCGTTTTTATATCCGAACCAACCTAAACGGGGCGTTTAATTTTTGTTTGATGCAAGTCGCCGAAGATGCCCACGCTGATACGACGCAGTGGAAAGTGGTGATTCCGCACCGTGAAGAAGTATATTTTGAGGGATTGGAAGTGTTTCGGAATCATTTGGTGGTGCAGGAGCGTTCGGAAGGGTTACTGCACATTCGGGTAATGGACCAGCGTAGTCACACGGAGCATTACCTCAATTTTGGCGAAGCGGCCTACTCCGCCTACGTAGGTACCAATCCCGATTTTGATACCGTGACGCTTCGGTACGGCTATACTTCGTTGACGACGCCAAGCAGTACGTTTGACTACAACATGGAGACGCGTGAGCGGGTGTTGCTCAAACAACAAGAGGTATTGGGAGAATTTAACAAAGACGATTACCAAACCGAACGTCTGTTTGCCCCTGCCCGCGATGGCGCTTTGGTGCCGATTTCGATTGTGTATAAAAAAGGATTTGTCAAAGATGGTAACGCGCCTTTGCTCCAGTATGCCTATGGCTCGTACGGTTATTCCATTGACCCGTCGTTTAGTGCAGCACGGTTGAGTTTGTTAAATCGTGGGTTTGCGTTTGCCATTTGCCACATTCGTGGAGGACAAGAAATGGGGCGGAATTGGTACGAAAATGGTAAAATGCTGCACAAGAAAAATACCTTCAACGATTTTATTGATTGTGCCCAATTTCTGATTCACGAAAATTGGACTTCGTCAAACGGCCTCTTTGCCATGGGTGGCAGTGCTGGCGGGTTGTTGATGGGAGCTGTAGCCAACATGGCGCCAGAGCTGTACCGTGGCATGGTGGCGCAAGTAGCGTTTGTGGACGTGGTTACGACCATGCTCGACGAAACCATTCCGCTAACCACGGGCGAGTACGAAGAATGGGGAAATCCAAACGAAAAGCTGTATTACGACTACATGAAGTCGTATAGTCCCTACGATAACGTAACGGCGCAAGTCTATCCTAACATGCTCGTAACTACGGGTTTGCACGACTCGCAAGTTCAGTACTGGGAACCTGCCAAATGGGTGGCCAAACTACGCGAATTAAAAACGGATACTAATTTGCTGCTCTTTCATTGCGACATGGAAGCGGGCCACGGCGGTGCTTCGGGACGCTTCAAACGCCTGAAAGACATTGCCTTGGAATATGCATTTATGCTGAGTTTGGTGAAGCTAGGAAGCGGGAATTAAAAAGGGATATTGAGACCTTTGCTTAAACGTTGAATCATCGCCACTGTTAGCTCTTGGCGATGATTCAATTGTACTCAATTGTTGTAGCGTCAATTCTACGGTTTTCCTTTGCGATTATCTCTAATCTTTGTTGTTATTTTTCCCCCACAAAGCCAGTGCAATTCGCAACTTATAATACTCATAATGCCCCTCTAAATGCTCAAAAAGCGGTTTGAGTGCGGCGTTGGGGGCGATATTGAGCGCCTCCGCTGCTTCCGTAATGGTGCGGTAGTCGTTTTTGGTGAGGTATTGCCAAAGGTCAATCTCTTGGCCATCTTCGTAAAGTTTGGCCAAATGCGAGTAAATCGTCAGTTCGTTCAAATTTCGTCGTTGGGCGATTTGCTGAGGCGAAAGTCCTTGCTTGTATAAATCGTGGGTTTCGATGTAAGTCATTCCGCTGACGATACGGGTGCCTGGGGCGGTTTTTTCGCGGGCATATTCCAAAATTTCATTGATAAACGCTTCGCCATAATGTGCCACTTTGGCTTCCCCCACTCCCGATACCTGAAGCATCTGAATGCGGTTGACGGGGCGTTTTTCAGACATATCAGATAGCGTAGCGTCGGAAAAGACCACAAAAGGCGGAACGTTTTCTTCTTCGGCTAGGCGTTTGCGTACCTTGCGTAGGCGTTCAAAGAGTTCGTCGCGGATGATTTCTTTTTTGGTTTTTACGGGTTCGGCTTGTTCTTCTTGACGTTTGCGTTTTTCTTCGTACGACTCAAAACGCACCAATTCTACCTTTCGCTCATTGCGCAGTACTCGCCACGAAATCTCGTTGAGTTTCAGCGCGTGTGCTTCGTCGTAGGCTACGTCCATGACGCCCGAGTTGAGCATTTGGGTCAAGTATTCGGCCCATTCTTCAGCGCGCAAATCGCGACCTACGCCAAACGTCTTGATTCTATCGTACCCACGTTCGGTGACGTTTCGGTTGTGCGAGCCCCGCAAAACATCAATGAGCATTCCCATCGCAATTTTTTGGTCGGTACGGGCAATGGCCGACAGGGCTTTTTGGGCCGATACGGTGGCATCAAACTTTGAGCGAGGATTGCGGCATACGTCGCAGTTGCCACAATCGCGTTCGACGGTTTCGTTGAAATAACTCAGCAAAATTCGACGGCGGCAGTGGTCGGCCTCGGCGTATTGTTTCATGCGGTCGAGTTTGGCAAACTGAATGTCTTTCATGTGCTGCGGCAATTCCGAATTTTCAATCATGTCGCGGCGCATCATCCAATCGGCAAAACTGTAAAACAGCATCGTCGTCGATTTGAGGCCATCGCGGCCTGCTCGTCCAATTTCTTGGTAAAAACTTTCGACGTTGCCAGGCATGTTGTAGTGAATAATCCAACGGACGTTCGATTTGTCAATGCCCATCCCAAACGCAATCGTAGCAACCATGACCTGAACGTCGTCGCGGAGAAAATTATCTTGGGCCGCAGAACGATCTTCGGCGGGCATTTTGGCGTGGTAAAAACGAGCATTGATGCCTTTCGCACGAAGTTTTAAGGCAATGTCTTCGGTAGTTTTTCGGGCTAAACAATAAATAATGCCAGGCTGATTGGGGTGGTCGTGAATAAATTGTTCGATGACCTTGATGCGATTTCGTCCAGGCAAGACATTGAGTGAAAGGTTGGGGCGGTCAAACGACGCTTCAAAAACCCGCGCTTCTGGAATGCCCAATTGTTTTAATACATCGCGACGAGTAACGCGGTCGGCCGTGGCCGTGAGAGCAATCATCGGGACATCGGGAAAGGCCGTTTTGAGAACGTGGAGTTGGGTGTATTCGGGGCGAAAATCATGTCCCCACACCGACACGCAGTGCGATTCGTCCACGGCAATGAGGTTGACTTTGAGTGCTCTAACAAAGTCTAAGCAGCTCGGAGTTAGGAGTTTTTCGGGGGCAATGTACAACAACTTGATTTCGCCCGCGTAGCATTGTCGTTCGATGGCGTATTGTTCGCTGCTGCTCAGTGTGCTATTGAAGTACGCGGCTTCGACACCATTGCCGCGCAATGCCTGCACTTGGTCTTTCATCAGGGCAATCAGCGGCGATACCACAATCGTGATTCCCTCGGTCATGAGGGCTGGCACTTGGTAGCAGACCGACTTCCCGCCACCCGTAGGCATTAGCACCATACAATCGTTTCCTGCCGATACCCAGTCAATAATCTCGGCTTGCAACGGCCGAAAGGTATCGTACCCAAAATACTGTTTTAAGATTTGTTCTTTAGTTGAAGACATTATTTTACTCGTTAGTCAATCCATAAATCAAGCTCTTCCCCAAGCCACCACAAAGATGGCTGTTTTTAAGACGTGGTAGGTAAGATAAAAGTTACTAAACCTTTATTGTGTATTTTTACGCAATAAACCTAAGCCATGGAAAAAGAGATTAACCTTCGCATTATTTTAGAAAAACCAACGGCAGACACCGATTTTGGGATTCAACAGGGGAGTGGGCATACGTACGTTACCCTGCAAAAACAAAAATCGACGGGGGAAGACCTTACGTTTGAAGCAACGGTACGCGTGAAGCCTTCTGCCGACGAATCTCCCGTTTTTCTGGGAGCAGTGACGCAAGGTCCTCCCAAAGAGCGTTTTATTTATATTGACATTGGCCGGGCGGCGGGGCAGCTAGATACGCTGTGGAGCCGTCGGCTCAAAATTCCTCTGAAGAGTATTACGTGGGAGCTGATTCAACAGCTGGATACAGCGCAACAAGCAGTATTGGAAGTCCGCGTTCCAGGGGTTGGCAAAGACGGTGGGCCTAACTGCGGCGGGGTCAAAAACGCCCTCTTCTCGTGTCCACAATAGTACATTCATTGTCCGTTTTTGGACATTACTTCTCCACTCAATAGGCTTAAAAAGGCCCAATTAAGCCATTTTGATAACTGGCATAAGATTTGATTTGCATTACTATAACTAATCATCCTGAATCAATAAGTAAGATGAAAAGAACCTTTCTGGGGGAGTTTGAAGAAATTGTTTTGCTCGTGGTAGCGGGTTGTTCGGAAGACGCCTACGGTGTCATCATTTGGGAACAGCTACAGCAGCAAACGGGGCGAAGCATTACCATCAGTGCGGTACACGCTACGCTGTATAGGTTGGAGGAAAAAGGATTTTTAAGCTCTCAGATGGGAGGCGCAACGGCTGAACGCGGTGGACGCCGCAAACGATTTTTTACCGTAACGGCTTTAGGTAGCCGAGCTTTGCAGGAAATCCAAGCCCTGCGTGATCAGCTTTGGAAATCAATCCCACAAGGAAAGTTGCAGTTGATTGGTCAATAGTTTTACAGTTTGGAGTTTACCGTTTACAGTTCGTTATGGCAATCCCAAAGAAACAATTAAAAACCCGAAGCCGCTCTAATGACGCTGTCGAGCCGCCTCATTGGCCAGCTCGTTTGTTGGACTGGTTTGTAGCGCCGCACTTACGCGAAGATTTGCAAGGTGACTTGTACGAAATTTTTCAGAAGCGAGTGCCGCAGGTGGGCATTGCCCGCGCCAAATGTGAATATACGTGGGCAGTGCTGCATTACCTGACGCCCTTTTTTTTTAAAAGACAACCAGAACAATATCCTCAACCCTTTTTTCTCACTCCAGCCATGATACGTAACTATTTTAAAATCGCCTTCCGAAACCTCGCTAAAAGTAAGGGGTATTCTTTTATCAATATCGCTGGTTTAGCGGTGGGTATGGCATGCAGCATTGTGTTGTTTTTGGTCATCAAACACGAAACAAGTTACGACCAAAGCCACACCAACGGCAACCGCATTTATCGGGTTGAAACGGAAAATGTAGAAGAAAAACATATTTATCCAGGTACATATACAGGCATGGTAAATGCCCTGCGCAATGACGTTCCCGAGGTAGAGTTGGTAGTGCCGCTGTTTAAAGTTTGGGGAAAGACCTTTTCTGTTCCTACTTCTGATAAACAATTCAAAGAATCGTTTGTGTTCGCTAACAATGATTTGTTTCATTTGCTTGATTATCAGTGGGTAGCAGGCAGTGGACGCACCGCGCTGTCGCAACCCAATACCGTAGTACTAACTCGTGCTTATGCCGAAAAATATTTTGGTACAACCGATATTATTGGCAAAACCCTGCAATTAGACGGCAAGCAAGACCTACAAGTGGCGGGCGTGTTGGAAAATCCTCCCACGACCAGCAGTTTTCCATTCAATATGTTGGTTTCGTTTGCAACCATCAAAAATACTGACCCAGACTTTGACCTTAATAAATGGAATGGCTGGGGGGATAATTTTCAGGTGTATGCGCTGTTGAAAAACGGCCTACGCTCCGAGCAATTAACCCAACGATTTTCAAGTATCGTCTTGAAATACATGGGAAAAGAAGCGCTGTCTGACAAGCGATTTGTGCTCAATCCTTTATCTGAGCTGCATTATGGCAGCAATATGAGTGGTAGAACGGCTAATATAGAACTCCTCAAAACACTATCGTTCATTGGTTTGTTTGTATTGCTTATCGCTTGTTTCAACTTTATCAACCTTACTACGGCTCAGGCATTTAAAAGAGTAAAAGAGGTAGGAGTTCGTAAAGCGGTGGGGAGCAGTCGTTTGTCGTTGGTGTATCAATTTTTGGCTGAGGCGGGGCTAATTACTTTTTGTGCGGCCCTGCTCGCCGTTTTGATTGTTCAACTTTCTTTGCCATTAGTGAATGATACGCTGTCGATTCCTCTTACTATTTCCGATTTGTTTAATTTGCCAATGGCATTGTTTCTCATAGGGTTGGTGTTTATAACCGCTCTATTGTCGGGTATTTACCCCGCTCTTCGGCTGTCGGGTATGGCTCCTATTTGGGCATTAAAAAATAACCCTTTTAGGCAAGGAAAACCACTTTTTACCCTACGCCAAGGCTTGGTGGTGGTTCAGTTTACTATCTCATTAATGCTGATTAGCAGCGCGTTACTCATCAATCGCCAATTGGCGTTTTTCCAAAATGCTGATTTGGGTTTTAATAAAACAGCCATTGTGACGGCAGGATTGCCAGACAACAGCCCAGCCAAACTACAACTATTACGAAATCGTCTTGTGGAGTTGCCCACGATAAAAGAGGTTAGTTTTTCATTCAATAGCGCTTCGGCAGAAACCAACTGGATGCAGAATATGGAATACCGACAAAGTGACAAAGCCATTCCTATCAAAACACAAATGAAAATGGCAGATGCAAATTTTCTACCTACCTATGGTATTCAGCTATTGGCAGGAGAAAACCTGCGCGACAGCGATACGTCTTCTGCCAATTTTAAAATTATGGCCAATGAGGTGTTTATTCAACGGATGGGAATCAGGCAACCGTTGGAGGCTGTGGGGCAAAAAGTGTATTATGGCGACGGGAAAGAGTTTGCTACGATTGTTGGCGTGATGAAAAACTTCCATGTCAATTCGTTACACCAAAAAATTGATCCGACGGTGTACCAGGTTGTTCCCAATAATTTTTACCAAGCAGGTATCAAATTGCCGAACGAAAAGCTCGAAACCATGCAAGCCGCTTTGATTCACATAGAAAAAGCCTGGAAGGCTACTTATCCAAACCATGTTTTTGAGTATAGTTTCCTAGATGAAACACTGGCGCAAGCGTATAAATCTGAAACTCGCACGGCAAAACTCATTGAAGTTTCTACTTTTTTAGCTGTTTTGATTGCTTGCTTTGGACTGTTTGGTTTGGCTACTTTTACCGCCGAACAACGCACAAAAGAAATTGGTGTACGCAAGGTTTTGGGCGCTTCGGTGCTTAGTGTTTGGGGGTTGTTGTCGAAAGAGTTTGTGTATTTGGTGCTTATTGCTTTTGTCATCGCTACGCCCATCGCCTATTATTTTCTTCAAGATTGGCTTACCAAATACGAGTTTCGCACGGAGTTGTCAGGGTGGATTTTTGTCTTGGCGGGCATAGGGGCTTTGGCCGTTACATTGCTTACGGTTAGTTTTCAGGCCATCAAAGCAGCGCTGGTGAACCCCGTGAAATCGTTACGAGCCGAATAGAGATTGGAGGAAGTAACAAATTGTTTAAAGTGTGTTACTTCCTCAATAATCTCATTTTTATTTCTGATAATTGCTTTTCTGAAAGCTCCGAACCATAGTACTCTTTAATAAGTTCGTACTTAAGTTCGGCTTCACTGATATCTGCCCCTAACCTTTTTTTTATACGTTTAATGGTCATTTGGCGTACGAAGGTCATCATTCCATCAAAGATTGTGAAACGTTCTTGGACGGTCTTAGATCTAATAATTTCAAATTGTTTGCGAGCAATAAAATCAGGTGTATCAGTCATAAATTAATTGTATATGTGTTGATATTCAATTCTTTAATCCAGAAACGTAAGTAGTCTCTATCTACATTGTCGTCAGTTAATAGTTGCTGTATATCATTGGCTTGGCGGTCACTGTAGATTTGTTGAATCCAAAGCAATTTTGCTAACAGAAGATCTTCCAGAGCAATTACCCAAATAGGAGTACCAAAATCTTCACTTAACCAACGACGTGAAAAAGCAGTTTTTGCATAGGCAGAATTTTTACGAAGGATAAAATCAATCTTATACCCTGTGTTAAAATCAATAAGGTTAAACATACCCTTTCGTTTGATTTCAGTCACAATCGTTGGTTCATGAAAATAATGTTCGGGAAATGAATCTAAAAAATTTTCGAGCTCTTCCTCCTTCAACTCTAATACGATATCAAGGTCTTGCGTCGTACGAATTACGGAATAGTAATTCATTGCGGCACTCCCTGTTAGCATATATGGTAAATTTAAGTCATCTAGTTTTTTGCAAACGGATAAAAAAAACTGAATGATGGAATCGTTCATGGTTTTGGGATTGAATAATTGCCTATTTTTTGAGAAACAATGTATTTATAATCTCTGATATTTTTTGTAAAAATACAATATGTGAGAAAGAAAACTGAGGAAGTAACAAAAACAAAAAATCGCCGTCGGTAGGACCAACGGCGATTTTCTCTCTCTAACAGCCATAAAAACGAATACGATTATCTATCTAATCATCTTCTTGCTTACCTGTACGTTGGTTAGAGAGGTAGCGTTGCAGAAAAAGTAAAAAAAAGTAAATTATTTTTTCTCCCAATACTCCATTTTTACTTCACCCAGCAATCCTGACGGCATAGGCTGCCACTTCGAAGCGTTGAAAGGCTTGTACTGAATGTCCACCATGTTGATTTCCTGAAATTTTTTCCAATCGGGCTGCTGCGTGTCGCGGAGGCGCATGTAGTTGGCCGAAAGGTTGGTTACTTCAATTTCAAGGGTATTTTGATTGGCTTTCAAACTCCCAGCGGGCAGTTCGAGACGGAAAGGCAAACTCCAGGCCGTACCGATTTTTTGCCCATTGAGCGTCACCTCGGCCACTTCGCGGACATCCCCCAAATCCAATACCACTTTACTCGCTTTTTCGAGGCCAGCAGGAACATCGAAAGTCAACGAATACCGCGCTGTCCCCGAAAAATAGCTGGCCGAATCCGATAAACTTGTCCATGAAACCAACTGAGTTAGCACCTTAGGTGCGGGTAAGTACGGCTTTCCTTCGACAAATGTTAGTTTCCAGTTGCCTTTTAGAGGGAAGGTTTGAGTATTGGAAAGGTTTTGAACTTTTCCAACGTTTGAGGCAACATCCAACATTAAAAAGCACGATTCTCCCGAAAGGAGAGACAGATAAATCTGTGTTTTACCTTGTTCCGTTCTAACGGACAATTCCATCGTTTTGTCGGTCAGCGGCTGGTACATATATACCTTTTGAGCAGTCGTCGCGAGCGTAATCCATCCTTCGCTGAAAAGCTGATTTTGGTTAGCGACAAAGTAAACCACTTTGCCATTTTGTACTTTGCGAATGTACCGCAAGCCGTTTTTAGCCCACGTTTCTTGGCGAATTTTTTGGGTGGCTAGGACACTTTCCAAGTCTTCAAGACTTGGAAAGTGGGTCTGTTGCCCTGCCCACGTTTGAAGGAGTTTTTGGAAAGACGCCGCCCGTTCAGCTTGTCGGACAAAACCCGTTGGGGTGCTGGGTAAATGTTCCATAAAGATTACCTTAACGCCTGCTTTTGATAATGCTGCGAGCCGCGAAAGAGTCGCTTCGGGTATATAAGTAGTGGCAGGAACCAAAATCATTTTGTACTTTTTGGTGGCCAACGACGCAAAGCGTTGCAACTGATCGTCGGAAATAAAATCAAACGAAAAACCGTTGTCCCAAAGCCAATTGCTAAGTTGCCCAAAAGGGAGTTTTAACAACCACTTGTCCACGTGGTGAACTTCTAACAAATGGATTCCTCCGTTGGCACGGGCTTTGGTCGCCCATAAGTCGTGGGCTGGAAAATAAACGAGTAAGTCGTTATCGGCTTGGCTGTTTTGCAAAATCGTTTGAGAACGTTCTACGTATTTGTTCAACAACGGATAGTGTTTCCAAAAGTGGGAATGAACGCCGTAGTTGGTAGAGGCATAAAACAACCAACCTGGGAAAGCTTCATGTTGGGGCGTGTAGGTTGTTCCGTGGTAAAACAAATGGTTGATTCCCGACACAAACAATTCATCCAACTGCGGCTTGATTTGTGAAAGTGAGACTTTAAAATGATTGGCCAACCACGTGGTACTTTCTGAGCTTACCCATTTTTTGGAGGCAAGGTGCGCGGCCGAACTCGCGAATTTCATGGCTAGGGCGTTAGGTGTTCCAAAACGGTCCACTTCGTACTGGTCGTCGATGCGTAATCCCTTAATCGGGAAACGACTTGTGCCAAACGATTCGGTTTCGGGAATGTCGGAGGCTTCGTACAAATCGAGCAAGTTGCCTGGCGAACCGTGGGCTTGGTAGCGCGTGACGAAACCTTGCTTGTGCGACCAATCAGTCCATTTTTTGGCATAATTTTCCAATAATAACTCCGAAAGCGTCTGGTGATAGTCGATTTTGACCAATGCCGTGGTGGTATCGGTAAAGGCCGCCCATTGGCTTTTGAGGTCGTAGCCGCGCCGTTTTTGAAATTCATTCAGAAAATCATCGGTCCAGTTGGCGCCGTAAACTTCGTATGAATCGTTGTACATGGCGCGAGGACGGTCTTTGAAATTGGCAAATGCCGAGTCAAAACGTTGAACATAATGCGGCATGGCTTTGGCCGAAAACGGGTCAAGTACCAGTCCTTCGCCTCCAGGAGCTGCTCGCTTGACGGCCTGTTTGGTGAGCGCGCTTTGAATTTCGCCGTTGACAAACTGCCATTTTTTGGCCGCAAATTCGGGCGATACGTTTGACCCGCCAAAAGGCCAGCCAGTACCTGTGGTCATATCGACACCCAGTCCGAGGCGTTTCCCTTCGCGAACCGTATGCGCAAGCACCTCCATCCAACGCGGGCTTAGGTACGAAATCGCTTGTTTTTCAAGTCCTTTGACGCCATAAATAGGAATAATGTGGACGCCTCCCAACCCCGCTTTGGCAAAGTTTTCGAGTTGCCACGTAATGTCGCTTTCGGTGACGGTGCTTCCCATCCACCACCAGTACGTCCAAGGTTTGGCGGTGTTAAAACTCGCTGAAGAGGCGGCCTTACTGGTCTGAGCTTGTGCTTTGATAGACAACGCCAAAAGTAATGCTGCTATCCATGTATTGAATCTCACTTGTATCGTTGTTTAAAATGATAAATGACTGGATTTGAAGATTGTTACGCAATTAAAAAGACAAATCTTGCTTTACTTACCTTCACTCTCCTGTAAATCGTAGGTTTCTCAAATTCAGACTCATTCCAAATTTTAGGTAAGCACGGTTGAAATAGAACAATTTTGCGTCAAAGGGTGTAGTATTGTTGATAAAAATGATGGAAACTTCCCATTTCAAACTAATATAACTATGAAAGATACCGTTCGTATGCGAACTTCGTTGAAAGAAGATTTAGAAATTGCTTTAAATGCACAAGTGAAAATGGAAGCCGAATCTTCGGCAAAATATTTGGCCATGGCCGCTTGGTGCGACCGCAATGGTTATTCTCACAGTGGCGATTTCTTTTTTGCGCAAGCCGACGAAGAACGTGGTCACATGCTCAAAATCTTTAAATTTATCTGCGACATGGGCGGAACGGCCATTACGCCCGATGTAGTAGGCATCCCCCAAGAATATCCATCGTTTCGCTCGGTATTTGAAACGGCGTTGGAACAAGAAATTATGGTTTCGCAGGCTATCAACCGCTTGGTAGGCATCAGCCGCCGCCTCGACGATTATGCGACCGAAAACTTCTTGCAGTGGTTTGTAAAAGAGCAAATTGAAGAAGAATACATTGCCCGTCGCCAAGTCGAATTGTTTGATGTGATTGGCGAAGAAGGCATTGGCCGTTTTACGATTGACATGGAAATCGCCAAAGTAACTTACCCAGGAGCCGCTGGCGAAGCAGAAGCGTAATTTTATCCACCTTCCCGAAAGTTTCAGAACTTTCGGGAAGGTCAAAAATAAAAGCGTACCGTAATTATTGCGGTACGCTTTTATTTTTGACTTTATGTAAAAAATATTTGCTTAAATGTAAAGTTTGCTTTACATTTGAATCGAAAATCAATTTTTCAAACAAAAACCTATTAACAGCTATGGATACCAAATTACTTTTGCCCAATCGCTTTAAGAGAATCGGTTGGTTGTTGTTTGTACCTTGTTTAGTGCTTACGGTGTTGGCGTTGTTGGAAGTAGCTCCCAGCGTCAGTTTTTTTGGAGGAGAACACTTTTTAGCAAAGTGGACGACGATAATGGTTTCTAAAAAAGACGGTTTAGGGGCTATATTAGAAGGAAATAATCCCGATTTTGCGGGTGAACTTTTAATGACCTTGACCGTGATAGGATTTTATTTTGTCGCCTTCTCCCGTGAACGCACCGACGACGAATGGATTATGAAAGTGCGCCACGAGTCGCTACTCTGGGGGTTTTATGTACACCTTATCGGATTTATTTTGGCGGTTTGGTTGTCGTATGGCCTTGATTTTTATTTGATTGTATCGTGGAATATGCTCACGGCACCGTTGGTCTTTCTGGCGCGTTTTCACTGGATTGTCTATGTAAAACCGTTTTTTGAAGAAAGGAGAGCTGCCGCATGAAAAATACGATTCACGTAGAAAGAGCTATCAAGCGCATCACCCAAGCCGATTTGGCCGAAGCCGTGGGCGTTTCGCGCCAGACCATCAATGCGCTGGAAGCGTCGAAGTATGTGCCGTCGGTTGTGTTGGCGCTAAAAATCGCCCGTTATTTCGATAAACCCGTCGAGGCTATTTTTGAGTTGGAGAAAGAGGATTGAGGCCCATAGTCCATAGTCTATTAACCAGCGACCATCAACCATGGACTAAAAAAGCAGCTCAGGACGATACTCGAAGTGCATGGTGTCGTAGTGATACCACTTTCCTCCCCAGATAAAGCCGTGTTTTTCAAAGATTTCTACTACTTGAGCGGCTATCTTGTTACGGTAGGAAAGTGGTACATTTTCGTCTTTGCAACGACAATCCCACTGCCAATAATGCGATAAATTGAGGTTAATGTCGATGGCTACGCCGTAGCTGTGCATACTGAGGCGGTTGGTGCCGCTGATAAGTCGCCACACAAACGTACCCGCAGGGTTATTGACGTATTTGAGTAATTCGGGATGCCGCTCTAACTCGCCCGAAACCGCCTGAAAGTGTAGATGAACATTATTGACTTTTGACACCATCAGTTTTTTCTTCAACGTACTGGGTAGCCACACAATCTCTACGAGGTTTTGGCGGACTTCAGCTTCGGTATTTCCGTACATTTTTCTAAAAAAAGGTTCGTACCGAAATCTTCCTGGGTCATGGTTGAGTTGAGGGGCTTTTTCTTGGCGTTTTTTGGAATATTTCTGTACCAGTTGGTCTTCCAAGTCGGCGTTTTGGAGAAGTTCGGCAAAAGTCTTTTTTTGTCCGTCGTCAAACGGCATGAGGGTAGAGTCTTTCCACATTATGCCCCTGTGGGTGGCGCGTACAATGTGGTCAGGATAAGCCCGTAGGTATTCCGACTGGGCGTGGCTGGTGAGGTTTAATACGATAAAAAAAGCGGGAATGAAAAGCTTGAAAAATGACATTGTCGAAATTCGTTAATTGTCCTTAAAACGTCGTAAGTCACTTGGTTCAAAAGTCCACTCAGGTGTTTCCAATGTCTCGTTTTTAAGTTCGTACCACGGGCTAAGGGTGGAGTTGTTGGGGTTTTTCAAAATCTGGGTTTCTTGGGCGGGCATGTAGCTTTGGGCTAACAAAAACAATTTTTGCCCCGTCGTAGGATTTTGAACCATGTCCACTACCATCACCGCATGACCGAAAGGTACACCTTTTTGAATAAAAACGTCACCGATTTTCAGGTTTTGCATTGAAATAGGCTGCAACTCGTCGTGCAACGAACGGGTGTTGGCCGACGCGAAAATGGACTCCATGTACTTCCAAAATGTTGGATACGAATAGTCGCCTTTGGCGTAGGTGCTGAAATAACGGGGCTTACCGTCGGCCAAAAAATTGAAATGAATTTTATCAAACTGCTTTTGCTGAAACAAATACTCCGCCCGCAACCGCATGACGGCATCGGCGCATTGATGAAGGTCTTTTTTACCAATGCCTAAAGCCACGACCGAAACATAGACGTCGGGCGTGTTTTTGGTACGGCCGTCAAAATAGAGCACTTTACTTCCCCAGAGTTTGAGCGGAAGCTGGCGCAAAAACGCTTCAAACGATGTGGGCGCAGCGGCAGTACGCTGAAACCCCGCAGGCGCTGGAAACCGCGCCGACAAGGTCGTGGCGGAGGGTGACACGGGGGCTTGGGCGTGGCTGGTTTGAGGCAGAAAGTTGACCCCAAAGAGCAGAAAACAGGCGAGGAAGCGGTTCATAGAAAAGAGTTTTTTTAACACGTAGCGCACAGAGAATAAACACATAGAAAATACACCTATGTTTTTTATGGGCAAAAGCTATCTGATCTATGTGGTTAACTAAAAAGCTTCGTGCAAGAGAGAGTTAATCGACTGTGGAAAAACGAAGCGATGGGCAATTCATTTTTGTGTAGCTTTAAAAACTTTTTTGAAACGCTTCTATGAAACGCCCTTTGTACCTTTTACCGTTGGTGGTTATTGCCCAGTTTGCGGGTACTTCGCTGTGGTTTGCGGTCAATGCCATTTTGCCTGCCTTACAGGCATTCCATTCTACCACTGCGGCCTTTATGCCTACCATGACCACGGCTGTGCAGCTCGGATTTGTGATGGGAACGCTGACGTATTCCTATTTCTCGATTGCCGACCGATTTTCGCCCGTGCGGGTGTTTATGGGCTCGGCGCTGTTGGCGGCGGGTTGTAATTTGGCCGTGTTGGCTACCTACGAATCACTGACGGCGATGTTGTTGGCGCGTTGGGGAGTGGGTTTCTTTTTGGCGGGTGTCTATCCTGTTGGGATGAAAATTTGTAGCGATTGGTACGAAGCAGGATTGGGCAAAGCCTTGGGCTATTTGGTGGGGGCATTGGTGTTGGGAACGGCGTTTCCGTACGCAATCAAGTCGTTTTCATTGACTCTGCCGTGGCAATACGTCATTGAAGCGACCTCTGCGTTGGCCGTTGGCGGCGGGCTCGTGGTGGGTTTGCTACTGCGCGACGGCCCGTACCGTCGGGTAGCGGGGCGGTTCAACCCTGCGGTGTTACGGGAGGTGTTTCGAGACAAGTTGTTTCGTAAATACGCCTTTGGGTACTTCGGGCACATGTTTGAGTTATATACCTTTTGGGCGTTTGTGCCCGTAATTTTGAGTAGCTACAACGAACGTACGCATCACTCCTTACCCGTGGCCTTGGTCGCTTTTGCGGTGATTGCTTCGGGGGCGTTGGGCTGCGTCCTTACGGGCGAATTGTCGCTTCGCTGGGGAAGTCATCGAACGGCTTGGTGGGCGCTGATGGTATCGTACTTTTGCTGTGTGGCAAGTGTATTTTTACCTACCTACTCACCCGCCGTATTGCTGGGCTTTTTGCTCGTTTGGGGCATTAGCGTTGTGGCCGATTCCCCTCAGTTTTCTACCTTGGTATCGCTCAATGCGCCCGCGCATTACCGCGCCACGGCGCTTACGCTGGTGACTTCCATTGGCTTTTTTATCACCATTCCGAGTTTGTACCTGATTCAGTGGCTTTTTGGCTTATACGGCCACTACGCCCTGATTGTCTTGGGCTTGGGTGGCGTGGTTGGATTGCGGGCAATGGGGACTTGGAAGGGGTGAATCTCCGTTTACTTCATCCCAAACACCTGCACTTTGTCTTTGTTTTTGGCCAAAATAACGTAATTCTTCCCTTGCGCCGTTCGAAGGGTTTTCATGCGGCGTACTTGCCCGCGTACCGCAAAACCCGACTGCGCGGGGCGGACGGGCGCAAAAGTGGGCTGTCCGCTGGCATTTTTACCCATATTTTGAAGCAATAAACCATCGTTGGAGTCGTAGCGACCTATTTCTGGTAGCACGTCGAAGAAGTTGCCTGTGAGCAATAAATCGGTTTTACCGTCGTGGTTATAGTCGGTAGCTACAATGCCAAAAATGGGGGATAGCTGGGCTTCCAACGGTAACGCTACCAACGTAAAATTCCCTTTGCCATCGTTGAGCAATAAAGACGAGGCCGCCTGCACGGCTTTTTTGGTCTCGACACCTTCGAGTTGGTCGCTGGTAAATAATGCGTCGATGGGTTGCCCTGCGTAATCGACATGTTTCACGAAGCGCTTGTTGATGACAGGCAAGACTTTTTGCAAATCTGACTTCAAGACCATCGGGTAAGGTTTGCCGTCAGGATTGTACGAAACGATGATTTGTTCTACGGTGCCGTTTTGGTCAAAATCATTGATATACAGTTCGGCAGGTTCTTTTTCGGAGCACTTGAGCTTGGTGTTCAGCCCTAAGTTTCCGACCACAAAGTCAATGTCGCCGTCGTTATCAATATCCGTAGGTTCAATGACATTCCACCAGCCTTCCGACTGCGGAACGGTTTGCGGAAGGAATTTCCCTTTTTGATTTTTAAGTACCGTAATCGGCATCCAATCACCGACTACGACCAAATCGGGGTATGAGTCTTTGTCAACGTCGGCCCATTGGGCGTCAGTGACCATGCCTAGTTGCCCGTTGGTGAGGGTTTGCGTGGTAACGTCCGTAAAATTTCCTTTGCTGTCGTTTTGTAGCAGGTGGCTTTTGGGGCTGTAACCATACTGCGCCGACACCATCCGACTACCGACAAAGAGGTCAAGGTCGCCGTCGCGGTCGTAATCAGCCGCTGCCACGCACGAGCCATTGTCCAATAACTTAGGGAAGGTGTTGGACAGTGTAAAGTTCCCTTTGCCGTCGTTGAAATAGAGCGCATCGGCCAAGGCAGGGTCGTTGGATAAAAACTCATTTCCGCCCCTTACCACCAACAAATCAAGGTCTTTGTCACCGTCGGCATCGAAAAACAAGGCGGCGGTTTCGTCGGCTTGGCTAGGGGTATTGAACGTGATTTGATTAGACTTCGTGAATTTTCCCGCACTTGTTTGCAAAAACAACGCCCGTGGTTTGCCCGCCCCTCCACCAATGTAGGCATCGTCGAGGCCATCGCCGTTGACATCGCCCACGGCCAGCGCAGGCCCTTGGGTCGAATACATTTGTTTGAGAAGGCCGTCGCGGTTGTAGTCAACAAAGGCGTTTTCTTCGTGCAAAAAGTCCAGTCCCGAGGTTGACGTAAGATCGTTGAAAGGCAGGTTGGTAAACTGAGGAGGTGAAAACTTCCAAAGGTCGCGGGCGTCGGCGTGGTTCAACGTTAATTCAGTATCGGTCTTGACGTTGGCGAGTGTTTGCTTGCGGTCGTCAGGCCAAATGACCACCAAGGAATCGATTTGAGGGTTTTTTCCCAAACCAAAAACCATCGTCAGGTCGCTGGAGGATTGAAAACCGCGCGTTGGCATTTGTTGCAAACACTGCATTTGGCCTTTTTGGTAAACCGATACTTTGGCACCAATGGCGTGCGGGTTGGCGCTTGTGCCTTTTAAATTGACCCGTAAAAAATGCGTTTTGAGTTTTTCAACCGAGTGGTTTCGATACACACTGAGCGGCGAATTGTTGTTATTGACGACTAAATCTAAATCGCCGTCGTTGTCCAAATCGCCGTAGGCCGCCCCGTTTGAAAAACTAGGTTCGGCCAACCCCCAAGTGGGTGCTTTATCGTCGAAAGCAAGGTTTCCTTTGTTTTTGAAGGCAAAGTTTGAAATAGGAGTGGTCGAAATCATATCGACAAACTTGCGGTAGTCAAACTTCATTCTCCCTTCTAACATCGCCTGAATATTGTCTTTGTCGGCCAAAAACGCCACATAGTCTTGGTCAGTCAGGTTTTTGATGATGCCGTTGGCTACAAACAAATCCTTGAGGCCGTCATTGTCCATGTCAAAAATCAGCGCGCCCCAGCTCCAATCCGTTGCATGTACCCCCGCCAATTGCCCAACCTCGGTGAAGGTGGGGGAGAGGACTGTTTTCGGTTTTGGGTTTCCTGTTTCGAGTTTTTTGTTTTGGGTTTCCTGTTTACCATCGCCCATCGACTGTGGACTATCGATTATCGCCTGATTTCCCTGATTCAAATGCAGCATATTGCGCATGTACTGATGCCAATAATCTTGCTTTAGTTTAAATTCGGTCAGTTCGTATCCTTCAAATACTGTGGTGGTTTTGAGGCGTTTATCGTCGCGCGGTAGCATGTCGGTCACAAAAACATCTAATAAGCCGTCGTTGTTAATGTCGGCAATATCAGCTCCCATCGACGACATGCTGATGTGGTTCATGCTTTGCTCCAACGATTCTTTGAAGGTGCCGTTGCGTTGGTTGATGTACAAATAATCGCGTTCGTAGAAGTCGTTTGACACGTAAATATCCAGCCAATTGTCGCCGTTGACGTCACCCACGGTTACGCCCAAGCCAAACGCAATCAAACTCCCGTAGATGCCTGCTTCTTCGGAGACGTCGGTGAAGCGGATTGGGTTTTTGGATACCTCCTTTGTCGGTATGGCAAGTTTCGTGGGTGTGGCAAGGTTGGCTTTGCCTGCCTGAATCATTTCATTTCGAAAAAGCTTGTGGCCGCCGAGAGAATCGCGAACGGTACGGATGTTTTGGTATTGCAGTTTGTTGACGGGCGTAAAGCTATTGTTGAGCAAATACATGTCTAAGTCGCCGTCGCGGTCGTAGTCAAAAAAGGCGGCGTGGGTCGAATACCCTCCATCGACTAGCCCATATTCGGGGGCTTTGTCCACAAACGTAGGCACACCGTCGGGACCAATGCCTTGGTTGATAAATAGCTCATTTCCACGGCTATCGCCTTTGATGTTGCCCGCATTGCAGACATAAATATCCATCAGCCCGTCACCGTTGACGTCGGCAAAGGTAGTACCCGTGGACCAAGCCTTTTTGCCGCCTACGCCCGCTTTGCTGGTGACGTCCTCAAACTTCCAGCGTTCTTCGAGATTTTTACCTTTGTTGAGGTACAGTTTATTTTCTTCAAAATTAGAGGTTACGTAAATATCCGCCCAGCCGTCGTTGTTGACATCGGCGATGGCCACCCCGCCACCGTTGTAGAAATTGCGGTAGTTAAAGATGTTTAGTTCTTTTTTGTCAAGAATTTGATTGGTAAACTCAATGCCCGTTTCAGACGAAGAAAGTGTTTCAAACAGGTTTTCGTCAGGAGCGGATTGTTGACAACCGCTTGCTCCTAAAAACAAACTAAGAATAATAAATAATGAGGAATGCTTCATTGGTTACTAGGCCATTCTACGGCTGCCTATTTTACAAAAATACACAAAGCCACCTAGAACTTTCCGAAAGTTTTAAAACTTTCGGAAAGCTGGGGTGGTAAGTGATAAAATTTGGGCTTTATCGTTGTTTTTTGCCAATAGCCAGTACAATTTTCCTGCCGAATTTTTAAACGGTTTGATGTGCCGAACTTGCCCGTAAATCGGCACTTTGGAAAGCTGAATTTCAAACTGATTTTTGCCTTTGTTGAGCAAAACAGTGCCAAAATCGGCGTCGTACCGCCCCATTT
This sequence comes from Runella limosa DSM 17973, assembly GCF_000482465.1. Taxonomy (GTDB): domain Bacteria; phylum Bacteroidota; class Bacteroidia; order Cytophagales; family Spirosomataceae; genus Runella; species Runella limosa. The sequence goes on from NZ_KI519422.1 coordinate 179,938, forward strand.
GGATGTTGTTATCATAAAAATTTCCTCCTAAAAACACATCAGGCAGGTTATCGCCGTTGGCGTCGATGATGGTCGCTGTTTTGTACGGGCTCAACTGCGCCAAGTACGGCAAAGGCTGAAACTGAAAATTCCCTTTGCCGTCGTTGACAAACACGCCATTGGCAAATTCATTGGCTTCTAAAACCGCCATTTTACTGAGTTTATCTTTTCCAAACAGGTTTTCTACCGACGTTTTGGCAAAATCGCGGGCGTGGATGTATTCCTTTTTGATGTAGGGAAACTGCTTGTCGGTTTCCATTTTATTGGCAAACAAGGTTTCTTCGCCCTTGAGGTAGTAGGTCAAAATCTGGTCAACGCGGTCGTTTTTGTCAATGTCACCCACGTACAACCGAACGGGCTCTTTTTCAGAAGCTTTGATACGGCTATTTAATCCCAAATTTCCTGCCAAAATATCCAAATCACCGTCTTGGTCAAAATCGTGCGTCAGCGTAAAATTCCACCAGCCTTTCTGATTGCTTCCAAGGGTTATTGCTTTTTCAAACCGCCCGTTGTTTTGGTGAAAAACTGTTAGGGATTTCCACTCGATAGACAACAGTAAATCAAGGCGTTGGTCTTTGTTCAGATCCACCAGTTCAACATTGGTCACCATTCCGATGGTACGCAGTTCTGGCGCTAGTTGCGTTGTTTTGTCCGTAAAATTTCCTTTGCCGTCATTAACGAGTAAATACGAACTAGGATTGTCGCCGTAAGCTTTGGGAATGGAACGTCCACCGATGAACAAATCCACCGCTCCGTCGCCCGTAAAATCGAAAGCCCGCACGCACGAAGCCGTTACGTAAAGGTCTTTGAAGGCATCTTCTTTGCGGGTCAGTTGGCCGCGTCCATTGTTCAAATATACCCGTGGCTGGAGCTGGTACGTATTGCCAAAAAACTCATTTCCGCCGCTTGCCACCACCAAATCAAGGTGTTTGTCGCCGTTGACATCGGCCCATTGGGCGTCCACATCCTCGTAAATAAGGTCTTTTTCGAGGGCAGGTTGGGGCAAATTCTGAAACTTGCCGTTGGCATTTTGGAGATACACTTTGCTGAGGGCATCGCGGGCATTGCCCAAAAAAATGTCTTCAAGCCCGTCGTGGTTAATATCAGCTACCGCTACCGCAGGCCCTGCCGACGAGGCCAAATGCGGAATGAGTGCTTCGCGGTCAAGTTCGTTAAAATTGTTTTCTTGGTGCCCAAAATCTAGGGTCAGAGCCGTTGTTTTGTCCTCAAAAGGCACCTTGGGGGTCAGTAGTTTTTGCAAACGTTGATAATCAAAACGGGGCAAGTTTTCGCTTTGGACAAGTTTAAGCTGTTTTTTTACCTCGCTTTTACGTAACACTTGGTAGGTTTGATTGGGCCAAACGAGAAGCAACGAATCCACTTCGGCTATTTTTCCGACCCCCATCACCAGTGGAATTTCGGCGCTCGACTGAAAGCCCCGCACGGGAAATTTCTCGTAGCTAATCACTTCCCCTTTTCGGAATACCAAACACTTGGCGCCAATCGCGTTGCGGTTGCCCGTTTTCCCTTCGACTTGAAGGGTAATCGACTCGTTGGTCGTCGAAAGATTTTCGTAGATAAATGCCTTGTCGTTGATGTTGTTGGCAATCACGTCGAGGTCGCCATCGTTGTCCAAATCGGCATAAATCGCACCGTTAGAAAACGAAGGTTTGTCATTTTCGATGGCGTTTTGCCAATCAGTAAACTGCAGGTTTTGGGTGTTGTGGTAAAACTTATTGGGAAGTTTGATTTCGGGCAAAATATCCACCACTTCGGGGTCATCTTCGTTAAATTCGCCCTTGTTCATTTTCTGTTGGATGGCTTCGTTGGAGACAAACTGAATGTAGTCGATGTCGTTCATTCGTTTGGGAATGCCGTTAGAAATGAAAATGTCTTTCTTCCCGTCGTTGTCAAAATCCATCATCAGCGGCGACCACGACCAGTCGGTGGCGTGTATGCCCGCGTACATTCCCATTTCCGAAAAAAGGCCATTTCGGTTGAGTTGGAGGTTATTTCGGGCAAACTGATAGCTGTATCCTTGGCGGATTTTGTACTTGAAAATGTTGTACGAATCTTCTCCTTCCGAACGCTTCAAGATTTCTTTGTCGTTGGGAAGCATGTCGAGCGAGATAATCTCGGGCAGGAGGTCATTGTTCAAGTCGCCGATGTCGATACCCATCGAAAACTGACTCGTGTGCATGAGTTGCCGCTCAGAATCTTCGGCAAACGAGCCATTGCGCTGATTGATGTAGAGGTAGTCATTTTCGTGAAAATCGTTCCCGATGTACATATCAGGATAGCCGTCGAGGTTGACATCGCCAATGCCTACCCCCAAGCCGTAGCCTAGTACATCATCGATGATGTGCGCTTGCTGCGTAACTTCCACAAATTTGCCATTGTCGTTGCGGAAAAACTTATCGCCTGCCGTGGGGTGGGGCGTTCCTTGAAAAGCCGAACGAAAGCCAAAAGTGCCGTTTTGGTGAACGGAGTGGTTAAGTTGAAAAAAATCTAAATCACCGTCTAAATCGTAGTCAAAAAAGGCAGCTTGCGTGCCCAATCCTTTCAAATCGAGGCCGTATTCTTTGGCTTTCTCTTCGTAAATGGGGACTCCTTTTGCCGTAATTTCTTTACAAATAAACAGCAAATTTCGCCCGTCCAAACTCGGGATTCCGCCTACTTGGCTGATGTAAATGTCCAGTTTCCCGTCTTGGTTGATGTCCACGACCGACACGCCGTTGGCCCATGCCTTGCCTTGGTTGATGTTGGCTTGTGCAGTTACGTCTTCAAACTTCATTTTGCCCCGATTGAGGTACAGTTTGTTGTTCGAAAGATTTCCCGTAAAACACAAATCCACGAGGCCGTCGTTGTTGAAATCCCCCGCTCCTACGCCACTTCCGTTGTAGAAGTACATGTAGTTGAAGATATTAAGCTTGCTATCGGCTTTTAGATTGTTGGCAAACTCAATTCCCGTTTCGGACGATTCTAGTAATCGGAATTGGGCAGGTGCTTTGGGCTCGCTCGGCTGGCAGCCTGAGAACGAATAGGTTACGTAGCTAACGATACAAAAGGCAAAAAAACGGTATAAACGAGTGTGGTTAAGCATCATTAAAATTCAAAATTATAGGCTAAACTAACAATAGGCGCGCCAAAAATCTGCAAACGTTTTGCTTGGCTAATGTTCTTTTCGGTTTTGAAAAAGACCGAATATACATTCCGACGGGCGTACAAATTATAGACCGTAAATGCCCATTTACCTCTGAAACGACGGTCTTTCATGCTGGGATTGTAAATGTTCCAAGCAAAATCTAAACGGTGATAATCGGGCACGCGTTTGTTGTTACGTGCTTCGTAAAACGGAAAGAAATTGTTGAGGTAATTGACAAAACCCACGGGCTGCGTGTAAGGCCGCCCTGTGCTATAAATAAACGTAAAACTAAACGAATTGTGTTTGTCAATGCTGATGTCGAACGAAGTGTTGACGCTGTGCGGTCGGTCGTAATTGGCGCGGTACCAATCCCCGTTGTTGACTTGCTCAATCGAAGGGAGGTCGGTGTAGGTGCGGTTAAAGGTGCGCGAATAGGTATAATTGACCCAGCCGTTGAGCCGCCCTTTTTTCTTGGTCAACATCACTTCGAGGCCGTAAGCTTTGCTCAAACCTTGTACAATTTGCGTTTCGGGGTAGGGTTGGAGCAAAAAATCGGCGCCAGGTTTGTAGTCCACCATGTTTCGGGTGAATCGGTAATAACCTTCCACCGAAATCTCATAGATGTCGTTGTCGAACGAATAGTAGTAGCCTGCCGATAACAAATTGCTGATTTGGGGTTTGATGTGCAGGTCGCTTGTTTTCCAGCGAGAGGTTGGGATGGGCGTGGTGGTATTGGAAACAATCTGCAAATACTGACGCATGAGGTTGTACCCAAACTTGAACGACGTCCGTTCGTTCAGGGCGTACCGAATCCCGACTCTAGGTTCAAAACCGCCGTAGTGGCTAAACACTTTGTTGTTACCCGCTTGTACAGAGTCTATCACGGAGAAATCGTCGCGGGGTTGGCCTGCTTCGTAATTTCGGTAAAGGGCTGGCCCCAACGTCTGAAAATACGAATACCGAAGCCCGACTGAAATCGCCAATTGCTTGTTGAAACTGTATTCATTGTCGGCGTGCCATGCCCATTCGTTAGCGCGTTCGGAAGGCGTGAGCACATTACTCACACTGGTGCTGTTATTGGGGACTAGCTCGCCAGGTTGAATATCGTAACGGGTAAAACTAAGCCCCGTTTCCAGCTTGTAGTTGGTCAATACATAGTTTAGGTTGGACTTGAGTTGCTTTTGAGTCAGGGCCGAATTCAAATCGACGAAGTTGTCGGTGTCTTTTTCTTGGGTTGATATTTGTGGGGTATAATGGGCATAAACGGCGGTGGTTTGGATGTCCATTTTGGGTGAAATTACTGTCAACCAGCGGGCGGCAGCGTTGGTAGAAGTATGCTGGTAGCGGGTAAACTCACCAATCACATTGGGGAGCCCTGGGAGGAGATTGGTGCTAAAAAGGTCATAGCTTTTGTAAAACGTGCCCGTCAGGGTGTTTTTAGGGTTAATTTTCCAAAACCCTTTCCAAACGCCCTCGCCAAATTTTGCTTTGATGTCTTTCAACTTATCGGAAGCAATTGGCAACAAAAAATCATTGAAAGCACCCCGCGCTGCCACATAAAACCCAAGTTTGTCTTTGACAACGGGAACATTAACCATGAGTCGGTTTGACACAATGCTGACGCCACCCTTGATTTTGAGGCTGTCTAAGGCAGGATTTCGGAGTTTGATGTCGAGTACTGACGCCGCGCGTCCACCGTACCGACCTGGCACGTTGCCCTTGTACAAATCCAAGGTAGAAACCGCATCGGGAGGGAATACTGAAAACAGCCCAAACATGTGCGTAGGGTTAAAAATGGGCGTATCGTCCAAGAGAATCAAATTTTGGTCGGTGGTTCCGCCTCGAATATTGACCCCGTTGGAGGCTTCTCCCACGCTCGTAACCCCAGGGAGCATCTGAATTCCGCGCAATAAATCCACTTCCCCAAAAGCCGAAGGGAGTTTTTGGAAGGTCTTGATGTTGATTTGATTTACCCCCAAAATCGGTTGTCGAATGGTTTGGTCAAACCCTTTGGTCGTAATCACGACTTCCTCCAACTGATTTTCGGTTTTATCCAACAGCACAGTTATTTTCAGGCTGCGGGTCATTGGCGGAAAATACTTGGAATAAGGCACGTACCCTACATAACGTATGGCTACGACGTGACTTTGGCGGTCAACGGTGAGGGTAAACTCACCCTTTTCGTCGGTTTTGGTAGCTCCTTTGCTGCGGTTGTGGTCAAGGATAACAGTGGCTCCCACGAGCGGTTGCTTGCTAATGGAGTCCAAAACCGTTCCGCTAATGGTATATATCTGACCCAAAACGCTAGAGGCGCTCAAAAGCCATCCCAATAATAAGTAAAGTGTTTTTTTCATCGCCAGCCAAGGGGGGTAATAGGGGTGCGGGTAAAACTTGGTTGACAAATGGCCAACGGAATATCAGGACGCTCGTTTGAGAGTTCTTCGAGCGTAACGGGGCGGTTGTTGATAAAGCTATAAAGGCCATTTGGAAGCCCTCCTGTGGTATTTCGGCGGTCGAGCATTACGCGTACCTCGCTCACCGAAGAGGCCGAAAAATAGCCCAATACCAACTCATTGGCGTCTTTTATGTTTCGGATATTTCCTCGCAAAGGTGCAGGAGGCGTATCGGCCAAAGTACCTGTATTGATAGATTGGTCTTGGAGTAATTTTAGATAACGATAAGTGTTGGGTGCCAAGGACATTTGCTGGAGACTTACCAAGCAAGGATTCGACTGCCGCAGGGGAATTTGGGCGGCAAGCCTGTTTTTTTGAGATTTCCCATTGGTATAAACATCCGACAAAATGTTGATGTCCGAACTGTAAAAAATGTCCCAACAGCGCGTTCCGCAGTAATAATCAAATCGGTCGTTGACTTTTAAGGTCAGGTCTCGGTAGCAATCGCCTGTTTCTCCTTGTTCGGTTTCAAATAAATAATAGCGTCCTTGGGTGCACGTGGCACAAATGCGCTGGATTTCCCAGTTGACCCACCGCCAGCGGTAAAAATTCTTTTCGTTGGGGGCATCATCAAAATCGACATAAATATCGTTGCTCGAAACGGTTGTACTCGACCCTGCTGCATTGGGAATCCCTGTGAGGTTAAAATCCTCCGATACGTTTTTGATGGCTGGTACAGAATACATTGTTTCGACATCAGTTTCATATACTTTGCCGTTGGCCAACTGAAACCGCAATTGGTACGTATTTCCTGCTTTTGCCCGAAAACCATTGGGACAATAGTAGTAACCCGCGAGCCGTTCTTCGAGCTGAATTTCGTCTTTTTGATTGATAATCAGCTTGACGAGGGCTTGCTGCTCAGGGAAATAAGACTGCCGCGCTGGATAGATTTTGGACGTGAAATCGGAGCTTTTGAACGAAGCATCTTTGGGCGTACTAAAAATAGAGATATATTGAGGCTCGTTTAAGTCTGTCAGTGTCCCATCTACCAGCAAGTATTCTTTGGAGGTGTAAATATCTGCATTGAAATCGTCCACGCAGCCGATGAGATAAACCAAGCTACACAAAACTCCCATCGCTATCAATAACCGTTGGCGTATCATAGAATCATCATTTTTTTGGTGGTCACTTCCCCTTTTGTGTTTCTAAGCAGCACGGTAAAAATGCCCTTTTGAGGAGTCGAGGGGAGGCTATGGTGGGTTTGTTGGTATTGGGTCAAGTTACCGAGGGAGTGTTTGTAAACCAAGGTTCCCAGTATATCAATCACTTCAATGGTATAATCGTCGGTTGTAGGGGCGATGATTTGCAAGTTTACTGCGCCAAAGTCCTGGGCTGGATTGGGATAAACAACGAGGGCGTCTTTTGCTGATGGTACAACACTGGTGAGAATCCCCAAATCGGCACGAATGATTTGGACTGAGGCGGTCTTGTTACAATCCCAATCAAAGGGGATACTCAATTGAAAATTGGGTAAATCGTAATAGGCCGTTTTAGCTTTTAGGGGCGACTCCGTTAAAAAGCTAACGGGAATCGTTTGCCCATCGAGCAGCACCGCTTTAGGAATGCTGGTTACATTTTTTATTTCCAACAAAATATAACGACTCCCGAGCCCTTGGGCGTAGGTGTGCGTGCGGGTGAGTGTTACACCGATGGTGTCAGTCTTGGATTTTCCCGCCAGTTTGAGGAGTTCGTAATTTTGATTTGTAAGCGCGTTTGCATCCGTGCCCTTGTCGTGGAAAATGGTAAAATCGGAGTTAGGTACCGACACATCCTGAAAAAACTTGATGACTAAACTATCCGAAACGTAGGCATCGGTCGAAGACTTAGCACTGACGGCCATGGGGACAAAACCACCCGCAGGTACATACACGGGGATATTTTCGAGGGCTACATTTTCAAAAATATTACCTCCACCCTGATAAGATTTCTTTGACCAGAAATCAAACCATTTTCCATTGGGCAATTGCACTTTCCGAACGAGCATTCCGTGAATCATAACGGGAGCGACGAGTAGGTTTTTGCCAAAAAAGAACTGATCGTCGATGTTTGCTAGGCGGTTGGATGGTTCAAAGTAGTCCATTGAAAGGCACAAAGGCCGCCCCGTTGTGGTGGTGTGATAGGCAAGGCTGTAAATGTACGGAAGTAGCTGATAGCGAAGCTTTATCGCGGCGCGGGTGTTGTTGTAAAAAGGCTGCGTTAGGATGTATGGTTCGGTAACGTTTCGTTCACCATTGACGCGCATAATGGGCGAAAACGTCCCAAATTGTGTCCAACGCATGTCCATTTCTTCGTCTTTAGGCGCTTTGTCGGAGGGTGTCACATAACCCCCAATGTCGGAGTGCATATATGCTAAACCTGAGTAGCCCGCGTGAATCATCATCGGAATTTGGAGGGTAAGCCCTAGCCAATACCGAGCAACATTGCCAGTCCAAGGCAAAACTCCGTACCGCTGTGCGCCCGTCCAAGCCGAGCTTGAGAGATGAAACAAGCGACTGGCGGGAAAAGCCGCGCGGTGGTTGTCATAGATGGTTTTGGCCCAGAGCAACGAGTAAAGATTATGGACTTGTGCCGAGGGAGTATTGTTATGGACAAAAGACGTGGGATGTTGCGGTGGCTCTAGCCCGACACTCGCCCAGCCGCCGATACCGTCGTTTGTCCGAGGAGTTAGTTTACTGGCGAGCCACTGTTGGGTATTGGTTTGAAAAATGTCCAGCAAACTGGTCGTATCACCGCCTTGGGTGAGGATACCTGTGGCTGCCGAAAGTGTTTTTGTTAAAAGACGAAGCGAATCTAAACTACGGTAATTCGGGGAGGCTTTGTTGACGTAGGGTGAGTTCATCACCACTGTTTTTACCCCTTTGGCCAACCAGTTTTTCATCATGTTGGCGGGGGACGGAAAGCCCGTTTGTCCCCAATTCATATTCCCAAGGTTGTTGGTGTTTCCTTGCCACGGGGTATTGATGATGATGGCATCCAAGGGAAAGCTCTGACTCTGTAAATTGGTAATTACATCGTTTACCTCGCGCTCGGTACTGTAGCTGCTTTTGGATTGGAGATAGCCCAATGCCCAACGTGGAACCAACGGTTGCCGTCCCGTGAGGGCGGTATATTCGGATAAAATTTCGTCGTTGTTGGCGCCGTTGATAAAATAATACGACCAGAGTCCTGGGCTGCTTATTTGGGCATCTATTCGGGTAGAGTCCAATGCGCCTAAGTAAGCGCGCATGTCGCCAGGGAGCGGACTGTCGAGCAAGAGGCCGTATTGCCCCGAGGCCACAAAAAACGGGATGGTAATGCTTTGAGCCAATCCGAATGTTTGTCCATAGATATCATCAAAATACCACGAACGGAAGGTATTGGTAAACTCGGCGACTTTTCCTGTCATATTTACTTTGGACACCCTTCCTCCTGTACCGTGAAAAATTTCGTTGGGATTGATGACAAACGAGAGCGAAACGTCTTGGTTCTTATAGCCAAAAACGTCTTGTTTGATTTTGGTTTTGCTGTTTGATTTTAGCGCAATCGAAATCGGGGACTTGGTGATTTCTAATTGGCTAGAAGGGGTAACAATCGTCAGCGTCGAAGGGGTTTCTACCAACTGAAATTGACGCAGTGAAAGCGGTTGGCCAACGACGGCATAGGAGGTGTCTTGAAAAACGCTGTTGGAAGGAAACTGCGTTACCTTAAAAACGTTGTTCGAGAAGACCTGCACCCGCACTTCGGCCGACGAGCCAACTAAGCGGAGTTCGGTATTTTGGGCCGAAAAACGAAGTAAGTTGCCCGCATTTTGTGCTAAAATAGGCCAAGAAAAGCACCCAATAAGCGCGATTGTTGCCCCAATAAATTTCCACATTCCTGTCCGCACTTTGTTTTTCATAGCGTGGGTTTGGGCTGTTCTATTTTAAATAATTGTGGTATGGAATTGTTCAATAAACTAATCACGTATGGCGTGCCATTGACCTTGACGGGTTTTAGTTGGGTCATTTCGCCCTGCGGAGTAAAGCCCGAAAAGTGGTCGGAGACTGCGGCAAAAACGCCTTTTCCCTTGTTGATAAGAATTTTTCCCTTGAAAGCGTCCAAACGCGAAAACTGAGGAATGAAATTGTAGTTGTTGCCTCCCAGCAAAATATCTTTCAATCCATCGTTGTTGATATCGACGCAGTAGGTCGCGTTGATGCACGAAATCTGGGCTTCCACAGGAAGTATTGATAGGCTAAAATTGCCTTTGCCGTCGTTGATGGCTACGGCAGAGTGCATGTAGTTTACTTGTTTGACCGTTGCTTTTGAAAGTACTTCGGACGTAAATAAATCCTTTAGCCTTTTGGTCGCGTACGCCGAGTGTTTCAAACTTTCTTTTTTCAAAATCGGAAACTGCTCCATCATTTCGCGTTTCAGGAGCACAGGACTATCTTCGTCCTCAACGGTTTTGGTTAAGATTTTATCGGTTAATCCATTGTTGTCAAAATCGCTTACCCAAATTTTGATAGGGCTGTTTTCGGAAGCGCGCAACATGAAGTTATCGCCGATGTTTCCTAGTACCAAATCCAAATCTTTATCGTTGTCGATGTCCACGGCTTCGATTCTTCCCCAAAAGCCTTGGTAATCTTCTAAACCTGTTTTGATTTGGGTAAAAGCTCCGTTTTGGTACGCAAAAGTCATGGGATTCATCCAATCACCGACTACTGTGAGTTCTTTGTTACCATCGCCGTTGATGTCTTCCCAAGCAGCGTCACGAATCATGCCCAAGGTTTGGAAACTTTCGGGGGTACTGTCTTTGAATTTGAGGTTACCAAGGTTTTCAAAAACGTAGCTGACGGGAGAAAGTCCGTAGGTTTTGGGCAAACTTCGGCTACCGACAAACAAGTCTAAGTCGCCGTCTTTGTCATAATCCATCGGAATCACAACGCTGGTATTCATGCCGTTTGGTGGCAGGGCGTTGGCGGCGAGGGAGAAGTTGCCTTTGCCGTCGTTGGCATACAAGCGGTCGTTTAAACCTCGTTGTTTAGGGTCAAGTTCGTTTCCTCCTGCCCCAATGTATAAATCTAAGTCACCGTCTTTGTCGGCGTCGAAAAACACAGCTTCAGTATCTTCAAAATATTTAAAGTCTTCAAAAATCTTTTGTTCCGATTTTTTGAACGAGCCGTTGACTTGCAAATACAACTGCCCCGCTTGGTTGGCCGCCCCGCAAATGTAAATGTCTTCGGTACCGTCGTTGTTAACATCTCCTACGGCAGCCCTTGGGCCTTCTTTTGATAGCTTAACGGGGATGTTTTTTTCTTGGTAAAAATCTTCGTAATCGTTTTCCTTATGGGTGTCGAAGGGAGCATCGGTTTTTGCCAAATAGAGCGACAATCGCTCAACAGGGGTAGGAGCGGGGAGCTTTTTACCACTACTAATGCTCAGTTCGTGGGTTCGGTCAACGGGCAGGTTGTTAAGTTTGCTGATGCGGCCATCGTACCAAGTAATGGTTACGGAGTCGATTTTAGTATTTGCACCAAGACCCAGCGTTACGGGATATTCGGTACTTGACTGAAAGCCCCGCGCAGGCATGATATTTTTGCTTAAAATTTGGTCTTTTACATAGACTTTTAGCTGCGTTCCAATCGCATCGCGGTTTTTATCTTCGCCTTTTAGTTTAAACTTGACGTAGTGAATATTTTTGTCTTCGTTGGTTTTGTTGCGATACACAAACGCTTTTTGGTTGACGTTGTTGACGACCAAATCCAGATCCCCGTCATTGTCCAAATCGGCATAAGCTGCCCCATTGGAAAAGGAAGGCGTTCCAAATCCAAAACTTTTGCTGGCTTCTTCAAATTTGAGGTTGCCTTTGTTATGGAAAAAATTGTTGACAATGGGGCGTGAGGGCATTTGATTGATAATGGCATCAAAGCTCTTTTTCTCTCCTGAGAGCACCATTGTTTGGGCTACTTCGTCGGCAAAGAAGTCAATAAAATCTTGGTCAATGACGTCGTTATAAATACCGTTAGATACATAGATGTCGGTTTTCATGTCGTTGTCGGCATCAAACATCAATGCCCCCCAACTCCAGTCGCTCGCTTCAACGCCGCTCAGGCACGCAATCTCGCTGTAAGTGCCGTCTTGGTTGTTGAGCTGTAAGGCGTTTTGCATAAACTGATTGTAAAACCCTTTCTTTTGTTTGAGTTTGAAGATGTAATGGCTTTCAAACGAGGTGGTGCTTTTAAGGCGAGTTTCGTCGATGGGAAGCATGTCGGTCGTAAAAATATCCGAGTAGCCATCGTTATTAATATCGGCAAAATCAGCCCCCATGGAGGCCAAGCTGGTGTGCCCGATTCGTTGTTCTATTTCTTCTTTAAATGTCCCGTTGCGTTGATTGATATAGAGATAATCTTTTTCAAAAAAGTCATTTGAAATATAAATATCGGGGTAGTTGTCATTGTTGAGGTCACCGACGGTCACGCCCAATCCAAACCCAATCAAACTTCCATAAATCCCTGCTTGCTCACTGACATCGACAAACTTGTTGTTGTCGTTTCTAAGTAATTTATCCCCGCCACCTTTTAAGTAATCTTTGACAGGCCAGTCTTTGGCGCGTAAGTCACGGTTGTTGTCGTAGTTGAGGGTATTGACAGGGATGAAGCTATTGTTCAAAATATAACAGTCCAAATCACCGTCGAGGTCGTAGTCAAAAAAGGCGGCGTGGGTAGTATAGCCATCTTCATCGAGGCCAAATTCTTTGGCTTTTTCGGTGAAGGTCATATCGCCATTGTTGATATAAAGCGAATTGCCCTGGTTTTTGATGCGTTTGTCAATGCCCGCATTACAGACATAAATATCCAACAAACCATCGTAGTTAATGTCCACCATCACCACACCCGTGCTCCACTTGCCTGCCTCGGCAACGCCTGCTTTTTTGGTAATATCCTCAAACTTAAAATTGCCTTTGTTGAGGTAGAGTTTATTTTCACCCATGTTCGACGTCATATAAACATCGGGTAGCCCGTCGTTGTTGACATCACCTATTCCCACACCACCTCCGTTGTAGAAGTTACGGTAGTTGAAGATGTTGAAGTCTTCGCTGTTGGTTACCTTATTTTCAAAATCAATACCCGAACTGGTTACCGATTCAAAAAGCCCCTCGGTAGCATCTTCACTTTGGCAACTGGTGAAACCAATGGCGAATAAACTAAGGCAGATATATAGACGAGAATGACGCATGAATGAAATAAGTACGAGATGAATTAAAAGTAAAGTTGCTGAGGCGTGAGTCCTTGGACTTTTAAAAGGGGCTTTTTATAGACAATGACTCCTTCCACAGGTTTCCACGTCGCAGGGTTTCCCATGGTGGTATATTCTCCCACTTGTCCTTTGAGACGTAAAATAGCTTTTTCTTCGGATAATGCTTCGAGCGTTATTTCGCCCGATGTCATAATGTATCCTAAACCGCGACGATTGGCGGGGTCGGTTATGCGCCCAATCATGGCACTGGCTTGGGTTTGATTATTGGTATCAACGGCTTTGGTGATGGGCTTGGTCGCAAACCATTGGTCTCCGCCGATGGCAATTACGGTGTTCCCTTGAAACTGGTCGGTAATATTGATACGAAAAGCGTGGTCGAAGGCTGTGATTTCTCCTTTAAAAACACTACTGTCGCTGTAAAATGGCTGATTATCAATGGTAAATAGTACTTTGGCTTCGCCTTCTTTTAAGGTAGCGAGCACTTCAGTAACATTTGGGGAAGAGGAGGTCGAACAACTTAGAGAGATGTTTCCAACGATTAAAAGAGCTAAGTAAAATTGGCGTGTACGTAATTTCATAATAGGTGGGGAAAGTCACTAAAAGAAAAATGCCCGATGTGATTCGAGCATTTTTCTTTGAATTTATAACTACTAAAGCGGATTAATACCCTTGATTTTGTTTCAAGTTCGGGTTAGAAACAAGCGCGATAGCAGGGATTGGGAACAACACAGTGTAGGCTTCTTTGTTGTCGGCACCAGCACCTGTAGTGAACTTACCGTAGCGAACTTCTACAGTACGTTTGCCACCTTCCCAGTACAATTCGCGACCGATTTCGTCGAACATACCGTCAGTGTTAACTGAAGTAAGTGCTTTTGCTTTGCGGGCAGTTCTGATAGAGTTTACAGTTACCAACGCACCAGCAGCATCGCCACCACGAAGTTGAGCTTCTGCTTTCATCATAAGTGCTTCAGCATAACGCATCAAGATGTACTTACCAGCGGTTGCAGGGTGGTACTTGATAGCGCGGATACCTTTATCGGTAGCAGCACCTGCCAAAGGTACGTCACGAGTGAACGAAAGTACTTTTTGTGTACGTGTATCAACGAGGTCTTTACCTTTATCGTCGATTTGCTTTCCAATCAAGAAGCCATAACCGATACCAGAAAATTCTGTACCATCACCTTTGGCAGGTTTACCGATACGTGAATCATCTTTCTCGAACTTGTCGTAGAAATCAGCCAATGTAGTAAAGCCATTCCATCCCGATGGGTTTTGGTTGTAGTGCAACGTCATAAACCAACGGTTCTGAGGAGTACCTTCCAAGCTCACGAAAATGGTCTCCGAGTTGCCATTTTTCGAGAACGCGTTGAAGTAGTCAGTGTCAAGTTTGTAACCATCGGCAGTGATAGCATTTACGTAAGTTGCTACTTTGTCCATGTCAGCTTTGTCAAATGTATATGGACCTGCTGGAGTCGAAGCCTTGTAAACTGCCTTGTTTAAGTACAATTTTGCAAGTAGGAAGTTGGCAGCAGCCTTATTAGCCACGCCGTTGGTTGCCGACGGGCCTGCTTTTACTAACACAGGAAGTGCTTCTTCTAAATCTTTTACGATAAAGTCGAATGCTTCTGAGCGAGTCATGACACGAGGAAGGTCATCAACCCCTTGTGTAAACTCTCTGAAAGGAACTTGACCGTAGAAGTCCATTACCTGATACATGTTAAATGCACGCAAGAACTTAGCTTCTGCTTTTTGAGCCGCTGTTGCGGTTGTAGAAGCCAAAATTTCGGTGGTTTTAAACACGCGAGAGTTCAAGCTATTCCAAGTATCACGAACTTGTTGGTGGGTTGCATCCCAAGTATGTTGGTCAAGTGTACGCCATACGCCATTGTCACCCCAGTCAACCCCACGTGTAGGAGGAATCATTTCGGCAGAGGTGTGCATACCTAAAGCGTACGCATTGGCTTGGTCAGTATAAAATCCTAAATCTTTGTAGGCAGATTCTAATAGACCAACGGGGTCTCCTGCAACAGGAGTACCACCTTCCGACTGTCTAACGATAGAGTCTTTTTCGTTGTTTACTAAATCAGTACAAGAAGTAATGGTAGTCAAGCCTAGCCCAACTATCAAGGTTCTTACTATGTATTTATTAGTCTTCATTTTTTTGATTTTTTTGTTGGTTCTTAGAACGAAATGTTAGCACCGATGGTCCAAGTTCTAGCTCTTGGGTACGCCGTGTAGTCGATACCAAACGATGGAATACCGTTGATAGACTTGTTGGTGCTTACTTCTGGATCTTGTCCATCATACTTAGTGAAGGTCAACAAGTTTTGACCAGTTAAGAATACGCGCAAGTTTGAAATAGTTTTACCACTTACAGGTACACGGTAGCTCAAATTCAAGTTTTGCAAGCGAACGAAATCACCTTTTTGCAAGAAACGAGTTGATACGTCAGGAGCGTTCAATGGGCCTTCTTTGCTTGTAACCACGTCTTTGGTTACGTTACGACCGTTTGCGAATGAACCTTTTGTAAAGAAAGCATTCGCTGTATTTGAATAAAGATAGTTACCAAATACGCCGTTGAAGAACAAGCTCAAATCCCAGCTTTTGTAACGGAAGTTGTTAGTCAAACCACCCGTAGCGGTTGGGAGTGGGCTCTTACCGTTCAAGAATTGTTGGTAGTCACCGCTAGGATAAAGCGAGTTTCCGTTTTCATCATATCCACCGAAATCACGTAGGAAATAGGCAAACAAAGGTTGACCAGCGGCAATACGTTGTGCAAATGCGCCTGAAAGACCTTGTCCGTTGATTTCACCTGTGTCAAATACCCCACTAAGGTTATTAACCATGTTTTTGTTGAAACCAGCGTTTAGTAATACTTCCCAACCAAAGTTAGTTTGGTCAATTACCGAACCATTCAATGAAATCTCTAACCCACGGTTTTGGATGTCAGTATCCAAGTTTTTCCACGTAAATGGCGTAGGAGCAGGTTGTGCTGAAATAACGTAGAACAATAGGTCTCTGGTGTTTTTCTGATAGAAGTCAATCGTACCAGAAAGACGGTTTTTCAAGATAGCAAAATCCAAACCTAAGTTAATAGATGAAGTTGTTTCCCATTTCAAGTTAGGGTTGTTAAATGCTACTGCGTTCAAACCACCACCTTCGATATTGTCTGCACCTGCGTTGATTCCCCAGCCACTGTAGCGGTCGCGACGGTCATATACGTTGTGAGGAATTGATTGGTTACCCGTCAAACCGTACCCAAAACGAACCGCTAAATCGTCGAAGATATCCTTAGGGGCGAAGCTTTCGTTCATGATTTTCCACTTAGCAGCGAATGAAGGGAAAAAACCATATTTGTTGTTGCCCCCAAATTTCGTAGAACCGTCAGAGCGCAAAGTAGCAGTTAACAAGTATTTGTCATTGATACCTACGTTTACACGTCCAAAATACGATTGTAGTTCGTCTGTTTCTGAGCCAGAGTTATTGATAACGTTGCTACCAAACTTACCAGCGTTTGCAGAAGCAATGTTGTTCAACATCAAATCCATGTCAGACGTACGGAAGTTGGCGGCTGTGATGTTTTTCGTTGAACGATTGAAGCTTTGGTAAGAGTAACCTAACAACGCATTTACGTTGATTTTGTTAAACTCTTTATCGTAGGTAAAATAGTTCTCCCATAGTTTGTTGTCAGTCTCAATATCGCCAATGTACGCTCTACCGATACCTGTGTTTCCTTCAATTACCAAGTCTCTTGAATAAGCTGCTTTACGAGAAGAAAATGACTTATCGAAACCTACCACTGTTTTGAATTTCAAATCTTTGAAAATTTGTAATTCTGCATTGATGTTACCTAAAGCGCGCAACGAATTGGTGTTGTCTTGAGATAATGCAATAAATGCCAATGGGTTAGGCTCTGTTACACCTGGCTGAGTGAAAGTACCATCAGCATTATAGACGGCACGCGTTGGGTTAGCCTTCAAAATGTTCCCCATCAAATCTCCCGTAAAACCAATGTTTTCTGATACAGGGACGTTAGCATCTTGGTTGTTTGAAATATTGATGTTACTAGCAATAGTAAGTTTGTCATTAATAAATTTCTTTGAACCATTGAACCCGATGCTATAACGCTTGATGTCTGATTCTTTGATAATCCCTTGTTGGCTAAGGAATCCGAGTGTGAAACGGTAGCTTCCATTAGCATCACCACCGCCGTAAGCAAGGTTATGCTGGTTTGTGTAACCTGTTCTGAACAACTCATTTTGCCAATCAGTGTTTCCACCTTGGTCTTGACCACCTGCTGCACGGAACTCAGCAGCTGAAAGCAAATCGTAACGCTTTGTTATTTTGCTAGTTCCCAATGAGTAACCGTACTCAAGCGTACCTTTTCCTTTTCCTTTTTTAGTCGTAATCAACACTACCCCGTTAGCACCACGTGAACCATAGATTGCCGTTGCTGACGCATCCTTCAAGATGTCGATGCTGGCGATATCGTCTGGATTTAAGAAGTTCAATGGGTTTTTAGCTGCTTGGCGACCAACTCCAGACGCACTTGCGTCAGAAGAAGTGTTGTCACCTGCCAAAGGTACTCCGTCGATAACGAACAATGGGTTGTTACCACCGAATACTGAAGATGTACCACGGATACGAACGTTGATACCACCACCTGGCTCACCGCTTGACTGAGTGATTTGCACCCCAGCTACGCGTCCTTGCATCAATTGTTCTGGTGATACGACAACCCCTTTCTGGAAGTCTTTTGCTCCAATGGCATTGACAGCACCAGTCGCATCTTTTTTCTTGACTGTACCGTAACCTACTACCACTACTTCATTCAGAACTTTGTTGTCTTCGAGAAGCGTTACATCGACAACTGAGCGGGTGCCAACCGCAATTTCTTGATTTGAATAGCCTACATAGCTGAAAACAAGCGTAGCATTGGCAGGAACTGATACTTTGTAGTTTCCATCAACATCCGTACTCGTACCGCGTTGAGTTCCTTTTACCGCAACAGTAACACCTGGCATTCCTGTGTTTGTTGCATCTTTTACTTTACCAGTGACTTGTCTTTCCTGAGCCTGAACTCCCAAAAAGACCACTGTGAACAAAACTGTCATGGCGATTTTACCAAGGACAGCAAACTGACGAGCGAGTGAAACTCGCCCTGCAGAAGGAAAACTGTTCATCATAGGTTTGATAATTGTTTTGTGAATGATTACCTGTTTGGTCCAGTCACTTGGAAGGACTCACTACAAGGTGTTTTGGATTGTTCCAAGTATTTCTTGTCCGCAAGTAACCTAACCAGAAAGCAAATTACAATAATAAATTTCTATAATGCAAATTTTGAAAATTAAAAAGAAATAGCCTTTTTGGGTAATAGTGGAGTAAGTTGTACTTTTAAAAGTATGCAAGGCTATTTTCTTGGTAAAAATTTTAGATACAGCCTGCTTTGCCTAACTTTGCACGACATAACTTAAATCTCTCATTATGAAATTTTTCATTGATACTGCTAATTTGAAAGAAATTCAAGAAGCGTATGATTTAGGCGTTTTGGATGGTGTAACCACTAATCCATCGCTTATGGCCAAAGAAGGAATTACGGGAAAAGCGAATGTAATTGCGCATTACAAAGCGATTTGTGACATTGTGGACGGAGATGTGAGTGCGGAAGTGATTTCGACCGATTTGGAGGGAATGCTTAAAGAAGCAAGTGAGCTTATCGAAATAGATGACAAAATCGTGGTGAAAGTGCCAATGATTAAAGACGGCGTGAAGGCAATCAAAGCGCTTTCTGACCGTGGCATTCGTACCAACTGTACCCTTGTGTTTTCGGCAGGACAGGCGTTGTTGGCCGCTAAAGCGGGCGCCTCTTATGTATCGCCATTTATCGGTCGTTTGGACGATATTTCAATGGACGGTATGGAGTTGATTGAGCAGATTGTAGGTATTTACCAAAATTACGGATTCACAACGGAAGTATTGGCGGCGTCGGTGCGCCACCCAGTTCACTTGTTGAAATGTGCGGAACTTGGCGCGGATGTAGTAACTTGTCCACTCAGCGTTATTACATCGTTGTTGAAGCACCCACTTACAGATATTGGACTAGAGAAATTCTTGGCTGATTACAAAAAAGCAAACAATAATTAGCAGTTAGCAAATCAGCAGTCAGCGCACAATTCCACGAGCTGACTGCTGACCGCTATTCACTGACCGCTAACCACTGCAAACAAATGACCGCATTTTCTTCGGAACCCATCATTAAGCTTGAAGGAGTAGATATATACCAAAACGGCAACAAGTTGGTATTGTCGGATGTCAATTTTGAAATCAACAAAGGCGACTTTGTGTTTCTTATTGGCCGCACAGGGAGTGGCAAAAGTTCGCTATTAAAAACCCTATACGGTGACTTATGGCTTGAATCGGGGAAAGGAAAAGTGGTAGGATATGAATTGCAAAAAATGAAACAAGCAGAAGTGCCGTTTTTGAGAAGAAAACTAGGCATTGTGTTTCAGGATTTTCAATTGTTTTTTGACCGTAACGTTGAAGAAAACCTAGAGTTTGTTCTTCGTGCGACGGGCTGGACGGATAAGTCGGCCATTAAAACACGGATTTCGGACGTGCTAATGCAAGTGGGGTTGGGCACGTCTCCCAAAAAAATGCCACACCAACTTTCGGGTGGAGAACAACAGCGCGTGGTGATCGCCAGGGCCATGCTCAATGAACCCCAAATTCTACTTGCCGATGAGCCTACAGGAAACCTTGATCCAGAGGTAGGAGAGCAAATCATGCAAGTGTTTCAAACCATCAATACCGCAGGGACGGCTATTTTGATGGCTACCCACAATTATGACTTCCTAAAAAAATATCCTGCACGGGTGGTTAAATGCGAAAATGGAGCGGTGACTGAAATTCAGTAGTGAAGCCCGCAAAATTTTATATTGCTACGAAAAATACAAAATTTTGTCTCTCATTTGTCGTTTATTCGATAAATAGTCTTACTTTTGCAAAAGTTTTACTGCACGAACACGCTCGTTCGTCTCTGCGATTTTTTGTGTTAGGGTTTACCCCTTCTTTTCGTCCTCAGAAAATACACGCAGGCCATCTGTTTTAACCTACAGAGACTCTTCGGGCTGCAGTGCTTTTTTAAGCGAGTATTGAGTATTCAGTTTGTGGGTGTGGAGACGCTGTCGCGCCTGTATGTGCTGCTGTACTCTATGCTCCCAACACAATATTCAATATAAACAATACAATGCAAGAAGAAACATTAAGTTTTCAGACGTTGGGCTTATCAGATGAACTGTTACAAGCAACCAACGAAATGGGTTTTGAAAAACCATCTCCTATTCAAGCACAAGCAATTCCCCATCTTTTACAAGGATTAGACGTTATCGGACAAGCCCAGACAGGTACAGGTAAAACTGCGGCCTTCGGTTTGCCAGCGCTAGAACTTGTTGACGTTACTGAAAAACACACTCAGGTACTTATTTTGTGTCCAACGCGTGAATTGGCGGTTCAGGTAACCGATGAATTGCGTCGCTTGGCAAAATACAAGAAAGGCATAAAAATTGAAACGATTTACGGCGGTGATTCGATTGAGCGCCAAATTAAAGCGTTGCGCGGTGGCGTACATATCGTAGTAGGTACGCCAGGTCGTACGATGGATATGATGGAGCGTCGCGCCCTGAAATTAGAGAAAGTAAGTTACATGGTGCTTGACGAAGCGGACGAAATGCTTGACATGGGCTTCCGTGAAGATATCGAAAGCATTTTGGAAGAAATGCCAGGAGAACGCCAAACGGTATTGTTCTCTGCGACGATGTCAAAGCCAATTATGGCCATTACGCAGAAATTCCAAAATGATCCTGTACTCGTTAAGGTAACTCGTAAAGAAGTAACCAACGAAAACATCGAACAGGTTTGTTTTGAAGTAAAACAACGCGCAAAGGCGGAAGTAACTTGCCGTTTGATTGATTCTTACGACTTGAAACAAGTGATTATCTTCTGTAATACAAAACGTAAAGTGGACGAAATTACGGAAGATTTGATGATACGTGGCTACCAAGCTGAAGGACTTCACGGCGATTTGCGCCAAGCCCAACGTAACAACGTAATGGCGAAGTTTAGAGCAGGTACTACGACTATCTTGGTGGCTACCGACGTAGCAGCTCGCGGAATCGACGTGTCGGGCGTGGATGCGGTAATTAACTTTGACCTTCCACTCGACGAAGAATATTACGTACACCGTATCGGCCGCACAGGTCGCGCAGGTCGTACAGGTAAAGCGTTGACATTGGTTGCAAAAGACGAAAAATTCCGCCTTCGCCAAATTGAAGGCTATACAAAAGTTCGCATCGAAAAAGGAGTAATTCCTACGTTTGAGGACATTGTAGGCGTTCGTAAAGCACGTTTTATCGAACAAGTAGAGCAAGCAGCTACCGAAGGTGATTTAGACATCTACAGCGACATGCTCACGATGTTGCACCATACGACTGGCCTGAGCACTGAAACGATTGTAGCCGCTTTGGTGAAAATCAACATGGGAGTCCAGAAGAGCGAATTTGCTGATACTGACTTGGCATGGGACGAAGACCGTAAGTTTAAAGATAGAAATGGTGCCCGCGATGACCGTGGTGGACGTTTCGAAAAACGTGGTGAAGGTAGTGGCCGTTTTGGCGACCGTGGAGCTCGTGGTGGTGACCGTGATAGCCGTGGCGGAGATCGTCAGAAACGCAATGACCCAGGAATGGTTCGCTTGTTTGTGAGCGTAGGTCGCAAAGACCGTGTTCAACCTCGCGACATCGTAGGTGCCATTGCGGGTGAAGCTGGTATCCCAGGCCGCGTGATTGGTTCTATTGACATTTTTGATGCGTATTCGTTTGTTGACGTTCCTGAGCGTGATGCTCGTCGTGTGGTAGAAGCCATGAGTGGCAATACCATCAAAGGAAAACCAGTGAATATCGAAGTAGCACGATAGATAAAAAAGTAATCATTGGCAGTTCACAGTTTACAATAGCTTATTATATTGTAAATTGTGGACTGTTTTGTTTTGGGGTATTTCTCAAACTATTTTGTTTCATACTTGGTTGAGTAAATTAGCTTCGGTTGTGAGCAACCGAAGTTGTGGTTATGAGTAACCACGTCCACGGCAAGTGCTTTCGGTTGCTTACAACCGAAAAATAGCGGTTACTCATCACCGCGTGAAGTTGCTAAATTCCCATTCGCAAGAAAAATATTAAGGTGTTATGTTAGAAAGACCGATAACCGATTGGTTGCCCATTACAAAGAAAGAGGTTGAAAAACGGGGTTGGGACGAAGTGGATGTCGTCATTGTATCGGGTGATGCGTACGTTGACCATCCTGCTTTTGGAACGGCAGTGATTGGCCGAATCATCGAAAGTGAAGGCTTTCGGGTGGCGGTTGTGGCGCAGCCCAACTGGAAAGACGATTTGCGCGATTTTAAGAAATTTGGACGCCCTAAGTACTTTTTTGGCGTTACGGCGGGTTGTATGGATTCCATGGTTAACCACTACACGGCCAACAAACGCCTTCGGTCAAACGACTCATACACGCCTGGTGGTGAAGCTGGATTTCGACCCGATTATGCCACGACCGTTTATTCCAAAATATTAAAACAACTCTATCCCGATGTTCCTGTACTTATCGGAGGGATTGAAGCATCGCTTCGTCGGGTGACGCATTATGATTATTGGCAAGACCGCTTGATGCCAACGATTTTGGCTGATTCACAAGCCGATTTGCTGGTCTATGGGATGGGAGAACAGCCCTTGCGGGAGATTTTGCGTCGTCTGAAAGACGGGTACGATTTTTCGGGATTACGCGACATTCACCAAGTGGCTTATTTGCAAAAAGCATCCGACGAACTGCCTACGTGGAACGAATGGGAAACGGTTGAGTTGGCGAGCCATGAGGTATGTTTGCAAGATAAAATCAAGTACGCGGCCAACTTCAAAATTGTAGAAGTAGAATCCAATAAGTGGCAAGCTAATCGCATTACGCAGTTGGTTAATGATGACGTTTTGGTGATAAATCCACCATTTAAGGTAATGACCGAAACCGAAATCGACGCTTCTTTTGATTTGCCTTACACGCGCTTGCCGCACCCAAAATACAAAAACCGTGGGCCGATACCTGCCTACGACATGATTAAGTTTTCGATAAACATGCACCGTGGGTGTTTTGGAGGTTGTAGCTTTTGTACAATTTCGGCCCACCAAGGTAAGTTTATCGCTTCACGGAGTGAAAAGTCGATTTTGAAAGAAGTGGACGAAGTAACGAAACACCCAGAGTTTAAAGGATACCTTTCGGACTTGGGCGGCCCTTCGGCAAATATGTACCGAATGAAAGGTAAAGATGAGTCAATCTGTGCCCGTTGTACGAGCCCAAGTTGTATTCACCCAGTCATTTGTACTAACTTAGATACCTCACACAAGCCGATTACGGAACTTTACCGCAAGGTGGATGAGCATCCAAATATCAAAAAAGCATTTGTTGGTTCGGGAATTCGCTATGATTTGTTGGTGGATGATTTCAACAAAAACAACAAGGATGGCAACCACGACGAGTACATGGAGCAGTTGATTACGCGCCACGTATCGGGTCGATTAAAAGTAGCACCAGAACATACTTCTGACGATACGCTTCGCGTCATGCGTAAACCATCGTTTAAGTATTTTAAACTTTTCAAGAAAAAATACGACGAGATTTCGGACAAACATAACCTCAAACAACCCCTGATTCCGTATTTTATTTCTTCGCACCCAGGGTGTGAAGAGACGGATATGGCTAATTTGGCGGCTGAAACGAAAGAACTGGGTTTCCGTTTGGAACAAGTGCAAGATTTTACTCCAACTCCCATGACCGTTGCGGAAGTAATTTATTACACAGGCGTGCATCCCTACACGTTGAAGCCTGTTTTTACGGCCAAAACTCGCGAAGAAAAGCAGAACCAAAATCGCTTCTTTTTCTGGTACAAGCCTGAGTACAGAGATTTGATTCGTAACCGTCTCAATAAGCTCAAACGTCCTGATTTGGCCAACCGCCTTTTGGGGGGAGGAAATGCTAAAAAGAAATAAAAACGTTAGCCCTTCTTCAACGAAATCACTTCACTGTAAGCTTCGTTGAGGGCAGTAACCATTTTATTCCATTCAGGGAAACTTGATTTTTTGACCAAAAGCGAGTTCAACGTCCATTGACTGCGAACCACGATTTGGTCATTTTTTTGTTCATAACTCAGTTTAAAACCAAAGTCAGGGTGCGAAAACGACGCATTGGTAGGAAGGTTGGTTACGGTATATCCTTTTGGAATAGGCAAAATCGTTACCATGTCTTCGACATGCGTAAACTCATGTTTCCAGTCGTTTTTGCGACTTTCTTCCTGGCGTTTGTCAGCCCAAGGGCGCGTCAAATGAGGATTAATAAAAAGCTCACCTGCGGCTTCCTGAACGTAATCTGGCACCGAAAAAGCGTATTGAAGACGAACAGGTACGTCACGATCTTGAAGTCCCATGACTACATTTTTTAACAAGGCGCATTTGTTAGAACCTCGACTGAGTACATTTTTGTAGTATTCGTCGCGTTGAGGCTCCGAACGGTACTGGACGGCCGATTTGAGCGATGTTTTCCATAGCCCTTGAAAAGTCAAGGTGCCGTTTCCTTTCAATGTCTTTCCATCAATGGCAAGCACAATCGAGTCCACTTTGGTGTTTTGGTTGGCAGGAACAACGGGCACAGGAACGATTTCATACTTGTCTTCCGAAGTCATTATCAGGGCTTCTTTGCCTTGGATGTGGGAGGTTGGAAGGCCGAAGTCGATGCGGTCGTCGGTTGCGTCCAAAAATTGCCATTTTCCTTGCCATTTTACCGCCGCAATCATGTGGTTATCCACGCTCATAGAAGGATTTTCGGCATATTTGTACGGAATGTCACGCGTTCCAATCCACACCAAATACGACGGCACTCCTGCCAAATTGAGCATCGACGAAGTAAGACTTGCCATGTCTTTACAGTCGCCATAGCGTTTTTGACAAACATCGTTGGCCTGACGAGGAATAAACCCTCCAAGCCCTTCTTCAAAAGCAATGTATTTGACGTGGTCTTGCACCCAATAATAAACTGACCGAATTTTTTCCACTTCGCTTTTTCCACGCGTCAACGAATCAGTAAGTGCTTTGAGCTGCGAACTGGGCTGTTTGTTGAGGTCTTTGACCAAACTTTTGTAATAATTAAAGAGCTTCTGCACGTCCCCCAATACCTCCTTCGTTTGTCCATTGGCCGTATAACTTTCGATAAATAAAAATACCTGTGGTACGTAATGACGCAACGAAAGCGATTCCGTTTCCAGCGGCGACGCTTTTAAATTTTGTGCTTTCCAGGTATAAACTGTTTTGCCATTTTGAGTTGTTTTGGCAAAAACAATCCCTTTCATATCGCCGTAGGTTTTGTAGGAAACTTTTACTGAAGCGGGAAATGAAACCGAAAATTCGCTGTTGATGACAGGTACATAATTCCCAAAAACAAAGCCCGAAAGCATATAAGGGCTTTTGACTCTTTCGGTATAGGAAACGGTGCCAATGCCTCCTTCTTTAGCGCCTGGAAAGGTGAATTTTTTGACCTGCATATCGTCAAAAAAGATTCCTCCCCCTGGGCTGGGGCGTTCGGTCTTGATGTCGGTGACGGGCGTACGATTATAACCCGATTTTTCGGGAATGTATGAGACAGCATCAAGGTCTTTGATTTCCTGAAAAGTTTCGGAAAAGTAAATGCGTTCGTCGGCAAAAACACTGGCCCGTTTGTCCAAAAATACGCGGTCTTCTTGGTGAAAAACGTCGATTTGAAGCTCCCCATTCACAACCTCGATGGCTACTTTTTCGGAGCGATTGAGGTACGCCATTTCATCGTTAGGGAACTTCGCTTTCAGTTGCGACAAGTTGACTTTAGGTTGGGCCACTGCCGAAAGATGAGTGACGAGCAGGGCAAAAAAGAAAAAATGAAACAGAACCTTAAAATTCACCAACGCAAAGCGCATCATACGAGAAGGAATTAGTGTAGTTTCCAAATAACGGAAGGTTGGAAATAAAAGTTTTATTTTGCTGTCTTTATTGTGTTACTCACGGGAGCACGTTTATTTTGTAACAATGCCGCACGAAACTGATAAATTAACAAACTCCTCGCCCGAAGAACTAGAACAGGTGCTTCGGCTACCCAACTTGCTGCGCGATTTGTTGCTACAACTCATAAAAGACTTCCAAACGGCGCAGTTACCCTTAGAACTCGACATCAACGAACGCTATTCGTTTGAAGAGTTGCGTGAATATTTGGCCCACAAAATAGATGAGCATTTAAAAAAAGGAGGAACCCTAAAATACCTCTTGAACCGGGTTGATTTGACCGAAAAACAAATTCACCGTGCCATTCCTACCGCGATTCATGCTAGTTTACAACTACTTGCCGAATTGATTATCAAGCGCGAACTTCAAAAAGTGGTGATTCGGTATTGGTACCGACAGAGTGAGGAGAAAGAGGATTAAAACTAGAAATTTTTAAATTTTATCGAACATTAGTACTTTTGTGGGTGTTAAACCGACACATTTAACCTGTGAGGAATGAGTAACCGTAATGCGTCTTTGGCGCTTGAGTTGACAACGACTGTTGACGACGAGCGTCCTGTATTTATTTCTGGTAATTTTTGTGAGTGGTATCCTGATATTGAACGCTATCAGATGCAAAAAGTAGGAGTAGGAAAGTATCATTTTCAATTTCCCCCCGATTTTCACTTCGAACAACCCATTGAATACAAATATACCCGTGGTGGCTGGGACCAAGTAGAGCTTGATTCCTTTGGCGAAGCACCCCAAAACCGCCGTATTAAAGCTAAAAACGCTACCCAAAAGGATTTTGTGCCTCATTGGCGTCGCGATGGCCGTGCGTTTGATGTGACGTACGTGCCCACGATTCAGACTGTAGCGGAAGATTTTGAAATACCTCAGCTGGGCAAAAAACGCCGTATTCGTATTCTCCTCCCGCACGACTACAGTACTTCTACCAAACGTTATCCTGTGTTGTACCTCCAAGATGGGCAAAACCTTTTTGGTGATGGTTCTATTTTTGGAAATTGGGAAATAGATAAGCGCATGGCGGTACTGGCCGAGCAAAACAAAGGTGGTATCATCGTTGTGGCCATTGATCATGGAGATGAAGACCGTTTGCACGAATTTGCACCTTATACGCACCCAAAATTTGGCAAAGGAGCGGGGAAAAAGTACGCCAACTTCATCGTTCGTACCCTTAAACCGTACATTGATAAAAATTATCGTACCCGCACCGAGCGCCAATTTACGGGCATCGGTGGCAGTTCTATGGGGGGCTTAATAAGCATATATGCGGGCTTAATGTACCCCGAAACACTAGGCCGACTCATGATTTTTTCGCCATCGCTTTGGGTTTCGGACAAAATCTATTTTGACTCCATCGAATTCTTTAACCCCTTGGAAACCAAAATCTACGTCTATGCGGGGGGGAAAGAAGGACGCTATATGATTCCGAGTGTGGAACGTTTGAAAGAGGCGATTGAACGGCAAGGGTGGAACAACGAACGACTTCAATTTAAACTATCACTTGACCCTGCTGGAGAGCATACCGAAATGCGCTGGGGCAAAGAGTTTCCGAAGGCCGTAGAGTGGCTCTTTGGCTGATAGATAGCCCATTATCAATCATTTTGGCACTTTTATTGCTGTACCCAAAGAAATTTTACCCATTTCTTTGGATACAGCGATTTGTCGTTTTAAACGACACTCGAAAAACTCGGTGCCAGTAATGCTAGTTGTCAGGAAAACTATTTTGTGGGGTTTGCTATTGCTGGTGAGCAGTGTATATGCTCAATATCCGCTATTGCTGAAAGATATTAATCTTCAGGCAGATCCGCTTGCGACCTCTGCCACCTTGGGAAGCGACCCGCGCTTTCTTACCAATCACAATGGAATCCTTTATTTTACGGCCAAACAAAACGGCTCAACCGTGGGGTTGTGGAAATCCTCAGGACGAAATGCTACGACTGCTAAAGTGCTGGATTTGCCAGGCACGGCCTATGCTCTCACGAGTGTAGGAAGTTCATTGTATTTTGTGGCGGATCAGACAGGTTACGGCTACGAACTTTGGAAATCTAACGGAACGGCCGCAGGTACGACCCGCGTGAAGGACATCAATGACGGTCCGCTGGGAAGTATGCCAAGTGGTTTTACGAACGTAAATGGAACGCTTTATTTTGTGGCAACCACCGCAGGAGCAGGAAGTGAACTCTGGAAGTCGGGAGGTACGGATGCTACTACGGTCATTGTCAGAGACATTGTAACGGGGGTAGGAAGCTCGAATCCTCAACAATTGACCAACGTCAACGGAACATTGTATTTTGTGGCAAACGACGGCGCGAATGGGTACGAACTTTGGAAAACCAACGGCACGGCGGCAGGTACTACTTTGGTCAAAGATATTAATGCAGGAATAGCAAGCTCGAATCCTCAGTACCTCACCAACGTGAACGGAACGTTGTATTTTACGGCAACCAATGGCACCAACGGCTTTGAATTGTGGAAGTCGGACGGGACAGCTGTGGGGACGGTACAGGTAAAGGATATTTGGAGCGGTTCGATGAGTGGAATGCCGCACTATTTGACCAATGTGAATGGTACGCTCTATTTTGCAGCGAATAATGGCCAAACGGGAATCGAACTTTGGAAATCGAATGGGACAACGGCAGGAACGCAGCTTGCCGTCGATATTTTGTCGGGTAATGGAAGCAGTGACCCACGAAATCTCAAGTTGTTAAACGGAGTGCTCTATTTTTCGGCAACGGACGGCACCACGGGCCAAGAGCTGTGGCGTTCGGATGGGACAATAGCAGGGACAAAACTCGTTAGAAACATTCGCGTGGGGGGAGAAGGGTCTAACAGTACGCCATCGATGTTTAACCTCCGAAAAGGCATTGTGTATTTTACAGCCTACGATGATTTTGCGGGAAGAGAACTTTGGCAAACCGATGGCACTGAAGCGGCGACTAACGTATTGGAATTGTATTCGGGAACAACGGGAAGTGGAATAAGTAACCTTACTGTGCTGGGTGATACCTTGTTTTTTACGGCAGATGATGGCAAAAAGGGGAGTGAAATCTGGAAAATAGAAGCATGTATGCCGCTCAGAATGGCATCGGATACCACAATTTGCCACAAAGGCCCGTTGTCATTGCCTGCCCAAGTCGCAAACTATGGCAGTTTTACTACACCAATTTGGCGAAAAGGCTCGTACGACGGCCCGATTGTAACGAACCCTACCAACGTGCGTTTGGACAGTGCTGTCACCACGTTTTACCTCGAAGCACAATACACGACGGGTTGCACAAGTACAGCAAAAATTACGTTTCGAACCATGACCATGCCCGAGGGCGTAGGGAGTATTCGAGTGTTGTTGGAAGGTGCCTATCGCAATGGTGTAGGTTCGATGACAACGCTACTCAATCAAATGGGACTGCTTCCTGGGCAAACGCCCGTTAGTTCATTAGCCACCAAGACACCCGCAGGACAACCCTATCGAGGAGCGCCGTGGTATTATATGGGCGAGGAAACAGTGCCTATTTATGAGACTTCTGTCACCGATTGGGTGCTGGTTTCGCTACGAACCGATCCTGCAAATCCTGCTACTACTGTTTTTAAAGCCGCTGCCTTACTCCAAAACGATGGCTTAGTTCCTAGTATTCAGGGCTGCCCAAGTCGGTTAAAGGAATACACGAATTATTACGTGGCGGTCGAACACCGTAATCACCTGCCGATTGTGGCGGCCACTCCTACGCTTTTTGTGAACGGTGGTTTTTTCTATGATTTTGGTATCAATCAATCCTACATCCCTGCCAACGCCCCAGCAGTTGGTCAAAAGTTGCAGGATACGCGCTATATGATGTATGCAGGCGATATTGTCAAAGGGACAAGTGCAGAAATTAATGCAAATGATATGACAGTCTGGAATCAAACCAATGGCTCGTTTGGCAAATACTTGGCAGGAGATATCAACCTCGACGGCGAAGTGAACGCACTTGACAGGATTTTGTGGATAATCAATAACGGGTTGTTTTCGGGGGTAAGGTTTTAATTTGAAGAAATGATGAAGCGTTGTTTTGGGATATTGTTGTTGATAATGGGACTTTTTGGAAATGCCAACGCACAGGGCATTCCGAAAGAAGTACTGTACGAACCCGACGAAGGGGGCTATCCGCAAGGCTACACGCCCAATGCAAAACTGGGTACTTTTGATTTGTCAAGTACTGCGGCAAACGAACCGTTTCGACATTTATTAAAACTCTTTGAAGCCCAAAAAGTAGTGTGGGACGATGTGACAGATTTTCGAGATTATGGCTTTAAAGCATTTTTTGGCGGAGTAGGAGAAGGAAAACCCAAAGAAAATCGGTATGCGGATATTAACGAAGGGATTTTTCGGGATGCTTTTACGGTGCAGGGAGTAAGTTTTGGGAAAAACCCCGTGTACGTTCCCGACCCTAATCGAGTGCTTTCAGCACAGGGGAAAACTTTTCGTTGTTTCAATGCTCCTTTTGTGTCGGTGCCGATTGAAAATGTGGATGAGGCAGGCAAATGGAACCCTTTTTTACTAACCGAATACGAACTCGACCGCCGAGCCAAATACGCAGGCGACGGCCGCATGGGCTTTCTTCGCTGGGACATTGAGACATTTTCTAATGCGGAGTGGCTGTCTATCTTGCGGGGACGGCAAGTGTGGGAAAACGGAAAATACCGCCATGCCCTAAACGGCGGCACTGATCTTACTTACAGAAATTGGGACGATCAGCAGTTTTTTGACCACGTTCAGCACCGTTGGAGTTATGTTTTTACGGAGTTGTTTTACAAAACAAAACTTTACAGCAACGGCGCGAAAATATGGCAATACGGAGCGGGGCCTATCAACCAAATGGATCCTTTTATCTTTCCGCAATTTGATGATGTCGGCAACATTCACCACAACTGGGGTGTACCCAACAATCCCATTTGGAAGCTCAAAAATAAATTTAACAACCGCGCTGTCAATGAAGAACTTAACTACATGGAAGCGTGGGATTTTGTGCAGCAGTTTGCCATGTGGGCGGTTCTTCAGTACGATTCCAACGTAAATTATTGGGTAAATACCGACATTATTCGCCTGAAAGAAACCCCAAAAACCAACGTAACATTGGGCGTTCCCACGCGCTACCACATCGTTGACATTGGTGCCGACCCCAATACACCTTTGGGGAATCGGCGGGTGCGGGTGTCGCTGCACGCCCAAGACGGAAGCTTGCGCAACGCCGATAAAACCTACCGCATTACGTTTCAGCACTGGCGGGGTTTTACCGAAATAGACATTCCTGCGGGGATGAATACCGTAGAATTTACCACTTCTTCACCTGAGTTGGTTTGGCAAACCGATGACCATTTTTTGTTGCTCATTTGGAGTACTATCTACTGCGCTCGTTACCAAGAACCGACCAAATTGGGTTTTTTAAACTGGGAACCTACCCCGCGTACGTACAACTTTAGCCCGTATTCATTGGCTACAACCGATATTTTTGAACAGCGTATTTACGACGCCATGATTGGTTTTGCCAACCTCCAGAATTACGGCGTCGTCAACTGGGAGGCCAATACGGTAGGAAAAATAAACCCGATGGTACGCGAGAGTATTATTTTGGCCCAAAAGAAAATAGCACCTTACAAAAGCCACATTGAAAATCAATCACTCGTTCATGTAGATGTGAGCATTGATGGTGGACAAACGTGGATAACGGGGGGCTACCCTCAAACACCTTTTGAGGCTCATTACAATGGCTGGTGGATGGGTGGCTATTACCAAAACAATCAGCCTTATCCGATGGTATTTGGGTCGTATAATGCCCAGCAACGGACATTTTTATTTACCCACCTCGCAGGCCGCCTTCCTACGGGAACGTTGGGCTATAAGGTGCGCGTGAAGATTCCGAGTACTGCTACTTCATACACGTTTGATATGTCTTCTACGCGTGAGTTGGGATATAGTATCTTTAAGATTTGAGTGTCGAGTGCAGAGTGCAGAATGTCGAATTGTCACCGTTTTTCCCGTGCTGAGGGTTGCTCACAACCCGAGCTTACTGCGAATTTCGCTTACTTCAAAAGCGTAGCGTCAATTGCTTTCCAATCAATGCCTTTCACAATTTCGCGGGCGAGTTCGACGGGCGCCGTAATGGTAACAACAAGGTTTTCAACCAATTTACCTCCTTTTCTAAACTGGGGTTGGTAGCGCGTATCCTGACCTCTCTGGACTGGCTTGGTGTTCCACCCACCCAACAAAATCACCGTTTCTTGACGTCCCGTCGCTCCTTTTAAATCGGGTTTTAGCAATACTTCAAGCGCGAGGGTAGCGCCTAAGACATTGATAACCTGAGACGACTGTACCATGCGGGCGCTTTCGGTGTCTTGCAGTCGGTAATTTCCGAGGTTCATTTCCACACTGATGGAGTAGGTATCTTGCGCGCGCTGGGCGACGGCTTGCGGGTTTTCGGTGTACATTGTATCGCGGTGAACGTACAGCGAAGGTAAGGTAGAAGAAGCAGGTTTCATGGAATCAACCACCGCTTTTCGGGCCGAAGCAATGTCGGCTCGCTCCATGATGAGGTCGTAACGATCGGTACAAAGGTGCACAAATCCACCCCATTCGGAGGTGACTTCCAAAGCTCCTATTGAGTGCTTTTCGTCGAATATTTTCCAACTACCTTGTGGTGTTTTGGCCGTAAATTGCCGTTGAAGTTCCTTCACTACGCGTTCGTACGCCGCGTTTTCTTGCGCGTTGGCGGGACGACACTGAGCGTGAAGCCAAAGGGGAAGTGAAAGAAAAAATACACTGAATACGAGTTTCATAGCAGTTGGTTTGTCGGTTATTCAAAGTTACACTAAAAAACTGTTCTGACCTCAAACTTATGCTTTTTCGCCACAAATCGCCCCAACTTGACCACAAACTGTTGCTGACTTGCCTAAGACACAGTTGATTTGTAGCAACAATTAACGCCTAATACAACCATGAAAACATTTTCTTTTTGTACGATTCATTTTGTGAAAGTTACTAGCAAGCGCTGGCGAATTTTCTTCTTTCTCTTATTGGCGGGCTGGGCACAGACTACTTTTGCTCAAATCGATTCGGTTATGATTCCTGACCCCGATGAGTACGATTGGAGTAGCCATCTTTATTTAGGAGCCCCTTTTATCAATAATAGCATCGGGAGTTATACGCATCTAAGAAACTCGCTTAATCAACAAGGGCTTGGCTTTGCTCGATTACAAGGTAATTCTATGGCGTCGTATGGGTTTGGTATTCAAAAACGACGTGTTAAAATTGGGCTGGATGTAGTGTATGGGCTCGCTAACTCCAAAACCGACAAAAATACGGCCACTAAATCGCGCCTAGGATTTCAAGCATTTAGCGTGACACTTGGATACGGCCTAATTTTGCGACGTAATCGGCAGTGGTTTGTCAATGTGGGGATTGGTTCTCAAGAAACGAGAGTAAATATTTACAAAACGGGGGCAACTACGCCGTCGGTTTCGTTTGACGATTTGCTCACTTCCCCAATGGTAGGGCAGTCTCCAACGCTGCTGCATAAAAACACCTTTCTCGAACTTTCCGTAGAACACATGTTTCGTCCCAAACGCCCCATTTCGTTTAGCCCCGTCGTAAAATTTGGATACAGATACGGGACAAAACCAACGAGTTGGGGAACAGATGCCAATCTGTCGTTCCAAAATGCACCCTCGGATAGGCTAAACCAGTTTTTTATTCAAAGTATTTTTGTGGTTAGTAACAATCATAAAAAACGGACACACGCTGAAAAAGAAGCGCGTCGTAAGCGTAGAGAAGCAAATACATGGGGACTTAATCCGCAATAAAGGCCATGAAAAACGCACTGATGGTTGGATTGTGGATGATGTTTGCCACTGCAACCGAAGAATTGAATGAATCGGGCGAACGAGGAACGTTGGTTTTGTACCGAAGAAAGGACTACTTTTCCTCTGATTTTACCCTCAAAATCAATAACCAAGAGGTAAGCCAAAAATTTAGCAACAATGAGTACATACGCGTTGACGTACCCGCTGGAAGGCTAAAAATAGAAACGGAGGGTGGGTTTATTACCCAAAAACAAAATATGGCGTTCAGTGTTTTGCCCAACGAAACCTTGTATCTCAAAGGCATTGTAGATTATGATTACCTTAGCAACGCCTTGTACTTTAAGCGGACAGATGCTGAACAAGCCACCCGCGAAATGTCAAAAACAAAACTAGACGAAACCGCCCTCCGCCGAATAGAATGAAATTTCGCTCGTTTTTTTATAGCCCATGGCTGTTTGGATTTGTAGTTGCCTTGGTTGGAGGCTACATCGGTTGGTTGTTGACCGAAAGTCTCCAGTTACAGTTTGGCGATGAGGAGCAAGGTGTAGGTGGTTTTTTTAGGTTTTTGTTGAGTTATGTACTACTGGTTGTGCTGGTTTTGTCATTGAGTTGGCTCAATTTTCGTGGCCCTTTTCGTTGGTGGTTGCTTTCGGATAAAAAATGGACGTACTGGACGTGGCTGGTACTGCTGACATGGCTGACATTTGAAGGATTACAGTTTCGGCAAGGCTACGAGCAAGAGTTTGTGGATGAAAATGTACTCGTTACCTTGGTATTTGTAGGGGTTGTGATTGGTTTTGGGTACGTGGCCGATGCGTTTCGAGTTCGACGCGAACAGTTGGTACTTCAACAACAAAAAACGGAGGCAGAACTGCGGGCGTTAAAATCGCAAATCAATCCCCATTTTTTATTCAATGCCCTCAATACGATTTACAACGAAGCAGATGCTGCCCAAAATGATAAAGTATCGGAGCTGGTGCAGCAACTGGCGGGTATCATGCGCTTTACCTTGCAAGAAACCCAAAAAGACTTTACGAGTGTCGAACGAGAAATCGAATTTTTAGAAAAATACCTAGCGCTCCAGCAAGCACGGCTACCCAAGCGAAAGGAGTTGCGGATAGATGTGGTGATTGAATACGACGGGCAACCTGCGCGCATTGCCCCGTTGTTGTTGATTCCCTTTGTGGAAAATGCGTTTCAGTACGGTGTTAGTTTGCAGCAAGATAGTTTTATTGAACTAAAGCTAACGATTGAGGGAGGGCAGTTGTCGTTTTGGGTTCGAAATAGCATTTCGCCTCAAGCAGCGCAGAAACAAGGACACGGAACAGGAATCAAAAACGTACAGCAGCGTTTAGAACTGATTTATCCTAATCGTTATCAATTATCTGTAGCGACTAGCGAAGGTATATTTGATGTTTTGTTAGGGATAAAGCTTAAAATGTGAAAAATAGCCGCCCGATGGGGCTTCGTTTCAGGTCTGATTTATTCTTACTACTAAGATGTAGCTATCCTCTGGAGCAATAAATTAATGCGTTCAACCTGGAGTATATGTAGGTGAGTGAAATAAAGCTAAAATTGTTGTAAATTTGTTTATGAGTCAAAACAGAACAAACGTAATGGAAACAAATCAAAAGCCCCTTTCCGACCGACCCCCTATCTTTTCGGGGATACTTCATTGTATGCCAACTTCGTGTATGAGTTAGTTATCCCCAAATAAAATGATTGCTATTGCTCTTGACGACGAACCAGCCGCTTTACAAGTTTTGCGGCGTCATGCGGAAAAAGTGCCTTTTGTAGAACTCAAGCAGACGTTTGAAAGTGCGGCGGAAGCATTAAGATATTTGCACCAGAACCCCGTCGATTTGCTGTTTTTGGACGTACAAATGCCCGATATGTTGGGAACTGATTTTGCTCGACTTCTAAAAAATACCTCAACCCAAGTGGTCTTTGTCACAGCTTACGCAGACTACGCCGTAGAAGGGTTTGAACTGCAAGTCCTTGATTATCTGCTTAAACCTGTGGAGTTTGGGCGTTTTCTTCAGGCGTGTAATCGAGCGTTGGGGCAGCAAGCCAAGCAAATTGGCGAAGCATCAAGTTTGTTTGTAAAAGATGGGTACGATTGGGTACGCGTCCATCTCGATGAAATATTGTACATTCAATCAGACACCAATTTGCTTTTTATTCACGAGCGCAACCGCAAAGTAACGACTCGAATGACCCTCAACGAAATGATGGGACAACTGCCCTCTGACAAGTTTTTACGGATTCACAAATCCTACATTGTAGCGTTGAAATCCATTCAGAAGCTCGAACGCCATCAAGTGACTGTTGGAAGCGTCGCCATCCCCTTAGCAGGAACCTACAAAACTGAACTAGAGGAACGGCTATTGAGGTGAATTTACTGTTTCAACGCCTTCTGATAGGTTGCCAAGCAGCGCTCACGGGCGGCGGCATGATCCACAATCGGCTTGGGATAGTCAAAGCTGTTTATTTCGGGAACCCATTTTTTGATATAAACCAGTTGGGGGTCGAATTTCTGCGTTTGAGACGTAGGGTTAAAGATTCTGAAATAAGGAGCTGCATCTGTCCCTGACCCCGAAGCCCATTGCCAGCCACCATTGTTGGCCGAAAGGTCAAAATCAAGCAGTTTTTGGGCAAAATACGCTTCGCCCCAGCGCCAGTCGATGAGTAGATGTTTGGTCAAAAAGCTAGCCACCACCATCCTGACGCGGTTGTGCATAAAACCCGTCGCGTTGAGTTCGCGCATTCCTGCATCTACAATCGGGTAACCCGTACGGCCTTCGCACCATTTTTTAAATTGCGCTTCGTCGTTACGCCATTCGATGCGGTCATAATCCGCTCGAAACGCTTTACCTTCACCCACGTGCGGAAAATGCCAGAGAATTTGCATGTAGAAATCTCGCCAAATGAGTTCGTTCAGAAACGTTTCGCTGAGGTCTTTGGTATGACGTGCCAGTTCGCGAATTGAAATAGTACCAAATCGTAAGTGTACACTTAAACGCGAAGTACCCTGAATCGAAGGAGTATCACGTCGTTCTTTGTAGTTTTTAACCAATTCATCCCTAACTGATTTTCCTGGGAAAGGCTGGCCAATGGGTTCAAATCCAATCTCTGCTAAAGTAGGAAGTGGAAGCGGAGAAGTGGGGAGAAAATGTTGGTAATACTTTTCGGCAGGGTACGATTTTAGGTAGAAAGAATTTAGCTTTTCTTTCCACTTGCGGCTGTAAGGAGTAAACACCGTGTAGGGTGTTCCTGCGCCGCTTAGTACTTCGTTTTTCTCAAAAATACACTGGTCTTTGTAGGTATAAAAAGCAATTCCGCGCGCATTGAGCCATTCGCCGATAGCTTTGTCGCGACGAATCGCAGTGGGTTCGTAGTCATGGTTGGTATAAACTTCGGCTACGTTGTAGGTGCGGGTGAGTTCTTCCCAGCAAGCCGCCGATGAACCGTGTTTTACCACCAACGTTGTACCCATTTGAGTCAACTGAGCTTGTAATTCTTGCAATGCGAGGTGAATGAACTCCACTCGTCGGTCACGTTTGTCTTCGAGCTTGTCTAAGATGTCGGTATCAAAAAGAAAAACAGGAAGCACAGGGTTTCCCGACTTGAGGGCGTGATACAAAGCAGCATTGTCGTGCAGGCGCAAATCGCGGCGAAACCAAAACAACGTAATCGGTTGACTCATAAAAAAGCGTAGTGTTTTGAGAACAACTACGCTTTGGGAAAGATTGTTTTTTTGTAAAAGTAAAGTCGGAGACTTTGTCCCGTTTTCGCCCCGAGTTTAACTCGGGGCGAGCTGCGTGTTATTTCACTTTCTTGCGACGCTCGTACATTTCACGCCAAGTGGTGAGGACAATTCCTTCTTTGTCCAGAAAAGTTTTCAATTCTGGGTCGAGCATGGCCCAGAAATCGCCATAACGTGTAGGCCAAGAATCGGTGATTTCTTTGAAATTATCGCTCGGCGCTGCGCAGTGCATAATTACCATGGTGATGCCAGGTTTCGCCTCTTTGAGGAGTTCGATGTACTTCTGGGTTTTCATTTTGCGCAAATTTTCTTCCGTATTAGCAGTTCCTGCGGGCAATTTCCAACCGTAGGTGTCGGCAAACAAGTCGTCCAATACAGGTAAGCCAGCGCCCCATAGTATTTTACCTACTTGCTGAAATTGCTGAATTTCTTGCGCTGGGCTGTTGCGTTCTTTCGCGATGAGGGTAGCATGACCGCCAGGCAACATGACAGGAATTTTTTCTTGAATACCTACCTTAACATAGCGCTCCGTAAAAGCAGGTGAACCAAACAACGTCCCCATGTGGGAGTCGATGTGTGAAGGTTCGACACCAAAACTCCGAAAACGTGCAATTTGTGCCCGAATTTCAGTTTCTACTTCATCGGCGGAGGCGTGTTTTACGACATCTCCGACGTTCGACCACATTGCCCCTTCTTTATCAACTAACCCAGGTACTTTTTCTCGCCCCGAAATCGGAAACCAGCGGTAGCCTTTCCACTCCGAGGTGAGCGTGAGGTGAACGCCCGCATCGGTCGTTGGGTGTTGTTGGAGGTATTTCATGTAGGCAGGTACCCATCCACAAGGCATCATCACACTGGTAGAGTTGGCCACCCCTTTTTCCATGGCAATGATGGTGCCTTGGTTGGCCTCGTACGACATCCCTGCGTCGTCGATGTGGAATAGAATGATTTTTTTGCCTTTGGGGTAGCCCAATTTCTCGGCATACGTTTCTTGGGCTTGGCTAGGGTGGTAGAGGAAAGAAATAAGCGCAGCAACAAAAAAAAGCTGTTTCATGGACTCGCAACGGTTATATTTGTTTGTATAAAGTCTTGCAAAGGTAAACCATACCCAATCAAGCCTTGGAGGGAAGTCCTTCTACTTACTTAACATTCAGATGAAAAGACTATTACGCAAGTCAGTTTTTGGTTTAGGAGGCCTGTTGTTGGCAGGTACGGCACTTACGTACGCCCCGCCTTTGGTGCATATTCGTAATTATGTAGAGCGGGGAGCGGTCGATATTTTGGATTACAAAAAACATCCCGTTAGGCAGGTGTTGGCGTCGGCGCGACCCGAGCCTTGGCCGCTGGATTCCAATTTTAACAAAGCCAAGATTTCTCAAAACCTCATTGATACCCTCGAAAAATACGAAACTACGGCTTTTTTGGTCTTTAAAGACGGAAAACTCAAATACGAGCATTATTGGGAAGGCTATGATACCAAAACGCTAAGTCAGTCGTTTTCGGCGGCTAAAAGTGTCATTTCAATGCTCGTAGGGATTGCGCTCAACGAAAACAAAATCAAAAGCTTGGATGAGCCTATTTCGCATTATATAGGTTCATTTTCGGAGGGAGAAAAAAAGAAAATCACGATTCGGCACTGCCTGACGATGAGCTCGGGGCTCGATTGGCACGAAAAAGACCGTGGGGTATTTAGCAACAATGCCTATGGCTACTACGGCGAAGATATTGCCAAAGTTATCGACAATCTCACTGTAGAAAAGCCCGTTGGAAAGGAGTTTGAATACCGCAGTGGCGATACCCAAATCTTGGGTTTGGTGCTGGAAAAAGCCTATAATAAGAAAATCTCGGACTTGGTCTCTGAAAAAATCTTTCAGCGGATTGGTTCCGAAACCGATGCCCTCTGGATGTTGGATAAACCCAAAGGCCGCGAAAAATCCTTTTGTTGTTTTGCTCCTACCGCCCGCGACTATGCTCGTTTTGGACACTTGATGCTTTGGAAAGGAGCATGGGGGCAGCAGCGGATTGTATCCGAAAAGTACATGAATCAAGCACTTAGCCCTGCTACAAACTTACTTGACCCCAAAACAAACGCCCCGCTTCAGGTGTATGGATTTCAGTTTTGGATTCAGCCTTATAAAAACCTCCAAACGGTGAGTATGCGTGGGCTGTTGGGGCAATTAGTTTGGGCGATTCCTTCGGAGAATGCGGTGGTGGTACGTTTGGGTCACAAAGAGTCACCAGCGAAAGTAGGCCTGTATTTCCGTCAAGATTCAGAAGCTTATTTGGCGGCGGCGTTGGAGGTTCTTAGGCAGTAAGAAGGGAAGGGACTGCCATTTATCCTATCAAATCACCAAACATCCACAAGTAGTTGAATAATCGGGCATAAAGACTGTATTTTTCGGTATAATCTTCTACCAAAAACATGTCTCACATTCTCGAAGCGCATGACATTGTCAAGCAATATGCTACCCATCGCGCCCTCGACGGCGTTAGTCTTAGTGTTCCCAAAGGATGTATTTTTGGGTTACTTGGCCCCAACGGAGCGGGAAAAACATCGCTGATTCGTATCATTACCCAAATCTCAGCCCCCGACGAGGGTTATGTGTTATTTGATGGCCAGCGCCTTCAGCCCAACCACATTCAGGATATTGGTTACTTACCCGAAGAACGTGGTTTATACAAAAAAATGAAAGTAGGCGAGCAGCTACTCTATTTGGCACAACTCAAAGGTTTGTCGGAG
This sequence comes from Runella limosa DSM 17973, assembly GCF_000482465.1. GTDB lineage: Bacteria > Bacteroidota > Bacteroidia > Cytophagales > Spirosomataceae > Runella > Runella limosa. Next base: position 220,262 of record NZ_KI519422.1, read on the forward strand.
CGCGAAGCCATGGACAAGCTGAAGGTTTGGATAAAAAAGTTTGACATCAAAACTTGGTGGACAAAAAGCATTGAAGACCTCTCTAAGGGAATGCAGCAAAAGGTACAATTTGTGGCTACGGTGATGCACGAGCCTAAACTGATTATCCTTGATGAACCTTTTTCGGGTTTTGACCCCATCAATGCTAACCTCATCAAAGACGAAATTTTGGAGCTCCGCCAACGTGGTACGACAATCATTTTTTCGACCCACAGAATGGAATCCGTAGAAGAGCTCTGTGACCACATTGCACTCGTCAATAAATCGAGGATTATTTTGAATGGCAGTAAAAAGGAAATTAAAAACCAGTTCAAAGAAAATAGCTACTCGGTGAGTTTCCATGGTGAGTTAGGTGATTTACCTCCTGATTTTGAGTTGATTACTACAAAAGATTCGGGGGAAAGCTTGCAACAAGCTACCATTCGTATTGTGGGCGATGCTACCGTAAACCAGTTGGTTGGCAACCTCATTAATCAAGTGGAGTTGGTTTCTTTCCACGAAAATATTCCTTCTTTCAACGACATTTTCATCAAAGCCGTAGGTAGCGACGCTCCCGACGAATCAAAATAATTTAGAACAATACTATGAAAAACATTTTCCTTGTTCTCAAGCGCGAATACCTCGTACGGGTACGCAAAAAGTCATTCATCGTAATGACGTTTCTAACGCCTATTTTGATTGCTGCTTTCTACGGAATTATCGTTTGGGCGGCAGTGGGCTCTTTCAAAAGCGAGCACAAAACGATTCAGGTAATCGACGAAAGTGGGTTGTTTAAAGAAAAATTTAAGAGCGATAAAAACACCACGTTTGAACTTATCAGCGGCTCCGTAGCCAAGGTACAGAAACAGCTAAAGGGCAAAGAAGACAACTTACTCGTCCACATTCCTGCTGACATTATGAGCCGTCCAAATGGCTTGCAGATTTATGCCGAAAAGAACATTGGTCCGATGCTCAAAAACCGCATCGAAAAAGTAGTTCAGCAAGGGTTAAGAAACATCAAGTTGTCAAAAGCAGGAATCACTCAGCAAGTGATTGAGGATGCGAATCAAGATGTTGACGCTCAGACTTATAGCCTCGACGATGAAGGTAAGTCGCAGTCGAGCAGTACCATGGCCGCATATGTGGCGGGCTATGCGGCGGCATTTTTGTTGTATATCTTTATTTTGGTCTATGGTGCGGGAGTAATGCAAGGGGTCATGGAAGAAAAATCAAATCGTATCATCGAGGTGATTATTTCGTCGGTAAAGCCTTTTCACTTGATGTTGGGTAAAATTTTGGGCGTGGCGGCTGTGGGGCTTACCCAGTTTGTGTTGTGGGGAGTGCTTACGTTTGGCGTATCGAGCGCCACTCAAACGCTCTTTGGCTTTAATCGCTTTACGGCTACGGAGGAGGTGATGAAAAAACAAGCCGAGCAAGCCGATCCCGAGGTGAAAAAGGAGATGGAGAAGCAGCAAAATAATACCTTGCAGACAATCGAAAACTTCTCAAAATCAGCCCAATCATTGCCACTCGCCAAAATTTTCTTCTGCTTCCTATTTTACTTTTTAGGGGGCTATTTGTTGTACAGCTCGCTGTACGCGGCGATTGGAGCCTCGGTCGAAAACCAACAGGAAGCGGGGCAGTTCACTTTCCCAATCATGCTGCCGATTATTGCGGCCATTGTCTTTGCCCAATTGGCCATCAATCAGCCCGATGGTTCGTTGGCTTTCTGGACGTCGATGATTCCGTTTACGTCGCCTGTGGTGATGATGGCGCGGATTCCGTTTGGTGTACCTGCGTGGGAAATTGCCCTTTCGATGGCACTGCTCGTGCTTGGATTCGTCGGTACAACTTGGATTGCCGCGCGAATTTATCGTATTGGTATTTTGATGTACGGTAAAAAAGTGAATTACAAAGAGTTGTCTAAATGGTTGTTTTACAAAGGATAAATAATTAGCCAATCCAACATCCCGAAAGTTTTGAACTTTCGGGATGTTTTTTGTCTCCAAAATGTATGGAATCAAAAGAAAAAGTACAAGAAAAAGCAGCGACTTCCTCGCCCAAAAAGTCAGCACTGAGAGAGTGGGTTGATTCGGTAGTGTTTGCGGTAGTAGCGGCGACCTTCATTCGGTGGCTGTTTTTTACGCCTTTTACCATTCCGTCGTCGTCAATGGAGAAAACACTTCTCGTGGGTGATTTTTTGTTTGTTAGTAACCTGCATTACGGCGCTCGTACGCCTGTGACACCGTTGCAAATTCCGCTGACGCATCAAACCATTTGGGGAACATCTATTCCATCCTTTTCGACCTTGATTCAGTTGCCGATGTATCGTTTGCCAGGTTTTACGCACATCAAACGCAACGACGTGGTGGTGTTCAACTATCCAGGTGATGCCGACGAACCGTTTGAAGACGTGTCGATTGGGAATGGAGGTTATAAAGACTTTCCTGTCGATTTGAGAAATAACTTTATCAAGCGCTGCGTGGCTGTAAGTGGGGATATTCTTGAGATTAAAAATGCAGAAGTGTATATCAATGGAGTAAAAGCTCCCGTGCCTCCGCACGCTGAGTTATACTACCGAATGGAGTCGAGCGATGTATTGGACGACCGCTTTTTTGACAAAGAAAATATTCAAGATTATAGCGCCCTTCCTCCCGATTCTGCACGAACTGGAATTAACCGCTATCAAATAAGAACGACGCCCGAAATCGTTGAAACTCTGAAAAAATACGATTTTGTGCGCTCGATTCAGCAAATAGCTCGCTACAATGCCAGTATTTCAGAACCAGGTATTTACCCAGCAGCTTTGGCTCAAAATCAAGAGTTTTATGGGCCTATTCAGATTCCTAAAAAAGGCTTGACGGTTACGCTTGATTCGGTCAGCATCGCCAAATACGGACACGTTATCAAGTATTTTGACTACAACGATGCTGAAAAAGTAAATGTCACAAAGACGCAAATTACCATCGACGGTAAGCCACTGACGCAATATACTTTTAAGCAGGACTACTTTTTTATGATGGGTGACAATCGCTATGAGTCGGCCGACTCACGTTTTTGGGGATTTGTTCCTGAAGACCACATTGTGGGTAAGGCGCTTTTTACGTGGATGTCGATTGATCCCAATCCTAAATCATTTATTCACAAAATCCGTTGGAATCGCCTATTTCGCTTGATTGAATAGGTTCGTTAAAGGTATGAAACATTGGTTATTGTTCTTGTTGTTGGGTGGGACGTTGGTTGCTAAAGCGCAACAAAACGCGTATTTGTTTTCGTATTTCGTGAAAAATGGGGAAGATGGTCTTCACTTTGCTTATAGCACCGACGGGTTGCACTGGAAAGCATTGAAAGGAGGGAATTCCTTTTTGAAACCCACCGTGGGAAAGGATAAACTGATGCGCGACCCGTGCATTTACCAAGACAAAAAGGGGACTTTCCACATGGTTTGGACGAGCGGGTGGTGGGACAAAATCATCGGTTATGCTTCTTCCAACGATTTAGTAAATTGGTCGGAACAGCGGGCTATTTCGGTGATGGAGCATGAACCTACGGCTAAAAATAGCTGGGCACCCGAAATTGCTTACGATGACAAAACGAAACAGTTTTTAGTATTTTGGGCAACCACCATTCCTGGCCGTCATACTGACGTGGCCGATTCGGAGCGCGAAAAAGGCTTGAACCACCGTATGTACTACGTTACAACCAAGGATTTTAAGACATTCAGCGAAACAAAGCTATTTTTTAATCCTGATTTCAGCGTCATTGATGCGACCATCTTGAAGCGAGGTAAAAACTACGTGATGTTTCTGAAAAATGAAAACCCCAATCCGCCCGAAAAAAATATCCGTATCACCGAAGCGAAAAGCGCGCTGGGGCCATTTCCTACAAAAGTGTCTGAACCTATCACGGGGAAATACTGGGCTGAAGGGCCTACCGCGATTGAGGTGGGAGAGTATGTGTACGTGTATTTTGATAAATATACCCAGTACAAGTACGGAGCAGTACGTTCAAAAGACCTGAAAACATGGGAAGACGTGTCGGAGCAGGTAACTTTCCCTGAAGGTATTCGCCACGGAACAGCCTTCAAAGTGCCGATGACGCTGATGGAAGCTTTACAGAAGTAGAAGAGAAAAAGACCTGCCAAGTTTTTGAAACTTGGCAGGTCTGCCTACAAAATAGGGGAGGTTGTAAGCAACCTCCCCACAAATCTATACCTCCTTACAAAAATCTCTACTTAATCATCTCAAATCCACAGTAAGGTACCAAAGCCTTCGGAATACGGATTCCTTCTGGCGTTTGGTTGTTTTCGAGCAGGGCGGCCAAAATACGTGGCAATGCCAATGCCGACCCGTTGAGGGTATGTAATAACTGCGTTTTTCCGTCGGTTTTATAACGTAACTTGAGGCGATTGGCTTGGTACGTTTCAAAGTTAGATACCGAGCTACATTCCAACCAACGGCCTTGAGCGCCTGACCATACTTCAAAATCGTAGGTAAGGGCCGAAGTAAAGCCCATATCGCCACCGCACAAACGAATGATACGGAATGGCAACTCCAACGCTTGAAGCAATCCTTTTACGTGCTCGGCCATTTCGTCGAGGGCTTGGTATGATTCCTCTGGTTTGCGTACTTGCACAATTTCTACTTTGTCAAACTGGTGAAGGCGATTAAGCCCACGTACGTGCGCGCCCCAGCTACCCGCTTCGCGGCGGAAACAAGGGGTGTATCCCGCGTTTTTGATAGGTAACTCACTCTCTGCCACGATAACGTCACGGTACAGGTTCGTGATAGGTACTTCCGCCGTTGGGATGAGGTATAAGTCATCAGCAGTGGCGTGGTACATTTGTCCTTCTTTGTCGGGCAATTGCCCCGTACCAAAACCCGACTCGGCATTGATTAGAATAGGGGGTTGTACTTCCATGTAACCCGCTTCAACGGCTTTGTCCAAAAAGAATTGAATCATCGCCCGCTGAATACGCGCTCCTTGTCCTTTGTAAACAGGGAAACCTGCGCCTGTGATTTTGGTGCCTAGTTTGAAATCAATAATGTCGTATTGCTCAATCAAGTCCCAGTGAGGCTTGGCGGTTTCGGGTAGCGTAGGTTTTTCTCCCCACAGATACACTTCTACGTTTTCTTCGGGCGTACGGCCAGGAGGAACGCTTTCGTGGGGAAGGTTGGGTAGTAATACCAACGTCGCTTGAAGTTGCTCTTCGACTTCTTTCAGACTTTCTTCCAGCGATTTCGCGCGAACCTTCAGGGTGGATGTTTGAACTTTAGCCGCTTCTGCCTCCTCTTTCTTACCCTCTTTCATCAATTGCCCGATTTGCTTGGCTAAGGCGTTGGATTGTGCCAAAGTAGCGTCCAACTCACTTTGCGTATCACGACGCTGTTTGTCCAAGCCTAAAATAGTGTCCACCGCTTCGGTAGCACCTTTAAAATACTTGCGTTCCAACCCTGTAATGGTTAGTTCGCGGTTTTCGCGGATGAAGTTTAACTGTAGCATTACAAAATAGATATAGTTATTTAGGGCTAAAGCCCTTGTGTTATTTACTTCGTACTACCCCAGCCTAAAGGCGTGGGGTTAAAAGAGAATCATTCATATCCTTTCGCATTTCCATCCTTGAACCCCATGCCTTTAGGCTGGGGTATGGGCTGTTGTGTTACGAGTACTAAGGGCTTTAGCCCTGACGTACTTGGAATCCAAATTTGGCCATAAATTCTTGGCATTCTTCCAAATACGTTTTCTTTCGGTGGTGTTCTTCTTGATTCCTGATGTAATTCCTCACAGCTTCTATTTGAGATTCACTGACCGAAACGGCATAGTACTCATCAGCCCAATATAATTTTTTGCGAAATAACTGTTGCTGATTACTCCAGAAAGCAGCTTCTCCTTTGATGAGCTGCATTGTATTTGACAAGGTCAAGTCAGCGTTTAGCGCTAACAGACAGTGAATATGGTCTTCGACCCCATTGATAAAATCTATGTAAAAGCCCTTCTGTCGAGCATTTTCTCGAATATGGGAAAACAACAATTCTCGTTTCCCTTTTTCAAGGATATTTTCTCGACTTTTAGTCCCCCAAACGGCATGAACCCAGATTTTTACAAAAGCCATTTTTACACTGTTTAGTCAGGGCTAAAGCCCTTGTTCTGTAAGCCTGATTGCGTTTCCCCAGCCTAAAGGCGTGGGGTTAAAAGAGCTATTCTACTAACCATCTAGCCATTTTTACACTGTTTAGTCAGGACTAAAGCCCTTGTTCTGTAAGCCTGATTGCGTTTCCCCAACCTAAAGGTGTGGGGTTAAAAGAGTTTTTTTACGAACCCTCTATCCATTTTTATGGTGTCTAGTCAAGGCTAAAGCCCTTGTTCATTGAATGCCTATTTTGTTTCCCCAGCCTAAAGGCGTGGGGTTAAAAGAGTTTTTCTACGAACCCTCTAGCCATTTTTATGGTGTCTGGTCAAGGCTAAAGCCCTAGTCCATTGAATGCCTATTATGTTTCCCCAGTCTAAAGGCGTGGGGTTATAAGAGTTATTTTTACTCTAATCCTACGCCTTCTCCAGCCTAAAGGCATGGGGTTAAAAGAATTATTTTTTCCTCTAACCCCATGCCTTTAGGCTGGGGTATGAACTATGGCGCTACTTCTAAGGGCTTTAGCCCTGACTTTGCTAGCTGCTATTGTGCATTAAAAATCGTCTTCATCGCATCTTCATAATAGAAGAGACGCTCATTGAGGACATTGAGGGCTTCGGCTTTGTCTTTTGACCATACCAAAATCGAAAGGTTGTGTTCTGACGCTCCGTACGAAATCATTCGGATTGGAATGTGTTTCATGGCTTCGAATACTTTCAACGCAATCCCTTCTTTGTCGGCTTTGAAGTCACCTACGATACAGATAATCGACAAGTCGCGGTCGTGTTCTTCCAAGTCGGCGATTTCGCTCAACTCCGCCGTGATTTCGCTCAAGTGCGTATCGTTGTCGATAGTGACTGATACCGATACCTCCGATGTCGTAATCATATCCACAGGTGTCTTATATTTCTCGAAAATCTCAAATACACGACGCAAGAAACCGTACGCATTCAGCATACGAGTCGAGTGAATATAAATGGCGGTCAGACCGTCTTTCGCCGCAATTGCTTTGATTTCGCGGTCGGTTGTAGTCGTAGCAATCAGCGTACCAAAGGCTTCGGGCTCCATTGTATTTTTCAAACGAACGGGTACGCCGCGTAATTTGGCGGGGGTAATGGTGCTTGGGTGCAAAATTTTTGCTCCAAAATAAGCCAACTCAGCCGCTTCTTCAAACGTCAATTCGCGGATGGGGAACGTGCGTTTTACAATGCGTGGGTCGTTATTGTGCATTCCGTCGATGTCGGTCCAAATCTGGATCTCTTCCGCACGAATTGCGCCCCCAATCAACGAGGCAGTATAATCAGAACCACCGCGTTTGAGGTTGTCAACTTCACCGCGAGGGTTACGGCAAATAAAGCCTTGGGTAACGATGATTTGTTTTTCTGGATGATGACCGAGCATATCGCTCAATAATTCCTCGATGGTTTCCAGTTCAGGTTCTCCGTCGTGGTCAATACGCATAAAATCCAAGGCGGGCAATAGCACAGAGCTTTCGCCTACTTCTTCCAAATACGCTTGGAACATCTGCGTACTCATAATTTCCCCTTGAGCCACTAACTCTTTGTCTTGTTTAAGGCCAAAAGGACGGCTTTTTAACACCGAACGAATGAAGTTAAACTCATTGTCAACGACCGCCTGGCCCTTTTGGAGACCTTCTTCAGTGCTATATAATTCTTTGATAAACGCGTCGTAGTGCGCTTTCAAAGCGTCTATTTTCTCTTGTACTTCGGCTTCGTTGTTTGCCTTGGCCGAGTCGCCCATCGAAATCAACGCATTGGTGGTTCCCGAAAGCGCCGATAATACTACGATTTTGCGGCCGCTATCTGCCGTCACTAGATTTCTGATTGAGTGCATCCGTTCGGGTTTTCCTACCGACGTACCGCCAAATTTCCAAACTTGCATTTTGTTACTGAATGATTATTGGTGAGTTGTGTTTGAATCAAATCTGATTTAGTGGGTGTTGGGCTGGCGTTTAAACATTCCCCAAAGCGCAATCCCTACCCAAATGATATTGACCATTGCAGACGGAATAGCGCCATAGGTAAGGGTATTAACAATGAGAAAGGCACTTCCTACCAAATTGGCCCACAAATAAGCCTTGGTCGTGGCATGTAACCTACCGCTGATGTTGAGTGCATACGCGCCCACTACCAGCACCGAACCCACCCATCCGAGAATATCTATGATAAGACGTTCTGTCATTTTTCTGAAATTTTCCGCAAAATTACACGATAAATCGGTACAATCTTGTCCCGTTTACCAATACTTGAAAATTGTCGTGATAATCTTGTAACCTGCTAATACAACGCCCTTTACCGTACCCGATATTTTAGAAAAGCCAATACGCTTTCGGTAGTTAACCGCTACTTCTGTTGATTTGAGGTGCTGTTTCGCCGCTTTTAGTTGCATTTCGACCGTCCAGCCGTAGGTTTTGTCTTGCATGTCAAGCGCCAAAAGCTTATCCCATTTAATAGCCCGAAAGGGGCCTAAATCAGTGTATTGAACGCCGTATAAAAGACGTAACAGAAATGTAGCGAGCCAATTGCCAAACACTTGTTGCGGAGTCATGGAACCACGTTCACGTTTACCTAAAGACCGTGAACCAATGACCATGTCATAATTTTGTTCCAAAATCGGTCGCACTAAATCAGGAAGTTCATCGGGATAATCGGAGTGATCACCGTCCAAAAAGACAATGATATCGGGTGGCGTTGCCAATAATTTTACGTAGTCCATTCCGCGTAAACAAGCCCGACCGTAGGCAGGTAGCGCTTCGTGAACAACAGTCGCTCCTGCTTCTTGGGCACGAATGGCTGTCTGGTCTGTAGAGCGGTTATCGACAACGACAACCTCACGTACCCAATTGCGAGGTATTTCGGAGATTACTTGCCCAATGGCAGCTTCTTCGTTGTAAGCCGGAATAATGACAATAATGTTCAAAAGATTACAATTTGCAGTGAGGAGTTTGCAAAGATAGGGAAACTTTACGGCGATATGTTTGGTTTAGGGAGATAGACTCAAGGCGCTATTTTTCTCAACTCATGCATTGTCAACCCTTACCACTTGCATCCACAGGGGCGTTTCCCCCACTTTTTTTAGATTACATTTCCCAAAAAGACCAGTTGCAGCCATTCTACGGTTTATTCCCTGTTCTTGAAAACTTTGAAAAACAACTCCAGCAAAAGTCCGCGTTTAGCCCGCAGCACCGCCAAGTACTGGTGCAATCGCTTGAACGTCAGTATGCTCACTTGAGTCAGAAGCCCGACTTTTCGAGTTTATTGAACGAAAATACATTTACCGTCACAACGGGACATCAGCTCAATATTTTTACTGGGCCGTTGTACGTCATCTATAAGATTGTAACGACCATCAATTTGGCGCGTCAGCTCAAAGCGGCTTATCCCAATTATGATTTTGTGCCAGTGTATTGGATGGCAACCGAAGACCACGACTTCGACGAAATCAGTTATTTTAATCTTTTTGGTAAAAAATATACGTGGCAAACCCAGCAAAAAGGAGCCGTTGGGCGCATGAATCCGAGAGAGTTGGGCGAAGCGTTGAAAATTTTACCTGAGCGACTGCCTATTTTTGAAAAAGCCTACTTGCGCCATGACAATCTTGCGGATGCTGTGCGTTGTTACATGAACGATTTGTTTGGCAAAGATGGCTTGGTGTGTGTGGATGGCGATGATGCGGCGTTAAAACGTTTGTTTTTGCCCGTTATCGAAGACGAACTCAAAAATTCAAAAGCGTTTGATTTGGTAAAAAGTACCACTGAAGCCATCGAAAGCCTTGGATACCACACCCAGATTAGCCCGCGTGAAATCAACTTCTTCTATTTGGCGGATGGCCTGCGCGAGCGGATTGTGAAAGAAGGCGACGAATACAAAGCGCTCAATTCGGATATTTCATTCTCCGAAACGGAGATTTTGGCTTTGGCCAATGAGCACCCTGAGCAATTTAGCCCCAACGTTGTACTGCGACCGTTGTACCAAGAAATCATTTTACCCAACTTAGCCTACATTGGTGGTCCTTCGGAAGTGCCGTACTGGATGCAGTTGAAGGGGGTTTTTGACCATTATCAAGTGCCATTTCCGTTGTTATTGCCGCGTAATTTTGCCCTGTATGTGAATGCAGCAAGCCAAAAACGTGCTGAAAAACTTGGGGTGACGGTCGAAAATCTGTTTTGGGACGATGTACGTTTGCGTAAGTCTTTTGTAGAAAAAACATCGACGGTTTCGCTGGAATTGGCGCAGGAAAAGAAGGCGATAGAGGACGTTTTCAACGACATTTTGCACAAAGCTTTGGCCATTGATAAAACCCTTGAAGGAGCGGTTAATGCCGAAAAAGTGAAAATGCTGAATACGCTCGAAAATTTAGAAAAGCGTCTTCAAAAAGCCGAAGAGCGCAATCACGAAACGGAAGTAAATCAGTTATTGGGCTTAAAAGCGAAACTTTTCCCGAGCGGAGGGTTGCAAGAGCGCAGCGAAAACTTCCTTAATTTTTATCTCAACGATAGCACATTTATTGAGAAACTATTGGCGCATTTTAATCCCCTTGATTTTTGTTTTAATATTTTGACCGAAGAAGGAGAGTAAGAGTTAGGACTCAACTACTTAATAGTAAGGGCTCTATAGAAAAGTGTGTTTTTAGTGATAGTAGGGTTCAAGTACCGATTTGTTTTGTCAAAGTACTCAATACTTTAGAGATAAAAATGTACACGCCATGAAAAACTATCGATTAAATAAGCTTTATAAACTATGGAGACTTACTACTTTAGGTTTAATAATAGTTGTTTCTTGTTCAGAAGGAGATAGGCCGACTCCCATAAGTTCTGTTATTCCCAGTGGAGATTTACCCAATATAAAACCCAAAGGGAATGAAAATTATCTAAAGGAAAACTCTGATTATATCTACAACCAAGAGAAAGTAAAGACATTTGAGCTACTTATTAGAGACAAAGATTTAGAAAAGCTCAACTTCGACCCTGTCAATCAAGATTATGTAGAAGGGGCTTTGATATTTGAGGGGGATACAATTAGCCCAATTGGTGTACGTTACAAAGGTTCGATTGGGGCTTTTGCTGGTTGTTTATCAAACCGTGATTGGACGAAACCTTCGGGTCAAAAAGTTTGTGAAAAACTCAGTTTGCAAATAAAAATTAACTGGAAAGGTCGCAAAGAACGTTTTTTTGACCTAAATAAACTTCAATTTCATTCGCAGAACTACGACAAATCCCAGCTTCGTGAACGCCTAGCTTATTGGCTCTTTGCCGAAATGGGTGTTCCTTCTCCGCGTTCAGTTCATGCTAGGTTACTTATCAATAAAAAATATTCAGGTTTATATGGCCTTACGGAAGAGATAGATAACCGTTTTGCAGAATATTTTTACAAAGAAGGCAAAGGTAATATCTACAAGGAAGTTTGGCCAGTAAAAGCCAATGGAGAAGTGGAATCGGATGATGCTTTTATCAATGCTTTAAAAACGAATGAAGAAGAGAAAGACATTAACTTAATCAGAGAATTTGGGCAAGCGATTGCGGCTTCTAACGCGTCAAATAACAAAGATGTGGTGAAGAAGTATATGAAAGTCAATGAGTTAGTGTCGTATATTGTGGTTGACAGAGCAATTAGGCATGATGATGGCCCGTTTCATTGGTATTGTACGAACGAAACGGTAAACTCTTGTACAAATCACAATTACTACTGGTTTGAAGATAAAAAAAACAGAAAAATGCACCTCATTCCATGGGATATGGATGGCACTTTTGAACACATAATTAGGAATGCAAACGAAAATACGCCTTTGGCAGATAAATGGGGCGAAACATCGAATAACTGTTTGCCTTTTGCCAAAGGAAGTGGTAATTTAAAACATCGTTCGGCTGCTTGTGAAAAGCTAACGGCAGCATGGGTTAATTTTGACCAAGAATATAATACTACCAAAAGTTATTTTCAAAATAACTTCGTTGCAAACGATAAAATAATTTCCCAGTTAGACAAGTGGGCAAAACAAATTGAGCCTTATATTATTGAGGCAGATAATATTCATAATAAAGATATTATGAACGTGGCGAATAAAAGAACAACCACACTTCTTATTTGGCAAAATGCAACAAATACTTTGAGAAGTCAAGTCAAAGCTATTCAGTGAAATCTAGAAGGCAAACTGCCATATAAATAATTCGGCAACTTATTCCTCCATTTCTTAACCTCTCTTTTTGATGATGATACGTTTTTTTGCGTTGTGGGTGATGAACTGCATCTTCGTTTCGGTCGTAAGCGCTCAAGTGACGTACTATGTTGCGCCTAACGGACAAGATACCTATGCGGGTACGCTGCAAAGACCCTTCAAAAATGTATCTAAAGCCATCGCTTTGGCGCAACAAGCCAAAGGAGCAAAAGTGAAAATATATTTGCGCGAAGGGGTTTATTATTTGTCCGCTCCTCTTGTGTTGAACGCGGATGAAGTGAAGGCAGCATCGGTAGAAATCGGCGCGTATGCCCACGAAAAAGTGACTATTAGCGGGGGAGAGGCCGTACAGCTGGCATGGAAACCGTTTAAAAATGGTATTTATCAGGCTCAGGTAAACGGCAGTGGTGCCTTCGAACAACTTTTTATCAACGGCCAATTACAGCATTTGGCACGTTTTCCCAACTATGACTCCACCGCTCGGGTATTTCATGGCACATCGGCCGAGGCAACAGCCCCCGAACGCGTACGGACGTGGAGCCAACCCGCAGGCGGCTACGTACACGCTCTTCACTCGGGCGAATGGGGCGGATTTCATTATCTAATTACGGGTAAAAATCAAAACGGGGAGTTAGCGTTGGAGGGTGGTTGGCAAAACAACCGTCCTTCGTCAATGCACAAACAGCACCGTTTTGTAGAAAATATCTGGGAAGAATTGGATGCTCCCCACGAATGGTATTTTGATAAAAAGACCCGTACGTTGTACTTTATTCCCCCGCCAAACATAGACCTCGCTAAAGCACGGGTGGAAACCTCGGGACTATACACCCTAGTAGAATTGCGCGGCACTCCCGAAAAACCGTTGCGTAATGTTCATTTCAAAAACCTGCATTTTACCCATACTGAACGTAGTTTTATGGAAACCAAAGAGCCGTTGGTGCGCAGCGATTGGACGTTTTTTCGGGGCGGAGCCGTGCTGTTGGAGGGGGCTGAAAACTGTACCATTACCGACTGTGAATTTGCCGATTTGGGAGGGAATGCCGTCGTAATGAGCAAATATAATAGAAATAATACCGTCAAAGGGTGCTATATTCATCATATTGGAGCGAGTGCTGTGGCGTTTGTGGGTGATCCCAATGCGGTACGTTCGCCTTCGTTTCGGTATGAGTGGTCGATTCCCTACGAAAAACTGGATAAAACTCCTGGGCCTCAAACCAACAATTACCCGCAAGTGTGTTTGGTTGCTGACAATTTGATTCATGACGTGGGACAAATCGAAAAACAAGCGACGGGGGTTCAAATCGAGATGTCGGCGAAGATTACCGTGCGTCACAATAGCATTTACAATACGCCAAGGGCAGGAATAAACATCGGCGATGGGGCGTGGGGCGGACACGTGCTGGAGTACAACGATGTGTTTAACACCGTCTTAGAAACGGGCGACCACGGCGCTTTTAACTCTTGGGGACGCGACCGTTTTTGGTACGCTAACCGACGCTACATGGATAGCCTGACGGCGGTGCATCCTGAACTGATTCTGCTCGACGCGCAGCAAACGACGATTATTCGTAATAACCGCTTTCGCTGCGATCACGGCTGGGACATTGACCTCGACGATGGCTCGTCCAACTACCATATTTACAACAACGTTTGCCTCAATGGCGGTCTCAAGCTTCGGGAAGGATTTTACCGAACGGTTGAGAACAATATCATGGTCAACAACTCATTTCACCCGCACGTTTGGTTTAAAAATAGCCACGATGTATTTCGGCACAATATTATAATGAAAAAGTATTTTCCCATTCAAATCAACGATTGGGGGAAGGAGATTGACCAAAATTTATTCCCTGATGCAGCGGCCTTGGCGTTGGCACAAAAGAACGGTACCGACTCCCGAAGTAAAGCAGGAAACCCTCTTTTCGTGAATGCTTCGGAGGGAAATTATACGGTCAAAAACGCTTCGCTGGCGCTGACACTCGGTTTTAAAAACTTCCCGATGCAGTCGTTTGGCGTGCAGAAAATAGCCCTAAAAAAACGAGCTTTACAGCCTGAGTTGCCAACACTCGTAACCAATGAATCGGTGGAAGGAAAGACCGTTGTGATTACTTGGTTAGGCAGTACGCTCAAAAACGTAGAAGGCTTAGGCGAACGCTCCGCCTACGGACTTCCCGACGAAACAGGTGTGATTATAACGAGCGTCGCGGTCAATAGCTTATTGTCGAAAGCAGGTTTACAGCCCAAAGACGTCATCCGAGTGGCTAACAACAAGCCTGTCAAAACCATTCGCGATTTGCTAGAAATCTACCAAGAAGTCAACTGGCAGGGACACATGGACGTAGAGGCGTTGCGCAATCAGCAGTGGGTGAAACGAGTAGTGATGCTAAAATGAGGGCGATTGGATAGAAAAAGGGGGCTACAGCCCTACAAAATTAGAATTTAGCTGAAGGCGACGTTCAGGGTTAAGATTGCTTTCTTGAATCAGCATATTGGGCGTAACACCTGCAAACTGCTTAAAATCTTTGACCAAATGCTGATAGTCAGTGTAACCAGTCTCCACCGCAATGCTCAACCAGTCCAAGTCTTGACGGGCATCTTTGAGTGAGTAAGCTTGATAAAATCGACAGATACGGGCAAAGTATTTAGGAGTAACGCCTACTTGCCGTTCAAAACGCTTCTCAAACTGACGAAAACTTAGGCAGGCGTCACTGGCTGTTTGGGAGAGATTAAACCCTTGTGGGTTACTTAATATAATACCACCAATTTTGTCGATTGGCTCAAACCCAAATTTAACTCGGGAGACTTTCTTCGTAAAGTAGCGGTCAAGAATGCAGGGAAGCTCGTCATAAGAAGTTGCATGGGCCAGTTGGTCTTCTACATCATCAATTTCTCGCCCTAAAATCGCTTGTGCTTCAATATATTGGTGCAGGAGTTCGTACATCGGAATCCGAAGTAATTTATGAATGGCGCCAGGCTGAAATCGCACGTGGACCATCATGTATTCGGAAGGTAGGTGTAAATTTTGGCGAGTGGTAGGAAGCCCAAAAATGCAGGTCTTAGGGCGTACTGTAAATACTCCTGTCTCAACAGTCTCGGCGGTTTTGGTACCCCGAACCACAAAGGTCATTCCTTCTTCGGGATTTACGGGGTATGCCTTGCTGGGCGCAGGAATGTCTTTCCCAAATCGCATGTGTAGCACCAAATACTCTTTAATGTATGGGCCGAGAATAAGCGAGGGTTGACAACGTTGGCAAATCATGGCATTAAATTGTCAGTTTATTTGGGACTATAATAATGTTCAGAGATACTGGTTATTTTCCATTCGTTACCCTTTTTTTCGAGCAATACTACTCGGTGGGCTTTTACTGTTTTTCCATCGGGGGCGGTGTAGGTGGTTTGGTAATTGGCACTGGCAAAATTTTCCGCCGATTTGATTTGAAAGTCGGCATTGCTCACACGCAATGGCATGGCGGGCGGGAAGGTGTTGTCGTTGGTAAAATCAGCTCCTGTACGAAAGGTATAGCTGCCGTCGGGTAAATTTACGCTTACAATGGTATGTTTTGTGTCTTTAGGATCAAACGACCAATGCTTTCGTACTTCGCTGGGTTGATGCGCTTTGAGCGCTTTTGCTTCGGCAAGTAGCGTGGCTTTAATCGCGTCGTCGTTGGTTTGAGCAAACAAACTGCCTGAGCCAATCAAAAGGGCAAATAATAAATTTTTCATTTTTAACAGGTTGTTGGGTGAAACATTGCTGTACAAAAATGAAGGCTTAAAGCTGGTTTTTAGTGGTAAAAAATCGTTGAACTACGACTTCCCAAAAAACAGTTGCCAAATTTGATTCAACAATTCCTGATTACCCAAAAACAAATAGGCGACAACAGCCAAATTAAACACATAATATCCCAAACCAATGAAGTAAGGCTTGAACGTTTTTCGCGTAAAAAACTCCACTATAAAAAACAACAACCACAAACCCAACTGTACCGCTAAACCATTGGCCAGCAAACGAGCCACCGCAGGGTTGATAAAGGGTATGACCGTCATCACCATAAATCGGGCGTGGTAAGCGGGCTTTCGGCGAAAATAAATGGCTAAACCGTAGAATACCAAGAAAACGGGTACATCGAACAGGTTGGCCGTGAAAACAGGCAGGCTTTTTTCGCGGCTTTGTTCTTGGTTAATAATCAATAGTAATGATACAACCATCAACGCCACCACTACATACGATGCTTTGCCCACCAGTTTATGCCAATGAATTTTTTTTTGCACAATCAAAATCGGTTGAACAATGAGCATTAGTAGCCAAATAATGAGCATCACCGCGTGAAAGTGTGTAACCCCAGTGATGGCAATAGGGACATTGCCAATGGGACTGATAACGCCTTGAAAGTCTGGAAATTCACCAAAGTAGCTTTGGAAGAAGCAGTAAATTACCAAAACAAAAAAGGCAACAAAAAAGAAAGGTAGAAAGCGGTAGGTTTTTTCCATGATGAATGTTTTTTTCGAAACATACTGCCTTTTAAGCGTGTAGAGGTGGTAAAAAAACGACAGGATTTAGCGCGTAGCCATTGTTTTGTTCACCAGTCCCAGTCTGCGTTCGGGAGAGTCCAGTTCTGCTTGAAGGATAAGATTGGGTGTAACGCCAGCAAATTGTTTGAAGTCCTTGACCAAATGTTGGTAATCGTTATACCCCGTTTGTAAAGCGATACTGAGCCAATCGAGCGATGGGTTTTGTTGTTTGAACTCAAATGCTTTATCAAAACGACTAATGCGTGCCAAAAACTTTGGGCTAACGCCCATTCGTTCAATAAACTGCCGTTCCAGGTGTCGTGGACTCCAACACGCTTGGTTTGCCAGCCAATCTAACGAAAAACGATTAGGGTCTTTAATCAGTAACTGTCCAATTTGAGCTACAGGACTCGCGTCAATTTTTCGTTTTTTTGCTTTTTGCCACAAGTATGCCTCTGCAATTGTAATGATGTCATGGTAAGAGGAAGCATTGGCCATTTGCTCATTGACGGTTTTTATCTCATGTCCAATCACACTTTCGGTGTCGAGATATTGATCGGTAATGCAACGCAGTGGGACACCAAATAATTGGTACATGGCGTCGGGCCAAAACACCACCTTGAGCATGATATAGTCGTTTGAAATGTGCAAGTTAAGCCTCGAAACTTGCTGACCTGACACGTAACAAGCTCCTCGTTGTACGACCTCGTCGGTGTGCTGATTGATACTCGTAAGCGGAGTTCGCGGGTTAAAAGTGAGGCATTGTTCGGGGCAAGGCGGGTATGGTTTCACAAAAGATACATTGCCCTGCTTTACTTTAAAATGCAGCAGTAAGTACTTTTTCACAAATGGGGCAAGGAAAGGCGACGGAGTAATGTGTTCAAAAACCATTCTTTTCTTTGAAATAGATTGATAGTGAGCTAGTTCAAATGTAAACAATGAAGTTTTAAAACAATATACCGTTAAATAATTTGCCTGAAGCTTGGAAACTGATGCTAAAAAATGGATTTTAAGCCTAAAGCTCCTATTTGCGATTTATTAAAAATGGACAAGCTGCCACCAGTACAAAACCCAAAATAGAAAACCATTCCCTGCTCTGAAAATTCTTGATGACTTGCGGGTGCATTTCATTGATTTTTGCCACTTGCTCGGCAGTAAGGTGCTTAAAATCTAAGGTTTCAATGTAGCGATTGATGGGGATTTGCTGTTGCGTTGTCAAAACAATATCAGCCACGAAAAGCCCAAACGCAGCTAACAATAGCCAAAAAACGGGTGATTTCCACTGTTTTACAAAAAACAGAATTGCAATCACGTAACTGCACAAGATAATTGGCCCAAACACACCCATGCGTACCCGCATGAAGCCATCAATGATTTGCCAATGGGCTGCCCACTCAGTAGAAGGCATCAAGTCGCCTTTCAAATTGATAATCCCAAAAGCGATTGGGTCTAAAATCCCTTCCAAATGAATGCCAGCATATAAGCCTGCATTAAGCAGTACGATGTAGAGCAATACGGGACGAATTTTGTCAATGAGTGCGTTCATTCGGTGATTTTGCGTTTAGTTTTCTAGCCTGTTATTGCACTTTTTTGGAATTTTGTCAGTAAAGCTACACCCAACCAATACAAAAGAAAAAACGGTATGCCTGGAATAAAGAACAACATTAAAATTTCAAAGCCTTTGGGAAAGTTAAATTGAATAAAGTAAATCATTGTCGCTGATACTATACCAAGCAGACTGAAAATGATAGATACGATTGGGAACCAAACTTGCACTTGTCGCAGCTTATAAAAATAGACTGAAAGCCATATTATCAATGAAAACTGAATAAGCCGCCCCAGTACACCAATGTTGACAATGGTTGTATTGTCATAGTGCTTTGCAAAATCTTCTACTTTTTTGCCTTGACTTATCCATTCTTTCATTGCTTCGGGATATAGGTAATGGTGCCTAAATTCCCAAATAAATTCTACAAAGGCAAGAATAAAAACAACGGCGATTACCCCTCTCATTAAATTTCTGTCTTTCCATGAATCGCTCATCCATAAAGACAAACCAAAGCCCCCAAAAAGTATTGCTGCGATGAATAAGAAAATATAGCGCAAATGTTCGCGTTCGGGGTGTTCAAGCATTTTGAGGCTGAGGTCAGGGGGGGCGACTAGACCAAATATATCAATCAATGGACACACCATTAAGAAGAGAAAAATACTACCGACGGGTACGCCTTCGACAGACCTTGCTGAATAGTGCCAAAACAGCACTATCAACGTAACAATGGCCACAGAAATAACACTACAGATGGTGACATACCTCAGAAAATTATTGCCTTCTACGTAGGGAGAATAGCGCCCAATCGCGATGACAACCAAAAAAGGCAGTATGACTAAAACGAAGGTTGTCAGAATAGATATAGCTTTTCTTTTCATTCGTTTATAAAGAGTTATGTTTTGGCAAACGTAGGAAGAATGCCTTGGGAAAGCATAGTAAAAAAACGACATTTTACCTGATAGCACATTCTCAAAAGCGGGTGCGATTGACCTAGTCTATATCAATTTTTTGTACATTTGTTTACCAACTGAACGTATCATGAGCAATCGCCTTGTTGCTGAAATTCTGAATGAACCAGATGCTTATTTTTTGATTCAAGCCATTGAAGTGGTACTTGAAAATGAAAAGCAGCGAAGAATGGCTTTTTATAATGACATCACCGAACAAGAAAAAGCGGAATTTATCAATGGTGAAATCGTTGTTCATTCGCCTGTGATGAAACGCCACAATACTGCTTCGTTGTTACTAGCTCGTTTGATGAGTATCTACGCCGATACAAATCAACTTGGTTTTGTAGGTATCGAAAAAATCATGATTACGCTCACTCGTAATGATTATGAGCCAGACATCTGTTTCTTCAAAAAAGAGAAAGCCACCATTTTTACCGAAAAGCAAACACTTTTTCCCGCTCCTGATTGGGTGATTGAAATTTTGTCAGAGGGCACAAAAGAGCGTGACCGCGGGGTAAAATTCAAAGATTATCAGGCACATCAAATAGAGGAATACTGGATTATTGATCCCGACCACCAAACCATTGAACAGTATCACTACGCAGAAGGCGAATACGAACTGATTCTTAAATCGGCAGAAGGGCACATTAAAAGTTTTGTCATGGAAGGATTCCACATCCCAATTCGGGCCGTATTTGACGAAGCCCTAAACGTCGAAACCTTGAAAAAGTTGATGTAAAGTTTTAGTAAATCACCGCATTCTCAAAATCAAATCCTGTGGGAACGACTCCCGTAAATTGCTTAAAATCTCGTAACAAGTGATTGGGGTCAAAATAGCCACAACGGTAGGTAATATCGACCCATTTTAAAGCAGGGTTTTGTTTTCTCAAGTTCATCACCTGATTGAAGCGAAGCAGACGTTGGTACATTTTGGGACTTACTCCTATGCGTTCCAAAAACTGACGCTCAAATTGCCGAGAACTTACACAAGCGGCTGCCGCCATTTGGTCTAAGGTTTGCGTTCGTAAATTGGTTTGGGTTAGGACAGCGTCGATAGGTAATGCTGAGACTTTACTTCTGGTCAGTTGACGAACTAAATACTCGTTTGTCAAGGAAATAACTTCGTTGTCAGAGTCGGCATTACAAATGTGTTCCGAAAGCTGTTTTACCTCTCCGCCCAACACCGCCGCACTTTCTTCGTATGTATTCGCAAAATACGTCATCGGAACGTTCAACAGCCGATACATACCTCCAGGCTGAAAAAGTATTTTAAACATACAATAGCCGTTGGGAATCAGTAGTTTAATGTTGCCGATAGTTGCCTGTCCCATAATCATCGTGTTAAAAGCTGTCATGGGTTTTCCCGTTGTATCAAAGGGTTGGGGCTGGCTGCGGGGGTAAAAATAGAGGCACTGCTCAGGTACTGGAGCCATAACCAAAGGGATACCGCTCCCTTGACCAAGGCGAAGCATCCAATATTCTTTTACGAAAGGACGCAAAAGGGGCGGGGGTAGAAATTTTTGTAACAAAGCAAAGCAGGTTTAGTATAGATGAAAATACACTAAAAGTGCTTGATATACAAAAAGATAGCATTAAATTTACTAAACGGTCAGACGTCAGTGAGACAACCGTAGCTTCTCAAAAAACTCAGGGTTAAAGTCAGCCTCTTGGAAGTGCTCTAGCACGTAGTCTAACGAGCGTTGTTGGCGTATCCACGCGTCGCAAGTAGCGTGACGAAGGCGAGTGCCCAGCGCGTTAAAGCCCGTAACTGCCTGCGTATCTTGGCGGTAGTTGATTCGGATGGCGATTTCTTTGCTTGGATGCTGCCAATAAAAGGTCTGAATGCCGTCGGGGCACTGGGCAGGAACATCGCCGTAGGTTTGGTATTCTAGGTCAAAAAACTTAGCCGAATTAAAAAAGACGCCTGGCCGATAGGGCGTCCTTTGACCACCAATGGTCTGAGCAACGGTTTCTCCCATGATTCGGCCCGTGTACCAAATTTGCTCCACCGATTTACGGCCTTGCGGGGGTATGCGGTGTTCCACGCAGTCACCAACCGCATATACGTTAGGAAGGTTAGTTTCTAAATACTCATTGACCAAAATTCCGCGTTGCGTTTCGAGGGAAGTAGTGCGTAAAAAATCAATATTTGGCTCAACGCCGATTGAAATGCCTATAAGCTGACAATCAATGGTTTCGCCCTGCGAAGTGATGACGCGCTCCACCTTCTGGGTACCTTGTATTTTGGCCAATTCGCAGCCAAATCGCAGGTTGATTCCATGCTTTTGGACATGTTGGGTTACAAGAGCAGATTCTTCGGGAGCTAATACACTGCTCCAATAACTCGATTCACGCACGAGCATGGTCACATGAATGCCGCGCGAATGAAGCATTTCGGCCAATTCGACCCCAATTAACCCACCACCCACGACCACGGCTTGTTTTACTCCTGCCGACGACCGTTCGAGTTTTTCCAAATCCTGAAAGCTATAAAGCCCTTGGACGCCATCCAGATGGGTATTGGGCCAGTCGCCAAAACGAGGCACAGAACCCGTTGCAATGATAAGTTTATCGTAAGAAAGGTCGCGTACTTGAGAGGCGGAAGTGGCTGGTTTTGAGGCTACTTTTGTGAGTCGTTCAAGCAGGGTTGGCTGGTAAACAACCGTTTGGCTATCGGCCGAAAGAAATAACTTACGTTGGGCAAAATCAACAGATTCAATCATGCCTCTGACTAACTCAATCTTATTTTTTTGCCAAAACCAGTTTTCGTAAGGTTGGGTATGCTCAAACTTGAGATGCCCCATATACATGTACATGAGTGCCGTTCGGGAAAAGAAATAGTCGGTTTCTTTGGAGATAACCGTGATGCGGCAATCGCTACGTTTGCGCAGCTCCCGTGCGGCTGTGATGCCCGCAATTCCATTCCCGATGATAACAACGTGCATATTGAAAAGCGGCTATTGCAATGGTTTGGGCTTTTTCTCGATTGATTTGCCCTTGGAACCAATGCTAATTCGTAAACCAAAATCTTTGCCTTTACTTACGTCTTCGAGCGATACGAGCATTCCCCCTTTGGCCTTCCAAGTAGTGCGTTTGCCCTGTTTAGAATCGGGCGTGTATTTCCCTGACAAATAGGTGTCAAATTGATTGTACAAGCTTTGGGCATCATTGGCTTCGTTGAGATAAATATCCACCCGAACGCCGTTGAGGGCTTTGTTGTTGTCGAGGTAATAAAGAATATCAATCGCTTCAAAATTCTCGGTTTCGTGCGTGTAACCTACGTGGTCGGTACTGTCTTCAAACAGCTCAAACTTTTCTTCAGCCTTGATTTTGCTCAACGGGTCGCCAAACTTAAAACCACGAAAATCGCCCCCTTGAGGCGTGATGACGAGCTTCAATAGCTCTGATTGATTGCTACTTACAACAGGTGTTTTGACGGCATTGGCTGTATCGGTAGTAGCTTTCTGTTCGGCTGTTTTTTCGTTACTTTTTCCACACGAAAACAAGATTGCGACAACGCCAGCCAAGACTAATAAGTAGGTGTATTTTGGGTAATAATGAGTCATTTCGTCCAAATTTGCTTAAAATCCCTGCTAAGTTAGGGCTAAATACACTTCTATACCAATGACTTACTTCTTTTTAATGGGAAACTAATACTTTGTTGGGGGAAAATCAGAACTCTCGGCCTATCGAAAAATAGGGACGTGCTTCGCCCAAGTGATTGACGGAATAATTGAGACGTCCCACAAAATTATACCAAGTCACCACATCCAGCCCTATTCCTACACCCATCAATGGGCGGTTGGCCAATGTGCTGTTGTTTAGCGAACTGTATTGGTTTCGGGTATAACCAAAATCGGCATAGATGTTGGGATAAATCGCCAACGGGAAGGTATTAAACTGACGCATTTTGATGAACTTACTCAAGTTAAATGTTCGGTTTAATAGTTGGTAGCGCAAATTAGTTTTGGCTAAAGCAAAGTGTTGACCATCAATAACATATAATTCGTAGCCGCGTACAAGGTCGGTGCCGTAGCCCAACCCCCGCGTTTGTAAAAAAGGCTGCAAGAAGGGGCTAGAAGTCTTGGCTTTGAGACTGTAGCTGAAAAAGAGTTTTTTGCCTAAGGAGAAGTATCGTCCATAGTTGGCAGTAGCCTCCCATTGTTGAATATCATCGGAAGAAAAAAGCCCTAATCGGCTAAAAACGAGTCCATAATAAAACCCTCTTAAAGGATATTGGACACGGTCGCGGCGGTCAAAAAAATGTGAATAGCTCAGTTGGAAATAACGCTGTTGTCGGCGACCTTCCAAAAAATAATTAGGATTTAGGCGCGCCACGGTATCGCTGAGGGTGGTATGCGAATATTGGGCAGTTATTGAATGAAAACCGTAAAACCGTGGCCGATAGGTAAAAGTAACGTAAGGATTGAGTCGTTCTCGAACGCGGCTATCGCTTGGAAAAAAAATAAGTTTATCGGCACGGGTACGGTAGGGCAAGGTTCGGTTGGTTAGCCGAATCATTCCGACGGTCATTCCTAGTTTTTGCTTTTTACCCAAATAGGGGCGGGAGTAATACAAATCGAGCCGAGGAATAAACCCAAACTCGGCGCGTAATCGGAGGCGGTCGTTGTTGCCTGTCAGGTTTTGGTGCAAAATATAAGTGCCATAAATTGTGCGGCTCAGGTCACGCCCGCGTTCATACCACCATTCGTTGAAATTGCGGTCGGCGAGTTCAAATACAGGAAAAGCCAATAAATACCACTGTTCCTTAACAACCACCTCCAAATCAACCGTCTGAGGAGTAGCAATCAGCTTGCCATCGGCCGTATAAAAGGCCATGCCCGTGGTGTCGGAGTTTATCGTTTTTCTTTTAAGTTCTACCGTGACGAAGAGGTTGGTGTTGAGGATTTTACGTCGGTCAAATTCTAGCAGGGAATCGAGCCGCTGGGCGGTTAGTACATCGCCCGTCCGTACGTCCATCTCACGACGAATAATGTGTTCACGGGTGCGATAGTTGCCCGTAAACGTAACTTGGCGCACGCGAATGTACTGAGACGTGTCGCTCACTGAATGACCAAACAGTGAAAGCCAAAATCCATGAAATAAAGCGAGAAGGAGCATCATTCAATAAACCCGTATTTAGCTTTTGCTTTGGCGCGAGACAAAGCATTAAAATGCCACCATTCGGTCTGAATCGACGTAAATCCAGCTTTGAGCATGACGCGACGAAGTAACTTACGATTTTCGACTTGTTGGCGAGATAGTTTCCCCGATTTGAGCATTTCGGCTTCACGTCTTGGCTCGGCACTAACGCCAAAAAAATCAAAAATAGTGCCCATATCGAGCGGCTTGCCGTTTTCATCGGCGATGGTTAAGTCAACCGCACAACCAAAGTTATGAATAGAGCCTTTGGCAGGGTCAGCCACAAAATCTTCGCGGCGATTATAGGGTAAATGACTCATCCGTGCCCAAAAAATCTTGGTAACACTCAGCGGACGTGCCCCGTCGTACACCAACAACGTATAATTGGGCTTTTCTTGTTTTAAAAACTGATTGGCTTTTACCAATTTTTGGGCAGCCATGGGCTGCAAATAAGCGCGCTCTAAGTCGCCATAGACATCTTCTTTGATGAAATTGTCGGTCGTGGAGTACTTGAGCTCAACCTTGAGCGTAGGGTCGAGGTTTTGGATGTCCACTAGGCCGTGTTTGATAAATTTTGTCTCTAAAGTGCCCACCTTTGTCTGGGCATGACCAGCCAATGAAAGGCTTACAAAAAGCCACAGCGCAGCAATTATTCTTCTCCTCTGCAACCAATAACGAATAACCGATAACGAATAACCGATAACAGTCTCCCCAATAGTCCACTTTGCTTTTAAGAACGTATTATACATCAGGCGTTTGCTTTTTTGTCTCTATTCAATCTCAAAAGTAAGCAGAGTTTTAGCATCTTTTCTAAAAAAATGCGCAATAAAACGGTAATTATTACCCTCTTCTGTGCTTTAAGTTACGAGTCTGTTCAAACAACTTAAAAAAACTACTAAACCAATGAAATCAAAACAAAAGACCTTATCGGTATCAAGACGCGATTTCGTGCAAAAGAGCGCCTTGGCCGTAGGTAGCTTTTTCATTGTGCCCCGCCATGTGATTGGAAAGGGTTATACTGCACCGTCTGACAAACTTAATTTGGCAGCCATCGGAGCAGGTGGCAAGGGAACAAGTGACATTTTTAACGCATCAAACAAAGGAGCCAATAACGTGGTGGCGCTCTGCGATGTGGATTACAAACACGCTGCTAAGTCAATCGAGCGTTTCCCTAACGCAACTAAGTACAAAGATTGGCGTGAAATGTTGGCCAAAGAAGGAAAAAACATTGATGCCGTTACCATTTCTACGCCTGACCACAACCACGCGGTGATTGCGATGGCGGCCATGCAATTGGGCAAACACGTCTATGTACAAAAACCATTGACCCACAATATCTACGAAGCGCGTATGCTCACGGAAGCGGCTCGTAAGTACAAAGTGGTAACGCAGATGGGTAACCAAGGTGCGTCGAACCCTGCACAGCTACAGATGGTTGAGTGGTTCAATAAAGGATTAGTAGGGCCTGTGCATACGGTTCAAATTTGGACCAACCGTCCTGTGTGGCCACAGGGGATTCCTGTACCAACGGGCAAGCCTGATATGCCAGAAGGCATTGCATGGGATCAGTGGGTAGGGCCTGCGCAGTGGGTTGACTATCACCCAGGCTATCACCCATTCAAATGGCGTGGTTGGTGGAACTTCGGTACGGGCGCGTTGGGTGACATCGGTTGCCACACCATCGATACTCCGTTCCGGGTATTGGGTCTTAACTACCCAACTGAAGTAGAGTGTAGCATAGGTTCGGTGTTCTTGAAAGACTGGAACCCAGAGTGGATTCCTGAAGGATGCCCGCCGTCGGCGTTGGTGGAAATTAAATTCCCTGCTACTGCGAAAAATAAGAGCCCATTGAAAATGGAATGGATGGACGGCGGTTTGCGTCCGTTCCACCCTGATTGGATTCCTGCCAACGAACCACTTAGCACCGACGGAAACGGCGCGAACGGGGTGTTGATGATTGGTAGCAAAGGAATCATTGCCTGCGATATGTATGGCAACAATCCTAAGATTTATTACAAAAACGGCGACAAAGTAGAAATGGCGAAAGATAGCAAGTACGCTGCGCCAACAAACTTGCCAGAATACGGCCACCAAATCCATTGGACAGAGGCTTGTAAGGCAGGTTTTGGTAGCGACAAGCACAAAGGCTTGACATCGTCGTTTGATTACTCAGGACCACTTACTGAAACGGTATTGATGGGTAACTTGGCGATTCGTAGCTACATGCTTCGTCAGCCAAAAGGCGATGGCTTCGACTACTACGGTCGTAAGAAGTTGTTGTGGGATGGTAACAACATGAAGATTACAAACTTCGACGATGCGAACCAGTTTGTATCGCGTCAGTACCGCGAAGGTTGGAAATTGGTGTAAGCTATTTCCCCGACGATCATAAACAAAGCGCCCCCGTTTGCCAAGCAAACGGGGGCGTTTTATTACCCTTTCATCGTAATGCGCGAACGCGCACAGACGCCTCCGACGGGCGGGTTAAATTTCGAAACGCTGACTTCGATGCTCTCTACGTTGGGGTAGGTTGCGCGTAGTCCTTCGATGATATTGTAGGCAATATGCTCCAGTAGCCGACTTGGCTTGCTCATCACTTCTACCACCACTTTATATACCACTTCGTAATTGACCGTGTCGCGCAGGCGATCTAGGCGGGCGGCTTCTAAAAAATCGGTTTGGATGGTGACATCAATCGAAAACTTGTTCCCAATTTTTTGCTCCTCATCCGACGTGCCGTGGTAAGCGAATATTTCAATTCCTTCTAATGCTACTGTTCCCAAAATATATAATGTGTGTTAAAGACTTTCCAAGTTTGGATTTTGATTGAGTAAAAACTTGGAAAGTCTAAAATGTTGATACAGAGACTTTCCAAGTTTGGATTTTGATTGAGCAAAAACTTGGAAAGTCTAAAAGGGTGCTACTAAACCTGTGAGGTTTTCAAAACCTCACAGGTTTGATTTGATTTTAGATTTGGTCGAAGAATGAGCCCTCTTGCTTAGGTTTTTGCTCTTCAGGGGTTGGTTCGTCGGTTGTTTCTTCAGCTACAGTTCCTTCCGTAATAACCTCAGCTACTACTTCTTGTACAGGCTCTGGCGCTATTTCTTCTACGGGAGGTTGACTTTCCACGATTTCTTCCACAATTTTCTCCGCTTCTAAGCGAGCTTGTTGGGTTTGCTCTCCTTGCTGAATTGCATCCGATACTTGCGTTTTAAGGTCTTCAAGACGTTCTGCTACCGTATTTTGGGCAAATTTCTTTTCAAAACGCTCCACACTATCCACCGTATTGTTGGCGAGGGTTTTGAGTTGAACAATCAAGTTGTCGCGGTATTTTTCCATGGCTTTGAAATCACGTTCCTGATTTTTAAAATCATTCATGATTTCTTCGCGCACGTATTTTGCTTGGTTTTCGGCATCAATGACGAGCATATTCGACTTCTTCCGCGCTTCGTTGACGAGTTCTTCGGCTTTTTGGCGTGCGTCTTCGATGTACTTTTCGGCGGCGGTTTTGGCCTGCTCGGTCATTTGCGTACTGGTATCTTCCGCCGTTTTGAGCATTCTAAACATCGTCAATTCTACTTCCCGAAGTTTGTTGAGCTCTTTTTCGGCTATTTCAAGCTGCATTTTTAGCATCTTGTTTTCGTTGAGCACGCGTTCCCATTCGTGAGACAAAGAGGCCAAAAAAGCGTTTACTTCTTCTGCGTCGTATCCACGTAAGACTCTTTGGAAAGTATGTTGACGAATCTCAATCGGCGTGATTTTCATTGTCGTTGTTAGATTTATGCCTGATAATTTGGTGTTAATGTATGAAAAAATCCGCTAAAACACTCAAAAATGCCTTAAATATTGCCATTTAACCATTTTTTTCGTTCTAAAACGGCAGGTTCACTTTCTAATTCTTGTAGTTGGACTGTCCCGTCTCCCAAACTAACCATGTGTAAACCTACCCACGCGAGGGCATCGTTTAAGTGATTTTCGAGGGGTAAATTGCTCAAAATACAGTCGTTCCAGTACCACGGAAGCGCTTCCCCCGCAATTTCTTCAACCACTGCTTGGTAGTCTTCCATCGTATATCCCACAAAAGGTATGCCAAATCTTTGCCATAAAGAGTACATAACGTCATCGAGGGACCGTTTGTGTCCGTGAATCTTGCGAATGGTTAGGTCAAGAATTAACGCTGCCAACGCTCCTTTATGATACACTGATACTTTTCGCTGCGGAATTCCTTTCTCGTAGCCGTCGAGCCACAAGTCCCATGATGATTCTACCAGCGATTGCTGGGCATGACGGCTATTTTCAAAATGACGCTTCATGTAGGTTTGCAGTTCGCGATAGTAGCCTTCATCATTAAAGACCCCCGAACGCCGCAGAAACAAATCGCCGTAGTAGGTCGTCACTCCTTCGGCCACAAAGCAAGTCGTGAAGTAATTTTCTTTGGTAAAATCGTACGGAAGCAACTCTTTCGGGCGAATCCGAATGATGTTCCAAGCGTGAAATAGCTCGTGTGAGCTTACGCCGAGGAGGTCGAGATACAAGCCATCGCCTTCGTCGTCGGGGCCAAGTACGACCATCGTTGAGTGACGGTGTTCAACACCGTGGTAGTACGGCGTGGGTAAGATCAGGTTTAAAAAGTGATATTCAGGCTCGGGAAAAGAACCCATTGCGGCAATTTGGGCGGTCGAAAATTTCTGAAAATCGGCGACAATTTGCTCCCAATTGGGCTTGATATTCCCTTGCATCCAAACGTAAAACGTGGTATCCTGCACCTGATAAGTACGGTGTTGGAGCGTTTCGGAGGCCATCAAAGGGCTATCGACGAGTTCGTAATAGTCTTTGGCCAATAGCGTTTTGGGCGCAATCTGCTGCAATCCACAGGCAATCTGGTATGTATCGGGAATGGCAAGCTGAAGCGTACAAGGTTCGTTTAAAAAAGCATCGGCATATACACAAAGATTCACAGGATTAACATACCAAAAGTCATTATTGACGTAGCTGCTGCCTGCATTTTGTACATTGGCATAGTAGTTGTAACGAACCACCACTTCGGTTTCGTCGCCTGTTTCTACCCGCCAGCGGTCTTTCGTTATTTTCCGATAAATAAGTGGTTCGCCATTTTTATTGAAAACTCCAAAACGCTGAATATTTTTGGCAAAATGCTGTAACTCATACCGTCCAGGCCGCCAAGCGGGCAGTTGGATTTCGAGATATTCAGTTTCTACTTCGAGAAATGTACATTCGATTTCAATAAAACGGCTTTCTGGACTGGGTGACGATAGGAGATAATACATACGATGTTGGTCAATGGAGGGGAATAAAACTAGGTAAAAATAGCAAAAACCACTTTCCAAAGTCAATCTGTAGTTTCTTTTCCAAAATAGCTGTACCTTAAACGTCAATTCTTAACCCTACTTTTAAATGAAAAAAAGCTGCTTATTGGTAGGTTTTTTTGGAATACTTTTTGGTGCAATGGCTGTTGCCCAAAAACGTACTGTACCCCAATCCACTGACTCGTTGGTTCAATTTTTAACCACTTCCCCCAAAGATACACTCTACCTGCAAGCACTTGCGGATTATGCCTGGAAGAAAGTGGATGCGTCGGAGTACAAAGCAGGAGACTCGCTGGCGAAAGTACTGCTGACGTTGACGCAACAACTCAAAAACAAAAAGGGAGAATTTGATTCGTACGATTTGCGAGGACGGAGTGCGTACGTGCAAGGAAAATACAACGAAGCGTTGGACTTTTACAAAAAAACGTTGCAGTTGACCAAATCGTCTTCGTTGGGGTTTGCATCACAACAACGCGCTTTGACGAACGTAGGCATGATTCTTCATTTAATGGGGAACAACGAAGAGGGGTTGAAGTACGTGTTGGAATCTATCAAGATTTTTGAGCGAGAACGTTTACCCAAATTATCAGGAAGTTCTCCTTACGATATTGCGGCGGCAATCTATCACCTTCAAGGTAAAAATGAGGTGGCCCTGAAATACTTTCAGCAGAGTTTGGAAATCAAAACAAAGGAAAAGAATTACCGTGGATTGGCCGTTACCAACAACCGAATTGGGTCGTTGCTGGCCGAACAAAAAGAATACCAACGGGCTTTGTCTTACCTTCAAAAAGCCGATAGTTATGCGCAGCAGGCTAATTATGAGGCTATTATGGTGGACATTGCCATCAATTTGTCGCTGGTGTACAGGGCTTTAAACAAACCAAAAGAAGATTTGGCGGCTTTAAAAAAAGGGGAGGAAAGTGCTAAAAAACTTCATCTTAGGCATCACCTTGGGGCTATTTACGGGAATTTAGGCCAGTACTACCAATCTCAAAAACAGTACCAGAAAGCAGAAACGTATCTGAAAGACGCGTTGTCGATTTTTAAAGAAATTGGCTCGCTCGAATACCAAGGCTATATCTACCAAGCCCTGAGAGAAATGTTTGTGGAAAAAGGAGATTATAAACAGGCTTACGAAAATCAACAAGTGGCCCAAAAACTGAGTGACTCGCTGTTTTCGCAACAACAAAAAGCCCGCATGGACGAATTGAGTATGAAGTTTGAAACCGAACGGAAAGAACAACAAATCAAACTATTGCAGAAGGAGTCAGAGTTAAAGTCGCAGCAAAATAGGTTGTGGTTAATCGGCGGCGGATTGGCGTTGCTTTTGGCGTTGGTGAGTATTGTGTTTGTCATCAATCGGGCCAAATACCGTCGTTTGCAGGAATCGCTGCAATTGCGCAACAAGATTGCGGCCGACTTACACGACGAGATTGGGAGTACGTTGAGTAGTATTTCGCTCATGAGCGGGTTGACCCAGAAACAATTGGCCACTAATCAACCCCAAAAAGCGGAGCAGATGGTGCGTAAAATCAGCGCCGATGCGCGCCAAATGTTGGAGTCGATGGACGACATTGTGTGGACGATAAACCCCCGTAATGACTCAATGCAGCATTTGTTTGTCCGTTTGCGGGAGTATGCCAAACCGTTAGCGGAGTCAAAAGAGATAGCGTTGGATTTTGTAACGGATGCCCAAGTGGAGGCGTTGAGTTTGCCGTTGCAAGTGCGTCAAAATGTGTATTTGATTGTAAAAGAGGCGTTAAACAACGCGTTTAAATATGCTCAAGCCAGCAAGATAAGTATCGAATTTAGCGGACAGGGTGACGAATGGAATGTATCAGTAATCGACAACGGGGTAGGTTTTGAGGTAGCTGCGGTAAACACTCGCAATGGGCTCAAAAACATGAAAAAACGGGCCGAGGAGATTGGAGGGACGTTGGTCATAGAATCGGTTTTACAAAAAGGGAGCGCAGTACGTTTAAACTTCAAGAACTAAGCCATAAATCATATATTTATCCGATTTACAACGATGTTACAGTCATTTATCTTTGCCTGATAAACGAAAACTACCATGCCACGCATTTCGATTTATGACGATAACGATTCGTTTAGACATACCATTGCGCTCATCATTGAACTGAGCGACCACTTCGAGTTGGCAGGCTCACATCCTGACGCGACTCGGGTAGTCGAAACCGTTCAACTTGAAAAGCCAGAGGTAGTCTTGATGGACATCGAAATGCCCTCGCGAACGGGCATAGAAGCCGTGGCATTGTTGCAGCAATTGGCTCATCCTCCCAAAGTACTGATGCTCACTGCGTACGAAGATACTGACAATGTATTTGCCGCCATTGAAACGGGAGCCGTGGGTTATTTATTGAAGAAAACCCCCGCCGAAAAAATCATGGAAAGCATACAAGA
Source organism: Runella limosa DSM 17973 (assembly GCF_000482465.1). Classification (GTDB taxonomy): domain Bacteria; phylum Bacteroidota; class Bacteroidia; order Cytophagales; family Spirosomataceae; genus Runella; species Runella limosa. The sequence continues at coordinate 252,494 of NZ_KI519422.1, forward strand.
AGTACTGCAAGGCGGTGCGGCCATGAGCCCGAGCATTGCGCTCAAGGTGTTGGGGGCGTTTCAGAAACCTAATCAAAAAGTAACCTACGACCTGACGCCCAAAGAAATGGACGTGCTACGCCGCTTGGTCGAAGGGGATAGTTATAAGCTCATTGCGCACCATTGTCAAATCAGCATTAGTACCGTACAGACGCACATTATGCGGATTTACGAGAAACTTCAGGTCAATTCCAAAGGCGAAGCCATCAATAAAGCCCTTCGTGAAAATGTCATTCAGCTTCCTCGCTGACCGTTAACTCAATTCCTACGACCGTTAACTCAAAATATACCTCTCGAAAGTATATTTTTAGAGGGTGGGTATTTATTTTAATATATTGATTATTAGGTGTTTGTGTTTTTGTGAATATACGTGAGTAGTTCTACGGTCATATATTTATACGATTGACTCAGCTATACAAATGGGCTATTTTTGTTCTACCCAATAGCAAAAACTATGCGCCGATTTCTACTGTTTTTGTGTCTTATCCTAAGCAAGTTCATTCATGCTCAGAATACTACTTCCCAAGCCGTCAAACTGTCGGGGGGGCTCAACGCTTATGCGGGTCTGTATCAAGCCAGCGGAATTGACGCCCGTAACCAAACCACGCCCTTTGGCTTGAGTGGTTCGGTCAACGTGGCCTTGCCAGGAGGCGTGTCTTTACCTTTTTCGATGGTGTTAGGAAACCAAGGAGCTAACTTTCGTCAACCTTTCAATCAGTTTGGCGTAAGTCCTACTTACAAATGGGCGATGGTTCACGCGGGCTACCGCAACGTCCAGTTTTCGCCTTTTACCTTGGCAGGACATACATTTTTGGGAGGAGGTTTTGAGATAAACCCAGGGAAACTACGTTTGGGAGCGGTGTACGGAAGGTTCAACAAAGCCATTTCGACCGACCTCGCCAACCCCGACCAAGCACTGCCATCGTTTAAACGTACAGGATACGCCGTGAAATTGGGTTACGGAACGGCCTCCAATTACGTTGATTTGAATTTGCTCAATGCCGCTGACGACCAAAACTCCATCACTCCCAACGAGTCGATTGCGCCTGCCCGCAACACAGTGCTAGGCCTGACGTCGCGGTTTACGCTCGTAAAAAAAGTGTCGTTTGAATTGGACGCTGCGGGGAGTGCCTACACCCGAGATACCCGTGCGCAGCTGATTCTGTTGGAACAAGGTTCGTTGCTCAAAGCCTTCACCATTTTTATGCCAGCCCAGCTCAGTACGCAGTTGACGACGGCCCTACAAACGGCCGTGGGTTACCAAGACAAAGTCTTTGGCCTCAAACTTCAATACAAACGTATAGACCCCAACTTTCAGACGATGGGCGCCTATTATTTCCAAAGCGATATTGTGAGTTATACGGTAGCGCCGAGCTTCAATTTGATGAATAGCAAATTGCGAATTATGGGGAGCTTGGGGATTCAGAAAGATAATTTGGCCCAAAATAAAAACGCCCAAACGGGCCGAACGGTTGGCTCGGCGGTGTTGTCGTTCAACCCCTCTACGGCATTTGGTATCGACCTACAGTTTTCAAATTACGGCATTAGCCAACAAGCAGGCTTGCGACCCATCATCGACACGTTACGATTAGCCCAAAACAACTTGAGTTTGATGGGGAATGTGCGTTATAATCTTCAGAATGAGTCGGTTTCTCACTTGTTTACCCTCACGGCTACGCACCAACAATTGTCGGATTTGAACCAAAATACGGCGGAATTTACCCAAAACCAGAACCAAAATGTGAACCTGGGCTACTTCTTTACTCAATTGGAATCAGGTTTTGGAGCCAATGCCACCGCGAGTTATACGCAAACGTTTCTTCCCCAAGACCAAACGGTTCGTTTTTATGGGCCTACCGTAGGGGTAAATCACACTTTACTAGATAAAAAACTGAACGTATCGGCCAGCGGAAGTTATTTGTTCAATCAACAATTAGGGCAAAACGGTCAGGTCATTAATGGTTCGGCCAACGCGAGCTATCAGCTTGGTAAGCGCCAGAGCTTGAGTTTACAACTAGGATACCTTAACTCAAATACGGGACAACCCGATCAAAAATTCAATGAACTTAGAGGATCACTTGGTTATGGAATCTCGTTTTAACAGCCCCCTAGCCCCCAATGGGGGAATTGTTCGGTTCGTTTGCGGTACAAAACTTCGTTGGTTTGTCATAGGACTGATTTGCTGTGCATTTTTAGCCCCCATTGGGGGTTGGGGGCAGTCGGTGCAGGTGACGGTCAACGTATTGCCGCCCTACAGTGCCTATTTGCAAGACTACCCAGGTCGAGGGAATCAAGTGCAAATTTTTGTTCGAAATACTACTTCTGCGGTCCTAGAAGTGCGTTTTTTGGGAGTAATCACGGGGGACAATGGCGTACGAATTGCGACGCCACAAAACTTTCGTCCGTTGGTGCCGCTGCGTTTGGCTCCTTTGGAAAATAAATTGCTGACGCGTTCGGATTTGGAAGGGTTGTTTGATTTGGGGCAAATTGAGGTTCAAGGCGTGGACAAAGCCCAACTTTACCGTGGAATGCCCTTGCCCGAAGGGAATTATCAGCTGTGTGTTCAAGCTTTCGACAACCGAAGTAGCCGTCCTCTATCGGCCGATTTTCCGTTGGGATGTAGCGGGTTGTTTACCCTCAGAAGCGTAGAACCTCCCATGCTCGTCAACCCTATCTGTGACAGTAAAGTCGCTGCCAATACGCCACAGAATGTCATTTTTTCGTGGACGCCACCCGTGGGTGTATCGCCCGCGCAGGTGAGTTATACGCTGAGAGTGATTGAATTGCCTGATGTTCAGCCAGTAGCCGAAAATGTCCTGAACAATCAATCCAATGTAATCAGCGGTTTCCCGAACAGTAGTCAGGATAAAAAGCCTACCTCTAAACCTACCAAAATTGAAACAGCAGAAATCAAAGTAAATACGTCCAATGCGCTATTGGGATACGACCCCAACGTTTTTATTGATGCCGTAGTGCTGCCGCCATCGGGTGTAGAAGTGAAGAATATTCGGGTAAATTCATTTTTATACGGCCCCAACCAGCCTGCCTTGAAGGTAGGCAAACGGTATGCGGTGCGGGTTCAGGCGTTTGATGCTTCGCGAAAAATCAATTTTCTGAACGAGGGAAAAAGTCCCGTTTGCTATTTTACGTACGGAGAAGATACCATGCCATTTTTTCCCTTAGGGCCTTCATTTGCTGCCAACGACAGCACGGGAAAACCTAAGCCGATGGTCGTGAAATCTGGAAATATACCTGTCAATTGTTCTTGCAATGCGGGCGAAATTTCGGACAACCAAGTGGATAACGAGGGTGTCCTGAAAAACAAATCGGCGACCATTGGGCTGTTTACCATGCAGTTGCTCGACAATGTAAAAGAAGTTAATGGCAAATTGAACGGCGACGGCATGATTCCCATTCCGATGGTCAACAGCCAATACGTCAAGCTGCGGGTTCGTCTTTACGATGTCCAATGCAACGCAGCGGGGCAGGTGATTGGTGGTACGGTGCGCGCTCGTTTGAGTAATAAAGCAAACCCGTCTTTGTTCCCTAACTACGATTCGCCCGACTATAAGCCGCCTACGCTTACTTCGAGTCAGATGGGGAGCTTGAGCGAGTTTTTTGCTACCCAAAAAGACATGCTCGTTTCTTCCTTGAAAAATACCAAAGAAAGCATTGGCTTTGAAGTGCCCTTTGGTATAGACAAATCTTTTGGCCCCGTCAATACAGTGATTGCCATTACCAACGTCACCTTTACGCCCAAAAACGCTTATTTTGACGCCAATACGTGGATAAAAGTAGCCAATAGCCAGGTAAATGGCATTCCGTTGAGTGGGTATAACATGTGTATGTCGCCCAACAAACCTTGCGGTGAAGGCATTCTGTACTTGGCCGAAAAAATGCAGTTGTCGCAGTTTTTTGCTTTAAAAGGAATGGACACCGCTCCGCCCAAAGGCCCGTTTGAAGGCCCAGATACTACCGTGGTAACGCACGTTGTTTTTGATGAAAATGGCTACAAACAACTGCGCGTTCATGGCCTGCTGACGCCGCCTGGTTTGGTAAATGCCGAAACCAACGGCCCCGTCGAAATTAGTGTCAACGCAGGCATGGTTAATTTTCAGAACTGGACGGCGCAGTTGTCTTTTCCTAAGTTTTATGTACAAGGCTTGAGCGATTTTAAGTTTGCGATGCTGCCTGGCAAACCTGCGCTTTATGACCACTCAGAAACCACTACGCCCGCCAAGCTGCCCGAGGGATATTTGGAAAACCCCGCGCTTGAATTGAATTTGTGGCAAGGACTTTATTTTCCCGAAATCAGCTTGGAACTCCCTGCTTTTATCAAGCGGGCCGATGGCAAACCGCTTACCGTTGGCGTGAGTGATTTGATTTCTGACAACAACGGTTTTTCGGGAAAAGCTTTTGTGAAGAATATTTTGGATGTAGGCAGTGGTTCGTTGGATAGTTGGTATTACTCGATAGATGAGCTATCCGTAAGTTTCTTAAAAAGTACCTTCCAAAAGTCCCAAATGAAGGGTTTGGTAGTATTGCCGATTTTCAAAAACCCACAGGAACAGGCATCGCAGTTGCCCTACACCTGTACCCTTTCCAAAGATCCGCAAGCGGGCTCGCTGGGGGTGGAATTTAGCATTTCGCCCACCGACAAAATGCAAATGGATATTTGGATGGCGCAATTGCACTTGGCTGCTGATAGCAAAATTTTTGTTACGTATAATACAGAAGGATTTACCGCAGGCGCTGAATTGAATGGTAAGCTGGACATTGTTACTGATTATTTCAACTTTACTGCGGCTTCTTTTCAAGGATTGAAATTTCAATCTAAACCCGATTATTTTGGTCTAACCAGCCTAAAAATGGGTTCGGCTTCTCCCCAAAAAGCGATGGCTGATTTTCCGCTTACGCTCACCGATTATAAATTGGTCAACAACGGTGGCGGTTCGATGGGGTTGAAGCTAATGGGTAAACTTGACCTCACGGGCGATGGCGATAAGGGACTTTCGGCAACGGGTGGGGCTACAATCCTCTTCAAAGTAGGTATGAAAAATGGCCGCCCTGACTGGAATTTTGACAAAATCCAGCCCAATGAAGTCTATGTAGATGGGGATTTGGGACCTATACACGTACAAGGAGGATTAGCCTTTTTTGATAATGACCCCACCTATGGAAATGGGTTGAAGGGGGAGGTGGATATGACCATTGCAGGTTTGATAGGCGGATCGGTAGAAGCACAATTTGGCCGAACGCTGGCCAATAATGGCAACTTCCGCTATTGGCACGTAGGTGGTAAAATCAAAATCGGTGGCTCAGGGATTCCGTTTGCTCCTCCTTCGCCGCTGGTATTTAGGAGTTTTGGAGGTGGTTTGTACTCCAATATGACGAAAGAATTTAACGGTGACGGGTCAATTACCTATAAACCAAAAGTTTTGCCTGCTCCCTCGGGCGGCTTTGAGGCAACGGTGGGTATCGGCTTGGTCACGCCTGGCGTATTTACCATGGAAGGTACACTTACCATGGAGTCCAATGCCATGGCGATAGACGTAAAAGCGTGGCTATTGGGCGAATCTATCAACAAATCGCTGGCGCAAGGGAGCGGAGTCGTGGAATACAGTTTTGCTGATAAAGTCTTCAAAGCCCAACTCAACATGCACGCGGGCTACGACGTACCACCGCTCATCAGCCTAAGTGCCGATGTGAAAGACACGCGTCTATTGATAGATGGCAACAAGGGTACATGGTTTTTATCTTTGGGCATTCCTCAAAACCGCATAGGATTGAATGTTACGCTGGCGAAGCTTGGTAGTTTTGATTTTGGGTCATATTTTATGATGGGAAACTACACGCCAGGAGATGTGGGGGCGCTTCCGCCTCCGCCTTATGGCTTTGAAAAACGGCCAGGTATTTTGCAAGAATTGGGGTACAAAGGAACTGCGGGAACTGTTTTTAAAGACAGTTCTCCGATGTTGGCCTTTGGGGTTGGTTACAAATTGGGCGCAGATTTTGGTATTGGCCCCTTCCATTTACGCTACGACGGTGCCATTGGGTTTGATTTAGCCTTGGCCAAGAGCGAAGACAAATGCAACGGAAATACGCCTGGTATCAATGGCTGGTATGCCCAAGGTCAAATCTACGCTTATATGCACTTTGCGCTGGATTTGGACATTGATACGTGGGTGTATGAAGGAAGGTTTACGGTCGTAGAGCTAGAAGCCGCTGCTTTGTTGCGCGGAGGCATGGTTAATCCGATTTGGCTCAATGGGCACATTTTGCTCAAATACCGCGTGCTGGGCGGATTGGTAAAAGGACGCGTAAATCTTGAATTTTGGTACAACAAAGGTGAACGATGCGAACCCGCTTACTCGCCGCCTAATCCTTTTGCAGGGCAGCCACTCATCGCCACGTTGGGACCTTCGGGTACGAAGCAAAAAGTGTCCATCTTGTCGCCCTATTATGCGGAGTTTAACTATCCCGTAGAAACGGATTTGATTGTTGATATTGAAATTCCTCAAGGACAAAAAGTGGAAGCGGGAGCACAGGGCACTGTTACGATGGGGCCAGGTGGGGTGCAGATTTTCCACCGTGAGTTTCGGCTTAAATTGAAAGAAAACTTCAATGCCATTGCGACCAGTGTACCTGCCGAATATGCCAATTGTAGCAAAGATAATTCGGGACGGTTTAGCTGGGGAAAAAACGAAGACGGTGATCCTAATTACAGTGCGACGTTTTACCGCAGTACGGCGCTTTTGCCCAATTCAACGTATAAAATGTCGATGGGCGTACAGGTGTTTATTAAAGACAACAGTGGCAAAGTAGTTCCTTACATTTTTAAAAACCAGACGGTCGAACAAACCGAAACCGTTGAATTTGCCACGGGGCCTTGCATCAGTGTATTGTCGAAAGGAAGTGAAGATGAGGCTACGGTTCTCACTTCGTACCCATACGAAGGACAGCGATATTTTATGAAAGGAGATGCCGCCGCGACCTTTATCAAGCTCAAAGCCAACTTGTCTTGCTGTATGAAAAACCTCAATAGCGACGAATTTTATGACTTAAAAGTTCGATTGGTACCGTTGGAAGGGGCCAAGTTTGCGGAGGTAAATGCCCCGAATGTACTGCTAGCCGACGCCAAATTTGACGGCGACAAAGTGAGCTATAAAATGCCGTTTGGCATCAAAAACAAGACTTTTTATCGCTTTGAGTTGGTACGGATTCCGAAAGCTGATTTTGCCGAAAAAATGTACGCTGAAGCCCTGAAAGCCAAAGCCTCGGCCAAAAAAATCACAACGGCTAACATTTACGTAAGTACGGGTACGAAAAGCTACAATGGAAGCATATCCGCTCAAACCTGGTCAACTTCGGGGAAATATAATGCGCCAGGAGTTGGAGCAGGTGCAACGGCCAAGGCTGTCAACCAAAAATACGAGGACGTAATAACCGACTATACAGTGGTTTCGGAACAAGAATACGAAAAAATTGCCCAAGGCTATGGTACTTCATATAAGGTCAATACTGCAACAGAAAAGATGTTTAGTGACGGCAAGTTTCTTGTTCAAAAGTCGGTTGAAAACCTTCAACAGCAGCAAAAGCAAGAAGCCGCATTTTTCCAGAGCTTGGAATCGCGTTTGTACAAATACTACTTTAAAACCAGTGAGTTTAGTACGCTCAAGGAAAAGCTGATGGCCACGCAATTCCCTCCCACAGAAACGTCATTCTGGGGTTTTCTCTCCGATGCCTTGACGACCAAAATGGTGTCCAAAGAAGGATTTGATACGTATGAGTTAAGAACCGAAAAACTGAGCAGTGAAATCGTAAGGCCGCCTTTGGTGCTGCTTCGCGCCGACCCAACGAGCAATTGGTTTAAAAATATTGCCATTCCAGTAAGTCAATTGCTAGAACGAGTACGGCCTGATATTTATGACCCTAAAGGAACAAATATGCTGTTCAGTGGCTCGTATGGGAAAGAAAACCCCGACAGTCCAAGTAAGGTTTTTGAGCGGGCCATGGTGTTTTTTAATACCATCAATGATGCGCCCCAGCAGCCTTTCAAAAATGAAGACATAGAAGCCCTTTTCCTTTCGGAAAAAAAGAAAAAATAAACGAACAATTGACTGAAAATTGAGAATTATGAAACCACTCGTCACATTGCTAATCGTTGTCGGATTTTTTTCAAACTCTTTTGCGCAGCTAGGCAAAAAAGTAACAGCCAATGCGCCAATCACCGCACCTAAGACACCTGCCGTAAACTTGAATGTGGTAGAAATGAGCCTCATAGCCAATACGAACGCTACCAGTGCCGATTTAGGCGGGTTTAATATAGCAGATAAAGAGTTGGGTAAAAATGCTTTGGAGGCAAACCAAATAGTGGCTGATGCCAATAAGATGATGATTGAGAAAACCATCTTTGGCGACAACGCCCCCAAAAACTACGGCATCACTTATTGGTCGGACCCAGTCTTGAAATTGTACAATAAATACATTGCGCAAAAACTAGTAGAGCTCATTGAAGCAAACGATGACAAATACAACAGCAACAATCAGGGAATCAATGAGTACATCGCTTCAAAGGTAGCCGATCAGCTTGTTTTGGCAGCAACCAATAACGGGGCTTATGTAAATACGTTGTTAGAAAAGTGGAAAGGAGGCAAGCTTGGCCCAGAAACGCTGGAAACGCTCAGAACAAAAACCAAGGAAAAGTTCAAAACGGAGACTTGGACGGCTGATTATCAACAACCCAACTACTTTAAAGATGAGTTGCTGAACATTCACTCTCAGATGCCTTTTGACTACGTAACAGACAAGTCGAATGGATACTCCTCTACGAACAGTCCTGCCAACACCCGTGGCTTTTTCTTTATGGCGAGTCCAGGAGCGAATGCCAATTGCGCTATTGCGGTTATCATTGCCAAAAGCCAAATAGAGACCAATAAAAGCAACAGTAAACTGACTCAGCTATTGCAATCGGCCAAGTGGGGAACGCTCTATCGCCCATTGTTGGATTACAAAAATCAAAGTGCCTTTTTTGACGTACATCAGGTAAGTTTAAATTGGTTACAGGCCATTACGTCGTCCAATCAAGGAGCTATTTTGTTTGACAAAGACCATAATTGCCCGTCGGAAATGGCTTACAGCATTGCCCAAAAAATCCGCTCCGCCTCGGTGTTTAACTCCGCTAAATAATTGACAACATGAAAGTTAGTGTATATACTCGTTTTGTCCTTTGCTTCTTACTTTTTGCTTCTTCAGCTTGGGGGCAACAAAAAAAGACGGCTGCTTCTCCAAAAACACCCATAGATACCTCGCTGTTGGGAAAATACCGAGTAGGGGTAATGACCAAATCCTTTGGCGATTCGATTGTCGTTCGTTGGGCACCCAACCAATCCTCTTTTTTCAGACAAGCGCTTAAATCGGGCTATTTGCTTACTCGGCGGAGCGTAATTGACAATAAAACTACGAAACTGGACTTTCAAGAGATGATATTGCCTTGGACACTTGATGAATGGCTTAAAAATACGGCTCGCCGCGACACCCTAGCGGCGGCTTGTGCGCAGTTGGTTCATGGAAAAAATACGCCCATCGGAGCTACTGAGGCCGTGACGCTGGATAAAATTTTGGAACAACAAAATCAAAACGACCTGCGCATGATGTTGGCCTTGGTTTTGGCAGATAGCCACCCCCGATATGCCCGTGGAATGGCCTTAGGTTGGGTAGATAAAAAGGTTAAAAAAGGAGTTCAGTATCTCTATTATATCATTCCACTGACCGATCCGCAAACGTATCCAGTAGAAGTGGCGGCATCGTCGGTGGTCAATGACGGCCCAGGAGCGCCCCTGAAAATGGTACCTGTCCGCCCCGAATCGGGAGAGCATTTGATAAAACTTAAATGGAATCGCCGTTTGGCCGAATCCGCTTTTTCGTCATACCACGTAGAGCGCTCAACAGATGGCGGCAAAACTTTCCGTCGGCTCACCAAGCGTCCATGGATACAGCCCCCCGCCGATCAGATGGATGACATCATCCAATATGCTGACTCCGTTCCTCAAAATTACCGCCACTATCATTATCGAATTTTGGGCATTACGCCTTTTGGTGAATTGGCACCTTCTGAGGTTATTGTAGGCATGGGAGTTGACAAAACCCCCCCGCCATCGGTAGAACAACTCAATGCCAAACACCTCAATGGAGCCAAAGTAAGCGTTACTTGGAAATATCCTACAGTAACTGGCGATGTGGCAGGCTTTGTGGTGGCCAAAGCAACGAATTTAGAAGGGCCTTTTAGCCCGCTAGTTACCCAGCCGTTGGCGCCTTCGATACGTGAATTTACGGATACCACCGCTATCCCTCATTTGCCCAATTATTACAAAGTAATAGCAATAGATACGGCCCGAAACTTGGGGCATAGTCTGCCCGTTTATTGCATCATCAAAGACGGAAAAGGTCCTTCAAAGCCAAAAGGATTGCAAGGATACATTGACTCAACGGGCTTTGTGCGTGTTGTGTGGGACATGAATCCCGAACCCGATTTGATGGGCTATCAGGTGGTATCGGCAAACGACCGCAAACACGTTTTTACGGTAGATACCAAAGGCTATTTGGCATTACCAGTCTATAATGATAGCGTGACGCTAAATACCTTGACGCGTAAAAAATACTTTCGGGTGATTGCCTACGACAAAAATTACAATCCAAGCGAAGCGTCTGATATTTTGGAGCTGATTCGTCCCGATAAAATTGCGCCAACGACGCCTGTCATAAGAGACTATGTAGTGAGCGATACCTCAGTAGCGTTTTCGTGGGCACCAAGTAGCAGCGACGACGTAGCGTATCAGTTGTTGTTACGTCGCGGTAAAAACAGTGAAAGGTGGGTTGAATTGGCAAAATTAGCCAAAGACATTTCGACTTACACCGACAAAACCATCAAAGGAAGCGCAGAATACGGCTATGCGTTGGTGGCAGTGGACGAAGCGGGGCTGCGTTCAGAGACGTCTTTCCCGCTCAATGTTCAAACGCCTCGCATTACTCCCCAAAAAGTCAATGGGCTCAAAGCGATTGTCAATCCAGATAAAACGGTGTTGGTTTCGTGGAATTATGCCGTCCCGAATTGTCGCTTTGTGGTTTATCGGTCTGTCGAAAAAGAACCTTTTTTAAGTTATGATTCGGTTTATGATAACCGTCAATACCAAGATAAACGCCCACCAGCTAAAGGCATTGTTCAGTATGCGGTACGGGTTATTTATCCTGATGGACTGGAGTCAAGTTTGTCTTCGGTCGTAAAAGTAGAGCTTAAATAAATGCCATTCAACGCATTGTGCCCATGAAAAAGCTATTCTTATTTTTAGTGTTTATCAGTTTTGGGAAAGCCTTTGCCCAAAGCGAAGCACCTTCCAATTTGGCGGCGGTTGCCGTTTCCAGCAAACAGGTTAATCTGAGCTGGAAAGATAATTCGAATCGGGAGTTAGGCTTTGAAATAGAGCGTTCTACTACTTCTGAAACGGCGGGTTTTTCAAAATTAGGCGAGGTCGCAGCCAATGTTATTTCTTATACCGATGCCAATCCGCCAGCCAATATGTATAGTTATTATCGGGTAAGGGCGAAGTTGACAGCGACCACTTTTAGCGGTTATTCCAACGTGGTTTATGCTTTCCCGCCCGTTGCGCCCAACATTTCAAAAATTGAGGTGAAAGGGACAAACTGGATTGCGATTACGTTTAAGGTACAAGGCGGAAAAGAAAACGGCAATGTCGTTATTCAGCGTCGCCAAGGGCAGGGTGGGGCATGGAGTACGATTGGCTCGTTTGATTCTAACCTTACGTTTTATGATGACCAAACCGTTCCGTTAGACAACACTGAGTACTGTTATCGGGTGTCTTGGACGGGAGCTCCCAATGAGTTTTCTAATATCGCCTGTGCCACTACGCTCGCCTCACCTCCTAACCCGCCCACCAATCTTAGCGCTGTAGCGGTATCGTCAAGCCAAATCAACCTTAGTTGGACGGATGCGTCCAATAATGAGTCGGGTTTCGAAGTTTTTCGCTCTACTGATAATGCTAATTTTTCTAAAATTGCCGATGTTGGCGCCAATGCAACGACCTACGCCAATACGGGGCTGAATGCTTCTACCCGTTATTATTATTATGTAGGTTCTCAACGGGGTGGGACGCCTTCGCGCACCAAATCCAATACCGCCGATGCCACCACGCAGTCGGGCTTGCCCAATGCCCCCGCACGCTTAACGGCCAACGCTACAAGTAGTTCCCAAATCAATCTTTCGTGGGCGGATTTGTCAGACAATGAAACGGGTTTTGAAATAGAACGTAGTACGGATAGCCGAAATTATAGCAAAATAGCCGACGTGGGGGCTGGAACAACGACCTATTCCAACACGGGACTTATTAGCAATACGCAATATTGTTATCGGGTACGGGCAAAAAATGGCGCAGGAAACTCAGGTTATACCGACCCAGCTTGCGCTACTACCCAAGCTCCTCCCGTAACGATTCCTCGCCCGCCGAGTAGTTTGACAGTCACGGCGACAAGCAGCAGTCAAATCAATTTGGCGTGGACGGACAATGCCTCTGATGAAACGGGCTTTGAAATTGAACGCAGTACAGATGGTACGAATTTTGCAAAAATCGCCGATGTCGGTGCGAATACTACGACTTATTCGAATACAGGCTTGAACGCTTCAACGCGTTATTGGTACCGCGTTCGGGCTAAAAATTCGGCGGGAGTAAGTAGTTATACTAACGTTGCTGACGCCACTACCCAAGCGCCTCCCGTAACGATTCCTCGCCCTGCGAGCAGCTTGACAGCCACGGCTATGAGCAGCAGTCAAATCAATTTGGCATGGACGGATAATGCGTCCGACGAAACGGGTTTTGAAATTGAGCGCAGTACGGATGGTACGAATTTTGCGAAAATCGCGGATGTAGGCGCGAATACCGCTACCTATTCGAACACAGGTTTGAACGCTTCAACGCGTTATTGGTATCGCGTTCGGGCTAAAAATTCGGCGGGCGCTAGTAGTTACACCAACGTTGCTGACGCCACCACCCAAGCTCCTCCCGTAACGATTCCCCGTCCGCCGAGTAGTTTGACAGCCACGGCGACAAGCAGCAGTCAAATCAATTTGGCGTGGACGGATAATGCTTCTGACGAAACGGGCTTTGAAATAGAACGCAGTACGGATGGGACGAATTTTGCGAAAATTGTGGATGTAGGCGCGAATACCACGTCGTACTCGAACACGGGCTTGAGTGCTTCAACGCGTTATTGGTACCGCGTTCGGGCTAAAAATTCGGCGGGCGCTAGTAGTTATACCAACGTTTCGGACGCCACTACTTCATTGGCCGTTCCTGTAGCTCCAACAAACCTCACGGCCGAACTCGCAGATTATGACCAAATTCGGTTGACGTGGGGAACGCTTTCTAACGTCACCAACGTCCTCGTTGAGCGTTCAACCAGTCCGAATACTGGGTTTGCGCAAATTACGCAACAACCCGCTACGAACACCTCGTACGTGGATCTTGGGCTCAACGAACAAACTACCTATTATTACCGCATTCGCCTTTCTAACGCCGCTGGGAATTCAGGGTACAGCAACGTAGTGAGTGTTACTACGCCCGAAGTGGTGATTTCGGTACGGCCGCAGTTGTCGGAAGTGGGATTGACCGTGGTTGCTTACGGCCACACGTTACGCATCCAAAACGAGCGTTTTCAGCCGTTAGAAATGGACTGGAAACTCATGAGTTTGAATGGACAACCCCTCAAAACCGATGCAGGCATCGTGGCAGGCAAGCAAGCATGGATACACGATCTAAGTGCCTTGCGAGGAGGCGTGTATGTAGTGGTAGTAAATGCCGAAAATCGTGTTTTTTCGACCAAAATTGTACTCAATTAATTCCCAAAGAATATGAAGACCTTAGCGATAGTTAGTTGTTGTTTGATGTTGCTGTTGGCAGGATGTACGCCCCAAAAAGTGGTTCCGATTGCCGATTTGATTGGGAAAAAGTGGAAAGCAAAATTGGTAAAAGAAGGCACTCAGGTAGTATTTAACTTGGGGGGGAGCACCAATGTAAAACCAAGTTATGCCAATTTTCGATTGGATTTGAGCGATCCCAAACAGGTCACTTTTAAAGATATTGATGGTAGAACGCTGGTAGGAACGTGGACGGTTTCGACCGATAACCAGCGCCTTATTCTAGAAAACCTAGTTCCAAAGCCGACGGGGACCATTGGGACGGTGGAGTTTTTTATTACCGAAACCCCGACCGCCGATGTACTGAAATTAGAACGAACCGCCGAAAGCCGAAAAACGGGAAATAGTATCAATAGTTATGAATTGATACCTGAATAATCTTGCAAAAACGCTACAAGTTTGGCAAAAGCCCTTGAACGGTGGCTGATTTTTCCCTTTTCGTCCAACGACATTTCGGCAAATGTTCGTTCCGAACCATCTGGGACAAAAATAGGATCATAGCCAAAGCCGTCGGTGCCGCGTGGAGTGTCGATGATAGTACCTTCGACAATTCCCTCAAACGAATGGCTTTTCCCTTCTAACGTAAGCGTAATGACGGTTTTGAAACGTGCTTGGCGGTTACTTTCATTGGCCAATTCACTCAAAACCCGCTCAATGTTGCGGGCGTGGTTGCGTTCGCCACTATAGTAAGCTGAATGAACGCCAGGAGCGCCGTTGAGTGCTTCTATTTCAAGGCCAGAGTCATCGGCAAAGCAGTTGACGCCGTAGTGTTCCCACACGTATTCGGCTTTTTGCGCTGAATTGCCTTCAATGGTATCGGTGGTTTCGGGAAGTTCTTCGTTGCAGCCGATTTCTTGGAGGGTTTTTAATTCAAAATTATCGCCCAAGAGTGCTTTGATTTCCTTGAGTTTGTGGGCGTTGTTGGTAGCAAAACAAAGTTGCATGATGTTAGAAAGGTAAAAGAACAAAAAGCGGCCATTCGGCCGCTTTTTGTGGTATAAAAAATAAAATTACTTGCGTTTCGCTTCGACCTCAAAGAGCAGCGGAGAATAAGCAGGGATTTTGCCACCACTACCCGTTGCCCCGTACCCGAGGGTAGAAGGGAAGATGATGATGGCTTTTTCGCCGTAACGCATCTTAGCGATACCGTCATTAAATCCTTTTACCACGCCTCCTGATGCGGTACCTTTAGGGTCAACCACGTTTACATCGACGGTGCCACTGTCAAATTGTGCCCCGTTTCGGATAAGTTTTCCAGTATATACAACACTGACAGTTGTTCCAATTTCGATTTGGGCAGAATCAGGACGAGCCAAGGTCTTTACAAACCGAAGCCCATTTTCGGTGTTTCTTTCTAACCCCAAAATCTTATTGGCTGCTACGTAATCGTTAATTTGTTCTTCCTGCGTACGTACTTTTAGAATATTTATATCGTAGCGAATGGGAATATACAATGGTGCCAACAACGAAACATCGCCAGAACCACGCAACGACCACGGTACAAAAAGCGTTACTTTGTCGGTCTCTCTTATTTTTTCATAAGGAGCGTTCATCAGTACCTCAAACGATGGCACAGGGTTAAAACGGTACGCCATTGCATAGCCAGTAGTAGTGATGTCATTGGTGTTGAAAGAACGAATAAATACATCTCCATATCCTACTTGACTACTGTCAATAATGGCTCCATCAAGCCGCCTAGCGATGTAGCTAAATGTTACTTCATCTCCAATTTGAGGTTTCTGGAGGCTTGTGTCGGCGTTGCTAACGACATAAAACAAGCCCGAATTGAGGCTATCAGCCACGAGTTTGTTCGCGCTTAGATAGTTCTTGATTTCGGTCTTATTTTCGAGTGTTTTACGATCTTGGTACACATCTTCCGTCTGCTTGCAAGCAAACATCGTTGCCACAATACTTGCCGCTGTACCTAAAATTAACTTTCCCCTCATTCTTGTTCGATTGAGTGTGTTTGATTGAGTTTGTTTGCGATTTGCAATGGTTGGCTGCTTACTGTTGCCCACCTACTGCGCCAGGCCCTGCGGGAGCTGCTGGTGCTTTTTTCACGTCCACCAATTCAACGTCAAATACCAACACAGAGTTTGGTGGAATCACGCCTGGAGAACCTGCCGTTCCATAAGCTAACGACGACGGAATGATAAACGTACATTTTCCACCTTTTTTCATGTTCATGATTCCTTCTTCCCAGCCTGGAATCACCATTCCTTGGCCGATAGGGAAGTCGATGGGCTTGCCACCACTTTGTGGGTTTTTCACTGAGCTATCAAAAACCTTTCCGTCAAGGAGTTTGCCAGTGTAGTGTACAGTTACTACGTTTCCAGCAACGGGCTTCACCCCTGTTCCTTCTTGCGTTACTACATAGTTCAAGCCCGACGCCGTTTCGGTTGCGTTAAGTTTGTTTTTAGCTACGTAGTCGTCGATGGTTTTGGCATCCACTTTTACTTGTTTGTCGCGCGCTGAAGCTTGTGATTTCTGGAATTCCTGCTCATTCTGAACATCCACGAGTTTTACCGTAAACTGAATGTCCGAACCTTTAGGAATGCCTGGAGGAAGTGGTTGCATCATGCGTGTAAAGAGTGAATCGGCACTTACGAAAAACGACGCACTGTCTTTTTTAGAAATCATGGCAAGACCTTCTTCAAAGCTACCTTTGAAAGGAGGTACTTGAAGCATCATTTGCATTGGTTGGCCTTCCTTATAGGTATCGCGCAAGACAGAGTCTTTGCTGTTTTTTAATACCAAATGAAACGTAAGAATATCGCCAACTTTTGGTTTGCGGCTATCAGAATGTTCATCGTGAATTTGATATTTAAGACCAGTTTCGCTGACACTAACACGGTTGTTGCAAGCAGCCATGAGGGCAGCTACCGAGAAAAAAGCAATTGTTGATTTAAATTTCATGAAATGAGTGCAAAGCACAGTTTAATTGTATTTGAATTGGGATGCGATTACAAGATTATTTTTTAACGCTTAAAAGCTCATTTTGGTATTCGGGCAATACTGATAATAAAAGCTCAGTGGTTTCTTTTAATGAGGTACTGGTACGTCCACCAGAGGCGTTTTTATGACCTCCTCCTGCAAAGTACTGATGGGCCAAGTCGCGCACCGAAAAATCAGACACTGAACGGAATGATAGCTTGATTTCGTCGCGGCGTTCGATGATGAGTACCGACATGACGATGTTTTCGAGCGAAAGCCCATAATTAACAATGCCTTCAGTGTCGCCCATCTCCGATTGAAAGCGTTTTAACTCTTCGAGCGATAGGGTCATATATACCGTACGGTAGTCGGGCAAAACGGTAAGTTTTTCTGATAAAACATATCCTAAAAGCCGCGTACGACTGATGGTGTTGTTGTCAAAAATAGCCCGATGGACGTCGTTTACTTGCAAACCCGTTTTCATGAGTTCAGCTACGGCAAGGTGTACCTCGGGCGTTGTACTTCCGTGTCGGAATGACCCCGTATCGGTCATAATTCCCGCGTACAAGCACTGGGCCATGGGTAAGTCCACCAGCGAGGCATCCCCCAGTTGCTGAATGAGTTCAAATACATACTGCGCCGTTGCGGCTTTGGTGGTATCCGAAAACACAAAGTCAGCAAAGGATTCTGGCTCTAAATGGTGGTCAATGAGCACCTTGGTGGCCGTTGAAGCCAGTGCAAGTTCGCCCAAGCCTTTGATACGATGGAGGGCATTAAAGTCTAAGCAACAAATCACCTCGGCTTCTTGTATCACCTGTTTGGAGCGTGCTTGAGACTGAACGTTTTGGTCGTACGTAATTACTTCAGCAAAGTCGGGCATCCAGCGCAAATTGGCCGAACATTCGTTAGGAATGATGACCGTTGCACTGTGTCCTTTTTTTTGAAGGTATAATTTCCATCCCAAAGAAGAACCTATCGCGTCAGCGTCAGGATTTTGGTGGGTCAAGATGACAACACGTTTTTGGGGCGAATTGATGAGTTCGTAAAATGCGTTCCACTGTTGCATAGCTTGCAAAATTAGCAATTTTCTTAAAAAAGACCTGCTAGGTTTTCAAAACCTGTGTAGTCTGCGTAGTTTTGCCCCACTTTTTTATCGAAAATTGTTCATTTTAAATCACAACATACTAATGGCAACCAACAGAACATTCACTATGGTGAAACCCGACGCTGTAGAAGCAGGGAATGCAGGCGCAATTTTGAAGATGATTGAAGAAGCGGGATTCCGTATTGTGGCTTTGAAAAAAACCTTGTTGACCCAAGAGCGCGCAGGACAATTTTATGCCGTACACGCCGAACGTCCGTTTTATGCCAGCCTGTGTGCATACATGTCATCGGGACCGATTTATGCGGCGATTTTAGAAAAAGAAAATGCTGTGGCAGATTTTCGCACGTTGATTGGTGCGACCAATCCAGCCCAAGCAGCCGAAGGAACTATCCGTAAATTGTTCGCTACGTCGCTAGAAGCAAATGCCGTTCACGGTTCTGACTCAGACGAAAATGCGGCGATTGAAGGAGGCTTCTTTTTCTCATTGACGGAGCAATTTTAAAAAAAAATAGCCCAAAAAAAGTTTAGGCTTCGAGGTATATCGAAGCCTTTTTTTTTGCCATTTTCCGTGAAACATCAATTTCGTGTAGATTTCACGGGCAAAAAAGTAGGTTTCACGGAAATGTCTTGCGTATGGGGTACAGCAAAGCGTATCTTCAATACAGTTATAAACTGTAAAATCCCCCATAAGTAGAGAAATGAAAAATCCCGAAATGAGATTGCGGAAGATGGATTCGTCCGTATTGATTGCCAAAGAAGAGCCGTTTTCGTGCGAAGTATTGAGCAAACTTTTAGAGAGCGAAGGCTTCGATGTTGTAGGAAGAGCTAATGAGTTGGATGAGCTTATTCAGAAGATTCACACCAAGAAACCAAAGTGCGTGATTGTCGAAGCCAACTTAATCGGAAAAGAGACAAGTCACTTATTAAAGCAAATTGCGGAAGCATCGAGCCGACCTAAGATGGTTTTGTTTTTTAATGCCTCTAATTCCAGGGAACTCTCCAAAGCACTGGACGCCAATTTTAATGGCTACCTGTATTCGGAAGATAAATTGGAGGAGTTGTACAAATGTTTGTTGTATATCCAGACGCAAACAAAATACTACAGCGATGGCTTCAAGGATTTGATGAAGAAGATGGGAGTCAATGAGGTAGATAGCGAAACCCACCGAAAGTTGAAGTCACTTACAAAGCGAGAACGGCAGATTCTGTACCTAGTAACCGAGGGGCTGACGGGCTACGAAATAGCCGACTCGTTGTCGATTAGTTATCGAACACTGGCGAATCACAAACAAAACTTAATTCAAAAACTAGGCATTGAGAGCAACCGACATTTACTCAAATTTGGGCTACAGATAAAATCGTACCTCAATACATTATAGTTGTTTGCTAGGAAGGCTACGGTTTTCACTAAGCGATTTTTTGAAGGCATCCAGCCGAGTACGGGGCATCACTAGCTCTCGTGCTTGGTTGGTACCTTTGACATACACAAGGTATTTTCCTTTTTCCCAGTACGTATAGCTATTAAGGTGATTCATGTTGATGATACAACTTCGGTGAATGCGGAAGAAGTGAATTGGATCAAGCTCTAGTTCTAGCACAGCGAGCGGTTTTGAGATTTGGAAGCGACCTTTGGGGTGTTCCACAAAGTATTTCTCTTCTACTGTTTCAAAAAAGTAGCAATCGTCAATTCTCAAAAACGCCTCACCCGTTGTTGCTTTGCCGTCAATAAACTTGATGTATTTGTCGGTAGATGCGGGGCTACTGACGGTTATGGGGGTATTTATTGAAAATGTAGTAAATGATTCTGATTCAGGAGCAGGGACGGCTTCGGCAAAACTTTTTAGCGGAGCAGGAGTCACTACTGTTTCTTTAATAACAGTGGCTGCTGGCGAAGAATGCCGACGAAGCGCAATAGCTTGTTTTTGAGAATGTGTTTGGTTGTTTGTTACTTCTAAAAAATCGCGAACAAGCGACACATTTAGTAAAACATAACCGAGAATGATGATAAATGGTAAGTATAAAAGATAGGTTTCGATGGTAAAACCATGCAAAATGTATAAATCGAGGTAGCGGTTAAACGAATAGTGGGGGAATTCGCGGAGCAAAAAGCGAACATGTAACGTAACAGGGAAAAAAAGAAAAAATGCTACAAAAAACAGCGGTAGGAATTTTAGTTCATACCAAAGGATAGATAGGGTATTAAAGTTGATTTTGCGGATTCCCCAAAAACGGTGGTATATATCAATTAGGAAGGACAGTATATATAAGGTACAGAACTCTGGTACTAAAATCCCGATTAAGATATTTTTGGCATAACTAAAAAAAGTCTGATACGAGACATAGATATCTAAGCGAGTTTTGGGGGATACAGCCCACCCGAGAATCTCGCAAAAGATTACTATAACCAACAAGAAAATAACCCCAGTCTTTGGGTTTTTATAGAAAGACCGATTAAGCGTCATCGACTTCATGGCTTCTCTTTAAGTATCAACTGCCTCTGGCAGTGTAGGGTATTGTGACTCACAAAGATAGAAAATAGTCAATAGTTACTATAACATTTCATAAATATAGGCATTACTGCGGATTTCCCAGCAGGCTTCGCTCCTCTACCTTTGTATCATCCAAAGCGGAAAACAACAGTGGGTTAAAAACAACAAATAATGCACTGGTTATCAATAATTTAAAATAAAAAAAATAACTACTACGACAATGAAAAAGTCATTCGAAATCAAAGCAAAAAAAGAATTGAACTCTTTTATCCGGGCTGGCAAATTTTATGCCAAAAATGAAACTGCAAAGGTACTCAACCTTGGTGAGTCAGATCCGTTTGCGTCTTGCTACAAAATTGTGGTAAACAACGACGTTGAAAATAAGCTAGTTCTTCAATAAATCTCTCGGTCAGCAATGAGCTTTTCAGGTTTTATAAACTATCAGCGTGCGCTTCTCGACTGCGAAAGTGCATTTAATAAAGTGAATTTACACGATGAAGAAGGGTATATGGTAAGGTTTGCGATATTTTCAGCGAACCTTACCAACTTCCTGCCTGAAATCCCTGTTTCGGAACATGCTGAGATGTTTAGAAAACTACTAACGAGCTTGGCATTTGAGACCTTTGATCGTAATGTGTTGCATATCAGTGAGGTATGCTCTCTCAATGGTGACCTGAAGGCGCTAGAAACCCCAGGTACTCCGAGTATATTTTGTACGTTTCATTTAGGTTCGTACCGAATCATTGCCAATTTGTTGATTAAAAATGGGCATCATTTTACAACCATTGTAAAAAAAGATGTTTATAAACAGCAGATTGATTCGATGATGGATTATACAAATAGGATGAAACAAACGTACAAAACGGATAGTGAAGTCCACGTGGTAAGTGCCGAAGATCCTAATATTGTACTAAAACTGCTTAGAGAGTTAAAAGCGGGGAGGTCGTTGTTAGTATATTTGGATGGAAACGTGGGTACAAGCGATGAAAAGCTTGAGAAAATCACGTTTTTAAGCCGAACAATCACTGCTCGAAAAGGAATGGCTTACCTTAGTTATGTAGCTGGGGTGCCGCTAGTGCCAGTGATTTCGTATCGGAAATCGGATATGAGTAATGTTCTCTACATGGGCGAAAGGATATACCCCGACAAATCCGTAACCAAAGAGGCATATTCCCAGAAAATTTTACAACAACTTTTTGATTTTTTTGCCAAGTACGTCGCCAATTTTCCCGAACAATGGGAGGGTTGGAATTATATACACCATTCTTTACAAACAGATGAAACGTCGTTATCGCCACCACCCCCTTCGGCTTATCGAAGGTTGAGTTATCAATTCAACGAGCATCGCTACAGTATTTTTGACCTGAAAGAGTCGCCCGTTTTGTTTGATAAACGCTATTATTCTACGTACGAAATATCGGATAGCTTGCGAGATTACCTGCTTGAATCTCCTTTTAGTAATCCTAAAAGGGTGTTGGGGAAACCAATTTTTCAAGAGTTAGTTCGTCAAGAAATTATAATTTGAGTGTGCAAAGTCTCCAATTTTTGGAGACTTTTTGTTTTTACCCACTCCCCAAATGGCCGTTTTTACCCATTTTTCGAAAATGCTTCACGGGCTAAAATGTAGATTTCACGGGCTAAAATGTAGATTTCACGGGCAAAAATGTAGGTTTCACGGTTTTGGACTTGAAACAGCGTCGCAGGCGTTTGTTTTCGTGGTAATTTTGTCACAGAGAATTTAAGCTCAAAAGCAATAAATCGTCCAGCTGTACAAAGACAGCTTGCTCAACGTTATGCAGGGTAATAGGACAACGTTATGAAGTGTCTTCGAGTATCGATAACGTAATTTTTCAAAGTAGGGTAAAGTGTGCAGCATTGGCCTCGTCTTTCTAAGACGAGGCCATGTATTTTTAGGACATTTGTAATTGCTCCTTATAGTGCTTTCAATGAGATTTGGTTTTATGATACGGCCATTTCATTTGAAAGATGAAAATTTTATCCCAGATTTTTTATGGATTTGAAATAAGAGTTTTGGCATAGTATTTGAAGGGTGAAGGTATATCCCTTGCGGTGGTCGGTGTATATCTTACTAAAGCAAACGGAGTTTTAAAATTAGAGAGGATTACCAACACAACTGTTCCAAATCCAAATGTTTATGTATCCAAACAATTACCAACGTTTCGCCTTGTTAGCAAAGAACAAGGAGCTGAACCCGCCAAGGAGAATCGGGAGGTTGCTGAAATGGGGGCTATTTTTTGTAGCTCTGCTGCTGAATCAGCAGTTAATGGCTCAAGTAAGTGGAACTGTTTTCCGTGATTTTAACATCAATGGAACACAGCAAACCACCAATCCTATTGAGCCTGGCCTTGAAGGAGTGACAGTTAAAGCTTTTAATGCCTCCAATGTACAAGTAGGAGCCACTGCAACTACAAGTGCAACAGGAGCATATACCATTGCGGGTATTACGGGAAATGTACGTTTGGAGTTTACGCTTCCCAACACGTTCTATGCCTCTAACGGTAAAACAGGAAATACAACGGTGCGCTTCGTGACAGCACCTTTAACGGGAGTAAACTTGGCCGCTAACAACCCAAGTGACTACTGTCCAGGTATTCCTGATGTGATTGTTACCTGTTTTGTGAACGGAAACCCCACGCTGGGAGGTACGGCAGGAACAGGAGATGCGCTAGTGAAGTTCCCGTATGACATCGCCAATGCTTCTACAACATCGCCTACGCACTTGGCCAATGCCAATGAAGTCGGTTCGGTATGGGGTGCGGCGTACCAAAGAGAAACCAATAAAGTCTTCACCTCAGCCTTTTTGAAACGCCACGTAGGGTTACTTTCGGCAGGGCTAGGAGGGATTTTTACTACCCAGCTAGGCACTACGCCTAGTACGGCACTGTTGGTCGATTTGGAAACGTTTAGTGGCGCTCCGCATAACATTGACCTCGGGCAGTCGGTGATTGGAACACGTACATTACCAGCTGCGGCAAATGGAAGTAATGAAGATCCATCTGCTTTTGGAGCGGTAGGGAAAGTAGGTTTGGGAGGAATGACGATTTCAGAAGATGGTCGGACGCTTTATGTGATTAATTTATACCAGAAAAAACTTATTTCGATCAATATCGGTGTACCTGCCAAAACAACGATTACGTCAGCGGATATTCATACATATACCATTCCTGATCCAGGCTGTACCAATGGGGTTTCGCGCCCTTTTGCCGTGCGTTATTATCACGGGAAAGTATATGTAGGAACAGTCTGTACGGCAGAAAGTGCAGGAGGTACACAAAGCAACCTTCATTCTTATGTCTATACTTTTGATCCTGCCACGACAACCTTTAATTCAACGGCGGTAGCCAATTTTTCTCTTAATTATCCTAAAGGAAAAGTTCACACCTCAGAAACACCTGATAAGTGGCTACCTTGGACAGATAACTTCAGTGTGCTTTATAAGGGTGTGCCCGTTGGGACGCCAGGCGCACCCAGAACCATGCGCCCACAGCCAATGTTGTCAGACATAGACTTTGTGGAAAACGGAGACATGGTTTTGGGCTTCACTGACCGTTCGGGACACCAATTAGGTTATCGAAATACGGGGGCTGGTGCTTCAAACGATAGTATATTCAGTGGATATATTGGTGGTGATCTTCTACGTTTGGCAAAAGGCTCGAGTACTTGGACGCTGGAGTCGGGAGGAAATGTGAGTGGCCTAACAGGCTCTGCCAATAGCCAAGGCCCAGGTGGGGGAGAGTTTTATTCGGATGATCAGTACAGTGGACAATTGGTTATAGGGGGGCCTATCGTCGAAATTCACCAAGAAACGTATGTGGGTAGTAGCTTTACACTTCCAGGAAGTGGATTACTAATGGCAACAGTCATGGACCCGTTGAGTACATGGTCTGGGGGAACTTCTTGGTTTAGTAATACCACGGGAAAATACACTAAAAGGTATCAGATTTACCAGTCAACAGCTGACGGTGGTATCACCTTCGGAAAAGCGGCTGGGTTGGGAGCGTTGGAACTTAGTTGTGCCCCGTCTCCCATCGAAATCGGTAACCGAATTTGGCTAGATACAAATAGAAACGGGATTCAAGATCCAGGAGAAAATGGAGTGGGTGGGGTCGTTGTAACGCTCTGTGATTCAACAGGTGCTACCATCACCACTGTTACTACGGATGGTAACGGTAACTACTACTTCGCATCTCTAACAGGAACGGATGCGACAGGTATCAAGTATGGCGTAGCCTTGAAACCGTTTACGAAGTACAGATTGAAAATCCCTGCAACAAATGGAACCAATGTATTGGCTTCTACAGACGCGCTAGGTAATGATTCGGCAGATAATGATTTTGCGCTTAATGGTACGAGTGGTGAATTGACCTTCATTACAGGCGGTTCTGGTGCCAATATACACACGTACGATGGTGGCTATCAGCCTCCTGTGGGTTCATTGGGTAACTTTATTTGGAAAGATACAAATGACAATGGCAAACAAGACAGCGGTGAAGCTGGCCAAGCAGGAGTGATTGTGCAGTTGGTGCAAGGTGCAACCGTCGTAGCTACCGATACAACTGATGCCAATGGTATCTATGGATTTAACAACCTAAGTGCTGGAAATTATCAAGTGAAAATCTTGGTTTCATCGTTGCCAGCAGGCTGTGTTATTTCTTCAAAGAAAGATGCGGCTGGAGTGGCTGATACGTTGGATTCTGATTTTGATCCCACAACTGGATTGAGTCAATCGGTAACGATTACTCCTACTGGCTCGGGTATTGCCAAAGATAACCCAACGATCGACGGAGCGCTTTATTCACCGCTAGGCTCTATCGGTAATTATGTTTGGAAAGATGCCAATAATGATGGCAAACAAGACCCAACCGAAGCAGGACAAGCTGGAGTAATTGTACAACTTTTGCAAGGCTCTAGCGTGATTGACGAAGACACGACCGATGCCAATGGTTTCTACAGTTTCAATAACCTGACATCAGATACTTATCAAGTCAAGCTGCTCTTAACTTCACTGCCAGCGGGTTGTGTTATTTCGTCTAAACCTAACGCGGCAGGAGTAGCAGATACTTTAGATTCTGATTTTAACGCGGCAGGTTTGAGTCACTTGATTACGATAGACACTTCAAAGCCAGCAACCGATACATCGCGCAACAACCCACATATTGATGCCGCACTTTATTCACCTAAAGGTTCGATTGGTGACTACGTGTGGAAAGACCTTAATGATAATGGGATTCAAGACGATGGCGCTACGGGCGTAAAAGACGTGATTGTGGAACTATACAAAGGAAGTACAACGGGTAGTCCAGTCGCAAAAGATACAACCGATGCCAGCGGTGCCTATGGTTTTACCAACTTAGATGCAGGCGATTATTACGTCAAAGTAGTCATTACAAGTCTGCCAGTAGGTTGTGTGATTAGTACTAAACAAGATTTGGGTGGTGATGATACCAAAGATTCGGATGTGAATCCAGTCACTGGTTTTAGTGCGAAAATCACTTTAGACCCAACGTTGACAGGGCTTTCAAAAGACAATCCAACCATTGATGCGGCTTTGTATTCGCCCAAAGGTTCGATTGGTGATTACGTTTGGAAAGACCAAAATAACAACGGCGTTCAAGACTCGGGAGAACCAGCAGTAGCGGGTGTAATCGTTCAATTGTTGAACTCTACGACCAGCGCAGTTTTGGCAACGGATACGACAGACGCAAGTGGATTGTACTTGTTCTCTGACTTGTCAAGCGGTACTTATCAAGTAAAAATCGTGACGACGAGCTTACCAGCAGGTTGTGTCATCAGTAGCCAGCAAAATTTGGGTGGCGATGATACCAAAGACTCTGACTTTAACCCAACCACGGGTTTGAGCCAAGTGGTAACTATCAATGCGTTGGGCACAGGCATTGCCAAAGACAACCCAACGGTTGACGCAGCCTTGTACTCACCAAAAGGCAGCATTGGTGATTACGTTTGGAAAGACCAAAACAACAATGGTATTCAAGATGCAACTGAAGTAGGAGTGGCGGGTGTGATTGTTCAATTATTGAACTCGACAACCAGCGCGGTATTGGCAACTGACACAATGGATGCAAGTGGTTTGTACTTGTTCTCGGACTTGTCGAGTGGCAGCTACCAAGTGAAAATCGTGACAACGAGCCTACCTGCCGACTGTGCACTTAGCAGCCAACAAGACTTGGGTGGCGATGATGAAAAAGATAGCGACTTCAACTCAACCACAGGTTTAAGCCAAGTAGTAACCATCGATGCTTTGGGTACAGGCACAGCTAAAGATAATTTAACGGTGGATGCTGCTTTGTATTCGCTCAGAGGTTCGATTGGAGACTTTGTTTGGAAAGACCAAAACGACAATGGTATTCAAGACCCTAACGAATCGCCAGTGGCAGACGTAATCGTGCAGTTGTTGCAAGGAACGACTGTTATAGCGACGGATACGACAAACTTTAACGGTTTGTATTTGTTCCCTAACTTACCAAATGGGACCTACCAAGTAAAAATCGTAACAACAAGTTTGCCTGATAGCTGTGTAATTAGCAGTAAGCAAGATTTGGGGGGCGACGATACGAAAGACTCTGACTTTAATCCAACCACAGGCTTGAGTCCATTGATAACCATTAATGTTTCGGGGACAGGTATCGCCAAAGACAATCCAACGATAGATGCGGCACTGTCAACACCGAAAGGTTCGATTGGTGACTACGTATGGAAAGACCAAAACAACAACGGTGTTCAAGATTCGGGTGAGCCAGCGGTGGCAGGTGTGATCGTTCAATTGTTGAATTCAACAACTAGCGCTGTTTTGGCAACTGACACGACGGATGCGAGTGGTTTGTACTTGTTCCCGAACTTGAAGTCAGGAACTTACCAAGTAAAAATTGTAACGACGAGCTTACCAGCGGGTTGTGTCATCAGTAGTCAACAAGACCAGGGTGGTGACGATACGAAAGACAGTGATTTTAACCCAACGACAGGTTTGAGTCAAGTGGTGACAATCAATGCCTTGGGAACAGGTTTGGCCAAAGATAACCCAACGGTGGATGCAGGTTTGTATTCTCCGAAAGGTTCAATTGGTGACTATGTTTGGAAAGACCAAAACAACAACGGTGTTCAAGACTCAGGAGAGCCAGCGGTTGCAGGTGTGATCGTTCAATTGTTGAACTCTACAACGAGTGCGGTGTTGGCGACTGATACGACGGATGCAAACGGTTTGTACTTATTCTCAAATTTGGAGAGTGGAACTTACCAAGTAAAAATCGTAACGACGAGTTTGCCAGCGGGTTGTGTCATCAGTAGCCAACAAGACTTGGGCGGTGACGATACGAAAGATTCAGATTTCAATCCAACGACAGGTTTGAGCCAAGTAGTAACCATCAATGCCTTGGGAACAGGCATTGCCAAAGACAATCCAACGGTTGACGCGGGCTTGTATTCTCCGAAAGGTTCGATTGGTGACTATGTATGGAAAGACCAAAACAACAACGGTGTTCAAGACTCTGGTGAGCCAGCAGTTGCGGGAGTAATTGTTCAATTGTTGAACTCAACGACCAGTGCCGTTTTAGCAACTGACACGACGAACGCTCAAGGTTTGTACTTGTTCTCGAATTTGGAAAGTGGCACATACCAAGTAAAAATTGTGACGACGAGCCTACCAGCGGGTTGCGTGATTAGCAGTCAACAAGACTTGGGCGGTGACGATACGAAAGATTCAGATTTCAATCCAACGACAGGTTTGAGCCAAGTCGTGACCATCAATGCCTTGGGAACGGGCATCGCCAAAGACAATCCAACGGTTGACGCGGCGTTGTATTCGCCAAAAGGTTCGATTGGTGACTATGTTTGGAAAGACCAAAACAACAACGGTGTTCAAGACTCAGGAGAGCCAGCGGTAGCAGGTGTGATTGTTCAATTGTTGAATTCAACTACCAGTGCGGTGTTGGCGACTGACACAACGAACGCCCAAGGTTTGTACTTGTTCTCAAATTTGGAGAGTGGTACTTACCAAGTGAAAATTGTAACAACAAGCTTGCCAGCGGGTTGCGTGATTAGCAGCCAGCAAGACTTGGGCGGTGACGATACGAAAGATTCAGATTTCAACCCAACAACGGGCTTGAGTCAAGTCGTGACCATCAATGCTTTGGGAACAGGCATTGCCAAAGATAACCCAACGGTTGACGCGGGCTTGTATTCTCCGAAAGGTTCGATTGGCGATTACGTTTGGAAAGACCAAAACAACAACGGTGTTCAAGACTCAGGAGAGCCAGCGGTAGCGGGCGTGATCGTTCAATTGTTGAACTCAACCACCAGTGCGGTGTTGGCGACTGATACAACGAACGCTCAAGGTTTGTACTTGTTCTCAAATTTGGAAAGCGGTACTTACCAAGTGAAAATTGTAACGACGAGTCTGCCAGCGGGTTGTGTCATCAGCAGCCAGCAAGACTTGGGCGGTGACGATACGAAAGACAGTGATTTTAACCCAACGACTGGCTTGAGCCAAGTGGTGACAATCAATGCGTTGGGAACGGGTCTTGCGAAAGACAACCCGACGGTGGATGCAGGCTTGTATTCTCCGAAAGGTTCAATTGGTGACTATGTTTGGAAAGACCAAAACAACAACGGTGTTCAAGACTCAGGAGAGCCAGCAGTGGCAGGTGTGATTGTTCAATTGTTGAACTCAACCACCAGTGCGGTGTTGGCGACTGACACGACGAACGCTCAAGGTTTGTACTTGTTCTCGAATTTGGAAAGTGGTACTTACCAAGTGAAAATTGTAACAACGAGCTTACCAGCAGGTTGCGTGATTAGCAGTCAGCAAGACTTGGGCGGTGACGATACGAAAGATTCAGATTTCAATCCAACGACAGGTTTGAGTCAAGTCGTGACAATCAATGCGTTGGGAACAGGTTTGGCCAAAGATAACCCGACGGTGGATGCAGGCTTGTATTCTCCGAAAGGTTCAATTGGTGACTATGTTTGGAAAGACCAAAACAACAACGGCGTTCAAGACTCAGGTGAGCCAGCGGTTGCAGGTGTGATCGTTCAATTGTTGAACTCAACCACCAGTGCGGTGTTGGCGACTGACACGACGAACGCTCAAGGTTTGTACTTGTTCTCGAATTTGGAAAGTGGTACTTACCAAGTAAAAATTGTAACAACGAGCTTACCAGCAGGTTGCGTGATTAGCAGCCAACAAGACTTGGGCGGTGACGATACGAAAGACAGCGACTTTAATCCAACGACAGGTTTGAGCCAAGTAGTAACCATCAATGCGTTGGGAACAGGTCTTGCCAAAGATAACCCAACGGTGGATGCAGGATTAGTTATACCATGCGTAGAGTCGAGTGTAACCTTGACGGGTACCCCTGTATGTTCGGCCAATCTGCAGACATATAGCATTACGTTCAATGTCACCAATAAACTAGGTATTGTAAAGGTGAACAAAGGAGTGCTTACAGGTAATAATCCTTATACTGTGACAGGCATTCCATCGGGGCAAAGTGTGATTATCACGGATAGTTTAAGTGCGCTTTGTAAATCAGACACGACGATTGTAGGGCCTAACTGTAACTGTAATCCAGCGCTACCGCAATTATTGACACCAAGTTTGACGGCTTGTATCGGGGATACTTTCCCGACCTTAAAAGCGACGGTGGTGGGTCTTGCAACTGTAGAATGGTTTAGTCAACAAACAGGCGGAACAGTGTTGTTTACGGGCTTAAACTTCAAGCCAAGTGGCATAGTAGCAGCCAATACGGTCTTCTATGCGCAAGCACGTAGCACAGACCCAACCTGTCCAACGGCGGTAAGTACAGGCCGAGTCCCAGCGACGATAAATGCTCAAAGTTGTATAGACACGGTTGACTTAGCATTGAAGAAGTCGATTAACACGAAGATAGCGCAGGTAGGTGATATACTTACTTATACGCTAAAAGTCTGGAATGAATCGAACAAAAATGCAACGGGCGTAGAAGTCGCGGACAGTATTGCGACGACGGTACAGTTCATTGCGGGTAGTTTTCAACCAAGCCGTGGTAGTGCGACAATCAGCGGCAATGTCATAAAGTGGACGATTGGCAACATTGCAGCCAATGGCGATACGGTGACGTTGACCTATCGAGTACGAGCGACCCAAGAAGGGCTGCACTTCAACACGGCTGAAATCTCGAAAGTAGATCAAAAAGATGTGGATTCGACGCCAGGCAATGGTAGCCAGACAGAAGACGACATCGACCGCCAGTGTTTTAGCGTGCCATTTAAGGTGTGCCCAACCAACCAAGTGGAAGCATCGGTACCTGCGTCTTTGACAAATGTACAATGGTTCAAAGATGGTGGAACGACGCCAGTAGCAACGGGCAATGTGGTATTGCTGAGTGAAGTGGGTATATATACTTTCACTGCAACAAATCAGACTTGTCCAGCAGAAGGATGTTGTCCAATCATCATTGAGCCAGGAGTGAACTGCTGCCCAGAGGATTTGTGCGTGCCATTCACGATTCAAAAAAGAAAGAAAAAGTAAAATAAGGTTGTAGCCAACCGCGCCCCCCTTTTTCATCGGAAGAAGGGGGGCTTTTTGTTGTCTTGCTTGGCTGTTTTTTCCCAAAGATTTGGTAACAGGTATTCCCAAAGAGGGCGTAATCTTAAAGTGAGCAGATGTTTATATCCCATTTGTAGTGAATGCGAGAAAAAGTTGGAAAGGTATTTAACGGTCTTTGGTATTCTTGAAGGGATAATAAAAAAGGGAAATAGGTGCTTATTGCCCTTTTTTTAATGTGTATTCTTGAAGTTTGGTTCGATTGTTGCGGGATATAGCACTTCGTTTGCAGATATAAACTTATGATGATTGGATATTAATATTTTGAGTTGGTATCCAATTGATTTGTTAGTATATACTGAATTTCTAATAAAAAATCACATTGGTATGTGTTTTGCTGCAAAAAGGTAGATAAAAGAATGATTTTTCACTTACCCTATTTTGTCGCACATCTGCATGAAATCTTTACTTCGCACTTATCGAGGGGAGTATGTCAATTGGCTGTTTAGTTTTTGGCTACAGTCGCTGGCTATCATAGGTATATTCCTATGGAGCTCTCAGAAAACCCAAGCCCAGTGTTCTGTCACTATTCGTAAAGTAACGGTCTCAGGCTGTTACTTGGTGAATGGCCAAAGCAAAGCCACCGTCAGTGTTGAGGTGGGATGGACTAATGCCCCCAGTGGTGGTGTGATTACCGTCACAACAGGTTCTCAAACGAGGACAATTACCCCAGGAAGTATTACAGTAAGTTACCCTCAGGCAAACAATAGCGCGCCACTATCAGGGACACAAACCATTGTAAGCCCACAGGTGGTAGCTTTTGAAGTAGATGCTAATGGGAGCACCAATAATGCCCTTACAGCTCGATTTAATGCTACTTGTACAACATCAACCACATTTAATGCTCCAGCAGCCTGCCCTACAGCAGCTTGTAGTGGAAATAACGTAGGGGGGATGGTTTTCAAAGACTTTAATGATAACGGGGTCAGAGAAGCGGGAGAAACCGCAGGGGTTTCGGATGTTGCCGTCAAAGCCATCGCGTGTGATGGTACGGTTTATAACACCACCACTGATGGATACGGCTTTTATTCGATTCCTGTTCCTGCTAACAAATACCCTGTTCGGGTTGAGTTTAGTAGTGTACCTTCTATTTATAAGCTAGGAGTAAACGGAACTAATTCTCGTACCTCAGTTCAATTTGTCAATGCGCCTTCTTGTAATATCCATTTGGGGATAGTCAATCCAGTCGAATATTGTTCGGGTAGTAACCTAAGGGTGTTTGTGCCTTGTTTTACGTACGGCGATCCTTTGATAAGTTCGCAGCAAGGAGTAAGCGCAGCCAATCTTTCTGCCAATGCTGACGCCTTGGTAAGTATTCCATACCGTGTTTCGTCTTCGACTTTTCAAGGCGAACAAATGATTACCAATGCGGGTAAAATAGGCACAATCTGGGGGTTGTCGTATAATAAATATACAAAAAAACTCTTTCTAAGTGCGGTTTTAAAACGCCATGCAGGACTGGGGTCTTTAGGCTTAGGAGGTTTGTATGTGATGGATTACACAAATTCAGCTTCTCCAACGGTAAGTAACTTCATCAATGTATCGACTATCGGTATCAACGTTGGTACCATTGCTACCAACAGTGCTCGCGGTTTACAGGCTGATAAAACCCAACCTAGCCGTGACCAACAGTCGTTTAGTGCCATTGGCAAAGTAGGGATCGGTGATATGGATGTGTCAGACGATGGTAATAAATTATGGTTGACCAACTTGAGTGATAAAAAATTGTATTCAATTGATATTACCCAATACAACCAAAATGGAACTGCGCCTACGACTAGCAATGTAGCCAGCTTTACTATTCCTGCTACGTGTACGGGAGGTGAGTACCGTCCTTGGGCGATAAAAGCCTACAACGGCAAAGTGTATGTCGGTGGTGTTTGTGATGCTTCTACTTCTTCTAAAACAAACCTTCGTGCTTCTGTATATGAATTAGATGGAACAACATTTACTCAAATCTTTGACTTCCCGCTAACCTATCCTAAAGGTTATCCAGCGGCAGCCAATACAAGCATTACGGGCTGGTTTCCTTGGACTGATAACTTTAATGATTTGCTTGAAGGCACAGTACTTCGTCATCCTGTTCCTATTTTCACTGATATTGAGTTTGATGTTGATGGCTCGATGGTATTGGCTTTCGGAGACCGTACTGGTTTACAAGGTGGAGATGCCAACTATCATCCTAATACAACAACGACAGACTTATATGAGACAAACTCACAAGCAGGGGATATTTTAAGGGCTTTTTATGCCAATGGTGCGTTTGTATTAGAAAACAATGCCAAGGCAGGGCCTAACACTGGATATGGGCCTGCTAATTCGCAAGGGCCAGGTTTTGGGGAGTTTTACGATGATAACTGGCGCCAAGACGGAAATCCTAATCGAATCTGGCACGCCGAACAAATCATGGGTGGACTGGCCCTTAAACCAGGCTCTGGTGAGGTGGTCGTAACGACGATTGACCCTGTAGATGAGCAACCGTATGCAGGAGGAGTTCGTTATATGAACAACAGCGACGGTAAAGTGACTGGGGCTTATTCGGTCTATGTGACACGAGCTCCGGGCGCTTTCCAAATCCCAGGTACGTTTGCCAAAGCAACAGGTTTGGGTGATATAGAATTGAACTGTGATAACTTAGACATCATAGAAATCGGAAATCGCACTTGGCTTGATACCAACAAAGACGGTATTCAGGATGCTTGTGAAAAAGGTTTGAAAGATGTGAGTGTAACACTCTACAAAGGCAATACAAAAATTGCTACTACAAAAACCGACGCCAACGGAGAATACTACTTCAGCCGTAAATCGAAATTGACCACAGGTACGTGGTCGGCAACGGGAGCTGATACGACTTTATTGCCTCTTACGGCTTATCGTTTGGTTTTTGGTACATCAGGACAAATCACCAATAGCAGTGATACCTTGGCAGTTGCAGGTCTTGGGAAGTTTTTACTGACACTAAAAGACGCAACTACAGGGACTGGCAATGACCATAACGATAGTGATGCAGCCAAAGCAAGTGTAACGGGCGAAGGAGGTAGTTTCCCCGTGATTACACTTACAACAGGTACAGTAGCTACGACGAATCACACGTTTGATGCTGGTTTTTACTGCGTAGAACCTTATAACTATAAAGTAACTGTTACGCAAGCAACGTGTACAGCCATCACGCCTAATAGCGATGCCAAAATAGAGCTGACCGACGTAAAATGTGCCGATAAGTACGCTTTCTCGAAAAATTCAGGTGGTGTCTTTACAGGAGCTGCTTACGCTTCAGCGACGGCATTGACAGGGACAACCATTACGTTGAACAACTTAGCCAACCCCGCCACGGCGGCAGGCGATACGTTCTACATTCGTTTGTACAACGGCTTGTGCTGCTACAAAGACACAACGATTATTTTACCATTCAAAGATTGTAGCTGTATCAAACCTGTAGTGACTGCCACGCCAAAAAATCAAGTAATTTGCCAAGGAGGAACAATCGCTTCTTACACTGCGGTCACTCTTCCAAGTGCAGGGATTACTTACCGTTGGTATGGTCCATTGACTGATACGACGGGAACGTTAGGAACAGCAATTAGTGGTCAAACCAATGCTTCATTCACTCCAGCAGGAGGCTTTACAGGAAGAAGATATTATGCTGTGATAGCAACTGGCGTAGCCCCAATATGTTCGGATACGGCCTTTGTGTCATTGACAATTAACGTTCGCCCAGTAGCCAATGCAACGGCTAAACAGCAAACAATTTGCGTGGGTGATTTACCTGCGGCCTTCACCGCTACTCCAAGTACGGGCGTAAGTTACCGTTGGTACGGAGCGTTGAGCGATACAACAGGTAGCTTAGGAACAGCCATTGGTGGTGCAACAAGTGCAAGCTTTACACCATCTGGTAGTGCGATTACGACGGTAGGAACGAAGTATTACGCAGTGATTGTGACCAATACCCAAACGTCATGTGCCGATACTGCTTTTGTTCGTTTGGTAGTGAACAAGAAGCCAACCGCAGGAGCTGATAGCACAGGTACCAATGCGATTTGTAATACCGTAGGTACTATCAATTTGCCAGACGCTGCCGCAGGCGAGACTTGGACTCAATTAGGAAATACCCCAAGTGTGGCGACGATTGACGCACAAACAGGCGCTGTAACGGGACTGACAAGTATCGGTGTGTATCAGTTTGTTCTTAGAAATGCCCAAACGGGTTGTGCTGATACCGTAGCCGTAGAGGTGAAAAACTGCCAGAAAGGCTCAATTGGCGACTACGTGTGGAAAGATTTGAACGATAACGGTGTCCAAGATTCGGGAGAACCAGGAGTGAGAGGCGTCATCGTTCAATTGCTAAACTCGACGACAAACGCTGTCTTAGCAACCGATACAACAGACGTGAGTGGTTTGTACGGTTTCAATGGCTTGGAGTCGGGTAGTTACAAAGTGAAAATTGTGTTGAGTAGTTTGCCAGATAGCTGTGTCATTAGCAGCAAACAAAACCAAGGCGGAGATGATACCAAAGATTCGGATTTTAGCCCAACAACGGGAGAAAGCCAAGTTGTAGTAATCAATACCTTGGGAACAGGTTTACAAAAAGATAATCCAACCATCGACGCAGGCTTGTTTACGCCAAAAGGTTCGATTGGGGATTATGTTTGGAAAGATTTGAATGACAACGGCGTACAGGATTCGGGCGAGCCAGGAGTGCGAGGTGTAATCGTACAATTGTTGAACCCGACGACGAGTGCCGTGTTGGCCACTGATACAACAGACGCGAGTGGTTTGTATTCTTTCCCGAACTTATTGAGTGGAAGTTACCAAGTGAAAATCGTGTTGAGCAGTTTGCCAGATAGCTGCTTGATTAGCAGCAAACAAAATCTAGGTGGCGATGACACGAAAGATTCTGATTTTAGTCCAACGACAGGCTTGAGCCAAGTGGTGACGATTGATGCCAAAGGCACGGGCATTGTCAAAGATAACCCAACCATCGACGCAGGCTTGTTTACGCCGAAAGGTTCGATTGGAGATTATGTTTGGAAAGATTTGAATGACAACGGCGTACAAGATTCGGGTGAGCCAGGCGTAAAAGGCGTAATTGTGCAGTTGTTGAATGCAACCACAAGCGCTGTGTTGGCCACTGATACAACAGACGCGAGCGGTTTGTATTCTTTCCCGAACTTATTGAGTGGCAGCTACCAAGTGAAAATCGTAGTCACAAGTTTGCCAGACAGCTGTACCATCAGCAGCAAACAAAATCAAGGTGGCGATGACACGAAAGATTCTGATTTCAGTCCAACCACAGGCTTGAGCCAAGTGATAACTATCACTGCGACAAGCACAGGTTTGGCGAAAGACAACCCAACGATTGATGCAGGTTTGTTCACACCAAAAGGTTCGATTGGGGATTATGTTTGGAAAGACCAAAACGACAACGGTGTTCAGGATGCTACCGAGCCACCAGTGGCAGGGGTAATCGTTCAGTTGCTGCAAGGGACAACAGTTTTGGCAACGGATACAACGGATGCCAATGGCTTGTATTTGTTCCCGAACTTGTTGAGTGGTACGTACCAAGTCAAAATCGTAACGAGTAGTTTGCCAGCAGGTTGCGTAATTAGCAGCAAAAAAGACCAAGGTGGTGACGATACCAAAGACAGTGATTTTGACCCGACTACAGGCTTGAGCCAGCTGGTTACAATCAATGCTTTTGGAACGGGTATTGCCAAAGACAATCCAACGGTGGATGGTGCTTTGTTCTCACCAAAAGGCTCGATTGGGGATTATGTTTGGAAAGATTTGAACGACAATGGCGTTCAAGACGCAGGTGAACCACCAGTAGCAGGTGTGATTGTTCAGCTATTGAACGCAACCACGAGCGCAGTTTTGGCTACTGACACAACAAATGCGCAGGGCTTGTACTTGTTCTCTGATTTGTCGAGCGGAAGCTACCAAGTGAAAATTGTGGTAACGAGCTTGCCAGACAGTTGCATCATTAGCAGTAAACAAAATCAAGGCGATGATACCAAAGATAGTGATTTTAGTCCAACGACAGGATTGAGCCAAGTGGTAGAAATTGTGGCGACTGGCACAGGTTTACAAAAAGACAATCCAACCATCGACGCAGGTTTGGTTGTACCATGTATCACAACAAGCTTTACGTTGACGGGAGCACCTGTGTGTTCGGCGGATGTTCAGACGTACAGTTTAACCTTTAGTGTAACGGGCAAAAATGGCGCAATAAAAGTAGATAAAGGCGTATTGAGCGGAAATAATCCATACACAGTAACGGGTATTCCTTCGGGAGCGAGCGTACGGATTGTGGATACGTTGAGTGCGATTTGCGTACAAGACACCATCATCACAGGCCCTAACTGTAACTGTAACCCTCCTGTGCCTATTTTGTTGACGTCGAGCTTTACGGTATGTAAAGGCGATACTTTCCCAACCTTAAAAGCAACGGTAGTAGGTTTGGCCACGGTTGAATGGTTTAGTCAACAAACAGGCGGAACTGTGTTAGCAACGGGCTTAAACTACAAGCCAAGTGGCGTAGTGACGGCCAATGCCGTATTCTATGCACAAGCCCGTAGTACCGACCCAACTTGTCCGACGGCGGTAAGTACAAGCCGCGTTCCAGCGACAATCAACGCCCAAGACTGTGAAATTGACTTGGCGTTGAAGAAGTTGATTAACAAGAAAGTGGTACAAATTGGCGATACGCTTACTTATACCATCAAAGTATGGAACGAGTCAGCCAACAATGCTTCGGGTGTATCAGTGACTGATTCGATAGCGAGTACGGTTCAATTTATTGCTGGAAGCTTTACGACAAGTCGTGGAACGGCAAGCATCACTGGAAGCGTGATTACGTGGAATATCGGTAACATTGCCGCCAACGGAGATACCGTAACGTTAACGTATCGCATCAAGGCAATTCAGGAAGGTATTCACTACAACACCGCTCAAATTTGTGCTGCCAACGAAGGAGACGTTGACTCAACACCTTGTAATAACAACGAGGAAGAAGATGACATTGATCGTCAGTGTTTCACGGTGCCGATTAAGCTTTGTCCAACGGAGAAAATTGAAGTGAGCATTCCAGCAAAATACACCAACGTACAATGGTTTAAAGATGGAGGTAGTACAGCGGTAGCGACAGGCAATACGGTATTGCTGAGTGATGTTGGAAGCTACACCTTTACGGCCACCAACA
The DNA here is from genome assembly GCF_000482465.1 of Runella limosa DSM 17973. Taxonomy (GTDB): domain Bacteria; phylum Bacteroidota; class Bacteroidia; order Cytophagales; family Spirosomataceae; genus Runella; species Runella limosa. The sequence continues at coordinate 290,864 of NZ_KI519422.1, forward strand.
AGACGTGTCCAGCAGAGGGCTGTTGCCCCGTCATCATCGTGCCAGGTGAAAACTGCTGCCCAGTTGATTTGTGTATTCCGTTCACGATCAAGCAGACCAAGAAGGCAGGTAAGAAGCTGTAATATTTGTAGTTAAGAATACTAAGAGAAGGGGTGGTGCTAGGGCATCACCCCTTCTCTTTTTTTATTTGGTGCGATTTTTGTGGAAATAAATGTCTTTTTGTATTGGTATATACGTTTTTTAAATTTTATAAAAATGCGCGACTTTATGGTATAAATACGTTGATTTTCAGCAAAATACATACTTGTTGGACTAGGTTGGTATGCTATTTGATAATGAGTTGATATGCTATTTAGTAAACTTTACCGTGCTTTAAATTGAAAAAAATTATGAGCCAATTCGCCTTCTTACTCCAAACCAAAAATCTGCCTGACAAAAAAACAAAGCTGATGCTTTTTTGCCTCAGGATGATAGGAATGTTATTCATGGTGGGAGTTCTCTCCACTACTACAACTTATGCTCAGTGTACCCTTACTGCTGAAGTAACCAACATTACCTGTAACAACATGACAACGACAACAACAGCTGACGATAAGTTTAGCTTTACGTTGACAGTCAATTCTACCTCCTCAACAGCTGAAACGGGAGGGTATGTGTCGGTCTCTATCAATGGGACAAACGTAGGTGGCCAAAATATTGGGGAAGCCAAGGAGTTTGAAAGTCAATACAACATTTCTGGAGGTGTCCTAAACGTAACCATTACAGCAGGTAGTGGTAATTGTTCTACTACCACGACCATTACGCCACCCCAGGCTTGTTCGCCAGGAGCAGGTTGTACTTGGGATCCACTCAACCTAAATCCACCTTATGTAACCGTAACCGTACAGCGAGATTGTAAAGGAACGTCTGATGAAAGTGACGATGAAGTTTCGGGAACATTTTCGGTAACAGGGATACCAGCGGGATATGCCGCCGAATTAGACAGAAAATTAGATGCAAATGGGAATGGGAAGGAACATATTGAGGGGGGAATTACCAATGGTCAAGTGGTTAATTGGGGACCGTATAACGTTAATACGGTGAAATATCCAGGTCAAAATGGTTTTGTCCTTTGGTTTATGCTAGAAGGTATTTCTGATTGCTTAGGTGATTATTTTGTAATGATTCCTAATTGCCCCGCTTGTGCTGCACCAACGCCAACAGGAACAGATGCTAGCATTTGCAGTGGAGAAACGGCGATTTTGATGGCTTCGGGTTGTACAAGCGGATATACAGCTACTTGGTTTAGTAATTCAACTTTGACCAGTCAACTTGGAACAGGAGACAGCTATGAAACGCCTACCTTGACAACAACTACCAATTATTATGTATCCTGCGTGAAAGACGGCGATGCTACCTGCAAAAGCACAGGAGTATTGGTAGCTGCGACTGTAAAGCCTTTGCCAACGTTGACGGCAGGGACTCCAACTTGTGCTCAGAATGGATTGACGTATAGCGTAACGGTAACCAGCAACGGAACAATAAGTGCTGATGCAGGTACTGTGAGTGGTACTACGGTAAGCAATATACCAGCAGGTACAGATGTGACGATTACGGCTACGTTGAATGGCTGTACAAGAGATGTAACAGTAACATCGCCGACGTGTCAGATACCTTGCACTGCCCCCACACCTACGGGCACAGGCGCGTCAGTTTGTCCAGATAATACAGCGACTTTGACCGCCAGTGGTTGTACAACGGGCTACACCGCTACTTGGTTTAGTGATACTGGCTTGAATAATCAAGAAGGAACAGGCAATAGTTTCACAACACCAGTCTTAACTGCTACCAAAAACTATTATTTGTCTTGTGTAAAAAATGGGGACGCAACTTGTAAAAGTAGTGGCGTAACAGTAACCGCAACGGTTAAAACAAAACCTGCACTTTCGATAACTAACACTACATGTAGTGGTACAACGGTAATTGCAACTTTTACAGCAACGGCGGGCGCAACGGTAACCGCAAGCGTAGGAACGGTATCAGGAAATCAAGTAACAGGTATCCCAAGTGGACAGACGTTTAGCCTTACTGCATCCCTGAATGGGTGCGATTCGACAGTGTCAGATTCTAAAACTTGTGCCCCCAATTGCGATTTGAATGCAACTTTAGGAGTTATCAAATGTATCGCAGGGCAAAATACGCCTGAGGTAACAGACGATTTGTTTACATTTGATTTAACTGTAACTGGTACAGGAGGAGCAAGCAATTTGTGGGAAGCTGTGTATAATGGAACAGTAATTCAAACGGGAGCTTATGGTCAGACCAAAACTGTGACTGTAAGTTATTTGACATGGAATGGCGCTGCCAACATGGCTATTATCATACGAGATAAAGACAATACAAGCTGTACTGACAATGTATCTGTCCAAGTACCAAGTTGTTCGCCTGCCCCTTGTACTGGCTTTAAGTTTACCAATATCGTAGCAAGTTGTGAAGGCGGACTTCATAAAATTTGTTTGGATGTATCAGGAACAGGCGGCCGCAAATGGGCCATCAGTTTGAAACACAGCAATGATTTTAACGTACCAGGAATCCCCTTTGCAGATGGTACTGGTGATCAAACAGGCGTTTGTGGAACAATCAGCAATACTGACTTTGCGATTTTGCAAGCGTTTGATGCAGATGACTTTATAGTATGGGGAATGCTTGAGTTAGCAGACGGTACTCCAATTTTTGGTACTGGTTGTGAAATAGATTCGGTTGTTCGTTATTCTCCGTGTGTTACTTGTCAAGCTCCAACGCCAGTGGGCACAGGAGCATCGGTATGCTCAGGAACAAGTGCGACTTTGACGGCCAGTGGCTGTAGCACAGGTTATACAACGACCTGGTTTAGTGATGCAGGTTTAGGAACACAAGTAGGAACAGGTACAAGTTATACGATACCTGTATTGACATCGAATACGAATTATTACGTAGCCTGTGTAAAAGATGGCGATGCAACGTGCAAGAGCAGCGGAGTAACAGTAACAGCTACTGTTAAGCCCAAGCCAACGATTAGTGTAACATCCACTACATGTAATCAAGCAGGTACGTTTTACGATGTAGCATTTAGCGCCACGTCAGGAGCTACCGTTACGGCAGATAAAGGAACCGTGACAGGCAGTACAGTTGTGGGAGTTCCATCGGGTCAAGTGGTGAAATTAGTAGTTACCCTAAACGGTTGCAAAGATTCGACGACGGCGACTAAAAATTGTTCTGTGCCTTGTGTTGAGTCAACATTTAGCTTAGTAGGGACGCCATCTTGTTCCGCCGATTATTCAACTTATTCGTTGACGATTCAGGTCAATAATAAAATTGGCATTGTTAAAACTAACAAAGGAATACTTTCGGGTAATAATCCATATACGATAACAGGTATTCCAGCAGGTTCGCCAGTAATAATTACTGACAGCTTGAGTGCAGTTTGTAAGGCTGATACCATGATTGTGGCTCCTAACTGTAACTGTAACCCAGCAATGCCACAATTGCTAACGCCAAGTTTGACGGCTTGTATCGGTGATACCTTCCCGACGTTGAAGGCGACGGTGGTAGGTCTTGCGACGGTAGAATGGTTTAGTCAACAAACTGGCGGAACAGTACTAGCAACAGGCTTGAGTTTCAAACCAAGTGGCACGGTATCTGCGAATACTATTTTCTATGCGCAAGCACGTAGCACCGACCCAACTTGCCCAGCGGCAGTGAGCACAAGCCGCGTTCCCGCGACGATTAATGCGCAAGATTGCACGAAAGAAGTGGATTTAGCTTTGTCCAAGTCGATTAGTAAGAAAATTGCTCAGATTGGGGATGTGTTAACCTATACCTTAAAAGTGTGGAACGAATCAGCGACGAATGCAACGGGTGTCTCGGTGACGGATAGCATCGCGACGACGGTACAGTTTGTGAGCGGCAGTTTTAGTCCAAGTCGAGGTAGTGCGACGATTAGTGGCAATGTGATAAAATGGACTATTGGCAACATCGCGGCGGCAGGCGTACCTGCGAATGGCGACACGGTGACGTTGACGTATCAGATTAAAGTAACGCAAGAAGGAGTTCACTTCAATACGGCTGAGATTTGTACGACCAACGAGAAAGATGTGGATTCGACGCCATGTAACCACGATGATACGGAAGATGACATCGACCGTGCGTGTTTTACGGTTCCCGTGAAATTATGTCCAGGAGAAGTAGTGGAGGTGAGTATTCCCGCGAGATACACCAATGTACAATGGTTCAAGAGCGGTAGCACAACGCCAGTGGCGAGTGGCAATTCGGTGTTGTTGACAGATGTTGGAAGCTACACTTTCACGGCTACCAACAAGACGTGTCCAGCAGAGGGCTGTTGCCCCGTCATCATCGTGCCAGGTGAAAACTGCTGCCCAGTTGATTTGTGTATTCCGTTCACGATCAAGCAGACCAAGAAGGCAGGTAAGAAGCTGTAAGTTAGCGTAAAATAATCTGAGAGAAAGGTCTCATATCTATGGGTGTCGAAGCAATTCGGCACCCATTTTTTGTGCTTATTTTTCTATTTATATGTCTTTTAGTGTTATTTTTTTGAATAGAGTTTTCTTGGTAATGTGTTAGTAATGAGGATTTTGATGTTTTTTGTGCTGCTATTTTTTGAATACAACAAGCATGTTTTACTCATTTTGTAAAAAAAATAAACCATTTATGTTGTTATTTTAATAAATACAAATGGATATATACATATCCGAAGAAGAATAATTGTAATATTTTCTGATTGGTAATCTTCTGTTTCGTTATGGTTAATATACTGTAATATTGTTTACCATAAAGAGTGATTTTTGGTATATATTTAAGAGGAGTTTAAAAGTCCTGAAAAAGTGTTTATACACAAGTTTTGGCTTCAAAAACGGCTTAAAGGCCATTTTTGAAGACTATTTGCTAATCGAAGAAGATAGGTTGCTGGAACGTGGCACGGATGTTGAGTAGAGGGATTGGTATGCAGTATTCTACTTTTATATATGGTTTTATAGCCTTATTTTTTTGAGTTTGTACATATTTGGGCTATTTTTTAAGTATTGGTATGATAATTGTATTTTTTTGGAACGTCTTTGGGCTTATTTTAATAATTGTGTTTTAGTATGTCATATTAAATCATTGGTTAAGCCTTTAGCTGTACTGTTACTTGAGAAATTATATAAACCAAAACTTACCTCAATGAAAAAAAATGTATCGCTTTGGAACATAAGTCGATGGTACTTTTTGATGACATTCTTGATGATAACCTTTGCAGGGAAGTCTCAAACCTGTGTGGGTAATAAATTTACGAATGGAAGCCTAGAAAGTGGAACATTTGCGGCCAGTACAAAAAACGGAGTAACGACGCAAATGACGACATTTGGCGGAAGCCAATCTGTTTATTTGCCATTTACTGCAAGTGGTGTGTGGGATCATCCTGTAGATGGTTTTGCCGCCAATGTAGGTTACTGGGTAGATGGAACTACCAACGGCGGTACTGGGGCAAAAGACCAAAATCGGTTTTTTGCCATTCCGTCAAATTTTGGGGCTAATAGATGTTTGTGGCCGACTGCAGGGTATGGAGTGGTAATGACCAAGGACCAATGCTATCGTGTATGTTTCTGGGCTGCACAATTTGATCCTGCCCAACCCAATGCCAACGTAACTTCTACGTTCAATTTTGAAATGTATGATGGTTGGGGCTCAACAACTCCTGCGGCTACAGTTGCCAACTTTTCAGTTACACCGACTTCTACCACAAGCGATTACGTCAAGTTTACTTTGCCTGCCTCTACCAATGTTAAGGACATTACGGGGGCTGCCTACACTGGGGCATCTGGACAAGTTGTAGATTGGAAGACTTTAAATTGGCAGTACATCTGTTTAGACGTAACGCCATTAGTGGAAAGTAGTCGTTTTGAAATTTACATATCAACGGATGGTGGGCAGGACAATGGATTTGCAGTGGACGGGCTGTGTGCTGTTGCTTGTGGTACGAATTCTTGCGTTACCCCTTCTGGTATTCAACTGGCAAAAACGGCTCCAACGTGTACAGGCTCAACGGCGAATAACAACGGTAAAATCACCCTTATTTCGGCTACTAATACCGACAAATGTGGCATTAGTGCCGCAGGTGCTGCCACTTATAATGGCCCTGCGTATGCCTCGGCGACGGCCTATGCGGCCAATAAAGATGTCAAAACCTTGATACCCAATACAGGAGGTACGTATATATTAAGGTTGTACAACGGCTCTGACAATTGTTATAAAGATACGACGATTACGGTGGCAGCAGTGACGTGTACAGCGGTGGATTGTAATTGTAGTAATAACTTAATTACGACCCCAAGTTTTGAGGGGTCAGATTTGTCGGCGTGGACGCAAGCTACGAATGACCCAGGAGGAACGATTTTATTCTCAAACGATAATCCTTATGCTGTTTGTGGCAGCTGGTATGGGTATATCCGCAGTGCCAATGCAGATGCTTATTATGCGTCTGTTTATCAAAATGTTAATACAACAGCAGGGACTTCATTTACCTTGAATGTATATGGAGGAACGCACGATCCAGGTCAGGATAGTCAAATCCGCCTCCAGTTTTTTAACGCCTCCAACACCTTATTGTCAGGTGGTCAGACGGTACAAGTAGATACAGATGTGGATGTGGCACCGTTCACTTTAGGCAAATATACGTTAACGGGAACCGCACCCGCAGGTACTGCGTATGTGCGGGTGACATTTTACACCCAAGGAACGTACAATGGCGATAACATGGCGTTTAAGTTTGACCAAGTGTGTTTGCAAGCAACGGCAACGGCTTGTTCGCAACCTATCGCAGTGGTAAGCCCTCAAAAACAAACGATTTGCGTTGGCGGTACGGCGACGGCCTACACAGCAACGCCAAGCACAGGTGTGGACTATAAATGGTATGGCCCATTGACGAGCACCTCGGGTAGTTTGGGGACGGCTATCAGCGGCGCAACGAGTGCGACCTTTACACCAAGTGGTGCAGCTTTTACTACTTCTGGTACAAAATATTATGCGGTAGTGGTGAATACTACGGGTGATGCGACTTGTGCGGATACGGCCTTTGTTCAGTTGGATGTAAGAAGCCTAGCAATTACTGCCAATGCCTCAAGCTGCACACCTGCTACCAATAAGTTTAGCGTAAGTGGGCAAGTTACCTTTACGGCTCCACCTTCAACGGGGCTTTTACGCGTACGAATTCCAGGCAAAGGCTACCAAGATTTTTTACCACCATTTACTAGCCCCATTTCCTACACCATTCCAGACCTGAACTCAGACGGGATGGCCGATACAGTAGAAGTGATGTTTAGTGATGGGGTATGTAAGCAAACGGCTATTTATACTGCGCCAGCTATGTGTTTGCCGAATGCTTGTACAGGTACAGAAGTGGCAGGGAAGTCAGAATACAAATTTACGGTGCCGCTCAAACGCACCAATTGGAGTGATACACTTGCTCTTCCCAAATTTGACACAATGGGAGGAACGCGCACCCTAAAAAATGTGCTTTTGACGGTCAACCAATCAATCGTAAACTGGGGGGTGGCCGAAAGTACAGATAATGCTTCCTCTGAAGTAAATATCGAAACGACGGGAACGACGACGTTCAAATTAGACGGGGTAAATTTTGAGACAAATTCTTTTACGGCCACCAATTACCCCAAAAATGTGACCAGTGCAGTGTTGGTGCCTGCTGTGGGTACATGGCCAGGCGATAATACTTTTGTCTCGCCACCATCGACCTTGTTAGCGATGTCGGCAGCCGTAAATAATGATTTGAATAACTTGGTGGATCCTACTTTATCATCAACTTGGGTGACGAACCAAACAGGGGATTTGACCGATGACGATGATATGACCTATTTTCCGCCAGTTTATTCGGACAATACCAAATGTTGGCTTTACAGTAGCTCAACCGATTTGGCGAAATTTACGGGAACGGGTAATGCCGAGTTTATTGCTCGTGCAACAGGGGCATCTTTAGTGAGTGGCTCAGGAAACCTAAATTCAATTATTAAGACGTCAGCGAGTGCCGAAATAACGGTCACTTATATTTATTGCTCAACAGCCTGTGTAAAACCTGTAGCCTCAGCAACACCACAAAAACAAACGATTTGCGTTGGCGGCACTGCCTCAGCTTTCACTGCAACGCCAAGCACGGGCGTGGAATACAAATGGTATGGTCCACTGACGAGTACCTCGGGCAGTTTGGGTACGGCCATCAGCGGTGCAACCAATGCGACGTTTACGCCAAGTGGTGCAGCATTAAGTACTTCTGGTACAAAATATTATGCAGTAGTGGTGAATACCACGGGCGATGTGACGTGTGCGGATACGGCCTTTGTTCAGTTGGATGTGAGCAAAATCACGGTTCCTGCGGTGACGACACTTTGTCATGCCAACGGTACGCCTGAAAACGGAGCGGATGACTACATGACGTTCAGCATTCATGTGTCCACCGAACCGATGAGTACGAATAAATTCACGGTAACGGCCACGCAAGGCGGAAATCCATTGGCCATAACGTTGTCAAACGGCAGCGCAGCGACGGCAATTAATTGCGGATTAAATACCCCATTACGCACGCCAGCAGGAAGCGCAGGCAAAGGCAACGTGACCTTGACGATTACTGACAATGTAACGGGCTGTTCGACGACTTTGGTCGTGACAGACCCAGGAACGTGCGCCGTAACTTGTGTTCAAGGTACGCCAAGCACGGTGGTTTATCAATACGCCACGCAAATGGATGTAACCGAATTAAATTCATTGCCAATTGTGATACCAAAGTTTGATGAACAAGGTGGTACGCGTGTTTTGCAATCAGTGAAATTGGAATATACAGTAGGGGGCAAAACGGCATTTGTGTTTGAGAACAGGGCCGCGCAATCACAGTCGTTTAATGCCAAAGCAAGCTCAGAGGCGACGATTAATTTGAATGGGACTGACATCGCGACGAACATGATTGAGATGCTGATACCTCAAACGACATTGCCAGGGGGTATTTTGGTGCCTGCCACGGGTAGTTGGGCAGGCGATAGTATTCCATCACCAACGCCCACACCAACGACTTTGGGTCGAATGGAGTCATGGGTAAGTGATTATTTGACAGTATTCAAAGATCCTCGCACTGATGCACGTTGGGTAACGAACACAACGGGAGATGCAACTGACGACGATGACATGTACCTCAACCCAATGATAGCAGATTCGGTGAGTGGGACATTTACCTACAACACTGCGTTGGCGCTGGCACCGTTTATTGGGACGGGTAATGTACCGTTGAATGTCAGTACGTTGTCTGGTTTGACGTTGACAGGTGGCGGTGGCAATTTACGCTACCTACAGCGGACGCGTGCTTATGCGAGTGCGAAAGTGACTTATACTTTTGAGTGTATCTTGTGTACCAAGCCAGTGGCATTAGCTACGCCAAAAGCACAAACGATATGTGCTGGCAGTGCAGCCACGGCCTTTACCGCAGCGCCAAGTACAGGCGTAGAATATAAATGGTACGGGCCATTGGCAGACACAACAAGTAGCTTAGGCACAGCAGTGAGTGGTGCCACGAGCGCGACTTTCACGCCGAGCGGTGCAGCGTTGACGACGGCTGGAACGAAATATTACGCAGTGGTAGTAAATACAACGGGTGATTTGACTTGTGCAGACACGGCTTATGTCCGTTTGGTAGTGAATGCCAAGCCAGTGATTGCTGATGGTTCTGACACCATCTGTGCAGGTGAAACAGTTGATTTAACATCGAAAATCACGAATTACGCCACGTATCAAAGTCCAGTATGGACGGTAGGTACAGCGAGTGGCACAGCAGTGGCGACACCAACTTCGGTGAAACCAACTGGAACAACGACCTACGTATTGGTAGCTCAAAACGCCGCAGGTTGTAAAGACACAGCGAATGTAGTAGTAACGGTAAACGCCAAACCAAGTGCGGGCAAAGACACGACCTTGGTTTGTGTAAATGCTGCGACGAATACATTGGCAACAAGTATAACACTATCGCCAAGCCCAGCGGGAGGAAGCTGGTCACAACTGGGAACGACTCCAGCGACGGCGACAATTTCTGGAAACAACGTGACAGGAATGGGTGTAGCAGGCACGTACCAGTTTATTTATACGACGACCGCAGGTTGCAAAGACACGATTGCAGTGACAGTTGCCCCATGCGCGGGCTGTGTAAAACCAAATGCAGGTGCTGATGCGGCCTCAGTATGCCAACCGATAAGTACTGCGAAGTTGACGGCAGTGACGACGGGCGGCACGTGGACACCGATAGGCAGCCCCGCAAACCCCTCGGCGGCAAGCATTGATGCCAGTGGCAATATCAGTGGTTTGAATGCAGCAGGAACGTATAAGTTTGTGTACTCGGTAACGGGTGGTGGTCAAACGTGTACAGATACAGCACAAGTAGTAGTGAATGCCAAGCCAGTAATTGCCGATGGTTCTGCGACGATTTGCGCAGGTGAGTCAGTGGATTTAACGACGAAGATTACAAACTATAATACTTATTTGAGTCCAGCGTGGATGGTAGGCACAGCGGGCGGTACGGCAGTAACAACGCCAAGTTCAGTGAAACCAACAGGCACAACGACTTACGTATTGGTAGCTCAAAACGCAGCAGGCTGTAAAGACACATCGAACGTGGTAGTAACAGTGAATGCCAAACCAAGTGCGGGCAAAGACACGACCTTGGTTTGTGTAAATGCTGCGACGAATACCTTGGCGACGAGTATAACCCTGTCGCCAAGCCCAGCGGGTGGTACGTGGTCACAAATTGGGACAACGCCAGCTACTGCAACGATTACGGGTAATAACGTAACGGGTATGACCGTGACAGGTACTTACCAATTCATCTACACTTCGGCTGCAGGTTGCAAAGACACGATCTCGGTGACGGTAGCCCCATGCGCAGGTTGTGTGAAACCGAATGCAGGTGCTGATGCGGCGGCGGTGTGTCAACCGACGAGTATTGCGAAGTTGACGGCAGTGACGACGGGCGGCACGTGGACACCGATAAGCAGTCCCGCCAACCCAAGTGCAGCGACGATTGATGCCAGTGGCAATATCAGTGGTTTGAATGCAGCAGGAACGTATAAGTTTGTTTATTCGGTAACGGGTGGTGGTCAAACGTGTACAGATACAGCACAAGTAGTAGTGAATGCCAAGCCTAATATCGCCGATGGCAGCGCGACGATTTGCGCAGGTGAGTCGGTAGATTTAACGACGAAGATTACAAACTATAATACTTATTTGAGTCCAGTGTGGACGGTAGGCACAGCGGGCGGAACGGCAGTAGCAACGCCAACTTCGGTGAAACCAACTGGAACGACGACCTACGTATTGGTTGCTCAGAATGCAGCTGGCTGTAAAGACACGGCGAACGTGGTAGTAACGGTAAATGCCAAACCAAGCGCAGGCAAAGACACGACTTTAGCTTGTGTGAATGCCGCGACTAATACATTGGCGACAAGTATAACACTATCGCCAAGTCCAGCGGGAGGAAGCTGGTCACAACTGGGAACGACTCCAGCGACGGCGACAATTTCTGGAAACAACGTGACAGGAATGAGTGTAGCAGGCACGTACCAGTTTATTTATACGACGACCGCAGGTTGCAAAGACACGATCTCGGTGACGGTAGCTCCATGCGCGGGTTGTGTGAAACCTAATGCAGGGCCAGATGCGGCGGCGGTGTGTCAACCAACAGCCACGGCGAAACTGACAGCCGTGACGACGGGCGGCACGTGGGCTCCGATTGGTAGTCCTGCAAACCCTTCGGCAGCAACAATTGACGCTAATGGCAACATCACAGGTTTGAACGCAGCAGGCACGTATAAGTTTGTATATTCGGTAACGGGTGGTGGTCAAACGTGTACAGATACAGCACAAGTAGTAGTGAATGCCAAGCCAGTAATTGCTGATGGTTCTGCGACGATCTGCGCAGGTGAGTCAGTGGATTTGACTACAAAGATTACAAACTACAACACATATTTGAGTCCAGTATGGACAGTAGGTACAGCAAGCGGCACGGCAGTAACAGTGCCAAGTTCGGTGAAACCAACGGGAACGACGACGTATGTATTGGTAGCTCAAAACGCCGCAGGCTGTAAAGACACGGCCAATGTAGTAGTAACGGTAAATGCCAAACCAAGTGCAGGAAAAGACACGACGTTAGTTTGTTCAAATGGCAGTGTGCCAGCAAGTGTACAATTGTCAGCGACGCCGACGGGAGGAACGTGGTCAGCATTGACGGGTAACCCAACGGGCGCGACGGTGAGTAGTTCTGGTTTGGTAAGTATCACCAACGCTACAGCCCAAGGCAAGTCTTTTGACTTTGTTTATTCAGTAAATGGTTGCCAGGATACGGTCAAGGTGATTGTACCAGTTTGTCAACAACCTTGTATCAAATCAACAATTAGTTCAGCTGCCCCAGTCTGTTCAAACGACGCCCAAACCTACAGCTTCACCTTCACGGTGGCCAACAAATTGGGTATTGTGAAAGTGAACAAAGGCACTTTGAGTGGAAGTAACCCATATACAGTATCGGGCATTCCATCGGGTCAGAATGTGATTATTACTGATAGCTTGAGCGCGATTTGTAAGTCAGACACGATTATCGCGGGTGTCAATTGTAACTGTAACCCAGCGATGCCACAGTTGCTGACACCAAGTTTGACGGCTTGTATCGGGGATACTTTCCCAACGTTGAAGGCGACGGTAGTGGGGCTAGCGACGGTCGAATGGTTTAGTCAACAAACTGGTGGAACAGTACTAGCAACAGGCTTGAGTTTCAAACCAAGTGGCACGGTATCTGCGAATACTATTTTCTATGCGCAAGCACGTAGCACTGACCCTACTTGTCCAACGGCGGTAAGTACGAGTCGAGTACCAGCGACAATCAATGCCCAAACGTGTATTGACACGATTGACTTGGCGTTGAAGAAATCGATTGACAAGAAAATTGCGCGAGTGGGAGACGTGTTAACGTACACGATTAAGGTGTGGAACGAATGGACGAAGAACGCGACAGGTGTGGAAGTGGTAGATTCAATTGCGACGACGGTTCAGTTTGTAAGCGGAAGCTTTAGTCCAAGTCGAGGTAGTGCAACAATTAGTGGGAACGTGATTACGTGGAACATAGGCAATATTTCGGCGGCAGGCGCACCTGCGAATGGTGACACGGTGACGTTGAGCTACCAAGTGAAAGCAACGCAAGCGGGTGTACATCTGAATACGGCGGAAATCAGCAAGACCAACGAGAAAGACCGAGACAGCACGCCAGGCAACGGCAAAGGTGGTGAAGACGACATTGATCAGCAATGCTTCACAGTGCCTTACGGTTTGTGTACAGGTCAGAAGTTGGAAGTGAGTGTACCCGCAGGTTTGACGAATGTCCAATGGTTCAAGAACGGTGGTTCGACGGCAGTAGCGACGGGTAACGTAGTATTATTGAGTGAAGTGGGTACTTACACTTTCACAGCAACAAACAAGACCTGTCCTGCCAACGGCTGTTGTCCAGTGATTATCGAAGCGGGCACTAATTGTTGTCCAGTGGATATTTGCATACCATACATTGTACGAAAAGTCAAAAAATGAGTTAGATTTTAAATTTTTAATCAAAAAAGCCGTTTCGACTGAAACGGCTTTTTTATTGGCTATAATTCAAAAATTGCACTATTTTAATATGTTATTGTAAAATAAAATTTGGTTTTAATCTCGTTTTTAAGCCCATTTAACCCTGTTTTAACCCTTTTATGGGCGTTTTTAGAATTTTCAACAGAATATAATTCCGTTTGTATTTATTTTAGGTCGTTCGTCATTGAAAAATACCCTTCGTCATTAACTACTTTCACGAATGGCGAAAACAGGCAATCTTTGTATCAACAAAAAGCAAAACACAAACAGAATTACAGCCACATAAAATAAATAAAACCATGAAATCTCTTATCACAACCATCGCATTAAGTCTTGTAGGTTTAACCACAGTAGCAGAAGCTCAACCTACTAGAAAATTCACTCAAGCTGAATCTCAATTGTTGGCTACTTTGCCAACTGAAGATGCAAATGCTGCCACTTTCGTATCAGTTTCAACAATGACTCCGCAAATCTTGATTGCATCATTGCCAGTAACTGATGAAAATATTGAAACACCTGCTCCGCGTATCAGTGGTGCAAAATTGTTGGCCTCTTTACCAACTGTTGACGAAAATCCAGGTTTACCAATGGTAAAAATGAACTTTACAAAATTGTTAGCAGCGTTGCCTACCGCAGATGAGTTTACTCAAACAACGGTTTTGATTGACAGTCCATTGAATGTTGATACAAAAAGCCAAGTAACGGCAGTTCGTTTGTCGGAAGAATAAGCCAAGCCGCTACACGATTCCAAAAATCAAGATCATAAAAAAGCCCTCCTCTGAGCAATTCAGGGAGGGCTTTTTCTTTGGTAGAAACTCCGAATCAAGACGGTTTTATGCGTTGAACCATTGTTTTTCCTGATATGACGTCAGTACCTTTGAGTTCGATAAAAAGCACGTTGGGCGACCAAAAAGAGCCTCCATCAATGCGAATAAAAACCCGACTGAGGATACATTCTTTTTTATTGATGTCGGTATAAACGTGGTATTTGTTATGGGCATCTTTTCGTAAATGTAGCGGTAGCTTCGAGTAAGCCACCGAACGCAAATCGTAACTTCCGTTGCTGTTGGCTTTGACATTGATACCGTACGCAAACTTACGCTGGATAAAATTGAGCTCCTTGCGCATTCCTCCCTCTGGATAGCGAATCCAGAAAACATGAACGGGGTCTTCTTCCTCAAACTTCCCGTTTTTGTCCACATTTAGCTCATAGCAAATCGTGTTGGTATTGGGGTCGCGTTGAATGTAAAACAACAACCCTGGAATACCGTTGGGCACGGGAAATGTTTCGGGGTCGGGCAGGGGAGATTCACCTACCGCACTTTTGGGCGAAACGGCAGAAATTAAAAAAGGAATGGCTGCAAACAAAAAGACAAAAAGACTTTTCTTCATAATAACAATGCTATTGAAGCAGGGCTTCCGACCACGAAAAGACCTTTCGGTATCCGTTGTGAGCACCAAACTTTAGTACGTTTTCTACTTTTTCAAAATCACCAGAGAATGGCCCCGATGCTTCGATTTTAATCGTAGCCATGGCCGCGCCAAATTCTCCTGCTTCTTGTACGTGTGCCCCTTTGATGCGTTGATACAAATACCCTGCCATGTAGGTATCGCCGCAACCCGTAGCGTCAGCTACTTGAGATGGGGTAAACGCAGGAATTTTGTGAAATACGCCATCGGTATAAATCACCGAGCCGTGGCTTCCCAAGGTGATAATTACCTCTTTAACGCCCAAATCAGCCAAATATTCTGCCCCGTCTTTGACGCGGTGGTGGCCTGTCAATACCTCCATTTCAAATTCGTTGGCTTTTAAAACACCGATATAAGGAAGTAATGCTTTTTTGTCGGCCCAATCGCGGTAACGTACTTTTTTGTTATCAACGTAACGCAAAAAGCCCTGAATATCCAACGAAACCATGCCGCGACGTGCCAGTTCTTTCACCAACTCCGCCGAAATATCATCGGAAAGCAACGGGCCTAAATGAAAAATCCGTGCTTCGAGGTCGGGAAGGGCGGGTACATCAAAAGGCGTCGCTTTTTGCAAAACGTTTTGCTCACGGTGGTTTTGGTCAAAGCTGTAAATGTTTTCAAAATACACCGTGTGCTCGCTAGGTAAGGCAAATACTTCGGTGCCTGATTTACGCAAGTCGGCCACTACTTTTAACTCTTCCGTCGCTACGGCCGTAACGAGGGCGTAGTTTATTTCGGCATTTTGCAATGCTTTTGAAAAGTAAAAAGAAGTGCCACCTGGCATGTAGTTGGTTGATTTCGGGGTCACTACCTTATCGAGGGTAATGTGCCCAATAGTGCAAATGTCATACATGGTTGTTAACGATTTTGGTGTCTATGTGCTAAGGGTTGCTCACAACCCGTTTTGTTCGTGTCAAGGGTTGCTCACAACCCGTTTTGTTCGTGTCAAGGGTTTCTCACAACCCGTCTGTGTGTCAAGGGTTGCTTACAACCCGCCGATTACCTCAGGGATCCGCCCAAAGTCATCAATTTCAACGTCAGCTTCAACACTTACCTCGGTAGTTTCCCAACCTTTGACGTTGAGCCAAATGGTTTGGCAACCAACGGCTTTAGCGGGTACAATATCTTTGCTGTACGAATCACCAATAACGACGCATTCGTGGGCGGCAAAACCTAGTTCTTGTACGCCCAAGGCATAAATGGCCGCATCGGGTTTCCGAACCCCCACAACGGCTGACTCAACGATGGCTTGGAAATACCCCGCGATCCCGAAGTCTTGTAAGACCGTGGATAAGTTTCCGTAAAAATTAGAAACCATTACCAAAGGATAGCGGTCGGCCAATTGAGCCAAAACGGGCGCTGCTTGTTGAACAGAGCTTTTGGCAAACTGATAGCAATCGAGGGCAATGGCCTTGCCAAGTGAGGCGGGTAGGTCTATGCCTTCGTTGCGCAAAAACAGAAACTGCTGTTCTACCTTCAGTTGTAATGTATCTAAAAAAGTGTGCCGAGGCTCAATAATCGGGTTAATAGCCAAGGCTCTTTCTCCGTAGGAATAGGCTTTGAGGAATGCTTCTTCTGGTACACCAGCTTGGTGTTTTTCGTAGCTATCCCAAAGAACCCTCCCCCAGTGGAGGCCGTTGGTGTCGATGGTGCCTCCGTAATCAAACAATAATCCTTTTATCATAAGTAATGGTCTCTGTTAACAGTTATTTGTTATCTGTTAACGCTATTAAATATCAATGAGTTAGCTAAATAATGAGTTTAGCTACTTGTTGTTTCATTGCACAAGACTTACTCGACGGGAGCGAGGTCTTCTTCCTCCTTTGCAACAGGTTGCGCTTTTTTTGTTTTAATCATCAATAACCCAATCATAATCCAGACCACTTCGCGAATGCGCGTGACTAAGCCAATGAAAACACCTGCCGATGCGGGCATTCCGACGGCCGTAAGTGCCAAGGCCAATCCACCCTCGCGGGTGCCGAGTTGCATGGGTAAAAAGAAAATAAGATTGGCAAACAACGACGAACCCGAACTGATAATCAGCGAATCGACGATGGACATATTGAGTCCAATGGCTTGACCTGTAAAATAAATTTCGGCGCAACCCACCACGCGAGCTGCAAATTCGAGCCAAAGGGAAGCATGAAAACGGCGTCGTCGTTCGGCATAAAGAATCCGAATTTGGTCGTCGATTTCGTGCAACGTATCGGCTTTATTGGCCAGCATGGCTTGCACTTTAGTTCCTACCCAAGGCAGGCGCGTCAACAGGCGAAACGTACTCACGGTAAAGCCGCGCTTGTAAGCGCGCATAAACCAAAAGCCCAGTATCAGCCCCACCACCAGCATGATCAAACAGCCCATGAGCATCAAAGGTGCAAGCGGGACAAACGCAAAAATGAGCAAGATGGACGCCAACCAGAAAATCACGTGCGAAAACATGTGCATCAGGCTGTAGAGCAGCACCGACGAACTCGCTTTTTGGAGTCCCAGCGTGGGCTTTAGTTCCATAATGCGGTAAGGTTCACCGCCCAACGCTACAAAAGGCGTGATGTAATTAATGACGTAGCCCGTAATGGTGAGCCGCAAAACTGACCCAAATGACAGATTGCTTTGCGGCAAATTCGGCTCCTGAATGATGGCTTTGAAAGCCAACGCATTGAGGATATAAATCACTAACCAACTGCCAATGACGGGTACAAACCACCAGCCTGTTTTTTGGATATTTTCCCAAATAACCGCAATACCCAAGCCATGCACCATATACATCAGCGTACCGACGCCAATGGCCATGAACAGGATTTTGTAGGTGACGGCGTTGATTTTCACGTTAGGCAGTTAGTTTTTGGTAAAAATGGCGGCTCACTTTTTCCTGACTTACGCACATGTAAATCAAAATGGGGTTGAGCACGAAAATGTCGAAGAGAAAGTAAATCCACGCTTGGTCGATGAAGAGCCACAAAAACAAGAACAGCACGCGGGTGTTGAACTGAACGATGTTGGTATATTTCATCAATGGCTTATTCATGGCGCGAAAATCGGTGATAAGCCATTCGGGCAAGCCGTTTTGGAAACGTTCGCGCACCACGCCCAATAGTTTTTGGAGATTAGGCGAAAATCCTTCTTGTAATTTGGTGTAATTGAGGTAGCTGCGTGCAATGAGTTTTAAGAAAAAATGATTGCCCCAAGAAAGTTTATCATAGTCTTTTTGCAAGTCATGGCTGTTGTCTAGCTCACTACCTGAAGTGCCTTTGATAAAGAACAAATGCACGTTTCGGTAATAATCAGCCATAGCAGACTGCACCACGTGCGATATACCTGCCACCACGCCTGGAACCCAAATCAACGCACTCCAACCTTCGTTTTGACTGCGCAAACAGATAGCGACGTGAATGGCAATAAACCAAAAGTCGCCCGCAAGTCCGTCCAAAATGCGGCCTAAGCGGCTTTTATTGTTGGTCAGTCGGGCCAATTGCCCGTCGGCGCTGTCAAGCGAATTGGCAAATACCAACGACAACATCCCGATGACGTTAATCCAAAGTTCTTGGTAGTAAAACAATATCCCCGCCGCTACGCCAAAGAAAATGCTGATAATGGTAACGGCGTTGGGCGTAATGCCTATTTTGGCGCAAAAAAGGGCAATTTGGTAGCCAATAGGGCGGTAAAACCAAATGTCAATTCGTTCTTCGGTGTCGTTGGATTTGAGCGAACTTTGAAACGCACTTGCCTGAGTGGTTTGGGTATCTTTTGTCAATGTCTCCATTCGTTATCGTTAGTATAGGTAATGGTTAAAATGTATCAGCGAGCAACTGCTAACAGTTAACTCACTGCTACGGGCTGTAGCTCAAATTGTTCGGCAATGGCTTGAGCTATATAAACGGATGCTTCTTGGCGGCAAGGCGCAAAGCTTGGCCAATCGTTGACGTCGATGAGGTGAAAATTCCCGTGTTTGTCGATGATGGCATCGCCTCCGTAAATATGAATGTTGAGTACTTCTGCCGAGGCGTTGGCGGCTTGCTGCAAGGCTTTTTCGTCAAACGGATAATAGACCGATTGACCGTTGATGTGTTCGTACTCGGCGTACTTGTGGTGATTGTTGGCGTACGGATAAAACCAGAAGAAAAAGTCGGTGTTGCGTACGGCATAAAATTTCACCAAATCGCCACGGAGGTGTTCCGAAATAACGGCGTCGGGAATTTCGCGCAGGGCGTATTCTTGCAGCATTTCTTTGGCTTCTTCGGCCGTGGCCGCAAACGACACGTCTTCTTTGTGGATGGCGTGAAAATCGCCTCTTTTTACCCAAAATCCTTTACCTGGAAGGTTTTCAAAAACATCGTTTCCATCGTAATCCGTTGGTACAATGTAGCTTTTGGGGTACGGAATGCCGTTTTCCAACAAATTTTTGGTCATGTTGGTACGGAAACAGTTTTCAATGCCAAAGCCCGAATTAACGACGATTTTTCCTTCGTTTTCAAGCTGTTGTAATTTTTTTACGACCCGTTTTTGGCGCGCCATGGTGAAAATGTACTGGTGAGGAATCTCAGTGGCTGCTAAGAAGGTATCTTCGTCCCAAAGCTGGACCGAGTACCCCATTTTTTCGAGCTCTTGGATAACCAAAGAAAAAATCGCACCGTCGTTTCCGACGTGGTTGGGCGAAAACTTTTTGTTTCTGGTTACTCCAAGTAATGTGGTGGTTTTCATGATACGAATAGTTGCTTAGACTTTCCAATTGGCTTGGTGTCAGATTTGGAGAGTCTGGTTAATTTTACTGTGCTAGACTTTCCAAGTCTTGAACTCGTTGGTTGTCAGCCTTGGAAAGTCTTGTTTATTCGGTTGTATTAGACTTTCCAAGTCTTGAATTCGTTGATTTTCAGCCTTGGAAAGTCTTGTTTATTACGTTGTATTAGACTTTCCAAGTCTTGAATTTGTCGATTTTCAGCCTTGGAAAGTCTTTTTTATTCCGTTTATTAGACTTTCCAAGTCTTGAACTCGTTGGTTATCAGACTTGGAAAGTCTCTCTTTAGGCTTCGCTTAAAAACAGTTCCGCCGTTTCTATGTCCCTTACATGGTCGATGTCAACGATTTTTTTGAAGGGAAATGCTTTTAATTGTAATCCTTCCGTGACTAAACGACGCTGAAAGTTTCGCATACGGTTGGTGCCACTTTCGACGGCTTGGGTGACTTGTGCCAAAGCGCGGCTGCGTAAACAGTAAATCCCGCCCGAAACGTAAGGAATTGGATCGTCGTTGGTGTCGCAAAAATCAGTAATTCCAAGTTGCTCGTTGGTTTTTACGAACAAAGGACTCTCGTCATCCACAAACGACGTAACGGCCATCAGCCCATCCAACGAAGGTGCCGCTTGGAAGGCGTTGATATAAGCTTCAAATTCCTCTTCGATAAATACGGTGTCGGTGGTGGTCAGGCAAAAATCGCTTGGCTGCTCGGTACTTTTTAGTAATTCGTAAAAACTGTGGAGCGAACTCGGCGTTGATTTCTTTACGATAAAAACAGGTACAGGATACTTGGCCTGCAACAAGTGATTTTCGAGCACTTCTGAGGCTTCATTGATGATAATATGTACAGATTCAGCTCGGTTACGGGCAAAAACTGCAATCAGGCGGTCAATTAGCATTTCGCCGTGCAACTGCACCATGGGTTTGGGAAGGGTAAATCCCTCCTTCGCCAATCGTGACCCTTCACCCGCTGCTATGATTCCGTATTTCATTTTGGTGTCTGTTTTTTGTTTATCTGTTAACGGGGAGCACGAGGTCTTTTATTTGACCACATAGTTCAGATAGTTCTCTATGTGTTAATTCTCAGGTGCTCTATGTGTTAAAATAAACAATAGATAACTGTCTAAAAATCAAGTCTAAAACGTGTTCTTACTCCCCACTGAACCGTGTTTGGGTTGTTGAGGTAACTAAAACGTCGTACCAAATCGACCCGAACTAATTTGAAAATATTGGCCACGCCAACGCTTCCTTCAATGTACGGTTGGCTGCCAAGAGTGTAGCTAATGCTACGTCCTTCCGAATCGACAGGGAAACGAAAAACGGATGCGCCTTTGTTAGGGTTGTTTTCATCGCGAAGGCCACCTACCAAGGCTTTTACGCTCAACACTTCGCGCAATTTGAGTCGTTTCAGCAACGGTATTTTGTTGAATAAGAAGCCATTGAAGTAATACTGAACGTCGATGCTCGCGTAGCGGTCGCTTACAAACTCAAGGAAATTCATCAAGTTGTAAGAGTTCAATTGGTACGCGTAGGTTTGGTTGGCGCGGTGAATCATCAACAGCGGAAATGGAATATTGTTGCCAAAAATGTAGCCACCTTCGGCTGTTACGTCCGCAAAACCATACTGTGATAAATAAACACGTTTGGCGACATTGCCAGTAATTGTATGATAGTCGGTTTGGCCTGACAAAAGCCCCTTTATCCCAGCGTTATAACGCAACGTAAAAATAGGGGAGCGATTGATGAGCGGCGTCCGATAGAGTTTTCCTTGATAAAACTGCTCGTTGGGGGCATAGCGAAGCTCCAAGCTCAATTCGGTATTGTTGAGTTGGGCTACATTTTGAGCTGCGCCGTCAGTAGTTCGTTCGTACTTGAGAATGCCTGCGGGCGTTTGTGCCCATTGGGTAAATCCAAACTTGTACGAAAAGTGATTGGTGAACTCGCGGATGTATTCCAATTTTATAACATCGTTGTACAGCCAACGGTTGTTATCGCCGCGTTTGAACGACAGCAGGAAGTTATCTTCTTGGACAAACTGCAACTCTTGTCCAGGGATTTTTGTGTCGCGCTGATAACTCGCCCGAATGTAGTGTAGCGGAAAATGATAGACCGATTTGTTGTTCAGCGAAAATGTACTGCTCGCAAAATATTTCCATTTTTGGTCTTTGAAACCGTACGCTCCATACCCTTCAAAATAGAGTCGATTGCTGAGTTCGGTGGTGGTGCGTCCGCCAAAGCGTAGGCGAAAACCTTCCACGGGGTTGAAACTATAAAACGTATTGGCAGGTCCGATTTCCACTTTTCCAAAAGACTTGTACCCCGCAAAAAACAAGGTAGTGATGTCCATAATTCGACGGAACGATGGGATGGTCTGGAGCGTATCTACGTTCCGGTAGATGTTGCTCTCCATGCGGTCGAGGGGGAGGTGACGTAAATTGCTCCAATAGGCTTCGTTGTTGGCATTTAGCTTGGCAAACGTCGGCGCATTTTCTTGGGCAGGGCCTTTATAAAGGCTATCAGGACGGGGCTGATTGGTCAAGAAATTTTTAAAATTTACGACACGCTGACCGTACAAACCTGCGGCTTTTTCGCCCAACGAAAACTCCATTCCCAACGACGTTTTGCTGGGGCGGTAGCGTCCATCTTCCTCTTTTACAAATTCAATTTTGGCCTCAAGGTCACGCATGAAGTTGAGGTTAATGTCTTTGTTTACGGTTAAATACGCGTTTTGAACGCTGTAATTTCCGTCGAGGGTAATAAATAGTTTACCCTCAAAAAGCATATCGGCTTTATTGCGAGGTACAAACCCAAGCTCAATCAACCAAGGCGTTTGGGTCTTGACGGTATCACGAATAAAAAACTTATAAAACGTAGGAGCGGTGTTAGCAATGGGGCTCAAAAGCAAATTAGTTGCAATTGAGATGTCATTTTTATAAATATCAATGTCTTCGTACAACCGTCTGAAATAGGCATTTAGCCCCTCGTTGTCAATAAATTTTTGGTCAAATTCTGCCTTGCGGTCGGCTTGCACCCATTGTTTTTTGGTATAAGGGTTTTTGCGAAAATATACTTGTGATAGTTTCTCCTGCATGTAAGCGGGTAGCATATTTTTTCCGCCCATTCCAGCCGAATCTTGGGCTACAAACAAAAATTGATAATTACGAAAAATGCGTTTGT
This sequence comes from Runella limosa DSM 17973, assembly GCF_000482465.1. GTDB lineage: Bacteria > Bacteroidota > Bacteroidia > Cytophagales > Spirosomataceae > Runella > Runella limosa. The sequence continues at coordinate 313,909 of NZ_KI519422.1, forward strand.
CCTTAAATTCATCAGAAAGATTGCTCAGCGCAAGCGATATTTTTTCGTACTGCTCGTACTCCACATAGTCGTTTTGGGTCATGCGGTTCTGCTCTTTGTGGTCAATCACCTGACGAATGAGCTGAACCGCAGGATTATCCTTGTTGCGGTAGCGAGTGGTTTTTCCTTTGACAACAATTTCTTTGAGCAAAAGCGCATCCACCGCCAATTTGACGTTGATAGTCTGGGTGTTACCTGGCGTGACCGTTTTCTCGATGCTTTGGTAACCGATGTACGTAAACTTGATTTTGGGCTGTTTGTTGGGTACGCTGAGGGTATATTGTCCATCCGCATCGGAGGTGGTTCCGATGGTCGTGCCTACTACCTGTACGTTGACAAAAGGTAGCGTTTCGCCCGTTTTAGCGTCCGAAATGACTCCTTTTACAACCGTTGCGCTTTGGCCGTAGAGAAGGGTTATCGGCAAAAGCAGCACTAATACGATGAGTGTGGTTATTCTTTTCATTTTCTTAATTCAAGAAATCTTTGTCGTTCATGTCTGTTGCTGTAATGGTAATCTATTGGTTATCAAAGCCATTGGTTTTCTCGGTACCACGTTAGGGTTTCGAGAAGCCCTCTTTTTAAGTTATATTTTGGTTGGTAACCGAGTTGCGATTGGGCGGTATCGATGCTACAATACCAGTTTTGTGCCGTCAGTTCTTTGAGTTTTTCGCGGTTAATGACTGGCGTATTTTTTGAAAATGTATAGCCTACTTCCAAAGCCGTTGCAACAAATTTCATCAACCCCAAAGGGATATGAATCCGAACAGGTTTTTTGCCACTCCATGCGTTGAAAATCTCGGCCAGTTCATAACGGTTATATGCGGCTCCGTCCGAAACGTTGAAAACATGGTTGGCGGTACTTTTGTGAAGCGCTGCTTTTACCGTTGCATCTGCTAAATCCTTTACGTAAACAAAGCTGAAACGTTGCGCACCACGACCAATGTACGCGTCGATGCCGCTGTTGAGGGTTTTGAAAAGGATAAATACATCTTTTTCGCGGGGCCCATAAACGGCGGTTGGCCGAATGACGCTGGTTCGCAACCCTTTGATTTCAGCTAAATATTGTTCGGCCAACAACTTGCTTTTACCATAATCGGTGACAGGCATTGGCGGCGTATTCTCCGTAATCGGTTGTTTTTCAGTGTATGATAACGGCCCAAGGGCGGCCAAACTGCTCACAAAAACAAACCGCTCCAACGGTTGACTAACTTGGCAGGCTGCTTCGGCCAACCGACGGGTATATTCGGCGTTTATGAGGTTGTACGTGGCACTGTCTTTGGCGCGCGTTGCCCCTGCTGAGTGAATAATATACTGGTATTGACCCTTTTCCAAAAACGACCGAAGTGCGTCGGTTGAACGGTAATCGGGATAAACAAAAACGGGAGCCAATGGCGCAAGGTGCGAAACATCGCTTGACGGGCGCACTGCGGCATGGACTTCCAATCCCGCTTTTTGGGCTGCCTCAATCAAGTGGTATCCAATAAACCCGCTTGCCCCCGTTATCAATACGCGCCCGCTCATAGTTCTTTTTCGTACAACCGATACCGCTTGTATAATTTTGCGTTGATTTGTTCGATGGCGTGGTTCATGAGGTAATTGTCTTCAAGCATCCACGAACATTCACCACCCGTGATTTTTGTTCCGTACGTGTTTTTAATGATGGTTCCGTACAAACAGGCTTCAATGCCCATTTTGCGGTAGTTTTCCAATACGCCAAGCGCCAATACGCGCAAACGAGTGATGTTTTTACGTTGGGTCAACAACTTGAAAATCCCCGTTGGAAACAACCGACCTCGTTTGATTTTAATCAAGATTTGGTTGAGGTCAGGTACGCCGAGTGCAAAGGCGATGAACTCACCGTCTTTTTCGGCAACGAGGCAGAATCGAGGGTCGAGTAATAACTTCAAATCGTTGGCCAAAAAGTCAAACTCTTTGTCGGTCATGGGTACAAACCCTAAGTTTTTGTCCCAAGCCTTGTTATATACTTCACGAATCTTGACGGCCTCTTGTTTGAAATTTTTAATGTCCACCTGACGAATCGTGATTCCTTTGTTTTTCAAACGGCTTTGCAATACTTCCAACAGTTTGATAGAGCGGTCGTTAGACTCGCTTACTTCCAACTCGTAGGCGAGCAAATCGGTCATTTTTCGCAACCCTATGCTTGACAACAACGTGTCGTAATAGGGAGCGTTGTAGGTCATCATCACGATGGGTGGGCGTTCAAAACCTTCAACTAACACCCCAGAAGGGTCGTTGGTGGAAAAGTTGACGGGGCCAACGAGGCGGGTTAAACCTTTCTCTTTTAGGTGATTTACTGCCGTATCAATCAGTGCTTGGGCGACTTCTTGGTCGTTGATGCAATCAAAAAAACCAAAGAAACCGTCTTGTTTCCCCGTAAATGCGATGTGATTGCCATTCACAATGGCCGCAATTCGACCCACAATCTGGTTGTCTTTATAGGCTAAAAACAGCTTTACCTGCCCGTGTTCGTGGAATGGATGCTTCTTGGGAGAAAGCATATCACGTTGGGCAATAAAGAGTTCGGGTACGTAATTGGGGTCATTTTTATACAAATCGTGCGGAAAATCAATGAATTTTCCTACTTCTTTGCTAGACTCTACGGGGGCTATACGAATCATATATGTTGCTTTAACGCTTCAGGACAAACTTTTTGGGCAACTCGTGCCAATTTATCCACGGCTTCTTCAATTTGGCTGAAAGTATGCGTGGCCATCAGCGAAAAGCGAATGAGGCTGTCTTCGGGGCGTACCGCTGGCGATACGACAGGATTGACAAACACACCTTCGTCCTGTAAAAATTTGGTCATGAGGAAAGTATGCTCGTTGTTGCGAATATAAATTGGTAAAATTGGGCTTTCGGTCGGACCCAAATCAAACCCACTCAACAGCAACAATTCTTTGGCATAGCGGGTGTTTGCCCACAAGCGCTCGATGTGGAACGGCTCTGACTCAATGACGTCGAGTGCTGCAATGGTGCTCGCTGCCGTAGCGGGTGTCATGCTGGCGCTGAATATGAGCGAACGCGCACGGTGTTTGAGGTACTCGATGGTCTCGTTGTCGCTGGCAATAAACCCTCCCAACGATGCCAAGGACTTGCTGAATGTTCCCATAAACAAGTCAGTCTCGTGGGTTTGGCCAAAATGAGAGGCCGTTCCTGCGCCACGTTCACCAATAACGCCTAAACTGTGGGCATCATCCACCAGAACAGACGCATCGAATTCGGCAGCTACTTTGTTGAGCCCAGGCAAGTCCACAATGTCGCCTTCCATGCTAAAAATCCCGTCAGTAGCGATGAGTTTTACGGCTTCATCGGGCAAAAGACTAAGCTTTTTGCGGAGGTCTTCCATGTCGTTGTGGGCATACTTAATGACCTTCGAGAACGACAAACGACTTCCGTCGATGATGGAGGCGTGGTTCATTTCGTCCAACAAAATGTAATCATGGCGGCCTGTCAAGCTAGAAAGAGCTCCCAAGTTGGCCTGATAACCTGTGCTGAACAAGATGGCAGCCTCTTTTCCTACATAAGCGGCAAGTCGGCGCTCAAGCTCGATGTGAATGTCGAGTGTACCGTTCAAAAACCGTGAACCCGCACAGCCTGTGCCGTACTTTTCAGCAGCTTTTTGAGAAGCCTCAATGATGTAGGGGTGGTTGGTTAGTCCTAAGTAAGAATTAGAACCAAACATTAAAACGGGTTTACCGTTGATGAGAACCTCGGTATCTTGACCCGATTCGATGGGTCTAAAATAAGGGTAGATTCCTTTTTCTTTAGCAATCGCAGCCTCCTTGAACTCTGCGAGCTTGTTGCGTAATTTGTTTCCCATACTGTCAATAGCGTGTCAGACTTTGATAATACAACGGATCCAATGAAGCATCGGCACGTTGTTTTTGGTGTAATGGTGGTTAGGTAATGACCTATCCTTGAAATACAAACAATTCTTTTTTAAGAATTGTTTGTATGCTTAATAAAAAACTAAGAAGCTGTTGTTGGGACAAACAGGTACTCAGTAATCATGCTGATAATAAGGTCTTTATGGCACTCGGCGAAGTGGTTGAACTCTTCTTCGCAGGTATTGTGAAGTTTCATGTTCATTTTTTTGCCCACAAAAATAAACTGAAGACTTCCCATAATGAGTGGCATTAAATGGTCGGCACTGATGTCGCGCATTCGACCATTTTGTACTTCTTCGTTAATTTGGCTCGTCAGCGTTCCATGCAACAACTCCTTAAACTTCGATAGCTCGGGGAGGAGCTGCTCGGGGTCGCGCTGAATTTCATTCATCAGAAACAGTACCAAGTTGGGTTCTGCTTTCATCACTCTGAAATCTTCCTCAATCAGTTCGATTAATTTCTCGCGAATACCAATCGGTTTCTCAAAAATTCTTAGGGTGTTTTGGCAATAGTAGTTGAACAAATCCCTAAAAATCTCAACAAACAACTTCTCCTTGCTTCGAAAATAATAATTCGTCAAAGCAATGTTCATGTTGGCCGCTTCAGCTATATCTCTTGCCGTTGTTCCTGCGTACCCCTTTTTCAAAAAAATAGCCTTTGCCGCTTCTTTGATTCTCTCTTCACTAGACTGAGTAATACATGTCACGATAACCTCCATTTTCAAATTTCCGCAACAAAAGTGAAAACAAATTTTTGATTGAACAATTATTTTAAATGTTATTTTTAAACAAATGTTTAAACCATTTGATTAGTACAAAAAAAACTTTTTTTTGACCAATTTTACGAGGCCCAAACGGATAATATTGAACAGTTACTGATGACCTTAATTAAACGAATGCCTAAATTCGAGGGGGCTTTGGTTGGTTTTGGCTTTGAACAGCTTATTGAACGATTGGGAATGTTCAAAACCTAGTTCATAGGCAATTTCGCTCACGGTCAGTTCGGTGGTGGATAGCTTTTCCTTGGCCTTTTCAATCAGTTTTTCGTGGATAAGCTGCTGAGTAGTAAGTCCGATAAGCTGTTTCAACATACTGCTCAGGTATTTGGTGGAAAAGTTCAGGGAATCCGCCACGTATTGCACGGTGGGTAGTCCTTTTAATACCAAATCTTCGTTGTTGAAATAAGCGTTCAGGATTTCTTCTAGGCGATTGAGTACTTGGCTGTTGGTGATTTTTCGGGTAATAAACTGCCGTTCGTAAAACCGTTGGGCATAGGTAAATAGCACGTCCAGCTGGGCAATGATTACGTCTTGGCTGAATTTGTCAATGTTGGCGTGGTATTCTTCTCGGATGTTATTGACAATACCGTTGATGGTAGTTTCTTCTTTGTCGGACAAAAACAAAGCTTCGTTGGTCGAGTATCCAAAGAACTCGTACTGTTTGATTTTTTTGGCAAGTGGAGTGTTCCACAAAAAATCAGGGTGAATAAAGAGCATCCAGCCTTCGAGGTTGTGAGGGACGCCGTTGGCTTCCCCGCGCAAAATTTGCCCTGGTGCAATGAAAGCCAGCAACCCTTCATCAAAGTCGTACTTTTGCTGGCCGTACATAAGTTTGTCGCAGCCTCTCTTGAGCGACACCACATAAAAATCTGAAAGTACAGCCTGAATGTTGGGCGCGGATTTTAATATTTTGAGGTCAATCATGCCGATAAGTGGGTGCTGTGGCTTCGGCAGGTTCATCAACCGATGAATTTCGGCGATGGATTTGATTCGGTACGGTTTTTCTTGGGGCATACTGCTAAAATTTAAAAGGGTATTTTAACCAAATCAATAGCAATGGTAACGCAAGAAATGGAATTTCGATGAAGGCCATTTTGACGTTTCCTGCCCGCAACGAAAACGCCATAATCAACAGGATTACAATGGCATTGAGCAGGTTGCCCACAAAAAAAGTTTGAGGAAAAAGGAGCATTAAGCCAATAATAATAGAGAGTGCGCCCACAAGAGGCACAAAGGATTTGGTAATGCCCAAGTCGGCCATCATTTTGGCTTGCTCGGCAGTAGCAGGTTGGAAGGCATCCCAGCCGTGTTTGAGGCTCAAAAACGACGAAATGAGCAGGAGGGCGATGGTTACAATTTTCATTTTCTTTGCTGGTTTTTTCTAAAATTACACCAATTTTGGAATTATTTGATGGTGCAAAGTTCAGTAACAATCAGATAAATGATGTAGCCAAAAGTCGCAATGTTGTAGCTGAAAAGGAAAAAAGTGATGATAAGAAATAATTCGGATTGTGAGCAACCCTCAGCACATAAAACGTTTATCACTCCTCACTCATCTCTCCTCACTCAAACTTCCCCTTCTTCCGCATTCGGTAGGCATTCATGGCAGTTTTACCTAGTTTGTCGATAAGTTGATAGTTGACGACCACCCCCACGGCGGCACCAATGCCAGGAATGAGTTGCGCCATTTTTGCCAAATCGATGTAGTCGCGGTACTCTTGTTGAAACGTACGCCAGTCGAAGGCGTGGATGTCTTCAGGTAAAAGCTTACTTTTTTCCTCCCAATCAACGATTTGCAGATACACCTCTCGACGGCGTTCTTGACTTGAAAACGCCAGCTGAAAGATGTGTAACAGAAAAATCCGCTCGCGGTAGTCGTTGATAGGATAGCCATAACAAGCCGTAATGTCGAAAAGGAGCTTCATTTTGAGACTAAGCAATAGCGGAAAGTCGGCCAAAGCCAGCCAGAAGCCGCCCGCGCCCGCCACGCCGCCTTCGGCCGCACCAGCGGTTTTATAGAAACTAATGCGTCGTCGTACTTCATCTTCTTGTTGCTCAAAACTAACCGCAGGTGCAGGAAGTGGCGTGATAAACTCCGCACCAAAAAGCACACCACGGGTCATTTGCTTGATGGTGGTGGTGATGATTTCGTGAATTTTCTCAGGAATCAGGTTATTGATCCACTTTTGGGTGGCTTTGGCGAGACGGTTGGCTGCCGAAGGCTTTTTTAGCATTTGGCGTTGCCAGAGACGGAGTTCTTTTGCGACGGTTTCTTCGTAAGAGGGCATAACGAGATGGGTGATGGGGTCAAGTTACTGAAATTTTAAAAATATACGAAAAATCAGCTAGGGGGCGCTATGTATCTATTGTGAAAAATCCTATGTGAGCTATGTGCTTATCCCTCTTTTATTAATTTTAAAACACATAGATCACAATAGAAAGTACACACATAGAAAACAGTAGCTAAAGGGTCTATGTATCTATTGTGAAAAATCCTATGTGAGCTATGTGTTTACCAATAGCCTCGGCGAGGCGCAACATTTGTAGCATTTAATAAATAAAATTTCAACGCAGCCTCGGCGAGGCGCAACATTTGTAGCATGTAATAAATAAAATTTCAACGCAGCCTCAGCGAGGCGCAACATTTGTAGCATGTAATAAATAAAATTTCAACGTAGCCTCGGCGAGGCGCAACATTTGTAGCATGTAATAAATAAAATTTCAACGCAGCCTCGGCGAGGCGTAACATTTGTAGCATGTAATAAATAAAATTTCAACGCAGCCTCGGCGAGGCGCAACATTTGTAGCATATTGTAAATCAAATTGTTATGAGAGTTTTGTCTATTGAAAAATGTAGGTAGTAAAAAAAATAAAAAAATAATGAGAAAAAATAGGATTAAAAATGAGTTTTTCTGGCATTAGTAATTGAAGCTATCGAAAGTTATTCGACTGTACCACTTAATCCGACGTTCTGTGACCTCACACCATTCACATACTGCACTTTGGGATGCTTTCCGCGAAGGAGAACGCTGGGCCTTCAAGCGGATTTATGAGCTGTATGCCCAAGAGTTGGTGCGTTATGGACACAAGGTTACCTCAGATGCGCGCCTGATAGAAGACAGTATCCACGATTTATTCATCGAATTGTGGCAAAGCCGAACTCGCCTGAGTGAGACCGACTCCATCAAATTTTACTTATTTAGGTCGTTGCGAAACAAAATTACGCGGGCGCAGCAGCGCGATGAGTTTTATGCTGCCACCAACGTTGATAATTTCGACAACGCCGACGAAGCAGGTACCATCGAGCACCAATGGATTTCGGACGAGCGACAAGAACAGCTATTACGACGCTTGCGGGAGGGCTACCAGACACTTAGCCCGCGCCAGCAACAGGCTATTGATTTGCGATTTACCCATCAGTTTAGTAACGAGGAAGTCGCCCAATTGATGGGCGTGAATTATCAATCAGCTTGCCGATTTATTTACACCGCCCTGAAAACATTGCGCGAAACCGTCCGAATTTTTTCGATGGTGCTCACGATGCTTTTTTTCTACTGACAAAAACTCGTTATCCACACCCTATTTTTTAAAATCGAACATCTTTAACCTATGGACTATTACCAATTTACAGCCGAAGAACTTGCCGCCGATGAGTATTTTCGGGCTTGGGTTTGTGCGCCTACGCCCGAGAGTGATGCTTTTTGGCAACAATTTTTACGAGATTTTCCCGAACGTTATTACCAACTAGAGGAAGCGCGCCGACTTATTTTGGGGCTTCAAGAATTACACGATTCAAACGCGGAAAGCGTAACTGCCGCCGTGATTTGGGAGCGAATAGAGCATACCATTGAGACGCTAGAAACAACGCCGAATGTACGGACGGCGTCGTGGTTTTGGCGCGTAGGAGGTTGGGCGGCGGCAGCAGTGGTTGTGTTGGCATTAGGCTATGCTTGGCAAAATGGCGGAATAATACCTACAGAAAAAACCGAGGTGGCCACCAAAGTGTTACCAGCATGGATGGAGGCCGTTAATTCATCGGATAAAATGATGCTGATTCAGCTCTCCGATGGCAGTCGGGTCGAGTTAGAAACCAACAGCCGTCTGAAGTATCCACGTCGTTTTCAGGACGATAAGCGTGAAGTACACTTAGAAGGAGGTGCTTTTTTTGACGTAGAAAAAAACCCTAAACGTCCCTTTTTAGTTTTTGCTAATGGATTGGTAACAAGGGTGCTGGGGACGAGTTTTCATATTGCTGCCTATCAAAAAGACCCTGACGTGACGGTAGCCGTAAAGTCGGGGAGGGTTTCGGTATATGCCGACCGCCGCGACCCTCGGCAAGACCCCGAAAGTAAAGGCATCGTGCTCACCCCCAACCAGAAAGCGGTATTTGTTCGCAGTGAGGCAACCATCCGAAAACTACTCGTAGAAACGCCTACGCTGCTGTTGCCTCCTGCCGAAATGGCTCGCTTTGTCTTTGATGCAGCACCCGCGCCTCTGGTGTTTGCAGCGCTAGAAAAAGCCTATGGCATTGAGGTGGTTTATGATGAAGACGTGTTGAAAAACTGCTTATTAACCATTAACCTCACCGATGAAAATCTTTTTGAGAAGCTGGAAGTGATTTGTAAAGTACTTGACGCAGACTATAAATTGATTGATGGCCAGGTGATTATTTATGGCAAAGGAGGGTGTTGATACCTGATTTGCTAAAGTGATATATTATTAAACCTTTCTACTTAACCCCTTAACCCCCATTTGCACTATGAAACAGTTCTGTTGTTCGTCCTGATGTAAAAAAAACACCAGCAGTGGTTGCAACACCGCTGGTGCCGTTAGCCTCCCCTTGTGATTTTGGTCGATCTGCAAGCGTCTCATGGAAGACGTGAGGGAGGAGTTTTTGCCTAATTCTTAACAAAAACATTCAAATCTAATGAAAACAAAGGTACGTTTCAAACCCCTCTTTTACCACCTTATGAAATTATCACTGATACAATGCCTGCTGGCGGTGATTTTTACGGGTGTGTCGTTGGCCAATGAAGTCAATGCCCAGGAAATTCTCAAGCAAAAAGTGTCGATACACGTTGAAAATCAGGGAGCAAGGCAAGCCCTAACGGTAATTGAAAAGCAGATTAAAATTCGTTTTGCTTACCGCCCAACTGCCCTTCCTGCCGACCGTAAAATCACGCTGATTGCTTCCAATGAGCCTCTTTCGGAGGTATTGGGAAAACTCACCCGCTCGCTTAGGCTACGTTATGAAATCATTGGGCAGCAGATTATTCTGACGCCCGAAAAAGAAGCCGCTCCAGTCCGTGCTTCATCAGGAGCGCTACCTCGCGAAGTAAATTTTCCTTTGGCGCGAAAAGTGGCGGGGATTGTCAATGACGAAGCTGGCACAGGATTGCCAGGCGTAAGCGTGGTCGTGAAAGGTACGACCCGTGGCACGACGACCAATGCTGATGGCCGTTTTGATGTGGAAGTTCCAAACGATAATGCCACGCTGGTATTTAGCTATTTGGGCTATGTTACCCAAGAAATAACGGTGGGAAACCAAGTCCAACTAACGGTCGCGCTCAAAGTAGATGCCAAATCGCTGGAAGAAGTCATTGTGGTAGGTTACGGCGTGCAGCGTAAATCAGATTTGACGGGTTCGGTCGGAACGGTCAAAGGAGAAGTGTTGCAAGAACGCCCCTCGGCATCACTAAACCAAGCCCTTTCGGGACGCATTACGGGGGTAAACGTATCGGTCAACTCGGGTCGTCCTGGAGGCCGTGCCAACATCCGTATTCGGGGAAATACCTCGGTGAGTGTAGCCAATAACCCGCTTTATGTGATTGACGGCGTGATTTTGAACGCCACTGACCTTGCCAACGGCAGTACCCCCATGGACTACATCAACGCCAATGACATTGCGTCGATTGAAGTGTTGAAAGACGCCTCAGCTACCGCGATTTACGGAGCGCGGGGTGCCAATGGGGTAATTTTGGTTTCGACCAAACGCGGAAGCAAAGACGGTGGGCGGGTCAACTATGATACCGATTTCAGCGTGGGCGTATTGCCCCGAAAAATTCCTTTATTGAACTCAGAAGAGTTTTTGCGAATAGAAGATGTTGCCTACGAAAATGCCAAAAAATACGATCCCGTAGGTTGGGCTGGGGGCAAGTACGTTGACCCCAAAACCAAACGCACGAACCCATTGCTTTTTGATGCAAACGGCAAACCATTGTACAATACGGACTGGCAAGACGAGTCGTTTCGGAAAGCATTGACCCAAAACCACCAATTGTCGTTTACGGGCGGAAACTCAAAAGATAATTTTGGGGTGTATTTGGGCTACCGCAACGAAGACGGTTTGATGACGGGCTCGTGGTTGAAGCGCTTTTCGGGGCGTTTTGTGGTGGATAGCCAAATTAAAAAATGGTTGAAAGTTGGCGGTGCGTTGAGCTACAACGATCAAAACGAAAGCCAAGTCGATCCACTCGGCGGGGGCGGAATTATCGCCATGCGTCAGGTGTTGGAGGCGTTGCCCATTATTCCCGTACGTTACCCCGACGGCCGCTGGGGTGGAAATGAAGATTACCCAGGCATGGAAGGCGGCGGGAACCCCGTCCACGTAGCGACTGAGCGTTTGTATTACCTCAAAACCCAAACCATGTTGGGCAATATTTATACCAACATTACTTTGGCCAAAGGTTTGGAACTACGCACAACGCTTGGTACAAATATCATCAATCAGCGCAACGATTATTACGGTGGTCGGACGTTGAACTACATTTCTCGTAACCAAGGTGGAGATGCTTACATCAACAACGAGCGTCACAATTCTTGGCAGTTTGAAAACTACCTGACCTACAATACTAAATTTAAGTCGATTCACTCAGTGAATGCCTTGTTGGGGTTGGCGTGGCAGCACGTTGATCGTTTCTCGTCGCAAGCAAGAGCCCAACGTTTTCAGGATGATTATTTTCAGTTCAATAATTTAGGGGCAGGGGCTGTTGCCGTGGCGCCGACTTCAAGTACAAGTGCTTATGGATTAAACTCTTACTTCGGCCGTATCAACTACAGTTTGAAAGAAAAATACCTGTTGACCTTCACGGGTCGTATTGATGGTTCGTCTAAGTTTGGTTCGTCCAATCGCTACGCAGTGTTTCCGTCGGCAGCGTTGGCGTGGCGGGTTATTGACGAAGATTTCATGAAAGGCATACCCGTTATTTCCAATCTAAAATTACGCACGAGCTACGGTTTGACGGGTAACTCCGAAATTACGGCCTACCAAGCCTTGGCGGGATTGGGCAACTACTCGGTGATTTTTAACAATGCCCGTCAAATCGGTATTGGCGTCAACCGTTTGGCCAACCCTGATTTACGTTGGGAAAAAACGGCTCAAGTGGATGCAGGTATCGAAGTCGGTTTGTTCAACAACCGCTTGAACCTCGAATTTGACGTCTATCGCAAGCTGACTTCCGACATGTTGTTGAGCGCGCCTGTGCCGTCAAGTAGTGGTTATACTACCGTGAGCCAAAACATTGGTAGCATGGAAAACCGTGGTATTGAATTGGGCATCAACTCGGTGAACGTGGCTACGCCTAATTTCAATTGGAGCACTGCCTTTAACATTTCTATCAACCGAAATAAAGTAATCGCCTTGACGGGCGGCGCCGACATCTTCAACGGTTCGACCGTCATTCGAGAAGGACAGCCTGTGGGGTCGTTCTTTGGATTTGTTCACCAAGGTACGTGGAGCTTGGCCGAGGAGTCAGAAGCTGCGCGTTACTTGAAAAAACCAGGGGACATCAAGTACCAAGATGTAAATCAAGACGGGGTTATCAACGACAACGACCGTGTGATTATTGGCAAGGGGATTCCTGATGGGTTTGGGACGTTGACCAACACGTTTTCGCACAAAAACCTAGAGTTGATGGTGGATTTACAGTTTATGTACGGCAACGACGTGTTGTTCCGTAGCAAGCACTCCGCCGAAGACCGCACAGGAATTGCCAACAGTTTCAAAACGGTATTGAACGCGTGGACACCTGAAAGGCAAAATACTAATATTGCCCAAACTCGCCCTGTTTCGGCAGGATATAACACCAACAACGACACCGACCGTGTGCAAGATGGCTCGTTCATTCGTGGACGTAACCTATTGTTGTCGTACCGCTTCCCGACCAAAATGATTGAGAAAATTCATTTGAACCGCTTGCGGGCGTTTGCATCGGTGCAGAATTTCTTCTTGCGTACCAAATTTGAAGGCTATGACCCAGAGGTTTCTACTTCAGGTTCGGCCTTTGACCAAGGCGTGGATTTGTACGCTTATCCAAAACCACGGGTATTTATGGTAGGCTTAAATATCGGTTTGTAATTGTTGTATCACTTTCATTAAAAAGAAATCAAGCATGAACGCGACAGTAAAATATATCAGCCGATGGTTAATTAGCGGAGCGCTATTGGTATCGGCAGGAAGTTGCTCGGAGTTTTTGGAAGAACCCGATCGCTCAAACTTTACCCTCGAAAACTATTTCACCAAGCCCGAACACGCCGAAAGTGTGGTCAACTCCATCTATGAAAACCTCCGCAACGTGCTAGGAGGAGGGTTCAACGGAGGGCCTTGGATGATGCTCGAATTTGCAACAGGCTTGGCCAATACCGAGTTAGGGCAAGCCCAAAACAGCATTTTTGTGCGCAATTTGGTCAACAACTCCGACAATGGCTACGGTGCTACCTACTGGACCAACCACTACCGTGGTATTGCCAATGCCAACTTGGCCATTGCCAAAATCCCTGGCATTACGATGAACGAGGCCGCCAAAAAGCGTTATTTGGGCGAGGCACGTTTCTTGCGGGCATTGTATTATTACGAATTGGTACGAATTTTTGGGGGTATTCCTTTAATCAAAGACCCTGTTGACCTCAAATCGCCCGATTTGTACGCGCCGCAAGCATCTGTAGAGGAAGTTTATAAGTTGATTGAAGCCGACCTCGTTGAAGCCGAGGCATCGGGATTGCCCAATGCCGATGCTACAGGACGCGCATCGATGGGCGCAGTGAAGTCGCTATTGTCGTCGGTGTACTTAACGATGGCGGGCTATCCACTCCAAAAAGGAGCTGAATATTACAAAAAAGCGGCAGATAAAGCCCAAGAGGTGGTTACGATGAAGAACTTTAGCTTGTTTCCTTCGTACGACGACTTACACAATCCTGCCAAAAAGAACGTAGGTGAAAATATCTTCATGGTCCAGTTTGTGGCTTTTGTATTGCCTTCCAACTGGCAAACGTCAATCATTCCGTACAACCAAGGGATTTCGGCTTATACCGACGAAACGGGCGCGATTTTTGCCAACAAAGAGTTTGTGGAGTCGTACGAAAAAGGAGACAAGCGTACGGCCGAGAAGCAGTTCTATTACTCATCGTTTTCGTTGCGCAGCGACCGCACCAAGACGCGTAATTTGGGAGGCTATTATTTGTACAAACATTTTGACAACACCGCCCAACTTTCGACCACTAGCAGCGACTTGAACTGGACGGTATTGCGCTACGCCGAGGTATTGTTGACATTGGCTGAGGCGTCAAATGAGGCAAATGGCCCAACGGCGGTGGCGTATGATGCGGTCAATGCCGTTCGTAAACGCGCCGAATTACCCGAATTGAAGGGCTTGAGCAAAGAAGAACTGAGAGAAGCCATTTGGCGGGAACGTTGGTACGAGTTGAGCTTTGAAAACAAAACGTGGTATGACATGGTGCGTTTGCGCAAAGCCTTCAACGTCACGACCAAGAAGTTTGAAAACTACGTGGGTCACAAGTTTTCTTACGGCCCAACGCTCAAAGACCGTGAGTTGCTATTCCCTATTCCTACTGCCGAAATTCGTAACAATAGCAAGTTGAAGCAAAATCCTGGCTACTAAGCGTCATTTGTTTTAAACACATAGGGCACAGTAGAATAGACACATAGAAAACCTAAGAAAAGGCTATATGTCTATTGTGAAAAATGCTATGTGAACTATGTGGTTAAAATAAGTTTGAAAAAATGATGTTACGAGTACTTAAAAGGGTGCATAAATAGATAGAAAGCTTGATTCATACCGTAGGCATCTTTTAATCAGAAGCCTACGGTATAAACTCCAATTTGGCTACTTTTTATACAAACACATCGTTTCCTTTTTTTTACTACCAACAAAGAAGCTTAATCAGTACATGCCGATGAACCAACCGACCCACCGTCGTCCGAAAGTCCGTACCCTTTGGAGTTTTGGCCTTATTTCTTTTCTCTCTCTTTTTATTGCTTGGGTGCTTCCGTCGCAGGGAGTATTGGCACAAAAAAAACCTTTGGTGGTTTTTGTCTGTGGTGACCACGAATACAGCGGCGAGCAAACGTTACCATTGATAGCCGCCGAGTTGGAAAAAAACTACGGCGTTCGTACCAAAATTCTCTCGTCCTATCCTGACCAAAACGCCGAAAAAAACATTCCAGGTTTGGAAGCGCTCCGCGAAGCTGACTTAGCTATATTTTTTCTCCGTTGGCGTCAACTCCCTCCTGAGCAACTGGCTTTTATTGATGAATATTTAAAATCTGGAAAGCCTGTGATGGGTTTCCGTACGTCCACCCACGCCTTTAATTTCCCCAAAGGTGATCCGTCCGAAGTCTGGAATGCCTTTGGCGAACGTGCTTTTGGGACGCCTCCAGGTTGGGGAAGAGCGGGGCATACGCACTACGGCCACAAAAGTACCACTGACGTAACCATCATTTCCGAAGCGGCCAAACACCCGATTTTGAGAGGAGTTCCTGCCTCGTTTCATGTGCCTTCTTGGTTGTATCGCGTCAAGCCCGATTATCCGCCACAAGGTTCTGTTTCGCTTTTGTTGGGAAAATCAGTCAATCCTGACAAAGCTGCTATTGACAATCCCGTAGCGTGGACGTGGAAAAACAAAGAAGGCGCAAAGGTGTTTTTCACAACCCTAGGTCACCCCGAAGATTTTCAAGAAGAAGGTGTTCAGCGTCTGACCGTCAATTCAATACTATGGTTATTGGATAAGCCTGTTCCCAAAAAATGGAAAGGAAAAATAGCCATTCAGGTACCTTACCGTGGTATTGTAAAATAGAAAAGAAAACCCTGTTACATAAATTCCTAAATCCATGAGAAGAAGCGTACAAGGATTGCTGATCGCTGCCAGTGCGGCGTTCATTGCCTTCAGTGCTTTTCAGCCAGAGTTAGCCACCCCACTGAAAATTGAAAAAGGAACGCACATTTCGTTAATCGGGGGAAACCTTGGTTCTCGAATGCTGAACTACGATTATTTCGAAACCGAAATGCAGCTCCGTTATCCCGACAGTCAACTGTACATTCGTAACATGTGCGACGGCGGCGATACGCCAGGTTTTCGGCCTCACTCAAGCCGAAACAACCCTTGGGCGTTTCCTGGGGCGGAAAAGTTTCAAACCGAATATGCCAATAAATCAGCCAGTGAAGGCTTTTTTGATGCGCCTGACCAGTGGTTGACGCGCCTCAAAACGGACGTCGTCGTGGGAATGTTTGGTTACAGCGAGTCGTTTCAAGGAGCGGCAGGGGTTGCCAACTTCAAAGCCGAGCTCGATGCGTTTATCAAACATACCCTCAGCCAAACCTACAACGGAAGTGCGGCACCACAGTTAGTGTTGGTCTCTCCGATTGCGTTTGAAGATTTGTCAAGTTTGTATGATTTGCCCAATGGCGTGAAAGAAAACGCCAATTTGCAATTATATACCAATGCCATTAAAGAGGTAGCAACGCGCAACAACCTTTTGTTTATTGACGCTTTTACTCCTTCCAAACAATGGTATGCCGAGTCGAAAGAACCATTGACCATCGACGGTTCGCAATTGACGGAAGATGGATATAAAAAGTTCGGGGTGTTTTTGGCCGATAAATTAGCAGGAAAAACGCCTGCCAAAGCTGAAAACAACCGTACGCTCGTTCATGCAGCAGTAGCGGAAAAAAACTGGATGTGGCACAACGACTTCAAGATTCCTAACGGGGTTCACGTCTATGGCCGTCGTTACAATCCTTTCGGTCCCGACAACTATCCTGCTGAAATAGAGAAGATTCGTCAAATGACGGCGATTCGCGATACGGCCGTTTGGTTGGCAGCGTCGAAGGGTACAAAGGTGGATATTGCCGCCGCTGATGCTAGAACTCGGGCACTCCCTACGGTAAAAACAAACTTTAATCCCGACAAAAACGGTAGCTTAACGTACCTCTACGGCGACGAGGCCGTAAGCAAATTGAAAGTGCCATCAGGGTACAAAATTGAGTTGTTTGCTTCTGAGAAAGAGTTCCCTGACTTGGCCAAGCCGATGCAGATGTCGTTTGATAACAAAGGGCGTTTGTGGGTGGCTGCGATGCCTAGCTATCCGCATTACAAGCCAGGAGATCCT
The DNA here is from genome assembly GCF_000482465.1 of Runella limosa DSM 17973. GTDB lineage: Bacteria > Bacteroidota > Bacteroidia > Cytophagales > Spirosomataceae > Runella > Runella limosa. The sequence goes on from NZ_KI519422.1 coordinate 331,037, forward strand.
AAACCAAATGATAAAATAATCATTCTCGAAGATACCAACGGCGATGGCAAGGCGGATAAAAGTACCGTTTTTGCGGATAACTTACACTTACCGCTTGGTTTTGAAATCGCCTCGGAAGGGGTGTATGTTTCGCAAGGGACTAATTTTAAGCTCTTGAAAGATACCAACGGCGATGGCAAAGCGGATAAAGAAGAAATATTGTTGAGTGGTTTTGATGACCACGATACCCACCACAATAGCCACGCCTATACTGTGGATCCTTCGGGTGCTATTTATTCAGGGGAAGGGGTGTTTTTGCATACCAATGTAGAAACATCGTACGGAACAGTACGAGGTACCAACGGTGGGTTTTACCGTTACAGTCCTCAATTGAAGAAATTAGAACGTACGGCACAGCTCTCAATTCCTAACCCTTGGGGGATTGTATTTGATGATTGGGGACAACCATTCTTTGCCGAAACGTCAAGCCCCGATGTGCGCTGGATGATGCCTGGTAGTGTATTGCCTCGTTATGGTCAGGCCACGCACAAGTCGGTACAACTTATCGAAGATAAACATCGGGTACGACCTACGTCTGGGTTAGAGTTTGTATCAAGCCGACATTTTCCTGATGAATTGCAAGGAGCGCTTTTGATCAACAATACCATCGGGTTTTTGGGAACGAAAGCGCATAGTATGGTTGATGACGGAACGGGTTATAAAAGTCAACATTTGGTTGATTTGATTGTAAGTGAAGACCGTAATTTCCGTCCAGTAGATATGGAGTTTGCGCCTGATGGCTCATTGTACGTGATTGACTGGCACAATATCCTCATTGGTCACATGCAGCACAACGCTCGTGACCCTCTCCGTGACCACATGCACGGACGGGTTTATCGCATTACGTATCCTTCACGCCCGTTGGTGACTCCTGCGAAAATTGACGGAGCTTCGGTAGAAACTTTGTTGGACAACCTCAAGCTCACCGAATACCGTACTCGCTACCGCACCCGCCGTGAGCTTCGTGGCCGTAATGCCGCTGAAGTGTTGCCCAAAATAACCAAATGGACTGCAAGCCTTGATAAAAACGACCCACGCTACGAACACCATTTGTTGGAAGCGTTGTGGGTAAGCTGGGGATTGGATAAAGTGGATCAAAAACTATTGCGCCAGTTGCTCAAAGCCAAAGATTACCACGTGCGTTCGGCGGCGGTTCAAGTAGTTCGCTACACAGGTCATCAAGTGCCCGACCAAGCCGCATTGCTTATGCAAGCTGCGAAAGATGAAAACAGTCGGGTGCGTTTAGTAGCCATCGTAGCCGCGTCTTGGGTTGGCAAAGAAAAAGGGTTACCAATTTTGGCCGAAGCTGCCAAGAAGCCATTGGACGATTGGATGGTGTATGCCCACGAAACGGCCGTAGCGCATTTGAAGGGAGAGAATGTGGCAGTGAAGAAAAAAGAAGCCGAAGTTGCAACTACCTTAAAAGGAGCAGAATTGGAATTGTTTAAGTTGGGTAAAACCATTTATAGCAAAGAAGGCTACTGCGCCACCTGCCACCAAGCCGACGGCAATGGATTGACGGCATCGGGCTTCCCGCCATTAGCTGGTACGAAGTGGGTACAGGGCAACGAAGAGCGCCTCATCAAAATTGCTCTCAAAGGACTCATGGGGCCGATAGAGGTAAACGGTAAACAATACCCAGGCCAAGTACCGATGACGCCGTTTGCAGGTTTGCTCAACGACAAAGAAGTAGCGGCCGTATTGACTTACGTTCGTAACTCCTTTGGCAACAAAGCCTCGGCCATCACACCCGAAAAAGTAAAAGAAGTAAGAGCCGCCACGGCTGGCAAAAGCGATATTTATACTTCAACAAAGCTCCTGAGCGAGCACCCGTTGGAGAAGTAAGCGGTACGGGTGTCCCGCCCATTTTAAAGAATAAAAATAACAAAAAGCGAGCAAGAAGCCCGTGCCACAGCAGTAAGTTTGTGGTACGGGCTTCTTGTTGACCAAGGGGTAATAATTTTACCCAACCAATTTTACTACTAAATGTGACATTATTAATGAGTTCTAACAACCTTGACATCAAACCACACTATCAGCTATTAGATGGGCTTCGAGGCGTAGCTGCTATTATTGTTGTGTTTTTTCACCTAACGGAACCACTGGCCACTAGCCATCTTGACAACGTGGTTAACCATGGCTATTTAGCCGTTGACTTTTTCTTCCTTTTGTCAGGTTTTGTGATTGGATACGCCTACGACGATAGATGGAATAGGTTGACATTCAGTGGCTTTCTTCGGCGTCGGTTTGAGCGCCTGCAGCCACTCGTTATATTAGGCATGACCCTCGGCGGTATCGGCTTTTACTTTACCGACTCACCTATCTGGCCACTCATTCATACCGTTCCTGTTTGGAAGTTAATAGTGGTTATGCTGATAGGATACACGCTTATCCCCATCCCACTGTCTATGGATATACGCGGTTGGCAAGAAATGCACCCGCTCAACAGTGTGGGGTGGTCACTGTTTTTTGAGTACATCGCCAATATTCTCTACGCCTTAGGCATAAGAAAACTATCCAATAAAGCGCTGGCTGGTTTTGTGGTACTGGCAGGGGGCATACTTGTGCATTTAGCACTAACTAGCCCCAACGGAGACGTAACGGGTGGCTGGACCCTAAATACAGAACACATGCGTATTGGGATAACGCGTACTTTATTTCCTTTTTTTGCGGGGTTGCTTTTGTCGCGGGTTACAAAGCCTACCACCATTAAAAATGCGTTTTTTTGGTGCAGTCTGCTGGTTGCCCTTGTGTTGTTTATGCCAAGAATAGGCGGGGCAAAGCATCTTTGGATGAATGGCTTGTACGAAGCGTTTTGCATTATCATCGTCTTCCCCCTAATCGTGTATATTGGTGCCAGTGGTGTAGTACATAGCCAAAAAGAAGCGAAAATTTGCAAGTTTTTGGGCGAGCTTTCGTATCCTTTGTACATGACACATTATGTGCTTTTGTATTTCTATGTGGCATGGGTGAGCAAGCACAAAGGTATTACATTGGCGCAAGTATGGCCCTACGCGCTACTCACATTTTCAGGTGCTATTGTGTTGGCGTATGTAAGTTTAAAATGGTACGACGAGCCGATACGAGCATGGCTGCGCAAGAAGTAGGGGTCTTATAATCCCTCTTTCTTTGAAAACGCACTTATTTTATCCATAAATTAACTTATTGGTTGAATATAGGTCAGATGACAGTATTGTCTCGGTCAGACGATAGTCAGACCGACTACAATACTCCCTTCAAAAACCCCGCCATCTTATTCATCAATTCTTTTTTTGCATACTCAGGGCTAGAGTGGCCTGCGTTGGGAATAAACTCAATCTGAACGGGTCGGTTTTTGCTTTTATAGACGCTCATTAGTTCAATAGACTGATTGATAGGTACTTGAATGTCTTGTTCGCCATGTACAATAAAAAGAGGAGGAGCATCGGCGGTCACCTGATGTACGGGGCTAGCGAGTTTGGCTAGGTCAGGCACTTGCTCAACGGGTTTGCCCAATAAAATAGCCAAGGCAGGCAAGCGCACATTCAAGCCGTGCGGCGTGGACTGATTTAGAATCGTTAGGAAGTTGGTCGGGCCAAAAAAATCAATGCACGCTTGTACCGAAGAGGAAGTGGAGGTGTATTTTCCAAGCGTACCTTCGAGTGTCGGATGGTTGTTGGTGGTAGCGACTAATGCCGCCAAATGTCCCCCCGAAGAGGCACCCCAAATGATTATTTTATCGGCTCGGTAGCCGTAGGTAGCGGCATTGGCCCTCAAAAAACGAATTGCGGCTTTGATGTCATGTACGGGCGTAGGGAAAGCCTTGTCGGTACTCGCCCGAAAATCAACACTTGCCAGTGCATAACCGTGCTCCAACATCCCCAAAGGCGGATTTTCTTTACTTCCCGAATGCCATGCCCCGCCATGAATCCAAACAATTAGGTAGGGAGAAGTATGCTGCTTGAGTTTATAAATATCCAGTTGGAGCTTTTTACCGTCGGCTTCGGCATAGACAATATCTTTGACAACAAGCGTGTCTTTCTGAGCCTGTGCCCCAAACGTAAGAAGGCAAACCCAAAGCGTTAAAAAAGATTTTTTCATCATTTGGAGCATTGGGGCTGCCATATACTCAAACATAAAGGAATCGATTGCGTTCAACTGTCTTATTTGGATATTTTAGCCCTTGCTTTTTTAATGGTCTCTTGAAGCTGGTTCATATCTAGTTTTTTTAATAACTCATTGGCTATTAGTACTTTGTTTTCTACAACGTTATAGCTTTGTTTTGGATATTCTTGTTTGGTTTTCATGTTAGAGAACGTTTAAAATCAAAAAATAATCATATTGTTGATTAGCCTGAAAAGGCTCTGGTTGTATGTCATTAAATCCACCCAAAACTACAAATCTCTTTTGAATTTCACTGAGTTCCCGACTGATTATCAAACGGTATAAGCGTTGTCTGCGTTCATCGCTACCACGAAAATGTACAATAGCAGTGGTATATTGATTTAAGAAACTATCTATAATTCTTATGACAGTTGCTAAAACAGTTCTCATGTCTTTGTTTCGTGTTTCGGTTATATCCGACATATTTCCATTTTCCAAAATATCTACCAAAGCCAAATTATAAATATTGGGCGTATCTAGAGCAGTAAAAATCACTTGTTTTCTTACATGTTTTTCATTGCTTACACTCCAAAAATCATATTTTATTTCGGTCGAAGGGTGTTCATAGGGGTAATAAGGCTCGTCCATCAAACAATCTAAAGTTTTGTTATACTACTTATCAAAAATATAAAGTTTTTGCTGGATTTGCTAAAAACAAGTTTCTGGACTCTTCTGCATTTTTCTTCTGTCAATAGTTGCCGAAGCAGCAGCGCTACCATCGGCATATTAATTCCAAAATTTCTGAAATGAACTAAGGGGAGTTTTTGGAAAACTTGTCTCTGTTATATAAAGTGTCTAAGAAATTTTTATCCAAAACCTATAAGATGCAATCGACCTTACTGGATAGTGCAGGTGATGAAGCACCGAAACCAAATGTGTATTCATTGCTGAACGAAGGGGCTACCAACGAGGAATTGGCGAGCGAAAAACGGGAATGGAATGACAACGAGCTATTTATTCGGCAGGCTTTTCTTGAAAACCCTTCCAAAGGCTGCGCGTTGTTGTTTCGCCGTTATCACAAAATGCTCTGTAGCCATGCCGTGCGATTTGTGTATTCCAAAGACATCGCCGAAGACTTGGTGAGTGATGTGTTTTGTCGGTTTTGGAAAACCAAAGCCTACGAAACCGTCACGAGCTCGTATCGTCTTTATTTGTTCAGAAGTGTACGAAATGAGGCACTTAACTACTTACGTTGGGAATTCAAAGAAACCGAGAATATCGAGTTGGCAGAATACCGTGAATCGCCCCGTAGCCAACAACCCGACCACGCCACCCAGTACGAAGAAGTTGTTAAAAAGGTGGAAGACCTGGTCAATACCTTACCGCCACAATGCCAAAAGGTATTTTTAATGAGCCGTTTTGAAGGAAAAAAATACCAAGAAATAGCCGACGAAATGGCCATTTCCCTCAAAACCGTCGAAGCACATTTAGGAAAGGCGCTGAGTATCATGCGAAATGGACTCAAAAATCACCTGTAACTAAGGGGAGTTGGCCTATTTCTTATCTAAATAGTAACACACTATCTGAAACAAATGAAACGAGACATAAGCAAGGAGTTGATATTTAGCCATTTTGCCCATAAATCTTCGCCTTTACAGCGAAAAATGATTGACGAATGGCTGCAAACCGAAGCCAATGAAGAGCAATATTTCGCATGGCTTGAGGAGTGGGAAAATACCCATCCACAGTACTTGCCCAAAAGCGAGGCGGCCTTGGAAAATTACGAGGCGTTTTTGGAGGCCAATCCGCATTCCCAATTACCAACAGAAATGCCCGCGTCCGAATCCGTGGTTTCCTCAAACCGTCGCTATTGGTTTCGTTGGTTAGCGGCGGCGTCGGTTGTGTTGGTGCTGGGCGGTGTGGGATGGTTGTTCCGTAGCAGTTTACTGTATCAAACTTACCAAACTGCCTTTGGCGAAACCAAGTCGGTGCGGTTGCCAGATGGCAGTAAAGTGACGCTCAATGCCAATTCGTTGCTACGGCTCCCGCGTTTTGGTTTTGGGACAAAAAATCGGGAAGTATTCTTGAAAGGAGAAGCGAGCTTTTCGGTGACGCATACCCCCGACCATCAAAAGTTTGTGGTAAAAACCAATAAGCAATTTGAAGTGGTGGTTTTGGGAACGGAGTTTTCGGTATATGCCCGTCAGCGGATTTCTAAAGTGGTATTGAGCAAAGGAAAAGTGCAGGTACGCTATCAACAAGGCCATACCCAAAAACAAATTGTGCTCACACCTGGCGATTTGGTCACGCTCGACCGCGAGAATAACATGGATAAAAAGGCCGTGTCGCATCCCCAAAACTACGCAGCATGGGAGCAAAAACGATTTGTGTTTGAAGAAACGAGCTTGCAGGACGTCGCCTATCTGCTGCAAGAAAACTACGGATTGGAGGTCGAAATCAAAGACAAAGAGTTGTCCGAGCGGGTCATTATGGGGTCGTTTCGGGCAGAGAACGTTGACCAACTTTTACAATCCATTTCGGAGCTTTTGGATATTAGCGTAGTGAGGCAAGGAAATAGAGTTCAACTGTCTGATAAATAAGTGAAATAGCAGACTTTCCAAGTTTAAAAATCTATTGATTATCAAAGAGATGAGCTTGAAACTTGGAAAGTCTATAGTGGTGTAACTGTTTAATTAACTAAGCGAATTTAACTTATCGAGAATATGAAAAAACGATTATCTAACCCTTCTAAATTTGGGCTTCTCCTCACGGTGATTTTACTGGGAAATCAGTTGGGACGAACGCAGACGTTTGCCAAAGCCCAAACGGTTATCAAAAAAAACAACGATAGCGCTCGCACGGCTGCGCCGCGCCCGCTCAAAGAGGCGCTCAGTGAGCTGATGAAAACGTACCAAGTAGAGATTATGTTTGAGCGCGATGCGGTCGAAGGCTTGGTCGTTCAAACGGCTCCTGTCAATCAAAATGTTAAGCTTGAGAAGAACTTAGACAACCTGCTACGACCGTTGGGGTTGAAGTACAAAAAAGTAAACAGTAATTCTTACTTGATTATTGGCGAGCGTAAAAAGCCTTCTAAATCGTCGAGTGGGGTTTCGGAGCGATTTCCTGAGGGCGTGTTGCCTGGGCAAGAAGTAGCAGAAAGGGATGCCACGACCGAAGTACTGACGCCGTTTGAGACAAGGGCGGCGGTCGAGCAAGTACTCAAAGGTAAAGTCACCGATGCTGAGAAAGGTGATGGACTGCCAGGGGTAAGTGTTTTGATAAGAGGAACGAATAAAGGCACAACCACCAATGCGAATGGGGAGTATTCACTCCAAATTCCTGACAATGGTGCTGTGTTGGTGTTTAGTTTTGTTGGGTATGAGCCGCAAAAAATGGCCATTGGTAACCAAACTCAGTTGAACATAGCTTTGAAAGCCGACATCAAGGCGCTGAACGAAGTAGTGGTAGTTGGTTATGGGCAGGTGAAAAAGAGTGATTTGACGGGTTCGGTAGCGACGGTGGCGGTTGAAGAAATCAAAAAAGTAGCGGTTACTTCGCTCGACCAAGCCTTGCAAGGACGGGCCGCAGGGGTGCAAATTACCCAAAACTCAGGTGCGCCAGGGGGGGCTACGACCATCCGAATTCGCGGAGGAAACTCCATTCAGGGCGATAATGAACCCTTGTACGTTATTGATGGGATTCCGTTCAAAAACGATGGCGCGGGTAGCGGCTCTAGTTTCAACGTCTTGAGCACGCTCAACCCCAGCGATATAGAGTCGATGTCGGTTTTGAAAGATGCCTCTTCAACGGCGATTTATGGGTCGCGCGGAGCCAATGGCGTCGTGATTATTACTACCAAACGAGGCAAAGCAGGCAAATCCACCATCAACCTCGAAAGCTATTATGGTGTGCAGGAAGTCCGTAAGAAGTATGGCGTATTGAACGGCCGTGAATATGCCCAGTTTGTCAATGATGCCAATACCAACGAAGGACGCGCCGCCGTTTATACCCCAGATCAAGCGAACGCTTTTGGCGAAGGCACCGACTGGCAAAATGAGATTTTTAGATCGGCACCGATTTCCAACTACCAGCTTTCGATGAGCGGGGGAGACGAACGAACCCAATACGCACTTTCGGGCGGGTATTTCAAACAAAACGGTATTGTCGCCAACTCCGATTTTGACCGTTATTCACTCCGACTTAACCTCGACCGAAAACTTACCGATCGCCTCAAAGTAGGAAACAGCCTAACCGTTAACCGTACTGTAACCAACCAATCGCGTACGGACGGCGACTTAGGAAGCGCAGGTTTGGTGACGATTGCGGCTTTGCAGTTTCCGCCAATCTTGCCCGTATATAACCCAGACGGAACCTACCTTATCACCAGCCCAGCCTTATCTTTTACGGCCGATAACCCCGCCGCGTTGGCCAGAGAGAGCAAAAACCGTAACACAGCGCTGCGTACGTTCGGGAATGTGTTTGGGGAATACCAAATCATGGAAGGGCTGAGTTTAAAAGTGTTGTTGGGGGCAGATGCCATCATCCAGAAGCAAGACTCGTACCTGCCGCGTAGCGTAGGGAGTGGCTTGGCACAGGGTGGTGCGGCTTCCATTTTCAATGGACAATCCGTTACGTGGCTGAACGAAAATTTATTGACCTATACCAAATCATTCGGGGTTCATAACCTCAGCGCATTAATTGGTTATACCCAACAAGCCAACCGTACCGAAAACAACACGGCGGCCTCTCGCAATTTTGTGAACGATAACCTAAACTCGGGTAATTTGGGTGCAGGTTCGGTGCCGTTGGTGCCTTCGTCGGGCATTGGTACGTGGGGTTTGCAGTCGTATTTGGCGCGAATCAATTATGGATACAAAGATAAATATCTCTTTACGGCGTCGTTTCGGGCCGATGGTTCATCGCGCTTTGGAGCTAATAACCGATACGGCTATTTTCCTTCGGCCGCGTTGGCATGGCGTGTTTCAGAAGAAGATTTCCTGAAAAATGCGCGCGTAATCAGTGATTTGAAACTGCGGGCTACTTACGGTTCTACTGGAAACCAAGACGGTATTGGCAATTATCCAGCGTATTCGTTGTTAGGAACGCAAAATTATATTTTCGGTAATGCTGTTTCAACGGGCATTGGGCCTTCCCAAATCGCCAACCCCGATTTGTCGTGGGAAACGACGACCCAAGCGGATTTGGGTATTGACGTTGGTTTCTTCAACAACCGAATCACCTTTGTGGCCGATTTGTACCTCAAACGCACCAAAGATTTATTGCTTAACGTAACGATTCCGAGTACGTCGGGTTATTCGAGTGCCATTAAAAATTTGGGAAAAGTAGAGAATAAAGGGATAGAGTTCAGCATTTCGTCGCGCAATATTGATGGCGCTTTTAAATGGAATACTGACCTTAATTTTGCTTCTAATCGCAATACTGTTTTAGACATTGGTGGTGCTCCCCAGATTTTTGCAGGACAGGTAGCGAACATTGCCCAAAACGTTAATTCTGGCATTATTCGGGTGGGCGAACCGCTGGGGTCGTTTTATGGATACGTTACCAATGGGCTGTATCAAAAGACAGACGAATTGACGGCACTAAGCGATCCACAAGCTAGAAAACCAGGCGACCGTAAATACGCCGATTTGAATGGTGACAAGAAAATTGATGACAATGACCGAACCATTATTGGCCGTGCTCAACCCAAGTTTTTGGGAGGTATCAGCAATTCGTTTTCTTACAAAGGCTTTGAGTTGACGCTGTTTTTGCAAGGAGTATCTGGGAGTAACATTCTGAATGCCAATCGGTTTGAGTTAGAATATTTGAGCGGAGTCAACAACCAGAATCGGGATATGTTGAACCGTTGGACTCCTACCAACACCAACACCGATATTCCGAGGGCTTCAACCACACGGCCTGCCAACCGTATTTCGTCGCGTCAAATCGAAGATGGCTCTTATTTACGGTTGAAAAATGCCCAGTTAGCCTATAATCTGCCCGCATCAGTTACCAAAGCCCTTAAAATACAGTCGTTTCGGGTATATGTGACTGCTCAAAATTATTTGACTTGGACCAAGTACTCAGGCTATGACCCCGAGGTGAATCGCTTCGGACAAGATAGTCGTAGTCAAGGGTTTGATTACAGTAGCTACCCTGCCGCCAAGACGTTATTACTGGGCCTTAATGTCGGTTTTTAATTCATTAAACTCATGAACAAAATGAACGCAAAACATATACTTACGGGCCTTTGCCTGACATTTGCTTTGGCTGCCTGCGATGTGTTAGACCAAACGCCAGAGTCGAATTTTACCCCTGAAAATTTTTACCGAAATGCCGATGACGCCAAAGCCGCCGTTAGTTCGGTGTATGACTTGATGAATACGGCCGAGATGTACAACCAAATCGTGTGGATTTTGCAAGACCAAGCGACCGACGATTCTGAGTGGGGCGGCGGACGCTCAACGGCCAACCAAGCCAAAAACGATTTGGATAAATATACCTTTACGCCTGCCACGAGCACGTTTCAATCGCTCTGGACGACTACCTACCGTGCCATCAATCGGGCTAATACGGTCATAACTCGTGTACCGACGGTGGCGATGGACAGTGACTTGAAAAATCGTATGGTGGCCGAAGCGAAGTTTATGCGTGGGTTTTACTATTTCAATTTGGTACGTCTGTTTGGAGGAGTGCCGCTAGTGACCAAAGAAACCACGTCGCTCAATGATTTGGCAATAGCACGTGCGTCGGTCGATGAGGTATATCAGCAAATTATCCAAGATTTTACGGAAGCAGAGGCTATTTTGCCAGTTACCTACGCAGCGGGCGACCGTGGTCGTGCGACCAAGGGAGCAGCAAAAGCGTTTTTGGCCAAAGTCTATTTGACCCGTCAAGAATGGCCCAAGGCATCGGCCAAGGCCAAAGAAGTGATGGACATGGGTGTCTATGACCTTTGGGCCAACTACGTCGACGTGTTTGCGATTGCCAACAAAAACGGGAAAGAGGCTGTTTTTGAGGTTCAAGCCCTGGGTGGTGGAGTCGGAGAGGGTAGCTTTATGCAGGGTTATATGCGTCCGAATTTTGACCGTGTCAATGGAGTTTCAGGGTTTGGAGATGATCCCGTGACGGAGAATTTGTACCGTGCCTACCGTGCTGACGATAAACGCCGTAACATTAATTTGAGACTTTATACGTCCACAGGAACTCCAGCGGCTCCTGCGAGTGTGGCGTTTCCGTGTTATGTGTATAAATATTTAGACCCCACCGCTACCGCCAATGGAGAAGGAAGCAATAATTTCCCTGTGTTGCGGTATGCCGATGTGGTTTTGATGTATGCTGAAGCCCTCAACGAACAAGCAGCAGCTTCAACCGAAGCGTATGCCAACGTCAATCGGATTCGTAGCCGCGCAGGGCTTCCCAATTTGACTCCCAATCTCACTCAGGCCCAATTCAGAGACAGTTTACTGTTGGAAAGACGCCTAGAGCTGGCATTTGAAGGGCATCGGTGGTTTGATTTAAGCAGAAGAAAAAAGCTCATTGATGCCATGAAAATCCAGAATCCAACCATCAAGGTGGAAGAGCGGCACTATTTATATCCGATTCCGCAAACAGAGAGAGATGTCAATCCTAAACTGGACCAAAATCCTGGTTATTAGCCTTCTGAACATTAAAACAGCGAGTTATTTTCCTTTTGCTGATTAAAGACCCTCATCATGAAAAGATACAGTATTGTTATTATCCTGATTTCGTTTTGCTTTTTTCTCCCAAGCTACACCTTTGTAAAAACAAAACCCACCAAAACCTACCAAGCCGATGTCATCATTTACGGCGGGACGTCTTCGGCGGTTACGGCGGCGGTTCAGGTGGTAAAAATGGGTAAAACCGCGATTATTGTTTCACCCGACAAACACCTCGGCGGGTTATCTTCGGGTGGGTTGGGATTTACCGATACGGGCAATAAACAGGTGATTGGTGGACTATCGCGGGAGTTTTATCATCGTTTGTATGAGCACTACCAAAAGTCCGACTCGTGGCAATGGCAAAAAAAGGAAGAGTACGGCAACAAAGGCCAAGGAACGCCCGCGTTGGATGGTGCCAACCGCACCATGTGGATTTTTGAACCCCACGCTGCTGAACAAGTTTTTGAAGACTTTGTCAAAGAAAACAAATTGGTGATTTATCGCAACGAATGGCTCGACCGCTCGGCCAAGGGGGTGACTAAAAAGGCGGGAAAAATCACTTCGTTTCGGACTTTGAGCGGCAATGTTTACGAGGGGAAAATGTTTATTGACGCCACCTACGAAGGCGATTTGATGGCGGCTGCGGGCGTGAGTTACCACGTGGGGCGCGAGGCCAACAGCGTGTATGGTGAAAAATGGAACGGGGTACAGGTCGGAGTTTTCCAACACGGCCATTATTTCAAAAAACCAGTAAGTCCGTACAAAGTTGAGAACGACCCTAAAAGCGGACTCTTGCCCGAAATCTCCGCCGAACAACCAGGCGAAAATGGGTCGGGTGATAAGAAACTACAAGCGTATTGTTTCCGAATGTGTTTGAGCAACCACCCCGACAACCGCGTGTTTTTTACGAAACCCGAAGGCTATAATCCCGACCGCTACGAGTTGGTAGCGAGGGTGTTTGCAACGGGTTGGCGCGAGACGTTCGATAAGTACGACCCCATTCCGAACCGTAAAACGGATACCAACAACCATGGGCCTTTTAGTACTGACTACATTGGCAAAAACTACGACTATCCTGAAGCCAGCTATGAGCGCCGCAAGGCCATCATCAAAGACCATGAGTTGTACCAAAAAGGCTTGATGTACTTTTTGCAAAATGACCCTCGCGTTCCTGCCGACGTGCAAGACAAAATGAAACAATGGGGTTTGCCTAAAGATGAATTTAAAGACAACGGCGGCTGGCCGCATCAATTGTATATCCGCGAAGCACGCCGCATGAAAGGCGTTTTTGTGATGACCGAAGCCGATGCTTTGGGAAAAACCAACGTTCCGCAACCCATCGGAATGGGGTCGTATTCGCTTGATTCTCACAATGCCCAGCGTTTTGTTACAAAAGAGGGGTACGTTCAGAACGAAGGAGACATCGGCGTTCATCCCGATAAGCCGTATTCGATTGCCTACGGAGCCATTTTACCCAAGGAAACCGAATGTGCTAACCTCTTAGTCCCCGTGTGTGTGTCAAGCTCGCACATTGCGTATGGTTCTATCCGCATGGAGCCAGTATTTATGATATTGGGTCAGTCGGCCGCCGCTGCGGCAGTATTGGCCATCGAAAACAATGTTTCCCCCCAAAAACTACCGTATGAGAAGCTTCGTCAAATACTTGAGAAGGAAAACCAGCGTTTAGATTGGGAAACAAGTCAAGGGAAATGAAAAGTAAAAACGTGCGATGGGGACTGGGAATCTTCGTTTTTATTATTCTCGCTAATACCCATACGGGTAGCTGGATACTAGGAATGATGACATGGACAGATACTTTTATGGGTAGGCCTCGTCAGTATTTGTTTGTCACGGAAGACTATCGTTTTCATGTTTATTTACAGGATGATTTGAGCCGTGTCAAAGCATCTTTTGACGAATATCAAAAAACGCAGCACCAAAAGGTAGTGCTTTACAGGACATTTGCTAAAAATCCACTTTATTTTTGGAAGTGGCGCAGCTATCTCTGGGATGAGAAGTATGAATATCCTTACAAAGAACTACCTCTTGGGGTGCGGTTTTAGAACATTCAAGGTTACTGATTTACACTAAAAGCTACTTCTACATTTTCCCACAATAGCGAAACCTTGCCTTTGGGAGAAATGGTATAAAGCAGCTTTTCGTTGAATTGCGACGATTTTTTGGGTTGGACACTCACGCGCAATGCATCCTGTTTTTCGTCGTACTTAAAAGCTCCCCATTGAGCCGCTACTTTGTTGAAAATGAGCGTCCATTTCCCCTCGCTAGGAATGACAAAGAAACCGTATTTACCCGCAGGCAAAGTAGCGCCTTCGATGGTGACATCTTTGTCGATTTCAAATGTAGTAGCCTCGTTGGCACCCGCCCGCCACACTTGTCCGTAAGGCACCAATTCACCCCACACTTTACGGCCTTTGACCGAAGGCTGACCGTAGTTGAGACTCATTGTAATTCCGCCTACTTCCCGAGATATTTGAGCGGGCGGGCTAGGGCGTGTGCTTTTATCTTGGGCAAGGGTGTTGAAACCAAGAAAATAAACCAACGTAAAGGCAAAGAATGTCAGGCTGTTTTTTAGGTACGATTGCATAGCTTACAATAGATTTGAATGGTTAATAAAAATGACTGCGACAAAATTGCGGAACCCTTCAAAAACAACCCGTTCAAACGTGGTTCAAATTGGTGCAAGTTGATTCAAGGAAAACTGGGGAGAACTTTGTAGGAAACTCAAGTAGATTTTAGTCAAAAAACGGTTTATACTACTGACCAAAAAGAAACATTTCTGCTCGGAAAGCGGAACGTTTTCCTCGACTATTAACCGTTGACTATACCGAATGATTCAGATTAACTCCACCCTTACACCTTCTGATTTATCAGCTAAACTAAACGATTTCTGGGCGCTTTCGGCGCAAAAAATCCATTCAATCGCTGACCACTACGACGTCGCCAAAGGCTCACCTGTTTTTACCGTACAAGGTCAATACACCACGCGTGGCTGGACCGAATGGACGCAAGGCTTCCAGTTTGGGTCGGCTATTTTGCAGTTTGACGCCACTGGCGATGAAGCGTTTTTGGACTATGGCCGCAAAAATACGCTCTCGGTCATGGCACCGCACGTGAGCCACATCGGCGTACATGACCACGGATTCAACAACGTCAGTACCTACGGAAACTTACTGCGATTGATGCACGAAGGAAAAATCCCTTTTAATGAGTGGGAGAAAAATTTCTACGAATTGGCCCTGAAAATTTCGGGTGCGGTGCAAGCCAGCCGCTGGACGACCATCAAAGGCCGCGACGGCAGCCCGAGTGGCGGGTTTATTCACTCATTTAATGGGCCTCATTCGTTGTTTGTCGATACCATTCGCTCGTGCCGTGCCTTGGTGGTGAGTCATCAGTTGGGGCACGTATTTCAAGGCGAAAACGATATTAAAATAAACCTCCTCGAACGCGCACTCCAACACATCAAAGCCACGGCTGATTATGCGGTGTATTACGGTGAAGGTCGCGATTCGTACGATATGTGGGGACGCACCGCCCACGAAAGTGTTTTTAATACCAAAGATGGAAATTATCGTTGCCCCAATTCTCAACAAGGTTACACAGGATTCAGCACTTGGACGCGCGGCTTGGCCTGGGCGATGTGTGGGTTTCCTGAGCAGCTGGAAGCACTCGCGAGCATTTCAGATGCAGCATTGGAGCCGTTGGGAGGGCGCGCCACTATTGAAGCGATGATGCTCAAAGCAGCCCGCGCTACTTGCGACTTTTTTATCGAACATACACCTACCGATGGGGTGCCCTATTGGGATACGGGTGCGCCGAATTTACACAAACTAGGCAACTACCTCGACCGTCCTGCCGAGCCTATCAATGACCACGAACCCGTCGATAGTTCTGCGGCGGCCATCGGCGCACAGGGGTTGTTACGTTTGGGTAAATATTTGATGGATAGAGGGGGCGCCGAAGGCGGGGGTGAGGTTTACTGGCAAGCGGGATTGACCGTTATGAATACGTTGTTACAAACGCCCTATCTAAGTACCGATGCTGCACACCAAGGGTTATTGTTGCACTCGATTTACCACCGTCCAAACGGCTGGGACTACGTACCAGAAGGTAGTAAAATTCCGTACGGTGAGTCGAGTATGTGGGGCGACTATCACATTCGTGAAGCGGCATTGTATTTACAGCGCATTATTAACAACGAGCCGTACTACGCCTTTTTAAACTGTGTAAAGCCCTAAGGTCAGACGGCAGTCAGACCCCAGACGAGCATAAGCGATAAAGAGTCCTGTCTGACTATCGTCTGACAGCTAATCCAGTAAGCACGAACCACAAATCTCCCATGAGCAGCGGAAAATATAAACCCAAATATACCCGAGTCGCCCAGTTAAAAACAGCGGCTGATTTAAAGAAACATTTAGAAACTAGCCAAGTTGATTTGGCTTTTGACGAAACCCTATTACCCCCTTCCGAAAGTCCCTTTGGGAAGAAAATAGCCCTCAAATCAGGTAAAACGATTGGCAACAGTCTGTGTATTTTACCCATGGAAGGCTGGGATGGAACCCTTGACGGAAAACCTTCTGAATTTACGAAAAACCGTTGGGTGAAGTTTGCCGTCAGTGGCGCCAAATTGCTGTTTGGTTGCGAAGCCGTAGCGGTGTGCCATGAGGGTAAAGCCAATCCTAATCAGTTGGTGATGAATGAAGCAAACTTTGAGGAGTTTGTTCAATTACGTCAATTGATTTTGGACAAACACCGTGAGAAATTTGGCACGACCGACGACCTAGTGATTGGTCTGCAACTCACGCACTCGGGTCGTTTTTGCAAACCCAATAGCCACAAAAAATTTGAGTCGAAGATTTTGTACTCGCATCCATTCTTGAACAAAAAATTTGGCATGGAAGCCGACCATCCCGTATTGACGGACGATGAAGTCGATGAAATCATTGACATGTACGTAAAAGCGGCGGTATTGGCCCAAAAAGCAGGTTACGATTTTGTGGATATAAAGCATTGTCACGGCTACTTGGGACACGAGTTTTTAAGCGCTATCGACCGCGACGGTAAGTATGGAGGTAGCTTTGAAAACCGTACCCGCTACTTACGTAACATCGTGGCGGGCATCAAAGAGGCTGCGCCAGGGTTGGAAATGGGGATTCGTTTGAGCGCGTTCGATTTTGTTCCGTTCAAAAAAGGCTTTCAAGACCAAGGTGAACCTGAGCAAATGGAGGTGTATCCGTACGCATTTGGCGGGCAAAAAGACGGGCTTTCCATTGATTTAGAAGAACCCAAAGCCTTCTTGAGATTAGCGCAAGAGCTTGGTATTCAGTTGATATGCGTAACGGGAGGGAGTCCCTATTACACACCTCACCTTACCCGTCCTGCGTTGTTCCCGCCTTCGGATGGTTACTTGCCTCCAGAAGAGCCGTTTACGGGGGTGAAACGCCAAATTGACGTAACGGCAGGACTGAAAGCCGAATTTCCTGAATTGGTGATTATTGGTTCTGGGTACTCGTATTTGCAAGAATGGTTGCCGAATGTCGCGCAGTATGTGTTGCGTAATGGTATGGCCGATAGCGTGGGTTTTGGACGGATGGTGCTTTCGTATCCTTCGATGCCCGATGATATGATTCAAGGAAAAAGTCTAACGCGTAACCTCATTTGCCGTACTTTCTCCGACTGCACTACGGCTCCGCGCCACGGCTTGATTTCGGGATGTTTTCCTCTTGATCCATATTACAAAAAACGCCCCGAAGCCGAGGAGCTAAAAACGATTAAAGAGGGGTTGTAGGGAAATTTTAGTGCAATTAGTTTAAAACACATAGAAAACATAAAATGACTAAGTATTCTATGTGTTTATCCTGTATCAGGTTAAACGCATTAAAAAGAAAGAAGCCTCAGCGAGGCGAAATCTTAGTAGAAAAGGAGGGGCAAAGACCATCACAAAGCCCCATCGGGGTGACATCTTTCACCGATCATCGGCTGCCGCGATGGGGCTTGGGGGATTACTTATTTACCTTATACCCAGCAGGGCTATGAAAAAAACAGCGTTTGTCACGGGCGGAAGCCGTGGAATAGGTTTGGGGATTGCGGAGCATTTAGCCCAAAAAGGATTTGATTTGGCGATCAATGGAGTCCGCGATGAAGCAGCGGTCAGCGATGTCTTGGAACATCTGCGAACGTTGGGGGCCGAGGTCATCTATTGTCAGGGAGATATTGCTTCGGCGGAGGCGCGTGCTAGTATGTTGGCCAAAATAAAAAGCCATTTTGGCCAACTCAATGTATTGGTCAATAATGCGGGGGTTGCCCCAAAAGTTCGGGCTGATATTTTGGAAGCCACCGAAGAAAGCTTTGATTATGTGCTCAATACCAACCTAAAAGGAACGTATTTTCTGACGCAGGCCGTAGCCAATTGGATGGTGGAACAAAAGCAGTCAAACGCTGATTTTGAAGGAAGCATCATTACCATATCGTCAATTTCGGCAACAGTAGCGTCGGTTAATCGTGGTGAGTACTGTGTGGCGAAGGCAGGTTTGGGAATGATGACACAGCTGTTTGCGGCTCGATTGGGAGAGGTGGGCATACCTGTCTATGAGGTACGCCCAGGAGTTATCAAAACCGATATGACGTCGGGCGTGGCGGCCAAATACGATAAACTTATCGCAGAGGGGCTTACGGTGCAGCCTCGCTGGGGCTATCCCGATGATATCGGCAAAGCAGTGGCAGCCATTGCCGAAGGGGCTTTTCCGTACTCAACGGGGCAAGTATTTGTCATCGACGGAGGGTTGACGTTGGCAAGGTTGTAAAAGCCTTGCTAATATTGGTATTCGTAAAATACTTTCGTGCCGTCACTTCGTTGAATAGTCATTCGAGATATACGTCCGTTGGTGTCAAATGCATAAGAAAAGTCGAGGGTAAGGGTGCCAGACGAGGCACCTGAGGCCGCGTTAATGATTATCTTTTTGACCAAATTGGCGCTGTATTTACCTAAAGGAATAAGTGCCAATAAACAGCTGATCAATAGCTACTTTGACAGAGGTAGGTTGGGTATTGGTTGCTACAGGAGGAGTAATGTCGACCAACGCAATGAGTAAAAATGGTGCTTTCATAGAAGTAAAGATAGAAACGTTTTTGGAGGACTATTTCTAACTAAAACGCTCTATGAAAGCGAGTTAGTGTAGGGGGGAGGAGAAAAAATGTTAATTGTCCGACGGGGTACTTCTTGCGCCTGTGTTAACCAAGAAAAGAATAGGCAACTCATAGGGTAAAAGTTTTATCTATTATTTAGTGGCATTGATAATAAACGTTCCGTAAGAGGCATCAGTCGCCGAGGTAATGCGGGGGAAATTGGTAATGCCAAAGCCAAAAGTAGCAGCCCAACCCAGTGCTTCTTGCGCTCTTTCACGAGCAGTAGCACCCGTGATTACATTGTCAGACGTAAGAGTTAAAGAATTGTTGTTGAGGGTATAAGAGAAACTTACTACGTCTTCGTTCGTAGTTTGGTCCATAAAAACAACCTTCTTTATGCCATTGATTTTTTCGTGCCGATATTCATAAGTGGCGTTTCCCATCGTAACAGTTCCTGTACTGAAATCCAGAAAATTATTGGAAATACGAGTCGTTGTGCCTCTCTGATTATACGAGCCGTTGGCGGTGTAGCGCAGCTCCAGTTGGATATTGTTCATCTTGTAGGTACCCAGCAGTGGCCAAGCGGCTTCAACGGCTTTTTGAAATAAGCCGCAGCTTGTGAGCGTAGTAGTGAGTAAAATGGCGACTAATGAGGTAGTATGAATAGGCCGAATGAAGGTCTTCATTGTATTTTTTATCTTGAAAAATGATTTAGTGTAATTTTTCTAGGATAGCTTCAAAAAAAGCAAACATGTTTTCTGGGTGCTCGGTATGTACATTGAGGCAAAGCTGCCATAAGCCACCTTCGGCAGGGAGTTTGCCCAAGACTACCGTAAAAATTTGGTATTCACCCTCGGTTGTCTCTGTGTGTGCCACAATTCCCATTTGGTGAATATGAAACCATACCCGTGCGCTCGTGCCTGCCACTTCTTTGTACCGTTGGGTCTTGAAAATAGCTTGATAGCAGCCATCTTCTGTTAAATCAAACAGAAAGCAGGCCAATCCGCCACTTAAACAATGGTCGAAACAATTGAGCGGATAGGGACCCCAGTGCGCTCGATTGAAAGCCGTGTAATATTCGCTGACGTTGCGTAACAACAAGTGAGATTGAGCCGAAACAGGATATTGTACACTTGACATGGCTACGGGCGTAGCTTTTTCACCACACCCCTGTAAATCGGGAGTGAATTTTTGTAGTGTTTGCATGAGAGTAGGTGCTCAAAGAAAATTTGATTAAAAAATAGTAGTTATTTGTACGGGTGATACCCCCTCAGCTATCAGTTGAACTTTAACAAATAGTTCATCTTGGTGCGGTTTGGGAATTCGGTGTGTGATTGGCGGAGGGCCAATTGGAATAAATTCTCTTAATGGATCTTCGTTCAATTTTGATTCAAGTACTAATTTCTCTTCTACAAAATCCATCTCAGTTGTTGTTGGAGTTAGGGCTTTCTGATATACAACTGAACCCACAATAGAAAGTGCCGATGTAGATAACGCGCCGTTTCCACCGCTAAAATCAAAATCACCTATGGCGGTATCCCAGCGTAGCCATGGAGGAAATTGGCGTGCGTCATCAACGTCTATGCCAGGTCTATCTGTGCCAAAAAGCGTTATTCGAGCCTGAAATTGATTTCCGATTTCCTATGGTGCAAACTTGAATTTTGCCGATACTTTTATCTTTCTGCACGATTCTTGGTTGCTGTTCTGTACCTGATCATTACCGATGACCATAGATACATTTTCTACTTTTGCCATGATTATAAATGTGTAAGAAGTGAAAAATTGATTGGAGGTAAAACATTATTATTCCTCACAGTTGAAATAAGAATAAGTCGTTTTGGAGGTGTTGTTAGTAACCCACGTACCAGTACTATTTCTGTAAGAGAATGTTTGAGATACTACCGTAGGATACCCTTTTCGATTCAAAACATATCCATAATTACTTTCGGACTCTTTGATAAAACTATTGTTCGCTTGCCTTTTGTAATACGTAGATTGTTTAATCAGGCCATTGGGTGAAATATTCTTTATTTCATCTGGAAACCCCTTGAAAAAATTGTTAGGAATCGCATTTAAAGGCTCTAAACCATCTTGATAGGTGTATTCAATATATTCGGTTATTTTTCCTGTGTTATCATATTTTGTATATAAAGTGTTTCTACCCCTACTATCATAGTCGTAGGTTTGATAGCTTCTGTCTCCTTGTATGATTCTGATGACACGCCCATTATCATACTGAAAGGGTTGTGTTATAGTGCCATCTTCATTTCTAAAATAAGAAATCTGCTTGCCATTGTTATAGTTTAGTATGATGGTATAGCGAGTAGTTTTATGTGTATATTTCGACAGTTTTTGCTGGGTATCGTATTCATAGATGGTTTCTATATCTAAACTGCCCGCTGGATAGGTAATTTTTGATAGCAATCCATTCTTATATTCATACTTGATAGCCTTGCCGTCAGATCGTATTTCTTCAGTCAAAAATCCCTTTTTATCGTAAGTGTAGGTTGTCGAACCACCATTGCCTGAAAGCCGAACTAGATTATATTTACCATCATATTCATAAGTGGTTTGGTAATATCCATTTGTCAATAACTTACAAACCTTTTCGGGGGCAGGTTCTTTGTCGCTGCAACTGTTGAAACCTACGGTTATGGTACAGAGCACAAACCATGTAATGAATTGGTATAAAGGTGATTTCATTGTGGTAATAAGGTTGCTTGATTAAATTTTAGATTTTTACGAAGTTCAAAAGTGAAAAAACTTAATCAGGAAGGTTGAAGGCTTTTTGAACGGTTTTATAGTCTTGCCAAAACTCGGCAGAGTAGCGACCGTTGCGTAGAACAGTAGCAGGAACAACAACTATCTTGGCCGAAAACCGTGGGATGTCTGGAATCGATGCCCCAGTACTAATACTGTATCGTTGTAGATAAACGGTTGAATTGGCTCCTTTGTAAAAGGCGTAAAAACCAGGTCTATTTTCGGTAAAATTGTTAGCGCTGGGACCAATAATACTGGGTAAAGCAAAAGTCCATGATGAAGCGTTATTTCCTGGCCCAACATACATCATAATTAAAGAATTGGCTGTTGTAACTCCACTGGGTAAATTGGTAAGGGCATAGCCCCACTCGTACGGATTGTCAGTTCTGGTTGGTCCCGCAAACGTATATTGTATCACATTAGCCGTGCCTGTTTCGCCTTTTGGGCCAGTGGCACCAGTATCGCCTGTGGCACCCTTTTCACCTTGTGGCCCAGGTTCTCCCTGTGGGCCTTGGCATTGAGTAAATAAGAGACTACTGGTCAATAGCGTAGCAGCCACCGCTGTGCGGAAGATAGATTGTGTGTTCATTGTAATAAAGTGTTTAAACTGTTTCTATTTCGGTAAATCCTGTGTTGATTTTAGGGCAAATACGGCAGGCATCCGCCCCGTCTTGCATAAACCAGCGGCAGCTGTCTCGGATACTACAAGCGGGTAATGTAAATTGGCTAAGTGGCTCAACGTGTGCCAATTGACGGGCAATGTCGAGTACCATACAATGATGACCCGACCAATTGGCGCACCCTTTGGTAGCGCACGGACTGGCAAACCGAAAGCGCTGGCCAAGGTCGCGGCCTTGCGAGGCAGTTTCGATGAAGGTTTCGTCTATCTCTATACGTTGAGAGAGTAAGTTCACTTCTCCATTCTGCTTTACTACGCCTAGTAGTACCGCGCCAGCCTTTGGCTCGGCACTGGGACAAGTGGCTTTTTGGTCGGGTTTCATGTTAAAGTTTGTATTCTTTGATAGGTACAACTGTAACTAACTCCGAAGGCAGACCTCGTGCAATGATTTCATTGACTCTTAGTACTTGGTCTTTTCTGATTTGTTTCATAAGCTTAAACCCGAACCACCATCTTTTATCAAAGGCAAATTCTTTTGAACCTGGACCAACACCCATTGTATCCATTGGCTTTAATGCGAATACCTCATTATTCTTCAAAAAGCCACTATCTAACTTTGCCAAAAACTGCAAAGTAGTTTGTTGAAGGGCTTTTTCAAGCTCTTGGGCTTGTGGCTCTGTTAGGTCTATTCCTCCCAAATTGACCTCAAATTTTGGTGACTGAATCATTGTTTTGAATTTAAGAGTTATGGAATTGATTAAATGCTGGTGCTTTTACTGCTTTGTCCCAGTGAAACTGAAATTGGCAAAAGTTGGGCTTGATGTGTTGGTGAGCCGATAGCTCCCAGTGATATTGAGGGTGCTTCCATTGACGGTTACTTGGCCACTATAAGGAAATCCATTACGAGTTCCAGAGAATGTTCCATTAGGAAAACCTGTCAAGACCAATTGATAGCTTGAAGAGGTAATCCCTATTGATGATACGTATAGGCGGCCGTTGCTACTTGATGTCGTTATATTGGCACGGGCATTCTGAATGATGGTCGTGTTGTCTTGTACTGAGCCTACATAAGTCCCTGCCGCATTGGCGAGAGGGTCAGGGTCTTTTTTCTTGAATAAATTACACGAACTAAGTCCTAAACAGGCGATAGAAAATAAGAGCAGTGAAGCTGTTTTCATGTGTTTGGTAGTAAATACATAGTGAAATTTGTGCTATACACTCTTAGTCGCAGGCCGACATGGCGATGGAAACAATTCTTTTCATTTTTTTTAAAAAGAAGAAACCGACGACGGCCGTAGCGATAATCGGTGCAAGACAAATTCGGCAAAACCTCGTTCGTAGCGGCTGTACCCGTTTCTTCGTTGAGAGGTAAATGCCAAAATCTTCACTTCGGCAAAAGATGATTTTCTTTCGCCCGTTCGACGAAAAATTTCTAGGGTGTCTCGGTGGTTTTGGGCATCTACGTGAAGTTGTACCCCAAAAGAATCGCCTGAAGGCAATGTTTGTGGCAAAGTGTAGAAAGTACTGTCATCGGGCAAACGTACTTTTACCCAAACAGAATAGCGTGATTTTTTTGGTAAATAATCGTGTAGCGCAATTTTGTAGCTTTCTCCCACAATAAGGTCAGAAAGGCGCAGTTGATAAGCGTTGATGTCGTCCGACTGATAGGTCGATTGCGCATGGCTTGCCAAGGAACAAATGCTAAAAACAGTGATAAGTAGGGGCTTCATGATTGAAAAGTGGTTTTCAATCAGTTAGTCGAAGCAAAGTAAATTCAGGGAAACAAACTTATTTCTGTTTCCGCCACCACCAAATTCCACCCAAAACTCCCAGCCCCAATATCCCTAAACCCAAAACAATAAACTGCAAACCATCCATTGCCAAAGGGGTAGTGTCGCCGACCAATATCATGCCAGCCCATTGCGATGGTAGCGCATCAGCGGTTCCGCCTTTTTCTAACCAGTCGAGTTTGGCCTTTTGGAGGGCTTCGTCTTTGGGGAGGCCTTGGTCTAGGTAGTGGTAAAACAGTTTGGTGAGTTCGTAGGTTGGTTGGTCTTCTACGCTCCACAGCGTGGTGATGGTACTCGGAATACCCAATGCGGCAAAACCCCGGGCTAAACTAAATACGCCTTCGCCGCGCTGGTTTTGTCCCACGCCCGTTTTACAGGCCGAAAGTACCAACAATTGCGCAGCAAAGCGGTCGGCTTGCGTAAGTTCGGACAGACGTAATGCGGCATCGTGGAAGTACACGCGTGGCTCGACGGCGTCGGTGCTATCGGCATCAGCGTGGGTAAAAAGCTGAATGACTCGGGCGTTGGGGGCATCGTGCATAAACTGCGCTTTGGTAGCCTCTGTACTTTTTCGCAATTTCCCCCACCAAAATTTTTTGCCCACTTCTTCCAAAGCCGCTACCGAACCTTTAAGCGATGGTTGACGAAGCGACGGCTGAAACGTCTCAGGAGCAAAACCCACGAAGCTATGGTAAAATAGTTTGTCACCCTGACGTGAGGAAGGGGCTAAATCCGTATGGTTTTTTGCCAAGAAATTAGCCGAATACGTGTAGCTAATGGCGTGGTGTTTGAGCAGAAAATCGTTTTGATTTGGCTGGACAAGCAAGGTTTCAAAGGGCAAAAATACCCCATCTTGCGAGACAATCACGCGTGAGGCAGTTATTCCCAGTGGCTTCCACAACAGCGTATAAAGCCGATGAGCCAGCGCACAATACTGCGGATAATGAGCGTTGAGGCGGGAGCGGTCGGCACAAAGCGAAAGAAACTCGTTGGCAAGTGTTTGGTATTGGGCAGGATGAAGTGAAAGCCGAACAAGGCGCGCTTTTTTATCCAAGCAAAAGGCATAAATGGCACTATCGCCAACAAAATAAGAAATAAACGCCCGCTCTCCCTGCGAAGCGCCCATTCCAAGGGATGATTGTTGAAATTCGGCGGTTGTAACCGTGCTGTTGTCGTATTTGTAGCGGTAATAGGCGGGATTTGTCGATTCGAGCTGTTTACGAAAGGCTTCAAAATCGTCGTTAAATAGCTCCAAACGGCGTTGGATAGCCCCTCTTTTGGCATCGTTGGCAGGCAGACTAGCGAGTTGGTTTTGCAGATTGGCAATGCTGTCGCGGAGGGAACGTTGGCGTTTGGTGCTGGTTTCGGTGAGTTGCTGATTAGCTCCTAGTTCATTCAATTTGTCGGCGAGCAAAACAGCTTTTGATTTCTCAAAAAAACGAAACGCAGCTTCGGTATCGCCCGCTAAATAACAGGCTTCGATGGCGCGCTCGTACATGCCCCGCGTTTTTTGCCGCCAAAACAGCTTTGAACCTTCCCCCACGTGTTCGTAACGCATAAAATCAATCATGCTGTCGGCGAGGGCATAGGTTTTGAGGGCGTTTTGTAAAGCCCCCTTGCCCCCAATGGGGGTTTTTGAGTAATCGAGCCACGTGTCGGCTTTGTCTTGGATGAGGGAGTAGCAATATCTTTTTTGTGCGGAGATTTGGATTGTTTTAGCCGCAGGCAGGTCTGATATATTTGTTGGTTGAAAAGAAGAACTGAGCATAGAAAGCCCTTTTTGGAATTGTGAAAGAGCTGTTGGGTAGTCTTTTAATCGGACGTATGTTTTTCCTATGTGATTATACAAATTACTTTTATTAAACAGACTGTTGTCAATTTGAATGGCTTCATTGTAATATTCAATCGCTTTTGGATAATTTTTTGTGTCGTAATAATACAAGCCGATGGCATTAGGGAAATCAGATAAGTTTTGAGGTTTTTTCTTCGCTATTTCATACGCAAGCAGTAGCTCTTTAAGACCACTTTTAGGGTCATTCAGTTTTTCAAGTAGCCCGCCTAAAAGACGATGTTGAATAGCTTGAGAATAGATTTGTTCGGGATATTTATGAATGATTTTTAGTGACTTTTGTAAAATAGTAACGGCTTCGTTTAACTTCCCCAATTCTTCTAATGCCTGGGCTTTTTGGTGTAGAATTTTTGAAAGCGTAATTTCATCCTTATCCTCCAAGGCCATTTGCTCTCCTATGTTACTATGGTAAATGGCCTGCTCATAGTCACCTTGGGTAAAATGAACAAAAATTAGGTATAAATGAGCGTTGCTCACCCATTTTCGAGCGCTTTTAAGTTGTGCTCCTGTTTTTGTAGCGTTATCCAAAGCTTCTATGGCGAGTTGCCATTGGCCTGTTGCATTGTAATAAACCCCTAATCTATAGTAGGTTTTAGGTAAATCTGCTAAACGAAGATTTAGTTGTTTTTTCGTGTTTAAGACGATAGCCCGCTTAGAAATAGTTATTGCCTGCGAAATCTCTTTTTTGTAATAATAAACCAAAGCCAACTCTTGGAGGGCGTCAGTATAAGTAGAGTCTAGTGGGTATTGACATTTTTCCCATTTTTGAAACCACTTTTCTAATTGAGGTTGTTGAGCTATTTCTGGTTGGATACCACTGATTTTCTGTAAATTACTCCATAAAACAGCATAAGAGGGACATTGTGCCCCTCCTGTATTTGCTAAAATGATGGAAAACAGAAATATAATAACTCTTTTGTTCATACATTAATGCTCTGTATTAACCAGCATAAGGCGTCCGTTATTAACTGTGCTCCTTAAAGTATCACTTTGTCTTCCTGAAGAAAGTAAGTCAATTAAAGAATTGCGATTTCCGTTATAAGGAAGGTGTACTGTCATCATGGCCGAAGTATAAGCGGTTGCAATAGAGGTACCTGTAAAAGTTTCAGAACCGCTATAGAAAGGTGATGGCAGTTCATCTGTTTCTATATCTGAATTGCCGACAGCTAAATGCACGACCTGAGGTGATATATTGTTGGTAGAGAGCCAGTTAGTGTCCCTGATTATAGATAAGTTTTGGGGAGACGCCAGCAATGTTAAAGCGGGGAGATTTAAGATAGCTTGACGTATACTAGGGGCAAGGTTCTGTTCATAATTCGTTGGAGAGTTGTTCCGATTTACTAGATAAGGGATAGTCGCAGTTCCAACAGTAATCATCTTGTCTATTGAAAAGCAAGCAGGATATTTCTTATTAGAATCCAAATTAACATCTTCATTACCTGCTGCTGATGCTATCCAAATACCTAAACTCGCGATTTCTTGAAATTTTTCTTCTAAAAAATTTAGTTCTTGACTTCCTTCTAAGAAAGACCCTACAAAACTAGCATTAAGAGCTTGAATATTTAGACCAGCTTTTTTTTGTCCTATAACATAGTTCAGTCCACATAATAAATCAAAAAAAGTGCCAAAACCCGCAGCATTAAAGACTTTTACTGGTAATACAGGCCAATTATTCTTTTGATTAATAATAGCCGAGATAATAGTGCCATGCCGTCCTACTTGGGGTTTGCAACACCCAGCTTCATCAATTTCATCTACTAAATTGTCATCGTAAGGGGTATTTATGATATCTTCTCTTGTCAATTCCATATTCTGGATTTTTTTGAAAACTTCACTATAGAATCCAAAGGCTATATTGTTTGGATCATAATCTAAAATAGCCGCTTTATAGACTTTTAAATAGTCTGTAACCGCGTTATAACCTAAACTATCGCTTTCTAATCCGCAGGTCAGAAAGGGATTTGCAACCTTAAAATCAATAAAATTGCCTGACTTATCTTGGTAAGAAGCTCCTTGCGTGCTAAATTTTAATCCTGTATCCAAGACTGCTATACAATTAGTATCAGACGTTATACCATTCTTGTATTCATTAGTTTGAGTTACAACTTGTAGTTGACTTGGGTAAATACGGGTAATTTGAGAAGGTGAATATTCTGTGGCAGATTTAATTGGGTCGCCAGGGTCTCCAGCGGGGTCGGGGCTTATGATTAGGTTAGTTAGTTGGTCAAATTGATATGTAATTTGCGACAAGGAGTTTATCCCTCTTATACTATCAATTTCAGCAAAAGGCGGGATTTGGTCATTGTCTTCCCATTCAATAAGTACTATGGTTGTCTCATCACCATCAGCATCCTTACCATTGGGGCATTCGCCAGCACGTACTACTTCGGCTGTATATCTAGGTTGTTCGAATAGAAATCCAAGGCATCCTTTGGGTTGCTTGAACGAGATAGAAATTTGGATTATATCAATACATTTCTTTCCATCCTTCACATTGCATTTAGATATCGTACTTTTTTCTTTTAAAGTATTATAGTCAGATGTTTTGAGAATGAGTATTTTCTGGTTTTTTACAGCGGATTGCCCATCTTTGGTTATATCAACAGGAGATAAAAAGCCATTGAAATTGTTTTGTTTATGCCCTTGAGGGGAGGGGAAACATACTGAAATTTCGGCTGGGGCTGTGATGCGGATATCAGCTAGGTCGATTTCTTGTATTGGGTCTTGAGGATTGTACTCTCTTCTATCAACGAATTGAATTTTAATAGGCGCTGCCATAGAGAAAAAGGGTTATTATTAACATCACTCCACTTCCTTCCATCCCTCCAATTTATCCCTCTTTACCTCGTTGAGCAAATTTTGCGCGGACTTTTGAGTTAACGGTTCATTTTTCATCAAAAGCGCGAGCGCTTCGTAAAATTTGCCAGGATTTGAGACCAAATCGGTGCGGGTGCCAAGGCGGTGAAAGTGTTCAATGGCTTGGTCGTATTCCTTGAGGCGAAGGGAAACAAGACCCGCATTTTTTTCTGCTTCGGCATTCGTGCTGTCGCGCTGGAGGAGTGCTTCAAAGATAACCTTGGCCTTTTGTAAGTTGCCTTCATTGTAACTTAGGATGCCCAACTGAAGACTGTCGGCCTCGGCATTCCCCAGTTTGAGCCCTTCGAGTGTCGAAAAATTAGTTTCAACGTACATTTGCGCCCATGCTTGGGTGTAATTGCTCTCACCAACCGACTTTCGGAGCCATACGTACCAGCCAATCCCCAAACATAAAACCACCGATGCTGCCGCACTCAACGCATAATAGAGGCTACGACGGCCTTTTTGTTGGAGCTGTTGCCCTAGCTGCGTCAACTCTTCCTTGCGCCGAGCGCGCGCTTCTGCCTGAGCTGCCGCCCGCGCTTGTACCCAAAAAGCAACTTCTTCGGCCAAAGCGGGATTGCTTTTGAGTTCTTGCTCAAATTGTATTCGCTCTGCTTCCGAAAGTGTATGATTAAAATACGCTTCTATCTGTTCCATAAAATATAGCCCCCTAACCCCCGATGGAGGATTTGTACTTTTCTTTTAATTTCTCTAAACATCTTAGTCGGCTTGTCTTGGCTACTGCGGCGGAGTTGTAGCCCATCGTTTGGGCAATTTCTTCGTCGGTGTACCCTTCACCCCACGCCAAAATCATCTCACGACACTTGTCGCCCAGTGCCCGTAAGCGCTGCTGCAAGGTTTCTATTTCACTTTCCACAATGAGTTTTCGCACCGCCGACTGCGTTTCGTCGGGCAGCCAAGCGAGCGCATCCTCCAACCCAATGCTGTTGGTATGAACCTCTGCTTTGTTAGTCGTGTTTTTTCGGATACTATCAACACATTTATTCGTAAATATCTGAGTTAGATAGGTTTTTAACTCCGAACGTCCTTCAAAACGACGACTGATGACGTGTTCAATGACTGTCAAAATAGCATCAGAATATGCACTCTCGGCATCGTCTTGGCTGATTTTGTGTTTGTAACAGGCTTCCCGAACGAGGTAGTGGTATTTTTCGTACAGTTTATTTTCATAGAGCCGCCTTTGGGTAGTTCCTGCTTGAAGACCTTGCAGGAGGGCGTCATCTTTCAAGACTTTATTAAAAATAAACATTCAGGTAGGGATAAGTGGATTTGCTTTCACTAAAGTGATAAACGATTTCCAGAAAAACAAGTATTTCTTTCCCCGAATAGCCTTACTGTGCGTAGCTGCTGTACTTCTTTCAAACGATCACGCAGTTCATTTCAAACCCTTGACCTCCAATGAAACACACACCTTTTTCTCGTCGTTCTTTTATCAAGACGGCGGCAGTGGGCACGGCTTCGTTGTCCTTTCCAACTATTATCCCTGCCAGTGCTTTTGGCGCCAATGACCGCGTGCGCGTGGCCGTTATCGGTATCAATGGCCGTGGAAAAGACCACATATCTGGCTTTTCAAAATTACCCAACGTAGAAGTGGCTGCCTTGTGCGACGTGGACAACGTGGTGTTGCAAGAAAGAGCGGCCGATTTTGAGAAAAAAAACAACAAAAAAGTCAAGACGTTCCAAGATTTGCGGAAGGTCTATGAAGATAAAGACATCGACGCCGTCAGTATCGCTACCCCCAATCACTGGCACGCGTTGGCGGCGATTTGGGCGTGCCAAGCGGGGAAGGATGTCTATGTCGAAAAACCAGGCTGTCATAACATTTATGAAGGACGCAAGCTCGTAGAAGCCGCGACCAAATACAATCGGATTGTGCAGCACGGCGTGCAGTTGCGCAGTTCGGTGGCCATGCAAGAAGCCATCAAACACCTCCGCGAAGGACTGATTGGGAATGTCTATATGGCGCGGGCGTTGATTTACAAATGGCGTCCCGATATTGGTAACCAACCCACGTCGCCCGTGCCTGCGGGGCTAGATTGGGATTTGTGGCAAGGCCCTGCCCAAGCCCGTGCTTTCAGTAAAAATTACGTACACTACAACTGGCACTGGTTTTGGGACTATGGCAATGGCGACATTGGCAACCAAGGGATTCACGAAACCGACCTCGCGTTGTGGGGCTTGGATGTGGGACTGCCCGAAGAAATTACGTCGGCAGGTGGAAAGTTTTTGTGGAATGACTGTAAAGAAACGCCCGAAACGTTGACGTCAACCTACATTTATCCCAAACAAAAAAAGGTAATTGAGGTGGAAGTTCGCCCGTGGATGACCAATAAAGAAGATGGCGTGGAAGTCGGAAACTTGTTTTACGGCGATAAAGGCTACATGGTTATCAACGGTTACAACGACTATAAAACGTATTTGGGGAAAGAGCGTACGCCAGGCCCTGCTCGCAAAGAAGGCGGCGACCATTACCAAAACTTTATTGATGCTGTGCGTGCCCACGACAAAAAACTCTTGAATGGTCCCGTGGAAACGGCGCACTTGTCGGCTTCATTGGCGCATTTGGGTAATATTGCTTATCGTCTCGACCGCAAACTGAAGTTTGACCCAACTGCCGAAAAGTTTGTGGGAGACAAAGAAGCCAACGCGATGCTTTCGCGTAAGTACCGGGCTCCGTTTATTGTGCCTGACAAAGTGTAAAATCGTTGATTTAGAATACCAAAAGCCACCCCACGGTTCAGTTGGGGTGGCTTTAATTTTTGAGATAATTGGCCAGTTCTGTGTTATTTTTTACGTAAAGCGAAGGGGCTTTTCCGATAAATTCAGTAAAATCTTTGATAAAATGCGATTGGTCGTAGTAGCCATAATGATAAATAAGGTCTTGCCAATCGTCTATTTTCCAGCGTTTTTGGGCTAATTCGTTGCACAAATGCCCCACCCGACGAATGCGAGTGTAGTATTTAGGACTGACGCCTACTTTTTGCAAAAACTTCCGTTCAAACTGTCGGCGGCATACGTAAAGCTCGCTGATGACATCGTTGATGTTGATAAGTCCGCGTTTATCCACAATCAGGTTCGCGGCAAAGTCAGTACGGTCGGCAACGGGGTTTTTACGGAGAAATTGCACGTTGACAAATTGCTCCAGTAGCGCCAAACGCTCACTGTGCGATGCCGCATCTTCTATTTTATCGCTGTATTCATCCACGCATTTTCCCAGCACATCACGCAGGTTGGTGCGCTCGTCCGAAAACTCATACATCGGCATCCCAAACAGCGTATGTAAGCCCGCAGGCCGAAATACGATACCCACCATGCCAATTTGCCCCGAAAGCTGTAACTGATAACTTTTGGTGGCTTGCCCCGTTAGGAAATTTTTCGGTACGAGCCCGCCGTTTAGTTTTTGGGAAGTAACGCGGTAGGGAGTGCCATAATTAAAGACAATCGACGCAAAACCCGTCGGCGGAGATTCAATAGCGATTGCTTTCGACAGGGTTTTACTGTATTCCCAAATGTAGAAACATTCGACAAAAGACTGTAAATGTGCAGGTGGAGGAAACTTTCGGTAAAACATGGGCTAGGCACGATTTACCGAAAGTTAAGAATTAGTGGAAAAAACCTCAAAAACAACAACTATTATTTATCGAACGGTTAAGCGCCCGTCAATTGGGCCACAAAATTTTCGTGATTCCAATTGATACTTAAATCCGTGATTTTGTCATTTTCATCAAAACGAAAAACGAAAATATGGTCACTGTTGAATTTCAATCCCTTGCTAGGAAGCCCCATAAATTCTTTTTCTTGCGTTCCAAAAATCGCGACTTTGCAAGTAACAGCATCGTCTTCGGAATACATACTATCAACGGTGTTGTCAATGTCGGGAAAGCAATCCATTAGTAAACTCCATACTGCCTTACCAAATTCGCGGAATAATCCCTTTCCGTCTTCGCCCAGCGGCTGAAACCATACGGTTGCTTCGGGCGTGGCAAGGTTAATCATACGTTCGGTATCAAGGTCTTGATAGGCAGAAAAAAATTCGATGCAAGTACCTTTGCGGGTCAGTTCCGCGATTGATTCGGTCGTCTTTGTTGTTTCCATCTTTTTTATTGTGAGGGTTGGAATGAGTTATTAAGCAGAATTAGACAAGACTTTCCAAGTTGTAGGTTTATAGTATTGATATTCAGTAGCTTAGTAAGCTTGGAAAGTCTATTTTTGCACAGATACTTAAGTTATTTCGGGTAATTAGGATGCGTTTTTACTTTACGGATTTGGCGTAAGTGGCGATCGACGTGTCCCCATTGAAAAATCAACACTTGGTGCATATTTCGGGGGTTGGGAGTACCCGTAAATTCAAAATGTGCCCGCAAATCAGCTTGAGTACTTTCAATAAAGGCAAGATTGATGGCGTGGTTTTGCAAAAAGAAAGTCAAGTTCTTTCTGCCATCAATAAATCCCGTTGGCTTCGTGAAGTCGGGAGAAGTGTGTTTAGCTTCTTCCATGATAAACTCATGGTAATAGCTGTCGGGGCGGCTCGTAGCGTTAAGTTCAGGCGTGGGTTTATTCCGAACCCCAATGCTGATTTCACGGTTCCAAATAATTTCCCACAGGGCCAAATGCTCCACAATTTCACCGATAGACCAGCGGTCGGCCGACTCGTGAAACGCCCATTGCGCTGGGGTAAGGTTTTGAGTTTCTTTGACCAACTCATCCCGCGTGCGTTTCATGTTGTCGAGTGTGTACTGACGGTCAGTAGGGGTCCACAATTTAGCTGCCGTATTTTCTTGTGCTTGTAAAAATGCAACAGTTGTTGCTACTAAAAATAAACAGGAAAATAGTGTTTTCATAGAAAATAAGGAGTTGTTTAGTTCGCTTTTGCAAATACTTCTCTTAGTTTTCCTTCCCAGCCTTCCTGGATCAGCTTGCCGTCTTTGAGCGTAATTTTATGCGTTTCGGTTTTTCCTCGTCTCGACATATTCCAGCTCCATAGTTCGTTGGTTTCAGTAAGTGTTTGTCCATCAAACTGATAGCGAGCTACCCCGCCTCCATCAAACTT
Organism: Runella limosa DSM 17973; assembly: GCF_000482465.1. GTDB lineage: Bacteria > Bacteroidota > Bacteroidia > Cytophagales > Spirosomataceae > Runella > Runella limosa. The sequence continues at coordinate 364,932 of NZ_KI519422.1, forward strand.
TTTATTGACTGCGTCGTAATAAGCAAAAACAACCAGCGGATAGGAGAAGATTTTGACCACAGAAAAACCTTTGTATTTGCCTTCCCCAAAGCGACTTGTACCACCCCAGTAGCCTTCTTGCATCAACCAAACGCCTTCCAACGCATCGTTTTTGAGTGGCTCCGAAGCATTTAGGCGCGTCCTTACTTCGTTGACATCGTAGTTAGGCCATTTGACGGAGTTCATTTTTCCGTATTGATGGTATTCTTCTTTGCTGACTTTGTAATTCATGGTGTAAACACTACCCACGGCGGTAGAGTCCCACGAGTAGTAGTCCACGTATTCGTTGTATTTGCCATTTTTTAAGTCGTATCGTCCACCACAGATTCCGTTTAGTTCCTTATTGCCAGGTCGAAGTTTTGCGTTAAACCAATACCCATTTTTAAACACCTTAACGTCGAGGCTTTCGTCGGAGATTGTCCATTCTTTGGCGTCACCGTATTTCTTTTTTGTCATTTTAAACGAACCATTCAGCGCTTCAACGGGGTCGTCGCCGACAAAAGAAAAACAAACAGGAAGGAAAAGTAAAAGCAACTTTTTCATGTCTCTTTGATAATGAGGGTGATTATAATGACACAAAACTATGGCTGCTTTTATGACTGTGATTGTAAAAAAGCGACTTTCTAAAACAACCCTTCAGCTGGCGGTTTAATGCCTTTGAGGCGGAGATAAATGGTCGTTTGTCCACGGTGGTGACATACGTGCTCAAACGATTTTGCAAAAACACTTTCAACCGTTAATTCTTGTCCAAAGACTTTCACTTTTTTCTCAAAATCAGCATCGGGTACGCCTTTCAGTGCCTCAATGGTGAAATCAATGCTTTGCATGACCGTTTTGGTGACGGTAGCTTTTGAGTGATCGGCTGATTTCTCGGCCGAACCTTGGTACGGGCTGGCTTTTCCACTGGCGGCAGAAGCAAAGGCGAAGTTGGCGTCGGCAATGTGCATCATCTGCTGGGCATACGTACGAATCTCTGGCGTAGGTTTAAAGCCATAACCATCGTCGGGCATGGCGGCTAGGTATTCGGTCATAAATTTTTTGCCTCGTTCCCAATCGGCTAGCAGACGAGACTTGGCGCTTTGGGCATAACTAAGTTGGCCTAACAAGGCGAATACAGACAGCAGTAATAGTGACTTTTTCATGGAATTGGTACGTTTTAAATGTAATGGTAAAAATACTGGGTCGCATCTTTTCGTCATTGTAAAAATGCGACATCTTGTTAGAAAAGGATTTGGGGAGTTATTTACAACAACAGGGCCGACTTTCGTAAAAGTCGGCCCTGTTGTTGTCAGATTAAAACAAAAGTGTTTTAGGAATAGATAGCTTCTTTTCCGAATTTTTTCACCAAAAGATAGTAAACCACCACGCGGAGCTTGCGGTTTATGCCTTTGAGCGTTGCCATGGTTTCGGCAATGGCAGCATCGAGTTCGGGGCCATCGGTCAAGCCCAATTTTCCAATCAAGAAGTTTGTTTTTACGCGCTCAAGCTCTTCGGGGTCAGAGGCAGCGACCAATGAAGAATCTAAGTTGTAAATCGAAGGGCCTAAGCCTTTTGCTACGGCAGAGACAAGCGCTTCGTCAGCGGCAACTCCCACACCCGTAAGTTGTTCGATAGATTTCTCTACTACTTCGGCAAATGCACTCATGGTAATAAAGTCTTTTTGTGGTTAAATTGAATTAGGATATACAAATGAATCGAATAATCGGAAAAAGCTTTGAAAAGTACAACTATTTAGTGCCTTTTTTTGATTCTTTTGTAAACATTCCAGCATTGGAGTACTTCGTAGGTAAGGTCGTAGTCGGTCGATAAGAGCAAAAACTCTTCGGAGAAGTCGCAGAAATACCGAAAACGCTCCAAATTTTCGCCACTTAGGTCGGTAGCCTGTCCTGCAATCATCCCAAAACGGTAATTGGCCAAGTCGCGGCGGCGTTTTTCTTGCATGAGCATTGCTACTTTGCGGTCTTCTTTGGCCGATTTACTAAACAACTCATACAACAACGTAATGGGCGACTGGGCCATGGATACAGCTTCTCCAAACGATAAATTCTTTTTGGCCTCGGGTTCGGCGAGGACTTGTTTGATTTCCTTTTCGAGTTGCTGCTCGCGTTTGGTGGCCACCCTTACTTCGGGGAGTTCAATGGCTTTGTCCAGTTTTTTTAAGCGAAAGACGATTTCGTCGGCATTTCCATTCCAACGAAAAGCCCCCCGCTCGTGGGTGAGGCTGGCAATCTCAATCGAATCTCCCACCGAAGCATCCAAAAAGAACACGCCTTCTTTATTGGTGCGGGTCATGTCGCGGTTTTTGAGGTTGGTAATGGTCGCTAAATTTACTCCTTTACCCGTAGCGGAATCCAACACTTTACCCAAAACATATCCCTTTTGGGCAAAGGTTTGTCCAGTTAATATACAAAAGAAGAAGAAGCAATAATATTTAAAGTGATTCACAGGTATAACAGGGACGGAAATAGACTTAACGCCTGAAAGTTACAAATGTTGTTTGTTGTCTAAAAGCCATTGGCGATAATCGCCGTGCTTAATTTGGACAAAAGCGTCTGTGGGTTGGCAATACAGATAGGACCAAGCGAGTTGTACCTGCCCAGTTTCGAGTAAAACAGGAATAGGTTCGCGTACGTATTCGGGCTGAGAATCATGAATGCCCTCATAGTAGTCGAGGCTGGGAATAACGGCGTTAAAGTCTGAAATTTCCCAAACTTCCCCGTAAACAATGCCTTTATAATGAGGGAGAAACAGGGCGCCAGGGTAACTTCCCAAGTCGAAAAGCTTACCCGTAAACGAGGCTTTTCCTTGCCAATGGGCGTTTTTGCGTAACTTTTTTGCAAACGGATTGGTGAATCCCTGCATGAGGGTGCCGTAAACAAATAGGAGCGAAGTGGAAACCGATTGATTAGTAGTCATGTAGGCTAGTTTTCAATGGAAAGCCCAAACGTCCAGCGAAAATCGTTTGATTGCCGTCCTGGCACAACGTAGCTTTCGTAGGCATCTTCAAATTTTGTGCGCAGGCTAATGTTTTTGTTTAAGCGATAGGCCAAAACGAGGGTGCTGCTCCAGCGAAAATTGTTGGGCATCGAAATCGCAGGTTGTAAAAACAACACACTATTGATGGTAAAACGTCCCGACGACCCAGGGGAAAATTCTCCAAAAAAGCGAGTCGAATTTCGCCATACATCAATGTCGGTACGTTCGAGAAAATCGGTATTTTCGTGTAGAATCAAATTGGTTATCGAAAGATAAGCGCGTTTTTTCTGAATGATTTTTACCCCGACACCCGCGCCTTGCGACCAGCGGTTGTTGATGTGTCGCAAATTACTGCGTTCCCAAGCTACAAAACCCAGCCCATAAACGATTTTTTGGTGCCAAAGCGAAGCGCGTAAATCGGCGTTAAACTCTCGTTCGGTGAGCTGGCCGCCTTGTTTTCCATAGACAAACGACGGGCTACTTGATAGCTTAAATTTGGAATTAGGTTTCCAATCCAACGCACTCGAAAATTGCAAGAGCAAGCGCTGAACGTTACCCGTCGAAGCGGTTCCGTCAGCGTTAAACTTTTGGTAAAAATGATTACTGCTGTCTTGATCGGCCTCAGCGACGGCATAGTTGGGGTCTTCGTCCTCTTCATCGCCCGTCGAAGTTGCAGGCTGAGTAGGTGGCGCTGTTTGTAAAGTATCAGGGACTTGGGCAAAAGAAGGCTGTGAGTACAGCCCTAAAATGAGTAGGGGAAAATAAATGATACGATTCATGTAGCTCAAAGATTGACTACAAAAGTAACTCAAAACTTGAAAGTTGGGTTGCACTTGTTGCGTTGTTATGCTTCCGCACGGGCGCCCCATCCAAAACAAAAATTAAAAAAACTACAAACGTTGCGCCTCTACCGAGGCTATTTTGAATTTCTACAAACGTTGCGCCTCTACGAGGCTATTTTGAATTTCTACAAATGTTGTGCCTCTACGAGGCTATTTTGAATTTCTACAAATGTTGCGTCTCTACCGAGGCTATTTTGAATTTCTACAAACGTTGCGCCTCTACCGAGGCTACTTTTAAATCCTTAAAATTAGGGTGTTGGGGTTAGCCAGAGTTTGCTGTTGACCAAAGGAAGATAATTTGTGCTAACTAACCAGTAAAAACCTTCGGGTACGTTGGTTTGGAGAATGTATTCATCAAAACCCGTCGAAACCCAGCCAAATGGAATCTCTTGACCCAGCATCGACACAAGCTTTAGGTCGGTGGGGTGAAGTTTGTGTAGTCGAATCCGAATGGATTGGGCCGAAGTTGGGTTTTCAAATACCCATATTTGGGGCTGTTCGGGTTCAATTTTTACGGCAATAATTTTAGAAAACTCCGTACTTCCATCTAAGTCTGTTTGGCGGAGGCGGTAATAGTTGATGCCCACCAGAGGTGTTAGGTCTGCAAATTGGTATGTAGTTTGGGTCAAATGGTCGCCTCGGGAAGGCGTTCGGCCAATGGTTACAAACTCTTTTAAATCTGCACTCCGTTGAATGTCGAAATGAGAGGAATTGCGTTCCCATGCCGTCCCCCAATTGAGTTCAATTTGATTTAAAAACGCTTTCCCTTGAAAATGAGTCAGTTCTACAGGTAGTGGATTGAGAATGACCGTGCCGTTGATGCGTAGATTGTCGAGGCGAAGTGCCCCTTGGCTGCTGGTGGCGGCATAGCCATAAATGCGAAAGGTGATGGTTCCTTGGGCGTCGTTAATAAAAAGAGGAGCGTTTAATCCCGCAAAACCCGAACCCACGGCAGACGTACCGAGGTTGTTGGAGAAATTATCTTGACTAGAACGCACCGCAATTTGGTTGGGGCCGTCGGTGGTGCGGTTGAAACTAAAGGAAATCGAAGAAAGCGAAAAACGGTAGTTGGGAGATGTCACCGAAACTTCGGCATAATCAGTGGAACTCAGCTCGCCCGTAGGCCAAAACTGAAGACTCACGGCATCGCCCGTTTGTCCTGCGGGATAGCCCAAAAGCCGCACTCCAGTAATGTTTAAAGAAGAAACGCTGATGTTGGGGTTGTTGCTGTTGCCATTGGAATTGTTTTCAAAATCCCACGACGCCGTAAACGAAAGCTGCGCCGACGAAACATACGACAACAAACAACCGAGAATGAGTAAGTAGCTTTTGATACGCATAAACCAAGTCGTTTAAACAAGAAGAATCTCTACCTGCTTAAAAGACTTGATTCTGAAAGAAAAGTAACGAAGTGCCTGAAAAACAACGCTTACAATTTTTTCGCTTGGTTCCAGTACTCGTCCATTTCGGCGAGGGTCATTTCGTGGAGTTGTTTGCCATCGGCCCGCGATTGACTTTCGAGGTAATTGAAGCGCTTGATAAATTTCTTATTGGTACGTTCGAGGGCTGTTTCGGGGTTAATATCAATAAAACGAGCGTAATTGACGAGCGAGAACAACAAATCGCCAAATTCACCTTCGGCTTTTTCGGCGTCGATGACGGAGTTGTCTTCGGCGTTAAAATGCTCCTTAAACTCGGCCATTTCTTCTTCCACCTTTTCCCACACTTGCTGTTTTTCTTCCCAGTCAAAACCCGCCCCGCGCGCTTTTTCCTGAATCCGCATTGCTTTTACCAGCGCAGGCAACGATTGAGGGACACCCCCTAGCACTGATTTTTTACCGTTGCCCTCTTTGAGTTTGATTTGTTCCCAGTTTTGCTTTACTTTTTCTTCGGTATCGGCCTCTACATCGCCATAAATATGGGGGTGGCGCACGATGAGTTTTTCACAAATACCGTGCAAAACGCTCTTAATGTCAAAGCGGTACGTCGCGCCGTTCGCCATTTCAGAGCCGATTTTGGCATAAAAAACCATGTGAAGTAACAAATCGCCAAGCTCTTTTTCGATTTCGGGCAAGTCGTTTTCCAAAATAGCATCCGAAAGCTCGTACGTTTCTTCGATGGTCAAATGGCGTAAACTCTCTAAGGTTTGCTTCTTGTCCCACGGGCATTTGGCGCGCAGGTCGTCCATGATGTTTAATAATCGGTCGAAAGCGAGCAATTGTTCTACACGTTCGGGAGAAATATCAGCAAGTGTACGGGTTTCCATAAGTTTAAATTCTATAAAATCACCTCTTCCAACATCTTGATGTACTGAACAATACCTTCCTCAATTTCGTGGAGGTAAATAAATTCATCGGCCGTGTGCGAACGCCCCGAGTGGCCTGGTCCCATTTTGAGCGATGGGCAGTCGATAAGCGCTTGGTCGGAGGTGGTAGGAGAACCGTAGGTGTTTCTTCCCAAACGAACACCCGCTTGCACAATAGGATGCTCCATCGGAATGCTCGACGGGCGCAAACGGATAGAACGCGCGGCAATTTCGGATTTGATGTTTTTATTGATAATGTCAATGATTTCTTCCAAAGTATATTGGTCAGTGACGCGGACATCAATGGTAAATTTGCAGGAATCAGGAACTACGTTGTGCTGCGTCCCTGCGTTGACAATCGTTACTGACATTTTGATGGGGCCGAGCGTAGGAGACACTTTGGGGTACTGGTACGAACGAATCCACTGAATGTCGTCAATGGCTTTGTAAATGGCGTTTTCACCTTCTTCGCGCGCCGCGTGCCCCGATTTCCCGTGGGCAATGCAGTCGAGTACCAAAAGCCCTTTTTCGGCAACGGCCAAGTGCATTTCGGTAGGTTCACCCACGATGGCAAAGTCGATAGGGGGAAGGTCGGGAACTATGAGCTCAAGGCCCTCGCGTCCCGAAATTTCTTCTTCGGCCGTGGCTGCCATCACAACATTGTACGTCAAATTAGGGTTATCATAAAAGTAACAAAACGTCACGATGAGCGAGCACAACGAACCACCCGCGTCGTTGCTTCCCAATCCAAAAAGCTTACCGTCTTTTTCGAGAGGTTCGTACGGGTTGAGCGTCCAAGACGGATTCGGTTTGACAGTATCGTGGTGAGAGTTGAGTAAAACGGTGGGCTTGCTGGCGTCGAAATAGCGATTATAAGCCCAAATGTTGTTTTTTTTGCGGTGGAACGGAATCCCTTTGCGTTGGAAGAATGCTTCAATCAAAGCGGCAGTTCCTTCTTCTTCTCGACTAAACGACTGAGTAGAAATCAGTTGTTTAAGTAATGCGATGGCCTCTTGCGCAAGCGCGTTAGGCGATAGAGTCATGTTTGTTTCAGACATAAAAAGCTGTTTTGTCTGCCGCAAAGTTACGCAAAGGGAATGTATAGTTGACAGCTTACGGGTTAAAATACAATGAATACAGTGGTCGTCGGGTTTTGAGAAACCCGACCCACACCGTGTCGAGGGTTTCTCAAAACCCGATGCGCGTCTGTGTTGAGGGTTTCTCAAAACCCGACCTCTAATCAATTATTTAAAAAATGAACCAAATAATTTCCTCTGCCGAGCAGTTTCAGAACGAAACGCTTCGGCCTATTCTCAAAGCACAAAATGAGTTGTTGGTGAGTCTATTTCGCCATTACCTTCAAAAGCGAAAAATAGCGTTTGAGCGGTTTTCGCCCGAAGATCAATTGGCTCATATCGAGCAGATTATTCGTAAAGATTTGCAATTTAGGAGCCTGTTGTTGGGAACAATTGTAGGCCATTTAAACCCAGCGCAATACCTGATTTTTCTTCAAGACGAAGAAGAACTCAATCGCCGAACCATCAATATGTTGATTCGTAGGTTGCAGAGTCAATTGGTCGTGAGTTAGTCGGGGACGTATTCCAAAATATCTCCAGGTTGACATTGTAAAGCTTTACACAGCGCTTCTAAGGTCGAAAACCGAACCGCTTTGGCTTTACCCGTCTTCAAAATGGAAAGATTGGCGAGCGTTATGTCAACTTTTTCGGCAAGTTCGGTAAGTGACATTTTACGCTTTGCCATCATTACATCTACGTTTACGACAATTGGCATGATCAGATAGTGAGTTCTTGTTCCTGTTGAAGTTCGTGGCCTTTGCGGAAAATTTCGGCTAAGATAATGATAGCCAACCCCATGAAAAAATTAGAATTAAATAGGAGGAGTGGATTGAAAGTAAAATTTTCGGTGTTATCTATGCGAATTTTGAAGGGCGTTGGCATGGAGAGCTGATTGCGATACACCTCAAAATTTGTAGCCATTCTGCCAATTTCATTTTCCAATAAATGGGAGCGAAAGCCATCAATGAAGCCTAGCAACGAGAATGCCAATAAACTAAGGCTGATCCATCGCAAACGGCGAAAGTTGACCGTAGTAAAAATCTCGTATTTGCGAATATCCTGTAAAAATAGGTTGATGCAGAAAAGTATAAATAATAAAAGTGCCGATTCAACGATTACTTTAAACCAAGCACAAGCTACGATAAGCCAACCATTAGGCATATTACTTGCTTTTAGTCGTAAAAAGCCTTTTGCTTCTTTTGGGGTGACTATTTCAAAGTAAGTGCTCGGACTGGTAGGAACTCGGTCTGAGGTCAAAGAAAAAGTAGTGACAATCGTATCGGAAGGAAAGACAAGCCCTTTTTGGTAACGTTGTATAAGAGTTTCATTCCGTTTTTTAAGTGACTCTGCGTAATGATTATCATCGAAATCTCCCCTTGTTTTTACTTGGTATGTTTCGGGCAAATAGGAAGAATTGGCTTTTGAACGAAAAACAACGGTCGTGTCCATAAATGATTCTTGTAAATCAAGAATGATAGGAATGTTGAAAACGGGCTTGGAAAAACTTCCTTGTGACAATGTTATAGTATCGCCAACGTTTAGTGTTTCCTTCCTATCCGATAATTGTAAAAAAAGAAGAAATAGAAAGGCGGCAACTGTAAAAGCAATGCACAGGTTGCAAATCCAGTAGAAGACGGAAACGATTTGGGTAAATAATTTACGTGTCATGGTTGTACGGTTTTAGATTTGCTTCAAAAGTAGGAATTGTTTATTGATAAACAATATGTAAATATTTTTTATCAATATTTATTTTCTTTTTATTAATAAATAATCTAACCGTCTTTGATACACACTAGAAGTGTCCAAACCGCGATGTGCGCCGTTGGGAATTGTAGTAAGGGTAACGTTAGTCGAGGTAGAAGCTTGAAGCAAAAACTGACTGTTGGCGTAGGGAACGACGCGGTCGCTGGTGCCGTGAAAAAGCTGAATGGGGCAGCGAATGTACCGAAAACAGCTATCGGTACGGAAAGTATAACGCGTTAGCCATTCGTAGGGGTAAATGGGCGCGTGCGTGTGGAAAAGGGTAGGGATATTGGCGTAAGGCGCTTCTAATATCAGTAGCCGAGGTCGATGATTGGTTGCCAAGCGGGAGGCCATGCCAGTGCCGAGCGAATAACCATAGACAACCACGGAGTCTTCGGGACATTGTTTGGTGACAAAATCATATACATAGGCGGCATCGTCGTGCAAGGCAGCTTCGGAACGAGGGCCTGTGCTTTTGCCGTAAGTGCGATAGTCGTACATGAGTACGTCATAGCCACGTTCAGTAAAGCGGGTGGAATATTCGCGTCCCCAACGCGTAAGATTCTCCCGATTTCCGTGAAAAAATAAAACGACTCCTCGCCGTGGTTGCGAAGTTGTGCGAAACCAGAGTGCGTTGAGCTGTACGCCAGCGGTAGGTTTGAGGGTAAGTTCTTGAAAAGGTTGGGAAAACGAATACCGAAAATCGGTAGGTAATGTAGTAGGTTGAAACAAAATCAGCGGGTGAATCGCCCACAAAACTAGCCCAATAAGCAAGTAAAAGGCAACGAAATAGGCTAGAAAACGAAGCATGAGAAAATAGGCTTGGAGAGGCGAATCTGAACTTTTGGGGACATTTCGAACGGACAAATTACAAAAAATCAGCGGAATGTCTTAATTTCGTCTTTTTCCAAGAAACTTTCTGAGAATCAACTCCGTTAATTTCTATCCGCTATAACAACAGCGAGTAACTATCATCCTGATGATTCGGGAACACAAATTGTAAATGAATTCAACTGCAAAAAAACAAGAAACAGCGGTTTTGGTCGCTGTCACTACCCAACGACAGTCGCCCGAACAAACCCAAGAGTATTTAGAGGAATTGGCGTTTTTGGCTACCACTTTAGGTGTCCAAACCGTCAAGACGTTTACCCAAAAATTAGAACATCCTGACAATCGTACGTTTGTTGGTAAAGGCCGTTTGGAAGACATTAAAATCTTCGTGACGGACAACCCTGTGGATATGATTATCTTCGATGATGAGCTTATTCCGTCGCAGGTGCGTAACCTTGAGGCCGAATTTAAGGAGATAAAAGTGCTTGACCGTAGTTTGTTGATTCTTGATATTTTTGCTATGCGTGCTCAAACGGCCCAAGCAAAAATTCAGGTAGAATTGGCACAATACCAATATATGTATCCCCGACTTACGCGGATGTGGACGCACTTGAGCCGTCAGAAAGGTGGTGTAGGGATGCGTGGTCCTGGAGAAAAAGAGCTTGAAACAGACCGTCGTATCGTCCAAGATCGTATTGCGTTTTTGAAGGATAAATTGGCCAAAATTGACAAGCAAAGCATGACGCGCCGCAAGGAACGGAGCCGATTGGTGCGCGTTGCTTTGGTAGGTTACACCAACGTAGGAAAGTCAACGCTGATGCGCCGTTTGGCGAAAGCAGAGGTGTTTGCCGAAAACAAACTCTTTGCCACGGTGGACTCTACGGTACGTAAGATGGTGCTCGATAATATTCCATTTTTGTTGACCGACACCGTTGGGTTTATTCGTAAGCTACCTACGACGCTGATTGAGTCGTTTAAATCCACGCTCGACGAGGTTCGGGAGGCGGACATTCTTTTGCACGTGGTGGATATTTCGCATTCGTCGTTTGAGGAGCAAATCGAGATTGTGAATCAGACCTTGGCCGAGATTAAAGCAGGTGATAAGCCAACGATTTTGGTCTTCAATAAAATTGACGCCTATCAGCCTAAATTAGAGGCGTTTGATGAAGTGATAGAGACGGAAGAGGGCGAAGTCGTAGTGGAGCAGACCAAAGAGAGCGTATTGGAGAAGTTGAAGCAAAGCTACTTGACGGGAAAATCAGACCACGTCGTGTTTATTTCGGCCCAAAACAAAGAGAATTTGGACGAGCTTCGCGCCAAAATGTTTGATTTGGTGAAGGACAAGCACTTTATGATTTACCCCAACTGGCTTGAAATGCCTTTCACGAACTTTGATTTTGCGGAATAGTTTTTCGAAATTCGCGCAAAATTGAGCTGACCCCGTAGTTCAACGGATAGAGCGGAGCGCCGCCCGACGGAACGCCGCCCGATAAGCGTTTCCTAAACGCTTGATATGGGAAGAAGTAAAAAAATAGTGTTGACCCCGTAGTTCAACGGATAGAATAAGCGTTTCCTAAACGCTTGATATGGGTTCGATTCCCGTCGGGGTCACAGTCTCTTTTGCGTTTCCTA
>NZ_KI519422.1:376925-489622 GCF_000482465.1 Runella limosa DSM 17973
GCTCGACTTCGCTTCCCGTCGGGGTCACAACTTTGGCTTTTAACTCATTGACTAATACATAGTTAATGAGTTTTGTTTTTTATGGGGACGCGTAAGGGGATGAATTTTAATGTGGAGGGTTTATATACTAAAAGTTTTTGGCACTTTTTCTTTCATTTAAACTCTGGTGCTGGCCATTAATGATATTAGGGTGCAAAGTTTTAAAAGTTAATTTGAATGATTCCTTTTTCTCTTTTATACCAGGTTAAACGCATTAAAAAAAGTAGCCTCAGCGAGGCTAAATCTTCGTAGAAAAAAGGGGGGGATTTGATTCATTTTTCTACTAAGATGTAGCTCCTCTGGAGCAAATAAATGGGGCTTTATATTTTAATGCGTTCAACCTGATTCGATAATGATTTTGAACAAAGATAACAAAAAACACTACGCTTAAAACACGAAAAAAGCCTCTTTTGGAGGCTTTTAAAGTAAAATGAATAGGGTTTTTGTCAGTCATCAATGGATTGATAAATCATTTGGCGGAACAAATTATTGAGGTTATCGCCGCTGCTTTGGGTCTGTTTCATAATCACGCCAATTATTTTTTCTTTGGGGTCGGCAAAATAGTTGGTATTAAAATAACCGCCCCACTCAAACGTCCCTGCGCTACCTTTAGCTCCTTTGTCTTCGCCCGCTTTATTGAGGAGGCCGAAGGCTAAACCATAAGATGAATTGGCTTTGTCGCCACCCAATAAATCTCCTACTTGATTGCTCAAAATAGTTTGTATGGTAGTGCGGCTTAAAAAACGTTTGCCATTGAGCTCACCGCCGTTGAGGTACATCATCAAAAACGTAGCATAATCTTTGGACGTACTTGATAACCCTGCGCCTCCCGAGAAAAATGTTTTTGCTCCTTTGATGGGGTAGTCGGTATCGTAGAAAGTATTAGGATAGCGCACCCATTGCCCGTTTTGCGGTTTTTGAATTGTTACCAAACGCCCTGCTTTCGCGTCGGGCAGGTAAAAATAAGTATCTCCCATGCCCAATGGCTCAAACAATCGTTTCCGCAAAAACTCATCAAAGGGCATTCCCGACATCAATTCGATGAAGTAGCCCAATACATCTAAACCTTCCGAATAGACGTACTTCTCGCCTGGGTGATGGTGGAGTGGGAGTTTGGCTAGTTTCTTGATATTATCGCCAATTTTGACGGGCTCGGTTGTGAACAAATCAACAATGCCCGCTTTGTGGTACATCGCCTTGAAACGCTCGTCGGCATCAATGACCCCGTAGCCAAGTCCTGACGTGTGCGTTAGCAAATGACGGATGGTAATTTCTGATTTTACGAGTTCGGTGGTATAGGTGGAGTCCTGAAATTTGAAGTTTTTGAGCACCGTTTGGTTTTTAAATTCAGGAATATACTTCGAAATCGGGTCGTCGAGTTGAAACTTTCCTTCTTCCCACAGCATCATCACGGCCGTGGAGGTGATGGCTTTACTCATCGACGCAATCCGAAAAATATCATCCCGTTTCAACTGACGGTTGGCGGTATTGTCGGCCATTCCAAAGGCTTTGTAATAGACAATCTTGCCGTTTCGGACGATAAGTGCCGATACGCCTGGAACACTGCTTTGCGCAATCGCATTTTGGAGGACTCCGTCAAGGCGGTTGAGGCGCTCAGACGACATACCAACCGTTTCGGGGGCGGCTTCGGCTAGGGGAGGAGAGTTCTTGAGTGATTTAGTTTGAGCCTGAACCAGTTCAGTTGCGAGGCCAAAAAGGCTTAAAAGGAGGAAAACTTGCTTCATGAGGTTCTTGTAAGTTTATCCCCTTATGAAGCAAGTTTTCGCTAAATTTTACTGATTATACAACCGCCTATTGGCTAGTACTTGGCAGGTTGGTTCGATTTCGGTGTTGACTTCTTAATAAAATCGCGAATGTCATCATTTGATTTTTGAAGGTCTTCCTTGCGCAAATACATCATGTGACCGCTGCGGTAGCCTTTCCAGCTCATGCGGTTCTTGAGTTTTCCAGCAGGATCCATTTGCCACATATTGTATTGGGCATTAAAATAATCGCAAGCACCGTCGTAGTAACCCGACTGCACCAGTAAATGCAAATAAGGGTTCTGTGCCATGGCCTGACGGAGGTTTTCGCCCGTTTGGTCATTAGAACGATCCCAAGGGTTTACGGGGCCAAACATGTAGTACTTGAGGTCGGTTTTGTAATTGAGCTCGTTGCGAAGGTACATGTTGATGGCAGGGGTAAACGAGTGCAACCACGACGTCAATTCGGCGTTAAAATCTGGGCGGTCGCCAGCATCTTTGCGGTCGATGCCTTTGTAACGAGAATCCAAACGGCCTACGGTATAGCCTTCATCACGCAGAAGCTCTTTCCAGAAGTATTGAAGCGGCATGTTGAGGTTGTTTTGGAGGACTTCTTTTTCCGAAACCCCCGTATAACGAGCGAGCTTGGCCGCGATGGCTTTGCGCTTGGCATCGTCCAAAAAGCCGCCCATGCTTACGGCAGGAAGAAGCTCATTGATGGTAAAATTCTCTACCTCAGGTAAGAAATCGGTCAAGTCTTTTTTCTGTAAATCCGCAGGAAGTTTTTTGTGATACCAAGCCGTAGCCGCGCAGTAAGGTACTTTCAACGCCGCCTCAGAAGCTTCGCCACGCTCTATGCCAAGCGTAGTAGGCGATACCAAGATTACGCCATTGATGTACATCCATTGGTTGCTTTGTAGCTCCAAGGCCAAGCCCGAAACGCGCGTTGTGCCGTAGCTTTCTCCGATGAGGTACTTAGGCGAATCCCAGCGGTTGTTGCGCGTCACAAACGTACGAATCCACTCGGCCAAATATTTGATGTCGGCATTTACCCCAAAAAACTTTGAGGTAGGAACATCTTTGCTGGTAGGACGAGAGTAGCCCGTGTTGACAGGGTCAATGAACACAATGTCGGCAACGTCTAAAATCGAATACGGATTTTTCTTGTAGCCATACGGTTGTAGCGGATAGCCCTCATCGTCGATGTTGAGCAGGACTGGGCCTGTGTAGGCCATGTGCATCCACACCGATGCCGTTCCAGGGCCACCGTTGAACGAAATAATCAACGGGCGATTGCCACGGTCTTTTACGTCGCTGCGTTCGTAATACATGTAAAACAAGCCTGCTATGGCTTTACCACCTTCGTCAAAAACGGGCATAGTACCAGTCGTTGCCTTGTAAGGGACGCGTTGCCCTTTGACGGTTACTTCGCTTTCAGTAACAACAAAAGAGTCAGGATTAAAGGGGATGTCGCTTCCTTTGTCTTCTTTTGAGGGAGCCGTAGAAGTTGAGGCTTGGCGCTCGCCACCGCCAGCGGGGCGCTGTTGGGCGTGGGTGAGGTAGCTTCCTACGAGCAAGGCTGCTGCCAAGAGTAATGGTTTTTTCATTTAGGTTTAGTTTGATTGAAAGTTATAATTGACCAGACACGCAATGTGAACGCTTATGCAAGAAAGCATTCTAGGCTACAAATGTAAAATTGTATAGCTTTAAAAGCCTAAAATGTCGCTATATTACCTTATTAATGAGACTACTTTTGGGATGAAAGCCGTAATTTTGGGACTTCACTAAGTAATCGTAATCCACCATGCAATTGTACGATGTATTGATAGTAGGCGCGGGGCCTTGTGGGCTGGCTGCTGGGATAGAGGCTGCGAAGGCAGGATTGAGTCACTTGATTCTTGAAAAGGGGAGCATCACGGAGTCGATTCGGCGCTATCCCAAACGAATGCGTTTTTTCTCCACCGCCGAAAATATCGAGATTGGAGGCATCCCGTTTCCCATTTCGGACGTCAAAGCCAACCGCAGTGAGGCGTTGCAATATTACCGCAAAGTGGCGGGGTATTATCACCTCAACTTCAAATTGTTTACAGAAGTAGCTCAGGTTGTAAAACAAGACGACGAAGTATTTGAAATTCAGACGATAGGAGGAGAAAATTACTATGCCAAAAAGGTCATTATCTCTACGGGTTATTTTGACTTTCCTCGCTTTTTGGGGATAAATGGGGAAAAACTTCCGCACGTTTCTCCCTATTATGACGAACCGTTTCAGTACTCATTTTCCAAAGTTGTGATAGTGGGAGGGGCTAATTCTGCGGTGGAGGCCGCGCTGGAAATGTACCGCCATGATGTGGACGTGACGGTCGTTCACCGAGGGGCGGACTTTCGTCCGACGGTGAAATATTGGTTAATTCCTGACGTCAAAAATCGGGTCAAAGAAGGGAAAATAAAAACGCGTTTCAATAGCCTCACCAAAGCCATAGAGCCTAAGCGGGTGTTGATAGAAAATACCCAAACGGGTGAGCAAGAATGGCTTGAAGCTGATTTTGTATTGATGCTCATTGGGTATATACCAGATGGAGCATTGCTTCAGCGGTGTGGGGTGGAGTTGCGCCAACCAAGTATGGTGCCAGTATTTAACCCCGAAACCTTTGAAACCAACGTCTCTGGTTTATACTTGTGTGGCACCGTAGTGGCAGGTATTCATACCGAAAAAGTCTTTATTGAAAATGGGCGCGACCATGCTGCCGCCATCATTGACCATATTGCGGGTCGTCAAGTACGTAAGGTAAAAGAATTGATAGATCGGATTTAGCACGCCCACTACCGTCGGTTTATTTTACCGTAAAACTGGAGTTGGTATTTTTTGGGAGTAATGTGAAAGTACTTCTGAAACATTTTGTTGAACTTAATCGCCGAAGATGCGCTGTAGCCGATCATCAGCGCTACTTCGTTGGCTTTATAACCTTTTTTCAAGAGCGAAGCAGCCCGCTCCATTCGCTTTGCCGTGTAGAGTTGATAAAATGGCTGTCCATATACTTTTTTAAACAGACTTTTAAACAAGGCAGGTTTAATGCCATGGTTTTCAGTGATTTCTTTTTCTGAAGGGGGAACATTGCCAAAATCTCCTTGAAGGTATTTATCATGGATTTTTTTTACAATTTCAAGGTAATTGTCCTTAAAAGCCGAAGTTCTATCAATGACTGTTTTTGGAGAAAGATATCCATTGTATTTCACTTCAAAGGCAATCTGTTGGCGAACCAATTCCAAACAACATTCTTGAAAGTCTTTTGCATTTAAGACAATCATGATTTTTGTGCTTTCAGTTTGAGGAAGCACCGATTTTTCGAGCGCACTTCCTTCACTGGAAGTGGTTGGTTGTAGGGAGGCGTTCATAATGACATTTCGGGTAAAAATGAGTAATCAATACTATGCGAAAACAGTCAAAAATTGCCCCAATGTTCTGTAAAATCAATCCTTTTGTCGTCAACTGGCCACTAAATACAACCAACTATCCAAAAACTACTATGTTGTGGTAGGTTTATTGCCTTTTATGACGATGGATTTAACAGTTTTAGTAGGTGATAAAAAATGTAAAATTCTGACTTACTGGTAGTTATTAGTGAAATTATTTAAACTAGACTTAGCATTAATATGCTTTAAGTTGTAAGATGGCTTGCGCTGTAGCCGTGGGGTTGTCGTCGGTAGGGTGGAGGTGATGAGAAATAGCGCGTTGAGAGAGCTCGTATAGGTAGGCTTTGTCGTAGTAGTTGAGCGAAATATCGGCTACCGTAGCGTAGTCGTGGCGTTGGAGGGCGTCGATAGCGGCTTTGTAGTGCTGGCCGCCAAGTCGTTTTTTGATGCGGTCGGTGGCAGCTTGCAGTAATGTGTGGTCGTAGCAAGCGTATTCGCGGACGAGGCGTTGAATACGGAGGTCCTTAGGAAGGTCAACAAAAACAAACTGCGTCGGCTGCTGCATTTGTTGCCAAAAAGCCAGCGGAATAAAACAGCCCCCAATGTGCCGACTTTCGCTTTCGAGCCAAACGCGCCGCTGTGGGTCTAGCAAACGCCATTGTTGATGTAGTAGGTTTTCAAACTGTTCGGAAGAAGGCTGGGGAGATTGCCCAATCGCGCCGTAAGCCGAGCCTTTGTGGTGGGCAATGGCCTCCAAATCAATGACTTGTTCGCCCATTTCGGCGAGCGCACGTAGAATGTCGGTTTTACCGCTCCCTGTTGGGCCACCCAAAATGGTCATGTTTTGTGGTCGGCTAAACGACTCCAAAACGTGGTTGCGGTAGGCTTTGTAGCCACCTTCTAGGGTTGATACGCGGAAACCCGCCGTTCGCAATAACCACGCAAAGCTTCCACTGCGCATTCCGCCGCGCCAGCAGTGAACCAGCACTTCTTGTTGAGGAGCGACTAAGTCGGCTTTTTTGACGAATAAAGCGAGTTTTGGCCCTACCATTTCTAATCCTAACCGAACGGCCGCATCGCGTCCTTGTTGTTTGTAGCAGGTGCCCACTTTGACGCGTTCGTCGTTGCTAAAAAGTGGGATATTGATGGCACCAGGAATGTGCGCGTGGCTATATTCGCCTGGCGACCGCACGTCGATGATGGGCAAGCGCTGGGAGGCTTGCAAAAAATCAGCGGGAGAGAGTGCCGTCGCCATGAAATTTTCAGATTAGTTATTTCTTAGTCCTTTTGCCACAAGCCGCTCACGTAGTTGATTGACCATGTAAATAGAGGCTTCTATTTCGTCTTTACGAATGGCCACACTTTCGATGTTAAACCCAAAAGGAATGGCGTGTTCGGCACAAAACTCAATAAGTTCATCCGCAATTTGTAAGCAAAGATTCACCGACGTTTCGAGGATGTTTTCAGATTCCAGCAAGGTTTCTTTTACCGAATCAGGCACGTGAATACCGAGCCATTCCATGAAGTGGAGCGTTTTTTTTGACCCACAGGCGGTAATGGTAAATACAAACGTAGGAAGGGGTAATTGTTGCGCTTGGCAGGTGTTGACGACGGCCGTAAGCATTTGTTTGGCATAGGCTACGTTGAACACACACTGTGAGACAAAATAACTGACCCCGCTCGCGACCTTATCGAGGATGCGTTGGTCTTCGTCGTTGAGAACAGCATGCCGTTCGGGAATGGTGACGGCGCCGATGATAGAATTTTGGTCAAATTCTCGCCAAACGGAGTAGGCGTCGGGTAGGCTGGTGACGGGCGTAAAATCAGGTGAAGGAACGCCTACAAACACAGGATAAAAGCCTTGTTGGGTCAAATTGCCCACCCACTGACGAAGTTCGTCTTGGGTAAACTTTCCTGCAGGGCGATAGATAATTTTGGGAATTGTCAGAGGTGCCAAATGCTGACGGGCAAAATCAAAGGGGTCGAGGGCGGTGATGAATGGAAAAGGCCGCTCTTCGGAAGTTCGACTCGATTCATCTTGAACATCATACACAATGAGGGCGTCGATGTCTAACCCTTGCAAACGGGCCAGTGTTTTTTCGGCAATCTCACTTACTTTTTCAGGAGCGGTTTGTGATTTGGGAGGAGTGATTCCGTATAGCAATAAACCCGACTCTTTTGATTTGATTTTCGTTAAAAACATGCTGCAATTCGTAAATGGAGTTGCAAATGTAGGAAATAGGGGGAAAATACCGAATATATCGTGTGCCGGGGTGTGAGCACCCCGACACACGGCGGTTTATTTTTGCCCTTTCAAGATTTTTTCGTAGCGAGGCATGTCTTTAAACAAATCTAGCGCTGCCTTTACTTCGGCATCTGTGCGGAATACGTATTCGCGCTCCCCTTTTTGTAGGTAATAGTGCGAAACAATTTCCCGCTCTAGTAGGTGTTTAATGTCTTTTTTGAACATCGCCAAATCGCTCTCTTTGCTATGACCGAGCTTGGTTTTAAGTGCTTTAAGTTGTTCTTGGATAACATCAAAGTACTTTTCTTTTTTGGCCGATGCCTCAAGCGTGCCGAGGTCTTTCTCTACCTGTGTCACGTAGTCGTATTCTTTGTCTTTTAACCAAGTCGAAAATCCTTGATAATCGGCATCTGTGAGCTCAAATTCTTTAGCGGCTTTGATGGTTGGGTGCGCGGCACGGTAGTGCAAAGCATAGTCAAAAAACAACCCTTTGGCGTTTAGACTGGTCACAATTGTTGGCAATGCAGGCAGTTCGGTAGCTACATCAGGTTCTACGCCACCACCGTCATACACCACGCGGCCATTGCGGGTTTTGAAGGCCACTTTGAGCGAGTCAGGTACTTTGGCCACGCTGCCGTCGGGGTTGCGGTGGCTATAATCGATGGCCTGAATACAACGTCCACTCGGGATGTAGTACTTCGCAACAGTTACTTTTAATTTGGTATTGTACGACAAATCGCGGGTTGTCTGGACAAGCCCTTTGCCGTAGGTTCTTTGCCCCACCAACACCCCACGGTCGTAATCTTGCATCACCCCCGACACAATTTCAGAAGCGGATGCACTGCGGCCATTGACCAGCACCACCAACGGAATGTCAGTGTCCACAGGCGCCATTGGAGCCGTATAAGTTTTGTTCCACTCCGTTACTTTTCCACGGTTCGATACCACTTCAGCATCTTTGGGAATGAATAAATTACAAATCAATACCGCTTGGTCAAGCAATCCACCTGGGTTTTCGCGAAGGTCAAGCACCAATTTTTTCATGCCTTTTCCTTTGAGTTCCACCAGCGCATTTTTTACCTCGCGGGCAGCCGTTTGATTAAAATCTTTGAGGTCGATGTAGCCTACTTCGTTGTCGAGCATTCCGTAATAAGGGACATTTCCTGTCTTGACAAACTCACGCGTTACATTGACTTCAATCAGGTCTTTGGTACCCACGCGGCGCACGGCGAGCTTCACCGACGAATTGGCCTGCCCTTTCATGAGTTTGTCGGGGTTGGCATCTTTGCGGGTGGTGATGTCTATTCCGTCGATTTTGACAATTTCATCACCTACGTGAAGGTTTGCTTTGGCGGCGGGAGAATCTTCCAGGATAGAATAAATGATTTGTTTGCCCTTGTTAGGGGTGATTATGGCCCCGATGCCCGTGTATTGGCCCGTGGTCATGGTGCGATAATCTTCAATTTCGTCTTCGGCGTAGAAATTGGTGTAAGGGTCGAGGTTTTTAAGCATAGATTCTATGCTCATTTTAGTCAACCGATTGGGGTTGATTTCGTCCACATAATAGCGATTAAGCTCCTTAAACAGCGTGGCATAAATGTCTAAGTTACGGGCGATTTCAAAAAAGCGTTCGTCATTGCGGAAGGCAAAAAAACCTACGGACACAACGCACACAGCGGCAAGAATGAGTTTACGGAAATGTTTCATGGTGGTCCTTTTTATCAAAAACGCGTAAAGTGTCACGAAGTTATGAGATTTCCCCAAAAAAACGAGCGATGCCTCGAAAGACATCGCTCGCCATGGTTGGGAAAGGTTTTTAGACCTTATTTTCCTCCTTCAAACATTTGGAAGAATTGGTCAAGTTTTGGAAGAATGACGATTTCAGTACGACGGTTTACGCTGCGGTTTTTGCTGCTGTCGTTCGCTACTTTTGGTACATATTCTCCACGGCCACCTGCAGTCATACGCTCAGGTGCTACGCTGTATTTTTTCTGAAGTGTGCGTACTACTGACGTTGCACGCTTGGCACTCAAATCCCAGTTGTCTTCCAACACCGATGCGCTGTTGTACGGTACGCTGTCGGTGTGGCCTTCTACCAAGATGTCGAAATCTTTGCGGTCGTTTACTACTTTAGCAATTTTGCTCAACACTGTTTCAGCTTGTGGCGTGATTTCGTAGCTGCCGTATTTGAACAACATTTTGTCAGAAAGCGAGATATACACTACGCCTTTTTTCACTTCAATGTTTACGTCTTCGTCGTTCACATTGTCAAGTGAGCGCTTGAGGCTCATCACCAACGCCAAGTTGAGTGAATCCTTGCGACGCAAGTTTGAGTTCAAATCTTGGATGTAAGAGCTCTGACGGTTCAAGGCATCCAATGATTTTTTGATGCTTTCTGCGCCATCTTTACTTACGATTGACAAGTCAGACAAACGGTCAAGAAGGTTGGTGTTTGTACGTTTCAAGTACGCCAATTCATCTTCCAATGCTTTGAGTTTAGCACGTTCGTTGGTAACATCACCATCTTTCAATTTGATTTGGTTTTTCAAATCGCTGATGTCATTGTTAAGTTTTGAGGTCAACGCGTCGCAATCAGCCTTGTTTTTGTCCAACAATGCTTGGAGTTCAGCTTTTTCTTTGTTGAGTTGGGCCAGTTGTTTCTTGTTGCAAGATGCAAAGAGGAGAACAGACAATGAAAATAAAACAATTTTTCTCATTTCTTATGAGGTTAAAAGTGGATTATATAGTTAGGTATTTGCTACAAACTTAAAGCGTTTGCTTCAACTTTTCGCTATATAAACTCAATTCTTTGCAATTTTTACCACTCGGAAGGCAATTTTTTTTGAAAAAAAGCGATTTGGAACCCTTTTGAGCCATTTTGGAGTAGTCATGTACAAAAGTAGCGCACAAGCCTAAGTGAGCCATGTAGGTGGCTTGCCATAGAAATGAAAAACAGCAAGAGACGTAGGGGAAGTCGTGGCCAAATGACTAGATTTACGAAAAAATTCCTATTTTTACGCCCGTTTTCAACCCCCAAATCCAGAATTTTACACATACAATGAGACAAATACTTTTCCGTGAAGCTTTACGTGAAGCCTTGAGCGAAGAAATGCGTCGTGACTCACGCGTGTTTTTGATGGGTGAAGAAGTAGCCGAATACAATGGAGCTTACAAAGTAAGTCAAGGAATGCTTGACGAATTTGGGCCCGAACGCGTTATAGACACACCTATTGCAGAATTGGGTTTTGCTGGTATCGGGGTAGGTGCTGGAATGAACGGTTTGCGACCTATCATCGAGTTTATGACATTCAACTTCTCGTTGGTAGCCATCGACCAAGTGATCAACTCTGCTGCTAAAATCCTTTCGATGTCAGGCGGACAATACAGCTGTCCTATCGTATTCCGTGGGCCTACTGGGAACGCGGGTCAGTTGGGCGCGCAGCACTCTCAAAACTTTGAAAACTGGTATGCCAACACGCCAGGTTTGAAAGTGGTTGTTCCCTCAAACCCTTATGATGCAAAAGGATTGCTGAAAGCCTCAATTCGTGATAATGACCCCGTTATTTTTATGGAGTCAGAATTGATGTATGGTGATAAAGGCGAAGTTCCAGAAGAAGAATACATCATTCCAATTGGAAAAGCGGAAGTGAAAAAGACAGGGACGGACGTAACGATTGTTTCTTTTGGTAAAATGATTACACGCGTTGTTAATCCTGCCATTGAAGAATTGGCCAAGATGGGTATCAACGCCGAATTGATTGATTTGCGTACCGTGCGCCCTATCGACTATCCAACGGTGATTGAATCTGTCAAGAAAACCAACCGCTGCGTGGTGGTAGAAGAGGCTTGGCCATTGTCGTCGATTGCGACGGAACTTACTTACATGATCCAGCGCAAAGCGTTTGATTATTTGGATGCTCCTGTCGTACGTGTGAACAGCATGGATGTGTCGCTACCTTATGCGCCAACCTTGATTGAAGCCGCTTTGCCAAACGTAAAACGTACGATTGATGCCGTGAAAACGGTGATGTATCGTAACTAATAAACAGTGACTACTGTAGATAAAAACAAAAAAGCCCCCGACGGGGCTTTTTTGTTTGGCACGATTTTTTAGTGGTATCCTATCATAAAACCATTATTTTTGGAGTTATTCATCCAAACGTCTTTTTTAACGATGAAACAGCTAGTTGTAACCTTATTTTTAGCCGCTGTGGTGAGCACAGGGCTTTATGCGCAGACTTCAGACGCAAAGGCAGATTCTGTCTTTTTAAAGTATTATACAGCCACGGGTGGCAAAGCATTGTGGGATTCGGTTCAAACTTACACCCTCAAACAAGCCTACCGCGCAGGAACGGCCAACGACTTTGATTTGGACATCAAAGCCTCAGTGCCTTCGCAGGCAATGGTAAAGGTACGTACCATTTTAAAACGTGATTTTATCTATGGCATCAAAGCAACCGATGGTTGGCTAAAAATTCCTATTGGTAGCCGTGACAAGGTAACGCAGTACCAAACCAGCAACTTGAGCGATAAAGAACGCGAGAACATGCGTCGCGAACTAACGGATATCCTTATCCCTTTTGATGATTATACCACCAAAGGCTACATCGCTACCGTCGTTGGAACGGAGCAAATCAATGGTGCCACTGCCACGCAAGTAGAATTGGAAGGAAAAGGAGTGAAATACAACCTGTATTTTGATGCAAAAACGGGCTTGCTCCTGCGAGAAAAATTGACATTGGCAACGGGCGAAATTCAAACCCGTGACCATGCCAAATACGAAAAATCAAAGTATGGTCTTTCGTATCCTTCAGAAACAACTTATGTAAGTAGCATTGATAAAAAACCGATGAAGGTCACAACGGTGACGGACTTCAACGTGAAGTTTGCCGAAGATCCGTTTGTGAAATAGAACTTTTTGGTGCGTCGGGTTGTGAGCAACCCGACGCTTTTTTAGTGAATCAACATTCTCTCGCGGGGGGCTAAGGGGGCTATTGAGTGAAAAAAGTAGGTAGAGGCATATTGCTTGTTGTATTGGGACTACTGCTAGTGGTCGGTTCGGGGGTGGTTTGGCTACAAACTACTTCGGGCCAAAACTGGCTGACCCAACAAGCAGTGTCGTACCTTCGTAAAAAGCTTAATACAAAAGTGGAGATAACCCAAGCTCGCTTTTCATTGCCCGACTGGATTGAACTACGTGGGGTGTATGTGGAGGATTTGCGGCGCGATACGCTACTTGCGGGAGGACGCCTATACGTGGACTTGGACGTGTGGGGTTTGCTTCAAAGTCGGGTGGGTATTAATGAAATCCAGCTGGAAGACATTCGTCTCAAAGCCTACCGTACACTCCCTGATACTACTTTTAATTTTGCCTTTGTCGCCAAAGCCTTTGCATCGGAAGATACCACGCCCGATACCACGACAGCACCGCTGGATATGCGACTGGATGCCATTCAGCTGCGCAATGTGCGTGTGTCGTACCAAGACGCGGTCATCGGTACCGATGCTGATCTGTCACTGCCCGATGCGCGCTTTCTTTTTTCGGCTTTCAATCCTTCATTGAACCGTTATCATTTATCTAAAACCGACATTCGTTCGGGAAAGGTAGCGGTGAAAATGTACCAACCCCTTCGCCAAGATACGACCCAAACTGCTGCTACAACGCCTGCCTCTGATTCGCTTGATTTGAAACTGGGCATGATTCGCTTGGCAGACTATCGGTTGACGTATGAAGACGAAAAACAACAGATAAAAACTGCTCTTACCATTGGAAAAATAGAGGTAGAAGCTGAAAAATTGTTTTTGACCAAACTGTTGGTTGCCCTCAAAAAATTAGGCATTGAAAATACCGACATTACGTTTCGTTCGGGTGATTTTGGCCTAGAGCTTCAGCAATTTCAAACCCAGCTAGATAGTTTTTTATTTGCACCAGAACGTATTTCGGGGCAATTGAAGTCGGGGAGTTGGGTAGAAAAACGACGCGGAGCGGTGCGCCAACTTCGTGCTAATTTTGTCTATACGCCCCGCGAAGTATCACTACAAAACCTGCTACTGCAAACCAATGAAACGCTTCTTCAAGATCGGTTGGTGCTGCGCTATGCTTCGCTAGATGATTTTTCAAAAAACGTGGGGAAAGTGGGCGTAGATCTGCGTTTGACCAAAAGCCAATTGAGTTTTAAAGACATCCTTGCTTGGGTGCCTTCGTTGAAAAAAACGCCTCCGTTTACCAAAAACCCTGCCGCCATCGTCAAACTCAATGGCCTTGTACAAGGCCGTATCGACGATTTGAGCTTAAAAGGCGTTGACATTAGTACGTTAGAAACAACCCACTTACGGGCCGATGGGCGGATTAAGGGTTTACCCGATCCTCAACGAATGGCGCTGGACTTAAACATTGCTGACTTGTCGTCTTCGAGGCGAGATTTGCAGCGGATTTTGCCCGATAGCGCCCTGCCTGCTACCATCGAATTGCCCGAAAACCTGCGTTTATCGGGCAAAGTGAAAGGGAGCTTAGACAACTTGCAGTTGGATACCCAATTGGCTTCCGACCAAGGCAATGCGACCTTTGCGGGAAATCTCAAAAATTTTGTAAAAGGCCGTCAACAAAGCTACGACGGAACGCTTGTTTTGCAGGAATTTGATGCAGGGAAATGGCTCAAACAACCGCCTTCGGAGTTGGGAAAACTTTCGCTCAAAGCAACGGTGGTTGGACAAGGCATTGATCCCAAAACGCTTCAAGCAGATTTGACTGGTGTCGTTGAAAAGGCCGATGTGAAAGGCTATGTATATCAAAATTTGGCCTTGAAAGGGAGTGTGAGGGAGCAAGTTGCAGACCTAACGGCCGCCATTGCTGATTCTAACGCTACCCTGACATTGGTTGCCAAAGCAGATTTGCGGACGGACTATCCTACGTTTTCATCCCAGTTAGACATCCTAACGCTGCGCCTAAAACCACTTCATTTGTACGAAGAAGATTTGGAAATCAAAGGGGGAATAAACGCCAATTTTACTTCTACTGACCCCGAAGACCCACGCGGAACGTTCCAAATTACCAATGGAATTTTGGTACAAAAAGGTAAAACTATTCCCCTGCAAAATATTCAAGTAGCATTGGAGAATCAGCAGGGAGAGCGCTTGGCGCGGATAGATGCGCCTTTCTTAAAAGCCAAAGCTACGGGTACGTTTCGCTATGTGCAGTTGGCCGACGTGGTGTTGACTGAAATCAACCGTTATTTTGCCCTTCCCGACGTTTCTTACAAACCCGTAACCAGTCCGTATCGCTTGTCGATGGAAGGAAAAATAGCCAACCACCCTGCGATTCAGGTTTTTGTGCCTGAACTGACTCGAATGGATACTGTGCGTTTTTCGGTGAATTTGGACAGTCAGCGTGATACTACGTTGCTGGCGCGTATTTCGGCACCGCACGTTGAGTACGATAGCATGGTGGTTAAAAACGCTGATTTTGGCGTGTTAGGAGTCGAAAATCAGGCCAATTACGTGGGGCATGTGGACAACTTTTTGTACGATACATACCAAATCAAGCGGGCAGCCGTAGAGGGTCAAGTGGCCAATAGTTTGGTAGGTTTTAAGGCATCTTTTAAAGATTCATTATACCAAAAACAACACGAATTGGCGGGCTCACTGGCAAGCGTGGGCAATACGTATCGCTTACAACTCGTGCCAAATGGCCTGTTGCTTGATTACAAATCTTGGCAAGCAGCGCCCGATGGCTACGTTCAGTTTGGGAAAGAAGGATTATTGGTCAAACAATTTGGCTTGCAACAAGACCGTCAACGACTGCTCATCAACACCACGACCGATACGCCCAACGGCCCTTTGCGGGTCGAAATGGATAGCCTTGATTTGGGCTCACTGACCTCTTTGGTGATGGATTCGTTGCAGGTAAGCGGTAAATTGGGAGGGAATGTGTTGTTACAAAACTATACCGAGTCGGCTGTATTTACGGGCGACTTGGGCATTGAAGGCTTTAAATATACCAACATCCCGATTGGAGATTTGAAAATAAAAGCTGCCAACGAATCGGCGTCTAAGATTGTGGCGGAAGCAACCCTCAAAAGCCCCCAAAACGATGTTCGTTTGACGGGTAATTACCTGTTGAAAAGCAAAACCCCGCTCGACTTGCAGGTGGATATTCGGAAGCTTGGAGCGCAGACGATTGAGGCATTTAGCGCGGGGCAGCTTCGTCGCGCCACGGGGGCATTGTCAGGAAAAGCCACCATTCGAGGAGCTGCCGATAAGCCGCAAGTGGAAGGAGAGGCACTGTTTGATAGTGTGGCATTTAATATCACCAAATTGGGTGCCACGTACCGCATTCCCAATAGCCGCTTGCAGTTTGCCAATTCTGATATTTTCCTCAAAAAATTTGTGGTTAGAGATACCCTCAATCAGCCCTTACAGGTGGACGGAAAAATCAATTGGGCTAACCTACCGAACGTAGCCTATAACCTCACGATTGAAGGGAAAGACTTTACGGTGTTGAACGCCTCACGCAAAGAAAATGATTTCTTTTACGGCAAAGGCATTGTGGACGCCAACTTGCACATCGAAGGCGTAGGTACCAATCCGACGATTGACGGGTCGGTCAAACTCAAACAAGGAAGCGATATTACGGTGATCATGCCCGACGATGATTTGGGTAAGGCAAGTACGGAAGGGATTGTCGAGTTTGTGAATAAATCGGACACCACGGCGGTGCCAAATACAGGTGCAGAAACGGCCGCACCGCTGGCTTTTGGGGCAGGGATTTCGCTCAACTTAGAAGCCGACGACCGCTCGCAATTGACCATTGTGGTGGATGAACTGAACGGAGACAACCTAAAAGTAAAAGGCAATGCGCAGCTCAATGCGGGCATCACTCCCGAAGGACAACCGTATATTTTGGGATTGTACGAACTTACCCAAGGGTCGTATAATCTTACATTTGAAATTTTAAAACGAGATTTTACCATCCAAAAAGGAAGCCGCCTGCTCTGGACGGGCGACCCCATGAAGGCTGACGTGGACATTACGGCGGTGTATCCCGTTGTTGCCGATTTAACGCCCCTCCAAGGCAAAGCCGCGCAGTTCGGCAAAGTGCCGCTTGAGGTATTGCTCAAAATGCAAGGAAGCCTTAGCAATCCACAAATTAGCTTTGAAGTGCGTCCCGATCCCGCCAAGGTGTCGGCTAGCATACGTAGCCGAATCGAAGAAGATGGGGTTTTTAACAACATCAAAGACCCCGTTCAGATGAATAAACAGGTGTTTTCTTTGCTGGTTTTGAATAAATTTATGGGTGAACAATCGTCAGATTTCTTCTCGTCAGTCAATCCCGAAGTGATAGCCCGCCAAAGTGTGAGTAAGCTCCTAACCGACCAGCTTAACTTGTTGGCGTCGGATTTGATCAAGGGTGTTAAACTCAATTTTGACGTGAACTCGACCGCCGTGGCAACGGGAAGCGGTAGCGCAGGCCAAACCGACTTGAACGTGGGGTTAAGCAAAGCATTTTTGAACGAGCGTTTGACGGTGAATGTGGGCCGAAACTTTGAGATTGAAAGCGGAAACCGTACCCAAAAATCCACCGAATTGGTCGATAACGTCAACATCAATTATAACCTAACCCGCGACGGGCGCTATGCGGTACGCGCTTATCGAAAAAATCAGTATCAAACCGTATTAGAAGGATTTATTGTAGAAACAGGCGTGAGTTTTGCCGTTGTTTTGGATTACGAAACCTTCAAAGAAATGTTCAAAAAATAGGTTCTCAAATTAAAGTTACATGTCAAGAATCACGGCTGTCTGGCTTTTTCTGGTTGGAATCGTGCTGAGTAGCTGCTCGGTATCGAAGCACTTGCCTGCGGGAGAGAGCCTGTACATGGGGGCGGAAGTAAAAGTGGTAGCTGACTCGGCAGTATCGGCCAAAGATGCCAAGGCCGTGAAGGCAATGGTAGAACCCTTGATTCGGCCTGTGCCAAACAGTAGCTTGTTGGGTTTCCCGTACAAAGTTTGGTTCTATTATTTTATGGGTGAGCCTACCAAAGAAAAGAGCTTTCGAGGGTGGTTTCGGAAGCGTTTTGGAGAAGCGCCCGTGTTGGCAAGTCGTCGGGCTGTTACTGCAAACGGCGAAATAGTCACGAATTATCTCCAAAATGAAGGTTATTTCCGTACCGAAGCTTCGGGGGAGTTGGTTGAAAAAGGGCGTACCGCCAAAGCCCATTATACGGTCGCCCTAAAACCACGGTATTTGATTGAAAACGTTGAATTTGTGGATCCCAATACGGGACGAGGTTTTACCCGAGAATTTCTCAAAAACCGCCAAGCGTCCCTGCTAAAACCAGGGCAGCCTTACCAGCTTTCGGTCATTGAGGCCGAGCGCCAGCGGATTGAACGGGATTTGAAACGCGTTGGGTTTTATTACTTTCGCCCCGACTACCTCATTGTCAAGGCCGATACCAACCTCAAGCGAAATCGGGTGAATCTGTACGTGGAGCTAAAACCCAACACAACCCAGTTGGCTCTAAAAAGGTATTTTATTAAAAATGTGTATGTCATTTCGGACAATGGCTTGCTGCGTTCAGATACCTTGGCGGGAGCAGTGTATCGACGTGGTTTTCAGATTGTGGATCCTGCGCGGGCGTACCGTGTTCGGACATTTGCCGATGCCATTGGTTTTCGCCCTAAAGCAATGTATAGCAGCGACATACAAGATGTGTCGTTGTCGCGGCTAATCAACCTCAAGAATTTTAAATTTGTTAAAAATCGCTTTGAGTTGCTTCCTCGGTCCGATTCGGCTTTGTTGGATGTGTATTATTATTTGACACCACTGAAAAAGAAATCGCTGCGGGCAGAACTAAGTGCCGTTACGAAGTCAAGCAACCTGACAGGGTCGCAGCTAAACCTGACGTGGATGAACCGAAACCTGTTTCGGGGAGCTGAAATGCTTCGCCTGACGGCCAATGCGGGGATAGATGTGCAGCTGGGACGTCAGCGGAATATCAAAGTGCGAGATTATTACCGAACGAGCGTAGAAGGTGAACTGTCGTTCCCGCGTTTTGTCTTGCCTTTTTACCGAATGAACCCCGCCAAAAACCAAACATTGCCCAAAACAACGTTGACGGTAGGGTACGAAGAGTTATCTCAAAAAGATTTTTATACCCAAACCTCAGTGAAGTTCAACTGGGGCTACGTGTGGCGGCGAAGCACGAGGTTTGAACACTCATTTACGCCCATTTCGCTCAACCTTGTCAAGCCCCGAAACATTAGCGAGGCATTGGTGGA
Source organism: Runella limosa DSM 17973 (assembly GCF_000482465.1). Classification (GTDB taxonomy): domain Bacteria; phylum Bacteroidota; class Bacteroidia; order Cytophagales; family Spirosomataceae; genus Runella; species Runella limosa. Next base: position 395,658 of record NZ_KI519422.1, read on the forward strand.
CAGCATCACTTCGGCTACTGTTTCTTTGCAAGATTTACTTCGGTATTTTAGTATCCTCGAAAACCGCCTCATTTTGGGAGCGCAGTACAACTTTAGCTTTACCCCGCAGTCCGCTTTTGGTAGTAAAGGAAAGTTTGTCTTGAATGCGGGGGCCGATATTGCAGGAAATGTGGCGGGCCTCATTGCCAAAGGCCGCCAAGAAGTGGGCATGGTGTTTGGCATTCCGTACGAACAATACGCGCGTTTCGATGCCGATATGCGGTACTATTACGATTTTACGCCTTCCATCCGTTGGGCCAATCGTATCCTTGGAGGGGTGGGGATTCCCTACGGAAACTCGTTTGCGTTGCCTCAGTTTAAGCAATATTTTGCGGGTGGAAGCAACGGGATTAGGGCGTTTCGTGGGCGGTCCGTTGGGCCAGGAGGCTACCAGCCCGACTCGCTGAGTTTGTTTGGCTTTACTTCCTTTGGGGATATTCGACTGGAAGCCAATACGGAGCTTCGGTTTAAAGTAAATCAATACATTGAAACGGCGCTTTTTGCCGATGCGGGCAATATCTGGATGTATCGAAATTTCGATAATTCGTTTTATTTTCCCGAAGACAATGCCGTTTTTACCAATAAGTTTTACAAACAAGTAGCCGTAGGAGCGGGGCTTGGCTTGCGCTTGACCTTGCCGTTTTTGTTGCTTCGTTTCGACTTAGCGACGCCCCTTCGCAAGCCTTGGCTTCCCGAAACCGACCGTTGGGTGATTCGTCAAATGGACTTTGGAAGCCGTAGCTGGCGAAAAGAAAATTTGGTACTCAACATTGCCGTTGGGTATTCGTTTTAGCCTACACTTCTGCCACGCCAAAAGCCCGTTCGGGGGCTTTCCCTTCGGCAATGAGAAAACCGTTGGGCGTCAGGTGCGTAAACTCTTTAAAGTCGCGTACCAAATGTTGATAATCATAATAACCCAATTCGAGCGCAATTGTGAGCCAATCTTTGTGCGGTTGGGCATTCTTGAATTTTACGGCTTTTTCAAAACGCGTAATTCGGTCGAAGGTTTTGGGACTTACACCGACCCTTTCGGTGAAAACTCGGTGAAACTGACGGACACTTAGGCAGGCATCGTCGGCCAAAGTGTCCATAAAAAGTGTCTTGTTTTGGGATAAAACAACTTGCGCCACTTTGTCAACCCCAAGCAGTGGGCGTTTTGACTTTTTAATCAGTTTTTCCAAAAAACGTTCTGCCAGTAGAATGGCCCCAAAAGGGTCGTCTAAATTGGAAATTTCTTCGTGAACCGAACGAATATCGCTCCCCCAAATCGCTTCGGCGTCAATAAACGTATTGGTCAATTCAGAAGAAGGAAGACCCGTGAGTCGAAATAACGCCGTTGGTTGCAAGACAATCTGCAACGCCCAAAAATCGCGCCCAATGTATCGGTTTGTTAGCAGCGTATGCTGGCCGTTGAGGGTACATTGGGGATGTTTTTGCAGCGGTGCGTCGTTGGAATATCCTACGTTTTGTAAATCTCTCAAATAAAAAACCAAGCATTGCTCGGGGCGGGGCACGTAGGCTTTGAAAGGCAATACCTCATTCGCCCCAAACTTAAATCGAATGATTTGGTGTTTGCGGACGTATTCTTGCAAATGCAAACTGGGCAGTACATCTTTCAGAATAACCATTTTATTTTAGGCTTAAAGGTGGTCCTACATTTTTCATGCCGTGCGCCATGGTGATTTGTTGAAACTCTTCTTCGGTTGGTGGCGCCTTCAATTCATTCATTTTTAGGAAAAATTCTTCCATTTTTCCCGCAGGCTGCACCATGTAAATCAACTTGCCTTTGTCGCTCAGTTGAATCCACGTGTGGGGGATTTTGCGGGGTAAAAATATCGTGTCTCCTGGCGCTAACACTTCTTCTTTTTCGCCTACCCGAAACCGATAGCTTCCTTCTACCACCGTAAAGATTTCGTCTTGGTCGTTGTGTACGTGCAGGACGGGGCCTTCTTTGACATGGCCAATATACTCAAAAACAGCCAATTGTCCATTGGTATCTTTTCCCGAAATCTTAACATCGTTGGGATTAATACCCTTGTAGGGCGTATGAACCCCAAAGCGAGCTTCCCCATTCTTGACGAGGAAAGGTTTAGGGTTACTTTGGGCAAATAATTTGGGGGCGAAACTGCCAGCCGTAGCTACTGCGGTGGCAGAAAGAAAGAATCTCCGTTGCATACGAATGAAGTAAATTTTGTGCGTGAATGATGACACAAAAGTGGAAAGTCGGAGAAAAAAGTTGGTGGTAAAAATCGGACGTTTTGGGGATAAAAGCCATTTGAAAAGACGGATAGCCCCAAAGAGAGTAATTTTTAGGGTTGAGTTTCTTTTCTGAGCATTCGCCTTAAACCTTAATCATGTCGCAAAAATCCACCTTACAACACCTTGTTCAAATTCCCGTTATTGTTGCCGCACTGGGATATTTAGTAGATATGTACGACCTGTTTTTGTTCAGCGTCGTGCGTGTCAATAGCCTCAAATCTTTGGGCGTTTCGGCCGACCAACTTCTTCCAGAAGGCGTGTTCTTACTCAATACCCAATTGGCAGGTTTGCTCATTGGTGGGGTGTTTTGGGGGATATTGGGCGACAAAAAAGGCCGTCTTTCCATTCTTTTTGGTTCAATTCTAATGTACTCGCTGGCCAATATTGCCAATGGATTTGTCGAAACCGTAGAGCAGTATGCTTTTTTGCGTTTTATCGCGGGCATTGGCCTTGCGGGCGAACTAGGCGCAGGAATTACCCTTGTATCAGAAGTGTTACCTAAAGAAATTCGGGGCTACGGAACTACGGTTGTTGCGACGATGGGGCTGGTGGGCGCGATCATGGCCAATTTTGTGGCTGATTGGTTCGATTGGCGCGTATCGTACTTTGTAGGCGGTGGCATGGGGCTTGTGCTGCTGATTTTACGCTTAAATGTGTTTGAGTCTGGTTTGTTTGAAAAAGTAAAATCGCGGAAAGTTCAGAAAGGTAATATTTTGATGCTGTTCAACAACCGACGCCGTTTTACTAAGTACTTGTTGTCGATTCTCATTGGCATTCCTTTGTGGTTTGTGACGGGCGTTTTGATGACTTTCTCGCCCGAATTTGGCAAAGCCGTCGGACTGACCGAACCCATTTTGGCGGGTAAATGCGTCATGTTTGCTTTTTCTGGACAAATCGTCGGGGATATTGTGAGCGGCCTTGTCAGTCAGTACCTCAAAAGCCGTAAAAAAGTAATGGGGCTGTTTATTCTGCTTTCGTTTGTATTCATGCTTGCTTACCTGCTATTCCCAGTCAAAAGCGCCGATTCGTTTTATGTGATTTGTGTGTTATTGGGCTTTTGTAACGGGTATTGGACGATTTTTATCACGATTGCAGCCGAGCTTTTTGGCACAAACCTCCGCGCGACGGTGGCTACCTCCGTGCCTAACGTGGTGCGCGGAACCGCCATTATTCTTACTTCGGCATTTGTAGCTCTAAAACCCAGTTTAGGCATCATCAACAGCGCCGTATTGATTGGAACAGTCACCGTAATCATAGCATTGGCATCGCTGTATTTCTTGGAAGAAACTTTCACCAAAGACCTCAATTACGAAGAATGAGTTGAACTCTTATCGAGGGATTGTATATTTTATTACCTTACCGTTAAATGCGACAAAATTTTCGGTAAGGTTTTTTCGTTTTTAGTAAGACTTACCCCCTTTGAGATTAGATTTTGCTTAGAAACGCAGCGTAAACAACGAAATTTGCGTAAACAAGATAACAACATAATACGTTGAAATTAGGCACAAGATTTGAGGAAGAGGAGAAAGAGACTAAACCAATGAGAAAGCAACCCTACATATTTCTTGTTATTATCGGCTTATGGGCGTTGGGGATGGCATTGCCTACCCAAGTACACGCTCAGTTTGACGTGAAAGGTAAACTGTGTATTCCCGATGTAGAATGTAAAAGCGATTCTGTGACGTTCTCGGATACACTCAAAACTTCTACGGCTTGGCTTTGGGATTTTGGCGACCCAGGCAGTGGTACCCAAAATACCTCTACCAAAGTCAGTGCCAAGCACTTGTACCAAACGCCAGGGCCTTATACCGTGACGCTGACGCGGACGGTCAATGGGGTGCCGCAGATAGTAACCAAAACCATTAATATTGGTGTTCCTCCGCCACAATTCCCAGGTTGGCGGCGCGATACGATGATTTGTAAGGAAGATTTGGGAAAATTAATCCTGAACCCTTATCCCTCCAACGCGCCTTCGGGAGCAAAATACCTGTGGTTTCCCAACGGAGATTCTACCCAAACCATGCGCGTGGACAGCTCGGGCTGTTATTCGGTAGAAGTAACCAACGCCGAAGGCTGTACCTACGAAGACCGCATCAACGTAAAAGTTTGTTTGGAACAAAGCAGTCAGGAAGGCGCAAAGTGGTATTTTGGAAATAATGCGGGTTTGGATTTTTCGGGCGGTAGCCCAACCCCCCTCACCAATGGCCAGCTGAATACGCCAGAAGGGACGTCGTCAATTGCCAACTCGAAAGGACAACTCTTGTTTTATACCGATGGGATCAGCATTTATGACAAAGGCGGTGCACTGATGCCCTCTAAGGATGGGACGACTACGCCTTTGGGAGGAAGCCCGAACTCTACCCAATCGGCTTTGATTGTGCCAAAACCTACCTGTCGGGGATGTGAGTATTTGTATTACGTGTTTACAACTTCTGACATTAATGGCAAAAAACAACTCAGTTATAGCCTCGTCGATATGCGCCGTAACGGAGGAAAAGGAGAAATTGTAGAAAAAAATCAAGTACTAACCGACAATACAACCGAACGGATTACGTCGGTTCGGAACGACCAAGATTCGACCTACTGGGTAGTTACCCACGATTATAATAGCAACACTTTCAAGGTATATCACGTAACCAAAGCGGGTATTGAAGGGCCTACGGCTTATCCGTTGGGAACGCTCCAAAACACACCTAACCAAGCAGAAGGATACATGAAGTTTTCGGCCCAAGATAGTACGGGTTCGAGACGATTGGCAATGGTAGTGCCTGGGCCACCCAAAAACTTGGTACAGATTTACACTTTTAGCGATTCGTCGGGGAGGCTTTCGGCACCTTTGACCATTGACATAGGCCCTGCGCCGCCCAAGGCATACGGGGTCGAATTTTCACCCGATGGTTCTAAAATGTACGTCACCCTGCAAAAAGACGACAGTGATACAACCCTATCGCGTCTTTATCAGTACGATATTAGTTTGGGGGATTCGGCTCGCATTGCCGATTCTAAAATACTCATCGACAGTTCGGCAACGCAGGTATATGGCGCTTTGCAAGTAGGCTCCGATGGGCGTATTTACATGGCTATCAAAGGCAGTCAGTATTTGGGGGTAATTAATTATCCCGACGAAGATTCTCAGGACGAAGTACGGTTTGTTGAAAGGGGGATTAATTTGGGAGGAAAAATCAGCCAAATTGGCTTGCCCAACTTTGTCTTTAACTTTACCCAAGAGTCTTCTGGGCCAGGTTTTACGTATTCGGATACCTGTTCCAACCAAGCTACCAATTTCCAAGCGTCCCCTCTCTGCGACCCTATCAAAGATTCTTACACGTGGAATTTTGGGGATGGCTCTGCGCCAATCGTTGGCCAAAACCAACAAGTACAGCATACCTACCGAAACCCAGGTAGTTACACAGTGAGTTTACGTTTAGTGAACCGTTGTAAAGACACGACCATTACCCAACGAATCACGATTGTGGCTACCCCTGACCCGATTAATCTGAGGTCGCCGATAGATACGTGCGTCAATCGACTGGTACTGGATGCGGGCGTCCAAGCCGAAGAGTATATATGGCTGAGGAATGGTGCGGTGATTGCGCGAACAAAAACGATTACGTTGCAACCCAATGGGGGTTCAGGAACGTATCGGGTGATTGCTGCCAATGGCATAGAAGGGCAGTGTCGGGTACAAGGAGGTACGCAAATAACCATGAGAAGACCGCCCGCGTATGTATTGAGTGATACCAGTTTGTGTGTTGGAGGTGGAACGGTTGTATTAGATGGAAAACCTTCTCTCACAAATTGGAATAAATTTCAGTGGAGCACAGGAGAAACTTCACAGACCATTACGGTCAGCAGACCAGGGGCATATTCAGTTCAAGTGACCATCAATGCGGGCACTCCCCAAGCCTGTGTAAACGAAGATACCATCCAAGTACGCGCCTTACCCAAGGCACGAATGCAAGCGACCCTTACCCCGCCGACGGGCTGTACCACGCGCGACGGCAGGATTGTGATTGGAAGTATTACGCCTGCGGGCAATTATACCTTTAGCTGGTTTGGACAACCGAACGACACGCCACTAACGGGTACGGGAAATACGTTGGCGAGTTTAGGCGAAGGGACGTACAAAGTCCGACTGACGGGTAACCCAACGGTTTGTGCGACCGATTCGTCATTTACCTTGCGGGTGGTCAAAAACCTACGACTACAACCGACGGTGGTTGATGCCCGATGTACCGTTCCCAATGCAGGGGCTATCAACCTTTCTACCTTGGCAGGAACTCCAACGCGCTATGTTTGGACCAATGCTACGGGGGGAACGGTAGGTACAAATGCGCCAATCATCAGCAACTTGTTGCCAGGGAAATACAACGTGCAAGTGACCGATGCGGGCGGGTGCGATACCACCTTGCGCGACATAACTGTGGGAGTGTTACCTGAGAAGTTTCTAAGCCTTGGCCCCGACCGTGAAAAATGTGTTGGAGATACGGCTTTGTTGGTGCCAACCCTTCCCAATATTGCAGGCAATCAATACCAATGGAGTACGGGAGAAACGACTAACCGAATTACGGTGAGTCGAGCAGGAACGTATTCATTGACAGTGACCAACTCCGTGACGGGCTGTACCGATACCGACAATTTTGTGTATTCGTTGGCGCCGAGACCCGTCTATGATTTAAACCGTGATGTAGGGTTGTGTGATTTGGATGTGGGTGCAACGGCGACATTAATTATTCGCCCTACGACGCCCAATTTACGCTATCGTTGGTTTCCGCCTCTTGATGCCACAACGCTACGGGTTACCGTAGGTCAGGTTGGAACGTATCGAGTGAGTATTACCAGCCCAGCCAGTTGTGAAGTCACCGACTCAGTGCAAGTGGTGGTGCGGTGTGAGCCTCGATTGTTTATCCCTGACGCATTTTCTCCAAACGCGGATGGCCAAAACGACCTGTTGGATGTGTATGGCGACCACTTGAGCGATTTTGAATTGAAGATTTTTAACCGTTGGGGAGAAGTTATTTTTCATACCAACGATATGAATGAGAAGTGGGATGGCAAATACCGAGGTGCGCTTTATCCTCCGATGACCTATCCTTATGTGGTCTCGTTTAAGTCTAAATTTTTCCCCGACCGCCCTCGTATTTCTCAACGAGGGGCGGTGACGCTACTTCGATAACCAAAAATTACCGTGGGAAAGCCTCTAATACACGCTTGACAATCCCATCAAGCGACGAGTTTTCGATCCAGCGAACGACCATCACGAGTTCATGGTCGGGGTCAACATAAACGATGTTTGTCCCGTTACCAACGTGATAATACACGTTCGCTGGAGCGTTCGGAAGCGGTTTACGGTCGGTATTCAAAAACCAGTTCATATACCCATAGGTCGGTTGGGCGGAAGTGGACGTAGTTGCTTGTTTCACCCACTGTTCTGAGAGCAATTGTTTGCCGTTCCAGCGTCCGCGATGCAGGGTCAATAGTGGGTTAAATTAAAAGTTAGTACAAAAAGCGCCACGGGTTTGACGTAGCAAAGTTGGCGGAGTATAGATCAGCTGTATTCAAATCTCAGCGCCATCTTTAAAGATGTTATCAAGATTGAAGGTTTGAAAATCTACCATTTCTGAAAAATCATACTCCCCAAGCAAATTAATATGCTCCCAACTGTGGGTAGATGTAGCCAGTATGTTTTTTAGTAATGCTTCGCGGTCTGCCGGTTTCTTAGATTCTGCCAGAGTTTCTGATAAATGAAGCAGATTCCAACAATTAATCGAATTGGCAATCAATCTTTTGCATCCTTCAGCTGTAAGCTGTTCCCGATATGTAGCGCCGATCAACTGCTGATTATTACCATGAGAAATCGCCTTGGCGAACTTATTACTGTTCTCTACTTTGCTTAAAACCCGCTCAACAGATTTTCGGACAGCCGGCTCGTCCATATACTGGAGTATATAAAGTGTTTTATAAATCCTGCCAAGTTCTTTGAGCGCTTTGTAAAGAGGATGCTGTCTGGAGTAGGAATTCAATCTCCGGATTAATGTAGATGCTTTTGAATGACCTAACTTGATCGTCGAAATAAATCTCATAATTTCGTCCCAATGCTCTATAATTAGCTCGAAGTTGATTTTGGCGTCGGGTTTTACCTGATATCCTAACTCTCGGTAGGTCGAGACGGCGTCGATTGAAAATAAATTGTGTTCATGAATTTTGGCAAGCCTTGGCCGAAAAGCTATTCCAAGTAATGCGGTAATGGCAAATATGATTTCAGAAAAGCCGCCGGTATCTGTCGAATGTGCGTCAGATTGTATTACCCGGTTATGCATCAACCCATCGATCATATAAGGTGCTTCATGGTCAGATGAACTGAATGCAGTTGAATAAAAAAGCTGACCTGCTTCATCCAAATGAGAGTATACGGTTACGCCTTTTCCATTTCCAAAATACCTAAAAGACCATGCGGCCCTTAACGATGCAACTGACACATCGTATTTTTGACCATCGCTACTTGTATGAATAAAGCCGGGATGAATTCGGAATTTATCAGTCAAGGGTAACTTATTACTGAATTCAACAACTATGTCATTGGCCTTCAGTGCCATATCAGGTGAAAAATACTGAATCGAGGTAGTCTGTAAAGCACTGCCTGTTATATTCTTAGAAATCATTGACATTTTGGGGATACCAATATTGCAGCCCAACCCGATAATAGAAGCAAAAAATAGTTTGTCCGCCGGGCGTGGCGGTAAATAATCAATTCCTTTATGTTGAAAAGCGTTGGTGAACCCGCTAATCCGGTCAATTGTAATTAATACTTCCAATAAAGATACAGCCCTATTTTGCGGGTATAGGTTCTGAGGATCTTCGACTTCATTCTCGTCAGGTTTGTATCGGTGCATATGCCATTGCCCTTCTGCATCAACATAAACCTGTTGGTTCTGTCCATTATCTACATGTTGATTGACAAGCCTTAACCGGTAATTCAATTCTTCATTCAGTTTTAGCAAGATGGCAGCAGGTTTTTGAAGATGGCTTAGTGAGGCCCGTTTCAAAAGAAAATCCTTATCCCTAATCCATTTTAGTTTTGGAATCATGTATTCTTCAAAAGACCGATACAAATAAGAGGAACGAACATTCAACGCCCCGGCCCGGATATGGTCGCGCATCTCCCTGAACAACAATATTTTATAAAGTGATACTCTGACCTTTCCATCCGATGTTATTACACGTTGTTTTTCTTCAAGAGATAAAAAATCAATCGGTACACTATTGTGTTGCTGTATATTGCCATCCTTTTTTTGAAAATATTCAATGGCGTCCAGCAATTGTTTTTGGGACGTTTCAAAATCAAACGCTAAGACTTTAATTAGGTCAGATACGCGGATTTGCAGACGCAATGACCCTTTTTCGAGGGCTTGGTAATAGTCCTCCCGGTCACTGATCCGCTGGTTGACCAGTTTCAAATTATTTAACCTTTGCTGATCTTCCAAGAGCCCCCGGGAGGATACCTTCCTCTTTCTCAGCAGCTCATCAATGAGCTCGACTTTCCGGCTTGCTTCCAATACCTGATCATGGATAATGCGCTCTACTTCGGTCAGGACATCGATGTGCGTAACGCTTCGGACAGCAACGGAACTCACTAAACGCGAGGTGTTCATCCTGTTTTCAAACAGGCTTTCCTTAATTTTATTCTCACAGTCGTTTACAGCGCTTGTAACAGCCTGATTAAATGTCTGCACAAGTGCGTCACCCAATTGGTAGTATTGGTGGATTATAAATGATATGAGTAGCAGGTAACGGGTGTTGTCCCGGTCGGCAATCTGAAAGATTTGGTTATCAATCACATATTCAGCATAAAATTTTATTGTTTCTTCCGGAAGGTTAAGCCTGGTGATGATAGGCAAAAGTTGGAAGTACATTACCTTCAGCCGAACAAAATTGTCCACCCTTCCTTTGATTACGGACGGCTGCATAGACTGGGTAATTTTCTTAAAAAAGGTCAGCTGATATCTTTTAATCTTGATTTGGTTTTTTTGTTCCTGCTGATAGGAATCGTGTAGAATTAGCAACGAGTCAAGTAAGGCTCTGTCTTCCAAGAGCAGATACTTGGCTAAAATTTCTTCCAGTTCCCGTTCAAAATGCCGAAAAGATTTTTCAAGTAGTGTTCTCAGTGTTGCATAACCGGGCAGCTCAATCCGATGTTCTTCCAGAAAGGTTATTACCGCTTCCATAATCAGCACCGGCTCCGTCCGGAGTGAAACCATTCTTTTCATTTCAAAAGATACCAGAGCGGAAGCTTCTTCATCGAAACCGGCATAACCCAAGTGTCCAAGTATGTCCTCCTGATGCCGGCGAAATGTTCCTCCTACATAATCAGTCATATTAACTTGATTGGGATCAACCATTATACCGGTAATGATATAATCAATATCTGACTGAATGAACCGGTTAGATAGAAAGAAACGACTGACAACACGGAAGTACCCCAACTGTAAGAGGAACCCAACTTGATTCGTCGGTGTCTGTAAGGTTTTGAGGTAGTTGTTCGCCCATTCAGGAAGTTGAAGGAAAAGCCCTTTCTGTTCGGCCAACAATTGCGGTGGGTTTTCAAATCGGTTTCGTTCTTCGAGAGTCAGGTACTCTTTTCTTGCCATATTGTCTATTTATTAAAACGACCGTATTTTTACATAATTCCAAACCCGAGTATTTCTTACAATTTACTTATTTATATTGCCATGTAATTAAACTAAATGTAATATATTTGATTTCATTAAGTTTCGTACATAAAATGATCAAATTAGGATACGCCCGGGTCTCTACCCAGGAACAGAATCTGGACCTTCAGCTGGATGCATTAAAAAAGGAAGGATGTAAGCAGGTTTTTACTGATAAGGTTTCCGGGGTAAAAGCTACAAAGCCAAATTTTGAGAAATTGATGGAATATGCCAGACCCGGGGACACTATAGTCATCTGGAAATTGGACCGGCTTGGAAGAAGCACAATTAAGCTTATTGAGTTGATTGAAGAATTGAAAAATAAAGGGGTGAACCTAAAATCGCTTTCGGAATCTATTGATACGAGTACAGCAACGGGCAATCTGTTTTTTCAGTTTATGTGTGTGTTGGCCGAGCATGAACGCAACATAATCAGAGAACGCACAAAAGCCGGTCTGGATTCAGCCCGAGCAAGGGGCAGATCCGGAGGAAGGCCGGAAGGGTTAAGTGAGCGTTACCGCAAAATCGCCCCCGAAGTCAAAGAAATTTATGATAAGAATAACCGGAGTACAGACGAAATTAGGGAGATGTTCAAAATCAAAAGCCAGCCCACACTTTATAAGATATTAAAGTTTGCAGGGGCAGATGTAAAGGGATTCTTAAAAAAACGCAGCTGACCAATTTAATCCTATATTTTGCTACGCCAAACCCGTGGCGCTTTTTGTACTATCTTTTAATTTAACCCAATAGTCCGAAGCGAGCCATGTCATAGGCATTGATAAACATTCCTCCTCCCCAATGCCCTCCGCCACTCACCGACTGCACAGGCTGTCCATCGAGCACAATCCACGCATTTCGATAGCCCGTCCAGCGCCACGTATTTGACGCTCCGATTTCGTCCATGATTTTTTCTTTTAGTACTTGGGGCAAAGGCTTTCGCCAAACGCTCGTGGCGGCCAATGCCAGTGCATTTACGCGCACATCGTTGTACTCATATACTGCTCCAGGGGCATTTCGAGGGCGAGTCAGCCATTTCGAGGCATCGGCATCGGGGCGGTCGGCCCAGTCAGGTTTTCCCCAAAGTGTTCCTTCCCAATCCGAGGTTTGGCGCAGCATGTGATCCCACGTAATGCGGCGATTGTGGGGTGTGTCAAATAAGTTCAAAAGTTCAGGTTTGCCAAACTCTTCGGCTGGGCGCTGCACGGGTTGTCCGTACAATTCGATGGGAGGAACATAGCCCGCCACGGTGTCGTTTACGCTACGAATCAGACCTTTATCCACGGCCAATCCTACCACTGTGGATAAAAAACTCTTGGTGACGCTGTGCGTAATATCGCAGCGATTGGGTTCGCCCCACTGCGCCACAATATACCCTTTGTAAACAATGAGGCCCGTTTGGTCGCCACGGTCGTTGAAGGGGCCAATGGCAAACCCGTAAGGTTCTTTTCCAAAAGTCTGGTAGTGTGACTGCTCCATGCTGCGCGGGTTTTTGGACTCCGATGCTTTCGCAAAAGCAATCGCTTCGGCCAATTTGCTAGGGTTTAAACCTAGTTCGAGGGGTGTTTTTTGCGCCCATGTATGAGCAGGAGGAAAGTAAGGAGTTGGTGTAGTATTTTTTTGACCAAAAGAAGAAATAGCCAATGCCCAAAAAATCAAACCAGTAGCAACAATACGCATAAACAGTGAGTTAAAATGTAAATTTAAAAGTAGGAAATTTTCAAAAAGCAGAAGTACATTTGTTACAACTGTTTTTTAACATTTCTGTCTATTCACTGGCAGTGTCGTAATCGTATGGAACGTTTTCTCCCGCTTTTCCCTTTGGCCTTGGTAGCTTACCCTACCGAGAATCTCAATCTGCACATTTTTGAGCCTCGTTATCGCCAGCTTATTACGGAATGTATAGAGGAAAAGAAAACATTTGGGATTCCTACGTTTATTGGCAACAAACTCCCAGGCTACGGAACCGAAATGGAAGTTGTACGCCTAGCCAAACTTCACGAAGATGGTCGGATGGACATCAAGACGCGAGGAATACGGGTTTTTAGAATACGTATGTTGCAAAATCCAGTGGCAGGAAAACTGTATTCGGGAGGAGAGGTTGATTTTTTTGAAGAGCAGGATTTACCCCAAGGTGCGATTCCTGAATTGCTTTTTCAACTCGACCGCCTTTATACCCTTCTTCAAACCAAAGTAGATTTTAATCCTGACGTAGCGCCTTTTTCGTATCAAATTGCCCATAAAATTGGCTTGTCGCAGGAAGAAGAATATCACTTGCTGACGATTCGTTCGGAGGTAGAGCGCCAACAATATATTTTACGGCATTTGAATAAAGTACTTCCCGTCATGTCAGAAATGGAACGTACCAAAGAACGCATCCGCATGAATGGTCACTTTAAGAACCTCGATCCGTTGAATTTTTGATGTAGTGGTATGGGTTGCTTCCTATCCGACTTGCAGGTGTATGAGTTAGATTACTCATATCCTGACGGGTTGTTTATTTCTTCTGATTACGAAGCTTTTGTACCGTTTCGATAGTTACATCAGCCAACGATGCAATTTTAGGATCATCAAAGTCTGTTTGCGATAGCATAGTATTGACAAAGAGCCGTTTGCCTTTTTCAATTCCTTTTTTTTCTCCTTTGGCTAATCCACGCTTTTCCCCAAGACGACGTTCTCGTTCCAACACAAATTCAACAATGACCATGGTTTCTTTCGGTTTGTTTAATAATTGATCTATCGCGTGGTCAAATTTAATATCATTTTCGCTTTTCCCAAAACGTACCATACCAGGTTAAACACATTAAAAAAAGTAGCCTCAGGGAGGCTAAATCTTAGTAGAAAAAGAGGGGTGAAGGCTGTTTCAAAGCCCCATCGGGGTGACATCTTTCACCGAACGTCGTGGGGGGGGACATTCATTTTTCTACTAAGATGTAGCTCCTCTGGAGCAATCAATAGCCACTCTATATTTTAATTCGTTCAACCTGATTTTTCAAAAATTTTCCTTCTCAAAAAACGAAACTCGTATTGCAAAGTCACTTCCTACTCTCAATCCGCCCTAGTGATAGAATTGGGAATTTTCATCTGTTCATAAGTAAAGAGAGGCACGTTGATGTGTTGCGGGTTGCTCACAACCCGCTTTATTCCCGCATTCGGAAGAGATTTTCTAGCGGCCGTTTTCCCGAAATAACATTGGCAGCAAGTTCGCCTAGCGCAGGGCCGTGTTTGTAGCCGTGTCCAGAGCCTCCTCCCAAAAACCAGCAGTTTTCGGCCTCGGGATGCGTATCCAGAATGAAGTTGCCATCGGGGGAGTTTTCGTAAGGGCACACGCGATTTTCTACCAAAGGCGCATTTTTTAATGCAGGAAAACGGTGAGCCATAAAAGCCCGCGCTTTTGCCAAGACCTCCGCATTTGCTACACGTTCTCCGTGGGTGGGGTCAAAAATCTCCCCTCGTTTGTCAACCCCTACTTTAAAGCCTCGGTACGCATTGCCTGGAATCCCATAATAAAAATCTTCCCCGTCGAGGTCAATCCAAGCGGGCATTTGGTCAAAATACGCGGTATGTGATGCAGGCACACCTAAGTAGTAAGCTTCTTGTTTGGTACAGGTAATGACATCGCCAAGTAGCTCAGGAAACAGCCGTCCTAACCAAGAACCACAGGCAAATACGTACGCATCGGCCGACAACGTACTGCCGTTGGACAAAGACAGTGCTTCCATTTTTTCCTTTTCAACCGCAGTGGGTTGTACCAGTGCATTGACATAGTTTCCGCCTTCTTGTACAAATGCTTCTAGTACGGTTTGACAACTTTCGCGGGCTTTGAGATAGCCTCCGTAAGGGTCGAGTACGAGGTGGTGCAAATCATCGGTATAAATATGAGGGTAGCGCTGCGCCGCTTCGGTTTTGGAAATGTATTGGTATTCTAAACCGTGTTTTTTCATAAATGGCAGCGTTGCCTCGATCATCTCTGGGGCTTCATTGTAGCAAAACCACAGGACTCCCGCGTTGAAAAATATTTTTTTGTTCCATTTTTGCTGGTGTTCTCCCCACAACTCAATGGCCCGTACGTTGAGGTCAAAATAGGTCTCATTGCCGCCGTAGGTGGAGCGAATGACCCGCGTTTCGTCGCCCGAGCTTGCCCGCGAGTTACCAGGTCCCCAAGCGTCAACCAACGTCACCCGAAACCCCAAACGGCGTAACCACAAGGCCGTCCATCCTCCAAAAACGCCTGCTCCCACCACCGCGATGTGGGCATGAGCATTAAGTAATGCCCCTTGGCGTGGAGTTTCAAAGATTTGGTTATTTCGGGGAGCAAAGGTAGGTTGGGCAGGCATAGGTTTAAGATTTAGGACTTTACTGTATCTTCGCACCAACTTATGAGAATTTTACTAATTCACCAATATTTTTTGGAAGACAACGACGGCGGCGGTTCGCGTTGGAACGAAATGAGTCGATTTTGGCAAGAATCGGGGCATCAGGTCACCGTGCTTGCGGGCATGGTGCATTACATGGGGCATCGTCCTGCCAAATACAATGGTAAATATTTTGACCGTAGTACCAACCAAGACGGCGTGGATGTGATTCGTTGCCACGTTTCGGAGTCGTATAACAAAAGCTTTGTCGGACGGCTTTGGGCGTATTTTTCGTTTACATTTTCGAGTATATGGGGTGGGCTTCGCTATGCCCGTGGCAATTATGATGTCATTGTGGTGACTTCGCCGCCTCTTTTTGTAGGAATCACGGCCTACGTACTGTCGCTGTTCAAACGCACTCCTTTTGTTTTTGAAATCCGCGACTTGTGGCCCGAATCCGCCATCGATACGGGTGTTTTGACCAACGGCATTCTTATCAAATTTGCCTATTGGTTTGAGAAACTGATGTACCGAAAAGCCCGTCTTATCAATGTACTGACGCCTGCTTTTCGCGATAAATTAATTACCAGCAAAGGCGTTTCTCCGTCAAAAATCATTTTTATTCCCAACGCCGCCGACTTTTCATTATCAGAAGAACTGCTTCAAACCTTTGATGTTGCCGCTTTTCGTCGTGAACAGCAGTTGGAGCAGCACTTTGTGGTGACCTACGTAGGTGCCCACGGCGTTGCTAACCACTTGGTGCAGGTGCTAGACACTGCCGAATTGCTGCGCGATACCAACGTTTTGTTTTTGTTGATTGGGGACGGAATGCTCAAGGCTGAACTAAAAGCGGATGCCCAACAACGCGGCCTGACAAATGTTCGTTTTATTGATTCAGTTCCCAAACGGGATGTTTTTAAGTATATTTTAGCTTCCGACGTAGGGGCATCGGTATTGAAAAAAGTAGATACGTTTAAGACGATTTATTCCAACAAAACTTTTGATTATATGTCTTGTCAAAAGCCTATTCTAATGGCCATCGACGGCGTTTCGAGAAAGTTGTTGGAAGATGCTGACGCAGGCTTGTACGTCGAGCCTGAGAATCCTGCTGATTTTGCCGCCAAAATTCGCGTATATTTACAGAATCCATCATTGGCAAAACAACACGGACAAAATGGCTACCACTATGCCCAAGCCCATTTCGACCGCCAAGTATTAGCTACTAATTACTTGGCGGCGCTGGAACAAGTAAAGTAAACATTATGGATACGCAATTACCTTCTGAAAATCAGATTTTTATACCAATAATTTCTGATTATGGCTTCAAAGCGACCTTTGGAAATGAGGCAAATACTCTATTCTTACGAAAAGCCCTGCAAGCACTTATTAAATCATCCATTGCCATCAAAGAAATTAAATTTGATAAAAATGTATTTGAAGCACTAACGATTGATAGTCGCAGTGGCATCTTCGATTTGTCATGTACAGATGAAAACGGCAACCATTTTGTCGTTGAGATGCAGTTAGGCTATGCCCCTTATTTCGTTCAAAGAATGAAATTTTATGCGTTACACAAATTTAATGTGATGGTAGAAAAAGGAGAGTTTGATTATGAAGGATTACCAAAACTTTATGCAATTGCATTTTTAGAAAAAAATATTCTTGACACTCCCCAATTTCACACAATTGCCAATTTACGGAGCGAACAGGGTGAAATTATTGATAATCAAATGACGTTTATTACAGTAGAATTATCTAAATTTAACAAAAGAGTAGCTGATATTCAAACAGATTTAGAGAAATTAATTTACACTATGAAAACGTTGCATAAAACTACTGATATAAGCCAGTATCCTCCTTTTTGGAATGAAGATTGGCTTAAAAGAGCTATAGATGAGCTGGATACTCGAAAAATGACCCCTGATGAAAGGGCTTATTTTGCTCGGGTAACTGCTGCAAACGCCGAAGCGGTTAAAGCAGAGAAGAAGAAAATTGAAGAAGCTAGATTAGCAGCTAAAACTGAAGCAATCAAAAAGGCGCTTCGTCGTGGTAAACTAACTAATGAAGAAATCGCTGAAGATAATGATGTCCATCTTGAGTTTGTTCTCTCCATTCAAAAACAGCTTGTTATTAATGAATAATACTTTTATTGTTCACTAATTTTATTTGTTTTTTTCACATACAACAACTTCATGACTCAAGAAACCAATCCACGTTTAGCATTTTTTCGTTCTCAAATCGGGCAACAGATGACCCATAGCCCATCGGGTCTTGGGCGTTGGCTTAATGGCAAACTTGTTGATATTCAGCCCCAATCTATGACTGTCGAGTTTGTCGTGCGTGAAGATATGACCAATCCGATGATGACCCTTCACGGTGGTGCTGCTGCTTCCATCATGGACGATATTGTCGGTATGTTGGTTTTTACACTCGGTCGCGAAAACGCTTACACTTCCGTCAATCTTAACTGCGATTTCCTCAATGCCGCCCGCGTCGGCGACGTACTCACAGCGCGGGCCGAAGTCATTCGGGCGGGCAAAAATGTGATTCACTGCGAAGCGCGGATTACCAATGCCGACCAAAAGATAATCGCAAAGTGTAGTACAAACCTGATTCAGACTTCGATGAAGTTGGCGTTTTAGGCAAACTCAACTTATGATGTAGCGTTGCGTATGAAATTTTTGGTGATTTTGCTGTACCTCCTTCCCACTTGTGTACTGTTTTTGTACAGTTGCGCACAGCTGAGTTTGGTTTGGAGCTATTGGCGTGGTAAAAAATTGGGAAAAGGCTTGGTCTTACATTCTTTGTCGCCCGCTTCGCTGGTATGCGTACAACTTCCCATTTACAACGAGCGCTACGTCGTCGAACGCCTTATTGACGCAGTTTGCGCTTTTGAGTACCCCAAAGAATTGCTTGAAATTCAGGTATTAGACGACTCTACAGACGAAACGATTGCGCTTATCGCTCAGAAAGTGTCGTATTATCAATCATTGGGTTTTTCCATTTCGCACATTCGGCGGCCTCATCGCCAAGGTTTCAAAGCGGGGGCGTTGGCGTACGGACTGGCCCTTACGAAAGCTGAATTTATTACGATTTTTGACGCTGATTTTATTCCTGCGCCCGATTTTTTACAAAAGACATTACCTCATTTTTCCTCGTCTTCGGTGGGGGTGGTACAAACCCGTTGGGGACACCTCAACGAATCGTACTCGTTGCTTACTCAACTTCAAGCTTTTGGGTTAGATGGGCATTTTGTGGTAGAACAGGGCGGCCGCAATGCCGACGGGCATTTTATCAATTTCAACGGAACAGCGGGAGTCTGGCGAGCGAGCTGCATTACCGACGCTGGTGGCTGGTCGTCGGATACTCTCACCGAAGACCTCGATTTGAGTTACCGCGCCCAGCTTCGGGGTTGGCAGTTTGTGTATCTCGAAAAGATAGAAAGCCCCGCCGAGCTGCCTGCGACCATGCCTGCCTTTAAGTCGCAGCAATACCGCTGGATGAAAGGTGCTGCCGAATGTGCCCGTAAAAACTTATGGAAGGTGTTTAAGAATCAAACACTTAGGCTTTCTACCAAAATTCACGCGGCCTTCCACTTGCTCAATAGTGGGGTGTTTATCGCGGTCTTTGTGATGGCGATACTCAGTATCCCTGCCTTATTGATTACGCACGAGTCACCGCGTTATCATGCCGTGTTGGGAATTTTTCAGTTTTTCCAATTGAGCGTTCTTATTCTACTTGGATTTTATGGCACCACCCACTACGGCCGAAAATCATTTTTTGAATTAGTCTGGCAATTGCCCCTGTTTTTGACGGTTGTCATGGGGCTGTCGCTGCATAATTCAATTGCGGTACTTGAAGGGTATTTGGGGAAGAAAACGCCTTTTGTCCGTACACCCAAATGGGGAATTGTAGAACATCAAGGAAACTGGCAGCAAAAAAAGTACCTCGTTCGGAGCCTCAATCCGCTCACTTGGATGGAGTTAGGTTTGGTTTTATACTTCGGTATTGGTCTTGCACTGGGTTTATACTGGCAGACTTACTCGTTGGTTGGGCTGCACAGCATGTTGGTGTTGGGGTACGGGTTCGTGGGTTATTATTCCGTCAAACACTCGTTATCCTAACTTTTTGGCTACAAAGGGCAACAAAAAACCCCGCCGTCGCGGGGTTAAATCTTTTGCAAAAGATGGTCGTGTATGACTACAACGCACCTACTTCTTTCAAAACTGCTTCAATACCTTTTTTATTGATAGTACGAAGAGCTGAAGTAGCCAATTTAATTTCTACCCACTCATTCAAAGAAGGAATAAAAAACTTCTTTGTTTGCAAGTTTGGATAAAACTTACGCTTGGTTTTATTGTTAGCGTGCGATACGTTATTACCAACTCGTGTTCTTTTGCCCGTAATTTCACAAACTCTGGCCATGACAATTGTTGTTTTCAGAATGAGGGTGCAAAAGTCGTAATTTTTCAAAAAAATAACAAGTGTTTTCTAAAAAAAGACTAGCCAAAGAGGTCGCCCGTCCTAAATTTAGGGACAATACCCAAGTGTCGATAGGCTTTTTCGGTGGCTTCTCGCCCCCGTGAGGTACGTTTTATAAATCCTTCTTGAATCAAAAAAGGCTCATAAACTTCCTCAATCGTCTCTGCTTCGTCGCCACAGGCGGTTGCAATGGTGGTAAGACCAACAGGCCCTCCTTTGAATTTATCAATAATGGTACTCAAAATACGAATATCCATTTCATCAAGGCCATGTTGATCCACGTCAAGGGCTTTGAGGGCAATTTCTGCAATCTCCACCGTAATGCGTCCTTTGCCTTTTACTTGGGCAAAATCGCGGGTACGGCGCAGCAAATTATTGGCAATACGCGGGGTGCCACGGCTACGGCGAGCAATCTCAAAGGCACCATCGTCTTCAATCGGAGTGCCCAAAATGGCAGAAGACCTTTTTACAATTGATGACAACAATTGGGCATCGTAATATTCTAGGCGGCAATTGATTCCAAAACGTGCCCGCAACGGCGACGTAAGCAATCCCGCACGGGTGGTAGCCCCAATGAGTGTAAACGGATTTAAGCTGATTTGAATACTCCGAGCGTTGGGGCCAGAATCGAGCATGATGTCGATTTTGTAGTCTTCCATGGCCGAGTACAGGTACTCTTCTACAATTGGGTTGAGGCGGTGAATCTCGTCGATAAACAGCACATCGTTGGGTTGGAGGTTGGTCAACAGCCCCGCCAAATCGCTTGGTTTGTCCAGTACAGGCCCCGACGATGTTTTCATGGTAGAGCCCAATTCGTTGGCAATGATATTGGAAAGGGTCGTTTTCCCCAAACCTGGAGGCCCGTGAAGAAGCACGTGGTCGAGCGGTTCGCCGCGCTGTTTGGCTGCCGTTACAAAGATCCGAATGTTTTCAAGAATCTTGTCTTGCCCCGCAAAATCACTGAATGACAACGGCCGTAATGCCTTGTCAATTTCTTTTTCGATGGGCGAAAGCGGCTCTTTATTTCCTGATAGATAATCTTGACGCATACATCAAAGATACGTTAAAATGGTGAATCGCCGAAGTCTTTGTGGACAAAGCGGTGTTTTACTACAAAAAACTAATCTCCCGCAAAGAACAGTCCTTTGATATAACTTTCCCACGGTTCGTTTTTGTTGAGACGTAGCCATCCGATGAGCCCAAAATCGGTACGAACCAGAAAATGTTCTTCTAGTTCAAAGTCAGGGCGGCCAAATTCGGCCATCACCACTTCGACTTTATAGCCTTTGGGAAGGCTTGCTACTACTTCTTTGGAGGTTTTGTCTTTGTATAAAGTAAGCTCTTTCAACGCCACTGATTGTAAACCTACGTAGTAAAAAGGTTGGGTCATTTCGGCGATGGTATCGTTTTTGATTTGAAACTTTCGACGTTTATCAAACAAATTATTGGTATGCCCACTGACGTAAAAAGTGGTGCTATTGGTCAGAAATAGCTGCAATCCATTGACTGTTCCGAGGGTTTTGCCCGATTTAGTTGCAATCATAAAATTGGGGTCTTCGCTGGGGCCGTGCGAAAACAACACATATAGCGAATCACTGATTTGTGGATGTTTAAAAATCGCTAACCGCTCATAAACGGGTGCATCGGGGTCGGGGCAATACCAAGGGCTAGTTTTGGGAAACTGCGTGCATTTTTTTCTACTGAGCTTGATGGAAGCTTTGTCGTAGCCAAATACCACAGGGTTCATACCGCCGTCGATGCGGATTTTGGTCAGTTGTGGGAAATAATTGGGGGCTTGTCCACAGGTGATATGCGCCACCAAACTACAGAGAATCAGGGTTAGAAATAGATTTTTCATAGCGATTGATTATAAAGAAACGCCAAATCGTTTGCCAAGTTCTTCCAAAGATTGTACGACGGGGGCGAGCAAATCGAGTCCATTTTCAAGGCGGTCGGCTTCGATGGCGCGTTCGGGGTCGCCAGGAATCAAGACTTGCTTACCCTCAACGGCCTCGGCCGAGCGAAAACGGCGAATCCACGTGTCCATGTGGGTTTTAAACTCGTCGGCTGGGCGGAAACCGTCTATGCGCATTGCGCCAAAAAAGTGCCCAGTTCCTTTGCCTACGCCTTCGTTGGCAGTCATAAAACCTGCGGTAGCAAAAGGCGGTACCCAAGGCCCGTAATTAGCGCCCGACAATACGCCCGAAAAAATATCAACAATGGCGCCAAGTCCGTAGCCTTTGTGGCTACCGTGTTCGCGGTCAGAGCCTAGCGGAAGCAATGCCCCGCCGTTTTTGATAGGGTTGGCATCGTCGGTAATATTTCCTGCCGAATCTTGCGCCCAGCCGAGGGGAGCGGGGAGGTTTTTGCGTTGTAAAATCTCAAACTTACCGTAAGCGGCGGCGGTACTGGCAAAGTCGGCCACAAAGGCAGGTTCTTCTTGGGCAGGAACGGCCACGGCAATGGGATTGGTACCGAGCATTTTTTCCAATGAAAACGTGGGAGCCACCAAAGGCGCGGCGTTGGTCATGGCCATGCCTATCATGTCGTGCGGGAGGGCAAGCATGGCGTGATAGCCTGCAATGCCAAAGTGGTTGGAGTTTTGCACCGAAATCCAGCCCGAACCTACGTTTTTGGCTTTTTCAATGACAATTTCCATGGTTTTTGGCCCAACAACCAGACCCACTCCCGCGTCTCCATCGACGACGGCGGTGCTGGGAGTTTGATGTACAATTTTAATGGTTGGAGTAGGGTTGAGCCGTCCGTGGTCAAACAACCGCACATAACCTGCCAAGCGAGCGATGCCGTGCGAATCAACCCCGCGTAAGTCGGCGGCTATGAGGACAGTGGCGGCTAGTGTCGCATCTTCTTCCGAAAAACCGATGCTTTGGAATATATTTTTGGTAAAAGTTCGTAGTTGTTCAGCAGAAAACATAGTGAAAAGTATCTTGAAATTGTTTGGGCGCAAATGTCGCAAGAAATGCACGAAAGTAAAATAGTCTGTTTCTTGGCTTTGGATACGAACAGTCAAACTAATTTTAACGATGTATAAGCTAGTACTTTCGCTCGCCCTGTTGATGGGAACTTGGGTCGCTCAGGCCCAAACGCAAAACGCCCTTTCGTCCCAAGAAAAGAAACAAGGGTGGGAATTGTTGTTTAATGGTAAAGATGTGTCTGGGTGGCATACGTATGGTAGCAAAGGCGTAGGAACAGCGTGGAAAGTGGAAGGTGATGCCCTCAAGCTAGACGTGCCCAACCGCGCGGGGAATAAAGCCCCTAATGGCGGCGACATTGTTTCAAATGTGTTTGTCTCGGGTGACTTTGAGTTCAAAGCCGACTGGAAAGTAAGTCCATTGGCCAATAGTGGTATTTTCTTTTTTGTGAAAGAAGCGGAGCAGTATAAAAACATGCACAATACGGGGCTTGAGCTTCAGGTGCTGGATGATAAAATTTACGAAGGGGCTGCCGAAAATAAACACCGCGCGGGCGATTTCTTTGGTGTCGCCAATGCACGTCTCCGTGAAATAAACCCTGTTGGTGAATGGAATCAGGTGCATGTAGTGTTTCGGAAAAATAAATTGACGATTACGCTCAACGGTTTTGTGGTTCAAGAACACGACTTATCGAGCGCTGATTGGAAGCAGAGAATTACTACCAGTCCGCTGAAAAATGCACCCATTGCCCAAAACCAACTGACGGGTGTCATTGGGTTACAAGATTGGGGAAGCACGGTTTGGTACCGAAATATTAAGCTTCGGAAGTTGAAGTAGGCTGGGACATTGCCTGAAATTTTTCTCGCAGATTAGCACAGATTTTAAGCCGCAGATGCGCGCAGAATGGCTTTATTAAGCCCTTTTCCTGCGGACATCTGCGGGCGAAAAATTCAAATTACAATGTATTTAGCCGCTCTAAGAGTTCTTTACCTTGCTTTTTACTTGAAATGGGCATTCTGATTTTGTATAAATCTTTGCCAAGTGGAGTCCCTTGTTGAGGACTTTCAAGAAGTTTATTCTTTAAATTTTGAATGTCCTTAACCAAAGAAGGGTATTTTTTGTATAAATACTTAAATTCCTTTTCGAAGGCTTCAAGAGGGATTATTTTCCAATTCATCTAAAAATTGGTCTAAAGTTTTTAACTGAACTTCACCTTTAATCGCTTTATTAAGCTGTTCCATACGGCCCTCGAACGAATCAAGAAACTCTTGTTTTTTACGCTTTTTTACGTCGTTCTCCCGTACTTCGTTTTTTATTTTCATTCGGTTCAAGACCGACTGTACAAATTGAAGTTCCTCCTCATTTCTTGGTTTGGCAATCAGTTCCATAAGTGTGATTTTTTATCAAAAATAGGAATTTTTAGTGAAAATTTGACTGTTAAAAACAACCTTACCGCTTCATCGCTATGCGATATAGCACCACGGCCATGGCGGTAAATAAACCTGCGCCGAGGAGTTGATACCCACCTTCGCCGAGGGTCGAAGCAAGTGCATGTTCGAGGTTGATGTTGGCAAGGGCATTAAAAATACTGTCGTTGACCGAGAGAAGAGCTACAACCACGCCCGCCAACGCACCACCTGCCACCAATCCCGTCGAAAACAAATTCCCTTTGCCCAAGTCGGCGTCTTCTTCTTCAATACCTTGGCGTTTTGAGTTCCAATTGACAAAGGCTTTGACGCACCCACCTGCAAAAATGGGCAAAGTCGTTGAGAGGGGAAGGTACAAACCCACGGCAAACGAAAGCGCGTTGACTCCCATGATTTCGATGGTGAGGGCAATAAAAACACCTACCAACACAAACTGCCAGTCGAGGTTAAACGATAACAGTCCTTTGATAAGCGTGGCCATGAGCGTGCCTTGAGGAGCAGGGAACTTGTCGGTACCAATTGCGTGCTGAATGCCTTGAGCAGCCAAATCAGGCGTGGGTGTATCAAGTAATTTTACGGTAGCACCAATCACCAACGACGACACAATGACCCCGATGAAAAGGGCAATCTGTTGATAACGCGGCGTAGCACCTACCAAATATCCCGTTTTGAGGTCTTGTGAAGTGTTACCTGCATTGGCGGCGGCGATGCAAATCATTCCCCCAATGACCAAAACGGCAGGTTCGTACATTTTTCCTGTTAATCCAAACCCAATAAAAACCAGCGACGTAGCCATAATGGTAGCAATGGTCATTCCCGAAACGGGCGACGAGCTTGATCCAATAATACCGACAATGCGGCTGGCGACGGTGACGAAGAAAAAGCCAAATACAACGACCAAAACTGCAATCAAAAACTTGGTTAAGAACCCATCACCAGGAATTTGGGGTAAAATCACCATCAAAATGACCAAGGCCAAACAACCAAAAAGCACCACTTTAAACGACAAATCTTGCTCGGTACGGAGGCGAGTAGCATCAGCGCCTGCTTTCATTGAGGCTAAACTCTGACTGAAGGAAGAAACAATCGTAGGAATGCTTTTTATCAACGCCATAAAACCACCCGCTGCCACAGCACCTGCGCCAATTTGACGAATGTAAGCGCGGTAAATGGCCGAGGCCGTATCGGTGAAGCTGTGTGAATCAGGATTCCAGCCACCTGGGCCGCCTACGGTAGTGAGGTCTTTGAGGTAGCCTAACTTGATGAGTTGTTCGGCGATGGTATCGGCAGGAACGAGGGTGGCCAAAAGCGGAATCAAGCCCAGCCACGCCAAAAGTCCGCCACCTACCAACACAGCTGAAATACGAAAGCCAATGATGTAGCCTACACCCAAATATTCGGGGGTGATTTCACCACTGACGACGGCTGAGGGGAAGATTTTGCTGGCTTGGGACGAGGCCAATTTGGGTACTTCGGCAATCACGTGTAAGATTTTTTGGAAGAAAGCGTACAGCATGGCCACGCCCAGTCCCTGATAGGCTGTTTTGGCAAGGTCACCGCCTTTTTCTCCCGCAATCAACACCGAACCGCAAGCTGTCCCTTCAGGGTAGGGGAGGGTGCCATGTTCTTGCACAATCAGCGACCGCCGCAACGGAATCATCATAAATGTGCCCAAAAATCCACCCAAAATGGCCAACGTGAGAATGGTCCAATAATTGAAAAAATCAGCCCCGATGCTTTTGCCCTCTTCGGTCATGGAAAGGAACAAAAAACCTGGCAAGGTAAAGACCACGCCCGATGCGATGGACTCGCCCGCCGAACCCGTGGTTTGAATGATGTTGTTTTCGAGGATGGTAGTGCCCAAAAATTTGCGTCCCAGCGAGATAGCCAAAACGGCAATGGGGATAGAGGCCGAAACAGAAAGTCCCGCTTTGAGCGATAAATACACCGTAGCAGCGCCGAATAATACGCCAAAAATAGCACCCATGACGACCGATTTTACCGTAAATTCGGCGACGCTACTTTCGTTGGGAACGTAGGGTTTGAAGTCTTTTGATTCCATGAAATTTTAAGGTTTAGGAGATAAACCTTAAAGATAGCATTGAAATAGAAAACCGCAATTAGGTTTCCAAAATCAGCAGCATGGCATCGTTCGATAATGCTTCAAACTCCACCTCCGTTGCCGACGCAAGCGATAAACCATCACGGGCATGAAGCAGGCGGTTTTGGACTTCAAATGCACCCTCGATCACAAAAACATACACTCCTTTTCCTGCTGATTGCACTTGATAAGTATCCTCTGCCCGCCCGTCATAACGCCCGATGAAACCTGGCACACACGCATTAAAAAGAGGAAGCAACTGATTCTTTTGCGAAAAATCGAACGTATTTATTTCTGTTTTTGGGGTAAAATCTTCTGACGGACGTTTTAGCCAAATCTGTAAAAAATTCACCAGATGGTCAGGATACGGATTGGTGACCTTGTATCTCATCCCTTCCTTTGCCGAAAAGACCTGTACTTGCCCTGCTTCTACAAAACCCGTTTGGCCGAGGCTATTGTCATATTCCAAAGCCCCAACCAACGGGATTAAAACCACATCCGTAGCTTGGTCAATTGCCATTTCGAGGCTACGTTCATAGTCAAGGGTATCGTCGTTCAAGACGCGTAATGCCCCAAACGGCGCTCGGTTTTCGGCCTGATACGCTCCAAAATTGAAACTATGGTAGCTCCGAAACCAATCGAGTTGTGAAACTCCGCGTTGGTCGGCTAAAAAGATAATTGCGTCGGTTTGGGGCATCATGATTTATGAATCAATATAATGGATTACGCGCTTACAACAATGGTATGGGTTAAAGCATATCCATTGGCAACACTTCCCGAAACTGTACCAAGCTCGTTGGCATACCCGTCTCCAAATACGTTATCTTTTTCGTTGGTTGTATCCGCTTTGCCTTTTTTATAATAATTAGTAGCTGTTGTAAACACAGTATCACAGACATCGGTAGGGAAGGCAATTTGGGTGACCAACAATGACTTGCCCGTCGAATCATAAATGTGAACGTGGATGTGTACTGCACGACCTGAATACCAACCAGGGAAAATAGTAGTAAAACCAACATTGCCTGAGGCGTCGGTAGTTTGGCGTCCCCGCAAAAAATGAACGGAGGTATAATTGGTACTTTGCATACCCGTACCGCCGTATTCCGAGTAGTTGCCGTCGGCATCGCAGTGCCAAATATCCACCAACGCTCCCGCGAGATTTGTACAGTTGTTATTTTTGTTTTTGATGTTAATCGCCACTGTCATTGGAAGCCCCGAGCGGTCAGAACGGATGTCTTTCAATACCAAAGAGCTAGGAGTTTTGGTAGGAAACGGTCCTTCGGTTTCTGAATTTGTTACTGTACAGTTAGAGCTCGAAGAGCCATTGGTAGAGCCTTGCGATGTCGTAGAACCCGAAGTTGACGTGGTGGGGTCAACGGTGTCTTTGCTACAGGCATTTACGAAGGGTGTTACTGCTGCAATTCCTAAAAGTGACAAGCTTCTTTTCAAAAATTCCTTGCGTTCCATGTTCGTTTGATTCGTTTGAATGAGTGATTTTAATTACCCATACGTACAAGGCATTTACAACGTTGTGCAAAAAGCCTGTTTTGAGGTAAAGGGCTCAAATGTTGCGGTAAACACTGGTCAGACTATCGTCTGACCACGGTGTTTTTTACCATTTTTTTGTCAAGTGCCTGGTTCATGGTTACTTGTTCGGCGGAAAGGCGGGCGTTGCTTGTTACGGTGAAACTACCCGTTTGAATATAGTTGAGTGTTGCTGCCAAACAATTTTCTTGCGTATCTCCCCAATTTTTCGTCAATCCATCGGATACCGCAGCATCTACAGCCAAGCCCGTATAATAATCTCCAACATTTTGGGCATTGACAGTCTTAAACGCAATTGGAGCAATAACGTAGTCCATCACCTCAAAACCATACATTCCTACGGGTTTGCCGTGCGTGGTACTACCAATCGTTTTGACGTCTAAATACGGTTTCAAGTTGTTGATAAGCAATTCGGAGGCCGATGCGGAGGCCGACGACGTGATGAAGAAAATTCGAGAAAGATTCAAAGCACCTGTTTTAGAAAAGCGAACCGTCTCGTTCCACTGCGAAAGTTTGGTATTGTGAAGATAGCTAAACATCACCGACGACTTGGTGACACTCGTAGGAGCAAGCGCATTGGCCAACATAATTTGCGTTTCGACGTCACCACCGCCGTTGTATCGCAAGTCCACGATGAGTTCATTGACACCCGCGCTTTCAAAATTGCTCAATACCGCTTTTAGCTCATTTTGTGACGGTGTTCCTGTAAAGCTATTAAAGACAAAATAACCCACTTTTCGCCCTGCCACATCGTACGTTTTAGTGTAAAGAACGGTATTCATCGTGTACGTAGCGGCAGTCAATGCAATTGTGGCAGTGGTTCCGTCTGATTTTTCAAACCCAAACGTCGTGGAAGTAGCATCATAGAATGCACTAACAATGGCATCATCCGTCATTGATTTTACTGACTGACCATTGAGCGTGGATAGCTTCCACCCTCGTTCTACCCCAGCTTTTCCCGCTGGCGACTGCGCATATACATAGCGTACGCGCAGGTCGTTGTTGGCATCGTATTTTATCCAAAAACCAAAGTCCTGCGTTTCACCATCCGAAAAATAACTATTGAAGGTGCTCGCTTTTTCTACAAACGACCAACGGTCTAGCGTTTGATAGGTACGCAACGCATCCATTTCGCTCTCAGGATCAGCATACGAACGTGGATTGAACGTCGTAGGAAGTTTGTCGTACCACAAATACACGTCTTGCATATACAACCACAACGAATCACGAATATCGGCCGTGGTAGCTGACGTGTTTGAGGAAGTAGAGCCGCTAGAAGAGGTTTGGGGATCAAGGTTGTTCTGCTTGCAACTGAAAAGGGCAATACAAAACGCCACAATCATTCCAATAGTAAGTTTTGCCATGTTGCTCATGATACTGTTTTTAAGTTAGGTGAAGAAAAAAAACAGGGAGAGGTTTGGCAAATTCGGGTAATGCTCAAAAAGTGGATGATTGCGTTAACAATTGCTGTTACGCATCTCCTTTTGGTAGCGTTGCAGAAAACTGTGCCCGTGGTTTTGAGAAACCACGGAATCCTCAGACGCGGTTTTGAGAAACCGCTGGCACTTTATTTTGAGAAACCACGGGCACAGCGGCGACAGGAGCGGTTTTGAGAAACCGCTTCCACTTACTAAGTGGAAAAGCGTTTGAAAAATTCTGCTTCGTAGCTACTTCCGATAGGGATTTCGTCGCCGCCTAACGTAATCGCCTTATTACGAACGTTTTCGATGCGTCGTAGTGGAACAATAAACGACCGATGCACCCGTATAAAATCCCGTGAAGGCAATTTTTCGGTCATGCTTTTCATCGTCATCCGCGCGACAATTGGCTTGGCATTTTCCAGGTGGATTTTCAAATAATCGTCTAGCCCTTCGATAAATACAATGTCCGAGACCGCAATTTTATACGTACTATAATCTGCTTTTATGTACAAATATTCCACGACCGTCTCAGGTTCAGGTTTTTTGATAAACTGAGAATAATCCAGTGCTTTTTGAGCACCTTGCTGAAAACGTTCGAAGGTAAATGGTTTCAACAGATAGTCAACCGCGCTGAGGTTAAAGCCTTCTACGGCATATTCGGCATAGGCCGTCGTAAAAATCACCATCGCGGCCTTTGGTATCGACTTGTAAAAATCAATCCCCGACATGGCAGGCATATTGATGTCTAAAAACAACAAATCAATCTCGTTTTGAGCCAAATAAGCCAACGCCTCATCCGTACGTGAAAACGTCTTTTGAAGGTCTAGAAACGGTACTTGGCCACAAAAATGAGTGATTACACGTAGCGCAGGCGGTTCGTCGTCGATTGCAATTGTCTTTAGCATGCTTGTGGTACGGGCTAGAGGCTTGTTTTTTCCAAATATAAAAACAATCAGGTTGTAAGCAACCCAACTCACACATACAACCCTCCTTTATCGTAGGCGCAAGCGCAAATCAACCGTAAAACTTTCGGCCTCATCCCCAATTATTAACTCATAATCATCAGGATACAACAACTCCAGTCGCGTTCTTGTGTTTTCAATACCTATCCCACTCGACGCTTCTTCATCGTAAAACACCCTCACTTTTTTGTTAAATGTAGTTAAGTTTAACACCCCTTCTTTCACCGAAATCCGTACACGAATCAGCGATTTTTCTTGAGGATTTACGCCGTACTTAAACGCATTTTCGATGAACGAAATCAGCAGAAGCGGGGCTATTCTGTAGCCATTTGCATGACCTTCAACCACAAAATCGACCTCCACCGTATCATCCAGCCGAAGTTGTTGAAGAGCAACGTAGTTAGTGACGTACCCAAGTTCGTGCTCCAATGCTACCCAATCGGTATCCGCTTCGCGCATCACGTAACGCATCAGCGACGACAATCTCACGACCGCATCGGCTGTGTTGGGGGATTGAACAATCGCCAACGAATAAATACTATTGAGCGTGTTGAATAGAAAATGGGGGTTAATCTGAGCCTTCAAAAAAGACAATTCCGTATTCAGCTTTTCGCGCTCCGACTGACGCAAACGGTTATTGATACTCAACGCCAACGATACAAACACACCTACCAAATACAAAAACAAGGCGTGACTCAATTCAAACCCCACAGGCGGCTTATTTTTTTTCATCATTTCTTCCGAAGGCAGCGAAGGGTTGGGAGGTGGGTAGTGCTCCATATCAGGAGGCGGTGGTGACTGGTGATGATGCTCCATGTGAGCCCCTTGATACAACTGAGGCCCTACCATTGTACGGTCGATTGAGGCCAGAAGTAGAAAAATAATTCCAAAAAACACACCCACACTCAGCGCGTATTGAACATACTTTTGGGTAAAATACAACCGAGGAATCAAGTAATAATAGTTAAGATAAAAAAAACCGAACATAAGCAGGTAAGAAAGAAAACTCGTTAGCTCATGCGGATTGGTTGTCACACTCAGCAGCTGTGACAATCCATTGGGGGCAAATATGTAAGGGAGAGTCACAAAAGCCAGTCCACCTACGATATGAGACGTGATTTGCCACAAGGGGCTTTTCATAAAAGGATATTTTTGGGGAAAATTAGAAGTCCCCTTTATTCCTCCCAAACTCTTGCGGTCATCAGGCATAATTTGTCGGTAGATAAGTATTTATGAGGTAGGTTTTGGTTTTTGGTATAGATACTCCTACTTTGTCTCCAAATCCTATAATTGTTTGTTCTGTAGTTATGGCCAACGAAGTACTTCTGCAAATTAGCAGTAAACTCAAAGATTACCGCAAGTCGAAAGGAATAACCATCCAGCAATTGGCCGATCGTGCCCAAGTAAGCAAGGGGCTTATCTCGCAAATTGAAAACAATCGGACGATTCCTTCCTTATTGGTACTTATCAACCTGATTCGTTCTCTAGGGGTGGATTTGAACGATTTTTTTGCCGACGTAGAACAAGCTTCCGAGGCCAAAGTGTTGGTCAAACGCAGTAGCGAGTATCAGTCGTTTGAAAAAGAACAATCCAAAGGTTTTTTGTACAAACGCATCATGACGCGCAACATCCAAAGTCTTCCTACTGACATTGTTATTTTGGAATTAGCGCCTAAAGCTACCCGCGCTTTTATGGTCAAAACCAATGCTTATGAGTACAAATACATCATCAGTGGAGAAGTAGAATACATCGTAGGCGACCAAAAATATACCTTGAGTGCAGGAGATTCTATTTTCTTTGACGCTAACCTCCCGCACAAGCCTGTCAACGTAGGCGACACCACGGCTTCGATGCTCGTTATGTATTTCTTTAAAGAATAACTTTGTTTTATCATACACCTTAAACCTTTACTACCATGAGTCATTTAATCTATGTATTGATTGTTGGTGCAATTTCAGGATGGTTGGCTGGTCAAATAAGACGCGGATTTGGATTTGGCCTTTTTGGAAATATCGTAGTAGGAATTGTGGGAGCGTTTGTCGGGAATTGGGTCTTTGGCCAGCTTGGCGTTTCGCTGGGTGCTGGTTTATTGAGTACCATTCTCACCTCCGTTATCGGGGCATTGTTGGTATTATTTATCATCGGCCTCATTAAAAAGTAGCGCGTTTATCAACATTTTATACCCAAATAGCCCGTATTTTGCGGGCTGTTTTATTTTAGTCACCCCATTTTCTGTTTTTAGTAGTATGAAACCTTTTACTGTTCTCGCTTTTTTCCTTGTATCTCTATTAGTACACGGTCAATCGGTACGTCTAGTACACGGTCAATCAGTACGTCCAACCACGGAGTCCGTCGCCAAACACATTCAGTTTTTGGCCTCTGATAAAATGAAAGGACGGGGTACTGGAAGCAAAGAGAATAAAAAAGCGGCGGCGTACATTGTTAAGCAATTCAAAAAAACAGGACTATCCCCCCTCGGCACCGACGGCTTTTTGCAACCTTTTACGGCCAAAGTACGTCGCATTGTGGTGCCCGATAGTATTCGTTCCGCTTCTAACGTGATTGGTTTTCTGGACAATGGTGCCCCATATACCATCGTTATCGGTGCGCATTACGACCATTTGGGGGAAGGTCGGCAAGGTAGTTTGCGGGATGCCAACGCCGTAGGACAAATTCATAACGGTGCCGACGACAACGCTTCGGGCGTGGCGGGACTGCTAGAATTGGCCCGTTATTTTGCCAAAAATGACGTCAAAGAGCCCTATAATTTCTTGTTTATTGCTTTCGGAGCCGAAGAACTTGGGCTCGTTGGGTCACGTTACTTTGTGAATAACCCGACGTTGCCGTTGGATAAAATCAACTTTATGGCCAACATGGATATGATTGGCCGCTACGCTCCCGACCGCGGCGTAGGTATTGGGGGCTACGGAACGAGCGATGCTTGGCCCGACATCTTTAAGGACGTCAGTGGAGACAATGTTAAGTTTTTTACCGATCGTTCGGGTAGTGGTGGTGCTGACCATGCTTCTTTCTATGCCAAAAAGATTCCTGTTTTGTTTTTCCACACGGGCGGGCACGACGACTACCACAAGCCCACCGACGATTTTGAGAAAATAGACTTAGTTTCCGAAGTAGGTATCTTAAACATTGAAATTCAACTCATCGAAAATGCGATGAAGTTACCAAAATTGAATTTTACAGAAGTGAAGTGAAAATCCTTTAACTCTCATTATATAACGTTATGAAATACGCCATTTTTTTAGCAGCCTCTCTAACACTTTTACCGTTTTTAGGGCTATCTCAGCAAAAGGAAATTTCTATTGATGTATTGCCTTTAATAAACAAAGAGAAAGAAATACCCAATGTTCTTGTAAGAATTCCCCACAATAATCACCGAGGGAACTACAGAATAAAGCTGGGGACAAGTTTGAGTAACAATAAAACAAACCCATTCATAGAACAAAGGAACAATAATGTGAGGTTAAATCTTGGCTACGAATTCTACCGCTCACTCAAATTTATGGACTTTATTTATGGGTTTGAGTTACTGGGAGATTTCCAACTAAAAAAGAATGCAGACCCTCATTGGGAGGCCAATGCTACGTATTTTGACGAAAATAACGTGCCAACTGAGCAAATCATTAAACGAACGATGCTAACTAGTCAAGGCTTTGGGAGCAATCTTTTTGTAGGCTTTCGCAAAAGATTTTGGGAAGATTTTTCAATTTCTGTTGAAACAGCCACTGCCTTAGAGCTTTACTTTTCAAAAGTTGAGCTGACAGAAACCATCACTAAGCCCTCTATCGGTTTTTTTACTGAATCCATTCGTTACGAAAACAGAAATTCATCTTTTCTCAACCTGCATCCCCTTTTTGCCATTCGACTAGGATACCAATTCGGTAAATGACCTTGTCTAATCTTATTCAAGTTTGTCGTTATATTCCTAAGCTTTGGTGCTTTATCTAGAATAAACACCAAATTCCTTTCGGTAACCTTATGAGTATTTATCTACGAACCCTTTCGGTGGCCGCAGCCTTGACCGCTGCCACTACGCTTGTGTCTTACAAAAGCGGCCCCTCCCCACGTCCCTCTAAAAAACCAACCTTGGCCGCCGCCGATATAAAAGTTCCTGCGGGCTTTACGGCCACTATTTTGGCCGAAGATTTGGAGACACCACGGCACCTAGCCGTTTCTAAAGGCGGTGACATTTACGTCAAAATCAACAAACTCAAAGACGGTAAAGCGATTTACCGCCTCCGCGACACCAATGGTGACGGCGTTATCGATGAAAAAATAGGCTTCGGAAATTACAAAGGCTCAGGCATGTACATCCGAGGCGGCTATTTGTATGCATCGTCGGCCACGAGTGTTTATCGCTACAAACTCAATGATAAAGAAGAAGTTATCGACTACGACAATCCCGAACTTATCGTCAAAGGACTCGTAGCCCGTGGCCGCGACGAAGCCAAAAACCTCACCGTCGATAACAACGGATACGTGTATGTCAACGTTGGGTCTTACGATGAAACTTGCAAACAACCTGGCACCAAACAGGGCATCATGCCTTGTCCGCTACTGGATTCCATCGGCGGAATTTGGCGTTTCAAAACCGACCGCTTGAACCAATATTACAGCGACGGAATTCGCTACGCGACTGGTTTAAAAAACGTAGTGGGTCTGGATTGGAACTCAGCTAACAATTCGCTCTTTGCCCTCATGCACGGACGTGGCAAGTTTCACGAAGATTTCCCGCAATACTACACGCCTCAAGATAGCGAAAAACTCCCCGCCGAAACTTTGTACGAACTCCACCAAGGCGACGACGCGGGCTGGCCTTACGTCTATTATGACCCTTTCCAAAAGAAAAAAATCCTTTGCCCCGAATACGGTGGCGATGGAAAGAAAACGGGAGGTGAAAAAGCCGTTAATCCCGTAGCCGATTTTCCTGCTCACCTTGGCCCCAACGCACTTTTGTTTTATACGGGTAAAATGTTTCCTGCCAAGTACAAAAACGGTGCGTTTATCGCCTTCCATGGGCAGTCGCCTGTTTTGAAAAAGGGGTATATGGTGGCCTTTGTACCGTTCAAAAACGGCAAACCTTCAGGACCATGGGAGATTTTTGCGGATAATTTTGCGGGCACTGACCTCGCCAAACCAACTGGCCCCGTTCAGCACCGCCCCACAGGTCTTGCCCAAGGGCCAGACGGCGCGATTTACGTCACCGACGATTTGAACGGGACGTTGTATAAAATTACGTACAAGGCTCCTAAGAAATAGGTTTTTCTAATTGCATAAAAAAAGCCCGCGTCAATAATTGGCGCGGGCTTTTTTATGTGTTTTTGCAATCTAATAATTGGATTGGTAGTAAACTCCTTCACAAATATCTCTGATAAAGTTTAGAAATGTACCATCATTATACCCTTTCTACTTCGTACTCTTCTAGATTACAATCAATTTGCATGAATGAAATCCACTCAATATTTTCTAGGCCAACTAGATTTGCAAACTCATAATCTCCATTTTCATGCGCAGCTTTTATACTTGATGGATTAAGTAGCTTATTTAGTATATCAATTTTGGATGAGTCGATAATTTTTGACAATACTGTATTATTAGTAGTGTTTTTTATGTGTAGATTTTCCTCATCAGCGTGAATTGAATATTCCCCTATCAAAGTTTCATTTTCAAAAACTTCAAAACCCCAACCTAAAAAATCGTTTGTTCGATCAAAAAATACTAGAATTCCAGTGTTTACATTTGTTATTTTAACGTCTGAAGTAAACCCATCAATTTCTGTTACAAATGTCGTCCATCCATTTACAGGTTCAAAAGTATACCCTGTAAGTTTAGCTCTTTCGAACAAATCTAAAACATCTTGTTTGTTGCTCGTTTTAAGGTGGTATGCAGCACTAAAATCGCTCATTTTTTTAATTATTATTAAGATTATTAAAGTATCAATTTGTACTTTTAGTGTATTGGTTTTACTCTCAAATATAAGCATTTGTTTTTAGATTTACTTAAATAAATACAAGTTTTTTTGATTTTTAAGTAAATATATTCGACAATACCTCGCCACCAACCCTTAATTATGAGCAATAACCAACAAATTACGGTAGTTACACTTCTTATGACTATTATTTTAATTTATTTCTTTTTTAATCTCAATCAATTCGTTTTTGACTTCTATCCTTAGCCAATATTCTGAATTTAAGTGCGAAAACGAACTTAGTTTCAATACAAGGCTGTAGTTAAGCTTTTTTTCTCCAACTAAATACTTATAAATATTGCTATCTTTCATCTCGAATAAATCTGCTATTTTTTTTGAATAATGTTAAACATTTTGAAGTACAGTTTAACAAAATCTAACACCCTAATGGGTCAGACATGTTCTCGGATTCTATGTAATCTTCAATTTTGTACTGTATTGTTAATAGCTCATTTCTTAGCTTTTGTTCTTTTGACTGAGCCTGCGAATGAGCCATAATAAAGTCTTTCAAAGCAGCGCTTTTTTCCTCATTCCAAATTGCATCTATTTTAACTTCTTTGTTGTATCTCTCCATTTTAATGCTCCGTACTTTTGGTAATAAACAGCCATTAATTTAAACACATTTTCTTTATTTCTCTCCAAAATACGGCTTAAATACCCAATAATAGCCTCAGAGATGCGAAATCTTGGTAGAAAAAGGCAAACAACTCCCCCCCCCAAGCCCCATCGAGGCGACTGACGCTCGGTAAAAGATGTCACCCAGATGGGGCTTCTTTTCACACCTGATTCATTCTTTCTACTAAGATTTAGCTCCTCTGGAGCCATAAATAGTAGCTTTTACTTTAATGAGTTCAATTTGTTCACAATATCAAAATTCTACTAATATATCACCTCGCTAAGGCTGTTTTTAGGCATTTCTCCAAAGCAAGTTACTAAAGAAAACATATTTTTTTACATTTAACCTAATCTTTTACCCCAAAATTCCCCACCTCCCTTAGCCCAAATCTCCTTCTCCAACGTACTCTAAAAAAGACTGTTGAGAGGAATGAAAAAACTGTGTTTGACTGCTGTGATACTTGGTATCGGACTATCCACTACTTTCGCCCAAACGGGCAGCGTCCATGAGCCCGTACGCTACGTAGGTGGCATCAGCGCCGACCCACAAGTCCACGAAGGACGGCTGCGGTATGCCATCGGGGTAGAAAGTCGGCAAACGGTACGCGTCAATCGTACGCACCCCGAATTGGCCGATGGTTTTGGCTGGACGTACAACCACGCTTCTACGATTTGTTATTGGAACAACACGTTTTACCAACAATACCTCAGCAACCCCGTTGATGAACACATCGCCCCTGGCCAAACCTTGGTCGTCACCTCCAAAGATGGGCGAACATGGGGTAAACCTACGGTGGTCTTTCCACCGTACGTCGCTCCCAAAGGCGTTAAAATCCCCAAAGGCTCTGATGGTTACATGATGCACCAACGAATGGGTTTTTATACTGCTCCCAACGGCCGCTTGCTAGTCTTGGCTTTTTATGCCCATGCCGAAGAACCGTTTCGCGAAGGCGGCATCGGGCGAGTGGTTCGGGAAGCCTACAAAGATGGGACGTATGGGCCGATTTACTTCATTCGTTACAGCAGTC
Organism: Runella limosa DSM 17973; assembly: GCF_000482465.1. GTDB lineage: Bacteria > Bacteroidota > Bacteroidia > Cytophagales > Spirosomataceae > Runella > Runella limosa. The sequence goes on from NZ_KI519422.1 coordinate 433,516, forward strand.
ATAAGGCCGTTGATGGCACTCAGTGGGGCGAGAAAAACACGTCTTATCCTTTTTACAAAAAATCAACCGACCAAGGGTTTGTGGAGGCTTGCCATGCGCTCTTAGGCGATAAACTCATGACGCTCCAGTGGCGAGAAGAAGACAACGGCTTGGACGGTTTTTACAAAAACAACCTCGATAAATCGCTTGATATTCAGGCATTATCGTATTATCATCGAAAAGATGGCAAAGTAGTAGCTCTCTGGAAACGCTCAAAAGCTGCACTTTCGGAGGACGAAGGAATCACATTTTCTCCGCCTGTCAAAGTGCCTACACTGACCATGGCAGGCGGCAAACAATGGGGCCAACGCACCGACGACGGGCGTTATGCCATTTGCTACAACCCCATTGAAATGGACGAACATCGCTTTCCACTCGTGATTATTACGGGCGATGATGGGGCTATTTTCGACAATATGCTTTTGGTACAAGGCGAAGTGCCGCCGCGCCGCTTTTTTGGCCGTTGGAAAGATTTTGGCCCTTGTTACATGCGGGGCATGGAGGAAGGAAACGGCAATCCGCCTGGCAACGATATGTGGCTGTCGTACAGCATGAACAAAGAAGATATTTGGATTAGCCGCATTCCTACGCCCGTTCGGTACGAAGTCAAAGGCAACGTCAACGACGATTTTAATGCGCTTCAAAATAACGACCCAGTGCCCGATTGGAACGTTTATGCTCCTCAATGGGCACCTATCACGGTCGTGGCAACACCCCAAAAGCAGGGCAAATGCCTCGAATTAGCCGATAAAGACCCCTATGATTATGCACGCGCCATTCGGGTGTTTGAAGAGAGCACCCAAATCGAATGTTCGCTGGCAGTATCACCCGCCCAAAACAAGACAGGTTCCCTAGAAATTGACCTCACCGACCGCTACGGCAACCGCCCCGTTCGCCTCCGCTTCGACGATAAAGGCAACATCGTTGTGACCGACGGCGGTGTCGAAAAAATCGTCCAAACGTATGATGCCTCGCAATGGTACACGTTAACCTTCTCGGTCAATGCCCAACTCATGGGCGGCTCTTTCGACTTGTCTATCAACGGCAAGAAAGTGGTAGAAAAGGCGGCTTTGGCAGAAGCAGTAAAATCAGTAGAACGCTTATCGCTGCGCACGGGGCCGTACCGTGATTTACCCAACCGAAAAACCCCGAACGAAGACCCTCATCCACCTCTGGTAGGTGCCGACGAGCCCGTTGCGCCAGCGATTTTCTATGTGGATGATGTTGTGATCAAAAAACGATAAGTTTCTCTATGGTTTTTCCCACAGAAAATCACAGATTAAATGCACACAGAATTATTTTTTCTGCGAAAAACTTCCGTGAAAATCAGTGAGAAAAACCTGAGAAAAGGGGGGTACTATTGCACTAAAAATCAGTAGTATAGAAAATTCTTAAACCCCCAAAAACCAGTATTCTCATGGAAGAAAAAAAAATCACTCCACACGCCAACAGTCGTCGCGATTTTTTGAAGGCGTCCTCGGTGGCAGCCACTTCTTTTTTCATTGTTCCTCGTCACGTATTAGGCAAAGGTTTCGTTGCTCCCAGCGATAAGCTCAACATTGCGGGAATCGGTGTCGGTGGAAAAGGGAAAAGCGATTTGGCGTCGTTTGCCAACAGTCCCAACGTCAACATTGTCGCCCTCTGCGATGTGGACGACCGCCAAGCCGTTGAATCCCGCACGCGTTTCTCCAAAGCCACGTATTACAAAGACTTCAGAGAGATGCTCGCGAAAGAACATAAAAACATCGATGCTTGCTCCATTTCTACCCCCGACAACACGCACGCCGTCGCAACGCTGGCTGCCATGCAATTGGGCAAACACGTTTACACCCAAAAACCACTGACGCACGATATTTACGAGGCGCGGATTTTGGGCATGGCGGCGAAAAAATACAAAGTAGTCACTCAAATGGGCAACCAAGGTGGTTCGGGCAATGGCGTTCGTCGGATGAAAGAAATTTATGATTCGGGCATCATTGGCGACGTGCATAAAGTATTGACGTGGACCAACCGCCCTGTTTGGCCGCAAGCCATTCCGACTGACAAAACCTACGAAGTTCCCAAAGAATTGGATTATGATTTGTGGCTCGGCCCTGCCAAAAAAGTGCCTTACAACGAAGCCTATTTGCCTTGGAACTGGCGCGGTTGGTGGCCTTATGGTACGGGAGCACTCGGCGACATGGCTTGCCACATCATGGATCCCGTATATCGTATTTTACCAATTGATTATCCCACTTCGGTGGAGTGTAGCGTAGCAGGTACGTGGACGTTTACGCTCCGTCCCCAAGACGACAATCCCGACTGGACGCCCTTTTCGACATCCATCCACTTGGATTATCCGCGTAAAGACGGCAAAGGTAACATCAAAGTAAGCTGGTACGACGGCGGAATTTTACCCGAACTCCCAGAAGAGTTATTGCCAGGTGAAAGCTTTGGAAACTCCGATGGTGGCGTGCTTTTTATTGGAACCAAAGGAAAACTCATGGCCGACTGCTACGGCGCGAAGCCACGTTTGTTGCCATTAAAAGCCAACGAAACCCTCAACATTCCCGAAACCATACCGCGCGTTCCTAACGAAGACCACTATTTGCAGTGGGTAAATGCGTGTATTGCAGGCTATGGCAAAGGCGTAACAAGTTCGCCGTTTGAGTATGCGGCACCGTTTACCGAAAGTATTTTGATTGGGAACTTAGCCATCCGTAGCTGGATGTTGCGCGATAACCCAACTGCCAAGCGTTCGGTTGACCGATATAATGGCCGTAAGAAATTATACTACGACGCGCCAAACATGAAAATTACGAATTATGACTTGGCCAACCAATTTGTAAAACGTGACTATCGCGAAGGCTGGAGCTTAAATCTGTAATTTTTTAGTATGTAATTAATCATAGACCTTCCAAGTTTTCAAAACTTGGAAGGTCTTGCTGTTTTTTGGGAACTTGGAAGGTCTTGCTTTTTATAAACATAAGTTCAGTAACTATAAACAAAAAACACCACCTTTGTGATTTCACTTTTATTCGTAAAAAAGGAATTGCAAACAATGGATTCGGGAAAGATAGTAGTGTTTACGGCACCAGGGCAGGAGATGAAATTGCTGAACAAAAAAATACCTGAATTACGCCCAGGTGAAATCTTGGTTCAGAACCTTTACACTACCATTTGTGGCAGCGATTTACACACATTTTGCGGCCTACGAAAAGAAAAAACGCCCACGATTTTGGGCCACGAGATTGTCGGGAAAGTTGTTAAAATAAGCGATGCTCATTCGGGGAAAGACTACTCAGGAGCTCCGCTTCGTCAGGGTGACGTCGTTACGTGGAGTATTTTTTCAGCCACTGAACCATCTGACATGGCACAACGCGGAATGCCCCAAAAATCCGAAAATGCCTTCAAATACGGCCATGCCCTCGTCACCGACGACGACTGTTTTCACGGTGGTTTGGCCGAATATACCATTCTGAAACCCAACACGGCGCTGCTTAAACTGCCTGAGGAAGTGCCCCTTCCCGTGGCGGCCACCATTAATTGTGCCGTGGCTACCGTGGCAGGAGCGTTGCGCCTCGCGGGCGAACTCAGCCACAAAACGGTACTTATCACGGGCATGGGGCTGCTGGGCGTTGTGTGCGCGGCGATGTGCCGAGTGGCTGGTGCCGCCAAAATCATCGCAGCCGACATTGATGAACGCCGTTTGCAGCAAGCCCTTCCTTTTGGGGTAGATCAAGCGTACTTGCTTCAGCACCAGACTATTGACAACACCATCGACGTTGTCTTTGACATGAGTGGCGCTCCCGACGCCATGGAAGCGGGCATCGAAGCCCTCGGCGTGGGAGGCATGGCGGTGTGGGTGGGAGCGGTCTTTAAAAATCGCAAAATCGAAATAGACGCCGAACAAATCATTCGCCGCTTGATTACCATTCGTGGCTTACACAACTACAATTATGACGACTTTGCCAATGCTGTGGCCTTTATTTCTCAGCACCATCAGTCGTTTCCTTTTGCCCAAATTGTCGCTCGTGAGTTTACGCTTCCACAAGCAGAACAAGCTTTTGAATATGCTTTAAAACACAAACCCCTCCGCGTCGGGATTCGTATTGACTAACCTTAACTTACCCTTTTCATGAACAAATCGTTTCGGAGCCAACAGTGGAAAATGCTATTGGTAACCATGTTATGTTACTTGTTTTTTTACACAGGTCGGCACAACTTCGGGTGGGCTGCCAAAGGCATGGCCGCTTCTTTAAACATCCCTTACACTTTCATCGGCTGGGTGAGTTTTGCGATGCTGTTGGGGTACGCCATCGGGCAATTTATCAACGGCAACCTAGCTGACCGCGTCAGTGCGCGGTTTATGGTAACGACGGGAGCGTATTTGTCGGTACTTACCAACATCGCCATTAGTTACAGCAACTCCATTACCCTCATCCTGATTTTATGGGCTCTTAATGGCTATTTTCAGTCGATGGCTTGGGCGCCTGGCAGTAAGCTTATTAGCAATTGGTGGAGCAAAGCCGAGCTGGGGAAAGCCTTCGGATTTTACACCATGGCCGCAGGGTTTTCATCGGCTGTCACGTATCTACTTTCCATTGTTTTACTCCAGCAAGGCATGGAGTGGCGGATGCTTTTTCGCCTTCCAGTGTTATTGTTACTGGTAGCTGCCACCATTTTTTTGATTTTTGCCAAAGACACCCCTTCGCAAGCAGGTTTTACGTTAGACAAAGAACATGCCTCCCAAAACGCAGTAGAAGAAGGTTGGTGGAGTCGCTACCGCACTGTGCTGTCGCACCGCCATTTTTTGTTTACGGCCTTGGCACTCGGTTTTGAAAGCATGGCGCGTTATGGCCTTATTTTTTGGGTTCCCGTCCATTATTTGGGCAAAACGTGGAAAGAAAACCCCGCCAACCTTTGGGTGACGTTTTTGCTACCCGTTGGCATGGCCTTCGGCGCGCTGTCTTTTGGACTTCTTTCTGACACATTTTTTAAAGGAAACCGCATCCACGCTATTCGTTTTGGAATGGCCGTCAGTGCGGTTATTTCATTGCTGGTTTTTATTACCCCAACGGATAGTTTGGTTCTAGGCGGTTTTTTGATGCTTTCAGTTGGCTTTTTTGTCTATGGCCCTCAATCCTGTTTTTGGGCACTTAGTCCTGAGATGTTGGGGCAAACTTACACGGGCACGGGCGTAGGTTTGATGAACATGTGCGCTTACGTTTTTGCGGCCCTTGGCGAACCTTTATTTGGATATATTATTGACAAAACGGGTAATACCTCCACCATTTTTATCTTTATTGCAGGAATTTGTTTCTTGTCGGTCGTGATGATTTCATTGGCAAAAAGGGCTTGGGCAAATTCGGTTAAACGCGTAGTTTGATAAACAATGGATATCTCTTCGACTTTTACGTGGCAACTTTGGGCTTTGGTATTTCTAGGAGCCTTCATCATTGGATTGGCCAAGGCCGGTCTCAAAGGCGTCGAAATGCTCAATGTCACCATCATGGCTTTGGTATTTGGCGGGAAAGCCTCGACGGGGGTAGTGCTGCCAATGCTTTGCGTTGCGGATATTTTGGCCGTTTTTTATTACAATCGCCACGCCCAGTGGAAGTATTTTTGGCAACTTTTACCTTGGATTATTTTGGGAGTACTGTCAGGAGTGTATATAGGAAATTTGTTGGAAGAAGCTGTTTTTAAGAAAATTATGGCTTTTGTCATCTTACTTATTGTGGGAGTAATGAGCTGGCTCGAATACCGCAAATCGGCTCCTATTCCTACCAGCAAGTGGTTTGCCGCGATGATGGGAATTGTGACGGGTTTTACAACCATGTTGGGCAATCTGGCGGGGCCACTTTCGACCATTTATTTTCTCGCCCTTCGCCTTTCCAAAAACGATTTGATTGGCACGGCCGCTTGGTTGTTTTTGGTGATAAATTTATTCAAACTTCCGTTTCAGGTATTGGTATGGCACAACGTTACGTTTGATACCCTTCAGCTTAATCTTATGCTGCTGCCTTCACTGGTATTGGGCTTTTTTGTGGGCATCCGAATCGTTTCTATCATCCAAGACAACAATTACCGACGCGTTATTTTAGGGTTAACCTTACTGGGAGCGTTAGTGATTTTTATGCGGTAGTTGAAAAATAAACGGCACACTAGCCCTTGCTGTATGCCGTTTATGGTTCTTTTATTGTTTTATTCCTTTTAAGGTCAAATGCGTTTTATCCTCGTAATTCACCCGAATCAGGTAAATTCCCGTCGATAAATGTTCGCCAAAACTCACTTTTGTACCTCGCGTTATTTTTTCAAGTCCAACGCGCTCTAGCCCTAAAATATCATATACTTTGAGCGTTTCGACGTTTTTGCCCGACACCCATGTGAATACATCCTGAGTAGGATTAGGGTAAAGTAAGAACGCGTCTGAAAGAGTTGCTTCCTCCGCAGCCACTCTGGCCGTTGCACAAACGCTCACCGTTTTGCAGTATTGCTTGTACCAAGGAGAAGCCGAATAATTTACCCCCACGCATACCTGTCCGCCCGTAAACCACTGACCAATATTAATCGTCACTTTATAAGGCTGCCCCGATGTAGGCGTCATACTTTGTACCGAACCCGTACTCCACCAAGAATAATTGGTAGCATTGGCTCGGTTGGCTACGTTGAGCTCAAAGGTTTTTATTGAATTAACGGCGGCACAGTCATCGCCGATAATTTCAGCGGTCGAAGTGGGAGGATTCGTAACCGTAACCGAAACCACCGCCGAAGTCGTTGTTGCTCCTTGGTTATCAGTCGCTTTCGCCGTTAAACTATACGAGCCTGCCACCACGTTCGTCCAGCTAAATTCGTACGGCGAGGTCAGGTCTTCGCCCAGCTTGGTAGTACCGTTATAAAACTCCACTTTGGCGATGCTGCCATCCGCGTCAGAAGCAGTGGCGGCCAACGAGATAGAAGCAGGTGGCAGAAACGTCGCATTGTTGGATGGCGCGGTTACGCTTACTGATGGTGCTTGATTGACCACGGGAGGTTGTCCTGTACAAAGTGTCACTGTTTTACAAAACTGCTTGTACCAAGGTGCGGCCGAATAATTGACGCCAACGCACACTTGTCCGCCCGAAAAGTTAGGGCCAAAATTAATATTGACTTTAGAAGGTTGCCCCGACATTGCCGTAATGCTTTGAGTAGAACCCGTACACCACCATGAAAAACTGTTGGCATTGGGTAGGTTGATAGAATTTAGCTCAAACACTTTAACTTCGTTACTACTCACGCAATCGGGGCCAATAATGTCTGCGGAAGGATTGCCAGGAGTATTTACATACACGGTTACACTTCCTGAAGTAGTAACAGCATTTTGATTATCAGTAGCCTTCACCGAAAGCGTATAAGCTCCCGATGCTACGTTGCTCCAATCAAAACTATACGGGGCCGAGGTATCTTCCCCGAGTTTGGTTGAGCCATTGTAGAACTCGACTTTTGCCACACTTCCATCGCTATCCGCGGCATTGGCCGAAATCGTAATCGTAGCAGGTGTCGTAAACGTCGTCCCATTGGCGGGGGCGGTCAGACTCACCGTTGGTAGCTGGTTGGGAGCAGGAATGGCAGTTACTTGCACCAGCGACGACGTCAGTGGCCCGCTTGACGCAAGTAGTGCTTTGGCCGTAAAAGTATAGGTTCCCGCTTGCACATTCGAGAGGGTTAAAGTGTAGGGAGCAGTTGTATCTTCTCCTAGCTTGGTAGCGCCATCGTAAAACTCCACCGCCGTTGCCGTCGCATTTCCAACGCTTGCGTTGATGGTTAGAGTAGTGCCAATTGTCACGGTCGAATTATTGGCTGGACTCGTAATTGTCACAAAAGGCGTAGGAGGGCCAAAGTTATCGGCGGGGTTCAGGATTTTATCTTTGACCCACGTTCCTGAGGTGCTCGTATTGTTCCAACCATTGTTGCCACACGCCCCAGGCATCAACGCTGCCGACGATTCGTCTTTGTCGCAATAACTCCAGTTGCACCAGCTTATTTTCATGCCCGATGAGTTATTCCCTCCCATAAAGCTTACCCAATTTTGGGCGTTGGTGTAATCGTTCCCGCCGTTTCCTGAGTAGTTGCTTGTCCCCCATTCTGATACAAACAGAGGTACAGTTTTGATGACATCGTCGATGTAGCTTTGGGTATAATGCGAGCCTGCGTAGAAGTGGAACGTGTACATGATGTTGTGGGCGTTCGGTCCCATTAGCGGATTGGAACGGACGTCACCTGGCGAACCACTCCACGAAGGTGTTCCCACCAAAATAATGGCGTCGGGGTCGTACTGACGGATGGCTGGGATGACCTGCTCGGCATAACTTTTGACCGACGACCAGCTGACACCGTTGGGTTCATTACAGATTTCGTAAATGACGTGTTTTTTACCCGCGTGCTGCTGCGCCATTAACTGAAAAAATTCAATGGCATCGGCGGTGTGCAGGTTAGGGTCACCAGGGTTCAGAATATGCCAATCAATGATGCAATACATCCCAAACTGAGCCGACCAATCGACCAACTGATTGACTTTATTGCGCAGACCGACTTTGTTATTCATGTACCCACCTTCGTCCACGTACATGGCTGCCCGAAACACGTCCGCGCCCCAGTCGTTGGCCAGCGTTTGTAAGGCCGAAGAAGTATAACATTGATCGAACCAATGCAACCCGTGCGAGCTCATTCCCCTCAGCTGAATGGGCGTACCTGCTTCGTTACAAAGTTGGCGATTAATTACCTGTAAACGGCCGTTGGCCGCCAAAGGAGTGGAAGATTGTCCGAAGGTAAAAGCATGGACAATGAAAAGGAGCGCAAACACTCCGAAGATACGTACAATTGCGTTTTTCATACACCTAAAATTTAATGGAACAATAGATAAAAAATATGCTCCCACGCTATTTTTAGCGGGGAAAATAATGCCATTAAAAAGTAGGGGAAAATGCGACTAGGGGTAAATATACGCGTTTTTGACTTTTTTTAGTCGCATTTATTACAATCTTTTTTTGAGTCCCTAAATAGGCTTTCTTTTGTCTATTTTCTGGATAAAAACTTGTTTTTTGTTCAGAAAACTCTTGCTTTGCATAAGTTCACTTCTTCCATCCCTAAACCTCTATTTTCATGAACAACTTTCCACTTGCTGGGTTTGGTAATCGTTTGGTTGCACAACTCATTGACGGTATTATTTTAGGTATTGCGTTTAGTATTATTATCATTCCTTTTGGTGGTTTAGCCGCTATTTTGGGACTTGGTTCGGCAGGAGTATTTGATGGTTCTGATGAGGCTACGGCGGCAGCAATGGGTCTTTTCGGAATGGGTCTTATCGGCCTTATTTTATTTAGCCTACTTACCCCCTTTTTGTATGATGCCTTTATGGTAAGTTCTGCCAAACAAGCTACGCTGGGCAAAATGATTATGAAAATTAAAGTGGTAGGCCCTAATGGCGAACGCCTTACGTTTAGTCAAGCGTTGGTGCGGTCATTGATTAAATACATCTCAAGTCATTTTTGCATTTTGCTGTGGTTATGGCCATTATTTAACCCCGAAGAGCAAGCCTTGCACGATTTAGCGGCCAAAAGTTTAGTAATTCGAGAAGCGTAATGATAAAAAAAGTCATCCTGACGGTAATGGCCTTGGTCATTACCGTTTTTTATTTTTACTACAATCCTGCTGTTCAATCGTTTGGGCCGCCTTGCCTCATTCACAAAACCACAGGCTTGTATTGCTGGGGCTGCGGTGGGCAACGGGCGTTTCATGCGCTACTTCACGGAGAATTTCGTATGGCATTTCAGTATAATGCACTCATTTTCTTGGTTCTGCCGCTTTTAGGCGTGGTTTTGTACGCCGAACTCTTCGACGATGTCCGCCCGTTTCATTATCTTCGCCGCCGCTGGGTAGTCCTCCTAGCCGTAGGAATATTTTTCCTGTTTACGATTATTAGAAACCTAGACGGATTTGATTTTTTAATTCCAACAAACTAATTTCTTATGCTTACCATTGACCTTCGTTCCGACACCGTTACCAAACCCACCAAAGCAATGCTCGAAGCCATGTTTATCGCCGAAGTCGGTGACGATGTCTTCGGCGATGACCCTACTGTTAATGCGTTGGAAACCAAAGCTGCGACATTATTTGGCATGGAAGCGGCGCTTTTTTGTAGTTCAGGAACCCAAACCAATCAACTGGCCATACGTGTTCATACCTGCCCTGGAACTGAGGTAATTTGTGACAAACTTTCGCATATTTATTTGTACGAAGGTGGCGGTATCGCGCTCAACTCACTTAGTTCGGTCAAATTATTAGACGGAGATAAAGGTCGCATCTCTGCGCAGCAAGTACGAGATGCCATCAACAACCCCGACGACGTACACGCGGCTGTTTCGCGCTTAGTTTCTCTCGAAAATACGATGAACAAAGGCGGAGGCTGTTATTATAGTTTCAGCGAAATTGAAGCAATTAAAGACATTTGTACCCAAAATGGTTTGGCACTTCATTTAGATGGGGCTCGCCTGTTTAATGCCCTCGTCGAAACGGGTGAAACCCCGTTCCAATACGGTCAAGTTTTCGATAGTATCAGTATTTGTTTGTCCAAAGGGCTGGGCTGCCCCGTCGGGTCTTTGTTGTTGGGTAGTAAAGAGTTTATCAAACAAGCCCGTCGAGCTCGTAAGGCCATGGGAGGCGGATGGCGCCAAGCGGGTTATCTTGCTGCCGCAGGAGTTTATGCCCTCGACCATCACGTAGAGCGCCTTCGCCAGGATCACGCCCGTGCTCGCGCCATCGGAGAGATCCTAAAAGGCCGCCCCGAAGTAGAAGAAATTTACCCGATTGATACCAATATTGTAATTTTTCGTTTACCCGAAACCATCCTTGCCACCGATTACGTAGCCCAGCTTGCTTCTCAAGGCATCCGAGCAGTAACGTTCGGGAAGCACTTGGTTCGCTTTGTGACCCACCTCGATTTTACGGATGAACACCTCTCAGAATTACAAAAACGGCTCTAAAGTTATTTTTCGGTAACAAAATGCGTATTTCTACGCTATAATTTTGTCCAAAAAGGTGGCACTTTTGTTGCTGTAAAATTTTTGTGATTTTTTTTAAACCTTTTTGTACTTTTTCCCGTCTAAAGTAAAAACAGGCGCAAAAAGCAATGTGATTGAGAAAAAAGCAGAAATGCTATTTTTTCTACAATAGCAAGGCAGAAAGTCCGTTAATTGAGCTAAATTAGTTGTTTTGTTAATTTCTAAATCGTCCGTCAAAGCCATGAAAAAAGTCGTCAAACTCTTGTCAGTTGCTTTAGCAGTGGGTGCAGCCGTATATACATACAAAAAGTTGCAACCTAAAAAAGCATAAAAAAGGGGCGTTGCTGAGGGTCAGCAGCGCCCTTCGCTTTTATGTCCAGTTTGACTTGTTTATGAAGCAACGCCCAGGCGTTCAAAACCAGCATTCTTCTCTGCGGTAGTTTCAAAAATACCCTTCGTTTTTTCAAAGTGATACTCCCGAATCACCATTTTTTGGGCAATTTGTACGAGTTCGTTTTCATCAACCCCTGCGGGAACCTCACCTGCCCACTGCAAGAAAGTTTGGTAGTCCTTAAAATCGCATATCGGTAGCGACATAGCCAAAATTCTACACAAGCCATCAAGCGTTGTTGTATCAAAACAACAATTCCACGGGCTATTCCACATTTTACTGTAACTTTTTTTTGCAGCTTCAGGAGTGGGGACTTTTCCCAAATGATGACAAAGGGGAATTTTTTCCGAAAACCAGTGAAGCAACTTCTTATCAGTGGGTCTATTTTTGGGATAATCCTCTATTGCCCAAGCAAGAAGACTTGTCAATAAGCCCATGTAATAGGCTGAGTGAGTAGGGTTGGGTTTACGTGGCATAGAACTAAATGGTTTAGATGTCGGTACACCAAACAACTAAGTATGCGCACGAAAGTACTTTTAACGGGGTAAAGTTAACACCCTGTAAAAATGAGACTAATGAATTTAAAATGCTAGGAATGAAAGTAGAAAATTTTAGGAATCTTATTCATGGGTATCAACAAGGAACTTCCCTCGACCAATAGCAGTTACTAATTCATAACATTTCATAGTGATTAATTAGCCTTGGAAAGTGCAGTTTCCCTAAGTCACTATTTATTTCAAAATGCTTCAAAATCGATTCATAAAACGGGTTTTTGCCTACTTTGTACGGGGGCTTGTGCTGGTCGCTCCCACTTATTTTACGTTCCTAATTATCAAAGAAGGCGTTTCCTATTTGGACAGTATTTTACCCATTTACATTCATACCGATGCCAAGCATCCACTTTATTTGCCAGGGCTAGGGCTGCTGATTATCGTCTCAAGTATTGTTTTTTTAGGGTTTATTTTTTCCCGCTTCGTGCCCCAATCAGTATTTAGTTTTAGCGAAAGTATTTTGAAGAAAATGCCGTTGGTGAGTTTGATATATTACTCTATCAAAGATCTAATTTCGGCTTTTGTGGGCGACAAGCGTAAGTTTAACCAACCTGTATTGATTACAATCAACCCTCAGTCTGACCTAAAAAAACTGGGTTTTATAACGCAAAACGACCTTTCTAGCTTCGAGCTTAGTGAGTACGTAGCCGTTTATTGTCCACACTCTTACGCGTTTTCGGGGGAGTTGTTTATTGTAGCAAAATCCAACATCAAGATTCTCGACAACGTATCGAGCACTGACGTCATGAAGATGATTGTTTCGGGAGGGGTTTCGGTCAAATAGCCTTACAACCCACGAATCACACGGCGTGCCCATGAGTTACGTCCGCGTGGCGTGTCGGGGGCTTTGAAAACATCCGTCCACGTCATTTGCTTTTTGCGCTTCATTGCCCGCATTTTAAGGAAGTAGCCCGCGCTAAGATAAATACAGAACAAGCCTACCAAGATAAAGAAAGCTTCGGTATTGGTAATGTATTCAAATGTCATGAAGTAACCCATGACGTTGACAATAGTCATTGCCCAAAACGTAAGTGAGGTTTGGATGTGGGTAAACCCATTGTCTAAAAGCACATGGTGCATGTGATTGCGATCCGCTTTAAACGGAGAGCGGCGGTTGAGGATACGCACCAAAAATACGCGCAAGGTATCAAAAATAGGAACAATCAAAAGCACTACCGCAAGAATAGGGGCATTGAAGAAGGCGGTAGAATCATGTTGATAAGTAATGTTAAGACGGATAAATTTCACGGCAAAAAATGCCAACAAGAAGCCTACAATCAACGACCCCGTATCGCCCATGAAAATTTTGCTCGTCTTTGAAAAGTTGAACCGTAAAAAGCCCAAAAGTGCCCCCGAAAGGGAGAAAGCCATGCAGGCCATTGAGAAATGGTGATTTAACAAAAACCAGGTTCCAAAACTCAAACTTGCGATAAAAGCGATACCTCCTGCAAGCCCGTCCACGCCATCAATGAGGTTGACGGCATTGATAATGGCAATGAAAATAAAAATTGTGAACGGAATACTGATGATATCTGGAATGTGAGTCCAGCCAAAAATACCAAAGAAGTGGTCAACTTTCAGTCCTCCAAGTAATATCAAGGTAGAAACGGCTACTACTTGAAGCAAAAGCTTTTTATTGGGGTCAAGTACTAAAATATCATCTTTGAGCCCTAAAAAGAACAGTATTGTAAGTCCCACCACTGCCAAGCTTGTCAAGTAGGCATCGGTTTGTTCGTTGGTATGGGGCCACAAAAAATGGGCAATTAGAAGCGAAGCATAAATCGCAATTCCTCCAAACTCAGGTGTTTCTTGCTGGTGAGAGCTGCGGAAATTGGGTTTCTTTTTCAGCTCCAATAATCCACTAATATTGATAATCACTGGAATAGACGTAATGGCCACAGCGCAGGCAATCAAAAAGGATATAAGGCACTGATACACTTCGTGTTGAAGTATATTTTGATACTGGCTTCTGAGTACGTCTATTAGTATATCTGCGTTCATAGAATTCCGTTTCTGCCTTTTTGTCTCTCATAACGGAAGACAAAAATTATAAAAATTAGCTTATGTCACAAAAAACACTCCCGAAAATACGATTCTATTTATTATTCGGTCGTTTTGGTTTGTAAACAAATTGTAAAACCTTTCTAAGGGGTTTGAGCCATAAAGTGAACCAATAGGGCTCCAATCCATTTAGATGCCAGGCTTCTCGGTCACTTTGGTTTGCCTTTAAGCGATTCCCCACTGTTTTGTTACTTACCCCGCCCGTTCGCATCACGGTGACAATCTCGGGAAGGTAAGTAACCTTTAGACGTTGCTTGTATAGGAAACGTAACATTAATTCGTAATCTGCCGCGCTTCCCAAATCAAGACGATACGTCCCAAGCTGCTCATAAGACGCTTTTTTTACAAAAAACGTTGGGTGAGGGGGCATCCAACCGAAAAGAAATTTTTTTCTATCAAACCCGCCCGACTTCCAATAACGTTTTACCTGTGTCGTATCGTTTGCATCTACGTAAACCAAATCGCCATAGATGCCGTCAGCGTCCGTTTCTTTCAACTTTGTCACTAACTTCTCAATGACTTGGTTGTCTGCATAAAAATCATCGGCATTTAAGATCCCGATTACTTCGCCTGTTGCGTGGGCGATACCTTTGTTCATCGCATCATAGATACCTTGGTCTTTTTCAGAGATAAATACCGCAATTTTTGTGCCGTAACTAGCGACTATCTTAGGTGTATTATCGGTTGATTTTCCGTCAATTACGATGTATTCTATATCGTGATATGACTGATTTAGCACCGATTCTACACAACTCTTTAGCGTCTGTTCTCCGTTAAAAACTACTGTAATAATACTTACTTTCAAAGCCTCTTGGGTTGGTGATGAGATGATGTTTAACGTTTTAGCGTTACTCCGTTATTTTACGTTCGCGGATCCACTGAGCGGGATTTCCTTGATAAATACCATAAGGCTCTAAGTCGCGTACTGCCACTGAATTGACGGCTAATACAGCATGTGAACGACAGGTAACCCCTGGGCAAACCACCGCTTTGGCGCCAATCCATGAACCTTCTTCGAGAACAATTTTACCCACCTTCAAATCAAAAGTACTTCGGGTATAGTCGTGGTTTCCGGTCAGGAGCATGGCTCCTTGCGAAAGGCACACATTGTTCCCAATCACAATCTCGGTTAAGCTATCAATCCATACCTCTTCACCAATCCAGACGTAATCTCCAATCGTAAGTAACCAAGGATACTTGATGTTTACTTTGGGTTTAATCATCACATTACGCCCGACTTTCGTTCCAAAACCTCTCAAAATAAAACACTTAATAGAGGCGGGCAACGGAAAATACGAATTAAAAAAAAGTGCATTTACCAGAAACCAAAGCACATTTTTCCAAAAAGGCGGATGCTTGTACCAACTATTGTCGTACCGAGACAGGTCGGTTTTGAACCGATGATAGGTCTTTTCCGTATTCATTTCGGAAAAATTCAATGATAGCTTGTTTATCTTTTCCAACTCGAAACTCTACTTCAAACAGTTTGGCATCCACCAAGAAACGATACCATAACCCTTGTAAAAAGTGCCATACTAAGCCTTTCTTACCATCAAGGAAGCCAAACTTTATAAAATAACGATACAAAAAATAAGCGAATGGACGAGTAAAAAGGGGTAAGGAAGCATACTTTTGCTTTAAATAGCGCTTCCGTTGCTCTTGTGTTCCAAAAAGCTTGGGAATAACGCGTTCTGCTTCTGCAAAATTATACTTTATGTCCAATAAATCAATCACTTCTCGAATGGCATAATTATTATGTTTTTGCGTCCACCACGTGAGGTTATTCAAATTATGATCTACAATGTCATTTTTGAATTGGACTGTTTCCCCTTCCGAAAGTTTAATGTGTTCGTCCATCCAAAGTTCTTCGCAAATCCCCTTGTCGCGGTGCCATAACCGTAAGAGCCAAATGGGATAATACCCCCCGCGCCGAATCCATTGATTCATAAACATCACACGGCGCTTGACATATACACCAGTAATTGTAGGTACAAGCCCAGCAAGGGTTTGGTTGATTTCGTTGGCCAACTCAGGCATTACGTACTCATCGGCGTCCATGCGCATGAGCCACTTGGTCTGAAAAGGGGTATTCTCAATCCCAAAGTTAAACTGCGTAGCGTAGGTAATCCACGGGTTATAAACGACTTTCGCTCCTAATGATTCTGCGATTGCCACTGTACGGTCGGTAGAACCCGAATCCACAATAAAGATTTTGTCCGTAAACACCAGTAAGCTACGGAGACACCGTTCGATGTGCTTTTCTTCGTTGTGCGTGAGGATAATGACTGAAATATCAGATTTCACAGTTGTGCGATTTCAAGCCGCAAATTGTACTTTTTTAGGTTGAAAAGCAAAAAAATGGCCTTAACTTTGTAAAATTATCAGATTATCGACTCTCAATGCAAGCAGTAACCGTTTACCCACCTCTGGCGCCCATTCAAGCCCAAATCCAGTTAGCAGCTTCTAAAAGCGAAAGTAATCGCGCTTTGATTATCAATGCGTTATCGAATTTTGGAGGACAACTTTCTAACGTATCAGCCGCTCGTGACACCCAAACGATGCTGCGTTTGTTGCAATCGTCGGAAACGGTTGCCGATGTACTTGACGCTGGTACTACCATGCGTTTTCTCACTGCTTATTTTGCGGTGACAGGCCAAAACAAAACCATGACAGGTACACCACGCATGTGTGAGCGCCCGATCGGGATTCTGGTCGATGCCCTACGCACGCTTGGCGCAGATATTACGTATTTGGGGAAAGATGGATACCCACCAACCCAACTAAATGGGTTTAACTATTCAGGGGAAAATAAGGTAAGAATACGGGGCGATGTGAGTAGTCAGTATATTTCTGCCTTGCTAATGGTAGGGCCTACGCTTCCCGAAGGCATTACGTTAGAGCTTACGGGCGAGGTTGGTTCACGCCCTTACATCGAAATGACCCTTCAACAAATGGTTGCTTTTGGAGCAACGTTTGAAGCAGACTGGGAACAGAAAATTATCCGTGTTCCTGCCCAAAAATATACCCCAACTCACTACCAAGTGGAGTCTGATTGGTCGGGTGCTAGTTATTGGTACAGTGTAGTTGCGCTGGCCGAACAAGCTGAGGTAGAGCTTTTGGGTTTAAAAGAAAACTCATTGCAAGGCGACAGCGCCATTGTCAATATTATGCGACACATGGGCGTGGAAAGTACTTTTACGGCGCAAGGAGTTCTTTTGACCAAAATTCCTACCCAAGAAGCTTTTGCTTGGGACTTTACTGACTGTCCTGATTTGGCTCAAACCGTTGCAGCTTGTGCCGTAGCTAAAGGCATTACGGTGACAATGACGGGTATCGAAAGCTTAAAAATCAAAGAAACCGACCGTGTAGCGGCTCTTCAGGCAGAGTTACCCAAAATTGGTGGAGAATTAGTAGAAGTTGAAAGTAATACCAAATACGTAGTAAGACGTACCGTAGCGCCTACAACACAACCTATCATCGAAACCTACGACGACCACCGCATGGCCATGGCTTTTGCACCGGTAGGAATGGTAATGCCTATTGTTATTGAAGAACCGCACGTGGTGGCCAAGTCGTACCCAAGTTTCTGGGAAGACTTGAAAAAAGTCACAACTGTTGAATAAATCGTAGGAGCATCGCTTTCTATACTCCACTACATTTTGTCAGCCCGAAGCTAATACCTTCGGGCTAAAATCATTGTTTCATTTTACTGATATTTTCCTCAAAACAATGAAAAATCCCTATTTCTCGCTCTTACAAACGGCTTGGCGATATGCACGCAAAGAAAAAGGGCGATACGTGTTGGTGTATGGCCTTTTTGTCCTTGCCAATGTGATTTTTGCGCTTAATCCTCTTTTGTACGGCTGGTTTGTCGAAGCCATTCAAAAAGAGGGAACGGGTGTAATCAAGCACGTTTGGATGTATGCAGGTGGTTACCTATTCTTGATGCTGTTGGAGTGGGCTTTTCATGGCCCTGCGCGGGTTATGGAGCGCGAACTCGCGTTTAACCTGAGCCGTAATTTTTTAGAAGAACTGTATCACCAATCGCTGCATTTGCCCGTTCGTTGGCACCAAGACCACCATAGTGGCGCTACCATCAACCGTATTCGGAAAGCCTACGAAGCTTTGAAAGATTTTTTTCAAAACGGCTTTATGTTTTTGCATGCTTTTTCGAAGTTCGTCTTTTCGTTTTTAGCCATTCTGTATTTTTCTCCGCTTTACGGAAGCATTGGCGTTTTGATAGGAGTTTTTACGGTTTGGATTATTTTTAAGTTTGACAAACCCTTCATCAAAGCCCTCGACGAAACCAATGAAAAAGAACACGTCGTGTCATCGACTTTGTTTGATAGTCTTTCCAACATTATTACCGTCATTACCCTGCGCCTCGAAAAACGCATGGAAAATAGCCTGTTGGCCAAGGTAAAAGATATATTTCCGCCATTCCGTCGGACAGTGGTTATCAACGAATGGAAATGGTTTGTGGCGAGTGTGCTCATTGGGGTTATTTATGTGGTGGTTGCGGTTGGGTATGTGTATCAAAATTACGTTCCCAACGAAGTATTTTTAGTGGGCGGACTGGTCACCTTGCTGGGATATGTCAATCAATTTACCAGTGTTTTTCAGGATGTTGCGTGGCAATACACCGAAATCATTCGCTATAATACTGACGTTCAAACGGCTCGTTCCATCGGCGAAGCCTACCGTCAGCAGCACCGCGCCGAAGCCTCTGAAACACTTCCGTCTGATTGGAAAACAATACAAATCAACCATTTGAGTTTTTCGCATCACGATACCTACGATGCCCAGAAATCGGCGCATAGCCTTCATCAATTAAACCTGCGCATCCAACGAGGCCAACGCATTGCTTTTATTGGTGAAAGTGGTAGCGGAAAAAGTACCCTTTTGGCCTTGTTGAGAGGATTGTACGAACCCGAAAAAGGGACAAAATTGACCATCGATGGAAAACCAGTGGAAGGAGTTGGCCTGATTACGGACACCGTGACGTTGTTTCCACAGGAGCCCGAAATTTTTGAAAATACCATTGCTTACAACATTACGTTGGGATTGCCCTTTGCAGAACAAGATATTTGGCAAGTATGCGACACGGCCCAATTTAGCGAAGTAGCCCGTCAATTACCCAATGGTCTTGAATCTAACATTCAAGAAAAAGGGGTGAATCTTTCGGGGGGACAAAAACAGCGGTTGGCGTTGGCCCGTGGCATTTTGGCCGCCCGAAGCAGCGATATTGTATTGCTAGATGAGCCTACCAGTAGCGTTGATCCCAAAACTGAGTCATTGATTTATGACCAATTGTTTGACGAATTTAGGGGCAAAGCCGTACTTTCGTCCCTGCACCGTTTGCACCTTTTGACCAAATTTGACTACGTGTATGTGCTCGAAAACGGCCGAATTGTTGACCAAGGTACGTTCGAGTCCCTCAGGGCAAATAGTCCAGTTTTTCAAGAATTGTGGAAACATCAAGAGAAAGCTTCGAGTTAGTGAATCATAACCAAGATATTTATGCTAACCATCAACCCTAAAGACGTTTCAGTACCCGTATTGCATCACTTTTTGCAAGGTGCGGTGGCGCCTCGCCCCATTGCTTTTGCCAGCACGATTGATGCCGAAGGCAACGTAAATCTCAGCCCATTCAGTTTCTTTAATTTGTTTGGGACAAAACCCCCGACCTTGATTTTTTCTCCCAATCGCCGCGTGCGAGACGGAAGCAACAAACATACGCTGGAAAACGTACAGGCCGTGGACGAAGTGGTGATTAGCATGGTTGACTACGCGATGGTGGAGCAAATGTCGTTGGCGAGTTGTGAATATCCGCGTGGTGTTAACGAATTTGTAAAAGCAGGTTTTACCGAAGTTCCATCCCAACTGGTGCGCCCTCCGCGCGTTGGCGAATCAAAAGCCGTATTTGAGTGTAAAGTCAAACAAATCATTTCGTTGGGCGAAGAAGGAGGAGCGGCCAATCTGGTGATTTGCGAAGTGATTCTAGCCCATTTTTCGGAGGATATTTTGGGAGAAGATGGCCGTATCGACCAGCGCAAAACCGATTGGGTAGCTCGCATGGGCGGCGATTGGTACGCACGTGCCTCGGGCGATGCTATTTTTGAAATTCCCAAACCAAGTACTCAAAAAGGCATTGGGGTTGACTTGATTCCTGATTTTATCAAAAATAACCCTGAATTTTCGGGAAATAACTTAGGGCGTTTGGGGAACATCCAACAGTTGCCTGAGGCCGATAAAATTGAAGATTTTAAAGCCCAGCATGCGGGGCAAGATTGGGTAACGACAGCCAAGCAGTACCTTTCGGAAGGAAAAGTAGAACAAGCTTGGCTATCGTTGTTGGCTTCGCAGCAAGTCTAACCTAACGCTTTTCCTTGTAGTACAGGGCGTTTATCTTTCGCTCCCGACATTCGGTTGATGCTGTTGTCGAAACTTACCGTCAGGCCATCGCCTTCAAAATGACAAATGATATAATTGCGGTGCGGTGATTCGTAATAGCGCAACGTTATTTCAAACGTATTGGCGTCTTTCCACGTACCACTCGCCGCTATTTTGGCAATTTTTTCGGTTTTAATTTTCTGGGAAGCTACCAAATTGGGTCTTGGCAAGTCGGTTTGTCCAAAGACCCATTTTTCCAATCCCACTTCTACTTTATGCTCACCCGTTGCATCTTTTAGCATGAATTGATACGTACCTCCTTCGCGGTACGTCAGCGAAATTTGCTGTACATTCATCGAATTTGTTTCGACTGCAAACGCTTTCCCCGATACTTTTACAGCTTCCGAAGGCTTTACATTGCCTTTGGGTGGCAACAAAGCCAATGCCGCCATCCGTTGCTTCAAAGCACTAGCCGAAGCCGCATTGGCAGGTAAGGCTTGCTGCTTCATGGCGGGCAGAATGTGCTCCCATACCAAGTCCAAAATTCCCTGCATATCAGGCGTTTCGCTCGTAATGGCCAATACTGCATCTTGGTCGGGCATCACAATCGTGTATTGTCCATACGCTCCGTCGCCTCGGTAGGCGTTGTGCTGGCAGCGCCAAAACTGATAACAATAGCCCTGAAGCCAGTCATTTTTTTCGTTGGGGCGCGTTGGTTTGGCGGGAGAAGGTTGCTGAATTTTAAAGGTCGTAGCTTCTTCTACCCAGGCTGCTGGAATGATTTGTTTGCCATTCCACTTGCCTTTTTGAAGGTACAATTGTCCAAACTTCGCCATGTCTTCGGTACGGACGCGCAAGCCCCACCCGCCCGTATTGATGCCCAACATATCCTCTTCCCAATCAGCACCTTCAATGCCAAGAGGTTCGAACAAACGAGGGCGTAGATAGTCGATAATTTTTTGCCCTGTTACTTTTTGCACAATGGCCGAGCACATGTAGGTAGCCATGCTATTGTACAAAAATGTACTGCCTGGGTCGTTTTGAATCGGGAAGGCCAAAAACGTTTTTATCCAATTGGCTTCATCCCGAATGCTTTGGCCCGTTGGATCCACGCCGTGCCCTACCGACATCGTTAGGAGGTCTTTAACCGTCATTTTGGCCAAATAATCACTGACCGTTGCGGGCGCGTATTCGGGGTAAAATGAAATCACTCGGTCGCTGGTTTTGAGCTTGCCTTCATTTACCGCAAACCCTACAGCCGTGGAAGTAAAACTCTTACTCATCGAGTACATAGTATGTTTTAATTCTGCCCGATACGGTGCCCACCAGCCTTCGGCCACCACTTGGCCGTGCCGAACGAGCATCATACTGTGAAACTCGTGCTTACTTTGGGCAATAGCGTCCAAAAACGCATTGATATTTGCCGAATCAACCCCTTGTGCTTCGGGAGTACTACGAGGTAGTCGAACGGCTGATTTGCCCCAGCTGTCGAACGGCAATGCCGCCGAAAGCCCTAGGCCAATTCCTGCCAAACCTAACTGTTGGATAAACTGACGACGCGTAGTTTGCATGGTCTATTTGTATTTTTTTTGTAGAAAAGGAACAAGAATTTTGGCGTATTCACGATAGCCTTGCGGGTTGATGTGGAGGCTATCTTTGGTATATAGTTCGCTTTTTACCGTACCATTAGGGTGAAATAGCGCGGGGTTAATATCCACGTACGACAAACGCTTTCCTGTACTAAAGGCTTTCACCATTTTATTTCCTTTGGTAACTTCAGCCCAGTGCTGGCGGCGCGATGGCGATAGCTTCATTGACACAAAGCAAATGTGAGTTTTGGGAGAACGCTTGTGAATAAGCGA
The DNA here is from genome assembly GCF_000482465.1 of Runella limosa DSM 17973. Lineage (GTDB taxonomy): Bacteria > Bacteroidota > Bacteroidia > Cytophagales > Spirosomataceae > Runella > Runella limosa. The sequence continues at coordinate 455,831 of NZ_KI519422.1, forward strand.
GACAAAATCTCGGTAAGAGTCGAAGAGTTGTTCGGCCGACTTGAATTTTTTTCCTGATAAATCATTCTCGCCCCCATAAACAACCAATAATTTCGGCTCGTGCGGAATCACCGTTCGTTCTGCATAATGAATCAGTTCGGGAATAGTAGAACCCCCAAAACCACGGTTGACGACGGGCAGCGGGGCCAAATCAGTCGCCATGTCTTTCCATAGGCGCCAACTGGAACTTCCGTACAAAACTACTTGGCCTTTTTTGATATCTTTGGTTGCATCTTCTTGCTCAAATTTCTTAATTTCTTCTTCAGAGCGGTCGATTTTGTAGTCTAGCGCAAAAGGCTCGGCGATAGGTTGATAGGTAAGGCTACTACGTTGGCAGGAGGCTACCACAAGAAGCAATAAAAAGCTACTTACGAAAAAGTTGCGTTTGGTACATAAAGCGGTCATAGGTGGAGTGTTTTCTAGTTGAAAGCGCCAAAAGGTTAGAATTTACGCTTAGACCGAAAAAAAAGCTACCCTAAGAAGGTAGCTTTTTTTGCTCACAAACACTTGACCTAGTTTTCAAAAAAAGATGTTGATGTGTCTATAGTAGGACTCATGGCGCTGCCACGAGACGTAGTTACAAGTCAAAGATAAGATATAAAATCGCCATTTCCTCACAAATAGTACAGTTTTACACAAAAACTAAAATTATCAGTTGCAGTAATTCCGACAAACAAAAATCCGACTCTTCATCGAAAAGTCGGATTCTCCCACGATACCTAAACCTTTACTCTACTGAAGGATGGAAAACTCTTTTGTTAGATAAAAATCTGATATTGTAACGTCAGTGCACTTCGGCGACCGTTGGGGCTCAGGCGTCCGTCGGTCGCATTTTGATACACTGGACGGTTTTGATAATCGAGCGTAATTTTGGAGTTATGGCCTTTAATGAGCCAATTCATCCCTACACTGTAAATACTTGCAGTTTTTGACAGGCGCTGGTAGTTGGCTACTTGAGCCGTGGCGTAGGGCATTAAAGTGCCGTTTTTGCCTAATAAGTCGGCTGCGCATAAGTAGCCCAGTTGGCTATAGATCACACTGCCTGTTCCAAACATCGGAAACGCATTGCCTTGCACGCCCGATACTCCCGAAAGCCCTTGAGTGGTTCCACTGGCGGGGTTCATGATGCCATTGAAACGTAAATAATTGGGGCCGTAGTCGGTATGAAAATAGCCCAAATATCCCGAAAATGCTGTCCCTTTTGTTTTGTTGATTGGCATATCAGCAAACAATGCCAACGACCATAAATTCATCGCATTATACACCGTGTCTTTGCCTTGGTTGGCGGTATTCCACATTGCTTTTTTCTGCGAAATAAATCCACCTTCTAGGTTCAAAATCTTCTTCTTCCCCAAATAGGTGCCCGTCATGTAAGGCGTCTGGTGCGTGTCTTTGTCGAACAAATTATACACCAAAAAACCTTGGTATTGCTTGTGGTGACCTTTGGCGGCAAAACTAGCGTTGGTCGAAATCGCTGGCACAGCAGCGCCGTTGGTGGTGATGGGGAAGGGGTCGGTTAATCCTATACGATAATCCCATTTGCCTACCTGACCACGGGCATAAACGGTGAGTTTGCGGGAAAACTCATCGGTTTGATCCACGGTGGCTTGCGCAAACACAGGCACATCCATCGACATAATCGTAGTGACGCTTGGCTGACTAAAGCGAGAAAGCCCGTTCAAGATGGTTAGTCCACCCCCAATTTTTAACCAATCTTTGTTGGCAAAAGCGGAATATTCCACCACGGCATCATGGATAAAAAAACCGACTTTACGGTTGGTGGGCACTCCTTGCGCATTTCCCAAGGCAGGAAAGCCATTCAAGAAGTTGAAGTTGTTCATTCCCAACTGGAAATAGACAAAGGCACGGTCTGAAATCTGCCCAAACAACTGCATACGCGTCCGACGAAGCCCTAAATCTAAGGTTTGTGAAGCGGGTTCATTTATTACCGTCGTACCTGGATTGCTTTGGTTGAAGCGTACCCAAGTCTGATTCAAAAAAGTAGCTTTAAAGAAGTGCGTGCCTGACGCATTTAGGTTGTATTTTAACTCATTTTTGTCGGGAGCAGGTTTGACTGAATCCTGTGCCGTGGCAATTCCCCCCGTGAGAAGGAGCATCCAAGTAAGGTGCTTCATGGTGCGCTTTTTAAGTATTGTTTACGCTCACAAAGCACCTACTTGACTATTAATACCACATGAAAAAAAAATTAAAATCATGTTAAAGGAAAAGAAGTGGACCTATTTGCCAAAAGCCCACTGTAAGAAATTTGGCATAATCCGTGACCAGGTTGCTTGGTCGTGGTGCCCGCCTTTTACCTCTACATAACGCACTTCTTTGCCCCACCGAAACCCTTTTCGTTCGAGTTCGGCTACAAGGTCTAAGGTATCTTCAATAGAATCAATGACGCCGTTGTGGTTTCGGTCGTCTTTTTCGTCATCGGTGCCTGTTTGGAACCAAAAAGTGGGCGTAAGTTCTTTAAATTGCTCTCGTCGTACCGACGATTCGCGCACCAAACGGTGCATAATGCGGTCTTGGTGGTCGTCGTAATGATTTTCGTAAGCCCGTTGACGCCACCAAAAAGAACCCGAAAAAGCCCCCGCTTTGCCAAATACTTGGGGATGATGCCACACAATATCAAACGCCGACAAGCCGCTCAACGAGAACCCGCAAAAGACCGTGTGCGACGGGCCTGTCAGAACCCGATAATGATTTTTGATGTAAGGAAGAAGCTCTTCTAGTACAAACGAAGTATAAGCACCTGCTTTTGCGCCACGGTGTTTGTAATCGGCTTGAGATGCTGTGCCGTATTCTTGAATGCGCTCACCGCAATGTATTGCTACAAGAATAAAAGGAGGCACTTGCTGATGTTGGTACAACTCACTTAGCACATGCGTCATTTGTAGGCGTTCTAAATCCTGTCCGTCGTTCATGTACAATACGGGATAGGCCGTATTCGTTGCCTCATAGTGAGGCGGTAACACCACGTCCATGACGATGCCGCGATGCAAGTGCTGCGAATGAAGTGTTGTGTCGTGTTTTACGACCAGTTCAGAAGGAGTGATGAAGTGTTCCAATGAGGTAAAAGCTTTGAAAGGCAACAAAAATACAAATAACCCAATATGGGGTATTAATTTCAAATAATTCATTCTTCCAAACTTTTTTCGGACATTTTTGCGTTTATTTACGAAAACTATCAAAAATTGATTTTAATCCCAAATTTTTCTAATTGCATGAAGTATCCCATCGCGCTGACCCTCACGGTAATAGCATCAACCGTTGTTTCATTTGCTCAAACCAAGAAAGCGCCCGTAAAATCTGCTACACCTGCTGCTAAAACCGCCGCACCTGCCAAAACTGCTACGCCAGGCAAACCTGCGACAGGGTTAAAAATGACAAACGAGTTAGATTCCGTTGCTTATAGTATAGGTATGAATATTGCCCAAAATTTAAAAGGGCAAGGACTTGATAAAATCAACGTTGGCTTACTTTCTAAAGCCATTCAGGATGTGTTGAAGTCGAGCAAAACCGACCTCGACGATTCTCAGGCGCAGATGATTCTTGGTAATTTCTTTAACAAACTGCAAGCCAAGCAGCAGTCGGAAGAAGCCAAAAAATACGAAGCTGTGAAATTAGCGGGTGAAAAGTTTTTGGAAGAAAACAAAAAGAGAAACGGCGTAGTTACTCTTCCGAGTGGGTTGCAGTATGAAATTATGAAAGCAGGTGACGGCCCTAAACCAACGGCTAACAACACCGTAAAAACCCATTACCACGGCACGCTTATTGACGGAACAGTGTTTGATAGCTCAGTACAACGTGGCCAACCTGCCGAGTTTCCTGTAGGTGGGGTCATTCAAGGCTGGGTAGAAGCCCTTCAATTGATGCCTGTAGGTTCAAAATGGAAATTGTTCATTCCTTATAACTTAGCATACGGTGAGCGTTCGGCTGGCCCAACCATTAAACCGTATTCTGCCCTTGTTTTTGAAGTAGAGTTGTTAGAAATAGTTAAATGATTTTAGCGGGTTGTCGCTTTTGACATCCACTCGCAAGGCTGGTTTTAGAAGTCGCCACACTAAAGTCAATAAATCAGTTTATGAAAATGAAAAGCCTATTAATCGCCTTAGCTCCAGTGTTGCTGCTTGGTCTGCAACCTGATGATTCTCGCTCGCGGGGAGTGATTGCTTCTCACCCCTCTGCCATTAGTGAAGACGACTTGAAGCCTAACATCACCCAAGAAAAGGTGGAGGCGTACGTGACCAAAATTTTCTCGGGATACCATTACCGCAAATTTGGTCTCAACGATTCGTTGTCGAATAAAATGTATGAGAACTATCTTAATGAGATTGACCGTGCAAAGCTTTATTTCTTAGCAAGTGATGTACAGTCGTTTGAAAAATACCGTAACCAATTGGATGAGTCACTTAGTAATGGGGACTTAACTGCGGCTTACGATATGTACAATACGTTTAGAAAACGCTATCGCGAGCGTAGTGCTTACATTGATAAACTATTGACAAAGCCTGCTTTTGACTTTACAGTCGATGAGTCATTCAATACCGACCGTGAAAAAGTTGCTTGGGCGAAAACGCCAGACGAATTGAATGAAGTTTGGCGTAAACTGATTAAAAATGAGGCACTTGAGCTTAGAATTTCAGGCAAAGCCGATTCTTCTATTGTTACTTTACTCAAAGACCGCTACAAAAACCGTGAGCGTAACTTAGGCCGTTTTCGTAGCGAGCAAGTGTTCCAAATGTACATGAACGCTTTCTGCGAAGTGCTTGATCCGCATACACGGTATTTTTCACCTGCTGATTCCGACCGCTTCAAGCAAGATATGTACCAAGCCCTTGAGGGTATCGGTGCGGTGCTTCGCGAAGACGGAAACTACATCAAAGTGGTAGAAGTAGTGCCAGGTGGGCCTGCTTTCAAAGACAAGCGCTTGAAAAAAGATGACCGTATCATCGGGGTAGCCCAAGGCGACGAAGGAAAATACGAAGATATCGTTGGTTGGTACGTGGACGATGCCGTGAAGAAAATCAAAGGAGCTAAAGGAACGGTTGTTCGTTTGCAAGTTTTAGCGGCGGATGCCCTTCCGAGCGACCCTCCAAAAGAAATCCGTTTGGCGCGCGAAAAAGTAAATTTGCAGACCTCTCGGGCTAAAAAGGAAGTTGTAACCATTACTCAAAACAAACACGATTATAAGATTGGAATTATTCAGATTCCGTCGTTTTACCGTGACTTTGAGAGTGCTGGCAAACGTGATAAAGATTTTGCAAGTACTACCCGCGACGTACAAAAGCTATTGGATTCACTCAAAGCTGAAAACGTAGAAGGAGTAGTTATTGACCTTCGTAACAATGGTGGTGGCTCGCTTACTGAAGCTATTTCGCTTACTGGTTTGTTTATCTCAAAAGGGCCTGTAGTGCAAGTTCGTGAGCAAACGGGAGAAACAGAAGTTCAATCTGACCTCAATCCCGAAGTAAATTACGACGGGCCACTAGCGGTACTTACCAACCGTTTCAGTGCGTCTGCTTCCGAAATCTTTGCGGCGGCGATTCAAGATTACAAACGTGGTATTGTATTGGGCGAGCAAACTTACGGCAAAGGTACTGTACAAACCATGGTGGATTTGAACCAGTGGATTAAAGATCCCGACAAATTAGGTCAAATCAACATTACTGTCGCGAAGTTTTACCGCATCAATGGTAGCAGCACCCAGCGCAAAGGAGTTTCACCCGACATTGAGTTCCCGTCGGCGTTTAGTGCTGCAGAATACGGCGAAAGCTCACAGCCAACGGCGCTTCCTTGGGATCAAATCGCGACTACTCGTTATGATTTAACGAAATACTTGAACGAGAAACAAGTAGAAAAGCTGCGTGAAAAATACCAACAACGCCTCAAAAATGAACCCGAATTGAAAACGTTCGTGGATGAACTTGAGCTTTTCAGAAAAGCGCGCGAAAATACCGTTGTTTCTCTCCAAGAAACCAAACGTAAGAAAGAACGCGAAGAAGCGGAGAAAAAACGCCAGGCGTTGAAAAAGTTGGAAACTGAAGAAGAGGATGACGACGAAACTTCGGTAGCAACCAAGCCTGCCGATAAAAAGAAAAAAGACATTTACATGATTGAAACTGAGCGCATCTTGGCTGACTATATTGCGTTGATAAAGTCGCCTTCGATGGCTAAACGCTAATTTATGAAATACAAAAAGCACGTTTTTATTTGTGCCAACCAAAAAGATGGTGGCAAAAAATGTTGTGGCGCCGAACACGGAACGGCCCTAGTCGATGCCTTCAAGACATCGTTGAAAGAAAAAAGTCTCCACATTGACATTCGTGCCCAAAAAGCAGGCTGCCTCGATGTATGCGCTTTTGGCCCAGGCTTGGTAGTGTATCCTGAGGGTATTTTTTACGGCAATGTCCAGTTGGCTGACGTGGAGGAAATCGTGGAAAGCCACTTGGTAAACAATACGCCAGTGGAACGCTTAAGACTTCCATTCTAAGCCGTTTTTTTGATTTTTTGAATGCCATTGCAGGCGAGTAAATGTTTCAAAGCTTTACTTTCTGCAATGGCATTCTTATTTTTACTGCTTCTCTAACCTCCCTTTGACCTCATGCTCAAACGTTACTTTTCACTCTCTTCCCACCAAACCAGCCTTCGCACGGAAGTCATTGCAGGGATTTCGTCATTTTTGGCAACGATGTACATCATTGTGGTCAACCCCGCCATTCTCAGCCAAGCAGGCTTGCCCTTTGGAGCTGTTCTGACGGCGACCGTTTTGCTGTCTTTTTTCTGTAGCTTGATGATGGGTTTATATGCCAAAAACCCGTTGCTCGTCGCGCCAGGTATGGGGCTGAATGCTTTTTTTACCTTTACGGTCGTCAAAGGCATGGGGATTGCTTGGCAAACTGCGTTGGGAGCGGTGTTTTGGGCAGGCGTATTGTTTTTGATTTTATCTATTTTCAACGTCCGTACCCACATCGTCAAGGCCATTCCGAAACCGCTACGCTACGCCATTTCGTCGGGCATTGGGCTTTTTATTACCTTGATTGGTTTTACAAATGCCAAATTTATCGTTGGTAATCCTGCTACACTTGTCGGAATTGGCAACCTCAAAGACCCTGTTTTGATTACGTTTTTGGTAGGCTTGCTATTAACGGCGGTGTTGGTCGCAAAACGTGTTACGGGCGGTATTGTCATTGGCATCATTACGACTACGCTTTTGGCCATTCCTATTGGCCGCTGGTGGGGCGATGCGTCAGCGATTAATTTTGGACAAAAAGCCCTCGTCAACTGGAACGGTGTGCTTGCTTCGCCCGATTTCAGTCTATTGTTTCAGCTTGATTTGGGCGGTTCGTTGAGCCTAGCGCTGTTCCCCGTTATTTTTGCTTTCGCCTTTACCGACCTTTTCGATAGCTTATCGACCTTCGTAGGAGTAGCCGAAGCCGCAGATTTGTACGACGAAAACGGCGACCCACGCCACATCAAAGAATCGCTCCTTACCGACGCCGTCGCTACCACGCTGGCGGGGATTTTAGGTACAAGTCCAGGCACAGCTTACATTGAGTCGGCGGTGGGGATTGAGCAAGGTGGTCGTACAGGTCTAACAGCCGTAATCGCCGCCTTTTTGTTTTTGCCTTTCATGTTTTTATCGCCCTTGCTGTCGGTGGTACCTAGCATTGCTACCGCCCCTGCGTTGGTGATTGTAGGCGCATTTATGATGAAGCCCATCACCAAAATCGACTGGTCACGCATGGACGAGGCCATCCCTTGTTTGCTCGCCCTTGGCCTAATTCCGTTCAGTTATTCCATCACCCAAGGCATCATCTTTGGTTTCTTGAGTTGGAGTGTTTTAAAAACGATGACAGGACAAACAAAAGACGTCTCGCCAACGCTCTGGATTATTAATATTTTTGCTATTGGTTCCCTGATTTGGGGACATTGATTGAATTTAGAAAGCAACAAATCACAATTCCTGACTATTTTTGAGTGTTTATATCTCAATCCATTCAATTTTATTCAAACGCAAAAAAACTATGAAAAGAACAGCAGCTGCCAATTGGCAAGGAAGTGGTAAAGAAGGCCACGGAACCGTTTCAACGCAAAGTACGGTATTAGACGGAACGCAATATTCGTTCAACACGCGTTTTGCCGATGGCATTGGTACCAACCCAGAAGAGCTCGTAGGAGCAGCTCATGCAGGTTGTTTTACGATGAAATTAAGCTTTGTGATTGGAGAGTATGGTTTGACTGCCGAGAATATCGACACGAAAGCAACCGTTACTTTTGAAAACGGAGCGATTCCAAACATTCATTTATCGGTGAAAGCAAGTGTACCGGGCATGACTGCCGAGCAATTTGCCGAAGCAGCACAAAATGCAAAAGCCAACTGCCCTATTTCAAAATTGTTGAATACCGACATCACCATGGATGCGGAATTGGTATAGTATTTCATAACAAAACGCCAGTCGGTTTTCACCGCTGGCGTTTTGCACTTATTAAGATGTGGTGGGTTGAGTCAATGACTAGATGTATTGATTCAAGATGTTTTCAAACAACTCTTGCTTACCGCTGATAAGTTTCGGCTCACCATTGGCTACGGCGTAGCTGTGAAGGTCTTCCAACGTCAGTTTTCCTGCTTCAAAATCTTGGCCAGCGCCACTGTCAAACGAAGCATAACGCTCGGTACGGAGTTTGCTGTACGGAGATTTTACCAAAATATCATTGGCAATTACCAACGAACGGGCAAATGCGTCCATACCGCCGATGTGGGCGATGAAAATATCGTCAAGGTCGGTAGAGTTACGACGGGTTTTTGCGTCGAAGTTGATACCTCCTGGTGTAATACCACCTGCTTCCAAAATCACCAACATCGCTTCCGTTAGTTCGCTAAGGTTGATGGGAAATTGGTCAGTATCCCAGCCGTTTTGATAATCGCCACGGTTGGCATCGATGCTACCCAACATACCCGCATCAGCCGCTACTTGCAACTCGTGTTGGAACGTATGTCCTGCCAACGTTGCGTGGTTTACTTCAATGTTTAATTGAAAATCTTTCTCCAAACCATACTGACGTAAGAAGCCAATCACCGTTGCCGAATCATAATCGTATTGGTGTTTGGTAGGCTCACAAGGCTTAGGCTCGATGAAGAACGTACCTTTAAAGCCGTTTTTACGTGCATAGTCACGAGCCACGGTCAAAAACTGCCCTAGGTGATCCAATTCGCGTTTCATGTTGGTATTGAGCAAGCTCATATAGCCTTCACGACCACCCCAAAATACGTAGTTTTCACCACCCAAAGCAATCGTTGCGTCAATGGCGTTTTTCACTTGTACGCCCGCATGAGCCACCACATTGAAATCAGGGTTGGTCGATGCGCCGTTCATATAACGTGGGTTTGAGAATACGTTGGCCGTACCCCAAAGCAATTTTACCCCACTTGCTTGTTGCTTTCCTTTCGCATAGTCCACAATGGCTTGCATACGGCGTTCGTACTCCGAAATGCTTGGCCCTTCGTCCACCAAATCCACATCGTGGAAGCAGTAGTAAGGTACTCCTAGCTTGGTGATAAACTCAAATGCCGCGTCCATTTTGTCTTTGGCACGCTCTACGGCATCTGCTTTGGCATCCCAAGGAAATACTTTTGTTCCTGGGCCAAAGGGGTCAGCGCCTGTTCCGCAGAACGTATGCCAGTAAGCTACGGCAAAACGCAAGTGTTCTTTCATGGTTTTTCCGCCAATGATACGGTTTTCATCGTACCACTTAAAAGCAAGCGGATTGTCTGAATCGCGACCTTCAAACTGAATTTTGGAGATGCCCTTGAAATATTCGGAATTTCCGAGTGTAACTGACATAAAATAAGTTAGTTTAAATGTTTTCTCGAAAGCTTAATTACTACTAAAAGAGCGAATTTTGCTTTCTTACTGATGCAAAAAAAGAAAATAATTGTCAAATTGACAATTTTATATTTAAACTTGCACTTGACAATCTTTTTTTAAATCATCGAAAAACAGTCAATGGGTTATCATACAGGGTATTAACTTTGGTTCGTTCATGCAAAAAAGGATAAAAAAAATAGATATACGACTACTTACCTACTCACTTCTGAACGAGTTTTGGTAGTCTTTTTTACCTAAAACTGCGTAGTAAAGAAATCCAAGTATGGTAATTTATTGAGCAAAGTCTCTTTTGACCGAGAGAACCCAAAAATATTCTATGAAACTCTATCGTACCACCAATGGCTTTTATGCCGAGGCTGATGGCCAATTTTATAAAATCCCAACCTTTATTTGGGACGAACTTATCAACCGCGACGATTTGCACGCTTATTTGCGAACCACCATTGCTAGTCTTGCTCCCGAAGCATCTTTCGACGAAAGCAGCATTGTAGCTCCCGTAGGCACGCAGGAAGTGTGGGCGTCGGGTGTGACGTATTACCGCAGTAAAATTGCCCGCATGGAAGAGTCAAAAGACTCAGGAGGCGATACCTTCTACGACAAAGTGTATGACGCCGAGCGTCCTGAGTTGTTTTTCAAAAGCCTTGCCCACAAAGTAGTGGGAAGTGGTGGCACAGTCAACATCCGTCCTGATTCGTCGTGGAACGTACCAGAGCCAGAATGGACGCTCTTTGCGACTTCAACGGGGAAAATTGTTGGATATACCATCGGAAACGACATGAGTTCGCGTAGTATCGAAGGAGAAAACCCACTTTATTTGCCTCAGGCCAAAGTCTATGACGGTTCGGCAGCGTTGGGGCCTTGTTTGTACGTACCCGCCGAGCCAATGGCTGTTACGACCACTATTGATATTGAAATTTTACGGAATGACGCAAAAGTATTTGAAGGCCGTACAACCCTCGAACAACTCAAGCGCCGCCCCGAAGATTTGGTGAGTTATTTGTTCCGTTCCAATACATTTACCACAGGCGTATTCTTGATGACGGGCACAGGTCTTGTGCCTTCTAACGAATTTACGCTTCAAGTGGGTGACGTTGTCAATATCCGTATCGATAAAATCGGTCAATTGACCAACACTGTTGCGTTTGCTAAAGCTTAAAATACACCAATCTATATGCAAGATACACTCCCACAGGGCTTTATCCCTGTGATGCTCACCCCGTTCAAAGAAAATGGTGAGATTGATTTCGATGGTTTGACCCAACTTACTGAGTTATATTTACAAGCAGGAGCAGCGGGTCTTTTTGCCAATTGCCTCTCGTCCGAAATGTACGAACTCACCGAAGACGAGCGCCTTGCCATTACGCGTCACGTAGTGGAGGTGGCCAACGGTCGCGTGCCAGTGGTGGCGACAGGTACGTTTGGCGGACCGATTGCTGAACAGGCTGAGTTTGCCAAGAAAATTTACGCAACGGGGATTCAAGCGGTGATTGTGATTACCAGCTTGCTGGCTGATGCCAACGAATCGGACGAGGTGTTTATGGAGCGAATGAACGAGCTTCTTCACCTAACGCCAGGCGTAATTTATGGACTGTACGAATGTCCTGTTCCTTACAAACGTCTCGTTACGGCCAAAGATTTGGGTGAATTAGCTGCGACGGGTCGGGTAGTTTACCACAAAGACACCTCACTCGACATTGACAATGTAAAAAGCAAAATCGCCGCCACCCAAGGGCAGCGTTTTGGCGTATATGATGCCTATATGGAGCACGCCGTGGCATCGCTGCAAGCAGGTTCGGCAGGGTTATCGTGTATTCAGGGGAATTTCTTCCCAGAAGTTATTGTGTGGCTATGCGCAAACTATAACAATCCTGACCAGCAAGCAGGCATTGCCCGCGTTCAGCAGTTGTTGATTGATACCATGCCTGTCATTCACTATGCGTATCCTACAGTAGCCAAGTATTATTTGCAAAAACGTGGTTTCCCAATCACGCTTTATACCCGTCGCAAGGTAGAAGAATGCACGGCAGAAGTGAAAACCGAGGTCGATGCACTTTACGAGCGCGTTGAGGCACTTGCCCAAGAACTCGGGATTAGCTAAGTATCATCGCATTGGTTAGTTGTACGAAAATTTATAGATAACCACATAGCCCACATAGAATAAACACATAGAAACGATAGCTATGTTTTCTATGTGTTTATTCTATTGTGAGCTATGTGGTTTGGAATGAATGCCACTCACTCTTCATGGTCAGTCCCTAATAACGGGGCTGGCTTTTTTTATTTGCATTGCTTGGATTTCACCAAACTATGGCTGGTAGCGATTAAAAATCTTTCCCTTTGCGCTTTTCTTCCTAGCAAAACTATCTACCTCTACATGAAATCATCTTTTTATCTCTTCATCACCACTATCGCTTTGGCTACTAACTCATTAGCACAGCGGCAAATTGTACCTGTTAATTTTTCGCAGGTTACGGTCAATGATTTTTTTTGGAAACCTCGCATTGAGAAAGTCCATTCGGCCACGCTGCCCGTGTGCATGACTTACACCGAAGACTCAACGGCGCGGATTCGTAATTTTGAAAATGCCGCCAAACGCAGTGGTCAACACAAAGGAATTTATTTTGACGATTCGGACGTCTATAAAGTCATTGAAGGTATTGCTTACACCCTCAAAACTACGCCTGACAAAGCCTTAGAAGCCAAAACCGACGAATGGATTGATAAGATTGCGGCCGCTCAACTTCCTGATGGTTATCTGAATACGTACTATACCCTCAAGGGACTTGACAAACGCTGGACCGACATGGAAAAGCACGAAGACTATTGTCTAGGGCATTTGATAGAGGGGGCGGTGGCCTACTACGATGCAACCCAAAAACGAAAACTACTCGATGTATCCATTCGATTTGCCAATCATTTTGACTCTACGTTTCGGCTTCAAAATCGTCCGTGGGTGACGGGCCACCAAGAATTAGAATTGGCGCTGGTGAAACTTTACCATACGACCCAAAACGATCGCTACCTAAAACTCGCCGACTGGTTGATTGAACAGCGCGGCAAAGGAAATGGCCGTGGTCAGATTTGGACAGATAAAAATTTCGACGGCGCTCGCTATTGCCAAGACGATGTGCCCGTCCGCGAAATGAACGACATCAAAGGCCACGCCGTACGAGCCATGTACCTCTACACAGGCATGGCTGACGTAGCCGCCGAAACGGGCGACCGTGGCTACACCCAAGCCCTCGAACGCGTATGGGCCGATGTGGTAGAGCGAAATATGTACATCACAGGCGGAATCGGTTCTTCGACCAAAAACGAAGGCTTTACCATTGACTATGATCTCCCCAACGAATCGGCTTACTGCGAGACTTGTGCTTCGGTGGGAATGGTTTTTTGGAACCAGCGCATGAACCTCTATTCGGGCGAATCGAAGTATGTGGATGTACTCGAACGTTCGCTTTACAACGGTGCGCTGGCAGGTGTACAACTGACGGGAAATTTGTTTTTTTACGTAAATCCGCTGGCTTCGTTTGGGATGCACCACCGCAAACCTTGGTACGGGACAGCTTGTTGCCCCAGCAACGTATCGCGCTTGTTGCCATCGGTGGGTGGCTATATTTACAACACCTCGGCCAATACACTTTGGGTGAATTTGTACGTAGGGAGCAGTACCGAAGTAAAATTAGGCAATAACAAAGTGAAGTTTACCCAAAAAACCAACTATCCCTGGGCGGGCGAAGTAGAGCTCAAAGTAGTGTCCGACAGCAGCAAAGTTGACTTTGGGGTTAAATTAAGAATTCCCGCTTGGTGTGAAAAATACACGGTGGAAGTCAACGGGAAAGTGGTGCCTAATTTAGTATCGGACAAGGGTTACGTGACGGTTGCTCGCACTTGGACTAAAAACGATGTGTTGAAACTTCGCATGGATATGCCTGTAAAAGTTGTCGCGGCTGACCCTCGCGTGCAAGCCAACGTAGGGAAACGTGCGATTCAACGTGGCCCGCTTGTGTATTGCATTGAAGAACAAGACAATCGTCATTTGGACTACGACCAGATCGTTCTTTCACCCAAAACCCAATTTACTACGGCGTTTGAACCTGCTTTGCTTGGAGGTGTAACCACCATTAAGGCCCAAAACGGGAGTGATAGCTTTACGTTGATTCCCTACTATTCGTGGGACAACCGCCAAGCGGGCCGCATGAAAGTATGGATGGACTGGAAGGGGAAATAGCCGCAAACGGTTCAGTATCGGAAGTTTAGCTTTGCATTAAGCTTAACTTCCGATAAAAGCTTTTTTCTTCCTTCAAAAGCTCGTCGTGCGTACCGCGTTCGATGATTTTTCCACCGCTTAATACCAATATTTCGTCGGCGTGCTGAATGGTGCTGAGGCGGTGCGCAATGACCAAGGTCGTGCGGTTTTTCATCAAATTAGTCAAAGCTTCTTGCACCAACTTTTCAGATTCGGTGTCCAGGGCCGAAGTTGCTTCGTCTAAAATCAAAATCGGAGGATTTTTCAAAATTGCTCTTGCAATGCTCAAACGCTGCCGTTGACCACCCGAAAGCTTGGTGCCTCGGTCGCCAATAACCGTTTGGTAACTGTCGGGCTGTTCCAGAATAAAATCGTGGGCGTTGGCGATTTTAGCCGCTGCCATCACTTCTGTTTCGGTGGCTTCGGTGCCAAAAGCGATGTTGTTAAAAATCGTATCGTTGAAAAGAATAGATTCTTGCGTTACAATCCCCATTTGGTCGCGCAGCGATTTTGTGGTGATGGAACGTAAATCCAGCCCATCAATCAAAATTTGCCCGTCAGTAGGGTCATAAAAACGGGGAATCATATCGGCAATCGTTGATTTACCCCCGCCCGACGAGCCTACAAGTGCAACGGTTTTGCCTTTTTTGAGTGAAAAAGAAATGTTTTGCAATACAGGAACTCCTTTTTCGTACTCAAACGAAAGGTTTTTTACTTCAATTGCTGAGTTAAACTGCTTGAACTGCTGGGCATTGGGCGCATCTTGAACTTCCAAAGGCATGTCAATCAAGCGCATGATGCGCTCGCCCGAGGCTACTCCGCGTTGGATACCACTGATGGCGTTAGAAATTTCTTTGGCAGGCCTTAACACCTGCGAAAAAATGATGATGTACGTCACGAAGGTAGAGGCCGAAAGCTCAAAATTATCAGAAAGTACCATCGAGCCACCATAAAGCAAGATACCTGCAACGACCGAAACCCCCATAAATTCCGACATTGGCGGAGCCAGTTCTTGACGAAACACCATGCGCAACAAGGAATGGCGATAGCCTTGGTTTTCTTCTTCAAAACGGCGACGAATGACTTTTTCGGCATTAAAACCTTTTACCACCCGAATGCCCCCGAAGGTTTCGTCGAGCACGCTGATGATATTACTCAAACGCTGCTGAACTTCCGAGGCCGATTCCTTGAGTTTTTTGGCTAAGGTTCCAATGATAATTCCCGAAAGAGGAATGACTATCAAAGTAAAAAAAGTCAATTTTACCGACATCGCAAACAGTGTGACGAAGTAAAAAATGAGCGTAAACAGCTCTTTGAACAACGCGCTAAAAGCCCGCCCGAGCGAGTTTTCAATTTCCTGAACGTCGGTAGTAACGCGGGAAATGAGGTCGCCTTTGCGTTCGTTGGAGAAAAATGAAAGACTCAAACGAATGGCACTGTCAAAGACCGCTTGGCGCAGCTGGGCTACGGTGTGCGCTTTGAAATTTTCAATGATTCGTATTGAAAGGTATTTAAAAACGTTGGCCAGAAAAACGCACAACAAAATAGCCCCGCACACAAATTGCAGCGCGCCGAGTTTGCCGTATTGCTGAATGGCGTGCCCAAAGTAATATTGGAACAAATCGACCAAATAGGCTGCGTCGAAGCGGAAAGAAGGAAAAACCAATTGAGACGGAATTTTTGCTTTCCCAAAAAGAACATCTAGTAAAGGCTGAATCAGTGTAAAATTGAGTACCCCAAACAAGCTACCCAATAAAGAGGTAAAAAAGTACGGCCCTACGTATCGGCTAAGCGGGCGGGCGTACTGTAAAATGCGCCAGTAAATTTTCATTTAAAACTCTAATACATTACATCAATCTCAACAACGATAAACTCTTTATAGTTGAGATGATGTACAGTTTTGTCAAAATTGTTCATCTAATAGATGCCAAAGGTAACAAAAATCGCATGTTTGCCATAAGTATGTGTCGCGTTAGCTATTGCTAAAATGTGTTGATTTTCATATTTTTGATAAAAACATAGATGTATGCAAACGGCCACTTTTGTTACTCTTGAAGAATACTTCGACTTACTTCAAAAATCTGACGTTAAACTGGAATACCATGCAGGCGAGGTAGTTGCTATGGCAGGTGCCCAGCCTGCGCATAATCGACTATGTATCACGCTTTCTACTGCGCTGGAAAATTGCTTACGAACAGGGGAATGTATCGTGTTGAATAGTGATCAACTCATCAAAATCGAAGGGTGCCAAAAATATGTTTTTCCTGATTTGGTGATTGTTTGTAAAACACCTGTATATGAGAAGGCCCCAAATGGATTGGAAGCGTTAGAAAACCCTGAAATCATTATTGAGGTTCTGTCTGACTCTACAGAAGCCTATGATAGATTAGAGAAATTCGATTGTTACAAAACTATTCCGTCATTCCGAGAATATGTACTGGTGTCATCGAAAAAGAAAAAAGTGGAAGTCATCAAAAAACTCAGTGAAGCGGAGTGGTTAAGTCATACCTACAATGAAAATGATACTACTCTTCAAATTGGAGACTGTATAATTACTTTGGAAGATATTTATCGTAAGGTCATGTTCGGGTAAAACATTTACGAAAAGTGAGTAGGAAACAGTTTTTAATATTTTTTAAAATATATTTGTACTTATTATAAACTGTTCCTGCCTTTATCGTGAAAATGAATCGAAAAATACTTGCTTACCTGTTCAAAAACAGGCTTTTAGTAGGAGTAGGCATTGCAGTTAGTTGTGTGACTACTGCTTGCTTTCTGAATGGAGGTAGCACGTCGGCAGCTTCTGTTCCTGACGAGGTTGACTATAACTATCACATCCGACCGATTCTCTCGGATCGTTGCTTTAAATGCCACGGCCCAGATGCTAACAAACGGGAGGCCGATTTGCGTTTGGACACCGAAGAAGCCGCTTACGCCGCGCTGAAAGACAATGCCAAACTTCACGCGATTGTTCCAGGTAAACCCGATGAGTCGGCGGTGTGGCTGCGGATTATTACCAAAGATACGGCCGAAATTATGCCGCCTTTGGAATCCAACCTCAAACTGAGCGAACACGAGATTTCACTGATTGAAAAGTGGATTAAACAAGGCGCTAAATACAAACCTCACTGGGCGTTTATTGCACCAGAAAGGCCCAAATTGCCCAACGTTGACAACGATGCTTGGCCTAAAAACTCCATCGACTATTTTACATTGGCTAAAATGGAAGAGAATGGCCTAAAGCCCAACGAAGAAGCTGATAAAGAACGGCTTTTGAAACGGGCGGCCTTGGATATTACGGGCCTTCCTCCATCGCTTGAGTTACAGGAGCGCTTTTTGAAAGATGAATCGCCGAATGCGTATGAAAAAGTGGTGGATGAGTTGTTGAGTTCAAAACACTACGGTGAAAAAATGGCGATTCCGTGGTTGGATGCCGCTCGCTATGCCGATTCGCACGGGTATCAAGACGATGGACTACGAACAATGTGGCCTTGGCGCGATTGGGTCATTCATGCTTTTAACCAAAATTACAGCTACAGCAAATTTTTGACGTGGCAACTTGCGGGGGATTTGATTGTAAAACGTCAGAAGGGCAATCCCGCCAATCCCCTAATCAAAGAGGCATTGCTGGCGACGGGTTTTAATCGTAATCATAAAATCACGCAAGAAGGTGGGGTGATTGACGAAGAATACCGTATTGAGTACGTAACCGACCGTACCAATACATTTGGGAAAACGTTTTTGGCTATGACCTACGAATGTGCCAAATGCCACGATCACAAGTACGACCCCATTCTACAAAAAGATTATTACAGTGCTTTTGCCTTTTTCAATCAAGTTCCCGAAAAAGGATTGGTAGGAACCATTGATGCTTCCTTCGCCGACCCTCCAAACCTCAAGTTGACGACCAAAGACGTCAAGAGTATTCTGACCTTTGTCAACAAAACCGATACCGCCGATGTGACGGTCATGGTAATGCAAGATTTGGACACGTTGCGGAAAACGCACGTGTTGGGACGCGGTAATTATGACCAACCGACCGATGTGGTTGAGGCCCAAATGCCAAAATTCTTATTGCCTTTTGATACCAAAAAATACCCCGAAAACCGCCTAGGGCTTGCCCAGTGGATGCTTGATGCGAAAAACCCTCTAACGGCGCGGGTGTTTGTCAACCGGGTGTGGCAGGAGTTCTTTGGACGTGGCATTGTCAAAACTGTTGGCGATTTTGGAATGCAAGGAGAGTTGCCTTCACATCCGCAGTTGTTAGACTGGTTGGCGGTGGATTTTCGCACCCACGATTGGAACATTAAGCGTTTGGTGAAACAAATTGTGATGTCGGCAACCTATCGACAGTCGGCAGTGATAACGAAAGAACACTTGGCGAAAGACCCAGAAAATGTGTTGCTGGCGCGTGCCCCTCGAATGCGACTTTCGGCAGAGCTAGTGCGCGATTTTGTGTTATCTACAAGCGGGCTGCTCAGTCCTGCCATTGGTGGGCCAAGCGTCAAACCTTACCAGCCAAAGGGCTTGTGGGAGGTAGCGACTTCGGGGCGTGGAAGCCTTAAAAGCTACATTCAAGACCACGGTGATAGCCTTTACCGAAGAGGAATGTACGTCTTTATCAAACGGACGGTACCGCCGCCGTCGATGCTGATTTTTGATGCATCGAACCGCGACCAATGCGAGGTGAAACGTTCCCGAACCAATACACCACTTCAGGCATTGGTAATGCTCAACGATCCTGTTGTACTTGAGTCTGCTAGGGTTTTGGCTGAGAAATTAGCCGTTGAAAAAATACCCGACGAGGATAAAATCAAGAAAGCATTTCGCATCGTGGTGTGCCGAACTGGAAAAGATAAAGAACTCAGTGTGCTCGAAAAATATTTTGAAAGTGAGCAATCGGTGTTTGCCAAAGACCCCAAAAAAGCAGCGAAACTGCTGAGTGTAGGAGAACGTCCGCAAGCACGAATCGCCAATCGTCCTATGGTAGCAGCCCTTATGCAATCCATCCTGATGATGTATAATTTGGAAGAGGCGATTATGAAATAACTGGGCAAGAACACACAACAATTCATTAGAACTATGAATAAGAACGAATTTTTTGAAAACCGTTTGAATGTCAACCGTCGGCATTTTATGGGAAAAATGGCGGCGGGGATTGGTAGTGTTGCATTGGGGTCTTTGCTTGTTCCTGATTTGTTTAAGGGGGCAGGTGATGACGTAGAAGAACTGCCTTTGGGGATTGCTCAGTTTGCACCCAAGGCAAAACGAGTCATTTATTTGTTCCAAAACGGGGCTCCTTCACAATACGAAAGCTTTGAATATAAGCCCTTGCTCAACAAGATGGCGGGCGAAGAGCTTCCCGCTTCGATACGCATGGGGCAGCGCCTAACGGGGATGACGGCCAACCAAGCGAAGTTTCCGTTGGTAGGGTCTTACTTTAAATTTGCACAACATGGGCAGTCAGGGATGTGGATGAGTGAATTGTTTCCCAACATTGCTAACATCGCGGATGACCTTTGCATGATTAAAACCATGAATACCGAGGCCATCAACCACGACCCTGCATTGACTTTTATGCAAACGGGCGCACAGCAGGGCAATCGGCCGAGCATGGGCTCGTGGGTGAGTTATGGTTTGGGTAGTGAAAATAAAAACTTACCCGCATTTTCGGTGTTGTTGTCGCGCGGGAAAGGAAACGGACAAGGGGTGTATTCTAAACTTTGGTCCAACGGATTTTTGGATTCGACACACCAAGGGGTAGTATTTAGTAGCGGCGAAGACCCTATTTTGTACCTCAACAACCCCGCAAATTCTGACCGAGCGTCGCACCGCAAAATGCTTGATAATCTGGCAGAACTGAATAACATGGCGTTCGACGATTTTGGTGATCCAGAAATCAAAGCTAAAGTTCAGCAATACGAAATGGCGTATCGGATGCAAACGGCCGTTCCTGAGTTGACAGATTTGAGCAAAGAACCTGACCACATTGTAAAAATGTACGGCCCCGAGTGTTTGGTACCAGGGACGTTTGCCGCTAACTGTTTGTTGGCACGTAAACTTTCGGAAGCAGGGGTGCGCTTTGTGCAGTTGTATCACCAAGGCTGGGATCAGCACGGAAATATGGTCGGTGAAATGCCATTGCAAGCCAAAGATACCGACCGTGCTTCAGCGGCTTTGATTACCGATTTGAAACAACGTGGCCTGCTCGACGAAACATTGGTGATTTGGGGAGGAGAATTTGGGCGTACCAACTACGGACAAGGAACATCCACCAAAGATAACTACGGCCGCGACCACCATCCACGGGCTTATTGCACGTTTATGGCGGGCGGAGGCGTAAAACCTGGGACAGTCTATGGCCAAACGGATGATTTTGGGTATAACATCGTTCGTGACCCTGTTCATATCAACGATTTTCACGCTACGGTGATGCACTTAATGGGGATTAATCACGAAAAACTTACCTACAAGCACCTTGGTCGCCGCTATCGCCTGACTGACTTGGCTGGAAAAGTATTGCCTGGGCTAATTGCGTAACAGGCTGGAAGCCTGCTAATAGTCGTCACTCGGCAGAGCCGAGCGACTGCAATCGTTCGACGCAGTCGCTCGCATCCTGCGAGTGACGACTACTACAAGGCCTCTGGCCGTAAAATGTAACAAAAACCATGTCTGAGCTTCGTAAAGCAAATATACCCGAGGCCACCTATTTTGTGACTTTGACGGTTGTAGGATGGATAGATGTATTTACACGACGAGAATATTGCGATGAAATAGTCAAAAACCTTGCTTATTGCCAGCAAAAAAAAGGGTTGGAAGTTTTTGAATACGTAATTATGCCAAGTCACCTCCATTTGATTTGCCGCCGAAATGAGGGAGTTTTGAGCGAATTATTACGCGATTTTAAAAGCTATACAGCCAAACGATTACTAGGGTTGATTCAAGAAAATGAACAAGAAAGCCGTAAAGAATGGCTGATGTACATGTTCCATTTTTTTGCAAATCGTTACGCTCAAAATGCGGAGTATATGTTTTGGCAAAAAACAAATCACCCGATTGAGTTATATTCTAATAAAGTAATTCAACAAAAAGTAGATTATATTCATCAAAACCCCGTGAAGGCGGGTATTGTGACAGAGCCTTGGTATTACTTATTTAGCAGTGCCTGCGCTGAATCGCCTTTGAAAGTAAGTAATTTATGATGCAGGCTGGAAGCCTGCCAATAGTCGTCACTCGGCAGAGCCGAGCGACTGCCTTAAAATTCGACATTCTGCCCTCTAACCTCGACACTTAAAAATGTTTCGTTTCCAAACCCTTCTATCTTATTTACTGGTTGGCCTTCATGTATTATTGTTGTTTTTGTTGATTTTTCAGGAAAAAGTCATGCTGCCCGCTTGGCTTCAGCCCGTCGGACGAATGCACCCGATGCTGTTGCATTTGCCCATTGGCTTGTTGGTTATTGTGGGACTACTTTGGCTTTTTAAGCGGGAGTTTGCGGGTGAAAGCTTTACAAAACTCATGAAATTTGTTTTGGGAATAACCGCTTTGTCGGCCGCAGTAGCTGCGTTGATGGGTTTCTTTTTGTCGCGCGAAGAAGGCTACACCGCCGATGTACTCAGCTGGCATAAATACACGGGCATCGGGTTGAGTTTTTTGTGCTATGGTCTTTGGGCTTTGTACCAGACGACCCAAGAACAGCGCCTTTTTACGCCACTTTTGGGGATTAGTGCCGTTGCTATGTTCGTGACGGGGCATTTTGGTGCAAGTTTGACCCACGGCGAAGGCTACCTGTTTCCCAATGCCGACGCAGCATCGCAATTGACCTTTACGGACGACACCCCTGTCTTTGAAGCGGCGATTCAACCCATTTTGAAAACCAAATGCTACCAATGCCACAACGAACAAAAAACCAAAGGAGAGTTGCTGATGACAACCCTTGCTGGCTTGCTTAAAGGAGGGAAAAATGGGCCTATTTGGGTCGCAGGTGATGCGCTAAAAAGCCACCTTATTCAACGTGCAAATTTGCCATTGGAAGATAAAAAACACATGCCACCCAAAGGCAAAGCACAGTTGGAAGCCGACGAAATTGGGGTACTAACGGCTTGGATTAACGCAGGTGCTAATACCAAACAGAAGGTGGGGCAGTTGGCCGCAAATGACCCCATTAGGGCTTTTTTGAACAAAGAAAAGAGCGCTGAGACGCAGGTAGCCACCTACGATTTTGAACCTGCTAGTGAAGAAACGATTGAAAAGCTAAACACTCCTTTTCGCGTTATTTTTCCAATTGCGAATGGCTCACCCGCATTGCATACCGATTTTTTTGTGCGCCAAGCTTACAAGCAAGAACAGTTGGGAGAGTTGTCCGAAATCAAAGATCAGTTGGTGGCATTGAATTTGTCAAATATGCCAGTCAAAAACGAAGACCTGAAAACCATCGGGCAGTTTGAACAACTTGAAAAATTGGTGTTAAACAATACCGACATTACCGACGCGTCTTTGTCGAATTTGCAATCGTTGACCAAGTTGAAATCATTATCTCTTTCAGGAACGAAACAAACAAAAGCAGGTATGGCGGCATTGGCAAAACTTCCAGCCCTTAAAGAAGTGTTTATCTGGAATACCCCTATTTCGGAGGCCGAAGCTAAGGAACTTCAAAAGCAACACCCTGCTATTCGCTTTGAAATGGGCTATGTGCCTATCGATGCCGAAAAATTGAAGCTCAATCCTCCTGTTTTGGTCAACGAAAATTTGGTTTTAACCAATGCTACCCCCGTTTCGTTTAAACATCCCCTCAAAGGTGTCACCATTCGTTATACCACCGACGGAACTTTGCCTGATTCGCTGACGGCACCAGCTTATCAAAAACCGTTTGCGCTGAACGGCTACACCATCGTGAAAGCACGGGCTGTAAAAGACAAATGGTACGCCAGCGATATAGTCGAATACACTTTTTTCAAAGGAGGATACCGCCCCAAAACGGTGGAATTGCTCAACGAACCTAACCCACAATACATGGGTGAAGGAGGTGGAACGCTGGTAAACTTCAAAAAAGGGGAGGCCAACGACTTTAAAAACAAGGCATGGTTGGGCTACCGAGAAAAGCCCTTGGAAGCACTTTTTGTATTTGACAAACCAACGCCCGTCAAATCGGTAATGTTGAGCATAGGGCGAAACTTAGGCGGGTATATTTTTCCGCCAGCGTCGATTGAAGTGTGGGCAGGAAACGACCGTACTAAACTCCAATTAATGCAGAAGCTAAATCCTGTTCAGCCTACCCAAAACGAAGCCGTGCGGATAGAGGCCATCGAGACTAAGGTAAAAGAAGGTAGCTATACTTTTATCAAGGTGATTGCTCGACCTGTAGCCAAACTCCCCGAATGGCACGGTGGCAAAGGACAACCCGCTTGGGTATTTGTGGACGAAGTGTTTTTTAATTAAGTACGTATCGTTTTATTTGTAACATAAACCCTTTTACCTATGAAAAAAGTCCTCAAATGGATAGGCATCGTGGTCGGTGTACTAGCAGTAGTGTTGTTCATTGCTTTCAAGTTTGTGCAATCAAATACCAAAAAAGCAAGCCCAGAAGCAACGGTTAATTACAAAAAAGACGGTACCGAAGTGTCGGTGTTTTACTGTCGCCCCTCTAAACGAGAACGCGAGATTTTTGGCGAATTGGTGCCTTACGGTAAAGTATGGCGTACGGGGGCCAACGAGGCCACGACCTTTACCACCAATAAAGACTTAACCATTGAAGGTAAAACCCTACCAGCAGGAAAATACACCCTTTGGACGATTCCTCAAGAAGACAAATGGACAGTTATCTTCAACAATAAAATGTACGATTGGGGAGTGAGTTTCGGAGGAGAAGCAAGCCGCGAGGAAAGTGCAGACGTTCTTCAAGTGGATGTGCCTGTCAATATATCTTCGATTCCAGTAGAAAAATTTGAAATTTCATTTGACGAAAATCAGCCCGCTCTTGTCTTGGAGTGGGATATCACCAAAGTGGTCGTCCCTTTCAAATAACACCTAGTCAATGAGCTTGATTTTCTGACGGTTTTGGGGGCTGTTTTCCTTGATTTCAATGGCACAGTCCTCAAAACTTGGCGCAGAAAGAATCGGCCTAAAATTTTTACTAAACCCAAAAGGTTCTTTGGGATAGCCTACTATATTTTTATCAAGTTTATCGTTGTCGTTGAGGTCATGATAGACCGCAATGACGTACCTTCCTGCGGGTAAGCTAACGATCACTTGCTGCGCCGTTGCTGCGGTAATCGGTACTACTTTAAAGAAATCTGGCTTTGCTTTTGGTCCCGTAAAAGGATTTCCTTCCCGAAAAATTCCGATGCGAAGGCTTCCCCTTGTTTGTGTAATATTGGATACCTCCACCGATACCGTAACGCCATTTTCAGTGTGTGGTTTGCTGTCTTTCTCGTGTGGCTGGTTGCTTACAACCAGCCCAAAGCCCCAAATAGCACTCGGAAGCATTTTATTCGCGAATGATTGAATTGAAAACAGGCTAAAAAGAAGGCTTACAAGAAGATTTTGCATGGGATAACGGCGGAGGTGGTTTATTGTTTTCATCCTAATTTTTATAACTTAAATGTAAACCAGAAGGTTTGCAATTCGTTGCTAATTGTCTATACTTGCAGAAATACTTGATTTTAAACTTAACCTAGTGATGAAAGAAAAAAACAATTTAAGTTTTTGGCAAATTTGGAACATGAGTTTCGGATTTTTGGGCATTCAGTACGGCTTCGGATTACAGCAGGCCAACATGAGTCCAATCTTCCGATACCTCGGTGCCGACGAAGCTTCAATCCCTGGCCTTTGGCTCGCAGGCCC
Source organism: Runella limosa DSM 17973 (assembly GCF_000482465.1). GTDB lineage: Bacteria > Bacteroidota > Bacteroidia > Cytophagales > Spirosomataceae > Runella > Runella limosa. The sequence goes on from NZ_KI519422.1 coordinate 480,857, forward strand.
ACTCACTGGGCTACTACTTCAACCCATTATTGGCGCAGTATCCGATCGCAGTTGGTCGCCCAAATGGGGGCGTCGTCGTCCATTTATATTGGTAGGGGCACTTGTTGGAAGCCTTGCCATGATTCTCATGCCCAATTCTTCGGCCGTATGGATGGCCGCAGGGTTGATGTGGATGCTTGATGCGGGTCTCAACTCGGCCATGGAGCCATTTCGGGCTTTTGTAGGTGATATGCTCAATGAAAAACAACGCCCCGTAGGTTTTGCAGTACAATCGTTTTTTGTTGGTTTTGGACAAACCCTCGCCAACCTCATGCCGTATATTTTGCCGTTGCTGGGCATTTCGATGGTTTTGAGCGACGAGCAACTTGCCAATGGTATCCCTAACTCGGTTCGTTATCCTTTTTATATCGGAGCTGCATCGATTTTGATTGCCGTTTTCTGGACCATGCGTACCACCAAAGAGCACCCACCCGAAAATGATGACTATAAGAAAAAGCATGTTTTTACCGACGAAGAGAAAAAATCTATTTCCTTTTGGCACCTATCGCTTGCCGTGGGAGCCGCTATTTTGGGCTTCGGATTCGCGTATTTTTCAGGAGGATTAGCGACTGGACTCCAGTGGGGGTTAGGCATTTTAATTGGAGGCTATTTGATTTTGATGCTTCCTGTGTTTAAAGAAATTTTAGCGCCTTTGTCATCCATGCCTACCGTGATGCGTCAGCTTTGGTGGGTGAAATTCTTTACGTGGTACGGGCTTCCGTTGATGTGGCAATATTTATCGCTTTCTGTGGCCAAATACGCCTTCAACGCCCCCGATGCCGTTTCTAATCCTACGGGTTTTGAGGAAGGAACAAAATGGGGAGGTTTATGTTTTGCCATGTTTAGCGTATCCTGTGCAGTGATTTCCTTTTTTATTCCTCGAATCGTAAAAATGGTGGGAAGTTCACGCGGAACGCACGCATTGTTTCTGGTTCTCGGGGCAATGGGCTTTTTTATGACATTGCTTTCCAACGATAAAATGGTATATCTCGCAGGAATGACCATCATTGGTTTGATGTGGGGCTCTATCATGTCAATGCCTTATTTGATGTTGGCTGCCGCTGTGCCTAAAGAAAAAATGGGCGTATATATGGGGATTTTCAACGGCTTTATCTGCGTACCTCAATTTATCGGCATGTTGACAGTGCCTATTTTCTACAAAACGCTTCTTGGCGATGACCCACGCAATGCCCTCGTTTTGGCAGGGGTTTGTATGTTATTTGCAGCGGGGTCTTGTTTTTTGGTAAAAGAACAAGAAGCGTAAAACGAATTACGAATGAGAGAGTTGGGAATTACGAATGAGGGAATTGGGAATTATGAATGAAGGAATTACGAATTACGAATGAGTGAAATAGAGAAGGGGCTTGAAACTCAGCTTTGAGATTCAAGCCCCCTTTTCTTTTGTTTCGCCTGACCCAAACTACGCTTTGGGACAAAAATGGCTTCTATCGCTTGTCCCAAACTGCGCTTTGGGACAAAAATGGCTTCGCGTCTCTGACGCAAATGTTATTTCTTCCCAAAATTATACCCCAACGTCACAAAGAAAATTTTTGACTCTGTGTTGGCATAAGGTTTCACGCCATTTTCTGAAAAATCGGGATTCAAAAAATCGGTGAGATAATATTGAACTTTCAACCCAAAACCGCTTTTGGTTTGAAATCCTGCAAAAACAGCAGGCATAAATGGATTGGAACGATTGCTAAACCACTCGTTGAATTTATCGACTTTTTCGCCGTTGATAAATGTTTTTTGCTTGAAGTTAATAGCATACGCGGCTTCAGCACCACCATAGACATAAAACTTACGAAGGTCACCGATTTTGATACCCACAGGAACCCCCAAAGCATACACCCGTTGTTTGTATTTAAAGACGTCGGTTTTGACGGTTCCAACGATTGTTTCTTCGGTAATCATCCCGATGTTGGTCAAATTCAAACCTGCAAAAAGGCCCAAGTGGTTGCCTAAATCTACGTTGGCGTTGGTACCAATGTTGAAAAACATGGTAAAACGTGGAATCGTTGACACCTCTTCACCGTCGCGGGTAACTTGGGCAAAGGAGAGCAAACTGGCATTTCCTCCTTTGGTATAATACACTTTGGAGTTATTTTTTTTCTCAGAATAATTGTCTGAGTCTTGGGCGAAAGCACTGAATGAAGCAGCGAAGGCAAGAGCGAAGATGAACGTTTTCATGGCTATAAATTTGTTTAGTTTAAGAACTGATTTCGATAGCAAGATGCAGCAACGACCCCAAAAAGTTGCGCGATTAGGATAAACGGAACGATTTGCAGGATAAGTGGTTTATAATGTAGTTGGAAGAACAGAAAGCCGCTGGCTTTTGGAAAAAACCTTTAAAAAGCAGCAGAAACTTTTTTTGACTTGTGAATATTAATAATTAATTCTAACTTTGCAGCCCATTTTGACAGAGAAGTGAAAGCGCTAACACAGTACGACATAGACATTTACGGCTTAAAAGAAAAGCAATATGTTTTTGATTTTGAGTCTAAAAACGAGTTTTTTGAAGAGCTGGAGCAAGAACTCATTGAAAGTGGGCATTTTAAAACCCATTTAAAACTGGACAAATCGGCTACGATGCTGATGCTTTCTTTCCACATTGTTGGGAAAGTAGAATTGGTTTGTGATCGCAGTCTTGAGGTATTTGAAGAGCCTTTAGACATTCAGGAACGGCTCATTTTAAAGTTTGGCGACCACAACGAGCAGCTTTCTGACGAAATAGAACTCATTCGTCAAGACACGGTTCGTATCAATGTGGCCAGTCATATTTTTGAGTACATCGCATTGGCATTGCCAATGAAAAAACTTCATCCACGATTCCGAACCGACGAGGAGGAAATAGAAGACGATGAAGAAATTGACGGAATTTTGGTTTATCAAACCCCCGAGGAAGAAACACCAGAAGAACCCGAAGATGACGATCCGCGCTGGGCAGCCCTAAAAAAGCTAAAAGGCAATTAATACGCACTTTTTTAAGTATTTATAAATAGCAAACGAACAATTAATTAAAGACATAAGGTAATGGCACATCCCAAACGAAGACACTCAAGCACACGCCGTGACAAGCGCCGTACGCACGACGCATTGACGGGCAAGGCTCTTTCTACTGACCCAACAACAGGCGAAGTACACGTAATGCACCGCGCCCACGTTTTTGAGGGTAATTTGGTTTATAAAGGCAAAGTTGTAGTAGAAGGCTACGCAAAAGTCTAGTTTATAAAGCATTGTATATGAAAGCATTTCATCACAACTTGTATAGAAAGTTGCGATGAAATGCTTTTTTAGTATTGCTTATCTACTATTTTTACAGCCTCTTACTACCCAATACCTACAATAGAAAAATGAAAATAGGAATAGATGCAATGGGAGGGGATTTCGCCCCCGAGGCAATTGTCGAAGGTGCTGTCTTAGCAGCGGCTAATTTACCGACCCATGTCCAGCTGGTGCTTATCGGCAAACAAGACATCGTCAATCAGTTAGTGACTAAGTACGGCTATCAAGGCTCGCAGATTGAGGTTGTACACGCAGAAGACGTGGTAGAGATGGGTGAACACCCCACTAAAGCCTTATCCCAAAAACCTCATTCGAGCATTTCAATTGGGTTTAAGTTACTCAAAGAAAAGAATATAGACATCTTTTGTGGCGCAGGTAACACGGGAGCGATGCACGTAGGTGCTTTGTTTAGCATCAAAGCGATTGAAGGCATTATCCGCCCCGCAATTGTTGGGCTTGTCCCTCAGAAGAAAGGAGGATACGCTGCCATGCTTGATATTGGCGCCAACGCCGACTGCAAACCAGAAGTGCTCGAACAATTTGGCGTGATTGGTTCAATCTACGCTCAATATACCTTTGGCATCGACAAACCACGCGTGGCGTTGATGAACATTGGTGAAGAAGAACAAAAAGGCTCACTCGTAGCTCAAGCAGCACACCAGCTTTTGAAAGAAAATAATCGTATCAACTTCGTTGGTAACATGGAAGGCGGCGACTTTTTCGATGACAAGGCCGACGTAATCATTACGGATGGTTTTACGGGAAATGCCCTTTTCAAACTCGCTGAGTCGTTTTACACGGTCGCCAGCGAACGAGGTATCAAAGATGACTACATCGACAAAATGAACTACGAAGCGGTGGGAGGAAGTAGCATCGTGGGCGTAAACGGCAATGTGATGATTGCACACGGTATTTCGTCACCAACAGCTATCAAAAACATGATTACTTGGGCTTGCAAACAAGTGGAAGCTCAAATCCATGTCCATATTGCCAAAGCATTGAGTTGAAACCACCTTTATCGTCGTCCCTCTGAGTTATAAAGAGGTGAGACCTAATCACTTATATCAAAGTAAAAAATGAGTCAAATTCGCGCGGCTATTACGGGGATACAAGGATACTTACCCGATTATGTACTAACCAACGCTGAGTTGGAGAAAATGGTAGATACCAACGACGAGTGGATTACGGCCCGTACAGGTATTAAAGAACGGCATATCCTCAAAGGCGAAGGACTGGGTACATCCCACATGGCCGCCGAAGCAGTAAAAGGGCTTTTGGCCAAAACAAATACTGCGGCAGGTGATATTGACTTGTTGATTTGTGCAACAACTACTCCCGATTTTGTATTTCCGAGTACAGCCAACCTCATCTGTGATATGGTGGGCATTAAATCCATCGGAAGTTTTGATATTCAGGCGGCTTGCTCGGGCTTTATTTATGCCCTGACGGTAGGTTCGCAGTTTATCGAAACAGGTAAATACAAGAAAGTGATTGTGGTAGGAGCGGATAAAATGTCAGCTATTATTGACTACACCGACCGTACAACCTGCGTGTTGTTTGGGGATGGAGCAGGCGCTGTTTTGCTCGAACCCAACACCGAAGGACTCGGAATTTTAGATACCATTATCAAATCAGACGGAGCTGGTCAGCCATTTTTGCACCAAAAAGCAGGAGGAAGCCGCTTCCCGCCCACGCACGAAACAATCGACAAGCGCTGGCACTATGCTTACCAAGATGGTCAGTCGGTATTTAAGTTTGCCGTCACCAATATGGCCGACGTTGCGGCTGAAATTATGGAGCGTAACCACCTCTCAGGTGACGACGTGGCGTGGTTGGTGCCTCACCAAGCCAACAAACGCATCATTTCCGCAACGGCTAACCGCATGAAAGTCGGGATGGACAAAGTGATGCTGAACATTCATAAATACGGAAACACGACTGCGGCAACCATTCCTCTGTGCTTATGGGATTATGAATCGCAACTTAACAAAGGCGATAATCTCATTTTTGCCGCCTTTGGAGGAGGCTTTACGTGGGGTTCGGTATATGTAAAATGGGCGTATTAACGAGGGAACTTCCCAATTCTCAAAAATCAAATTTCGATAAAAGGCTAGGGTTATTCGTAGCCTTCAATCTAATGAATTAACGATTCATACTAAAATGGCAACAACTGCAGACATCCGTAATGGATTAGTAATTAATTTTAACCACGATTTGTTTCAAATTGTCGAGTTTCAACACGTTAAACCTGGTAAAGGAGCGGCTTTTGTACGTACAAAATTGAAAAGCCTTACCAGTGGTAAAGTGTTGGACAATACCTTTAACTCTGGCGTTGCCATCTATCCTGTGCGCGTTGAGCGTCGCGAGTTTCAATTCCTTTATAAGGATGAAGCAGGATACAACTTCATGGATAACGAGTCGTTTGAGCAAATTTCAATCGACGAGAAATTGGTTGATGGAGCTGATTTGATGAAGGAAGGCCAAGTCGTAGAAATTTTATTGAATACCGAAAACGAAGCACCCCTCACGTGCGAACTTCCAGCCACAGTTGACTTGGAAGTAGTATATGCAGAGCCAGGCATTAAAGGCGATACTGCCAACAACCCTCGCAAGGCAGTAGAAGTAGAAACGGGAGCGCGTATCATGGTGCCAATGTTTATCGAACAAGGTGATAAAATCCGCATCAAAACGGCTACCAGAGAGTACTCAGAACGCGTTAAGTAAGACGTAAGTCTCCAAAAAACCTAACTTCAAACAACAATGGAAATTAAAGACATTCAAAAACTACTCGATTTCATTGCTCACTCAAGCCTGGATGAGGTCAATATCGAAACTGGTGAGTTTAAAGTAAGCGTAAAACGCAATGCTGTCACTACGGTGGTCGCTGCGGCAGCTCCTGCTCCAGTAGCAGCGCCCGTAGTAGCTGCGCCAGCCCCTGTAGCTGCTGCTCCTGTTGCAGCGCCTGCTCCTGCGGCCAAAGCAGATGACTCGAAGTATTTGACCATTAAGTCACCAATGATTGGTACATTCTACCGCTCTGGAGGGCCAGATAAGCCTTCGTTTGTGGAAGTAGGCGACGAAGTAGCAACGGGCAAAGTAGTTTGTATTGTGGAAGCAATGAAACTTTTCAACGAAATCGAATCTGAAGTTTCAGGCCGTATCGTGAAAGTATTGGTTGAAAACGCAACTCCAGTAGAGTACGACCAACCATTGTTCTTGGTAGAGCCTGCTTAACAATTTCCAAAAACTCATGTTCAAGAAAATACTAATCGCCAATCGCGGGGAGATTGCACTGCGCATTATCCGTACTTGCCGCGAAATGGGTATAAAGACAGTCGCGGTGTATTCCACTGCCGACCGTGATAGCCTTCATGTACGTTTTGCTGACGAGGCTGTGTGTATTGGCCCTCCTCCGAGCCGCCAATCATATTTGAGTATTCCTAATATTATTTCTGCTGCGGAAATTACCAATGCTGATGCCATTCACCCTGGCTACGGCTTTTTGTCAGAAAACGCGGAATTTTCGCGAATTTGTGCCGAATATGGTATCAAATTTATTGGAGCAACGGCCGAGCAAATCAACTTCATGGGGGATAAGTCAACCGCCAAAGCAACCATGAAAGCCGCTGGAGTTCCCGTAATTCCTGGTTCAGAAGGGTTATTGGAATCGGTTGAAGAAGGAAAAGAACTTGCGAAGGGAATCGGTTATCCTGTGATTGTTAAAGCCACTGCGGGTGGTGGTGGCCGTGGGATGCGGATTATCAAAGACGAAAGTGAATTTCAGAAAGCATGGGACGATGCTAAAATGGAATCAGGAGCAGCCTTCGGAAATGATGGCTTGTATCTTGAGAAATTTGTAGAAGAGCCCCGGCACATCGAAATTCAGGTAGTTGGTGACCAGTACGGCACCGTTTGCCACCTTTCGGAGCGTGATTGTTCGATTCAGCGTCGTCACCAAAAATTGGTCGAAGAAACGCCGTCACCAATTGTATCACCCGAGCTTCGTGAACGTATGGGCGAAGCCGCTATTCGTGGAGCGTCAGCGATTGCCTACGAAGGAGCAGGAACTATCGAGTTTTTGGTGGACAAATACGGCGAGTTCTATTTCATGGAAATGAACACGCGTATCCAGGTAGAACACCCCATCACGGAGGAAGTGACTGATTTTGACCTTATTAAAGAGCAAATCAAAGTAGCTGCTGGTGAGCGCATTTCGGGTCAAAACTACGCTCCAAAGCTGTACGCGATGGAGTGCCGTATCAACGCCGAAGACCCTGCCAACGGTTTCCGCCCAAGCCCAGGAAAAATTACGCAGTTGCATTTTCCTGGAGGACACGGTGTTCGTATCGACAGCCACGTGTATGCAGGTTATACCATCCCACCAAACTACGACTCAATGATTGCGAAAGTAATCGTCAGTGGTCAGTCGCGGGAAGAAGTAACAACGAGGATGAAGCGCGCCTTGCAAGAGTTTGTAATTGAAGGTATTAAAACAACGATTCCTTTCCACATTCGCTTGATGGACGATGCAGGCTTCCAATCGGGAATGTTTACAACAAAATACCTCGAAACATTTGATTTTAGCGGTTTGTAATAAAGCACAAAACGGAGTTACCGTTGCTTAAAATAAACATGGAAAGCGGGCTGTATAGCCCGCTTTTTTTATGTCGTTATACCGATTAAGATTACAAAGTCACCGCCAACCAGCTTGAAACTTTGGTGCGAGCGGCGGTTTTGGCTACGGCATCGTCGCTCGTTGTTTTTTCGTCAAAAGAGTGGTTGGCGTTGTCGTACGTAACCAGTTCAATGCTTGTTCCTGCGCCGTTTAATTTGGCACGGTCGTACTGTACTTGGGTGGCAGCAAGCAAATCGTCGATTAGGGTACAGAACGTTGATTAACCAAAAGTTTTTAAGGAGTTCAAAGTAGCCTCGGTAGAGGCGCAACGTTTGTAGAGATTTAATCAAAAGTTTTTGCGGAAATCAAAGTAGCCTCGTTAGAGGCGCAACGTTTGTAGCAAAGGAGAAATAAAAGTTTTTGCGTAAATCAAAGTAGCCTCGGTAGAGGCGTAACGTTTGTAGCAAAGGAGAAATAAAAGTTTTTGCGTGAATCAAAGCGAATCTAGCCCGCTAAAAAGTTGGACACAAATTAGGGTATAACTTTTAAATTTGTGATTCAATGGGAAAGCATCAAAAATCATGGAGCCAGGAGGAAAAACTGACCATAGTGAATTACTACAAAGAACACGGAGCTGCTAAGACATCTAAGGAGTTTAACGTCTCGAGTGCAAACATTTATAACTGGGTTTCCCAGTACGAAAAAGGAGGTTTTTCAAGCCCATCCAGCGTTAGTAACTCTGATAAAGACAAAGAGATTCTTCGCCTTCAGCGAGAGATTCAAGCTTATAAAGAGATAATCGCTGAAAAAGAATTGTCACTTAGAAT
>NZ_KI519423.1:0-45761 GCF_000482465.1 Runella limosa DSM 17973
AGAATTCACAAAACCTGCAACACCCCAACAAGATGCGCACATCGAAGCCTACCATTCCATCATGGAAAGCTCTGTATGTCAGAGGTTTGAATTTGACGATTTGAAGCAAGCTCGAGAAACATTGGAGGAATTTAGAAGTTTTTATAATTTCGAGAGAATACATGGAGGAATCAACTTTCAAAGCCCTTACAAGTATTTGCTCAAACATAACATTGACATGAAAAATTTAACTCAAAATAAGACAAAAATCTGTGCTTGAAGTCTCTAACTTTCTATCATTTACGTGTCCAATAATTAGCGGTTAGCACAATAATGATTCTTTGAAAAAAGGCTACGAATACGGCATAAAGGCTAAATCTGTACAGGAAGAAATTAAACAAGTAAAAATAGATAGTATAGTTAACAGTAAAGTAGATAGTATTTTGAAATTAAAAAAGCTTCAAAATGACACAACGAAATAGCTCTGAAAAATTCTTCTTTGATAGTGATTTTAGACTGGAAGAACAACTTCCTCGCCAGTTTAGTGTTACTTTCAATGAAGTTGACACAGATAAAGTGCAAGTTCTCTTCAATGAGAGTTATCAAATAGGCGATATTATCAATGATAACTCCTATCAAAATGATTTTTACCGTTATCACGATATTTTCCATTATACTTTTGCTGCTATTTTAGGTTGGTCTCCTTGTGCACGAGCCATGATAAAGTGTAAGCGTAAAAGCGATAGGCTAATGGATGAAGTAGAAGATGGCGCAAGAGCAGCTATTACTGAAGAAGCAATTTCATTGTTAATCTTCAATGAAGCCAGAAAAAAAGATTTTTTTAAAAATATTCAAAATGTATCTAATACCACGTTGCAAATTATTAAAGAAATGACAGAGCCTTTTGAAGTGAAAGTACGCACCCGTAAAGAATGGAATGTAGCTATTTTGAAAGCTTATGAAATGTTTCGTCTTCTATCTAAAAACCGAGGTGGGAAGGTCATTTTTGATGCTTTTTCTCAAAATGTAGCTTATTTACCGTTAACCTAATTTATCTATCGAATATTGTCACCAAAAGCCAGCTAATGCTGGCTTTTGGTTTAAATACCCTATCTTATGCTTATTTTTTCTCCTAAGCAAACACCAACTCCTACCATTGTTTTTGATTCATACTGGCGTTTTGCTGCGGCCCGTCAAGAAATTTTTTTCAAAAAATTCAGCCAACCAGCTGGACCGTGGACTAATGACTCTATTTTATTAAAACACAAATTTACCAATGCTTACCGCGCTTCTGACCGAGTAAGTCAATATCTTATCAAAAATGTGATTTATAAAGGCAATCAAAATTTTGAAGAAATATTTTTTAGAACTATCTTGTATAAGATTTTTAATAAAATAGATACATGGGAATTGATTTTGGCTGAATTTGGTGAAATTCATTCTCAAAACTTTAATTTTCGGCGTTATGCAAAATTATTAACAGAAGCTATGCAAGCAGGTGAAACGGTGTATTCGGGAGCGTATATCATGGCATCAGGCAAAAGCACTTTTGGCTATCAACGAAAATTTGAGAACCATCTTTGTCTTATTAGAATGATGCTTGATGAAAGGTTACCACAACGAATTTTGGAAGCCCAAAGCCTTGAAAAAATATTTGAATTACTAAAGTCTTATCCTACAATTGGTAATTTTTTGGCGTTTCAATATGCCATTGACCTTAACTATGGGCCACATCTCACCTTCGGCGAAATGGATTTTGTAGTCCCTGGACCTGGCGCCAAAGATGGTATAAGAAAGTGTTTTTCGGATTATGGAGATTATAACGAGACCGATATTATAAAGTACGTAACTGAACGGCAAGAATTAGAATTTGAACGGTTGGGTATTGAGTTCAAAAATCTATGGGGACGACCACTTCAACTTATAGACTGCCAAAATCTCTTTTGTGAAATAGATAAGTATGCTCGTGTTAAACACCCAGAAATTAGCGGACTATCAGACCGAAAACGCATTAAACAGATTTATACGCCCCAAAACGAAGCTATTACCTATTGGTATCCACCAAAGTGGGGCATTAATGATAAAATTAAGTTATGAATAAGTCAAAGAATGTCTTTATTAGTCATTATCACAAAGATGACCCTCAACTACAACGGCTGAAAGAACGATTTGCCGATAAAGGCTATCAATTAAAAAACAGTTCAATTGATAGTACAAAACATAAACCTCGTGATAAAAAGCCATCAGACGCAGTCGTTAAAAGGTTGTTGCGCATGAGAATCAACTGGGCGGGTATATTCATTTGTTTGATTGGCGACAGAACCCATACCCGCGAATGGGTAGATTATGAGATAAAACAAGCGCGGGAAAAAGGCAAGAAAATAATAGGAGTTTATACCCATGGTGCAAAGGGGGCCGATTTACCAGATGAGTTGAATGTCAGCGGGAGTTTACTTTTTGGGTGGAATTCAGTAGAGAAAATTATTGATGCAATAGAGAACAATACTCCTTATGATTGGGAGAATCCAGATGGAACAAAAAGGCCATCTTTTTATAATGTCAAAACCGTAAGCTGCTAATGGCCTTTTATTCCTATAAAATGACTCGTGACTATGGATTTGCTCCCAATCCATTTGGCGGAGTATGTACTTTGGCTACTTGCAAACCGCATATTCGTAAAAAGGCGGAGGTTGGCGACTGGATAATAGGTAGTGGCTCAAAAAAGATAAAATCAGCTTATTATAGACCTATTTACTTAATGAAAGTTACCGAAAAAATAACACTAACAGACTACTGGGATGATGTAAGATTTCAGTTTAAAAAACCTATTCTAAATGGTAGCCTCGTTACAATTCATGGGGACAATGTTTACACAAAAGATGAAAACAATGACTGGGTACAAGCCAAATGTCAACACTCACACCCAATTGAAAATATCCGAGCTAAACATATTAAAACAGACACTAATGGCGAATTCGTGCTCATATCAGACCATTTTTATTATTTTGGAGATGCTAAAATTAAAGTTCCAAATCAATTTTTAGATGTGTTTAGTAAATTGAGAGACTATTCGTCCCCCAACGTTTTGGATGCTACCTTATGTCAGAAATTTGTTAATTGGATTGAAAGTAGTTTTTCTACAGGCATTCACGGCAACCCTATTCATTGGCGACAATATGACCAATTAAGTCTATTTTAAAACAAAAAAATTATGAAAAACGTATTTGTTAGCTATGCACACAGATTAGACCAAGATGCGGCAGATGATTTTAGGGCTAAGTTTAGCCTTGAAAAAAGTGTTTTTTCTGATAGTTCCTTAGCCAATCAAGATTTGAGCCACTTGTCAGACGACTATATAAAACGAAATTACATATCGCCTCGAATTGACAGAGCGAGTGTTTCTATTGTTTTGATAGGCAAAGAAACTGGTGGGCGTTGGTGGGTAGATTGGGAAATTTACCATAGTCTTAGAACGCAAATTGGTAAGAATCAAAATGGAATTTTAGGGATTCTAATTCCTAATAAAGTGCATTGGATTCCGCAAAGGTTGCTTGATAACAAACATCTATGTAATATCATTGATATGCCAAGAGATTACAGAACGCTCGAAAACGAAATTGAAAAAGCGTATCAATTAAGTCTAAAATATAACTCTGATTTATCAAGAATATTAAGGCAAAGAAATTCATTTAGCTAATCACAGCCATGCGATACAAATCTCCCCTCAACATTTACGTCGTTTGGCATGAAGAATTCCTTCAAGGAAAAGAAATTGCCGAGCATATCTATTCATTCTTTACTCGTGATATTAAAAACCCGCTTTCAAGAGGTTTAAACATTCCCGTGTTTTTCAGATATAAGGCTTTAGCCAATGGAGTTCCATTACCTATTGCCTTAGACGAGACTATTGAACGAAGTATGATAATTGCCTTAATTGATCAAAAATGTTTACTTAATTCAGAATGGCGAGCCTATATTGAACAACTCCATAATGTATATGAAAATAAGGAAACGGACAGAAAAGATATGCACCGTTTTATACCTGTTGCTATTTCAAATGCAGCCTATAAAATTTCAAACTCGATAAGAAGAGAGAATTTCATCAATTTATATGAATATGAAAAGCTTGAGGAACAAAAGGATGAGCTAATTATAAGAGTGACACATGAATTGTGCCGATTGATTTACAGCAAACCTCGTATTTCTGACATACCTACAAGTTATGCAGGAAAAAAACTCTCCTTGTTCCTTAGCTATGCTCGATTTGATGGTAAAACTATCACCGAGAATATTGATAACTATTTCAATCAGAAAACTTCTTTAAATACTTTTTTTGATAAAAAAGATATTCCTTACGGATACCGATTTGACACGGTAATTGACGAAAACTTAAAAGAATCAACCCTTTTGGTTATTCTTACTGATGCCTATGCTTCACGAGAGTGGTGTCGTTGGGAAGTATTGAAAGCCAAAAAATACAGCAGACCATTTGTCATTGTCAATGCAATTAAAGAAAAAGAAGATAGAAGTTTTCCGTACCTGGGCAATGGCCCTGTCTGTATGTACAAACAAGAAAGTATAAAAATAATATTTCATACGATTTTGTTTGAAACCCTACGCTTTGAATACGCTAAACGCCTAATCCAAAATCAGATTGAAGCTTTTGATATAGAAAAAAAGGGCTTAAAGATTATGGGAAGCCCTCCTGAATTATTAACTTTATTAGACAGAACCACTAATAGTATTAAAGTAGTGGTCTATCCAGACCCACCCCTTACCAGCGAGGAACGGGAAATATTGTTAGAATTAGACCCTTTTGAATTTATGACCCCTACTACCTTATTTACCTTGGATAAAAATGAGCTTTAAGAATAAAATAATTGGCATTTCTATTTCAGAAAGTGAAAATATCGGAGCACTTGGTTTCGGCAACTTTCATTTAGAAGATGCTAATATCGAAATAGCAAGGCATTTACTCACTCAAGGATTTACATTGGCTTATGGGGGTGACTTACGGCAAATGGGTTTTACAGAACAACTATATGAATTGGTCAATCATTTTACACCCATTGAAGAAGAAAAGCGATCATATCTGCATAGTTTTTTAGGCTATCCAATAGGCGTAGATTTAACAGAAGAAAAACAGGTAAAATTGCTTGATTTAGTTAAATTTCATGTTTTAGGTTTACCCAATGATTTAGCTTCTAAAGAACCCTCTGAACTGTTTGCCTGTAGCAATGCCGAGGCGAATTATTACTGGTTTCGTTCAATGACTCAGTTGAGAGAAACAATAAACAATGCCATTGATGCTCGAATTGTATTAGGCGGACAAACTACTCCTTTTTCGCCAAGTGGGAAGGGATACAAAAGTAAGTTTTCGGGCATTGTAGAAGAAGTGCTACTTGCCATGCAAGCCAACAAACCTGTTTATTTATGTGGGGCATTTGGTGGCGCAGCTCAAGCAGTGATAGATGCTTTGCAAACGGGAAATTCGGATGTTTTGAAATTAGCTCATTTTGAAGACAAAACTCAGTACATCGAAACCATCAACTTGTATAATGCTCGGCATCCTGATGAAAAAATAAATTTTGAAGAATTGAATCAGTTTTTTGCGGAAAGAGGAATTGAGGGTTTAAATAATGGATTGTCTCAAGATGAAAACAAACTCCTTTTTGCAACCATCCATATACCGCAAATGGTTTCTTTGGTTTTAAAGGGGCTGAAGCAAATTTTGAAATAAAGTACAATGGCAACCAAATATAAATACAATGCGTTTTTGTCTTATTCTTGGGATGACAGGGAAATAGCTGAAAAGCTACATGATGACATTGAAAACTCTGCAAAATTATTAAAAATAATACCTCGTCTAAAAATATTTAAAGATCAAAATGATGCGAATAATAAGATGGGATTAGATGAAATATACAAAGGCTTGGATGAATCAGAGCATTTAATCATACTGGCATCCCCCAATTCAGCAAACTCCAAAAACTGCGGTGATGAAATTAAATATTGGATAGAACAAAAAAGAGGTCTCAAAAACATAAAAATTATCTTACTTAAGGGAAAAATTACAATACAGGAAAAAATCATAGAAGTAGAAAAACAATACATTTTAGTTTCTACTTCTTTACATCCCGTAATCCAAGCGACACTATTTAAACATAGGCCTATTTGGACTAACCTTAGCACAATAGAAAATTTAGCAAAACAAGATAGAAATTTTGGATTTTACAGAGCTAACTTGTTGGAAATCGTTGCCTATATTTTAAATACAACCAGTAGGAATATTGAAGGAAAAGAAAGTCGTGCAAGATGGACAGTTTACTTTTTAGCAATAACTTTTGTAATTGTTGTTGGATTTTTTGGATGGTTCGCTTATGACAACGCAAATGAAGCAGAGCGACAGAAAAAAAAGGCAGAAATGGAAAGAGATACTGCCCAAAACAATCTACGGAGATTTGAATTTGAACGATTAAAAGAATCTATTAGAAATGCTCAAATTTTTAAAGACGCTGGAGGTTATGGTCAAAACTTAGCCCTCGAAGAACTCCAAACAGCAGATACTTTGCTATGGAAAAATAAAAAACACAAGGCTTTCACAGAAAAAAAAACAGAAATAAATGAATTAAAAAGGACATTGAAATGAAATATTTCTATCTTTTATTTTGCTATTTCTTGCTTATTCCTACGTTTTCTCAACAAAGAAAATGCGAAGTTTTTTGGCAACATGTTCAGGATGAAGACAAAAAGGGCGAACCAGATTTTGTATTTATTTTGAAACAACTTAATGCATATAAATTATGTGATCCCACTAAGACGAGAATGGCAAATAACAAGATAGAAGAAATAAACAGTCGTATACTGGCGCAAAGAGATTCTGCGAGAAAGGAAAGAAACCGTGCTACAGCACTCTATTGGGCTTCTACAATTGACAAATTGATACCAGCACACCAACTTCAAGTGCTATTGAGAGCCGATAAATTGCATCCTAATTTGCAAATTATTCAACAAAAAATTGAACAAATATTTAGAGACACAACTACGTATTTATTTAAAGAAAAACTAATGTTTGACTTAGATTTATACAACAATCATAACAAATTTGTTATGAGCAAAAATGATTCATTTCTTTATTTTGACGACAGAAATTCAAGAAGATTATTTTTGCTACCTAAGTTCAAAGAAATAACTCAATCATTTAAGAGCAAAGGGTTCTACTTTTCCAAAAATAGAGATATTTTAATTAAAGTAAACCCAAACAATGTCTATGAATTTATAGATTTAAAATACCATAATCTTGACAAAAAAATCAACCTTGATACAAATTTTACCCATAAATCAGACAAAATTCTTCAAATATTCTTATCACAAGATTCAAGAGTTGCAATAATTGAAGGAATTGGCAATGATAGTCATTTTTATATTTTCTTAAACAATGGAAATGAATTTAAGCTCCTCAAATCTTATGTAACCTCAAATGACCCATTAATAAACGAACAAAATATAATTGCAACAAAGCAACAACTTGGGAAAGACTCATCAACCTACTATTCTCTTCTCGAAGAAATACACAATAATAAATTTAATAATGATTGGCTTCAAAATGACAGCCTAAGCATTAGAAGATATAGCGCAACGATCCAAACCTCAAATAATTTGACAGAGATAAAAATACTCAACATTGAAAATCAAAGATTAATAACAAAATTTTCATTTAAAAACACAATCAATGAAGCGATTGATGGTGTTTTTGTTTCTAACAGTAATCGCTACCTAATATGCCGTTTTAAACAGGCAGATGACTGGAACCTTATGGAATTTGGTTACAAATATAGAATATTTGATTTAGAGCAAGGAAGCTTACCTAGTTTTCAACAATTTGAAAGCATTTTAGGCCATTCAATAATAGGAACAAGTTTTAACGGCCGTTATATTTGGAGTTATGATAAAATATGGGAAGTTAAAGGAGATTCACTAAAACTTATTTCTTTAGGCAGAATAAACACTTTTCATTTTCCATATTTTTCCATAGGAACAAATGGAAATAGAATATTAAATTTATCAAACTATAATGGAATATATCCCATTATAGATACTACAAGTGATATTAATAAAATTGTTATTTCAAGAGAATCAGATTATTTACTTTCGTACCATTCAGGCACAAGTAAAGTGATTTTGTCAAACTTCTATGGAGATTCGATATTTAACATACCCTTAAGAAATACAATATCTAATTTAGGATTTAGTAACAATGGGGAATTTGCATTTTATCAGAATAATGGGTATTATAAAAGTGGCTTAAATGGAGAAATAATTTACAATCATCCTTCTCATAAAATATTAAACATTAAAAACAATCAAATTGACTCCATATCTACAGAAGTTAGAAGTAACAATAGTGCTATTGCTTGGATTCCAGAATATACAAATATAAATGACAGTCTGATTTGTCTTAATTTTACTAATCATACCAGAGATTCCATTATAGTATTAAATTACAAAACATTAAAACCCTACATGACCTTTAGAAAGGTATGTTTTAATTCAAGCGGCATTTTAGGGATATGTACTAATGGAAGACTTACATTTACAAATCAAACAAGCAAAATAGAATATACTCCAAGTCGTAAAGACTTTAATAGACTTGATATATACGGAGATAGCTTAATCATTCTAAAAAAATTCGACAAAGTTTCTCAAAGAAATCAAGAATTAGAATTATTAGTATTAAGTAAAACCAAAATCAAAAAAGCAGGTTTTTTAAAGAACTTATCTCCAATAGAAAAAGTAATTACCTCTAAAACTGGCAAATATTTAATCACAGTACATACTAAAGAGGGAGCAATGATATGGAAAAAATACTCTGAAACATTTATAAAAATGCCTCTCAATATTAAAGGGCTAATAAATGCTTATTTTGATGATACCGAGAAATTTATATGTTGGCACAGTAATAGTAAGATTGTAATACAAAATCTTAGCACCAATGAGTTTTCTATATTCTTTACTAATCAAAAAATAAACTATATTGATGCTTTTTTTTGTAATAGCAATACGGTTTACTTATTTTATAATAGATTTTTTTTTAATATACATATCAACAAATTCTTAAACAAAGAGGTTCTACTTGATGATCATATAACAAGTAGATTAGATAATATTGAGCGGAAAGAGCTTCAATTAAACTATTCTCAAATACAAAATTGGTTTAGAAAATTTAACACTTTACTATCTCCACTAACAACACCACTTGAGCAAATGTATAATTTGAATCTAAAATATGACAATAAATAACCACCATCGTATTCTCGCCTTAGATGGCGGAGGCATTAGAGGGGCCATCACGCTCGGTTACCTCGAAAAAATTGAAGTAATACTCAGAGAACGCTATCAAAAGCCAGATTTTCGGCTTTGTGATTATTATGATTTAATCGGTGGTACGAGTACTGGGTCTATCATCGCTACATTGCTTGCGCTGGGCAAAAGCGTAGAACAGATAAAAACGCTGTATTTAGAATTAGGAGAAGCTATTTTTAGCGAAAAAGAGTCATTTCTGAGGCGGTATTTGCTCGCTAAATTCAAGCCCAACAAGCTTAAAGCCAAATTGGATGAACACCTTGGGGAGCTCACTTTAGGGGCAGAGGAGTTAAAAACTGGCTTGGCTATCGTTACCAAGCGTTCGGATACAGGCGGCACTTGGGTTTTTCATAACAATCCCCATGGTAAGTATTATGAGGCTAACAAAGGTATTTTGCTCAAAAACATCGTTAGGGCCAGTACGGCAGCTCCCAGTTATTTTGAGCCACAACAAGTCAATGTAGGAAAAAACCAGCAAGGAATGTTTGTAGATGGAGGTGTGAGTATGTACAACAATCCTGCTCTGCTTCTTTTTATGATGGCTACGCTCCAAGGTTTTGGCTATCATTGGGAGGTTGGGGAGGATAAATTAATGATTACTTCTATCGGCACAGGTATTTCAAACGACCGTATAGAAATGACCGAAGCCGCCAAACGCAATAATTTATATTGGGCTTTAAACGCCGCAGATATGTATATGTACGATGCCAATATGCTTGGCGTAACAATACTACAATACCTGTCAGAAAGCCCAACGGCTATACGCATTAATCGAGAAATAGGCGATATGAAGGGAGATTTATTGGGCGGACAAAAATTCTTACATTACCTACGGTATAACATCAATTTAGATGAAAATGAGCTAAATTCATTGGGTTTTACGAACATTAACCTCCAGTCACTTCGCGAAATGTCTAAAGCTGAAAACCGTTTTCTTTTAGCTGATATTGGAACTAAAGCAGCAGAAAAACAGGTCAAAATTGAACACTTTCCTAAATCATTTGATATGGGTTAATTAATTTCTTTGATTTCTACAAAAATTGATAATCCACGCCCGAAACTTGCGAAAGCAGCGTTTGGGGGGCATCAAGTACCTTGGCCGATTGGCGTAATTTAGGGCTTACGGGCGAAAATTCTTTCAAATAATCTTTCATTACTGAATGTAACGTATAGGCCGTATTACGCGCTTCTTTGACACCTCTCATGCGGCAAAGCATGTCTTCGGGGTCGCCGTCGCGTTCGCAGGCTGCAATGGTGTAGGTTTGTTCGGGTTGAAGCAGCTTGCCGCCAATCATTACTTTTTTTACCCGTTGACCCACGCGTTCAAATGCCTTAAACTCTACTTCCATGCCTTTAAAACGCACTACCCAACCTCCAAAACGCTTGGTAGCATCTTGGGCAAATACATTTTGTAGTTCTTTTTCTAACCAATCTACCAGTTGTTGGCCCGTGGCTTTTCCCACGCGGACGGTGGCATCTACGGGAAGCATATCATATAAATAACCTTCGGTGATTGCTACTTTGCCAGAGGCATCGGGTATGCGCGGTGGACAAAACCGAAAACCGTTTGATAACACAATTTCTGAATTTACTTTCCATTTGAGGGCATCCACAATGAGCGTATCAATGGTATTTTCAACCACCATGTTTCGGTACAAAGGCTCAGTGCTATAGCCAATTATGTGGTTGATTTGGGCATGATAAGGCTTTTCAATTTCCTCCACCAGCTTTTTGATTTCGGGCTTGGCGGGGTATTTTTTGGGGTTTACTTCAATCAATTCGTAGTCTTCTCCTACAATTTTTCCGTCTTTCACTTGCAAATTAAGCTGCCCAATAAATGACCCAAATGCGCCTGGTTCTACTACTTTGGCATATTCGCACTGAATCGGCTTACGGACTCGTTCGTGGGTATCGGCTCCAAAAACATAGTCCACACCTTTGGCATCGGGGTGGTTGGCCAACGCAATTTGTTGAGATAACCCTATGTGTGCCAACACAATCACAAAATCACACTGCTCTTGTTGCTTTAACACTTCCACCCAATACTTGATGTTGTCTTCGGGCTTGGTGTAAATAATTCCTTTACTGTAATAAGGCGACTGACGGACTGGTACTAGGTGGTCGGTGTATCCTAAAAAACCAATCTTCACCCCCAATTTGTGAATGATATGGTACGGCTGAAAAACCAGTTCTCCTTTTTTCCCTTCGCCTAAGTCATGATACATATTGGTGCAAATCTTGGGAGCCATCAACCCTCCCATCAACTTTTGCATATTTTGTTTGTAATACACCACTTCCCAGTTACCAGGCAAATACAAATCATAGCCCATGGCATTGAGCAGTGGTACAAACGCCTGCCCCGACGTTTTGACCGACAGCATACTCCCTTGAAACATATCACCCGTGTCCATCACAAAGGTGTTATCGGGGTTTTGTTTGCGGATTTGGTCGATGGCCGTGGCGAGGTGGGCGTACCCGCCTGCTTTACGGAATGTAAGCTGCTTGTTCTCCCAAAAAAGCTCATCGTGCGCATGAAGCTGGCAATGAACGTCCGTGGTTTGGAGTAAAGTAATGGTGCCGTTTTGAGTTGGGGGAGCTGGCGGTTCATTGTTTACTTCAGGTAAAACCGTCGAATTTTCTGTCACTAATCCTGCCAATAGGCTTGCTTGAATGAATTGTCGTCTTGAGTGCATAGGTTAACTGGGATTTTGGATTTCTCGTATCTCGAAATGACAAATTAATAGCCTAAAATCCTGCTTTGATGTACGCCCATCCCTCTTCTTGTTTGAGCACCAACTCGGCAATGCCAACAGGCACAAAGCTTGCTTCGGGTAGTATTTCAGATTTATCAATTTTGCGTTGTTTCAACGTATTCTCGCACACCGCAAAGGTCACTCCCCTCGCTTTTAATGCTTCAATTTCTTTTGCAGTTCTAGCTTCGTTTTTTTTCATAAAACCAATACCATTGTTATGAACCACCACTTCGATTTGGGCATTTTTCCAGTAATCCAGCACGTTGGAAAGCTGTTTGGCCAAAGCCTTATGCGCCAATGTATCGCTGGTAGCTAAGTGAAAAACAACTTTGTGAACTTTTTCGGTTTGTTGGGCAAGACTTTGGGTAGTAAAACCCGACAGGATAACCAATAAGGCAATCAGGACTTTTTTCATTGAATACTAATGTTAAGAGTTTACGATTTTTTCTTGTGCTTTTCCTTCCATTCCTTAATAGGTTTGAAAGGCCCGTACTTGTGTTGTTGTTCCGAAAAAGGATCCGCATAAGGGCCAAAAGGATGGTCGAAAGGTTTGACAGCGATGTTGGGCCAATCCTTGCTCAAATCTTTGCTAGGGCGTGGCATCGAATTGACAAAAGCCGCCACATCCCACGACTCTTCGTCCGACAACTGCGGGCGTTCGTATGTTGCCCCAAAAGGCATGTTGTATTTTACGTAGCCCGCCAAATTGGAAAGGCGAAACAAACCTGCACCATTGTTGTAACTATGCTCGCCCCACAGTGGCGGATAAGTGTAGGTACGCCCGCCTTCGGCCATCACGCCCTCGCCATTGGCTTGGTGGCAGCTTTGGCATTTTTGTTCATAAACAACTCTTCCTTTATCGGGGTCAGCGGCGCGCTTCATTAGTTTGAGTTTGTAAATTCCCGAACCGCGTGGGGTATATTTTTTAGGAACATCGCCTCCAATCCACTTGATATAGGCCAAAATTGCCTGCATTTCGCGGCTAGTAGAGTCAAGGGCTTTCCCGTTAAGGCTACGTTCAAAGCAATCGTTTACTCGTTTTATTTGGTTTTCTACCGTCCCCGAACGTTCACGGAATTTGGGGTAATTGGCTTGTACGGCAAAGTAGTTGTTGCCCCAGGGCTGAGTGCCCGCGTTGAGGTGGCAGTTTTGGCAATTCATCCCGTTGGAAATCGCTTTTACCTTTCCTCTAGGGCCAAGGTAATCGGCCGTATGCGCAATGAGCTCTTTTCCGTATTCAATTTGACTTCTTTTTTCGGGCGAAAGTTTTTCCAAACGCCAATCGGCAGGTTGTGTCCAAAGCGCGTGGAAGTTGGTATCATAAGGAGTGACGGCGGCAGTATCGGCCGTTGCGAAGGAGGCAGTATAGTTTTTTAGCCAATCTGACTCGCCCAAAATATACGAACCAATAAGACCTATTGCATATAAAGCGACAACAATAATGAGCACGGTAAGTACGCGCACAACGTTAAGTAATTTCATACGGACGAATGAGGTTGTAATCGAGAACGCTAAATTCTATATAATTTTTTCATTGAAATGTGACATTTGTTACAGTCAACAAAAAAAGGTGGCCTCTGCTAGAGAGGCCACCTTCCAAAATAGTGATTTACTTGCTATTTATTAGTAGCTATCGTTTTGTTTAAGATAACCTACTAGGTTCGACGCTCCGTCGATGGCCGTTTGAGGAATCGGGAAAATACGTTTTTTCGGGTCATTGTTGGTTTTTTCAGTCCAAGTACCTTCGTATTTACCAAAACGAATCATGTCCGTACGGCGTTGGGCTTCCCAATAAAACTCAAACCCACGTTCACGGAAAAGCAAGTCGAGGGTCATGCTGGTCAAAGCTGGTGCAGGCGTACCTACTGCTTTGCGTGCAGCACGTACCGTATTTACATCTGCCAAAGCCCCAGCGGCATCGTTGCTCTTGCGAAGTTTGGCTTCAGCACGCATCAAATACGCATCTGCCAAACGGAAAATCACGAGGTCAGCATCGCCGAGGTTACGACCAGAAGATGATTTTTTGCTAAATTCATACTTCAACACGCGGTAGCCTGTGTTGTAGTCGCTACCTACTACCGTAAAGTTTACTTGTTCCGTAAAGTTCACGGCCAAAGTTGGACGGTTACGTGTTACGTTGAAAAGTTTTCCTACTCGGTAGTTGTTTCCACAACGTACAAAAGCACCATTGACACGGATTAAACCGTACTGCGTTCCGCGCAAAATTCCACGGTTCATTTCAAACTTATCAGCCGCAATACACGAGTCAGCAGGCATCGTCCAGTTTTGTTTAAAGAAACGAGGGTCAATACCCGCAGGATCTTTTCCGTCGTTTGCCTGAACCCAAGATTGGTAAAAATCTGGCGTGATGGCAGGGCCGTCGGTTCCGTTTGCAGCAGGGAAAGCAGGCAATGGGAACTGGTCACCCGACAACGAGAAATACGCCATACGGTTGTGGCCGTTGAGTTCGGCACGTTGTTCCCCTACAAAAATCAACTCTTTGTTGCTGTTGTTATCGGAGTTAAACATTGAGAAATAATCGGCCGACAAACTATACTGACCTGAGCTGATGATTTTGTCGGTGTATTCGACCACTTTGTCCATGTCCTCCGGTTTAAACTGGAAGCTGGTAGCGTAGCGATCACGATAGACGGCAGCATTGAGGTGCAAACGTGCTAACAATCCCCATACAGCACCTTTGGTAAGGCGACCAGGCCCAACGGTTGTCAGCAAACTAGGTTCAACGGCCAAAAATTCCGCTTTCAAGTACTCAACCGCTTGGTCGCCGCGCAAAATCACCGAAAGACCATTGGCATCTTCTTTCGAGAATACCAGTCCAAACAAATCGAGCAACAACAAATTGTAGTAAGCACGCATCCCACGGGCTTCAGCGATGTAGGTCTTAGCGTTGGTGTCGTTGATATTTGGCAACGCACTCATGGCCGTCACGGCGCGCGAAATCCCCTGCGTAAGTAGCAACCAAGTGTTTCTTATGTTAGGGTCGGTGCTAGTATGCGTGTGTTGGTGCATGGCCAAATAAATCCCATTGTCACCCCAGTCGGTACCACCTCGGTAAGGTAAAATAGCCTCGTCCGAAGAAATTTCTTGGATGGCAAAGTAGTTGGTATGCAAGAAAATATTGGGCAACTGCGCATATACAGGGGCAAGGCTACCGTCGGCCGCTTGCTTGTCGGTCAAGCCCGATGCCGATGATTCATCCAGTACTTTTTCAACCAAATCAGTACAACTGTTGAGGGTTAAAAGCGCACAAGAAATGAAGGATATGATAAGTATTTTTTTCATGTTCTTAGAAAGTTAAATTCAGGCTAAAAATAAACGAACGGGCTTTGGGATAGCTCAAATAGTCAATACCAAACGACGAAATACCATTTACCGTCCGATCTGTATTTACTTCTGGGTCGTAGCCATTGTATTTCGTAATGAGCCACAAGTTCTGACCAGTGACAGAGAATCTAGCCGCAGAAATCCAGTTGTTGATTCCGATTTTCTTGGTGTCGAGGTTATAGCCCAACGTCAGGTTGTTAAGACGGAAAAACGAGCCATCTTTCAAGAATCGCGTCGAAACTGGCGCAGCGTTGTTGATAGATTCGTTGGGTTCTCCTGCTGATTCTGTGATGCCGTTCAAGTTTTTAACCAAACGTGCTTTGTAGAAATACGCGTTGGCGGTGTTATCGTAGATTTTATTTCCTGACACCCCGTTAAAGTTCGCCCCTAAATCAAAGCCTTTGTAAGCGATACTGGCATTGATGTTGAACTGACGCGTAGGCAATGCGCTTCCTGCTGAGATACGGTCTTTATCGGTACCGCCTGTGCCGTCGCCGTCGATGTCAGCGTATTTGCTCACGCCTTTATCATCAATTCCAACGTACTGGCGCAAGTAGAATGTACCGATAGGCTGTCCATTTACATAACCGTTCACGGTAGCAGATGTCAAACCTGGCCCTGTTGCCGAGCCCGAAGTAATCACGGTGTAAGGCGAGTTGTTTACTACGTTTTTGATAAAGGTGATGTTACCACCAATGTCGAAACGCAAACCGCTTTGAGCAATGTGGCGATAGTTCACATCCAATTCCACCCCTTGGTTGGTGATGGTCATATCAGGAACGTTTGTCCAGTAAGTCGAAGCAGGCTGAATAGGGTCAGCAGGGATTACTTCCAACAAAATTTTGCTTGACACTTTACGGAAATAGTCAACTGAACCAGTCAATGCACCTTTAAACAAACCAAAATCAAGCCCTAAGTCCATTTGAGAAGATAATTCCCACTGAATGTCTGGATTGGCTAGGCGAACGAAAGTTGTTCCTGCTGGATAGCTCGTTGAAGCATCCAACGGATAACTTGTTGTAGCTGAAGCACTTGAAGTAAAGAGCGCTTGGGTAATTTTCGACGGAATCTCTTGGTTACCTGTTTGTCCCCAACCTGCACGAAGTTTCAAATCGGTGAAAGGACCTGACTGCATAAACGACTCTTCCGACAAGCGCCATCCTGCTGAGAACGACGGGAATATCCCGTATTTGTTATTGGCTCCAAATTTACTTGAACCATCGGCACGCACGGTCGCAGTAAACAAGTAGCGATCTTTGAAGGTATAATTTAAACGAGAGAAAAACGATTGCAACTCATTGATGACCGCAAAACCACCTGGGCGGTTGGTGGCCAACGTCAATTCTTGACCTAAGCTTGGGTTATTGGCTGGTTCAATCGGAGAAACTGCAAATTTGTTAATGCTCCAGTTACGACCTGCCAACGTAAATTTCTGGTAAGAGTGCCCCGCCAAGGCATTGATGCTGTGGTCGCCGAAGCTTTCATTAAATGTAAAATAGTTCTCGACCAATACGTTGCGGTTGTCCAAGTAAGTTGCTTCCAAACGGCCATCTTGCTGCGGCACTGTGCTTGGGAACACCTGTACGTCACGCGTAGAGCTTGAGTTGTCCACCCCAAGGTTCAGTTTGTAAGTCAAGTTTTTCAAGATTTTGAACGAAGGCGAAATACTTCCTACAATACGGTTGATGGTCGTAATGTCTTTGTTCAAATCAAGCGCCAACACGGGGTTAGTGAATGCTTGATAACGCGCCAATTGACCGTTGGCATCCCGTACAGGGTAGGTCGGATTGGCCGAAAGCGCCGAGCCAAGTACCCCTTCCACTGGAGGACGGTTGTTGATGGTCTGGCTTGCGGTCAAGTTCATGTCCACCACCAAGCGTCCGTCCATCATTTTCTGTGAAGCATTAAAACGGCCTGTATAACGCTTGAGTGAGCTGTTTTTCATCACCCCTTCTTGGTTTTGAGCACCCACAGAACCATAGTAAGTGAGTTTGTCGGTACCGCCACCAAACGACAAGTTGTGGTCTTGGGTAATGGCCTGACGCGTAATTTCTTTTTGCCAATCAGTGTTTGCCTTGAGGTCATCGAGCGTACCTCCCACAGCCACTACTTGCTTGCGAAATTCATCGGCAGTAAACAAAGGCAAAGCCCTTGCGACGTTAGAAACACCAATATTTGACGAAACCGAAATGTTGGCCGTTCCTGCTTTCCCTTTTTTGGTAGTAATCAACACCACCCCGTTGGCACCACGCGCACCATAAATGGCCGTTGCTGACGCATCTTTCAATACGTCAATGGCTTCGATGTCTTGCGGGTTAAGGAAGTTCATGGGATTGGTTGCTCCACCCGTGCTTGAGTTGTCGAGCGGGATACCATCCAATACAAACAAAGGCGTACTTCCCGTACGAACCCCACCAGGCCCACGAATGGTAATCGACTGACGACCACCTGGTTCGCCACTTGCCGAAGTAACGTTTACCCCTGCTACTCGACCTTGAAGAAGTTGCTCAGGAGAGTTGACAATACCACGGTTAAAATCAGTGCTTTTGAGGGTTTTAAGCGCCCCCGTTGCATCTTTTTTGGTGGTAGTTCCGTACCCAATTACTACCACTTGCGAAAGCTCCGACGCCGACGATTTGAGGACTACCTCTACGTTGGTGCGGCTTCCTACGGCAATTTCTTGTTTTTCATAGCCAATAAATCCAATGACGAGCACTGCTTTCTCGTCCGAGACTACAATGCTAAAATTTCCGTTTGCGTCGGTATTGGTTCCTTTTTGAGTACCTTTTACCACCACGTTACATCCCACAAGCGGCTCTTTGGTGTCCGCATCCGTCACACGGCCTTTGACAGTAATGTCTGCCACGGAGCGCGGTGCTGCTACGGGCGTGTTGGCCTGCACATGGGTAGAAAAAAGCCCCATACACCCTAACATAAGGATGCTGAATAGAAGCTTAAAAGGAGGAGAATCGAAAAAGTGTTGCATAAAAAAAAGGGTTGTTTGAAGTGTTGAATAAGATAATAATAAAAACTTCGCCCATTTGAGGCCGCAAAAGTGGGTAATATTGCCCACTGAGACTACCCTTGAGATGTTATGAAATCTTTAAATTATGGTTTTGGATGACAACTGGCTCAATGTCAACCCATGCCAACACTGGCATGGCGAAGTGCGTTCAAAGTAGGTAATCACAGGGTCGTTTTTGGTTAAATCAGGCACAATGATATAATAATATTTTTTATACGAAAAGCAACATCCTCCTATCTCAAGATGCAAACGTTTGCAATTTTTATTCTTTGGCAAATTGACATACACAAAACCCCAGTACTACTGCCAAAGATTTTGATAGGGAAGAGCCATGTCATTTTTTTCTTTTAATACTATAGAATTAATAAACTTTATAGTAAAAGCGTTATTAGTAAAATATTAAAAGAAGTAATAACTGCGAACAAGTAGGATTACTGCCGCTCTGCTCATTAAAGAAATTGTAAGCCCAATTCAGACAAAAGCTTTATGACCCAATAATAATCTGAGATTTAACTTGAAGAATGTTTGAAATTAGCAATTTACTTATTTCTATTTTTTTCTAAGGCTTTTACATCTAATTGGTCCTGCTCGCGGCCACTTGTTTTTTTATTTTGAATTAAGTGGGCTAAACCTATGTAATTTGCAGTAAAATCACCAATTGTAATCACTTGCTTTTGGCTATATGCTTCTCTAAAACTAATACCATCGATGCTTGTCAAAATATCAATCCGTAAAGGAGGATAACCAATTTGGTTGATCAAATTCTCTCTCAGAAAATCTTCTTTTTCAAATCCAAGTGAAGAAAATCCAAAAGTATTTATCACCAAAAGCATTTTTTTAGCATTGGTTTCTGAAATATCAATCCAAATATCTAGGTCACCAGTATAGCGTGGTCTGCCATGGAAAGCCATAGCGTAGCCTCCAACTATCATGTAGTCAACCTCAAATTGGTTGAGCAACTTTATAAAATCCTCGAAGTCGGGGTCAAGTGTCATCTCATCGTTCGTTTTGAACTCGCTGTTCTGTCCATTCTTTGCCCTTCAATCATGTTTTGACGTATCAATATTGTAACCGCCTGCAATCTCTCCTGAGGTGTTTTTGAGAGCCAATAAGCTAAATCAGCTTCTTCTTGGTGGGGGTCTTTCAGGTGGATTTGTTTTGCCACCATTGCTATTCTCCTTTGCATATTTCTATGTTAACTCTAAACAAAGATAGTAAAAAAGCCAAAAGATCGAAATAGAAAATACGAAGCATAAGCCTTTTATAAACACAAAACCCCAGTACTACTGCCTATGCGGCTAGTAATACTGGGGAGTAACTAATTGTTCCCTAAAACCTTACTTTCTAGCTATTTTTTATCCCTTTATATTTCTACGACTTCTTCAAAGTACTTGGGCACACGTAGTCGGTCAACGTAAAACGACCCGATTTTGAAATCGCTGCGAAACCGCCAGCAATGTCAATAAGGTTGTCATACCCACGCGACTTCAGGATCGACGAGGCAATCATCGAACGATACCCACCCGCGCAGTGAATATACATGGTTTGATCTTTGGGAAATTCGGCCATCAATTCACTAATGTAGTCCAACGGTAAGCTTTTAGCGCCATCAATGTGCTCTGCCGAAAACTCGCTTGGGCGACGAACGTCAATGACCAACACTTTTTCCTCCGCCATTTTATCCGCAAGTTCATCGGGCGTAATCGACGTTATCGTGTCCACTTCTTGTCCAGAAGCCACCCACGTTTCGATGCCTCCTTCAAGATAACCAATCACGTTGTCGTAGCCAACGCGTGCCAAACGCAAAATCGCTTCTTCTTCTTGGCCAACTTCGGTCACTAGCAAAATTTCTTGCTTCACATCGGGCACTAATGCACCCACCCACGGGGCAAAATCACCTTTAAGGCCAATATTAATAGAATTTGGAATAAACCCTTTGTTGAACACTTGGGCACCGCGCGTATCGAGAATCACCGCGCCCGTTTCGTTGGCGGCAGCTTCAAATGCCGCTGCACTCAATGCCTGCGCACCACGCTCCATCACTACGTCGATACTTTCGTAGCCCTCCTTATTCATCTTCACGTTCTGAGGGAAGTATTGAGGCGGTTTTGCCAAACCGTTTGTTACTTCCGCAATAAACTCCTCTTTCGTCATATTTGCCCGAAGTGCGTAATTAAACTTCTTCTGGTTTCCTAGCAAGTCGGTTGTTTCCTTACTCATGTTTTTACCACAAGCCGAGCCTGCACCGTGCGCTGGATAAACGACCACATCGTCGGGCAAGGTCATTACTTTGTTACGAAGCGAATCGTACAAATGACCTGCTAAATCGTTGATGGTCAAATCTGATTTTTGTGCCAAGTCGGGGCGGCCTACGTCACCAATAAACAACGTATCTCCACTGAACAACGCTTTTTCTTGGCCGTTTTCATCAATCAACAAATAACACGTTGACTCCATGGTGTGGCCAGGTGTATGCAACACTTTAAACTTCACTTTTCCCAGTGGAAACTCTTCGCCATCGGTAGCAATGTGCGCATCAAAACCTGTTTTGGCATTGGGGCCATAGATGATTGGCGCTCCCGTTTTTTGAGATAAATCCAAGTGACCCGACACAAAATCGGCGTGGAAGTGAGTCTCGAAAACATATTTAATGGTTGCGCCATCCTTGGCTGCACGTTCGATATACGGCGTCACTTCGCGAAGTGGGTCAATCACGGCTACTTCGCCTTCACTTTCAATGTAATAAGCTCCTTGGGCTAAACAACCCGTATAAATTTGTTCGATTTTCATGCGCTTTTGAGAATGTTATTGTTTGTGATGTAAAATTCCAACTTTTATTCGTCTTGTACCGTGACATTGGTCACACAAGTCTTTTTTTAACTGAACATGAGTTCTTTAGCAATGATATACATACCCATTACCAATACAAACCATCCAAAGGACTTTTTAAGTTTCTCCCCAGGAATGTATTTTGACATGTAAGTCCCGACAAAGATACCTACCACCGACAAGGCGGTAAATTCGAGCAAAAAGGGCCAATCGACTTGCATATTGGACATATCGCCCACAAAGCCAATTAACGATTTTGCCGCAATAATCAGTAGAGACGTTCCAACGGCCATTTTCATCGGTAAGCGTGCCAATAACACCAAAGCAGGGATAATTAAGAAACCACCACCCGCTCCAACAATTCCCGTCAAAATTCCAACCACACCGCCTTCGAGGGAAATCAAGGGGTAATTAAATTTCAGTTCTTCCGAATCATTTCCTTTGGCCTCTTTTTTATCTTTAATCATTGAATAAGAAGCCCCCAACATGACAAGGGCAAAAAAGACCATGATAGCAATGTTTTTGGTCACTTCAAAGCCACCTACCGTAAACAATGAGCTTGGAATTGAAGGCACCAAATACTTCCGCGTAAGATAGACCGCAATGAACGACGGAATCGCAAAAACAATCGCCGCTTGGTAATTAACCAACTCCTTACGCATATAAGTAAACGAACCAACCAACGACGTGGAACCCACAATAAACAGCGAATAGGCCGTTGAGGTAACTGGGTTAAGATGAAGAAGATACACTAAAACAGGCAGAGTCAGAATACTACCGCCACCGCCAATAAGCCCAAGGCTAACGCCAATCAAAATAGAGGCTCCAAAACCGAAAATTTCTAACGTGCTCATACGCTTGCAGAAGAATTGAATGATGCTGCAAAAGTAGAGCGACGCTTACGGGCAATAAGTGATAATTATCACAAAGCCTCTTTTTTTTACATTAATTCAATTTTGTTCCGTGAAAGCTTTACGCGACCGAGTTTTTCAAGTTGTTTGAGCAAACGTGAAATTACTTCGCGCGACGTAGCCAATTCGCCCGCAATTTCTTCGTGCGTTACCGTAAATACGCTACATCCGCATTGTTTTGATTTGCGTTGCAACAAGCTCAAAAGGCGTTCATCAAGTTTTCGGAAGGCAATTTGGTCGATGGCTCCCAACAAATCATCGAATCGTTTTTGGTACGTGGCAAACACAAATTGTTTCCATGAGGAATATTTCGACACCCATTCTTCGACTTTCTCGACGGGAACCGAAATTAGTTTTGTTTTTTCTTCCGCTACGGCGGTGATTTCACTTTTACGACGATTCAAACAACAAGTCAATGACATAGCACACGAATCCATTCCTCCTAAATAGTACAGCAATGCCTCTCGGCCATCGGTATCGGAGCGCAAGATTTTGATAGAGCCGCTCAAAATAATGGGTACACTACGAATATAAGCCCCTGGGCGCATCAGTACGTGCCCTTCTTCGATTTCCATGTAGGTTCCTATTTGCGCTAATTCTTTAAGCAAGTTTAGCTCAAACAAACCGTTAAAACGTGAGTGAAGAAATTCTATGTCTATTTCCATGAAGTTTGCGATTGGGGTATTTTTTATCAATAACGCCGTTCGCAAAATAATTAACTTTTTTTGATTTGAGTTCCCAAAACAGCCCTGTAGCGTCTGATTTTCTTTTCTGACTGCTCATACGGTCTGACTATCGTCTGACCGAGACGAGGTCAGACGATAGTCAGACCGCCTCACCCACTACATCGCTGGAGCTTTCACAACGGCATCAAAAATCCCCGTCAAAACCTGCCCGTTTCGCTTGATTTGCAAGAAAATACGGTATTGTCCTTCTTTGGGAAAAGCATACGGAAACACAATTCGGTTTTCGTGTTTCATGCTGCCCATTTCGTGCGCGTTCATGCCCGTCATGGTTTGCATCAACAATCGGTCACGCTCCGAAGGTGTCATTGCCTTGAGACTTGCCACGTAGCGGTCGATGCTATCTCGGAATATCTTGGGAGAAGTTGTCAGGCGATAAATTTTGGTTGTATCCGCAATTCGGCTCTGCATACTTTGTTGGGCGGCCATCGAATACGTCCCCACAGGATGCAAATGGATATACACCTTCCCGTCCGATTTCACGATAGCCGCGTGACCGTTCATGCCCAAATACGGCTCCAAAACCGCAGGTTTTCCGCCAGGATCAAACACTTCAAATGCCAGTTGGTAGGGCTTTCCTGCTTCAAACGCGACGTTCGATTTACCCTCCCACACCACCGTAGAGCCATCTTTTAGCTTGGTGCTTGTTCCAGGTTTACCGCAAATAACTACATTTTCGTCAACAGGAATCCGCTTGGGATTGTTCAGCGGATCCGACACCACATAGGTATCTTCGGGGTCTGTTTTGGGAAAAATGTTTCCTTGTATGGCTGGAATTTCGACTGTATCGGTGATGGTTTCCGTAAATCCCGAGCGTTGCACAATATCGGCATAGACGAGGTACTTACCTGCGGGAAGTTTTGGCAAATACGCCTCAAACGTAGCCGTATCTCGTCGCTCGGGATGAAGATGGGCAAAGGCGTCTAACGTGTGTTGACGTACCAAAAACAAGTGCATCAATTTCCCATGGTCAGGAATCAAAAAACTCAGCGTATTTCGCTGCCTTGTTTTGAGAAGGTGTGTCGTATCTATCTTGAGTTGAAAAAGTCGCTCACCGCTTTGGTTAATTACCGCTGCTTTTCCTTCTAAAGGTTTGTATAAGTGCTGCTTATAGTCATCAGCCCAGCTACTCCACCAGCTACTCCCACCGTACAAAATGAGCGTACACGCCACCACCGCAACGCCCATGTTCACTAACCGAGCGCGTTTTTGCTTGGTCGTCAAGGCTTCTCCTGCTTTCAATAACCCATCGCTGGCACTGGCTCCGATGGTTGTTACTAACAATACCACCAATAACAATCCCAACGCGCTCAACAGCACCCCCAACCCCGCAGGCATTTCGCGTTGAGCAGTAGAAATAGCCGCAATCGGCACCACCAATTCGCTTTTTCCTTTGTCGCCTTCGATGGTGATTTGGACACTTGACGCCCCGCCCGCCATCAGCCACACCACGCCTTGAAATTGACTAACTTGCCCAACAACAGGCAAAAGTTCGTCGGCTGAAGGAGCGCCTTCATCTCCTGTTCGGAAATAAATCGGACGCGCCATTACTTTTTTGGCATTTCCTTCTTCGACATACACCGTCACATTCGCCGTTCCTGGAATCACATCGGGTGGCATCAAGCTCACCAGCACCCGATACCCGCCTGCTTGTCCTTGGTACAACACGCCCGAACTCCCAACGTGCGCGCACAGTTGAAGTACCAAGCACAAACTTACCCCAAGGAGAAAAATGATTTTTTTATACTTAACTAACAGCATGATTGTTTCCTCCTCTGGTTATCGTTGAATAGTTCGCATCCATTTTCCCCACGCCAAGCCAATCCGAGACGACACGTAGCCGAAGCCCAACGCATATACCATTCCCAGCGCAAACTGTGAAGTGGTTTGCACTGTCCAAGGGGCAAATTTGTAGCGGTATTCCCAGTGGGGGTCGTTGCCAAAATAATAATAGTGTGTTCCAAAAATCCAGTTACGCGAATAAGGCGATTCGCGTAAAAAACTCCCAAAAGGCCATTGTACCAACAACAAAATAAGCACAAAGGCCAAGCCCATAAGGGCGGCCAACTTCCAATCGTTTAGGTACACAAAGCGGTGCATTAGCCAGTCCATCGCTAAAGCAGGCAGTAACAACAGAATCGGGAAAGCGAATCCTTGGTAATGGTCAAAGTGATTCCAAATGGGGCCTAATTTAGGTTCAGCAGGAAACAACGGAATAATCCAAAGCGTCAAACACATTAAAGCGGTGTAAACGGCCGTCACGGAGGTCATCGCCCAGCGTCCGCCATTGCCGCGCCCCATTGCCAACAAAAAGATAGGAAACGCCATGGCCGACAATTTATAAAAACTCGCGTTGTGCATTTCCCAGCTACCAAGTTCTTCCGACAACAAGGTGTACCACATCGTCATCAAAAAACCACCCGATAACGCAAACATCAGGTTGAGGCGTTTGAGCCGACGTTGTGAAAAGTCAGTGTCTTTTTTCGCGGTTTTCATTTGATTTTTAACCGACATCACGCTCACAATTGCCCCAAATTGAACCCCAATAATTCCCAAAGCCAACACCGTGTGAGGTGGTGAAAGGATTTGGACGTCAAGGCCGTAGGTATTGTGCCACCAATCGTCGAAAGGAGCCGATGTAAGCATCATCATAGCTCCCCAAATGCAAAACAACGCCCCCAGTGAACTGTAAAAAAAGCCCCAAATCTTAACGTTTTTGGCTTT
This sequence comes from Runella limosa DSM 17973, assembly GCF_000482465.1. Classification (GTDB taxonomy): domain Bacteria; phylum Bacteroidota; class Bacteroidia; order Cytophagales; family Spirosomataceae; genus Runella; species Runella limosa. The sequence continues at coordinate 25,673 of NZ_KI519423.1, forward strand.
TTCGGTCGCACTGCCTTTGAAAGTAGTATATAACACTTGGTAGCCCGAAAAAAGCCCAGACACAACCGCTCCCACGTAAATAACCACGTGCGGAGGCGATAGCAGTCCATCGCGGCCAATGCTCATGTGCCAACAAATGTCCCAAATCAAGCCCGTAATCACACAGAGCGACGAAAATACTACGGCGTATAAATAAGGTGGAATGTTAAGAAAAAAATCTCGACTCGAAGCAGCCGATTCATAACGAGAAGATTCGCCTGCGGCAGACGATAAAGAACTCTCCATAACTGCAAAGGGTTGTTGTTAGGTTTTATTGATGAATACTGGCTCTAAACAGAATTAGGCCATGAAACTACGAAAAACCTACGACAACTCTGTGCAGTTATTCCCCCATCCAAAGACGAAATTCTCCCGATTTATCTCGGCTGATAAACACTTCTTCGGTAGTAGCAGGTTTTAAGTCGAGTTTTAGGCGGCTATTAAAATGTAGGTGTACTTTATCCACGGCTTTGGCACAAAGAATAATTTGGCGGTTGGCACGAAAAAAACAACTAGGATTGAGGATACACTCTAATTCATCCAAAGTATAATCAATCACGTATGAGCGTTCGTCCCAAGTTTTAACAAATGTCAGACGTTCTTGGCTGTAAAAATAGGCGATGTCTTCGACCGCAATCGGTACCAAACGAGAGCCTTGTTTCAACAAAAAACGTTCGCGATATTCGGTTTGAGGAAGCTTTGTTTGTTTAATCGCGTTCACCAGTTCATTGATGCTCAACGAATTGTCGGACGTAGTTCCATAGAGTTTTTTCAGTTCCTTAAACTTCTGCAAACTGCGTTGAAGGGCTTTTTCATCAATGGGTTTGAGCAGATAATCAATGCTATTGACCCGAAATGCCTGAATCGCATATTCGTTGTAGGCAGTCGTAAAAATGACGGGACTTTTCACCTCTATTTGGTTGAAAATCTCAAAACTTTGCCCATCTACCAGTTCAATATCCATCAACAACAAATCGGGGCTTTCGTTGGCCTGCAACCACGCAACTGATGCCTCCACGCTGTCGAGCAAGGTCACGACCTCAATACTTTCGTCGCATTCTTGTACCATGGCTTTCAGTTGTCGTGCCGCCAAGGCTTCGTCTTCAATGATGATTACTTTCATAGTCGGTTAAGCTCAATACACTGCCGCCGCTGGCACAGCTACGTCGATGAGGGGGAGTTTCACTTCAAACATATCTTCTTTCTTGTAGATTTGAACCTGAGGTTGGCGCAGGAGACTATATTTGGAAGTAATGTTTACCAGCCCTTTTTGGCTCGACGGCATAGAATTGTTGGGTTTGCACTGCAAGTTATTTTGCACCACCAACTCTCCTATTTTATTTGTAAATATCTTGATATGCAATGGCTTAGAAACGGAAACAATGTTATGTTTCACGGCATTTTCGACCAAAAGTTGCAGCGTCAAAGGCGGAATGTGCGCGTACCGAAAAGCAGGGTCGATATTCACATCCAACGAAATACCGTCTTCAAAACGCGTTTTTAACAACCCAAAATACGCGTGGGTAAATTCCAGCTCTTTTTCAAGCGAAATGAGCTGTTGTTCATTGCTTTGTAACAAATACCGATACACTTGCGACAAATCGCCAATGAACCTCACGGCCGTTTTGTTTTCGTTCGACTTCACCAACGCTTGAAGCGTATTGAGGCTATTGAACAAAAAATGAGGCTGCACTTGATTTTTGAGCGAATCGAGCTGCATTTCTAAGTTGGCGCGGCTCAATTCTTCGGTTTCTCGCTTGCTAATCAGCCACTCACTGAAGAAATAACGGCTTTCATAGACGGCAAAAATAATGGCCAGATAAAACAGATTAAGCCCCACCATAAAGAGGGTTTCGGAGTGAAACCAATCGAATTTAGGATAGTTGCTATAGACAAAATAATCGAAGAAAAGCAAACGCTGAATCACCAAAATAACCACCGCAGGAATACACAAAAAACCCAGCGCAATCAGGCGTTGTTTGACTTTTTCTAGCCCTGGATTTCGGTGTCGCACCGCCACAATGAGCCAGCGGCCCATAAACCACGAAAAATAAACCGAAGCAAGGCTCGCCATCAAAAACTTTGCGGCCGTCCAATTGTCTTTACAAAGGGTAGGTAAATTAAAAAAAACCGTCGCCACTGCCCACAATACCAAGGGGCCAAGAAATAAGAGTTTTCTATCGTTTAAGCGGGTTCTCATGCGTGTGAATCAACGGTCATTAACAAAAATAAACACTTGCGTTCGCAAGTCTCGTTATTTGCGTACGAAAGTGCTAATTTAGAAACTGAACCGTCGTAAATACTAAACCAATGGTTAGATGATGGGTCGAGTACGGGGACAACGTTCGGGCGTCTTTTTACAACAAACAAAGTCTCCTTCTTTGCATTTAGGCGTTGACGATTTGATAGCCGACTGATGCAAGATTTCTTTGAGCGAAACCGATTCGGAACTAATACTACAGCTACTAATGAAAAGTACGCCGATGAATAGCCAGCTTTTTTTCCAAGGTAGTTTTTGAGCCATGGACGTATCGTTTTGGGTTGTAAGAATCTTATATATGAACGTACGCTTTACGCACAAAAGTACGCGATTATCGCAATTATTTTACCATGCTTCAGTGCTTCGCACAGTTAATTGTGCTTAATTGGTTAAATTCACCATGTTCAAAAAATCAAACGAAGTATCATAGACGTTGTGTTTTTTGACAAGCGAAATCAACTCTTTCTCAATACCATGATTATCAGCAATATTGGAAAAATATAAAAACAAATACTTTCGACTAGGAACGATGAGCACGCCATTGGTAAAACCACACGTACTTCCTGTATGGTACAGCGCCAAGGGTTCGGTTTTATTTTTATGAAAAAACCAGCCCAAACCATATTGTCCTTGTGACGGGCTTGGGAGCTGAATAGTTACTTTTTTCAATTCTGCCTCCAAAGAAATCAACTTGTTATTTATCAAACCATTATACCATTTATAATAATCTTCGAGCGAGGTATAAACACAACCATCCCCTTTGGTCGCGCTGGTAATACTCTGGTCAGAATCGAGGAGTTTTTCTTGTTTATTTTTGGCATAACCCATGGCTCGGTGCGGGATACTCGTCCCCGCTTCGTAAATTCGGGTGGAGGACATGCCAAGTGGCTTAAAAATGTGTTTTGTTATAAAATCTATGTACGACATCCCTGACGCTTTTTCGACAATTTGTTCCAACACACAAAAACCCGAATTGCTATAACGAAACTTTGTCCCAGGCTCAAAATACGTTCGGGTTTCTTTGCCCAACATTGCCACTACCTCGGCATCCAAAATTTGGGCAGTGCGCTCCTCTGCCAAACTATTTTCATAATCCCATACTCCCGACGAATGTGTCAGCAAATGCCGCACTTTGATTTTTTTTCCTATAGTTGGCTCAAAATCAGGGAAAAACCGAAGTAAATTATCGTCATAAGAAAGCCGTTCTTGCTTGGCCAACAACATGATGCACATGGCCGTAAACTGCTTAGACACCGACGCCATCCGAAAATTAGACTGTGGACTAATAGACTCTTTGGTATTTACATTGGCCATGCCTACTCCCTTTTTATAAAACACTTTTCCTTCCTTAACCACCATTACAGCTATGCCTGCTTGGTTCTTGTCAAACCGCTGGTGCAGGAGTTGGTCAAGGTCTTTTTCGAGGTTCATTTGAGCGAAAAGCATATTATCTACGAATAACAATAAAAAAAAGAGGATTTTTCTCATTTCTGTGGCCTTTAATAGCTTCCTATTAGTATATTGTGAAAGTACAAAAGTAAGCCGACGCATACTCATCTCCTAAACCTTTCCGACTTCATGAATTCAACTCCCAACCTCCGCTACGCATGGTACGTAGTAGCGGTGCTTATGCTTGCCTACATTTCGTCGTTTATCGACCGCCAAGTACTCACCTTGCTTGTTAAACCCCTCAAACGAGATTTTAACGTTACCGACACCCAAGTAGGACTGCTCATTGGGTTTAGCTTTGCCATTTTTTACACCTTTCTGGGCATTCCTATTGGCCGCATGGCCGACCGAAAAAACCGCAAACGCATTATTGTTTGGGGTATTACTATCTGGAGCATCATGACTGCCCTTTGCGGGGTCACGGGCAGTTACAATCAGCTCTTTATTGCACGCGTGGGCGTAGGTATTGGCGAAGCTGCCCTTTCTCCCGCCGCTTATTCACTCATTACCGACTTATTTCCGCGTCAAAAACTGGGCACAGCCCTCGGTATCTACAACATCGGTGTTTACTTAGGCTCAGGTTTGTCCATTTTATTGGTAGCCCTCATCCTCAAACTGGTGAGCGTCGAAGGGACTTGGAGCATACCTTTCTTTGGGGAGATTTATCCGTGGCAAAGCGTGTTTTTCATTGTGGGCATCCCTGGGTTACTTATTGTTGCCCTTATTGCTTTCACCATCAAAGAGCCCGAACGCCAAAACGCTTCCAAAGCCGCCGTTTCGACCCAAGAAGTAAAACGATACTTTGCCGCCAATCGTCCCGCTATTTTATGTTTGTTTTTCGGCATTGCCTTTATGGCTTTTGGCTCGTACGCTACCACCTCGTGGACACCTACTTTGCTCGTTCGCCACTACGGCCTCACCGAAGCCCAAGCGGGGTTATTACTTGGTAGCATCGTTACCATCTTTTCCACGGGGGGCGTTATTGTAGGTGGCCGTTACAGCGACCGACTTACCCAACAAGGCAAAGCCGACGCCAAAATGCGGGTAGGTTTTATCGGGATGTCTATTGGGCTATTTTTAGCGTTGATTATTCTTATTTTTTTCACCCTTACGCCTGCACCTATTCAGGGTTTTGTGGTGTTATTGGCGCTCTGCTGTTTTGCTACTTCTATGCCCTATGGCGCAGCTACGGCGGCGGTTCAGGAAATGATACCTGCGCCCATGCGGGCTACTTTCTCCGCTTTGTTTTTGTTTGTGGTCAATTTACTTGGCTTGGGAGGAGGGCCACTCATGGTCGGGCTTCTCAACGATAAACTATTCCATGACCCCAACCAAGTGCATTTGTCTTTCGCCATCACATTGGTCATGGCTACTGGACTTTCGTGCTTCCTTTTATATACAGGGCTAAAACCTTTTGTTCAAAGTATCGAAAATGCCAAAGCCGAAAGCTAAACGGCTTTACCAAAACAAACAACCATGGCCGCCAACGCATAGTGATAGACATCCGTGGGATTGAAGGGGAGGTGATTATTGGCTACTTTGGTGGCTAACCCAATAATCATCACCCCTACCACAATCCAAACTGCTTTTTGGTATTTTTTCATTAGCCCAAAAACAGCGATGAGCATGACCAAAAGCATAGAAAACGCCTGTATCACCGAACCAAACACTTCGTAAGCGGGGTCAAGTAACGTCACAAAAATCAACAACCCTACTCCTACCGAACTCACCACCACCCACTTCGACATGCTTTGGCGCATCACCAATGCCCAAATAGCCACTACCACTGCCACCAACCCCACGCTTCCTGCCAAGGTAGAAAGCGAACGATGCGTAGCCGTCAAATCTTTGACGCCCAAATACCTAAAAACACCAGCCGCCGCAGCCAGTGCCGTCGTGACCAAAAAAATGCCCCACAAAATTCGATTATAAAAAGGTTGCCGAGCAAAAAAGCGAAAAAAAGCAACAATACACACAAGTGCTAAAACGGCGTCGGAAATGGCATTGGAAAGATGTAGCATGAAAAAAGTAAGTTTAGGCTAGGTTCAAAAACCGTTTAATACAAGGCTCTGACGTAAAAAAACTACCCAAAATCCCTGCCTCAAGGGCTTTAACAAGGTAGGGGATATTCTCCATTTTCGTCGCTAATTGGGGCGTTTTTTTTTGAATTTAAAATTTTTCTTGACGAATAGCTTTTGTACTTTCTTCATTTAAACCTACTTTTACTGGAAAATTTTAGACTCCTGTCTTGAATAAAATAAAGTTAACATCTTGAATCACGCAATTTTACACTAACCACCAATGAGCGTATTAGTCAATAAAAATTCCAAGATAATTGTACAGGGATTTACAGGTTCGGAAGGAACCTTCCATGCTCAACAAATGATTGAGTACGGTACGAATGTTGTCGGAGGCGTTACTCCAGGTAAAGGAGGACAATCTCACCTTGAGCGTCCTGTGTTCAACACAGTCGCTGATGCTGTTGCAACAACCGGCGCTGATGTCTCAATTATTTTCGTTCCACCTGCATTTGCAGGCGACGCTATCATGGAAGCGGCTGATGCGGGTATCAAGGTGATTGTTTGTATTACCGAAGGTATTCCTACCAAAGACATGATGATGGCCAAAGAGTACATCAGTACCAAAGAATGCCGCCTTATCGGACCTAACTGCCCAGGCGTTATGACTGCCGACGAATGTAAAGTAGGTATCATGCCTGGTTTTATCTTCAAAAAAGGGACGATTGGTATTGTGTCTAAGTCAGGTACGTTGACCTACGAAGCCGTTGACCAGTTGAGCCGTGTGGGCCTTGGCCAAACTACCGCCATCGGTATCGGTGGTGACCCAATCATTGGTACAACTACCAAAGAGGCGGTTGAATTATTAATGAACGACCCTGAAACAGAAGGTATCGTCATGATTGGTGAAATCGGTGGAAGCATGGAAGCTGACGCTGCTCATTGGATCAAAGAAAACGGTACAAAACCTGTCGTTGGGTTCATCGCAGGCCAAACAGCACCTAAAGGTCGCCGTATGGGTCACGCAGGTGCCATCATCGGTGGCGCAGACGACACTGCCGAAGCAAAAATGCGTATCATGCGTGAGTGTGGTATCCACGTGGTAGAATCTCCTGCACTTCTTGGCGAAACGATGTTGAAAGCATTGGGCAAAGCCTAATAAATACCGTCAAAATGTATAATTTTGCAGGCAATTATCGCAAACGATAGTTGCCTGTTTTTTTATTGTCTGATTATATCATCGACAAAAGCCGCCCAAACACGTTGATTTTTTTAACACATAGTACTTCCAACTATTCTAGCTTAGGAACATTTTCTTCCTTGGTCAAATCGCGTGTTTTTTACCCAAAACGCTGCTTTTTCCTGTTTTTTATTCTTTTTTCATTGGCTGCTAAAGCCGAGGTAGGCCCCAACAAGCAGTACTTTTTGGTCAAAGATTTGACCCAAGATTGGCTAGTATATGACCAACGCGAGAAAGAATATGTCCCCTACGTCACTGAGCAACACAACACCCAGCTTTCAATCAACACCATTGTTGATATTGAAAGCAATCGGCATTATGAACTATTAATCTATGTCGATAAAAACAATTATTTGTTTTTGAACAGCTCTTTGAAACAAAACCTAAAAGGTGGACAATGGTACGTAATGAGCATTGATAGTTTGTACAAAGTGTATCGCCGTCCGCAGCTCATGCTTACACTTTACGGCACACCTGGGCAAGTTGGCAAAACGATCCTCATTGGCCATAAAAAAGCCGCCATCGAAAAACTCATCACCATTGAAGAAGAGTCATTTCTAAATCTTCTTCCCAAAGAAGACGCCCGCATTTCCAATTTTTTTATTCTTGGAATGTTGTTTTTACTCTCCTTTGCTGCTTTTCTTTTCAACGGTTATCCACGCGCCTTCGAACGGCTCTATAGCCTCCCCGATTTGTTTCAAGTAGATGTGCGTGATGAATCGTTTCTTATCAACAAGCCCTTCAGTCGAGTCAACCTGCTGTTTGTCGTACTCTTGTGTTTGGAGCTCGGCTATTTGTATATTTTTACCCAAGACAAACAATATAATTTATTCTCGTCCAAAGAACTCATTCTCTCTGGTCAATCGCTTTTTGATACTTGGGTTGATTACTTCAAGGTCATCTTCATTTGCTTGGGCTTGCTGTTTGCAAAATACGTGGGTCTGTACATTCTGGGCACTTTATACAACCTAGAAGGAATTGCTAATATCCATTTTTTCAAAATCCTGCAATCCTCTCTACTATTTTACAGCAGCCTGCTTCTTTTGACGGCTTTGACGTCGTTTTATATCGTTGATTGGAGTGTTTTGGTGCGTTCTATGCTGCTTATACCAGGCGTAATTTTCTACGTTTTGAGGATAATTCTCATCTTCTTTACAATTAGCAGGAGCACAACTGTTAAAAGTTTATATTTAATTTCGTACCTTTGCATCGTCGAATTAATCCCCCTCATCATCGGGGTTAGGTATGCCCTGTAGGAAGTTGTGATATGAGTGAAACGATTTTGATGCAACAAGACCGATTGAATAAAGTAGAGAGTATTCTTGTCTCACAAGCTCGTCCAAGTGACGAAAAATCCCCTTACTTCGAGTTAGCGCGCTGGTACAACCTCAAGGTTGATTTCCGTCCGTTTATAGAAATACAAGGGATATCATACAAAGATTTTCGTAAACAGAAAATCAACATTATGGACCATACGGCTATCATCTTTACGAGCCGTAACGCTGTTGACCACTTCTTCCGAATCTGTAAGGAGGCCAAGCTCGAAATGCCCGCCGAAATGAAATATTTTTGCGTGACCGAGCAAACCGCCAACTATTTGCAGAAATATATTCAGATTCGAAAACGCAAAATTTTTGCGGGTCAAAAAACAGCAGCTGATTTGCTTGATCTTATCAAAAAGCACAAAAACGAAAAATTTTTATTCCCGTGCTCTGATAAGCGCCGCAATGATATTCCTGAGTTTATGGGCAACCATGAATTACACCTAACGGAAGCAGTGATGTACGAAACCGTGTCAGCCGACTTATCCGACTTGACCGATGTGTATTACGACATTTTGTGCTTTTTTAGCCCATCAGGAATCACGTCTTTGTTCCGTAATTTCCCTGATTTTGAGCAAAATAAAACCCGTATTGCTGCCTTTGGTCCAACAACCGCCAAAGCAGTAACGGATGCCGGTTTGATTTTGGACATTGAAGCACCAATGCCCAACGCTCCTTCTATGACAGGGGCACTCGAAATTTACATTAAAAAGGCCAATAACCTTTAAAAGTAAAGCAACAAAACACCATTCCAATGAACTCTTGGAGGTAGTTGCAACATTAGAATCATTTTATGCGTTAAGATAAGGGTTGAGTCTTCAACCCTTTTTTTATATCAAATTTTTTTCCCTAATTGTCGTTTGTATTGAAAATACCCCCTTTTTCTCTATGAAATACCCACGGCTACTTCTATTGAGTATTATAAGTTGGTTAGGACATTCTGCCATCTCGCACGCCCAGCAGGACGCACAGTTTACGCTTTTTCCTTTCAGCCAACTTTATTTTAACCCAGCTACGGCAGGGGAAGACGGTACTACGCGTTTCCAGCTTATCAACCGTATGCAATGGCAAGGTTATCAAACCTCCAGCGGCGAAGGTGGCGCACCCAATACCCTGATGTTCACGGGGAGTGTACCGCTTAATTTTATTAAAAGTGCCATTGGGGTCAACTATGTAAACGACCGACTTGGCGCCATGGGTAGCCAAGAAGTACAGTTGTCGTATGCTTACAAGATGAACATCAACGATAATACCCTAGCGCTTGGCGCGCGCGTCGGATTTCAGAACCGTTACATTGATTTTAATAAATTAATCTCGCGTGACCCAGGTGATCCACTGATTCCAACAGGCCGACTGGGACAAAGCCAGCCTGACATTGCTTTGGGGGCTTTTTATGATGCTACCACCTTTTACGTAGGCGCGAGTATTAACCACCTCAACCGTCCGAAGTTTAGTTTGAGTGGAGATGCTCAAAATGCCTTGGAACCTAACGCTTATCTAACCGCAGGTTATCGTTTTGAGCCTATTTATGGTCTGATTGTTCAACCAATGGTACTTGTAAAAACGCCCGTTAATTTCAGTACCAAGACCCTCTCTATCGAAGGAGGTGCCATGGCGACTTGGAATGACTGGATTTTTGGCGGCATTACCTACCGCTTACAGGAATCTGTCAATTTGCTTGCTGGGGTCAATTGGCAATCATTTCGATTGGGTGGAGCGGTCGATTTAACAGGTTTTGGTAGAACAACCAAAGCCCCTGCATCGTTTGAAATGATGTTATCGTATGCCTTACCACCATTTGTTAAGCGGAAAGCAATGCCAGTTCGTACACCACGATTTAGATATTAGAAACAATCATCATTACCCTATTTATCAACTGTATTCTACTATTTGCTGAAACTTTTTTACTACGACAAGCCATTTGGCAGAATTATTGTTAGACCACCAGTACAGGTTTGATAAAAAGTTATCGCTTTTTTAGTAATTTTGGGCTGTTTTTAGAATTTTTAGGGCTCAGTAGCGAACTAATTGCGATAATAAACAACAGAAATTTAAAAACAAGCACACAATAAACTCATAGAACTTCGTTTCTATACTGAAATTTTGAATCTAACGGGAATAACCATGAACAAAAGGGGATTTTTCGGCTATGCCACCAAAGGAGCTTGGATTGTGATGGTAGCAGTCATGCTACAAAGCTGCGGTTTTGTCAAAGACAAATTTGGCGGTAAAAACAGCAAAGGAGGGAGTAAAGGTGGCAAAAAAGGAGCCAAACAAGAGGTCGGTGTTCGGAATGGGGAAGTCATTGCAGCTGGTCGTAAAGATTACAAGCAAGATACGCCCTATGGTATGGTCTTGATTCCTTCGGGCTCGTTCATGATGGGACAAGCTGATGAAGATGTAGCAGCAACGCAGGTAAACTTCAACCGCCGCGTGACAATTACTTCTTTCTACATGGACGATACTGAAATCACCAACCACGAGTACCGTCAATTCGTCACTGCTTTGATGACCGACTCACTTTCTGTGCTAGGTGAAGAAGAAATCATGGCGAAATACCACCCAGATACGACAGTATGGCGGAAAGACTTCACCTACCACAATGGTGACCCAATGACTGAGTATTATTTCTCGCACCCAGCCTTCGATACATACCCTGTCGTAGGTGTTAGCTGGAAAGCCGCTCGCTATTTCTCAACTTGGCGCTCTAATCTGTACAACGATTACCGTTCAAAAGAAGGGAAATACAGCTCACCTAAGTTCCGTCTTCCTACCGAAGCAGAATGGGAATGGGCAGCGCGTGGTGGTCGTGCTTCGGCCAAATATCCTTGGGGTAACCCTTACGTAGCCAATGGAAAAGGTTGTTTCCTTGCTAACTTTAAACCACAACGTGGTAACTACGACGCCGACGGCTACCCTTACACTGCTCCTGCCAATGCCTACAACGCCAACGATTATGGCCTTTATAACATGGCAGGTAACGTAGCCGAATGGACACTAGATGCCTTTGCCGACAATGCGACCGTTGTTAACTGGGATATGAACCCAATGAATGATAATCCTGACGAACCACGTAAAATTATCCGTGGTGGTTCATGGAAAGACGTCGCTTACTTCCTCGAAACAGGAACACGTAGCTGGGAATATGAAGACAACAAACGCGCTTTCATCGGTTTCCGTTGCGTGGTCGAAAACCTAGCAGGACGTGCCGCAACTGCTCGCGGAGGACGTAAAAGATAATCCATCAAAATGATTTTACTGAATTGGGGTGCTGCCCATAAAGCGGCACCCCAATTTTTGTCCCTTTCTGTATTAAAACAAATAATTTCTAACTGATCTCATAACCAATTTTTTTGATTAAATCATGGCAGCACAAAAGCAAGGTATTTTCTGGAGTAAAATAGTCCCTACTGCTTATGCGCTCGGTGCAGCGGTTGTTATCATCGGTGCCTGGGCAAAAATTACTCACGTCGAAGGTGGCGGTGAGATTCTAACAGTTGGTCTTTTGACTGAAGCTTTCATTTTCGTATTATATGCAGTTCAAAGTTTTCTATATCCTGCTGCCGACGAATACGCTTGGGAAAAAGTATATCCTGAATTATTAGATGACTCGGCACCAGTAGCCGCTCCTCGCAAAGAAGAGAAAAAAGGGACTGGCTTAACTGCCAACATGGACAAAATGCTTGCTGAAGCAAACATCACTCCTGAGATTTTCCAAAATTTGGGTAAAAGCTTTAAGAGCTTGACGGATAATGTTTCAAAAATCGGCGATTTGACGGACGCAACCGTAGCGACGAACGATTACGCTAAAAATGTAAAAACAGCATCTGGCGCAATCAACGAAATGAACAAGTCGTACGGAGTAGCTATCAACGCCATGTCATCAATGGCGGATGCGACCAAAGACGCACAACAATACCGTGAGCAGTTTCAGCTCATTACTAAAAACATGGGCGCCCTTAATGCAGTTTACGAACTAGAATTGCAAGATACTACGAAGCATTTGAAAGCGATGAACGCTTTCTACGGTAATTTGACGACTGCCATGTCAAACATGGCTGATGCGACAAAAGAATCACAGCAGTTCAAAGCCGAAATGTCTAAGTTGACTACCAACATCACGTCGCTTAACAATGTGTATGGTAACATGCTTGCTGCCATGCGTGGCTAAAACGTGTTCTTAGGTGTCTTACCAAGAGCAAGTATCTGTAATACCGTAAACTAAAACTGTAATCTACAAAAATGGCAGGAGGAAAAGAGTCACCCCGGCAGAAGATGATCGGGATGATGTATCTAGTACTAACAGCGATGTTGGCCTTGCAAGTGAGTTCGGCGTTATTGGAAAAATTCCAATTGTTGAACACAAGTATGGAAGGTTCGGCAAATGCTGCCAATAAAATAAATCAAAGAACGGTTGAAAGCATCCGCGACAAAGTGGAAAAGTCTGGAAACCGTGCGTTTGAAGTCGCTATCGTAAAACAAGCCGAAGATGTGCGCAAAATCGCCAGCGGGATTGTATCAGAGATAGATGCCATCAAAACAAAACTTATCGACGAAGCGGGTGGTGGAATTGACCCTGAAACGGGCAAAGTGAAAAACCCCAACGAAGAAGATAAAGTGGCTATCTACATGATTGGTCCTGGTAAAAATGGAAAAGCGTATGAGCTTAAAAGCAAGTTGAACGGATTTGTTGACCAAATGAACAAGCTTGCTGGTACGAACTTTGCTCCGTTGGCACTCGACGGCAAAGACGACCCGCTCGCTAAACGTGATGCTGATCAGCGTAACAAAGATTTTGCCGCTATCAACTTTGAACAAACACCAGTTCCAGCAGCGTTGGCGGTATTGAGCCAGCGTCAATCGGAAATCCGCCGTTTGGAAGCAGAGGTGTTGGATGCCCTCGCCGCAAAAGTAGGGGCGAAAGACATCAAGTTTGACAAAATTTTGGCCATGATTAGCGCCGAATCGAAGGTGGTTGTGGCTGGGACGAAGTTCAAAGGCGAAATGTTCATTGCCGCTTCTTCTAGTGCGCTTACCCCACGTATGAGCTTGGGTGGTTCTCCAGTACGCGTTCAAGACGGAAAAGGAATCATTGAGTTTACGGCTCAAGGTGGTGCATACGACAAAGATGGTTTGGCCACAAAAGTATTGCAAGGAGTTATTTCATTCCCAACTCCAAGCGGTCGTGATACGTCTATTTCAATGAAATATGAGTATAAAGTAGCTCGTCCAACTTACCAAATCGAAACAGGGACGTTGCCTCCGCTTTACCTTGGTTGTAAAAACGTGTTGAGCGTACAAAGTGCCGCACTTGGTGCGTTGTGGAATCCATCATTTGGTGGCGATGGTGCCGAATTTATCAACAATGGTAAAGGAAAAGTAATCATCGTACCAAACAGCCGAAACGTAACCCTCAGCATCTCAAACCAAGGGAATGTAATGGGTAATGAGCCATTCCGCGTTACACCAGTTCCTCGTCCAAGTCTTGAGTATTATATCAATGGAGCTTTGGCAGATGAGCGTAAAGGTGTTCAGGCAAGTATGGCACGTAGCATCCGCGTGGATGCCGTTGCTGACCCTAGCTTTAAAGCTTTCTCGCCTGAAGACGCAAGTTTCCGTGTTTCAGAAATGACTGTTCGACTTGTACGCAACAACCGCCCTGTTGGTCAGCCTGTTTCTATCAGTGGCCCGAGTGGTTCTATTGCACCATTGGCATCCCAAGCTCAGGCTGGTGACCGTCTGTTCATTGAGGTTTCGGGCGTTCAACGTAAAAACTTTAAAGGAAGCGTAAATGATGCGGGTTTACCTACCCAGTTGAGAAACATTCCTTTGAACTAATATTTTTGCAGGAAACAAGCATATCGTTTGTAACAAATTGTTCGTTAATACCCTAGCGAATTAAATACAAAATAAAATGAACAGAGTCAAAACCTTATTGGGATGCGTAGCATTAGCTACTGTGAGCTTAGGAGCGTTGGCGCAGGAGAAAGATAACCGTGGGGTTAATCCGCTCTCAGTACGTGAATTTAATGATGCAGACATCATGATGAAACGTACACTGTGGCGTCGGTTGGATTTGAAGGAAAAGCAAAACCAGCCCATGTTTTCAAAAGGTAACGAAATCACCAAGTACATCATGGACGCCGTGAAAGCGGGGCTTTTGGATGCTTACGTTGACCAAGATATGACCAAGAAAATGACGATGGACGAGTTTGTCAAAAAACTCCAAATCCCTAACCAAGGTCAAGTACTAACGGAAGAAGAAAAGAAAGCTGGCTTTGGGCTCGACAACGCTACTACAGGTACAGACGGCTGGGGAGACACCAAAAAGGATGACAAAAAAACAGCTGCCAAACCTGCTGATGATGGCTGGGGTAGTACTCCTAAGAAAGAAACTCAGCCCGTTGATGATGGTTGGGGTGCTCCAACTAAAAAGAAAACCACAAAAGGTAAAAAAGGAGCTGTTGTAGCGAAAGTTCAACCTCCAAAAGTGGATTCTACAGAAATCAAGAAGAAGATGGCCGAAGAAGCTGCTGCTAAAGCCGCCGCAGAAGCCACTGCACTTGCTGAGAACATGTACTTCCCTGATCAGTTGTCAGTATTGGAGATTAAAGAAGACTGGGTGTTTGACCGCAAGCGTTCACGCCAATACTATGACATTCAGACCGTTACAATCTATATTCCTGCCGATGTACACCCCGCTGGCCTTGAAATGCCTGTGGCTACAATTAAGTACAAAGACTTGGATAAACTTTTCCGTAGCGACCCGAAAAAATTCATTTGGTTTAACGAATACAACACCGCTCAACACAAAAACCTAGCCGATGCCTTCGACTTGCGTTTGTTCAACGGTCGTATTACAAGACTTTCAAACCCAATGGATCGCGACCTTATTAGTATCTATGGTAGCGAAAAATCAGCACTTTGGAAATCAATTCAAGTAGAAAACGAATTGATGGAACTAGAGCACGGTTTGTGGGAATACTAATCCAATGACACTACAGAAAAAGGCGACCCTCGGGTCGCCTTTTTTATGTTCCAGCTTTTTGTTTCCTAAGAAGGATACTCTATATGAGCGCCCGTTTCGCGGTGGGTTTTGGCTTCAAATAATCGCGTCCACCCTTCTTGAATAAAACCAAATCCATAACCAAACAACTGTACAAATGCCGCAATAACGCTCAAAAAACCAACTTTTACGCTTTTAGACTGACGGGTAGCATCCATAAAAAGGAGCGTGACGTAAAGGCAAAGAAAACCCGCACCCAAATAAAATAACCACGGATGAATCAACCCTAAAAAGGGAATACTCAGGCAACCCAGCGTAAATAACAGAGGAAAAGTATGTACTAATTTCAACTCAGTAGGATAAAATCTCCCAATATTGATACGAGCCCGACCAAAAAAACGCAATTGTCTAAAGAAAGCCCCAAAGCCCGTTCTTCGCTTATGGTATATAAAAGCTTCGGGAATGAGGGCTGATTTAAAACCAAATCGAAGTGCAGAAATACTAAAAATAATATCCTCCCCCATTCGGCTAATTTGAAAGCCACCCGTTTTTTCCCATACTTGTCTCGACAGCCCCATATTAAAACTTCTTGGGTGAAACGTACCTCCTAGATTGCTTTTTTTACCCCGAATCCCGCCCGTCGTAAAAACGGACGTCATCGAGTAGCTGATTGCCTTTTGAATGGGTGTAAAGCTGGGATGATCCGTGTCGGGGCCACCATACAAATCCACATAGTCGGTATTTAAGCGATTGTCAACTATCGCTAAATAATTGGGTTCTAAAAGTGCATCCGAGTCCAAAAGAATAAAATAGTCTCCTTTGGCACGTTCAAAGCCATGGTTTCTGGCAAACCCCTGTCCGCCGTTTTCTTTGTAGTAGTAAGCAATATCTAATTGTGACTTAAAAGAGTCCACAACGTCTTTACATTTGATTTTGGAGCCATCTTCCACGACCACTACCTCAAAGTTTTTAAAGGTTTGTTGGGCAAGGCAATCCAGCAATTCTCCCAATTCATCGGGGCGATTATAAACAGGTATGATAATACTATAATTGCGCATATCGCATGATTTACCACGGCAAGTTACTATAATTTTCAGCAAGATTGACCAACCTCGCATTTGAATATGGCTTTTGAAGAAACAGAGTACAGCACTTCACGACGAATTTTAAGTTGGGCAGAAGAGGACCGTCCACGCGAAAAGTTATTGTTAAAAGGGAAAGGCGCATTGTCTGATGCCGAACTCATCGCCATTCTTATTGGCTCGGGCACCCGAGAATTGTCGGCGGTTGATTTGTCAAAAATTATTCTTCAAAAAGCGAGTAATAATCTCAATGAGCTAGCAAAAATTAGCCTCAAAGATTTAATGAAAATTAAAGGAATCGGCGAAGCAAAAGCGATTTCTATTGCCGCAGCCTTAGAATTAGGAAGGCGCAGAAAAGACAGCGACGTAGTGCGTCGCCCCAAAATAACCTCTTCTAAAGATGCTTATGAACAAATCAGGTCGTATTTGATGGATTTAGCCCACGAAGAGTTTTGGATTTTGCTCCTCACCCGCTCCAATGAAGTCATCCGCCCCGTTCAAATTAGCCAAGGAGGGATTTCTGGCACCGTTGCCGACCCCAAAATCATCTTTAAGTCAGCACTAGAACACCTTGCGAGTTCAATGATTTTGGCACATAACCATCCTTCTGGTAATTTAAAACCAAGCGAGGCCGACAAAGAACTTACCCGTCGGCTGGTAACTTCGGGTAAACTACTTGACATTCCCGTTTTAGATCATTTAATTGTCTCTGAGCTTGGCTACCTAAGTTTTGCTGATGAAGGAATGTTGTAAAAAATGTCGAAGGTCAAATGCAGAGGGTCGAATATGCTGTCACTACATTTTCGATGGTATTTTAGAATGTCTCACTCCCTCAAAAGAGGATTTAGAATTGGAATTGAGCGTCTATACAAATAGAGCGGCTCCCACAAGAGCCGCTCTATTTGTATAGCCCTTGTAGCGCTTACTGTACTTTCACTACTTTCAATGTCGCTTGTTGTTCAGACGTTGTTACCTTCAAGAAATACATCCCCGTTGGTAATTCACTCACCACAAACTCCTCTTGGTGCGTGTTGGTCTCAGGGACGAATCGGCGGTCTAACACTTGCCGCCCCGAGGCATCAGTCAATGTAGTTTGCACCGATTGCCCCTTGCTATCTTGTACTTGGAGGCGGAGAATGTTAGTGACTGGGTTGGGGAGGACAGCCAGCCCCCTAGCCCGCGCGGCGTACCGTCCCAATGGGGGAACTAATACACCTTGCCCACTGCTCTCGGCTGTTCTAGCAGCGCCTACGCCTACCCCGTCTTTCGACTGGATTCTGAACCAATATTCTTGATACGCCAACACGTTGCCTTGTGGTTTGCGCGTTGAAGGATAAATACTACCCCAACCTTTTTGATCCCAATACCTTACCCCCAACTTGTACAAACCTTTAGGCAATCCAGCATCGTAGGCGTTACCGCCCGCACCGTTGTCTTGGTAAAAACCGTAGGCTGGATGGTTTTGCGCGTACAATTCCGTCCAGCCTTCTCGGTTGGCGTACATAAAATACGGCGCATTGTTTTCGTGGGTGTTGAAAGAGCGAATCATCCCCATTTCGGGTGTTGCCAACATATCAAAGGTTAGTGAACCATCCATGCTCAAGCCGCAGGTTTCCACGTTGATTGTCCAATAACGAGGGGCTACTTTATTAGCGTTTTCTACAAAATATAAAGTCGGATTTTGTTGCGTACTTTGTTCTAATTCTGGCCCACCGTCACGCGTGATAAACTGACTTGCCCATGCTGCGCGGTCGTTGGTTTTTACCGAAGATTTGCTTTCTCCAACGTTTATTAAAGTCACCACAAAGGCATTCCAGTAAATATCCTTGCGAACGCTCTCTGAACTTTGACAACCACCTACAAAAATACACTTTGCCCAGTAGGTCTGCTTGGTTACGTTGTTGAACGCCACCTCAAAACTCGGCGTGGTCACGCCCGTATTCCAGAACGTCTGACTTCCTGCGGGGCAATTCGCCGAAATTGTTACACTCGTTCCTGTACACACTATCTCTTGACTCGCCGTAATTACTGGAGCGACTTGCGTGGAGGTTAGCGTGAATGTCACCACATTGCTCTTTTCACTTACACAACCATTTTCAGTTTGGCAACGAGCGTAATACGACGTCGTCTGGCTTGGAACAACCGATGGTAAATTGGGCAAGGCTACGTTCGTAGAAGCATTGTACCAAACCGTCCGCAAACTCCCACAGGATGACTGGCCGCTGAAACTGGCCGTCGCATCACAACTGCTCGTTGATGACAACGATACCGTCGGAGCACTTGGAATGGTTACTAATTTCAAACGCATCACCCCCGATTCTGACTCCACACACGACGGTGTTCCGTCTGATTTACGACAACGTACGCGGTAATTGTGATACTGATTATCCACCAAACCAGTTGGCACGCCCGATGAATATTCACCGCCGTCCACCGAATAAAGTGTTATTTCCCCAACAGCGCAATTGGCGTTAAATGTCAGCGGAATTGTCACCAAACTACACACTTCTTTGCTCTCTCCCACGACCACTGTCACGCCATCGACTAACAACGATACGTTTTGTGGGACAGTTGAGCGGTAATTAATCGTCAATTCAATCGGCGTCGTGTACGTCACAGAGCAATTGGCATCGCAAGCCGCTTGGTAGCGGTGAACTTGGTTATTGGAGGATTGGGAAACTGGGGGATTGGGCGACCAGTCACTCCATGCACCATTACCTACTTGCACCCGCCAAACGGGAGAACCAACCACACACAAACCCGAAACCGTAAACTGCAAACTGTTAACAGGATTCGCATCTGTATCGCAGAACGTTTGAGAATTGCCTTCGTTTAACGTTTGTTGAAGCGTCGATAACGTAATTGTGGGTTTACCTTGGACTTTTACTACCACGCTGCCACTTTGAACCTGGCTACAACTGGTTGAGGAACTTTCTGACACACTCAATAAAGTATAAGTAAACTCTCCTACTGTAGTCGTCGGAACGGGAACTGTCACGCTGTTACTTCCAAC
The DNA here is from genome assembly GCF_000482465.1 of Runella limosa DSM 17973. Lineage (GTDB taxonomy): Bacteria > Bacteroidota > Bacteroidia > Cytophagales > Spirosomataceae > Runella > Runella limosa. The sequence continues at coordinate 45,102 of NZ_KI519423.1, forward strand.
ATTCGTACTCGCCATTTGAACAGGCCCGCCATTGATTTTGTAAGTGAAAGCATAAGGAGCTGTGCCGTTGGCTCCTGTGAAAATAATGCTCGGTGATGGACTGTTTTGGCAAACGGTTGTTGCCCCCGAAATCATCGCCATGGGCAATGGATTGACCAAGACCGTGGCCGTGATGGATGTTCCTGGGCAATTATTGGCCGTGGGGGTAATGGTAAAAGTGACTGTAATCGGGGCGTTGGTGGTGTTGGTCAAAGAGCCACTGATGTTCCCACTGCCGCTATCGGCGATCCCCGTTACTGTTGCTGAATTATCTCGCATCCAGTTATAAGTAGTGTTTGCTACGTTTCCACTCAAAACAATGGTGTTGATAGCAGATGTCGAGCAAATGGTTTGACCAGAAGGCGTAGCCACTGCGTTGGGGGTCGGATTGACCAACACCGTGGCCGTGATGGGTGTTCCTGGGCAATTATTGGCCGTGGGGGTAATGGTAAAAGTGACTGTAATCGGGGCGTTGGTCGTGTTGGTCAAAGAGCCACTGATGTTCCCACTGCCACTATCGGCAATGCCCGTTACTGTTGCTGAATTATCTCGCGTCCAATTATAAGTAGTGTTTGCTACGTTTCCACTCAAAACAATGGTGTTGATAGCCCCTGCTGAACA
>NZ_KI519423.1:46338-52503 GCF_000482465.1 Runella limosa DSM 17973
ACCGTGGCCGTGATGGGTGTTCCTGGGCAATTATTGGCCGTAGGAGTGATAGTAAAAGTGACCGTAATCGGAGCATTGGTGGTGTTGGTCAAAGAGCCACTGATGTTCCCGCTGCCGCTATCGGCGATGCCTGTTACTGTTGCTGAATTATCTCGCATCCAGTTATAAGTAGTATTTGCTACGTTTCCACTCAAAACAATGGTATTGATAGCCCCTGCTGAACAAATGGTTTGGCTGGAAGGTGTAGCCACTGCGTTGGGGGTCGGATTGACCAAGACCGTTGAAGTTGTGCCCAGCGTAAGACTGCAATTATCTTTGGATACACTTACCAAAGTAAGGGTAACGTCGGTAGAGGCATTGTTGGCGGTGATGGTTTGATTGGAGCCGTTCAAAAGCAGGGTTTGATTACCTGACACCCCCGTTAACGTGTAGGTCAGCGTGGCACCGTTGGTACCGCTGACGGTGAAAGTAGCATTACTTCCTGCACAAATGGGGCTGTTGGTAGTGCCCAAAGTAGCCGTCGATGCAGCCCGAATGGTATAGAGTCCATATTCACATCCATCAATCGGGCTGTTAGAGGCTCTAACTCGAATTTCATAATCTGGATAGTTTGGATTTGGAATTAGGTTTGTGGGGATTGCTACTTGAATACTCCCCGACTTGGCAGTAGATGCCAAAGTACCCAGGGTGGTGTGGGAAGCATAATTATTGTTACTGAGTTCGATGGAATAGATATTTCCCTCATTGATGACCTCATTAGCATTAAATGCGTAGTTCAAATTGAGGGCCTCACCAGGACAATAAATTGAACCATTCGCTTTCATAGTCGTCAAAATACCACTACTAATGCGGAAGGGTAAAGACCGGTTGCTAACTTCAGAGGCATAAGTGGGATTAGAGGGATTAGAGGAGACAATACGCATCTGATACCCGTTGCCTGTGGGAACGTCGGGGAAATTGCCACTGATGCTACCTATGCCAGTAGCATTTACGGAAGCTATGATAGTAGGCGAGGCAAAACTACCTGCCGCGTCACTCAATTGGAGGCTAAAAACGTTTCCAGAAGGGGCATCACAATTGAGCAGATAAGAAACTGAAATCTGATTTCCTACACAGTAAGGGCCGATTGGGTTAGGGTAGTCAGCCGTAATTATCAACCCGAATTGAAGATCGGTGGTATTTGGAGTGCCATCCACATTCGCTCCCGGCAGGATTTTCTGCACCCTGATGCGATACTGGCCACTGATGGGCAAACCTGCGGGTACCGTGGTATTGATCGTTAACGACAAATTAGCAGCTCCTTCCGAACCCACTGTAGTAACTATGGCAGCCAGATTGGTCGTACCCGAGTCAAAGCCGCCAGCTGCATTGCTCAATTGGGCCCGATAAGTGATGTTGGTTGGCCCAGGACTGACCAATGTTCCTGCCACCGTAAATGGAATGGCAATCGCCGCCCCAGCACAATAACGGGTGGGGGTGATGTTTCCCGTCGTGATGGTTTGGGCAGCAGCATTGCCCATACTCAGCCAAAATAAGAGTACTAATAAGCCGAGAACTGGAGCATCGACAAGGGTTCGTAAGGAAGTAAAAAAAGTTTTCATTGTTCGAGTAAAAAGTTAGTGTGAATTTAGGGTACAACGCAAGTAAGACCTCTGCACAAGAGCGACAAGGTTAAAAAGGTGAATAGGTTTCTAAGGTTTTGATACGAATATCAAAATACCACCATACTGCCAGCACGGAGAGAGTAAACAGGGTAATCAGCAATAACAATTGGCAAAGCCACTTTCGGTTGGGAGGGCGAAAAAATATAGGCATCGGGCAGGCATTTAACTGCCACAAAGTACCGAGCTATCATGTAGAAAAGCTAAGTAGAAGGGTGGACAAAAACGGCGTAATGGTGGACAAAAGTGTATTTTTCGCCCAAATTGTGGCTATGACTCTAACAAATCGGGATATTTTTTGCGAAGGCGATAACGCGCTTTCTTGATGGAGTCGGTAGAAATACCAAGCATATTGGCCATGTCTTTGGTAGGCAATTCCAGTCGTTGTAAAGCCAGCAAACGCACCTCGGCGGGATTTAGATCGTCGTAATATTGACCAAGGTCAGAGAAGAAATTGGGAAATACTTTTTCAAAAAGTCCCTTAAACTCTAACCAGTTTTCTTCCGTCAGAATGACACTTTGTTGAAGGTTTTTGATATACTTATCCGCTTCCTCAGCCGATAGGGAATTGGCTCGATTGGCGACTTGAAGTTGAAAACTGATCTTTTCAATCAGAGCATTCTTGTCTTTGATATTAGCGATGTATTGTTCCAATTGCCCATTAGCCTGCGCCAACTTGTCTTCTGCTTGTTGCCGCTTTTGGTTTCCCAGTTTTTCAGTTTGTTTGCGTCGCTCATTTAACCAAACCAATCCCGTTCCAAAGAATAAAATCAAGCCAGCAATGATAAGATTTCGTTTCTGTTTTTCATTTTGTGCTTTGGCTTCCAAGTCTCTTTTCTCATTTAAAAACTTTTCAGCTTCCAGTTGGCTCTCAAAAACTTTGATTTTATTGCTATCTGTCCTGACTTTGATAGAATCTTTTAAAATCATCAATGAATCTTTGTAAGCAGATGCTAAGGCATAGTTTTTGGTTTTATCATAATACAAGCTCAGGGTCGTTAGTCGCATTCGGTTATAAGATAGGCTCCAGAAAGGGTCTTGTGACGAATAAGGGTGCAGAAATTGTTTCGCTTTTTCCAATGAGTCTAAACTCAGCAAACAATGAGCGATGTACATCCGGGTATTTGCGACATTCAATGGAATATTTTGGATATTTTTCTCGTTGGTTTTTAACCCTTGGTACAAATAAATAAGAGCTTTCTGATATTGCCCTTTCAACCAATACGTTTGCCCCAAGTTGCCAATAGCAATACCTTCAATGGTTTTTTCCTTCCTTTTTTTTGCATCTTCAATGGCTTTCCTAAAGTATATTTCTGCTTTTTCATACGCTTTGAAATTGAAATAGCAAAGCCCAGCATTGTTGTAATAATCGGCTGGAAAAAACATAAAATCATGTTTGTTTTGCAAAGCTAGTTCACAATACTGGGCAGCTTTTGGGTAATCTTGGAAAGTGTAATATAAATGAAAAAAGCCTAAGTAATAAAAACTGGCGTGGCGAAAGGATTCATAGCGCAGGGTTTCTAATAGTTGTTTTGCTTCATAGACAAGCGGAAGCCCTTTTTTGAGATCACCCATATAAAAAGCATAGATACCTACCGTATAATAAAAAAAGGGGGTTAATTCTTTATTTTCAGATTGGGATGTATATTCTTCAGCAGCTTTAAAAATGGCATCTTTTTGGGTTTGAGAAGGCGTTAAAAAAAGATCGAACGCATACTTAACCACGTGAGCATATTCGCGTAGTTGCGGGTCGTTGAGCTCTTCTGTAATGCGCATCAGACTGTCGATTCGTTTCAAATCACTTTTTTCTTTCTGCCAAGTGTAGTGCAACGTAAAAAAATAATTGAGACGATTGTCGGCGGGCTGTTTGACGATATCTTTGACAGAAAGATTAAATTTTTCTCTGGCCAAAGTGGAGAAAGAAAGCAAAAGCACACTTAACAAGGCTGCTAATGATAGAAAGGGTTGATAGCGATTTTGCTTTCGGCAGTCTTGCATAACGATGTTTTGAAATGGGACAGCGAATATAGACCATTAGAGTAAAAATAAAAAGTACCAATGGGATATACCCATTGGTACTTTTTATACAGAGCTCATGCTTTCTCTATTGCACTTTCACTACTTTCAATGTAGCTTGTTGTTCAGAGGTTGTTACCTGTAGAAAGTATGTACCCGTTGGCAAGTCACTCACCCCAAACTCTTCGTGGTGCATGTTGGTTTCTGGTGTAAAAGTCCGACGCAAAACGCTACGACCCGAGGCGTCAGTTAAAGTAGTTTGCACTGCTTGTCCCTTGTTATCTTGCACTTGCAAGCGGAGAATGTTGGTGACGGGGTTGGGGAGGACTGTGGCAAAGTTACTTGGACTTAGACCCTTCGCATCGGCGAACCGCCAGGGTGACAAATCTGCTACTGCCCTCGCTGCTCCTACGCCGACACCGTCTTTCGACTGGATTCTGAACCAGTATTCTTGGTACGCCAACACGTTGCCTTGCGGTTTACGGGTTGAAGGATAAATGCTACCCCAGCCTTTCATATCCCAATACCTCACCCCCAATTTATACAAACCCTTGGGTAAACCTAAATCATATACGTTACCCCCTGCGCCATTGTCTTGGTAAAAACCGTAGGCTGGATGGTTTTGCGCGTACAATTCCGTCCAGCCTTCGCGGTTGGCGTACATAAAGTAGGGAGCATTGTTTTCGTGCGTATTAAAGGACTGGGGTACGCCCGTCTCGGGCGTCGCCAGTAGGTCAAACGTCAACGAACCATCCGTCCCCAATACACACGCATCCACGTTAATCGTCCAGTAACGAGGGGCGGTTTTATTGACATTTTCCGCATAATATAACGTCGGGTTCGACTGCGTACTTTGTGCCAACTCAGGCCCACCATCTTTGATGATAAATTGACTACTCCACAAGGACTTATCGTTCGATGGCTTCACCGCCGACTTTGTTTGACCCACGTTGATTAAGGTCACCACAAACGCATTCCAGTACACATCCTTACGCGCACTCTCCGCGCTTTGACAACCGCCTTCAAATAGGCACTTCACCCAGTACGTCTGCTTCGTCACATTGTTGAAAGATACCTCAAAACTTGGTGCCGTTACTCCCGTACTCCAAAGTGTTTGACTGCCCACAGGGCAATTCGACGAAATTGTCACACTCGTTCCCGCACATACTACCTCTGAACTTACTGTCACTACGGGAGCCACACCCAGGGGTATTACCTTGAAAGTCAGCACATTGCTCTTCTCACTCAAACAACCTCCACCCGCTTGGCAACGTGCATAGTACAACGTCGTTTCATTAGGGGTTTGACTCGGCAGCGTTGGTAAAGCTACGTTCGTCGAAGCATTATACCACACTGTCGTTAGGCTTCCGCAACTCGCCGTCCCGCTAAATGATACAGGCGTTCCGCAACCGCTTGTTACGTTCAAGCTCGCCACGGGGGCTTGGCCAACACTATTGAGTCGAACGCGCATCACTCCTGATTCCGTTTCAATACATGATAGCGTCCCATCTATTTTACGACAACGAACGCGGTAATTGTGAAACTGACCGTCCACCAACTGCGTCGGTACGACACTACCATAATCACCCCCATTAACCGAATAAAGGATAACTTCGCCTGCGGCACAAGTAGCGTTGAAGGTTATATTATTCCCTTCGATATTACAAACCTCTTTGCTTTCGCCTTCGTTTACCGTTACGCCATCGGCTACCAATGATACTTGCTGAGGTGTCGAAGCGCGGTAGTTAATTTGAATAGTAATCGGGCTCGTGTACGTCACAGAACAACTCGCATCGCAGGCTGCTTGGTAACGGTGGGGTTGGTTATTGGATAATTGGGTAGCTGGTGGATTGGTTGACCAGTCGCTCCAAGCACCACTACCTACTTGAACACGCCATACGGGAGAACCAACCACACACAAACCCGAAACTGTAAACTGCAAACTGTTCACAGGATTGGCGTCAATGTCACAAAACGTCTGATTGTTACCTTCGTTGAGCGTTTGTTGAAGCGTTGTTAACGTAATTGTAGGCTTGCTTTGTACTTTTATTTCCACACTGCCGCTTTGCACTTGACTACAACTCGTGGATGAACTTTCTGATACACTTACTAGGGTATATATAAATACCCCCGTTATCCTCGTCGGCACTGAAACCGTGATGCTGTTCCCACTGACTGTTTTCACCGTTTGAACAGCGCCGTCGTTGATTTTGTACGTAAACGTGTAGGGTGCTGTGCCATTTGCCCCCACGAATGTCACGGTTGGCGACGCTCCGTTTTGGCACACCGTCGTTGTCCCCGTAATCGTCGCCGTTGGCAATGGGTTCACCGTCACCACCGCACTACCTGTTTGAGTTTGGCTACAAGCCGTGGAAGAACTTTCTGAAACGCTTACTAAACTGTATGTAAACTCGCCAGAAGTACCCGTAGGAACTGAAACAGTAGCACTGTTGCCAGTGGTTGTCGTCACCGTTTGGGCAACTCCGTC
>NZ_KI519423.1:53070-59378 GCF_000482465.1 Runella limosa DSM 17973
TACTTTCACCAAATCATATTTAAACGTTCCCGCTTCACTTGTAGAGACTTCTAAGGTAATACTATTCCCATTTTCGGTCGTTAGCGTTTGCTCGGTGCCATTATTCAAGGTATATGTAAACGTGTAGGGAGCGGTTCCATTTGACCCCGTAAACGTAATTTTGGGCTTTGTACTATTTTGGCAAACGGTTGTTGCCCCAAAAATCGTCGCCGTGGGTAATGGATTCACCGTCACCACCACACTTGCCGTTTGAATTTCACTACACGCCGTAGAAGAGCTTTCCAAAACGCTCACTAAACTGTACACAAACACTCCTGAGTTACCCGTAGAAACCGAAACAGTGGCACTATTGCCAGTGGTTGTCGTCACCGTTTGGGCAACTCCGTCATTGATTTTATACGTAAATGTGTAAGGTGCTGTCCCTTTATCTGCCGTAAAAGTGATACTGGGAGACGTACTGTTTTGACACACTGCGACTGTTCCCGTAATCGTCACCGTTGGTAAGGGATTCACCGTCACTGTCGCGCTGCCACTTTGGGATTGACTACACTTCGTCGTACTGGCATCGGTTACTTTCACCAAATCATATTTAAACGTTCCCGCTTCACTTGTAGAGACTTCTAAGGTGATGCTATTCCCATTTTCGGTCGTTAGCGTTTGCTCGGAACCATTATTCAAGGTATATGTAAACGTGTACGGTGCCGTCCCATTCCCGCCCGTAAACGTAATTTTGGGCTTTGTACTATTTTGGCAAACTACCGTTGTCCCTGTAATCGTCGCCGTTGGCAATGGATTCACCGTCACCACCGCATTACTCGTTTGAGTTTGACTACAAGCCGTCGTACTAGCATCGGTCACTTTCACCAAATTATATCCAAACTCGCCTACTTGACTCGTTGAAACTTCGAGGCTTACGCTATTTCCATTCTCCGTCGTTATCGTTTGCACGTCACCATTATTCAATTTATACGTAAACGTGTAAGGTGCCGTGCTACCGTCACCTGTAAACGTAACCAACGGCTTATCTCCATTCTGACACACTGTCGCTGTACCCAAAATCGTCGCCGTTGGCAAAGGATTCACTGTCACTTTGCTTCCATCTACTATGACCACTAAACAGTTATTCTTGCTTACACTGATTGGGGAAAAGATAACATCAGTAACGGCATTGTTAACGGTCAGAAGCTGATTGGTTCCATTTAAAAGCAGCGTCTGATCATCATCAAGCCCTGTTATTACATAAGTTAGCGTGGCGCCACTGGTTCCGTTCACCGTGAAAATAGCGTCCTTTCCAGCACAAATAGTGCCATTGTTGCCGACAATCGTCACCGTCGGCAGTGGGGGATCAACCAATACCTTAGACGTAGCATGTGAAAAACTACAACCCAACGCCGAAAGCGAAAAATTACTATAATCACCCGCCGTAAGCCCGCTCAAGGTAAAACTATTCCCCCTGACGTTGACACTCTTAGGACTACTCGTGGTCGAACTCGTCGTAAAACTCAACACATAATTATCGCCATCTGGCAAGTTGGTCGTACTAAAAACAATACTTCCTTGAGTTCCCCCGCAAGTAGTGGGATTAGCCGTTGCTCCCGCTGTAAGGGTACTGTTACATACTAAGTAGCTAAAAGGCACTACAAAGGTACATCCTGCTTGACTCGGGGTTATTTTGGCATAAAGCGTTCGAGTACCCGTTGGAAATGACGCCAAAGGAGTAAAATTATTCGGTAAACTAAAAGTACCCGCCGATTGAGTCGCCGCTTCATCGGTAAAGATGTTGATAGTGCCACTGTACGTACCTCCGTAACTGAAAATAGGCGTAGTCGGGGAATTGTTGACAATGACCGAAGTAGCCGAGGTATTGGTCACTGACCCTGTAAGCGACCCATAACTAAGCACGCCTTCGTTCGTAAATGTACCTTGAGTAGTCAATGAATTTGCCACGTAAATCATTCCCTTGTTCGTCAGGGTGCTTTCGTTCCTTAATCTACCCCTCATTACCCGCAATTCACCACACAAATTGTTATTAAAAGTGGAAGAACTATTATATACTCCATCGTTTCCTACGCCATTATTGGCACCAACGACGACCTTTCCCGTATTATTAATCGTACCAGAATTAAAATTAAATATCCCAATAGAACTACTTCGGTCAAGAAAAATCCGCCCTGCTGTGTTGTTGAAAATAGCGTTATTATTTACCAAAGCAATTGTTCCTGATGCACCATTAGCCCCAATCTGTATGTTTCCTTCATTCGTAAATGTACCGCTTGACTCGTTAGCTAATCCATAACTTGATATTCGATCAATGTTAATTTCTCCCCCTGACTTATTTAAGAAACTGCTTGTATTGTTAAGCCCAGTCACTCCTAGCGTGCTACTATTTGCTCCTATTACCACCTTACCTTGATTGGTAAAACTTGCAGTATTAAAGATTCCATAGCCATTGTTGGTATTAAATCGGTCAATACTAATTTCCCCATTATTATTTATAACACCACTAGCACTATTTGAGACCCCAAATCTACCAACTGCTGCATTGGCTCCCATGACTACCTTTCCGTCGTTGGTAAAGGTGTTTTTACTATTAGAGAAAGCCGTATTTCCAGTTCCGTCAATGTAGATTTCCCCTCCTGACTGGTTAGTAAAACTCCCTCCATTATCTACTCCAAATAAAGATGTACCAGTTCCAGAAATTACTACTTTGCCAGCATTGGTAAAACTGGGGCTCCCATCACCAACAGAAACTCCCGCACTTGTAAATTTATAGATATAGATTTCTCCCCCATTTTTGTTCTCTACACTGCCCAAATTGAATACACCTTCCTTCCCTACCGTTTTATTTTCTCCAATAACCACCTTCCCTTTATCTTCATTGGAAAAAAGAGAATTGGCTTGCATAAAAATGCCCGAAGTACTCGTTCCGTCAATGTGTATTTCCCCGCCTGATTTGTTGATAAATTTTGCGACGTTTTGTGCCGTACCTTGCATATATAGCCCATAGGCAATTGTAGTATTTTCAGCTGGTTCAACGCGAATAATACCACTGTTTTCAATCGTGCCATTATTGAGTAAGCCAGCTGTAAATGCCGTCGTCGCGCCATCAATCGTAATACTTCCTCCACTTGCAATCGTCAGTAAAGCCCCAATATTTAGTTGCACACTATTGGCTACCGCAGCAGTCCCAGCTTGAATGATAGGAGAGTTTTGTTCGGACGAATAGCCAATAACCACATTGCTCGTTGCAGTCGGTACTGCACTCGGAGACCAGTTTGTCGCTACATTCCAATCACGACTGGTAGCGGCAGTCCAATATACCGTTGTTTGTCCCCACGACAACATGGGCATTAGGCTTAGTAATAACAGTAAAAAACGACACGTAAAAATTTTCATAAAAGTTATGAGTTTTATAAGGACAAGATTTGTGACTTTACCAGCGCTACTCCACGAGCTGGCTTTCATCACACATACAAAATAGATACGCTACGCTCAAAATAGCTATTTTAGGGGGTGGACAAAGGGGGTGGACAATTTACAACACACTTACTATCAGATAATTACAAATCACCTTCTAGCACTTCCAAAAATAACAGAGCGCAAAAAAAGGGGATAAACAATGGTATTGACCATCGTTTATCCCCCCATTGAAGCCTATATAAGGGCTTTTATTTTACTTTCAGTACCTTCAAAGTAGCGTGTTTATCAGGGCTTGTCACCTGTAAAAAGTACATTCCCGTTGGTAACTCACTCACCGCAAACTCTTCTTGATGCGTGTTGGTTTCAGGGACAAATTGGCGGTGTAATATTTCCCGACCCGAGGCATCAGTTAAAGTAGTTTGCACTGCTTGTCCCTTGTTATCTTGTACTTGCAAGCGGAGAATGTTGGTGACTGGGTTGGGGAGGACAAATAGCCCCCTGCCCCCCGATGGGGGAACAATTACCGCTTGCCCTTCGCCATTTGCCGTGCGACGGCCCGACCCTTGCTCACCGCTATCCGCTGTTCTCGCTGCTCCCACGCCTACGCCATCTTTCGATTGGATGCGGAACCAATATTCTTGGTAGGCCAACACGCTGCCTTGCGGTTTGCGCGTTGAAGGATAAATACTGCCCCAACCTTTCTGATCCCAATATCTCACCCCCAACTTGTACAAACCCTTGGGCAAACCTGCATCGTAGGCATTACCGCCTGCACCGTTGTCTTGGTAGAAACCATAGGCAGGATGATTCTGCGCGTACAATTCTGTCCAGCCTTCTCGGTTGGCGTACATAAAATACGGCGCATTGTTTTCGTGGGTGTTGAAAGAGCGTATTACCCCCATTTCGGGTGTTGCCAACATGTCAAAAGTTAATGAACCATCCGTACTCAAGCCGCAGGCTTCCACGTTGATTGTCCAGTAACGAGGAGCTATTTTGTTCACGTTTTCTACAAAATACAGCGTTGGGTTTTGCTGCGTACTTTGCTCTAATTCTGGCCCACCGTCACGCTTGATAAACTGGCTCGACCACGCTGCGCGGTCGTTTACCTTCACCGACGATTTGCTTTCTCCAACATTAATCAATGTCACCACAAAAGCATTCCAATAGATGTCCTTGCGAACGCTTTCTGAACTTTGGCACCCACCTGCAAATAGGCACTTCGCCCAATATGTCTGCTTGGTGACGTTGTTAAATGAGACTTCAAAACTTGGTGTTGTTACACCCGTGTTCCAAAACGTTTGACTACCTGCGGGACAATTCGACGAAATTTTTACATTCGTTCCTGTACATACTATCTCTTGCGAAACCGTAATTACGGGAGCGACCTGCGTTGACGTTAGCGTAAAGGTCACGACGTTACTCTTCTCACTTACGCAACCGTTTTCCGTCTGACAACGGGCGTAATAAGACGTCGTCTGGCTTGGTACAGTTGATGGCAAATTGGACAAGGCAACGTTCGTAGTTGCATTGTACCAAACTGTTCGCAAACTCCCACAAGATGACTGTCCGCTGAAACTTGCTGTCGCATCACAACTGCTCGTTGATGACAACGATACCGTCGGCGCCGTTGGAATGGTTACTAATTTCAAACGCATCACGCCTGATTCTGACTCCACACAGGATGCAGTTCCGTCCGATTTACGACAACGCACGCGGTAATTGTGATACTGATTATCCACCAAACCCGTGGGCACACCCGATGAATATTCACCACCATCGACGGAGTAAAGTGTCACTTCACCAGCGGCGCAATTGGCATTAAACGTCAGCGGAATCGTAACCAAACTACACACTCCCTTGCTCTCGCCTACTAACACTGTCACGCCATCAACCGATAGAGACACATTTTGGGGGACAGTTGAACGATAGTTGATCGTCAATTCAATCGGGCTCGTGTACGTCACTGGATTACTGGCGCTACAAGCCGCTTGGTAGCGGTGAACTTGGTTATTGGATAATTGGGAAACTGGGGGATTGGGAGTCCAATCGCTCCATGCGCCATTGCCTATCTGCACGCGCCATACGGGGTCGTTGATTACGCAGCCTGTTGTGATGCTAAATTGCAAACTATTCACTGGATTTGCATCCGTATCGCAGAAGGTTTGACTGTTGCCTTCATTTAGGGTTTGCTGAAGCGTCGATAAAGTAATCGCGGGTTTGCCTATCACCGTCACCGTAAACGAGCACTCCGTTATCTGACCATTGGCTGCTGTAACTTTAAACGTGTTCGTCGTTACGCCAACGGGGTAAACTACTCCCGTTCCTAAACCTAACGTCTGGGTCGTTGTTGCTCCTGAACAATTATCTGTCCCAACGGGAGCAACATACGTCACACGCGTACCTTCATAGACCACGATATTCGCTGGGCACACAATCGTTGGCACTTCAGCATCTACCACTGTCACCGTAAACGAACATTCGGAGGTTAAATTTACCCCATCCGTTACTCGAAATGTATTCGTCGTCACTCCCACAGGGAAAGTCGAGCCTGAGGCTAACCCCGCTATTTGGGTCGTCGTTACGCCTGTACAGTTATCCGTCCCGACGGGAGTAGTGTACGTCACCACTGCGCCGCATTGGCCTGTGGTGTTGTTTACCGTTATGTTTGCTGGGCACGTAATCTTCGGCGCTTCCGCATCAACCACCGTCACCGTGAATGAACATTCGGCGGTTTGGTTGGCTCCATCCGTTACTCGAAATGTGTTCGTTGTTACACCCACGGGGAAGGTTGAACCTGAGGCTAATCCCGCTATCTGAGTCGTCGTTACTCCTGTGCAATTATCCGTCCCGACGGGAGTAGTGTACGTCACCACTGCGCCACATTGGCC
>NZ_KI519423.1:60331-64637 GCF_000482465.1 Runella limosa DSM 17973
GCCAAACCTGCCGTTTGTACTGTCGTTGCTCCTGAACAATTATCCGTTCCCACGGGAGCCGTGTAGGTTACCACCGCCGAACATTGACCTGCGTCGTTGTTCACCGAAATGTTGGCTGGACAAGTGATCGTCGGAGGCGTGTTATCCACTTTTGAAACCGGAAAAGCACAAGAACTCGTATTATCATTGTTATCAGTCACCGTGAGGGTCACCACCATGGTACCAACACCTGCTACAACTGTCCCTACTACTGGTGATTGTGTTACACTTTTTACCCCACAATTGTCTGAGGGAGTACCTAGACTGGTATAGTCGGGTAAAGTTGCCGAGCAGTTCGAACCCAATACTAGGGGTGGTACAGTCGCACAGCTAATAACTGGGGGGGTATTGTCCCCCACCGTCACCGTCACACAATTGCTAATTTTCTCACAGACAACCCCATTTAAAGCAGAAATGGTGACTCGTCGATAGTAAGTCGTTTGGCTTAATGGTGCAGGCGGATCGTATGTTGAACCGGTTGCATCCGTGATGGTCGAAAAACCACTGTTGCAATTTGTTGTACTCTTTTCCCAACGATAGGTGGTAGTTCCAGAACCAGAACCATTCGCAGTCGAGTTAAAGGTACTGGGATCACCACCCGAACAAACCATTTGATCTCCTGAAATACTACCTGCATTTACCGTATTGACATTAATCGTGGTCGTTTGAGCAAGACCGCTGATTACACAATTATTGGCATCTGTAATCTGAGTAAGGTTGAAATTGGTAGTGCCAGAAAAGTTAACCCCTTCGGTCAACGTAGCAAATACACTACCGCTCGGTACATCATTGTAGGTTACCCCATTGACCACAATATCAAAAGGGCCAGCGCCTGAAGCAAGGGTAAAACTAAGCTGGATGCTCCCACCTGCACAGATGGTGCTAACATTGCTGCTGATGTAGCCAGTAGGGCTTAGACTGGAAGTATTACTTGCATAAACGTTGTCATTGTTGGTATAAGTGCTGTTGTCGTCATCTGCGGTATTGCCATTAAAGGTCACATTGCACATGCTGACTGATGGATCATTCGTCGTGCCTGGGGCGGCATTTCCTCCGTTATCTGTTTTGTTGAACACAAAAAGCGCTCCACCATAGCCCTTAGCGCCATTATTACCTCGGGTAGCATTGTTGTTGTTAAAATTAACCCCAGTCAAATTCAAGCGACCACTGGCTACAAAAATAGCACCACCTGCGCCCATGCCACCGCCGCCTCTGCCAGCACTGCCAAAACCACCATTACCAGAAAGAGCACCAATACCACCGCCACCACCAAAACCGCCATGGCCAGCCAGACCACCAGAACCACCGCCACCGCCAAAACCGCCATCACCACCTTGGCCACCGGCTCCAGCTCCACCACCGAAACCGCCATTACCACCGCCACCACCCACAGCCCCACCGCCACCAAAACCGCCACTACCACCGTTACCAACACCACCACCGCCAAAAATAGAAATGCCACCATTATTACCTGGTGTAGTTCCAGAGGAGTTGCTTACACTTGCACCAGCATTCCCGTTGCCACTTCCTATTACACCACCACCACCACCACCCTCAATACCATCCGCACTATTTCCTCCCATTCCTCCCCCTCCTGCTAGTGAACCAACACCACCGGTTCCACCCAAAGCCTGATTATTATTTAAATTGACATTGATTAAGCGTAGATTAATACTACCAGTGCCCCCTTCTTTGCCTTCGTGCATAAAGATAGCTCCACCTGCTCCCATGCCACCCGAGTTGCCATTGCCTCCCTTGGCGTAGCCATTAGCCAGCGTAAGGTTTTGAATGGTAATGGTGCCATTTTGTATCCAAAAAATACGTGAGGTGCCACCACCACTAATTGTCAAATTTGCTACGCCTAAGCCATTGATGCTAACATGGTTAGTAATCACCAAAAAAGGACTAATGACCGTAATGGTTGACCCATTGGATACGGTAAAATTAATCTGGTGGGGAGCCGCCGCCGTTGCTGTGGCATCTGCATTGGCATTTAGAATGGCCTGTCGCAAAGAACCTGTACCACTGTCATTGGTGTTGCTAACCGTAAAAATAGTCGCGTGGGAAACTCCCAATACGCTCACCAAAATCAAAAAAATCAAAAAGATGTTTTTCATAAAATACATTTTTTTATCTCCTACTTTATTTTTATCACCTTCAAACTTGCCTGTTTGTCAGCACTCGAAACCTTCAAGAAATACATCCCCGTCGGTAATTCACTCACCTCAAACTCCTCTTGATGCGTGTTAGTCTCAGGCACAAATTTTCGCTGTAATAGTTCTCTCCCCGCAGCATCTACCAACGTAGTCTGCACCTCTTGCCCCTTTCCACCTTGCACTTGTAAACGCAAAACAGTTGAAACAGGATTTGGCATCACTTGCGCAAAAACGTTGGGTGGTAGATCATTTGCCATTTGCTCACCCGCTACTCGCGCTGCGCCTACGCCTACCCCATCCTTCGACTGGATTCTGAACCAGTATTCTTGGTAAGCAAGCACGTTCCCTTGCGGTTTGCGCGTTGAGGGATAAATACTGCCCCAGCCCTTTTGATCCCAATATCTCACACCTAATTTGTACAAACCCTTTGGTAACCCTAAATCATATACGTTACCTCCTGCACCATTGTCTTGGTAAAAACCGTAGGCTGGATGGTTTTGTGCGTACAACTCCGTCCAGCCCTCACGGTTAGCGTACATAAAGTAGGGGGCATTGTTCTCGTGTGTATTAAAGGAGCGAATTACGCCCATTTCGGGCGTCGCCAACATGTCAAAAGTCAATGAACCATCCGTGCCCAAACCACAAGCATCGGCGTTAATCGTCCAGTAACGAGGGGCTACTTTGTTGGCGTTTTCTACAAAATACAGCGTCGGGTTTTGCTGCGTACTTTGCTCTAATTCTGGACCACCGTCCCGCGTGATGAACTGACTCGACCACGCTGAACGGTCGTTTACCTTTACTGATGATTTGCTTTCTCCCACATTAATCAACGTCACCACAAAAGCATTCCAGTAAATATCCTTGCGAACGCTTTCTGAACTTTGACAACCACCTGCAAAAATACACTTTGCCCAGTAAGTTTGCTTGGTCACGTTGTTAAATGAGACTTCAAAACTCGGTGTTGTTACGCCCGTGTTCCAAAACGTCTGACTTCCTGCGGGGCAATTCGCCGAAATCCGAACCGTCGTTCCTGTGCATACTATCTCTTGACTCGCCGTAATCACAGGCGCGACTTGCGTGGACGTTAGCGTAAAGGTCACGACGTTACTCTTCTCACTTACGCAACCGTTTTCCGTCTGACAACGGGCGTAATAAGACGTCGTCTGGCTTGGTACAGTTGATGGCAAATTGGGCAAAGCCACGTTCGTAGTTGCATTGTACCAAACCGTCCGCAAACTACCGCAAGATGATTGCCCACTAAAACTTGCTGTCGCATCACAACTGCTCGTTGATGACAACGATACCGTCGGAGCACTTGGAATGGTCACCAACTTTAATCGCATTACCCCCGATTCAGATTCCACGCACGACGGCGTTCCGTCTGATTTGCGGCAGCGTACACGGTAATTGTGATACTGATTATCCACCAAACCAGTTGGCACGCCCGATGAATATTCACCGCCATCCACGGAGTAAAGTGTCACTTCACCAGCGGCGCAATTGGCATTAAACGTCAGCGGAATTGTAACCAAATTACACACTTCTTTGGTCTCGCCCACGACCACTGTCACGCCATCGACTAACAGTGAGACATTTTGAGGGACAGTTGAACGATAGTTGATCGTCAACTCAATCATACCTGAGTAAGTCGAAGCACAACCCCCATCACAGGCCGCTTGGTAGCGGTGGGGTTGGTTATTGGAGGATTGGTTGACTGGTGGATTGGTTGACCAGTCGCTCCACGCACCGCTACCCACTTGCATCCGCCAAACGGGACTGCCTACTACACAGCCCGTCGTCACTCCAAACTGCAAACTGTTCACAGGATTGGCATCTGTGTCACAAAATGTCTGGCTGTTGCCTTCGTTCAACGTTTGTTGAAGCGTTGAGAGCGTTATTGTGGGTTTTCGGTGAATTTGAATCAGCACTGAAGAAGAGTAGGCTTCGCTACATACACCGCTTTGCACCACTGCTCTGAAATACGTATCTGCAGTCAAAGCACCTATAACCGCACTCGGCAAGGTGGTCAGAGTCGCAGTTGAAGCAATATCCACTGGTGTGCTAAAATTGGCATCACTTGACTTTTGCCATTTCACCACATTCCCCGTTTG
>NZ_KI519423.1:65297-93838 GCF_000482465.1 Runella limosa DSM 17973
GTGGTCAGAGTCGCAGTTGAAGCAATATCCACTGGTGTGCTAAAATTGGCATCACTTGACTTTTGCCATTTCACCACATTCCCCGTTTGACCTGATAAACTCACATCCAATGGCGACGTCCCCGAACATATCGTTTGGGCTGAACTTACCACGCCACCTACACTTACAGGATTTACCGTAATCAGCACCGAACTTGAAACCGCCTCACTACATACGCCACTTTGCACTACCGCTCTGAAATAGGTATTCGCCGTTAAGTTCCCAATGAGCGCACTTGGCAAGGTGGTCAGAGTCGCAGTTGAAGCAATATCAACCGCATTACTGAAATTAGCATCAGAAGACTTTTGCCACTTCACCACATTCCCCGTTTGACCTGACAAACTCAAATCTGCGGGAGACGTTCCCGAGCATATCGTTTGCGCTGAACTCACTGTACCGCCCACACTTACAGGGTTGACCGTCACCGACCCTGTAAGTGTGTTGGATTCACAGTTGGTAGTCGCATTTTTCACCTTTAGTTCAAAAGGAATCGAACTTCCAGAAGCTGGACTGCTCAACGCTACCGTAATGGGGTTAGACAAATCTCCATCACTAACCGCCGTAATCCCAGTTTCTGAAATCGAATACTTATTTGGCGAACCTGTTGCATTACTGTAAGGAATCGTAAAACTCGAAGCCCCCGCACAGATGGCTGGAATCGTACTCAATGTAATAGCTGGTTTGGCTGGGTCTTGTAAACTAGCTGTAGCAGCATTGCTAACACACGCACCGTACGTAGCGACAATATCAGTATAATTACCTGCTCCCAAAGACGTTAGCGTAATTACTCCACTGCCGTCAGAGGTAAAGTTAGCCGCCGAAATAGCTGTATCATTCTTTTTATAAGCAACCGAATAGGTGGTATTGTTCAAAAAACCGCCCAACGTAATATTACCGTTTGAGCCACCACAGGTAGTGGGGTTGGAGGTCCCCACCGTAGGCGTAATCGCAGTGGGTAAAGAGCTTTGGTATTCGTACGCCCCCATATCAATTCTTCCATCAGCATAAAAACGAGGATTTCCTGCAAAATCAACAAGCCCTACCATGGCTGAGGTAGTAGCGGCGTCTCCCGCATTGATGGCAGGTGAGCAGGCTTGTAGGCGAAAATCTCCATTGGCGGCATCCACAAAAAGTGGATTCGCGGTTAGGTTACCAAGTCCCCCATAGGTTTGCGGAGATATACAGTACGAAATGGAAACCCTACTGGAAGGAGAACTACTGACATCAGCAATTTGGAAATTATTCCAAAAAGCACAATTTGTCACAATGATTGAAGAAGTATTGATGGAGGTAACAGTTGTAATTGGGGATGTATTGTCAGAAAACGAACAATTAATAATCGTACTGGTGGCAAAGAGATTACCAATTGCGCCACCATCTGCTCCTGCCGAATTTCCAAAGAAAACACAATTAGCAATGAGAGGCGAAGCTGATGAGTTATTGATGCCACCTCCAACATAAATTGCCGAATTGTTCAGAAATTTACAATTCAAAATATGAGGGGAGGAGCCAATATTGTTCATTCCACCACCACTATTGTTGTTATTAACCCCATTTGCATTTCCACCTGAGATGGTGAAGCCATTCAATATCGCTGAGTTATCCAATCCATTATTGTTGTTTAGAATAACATTAAACGAATTGTCCCCATTATCATCTATTGTACCTATATCCCCACTCAAAATTGTCTTATTGGCTACCCAATTCCGAGCAGAAAGCTGCGTCTCCCCCCCCGCAAAACCGCCATAAATAGCCACGCCATTGACCATCTCAAAAGAAATGGCACGGTCGGTGCCCGAAGTAGGTTTGTAGGTACCCTTCGCGACCCAAATTTGACTCACGCAAGAAGGATAACTACGAGCTAAACTCAGCGCCGATTGTAAATCCGTAAACGCATTCGTCCAGGAACTACCATTATTAGTGCCCAACGACGAGGCATTGACGTAAATAATTCCTCCTGTGATATTAACACAAGCGGAACAAATATCATAGGTAGATTGGTATTCATACGCTCCTATATCAGTATTACTAACCCCCGTCGCATTGAAGGGGCGGGCATTTCCCTCAAAATCAGTCGTTGGAGCATTGGTATTCGTCCCTTTATCTATCGCGGGTGAACATTGCTGCAAGCGAAAATCTCCCCCAGCCGCATTTACAAAACGAGGGTCAAGCCTACTATTACCCGTACCAGTAACTCCGCCCTGCACGTTGGAATACGTCACCGTACCCCCCGAAATACCTCCGCCATTTGCCCAAATAATACTGTTGCTGACGGTAGTAGCTGATTTCTCGTTATAGATAGTTATTGGGCCTGTATTCCCATAAAAAGTACAGTTCACGACTTTCACCTGATCCGTTCCGCCACCGTTCGAAAGACCTGCTCCAGTAGTTGTTCCTGTATTGTTAACAAACAGGCTATTTATGATGGTAGCTTGTGAATTATCATTAAACATCCCACCTCCTGACACTGCGTAGTTATTTCTAAATACGCAATGGCGAACCGTGGGCGAAGCATGCGTATTCCACATACCTCCACCCAGATTAAAAGGAAAACCACCATCTGCATAGCCTTTTTCCACAATAAACCCGTCTAATATTGCCGTATTGTTCAATGGAGAACCTGACGTAAAAGTATTGTTGATAACTCGGTAGCTGTTGTCCGTATCAACGCCCGTGTTGCCAATATTTCCACTCAAAACTGTGGCATTACTACGCCAATTTCGGGCGGTAAGTTGACTTTCTGTGCCGTTAAAGCCTCCATAAATGGCCACGCCGTTTTTCATCACAAAGGCTTTGGTACGGGCGTCGGCGGGGGTTTTGTTTCCCGAAGGATCAGCCGTAGGATAATACGTGCCTGCCGCGACCCAAATCTCAGCCCCTGAGCACGCCGTTTCCAACGCATCTTGTAGGCTCGTAAAAGCATCCGCCCATGAACTACCGTTGTTGGCACCCGTCGCATTGGTATTCACGTAAAAAGTACAGTTGCATGGACGTGTAAGCGTGTAAGTCTTGTCCACGTACAAAGTCGGATTGTATTTAAGGCGAGTCCGTACGGTGTAAGTACCCACCGTTGTACCCATACCAGAAGTAACATTAAATGGATCGGCGGTAACGTCCGCAAATGTGGGTGTCCCCGTAAAACTATTGCCCGCTACGATGGCGTATTCCAAGCCACCCGAGGTATTATTATTGAAATCGCCCGTGAAGTCAATGCTGATACTACCTGACTGATTACAGGTGGGCTGAATAGGCGTAACCGTGGCCGAGTAGGTAGCTGTTCCGAGACATTCAATGATGACTTGACCGCCCGCGTTGTTCGCGCCTGCGGTGTTGTTTTGGTTAGAACCGAGATTGTAGGAGCCACCTCCACCTCCACCTCCGCCACCGTTGGAAAGCCCCATACCAGCATTGCCACCACTATAACCACCGCCTCCGCCACCACCAAGGCTACAATTACCCCCACCCCCACCGCTGAACCCACCCCCACCATTTCCACCACTAAAGCTACCACAATTACGCAAGTTGCCTCCTTGAGCTCCAAATCCAGCACCTCCTCCTGTGGGAGGAGTACCCAAGCCACTAGAACCACCATTTCCGCCGCTCCCCAGCATTCCACCACCTCCTCCTCCATCAGAAGTTCCACCACCGCTTGCCCCACCACTTCCAGCACCTGCTTGCACAACACCACCATTACCACTAAAAATATAACCAGCGCCACCGCCGCCACCAGCAAGAATGAGCAAATTTCCGTTTTGAATTTGCGCACCAGATCCACCACCGCCGCCAGCCGACCCTAAACCTCCTGTTCCATTTCCCCCTAGGCTACCTGCCATTGCTTGTATTGTTTGTCCAGAGTTCACAATAAATTCTCCTATCATGGTCGCACCACTACCTCCCACCGTCATATTATCAGTATTTCCTCCCTTCGCACCTTTTGCAGTGATACGTATTTTATAAGGGCCGCCAGCAGGCACTGTCCAAGAGCCACCATTACCCGTTTGGCTGGGGGCAGTGGTCGAAATATTAAGCACTTCGCCCGTACAGGTTTGTGCGGCGGTAGTTTGTCCAAGCAATAAAAAAAGCCCCCACCAAAATAGAAGCACAAGGCGGTACAAAGCATAACGTAGTTTTGTGGTGTTCATCGGATTAAAAGGTAGTTGTTTGAATAGTAGTCAAAGTAGGTATCATTGGACGGTGGTCGTAGTAACTATACCAGCGATCGATGCGTTTTTGTGCATTAAAATGAAGGCAACAGTTCAGATTCAGCGTGCGGGTGTGGCCATCGACGTAATGGAGTTTTCCCCTAAACATCGAAATCACATACACCCCCGACAATCCCGAAAATGGCAAAGCTTGACGTGTTTGAACTGGAATGTGGTTGAAGTGGCTGAGTTGCCAAGAATCAAGGCGCGTGCGTTGCGGCCAGCTTTTCCAAAAGGCCAACACCGCCGACTTACCCACGAGCGGTTGGGCGCTGTCGGGCAAAAAATACTGCACGTCGTCGGCCAACAAATCAGCGCAGCCCTCCCAGTCAAAATCCGACTGATAGGTCAGCGCTTTTTCGGCCAAAACAATATAGTTATCAGTCGCAATGGTATATCGACCCGAAACTTCACTGGGACTTTGCTCGGTCGAAGAGCAAGCCAACGACCAGAGCCAAAGTCCAATACAAAGTAGGGTAATGTGAGCAATAGAAAAGACCTTTTTCATCAACAATTGGTTGAAAAATGATATCCCAAAAGTAGATACAAACATAGCTCACCCTGTTTGACTATATGACCAAAAACTTAGAAAATACGGTCAAAAACTTAGAAAAACGCACAATTGCGTATCTTTTTGAAGAAAAAAACAGGATATATGCTAAAAATGGCTCAGTTGGATAGCTGGACGTTTCGCAAGCCAAACCGTTGCAGCAAAGCGTCAAAACGTTTATCTCCGCGTAAGAAACGAAAGAACGGCGACACCTTGACATCGGTGGGAATCTTCCCCAGTGTGGCCATTTTTTCGAGATAATAAAGGCAGTTTTTTTTATCGTTCAACCCAGCATATACCATTGCAAAGTAGCTATAATTATCGGACACTTCGGGCAGAGAAGATAGGTACGCTTTGGCCGTGGCCGTTTGTCCCAAACAAGCTTGGGTATAGACAAGAGCTGCTTCAATCCCTTTGACGCTGGGGTTAAGTTGTCTGGCTTTGGTCAGCTCCCGCAAAGCAATGGAATAATTTTTAGTTTCGAGGTTATGATAGCCCGTTGACCAGTAATACAAAAAAGAATCACTGAACAAAAGTTTGCCGTTTTCAATGGCCGCTTTGGTCATTTCTCTTTTATTAGCATAAGAACAATTGCGAATGTGTCCGCCCAAAATCACGGGCGAAAGCGGATCTAAAGCCACGGCTTTGGTGCTGTACTTGACCGCCTCTTCCAGCAGCCCCAACGAACGTAGCATCAAGCTGTACCAATAATTCACTTGCGCGTCGTTTGGATTACAACGCAAAGCAATCAGAAAAGTGGAATTAGCCTGTTCCCAACGGTATTCGTCACGGTAAACGGCCGCCAATAGTCCATACGCCTGGGCATTATCGGCATCCAATCGAATCGATTTCAGCGCTTCTCGCTCCGTCATTCTGAAACTTGAATCTAAGTCTATGTGGCTCAAATTTCCCAAACTAAAATAAGCCTGGGCTTTACAAGAGTAAACGTCCGAAAAATTGGAATCTAGCGCAATCGCCTTGTCAAATTTCGTTAAACTTGCCAGCAGTTTTTCCTTCGTCCGAGTTGCCAACAATTGTTTCCCTTGCAAATATTCATTGTAAGCTTCAAGGTTAGCGGTTGGCATCTGGTTTGACTTGGCAGCCAACGACTGTAGTGGTTTTAATTGGAATCGTTGGGTAATGTCTTGGGCTATTTTATTGACTAAACCAATGAACTCGTTGGCCTTTCCTTCGTACTGTTTTGTCCACACCACTCGGTCTTCTGAGGCTTTTACCAGTTCCATTGTTATACGCACACTCGCTCCATTGAGGGTTGTCGTACCTCCCAAAATATACGATACGTGCAGCTCTGAGGCAATTTGGGGAATCGTTTTTTTCGATTCTTTAAAGAGTTCTAACGAGTTTTGGGAAATAACTTTCAGGTGACTGAGGGTGGTCAAAGAAGCGTGTATTTGTTCGGTTACCCCCTCTGCCAACAGCGCCGCCTCAGAATCGCCGTTGCTTTTGAAAGGCAAAACCGCGATGGAGTTGTCTCCTTCTTTGGATATATGCCTCACCCAAAGCCCGACACCTGCCAGCACCACAAGCAACACTACCAGGGCAACGTACTTGTATTTTTGCTTGGTCGCAGTTGGGGTCGTCTCATTTACTGGCGGCGACGGCGGTACAATGTTTTGAACCACCACCTCCTGCTCCTCATGCGGAGTCTCTAAAAGGGGCTCTTTTTCTCTATTTTTACGATATTCAGTGGGAGAAACACCAAATTCTTCCGTAAAATACTTCGTAAAAGTTTGTGGACTATCCACGCCAATTTCATAAGCGATTTCGGCTATTTTACGGTCGGTGGTTTCAATTAACTCTTTTCCCTTCAGCAAACGACGACGGCGAATATAACGAGAAGTCGAGAGGTCGGTTTCCTCTTTCACGAGTCGAAACAATTGAGAACGGCTCATGCCTAATTCAAGGCAAATATCATCAATGGAATAGCTACCATTTAGTATATTTTTATCTATGAGTTGGTTGAGTCGTTCAATGTTTTTCTTGTCCGTTGGGTACATTTTCCAATCTTATCAAATCAGGCCGCAAATTAGGGCAAATAACTGAAAAATCCTGCCATCATACGTTGATAACAGGATTTTCTAACTACAGCATTAAGCTTGGGCGTGTTAATTTACCTTTACCACTTTCAAAGTCGCTTGCCTGTCCGATGTACTTACTTTCAAAAAATACATACCCATCGGTAGCTCTTGCACCCCAAACTCCTCTTGGTGACTATTGGTTTCGGGCACAAATTGGCGATTCAAAACCTCGCGCCCCGACGCATCGGTTAACGTAGTTTGTACAGCTTGTCCTTTGCTGTCTTGCACTTGAAGGCGGAGGAGGTTGGTGACGGGGTTGGGGAGGACGAGAAGCCCCCTAGCCCCCATTGGGGGAACTAATGCCGAATTATTTGCTCCTTGCACACTGCCCTCCGCTGTCCTCGCTGCTCCTATGCCTACCCCGTCTTTCGACTGGATGCGGAACCAGTATTCTTGGTAAGCCAACACGTTGCCTTGCGGCTTCCGCGTTGAAGGATAAATGCTGCCCCAACCTTTTTGATCCCAATACCTTACCCCCAACTTGTACAAACCTTTAGGCAATCCAGCATCGTAGGCGTTACCGCCCGCACCGTTGTCTTGGTAAAAACCGTAGGCGGGATGGTTCTGCGCGTACAATTCTGTCCAGCCTTCTCGGTTGGCGTACATAAAGTAGGGTGCATTGTTCTCGTGCGTGTTGAACGAACGAATTACGCCCATTTCGGGTGTTGCCAACATATCAAATGTTAGTGAACCGTCGGTACTCAAACCGCAGGCTTCCACATTGATTGTCCAGTAACGAGGGGCTATTTTGTTCGCGTTTTCTACAAAATATAAAGTCGGATTTTGCTGCGTGCTTTGTTCCAATTCTGGCCCACCGTCACGCGTGATAAACTGACTTGTCCAAGCTGCGCGGTCGTTTACCTTCACCGACGATTTGCTTTCTCCCACGTTAATCAATGTCACCACGAAAGCATTCCAATAAATATCCTTGCGAATACTTTCTGAGCTTTGACAACCACCGCCAAAAATACACTTCGCCCAGTAGGTCTGCTTAGTTACGTTGTTGAACGAGACTTCAAAACTCGGCGTGGTCACACCCGTATTCCAGAACGTCTGACTTCCTGCGGGACAATTCGCCGAAATTGTTACACTCGTTCCTGTACATACTATCTCTTGCGAAGCCGTAATCACGGGCGCGACTTGAGTTGGTGTCAAAGTAAACGTCACGACATTACTTTTTTCACTTACACAACCATTTTCAGTCTGGCAACGAGCGTAATAAGACGTCGTCTGACTTGGAACCGTAGATGGTAAATTGGGCAAGGCCACGTTCGTGGTTGCATTGTACCAAACCGTTCGCAAACTACCGCATGAGGATTGGCCACTGAAACTGGCCGTCGCATCACAACTACTTGTTGATGACAACGAAACCGTCGGAGCACTTGGAATGGTCACTAATTTCAAACGCATCACGCCCGATTCAGATTCCACACATGACGGCGTTCCATCTGATTTACGACAACGTACGCGGTAATTGTGATACTGATTATCTACCAAACCAATCGGTACACCCGATGAATATTCACCGCCATCCACTGAATAAAGTGTCACTTCACCAGCGGCGCAATTGGCATTAAACACCATTGGGCTATTGGTCAAGCTACACACTTCTTTGCTCTCGCCCACCAATACTGTCACGCCATCGACTAACAACGACACGTTTTGTGGGACAGTAGCGCGGTTATTAATCGTCAACTCAATCACACCTGAGTAAGTCGAAGTACAACTCGCATCACAAGCCGCTTGGTAGCGGTGGGGTTGGTTATTGGAGGGTTGGGAAACGGGGGCAGTCGCCGACCAAGCGCTCCAAGCGCCGCTACCTACTTGCACCCGCCAAACAGGCGAACCAGAAACACACAAACCCGAAACATTAAACTGTAAACTGTTCACAGGATTCGCATCTGTATCGCAGAAAGTTTGGTTGTTACCTTCAACTAGCGTTTGTTGGAGGGTTGACAACGTAATCGTGGGTTTACGGTGAATTTGAATCAACGCCGAAGAAGAATAAGCTTCACTACACACCCCACTTTGCACCACTGCCCTGAAATAGATATTCGCCGTCAAATTACCTATCGTCGTACTTGGCAACGTAGTCAGAGTCGCAGTTGAAGCAATATCAACTGGAGTGCTAAAATTGGCATCACTAGACTTTTGCCACTTCACCACACTCCCAGTTTGACCCGACAAACTCAAATCTGCTGGACTCGTTCCCAAACATATCGTTTGGGCTAAACTCACCGTCCCACCCACACTTACGGGATTAACTGTAATCTTTACTGAACTTGAAATTGCCTCACTACATACACCACTTTGCACCACTGCTCTGAAATAAGTATCTGCCGTCAATGCGCCTATAACCGCACTTGGTAACGTAGTCAGAGTCGCAGTCGAAGCTATGTCAACTGGAGTGCTGAAATTAGCATCACTCGACTTTTGCCATTTCACTACACTTCCCGTTTGACCCGACAAACTCAAATCTGCTGGAGACGTGCTCGAACATATCGTTTGGGCCGAACTCACCACACCACCTACGCTTACTACATTTACCGTAATCAACGCCGAACTTGAAAATACTTCGCTACATACACCACTTTGCACCACTGCCCTGAAATAGGTATTCGCCGTCAAATTACCTATCGTCGTACTTGGCAACGTAGTTAGAGTCGCAGTTGAAGCTATGTCAACTGGAGTGCTGAAATTAGCATCACTCGACTTTTGCCATTTCACCACACTTCCCGTTTGACCTGATAAATTCAAATCTGCTGGAGACGTGCTCGAACATATCGTTTGGGCCGAACTCACCACGCCACCTACGCTTACGGGATTAACTGTAATCTTTACTGAACTTGAAATTGCCTCACTACATACACCACTTTGCACCACTGCTCTGAAATAAGTATCTGCCGTTAATGCACCTATAACCGCACTTGGCAACGTAGTCAGAGTCGCAGTTGAAGCAATATCCACTGGTGTGCTAAAATTGGCATCACTCGACTTTTGCCATTTGACCACATCGCCCGTTTGGCCCGATAAACTCAAATCTGCTGGAGACGTACCCGAACATATCGTTTGGACTGAACTCGCTGTGCCACCCACACTTACAGGGTTGACCGTAATCAGCACTGAAGAGGAATTAACCTCACTACATACCCCACTTTGCACCACTGCCCTGAAATAAGTATCCGCCGTTAAGTTCCCAATTAGCGCACTTGGCAATGTGGTTAGAGTTGCAGTCGAAGCAATATCAATTGGAGTGCTGAAATTAGCATCAGAAGCCTTTTGCCATTTCACCACATCGCCCGTTTGGCCTGATAAATTCAAATCTGCTGGACTCGTACCCGAACATATCGTTTGGACTGAACCAACCGTGCCGCCTACACCAGGGGAAATCACTGTAAGTGAGACAGAAGACGAAGTACCTGTCTCACAGCTGTTAGCGTTTGCGATTTTGGTAAGGTTGAGTGTACCTGTGCTGGGAGTTGGGATGGTCAGCGTAGCCATACCCGTACTCACGGGCGCACTGGCCGTTTGAGAAGTGCCGCCGCTTATATTGTAGGTGACAGTCACATTGCCGCTAAAAGGCATACGGTTTTCGTACCACGCGATTTTGTCGTCTCCTGTAGAAGCCGACAATACGTCCAGATCACCATCGCTGTCTAGGTCTGCTGTATGTACGAAAGCGGCTCCATTGGCTGAAGTACTGATGGCGGTTTGGGTAGTGAAGACCCCACTGCCGTCGTTTTTGTACCAGGCGATTTTGTGGTCAAGGACAGAAGCCGACAATACATCCAGATCGCCGTCGCCGTCCAGGTCTGCCGCACGCACCGAAAGAGGGGCATCCGCTGAGGTGCTGATGGGTGTTTGTTCAATAAAGGCTCCGCTGCCGTCGTTTTTATACCAAACGATTTTGTCGTCATACACAGAACCCGACAATACGTCCATATCCCCATCGCTGTCCAGGTCTGCTGCATGCACCGCGCGGGCACCATTCGCCGAGGTACTGATGACCAACTGGAGATCGAAGTTTCCGCTACCGTCGTTTTTGTACCACGCGACTTTGTCGTCATCGGAGGAAGCGGACAACACGTCCATGTCGCCGTCGCCGTCCAGGTCTGCCGCATAAATTGAGTAAGGAAGGTTCACAGAGGTGCTAATCAGATGCTGGGGCCCGAAGTTTCCGGTGCCGTCGTTTTTGTACCAGCTGATTCGGTTATTCAAAGTACAAGATAAAACATCCATGTCTCCGTCTCCATCCATATCTGCGGTATGCACCATGGCTACGCTGGCTCCCGGGCTGCTGATGGTCGGTTGTTCCGTGAAGTTCCCGGTACCATCGTTTTTGTACCACTTAATTTTAGCGTTCGAGTAAGAACCCGTCACTACGTCTATGTCGCCATCGCCATCCAGATCCGCTGCATGTACTGGGGCGGCTGCATCCACCGTGGTGCTGATGTTCGGTTGTGCCGTGAAGGTACCGCTGCCGTTGTTTTGGTACCAGGCGATTTTGTTGTCCAAGTTAGAAGAGGACAACACATCCAAGTCGCCGTCACCGTCTAGGTCAGCTGCATACACAGAGTTGGCTCCGTTTGCCGAAGTAGTAATGGCAGACTGGGTTTCAAAACCCTGAGCTTCTACGAAGCCGTTCAGGGTCAAACTGGCGTCCGAACCCGCGCAGACGGGGGCAATGGGAGCAAGAGAGAGATTTTTTAAATCGGGGCGGATAAATACGGTCACCTGCGCAGAGGCATCGGTAAAACCGCTACTGCGTCCCCCCATGTCAGCACCTGTTACATGCAGCAGTGTGTAGGTTTTGGTGGCTGTGGTATTGCTAAGAGCGTTGAAAGCAACACCACTACTCACCCCAGTTTGCGTACGAATAGCGTTACCATCGGTATAGCGGACTGTAAATGGGCCGTTACCTGCCGTGGCAGTGAAGGTAAGCCGTGCCTGACCTCCTGGACAAATCGTATTTCCGCTGAAAGTACCTTGCGGAGTGACTTGCGCCCCAACCCACACAGGCAGGGTACAACATATCAGCAATGTAGCAAGTAGTTTTGACTTCATGTGTAGAAAGGGTGTAGGTGTAGTATGACTAAAACTATTAAGGAGACACAATTTGCTAATTCCTAAAAATACAAAAACGTGAATTTATTCATAACACACAGGGATAAAAAGCGCCTAATTGTGAAACAAAGTGCTTGCTGAAGCTATTCTACTTTCAATTGTTTGCAATACGGTTGTTATGGTTTTCACTAAAAGACATACCGTTTTTTATATTTACTTTTTAGACGACAACGGGTCGCCTAAATGTATTATACACTCAAGCAACCCGTCATAAACGCGGCAACATTTGCCTTACTGCCCTACCTTCACCACTTTAAGTGTCGTTTGTTTTTCGGGTGTTGTTACTCGCAAAAAGTACATCCCCATCGGCAATTCACTCACCCCAAACTCCTCTTGGTGCGTGTTGGTCTCAGCTACAAACATCCGACGCAACACTTGGCGACCAGAAGCATCAGTTAATACAGTTTGCACCGATTGACCCTTCCTGTCTTGCACCTGTAAGCGCAAAACAGTTGAAACTGGATTTGGCATCACTTGCGCAAAAACGTTTGGATTTAGATCCCTCGCATCGACGGATGACAAAGTTGTTGCCACTTGCTCCTCCGCTGTTCTCGCTGCGCCTACGCCCACCCCATCTTTCGACTGGATTCTGAACCAGTATTCTTGGTAAGCCAATATGCTGCCTTGCGGCTTACGTGTCGAGGGGTAAATACTGCCCCAGCCTTTCATGTCCCAATATCTTATCCCCAATTTGTACAAACCTTTCGGTAACCCCGTATCATATACGTTACCGCCTGCACCATTGTCTTGGTAAAAACCATAGGCGGGATGGTTCTGCGCGTACAATTCTGTCCAGCCTTCGCGGTTGGCGTACATAAAGTAGGGCGCGTTATTTTCGTGTGTATTAAAGGAGCGTATCACGCCCATTTCGGGTGTTGCCAACATGTCAAAGGTTAGTGAACCATCGGTACTCAAGCCGCAGGCTTCCACATTGATTGTCCAGTAACGAGGGGCTATTTTGTTAGCGTTTTCTACATAATATAAAGTTGGGTTTTGCTGCGTGCTTTGTTCTAATTCTGGCCCACCGTCACGCGTGATAAACTGATTTGTCCACGCTGCACGGTCGTTTACCTTCACCGACGATTTGCTTTCTCCCACGTTAATCAATGTCACCACGAAAGCATTCCAGTAAATATCCTTGTGAACGCTTTCTGAACTTTGACAACCACCTACAAAAATACACTTCGCCCAGTAGGTCTGCTTTGTCACGTTGTTGAACGAAACTTCAAAACTCGGTGTCGTCACGCCCGTGTTCCAAAACGTTTGGCTACCTGCGGGGCAGTTCGCCGAAATTGTTACACTCGTTCCTGTACATACTATCTCTTGCGAAGCCGTAATCACGGGCGCCACTTGCGTTGGTGCCAAAGTAAACGTCACGACATTGCTCTTTTCACTTACACAACCATTTTCAGTTTGGCAACGGGCATAATACGAGGTCGTCTGGCTTGGAACAACCGATGGTAAATTGGGCAAGGCTACGTTCGTAGCTGCATTGTACCAAACCGTTCGCAGAGTACCGCAAGATGATTGCCCACTAAAACTTGCTGTCGCATCACAACTGCTCGTTGATGACAACGAAACCGTCGGAGCACTTGGAATGGTCACCAACTTTAATCGCATTACCCCCGATTCAGATTCCACACAGGAAGCTGTTCCATCTGATTTGCGGCAACGAACACGGTAATTGTGATATTGATTATCCACCAAACCCGTTGGCACGCCTGATGAATATTCACCTCCATCGACCGAGTAAAGTGTCACTTCGCCAGCGGCGCAATTGGCATTAAATGTGAGCGGAATTGTAACCAAACTACACACTTCCTTTGTCTCACCCACGGATACTGTCACGCCATCGACTAACAACGACACGTTTTGTGGGACAGTAGCGCGGTTATTAATCGTCAACTCAATCACGCCCGAATACGTCGATGTACAACTCGCATCACAAGCCGCTTGGTAGCGGTGGGGTTGGTTATTGGAGGGTTGAGAAACTGGGGCAGTGGCCGACCAAGTACTCCATGCGCCGCTACCCACTTGCACCCGCCATACGGGAGAACCTGAAACACACAAACCCGAAACATTAAACTGCAAACTGTTAACAGGATTCGCATCTGTATCACACAAAACAGGATTATTGCCTTCGGTGAGCGTTTGTTGGAGCGTTGACAGCGTAATCGTGGGTTTACCTATTACCGTTACCGTGAACGAGCATTCCGTTGTTTGACCATTGGCGGCCGTTACCTTAAACGTGTTTGTTGTCACACCCACGGGGTAAACTACTCCAGTTCCTAAACCCGACGTCTGGGTAGTTACTGCACCCGAACAATTATCGGTGCCTACTGGCGCAACATACGTTACAAGGGTGTTGGCACATACTACAATATTGGCAGGACAAGTAATCATAGGGGGTTCGGCGTCAACCACCGTCACCGTGAAAGAACAACTCGTCTTTTGGCCATTCGCCGTCACTTCAAAGGTATTTGTCGTTGTCCCAACGGGGAAAGCTGCACCTGAGGCTAAACCCGCAATTTGCTTCGTCGTCGCTCCTGAACAATTATCACTTCCAACGGGAGCCGTGTAGGTTACCACCGCCGAACATTGACCTGCGTCGTTGTTCACACTGATATTAGCAGGACAAGTAATCGTCGGGGGCTCGGCATCCACTACCGTCACCGTAAATGAACAAGTCGTCTTTTGGCCATTCGACGTTACTTCAAAGGTATTCGTGGTTGTGCCAACGGGGAAAGCTGAACCCGAGGCTAAACCTGTCGTTTGTACTGTCGTTGCTGCTGAACAATTGTTGCTGCTGACTGGAGCGTTATAACTTACCACGGCAAAACATTGATTCTTATCGCTGTTCACCGAAATGTTGGCTGGACAAGTGACCGTCGGAGGCGTGTTGTCCACCTTGGTTACCGTAAATATACAGGAATTCGTCAGGTTGTTTATATCGGTTACTGTCAATGTTACACTCAGGTTGCCCGAGCCAGAGATGACGGTGCCTGCTACTGGTGACTGTGTTACACTTTGTACACCACAGTCATCATCCGTCGTCGCCAAACTCCTATAATCTGGCAGGGAGGCTAAACAATTTGCACCTAGGGTCAAAGTTTGGGTAGCTGGGCAGGTAATCGTCGGGGGAGAGAAACCCTGTATAGTAATCGTCACACAATTGCTGATTGCCTCGCACACACCACTACCCACTCCGTTGAAGGTAGCAATCGTTACTCGTCGAAAATAGGTAGTTGAGCTTAAACCAGCAGGCGGATCATAGCTCACGTCCGTAGCCCCCATGATTGTACTAAAACCACTGTTACAATCGGTTGTGCTACTTTCCCAGCGGTAGGTAATTGTTCCAGCATTACTCGATCCAGCACTTGTACTGGTAATAGCCGTAGGATTAGCGTTTGAACACAAGGATTGATTACCAGAAATAGCTCCTCCTTGTGGATTAAGTACTATGACAACTATACAATTGGGCGCAATTGCCTGGCATTGCGTTCCATTCAACGTAGAGATAGTAACACGCCTGAAAAAAGTGGTCTCACCAATACTCCCAGCAGGGGGATCATACGTTTCACCTGTAGCGCCCATGATGGGACTATATCCACTGATGCAATCTGTAGTGCTGCTCTCCCAACGGTAAGTTATAGTACCCTGCCCAGAACCAGCCTCAGTAGAAGTAAAGGCTGTAGCATTACCATCGGTACAAATGAGCTGCGATCCACTTACCGTACCACCACTGACCGTCCGCATGGAAACCGTCACACAATTGCTAGTGGCTTCACAAACTACACCATCTAAATTGGAAATGGCCACTCGACGGTAATGCGTCATTTGGGTTAGACCAGCAGGAGCATCGTAGGTTGCACCCGTTGCCCCCATAATCGTCAAAAAACCACTGTTACAATCAGTAGTACTCTTCTCCCAGCGGTAGGTAATGACACCACCACCAGTCCCAGCACTTACCGAGTTAAATGCTTGAGGGTCTCCTCCAGAACAAACCGACTGTGCCTCTCCGATGCTCCCTGGATTTACCTCATTAACATTGACTATCACCGACCCAATTGAGCTAGTGACTGCACAGTTATTGGCATCAGCAATTCGGGTAAGGTTGAAATTTTGCGTACCTGTGAAATCAGTACCTTCAGTGAGGGTCGCAAAACCTGACCCAGATACCGTGTTATAATTTTTACCATTCACTACGAAGTAAAAAGGCTCTGTACCCACCCCGTTAAAAACAAGTTGAATACTTCTACCAGAACAAATGGTACTGCTAACTGCATTGCCATTGCTAGTAATGTACCCTCTGGGAGTAAGACTGGGGAGGCTACTGGCATAGTAGTTATCATTATTGATATGTGTATTATTGTCGTCATCTGCAGTATTGCCATTGAAGGTTACGTTGCACATACTGACTACGGGGTCATTCGTCGTGCCAGGAGCGGCATTGCCTCCGTTGTCTGCTTTATTGAACACAAAAAGTGCGCCACCGTAGCCCTTAGCACCATTATTCCCTCGGATAGAACTGTTGTTATTAAAAGTAACTCCAGTCAAATTTAACCGACCACTGGCCACAAAAATCCCCCCCCCTGCACCCATACCGCCATTACCTGCCCCGAAACCACCTCCCCCACTACGCGTTCCTCTGCCGCCGCCGCCGCCAAAGCCACCATTGCCCCCAATAGTACCACCACCGCCGCCACCGCCAAAACCACCATGGCCACACTCGTTACCACCACCACCGCCAGCACCAAATCCACCATTGCCCCCAGTAGTACCACCGCCGCCGCCAGCACCAAATCCGCCGCTTCTTCCGTCAGTTCCGCCACTATCACCTCCATTGCCAAATATCGTGAGTCCGCCATTGTTACCGCCAATATTGTTATTAGCATTGGTCACACTACCGCCGCCACCACTACCATTTCCCAGTACACCCCCTCCTCCAGCATCATATAACGTAATTCCATAGATTTCATAAGAATAGACACCACCATTGCCTCCCATACCACCACCACCAAAGATAGTATATGCAGGCCCATAGGTAATACCGCCAGTGCCACCTACAGCGCGGTTGTTGCTAAGATTGACATTGGTCAGGCTTAAAGAAATGCTTCCAGTGCCACCCTCTTTGCCTTCGTGCATAAAGATAGCTCCACCCGCACCCATACCTCCGCCACTGCCATCACCACCTTTGGCATAGCCATTGGCCAAGGTGAGGTTTTGAATGGTAATCGTGCCATTTTGTATCCAAAAAATACGTGAGGTGCCGCCACCACTGATGGTGAGATTGGCCATACCCAAACCATTGATACTGACGTGATTGGCAATCACCAGAAAAGGGCTAATTACGGCAATGGTAGAACCATTGGGTACGGTAAAATTAATCTGGTGGGGAGCTGCCGCCGTTGCCGTTGCATCTGCATTGGCACTTAGAATGGCTTGGCGAAGAGAACCTGTGCCGCTGTCATTGGTGTTGCTAACCGTAAAAGTAGTCGCGTGGGCAATTCCAAGCAGAGTAGCCCACAAAGCAAAAATTAAGATACTTCTTTTCATAATTAGGATTAGCCAAGAATGGCTTGGTCGAAGAAGAGATTCGTTTTTCGGGCACAAAGGTCTGGCCAAACCCGAAAAAAGATGGTAAATCAGGTTGCAAATGTGGTAACCTAGGTTGCAGAGCGTTCTAAAATATGCTTTTTTGGAACATTTAGGCCGACTGAGCAAATTCGCTGGGAGTCATCTGATACTGTTCCCGAAAGCACTTAGCAAAATACTGGGGGCTATCAAAGCCTACACAATAGGCCGTTTCGGAGCTGTTATAACCTTGTTGCAAAAATTGAGTGGCGCGTTTGAGCCGGTACATACGCAGAATATCCCCCGTAGCCAGCCCCGTTAGTGCTTTCACTTTACGGTGCAACGAGCTGCGACTCAAACTGAGCTGATCGGCCAATTGCTCCACGCTCAATGACGAGTCATCCAATTTTTCTTCGACGATGCCGTATAGTTTTTCCAAAAATGGGTCAAGCAGCACTGGCTCCGTAGCCAGCGCGTCATTTGGTTGGTTGAATTTGGCAGACACAGGTCGTGCCAATTCTTGCCGCATCCTTTCGCAAAACCGACGCTGACGTTCTAGCAGATTGTGAACTCGCAACGTCAATTCTTGTACGTGAAAAGGTTTAGTCAGGTAATCGTCAGCCCCCCGCATGAGTCCTTCCAGGCGATTCTCAAAGGTGACTTTAGCCGTTAGCATAATGACAGGAATGTGATTGGACTGTTCCTCCTCCTTGAGTTTTTGACAGAGTGTGTAACCATCCATCACGGGCATCATCACATCACTAATGATTAAATCGGGCAAGTCAGCCAACGCTTTTTCCAACCCTTCGGCGCCATTGACCGCCCGACTGACGCGGTAAAAGGCGGGCAAACTATCGACAATAAAATCAGCAAGTTCAGTATTATCTTCTACCAACAGCAAATGCGGTGGCTCACGGTGACTTTCGTATGGCATCGGCAAGTCTGCCAATGATGATTCAGCATAGAACTCAGATTCAGCCACCTTCGTTACCAGACTGGCTTGGTCGGCGCGTCGGTAAGGCAGCGTCACTCGAAAGGTAGTACCTTGGCCAAGCGTACTTTCCACCTCAATATGTCCCTGCTGCAAATGCACCAATTCTTTCACCAACGCCAGCCCAATACCCGTCCCCATCTGAGTGTTGGAGGGTGAGTTCAATCCGTCTGCCGACTTATCAGTGGCTGCGTCTGTCGACTGCTGAAAAAAACGGTCAAACACCAACGGTAGTTTGTCGGCAGCAATGCCCACACCAGTATCCGAAATCACCAGTTCCACATCGGTAGAAACATGTAGCGACACCGTAATTTGTCCACCCTTGGGCGTAAACTTCAACGCATTTCCCACCAGATTGGCGATAATTCGCCCAAGCTTTTCTTCATCAAACCAGTAAGTCTCACCAACAGTTGATGAAACCAACAAGGTGATGCTTTTTTGGGTAGCTTCTTCCTGAAACAATCCGACGGTCTGTTCCACAAATTGGCCGATATCCCCTTGTGCTTCCTGAACCGCCAGCACGTTGGCATCGAGTTTAGCAAAATCCAGCAATTGATTGATCAAGGATAACAATTGCCGCGCATTGCGACTAATCGACTCTAATCGCTTGGCGTACCGCGTACCTGCCAGTTCTTGAATCAAGCCAGGCATGGGTGAAAGAATCAAGGTCAGCGGAGTACGGAAGTCATGCGTAACATTGGTAAAAAAACGAGACCTCAGTTCGTCGAGCTCACGTAATTGCCGAGCTTCCTGTTGACGGAGCGCTACCGACTGCCGCAATTGCAACTGGTTTATTCGTAAACGAATACCATACCACAAGCTCCCCGCTACTACCAATATGTACAGCACATAGGCCCACCAAGTAGCCCAGAAAGGAGGATTGATGCTCACAGACAATCGACGTACGTAAGGACTCCACGCACCCGACGTATTGGACGCATTCACTAGCAGCGTGTAGTGACCAGGAGCCAGCATGGTATAAATGGCTTGCGGCTGGCGGGTCTCCACCCAATCATCGTCCACGCCTTCCAGTTTGTAGCGATAGTGATTTTTACCTGGTAGGTTGAATTGCAAAGCTGCGAAATGTACGGTCAAAAAATTCTGATCATAGGGGAGAATGAGCTCATGAATGGCGTGAATAGGTGCCCGAAGAAACGACTGAGGACTGGGGACAGCCAGCCGGTTATTGACATACAATTCCGTTAATTCTACTTTGGGCCGAAATGAATCATCGCGTAATTGGGCTGGGCGAAACGCTGTTATACCTTCCACACCACCCATAATGATTTGTCCATCAGGAAGGTGAAGGTAGTGAAAGCGGTTAAATTCATTGGCCAGCAGCCCGTCTTCAATGGTGAAATTTTGGGTATGAAATGTTTTGCGATTCATTCGGCATAGCCCTTTGTTTGTGCCAATCCACAGATTTCCGTACTGGTCAGGAAGGGCCGAATAAATCACATCATTGGGCAGCCCGTCCTGTTCCGTCACTCGCCGACACTTACCTGACTGCTTATCGAATGCACACAATCCTTTGCCAAACGTACCAATCCATAGCAGATTCGGGTCGGCGGGGTCGGCGGTCAAACAATAAAGTGCATTGCTACTGAGCGATGTAGGTTGATTGGGCTGGTGGATATACTTACGCAGCCGCCCCGTTTTTCGGTCAAGCCGATACAAACCCTGATTTCCCGTAGTCAGCCAAAATGCCTGTTTATCGGCAAGTATCTGTAAAAATTCGATGGAAAATTCCTCTTTAAAATGATGCTCCGAACGAATCCACTGATGTTTTTCAGGCTCGTAATACCAAAAATAATATACATTTCCATGCTTATGTAGTAACCAAACACGTCCCTGCTCGTCGGTTGTCAGCGGAGCAATCTTTGGGTCAAAGGGAATGGGAAACTCAATTAGCTGACTTCGATAATTGGCTGGATTGACGTGATAGATGGTAGAAGTACCGCAATTAACCCAAAGCCATCCTTGATGATCAAGTGTATAACGAAAAAAATACTGGTCTGCGTTTTGGATAGAACGCACCTGCTCGGCTGGTAGATGCAACCATTTGGTAAGTATGTCCACCTGAAAACGACCCTGATAACGATCTGTCTGGAAGTTGTTTGCTCTTAAATTGTATTTGCGCACGCCCGAACCGTTAGTCCCCACCCAGAGAACATCCGAGCGATCAATAAACAGACTGGTGCAATAACCAGTTTGTGACGTAAAACGGGTAATTTGCTGAAGTTTTGCCAAGTCGGTAAAGCGATACAAACTGTTCTGCTGATTTAAGTAAACTTCACCCTGGCTATCGGTTACAAAATGGATACCCCATAAATGATGATCATCCCACAAATCTTTATTTTCATCAGGCAATCGTTGCGATTGAAAATTGCCCGTTTGGGGATTAAACTGGCAGACATAATGATGGGTACCAAGCAGCAGTTCACCCGACGGGCGTTGAACCATTCCAAATATAGCCAGTTCGGGCAACGCCAATGGTGTCTGCGAGTTTGGACGATAATGTTGAAAATATCCAGTCTTCTCATCCAACCGTTCCAAGCCTGCATCAGCTGTACCAATCCAAATCGTCCCCTGCTGATCTTGTAGTACCGAACGTACGTGATTCGAGCCTATGGAATGCGGTTGGTCAGCATAGTGCTGAAACCAGCGCGCGCGCCTAGTAGTCATATCATAACACACTAATCCTTTTCCATCAAAGGCCATCCATAACCTATTTTGTCGGTCGGCGTAGTACTGATGGGCTCCTATATGGGGGACCGTCAGACTGGCCAGTTGTTTCGAGATGTGGGCAAAGATTTCGGTAAGAGGATCAAACACAACCAACTCACCCTCTTCTGACACAATCCAGATACGCCCCTGATGATCAATAGATAAAGAGAAAATACTAGAAAACGGCATGGATAACTTTCCAGTAGTATCTTGCTGTTCTCGGAAGACTTTTAAGCGGTTGCCGTCGTATCGACAAAGGCCATCGTGGGTAGCCATCCAGATAAATCCTTGTTTGTCCTGTACAATACCCGAGACAAATCCCTGTGGTAATCCCTGACGATCGGTAATCAATTCAGGTTCTGACAAGTCCAGTACCTGAGCCTTTAGGGGCAGATATAAGAGGGTTAGTAACGAAATCAATAACCATTGCTGGTTTCTATTGAGTAGCATAACAAAAACGAAAGCAGTCTATATCAAAAGTAACATCCTTAACAAAAAGTGCATTGTTGAAACAAAGCATCATTTCGCGCTTTTTTGTGGCACTTTAGGGATACTTTTTGTTCTATCTGAGGCCAAAGTTACTAAACATAGTGGTAGTAAGAGTCTATTTTATAAGTTAAAAATTCTCATTAATTGGCTCGTAGCCGATTTAAACTCATAAATCACACAGTCATAAAAAAGTCCTGAAGTATTACGCTCACAGGACTTTTAGGATATTAATATATACTCTTGTTTTACTCCAATTTCACCACTTTCAAAGTCGTTTGTCTGTCTGGCGTCGTCACCCGCAAGAAATACATTCCCGTCGGTAACTCACCGACTTCAAACTCCTCTTGGTGACTGTTGGTTTCGGGCACAAATTGGCGATTCAAAACCTCACGCCCCGACGCATCGGTTAACGTAGTTTGCACAACTTGCTCTTTGCTGTTTTGTAATTGGAGGCGGAGGGTGTTGGTGACGGGGTTGGGGAGGATTGTGGCGAAAGACCCGTTATCAGCAGGTTTTAGATCCCTCGCATCGGCGAACCGTCGGGATGACAAATCGCTGATAGCTTCCCTCGCTGCTCCCACGCCTACGCCATTTTTCGATTGGATGCGGAACCAGTATTCTTGGTACGCCAACACGTTGCCCTGCGGTTTACGCGTTGAAGGATAAATACTACCCCAACCTTTTTGATCCCAATACCTTACCCCCAACTTGTACAAACCCTTGGGCAAACCTGCATCGTAGGCATTACCGCCTGCACCGTTGTCTTGGTAGAAACCATAGGCAGGATGATTCTGCGCGTACAATTCCGTCCAGCCTTCGCGGTTGGCGTACATAAAGTAGGGTGCATTATTTTCGTGGGTGTTGAAAGAGCGAATTACGCCCATTTCGGGTGTTGCTAACATGTCAAAAGTTAATGAACCATCCGTGCTCAAGCCACAAGCTTCCACGTTGATTGTCCAGTAGCGAGGGGCTGTTTTGTTGGCGT
Organism: Runella limosa DSM 17973; assembly: GCF_000482465.1. Lineage (GTDB taxonomy): Bacteria > Bacteroidota > Bacteroidia > Cytophagales > Spirosomataceae > Runella > Runella limosa. The sequence continues at coordinate 88,078 of NZ_KI519423.1, forward strand.
TTTCTACATAATACAGCGTAGGATTTTGCTGCGTACTTTGCGCCAATTCGGGACCACCGTCACGCGTGATGAACTGGCTCGACCACGCTGCGCGGTCGTTTACCTTCACCGAAGATTTGCTTTCTCCCACATTAATCAATGTCACCACGAAAGCATTCCAATAAATATCCTTGCGAGTGCTTTCGGCACTTTGACAACCACCCGCAAAAATACACTTCGCCCAGTAGGTCTGCTTAGTTACGTTGTTAAACGAGACTTCAAAACTAGGCGTGGTCACGCCCGTATTCCAGAACGTCTGACTACCCGCAGGGCAATTCGCCGAAATTGTTACACTCGTCCCTGTGCATACTATCTCTTGACTCGCCATAATTGCTGGAGCGACTTGCGTTGACGTTAGCGTAAACGTCACCACGTTACTCTTTTCACTTACACAACCATTTTCAGTTTGGCAACGGGCATAATACGAGGTCGTCTGGCTTGGAACGGTTGATGGCAAATTGGGCAAGGCTACGTTCGTAGTGGCATTGTACCAAACCGTTCGCAGAGTACCGCAAGATGATTGCCCACTAAAACTTGCTGTCGCATCACAACTGCTCGTTGATGACAACGAAACCGTCGGAGCCGTTGGAATAGTTACTAATTTCAAACGCATCACGCCCGATTCAGATTCCACACACGACGGCGTTCCGTCTGATTTGCGGCAACGCACGCGGTAATTGTGATACTGATTATCCACCAAACCCGTGGGCACGCCTGATGAATATTCACCACCATCGACCGAGTAAAGTGTCACTTCCCCCGCCGCGCAATTAGCATTAAATGTCAGCGGAATCGTAACCAAACTACACACTTCTTTGCTCTCGCCCACCAATACTGTCACGCCATCGACTAACAGCGACACGTTTTGTGGGACAGTGGCGCGGTTATTTATCGTCAACTCAATTACTCCCGAATACGTCGAAGTACAACTCGCATCACAAGCCGCTTGGTAGCGGTGGGGTTGGTTATTGGATAATTGGTTGACTGGTGGATTGGTTGTCCAGGCGCTCCAAGCACCGCTACCCACTTGCACGCGCCAGACGGGATTTCCCGCCACACACAAACCCGAAACATTAAACTGCAAACTGTTAACAGGATTCGCATCTGTATCACACAAAACAGGATTATTGCCTTCAACTAGCGTTTGTTGGAGGGTTGACAACGTAATCGTGGGTTTACCTTGCACCGTCACCGTGAACGAACAAGTGCTACTTTGGCCATTGGTAGCGGTCACTTTATACGTATTCGTCGTTATTCCGACGGGATAAAGACTGCTGGTCGGTAAGCCCGCTATCTGGGTTGTGACTGCGCCAAGACAATTATCGGTGCCTACTGGAGGAGCGAATGTAATCGTCTGACCCTCACAAGCTGTAATATTGGCAGGACAAGTAATCGAGGGCGCTATGTTGTCAAGAATTGTATAAACATAACTCCAACTCACCGTGTTCCCTTCACAATCAGTAAACGTATAGGTATAAGTTCGCGTACCTTCACACACTAACGGATTGGGGCTGTTGGTTATGACGGGAGCACTTGGAGTCAGCGTTTCTCCGCACTGACTCAACACCGTGGGTGGCGTTGGGGCTACCGCCAAACTAGCATCATACACCGTCGCTGAACCATTCGGTGTATTCACCGTAAAGCCCTCCCGCTCAATTGTATATACGAAACTCCAGCTCGCCGTTCGCGTGCCACACTGATACGTATAGGTGTAGGTACGCGTGCCTTCACACGTCAACGGGTCTGGGCTATTGGTAATGGTTGGGCTAGATGGGGTTATGGCGGCACCACTGCAATCATTCACTACGGGTGGCACGGGCAACGTCGCTAAAGCAGGACAGGAAACCACCGCCAAGCCATTGGATGGCACAACCAACATAGGCACTGTCCCTGGCACTGTCGTTACTGACGACTCTGGGCTAGTTTGACTAGCGTTGCTATTGCACACACAACGCGTTTTAATCGTTTGGGCGGGACCTGTTTGCACATACGTTGGCAACGTCGTACTCCAATCCCCGCCATTTAACTGGTATTGGAGGGTTGAACCAACAGAGCAGCTCGTACTTGGCACTGCAATGCTACCGCCTCCGATCACACATCCTGTTTGGCAAACACTATTGGTCACTTGTACCGCTGGCGCAGCCGACGTCAACACGGGACAGGCAGGACAAACCCCTGGAACTGTCGTTACCGTACTCGTCGGACTAGATGTGTTCGCGTTGGCATCACACGTACAGCGCGTCAGTATCGTTTGAGATGGGCCTTCTTGAACATACGTTGGCAAAATTTTACTCCAATTACCGCCATTATCAGTTGAATAATAAAGCGTTGAACCTGATGGACAACTGCTACTTGGCGCGCTAATACTACCACCCGAAGCCGTGCCGCCAAACGTCGTACAAACGCTGTTGGTCACCTGTACCACTGGCGCGGCTGCCGTCAAATCGGGACAAGCTGGGCATGTACCTGGAACCGTCGTCATGGTACTCGTTGGACTTGATTTGCTCGCATCGGCAGTACAGTTACAGCGCGTCAGTATCGTCTGCCCAGACCCTGTTTGTTCGTAAGTCGGTAAAGTTATGCTCCAATTACCGCCGTTGTCAGTTGAATATTGTAATGTCGAACCTGCGGGGCAACTGCTGCTTGGCGCGCTGATAACTCCCCCCGAAGCCGTTCCCCCAAAAGTCGTACAAACACTGTTTGTCACTTGTACCGCTGGTGCTGCCGACGTCAAATCGGGACAAGCCGGGCATGTACCCGGGACGGTCGTCACGGTGCTCGTCGGGCCAAAAGTAGATGGATTGGCATCACATGTACAACGAGTCAATATCGTTTGCGCGGGGCCTTCTTGCACATAGATTGGCAAGGTGGTTGACCAATTATCGCCGTTATTAGTCGAATAGTATAAGCTCGAACCTGCGGGACAGCTACCGCTCGGGGCGCTGATGACCCCGCCCGATGGCGTACTGCCAAAAGTTGTACATACGCTGTTGGTCACTTGGGCAGCGGGAGCTACGGCGTCAAACGTACCTTGATACTCATACGCCCCCATGTCCACCGTACCATTATTGAAAAAACGAGGATTGGTATCCAAGTCCAAATTACCTACCAATGCCGAGGTGGTAGCGGGGTCTCCTGCATTGATGGCAGGGGAGCAGGCTTGTAGGCGTGAATCCGTTGACGACACAAATAAAGGATCAACATTGACCAAATCACCATTAATACCGTTGCTAAAACCACTGCTTCCATCACTATCCAAGTTATTGCCCTGTGATTGAATAGTACCGAAATAAACAGGGTTAGTAGGCTGGTTGCCTCTTAAAAAATTCCCTCCTGGATTATTGGCAACGATGGTATTCTTTAAAGTAAATGTAGCCGTTTTTCCGCTCTGATCTACGTAAGTCCAAATAGCCCCAAAACCATTTACTGACTTGTTGTTGGCTACAGTACAGTTAATGAGAGTAGCTTGTGAATTTGTAGCATTGTACGTCATTAAAGAAATTCCACCTTGAGAAGACTGGCTTTCATTACCACTAATGACGCAATTGGTTAGGATAGCGCTTGATACATCTTGGAGATTGATACCGGCGCTTTGAAAAATAGTCCTATTATTCCTGATTTCACAATTGTTCATTATCAATTCGCGATTCGCTTGAGCTACCCCCCCCCCATTCGCTGCCGTATTATTATTAATTTGAGATGATAAAATAGTAAGAACCCCAAAACTATTTATTCCACCCCCAAAGCTTATAGCACTATTTTCAGTCACTTGGCAGCTAGACATTGTTAATGAGGCAGTGCTTGTCACATTAATTCCACCACCACTCCCCGTTTTCGCTCTGTTTCCAGTGTATTGACAATGATTGACAGCTATGCTGGATGACGATATATTAAAGCCGCCACCCAAACCGCTGCTGTTCAAGTTAAAACTGCAATTGTCTATGGTAATATTCGAGCTATTGAAATATGCCCCTCCCCCCGAGTTAGAAGCATTATTATAAATAAATTTACAGTTGACAACCGTGGGTGAGGCGTTATTATTATACATCCCACCCCCGTTGTTATTAAGCCCACTAATTGCACTGGCATTCCCCCCCGAAACGGTAAACCCGTCGAGAATGGCGCTGTTGGAGAGTCCGTTGTTATCATTATAAATAACATGATACGAATTACCATCGTTGCCTGTAATACTTAATGTACTTCCGCTGCCTGTTACTACATCGGGAGTACCATCAATGTCTCCACTCAAAATTGTCTCATTTGCTACCCAGTTGCGCTGCGAAAGCTGCGTCTCTGTGCCGTTGAACCCGCCGTAAATCGCCACGCCGTCTTTCATTACAAAAGTTCTGGTACGAGCATCGGTTGGAGCCATGTTGCCCGAAGCATCGGCTGTAGGTTTATACGTACCTGCCGCTACCCAGATTTGTGCACCTGAACAAACAGCGGAGAGGGCATCTTGTAATGAAGTAAAGGCATCTGTCCAAGTAGTGCCGTTGTTGGCTCCCGTGGCGTTGGCTTTCACATAAATCGTGCCCGTTAATTTAGGACTTATCGTATAAGTACGGTCAATGTATAGGTCAGGATTGTATTTGAGTCGAATCCGAACGGTATAAGTGCCGAGGGTTGTCCCGGTACCGGCAGTTAGATTGAGCGGGTCGGCCGTTACGTCGGCAAAGGTGGGGTTGCCCGAAAAACTACCGCCCGATACGATGGCATATTCCACCCCGCCGGAGGTATTGCCGGTGAGGTCGCCGGTGAGGTCAATACTCACACTGCCTTGGTTGGGTGTGGCGCAAGTAGGCTGCGAGGCCGTGGCTGTCGCCGAAAGCGAAGCAGTACCGAGGTATTCAATGATGACTTGACCTCCCGCATTGTTGGCCCCTTCAGTATTGTTTTGGTTGCTGCCAAGATTATACGATGCTCCGCCACTGCTTGGAGTAATGGCCGTTCCTCCTGTCTGACCACCGCCGCCGCCGGCGTGAAGGCCAGTGCCCCCGCCACCACCGCCATACCCACCACCGCCATTTCCGGAAGCTGATCCGCCAAGCGCATTAAAGCCGGCACCACCGCCCATTACCCCACCAAACCCACTACCGTTAAGGCCGCCGCCGCCGCCGCCGCCAGTAACAAGCCAATTCCCACCCTGCCCATTACCTTTAGTTATAAGACCGAAGCCTCCTCCAGAATTGCCTCCGCCTCCGCCTGCAATAATAAGTGGCAAGCCACCTTGAATACGTGTACCAGAACCTCCTCCTCCGCCACCTCTATTACCGTCTCCTCCAGAAGCACCGGCAACCGATTCCAGTACCTGACCAGGCGATACAATGAACTCTCCAATCATTACTGCTCCTGCACCGCCATTATTGCCTCCTTTCGCTCCTTTAGCGGTAATCCTTACTTTATACAGCCCATATATCCCACACCCCCTCCAATATCCCACAGTACCCGTTCGGTTGTGGATAAGGGTCGAAATAGTAAGTTCTGTACTCGTAGCACAGACAGAACAGACATCATACGCAGATCGGTACTCATATGCCCCCATGTCTGCATTGTTTACCCCCGTAGCGTTGAAAGGGCGGGCATTGCCCTCAAAATCGGCGGTCGGGGCGTTGGTATTGGTTACCGCATCTATTGCCGGTGAACATTGCTGCAAGCGAAAATCTCCCCCTCCGGCATCGACAAAACGGGGGTCGGTGTTTAGGTTGCCTGTACCCAAAAAGCC
>NZ_KI519423.1:94893-368184 GCF_000482465.1 Runella limosa DSM 17973
CACCCAGATTGAAAGGTGAGGTATTTGCATAGCCTTTTTCAACAATAAAACCGTCCAAAATCGCCGTATTGTTCAAAGGAGAGCCCGAGGTAAAAGTATTGTTAATAACTCGGTAGGCATTGTCGGTGTCCACCCCTGTATCGCCAATGTTCCCACTTAAGATCGTGGCATTGGTTCGCCAATTTCGCTGCGACAGCTGCGTTTCCGTACCGTCAAAGCCGCCGTAAATCGCCACACCGTTCACCATTACAAAAGCCTTGGTACGAGCATCGGTTGGAGTTGCATTACCCGAAGCATCGGCCGTAGGTTTATACGCCCCTGCCGCTACCCAAATTTGCGCTCCTGAACAAGCAGCGGAGAGGGCATCTTGTAACGAAGTAAAGGCGTCCGTCCAAGAACTACCGTTGTTGGCTCCCGTGGCGTTGGCTTTCACGTAAACCGTGCCCGTTAGTTTAGAGCTTATCGTGTAAATACGGTCAACGTAGAGGTCAGGGTTATTTTTAAGCCGAATCCGAACGGTATAAGTTCCTGTGGTTGTCCCTGTACCGGTGCTGACAGTAAACGGATCTGCCATTACATCAGAAAAGGTGGGATTGCCCGAAAAAATACCGCCCGATACGATGGCGTATTCTAAATCAGTTGTATAACCATTAAAGACACCAGTAACATCAATACTGACACTGCCTTGTATAGGCGCAGAACAAGTGGGTTGAGTAGGCGTAGCCGTAGCCGAGAGTGTAGCCGTACCGAGGCACTCAATGATAACCTCCCCACCAGCGGTGCTTGTAACAACGTTAGTTTGTCTTAAACCAGTATTATAAGAGCCGCCACCGCCACCCGGGCCATTGCTACAGCCGCCACCGCCGCCGCTATACCCGCCACCGCCGCCGCCACTGTAAAACCCGCCAAGGACACCATTACCTCCAAGCATTCCATTAGCGTATCCTTTTCCGCCTTGGGCAGGAAAACTACTAAGTGTGCCATTTGCTCCATCCTCGCCATTGGTACCACCTGCGCCGCCACAAACCTGCGCTCCATTCGCCCCATTCATCGTAAGCTGTGCACTACCGCCATCGCATCCACATGAACCGGTACCACCTCCGCCACCCGCTACTATCAAGGGATTACTGCCAATGCTGACGGCCGAACCACTCCCGCCACCTATTGCCCCCCCAGGATCTACATCTAACCCCGGCGAACCAGCAGATGCATTTAATACCTGTGAACTATTCAAAATGAAATCGCCTGCCATGGAAGCCCCAGCCCCCCCACCCGTGGCCAATCTTCTTCCTCCCCTTCCACCTTTGACCTGTATTCTTATGAGATAAGGCCCACCAGAAGGTACTGTCCATGTGCCCGTAACAGGAGTTTGACCAGGGGTAGGGGCTGAAATATTCAGCACCGTACCTGTACAGGTTTGAGCCCGAATGTCTAAGGTAATAATGCTAAAAAAAATAAAGAGTAGGGTAAAGAGTTTGAGTTTCATACAACGTTTTTTAAATAGGTAAAAAAGCCAACAGGGTTTGTCTTAATCGTTCAATTTTTTCATCGAAATACCACCAAACCACCAAGCAAGCGAGCAACGCCAGCGTCCAGAGAAATAGCCACCACAGCTTGCTAACAAGGGATTTTATGTCTTCAAAAAAATTCATCCAGTAAGATTAACCAACAGTATATTTTTTACCAAAATTGGCACATCACAAAAACATCATAATTTATAATATATTAATAATCAGCATATTAAAAAAGCACAAATGCTTCCAAGTGGCTTGGAAGCATTTGTACTTTTAGGTATATACCGCGTCTTTCGGCGAAAGGAAAAGTTGAGTTAAAGCCTATATGGTATCCGCAAAATCATTCCATGTAGCGTCTTCTGACAAGTCTATTTTCTTCCTAAGGCGAAACCATACATTTCGTACGGCATTGGGCGAGACCCCCAGCGAAGAAGCCATTTCTTTGGAATCTAATTTGAGCTTGGCCAAGGCCATAAATCGGATTTCGGCGGGAGATATGCCTGGGATTTTTTCTTTCAAGCGTGTTAAATAGCCTATGTGTACCTGTTCAAAAAGCAACTTAAAACTAATCCATTGTTCTTCGGTAAGTAGTGAATTGCTTTGCAACTGTCGAATACTTGTGTCATTTTTCCCCCGATCATTTTCGGCCTCTAACATTTCTATTTGCTTGTTTTTGGCCACGATGATGTTGGTAAACTCTTCCAGTTTTAGTTGTGCCAACAGCTGTTCTCGTTTGGCTTTTTCCTGTTCAATCAGCACTTGCTTTTCCGCTTCCTGTTGCTGAATTTTCAACTCTTTTTCTTTGACTTTCATCACCAATCGTTGCCGAAGTATCCATACAAAAGCAATGCCCGTCACTAACAAAATGATGACAATGGTAATGATTCTGTTGATCTCTTGCTGGCGGATATTTTCATCAAGCGTCATTTCGGCATTCCGCCTTCGCTCGGTTTCGAGCTTCAAATCGGCCTGAATTTGTACGTTTTTTCCCCTGCGTTTCTCCAAAATCTCCGTCCAATATTGGGTAGAGTCTTTGTGGAACACCACCAATGACATGTTTCCAACCTCCTTGTAATAGTTGCTTAGTAACTGGTGTAATTGCAAGTGGTCCGACTCGTTGCCTTGGCTGTAAGTAGCCTGTTTGGCGAGTGAGATGAGTTTGCTCGCCTCCGTTATGTTATTTTGGGCCAAATACAAGTCAGCCAAGCCAATCGCAAACCTACAGGTGTTATCCAATAAATTGTGCTTGGAGGTTTCTTCGATACCGATTCTGTAATGTTGGATAGCACTTGTCAAATTCCCCAACCCTTTAAGGATATGCGCCTTATTACCCATCAATATTCCATACCACACTTTTTTGTCGTCTTCTTTGGCAAAGTCCTGATGAAACATTCGCAGCGACTTATCAACGTAAATCTGAGCAGAGTCGTAGTTTTTAAGTTTTAGGTACGACACTCCCACTATGTCCAAAGTCAAAAATTTCTCTACTTGGTTGATGTTGTACTTTTCTACTTCTTTTCCATACCTAACAGCATTAGCAAAATCATCAAATTGATAAAAAATACGTGTCACCCCACTCAACAAAAGTCCTTTTTGAGTTGAATTACCTTCTTTCAATCTATTACTGTATTCAATTGCTTTGTTTAGAAAATACAAGGACAATACATCTTGTTGGTAATTAAGTCTCAGATTAACAGCATACAAAAAAGTAAGGGCAGCTTTAATTTCGGCAAAATCCACTCTATCGGCCTCTTCTAAGCTGCTTTTATACCAATCTTCAAACGTTCTTAAATCAACTTTACTACTTCGTTGTAAGTAATCCATTTTGGCGAGTTGAGCAATCAGCAAAGCTTTGTCGTCATTATGCTGTTTGGCCGCTAACTCCGCCACTGCTATCCGAAACAAATAACCCTCTTGGCTTTTTAAGTGCGTAAACAAATTTGAACGAATAGAATCAATCAGAAACCATCGCTTCGGATAAGGTTGTTGATAAGCTATATCGTACTGAGAGCTATATGCTTCAGGATGGCGTAAATCTTGTCCGTTGCAATGAGTAATAAATAAAAAAAACAGCAGAAAATTTATAAAAAAAAGATGCTTGTACTTACACTGAATCATACGTTTGGATGGGTACATTTACCAAAAATGGCCTGTACTCAATTAGAGTAGGAGTTTGTTCATATTTATTGAGACAGTAAATTTAGAAACAAAAAAATAAACAAAAAAGTCTTGAATTGGCACAAGCCAAAACAAGACTTTTAGGATAACATTTTAATAAACCAACCAACGTCAGTATAGCTTTTACTCCACCTTCACCACTTTCAACGTTGCTTGTCTGTCCGAAGTACTTACTTTCAAGAAGTACATTCCCGTCGGCAATTCACCGACTTCAAACTCCTCTTGGTGCATGTTAGTTTCAGGTACAAATTGGCGGCGCAATACACTTCGACCCGACGCGTCCGTCAACTCCGTTTGTACGGCTTGCCCTTTGCTATCTTGTACTTGGAGACGGAGAATGTTCGTGATGGGATTGGGCATAACTTGTGCAAAAACGTTATCAGTGGATTTTAGATCCCTCGCATCGGCGAACCGCCAGGATGACAAATTGGTTGCCATTTCCCTCGCTGCTCCTACACCTACGCCATCTTTCGATTGGATGCGGAACCAGTATTCTTGGTACGCCAACACGTTGCCTTGCGCTTGGCGCGTTGCAGGATAAATACTGCCCCAACCCTTCATGTCCCAATATCTCACACTCAACTTGTATAAACCTTTAGGCAACCCCGAATCATACGCATTACCGCCTGCGCCATTGTCTTGGTAAAATCCGTAGGCTGGATGGTTTTGCGCGTACAACTCCGTCCAGCCCTCACGGTTGGCATACATAAAGTAGGGTGCATTGTTTTCGTGCGTGTTGAATGAGCGGATTACCCCCATTTCGGGTGTCGCCAACATATCAAAAGTCAATGAACCATCCGTGCCCAAACCACAAGCTTCCACGTTGATTGTCCAGTAACGAGGTGCTACTTTGTTAGCGTTTTCTACATAATATAAAGTCGGATTTTGCTGTGTACTTTGTGCCAATTCGGGCCCACCGTCTCGCGTGATGAAATGACTACTCCACAACGATTTATCGTTGGCAGACTTCACCGACGATTTGGTTTCTCCCACATTGATCGGCGTCACCACAAAAGCATTCCAATAAATATCCTTCCGAATACTTTCTGCGCTTTGACAACCTCCGCCAAAAATACACTTCGCCCAATAGGTCTGTTTGGTGACATTATTAAACGACACTTCAAAACTTGGCGTGGTCACTCCTGTGTTCCAGAACGTCTGACTACCCGAAGGGCAATTCGCCGAAATTGTCACCATTGAGCCTATGCACACGTTCTCTTGTGAGGCTGTAATCACAGGCGCTACTTGCGTGGGCGTCAAAGTAAACGTCACCACATTGCTTCGCTCGCTTACACAACCGTTTTCAGTTTGGCAACGGGCGTAGTACGACGTCGTCTGACTTGGAACCGTCGATGGTAAATTGGGCAAGGCCACGTTCGTAGTAGCATTGTACCAAACCGTTCGCAAACTACCGCAACTCGACTGACCGCTGAAACTTGCCGTCGCATCACAACTGCTCGTTGATGACAACGACACCGTAGGAGCAGTTGGAATCGTCACCAATTTTAACCGCATCACCCCCGATTCAGATTCTACGCACGACGGTGTTCCGTCTGATTTGCGGCAGCGTACGCGGTAATTGTGATATTGATTGTCCACCAAACCCGTGGGTACACCCGATGAATATTCACCGCCATCCACTGAGTAAAGTGTCACTTCGCCCACCGCGCAATTGGCATTAAACACCATTGGACTATTGGTCAAACTACACACTTCTTTGCTCTCGCCCACCAACACTGTCACGCCATCGACTAACAACGATACGTTTTGGGGGACAGTAGCGCGGTTATTAATCGTCAACTCAATCACGCCTGAGTAAGTCGAAGCACAACTCGCATCACAGGCCGCTTGGTAGCGGTGGAGTTGGTTATTGGAGGGTTGGGAAACTGGGGCAGTCGCCGACCAAGCGCTCCAAGCGCCGCTACCCACTTGCACCCGCCAAACGGGCGAATCTGAAACACACAAACCCGAAACCGTAAACTGTAAACCGTTAACAGAATTGGCATCTGTGTCGCATAAAACAGGGTTATTGCCTTCACTTAACGTTTGTTGGAGGGCATTGAGCGAAATAGTTGGAGGTCCAACCACGGTCACGCTACTCGTCGTAGCACTGCAACCCGTTGATGTTTCGGTAAACGTAAACGTCACATTACCAGCAGCTACACCTGTCACTACTCCTGCGTTAGTGACCGTTGCTTTTGTATCATCGCTGCTTGTCCATGTACCGCCGCTTGTTGGACTTAACGTTATCGTACTACCTACGCAAACACTGGCAGCAGGAGCGCTTACGACGGGCAATGCTTTTATTGTCACTTGAATCGACACCGTTTTTGGACAAGGGTTGCTGGCATCATTGACTGAGAAATACATCGTTTGAATACCCAACAATACCAAATTTGTCAATGTAAAAGTATTAGTACCTTGGTTATACGTACCTGCTGGAGTCGTCAGCGAAGCATCGCTGTACCACGTACTGCCAGCGGTAAAGTTATTGGTTCCGCCGATTTGCAAAGCGGGACTGATAGAAGTATCACAGATCGCAATTGGGGCTACTACGATATCATTATTGGTAACATTCGCTATCGGATTCCCCAATGGGTACTCGATCACGCCATTGTTGGTCAATGCCGTATTGGTATGTGTTTGCGCCGTATTGACGGTGAACAATCCTGCATTGGTAAAATTACCTGCATTGTTGAGGTTATCAAACATGGTCAATTTTGCGCAAGCATTATTGTTGAAGGCAGAATTTGCTTCATTCCGAACCCCATCTACCGCCGTTTGTTTAATGCTGATGACTCCCCCCGCATTGTTGTTAAATACCGCATTTACTCCTTGTACATTGGCGATACCACTACCTGTCAAAGGGGCATTTTCTCCCATCTGAATCAAACCTGCATTGGTAAACGCGCGGGTAGAAACAATTCCACTCTGCACTTGGTCAATGTAGATTTTTGCACCTGTCGTATTGGTAAAAGGCGCTGTACTAAGAATACCTGTACTGAACTCCCCTTCAGAAACATTAAAGACATTACTAATCGTGATTTGTCCCGCATTTTGGAAAGTACCAGAAACATTCCAGATGCCATTACCCCAAGGGTTAGCAATAGAAATGATTCCCGTGGCACTGTTGGTAAAACTGCCTGCATTGTAAATACCGTCTTGTACGAAAACAAGTCCAATATTTCCAATGGTAATCTTCGCATCGTTATTGAAGGTTCCACCGTTGATAATACAAAAAATCGTGTTACCACTAATACCTATTCGATTAATATAGATATCCCCGCCAACCTTGTTATTAAAAGTAGAACCATTTCTAATTCCATCCCCTTTCACATCTGATTGACTGCCGATTTCGATGAGGGCTTCGTTATTGAATACGGTGCCACTATTGAGTAATCGAATGCCATGACTGCCCGTTCGGTCAATTTGGATGTTACCACCCGTTTTGTTATTAAAGGTATTGCCTTCTAATCTAATTCCTTCCCCCGTAATGGCCGCATTGCTGCCAATTTTTATGAGGGCTTCGTTGTTTACTAACCCATTAGAATAAAATGCTTGCGCCCCCCCTGTGCGGTCAATGTAGATTTCAGCATTGGGTTTATTATTAAACGTACCGCCGTTGCGATGCACAATACCGATAGCCCCAACGGCGCTGGTATTGCCTACGCGTATCGTACCGCTATTGTCCACTGTTCCATAGTTGTCTAGTCCATGACGAGGTGATACGGCGCCATTGATTGCCAAGTTTCCAGTGGCGTTAATCGTCAATATTGCCCCTCCCAGTACCAACACTGACTTGGCTACGGCGACTGTCCCCGCTCCAATGACGGGGTCATTTGCTACATCAGGAATATTTACATCGTCAGTGGCCGTAGGAACGCTGCCATCTTGCCAGTTTCCTGCCGTAGCCCAATTGTTAGATACGCAGCCCGTCCAAGTATCGGTAGTGGTTGCGGTGAAAGGCGAAGAAAGCACTATGGGGTTGCTTCCATAAGTCGTCTCGCAGGTAGGGTTGCTGCCTTGAATACGTACTTTGATGTTATAATTTCCCGCAGCTAAATTGTTGAAAGTCGCATTGGTTTGCCAATCGGTGCCGTTGTTAATGCTATACTCTAACGTGCCGGTTCCTGTGGCGTTGACTATAATAGTCCCCGTGGGCACGGCGCAGGTAGGTTGGGTGACGTTGGGAGCAGTGATGTTGGGGGGAGTACAACTCATGGTAAAGTTCAAACACCAGCTTCCAATGCTTCCTGTATTAGTAGCGGCATCATCTACTGCGTACAAATACCAAGTGCCATTTGGATTGGTATTATTAAGAAGTGTTCCCAAAGTTGTGTTGCTCGCGGAGATATAAGGTCCCGCCGGAGCAGGAGCAGGGAAAGCATCAACATTTACCTCAAAATCGGTCGGTCTGAAAGTTCCGCTGACCAATGTCGTGTTGTCTGGTAATGAACTTCCTGCACTTGAGTCGAGAATCAAATCAAGGCCTGTGACGGCATTCGTACCGCCAACATCAGACATAAGAACAAATTTTTGACCCGTCGGAGAGTACAGCAGTAAGTCAATGTCATCAGGTGCAGTGTGCGTTAAGTTTTTCAGCGTAATCGTTACTTTCTCAATCGTACCCGTTAGACCCGATACAGAAATGCGGGAGGGATAAGGCGTAGCCACCCCATTATCATTGATTGTAATGCCGCCTTCGTTACAAAAGGTAGTACCATCTACAGTGGTGGCAGTATTGACCGTTTGGGTAAGGGAACCAGAACTGCTGTTAAACCCAGTAGCTCCGTTGTAATTGGCAGTAACCAAGTGGCTGCCCTCAGTCCAGTTAGATTTACTGAAAGTGGCTTGTCCGCTGCCATTAAGCGGCACATTCGTAGCTAAGGCTTGTACGCCTTCAAAAAAAGATACGCTCCCCAGCGTAACGGGGTTTCCACCACTGGTTACAGTGGCGGTAATAGTAACGCTATTTCCAGTAAAAGAAGGATTTAGGCTTGATGTTAGCACTGTAACGGTAGGCGCATTGGCCTGTAAGAAAGTAGGGTTGGCCAAACTCGAATAAGACAATAGCAACAATACAAGAAGTGGTAATTTTAGTATTGCCCAACTTTGTACTGATGTACAGATTACCCTCTTCAGGAAGAAAAAAGAAGGGGGAGGCATGGAATGTGGCATAGTAGGGTAAAGGGTAGTCATAGGATTTATCGACGGTTTGAGTAATAGGTATATTTTCGGCTGATTTTTTGGTTTTCAATGGTAAAAATGGTACAACTCGAACGGCTGAGTAGAATGCTGTCGGTGGTCATACCTTCGGCCATGGTCTCCACAATCACGTGATGGGTTCCAGCGGCGTAGAGTTGGGTAATGTGTTGGGTCAGCTGGGGAAAGGTTTGGTGCATTTTTCGGCAATTGTTAATGTATCGTTGTTTGGACTGTCGGATGATTTGGCTTCCGCTGGTGGCCCCTTTCAGGCTGACACTATCAGCAAACAGCTTTTCCAACTCTTTCCATTCGTGTCGGTTGATAAGCAGGTGAACTTCTTTGACCAACTGTATATTCTCGGCTTGGGCAGTGCTTTCGTCGTTTGTACAACTCAGACAAACCAATCCCACCAACAGTGCACTGAAGAGCCTTCTTAACGTCATGGTTGAGGGGGTAGTTAGCGTAGTTGATTTGAGGACGGAATACGCAGAAAAATGCGTTTACCGATGTAGTAAAAGTAGGGGCTAGAGAAGAAAAACCGTTGGTGTATTGTTCCGAAAACTTAGTGTATTATTCCAAAAACTTAGTGTATTGTTCCAAAAACTATATTGGAAGCAAGGCAGAAGCTGGTAATGGAAAAATCTGAGATTATTGAACAGTCGCAGAGGCGGGCAATCCGAATTGTTTGAGCACGGACTGGAAGCGAGGGTCTTTGCGAATGGCTCTGTACATGGGGGTCACTAAAATCTCAGAAGAGATACGCCCCATCGAAGCTGCCTTTTCCAGGCAGAGCAAACTGCTGTCTTTTTGACCTAAGCCCGCATAAAGCATGGATTTACTGACAAAATCCTGCGCTTGGTTACCCATTTTATTCAACAACGTACGAGTAGGGGCTGGATTTCCCAACCTGGCCGCGCAGAAAGCACTGCTCACATTCCCGTACTTCATGTTCGGATTGAGTTGTTCCATTTTCGTAAACTCCTTCAGGGCTTTGTCGAACCGGTTGTGGTACAGCTCATACTCGCCTCTCGCCATGTAATACACAAAGGAGTCATCAAAAATCAATTTTCCGTCAGCAAGGGATTTTTGAGCTAAATCGTCACGATTGGCATACGCACAATTCCAGATATGACCAGAGAGAATCACGGGATACAATGGATCTAACGAAACAGCCTTGGTGCTATACTTCAGGGCTTCGCTCAGTTGGCCCATGGAGCGCAGTAACAGACTGTACCAGTAGATGGTTTGGGCATCGTTAGGACGATATTTGAGAGAGATTTCGTAGGCCGTTTTCGACTGTTGCCATTTGAAATTCCCTCGATACACATTACCTAATGTCGCATAGGCGGTGCTGTTGTGGGTATCTAGTTGAATCGCCTTGAGGGCGTGCTGTTCAGCAAGTTCTAAACACGTTTTCAAGTCCTCATAGCCCATGTTACCCATAAGCAGGTAAGCAATGGATTTGTAGGCTTGCGCTTCGGCAAAGGTGGTGTCTAAGGTCAGGGCTTTGTTGAAACGAATCAGACTTTCGTTCAATTTTTCTTTTGTTCGGGTAATAAGCAACGTTCGCCCGAGCAGAAACTCATTATAGGCTTCTAAATTACGAGTGGGTACTCTTTCTAATTGCTGCGATTGTGAAGGCGTAATTTTTTGACTGAGTTGGGTCGCAATATCCTTTACCATACCGTTCATCAAGTTGAAAAGCTGTTGCAGGTCGCCTTCATACCGTTGACTCCACACCTCAATATCATCCTGCGTTCGTATCAACGACAACACCGTTTCTACTTGATTGGATTGTTCCTTCACCGTTCCTTTCAACACGTACGCCACCTGCAGCTCGTCCCCGATTTGCCAGTTGGTTTTGTCAGTGTTACGGTATTGACTGGACGAACTTTGCGAAATCACTTTTAAGTTTTCAATCAGTGAAAGCGACGAATGGATTCCTTCCAGTACACCATCGGCAAAGGCTGGGTTATTGTTAAGGCTCCTGAAAGGTAAAATAGCAATGGAGTTATCAAAATGTGGTAGATAGTTTTCAGTGCTATTCCCCGACGATGCCTTTTCTTTGATCCAATAAGCGCCACCTATTACTACTACTATTATAGCCAATAAGCCGAACACAATCCACTTCCAACGCACCGTTGTTTTGTCCGAATCAGGCACTGCTGCTGGCAGCGATTCTTCTTCCACAACGGCTTTTATTTCTTCAAGAGGTTCTACATTATCTTTTCTTTTTCGGTACTCCGTAGGACTAAGACCGTAAGCTTGAATGAAATATTTGCTAAAATTTTGGGGGCTATCTATCCCCACCGAGCTCGCTATTTCGGTCATCCGCAGATTAGAAGAGTCGAGTAGCTGTTTTGCCTTTTCAAGGCGAATGCTTCTAATATATAACGTAGTAGAAAGCTGCGTATTTTCTTTGACGATGCGGTGAAGGCGCGTTTTACTTACCCCCAACTCTTTATAAATCGTCTCTAACGAAAGTTCGGAATTACTTACATTATTTTCAATTAATCGAATTAGTTTTTCAAGAATCTCACTGTCCAAACGGTTCATAAAAGACATATAACAAGAGTAGAGCCCGCAAAAATGCTAGTAAATATATCTTTTTTAGCATAAACATTTCCAAAAAAGTTAAACGTATATTCAGCGTTTTGCCCCTTCAAGAAGCCCGATTTTCACCCCTTACCTTTCCCTTTTTTCTTCATTCCTCGGGTTCGGCCAGACGTTCTTGAATAATAATCGTGTAAAATTGACACTTTCTAAGAAGACTGAACATTTGTAGCGCTTATTTAGTGAATTGTGCTACTCTATTTTTGAGTCACCCCCTTTCTTTGCAGCAGTAATATCATATTATTTATCAAATAAATTATGTTTTCATTGATTTATGAGAAACATTAACTTCTACATTTCCACCACTCAGAAAAAGCTGTGCCTGGTAGTCTGGTGTGTATCGCTTTTGATTGGGTTTACGGGCTTTTCGTTAAGAGCACAAACGTCAAAAGCCCAAACGGTAAAAGGGACGGTAAAGTCCACCACGGGTGAAACCATTCCAGGCGCAACGATTGTCCTCAAGGGAACCACCCGAGGGGTAAACACAGATGTGTCAGGCGAGTTCACTATCACTTGCCCTCCCAACCAAACGCTGGTTGTGAGTTATGTTGGTTACAAAACCAAAGAGGTCGTGGTTGGGGCTAGAACAACCATCAACATCGTACTGGAAGAATCGCTATCAGAACTGAACGAGGTGGTGGTCGTTGGATACGGCAAGCAGCGCAAAGAAGGCGTTGTTGCATCCGTTACCCAAACCACCAACAAAGAGCTTGAACGCGCTGGAGGGGTATCAAGTATTGGTGCCGCCCTGACGGGAAATGTACCGGGTCTCATTACCAATGCCAGTACGGGACTTCCTGGGGCCGAAGACCCCCAAATTCTCATTCGTGGTCGTAGCTCTTGGAACAATTCGGAACCCCTTATTCTCGTCGATGGCGTCGAACGCCCCATGACAAGCGTGGACATCAGTTCGGTAGAAACTGTTACGGTACTGAAAGACGCATCGGCCACGGCCGTTTTTGGTTCGAGGGGTGCCAATGGGGTTATCTTGATTACGACCAAACGGGGCCAAACGGGCAAAGCTTCTATCAGAGCTACCGTCAACACCATCGTGAAGGCCGCGTCTAAATTGCCAAAAAAATACGATTCGTACGACGCCCTCAAAATCAGAAATGACGTCATCGAATATGAACTTGCTACCCGTCCAGAGGGCTGGAGAAACTATTTACCAGAAACGATTCTCAACAAATACCGCAATCCAGCGGACATCACAGAAGCCGAACGGTACCCTAACGTGAATTGGGAAGAAGCGCTGTTTAAATCTCACGCCATTTCGAACAATGCCAACCTGAATATCAGCGGAGGAACAAATTTGGTGAAGTACTTCACCAGCGCCGATTTCTTGCAAGAGGCTGATTTGTTTAATGTGTATGACAACCGCCGTGGATACCAACAGGGATTTGGTTTCAACCGTCTCAATGTACGGAGTAATTTAGATTTTCAATTGACCAAAAGCACGGTATTAAAAACCAACCTTGCGGGTTCGTATGGCGTCAGAAAAAGCCCTTGGGGATTCACAGGTAGTGAATATGGCCCTTGGATTGATGCCTACAACGCCGCTCCTGACTTGTTTTTACCCAAATATGCCGATGGTTCATGGGGTTTTTATGCCCCCAACCAAGCACGGGCCGAAAACTCGGCTTTGAGTCTTGCCATTGGCGGTGTTCAGTACCAAACAACCGCCCGTATCACCACCGATTTTACCCTCGAACAAGACTTGGATATGCTTGTTAAAGGCTTGAAAGCAACAGGTACGGTGTCGTTGGACAACACCTTCGTTGAGTCGAACCGTGGTATCAACGACCTTTACAATAACACCCAGCGCAAATGGGTAAACCCCGAAACAGGGGTTGAAACTTTCCAGCAGGCAGTGGACGGCATCACTGGTTTTGATTTTCAGGAAGGGATTAAATGGTCGCCCGCCGCAGGTAGCATTGGCGCTAGCCAGCGCCGCTTGTTTTATCAGTTCCAACTGAATTATAACAAAACCATTGCTGGCAGACACAACATTAACCTGATGGCTTTGACCAACCGAAACGTTTTTGCCAGAGATAACTCCATTCCGTCTTACCGCGAAGACTGGGTATTTAGAACAACCTACAACTTCCATAATCGCTATACCATTGAGTACAACGGGGCTTACAACGGCTCTGAGCAATTTGCGAAAGACTACCGTTTTGCCTTTTTCTCTTCTGGAGGGGCCAACTGGGTTATCTCAAACGAGAAATTCATGAAGCCAATACGGTTTGTCAACTCACTTAAACTTCGGTTGTCGTACGGCCAAACAGGTTTTGACAATTTGGGCGTACGCTGGCCTTACTTAGAACAATGGGCTTACGGCGGAAAATCAAGATTAGGAGTCAACGGAGAAGGTGCCGAGCAGAGCCCCTACACCTGGTATTCTCAGTCCACCGTTGGTAATCCTACCGTGCAGTGGGAAGAGTCCGAAAAATACAACTTAGGTTTAGATTTTGAGCTTTTCAAAGGTTTTGTCAAAGGGAAAGCTGATTATTTTCAAGACAACAGAAGCAAAATCCTGTTGACAGGCAGGGCCGACGTACCCAGTTACTTTGGTGCCGCGCCGCCAGTTGCCAACCTAGGTGCGGTCAAAGCCAACGGTTACGAAGTAGAACTCCACTTTAATAAAAACCTTGGAAAAACACGTTTGTGGGCCGACCTCAACATGACCCACACCGAAAATAAAATCCTTGAACGTGCGACGCCAGAGCTCCTCCCCGATTATCAAAAACCCGAGGGAATGCAAATCGACCAAGCGTACTCGTATGTAAGCAAAGGATTGTACAACACTTGGGATCAGCTGTATGGTAGTACCATGCACAATGTGAATGATAACCAGAAATTGTTGGGGAATTATTACTTAGTCGATTACAACGGCGACGGAGTGATTGATTCTCAAGACCGAATCCCTTACGGGCATACTGGTTGGCCACAAAATACCTACAATGCCACGTTTGGTTTGGACTGGAAAGGTTTCTCGGCTTTTGTTCAGTTCTATGCCGTCAATAATACAACCCGCCAAGTGGTATTTACCAGTTTAGGCTCGCAAAGCACAACCGTGTATCACGAAGGGGAATATTGGTCGCCTCAAAACCCAACGGGCACGCCCATGCCACGCTGGCTTACCACTCCTTTCGGCGACTACCGAGGCACTCAGTATATGTTTGATGGGTCATATCTCCGATTAAAAAATGCTGAAATCGCCTACAACTTCACCCCAGAACGCAGTAGAAAACTTGGACTCAACAGCCTCCGAGTGTATCTAAACGGAAACAACCTCATTGCTTGGAGTAAAATGCCTGACGATAGAGAGTCCAATTTTGCTGGAACAGGCTGGGCGTCACAGGGGGCTTATCCGACAGTGAAGAGATTTAATTTGGGTTTAAACATTACTTTCTAATAAATCAACCATGAAAAAGAGAATAAAACTTTTCTGCGTAGCGGCAGTTTGTTCCCTAACTTTTGGGGTTACTTCATGCTCACATTTTTTGGATCGTGATCCACAATCGCTCGTATCTGAAAAAGATGCGTTTAAAAACTTTATTAATTTCCAAGGCTTTACCGAAGAGCTTTACCATACCATTCCCGACTTTTCAAATGGATACTGGACCAATTCTTGGAACTGGGGAGAAGACGAAATCCAATCGACCGCCCAAAATTTTCACTTTGGAGTAAAAATCGAAAACGGTGATTTTTGGGGCTGGCAGCGCAATTTTGACGGCTGGCAAGCTGGATGGATGGACAGAAATAACAACTCCACCAACGACGACCGCTTCACCAAATCGCTTTGGGGATTGGGCTGGTACGGTATCCGAAAAGCCAATTTAGGGCTCGCCAATTTGGATAAACTAACCGATGCTACCCAAGAAGAAAAAGACTTGATCAAAGGGCAATTGTTGTTTTTCCGTGGTTGGTACCACTTTATGTTTATGCAGTACTTTGGCGGACTTCCGTATATCGACAAAGTGCTTCCTGGTGATGAAAAACTAACCCTCCCCCGCCTCAAATACAGCGAATGTGCCGACAAGGCCGCCGCTGATTTCAGAGAAGCAGCCAACTTATTGCCTACCGACTGGGACAATACAACCGCTGGAAAAAGAACATTGGGAAAAAACCAGTTGCGCATCAACAAAATTATGGCGCTTGGTTATTTGGGGAAAAATTACCTCTGGGCAGGTAGTCCGTTGATGAACTCTGTATCGGGCGGCGGAACTTCGTACAATGCTGATTATTGCAAAAAGGCAGCGGAAGCATTTGGCGAATTGCTCAAATTGTGCGAAAGCGGCGAAGCTCCGCATAAATTGGTGCCTTTTGCGCAGTTCTATACCAATTTCTACACAACAGGCCAAAACTGGCAAATTCCAGGCGCTACTGAGGCGATTTTCCGTGGGCCTTATTATGGTGCCAATAGCTCAAACTGGGGTACAAGCAAGCAATATAGCCCGCTCATTATCAGCGAAGGAGACGTAAAATTTTTGCCTACTTCCAACTACGTCAACTACTACGGAATGGCCAACGGGCTGCCCATCAAAGACATTACCAAAGCAGATTCCGAGTCGGGTTATAACCCAGAATTCCCCTGGAAAGGCCGCGACCCGCGTTTCTACAATGACATTGTTTTCGACGGGGTCAGAATGGTAGCAGGTAGCATTCCTAACGCCAGCGAAACCAACAACCGCTACGCCAACTTACACACGGGAGGCTCTTACCGCGACATCGCCACGGGAAGCCGCACGGGCTATTTGTTGTTCAAATTTGTTCCACGCACGGCCAATAAGTACGACCAAGGCTACGGCTACGACAAAAGCCTTCACATTCACCTGCCCTACATGCGTTTGGCGGATGTTTACTTGATGTATGCTGAAGCTGCGGCACAGGGCTTTGGCTCACCTTCGGGCAAGGCAACCAACTACGCCAAAACCTCCGTGGACGCCATCAATGTCATCAGAGAACGCGCAGGAGTTGGTCGTGTTGACGCCAAATTTTTAGGCGGACTAGACCTCTACATGGAAGAACTACGTCGTGAGCGTGCGGTTGAGCTTGCCTTTGAAGGCCACCGTTTCAATGACCTCCGCCGTTGGCTCTTGATTGCAAAAAGCCCTTACACGCTCAAAAAATCAATTGAATTTGACCGAGCAGCTCCCCTTGACCCTGCCAAAGACCCGAAAGATAACCGCGTCTTGAACATTCGCGAAAGTGTCATCCTCGAACGCCGGTTCACCGACAAACACAACTGGTTGCCACTGAAGGTCAACGACGTGAATTTGTACTTGGAGTTTCCTCAAAACCCAGGTTGGTAAAAGGTTTGCGATTTCCTAAAACGAGATAATCAATTGATAAACGAATAAGCAATGAAGTTTATAAAAATATTTTTGGGCTTGTGTCTCCTGCTGGCTTTACCCAAAGCCAACGTCGTAGGGCAAAACACGGCGCCGATCAAAATCAAAGCCACCATCGTTGGCACCAACAAGCAGCCCATCAGTGGGGCTGTGGTAAAAAGCTCCGATGAAGTCGGAAAAGCAACTGTGACTGATGCCTCGGGGACGTTCACCCTCGAAGTACCCAAAAACGAAATGCTCTCCATCGTTGCCCCAGGTTTTAAGACCAAATACATTACTTCAACGGGGCCAATCGGTGAAATCGTAATGACGCCCGAAGAAGTCAACGAACAAGTACGCGTTGCTTTTCGGGATGTTGATAAAAAGGACTTACTCGGAGGCGTAGCGTCGGTCAACGTCCAAGAAATGCTTCCTAAAAACTATTTTACCTATACCCTTGCCGACATGGAAGCACTGATTCCTGGTTTCAACGGCAATAGCAATTGGGGCATGGGCAGCTACTTGTTTATGATTGATGGCGTTCCGCGCGAAACTGGCAACGTTGCACCCACCGAAATTGATCAAATTGTCTTTTTGAAAGGGGCAAATGCGGTTGCATTATACGGTAGCCGTGCTGCCAAAGGGGTCATTAACGTCATCACCAAAAGAGGAACGGCAGGCCAAAGTAAATTTGACCTGAGGGTCAACAGTGGCGTCAACGTTCCCAAAGCTTTCCCACGTTATTTGGGCTCGGCCGAATACATGACCCTCTACAACGAAGCACGCCGAAACGACGGATTGACGAATTTGTACTCTGAACTGGACATTTATAACCATGCTTCGGGTGTCAACAAATACCGCTATCCAAACATCGACTTCTACTCGCCAGAATACCTCAAAAATGCGTACGGAAGCTACGATGCAACGGCGGAGATTTCGGGCGGAAACGAACGCGTAAGGTACTATACCAACTTAGGATATGCGACCTCAGGCTCACTCCTCAACTTTGGAGAAGCTAAAAACAACAACAACTCCGACCGCATTAATTTCCGTGGCAATATTGACATCAAGTTGAACGAATTTATCAGCGTAAATGCCGATGCTACGGCCATTTTCTTTACGGGTCGTGGGGTAAATGCTAACTTTTGGAACAGCGCCACGACGGTTCGCCCCAATCGTTTTTCTCCCTTGATTCCCATTGACATGATTGAGAAAGAAGACGCCGCTTCTCAAGTTTTTGTTCAAAATAGTAACAACATTATTGATGGAAAATATTTACTTGGTGGTACGCAATTAGACCAAACAAACCCGATTGCCACGATTTATTCGGGGGGAAACAATCAATACGCAAACCGACAATTCCAGTTCAATACGGGCATCAAGGCCGACCTCAGAAATGTCCTCAAAGGGCTTAGTTTCAAATCGGCTTTTGCCGTCGATTATGCTACCGAATACAGCTTGGCGTACAATTATTCGTATGCCACCTATGCACCAACTTGGAATAAATACAGCGGTACCGACCTCATTAGCAACCTTACCGTTTATAACCAAGATGCCCGCTCTGGCACCCAAAACGTGTCGGGCAACCGCTACCGCCAAACCATCGCCTTCTCGGGTCAGTTCAATTATGACCGAACCTTCAACGCCAACCATCACTTGTCGGCGATTCTATTGGCCAATGGGTTTCAGCAGTCGGAGTCGGCCATTTATCACCGTACCAGCAACGCCAACTTGGGCTTTTTAGCAAGCTATAACTTCAAACACAAATACTACCTCGACCTCAGCGCGGCCTACATCCATTCGGCCAAACTCCCTCCCAATAACCGTCAGGCACTTTCTCCCTCGGTTTCATTGGGCTGGCGAGTAAGCCAAGAAGATTTTCTGCGCAATTCAAGTGTAGTAGATGACCTAAAACTTACCGCCTCTGCCAGTATTTTACATACCGACCTTGACATCCAAAACTACTTTTTATACCAAGGCGTTTATACAGGCGCAGGGTCATGGTACGGTTGGAAAGACGGCACGGGTATTCAAGCAACTGAGTCACGAAGAGGCGATAACCCTAGCATGAAATTTCCGAAAAGAGAAGAAATCGCGCTTGGGTTTGAAGGTACATTTTTCAAAAAACTCCTGACACTCAATGGTTCGTTCTTCATCAACAAACTTTCTGGAAACATTATTCAAGCCTCGGTTTTGTTCCCAAGCTACTTTACCACTGGCTGGCCAGTATCATCGTTTATTCCTTTTGTCAATTACAACGACGACAAGCGCGTTGGTGTTGATTTTGGCGCAAGTGTGAACAAAAAATACGGGGAAGTGCAATGGACGATGGGTCTCAATGGTACTTACTACGAAGCCAAGGCCAGCAAAAGAGCCGAATTGTACGAAAACTCGTACCAAAATCGCCAAGGCAAACCCCTTGATGCCATGTGGGGCTTGCAGAGCTTAGGAATGTTCCAAACCCAAGATGAAATTGTGAACTCTCCTACCCAAACGTTTGGCCAAGTAAAACCAGGCGATATCAAGTACAAAGACCAAAATGGAGATGGCATCATTGACACCCGCGACGAGGTTTACCTTGGCAAAGGCGGCTGGTTTGGTTCTCCACTTACGTTGGGGATAAACCTCACTGCTCAGTGGAAAAAGCTTACGTTTTTCGCGCTTTGTACGGGTCGTTTTGGCGGAAATGCCATGCGTAATAGCGCTTATTTCTGGGTGGATGGAGAAGACAAATACTCCGAAGTAGTACGCGGAAGATGGACCGAAGAAACAAAATCGACGGCCAATTATCCAAGATTGACCACCTTAAACAGCGACAACAACTTCCGCTCTTCTGATTTCTGGATGTACAAAACCAATCGTTTTGACCTGACAAAAGTACAGATCAGCTACGACTTGACGGATGTCCTAAAAATGAAAACGTTTGTGCGGGAGCTAGGTGTGTATGCCAATGGTTTTAACCTGCTAACAGTTTCTGACAATCGTCAAATCATGGAACTTAACGTAGGCAGTGCGCCACAAACACGCTTGTTCAACCTTGGGATCAAAGCCCAGTTCTAATTTTTTAAAACTTCATTTCGACTGTTACACTATGTTCTGTATCAATAAAGGAATAGTAAAGATGCTGGTTTGTGCGACTGTTTTATTGACAGGATGCCAAGACCTCCTAGAACCTGCCATTGAGAATAATAGGCAACTAGACGCCAGTGCGTACTTACCAAGTGATTCAAGATTTCCATTTGGTATTTTGCTCAATGGCTACAACAGAATTCCTACGAACTCGTGGTCGTTCAATGACGTCGCTACCGACGATGCCGTCAGCAATGACCAAAACAATGGATACCTAAAAATGGCAACGGGCCAGTGGACGGCCAACAACAACCCCGCCAACCAATGGACAAACTGCTTTGCGGGTATTCAATACCTCAACATCACCCTCGGCGAAGTTGATAAGGTACAATGGGTGGCCGACCCTGTGGCCAATAAACTGTTTTCGACCCGCATCAAGGGAGAAGCCTACGGACTTCGCGCGTTGTTGATGTACCACCTCTTGCAAACGCACGCAGGCAAGGGGATAAATGGGCAAATGCTTGGTGTACCCATTTTAAACAAAGTACAAACCACGAGCGATAATTACAATCTGCCACGGGCGTCTTTTGACGACTGTCTCAAACAAATTTATCAGGATTTGGACAGCGCTGACATCAAGCTCCCACTCGACTATCGCGACATTACGCTGGGGCAAGAGTCGCAGATACCTGCCAAATACGGCAAAGTCACCCTTGAGCAGTACAATCGGGCCTTTGGAGTGACGTTCAGCGGGTTGTTTACGGGCCGTATCGCCAAAGCAGTAAGGGCACAAGCGGCTTTGTTGGCCGCAAGCCCTGCCTTCAACACTGGAAATGCCACCAAATGGACAGATGCTGCCAACGCCGCAGCGGCGGTACTTAACCTGAACGGTGGGCTCAATGCCATTCCAAGCGCCGCTACAAGTGGCCTTACTTGGTACTCAAATACCACCGAAATCGGCAACCTAAAAGACGGGGCAAATCCACCAGAAATTATTTGGCGCAACAACTGGGGCGAAAACAGGGACTTAGAACAAGCCAATTTCCCTCCTACCCTGTTCGGAAATGGTCGTATTAATCCTACCCAAAACCTAGTGGATGCTTTTCCGATGCTCAATGGCTATCCCATTAGCAACCCGCTAAGTGGCTATAATCCTGCCGACCCTTATACCAACCGCGACCCACGTTTGAGAATGTTTATTTTGGTAAATGGTGCAACGGCGGGTGTCAACAACACGGCCATCAACACCACAGCTAACGGCACCACCAACGACGCCCTCAATCGGGTAGAAACCTCCACCAGAACAGGGTATTATTTACGAAAACTGCTTCGTCAAGATGTCAACTTGAACCCGACCTCGGCCAGCAACCAGCGCCATTACAAGCCGCACATTCGCTACACCGAAATCGCCTTGGCATACGCCGAAGCCGCCAACGAAGCCTTTGGGCCTACGGGTACGGGCGCCAATACCTACTCGGCTTACGATGTCATCAGAGCCATTCGTAGAAGAGCAGGAATCGGCCTTACCAACAACGACCCTTATTTGGAAAGTGCCAAGGCAAGCAAAGAAACCATGCGTCAGCTGATTCGGGATGAACGTCGTTTGGAGCTTTGTTTTGAAGGATTTAGATTTTGGGATTTACGCCGTTGGAACGCCACCATGACCGAACCCGCCAAAGGCGTAAGTATTCAGAACGGCGTTTATACCATTCTGCCTGCCGTCCAAGACCGAGTGTTTAAAGCCCACATGAAATACGGCCCCGTTCCGTACTCAGAAATCTTGAAATACTCCGCCCTTGAACAAAACGAAGGGTGGAACTAATCAGCAACGATCATTTTATCATTGACAAAATTTTTAAATTATGAAGAGATTTGTTTTAATACTGGTCCTGTTCGCGGTTGGGCTTGCCTCTTGTAATCAGGAAAAGATATTCCCTGATTACAAATTCCAAAATGTCTATTTTGCCTACCAATACCCCGTACGAACAATCACTTTCGGCGAAGATACTTACATCAATACCGACTTGGATAACCAACGTAAATGCCAAATTTACGCGGCAACGGGTGGGGTTTACGAAAGCCGAAGAGACATCACTGTCAAGGTGGCGGTTGATAACTCCTTGCTAAAAAGTGGGATGTTGTTTGGAGCTGGCAAAGACGAAATACTCGCCATGCCAACCAACTATTACGCCTTGGCATCTGACCAAATTGTTATTCCAAAGGGAACATTATCAGGCGGAGTGGACGTGCAGCTAACCGATGCGTTTTTTGCTGACCCCAAATCCATCAAAAACACCTACGTCATTCCGTTGAGAATAACCCAAACTGACGCTGACTCTATTCTTCGCACCAAGAACTTTGTTTTGTATGCCATCAAGTACGTCAATGCTTGGCACGGCAACTACCTCCGCCGTGGCACAGACGTTGTGACGGGCAGTGTCAATCAGACCATCGTTCGCCACGCGCAGTTTGTCGAGAAAGATGAAGTAAACAAGCTCACCACCAAGTCGATGAGCGAGCTTGAGTTTCCTGTGGTCATCAAAGATAAAGACGGCAAAAACGTCAACGTAACGCTTTTGATGCGATTTGAAGGAGAAAACAAATGCACCATTTCGTCGGCTACCCCCAACTATACCGCCAGCGGAAGCGGCACTTTTGTCAAAAAAGGAGAGAAAAACAGCTGGGGTAATAAAGACCGCGATGCGTTGTATCTCAAATACGAAATAACCATGGCAGGGATGAAAGTAGCTACCACCGACACCCTCGTGATGCGCGACCGCACCGTGGCATTGGAAACTTTTTCACCCGTGGCAAAATAACCTTTGAGCCCATTAGAACAGTAATCTTATGAAAAAAATACATCAACTTGCGTTGGGACTAACCACCTGTGTGGCAGCCTCATGCACCACTTTCGAGCCCGTGGACTTTAAAGTCGATAAGCCCGAAAGTGTCGCAATTCAGGAGAATATTGATGCCTACCCCGCACTCAAATCTTACATCAATCGCAGCGCTCATCCAAATTTCAAATTGGGCGTAGCCCTTTCTTTGGCCGACTACAACAATAAAAATGTGATGTATCGGTTGGCCAATAAAAATTTCGATGAAATTGCCCTTGGCTATGAAATGAAACATGGCGCGGTGGTGCAGTCAAACGGCAACTTGGCGCTTGACAATGTGACCAAACTGTTGGAAACTGCCAAAGCAGCAGGGACATCGGTCTATGGGCATACCCTTTGCTGGCACGCCAACCAAAACGCCACTTATTTGAAAAGTGTCATTGCCCCCGATATTTTATCATCAACGGGGCCTGGTTGGGATTTAATCACCGCTAATGATTTTGAAACCGATGCCGCCACTAATTTTCAGAGTAATGCGAATGCCGTAATATCTTACACGGCCGCTGGCCAAGGTACCAACGGAGTGGGAAGAGCCTTGAAAATTTCCAATGCCAGTGTGCGCGCCAACGACTGGGAAGCTCAGTTTTTCGTACGTTTTTCTCCTGCTGCCGTGTTGGGAGAAAAATACATTCTCAAAATGGACGTGAAGGCCGATGTTGCCGCCTCTTACCCAACGCAGGCCCACGTAACGCCTGGTGCCTACAAACACTGGGACTTTTTTGGAACGATTGCCGCTACGCCCACTTGGACTACTTATACCAAAGAGATTACCGTTACTGCTGATATGGCTACCTGTGGTGCCATTGCTTTTAACCTTGGTAAAACGGCCACGAATTATTATTTCGATAACCTCTCTTTGACAAAGTACAATGCGACAGGAAGTGTTCAGACAAAAGAAAAAGCACCTGAATTAAAGAAAACACTCATTACCAGTGCTTTGGACAAGTGGATGTCGGGCATGATGAATGTAGCCAAACCTTACGTTAAAGCCTGGGATGTGGTCAATGAACCGATGGACGACGCCAAACCGTTTGAGCTAAAAACGGGTGTGGGCAAAACCCTCAAAGGTGACGAATTTTATTGGCAAGATTACATGGGTAAAGATTACGCCGTGACTGCCTTTCAGTTGGCAAGAAAATACGGTAATCCCAACGATATTCTTTTCATCAATGATTATAACCTTGAATACAACCTAGATAAATGTAGAGGAATCATCGAGTACGTAAAGTATATCGAAAGTAAAGGGGCAAAAGTCGATGGTATCGGTACCCAAATGCACATCGGCATCGACTCTGACAAAACCAAGATTGCGGATATGTTTAAACTTTTGGCTGGTACGGGCAAGTTGATTAAAATTTCGGAATTGGACATTGGCTTGGCGGGCGTAAAAACGGCAGCGGCCACTCAGGAACATTACAAAGCCCAAGCCGAAATGTACAAGTACGTGATTGACAAATACTTTGAGATTATACCTGCGGCGCAACGCTACGGCATCACGATTTGGAGCCCGTTGGACAGCCCCGCAAGCTCAAGCTGGAGAGCGGATGAACCCGTAGGGCTTTGGACACAACAATACGTGAGAAAATTAGCCTATTCGCTCGTAGCGGAATCGGTTAAGGCCAATATGAAGTAATCGTCAAGGCACGACGTCTTTTTCAATCCCCCACATGTAAAAAATGATGGGGGATTGCTTTCATTAGGTATGAACATGAAGAAGCTTTCCTTTTTATTCGTCTTTTTGGGCCTTGTCCACTTGCTACGTGGGCAGCAGAAGGAGTATAAATTCATTAATTTTAGCAGTAAAAATGGCCTAACGTCCAACTCCGTCAATGCCATTCTCAAAGACAAACATGGCTTCATGTGGTTCGGAACGGAAGATGGGCTCAATCGGTTTGATGGCCAAAACTTTGTGGCCTATCACCACAACGACCGCGACAGTACGAGCATTGGCCGCGGGCCCGTCGTGGCAATGACCCAAGACAAAACGGGAAAAATCTGGTTAGCAACCAACTTCATTCTGTCGGTTTATAACCTTAATTTGGATTCTTTCATCAATTATGATTTTTCAAAGTTAGGCTGGATCATCAGTATCTGTGCCGATCACACTGGAAAAATCTGGGTAGGCACCTACGCTGGACTTTTTATTTTTGACCCTTCCACCAAAAACATCAAGACTTTACAAGCTGCCCCTACCAACCGTACCAAACTAAATTCAAACATCATCAGGTGTATTTTTGAGGACAGCCGCCACGCCATGTGGGTGGGCACCGACAATGGGCTGCATCTTTATACCAACAAAAACGACCAATTCACCCGATTTCTTAGCGACCCAAACCGCCCAGATGCCATTTCGGGCAGTCATATTACGTGCATTGCCGAAGACAAAAATGGGCAGCTCTGGGTAGGTACCAGCAAAAACGGGCTGAATGTGATGAAGGGAGCAAAAAATAGTTTTACTACTTATAAATCAGATGCCAACGATGTCAATACCCTTTCCAATAACCACATCCACAAGGTGGCTTTCGACAAAGAAGGACAACTATGGATAGGTACCGAAAGTAACCTAGACATTCTAAACCCCAAAACTGGCAACGTAACCCGCGTAAAAAGTACTTTTATAGAACAATCAAGTTTTACCCCAAGTATCGTGGGGCGGTCGGTGCGGGATGTTTATATTGACGATACTGGCATCTACTGGGTGTCTATTTACCAAGGTGGAATCAATAAATACGACACCAATCTTGCCTTTTTCAATCACAAACCTTTTAAACAATTTGACCCCAACGGCCTAACTGGCAGCTCGGTTATGTGCTTTGCTGAAAGTCCCTCGGGCGATATTTTTATCGGAACGGAAGGAACAGGAATCAATATTTTCAACCGAAAAACGGGGCAAATTAAGCCCTATAGATTGCCTCAGCAACGGGCCAATGTGTCGTCTGTGATTGCCCTCGAAACAAATGAAAACACCCTTTGGGTAGGCACGTATCAAGGTGGTTTGTACAATGTAAATCTCGCCACGGGCGCTTCCACTTACTTTCATCTTTCAAGAAGTAATAGCGATACCAAAGATGTCCCCGTCAATTGTTTTAAAACCGATAAAGACGGAAAAGTCTGGATGGGGACAAATGGGATTGCAGTAGTTCGCTACGACCCCACCACCCGCCAAATAGAAGATAGCGAAAAGATTTTTGGGGCTAAATTCCCCTTAAATAATTTTATCACAGTCATTGAGCAAGACAAGTCTGGCAACTTATGGTTTGGGTCAAATGGCACTGGGATTGCCGTTTACTTCCCCAATGAGCATCGTTTTCAAGTGCTAAATTATGGCAACAGTGGCCTTCCAATCGACCGAGTTCAGACCATTCACTGCGACAAATTGGGCAGGATATGGGTGGGCTGTTTGGGCGGCGGGCTGTGTTTATACAAACCTGATACCAAATCGTTTGAGCGATTCGACGAAAGTTTTTCGTTGTCAAATGATGTTATTTATAAAATAATAGAAGACGAAAAAGGGAAACTCTGGGTCAGTACCAACAAAGGAATCAGCTCTTTTGATATAGCGAAAAAAATATTTAAAAATTTCACGCCTTACAACGGCATCCAACAAAGCACCTTCAATATTGGATCTGGTTTTATCACGGCTGATAAAACGTTGTTTTTTGGAGGGCTCAATGGCTTCAACTACTTCAAATCTGCCGACATTTTTCAGAGAAAAAATACGCCTCCTTTGGTAACAACGGTCTTAAAAATCAATAATAAGCACGTAAATGCAACTGAAAACGCTGAAATAACGGAGCCTATTCTAACGGCCAAAGAAATGGTTTTGAGCTACAAACAAAACTTTTCCCTCGATTTTATTGCCTTAAACTATACCGTCCCGCACGAAAATAGGTATTCGTACAAACTTGATGGATTTGACAAAGAATGGAACGAAGTTGGCACCAAAAACACCGCTGTTTATACCAATTTAGACCCTGGAGAATATGTTTTTAGGCTCAAAGCCCACAGCGAAGATGGCTCGTGGGAAACGCCCGAAAAAGTCATCAATATCACCGTAAAGCCGCCTTTTTGGAGTACTTACTATGCGTACTTCTGCTATTTTCTGCTGACACTCCTTGCGATTTGGGCCATTAGAAGAAGCTCCATTCAAAAGCTAAAAAATGACTTCATGCGCACCCAAGAACGCTTAGAAATGAAGCATTTGATTGAAAAAGAACGCCACGACGCCGAACAAAAAATGGAGCTTGAAAAAGTCAAAATCAAGTTCTTGACCAACCTAAGCCACGAGTTAAAAACGCCACTTACGCTCGTTTTAAACCCCATCGAAAATTTGATGTTTCAGGAAAACAGTACTGAAAAACTTGAAATGTTGAATTTAATCAGCCGAAATGCCAAAAGGTTACTGAATTTGGTTAATCAGTTGTTGGATTTCAGAAGAATAGAAGCCAATGAACTTACCCTTCACAAAACCGAAGGCGATTTGGTGACGTTTATTCAGGAAATAGTAGATGCTTTTAAGTACATCGCCGTAAGAAAAAACATTGCCTTGCATTTTGTAAGTGCCTTTAATAATTATAATACTTCGTTCGACAAAGATAAACTCGAACGCATTCTGATTAACCTCCTCTCCAATGCCATCAAATTTACAAACGATGGCGGAAACGTAAGCCTTCAAATCACTGGCGACGGCGAGGCGGGCGTAAAAATGATTTTACGCGATACGGGCATTGGATTACCTGCCGACATTCGTGACAAGATTTTTGAGCGCTTTTTTCAAGCCAACAACCACGCCGATATTCTGAACCAAGGCAGTGGCATTGGGTTGTCTATCGCCCAAGAATTTGTCAAACTTCACGGCGGAGTCATCAAAGTGGAAAGCGAAGAGGGCGTTGGTAGTGCGTTTATCATCACCCTTCCGCTGACTCCTATTACTTTTGAGCAATCAACCCCGTTGCACATACCCAAAGAAGCGCTGGATTCGGTAGAAAATTTTGCCAAAAAAGAGCCACCAAAATTGGAAAAACCCGTTGTTTTAATCGTTGATGACGACGACGACTTGCGGGCCTATTTGGTGCAAAGTCTCAAAACCAAATATAAAATTATCGAAGCGTCTGACGGACGACAGGGTTGGCAAAAAGCGCTGGCCAACCACCCTCAGGTCATCATTAGCGATGTCAATATGCCAGGGGTGGATGGGGTTGAAATGGTTCGAAAAATCAAAAATGACACCCGAACCAAACACATTCCTGTGATTATGCTGACGGTTTTGTCGGAAGAAACCGAGCAGCTAAAAGGGCTCGAAGCGGGAGCAAGTGATTATTTGACCAAGCCTTTTAGCTTCCATTTGTTGAGCATCAAAATCGAGAACTTACTCAGTTTGAACAGCTTGCTAAAAAATACGTACAGCAAACACATCCAGCTAGAAACACCCGAAATCGAGGTAGAATCGGAAGACGAGAAGTTTTTGTTGAAATTTACGCGCTACGTAGAAGATAACATCGAAAACCCCAACCTTTCGATTGAGGAATTAAGCAAAGCCATGTTTGTCAGCCGAAGCACGCTATATGCCAAAATACTAAATATCACGGGCGAAAGCCCCGTTGAGTACGTCAGGTCGCTGAAGTTGAAAAAGGCATTGTCGCTTTTACAAAAAAACGACATGAAAATAGCCCAAATCGCGTATTCGGTAGGCTTTTCTAACCCCAATTATTTTGCCCGGGCGTTCAAAGCCAAGTACAATGTGTCGCCATCTGAATACCTCACGCTCAACAAAAACGCCGTTGCCTAGCTATACTTTGCCTAATTCGGTGGCCATTGGCCTTGAGGATGCGGTTTCGGCGCTGATTTTTTGTCCGCTGCTTTTTTCTTTTTCTTGAAGTATTTAAACGGCTTGAGCGAAAACTCCATGTCTAAGCCCGCAATGTAGTTGGTCAGCTGGTATTTTTTGTGCGAATAATCGGGTTGCCAAATGAAATAGGGATTCAGACGTTGGTTTTTGAGGTATTCGTATTTGAGACCAATGGAGCTTTGGATATTATCAATTTTAGTACCCTTGTTGGTAATGGCAAAAAACGGCTCTGAGTACGTATAAACATCCCATTTTTTATTCAGTTTGTACTTAACCGTAAAACGCGGACGGAAGTAGGTATCGGTATCCGTCCGAATTTCGTCATCGCCCGTAAAACGTTGGCTTTGGTACTGAATGGCGGGGCGCACCATCAACGTAAAGTCACCTACTTTTGCCTTGGCCGCCACCCCTAGAAAGTACCGATGATACACGCCTTCATCGACCAGTGCCAAACGGTAATTTGTGATTGCCTTAACGTGTTTATTAAACTCATACTCCACCGCTCCAAACAGATACGAGCCTTTGTAATAGGTCGCATTGTCGATAAATCGGCTTCGGTATTGCACCGTTACTAGCCACTTTTTGGGCAAATCCAATTCTAAAGACACGCCAGGCCATACCTGAAAATCGGTTTGGTTTTGGGCAAAAGCAACTAGGCTACTTAACAGCCAACCAATGAGCATATAGCCTGAACGCGTCTTGAATTTCATTATTCTAAATCTTTGATGGTATGTACGTGATGGCGATAGAAAAAACGATAAATAATCGGGAATATCAGCAAGGTCAGTACCGTAGCCGTTACCAGCCCACCAATGACGACAATGGCCAATGGTTTTTGGGTTTCGGAGCCAATGCCCGTCGATACCGCCGCTGGTAGCAATCCAAT
Organism: Runella limosa DSM 17973; assembly: GCF_000482465.1. Classification (GTDB taxonomy): domain Bacteria; phylum Bacteroidota; class Bacteroidia; order Cytophagales; family Spirosomataceae; genus Runella; species Runella limosa. Next base: position 124,440 of record NZ_KI519423.1, read on the forward strand.
CGCCGCCATCAGGGCGGTCATTACCACGGGCCGAATCCGCGATTTTACCCCTTCTCGGATTGCTTTGTCCAGCGGCATTCGTTCGGAAGTATTTTTATTAAAAACAGAAATCAGAATCACCCCGTTTTGGACACAAATCCCAAACAGTGCAATAAACCCAACCCCCGCCGAAATACCGAAGTTCATGTGCGTAATGTGCAAGGCCAATATGCCGCCAATCAACGCAAACGGTACATTTACCAATACAAGCCCCGCGTCTTTGGCGTTGCCAAAAGTGATAAAAAGAAGCACAAAAATAGCCACAATGCTAATCGGCACCACTTGTCCAAGGCGCTCAGTAGCACGCACTTGGTTTTCAAACTCTCCCGTCCAGTCAATCGAGTAACCTTTGGGCAATGCTTTCAAGATGGGCGCAACTTTGCTTTGGGCTTCGGCAATGGTGCTTCCCAAATCGCGCTCACGTACCGAGAATTTCACCCCAATAAACCGCTTGTTATTTTCCCGATAGACAAACGCAGGCCCTGTCACTTTACGCAGCGAAGCGATTTCTTTCAACGGAATTTTGTTCCCTTTCAGCGTCGGTACCATCAAGCGAAGAATGTCATCTTCGGTACGGCGATACGGCTCTTGGTAACGCAAACGAATGTCAAACTTACGCTCGCCTTCGTACAAAATAGAACCCGTTTTTCCACCAATCGCCATTTCGATCACCGCTTGGGCATCGGCGGTACTGACGCCGTACATGGCCATTTTATGATCGTGCAAAATCACGCTCATTTCGGGTTGGCCTGTGTTGCGCAAAATACCTACGTCTTTGACGCCAGGGACATCCTTTATTTTCCCCAAAACCTCATCGGCCAACTCGTCCAATTTATCCAAATCATCGCCATAAATTTTGATGGCATTCGAGGCTTTTATACCCGCAGCGGCTTCGGCCACGTTGTCAATGATGGGCTGCGAATAGTTAAAAGTAATCCCTTGGATTTCAGACAAATCATCGTTTAATTCTTCGATAATTTGATCAATTGTTTTACCTCCTAATTCTTCTTTTGGTTTCAAATCGACTTGGAATTGGAGAAAGTTAAAACCGTTGGGGTCGGTTCCGTCGTTGGAACGTCCTTCTTGCGAAAGCACTTGTCTGACTTCTTTGTGCTTCGCTACTTTTTCACGCAAGACTTTCGCAATTTTCACACTTTCATTCTGCGAATAACTCATGGGCAGTTCGGCTGTTACCCACAATGCCCCCTCATTTAGTTGGGGCAAAAACTCTGTGCCGAGCCATTTTGCCGAAAACAAGGTAGTTCCCAAGAAAATCATGGCTGCCAAAACGCTCATTTTTTTGCTTCGGTAGCACCACTCGAATCCTTTAGAAACAACACGGTCGAAGAAGTTGACAATTGGGTTGTTCTTTTCCCGAACGTTTTTCCGTAATAAAAATGAACACAACACAGGCACCAACGTAAGGGTGTAAAGCAACGCCCCCAACAACGCAAAGCCAAGGGTATAAGCCAACGGGCTAAACATTTTCCCCTCTACTTTTTGGAAGCTAAAAATGGGAATCAAGGCCGTGATGATGATGAGTTTGGAGAAAAAGACGGCTTTACCCAGTTCTCCCCCCGTTTTTTTGATTAGCCCCAATTTGGCCAATTTATTAAACCGCTCCATACCTTTTTTGTGGGCAAGGTGGTCGAGCGACACAAACATCCCCTCCACCATCACCACCGCACCGTCAATGATGATACCAAAGTCCACCGCCCCCATCGAGAGTAAGTTGGCCGACATTCCCTTGAGCCGCAAACACATAAAGGCAAACAGCAGCGCCAACGGGATAATAATGGACACAATGACGGTGGTTCGCCAGTCGGCCATAAACAAAAACACGATGACCGTAACGAATATAATCCCCTCAAACAGGTTATGCAAAACGGTGTTGGTACAGTACGTAATGAGGTTGTCGCGGTCGTAGAAAGTGACCATTTTTACGTCAGGAGGCAGAATTTTGGTGTTCAATTCCTCAATTTTTTCCTTCACCCGTGTTAGCACTTCGCTGGGGTTTTCGCCTTTGCGCTGTACCACAATCCCTTCCACTACGTCGTCGTTGTCGTTTAAGCCTACTTGCCCCACGCGAGGGAGGTTCGACTCTCTGACATCGGCCACGTTTTTGACCAAAACAGGATTATCATCCACGTATTCGACAATGATATTTTCAATGTCGGGAATCGAATTGAGCAACCCAATCCCACGCACCACGTACGCTTGGCCGTTTTTCTCAATCACATCGCCGCCCACGTTGACGTTGCTTTTTGTCACGGCTTCATAGACTTCCAGCGGCGTGATGTCGTATTTGGCCAATTGCGTTGGGTTTACTTGGATTTCGTACATTTTTTCGCGCCCCCCAAAAGCCACCACGTCGGCTACGCCTGGCACACTTCGGAGTTGGCGATCCACTACCCAGTTTTGGAGAGTCAACAACTCGCGACTATCACGGTCTTTGCTTTCTAACGTATAGCGAAAAATCTCTCCCGTAGGCCCGTAAGGCGGTTGCACTTCGGGGTCAACGCCATCGGGCAGCGAGACCGTTCGGAGTTGATTATTAACCTGTTGTCGGGCAAAAAAGTCTTCTACGTCGTCTTCAAAAATGATTTTGATAATACTCAGCCCAAACATGGTTACACTTCGAACGTTGGTTTTTCGCTGCACGGAATTCATAGCGACTTCAATGGGCACCGTCACAAAACGCTCGATTTCTTCGGCGCTTCGTCCGTTCCATTCCGTCACGACAATGATTTGTGTATTGGTTACGTCGGGAAATGCTTCAAGCGGTGTATTGAGATAACTTACCACACCTGAAATGACCAAAATACCCGTCATAAAAAAGACGAAAAAGCGGTTTTTGAGTGAAAAACCTACAATTCCTCGAATGAATTTATTCATAATTTAGTCGTTCAGTGCGTCGTACACTAATAATTGATTTTTTGAAATAACCTTCTCCCCTTCTTTCAGCCCTGCTTGTACATAAGCCACGTTGTTTAGCATTTTGTAAACAGTCACTTCACGGGTTTCGATTTGGGTGCGACTCTTAAACACCATCACCCAATTTTTACTACGGTCAAAAATGACTGCACTGGCTGGAATGGCCATCATAGTGCCTCCTTCATCAAACTTGAGCGACACCGTAGCGTGCATTTCAGGCTTGAGTTTGTACCCTTTGTTGTCGAGTCGAATACGCACTTTCATGCTTTTTGACTCGGGATCTAGTACGTTATAGATTTTATCAACTTTGCCGTGAAAGAGTTCATCTTTATAACTAATCGTCTGAATATCAGCCATCATTCCCAATTTCACTTTAGGAATATCGCTTTCGTTCACGTTGGCCATTACCCACACTTCGCTGATTTGGCCCACGGTAAAAATTTGCTCGGCATTGTCGGAACGAAGCTGCATTCCTGGGTTGATATTTTTGCTAATCACAAAACCGTCAATCGGTGCTTTTACGATATAATGCGTACTTTTTCCAAGGCCATAAATGCGAAAAACTTCCTTGATGCGGTTCAATTCGGCTTGGGCATTTTCAACTTCTTTTTTGGCAACATTGACCTCCCGTTGCGAGTTGAGTTTGCTTTCAAACAATTCTTCGGCAGCTTTTAAGTTTTTTTCAGCCACCAACACTTCCGACTGTGCCTGAATCATTTGTCGCTCAAAATCAGCCACTTCTCCCGACCGAATTGTGGCTAACACTTGACCTTTGCGGACATAATCGCCAAGTTCGACGTTGGCCGACTCCACATTTCCACCCACCAACGGATAGACCTTAATGACGCGGTTTTCGTCGGCACTGATTTTTCCCACCAGTGTCAGTTCGCTACGAACAGGCGCAATGCCCGCATCGGCCAACTCAATGCGTTTCATCATCGTGTCCGACAATGAAAACGCCTTTTTTTCTTCCGTAGCTTCTTTTTTCTCTCCGCACGAAACGAGCACAACAGCACCCACCAGCACCAGTACCCCTATGATAGCTTTATTCATTTTTCTTAGTTGAAAAGTTCTTGTCCTACAGTAAAATTAAGTTCTTCGTATGCCCCTATTCGGTCGGCTTTAAGGCGATTAAATTCCTTAACGCTCTCACTATACGTTTCAATCAGGTCGATAAATTCGAGCAGGGTAAGGTTGCGTTTTTGGAAGTTTTCTACGACACCTTTGTTGAGTTGTTCAAATTGGTCAGTGAATTTGCTATCCACACTTTGCACCATGTTTTCGACGTACCGCACCTTTTGAAATGCCTCCGCCACTTCGTTAGAAACCGCGTTGGTTTTCTGGTTTTGTACCCCTTTTTGGTACTCAATCAGGCTTTTTGCCGTTTTGATATTCCCTTGGTTTTTATTAAAAAAAGGCAAATCGGCTCCCAGCGTGATTCCAGTATAGTGATTCACGTAGCTACCCGATTGGTCATACACCGCCCCCAAACGGAGATTAGGCACCGCCAATGATTTCTGGAGTGTATAGTTTAACTCAGCCTGCCGCTTGAGCGATTCCACCACTTTGACATCGCCTCGGTTTTGAAGTGCCAACTCACTTAGCGCGGCCACCGTATAGCTATTGAGGAAATAGCGATTCAGATCTGCTTCGTTCACCAAAGGCGCAATTTGAAGGTTGGTATTCAGCAGCGTTTTTAATCCTTTTTGCTTCTCCGCAATTTGAAAAAGGATTTCAGTTTTGTCGTTATTAAGCTGAAATAGAAGGGCTTTGAGACGAAGTAACTCCCGCAGCGAGACGTTGTTTTTTTCGTACTGTTCTTCAAAGGCCGTGACCGTCGTCTGTAGGGTATTGATTTGAAGCTGGTAACGATTCAGGGTATTTTGAAGAAAAAACACTTCAAAAAAACTGCTTCTCAGTTCAAATTTGAGCGTACGGAGCAAATCCAAAAATTCGTATTCGGTCATTTGGGCATTTTCGATGGCCAAGGCCACCTGTTTGCTACGTTTACCAGCCGTTAGCAAAACTTGCTCAATCGACACGATTTTTTGTCCGCCTTTGGCCACATCCAACACCCGTTTTTTATCAGGGTTATAGGCATTCCATTCGGTAGAAAGGGTCGGATTATCCCACAAACGGGCCTGAATGACAGCCGCTTTGCTGGCTTCTATCCTAAAGCGCTCCGAAAGAAGAATGAGATTATTTTGTAAAAACAGACTATCGACTTGCTTGAGCGAAAGCCGAAGAGCGTCTTGGGCAAAACAATAAAAAGGCAGCAAAAAAGCTGCTAAAAAAAGTGTACGCCTCATTTTGGTCTAAAAAGATTCGAGGCAAAACTGCGGCTGAAAGATTAATTTGTCGTTAATTCTGGATTAAAAACCTCTTAATGGACCTCATAGTAGTTTTTTAGCAATGATTCCTTAGATGAGTGACTGCTTCAAAAACAGCAAACCTAACCATTAGCCCCATGTCGCAACAACTACAAAAACAAATCACACTTTTCAGTCTTACCATGATTGCCGTCGGGTCGAGTATAGGCTCGGGGGTATTTCGTACTCCGTCCGAAATTGCGGGTTATTTGCCCACGACGGGCTGGATGTTGGGCGTTTGGGTGGTGGGCGGCTTCGTAGCACTTTGTGGAGCACTTACCTTCGCCGAAATTTCTTCTTACTTCCAAAAAGCGGGCGGGTTTTACGTTTTTCTCAAGGAAGCGTTTGGCGACCTTCCTGCATTTTTATACGGCTGGTCGATGCTCCTGGTCATCAATACGGGGTCGCTGGCGGCGCTTTCGTTGGTGTTTACTTCTTATCTTAATGAGCTCATTCCGATTTCAGAAAGTTCACAACTCATCGTGGCCGTTCTGACCATCACCCTGTTGACCATTATGAATGTGCTAGGGGTCAAATGGGGCAGTTTTTTTGCGTCGGTTTTTACCTCTGCCAAACTTATCGGCATTGCCATCGTAGTCTTGATTGGTTTTTTGATGGCCACCCAAGATTTCAGCCTTCTTGATTTTAACTGGACCACAAATTCCTACCAATTGCCCCTGGTCTCGTCGTTTGGACTGGCCCTCATTGGGGTTTCTTTTTCGTACGGTGGGTACCAGCACGCGACCTTCATTGCAGCCGAAGTAAAAGACGCCGACCGCGTGGTACCTAGGGCAATGTTGCTCGGCATCGGCATTGTGTGTTTGGCGTACGTCACCATCAACGTAGCCTACCTTAAACTACTCCCCATCGAAAAAATAGCGGCTTCAACGGGTGTGGCCTCAGAAGCTATTTCGACTGTGTGGGGACTAGGGGCGAAGTTTATTTCCTTTTTAATTGTACTTTCGGTACTCGGCACAATTGGCATTTATATTCTTACCGCTCCCCGCATTTATTTTGCGATGGCAGAAGATGGGCTGTTTTTTAAACAATTTGCCCAAATTCACCCCCGTTTCCAAACGCCTTTCTGGGCCATTATTTTTCAGTCGTTTTGGACGATTTTGCTGCTTATCTTTTGGAAAACTTTCTCCAACCTCATTACCTACGTTGTGTTTGTGGACACGGCCTTTTTCTTCTTGACGGCGGCGACCATTTTTACTTTTCGTAAGCGTAAACTTTCCCGCAATTACAGTACGTTGGCCTACCCCATCACGCCGTTGGTTTTTATGGCCATGTCGGCATTTGTGGTGGTCAATACATTGATCGAAAAGCCCGAACAAGCCATCGCAGGTTTGATATTTTTGGCCTTAGGCGGAGGTGCTTATGTGTATTTTAAACGAAGTGGGAAGTGATGAGAGATAAGTGATGAGAGATGAGAGATACCTCCTTCTGCATGTGCTTTCGGTTGCTCACAACCGAAAATGGGGTTACTAACCTGCTAAGGGTTGCTCACAATCCGACCAAACAAAAAATCAAGATGCTTTCAACAACATTAACGACGCTTTTTGAACGGGATTTACGAAGGCTGAAAGCGGAGCTTTTGGCCTACAAAAACGAAGAAAACATCTGGAAAGTCGCGGGGCAGATTTCCAATTCGGCGGGGAATTTGGCGCTGCACCTCATTGGCAATCTCAATACGTACATTGGAGCTGAAATTGGGGAAACGGGCTACGTTCGCAACCGTCCGCTGGAATTTAGCGCCAAAAATGTAGCCCGAGAAACAATTATCAATGACATCGACGCCACCATTGAGGTCATTAGAACGTCGTTGGCTACCCTCACCGACGAAGACTACCAAGCCGAATACCCGCAACTTGTGTTGGAAACAAAAACCACTACCGAGTACTTTTTCATCCACCTAGTCGCTCACCTTGGTTATCATTTGGGGCAGGTCAATTACCATCGGAGGCTGTTGGAATGACGAGGGGCGAATCACGGATTTCGGTATGTTCGCCCCTCGTTTATCATTGAAATTTCTGCCCTTCGGTTTTGCTTTTCCAATCGTCGGTGCGGAAAGGAGCTGCGGGGAGACCTTCTTGGTTGAACAAATTGGCATCTTCTGGAGCATCTGCCCAAGCGTAACGCACCGCGATAGGTTTCACACCTTTCGGATGATACACTTCTACCTTATCGCCGATGATTTCGGCTTTGGCATAATGAAAAACTTTGTCATCGCCCGCAATCTCAAAACCTTTGACGTACCCAAACTTATCTTTTACCATCAGGCCTTCCCCCACGTTTTTGAAAGAAACAACGGCCTTGTCCTCGTCAAACTTCACCGAATCGTAAACAGGCCCAGTATGCAAAATATCTTGTCCAAAATCCATTTTTAAGGCATTAAGCGCGAGGCGGTGGCCAACGTCTTGTTTGTTGGTCGGGTGAATATCTTTGGGGTTGCCAACGTCAATCGTTACGGCCATACCCGTTTTGGGGAGGGAAAGTGCCAGGGTTTGTGCTTCGCGAAGCTCGGCCCAATTGCTTCCGTTGTTACTGTTTTGGTAGCCACCGTAGCTTGATAATTGCACAAAATAAAACGAAAAATCGTCGTCCCACTGCTGCCGCCAATCATCAATCATCAACGGAAACGACTGTCGATATTGGTACGCCCGCCCCGCATTCGACTCGCCTTGGTACCAAAGCGCCCCCCGAATGCCGAACGGAATGAGCGGCGCAATCATGGCGTTATAAATCGTCGTCCCGACGTTGTTGCAGCTGTGGTTATACGTGCGGGGTTCGGCAAAAGAAGGTAGCAGATACCAATCGGAAGCAATGCTTATTTTGGCGGTTTTGGCGCTGACAAATAAATCATCAGGCGTGCCATTGACCCCCAAACCATACCACGGATGCTCAATCATATTCCCAAATTTTATGACAAGTCGATTGGCACCAGCTTTCCACGCATCGGCAGGAAGGGCTATTTTGCGTACTCCTTGCATCATACCCGCATAGACCAGCTTACCATTGATGTACATTTCGTTGAAACTATCCTGAATACCCAGTCCCAAAGTCGTGGTTTGTCCTACCATTTCTTCGGGGATGTCGATGGTTTTGGCCATAAAACCTTTGCCCCTAAACATCCAAATTCCTTTCCAATCCCACTGTCCCAAAGGACTACCCGCCGAGCGCCATTTTGAGAAATCGTAGCCCGCTTCGGTATATTTTTTTTCATCCGCCATCGTAACCTCCGCCTCACTGCCTAGCAACTGTTTGCGCGTTTGGCGGTCGAGTTGCGCATCAGCTTCTTCCCACGTTTTGGGCAGGGCATTGGCGTAGGGTTTCAGTTCATCGTTGGTTTGCATGGCTTCCTTGCTAATCCAGCCTTCGATTTGCGAACCTCCCCACGACGAATGAAGCAAGCCAATGGGCACGTTCAATTTTTGGGCTAATTCTCTGGCAAAAAAGAACCCGACAGCCGTAAAACTGCCCACATTTTCTTCGTCACTCACCTTCCATTCGCCCGAGGCAAGGTCAGTTTGAATGTCCATCGTTACGTTGTGTTCTACGTAAAAATGGCGTATTTGAGGGAAATTGGCATTTTTCTTCTCCTGACGAAAATTGTCGGCTTGTTTGACCGGCCATTCCATGTTTGACTGCCCCGAGCACAACCACACCTCTCCCAGCAACACATCCTCTACTTCGACTTTGCCCGTCAGCGTAGTAGCCACCAACCGATGAGGGCCGCCCGCTTCCATGGGCTTAAATTTTACGCTCCATTTTCCTGCGTCATCGGCCGTAGCCAAGAGTTTTTGGTTGGCCAACGTCACCGTGACTTTTTCCTTAGGCTTGGCCCAACCCCAAACAGGAATCGGCTTTTGGCGTTGAAGCACCACGTGATTTGAAAATAAGCGGGCAAACTTTAGCTGGGCAATGGCCTGAAATTGAAGCAGTACAAGGCAAAAAAGTAGCAGTCGTTTCATAACAAAAAGGGAGAAGTATAGGGGTTTAGATGAACACCTAAAAATAAGGCAAATAAGCCGCTCCACAGACATTATTGACATAAAAATTTAATACCACTGAAAGAACGTTGTGTATTACCAAAAATCTGTGTTATTCTGCGGTATTACATCCGTGAACATCTGCGAGAAAAATATCAAATCATTTTCTTCAAAAACTTCCAATTCCCTGAATTATATACTTTTATCCAATCAAGCCCAATGTCGTTGGGCAAAAGCCGCTCGGCATAATGGCGTTCCCAGGTGTTAGGATTGACCCAAAAAGTATGCGGAGGTGTTGCTCCCATTCGTTCAAAACCTAACCGTTCGTAGCTTCTCCCATCTGACCAATCTCGGTCGGCGTAAGTCATAATATCGTCGGGCTGTAGTTCGGTCACAAAAGCTTTCAGTAATTTATCCAATCCCCCTACCACCGTGCAGTCAAGATGATTGGCAAAACGAATCAACTCAAACGAGCGGAACGTTTCCCTTTCTCTTAGGATATTTTTTCCCCCACTAAACGAAGCCACAGCCACCAAGGCTTCTCCTTGAATCGTCATTTGTTGGGTCAAAAACGGTGTCGCAGGGCTGTCATCTTTTAAAATACGCTGGTAGTTTTTGGGCAAAAAAAGGCCATATTTAAACTTTGCATTGGTCGAAACTTGCAAATGATGAGCATCCATAAATCGCTCCAAGGTAGGTTTATCAATTCGGCGAACCTTTGTAAGTCGCGCTGGAATGCGTTGAGAAATACCAAACGCCGCCCGCAGCCTCGACTGAACCACGGCTTTTTTGGAATACCACACATCTTCCCACAAATGAATCACTTTGATGCCTTCAGCTGCCAAAGCATCACTCAATTGTACAAAAGTATCGGGTAAAAGAGAGTTGGTTTTGTCCAACGAAATGAGGTGAATCGCCAGCAAACGTTCAGGGAAATAAAGCACTGGACGAAGAAACCTTTGCCCCAAAATGGGTAGCTCTTGGTCTTGTTGAAAAGACAAAAAAGCCCTCACTTCCTCCTCAAATCGTGTTTGTGTTATCAAGTTCTTTTAAGTTTTCGGCGAATGTTTGATTAGAAAACTACCCACTCAACTCTTTATAATAAGTTAACAGTACAATAACGCAAAATTAGGCATGGTTACGGAAAAATGGCTCGCTCAGAAAACAATTGTCGTCATTGGCGGTACCACGGGCATTGGGCTTTCGGCCGCGAGTGCATTTATTCGGCACGGCGCCCAAGTGGTCGTCGTTGGTCGTAACCCCGAAAGCTGCGACGACGCCCAACGGCAATTGGGTTCTTCGGCGGTGGTTATCTCGGCCGATGCCACCCACGAAAGTACAGCCCCCCACGCCATTGCCCAAGCGATTCATACCTTCGGGAGTTTTGATGGGCTGTACCATGTGGCTGGAGGAAGTGGACGAAAGTTTGGCGATGGCCCCTTGCACGAGCTTACGTTGGAGGGATGGAACAAAACGTTTGAGTTGAACCTTACCTCGCTCATGCTTTCCAATCAAGCGGCGGTACGTCAGTTTTTAGCCCAAAAAACGGGTGGTGCTATCCTGAATGTGGGCTCGGTGCTCGGTTTTTCACCCTCCCCTACCTACTTTACAACCCACGCTTATGCAGCGACCAAATCGGCCATTATTGGCTTTACCAAGTCCATTGCGGCCCATTACGCCAAAGACAACATACGCGTAAACGTGCTTGCCCCCGCACTGGTAGAAACCCCCATGAGTCAACGTGCTTCTCAAAACACGCTCATCATGGATTTTATCAAAACCAAGCAACCCCTCGATGGTGGACGAAACGGACAACCCACTGATTTAGACGGTGCTGCTCTTTATTTTTTATCTGACTATGCTCTTTTTACAACAGGCCAAGTCCTCGCCGTTGACGGCGGCTGGTCAGTGACGGAGGGGCAATGGTAGCGTCTATGGTTTACAGTTTCCTGTTTACAGTTTAGGGGTTACTGTTGGGGATTGACAATTAATACTATTTAGGGATGGCTACGATTGAAAAGTTTGAGGATTTACAATGCTGGCAACGAGCACGAGAATTGTGTCGAAATGTATATGAAATAACCAAAATAGGAGATTTTGCAAAAGATTATGAAATGAAAGGGCAAATCCGTGCAGCCAGCGGCTCAATCATGGATAATATTGCCGAGGGCTTTGATAGAGGGGGAAGGGACGAATTTAAGCAATTTTTAACCATTGCAAAAGGCTCAACAGGAGAAGTTAAATCTCAATTATACAGAGCATTAGACCAAAAATATATCACTTCTGAGAGGTTTGAAAAAATGTACGACTATGCCGAAATCGTATCAAAACAAATAGATGCTTTAAGAAACTACTTAAATAATACTGATATAAAAGGCCGTCGCTACAAAAAAACTCCCAAACCAAACTAAACCCCAAACAGGAAACTAGAAACCCCAAACAGGAAACATAAAAGAATGAAAACATCCATCGGCATCGATTTGGGAGGAACCAATGTAAAAGGAGTGTTGGTCAATGAAGCAGGAGAAATCTTGAAGCAACATTACGTGGCAACCCAAGACGATTCTGAAGGGCATTGGCGCGAAAACGTGCTAGAAATGGTTGCGTACCTGCGTAATTATTGGCAAGCGCCCGTCGATACCATTGGACTGTCGGCTCCAGGCTTACCCGATGCCCGTAATTCTTGTATTTCATTTCTTCCCAATCGCTTGGGAGGACTTGAACATTTTGACTGGAGTGCTTATTTCGAGCAACGAACCTACGTCCTCAACGATGCCCACTCGGCGCTGATGGCCGAAGCGCGGTTTGGGGCGGCTAAGGGTTTCCAAAATGCGATTTTGCTCACCCTCGGCACGGGCGTTGGGGGCGGGATTCTCATCCAAGGAAAACTATACCAAGGACTTAGCCAAATGGCAGGCCACCTTGGCCACTTCTCACTTGATGCCACCGACGACGAAGTAAGCATCGTCGGTGCTCCAGGGAGTTTGGAGTACGCCATTGGCAATTATTCCATTCAAAAACGAAGCAAAGGAAAGTTTGATTCCACTTGGGCGCTGGTCGAAGCCTACCGCCAAGGCGATCCTTGGGCGAGTTTGGTTTGGCTCACTTCCGTTCAAAAATTAGCCGTAGCGTTGTCGTCGCTTGTCAATGCGCTATCTCCCGAGCTCATTGTCCTTGCAGGAGGAATTACCTTTGCCGACGATGCCTTGTTTGACCCTTTACGTCAATTTATGGACTTATACGAGTGGCGACCTGGTGGCAAACAAACCCCCATTGTTCAAGCCCAATTTGGCGACATGGCAGGCGCCATTGGTGCCGCAGGCTTTGCATTATCATCTATTTAACCCGTTCAATTCGCGTTCTAAACCCTCTTTACACATGACTGTTACCGAAGTTTATCTAAGTAAATGTCAGCACATTTTACAAACTATTCAACAACAACAAACCCAAATCCAACAAGCCGCTCAATGGTTTTCCGAAAGCATACTGGCAGGACGGATGGTACATGTTTTCGGTAGTGGCCACAGCCGAATCATGGTCGAAGAAATGTGGCCTCGCTACGGCTCTTTTGCGGGTTTTAACCCCATCGTGGAGTTGTCTCTTACTTTTCACAATTTGGTGGTAGGCGCCAACGGGCAACGTCAAGCCATGTTTTTAGAAAATGTACCAGGTTTAGCCGACCGCATTTTACGGAATTTTGACTTGTCTTCTCAAGATACAGCCTTGGTAATTTCGTCTTCGGGCACCAACATTGTCCCCGTTGAAATGGCCGAAATTTTTCAAAAAAATGGCATTAAAGTCGTTGCTTTAATCACCAAAGAACACTCCGAAGCCAGTTCATCAAAACGCAAGGATGGGAAAAAACTAACCGATTTTGCCGATTTAGTACTCGATACAGGTGCTCCCGTGGGCGATGCGATGGTTACGCTTGCTGGCCTTGACACCCCCGTTTCTCCTGGTTCGACGGTAGGCGGGGCAGCGATTGTCAACTGCCTTAAAGCCGAAACAGCCCAACTTCTTACCCAAGCAGGGCGTCCGCCCAAAGTACTAAGCGCAGCGGCGGTAGTCGGTAGCGAACGCGCCGTCGAGCTGTTTGAAGCGGCCTACGATGAGCACGCCCACCGCCTTGCCAAAATGTACCAAAAAGTAGGTAACCCTAGCTATGTAAGTGATCCTTTTTAAAACTCAGAACCATGCAACCTCTCCCCATAAAAACCACCGTCGTTGGCTCGATGCCTTTTCCAGGTTGGCTCGAATTTGCGAGCATGAACCTCGACCAATTTGGCCCCGCCGACATCGCCGAAATGATTGATGATGCAGTCATTACGGCCATCCATGATCAAGTAAGCGCAGGACTTGACGTCATCACCGACGGCGAACAAACTCGTCTCGATTTTAACCTGTCGTTTTATGGATTCATCAACGGAATCCAAAACGATAGTTCCGAAACCCGAAAATACGGCCCACCCGCCCATGACCAACGCGGTAAAAACAGCATTGTAGAGCCCCTAACAGCCCCCAAAGGGCTTGGAGTGGTGGAGGAATACAAACGGCTCAAACGCCTTGCCCCCGAAGGTCAACGCGTTAAAATGTCGATTCCTGGGCCTTATACCTTGTCGGGGCGTTTGAATCCAGGGCATTTGTACAAAGACCGTTGGGAAGTGACCGAAGCTATTTTGCCCCTTGTACGGAAAGAAATTGAAGAATTGGTGGCCTTGGGCGTTCCCGAAATCTGCGTGGACGAACCCTCTATGAGTTGTTACGCCTATCGGGAAGATACCCAACGATTTGTCGATATTTTTAACCGAACCGTTGCGCCTGCCGTCGGAAAAACGCGCCTCTCGATGCACCTCTGTTTTGGAAATTATAAAGGCCGTTCGGTGGGTAAGAAAACCCTAGCTCCAATGCTACCCGATTTTTTGGACATGACTGTCGATGAATTGCATTCTGAAATGACCGTACTCAATTTTACCGATGTGCATCTTTTGGAACGATTTGCCGAAAAACTAGACGTAGCAGTAGGCGTCATTGACGTGAAAAGTTATTACATAGAAACGCCCGAAGACGTTGCCGAACGTATTAGGAAGGTATTGCCGTACGTTCCTGCCGAAAAACTGGCCGTTGCCCCCGACTGTGGAATGAGCCAAACGGCGCGCTGGGCAACCAAACAAAAATTAAAAGCCATGTGCGACGGCGCCAAACTCGTCAGAGCCAGTTTGTAAAGGCTATACCTCACTTGCGACTCACAAAACGATTTCCTGTCACATAAAAACGATACGGTAAATCAGCGCCTTGGGTAATGCCGATTCGGGTGGTGGTCACCATTTCAAACTCCTTTAGTACTGACGGATAAATTTTCAGATTTCCCGTCAAAAGCGAAGAACCATTGTGTTCTTCAATACTAATCCCCATGGCTTTCACCAATTTAGCAGGGCCGTTGCATAAGTGTCGAGGGGAGAGCGCAGAGTGTCGAACAGGCTCCCCATTCGACATTCTGCATTCGACACTCGACACTCTCGACACTCCATTTCTCCTTCTTTCTTCCATAAGTTCAATACCTTCAGTTGGTTCTAAGGCCCGAATCAGCACTGCTTCACCTACGCCCTCTTCACCACTTACGATGTTGACACAATAGTGCATTCCGTAAATTTGATACACATAAACCGTTCCCGCAGGACCAAACATTGCGGCATTTCTTTTTGTTTTCTTTCGGTACGCATGACACGCAGGATCATCAGTAAGGTAGGCTTCCGTTTCAACGATGATACCAGCCGTAATCCCGTATGGGCTTTGATGAACCAACGTACAACCAAGCAACCTTTGGGCGAGGGTTAACGTATCGTATTTTTGATAGAAGTCGAGCGTAAGTGGCTGCATAAAACTTAATAACTGCTTGGATATTACCTGTTAGTAGATTTTTAGATACATTTGATTTTAATAATAGTCCTTAACCAAAGTAATGCGCAATCTCGTTGGGTTTCTTCTTGTTTTATTGGCCAGTTTTGGCTCCGCATACGCCCAACGTATTTACGGTGGACAAATAGACCGTCGTACCATCAATAACAATATTCCTTATGCTTACGGGGTAGGTTGTACTTTTTTCACCGACAAAGCAGGCTACGATGCCCTTCCCGCCCAGCTTCGGTTTGGGCTGTATCGTAAAAAAGACAATCAACTTATACAAGAATACACGGCCGACAAAAGTAACGATGTCAGTGCTTCAAGTTTCTCGTTGTCTTGTGATAAAAGTAAAAAAGTCGAGTATCTTTTTGTCCGCTATAATTACAATTTAGTCTTAAAACCCCAAGACTTCAACGACCCTGAAGGTTATTACATTGTAAACAGCCCCGTTGGCCCGCGCAATCCCACTGACAACATTCTTTCCTCGCAGATTGTTCTGTACCATTGGTTTTCTCCCGCTTATTTGTGGGAATATTTTGAGCCTGCCGAAGCAGGAAAAACCACCCCACAGTGGGTGCCTCAATCGTACAACTTTTTTTGCGCCAACCAAGAGACCAACTTTAGCCTTCAAGTGGTTTCTGAACCACTAAAATCGGGGCTCACTCGGTCAAGCTTTAATTTAGTTGTCTCAAATACAGCCCCTTTGACCGAAAGTAGTGGTCAAATTCCTTACCAAAAAGTAAGCTGGAAAGCTGGCTTTTCAGAAAATCAGATGCTCCCAGGTGGCAACTTTGTTCTCCCTCCGCTTGCCCCCAATATTTTTACGAGTCAGGGCCTTACTAACATTCTTGTTTCGGCCAAACCTACCAAGGCGGGCGTTTATTCGATTGGATTTTTGCTCCAACACAGTCGTTCGGGAGTCAAACTCAGCGAAACCTACCGCGAGTACCAAATTGAGGTAGAAGAATGTGCGCCTATCCCCCCCGCAGTCATTCGCGTCTCCGAAGTTGGGCGGCCAAACGTAGCAGCGCCAACCACCCTTTGCGAAGGAAAAAGCGTACAACTCAACGCAGGCGCCAATCTTCCAAATACTTCTTTTGAGTGGTACAAAGATGACCAACTGCTGGCAGGTAGCAAAGACTCGGTATTGTTGGTCAGAGACCAAGGGAATTACAAAGTAAAAGTCACCCGAAAAAGTGCATGTAGCGCAGGAGAATCGTCGGTCACAGCCATTAAAATTGTACCAAACCCCACGGTTACCGCTACCTCTTCCAATCCTTCTGGGCTATTTTGTCCAGGGTCGCCGCTCACTTTGACAGCAACCTCTTCCGACAAAAATGTAACGTATCAATGGCTACTCGATAATTTACCCATTTCCAACGCCGTCAACAATTCTTTGATTATCAATCAAATAGGCAACTATTCAATCAAAGTCACCGACGCTAACAATTGCACTGGCCAATCTAAACCCGTAGAAATTAAGGCTTTTACCACTGCTTCGATTGGGATACAACCCATTCCTGTACGGTGTGGCAACGATACAACCGCCCTCGTCTTGATTGCCACGCCCGCAGGTGGTACTTTCAGCGGAAAAGGGGTTGTTGCTCCCAACAAGTTTGTCCCACAACAAGCAGGCGCAGGAAAACACGAAGTCACCTATTCGCTCAAACAAACTGGCACCTGCGTAGATGGTTCGGCCACACACACGGTCGAAGTCTTAGCAGGGCCTACTTTAGAACTTGGCACCGACCAAGACTTAGCCGAGAATGGCAGCATTCAATTAAACAAAAATGGCGGCGTTTCGGGCTACACCTATCAATGGAGCCCCCCCACTGACCTAGACAACACGCAAACTGCTTCCCCAACGGCCTCTCCCGACAAAACCACCACCTATACCCTCAAAGTAACCGATGCGAATGGGTGCTTTGCTATCGACAAAATTACCATTGGCATCATGAAAGGCGTGCACATCCCCGACGCCTTTAGCCCCAACGGCGATGGCATCAACGACACTTGGCTCATACGTGGTTTGGAAGAATTTCCCGAAGCAACAATCACAGTTTATAATCGCTGGGGAGAAGCTATTTTTTATTCTGATTCGGGAAAAAAGGCCGTGTTTGACGGCTCTTATAACGAAGTTCCGCTGCCCGTTGGCGGCTATGCTTTTGTCATCCAAACAGCCCCCCAAGGACACGCTATACGCGGTAAACTCCTGCTGATTCGCTAGGCTAATAGCTCCAAAATATCTTCTTTGCTCAATGACTTCACGAATCCTTCTTCGTTGGTAATCAACTCATTGAACAACTTTTGTTTACTTCGCTGCAAATCCAATATTTTCTCTTCTACCGAGTTTTTGGTAATAAATTTATACGTAAAAACTGTACGCTGCTGACCAATTCTGTGGGCACGGTCAACGGCCTGGGCTTCAATCGCGGGATTCCACCAAGGGTCCAAAATAAAGACGTAATCAGCGGCAGTCAGGTTAAGCCCTACCCCGCCCGCTTTCAACGAAATCAAAAATACTTTTACCGATTCGTCTTGCTGGAACAACTCTACTTGCGCTTGTCGATTGACAGTACTGCCATCGAGATAAGCGTACTTAATTTTCTGATGATGCAAGGTTTTTTCTAAAATAGCCAAATGACGTACAAACTGACTAAAAATCAAGACTTTGTGCTCTCCACTGACCAATTCTTCCAGTTTCGCTTCTATCTCTTCTAGTTTTCCCGATGCCCCGTCGTATGTTTCGTCCACCATTCGGGGATGGTTGGCCAGTTGTCGGAGTTTGGTTAATCCCTGTAAAACAACCATTTGTGACTTGGCCATCCCTTCCTCTTCGATGTGTTCCAAGATAAAATTTCGGTAGTACGACTTGGTTTCTTCGTAACGTTTTTCTTGTTCTTCCGACATTTCACAATAATGAACACTTTCCACTTTTGGTGGCAAATCTAACGCTACCTGCGACTTGTGCCGACGAAGCAAAAACGGTTTAATCAGGGCATACAGCTTTTGGGTGCGTTGCGCATCATTTTGTTTTTCTATCGGTACCTGAAAATGAGAACGAAAATACGACTGACTGCCCAAAAGCCCAGGGTTGGCAAAGGTCATTTGAGTCCACAAATCCATCGTTGTGTTTTCTAACGGCGTCCCCGTCAAAATCAGTCGAAAATTCGATTCCAGCTGCATCACGGCCTTTGTCACGTGCGACGAAGGGTTTTTAATCGCCTGCGATTCGTCCAAAATGATGTAATTGAATCGGTAATATTTGAGCAATTCAACATCAATGCGAACGATGCCGTAAGAAGTCAAAATAAGGTCGTAATCATCAAAACGGGTAGTATCTTTTTCGCGATACGTGCCTTTATAGACCAACACCCGCAACTGCGGTGTAAACTTCCGCGCCTCCAATTCCCAATTGTACAACAACGACGTTGGCATTACCAGCAACGACGGTCGATCGCCCCCCATTTCTTTTTGTCGCTGCAACATGGCTAGGGTGGTCACGGTTTTTCCGAGTCCCATGTCGTCGGCCAAACAGCCTCCAAAGCGGTACTGACTCAAAAAAATAATCCAATCGTAACCTGCCTTTTGGTATGGCCGCAACGTTCCGACAAATGCCTCAGGAAGTGGCTGCTCATCTATCTCATCAAAATCACGCAATTTTTCTAATTTCCGATTCATCACCACCTTGGCGAGGCTATCTTCTGCATACTCTTGCACCAGCGCCAAGTGGTGTTTTCGGAGCGTAAGCTGATGGCTTTCGGCATCGTATTCGGCAAAAGCAAACAGTTCAGAATACTTCGTTAGCCATGCTTCTGGAATAACGGCCACTTCGCCGTTGGGCAAAGTAAACTCCCGTTTTCGGGCTAAAATCAGGTTTTTGAGCTTCACAAACGGAATTTCAAATTCCCCAAAACGCACTTTGGCATACACATCAAACCAATCCCGCGATTCTTCAAACGTAATATCAATCGACGAATAACCCAGGAAATAGCGTTTGGCACTTGAGCCCGTTGCCGTTTGCTGCAAAAGAATTCCTGCATCTTTCAACGTCACATTGTGCGTCTGAATCCATTCAAATGCTTGATTTTTAGACACAACACTGCGGCCTTGCCCCATCACCAATCCCCATTCTTTGAGGCGAACAAGGATATTTTTCTCAAACCCAACGTTGCGTCTTACTTTATGAAAAATGTAATCGTCCCCTTGTTTTTCAAGGCTTACGTTGGCATGATTGGCAAAGCTGTCAAACTTAAAATTGAACTGACCGTACTGAAACGACAGCTCAAAAACCACTTGGCTCTGGTCGTAATCTTCGGCAAGTAAGGCAGACTCCGAGTTGTCCTGCGCATTGAACATCGTCAACGATCCCGATTTAACCGACGTCGTTTGCTCCGTAATCGTCAACACAGGCACCACCGACTCCTTTTCGTACCTGATTTCGAAGCCTTGCCCTTGGGCATAAACCTCATAACTGGCAATCAGGGGGGCAACAAATTTTCGGTAATATTGCTCTTCCACATTTCGTGGAATAATAATATGATTTTTTGACAGAAATGGACGAATTTTTTTTCCATCCACACTTTTATCGAAATGATATAACTTATTGTCAATCAATAACCAAGCTGGTTCGTCACAAATCAACATGGCGTTGCGATGCCTAATTTGGAGCCGCTCTGTGTCGTATTTTATAATGGGGAAATAATGCGTATTTTCTTCGTTTCGTACAAAATGAAAAAACACCTTGGCTTTGTCGGGCATTCGTTCAATGGGCAGCCAAGCAGGGTTGTTATCGCTTCCCATTACAAACATTCGCTTCCCTGCCAGCTTGTCAAGAATCTCTACTTTTCGCCGCTCAATGTAATCGCTAATGGTTTCTTGCAGCAATTTATCCCCTTTTTGAGGGTCATATACCTTTTGGAAGAAGTCGAACGCCGACAGTTTTTTGGGATTGAATTTCTTGAGAATGTGATCTTGCTGGGTATCTTCAATCAGTTTAACCAACTCAAAATCAACAGTATCCAAACCAGCCGCAAATTCATTGACATTTTTGGTAGAGACAATCTGATTCAGCAACGTCAGTTCATTTTTGGAGTTGATTTGGACCATATACGAACCAAACAAATACCCAAGATACTGATGCTGAAACAACGAGTAAACAATCGCAAATGGCTGACTTGTAGAGACTTTCATACACTCCTAAATGCAGTACAAACACCTTAACCAAGCGTTCATTATCCCCAAAATGGTAAGGGCACTTTTTGAACACTTACAAAGATACAAGTCAAAACCAACATAGCAAATTGAAGATAAAGGCCATAAAAAAAGCGGCCTAAGCCGCTCTCTATATCATCGTAGGTTTTTAGTGAGAAAAGTCAATGTCTGTAATCTGAGTGCAAATATCTGTAAATCCTAAACGAAATTATTATTCGTTTTTTGCCTTAATTTGTGCTTAATTATCATTTTGATACAAAGTGAGCGATAACCCGCGACAATCAAGCATGAAAACCGAGTACGAAAATATCACTCCCGACCGAGGCAGTTCGTTCAAAGTGCTGCATTGGCGCTCGCACGAAGACCGTTTTTTTTGGCACCAACACCCCGAATACGAAATTGTATATATCCATAAAGGCTCTGGAAAACGGCACATTGGGCAGCACCTTTCGCATTTTGAAGAAGGCGAATTGATGTTTATTGGCCCCAACGTTCCTCACCTTAACTTTGGGTACGGCGCTGATTATGAACACGAAGAGATTGTGGTGCAGCTACGCGATACCTTTCTTGGCGAATCTTTTCTTCAAAGTCCTGAGTTACAGGACATCAATCGCCTATTTGAGTTATCTAAAAAGGGGCTTAACTTTTTTGGTGAAACCCGCCAAGAGGTCGCGAATCTTATGCTTACCCTTCCCCAGCTCAGTCACTTTGAGCGCCTGATTCAACTGTTGATTATTTTGCAAAAACTAGCTACTTCAAAAGAATATAATCTACTAAAAATCAACGGCATTAGCTACGAGCACAGCCACCGCGAAGAAGCACGTATTCGACAGATTTATGGGTACGTTGAGCAACATTATCAACACGAAATAGACGTGCAAACAGTGGCGGATTTGGCCAACCTAACGGTGCCGTCGTTTTGTAGATATTTTAAAAAAATCACCCAAATGACCTTTACCGATTTTGTCAACGAATACCGCATCAAACAAGCAAGCAAGCTGCTCGTTCAAAACCATTCGGTGACAGATGTGTGTTACAGCAGCGGATTCAATAATCTTTCGCATTTTACCAAAACATTCAAGGCTGTGACGGGTAAAACACCCCGTGAATACAAGAAAGCCAACGATTTGCTCTAAATCGTTGGCTTTCTTGTATTGCTGCATTTTGGTCGGGTCGGGTTGTAAGCAACCCTCTCCACGTTTATCGTCGGGTTGTGAGCAACCCTTTTCACAGCTTGTGAGCAACCCTCTCCACGTTTTTGGAGGATTATTGTTTTGCAGGAACTTTAGCTTTTGCCTCCTCAAACACCTTTTTCTTGGTTTCTAGGTCTGTCTGCGACGTTGCCACATCTTTCTGATTAATTTCTAAATCTTTCTTGAGGTTAGCAAGCTCTTTTTCGGTTTTTTCAATGTCCTTTTTGAGTGATTCGCCTTTACGAGTTAGTTTAGAAAACGACTTTTCCGACTCTTTCATGGCTTCTTCAGCCACGCGAGCATCATCATACAAAATGGCATCTTCGGCAAATTTCTTTAAAAATGACTCCGCTTCTGCGTAGCCTTTCGTGCCTTGCGTTATGTAAGAACCGTTGCCCAAATCCAAATAAATGAATACTTGTGAAAGCCCTTTCTTGGACGAAACTTGGCTCGATAAATTGATGGGCGACGACGAAACACTGCTGATACTGGCCGACGGTGCCCGATACACCCCTCCGCGAGAGCTACTGACTTTGCCGTATTGCTTCAAATACGACTCCCAGTATTGACCCAAGTATTTTTCTTCAATCTTAGTTGTGACATAAAGTCCTTCAAAAGTGGACTTGTCAATGTCTTGTTTACCAGGCAATACCGTCTGTGCTTGTGTTGAGTAACCTGCCAACCAGCCCAAAATAGCTACTATTAGTACTTTTTTCATTGTTTTCGTATGTTTCTGTTGTGACGCAAAGTACAGGCTTTTTGTCACGATTTCATACGATTAAAGTCATTTTCTATTCTGACTGTCGAGCTATTTTTGTCGAACGTTAGAAGTTTCGGCCGTAAGTATTTACCTTTACTTCAAAATTAAATTCTCTAAACCTCCATTAATGATTGTGAATCCCGCTAAAAAAATTCGTTTCGTTAACAAAGACAAAAACCAATTTTTCTCTACCCTCAAAAAAAGAGTTGACGCGCATTTCAAAGACCAAAACCTCTCAAAGTATTCCAACACGACGCTGATTGTCAAAACAGTAGTACTTACGGGGATTTATGTCGTTCCATTTTGTTTCTTTTTGTTCTTTCAGCCTCCATTTGCAATAAGTATGTTACTTTGGGCATTGATGGGGATTGGACTTGCTGGAATTGGGATGAGTGTCATGCACGATGCCTGCCACGGTGCTTACTCAGAAAATGAAACGGTGAATGAGTGGATGGGCTCTATTTACATCACTATGTTAGGTGGCTCGCCTTTCAATTGGAAGTTGCAGCACAACGTGCTGCACCACATGTACACCAACGTTATTCACTATGATGAAGACATCAAAGACAAACTCGTCCTCAAGTTTTCGCCACACACACCCGTCAAGTCTTTCCACAGGTTTCAGTGGCTATACGCTTTTCTTTTTTACGGAATCTTGACCCTATATTGGGTAACTGCAAAGGACTTCGTTAACTTCTTTACTTATACCGCCAACGGCGTCAATACCAATACCCGTTCCCAAAACATCGTCATTTTAAGTAAACTTATCTTGTCGAAAATCGGTTATTTCGCCGTTTTTCTTGGGATTCCTTTGTTTGTATTTGAAGTGCCAACCCAAACCTTAATCGCGGGTTTTCTACTGATGCACTTTATTGGCGGGATTATTCTAACGACCATCTTCCAATTGGCACATTCGGTAGAAGGCACTACACACCCACAACCCAACTCAAAAGGGGAAATTGAAAATGATTGGGCAATTCATCAGATGAACACAACGGTCAATTTTTCACGCGATAATAAGTTGCTTTCGTGGTACGTAGGTGGGCTTAATTTTCAGGTTGAACACCATCTTTTCCCTAAAATTTCGCACGTACATTACCCTGCTATCTCGCACATTGTCAAACAAACTGCCGAAGAGTTTGGGATACCTTACCTTGAAAATCCTACGTTTGCCGTAGCATTACGCTCTCATATCACTACTTTGCATCAGCTTGGGCACTTGCCTGACCTCAACGAAGCATTTGGATAAACAACTTTTTGCCACGACAAAACGCCTGATTGGGTCTTTGTCGTGGCAATCACTACAACAAGTCGTTTTTGAAGGCATAAGCCACCAAGCCTGCCGTATTTTTAGTCCCCGTTTTTTCGAGAAGTCGCAAGCGGTGACCCTCCACCGTACGAGGGCTTACGAATAGTTTTTCGCTAATTTCGAGGGTAGAAAGCCCTTCACAGAGCAGCTGCAACACTTCCATTTCACGCGGCGAAATTTGAATTTTACTGTTAAACAGCGGCGCGGGTGGATTGGCCCGCGTAATCACTTTACGGTGCAGCGCTTTTGACACAAAATCACTGTAATAAAAGCCGTCTGCCATCACCCTCCGTATGGCATTTTCAACCTCACCTGGCTCAGAATCTTTCAGTAAATACCCGTTGACGCCTTTCTCCAACAAATGAATAATAAAACGATCTTCCTCGTGCATCGACACAATGATCACCCGTAGATTGGGAAAATGTTGTTGAATTTGCTCCGTCGCTTCTACCCCATCTATGATGGGCATTTGTAAATCCAACAACGCAATGTCGGGGGTTATTTTTTCCAGAAGCTCCAACAATTCTTTTCCATTTGCCGCCTCACCAATCAATTCAAAATCAGGTATTTGATTCAACATTGCGGTCATTCCTTTACGAAAAAGGTTGTGATCGTCGGCAATCACGAGTTTTATTTTCTTCATCTGTCCGTGCTGTAAATATAAATTACTTTGCTGTTATTTTTTCTGGCGCAAGCGGTGAATTTAAAGGCGAAAATTTAGGTAATCTCACCACCACCCTACAGCCTTTATTCAACCCTGTTTCATAGTCCACTTTGCCATTGATTACCCGCAGTCGCCCCTCAATACTATCAAGACCTAGCCCAGGTGACGGGCGCAAACGTACATCGCTGAGGTCAAACCCCAACCCGTCGTCCTCCACCACAATGCAAAATTGCCGTGGAGGAAGTTCAATCTGAATGTGAACATTACGCCCCCCCGAATGCTTGAGGGCATTGTTAATCAGCTCTTGTACTACCCTGTATAACATCAACTCGGTACGAGATTCCAACCGAAACTCTTCATCGCCAAGGCAATCAAACGTTACTTTCAGGGCTTGGTGAGAGTTACTTCTGGCAGCAAACTCCTGAATGGCCGCCGCCAATCCAAATCGCTCCAAAGTAGTAGGGACTAACTCACGACTAATACGACGGACGTGGCTAATGGTTTCGTCGAGGGCTTCGCGCACTTGTTGGGCAAGGCGTTCGGCTTGTTCTTTTGAACCCAACTGGCTATACAACGCATTGAAAGTTAGCTTTGTAACTGATAAAAGCGCCCCAATATCATCGTGTAAATCTTGGGCGATACGCCGCCGCTCGGCTTCCGTAGAAGCCATAGAAACCTCCAAGAGTTTCCGTTGAAACTCCGCCTCCATATCTTTGACGCGTATTCGCTGCTCAATCTGTTTGCGTTGGTAGTACATCACAAACACGACAATGAACATTGCCATGATAAGCATGATACTTGTCCCGATAACAATGGTATAAGACGGCTCCATAGTGAAGGGGAAAACGACAGGCGTTATATGCAGTCAAAAATACGGAGAAAAACGGGGGAAGCTATATTTTTTTAGTAAACGGCATATATTTCTCTTTCATATAGCCAAAGCCTCTAACTAGGTCGAGGTTTCATATACCAAATGGCCACCGCTAAGAAGATGTTGAATACAACCGATAATAAGGCATCTACTACCCAATATTGGTCCCTCAATTTCAAATCGTTGAAAGTGTTATTAATAAAAATATACGAAAATATAGTCCCAGAATAATAAAATAACGCCCCAGAACTAAACCAAAACAATGGCGACGAGCCTAGCTTAGGTTCGGGTAAGTATTTGAGGAGTTCAAAATAATAAATAAGAATTAGTAGTATGGTAAAACTTCCCGAAGCATGATAGGAAAAGTTATTAAAATTTATGGTCTTAACATCCAACAATGACTGTAAATCCAAACACGCTATACCTACCGAAACCAACAATAACAATAGCGCGAGCCCTTTGAAGTAGCGGTTCTGAAAAGTTAAATAATACAAAACCGCTACTAAAATGAAACTGATTAAATTGTACCAATTATATATGTAAATATTGTAAATGCCTATTCGTGCTAAAATAGACGTTATAACATTCCGCAACAACGTTAATAGTACAAATCCCAAGACAATCTTATTGAGCTTATCCAAGTGGGCGATTGCCATTGTTTTAAACAACAACAAAGCAAAAACCACTGGAATTAGCACACTAAAATCAGCTATATGAGATATAAGTCGTTGAGTCATCCTTATTATGGATTACAGAAGTTGGGACAAGGTAATCCGCCACCAGCGCCTCCTGGTTCCCCTTCTCCATCTTTTTCGCCTGTGGTGTCTATTTTAAATTTCATGTCGCGGCCAAGACCGTCGTCGCCAATTTGTACGGGTACCAAAAACAAGCGTGGTTGTTCGTTACCCACTATCGAAAAATCAATTTCGCCTTCTTGGTTTTCGGGGGCGTGGCCGTAATAAATGCGAATCCCGTCGCAGCCTTCTACTTTGAGCAGTGTTTCAAGTATCTCACGGCTAAAGTATTCGGCTTTGCGGAGGCTTTTATGGCCTTGGTTTCTTGCTTCAAAACTTTTACGTCCAAGTGCTATTTCTTTGACAGTGAAGATTTTACCAGCTTTTTTCATGAAGTTTGTAGGGTATTATTTATAGAACAAGTTGCAAGATATACTACCAGTCAGGGAAGTCCAAACCGTTAAATAAATTTTGATAAGTAGAGTTACGCAACAAAAAAACGCGTATTTCTACGCTAAAATTTATCAGCTTTAGCCACGACCTTTGTAACGGGTTTGGTTGAATTAGCACTCAAAAGTGCCAACTTTTTCTCATAGGTTAGGTTAGAAGGAAAAAGCCGAAAACACTTGTTTTCGGCTTTTTTAGGTCTAAAGCGAAAAAAACAGTCGCTATTATTGGCCTTTGGCAAAGAAAGATGTTTTTTTGTGCAACTTACGACGCTATCAAGCAGTCACGTCTTTTTCCTCAATTCATGAACAAAAAATATCTACTCTATTTATCATTAAGCACATTGCTTTTTGCTTTCTCATCCACCACATTTGCCCAAACCACCGCCCGCCTCGTCTCTTACGTAGATGTAGCAGGTGCATGGAACAGCGCATCTTGGTCTGCCAATGCTCAGTACCATCAATACTTAAAAATTGACCGAAAAGGGTTATTTCAAGTAGGTTGGGGCATACGGGGCACTCATTTTCGCGGCAATGACCTCCCTTTTATCACCGCACCCGCGTCTCAATCTCGTGGAAAAACGGGTTTCAGTGCCTTGAGCGCTCCATTACTGCTGCGAAACATTGATACATTACAAGTATCGGCGGGTATCACTTCCTTTAATTTTAACCTAGGAATACAGCTTTCGGTTTTTGATAAGGTAGATATTGGCGTAAATGCCGATATTCTTGGACTAGCCCTCGGAGGCAAAAAGTCGGGCTTTTATTCTTCTACAACGGGTTATAGCAAAGTAGATTCGCTCAATTTACACCAGACTTATCAACAAGCAAAGCCGACTTCGCCCAGTGTACAACTCCTTGGCGACAATGCCGTTGGCAACCTTACGACCGAAATTTATGCCCGTTTACACATTACCGAACGGCTGGGGCTAAAAGCTGGCTATGTCTTTAACACCAACGAGTACCGCACGTCCAACAAACAGCTTGTTGCCGATGTACGCCGTTTTCGGTATCGTTCAGATATGTTGCTGGTAGGAATTACGTTTAAAGTACTTCGGTAATTTTCTAACAACCTTCCCGAATGTGAGTAACCATCCCGAAAGTGAAAAAACTTTCGGGATGGTGTGCTAATATGCTTTTAGGCTCAAGTCCAAGCTTTTGATTTGGTGCGTCAAAGCTCCGCACGAAATATAATCGACGCCCGTTTCAGCTACGGCACGCAGTGTTTCTTCCCTGATTCCACCCGAGGCTTCGGTGGGATATTTGCCCGCCACTCGTTGAACCGCCGTGCGAAGGTCGTCGAGGCTAAAGTTATCGAGCATGATGCGCTGAACTTGTCCAATCTGCAACACTTGTTCTAACTCCGCAAGATTACGCACTTCAATTTCAATCTGTAGCTGTCGCCCCGTGCGTTGCAAATACGCATTGGCTTGGTTAATGGCAGCCTCTATTCCTCCTGCATAGTCCACATGATTATCTTTGATGAGAATCATGTCATACAGCGCGTATCGGTGATTCACAGCACCCCCAATTTTAACCGCCATTTTTTCAAATAAGCGAAAATTAGGCGTCGTTTTGCGCGTATCAAGTAGTTTGGTTGGTAGCCCATCCAGCAGCCGTACCAGCGAATGGGTATAAGTAGCAATACCACTCATTCGTTGCATTGTATTGAGTACCAGTCGTTCTGCTTTCAAAATTGACTGGGCATCTCCACTGACATGAAGCACGATGTCACCTTTTTTGATGGCTTGCCCGTCGTTGATAAACACTTCTACCTCCAACAGCGGGTCCACTTCTTCAAAAATGATTTTGGCAACCTCAACACCTGCCACAATACCGTCTTCTTTTACGAGCAAGCGCGCCCGTCGCTCCGCATCACGGGGGATGGTCGAGAACGAAGTATGGTCACCATCGCCTACGTCTTCGGCAAGGGCCAAACGAATGTAATCACGTATATCCATACCGCAAATGTGCGGGTTTTCGGGAGAATAAAAAAGCGAAGGGGAGGTTTTTCAGAACAGCTCTTTTTGCAGCACTACCATGCCTCGGAGCTCTGCACGTAGCCGACAAAACACTTCATCGTCAAGGCGTGTTGTCGCTATTTTCACAAAACCTGCTTTTTCGTAGCTATGAATCGTTTTTAGGGACGAATCCATGGCCATCAACCAAACCTTGTTGATACCCCATTGGCGCGCTTGCTCATCTACCCAAGCCATGGCTTTTTGACCCAGCCCAAGCCCTGTTGCTTCTTTGAGGAAATATATTTTTTCGAGGTATAAAAATGACTCTTTTGGCTGATTTTCAAACGGTGTTTTGTGTTTTACAAGTTTAAGAAAACCCACATTTTCACCGTTGAGCCGTACTGCAAAATATAATAAATCAGGATTTTCAAAATCGGCCTTGAGCGCATTGTCTCCGAAGCAGCGTTCCATGTACCATTCTATCCCTTTGGTATCATACCACAAGTGGGTATAATGAGGAAAATAAGTTCGAGAACCTAAATCTCGGATGGCCTCAAAATCATTAAGTTGCTGAATATCAAAGCTATTTTCTGTCATTTATTCCGTAATTTTTCGACGCATTGCTTTGGTGTCTGACTGTCGCTGTTTTTCTTTCAGACGTTTTTCTATCACTGCGGCAGAGGGTTTGGTTGCTTTGCGGGGTTTGGCTACTTCAAAGCATTTTTTGATAAGGTCATTAAATTTTTTGACTACTTTATCGCGGTTGGCCAACTGAGAACGTTCGGTTTGGTGGGTCAACACCAACACGCCTTCGGTCGTCAAACGATTGGCTAGTTTTTGTTGTAGAAGTTCGCGTTCAGTTTCGGTCAGTAGCAGCGATTGCGAGACGTCAAAACGCAGCTCAACTTTGGTCTCGACTTTATTGACATTTTGCCCGCCCTTGCCTCCACTGCGAGCAGTTTGAAAGACAAGTTCGGAATGGAGTTTTATTGGGTCAAACATGATTAATTTCATTGAAATTTTGCACAAAAATAGCAGTTTGCAGCGCAAAGATTTGATAGAATACGACTTTTCAGTAATTTGTCGCAACCAACACTCTTCCCAGCGTTATTTTCTTTGAACCGATGGCACCTTTTGAGCGATTTTTAAAACTTCGACGGTTTGTGTTAGCCGAGCTTTCGCAGCAGCTCTCACCCAAGCTTACCTACCACGGGATTCACCATGTCCGTGATGTGCTATCGGTTTGTCGTCAGTATATTAAACGTCTTTCGCTCAGAGAGCCCGAGGCGGAACTTTTACTCACTGGCGCTCTTATTCACGATATAGGCTTTACCGAAACCTACCAAGGACACGAAGAGAAAGGCATTGAAATGGCCAAAGGACTACTTCCTAATTTCGGCTTCACCAGTATCGAAATCGTGCTTATTAGTGGACTTATTATGGCCACAAAAGTCCCCCAAGAACCGCTGACTATGCTAGAAAAAATCTTGTGTGACGCCGATTTAGACTATTTGGGACGTAGCGATTTTAACCCCATCAGCGAAAGTTTATTTCAAGAACTTCAAAACATGGACATGCTCCACGACCGCACAAAGTGGGACGAAATTCAAATCAAGTTTTTGGAAGCGCACAAATACCATACTCCCTTTGCCCAAAAATACCGACAACCCAAAAAGGAGCAACGGATCAAAGAAATAAAGGAACGACTTGGCACATAATGGGCGAACTGGCTTTGCTCTATTAGACTTTTATTCCTTCTTGAGTTTCTCCCGCAATTGCAATAGTTCGTCGCGATAACGGGCTGCTTCCAAGAAATTGAGTTCTTTGGCGGCGGCTTCCATTTTGCGCTGTGTTTCTGTAATTAGCTTTTCCAATTCGGGTTTTGCCATGTACTGCACCACTGGATCAGCAGCTACCCGAACCTCCTCTGGCTCTACGTAATAACGTTTTGCCGATGGTTTTGAATCGGCCACCGACGTTTGTTCCATGATGGCCTCGCGGCTCTTGAAGACCGTCTTGGGCGTAATTCCGTGTTCCGTATTGTATGTCATCTGAATCTCTCGACGGCGATTGGTCTCTTCAATGGCCTTTTGCATCGAGCCTGTCATACGGTCGGCATACATGAGCACTTTTCCGTTTTCGTTTCGCGCCGCCCGCCCAATGGTCTGAATCAGCGAACGAATATCCCGCAAAAAACCTTCTTTGTCGGCATCCATGATTGCTACCAACGACACTTCGGGTAAGTCCAAGCCCTCCCGCAAAAGGTTTACTCCTACCAGCACATCAAATGCGCCTAAGCGCAAATCACGCAAGATTTCGACCCGATCAAGGGTTTTTACTTCCGAGTGAATATACCGTCCTTTGATGCCTACCCGCTCCAAATACTTGCTCAACTCTTCCGCCATTCGTTTGGTCAAAGTAGTGACCAATACGCGTTCATTTCGCTTGACACGTTTGTCGATTTCTTCCAACAAATCATCAATCTGATTGAGGCTCGGACGCACTTGAATTTCAGGGTCAAGCAAGCCCGTTGGGCGAATAATTTGCTCTACCACCACGCCGTCCGTCCGTCGGAGTTCGTAATCGGCGGGAGTTGCACTCACAAAAATCGTTTGTCCCGCCAAGTTTTCAAACTCTTGAAAAGTCAGCGGGCGGTTGTCCATCGCACTTGGTAAACGAAACCCAAAATCGACCAACGACTCTTTACGGGAGCGGTCGCCGCCCCACATCGCACGAATTTGGGGCATCGTCACGTGGCTTTCATCAACGACCAACAAAAAATCTTCGGGGAAATAATCAAGTAAACAAAACGGCCGTTCACCTGGTTTGCGATTGTCGAAATACCGTGAGTAGTTTTCGATACCCGAACAGTAACCCAATTCGCGCATCATTTCTAGGTCAAACTCCGTTCTTTCTCGAATTCGTTGGGCTTCCAGCAACCGCCCTTCTTTTTCAAAATAACTAATTTGCGCCACTAAATCGTCCTGAATATGGCGAATTGCATTTAGCAAAACGTCCCTTCCCGTCACGAATAAGTTGGCGGGAAAAATGGCCACCATCTTTTCGGACGATATTTTTTTGCCGTTGGCGGGATTAATACGCTGTATTTCCTCGATTTCGTCACCAAAAAAAATGATACGATAGGCAAAATCAGCATAGCCAGGATAAATATCGACCGTATCACCTTTTACCCGAAAGTTTCCCCGTGCAAATTCGGCTTCCGTCCGACTATAAAGAATTTCCACCAAACGAAACAGAAACTGATTGCGGGTGATTTGCTCTCCAACGCCTACCCGCACGATACTTTTGCGGTATTCTTCGGGGTTTCCTGCACCATAAATGCACGATACCGACGCCACCACCAACACATCTCTTCGCCCCGACATCAACGACGAAACCGTCGAAAGCCGAAGTTTATCAATCTCTTGGTTAATGGCTAAATCTTTCTCGATGTAAGTATTGGTCGTTGCAATGTACGCTTCGGGTTGATAATAATCGTAGTAGCTAATGAAGTACTCGACCGCATTGTTGGGAAAAAACTGTTTAAATTCTCCGTACAACTGGGCAGCCAGGGTTTTGTTGTGGCTCAACACCAGCGTAGGGCGGTCGATCTGCGCTACCACATTGGCAACGGTAAATGTTTTTCCCGAACCCGTTACCCCAAGAAGCGTTTGGGAAGGTTCTCCGTTCTGAATACCTTCCACAAGCTGTGCAATGGCTTGAGGCTGATCTCCAGTAGGTTGATAGGTGGAAATGATTTCAAATGGCATATTAATAGAAGAGGTATAAGCCTAGATAACATTCAAAATAGCCACAAAAGTTCTGTTTTTCAAAGACAACTTACCCCCCCTTAAAAAAAAACATGGCCCCGTTCCAATGAAACGGGGCTAATGCCAAATTACCCTACTCTATTATATTAATTATTGTTTACACAAGCATCGTGCCAAACTTGTCCCAAAAACTGGACAATTTTTTATTCCGCTACCGCAACGATTCCCCACCGCCGTTAGTTATGTTCAATATACCCTATCTTTATCACTATGGCGGAAACTGTTTTAATTACTGGCGGAACGGGCATGATTGGCCGTCGTCTTACCACCCTACTCCTTGAAAAAGGCTATCAAGTGGCCTATTTAAGCCGAAAACAACAAAACAATCCAAACGTCAAAATTTACCGTTGGGATATTGAAAAAAAATTCATCGAAGAAGATGCCCTTCGTAAAGCCGACTACATCATCCATCTCGCTGGGGCTGGAATCGCCGACCAACGGTGGACTGCCAGTCGTAAGCAAGAGATTATTCAAAGCCGTACCAAAAGCATTGAACTAATTGCGCGCAAACTTCAAGAGCGCCCTTACCACGTTAAAGCTTGCGTATCGGCTTCGGGCATTGGGTTTTATGGAGCCGATACGGGCGATGCGCGCGTATCCGAACAAACCCCTTCTGGAACTGATTTTGTGGCCCACGTGACGCGGCATTGGGAAAACGCCGTCGAACTGATTGACAATATTGGGATTCGTACAACAAAACTTCGTACGGGCATCGTCTTGAGTACAGAAGGAGGCGCGCTGCCCAAAATTGCGCTGCCCGTTCAGTGGGGCGTAGGTGCGCCACTTGCTTCGGGCAAACAATGGACTTCATGGATACACATAGACGATTTGTGCCGAATGTACATCGAAGCCCTCGAAAACCCCACATGGCGTGGAGCTTATAACGCCGTAGCGCCCACGCCTGTGACGAACGCCGTCCTCACCCGTCAAATAGCTGAAGTGTTAGACCGCCCCCTTTGGTTGCCCAATGTTCCAAGTTTTGTACTCAAAGCTGTATTTGGAGAAATGGCCAACTTAGTCATTGGAGGAAATTACGTGCTCAATCACCGAATCAAGGCCGAAACCAACTTCACTTACCAATTTGAAGACCTAAAACAAGCCCTCAGCCACCTGTACGAAAAGTAAATTCTGGGTCAGTAAGTGAGGCTTATTGAAAATGATTTTTTACTTTTGAAAAAGTACACTTTACCCAATATGATTGAACGTATTCTGACTAAGTATTCCAACCAGTTTGTATCCCGTCATCTCATTTTAGCGATTGACGGTGGCGTGGTCATTGGAGCCTTCGTCATTGCCTGTATTTTACGATTCAACCTCAATATCTCCAACATTAATTGGGCATTGTACAAGTACTATTTGGTGGCGTTGTTGGTCAATCGCTTGCTTTGTTTTCTTTATTTTCGGTCTTATACGGGCATCGTTCGGCACAGTAGCGTTGAGGATGCTTCGCTCATTTTCAAAGCCACCACTGCAAGTAGCATCTTGACCATCATTGGTTCTACTTTTTTAAGCCATAGTACCGACAATGCGGTTTTTTACATCCCGATTTCAATCCTCATTATCGAGTATTTTATTTCATTATCGGTGATGATTTCGAGCCGTTTTTTGGTTAAAAATATTTACAAAACCCTGATTGCCAATGCACCTGGCGAAAAGGTCAACGTGCTGATTTATGGAGCGGGTACGCTTGGAATTTTAACCAAAAATACCCTTCTCCGCAATCGGCATAAAAAATATACCATTGTCGGCTTCATTGATGATAACCCTTCTCTTAGTTTCAAAACCGTTGAAGGTGTACCCGTTTATCCTGAAAGTGAAGCGATAAAACGCTTTGTGGAAGACGAAATTCCCAACGACCTAGAAGTCGTTTTGGCCATTCATCAAATAAAACCTCACCGCAAAAACCAAATTATCGAACGGTTTTTGAAAAAAGACATCATCGTCAAAGTCGTTCCTTCCATGTACGAACGACTCAACGGCGACCAGCTTCGTTCGGACGACATTCGTAATATTCGGATTGAAGACTTGCTCGAACGCGACCCCATTCTACTTGATAATCAAAATATTATCCGCCAGCTATCAGGACAAACCGCCCTTGTAACTGGCGCAGCGGGGTCAATCGGCAGTGAGATAGTTCGGCAACTCATTCGGTTCAAACCAGAAACCTTGATTCTTATCGACCAGTCAGAATCAGGGCTATACGACCTTGAAAACGAACTAAAACAACACTTTCGCCGCTTTCTGGACGATGCCACGCGGGTGATTGTGCAAGTAGCTGACGTCACTGATGAAGTGCGAATGCGGCATATTTTTCGTCAATATACGCCTCAGTTTGTGTTTCATGCCGCCGCGTATAAACACGTTCCGTTGATGGAAGAGCATCCTTACGAAGCCGTAAAGGTCAACGTTTTTGGCACAAAAATCATCGCTGATTTGTCCGTTGAAACCAACGTCAGAAAATTTGTAATGATTTCAACCGACAAGGCCGTCAATCCTACCAACGTGATGGGCGCGACCAAACGGCTGGCAGAAATGTACGTTCAAAGTCTCAATCATCGTTTTCTCAAAGGAACGCGCTTTATCACAACCCGTTTTGGCAACGTACTTGGCTCCAACGGATCTGTTGTGCCCCTTTTTCAAAAACAAATACGAGCAGGTGGCCCTATTACGGTGACTCACCCCGACGTCATTCGGTATTTTATGACCATCCCCGAAGCCTGCCAGCTGGTGCTGGAAGCAGGTAGTATGGGCAACGGCGGAGAGATTTTTGTGTTTGACATGGGCGAACCAGTTCGCATTGCAGACTTGGCCCAAAAGATGATAAAATTGTCAGGATTACGGGTCGATAAAGACATTCAGATTACATACTCTGGGCTGCGTCCAGGCGAAAAACTCTACGAAGAACTCCTCAGCGACAAAGAACATACACTGCCCACCTACCATCCCAAAATTCAGATTGCCCAAGTCGATGAGCAACCATTTGGGGAAATTTCGGCGGCGCTACAAGACCTCAAAAAAGCACTTCGTGAGGGCGATAAAGCCCTGATGGTAACGTACCTTAAAACAGTTGTTCCTGAGTTTATCAGTAACAATTCGGAATACGAAGAGCTTGATGGTTTGGAATTGAGCTAAGTCAATCAATGAAACTATTTACTGTTCCCCAAATTCGGGCATGGGATGCTTACACCATTGCTCACGAGCCTATTTCTTCGCTCCAGCTAATGGAACGCGCTTCTACTGCTTTTGTCAAGTGGTTTTGCGAACGATTTGACGACCGTTGCACTATTAACGTCGTATGTGGAATGGGCAACAATGGCGGCGATGGCCTCGTTGTCGGACGGTTATTGCTCCAAAAATGCTACAAGGTCCACGTCTTTGTGGTAAAGCACAGTTTGGAAGGGTCGGCTGATTTTGAAGCGAATTTAGCACGACTTCACCCAATGACAACCGTTCATTGGATCACAGAAAGCACGGATATTCCCAATTTTTCCCAACAGTCGTTGGTGATTGATGCCCTTTTAGGCTCAGGGTTGTCGCGTCCTACACAAGGACTTTTGTCCGAAGTTATTCAAAAAATCAATGCTTCCTCGGCCACCATCATCGCAGTGGACATTGCCAGTGGGCTTTTTGCAGATACTCCCAACGCTCCATCGGACATCATTATCAAACCCGACTATACAGTTTCGTTTCAGTGCCCCAAACTAGCTTTTGTGCAGCCACAGTCGGCCGAATACGTAGGAGAATGGCAGGTGGTGGACATTGGGCTGAGTGCTACGTATGCCGAAGCCACCGCTACCCCTTATTTTTTCAGCACGGCCTCCTTCATTAATGATTTTAAGATTTCAAACCGACGAAAGAAATACGCCCACAAAGGCTCTTTCGGGCACGCGCTGCTCATTGGTGGAAGTTACGGAAAGATAGGCGCCATTGTGCTGTCTTCCAAAGCCTGCTTACGCTCAGGAGTAGGTTTATTGACCGTTCAAACGCCGCGTTGTGGTTACGATATTTTACAAACGAGCTTACCCGAAGCAATGGCCTTGCCCGATTGGCATTGGATGGTGAACACCACCGTACCTAACATAGAGGATTATAGCGCCGTAGGAATCGGGCCTGGGCTAGGCAAAGACCCGCTCACCCTTCAACTCCTCCGCGAACTTTTGTCGAAACTCACCCAACCTACCGTTTTTGACGCCGATGCGCTCAATTTGCTCAGTGAGAACCGCGAATTGCTCACATTACTCCCTCCGAATTCTATTTTAACCCCTCACCCTAAAGAATTTCAACGCCTGTTGGGGCATCCTTGGCAAGATGATTTTGACAAACTCTCTTTGTTACAAACATTTGCCCAACAACACCAAGTGATTGTCTGCCTCAAAGGTGCGCATACCGTGGTGGCATTGCCCAACGGCACCCTCTATTTTAATTCGACGGGCAACCCAGGTATGGCGACGGGAGGTAGCGGCGACGTGCTTACGGGTATCATCACGGGGTTATTGGCCCAAGGTATTCCTCCGCACCAAGCAGCTATTTTTGGGGTTTATCAGCACGGAGCAGCAGGCGACCGAGCCGCCCAAAAATGCACCCAACCTGGCCTTATTGCCTCCGATATTATAAACGAAATGGGCTGGTAGTTACCCCCAGCCCATTCGCTACACTCTATTTTTCTACCCTTTTACTTTCTCTTAATTGTCACCGTGTAAGGAATACATTTTGGTGGAGGACAACTACAATCTGGGGCTTTCACCGTCAATTGTGCCTTACAACTATCAGTTGACGTCGCCGTCACCACTGCGTCTTTGTTGATAGGCACTCCTGACACTGTGAATGTGCCGTTTTGATTGTTGGTTACCTGTCCTGCATCCGCCGTAACAGTTCCGTTCGATGTCACCGTAAAGCTATATGTCTGGCGATCTGTGCTGCACTTAGGCTGCTCACTTACAACTACCGTCGGGTTAGGATAGTAAGTCAATGTAAGTGGAATACGCAAGCTAATACAGTTTGAACCGTCATTTTTACGAGCTTCTACCCAATACGTGCCAGCGGCAGTAGGTTTAAACTCTAACGTACCATCGGCCAATTTGGTACCACCTGTTTCACTGCTATACCAGTCAGCAGTTTCGCCAGTTCCTACTACAACCGTCAATTTTGTAGCGCTATCACCTTCACAGAACGACTGGCTAGAGCCAATTGGAGGATTCACGGTAGGACAGTTACAGTCAGGAGCTGCGATTTCTAGTGTTGTTTTACAATTGCTGTTGGTAGCGGTTGCCGTTACCAATACACTTTGCCCTGCTGGAATACCCGAAATGGTGAACAAACCACCGCCGTTGTCAACTACCGCGTAAGGAGGAGTTGTAGTGATAATTCCGTTAGAAATTACCTTCACCGAGTACGTTCCGAGGTTCAATGCGCAACTACGTTCTGAAACTTCGAGGAGTGGCTTGGTCGTATCAGCACTTACAGTAGCAATACCTGTTCCTTTACAGCCGTTTGTTCTGTTAGTTACTTCAACAGAATAAGTACCTGCTACACTTACGATAAAGTTCGCTACATTACCTGGATTAGCCACCCCTTGTGGCACTTGCCAAGTGTAGGTAGGCGTAGTCCCTCCGTTGGTAACCGTTGCTGTTAATGTTCCTGTAGGCGTTGCACATGTCAAGTTGAGCGGGTTAAGTGCTACTGTCACGCGGTTGGTATCGTTCAACACAATCTCACTTGCATTTCCAACGCATCCATTAAGGGTATTGATTACCTGTACTGTGTAAAGACCCGCTACCGACGCCGTCGCCGTTGGGTTGTTACCAGGGTTGGTAGCACCCGCTGGCACGCCCCAGATGTACGTTGGAGCTGTTCCTGCATTTACGACCGTAGCAGTCAATGCTTGCGAAGGTGCGCTACACGTCAATGTAATTGGGTTCAAAGTTACCGATACTTTTGTTGTATCAAGTACAACTGTTGTGCTCGCCGAAGCGCTACATCCGTTGGCACTATTGGTCACACTCACCGAATACACACCTCCTTGGCTCACTACTAAGCTATCAACATTGCCTGGGTTAGTTACGCCGCTTGGTACACTCCAAACGTAAGTTGGGTCTGTTCCTTCGTTGTCGGCAGTCACTTTCAACGTTTTGGTTGGGCTTGCACAAGTTAGTGTCACGTTATTCAGAGCCACGGTTACTTTGGTAGTGTCTGCTGTTACCCCTGTGATGGCTGTCCCTTTACAACCGTTGATGGCATTCGTCACTTCCACCGAGTAGAATCCAGTTTTAGAAACAACAAAGTTGTTTACGTTACCTGGGTTAGTTACACCACTTGGCACCGTCCACGAATACGTAGGATTAGCACCTGCATTGGTAGCAGTAGCGGTCAAGGTTTGACTCAAATTTGTACACGTCAACTTAATTGTATTGAGTGAAACAATGACTTTGGCCGTGTCAGCAAGAACAGAAGTTAATGCCGTTGCTTTACAACCGTTTGTGTTATTTGTTACTTCAACAGAATATGTTCCCGCATTGATAACATTAAAACTTGCAACATTTCCTGGATTTGTAGCACCACTTGGTACTGTCCACGAATACGTTGGATTTGCCCCTGCATTGGTAGCAGTAGCCGTCAATGCTTTGCTTGGTTGAGCACATGTCAATGTCACTGAATTAAGTGATACTTTTACCGAGGCTGTATCCGCAGCTACGGTTGTTGTGGCCGATGCCTTACAACCGTTGGCTGCACTTGTAACTTCTACGGTATATGTACCTGCGTTTGTTACGGCAAAACTTGCCACATTGCCTGGGTTGGTTACGCCGCTTGGCACTGTCCATGCGTAAGTTGGATTTGCCCCTGCGTTGGTTACAGTTGCCGTCAATGTCTGACTAGGCGCTGCGCACGTCAAAGTAAGTGGGTTCAACGCGACGGTTGGTTTTAAAGTATCTTGCGTCACGAGTGTGCTTCCATTGACCGAACAGCCGTTGACAGGATTTGTAACCAAAACAGAATAAGCCCCTGCTTTCGTTACGGCAAAGCTCGCTACATTACCTGGACTCGCTACGCTGCTTGGCACTGTCCAAGTATAAGTTGGATTTGCGCCCGCATTGGTCGTAGTAGCAGTCAACGTCTGGCTTGGCGATGCACAAGTCAATTTAATCGTGTTCAAATCTACCGTTGGTTTTGTAATGTCTTCGGTTACAATCGCGGTATCAGAAGCCGTACAACCGTTGATGGTATTTTTTACCGTTACGATATAAGAACCAATGGTATCTACCACAACGCTAGAGGTGGTTAATCCATTCACCGACGGATGTCCACTCCACACGTATGTCACTCCGCTAGACGCCACCGCCGTCAGGGTCAGTTCTGTTTTGATACAAGTGAGCACCCCACCTGCCACCGAAACCGTTGGATTCGTTTTGTTTTCATCTACCACTACCGCATCCGTGGCCACACATCCGTTAGGGCCTGTTACTGTTAAGGTATAAGTACCTGGCAATGTAACTGTTGGGGTTGGGCTTGAAGCATTTGGCGAGAAGGTAGCACCAGCAGGTCCTGTCCAGCTATAAGTAACACCTGGCGTTGTGCTGCTGCCGTCCAATTTTACCGAAGTGATTTCGCAGGTCAACGTTTTGTTTTGACCAGCGTCCACGTTTGGAAGGGTTTTGTTTTCACTCACTACTGCCGTATCTGATGCCGTACAGCCGTTGTCTGGATTTAAGACCGTTACGGTATAAACACCTACTTGTTGAACGGTAATAGAAGCATTCGTCGATGTAAAGTTGCTAGGCCCAGTCCACGCGTAAGTTACCCCTGGAGGCGCGGCTTCGGCTAAGATTGTCACTGACGATTTAACGCAGGTGATTTCTCCCCCATTTGCCACCACAATCGGACGGTTTACATCTTGTGTCACAACCGCTGTGTCACTCGCTGTACATCCACTCCCGATGTGAGTAACAGTTACCTGATAAACTCCTGAGGCAGAAACCGTCACATCTTTCGTAGTTTGGCCATTTACACCTAAACCTGTCCAAGCATAGGTTACATTTGACGAAGCATTTGCCGAGAGTGTTAGGTTTAAGGTCGAACACGTCAATTCTCCTCCATTCACCTGTACGGTTGGTACCGTTTTATCTTGGGTTACTGTGGTTGATACGTTTCTAGTACATCCGTTGGCACTGTTGGTAACTACCACCGAATAAGTACCTGCCACTGTCACGGCAAAGCTTGCTACGTTGCCAGGGTTGGTTACACCCGCAGGCACAGTCCATACATACGAAGCTGTTCCGCCGTTCAGGCCGCTTACTGTTGCTGTCAAGGTTTGGCTTGGTGCTACGCACGTCAATTTGATGGTATTCAAACTAACGGTAGGTTGAGTTTTATCTTGGGTTACGGTTGTTGAGGCTGATCTCGTACAACCATTTTTTGAATTTGTTACAACCACCGAATAAGTACCAATTACTGTCACGGCAAAACTTGCTACGTTGCCAGGGTTGGTCACACCCGCAGGTACTGTCCAAGCGTACGAGGCAGTTCCGCCACCCAAATTGCCCGCAGTAGCGGTCAAAGTCTGACTTGGCGATGCGCAGGTGAGTTTAAGGGTATTCAAAGAAACAGTTGGCAGTGCTTTGTCCTCGGTGACTGTGGTTGAAGCTGTTCTTGTACAACCATTTTTAGAATTTGTCACTACGACAGAATACGTACCTGCTACTGTCACGGCAAAACTTGCTACGTTGCCAGGGTTGGTTACGCCCGCAGGAACTGTCCAAACATACGATGCCGTTCCGCCATTTAGGCCGCCTACCGTTGCAGTCAATGTTTGACTGGCAGACGCACAAGTAAGCACCACTGTATTCAAACTTACCGTTGGTGGCGTTTTATCCTCAGTGACTGTCGTAGTCGCCGTTCTTGTACAACCGTTTTTAGCATTTGTGACCGTCACTGAATACGTACCTGGGATTGTCACGTTAAAACTAGCTACATTGCCTGGGTTAGTCACTCCCGATGGTACAGTCCAAGCATAAGAAGCGGTTCCGCCGTTCAGGCCACCCACGGTTGCAGTCAAGGTTTGGCTGGTCGTTACACAAGTTAAAGTAACTGTGTTCAGTGAAACCGTTGGCTGGGTTTTATCTTCTGTTACTGTCGTAGAGGTAGAAGCAGTACATCCATTTCTTGAGTTGGTAACAGTTACGGAGTAGTTTCCAGCAGTGGTTACGGTAAAACTAGCTACATTGCCTGGATTAGTAACTCCTGAAGGCACTGTCCAAGCGTAAGAGGCTGTTCCACCGCCTAAGTTCCCCGCAGTGGCCGTTAGTGTACCACTTGTTTTTGTACAAGTCAACTCTAAGCTATTGAGACTTACGGTAGGCGTAGAAACGATACTTGTAACAATAGCGGTATCAGTAGCAGTACAAGTTACGCCCGACTTCGTTGCCGAATACGTAACAGTGTAAGTACCTGCCGCCGACACCGACGGGTTGGCCGAAGTACTTGTAA
Source organism: Runella limosa DSM 17973 (assembly GCF_000482465.1). Lineage (GTDB taxonomy): Bacteria > Bacteroidota > Bacteroidia > Cytophagales > Spirosomataceae > Runella > Runella limosa. Next base: position 166,137 of record NZ_KI519423.1, read on the forward strand.
AAGAGTTAGGCCCCGTCCAAGCATAGGCAGAGGTTACACCGCTCGTTGGGCTACCCACTGCCGTAATTTGTACGGTGGACGGAACACACTTCAACAAGCCACCAGTGGCCGAAACGGTTGGTCTCAACACATCTACTTGGTATTTTACCCAAGGCTGGCAGGCAGCTGTTGCCCCTTTCAAACAAGCATACACGTAATATGTTTTTACTTGTCCATTTACAGCAGGAAAATTAGACGAAGACAACGACGCCGAACCTGAATTGATAGCACCACTGCCTAAAACCGTTTTACCGTTTCCTGTAGCCGTGTATGGATTCGTTACTTCCGAATCAAAACGAACCCACTCAATAGTCACAGGGCTACGCGCTGTTGTACTGGCCGAAAATGCCACACTCGTGCCTGGGCAAATGGTTCTTGCCGCCGATGGATTGGGATTCGTAACGGTAGGGCACGTCACTTGTAAACAAGCAAGATCGACCTTAATATAGTCCCCGTTGGCCGTTCCTTCTACTTGTACGTAAGAAGTATTGGCAGGGGCTGTTCCACTCAAAAAGTACTGCTGCGTCAGAGGAGTTGCGCCAACGTCCACGTCTTTATCAACCTGTACTTCGGTGCTACTTAAAAGTGTATTCGCTGAATTGAAAAATTTAAGTTTGATACGGTGATCTAAGTCTGGGCGGTGCGTACCTGCCCAAATAGACAATGAAACCGTACTTCCTGGCGTAATATTAACATTTTGGTAAAAACGGGCACTCGTGCTAGTCGCTTCCAAAAATGCGTTATTGTTTCCACAGACTTGGTAACCTGTACCACTGTAAAAATTTCCACCGCTAGAACTCCAGCCCGATACGCCTCCTTCAAAACTTGGATTGGAAAGTACGTTATTGGGGCAATTACAGCTTACCGTACATGTTAATTGTGCGTTAAGGCTGGAAGTCGGTGAAGTGCCTGTTCTGGTGTAATTTACTCCCGCATACGTAAATTCAATACGGACAGGCGTACCATTGGCAATCGACGCCACATTATAACTTCCTAATGAATTGGTAGTTGCGGTACCAAGTAAGGCACCAGTAGAACTATTGACAACCCGTACAGGGATGCTCGTCAATCCCTCACCATCATTATAGGCATTATTACCGCTTTTATCGCAGTAAATACGACCACCAACATCGGTGGCTAGGGCTGCATGAGCAACGACCAGCATCAACACTCCTACCCACCAAGACACGGTCTTGGAACTTAACAGGGTGGAGAACAGCTGCCTAGGTTTGACTCGAAATTTGCTTGTAAACGAAGTCATGGGGCGTAAAATTTAGATGTATTATAGAGCAGTAGATTTATTACTTTTTGATGGGCACACCGCCTTTTTTGGTTTGTTTAATCGTGAATGGCACACACAAATCAGCTGGGCAGCAGTTGTTGCTGGCTTCAACAATGATGGGACAACACCCATCGGCTGGACAAGCATTTGACGAGGCCGTGAATGTATAAGTACCTGGTTCTGTGATAAGAATCGCATTTCCAGTAGCCACGGGCGTTTGTCCACCATCTTTAAACCATTGTACATTTTGGTATTTTTCAGGAATAGATGCTTGAATCGCATCACCTAGACACACTTCTAATGGCACCGTAAAACACTCACTGTCGATATCATCTTCTTCTGTGTTGCCATTGCAGGGTGTTGAATCTTGATCTTTTTCAGTCATGGTACATATCTCAGCGGTATTAAACCACACGCCTTGTGCTACGACTTTGACAACCAATAACAGCACCGCTGTATCTCCTGGCGCGATTGAGCCGATTGTCCATGTTTTACTGTTAAAGTCATAATTTCCAGTAGCAGAGGCATAAGTAACGTACTCAACGCCCGCGTTTAGGCTATCTTTGACCGAAACATTGGTAGCTGTTGACTGACCTTCGTTCCATACTTTTATGGTGTAAGTAAGGTTATCACCTATTTTGGCAACTTTTTTATTAATGGATTTATCAAGCGCAAGGTCGTATGCCCCTTCGCATGGCTTGAATGAAGGTTGAGGAGCGGGCAATGCGGACGTACATCCGTTGGCATCTCGTACAAAGATGATATTCCCCCCAGTGGTTTTCAATTGAATACTTGTCACTTGACCACCACCTGCCACGCCCGTGAGAGTCTGAGTTACTCCTACTGGAATCGGGCCATTTCCGATGCTTGCTATACCAGTAGCCACTGTAACATTATAAGTACCTTGACTCGGAATCTTGAGCGTAACCGTGTAAGTCGTATCTCCCGTACAAGCAGGAATCGAATCCAGCTCAAACTTGGGCAACGGCAGGATTGTATATATTTTTTCGGCAAACGGCAGGCAATTTGGTACATTCGTTGGCGGCGTACTCAAAATGGCATAGACATAGTATTTGATTGGCGCTGTACCGTTATTGGCGGGCAATTGTAGGCCAGAAAGGCCATTTGGCGCACTTACCAGCGAGCCTTGTGGTTTTACTTCTTGAATAAGTGTTCCGCCCGAATACATGCTTGTACCCGTTTGTTGAGAAGCAAAGTAAACAAAACGGACTACTTTAGAGGTATCTGAAACCTGAACTGTTATACCCTCACCATAATAACCCGAGCAAAGCGTATCGGTGGCATCAACCGCCGTAATGGTTGGACAGTTGCCCACGCATGGGGTAGGATTTACCACGACCGATGTGTCTTTGTAACAACCTTCGTTGCTAAATACCCGCACATAATAAGTAGTTGAGGCGGTTGTATTGGCAATATTTTGGGCAATAGTCGTAGGCAAGCTGCTAATTTCAGTACCTTCCGACGCCGCCGTTGGTAGTGCTCCTGCTCCTGTGGTGTTAAAAGCAAAGAACTGACCTACTGTAGCCGACGTAAGTGCCACCCTACCATTATTCAAGGCTGTACCACCTTGGCAAGTAGGATTTTGTGCTTGCACCGTAAACGTAGGCTTAGGACTAATGGCCAACGTCACTGGAATACGCACTCCGTTTACTTCATTGTTACAACCTGAGGCTGTGCTTTTGGCTTGCATATAATAAGTACCTACCGCCGTAACACTGAATGTGAGCGTATTAGAAGCTAAAAGCGTTCCTCCAGTGGCTGCACTGTACCAATCTACCGTGGTGTTTGCACCTACCAATGCGGTAAAAGTCGGGGTAGGAATAGCCACTCCTTCACAAATTCCCACGTTTGCCGCCAATGCCGTCGGAGTAGTTGGAATACAAGCACAGTTAGGGGCAATGATGGTCGTATCTTTTGTACAACCATTCAAAGTTGAAGTCAAGACCAGGTTCTGCCCTGCGGTCACGTTTGAAATGGTATAAGTCCCTGTTCCTGTGATGGTAGTTCCCGACGGTGAGCTTACCGTCACATTCCCCGTAGAAGTAATGGTAATTGAGTATATTGAATTACCTGCGGCACAATTGGCGATAACGCCACTGAAAGTAGGATAAGGTTTCATTGTTACCCCAACCTGTACTCCTGTGCTTTTACAGGTAGATGCCGTTGTGCTAACACAAGCAACGTAATAATTGCGGGCCTGTGTCAAAGGAGGCGTTGTAAAGCTAACACCACTGCCAACTTCCGTCGTTAATGCCGACGAATCGTACCATTTTGGCACGGTACCCGTCGCACAATTGGAGGCTGTTAAAGTGGCTGTTGTTCCCACACAAATCGCTACGCTGGACGCAACAGGGGCTGCTATCGGTGGGCAGTTAGCGCTACAAATGGGTTTAGTTACCGTGAGACGCGTCCGACATCCGTTTAGGGTTGCCGTGATGGTATATTGGGTTGTATCACTTCCAACTGTGACAGTGAAGGTCGTGCCACTTCCGCTGACAAAGCCTGCGTTTGACGTAACGACCGCCCCATTGTCAACGGTTACAGTAGTAGTATATTTTAAGGTATCGGATGAACAAACCGACGATACCAAAGTAAGTTTGGGCGCAGGAAGCACCGTGACGGTGATGGTATCTTTACCTGTACATTGGGTTTGCAAAGATGTGACAGTGACGTAATAATCGGTTGTCACCAAGGGCTGTACCGTAATGCGCGCGGTGGTTGCCCCCGTATTCCAAGCGTAGGAGAAATTTGTACTATCGGTATATCCAAAAGTCAATTGAGTCCCTGGACAAATTGGATTCAGCTGAATTTCGGGCACAACAACCGTCGTTTTTTGAACTCGAATTGTATCCGTACAACCACTATTGTTGGTCAATACAAACCGATAGAAACCTCTTTTATCCAAACTTGCGATATTACCCTGTGCGTCAATGGTCGCCACGTCGGTATTTGAACTATTATTGGGGTCGTTGAAAGACAAAAACGACCATGTTTCACCCGTACCTGCCGCAACTACCTTGGCCGTAGTTTCACAAACAGTGATGTCTTGTCCCGCATTTGGTTTGGGCGAAACCGCCACTTGAATCGTATCTCTAAATACACAGCCCGTTGATGAAGATGTAACTGCCACACGGTAATCGGTGGTTTGGGTAGGGCTTACCGTAATCGTGGGGGTGGTTGCGCCCGTGCTCCATAAGTAGCTGACATTCGACAACCCTTGGTAGCCAAATGTTAAGTTTTCGCCTGGGCAAATCGACTTATCGGTAATGGTTGGCAACAAAAAGCTAGATTTGGTCACAACGATTGTATCGCTACAATTGGCGTCTGATTGTCTTCTAAGAACAAATCTATATTGCCCCGAAACCGTCAAACCAGTAGCCAAGCCCGTGGCAGAAATGGTGGCGGCAGTGTTATTATTTGAAGAAAGAAACGCCCACACTTCGTCCGAAGCAGGCGTTTTCAACTGAATTGACGTCACACAAATGGTTGTATCTCTTCCTGCGTTGGGCTTTACACAAGCCACAACACCGCAGTCAACATTTCCCTCAAATGGATAATGGTGCATTTCGCCCCCCGAATGCACAAAAGATTGCCCCACCAATTGTCCCTGAATATTCGATTGGTTGGCCGTTTTCACCACAGCGGCATTAGGCGCTAGGATACTACCTTCAATGGTTGCGTTTCCTTCGATATTGAGCGTTGTTGCACTAGGGAAGTTCCAGATAATATACTTCATCGCCCCGCCTACATTCTGGTTTTTCACATTCCAAGTAAAAGAAGCCCCCGTTGATACATTAATAACAAGGGGTTCGCTTGCTGTAGGAGTAAAGCGTAAATTCAGTTCATTGATGGCGTTCAAATCCGCCCCTGATACATTCCAAATACGGGGCTTGCCCGCAATGGGGCTTGCAGGCAAATCTAAGTATAGGTTTTGTCCCGAAATACTCGTCAAAACATCCCCATTGGCGTTCTCCGTTACGACATTCGTCCCTTGGCATTGCGCAAGCGACGAGGAATTGGCCTTTAGCGTAGTAAATGCGGAGGTAAAATTGATAGAAGTGGTTTCGCAAACGGGGTTGTTGGTGCTACTCACTTGGTTAGGTTGGGCATATCCAGCCCAGCCGTCTGCTTGCGTATTAATTTGAATCCAACTACTTGGCGAAGCATAACCTTCCGTATTTTTGGTGATACGTATTGGCGAGAAAGCGTCGTTATTATCTTTATACCAAACCGTTAAACCAGTGCAATTTCCTATTTTAACGTACCCTTGGGTATTCATTTGCAACTGCCCTGAAGTCAGCGTCACTCCGCCACCTACCACAAGCCCAATCGGGATATTACCCACCTTCAAGTCACCCACATTGACCGTCGTTATTTGGTAATTACCTCCCACGGTCAAATTCCCTCCAATTGCTACAGGGCCTTCACTCTCGTTATTGGTCAATGTAGCATTGCCTTGGGTAAAAACATTAAACTTCCCCACACTGGAAAGTGGATTTTGCGCAATCGCGAAAAAAGGAAGTGAACTTATAAGTACGGACAACATCCATCCAATACTCAAATTTCTTGAAGACTGGCGAATAACAAGACACGCATGAATGCGAAGCCTTGAATAGGGCTTGTAAAGAAACAACATAATAGAGTAGAGTAAGTACTGTTAAAATAAAGCACTTCCGATGAAGCTATATAACAGCAACCAAAAGAAAATTTTTCTAAAAAAATGGTTTTCTTTCAGGTGGCATTATACCACTTTAACGTCCTTATTTTTAGGACAAAAACTATACCAAAAAGAGGAAGGCAGCAACAACACCCTCAAATACAAGAAGTTATATATTATACTTTATTTTCACCAAAAGTATAAGTATCAAAATAGGATGTACAGGTACATTCCACAAATTTTGTGCCATTTATTTAAGGCAGGAGGTCGGGGCGCCGCGTTTGTGTGCGTTCCAACGATTGTTGAAAGCGCCAATCAGCGATTTTGGCTTCGTGCCCTGAAAGTAGAATGTCGGGAACTTTCCAGCCCTCAAAATCGGCAGGGCGCGTATAAACAGGTGGCGCCAATAAATTGTCTTGAAAAGAATCGGTAAGGGCAGAGGTTTCGTCGTTTAGAACCCCTGGAATAAGGCGAATAATTGAATCAGCAATGACGCAGGCAGCCAACTCACCACCAGAGAGCACATAATCACCAATGCTAATTTCTTTGGTAATAAAATGCGTTCTCACCCGCTCATCCACCCCTTTGTAGTGGCCACAAAGAATGATTAGATTTTCGGTGAGCGACAGTCGGTTTGATGTTTTTTGGTTGAGACGCTCGCCATCGGGTGTTACGTAAATCACCTCATCGTAGGTGCGTTCGCTCTGAAGTTGTCGAATACAGCGCGCAATAGGCTCTATGGTGAGTACCATTCCAGCACCACCTCCAAACGCATAATCATCCACTTGGCGTTGTTTGTTAAGGCTATAGTCGCGCAAGTCATGCACAACCACCTCCACATGCCCACCCTCTTGAGCGCGTTTTAAAATAGAGTGTTCAAAAAAACTATCTAACAAACGAGGCAAACAAGTGATGATGTCAATGCGCATAGGTATATTTCTTACAATTTTTTGTAGGCGACTAATCTTCTATTTCACTATCATCGTCATCAGCGACGGCATTCATTCCTTCGGTATAAACATCCACTAACCCCTCTGGAAGGTTCACATTCATCACTTTTTCTTGGCGATTTACGCCTTTGATAATGTCATCATTGACAGGAATGAGTACTTCTTGTCCCTGATACTCCATCGCAATCAAATCCTGCGTAGCCATGGTATAGACAGTCGTTATCAGCCCCAATGCACCCAAAGTAGCATCTACCACTCTAAAGCCAACAATCTCGTGGTAGTAAAACTTCGACCCGTCCAGTTCATCAAGGGTATCTTCTGGCAAGAATAGTGGACAATTAATGAGCGGAGTAGCCTGTTCGATAGAATGAATATCTTCAAACTTCACGATGGCTTTATTTCCCCGTTGAATGTTAATTTGTTGGATAAAGTAAGGAATTAACTGTCCTTTTATTTCGACAAAGACAGACTCCATCTGCTCGTAGTCGTCAGGAAAGTCAACGTCTAGGAAGATAACCACCTCCCCTTTCGTCCCATGGGTACGAGTGACGTGCCCTAGTTGAAAACAATCGTTGTGCTGCATGATGTCTAAAAAACAAAAAATGGTATGGGGCTAAACGAATAGACCCATACCATTTGTAAAAAGAGAAAATTATTCAGCTGCTCCTTCGGCTGGGGCTGCCTCTTCGGCTGCTGCCTCAACTTCTGCTACTGCCACTGCATTTTTCTTTGCAATAGCGGCCGCACGTGCTTCATTCACTTTGCGTTCTGCATCTAGTTTTGCCAATTTCTCATCTGCTTGTTTTTGAGTCAAGCCTTCAGATTTGGCATCATTACGTGAAGCTTTTTCTTGTTTCCAAGCTTCAAAACGAGCATCAGCAACTTCTTGAGTGATTGCCCCTTTTCTTACCCCTACTTGCAAGTGCTTACGCAACATTACACCTTCGTGGCTCAAAAGCGCGCGAGTTGTATCTGTAGGTTGAGCACCGTTTAAAAGCCATTTTACCGCTTTATCAACGTTCAAAACAACTTTTGCAGGGTTAGCAATTGGGTTGTATGTACCCAATTTTTCAATGAAACGACCATCACGTGGTGCTTTAGCATCTGCTACGACGATGTCGTACATTGCTCCTTTTTTGCGTCCGCGACGCGCTAAACGAATTCTTACCATTGTTTTTGTTCAGTTTACTATATGAAGGAACACGTCCTTCGTGTGTAACGTGGGCGCAAAAGTACGCGATTTTCCTTAAAAAACAAAATGGGCATTGCTTTTGAAACAATGCCCATCCGTTATTTTTATAAGAATCGTTACCGATTATTTCTTCTTTCTAGGCTCTTTGGCGACTTTACCAGGCTCTTGATCTTTCTTTTTACCCGTACGGAAACCTGCAGGATAAGAAGAACGAATTGAGTTCATTGGCAAAATACGAATCTCTACCCGACGGTTACGGCTCATTCCATCCACTGACTTATTATCAGACACTGGGCGCAACTCTCCGTAGTATTCTACCAATACGCGGCTTGGGTCTTGCATACCGTTACGAATCAAATAACGTTTAGCAGCTTCCACCCGACGCTTCGACAACTGGATGTTATAATTATCAGACGCACGGGCATCGGTATGGCCTACAATCACCGCGCGGCAGTTTGGACGCACGTTCAAGAGGTCAATTACTTGCTTCAAGATTTGCTGAGATGGGTCTTTGATGATGGCTTTGTCAGTATCAAACTCAATATTACCAAACATCGCCTCGCACTCTTCTTTAGGCAAATTTTTCGCAATGATGTCTTTCACGTATTTTTCCAAATCCATCGCAACCCCACCTCCAGACACGATGCTGTTGGCTGGTGTGTTGGGCTCTTTATCAAACAAGTCAGCTACGCCATCACCATCTGTATCGGTAAACAAACGTGGATCAACTGGCTTAGGCATATTTGCTTTAGCAATCGAGTCCGCATCGTTCATGGTAGGATTATACGGCGGCGCAATCAAATCCAATGGATTGGTATAACGCAAGTGGTAGCGGCCTTTGGCAGGGTCATGCACCCAATTTCCTTTGGCATCTTTTTTCGCCATCACAGCATTCTTGCCTATTTTATACGTTAGCGAGAGGCCAATGCTTCCCCACTTGTCTAATTTTGAGTCGCCTTTTCTAAACAACCAAATATCTTGACGAGGATATTGTTCTGAACCACCTCCACCGTAGGTTACGTCTAATTTCTCCGTATTTACGTGATTGAGGGTAAAGTCTAAACCAATATCGATTCGAGGAGATGCTTCAAAATGAATGGCCGAACCGATTGGGAAAACAATTTCACGGGTATAAGTAGAACCATCACGTTCCCACTCACCTGCTGTTTTAGAGCTTCGGTTGGTGTTGGTACGAATCAATTCAACTGATTTGCCAGTACCTAAGCGATACACCCGCGAGTTGAACCACATGTAGCCATAACCAGCATACACATCCCACTTCCAACGTTTCAGCTTATTGTATCCAAACAAAATCGGCTTGAGGTTTGCGTGGGCGTTGATGGTGGTTTGTAAAAAACCTTTACTTTCAAAATGGGCATTGTAGATACGCTCTTTTGAACCATTCAGGTTTCCAGTCCAAAAATTGACGCTAGCCCCAAAAATAGGCGTTACTTGCTTGTGGAGCGCAAGCCCAAGGCCACCCGTCAAATGTTCTTCGGGGCCGAGTTTAAAATCATACTGACGAAGATCCCCATAAAATTGGGTAAGAGCCGGGGTAATTGTAAGTGCCCATGTATTTAACTTGTTTGGACCTTCGTAGCCCGCGCTTTTAGGGCTAGGCGACTGCGCATTGGTCTTTGCTACAGCCAACGATAACAAAAATAGAGTGGACAGTAAATTAATTTTTTTCATGGGCAATGAGTGTTGTTTACTGCAAAATAGTATTACAAAACTTTTTTTTAATAGCGTAATCGGGCCTATAAGCCGGATTCTGTTTATCAATTTAACTTGACAATCTTATCATTTATCTGGCTTCAACGTTGCCGTTGAAATCTATCAACCTACCCATGCCGACACCTCCGAAGAGAATTAGAACGAGTAGCTCTAAAATCGACACTTATTTGGTCTTTCAGCCCGTAAGGTTTACCGTGCCCCGTCTGTCGCCAGCCGAGCGGTGGGCTTTTACTCCACCTTTTCACCTTTTCCATTTCTTGTTCAGAAACGGTAGTTTATTTTCTGTTGCACTTGCTGTCAAATAGCCGTCGCCAACTATCTGCCTTCCCGTTAGGAAGTACGGTACTCTGCGCTGTCCGGACTTTCCTTCCTGCCTTCCACATAAAGCGAGAGCAGAACGATAAGACGGCCTCGATAACGCTATCGGGTACAAAGCTATAAAGAGTTCGCCTCTTTAAAAATCAAATAAAAAGAAAAAAATCGTAAATACCATGAATAGGGGCGCTTTTTACCCTACAACAAGCCGTCTATTTTGACGTCAATCTGTCCTTTTGCCACAATTAATGCCACCAAAGAGGTCGGTGTTAGATAGACTTGATCGGGGTCAAGGCGGTCTAATCGCCCTCCAAATGCCACTCCTTTGGCCACTTTCCGATTGGTAAGCTGTTGGCGAATAGCTTTTTGCGCTTCGTCCACCTGATCACCTACCGAAAACACAAACTGCTGTTCTATCTGTTTGGCAAATTTTCCTTGTAAGAGCCAGTTGGCCGTTTTCAATAACACATTCTTGGTGTCTAAATCATAATCAACATTTTTCAACGATAACGTTCGTGACGCTGCGTCATAATGCGGAATCCCTTTTAAATAAATGACGCCATTGATACTTCCTTTCACGCCCGATTTGATAATCAGCTTATCGTTCTGACCATAAATGTCAACACTCGTCACCTCAATTTTGTATTTTCCTTCTTTAAAATCGAACCGTTTTCCTACAAATTGTGTAGCTGCCAGCTTCGACGCTTCTTCGTAAGGTACCACCCCAATCAAGCCAATCTGGAAGCCTTTGGGAATATCTTTCACAATCATCAAATTAGGAATTTCGGTCGCAGGTTTGATGGTGGGTTTTTCCCCCGTGAGGGTCTGGGTAAATCCCCTGATGCCGATACTTGTGCTAATTTTTCCTTTATCAATTTGGAACGGTGTCATTAAAATATCAGTCGGAGTAACAACCAGCCAAGTACGGTATTCTTCCGACAATTGACGCGGCTCTCGGATGAGGTTCCATGCCTGCACCACGTACGGTTTTACTTCGATGCTCTCTTGGATATTTTTATCAATGGCCTTGGAAAATGTCTCAAGGTTTTCGGAAATTTTACGGCTGATGATGCCCGTAATTGGGATTTCGATATTGGCTACTTTGATACTCGGCTTGGTCACCCAATCAAACCCCGCAGATACCGTCTGAGAACGCACTTTCCAGTCGGGGTCAACGCCAAAACGTGTCATAAATTTGAGATTGATTTGAAATTCGGTCGCTTGTGCACCCGTAATTCCTAAAACTTGGTACGATTTTTCTCCCCAAATTTTCAGCGGAACAGTATAGTACAACAGCGAATCGCGGGCTTCTGCTACGATGAGCGCCCGTTTCCACACTTTTATCTTAAATCCTTCTTGGCGGTCGTTGTCTTCATAAATCAAGCCTTGCACTTGTGTATTGAGGTGGCGCGTCAGTTCGGCAATCGACAATTCGATGGGAACGTGAACCGTCGATCTATGTTTTTCACTCTGAATATCCATGTTCGTGTGTTTATACGATTCAGTAGGTGCTTTGGGCTGCGTGGTAGTGGATGGCTGGCAACCCGTTAATACTAAAAAACAAACTACGGGTAAAAAAAGCAACGACTTTGAAAGGCGAAAACAAATAACAAATGGCTGTTTTTGTAGCATGGCGGTTAGGTGCAAAAGCACGCTTTATTTTGGGTTAAATTAAGGTTGGTCTTCGATATAGCAACAGGGTATTTTCCAGTCAACTCCTTGTACGCGCTGGGCGCCCATGATGGCCTGTGGCATGAGCTGTTTCAGGGCGTGGATACCCGCAGCAAATCCTTGCGGCTGCTCGGCGGTAATGACGATACGTTGGGGGGAAATATCCAGAAAATAGCCTTTATGGCCTAATTTTAAGTCTTTGCCTGGCACCAGATTGATGCCTTCTTTGACGCGAAAATTACCCGCAAACACGCGCGTATCATGACCCGACACCAACCCAATCGTTTGCGCAAACTCTTCTGCAAAGTGGCGCAAGTGAGGGTCGGTGCTAGTGACGGCAATCAGCAAAGTTTTGGGGAAAATAAAATGGCCGTTTTTAGGCACTAAATGCGCTGGTTTGGGAACAATCGGGTAGGTTGACTGCGCCAAGGCTGCCCCCCAACTCGCTACGCTTAACCACAGATACAAGCAAACTTTTTTCACCTTTTTCGTTCTTGAATTAGGCCAAACGGGCTCCATTGGGGACGGGGCGCTCGGGCTGAGACAGCACCACTTCGCCATCAGGCAGCACAAATCCCGTCACGAGTACTTCCGACATAAAATCGGCCACTTGTTTTGGGGGAAAGTTGGTCACACAAATCACTTGGCGACCTAGCAGTTCTTCTTTGGTATAGAGTTTCGTTACCTGCGCCGAACTGCGCTTTGTCCCGATTTCGGCCCCTAAATCAACCCAAATTTTGTAGGCTGGTTTCCGCGCTTTTTGAAAGTCTTCGACCTGCACAATTGTCCCTGCGCGAAGTTCCACTTTTTCAAACTCTTGCCACGAAATATCCATTATCACTGTTTTTTACGTGTTTTTAACGTAGCTACCAAGCAATTTGATATAACTGCGGTGTTTTTTAAACACTTTCTGTACATTCTCGTCTTTGAAATACCCCTCTAATTCAATAAAAAACCAAAAATTAAAATCCTCGCTTCCTTTGTAGGGACGGCTTTCGATTTTGGTTAAGTTGATATTAGCCCGTTTAAAATCTTGCAGAAAGCCTGCCAATACGCCAGGTTTCTCGGTATCAGGCAAACGTGCAATGAGCGTCGTTTTATCATTTTCACTCGGCTGATTGACAAAGTCTTTGGCCAAAATAAAAAAGCGAGTGCGGTTGTTGCTGTTGTCTTCGATGTTATCAAAAAGCACGGGTAAGCTAAACAAACGTGCCGCAATCACGGAGCAAATGGCCGCACTTTCGGGGTCTTCGGAAGCCAATTTAGCTGCTTTCGATGTCGATTCTACCTGAATTTCTTCAGGCTGAGTTTGTTCAAAATATTTATTTAAAAACCCACGACACTGACGAAAAGCAATGTCTTTTGAGTAAATACGCTTGATTTTAGACGGGTTTTCGCATTCTGTGGCAAGGGCAAAATGCACTGGAATTTTGAGCTCGGCAGCAATACTAATACTGGTTTCATTCAGCAAGTCAACCGTCTCATATACAATTCCTTCCTGGTTATTTTCGATGGGAATTACCCCAAACTTTGCCCGTCCCGTATCCACCGCCTCAAACACCGATTTAATCGTTGGAAGGGTCATGTACTCACTCATTCCGCCAAAACGGCTTTCGGCTGCTTGGTGGGTAAAACTTCCTTCAGGGCCCAAATACGCAATGCGTTCGGGGAGTTCGATATTTCTAGCAGTGGCAAAAATCTCCAAATAAATCGCCTCGATTGCCTCGGGCGTCAGCATCCCTTTGTTTTGTTTGTTAAGCCTATCCAAAATTGATTTTTCGCGTTCGGGGCGATAAATCACCGTCTTAGTAGCTCGTTTCAATTCCCCTACCTTATGCACCCACTGCATTCGTTGATTGAGGAGAATAAGTAATTGATCATCAATGGCATCAATTTCGCGACGGATGTCTTCTAAAGTCATTTTTTGGTTGGGTTAAAAAACAAAACAGCGGTTAGTGGTCAGTGAAGAGCGGCCAGCACAAATAGTATATTATTCGTTGTCAGGAGTTTCGCCATCGGCAGGCGGTGGAATGGTCAGTCCCGCAAAGAGTGAGTCCATTTTGGCGGCATACTCGGCGGTGTCATCCAGATAATAATGTAACTCAGGAACAATGCGGAGTTGATGCCGAATTTTAGTTCCTAACAACTGACGAATAGATTTGTGGCGTTCTTGGATTTGTTCGAGTAATAATCCTTTGTTTTTAGCAGCTAAAAAACTCAAATACACCCTTGCTACGCTCAAATCAGGCGACATACGCACGACGGTCACGGTAATAAAGGCATTGTCAAACCACGAACGGCCTTCTTTTTGAAATATATCGCTCAAATCTTTTTGGATTTGACGCGCCACTTTTTGTTGTCTTTTCGATTCCATACATATAAGTCGATGAAACGTACTGTTCATCTTTTTTGCAAAGGTACAAAATTCTAAAACGCGAAAGTGGTACGGTTTTTGTTCAAGAGCTAAAATAGCAAATCAGATCACTCAGCGACCATGCCTAAATTCTACACCTTTGGAATACTTTTTCTGATAATTGGCTCATTTTTTAATGCCTTTGCTCAAACATTTACCTCTTCCAATCTCCCCATTATTGTCATCACAACTGGTGGGCAAACGATTGCAGACAACCCCAAGGTAAATGTCAATATGGGCATTATTGACAACGGACCAGGTAATCGAAATTATTATCGAAACCCTGCCAATAATAACCAGCCCGACCCTTTCAATAACTACAACGGAACGGTAGGCATCGAACACCGTGGCTCATCTTCCCAATTTTTCCCAAAAAAACCCTACGGTTTTGAAACCCGTACCGAAACAGGCGACGACCTCAAGGTGTCTTTATTGGGGATGCCCAAAGAAAGCGACTGGATTCTAAATGCCAGCTACACCGACAAAACCCTGATGCGCGACGTACTGACGTACCATTTGTCAAACCAAATGGGCATGTATGCTACGCGTACCAAGTTTGTTGAGTTGGTGGTCGATGGCGATTATAAAGGCGTTTATATACTGATGGAAAAAATAAAACGAGATGCCAATCGGGTCAATATTGCCTCACTCAAACCCGCCGATAACTCAGGCGATGCCCTTACGGGAGGCTACATCCTGAAAGTGGATAAAAATACGGGCAGTGCCGACGCTTATTGGAAATCGCCTTATCCTGCCAATAACCTGATGGAAATCAACATCATGCTTGAATACCCCAAGAAAGATGATATTACCACCGAGCAATTTGAATACATCAAAAACCACTTTACCAATTTTGAGCATACCCTCAACGGCCCCAACTTCAAAGACCCAACCAATGGATATGCCAAGTACATTGACGTCAACACTTTTGTAGATTATTTTTTACTTACCGAACTCACCTACAACATTGATGCGTACCGCCTGAGTGTTTTTTTCTACAAAGACCGCGATAGCCGCGACTCTAAAATTAAAATGGGGCCAGCTTGGGATTATGACCACTCATACGGCAATGCTAATTATTGCAAAGGCTGGGAAACCAATCACTGGGCGTATGATTTTGTACGAGAGTTTTGTCCACAAGACGACAAGCAAACCCCTACTTGGTGGGCACGTTTGCTTCAAGACCGTGAGTTTTGTCTCAAAGTCCGTGAACGCTGGCAGCAACTTCGCCAAAACCAATGGACCAACAGCAATATCACAACTTTTGTGAACCAAAACGTAGCGCTCCTTGGCGAGTCTCAAGTACGCAATTTTCAACGATGGCCACTGTTGGGTGAATGGATTTGGCCTAATTACTACTGGGGAAATACCTACCAAGAAGAAATTGATTGGTTTAAAAACTGGACAGAACAACGCCTCAGCTGGCTGGACGCCAACATCTCACGTGTGGGTGCCTTGGCCAACGAACCCGCCGATTGTGCCTCGGTGACAAAACCAACCGTGGCTTCACCTGTCAATTATTGTATTGGGCAAACCGCTTCTGCACTTTCCGCAGGTGGTGTAAGCCTGAAATGGTACACTCAAGCAACGGGTGGTACTGGCAACACCTCCGCTCCTACTCCAGCGACGGGCAGCGCGGGCACAACGTCTTACTACGTTACCCAAACCATCAATAATTGTGAAAGTACACGGGCACAAATCGACGTAATAGTAGCCTCTCAAGCCACAGCACCTACGGCTACCACGTCCATTGAATACTGCCAAGGTCAAACAGCATCGGCCCTTACCGCCAATGGCTCAAACCTAAAATGGTACACGGCACCTTTTGGAGGAACAGGCGCAACTACCGCACCTACCCCCTCAACTTCCGCCGCTACCTTGACCAGTTATTTTGTTTCTCAAACCGTGAATGGCTGCGAAAGTAGTCGTACTCAAATCAACGTAAATGTCAAAAACCGACCAGATATTCCGCACACAGTAGCCAACCTTAATTACTGCCAAGGCCAGACGGCACTGCAACTTTCGGCGAGCGGAACGGCCTTGTTGTGGTACACTGTAGCCACAGGAGGTACTGGCTCCTCAGGTGCTCCGATTCCATCGACAACTACCGTTGGAACAACCTCTTATTTTGTCAGCCAAACCCTGAATGGTTGCGAGAGCAATCGCGCCGAAATCAAGGTCAATGTAGGCACCAAAACCACTGCTCCTAGCGCGTCTAACGTTGAGTATTGTCAAGGGCAAACGGCTTCGCCTCTCACAGCTACTGGAAATGATTTACTTTGGTACACTTCCTCGACGGGAGGTGAAAGCAGTACCACAGCCCCAACACCCTCCACTGCTAGTCCCAATATTTTGAGCTATTTTGTTTCACAAACCACTAGCGGATGCGAAAGCAACCGTACGCAAGTGATGGTGACTATTCGCAGCAAACCCAGTGTTCCCGAAATCACCAACAGCCCGAGTTATTGCCAAGGTGATGCTACCAGCCCACTCACGGCAGTAGGAAGCTCGTTGAAGTGGTACAGTGGGCCAGTAGGAGGTACAGGAAGCACCACTGCTCCTACGCCCTCAACAGCGAGCGCCAGCCTGTTGAGTTACTACGTATCACAAACCGTGAATGGTTGCGAAAGTAATCGTACGCAAGTGTTAGTGACCGTTCGAGTACGCCCAGGCCTCCCCGTCGTAAGTAATACCGTTTACAACTACTGCCAAGGAGACGCTACTACTCCCCTGACTGCCAGCGGGACATCACTCAAATGGTACGACAGCGCAACGGGAGGCACAGGCAGTAGCATTGCCCCCACTCCTCCTTCAGCAACGGCCAAAACGCTATCTTATTACGTGAGTCAGACTGCCAACAACTGCGAAAGCAGCCGTGCGCTCGTCTCTGTGGTTATCAAAACGAAACCTTCACCTCCTACCGTTAGTGGGGTTATTAACTATACACAAGGGCAAGCCCCCTCTGCCCTGAGTGCCACTGGTAGCTCCTTAAAATGGTACAGTTCATCAACTGGTGGAACGGGCGTTTTGACAGCCCCAACCCCTTCTACGACCTCCACGGGAAATACTTCTTATTATGTGAGCCAAACCGTAAACGACTGCGAAAGCGACCGCTCGTTGATTACGGTGCTGGTAAGCCCACCGTCTCAAGTGACGGCCTGTATCGAAACCAAAGTATTCTTAGAAGGTGCCATGAATGGAACCACCATGCACACCAAACTCAACCAACTTGGATTACTCCCAGGACAAACGCCTAAGGATGCGTTGGCAACCAAAACCGCTGCTGGTCAGCCCTACAAAAATGCGCCCTGGAATTATCCTGGTAACGAAGGTTCTGAAATCTATTCTCCTGATGTCGTTGACTGGGTATTGGTTTCGCTAAGGACATCGCCCGAAGAAGCAAGTTCGACCATCTTTAAAACCTCGGGGCTGCTTTTCAAAGACGGTACTGTACAAGCCACAGGAGCTTGCCCCGTCGTTAATTCTACCCAAACATTATTTGTGGCCATCGAACACCGCAACCACATCGGGGCAGTATCGCACGATGCTGTAGCCGTCGTAAACAATAAAATTAGCTATGACTTCACCAAACGCCAATCGTACGTTCCTGCGGGACTTCCAGCGTCGGGGCAGTTGCAAGTTGGCAGTGTTTTTTGTCTTTTTGCCGCCGATTCCTATAAAACGTCTTTTGCCGAAGTAAACGCCAACGATGCTTCAATTTGGCTCAACGAAAACGGAAAATTTGGGCTCTACAAACTCAGCGACTTCAACTTAGACGGTGAAATCAACGCCAACGACAACTCTATTTGGCGACGAAACAACGGCAAGTTTTCGGGGGTGAAGTTTTAACAATGTTCCAACATCACATATTTCGGCGGTACTGGCCTCCTACTTGGTACAAGGCCGCCGAAATTTGGCCGAGGGTACATACTTTCACCGTATCCATCAGGCATTCAAACAAATTACCGCCTTGCAGTGCTACTTGTTGTAGTTTCGCCAATGCAGCCTTGGCTTGGGCTTCGTTGCGCTGCTGAAAAGCTTTTCTCGACGCAACGGCGTATTGTTTTTCGTCGTCGGTCGAGCGGATAACTTCGGCGGGGAGCGTCGTGGGAGAACCTTTTTCATCCAAAAACGTATTAACCCCGATAATAGGCAACGCCCCCGTATGTTTTTGCATTTCGTAGTACATCGACTCCTCTTGGATTTTGCTGCGTTGGTACATGCGTTCCATCGCGCCCAAAACACCACCACGCTCATTGATACTCAAAAACTCCTGATATACAGCCTCTTCCACCAAATCGGTCAATTCTTCTACGATAAACGCTCCTTGCAGTGGGTTTTCGTTTTTGGTCAATCCAAACTCGCGGTTGATGATGAGCTGTATCGCCATCGCCCGACGCACGCTTTCTTCGGTAGGCGTAGTGATAGCCTCGTCGTAGGCATTGGTGTGCAACGAGTTGCAATTGTCATAAATCGCCAACAAAGCCTGCAAAGTCGTTCGGATGTCGTTGAAAGCAATCTCTTGCGCGTGCAAACTTCGCCCCGACGTCTGAATATGGTACTTGAGTTTTTGACTACGGTCGTTGCCTTTGTACTTGTTTTTCATGGCTTTGGCCCAAATCCGACGCGCTACTCGCCCCAAAACGGTGTATTCGGGGTCCATACCGTTGGAGAAGAAAAATGACAAATTCGGGGCAAAATCGTCGATGTGCATTCCACGGCTGAGGTAGTACTCCACAAACGTAAAACCGTTGGACAACGTAAACGCCAACTGCGAAATAGGGTTGGCTCCCGCCTCGGCAATGTGGTAGCCCGAAATCGAAACCGAATAGAAATTTCGTACCTGATTTTCAATAAAATACTGCTGAATGTCCCCCATGAGCTTGAGAGCAAACTCTGTGCTAAAAATACAGGTATTTTGGGCTTGGTCTTCTTTCAGAATATCGGCTTGTACCGTTCCGCGTACTTGGCGTAAGGTATCGGCTTTGATTTTTTGATAGACTTCCGCAGGCAACACTTGGTCGCCCGTGGTGCCGAGGAGTGCCAAACCGAGGCCGTTGTTGCCTTCGGGAACCTCACCCCTGTATCCCCTCTCCTCTGAGAGAGGGGAGCTGGTACCTACAGGAGAGATACCTTTCCCATCGGAAGAAGTAGCTACCTCCCTCCCTACAGGGGAGGGAACGAGGGTGGGGTTTTGCAAATACTTCTCACACTGCTGATCAATGGCTGCGTTGAGAAAAAACGCCAGTATGATGGGGGCGGGGCCGTTGATGGTCATCGAGACCGACGTGTTGGGCTCGCACAGGTCAAAACCGCTGTATAGTTTTTTGGCATCGTCGAGGGTGCAGACACTCACGCCCGAGTTTCCTACTTTCCCGTAAATATCGGGGCGCAAATCGGGGTCTTCGCCGTAGAGTGTCACCGAGTCGAAGGCCGTGGAAAGGCGCTTGGCGGGCATCCCTTTCGATACGTAGTGAAAACGGCGATTGGTACGTTCGGGGCCGCCTTCGCCCGCAAACATCCGCGTGGGGTCTTCGCCCTCGCGTTTGAGCGGAAACACACCCGACGTATAGGGATATTCTCCTGGTACGTTTTCGGTCAACAACCACCGTAAAATATCGCCCCAATCGTGGTATTTTGGGAGGGCTATTTTCGGAATTTTCAGGTGCGACAACGTTTCGTGCCACAGGTCCTGTTCAATGATGCGGTCGCGCACCTTGAATTGATACTTTTCGGCGCGGTATTTTCGCACCGTTTCGGGCCATTGTTCGAGCAAACGCTTGCAGTCGTAGTGCAACCGCCCCTCCAACTCGGCGTATATTGCTTTGAGTTCACTAACATTGGCAACGTTTTCGAACTTCGATAACGTTTTAAGCGTACCGTCCAACTGATACAACTGCCGCGCAATGGCGCATTGTTCGTTGACAAACTCCTCATACGCTCGCGCATTCTCCACGATTTCGGCCAAATACCGCACGCGGTCGGAAGGAATGATTCCTAATGTCGAATGTCGAGTGAAGAGTGTCGAATCTGTGGTTTTTCTACCACCCATTACCCACTGTTCTTTGCCACTCTCCCCTTGCCCTTCGCTATTTGCCCTTTGCCATTTCACCTCCAGCAGCTCCAGCACTTTGGCGTAGAGCGTGTTCATCCCTTCGTCGTTGAACTGACTGGCCATGGTGCCAAAGATGGGCAACTGTTCATCGGGGGCATCCCAGAGGTTATGGTTGCGGCGGTATTGTTTACGCACGTCGCGCAGGGCATCGAGCGAACCGCGTTTGTCGAATTTATTGATGGCAATGAGGTCAGCGAAGTCGAGCATGTCAATTTTTTCCAACTGCGTAGCGGCGCCGTACTCCGCTGTCATCACGTACAGCGAGACGTCGGAGTGTTCAGTGATTTCGGTATCGGATTGGCCAATGCCCGACGTTTCGACGATAATCAAATCAAAATGAGCCGCTTTGCAAATATCAATAGCATCTTGTACGTGCCTACTCAGCGACAAATTGGACTGCCGCGTGGCCAACGAACGCATATAAACCCGACCCTTGGCGATGTCGGGGTGCAGGGAGTTCATCCGAATGCGGTCGCCCAACAATGCCCCGCCCGATTTACGTTTGGAAGGGTCAACGGAGATGACGGCCAAGGTTTTATCTTCAAAATCGAGCAAAAAGCGCCGTATGAGTTCATCAACCAACGACGATTTTCCCGCTCCACCCGTTCCTGTGACACCGAGCACCAGAGCCAGCCCCCTTGCCCGCGCGGCGTACCGTCCCAATGGGGGAACAAAATTGCCGCTTTCAGCCTGGGAGATTAATCGGGCAATCGCTTGATAATTAGCCCCCTGGCCTTCAATGGGGGAACTGTAATTTCCCCCATTGGAGGCCAGGGGGCGTAACAAATCATCAATCATCCCTTGCAATCCCATGGCGCGGCCGTCGTCGGGAGAGTAGAGGCGGGTGATGCCGTAGGCGTGGAGTTCGGCGATTTCGCTGGGCAAAATCGTGCCGCCTCCCCCGCCAAAAATCTTGATATGGCCTGCGCCGCGTTCTTGCAGGAGGTCGTACATGTACTTAAAAAACTCGACGTGCCCCCCTTGGTAGCTGGTGATGGCGATGCCGTGCGCGTCTTCTTGGATGGCACACTCCACAATCTCCAGCACGGAGCGGTTGTGTCCTAAATGAATCACCTCAGCACCCGATGCTTGCATGAGCCGACGCATGATGTTGATGGCGGCATCGTGGCCGTCGAACAGGCTGGCTGCCGTGACGATACGAATGGGGGAATGGGGAGTACGCGTACTGTCCATACAGGTTTAACGTTGTGTTGACAAAATATGCTGCGAAGGTAGAAGAATTGGCGTAAGAAACACAGTGTATGGCCTGTACCCAAAGCTAATGACCTCAAAACTACCTTGCGCTACACCCACGTGAGTAATCGGACTCTTGAAAACATCAAGAGACCTTTTGATTCCTTAAATCTCGGCGAAAACCCGAAAAAAGAATAGTTTGGAGTTTTAGAAGATATTTTTTAGGTTTGTCTTGAACGACACTTAACTTAACAATACGAAAACTACTACACTAATAGTACCACAAAATTTTAGATAAATCCAAATAAATACAACAACTACTGCAAAATTTTCGTATATTTGGGAGTTAAGCACAATTATAAGAACGACATATGAAAGAACTATTTCCGGGCTATTACAGAAAAACTGAGGCAGATATTAAACGAATATGGGAGAACGGTATTATTATGTTTGACACTAACGTTTTGTTAAATCTATACAGATATTCAGAGTCAACACAAAAAATCATTCTTGAACTAATTAAGAAATTTTCTAGTCAAATTTATTTGCCACACCAAGCGGCACTTGAGTATAATAGAAATCGTTATGAAGTTATTGCTGAACAAGAAAAAGCTTATAATGAATTTTTAGACAAAATAATTCAAATTCAAAAAGATTTACAATCGACAAGTAAACCCCCATTTTTAACAAATAAAGTAGATAAGGAATTAAATAGCGTTTTTGAAAAAGTCACATCGGAGGTTAAAGAAAGTATCGATAAATATTGCGATTACTTAAAAAATGACCCTATATACAATTCAATTTCGGAATTGTTTGAAAACAGAATTACCAATCAATTCACACCTGAAGAATTAAGCCAGATTTTTAAAGAAGGAGAAGAAAGGTTTAAAAATAAAATCCCTCCAGGATTTGAAGACGAAAAAACTAAGGAGGGTAATAGAAAATACGGGGATTTAATTCTTTGGAAGCAGATAATTATAAAAGCAAAAGAACTCAAAAAGGATGTAATCTTGATTACTGATGAAAGGAAAATTGACTGGTGGTGGAAAATTAAAGACGGTAGAAATATGGGACCAAGACAAGAGTTGGTTGAAGAAATCAAAAGGGAGGCAAATGTAGATTTCCATATGTATTCGTCAGAAAGATTTTTAACATACGGACAGTCTTTACTGAAAGAAAAAATTAATCAACAGGCTTTTGAGGAAATACAAGCAATGAAGAAGGCTGAAATGGAAGAGATTAGGAGAATTCAGATTTTAGAAAAAAAGAGATTTGAAAGGGAGATTAAAGCTAATGAAGAGCTTCACTTTCTGTTCAAAAAATTAGACGCTATAAACCAAAAAATCAATAACTTAAGAGTTCACCGAGATAGTTTATTTAAAGATTCATTAGAGTCAAATGAAGTACAAGAGTATATCCATAATACAGGTATTTTACATTCTGAATTGGAAGAAGAAAAAGTCGAAATAATGGAACGAATTGATTCAATTAAAAATCTAATAAATGATACAAAAAGCGAAAATAATGAGAAACTTAAATATCTAAAGTACTATAATGAATTTAAAAACAGGAAAGGATGATAATAACTGTGCTTAATAACTAAGCATTCGTGGTGGCCGTAGGCCAAGCCATGAAAAAAATGCGGGACGCCCAATCTTGAAGAAACTCGGGCGGGCGGCTAGCCTAGTGGTGAGTGCTCACCAAACCTTCTTCTTTTGTTATGGAGTTATCGTCGAGCGAACAACTATACTGAGAGCTGTTTTTTAACCTGCTTTTTTATTTTTATGAATATTCATGATCGTTTTCATGGGTTTTGCTAGGCTTGTCTATAAATTTCGCCACCCAGAAATTTCCTATTTTAGCCTTAACAAGAATCAACGCCTCTACCCGCGCGATGCACGAAGGCATTCTTTTTAAGCTCATTACACTTCTTTTCAGGTTGAACGCATTAAAAAAGTAGCCTCAGCGAGACTAGATCTTAGTAGAAAAAGGCAAACAAACACTTCCCAAAGCCCCCGCGTTGTAGGTTGTCTTCCGTAGGGAGAGCAAAATAAATAGGGTGTTTGTAACACGGTGAGTGCCAAAGTAGCTGCTCATTTGTACTTTTAAATTACTGCTTTTATGTAACTTTGCTTCATGGAGGCATTATACACAGACGACCAAATATTTATTCCGATAATCTCGGATTATGGTTTCAAAGCTACTTTTGGCAATGAAGCAAATACACTTTTCTTGCGTAGGGCTTTGCAAGCACTTATCAAGTCAGAAGTAACTATAAAAGAAGTCAAATTTGACAAAAATACCTTTGAAGGTATTACCCAAGACGGAAGAAGCGGTATTTTTGACTTGGCGTGTACTGATGAAAACGACAACCAATTTATCGTAGAAATGCAGTACGGCGATGCACCATATTTTGTGCAACGCATGAAGTTTTACGCTTTGCATAAATTTAACGCAATGGTGAAGCGTGGCAAATTTGACTACGGAACACTGACAAAAATTTATTGTGTAGCAATCTTAGCTAACAATATTCTACCTTACGATGACTTTCATACCCTCGCCAACCTGCGAAACGAAAAAGCCGAACTTTTTGACGACCAAATGACATTTGTTACAGTAGAATTAGATAAATTTACGTTACAAGAAGCTGACTGTCAAACTGATTTACAAAAATTGATTTATACGATGAAAACGATACATACAGTTACCCAACCGACACAGTTTCCCAAATTTTGGGACGAAGAATGGCTCAAAGTTGCCATTGATGAGTTGGACAGTCGTAAAATGACACCTGACGAGAAGGCTTCATTAGAGATTTTAATTGCTCGTAATGCTGAGTCGGTGAAAGCAGAGGGTAGAAAAATCAAAGAAGCAGAGCAACGAGTAAAAACTGATATGGTTAGAAAAGCACTTTCCAAAGGATTTGACATTGAAACAACCGCTGACTTGGCAGACGTTTCAGTGGACTTTGTTAAATCTGTTCAACAACAACTTTCTGCAAATTGACGCTTGGTTTGGCTTCTCGCTCATAGACACTTGGCGAACGTAAGTAATTGAACAGTTGGAATGCTACTCAACTGAGTGCAAAGGCTAAACTTTTGTATTCCAAATTCCAGTCTTTCATAAATATGTTGCCGTTAACGACAATTTTAATAGACACTGCTCAATGACAAAAAAGACGGCAATTTTAATAGGTTTTATTGGACTTAAATTCGTGCTGCAATTTTTATTGTTAAGCAGTGAGTATGAATTGCAACGAGATGAATATTTGCATCTTGACCAAGCAAATCATTTAGCTTGGGGTTATCTTTCTGTTCCTCCCTTTACTTCTTGGACATCTTATATTATTCAATTACTCGGCAATTCAATTTTTTGGATTAAGTTCTTCCCTGCCTTGTATGGTGCACTGACAATTTATATAGTTTGGAAAGCCATAGAAGAATTAAATGGAAATCTATTTGCATTGGTATTAGGTGCAACTTGTGTTTTATTTTCTATACTATTGCGACTAAATACGTTGTATCAGCCTAATTCATTTGATGTATTAAGCTGGACGGCTTTATACTTTATACTGCTAAAATACACCAAAACTGATGATTTAAAATGGCTCTATCTAGGAGCGACAGCATTTGCCATTGGGTTTTTAAATAAATACAACATTGTTTTTCTCTTAATTGGGCTTTTACCTTCTTTATTACTTACAGAACATAGGAAAATATTCTTAAAATCTACGCTGTATTTTGCCATTTTAGTTGGTTTGATTTTAATTTTACCTAATCTTATTTGGCAATACAACAACAATTTTCCAGTCTTTCACCACTTAAAACAATTAGCAGAAACTCAATTGATAAATGTAAATAGACTTGACTTTTTGAAAAATCAGCTACTCTTCTTTGTCGGTTCACTAATCGTCATTTTTTCATCATTTTTTTCGTTACTTTTTTACAAACCTTTCCAAAAATATAGGCTTTTCTTTTTCTCTATCCTCTTTACGTTAACAGCCTTTCTTTACTTTAAGGCAAAGGATTATTATGCGATTGGTATTTATCCAATTTACATTGCTTTTGGCTCTGTTTATCTTGCAGATGTTTTAAAAGATGGGTGGAAAAAATATTTACAACCAGTTGCCATTGCAGTTCCTCTACTATTATTTATTCCAATTTATAATGTTGCATTTCCAAATAAAAGCCCAGAATACATCGTTCAGTATTCAGAAAACTACAAAAAATTAGGTTTACTTCGTTGGGAAGATGGCAAAGACCATTTACTACCACAAGATTTTGCAGATATGCTTGGGTGGAAAGAACTAGCCTTGAAAGTTGATAGTGCTTATTTAATGCTACCAAACAGGAATAATACACTTATTCTATGCGATAATTATGGACAGGCAGGGGCTATAAATTTTTATACAAGACAAAAATTAAGAGCAGTTTCATTCAATGCTGACTACATAGATTGGTTTGATTTAACCAAAAAATATGAAAACTTAATTAGAGTAAAAGAAGCAGAAGAAGTAAATGTAGAATTACAAGAAACATCTCAATTTTTTCAAAATTCAACTCTTTCAGGCTCAATAACTAATCAATATGCAAGAGAATTTGGGACAGGAATATTTATTTTCACAGGTGCAAAAATTGACATAAGACAACGAATTAAAGATGAAATTGACGAAAAGAAAAACTACCGCTAATAACTAAGCATTCGTGGTGGCCGTAGGCCAAGTCATAAAACCCCGAAAGCTTTCGCAATTGAACAAAACTCGGACGAACGGCCAGCCTGGCAGTGAGTGCTCATCTAACCTTTGAGCAGGTTAAGGGGAGGATTGTAGAGAAAAGCAAAAGCTAGGATTCCTTTCTTAACTTAAGTGAACGAGGTCAGACATGTCCCCAATCTACCTTTGCAGCATCGTTTAACATTAATGAAAACAGATATGCAAAAGAAGATTTTATGGATTGGACTTACCTTCCTGCTGGCAGGTAGTTTGCCGATGAATGCACAAGATGCCAAAAAAGACAGCACTTATAAAAAATGGTGGATTGGCAGCACTTTGTGGCTATTGGGTAATTTTGATAAAACAAATAACCCTGAGTATGTTCAATTGAATGTTGGGTATAGAATAACCCCCAAAGATATTATTTCCTTTAGATTTAAACGCTCCATTTATTCCTGGCCAATAGGCATCCCTTTTAGTTCATCATCATTTGATGCCCCAGGAGAGAACTATCCTGGACATGCGCGCATACTGGCACCTACCATAGGCTATCAGCGGTTTTGGTGGAAGGGAGCTTATGTATCTGTTCAAGCATTAAATGCTTTTGAAAAATATATGGATAAGAATGGGAAAAAAATTGGAAATGGCTATACGTTATATGTGGATTCCTATTTGGGCTACCAGTTTAAGTTTTTTAAAAACCGCTTCTTTTTTGAACCAGCTATCGGAATTAGCTATTGGCCAATACGAACCAATGTTCCAGCATCTTTTAAGGCAGTAGAACAAAAATGGAATAACTACTTTATTCAACCTGGGTTTGATTTTGGTTTTAATTTTTAACGTTAAAAGTACCAATGAAAGCTATAATCTGCCCCCAATATGGCCCTGCTGAGGTTTTGCAACTTGAGGAAGTTGCAAAACCAATACCTAAAAGCAGTCAAATTCTTGTCAAAATAGTCGCTACTACGGTCAACTCTGGTGACGCTAGGGTAAGAAGCCTTCATGTAAAGGGATTTATGAAGGTCATCATGCGACTGGTGTTAGGTATTTCAAAACCTAGACAACCCATTTTAGGAACTACTTTTTCGGGCATTGTTGAAACGGTTGGAGACAACGTTTCCAAGTTTAAAGTTGGTGATAAAGTATTCGGGATGACAGGGTTTAAATTTGGGACTCATGCAGAATATATAGCCGTTAATCAACACAGCCATGTGCTTGAAATGCCTAAAAATGCTACCTACGAAGAAGCCGCAGCCATCATTTTTGGTGGACATACAGCCATTTATTTTCTAGAAAAAGCAAAAATTGCCGAAAAGCCAAGCAAAAAAATATTGATTATCGGTGCAACAGGCTCAGTAGGAATAGCAGCCATCCAGATAGCAAAACATCACCATGCTGATATAACGGCAGTTTGCAGTTCCAACGGGCAAAAACTTGTTGGCGAACTAGGCGTTAGCAGTATCATTTTATACGACAAAGAAGACTTTACTAAACGAGCCGAAAAGTTTGACATAATTTTTGATGCAGTGGGGAAATTCAATCGAAAAAAATGTGCCGCACTCTTGAACGAAAACGGAGTTTATGAGAGTGTAAATAAATATGCTTCAGAAACGATACAACAATTGGAGCTATTAAAAGAGCTATTTGAAAAAGGAGCATTTAAGGCGACAATTGACAAGACTTTTAAAATGGCTGAAATAATAGAAGCACATAGGTATGTTGACGAAGGACGAAAAAAAGGAAACGTCGTCCTAAAAATAGGTGGATGAAGAGTTAGTCTGAAAGCAGGTTTTGGCCTGCTTTTTTGCTTTTGTAGTTGTTTTGATATAGCTTTCTCACTTCGATGCTACAACCCAGCCAACAATCATAAATAAGATGAACGAAATCGAAAAATACATTCAGCAGTTTCCTGACAATGTGCAGGAAATCTTGAGAAACATTAGAAAGCTGATAAAGGACAATGCCCCCGAAGCAGAAGAATCGTTTGCGTACGGAATGCCTGCTTACAAGACACACAAAAAACCATTGGTTTATTTTGCGGCATTTAAAAATCACATCGGATTTTATGCAACACCATCGGGGCACGACGAATTTCAGGCCGAACTTTCAAAGTATAAACAAGGAAAAGGTTCAGTGCAATTTCCGCTTGACCAACCAATGCCCTACCAACTAATGGAAAGGATTATAAAATTCAGAGTAAGCGAAAACAGCGCCCGAAACGCTTCAAAAATGCAATCCGACACTTAGCATGATTTGCGCATGAAACATCAAGATATTCAATCCGTTAAGGAAATCAAGAACAACTACCACCCTATTTATAACGTCAATGTAAGGCATAAAGAAAAACTTTCTACGCTTGACAAGGCCGCTTTGTGGATTACTGAGCACGTTGGAAGTATGGGGTTTTTCCTCATTATTTTTTGTTGGACTGCTCTTTGGCCTGGATGGAATACCCTCGCTCCCAGCACCTTACGATTTGACCCGTACCCAGCTTTTGTTTTGTGGTTGTTTATCTCCAACATGGTTCAGATTTTTCTTATGCCCCTCATTATGGTTGGGCAAAACTTGCAGTCGAAGCATTCTGAACTTAGGGCTGAACAAGATTTTTCCATCAATAAAAAAGCCGAAAGTGAAATTGAGACGATTCTGAAACATTTGGAAAATCAGAATGACCTTATTCTTCAGATATTAAACAGGCTGGAAGCTTTTGAAACCAAAAAATGAAGTAATGAAGAATTACTTGGTTTTGCTGTGCCACAGATTTAACGGGTTCATACCGATGCAAAATAAATAAAATAAAAATCTTTGAGTACAGTAGTGGCTAATACACAGCTTTTTAAGAAAAACTAACCCTTCCCAAAAATCATAAAATGGAATTTTCACCTTTCAACAACATTGTTAAACGCTGCCTTCAAGGAATGGAAATGGAGGCCAAGGGCAGCCCCGAAGAAGCCAACAAACTATTTCGACAAGGCTGGGAAGAAGCCGCCAATGAGTTTGAAAAGTTTCTTGCTGCCTATTACGTAGCTCGACATCAACCTACCGTTTCCGACCACTTACACTGGCTAACCATTGCGTTAGAACATGCCTTAAAGGCCGATAATGAAGCTACTAAAAGCGCACTCCCCACTTTGTATTCTCAAATTGCTGCGTACTATGACGACTTGGGAGATGTGGAAAACGCCAAAAAAAATCACGAGCTAAGTGCTTTATACGGAACAGCTCCTTCCGACAAAGGCCCTTTTTACCATGGTACAAAAGCTGATTTGCAACAGGGTGATTTGTTGGTCGCAGGTGGGGTTTCAAACTACCAATCCGAACTGGTAATGAATCATATTTATTTCACGGCGCTGGTCAGCGGTGCAGGTCTTGCGGCAGCATTGGCCAAAGGCGATGGCCCCGAAAGCGTCTATATCATTGAGCCTACGGGTAGTTTTGAGCATGACCCGAACCTCACTGATAAAAAATTTCCAGGCAATCTAACTCGTTCTTATCGCTCACAAGCACCTTTAAAAATTGTGGGAGAAGTAACCGAATGGGGCAAACAAACGCCGCAGGCGATTCAAACGTTTCGTGAAAAATTGGACAACAACAAAGGTGAAATCATTAATTAACGTGAAGCTTTTTCTTATCCTTTCAATTCATTATTTGACCCTTTTCTTTTGTATTGGTCAAAATTTAAAGAAACAGCCTGAAAAACAAGCTGTGACCAAATCAAACACCTTTCAAACGAAAAAAGAGGAAGCCTCTGGACTAATCTATTTTTCAATGGATAATGGACAGAATTGGAGAAACGTAAGTAATGGACTTCCTGCAAACGTTCAAATTGGCCTAGGTGGCATCACTTCATCTGACAAATTACTTGCAATTGCAACGAAAGAAAAAGGAGTTTTTGTGTATAACATAATAAACAATCTTTGGGTAAATCTGCCAACAGAAAAAAATATTATTGACGGAAATATAGGGGCAATAATGCATTACAAAAATGTTTTTTATGTAGGCACTCAATCAAAAGGAGTATTCATTTCAAGTGACAACGGAAACGTTTGGAAATCGCTAAATATTGGACTCAAAAACACAACAATTAGGCGTTTTGTAGTACTTCAAAACAACCTTTATGTATGCACCAATGATGGACTATATGTGTTTGACGAAAAAACGAATAATTGGTCATTGGAATTTGGGGAAAGTGGTTTACAAGTAAATAGCGTAACGAAGTTTAAAAACACAATTTATATCGCAACCAATAAAGGAATTTATTGTAGAAATACCGACAAAGCATGGAAGAATATGTTGCCAAATCACAGTGTTCATAACATAAGTTCAGACGCTGAACAGCTCTATGGGATGACCTACACGTCGTTATTAATGTCCTCAAAAGACGGGATAAATTGGCAAAGTACGCAACATGGACTTCCCAAAGGTTTATACACTTTCAATGTGCTTAGACACAATAAAATGCTGTTTGCGGGGCAGTGGGACGGAATTTATAAAAAAAATGATATTAGTCCAAAATGGGAATTGTCAAGCAATGGTTTGCCTCCCAATTTTGCGGCAACAAACTTGCAAGTATTTAACAATATTTTGGTGATTAGTACTTCAGAATCGTCTAACAATTCATCAAAATGAAGGCTATTTTAAAACCCTTTCTACCCTTTTTCTTAACCGTATTATTTTTTAATTGCGCAGCAGCCCAAACTCCCGTTACCCCCGAAAAAATCAACTTTGTTCGGCAAGGTGTTCGTCGATTTATTTTTGATGAAACGCAGCAACTGCCGTTGGCCGCCCTGTACCCCCGCGAAATCATCGGCTTATCGGCCATGTATCCCGTCCGCCATGCTTTACCGACGCCCGCGCAAGTGAGCGTACTATCTCAACAGTTATCCATTCAATCAACGTCCGAAACTCAAACGTCTATTTGGTTTGGCGGCTTCAATCCGTTTGCTACCTACATGATTGACCTCGCCCGCTGCCAAGGCCAAGGAGAGGTGGGTTTTGAGTTTACGGATGCGTCCCAAAGCGAGCAGTTTGTGGTTAAATTTGTTTTTAAGGACGAACAATTGCTGGACGTACGCCAAAAAACCGTAAAAAACGCACAAGTAGTGGCGGAGACATCCATTGCCACAAAAAACAGTAAAAACACCCAAATCAAAGGTAAAATCATTCTCCAAATGCTCGGAAGTGGCCTAACGCTTTTCCTGCAAAACGATGGCTTACCCCTCCCTATCGGGCAGTTTGATTTTGGTCAAATCCTAGATTTACGCCATAAAAAATACCTTCATTCGTTCCAATCTCGCTTGTATGTGGGACTTCAAAGAGGAGAAGTGCTTATTAATAAAGTGGAATCCGTGCTTAGTAGCGGGATGGGACTGGCCGACATCCGCGCCATTACCTACGAAGATGGCAGCCCACTCTTGGACAAGGGGCGGCTTTGGTACACCATGACGATACGAGGCCGAGCTTTGCCGCACCACGTTCAGGGCGTATTTAGCCTTGACCCAACCACTTTCGACCTCCGATTGGAAGGCGTTATTGTATTTGACCGAAACGACGGTTTGCTTCGCAATGAGGTGGCCTCTCACTTGTTTTACGACCGAAAAGAAAAGAGTTGGCGAGGACTGACGACGGGATTTAGTGCCTACGCCAAGCCTGAAGAGAAAAAACAATTGTTGGCCATCGAAAGCCAACGCGACCCTCGGTTTGGGTTTTCGGTAATGAAAGCCACGCCGTTTGGCCTCGTGGGCGACATCGAAGACCCGCACGTTGTTTTTGATTCCACGGCCCGTAAGTGGCGGATGCTCACCTGCGAAAACCAAAACGGATACAAGGCCATCATGCTTGAATCGGAAGCGTGGAACAAAGGCTATCGACGCATTGCAGGTCCTGTTCAGCACAATTCAACGGGAACGTCTATTCAGAAAATTGGGAACGAACGCTATTGTTTTTCGGGAAGTCAAGAACGGCAAGTATTTATTTACTCCTACCCCACACTCCAAAAAATAGGCACCCTAAAAATGGATTTACCTCCGTGGGACGCTACCTCGGGTACGAGGGTATGGCCCAACGTCGTTGAACTGCCCGAAGGATACCCTTTTCGGTACGTGGCGTTGATGATGGATCGTTTCAATTTCCCTGGACTCGAAGGCCCTAACTGGACCTACGGGGCACTGTATTTGTACCACGGGCACGAGAACGAATAAACTGTAAACCAAAAAAATTTACAAAAAGAGTTTGCGAAGCCAAAAAGTTGCCCACATATTTGCAACCAGTTAGTTTCACAAACAAATAACGATGATGAGAAGAGACGTGTTTCAGGCCATAGCCGACCCTACCAGACGGGCGATTATTGCGTTGATTGCATTACAGGCAATGACGCCCAATTCCATTGCCGAACATTTTGATACAACGCGTCAGGCAGTGTCGAAACACTTACGCATCCTGACCGAGTGCGAACTGGTGAAACAAGAACACAAAGGACGCGAGATTTACTATACGCTTGAGCTAGAACGAATGAAAGAAATCGACAAGTGGCTTGAGCAGTTTAGGGAGATCTGGGAAACGCGTTTCAGCCAGCTTGATACGTTATTACAAACCATACAAAACCAACAAACGTAAGCAGCCTGCTGATTACAAAATCTCAATATCAAATTTTCGGTAGTTATCCAGCACAGGGTCGTTGCTCGGTAGGTCAGTGATAAGCGTGTCGATGGTGGAAAGTTCGCATACCTTAAAAAAATCAACGGTTTCGAGCTTTTCTTTGTTGCTCAACACAATCGTCTTGCGGGCTGATGCCATCAGGATTTTCTTCACTTCTCCTTCGTCTTGGATAGAGGCGGTGATTCCGATTTGGCTGTCTATCGAACACGCTCCCATAAAATACACATCGGCTTGGTACTTTTGGGCTTCGAGGCAAGTTTGAACTCCCACGTTGGTTTGCGTACTTCGGTTATAATTTCCCCCCAACACAATCACCTCTAGTCCATGGTGTGCCGACAACAGCGGGAGTAACGCTATGTTGTTGGTTATCAACCGAAAGCTGGCATCAATAGGGATACTTGAAACAAACGCCAGCATGGTCGTACCTCCGTCTATAAACACGGTTTTGGCTCCCAAGAGCTGTTGTTGGGCTTTGAGCGCAATTACTTTCTTAGCGTCGGGAAACATATCCGCGCGGTCTTGAAACGAAAGCGGACTCGCTGAGGGGCTAATGGCTCCGCCTCTTACTTTTACTAGCAATCCACTCTTTGCAAGTACTTCAATATCCCGACGGACGGTATCTTCTGAGACGTTCAAACTCAGCGCTAACGCTTCAAACGAAGCTTTATTGGTCGCTTTTATGACTTTTAAAATATGGTCAAAACGCTCCTCTTTTAACATTTTTTGAGTTTTTTATTGTAAAGTAGTGTCAAGGGTTGCTCGCAACCCGCTGCTATATCTAGGGGCGGGTTGTAAGCAACCCTTGGCACGAAAAATCAGGTTGTGAGCAACCCTCAGCACAGGAAAAATCGGGTTGTAAGCAACCCTCCACACAGCTACTTCCTGCCATACGCTATGCCTACTAACAGCAGCAAAAAGCCCGTAAAGCCGAATGCTATCGACAAGGAAGTTTGTTGGGCAATGAACCCTAGAATGGCTGGGCCTGCCAATTGACCAGCGTAACCCATGCTCGTAATGGCCGCAAGGGCGACCGAACTTGGTACATTTTTGAGTCGCCCACCTTCGCTAAAAAACACAGGGACGATATTTGCCGCGCCGATTCCTACCAAAACAAAGCCTACAAAAGCGCCAATAAGCCAAGGAGTTCCGACAATGAGCGCAAAACCTGCAACACCCACAAACGCCCCTCCCGATACCACCGTTTTGGTATCAAGTTTTGAAACTACTTTGTCGCCCACCAAACGCATGACCGCCATGGCAACCGAAAATGCCGCGTAGCCCACCCCCGACAATGCTTCCTCTACCCCTCGGTTGTCGCGAAGAAAAATGGCGCTCCAGTCGAGCATGGCTCCTTCGGCCAAAAACACCGCAAAACACATTGCTCCCAAGAAAAGCACTTGGGCATTGAGCCACGATGCACCTCCCGAACTTTCTTCGCTTTTTTCAGGCGCAAATCGACGGTTTACTTTCACTTCGGTAGCGGCATCCATCAAAAAACGAAACTGGGTAAGCACAATCAACATCATTAATCCTGATACAGAAATAGCCGCCATCAACGGCGTTATACCCAACTTTATCAATAAACCAATGGCCAACGGCCCTACCAGCCCCCCAACGCTAAAAAAGCCATGAATGGACGACATGATTGGTTTTTCCGACAAATTTTGAATCTGAACCCCGTGTGCATTCATGGCGACGTCGATGCTACCAAGACCTGCCCCAAACACGAAAAGCATGGCCGCCATGGCCACCGAAGAATCCATGAGCAACAGCAGCGGCAACGCCACCGACATCACGACGGCAGAAGCAATCATCGTTTTTAGAGAGCCTATTTTGGAAATCAGCCAACCCGAAATCGGCATGAGGATAATTGCCCCTGCGCCCAAAAACAACAGCAAAACACCCATCCTGCCGTCGTCGAGACCAAGTCGGTCTTTGGTATAAGGAACCATCGGCGCCCAGCTCGAAATCCCAATACCGCACACCAGAAAAATGGCTTTGAGGGAAAATCGTGCTTTTTTCAAATCTAATTCGATGGCGTCGTCGCGGAAATTCATGCTTGTACGAGATTTTTTGGTAGAAAATTTTAATTATTTTGCAATTATAAGCAAATTTGCAAAATATTGCAAAAAAAATAAACACTATGAAAATCGAACACATTGCCATTTGGGTACAAAACCTCGAACAAATGAGGGCTTTTTACGAAACTTATTTTGGTGCCATTTCTAGCGCCAAATACCACAATCCAACCAAAAATTTTCAATCGTATTTTTTGTCTTTCGAGCAAGGAGCACGCCTCGAATTAATGCACAAACCAGAAGTAAACAACATATCCCAAACAGTTGAAAATCAACGATTAGGAATTATCCATTTGGCGATTTCGGTCGGAAGTAAAGAGCAAGTGGACAGGTTAACTAAAAAGCTACAAGAAAATGAATTTCAGGTAGTTGGAGAACCAAGAATGACTGGAGATGGTTATTATGAAAGCGTGATTTTAGATCCAGAAAACAATCTTATTGAAATTACTGAATAGGGATAAAAAGTAGTTATTCGACATATACCTCTTTAGTACCTTTGTAAGGTTTATCTATCGAAAGGCAATGGAACTCATCGAAATCTACAGCGGGACTTGGATACAATGCCAAATGGCCAAAAAACTTTTAGAAAGCGTAAAAATCAAAGCCACTCTAAAAGACCCTAATATGGGCATAGACTCAAGTTCCACTTTTTGTCGCCCAAGAGGCAATATTAAACTGTTGGTACTCGATTCGGACTACGAATCGGCTACCAACATTGTCACTAAATTGTAAAAAGCCACCCTCGGCTTTTTAGCGAATCATCTTCCTCCGATGTTCGACGCCCCAATGCTGCATCGAACTCAGTACTTCATTTAGGCTTTCGCTATAAGGCGTAAGCGAATACTCCACCGTAATAGGTTTTGTGTTTTGGACAGTACGGTTCACCAACTCGTTCATTTCTAGTTCCTGCAACTCTTTCGACAATATTCTTGGCGAAATCCCCGCCTCCCGCGACAGTTCTCTAAACCTACGCGGCCCCGTCATTAGAATGGTCAACAAAATGAGTTTCCACTTCCCTCCCACGACATCCAACGTATCTCGAATGGCCAAAATCGACTTTTGACAGGCTTCTTTTGTGTGTATGGTATCCATTTTGTAATCGGTATTCTTTTTGTAACAGGTTACAAATGTATAGCATTTTAAAAGAACTTTGCCCCGAAATCAAAAATTTAAAAACCATGTCATCCAAATCAATTAAAATTACGGGCTGGGTCTTAACCGCTGTTTTAGGGCTATTATTTGCTTTTAGTGCTTTCTTAAAAATTACCCAAAACGAGGCCGCCATCGCCCAAGCGAGCGCCATTGGCATTGATGCCCATACGTACCGTCTCATCGGATTTGTGGAAATTACGTCGTTGATATTGTTTCTCGTTCCACGAACGGCCCTCATCGGCGCTTTCTTTCTCATCGCCTACATGGGTGGCGCCATCGCAACGCACCTCCAACACCAGCAACCTGTTGGAATGGCCATCGGCGTGCAGGTCGTTCTCTGGATTACAATTGCGGTGCGCTTCCCCGATTTGCTCCAACGCGTATTTTCGCCTAATTTAACAACGCATTAAGTATTTCAATCAACTACAGCTATGAACCAACGTACCATTAAATTTGCTTACACCCCCAAATTCCACCAAGGTTTTTTAGGAAAAGGGCACGCTGCTGCCGCACTCATTGACGGGCAGCATTTCCCCCAAACCGACCCCTTCTTCCTACTCATGGACGACCAGCTCAACTTACCTGGTGGGCCACCCGTTGGAGGCCCGCATCCACATGCAGGTTTTGAAACCGTTACTTTTGTTGTTGATGGAAATGATAAAGAGTGGCAAAAAGGAAGTCTCGAACTTATGACTGCGGGACGGGGTATTGTTCATACGGAAGAGATTACGGCGCAAACCACGCTGCGGATTTTGCAGTTGTGGTTGGTTTTGCCGCCCGAAAAACGTTGGATAGAACCTTCTTGGCAAAAATTAACGCTCGAAAATGTACCTACGCTCCAAAACGAGCAAGGTACGATTCGGGTATATAGTGGTAGTAGCCATGGCCTCACCTCGCCCTTGCGCAATCACACGCCTTTTACCCTGGTCGATTTTCAACTCAACGCCACCTCAGAAGTAACCCAACCGATTCCAGCACACTACAACGGATTTGTTTACGTTCTTGAGGGAAGTGTAACCGCTGGCGGTCGCCAGCTAGAAAAAGGCCAGGTCGGATGGCTGGATTCATTGAACGACACGGAGAGCGAACTCCATTTTCAAAGTACCGAACAGGGAGCTCGTTTTGTGCTATACGCAGGGCAGCCTCACCAAGCTCCCATCGTCAGCCACGGGCCGTTTATTGGCGATACACAGGAAGACATTGTACGACTGTACCGCGAATACCGTCAAGGTAAAATGCCTCATTTGAATGAAATTTGACACCATAGATTATTTAAAAACAGGAAATGCGCGACAACAACGTGCGTATGACGTACTGACCAACCACCGAATTTTGGCGCAACTTGAGCTATTTTCGCCCGTGTTGGTCGGTACGATTCCTATCAACATCGACATCGAAAGCAGCGACCTCGACGTCATTTGTCAGTGGTTCAACAAAAGCGAGTTCATTGCTACGCTCCACGCTACATTTGGACATCATCCTACTTTTACGTTATGGGAAAACCCAACGCACCAAGCCGTAGTCGCGCAGTTTGAAGTGGACGGTTTTGCGATTGAAATTTTTGGGCAAAAT
Source organism: Runella limosa DSM 17973 (assembly GCF_000482465.1). GTDB lineage: Bacteria > Bacteroidota > Bacteroidia > Cytophagales > Spirosomataceae > Runella > Runella limosa. Next base: position 203,890 of record NZ_KI519423.1, read on the forward strand.
ATTCCAACGTTTCAACAAAACGCCTACCGTCACATGCTGGTGGAGGATAAACTGCTCGCAAAATACGGGGAAGAATTTCGGCAGCAGATTGTTTCGTTGAAGCGACAAGGGTACAAGACCGAGCCTGCTTTTGCCGTGGCCTTGGGTCTGGAAGGCGACCCCTACCTTGCGCTCCTGGCGGTGGAGGTTTAGTAGCGTGTTAGAAAGTTTTACCCGCAGATTGACGCAGATTTAAAGCCGCAGATAAGCGCTGAACTCAGTTATTATTTATTGCTCCAGATGAGGGCACTTTTTAAATGCGTTTAAGCTGTTTTTCATAGGTAACCACATAGCTCACATAGATTTTCACATAGAAAACAAAGTAGTGTCAGAGAGGCAAAAATTTGAAAAGCCTCCCTAAGTTTCAAAAATCCCTTTACCTTTGTAGCATCATTAAGACGTCAGATACAACAGCCCCTCTGCGTCCAATTTACTACTTCCATGTGAGATTCACTTTCTTTCCGATTCAATAAATAGCCCCGTCGCAATGCGGCGGCACGTGCTTTTTTATTCACTCCTAAAGAAAGAAATCATGCTGATTCTCCAGAATATTTCCTATATACATCCCAACAAATCACGGTTGTTTGATGAACTTCATTTGGCCGTAAATACCCACGAAAAAATCGCATTAATTGGCAACAATGGCTCAGGGAAATCGACGTTGTTGAAAATCATTGCGGGCGAACTGCCCCCTTCTACTGGTCAACGAATGGTGAAAGCAACGCCTTACTATATACCACAAGTAGTGGGTCAATTCAACCACCTGACGGTTGCGGAGGCACTTGGAATAGCCAAAAAACTAACTGCTTTGCAAGAAATATTGGCAGGCAACGTCACGGAAGAAAACCTCCTTGTATTAGATGACGATTGGACGCTAGAGGAACGAATTCAAGAAGCTTTTGCGTATTGGCAGCTCACCGAAATTGACCTTACAGAATCGTTAGCGACTTTGAGTGGTGGGCAAAAAACAAAGGTATTTTTAGCAGGAATCGACATTCATAACCCTGACTTTGTCTTGCTCGATGAACCTAGTAATCACCTAGATACGGCGGCGCGTCAGTTGCTCTACGACTTTGTTGCGTCCACCCCAAAAACGCTCATTGTCGTCAGCCACGACCGCACCTTGCTCAATTTGATTGCTACTGTCTGTGAACTTGGGAAGCGAGGAATTACAGCCTATGGCGGCAATTATGATTTTTACGCCGAACAAAAAGAAATCCAGTCGAATGCCCTCCAACACGACATTCAAAGCCGAGAAAAAGCGCTTCGAAAAGCCAAAGAAAAGGAACGCGAAACGCTCGAACGCCAACAAAAATTGGACGCGCGCGGAAAACAGAAGCAAGAAAAAGCGGGAGTGGCGCGCATCATGATGAACACCCTGAGAAACAATGCCGAAAACAGCACCTCAAAGCTAAAAAGTGTTCATGGTGAAAAAATTGACGGGCTTGCCCAAGAATTGCGTGAACTCCGCTCGTCCCTTCCCGACATCGACAAGATGAAGTTTGGGTTTAACAACTCTTTTTTGCACAAAGGAAAAATCTTGTTTACGGCCGACCAACTCAATTTTGACTATCGTCACAAGGCGCTTTGGCTGGAAAATTTAAACTTCGAAATCACTAGCGGTGAGCGCATTGCGTTGAAGGGATTAAACGGCTCGGGCAAAACTACCTTGATTAAACTCCTGTTGGGTTCGCTCCAACCGTCGGCGGGAACCTTGCATCGAGCGGCGGGACAAGCGGTATATATCGACCAAGATTATTCGTTGATTGACCCGCGTTTAAGCGTTTTACAACAAGCCCAACAGGCCAACAGCGCAGCACTGCAAGAACACGAAATCAAGATACGCTTGCATCGGTTTTTGTTTGACAAAGAAACCTGGGATAAGCCTTGCAGTGCGTTGAGTGGCGGTGAGCGAATGCGTTTGATGCTCTGTTGCCTCACCATCGGAAGCCAAGCTCCTGACCTGATTGTGCTAGATGAGCCCACCAACAACCTTGATATTCAAAACATTGACATTTTAATTGCCGCCATCAATGAGTACCAAGGCACCCTGATTGTGGTGTCGCACGATGCGCACTTTTTAACCCAAATCAACGCCGAACGCACTATTTCTCTCACGAAACCATGACCGAGGTAAAGGATTTTCTTGACACATTGACCCCCATTTCGGACGAAACATGGGCAAAAATTAGCGTGCTTTTAAAACCACGTTTGCTCAAAAAAGGGGCATTTTTTATTGAGGAAGGGCAACTGGCTAAAGAAATTGGTTTTTTATACCAAGGGATTATTCGTGGTTTTTATCGGAACGCAGACGGATTTGAATACAACAAACACTTTTTCACAAACCCTTCGTTTGTAGGAGGTTACGCGTCGCTTATTACCAATACGCCCAACCAAATCAGTCAACAAGCACTTTCTGACTGTCAGCTGTGGGTGGCGAATTTTGAGAAATTTAGTCGACTTTATCTTTCGTGCCCCGACCTCGAACGAGCTGCTCGAATACTGGCCGAACGCTTTTTTGTACAAAAAGAGCAACGCGAAATTGAGCTCGTGGTGTTGGATGCCGACCAACGTTACCGTTTATTTCAACAACAGTTCCCGCAGCTCGAAAACCAAATTGCACAATACCACATCGCTTCCTATTTGGGCATTACGCCGACGCAATTAAGCCGTATTCGCCGAAAATTGGCCCAACGATAACTCATTTCTTTACCTATGTAAATGGATTTAGGCACCTGCTTTTTGACTTTTGTGCAACCGATTTATCGACTTGCAACATCAAACACTCAATGCAAATTCCATGAAAACATCTGGTAATACTGTGCTCATTACGGGAGGCTCGTCGGGCATTGGCCTGGCACTGGCACAACGTTTTTTAGAACTTAACAACCAAGTCATCATTACGGGACGAGACGCTCAAAAACTCGAAACTATTCGGCAAAAGTACCCTCAAATGGGCATTTTTGCGGGAGATTTAACCTTAACCGCCACCCAAGAAGCGCTAGTAGCGTGGTTGGAAGCCAACTATCCCACCCTGAATATTTTAATCAACAACGCCGCTGTTCAGTATAACTACTTGTTCACCGATGAAACCGACCAAAGTCAGCAAATCAGCTATGAAATAGCCACCAATCTCACCGCCCCCGTAATGCTAACTCACTTGCTTTTGCCCCTTTTACGCAAAAACCCCCAGTCGGCAGTGGTCAACGTAAGCAGTGGATTATTTCTTTCTCCCAAAAAATCAGCTTCGGTCTATTGTGCAACCAAAGCCGCCATCCATAGCTTTAGCTGCACCTTACGGTACCAACTCGAAGAACAAGGAATGCGCGTTTTCGAAATCGTTCCATCGCTGGTCGATACGCCGATGACCCAAGGACGCGGCAAAAATAAAATTACGAGCGAGGCACTCGTCGATGAGTTTCTGGATTGTTTTCAGCGTGACCGTTTTGAAATTTACATTGGAAAAGCGAAACTACTCAAATGGCTTCATCGCGTAGTCCCTTCGGTAGCAAGTCGGCTGTTGAAAAATAGTTAAGACCGAGCAGCCATGCTTTGGGGATATTAATTAATTTTGATTGGTATCACTCACTCTAAGCGCATGAATGATTTCATAGAAAGTGCCCGTAAACAATTTGAATATTATAAAATGCTCGGCGATAAAGCCATGCAGCAACTCAGTGATGAACAGCTTTTCTGGAGTTTTAACGAGGAAAGTAACAGCATTGCCACGATTGTCAAGCACCTTTGGGGGAATATGCTTTCGCGCTGGACGAATTTCCTAACAACCGATGGTGAAAAGGCCACCCGCAACCGTGATTTCGAATTTGTCAATGATGCCACAACGCGCCAAGAGGTACTTCAACGTTGGGAAGAAGGCTGGGCGTGCCTATTTCAAGCGCTTGATTCTTTGTCGGTAGAAGACCTCTCTCACATCGTTTATATTCGAAATCAAGGACATACCGTGACGGAAGCCATCAATCGTCAATTGGCGCATTATCCCTATCACGTTGGCCAAATGGTTTTTATTGGGAAAATGCTCGCTTCTCAGTGGACGTCGCTGTCGGTACCGCGCGGGCAGTCGGTCAACTACAACCAAGAAAAATTTACTCAACCCAAACATCGCGCTCATTTTACGGATGATTTTTTGAAAAAAGCGTAACATTGCACTCATTTTAACATAAACACGCCATGCAAGAGCGCGAGCAAATGATTCAAGCCTACGTCGAAGCCTACAACCGATTTGATGTAGAAGGGATGTTGGTACACCTTGATGAAAACATTCAATTTGAGAATATTTCAAACGGTGAAGTGACCCTTAGCCTTATTGGAAAAGAGGCGATTCGCCAACAAGCCGAACAATCAAAAGGGTATTTTTCGGAACGTTGTCAAACCATTACTTCCTTTAAACACGAAAATAATCTCTGTGAAATTGAGGTAGATTATGAGGCGGTACTCGACATCGACTTGCCTATGGGGCTCAAAAAAGGCGACCGTATTCAACTAGAAGGTCGTTCTGTTTTCCAGTTTGAAAACGATAAAATCATCGCCCTGACCGATATTAGCTGATGTTTGGTTTTGATTAAATCCCCCATCTCCACGCTATTTCACTTTTTCTTCCGTTATTTTTGTAAACCCTAACTCAGTACGGAATGACGCGTTTTGTAGGCATAATTTCAATCGCTTTTCTTGGTTTGTTGGTGAGCGCTTGTGCGGTATTCAAGTCATCGCCCCCCCCTGCTAGAACCACCACCAAAACACCCACTACCAAACGTCCCCTACTGACCAAACCCAAAGGTGCTTACCAAAATTACGTACGCGACATTGTACGCAGTGCTCGTGCTTATACGGGCACGCCCTACCGCAGTGGCGGCAACGACCGAGGCGGCATCGATTGCTCAGGACTGATTTGCTCGGTTTATACCGAAGTGGGTCTCAAAGTTCCGCGCATTTCATGGCAGCAAGCCGAATTTGGCACCGAAGTCGAGGAAGTACACGACATCCGTCCTGGTGATTGGATTTTTTACGTACCCGATGCGGGCAAAGCAGGCTATGTATCGCACGTAGGCATTGTCACCGAAGTTCGTGGCAAAAACGACATTCTATTCATCCACGCTTCGTCGTCCAAAGGTGTCCGCGAAGACAATCTATTTTCTAAGTACTTCAAAAACCGTTTTGTGAAGGCCATGCGGCCGTTTTAGTTTTTTCGCCCCCTACCAGTACTACTACTTCCTTCTTTTTGCGTACAACTACGCACTATCCCAACAACTACTCTATTTAAAAATCAAGTAGTTACACTCTATAATTCACAAACTTAGTTTCCCAACTTTGTTGTGTTATTTAGCATAACCGCGTAGTCCTCGGCGTGCACTTCGAGGGGTTTATTACAACGTTACCTTTTCTACAACAATGGCTGACTCTAAAGAATTTGAAGCTGCTTTGATGGCCAAACTCGCCCATGGGGCTTTTGACAAAACCTTTCTTAAAACTACCTCGGCGGCCATCATGGAGCTCCGTAAACAAGGTCTTGTGATTGATGATATTTTCATCAAAGGCAAGCCTCGTTTTGATCGTATTATCATTAACGGAAAGCCCGACCCTGAGTTTTTTGGCAAAATGAAAGACATCTTAGTACGGCCAAAATTCAGCCGTTTTGAGGTATTCCCGTACGGAATCCTTAATCCCGAAACGCTTAAGGTTCAGGTCACCTTTGGTTTATAATCAGAATGGCTACTGAACTAATTACGCATTGCGAGTCTGTTGGGCCAACCGTGCCCGACAGATTTCGTTCCATTCAGCTACATCCCACTCGCCGATGTAATCTAGCTTGTCTCCACTGCTATTCCTACTCAGCTCCTCATCATCGAGATATGCTGGACGTGGAAGCGACTAAAAAGTTTTTGGCCTACGCTTTTGAAGAAGGTTTCAACAACATCGCCATTTCGGGAGGAGAGCCTTTTTTGTACAGTGATTTGGAAGAACTATTGCGTTTTGCCAAGGAGATAGGATACCAAACGACAATGGCATCGAATGGTATGCTTCTTAAAACAGAACGCGCTAAACGTATTTTAGCATTTGTAGATTTAATTGCAATCAGTATCGACGGCCCTCCACCTTTGCATGATCACATCAGGGCGCAAAAAGGCGCTTTTGAGAAAATGATGGAAGGCGTAAAAGTCTTGCAACAACACCAAAAGCCCTTTGGTTTTATCCATACAGTCACTCCCCAAAGCTGGGAGTCATTGTTGTGGCTGGGAGAATTTGCCGAACAAAATGGCGCAAAACTACTACAACTTCACCCATTGGAAATGCACGGCCGCGCTTCTGAGACACTTACTTCTCTAGCTATGGATGACACATTAGCGCACCAAATGTATATTTTAGCTCATTATTTGCGGAGCAAGTACGCCGATTCGATGATTGTCCAAATAGATTTACTTCACCGTGAATACATCCGCACTTTTCCCCAAGTAGTCAGTGCTTTTTCCCGCCAATGTGCTGCCAACAACCACTTATCCGACCTTTTTGACACTATTATTGTGGATGAAACTGGGAAAATAACACCTGTTGCCTACGGCTTTGGCGACCAGTTTTCTATCGGTAACATTCACCGTTTCGATTATCAACTTTTCGAACGGTTCATTCAAGAAAAAGTACCCTCGTTAAAAAAGGTATTTGAAAAAACGTTGGATAAAATTATTAACAATTTCGAAACCGATATTGTCAATTGGAATGAGCTTATTGTGCAGGAAAGTATTGCCGCTTAGTCCCCAATACTCCTCCCCGCAATCACCGCCGTTGTCCAAGCGGCTTGAAAATTATATCCGCCCGTAATACCGTCGATGTCGAGCACTTCGCCCGCAAAAAATAGCCCAGGAACGTGGCGACTTTCGAGCGTTTTGGGATGGAGATTGGCTAAATTGACGCCCCCGCAGGTCACAAATTCGTCTTTGAAGGTGGTTTTTCCCTGTACTTCCAACTGAAAATTAGTCAGTTGCTCTACCAAGCGGTGTAGGTTTTTGGCAGGTAAGTCAGCCCAACGCATCGTGTCGGGGATATTGGCGAGTTCGACCAATTGTTTCCAAAGACGTTGAGGTATTCCAAAGGGGGCTTGGGTCGGCACAAATTTCCCTTTCCACTGTACGTCGCGCTGCATGGAAGTCAGCTGCTCTTGCACTTCGTTCGGTTTTTGGTTGGTAAAATTAATCAAGGACATAAATTGGTAATTTTTGGAGGCCAACTCCCGCGCCCCCCACGCCGACAAACGTAATACCGCAGGCCCACTTACACCCCAATGCGTAAACAACATCGGTCCTGCTTCGGTCAGTTTACTGCCTGCCAATTTTACGCCTACTTTTCCTACCGACACCCCCATCAGGTCTTTCAGCGGCAATTTGGGCGCGTTGAAGGTAAACAAAGAAGGTACGGGCGTTTCAATGTCGAGCCCCAGCGTAGCCAACCAATCGTAGCCCGACAACTGCGGGTGGCCTCCTGATGTCACCAAAACTCGATTTACACTCAGTTCTTCTCCCGACTGAAGCCTGAGCCGAAACTGCCCTCCATCAACCACAATAGAATTCACCCCCGTACTTGTGCGGACCTCCACGCCCGCCCGCTGTGCCGCCTGTTGCAAACAGTCTATAATCGTTTCGGAACTGTTAGTCGTGGGAAACATCCGCCCGTCGGGTTCGGTTTTGAGGGCTACGCCTCGGCTTTCAAACCACTGAATGGTGTGTTGATTGTTGAAAATTTCAAACAGCGGTCGTAAAAATTTTGCGCCGCGTGGGTAGCCTTTCACCAATTCGGGGAGCGTAGGCGCGGCATTGGTAACATTACAGCGTCCGCCGCCCGAAACCTTGACTTTGCTGAGGACATTGCGGCTTTTTTCAAAAATAGTCACCTTGGCGGTGGGAAAAGTCTCGGCGGCGGTGATGGCGCCCATAAATCCAGCGGCCCCGCCGCCAATAACTGCTATTTGTAGTGATTGCACGTTTTGTTGGTCTAATATCAACTCGAAAGTGGGGAAACTTTTGGGAAGTTCAAAAAAAACGTTGCGTTGTTCGACCTTCTGTACCGTTCTTTGCGTTTTATACCAAAAAACAGAGAACAAACATTAAGTATGTACTATCGGAAAGGTCTGCGCTGGGGAAACACCCTAATGTTGTTATTTACTTTTATCGCCATCGGGTTGGTGCTTCATTACCGTGGCCGCACCAAACCGTTGGTTTCGTTTTGGAACGACGTTAAGAGTGTGTTTATATACCAAGAACGCTCCTCGGACAGAAATAATCCTTACAAAAACCCTGAACCTACCAGCACTGCCTCCGACGACCGAACGTCGTACGACGATGTAGCCTCAGACGACCGTAGTTTGTTAGAAAAAGAAGGACTCAAAAGCAATGCTGAAAGTGCTTCGGAAGATGAAGAATCAGAAAACACCAGCAGTAACAATGCTGATTTTTCTAAGGCCAAGGATTTTGGCTTGCCTGCCATCGGCGCCAACGACCAAATTATCCGCCACCACCGCATTACACTTCGGTACCGCGAACAATACGAGCAAGCAGACTGGGTAGCGTATAAATTGTTGGGCGATGAAGCTCGTGCCTACCTCTCCCGCGACGGCAATAAGTTTGTGCCTGACCCACTGGTCAAAACAGGTTCGGCTACGCACGCTGATTATACCCGCTCGGGCTACGACCGTGGGCACTTAGCGCCTGCGGGAGATTTTAATATTTCGCCCGACGATAAGCAAGAAACGTTTTACATGAGCAACATCAGTCCACAAGTGGGCGATTTTAACCGTGGGATTTGGAACGATTTGGAGCAAAAATTTCGTCAATGGGCACAACGCGACGAAGAATTGTACATTGTTACGGGGCCCGTTTTAAAACCTGGCTTACCTACCATTGGCAAAAACAACGAAATCGCCGTTCCCGAAATGTATTATAAAATTGCGCTTTGCCTCACCGACCGCCAACCGCGCATGATTGGTTTTATTTTGAAGAACGAATTTTCGAGCGAAAACCTCAAAACATTTGTGGTCAGTGTGGATGAAATTGAACGCCTCACGGGCATTGATTTTTTCCCAAAACTACCCGACGCACTGGAGAAAAAACTAGAAAGTTCGACGACGACTCAAGGCTGGTTTTCGGCTAGGAATTAATCCTGACATCGACTTCGTGGGTTTTGGTATCGACCACCAAAACCCCTTCCATTTCATCGTCAAGCTGCTTTAGTAATCCTTCGGGCGACCAAGCCGCACTTTTACCGCTCCCCACAAAGTCTTCACACTGCCCCACACAATTGGCAATCAGTACCGTCATTCCACGTTCGGAAGCTAGTTTTGAGAGAATTTCGGCTGATTTTTCCATACCTGCCACCGTTTTGGCCACGCTAGCTACGTATATTTTCGCTCCACTCTCAATGATGCTTTGGGTATGCACCTCGACTGACAATTCATAACAAATTGCCAACGCTACGGCTTCCTGTTTTACCTCAATCGTGGTAAAATTTTTGCCACTGACAAAAAAAGGCTCTTCGTCGGCGTGAAGGTATTTTTTGGAATAAACCAAGCGCGTTTGGTACGGACGAAACAACACCAAACTGATATGTAGCCCAGCCGCACTTCGGGTGGGCATCCCCACGCCAATCGTCATGCGGTGTAGGTTACTCAGTTCCTGAAATTCATCCAACGACGCATCGTCGCTCTCCACCGCCAGACTTTCGGCCAAAAGCGGCTCGTAATTGGTCAACGACAATTCAGGAAAGACCAAAAAATCTGCTTGTTTCTCCGCCGCAAGCGCCACAAAACGCAGGTGTTTTTCTTTGTTTTGGGCAATATCTCCCCTGGCCGATTGTAATTGGGCGATGGCTATTTTCATGAAAACTAAGATTATTTAATGCGTAAAACCACAATACCGCTGTGCTTTTTGACCCGTTGAAGGTAATCCGCCAAGGTTTCAGTCGCTACAATCACCTTTTTGGCTTCGAGCGAAGCGTGCAATAAATATGCTCGGCCGTTGCGTTTCACCACAAAACCTTCGTGGTTAAAATCCAACCCCTCAATGCCCGACGTAATGCCAATGATATCACCGTCTTGCAATTTTGACTCAATGCCTTCTACCTCTTTTTTGGGAAGATAATGCCACGATTTACTCGACAGTTTCGCCTCCACTTCTTGGGTCGTCTGGAAGTCTTTTTCCTCAACCAAACCCGCATAGGCCGCGCGGTGCGACGTCATAAAATTGATGGAAGGTTGAATTTTTGTCCCTCCTAATTGTTCGGTCACATCGTCAAACAGCCCTTTGGCTTCCCCCTGAAATTTCCATTCCAAAAAATAATGCAAACGCGAACCATAACCATCAATGACGCCGTTTCGGTAGCGCATTTGCACCAATTGATTTTGGAATTGCATGTAGGATTTTTGGTGGTGACGGGCATGAGTTATTGCCAATACCGACTCCACAAAAGTATAACAGTCAAATTCTCGAAGATTACACACCAAGTTTTCGGGCGAACGTTCTAGTGTATGCGCTACGTAGGGTGTCCCCACAAAACTTTTGGCTAAGGCCAAGGAAGTCGCGGCTTTGGTAGGTCCTTTCTCAACTTGAATTTTTTCCGCAAAAATGGTCTGATTCAAGTCAATAACGACCCACATTCCCAAAAATAAACTTAGTAGTGTCTTCATCTTTTGTTTTTTGTTCTGTTCGTGTGGAGGGTTGCTCACAACCCGTTTACTGTGCTGAGGGTTGCTCACAACCCGACGATAGTGAGATAGTCGGGTTGTGAGCAAACCTCCACACAATTTATCCCACCTTCCACTCAAAAGTGATGGCTTGCTCAATATCAGGATGCAAGCTTAGAGCTACGGGGCAAGTGTGCGCCGCTCTTTCCAATTTGGCTTTTTCGGCATCGCTTAGCTCCGTACCTGTCAGCATCGACAGCTTCACTTCTACTTTCGCAATTTTACGCGGAGGCTCCGCCGACATGCCTTTGGTTATTTCCATTTGTGAACCTTTCAAGTCGATTTCATCACGACGGGCTACAATCCCCATGATGGTCATCATGCAGCTTCCCAAAGCAGCCGCAACAAGGTCGGTGGGAGAAAACGCTTCTCCTTTTCCATTATTGTCGGTGGGAGCGTCAGTTATAATAGTAGTACCCGACTGTAAATGAACAGCTTCGGTGCGTAATTCTCCGAGGTAGGTGGTTTGTACGGTTGGCATTTTTGTCTAGTTATAAGGTGTATTGATGTGCAATTTACGGTTTATGAAAAAATTCTGAACCACTCGTACCCGAAAATAGTTTATCTTCCACACTTATAAACGCAACTTTTTTATACCTTTTCACGTAAATTAACTTGACTATAACAGGTATTTTTGGTAGGTTTAAGTAAAATTTTTGCAAAGTCAGATGAAAGCTGTTTCGACCATAACCCTTGCTTTGCTCTTGCTTGTACAAGCTGCATGGAGCCAACAACGCCGTACTAAAACCAACGCCGAAGACGACGGCGAAGAAGAGTACAGTTCCATTACTACCTATGGAGTAACCACCAACACCAACTCGGGTTTGCTGGGTGGTTTTGTATTTCGTCATTCTTCTCAAATCGACAAAGAACTTTTTGGCCGTCACCAATACCGCTATTTAGGTCTTGAGCTTGTTAATGTTCGTCACCCGAAAGAATTGTCGCAGTCGAGCAATACAGGCGCACGTTTTACGCCTGGCAAGCAGAACTATCTTTTTGTCTTACGCCCCCAATACGGTCGTGAAATCATCTTATCGAATCGCAACAACGACGAAGGAATTTCAATCAACGGTATTCTTGCTGCGGGGGTATCACTCGGCATTTTGAAACCCTATTATATCCAGTACCAAGTCCGTCCTGGCGTAGTTCGCACCGAAGCTTATGATCCCCTCAAACATACCGATTTGGGCAATATCCTTGGGTCTGGCAATATTCTTCAAGGCTTAGGTAATTCTAAAATTATTCCTGGTATCAACGCCAAACTTGGCTTTAGTTTTGAATTAAGTGCCTTTCGTAGCAACCTCACAGGCGTAGAAATTGGCTTTTTGACCGAGCTTTTTGGAAAAGCTCCCGTCATTATTCCTTTTGCCGAAAACCGTAGCTTATTTACGTCGGGCTACGTGACGTTGTTTTTTGGAAATAAAAAATGAAGTCCCTGTTTCAGAACGCTTTACTCTTTTTATTCTCTTGCATCGTCACTTTAGGGATTGTTGAAATGGGCATGAGGTTCTTTGCCAAAAAGGGCCTCAGTTACCTCCAATCAGATTCGTATTTGGGCTGGATTACCCAACGAAACGTCCGTTATGAGCTTGCCAAAGTGGATGGTTGCGGACAGCCTTATTCGCTTTTATATACCACCAATCAAGACGGCTTTCGTCGGTTTGGAGATACGGCCTCTATCCGCCCCAAAGTCCTTTTTATCGGCGATTCTTTCACCCAAGCCATTGATGCTTCCGACGATAGCACGTACTTCTCGCTGCTGGGACAACAGCTTTCTTTTGAAGTATTTGCCAACGGCACTGGCGGGCACGGCACACTCCAAGAAGCCATGCAACTCGAACAAGTCATTGGCAAAATCAAACCCGACGTGGTGGTTCTTCAGTTTTGCGAAAACGACTTTATCAACAACAGTTTTGAGTTAGAAAAAGCGAGTATTTACCATAATAATCAGCAACAACGGCCTTACCTCAACCTCCAAGGGAAGATTTATTATGCCAATCCCGTTCAAAATTCCCTTACCCGTTTTTTGGTCAATCACTCCAAGTTGCTTTCGTTCTTACTTCCCAAAATAAAGATTTTACTCGAAGGTTCGTCCTCCCAAAAAGCCGCTAATCAGGCTCAACATGAGGAATTTAAGCCCGCAGATTATCTTCAAGCAGAAAAAATAACTGACTTAGGCATTCAAAAAATTAAGTTAATTTGTAAAAAAAACAATGCCACACTCGTTAGCTTTCCTGTTGATGCACCGCTGCTTCGGGCTACTTCATCAAAAACACCGTACGAAGTATTGATGCAACAAAATGGAATAGAGATACTTGGCAACGTACCAGAAGCAATTGAGAAACTAGAACGCGCTGGGATTTGTTGTCGAGCAAAGGATGAGGCGCATTGGAACCACTTCGGGCATCAAGTCTGTGCCCAAACTTTAATTAATCGTTTACAATTCGTGATAAATCACGCAATAAAGCAATGATAGAACTTCCTGTAATCGCATCTGAGCGCAAAAAACGCCCCGATTGGCTAAGAGTTAAACTTCCGACTGGGCCAGAATACCGTAAAGTTCGGACGATTGTGGATACCAATAAGCTCCACACCATTTGTGAAAGTGGAAATTGCCCTAACATGGGCGAATGCTGGGGCGAAGGTACCGCCACGTTTATGATTTTGGGGAATGTCTGTACGCGCAGCTGCTCGTTTTGTGCCGTAGCCACGGGCCGCCCCAACGAATACGACGCCGACGAACCACGCCGCGTGGCCGAAGCCATCAAAACAATGGGCGTAAAACACGCGGTTATTACCTCCGTAAACCGAGACGAGTTAAAAGACCGTGGCGCCGAAATTTGGCACCAAACCGTCGTTTTGACCAAAGAATTGAGCCCCGCTACTACCATTGAAACGCTGATTCCTGATACCAAAGGAAACTGGGAAGCGCTGGAACGAATGATTTCGGCAGGGCAAGAAGTGGTATCGCACAATGTCGAAACCGTGGCTCGGTTGTACCGCGCCGTACGTCCACAGGCCAAATACGAACGTAGTTTGGAACAAATTAAGCGTACCAAAGCCTACGGAAAACGTACCAAATCGGGCATTATGCTTGGTTTGGGCGAGACGCAAGACGAAATGTTCAAAGCCATGGACGACTTAGTAGCGCACGGTTTGGACGTTCTTACGTTGGGTCAATATTTGCAACCGACCAAAATGCACCACGAAGTGATTGAGTGGATTCACCCTGACACCTTTGCCATGTACCGCGAAGAAGGGCTCAAACGGGGCTTAAAATACGTAGAGTCGGGACCACTCGTTCGTTCGAGCTACCACTCTGAGCGCCACGTCAACGTACCGATTTAAGCAAGTTTTCACTTTAATAGTTATACACCCATGACCGTCACTTACGAAATAGACGCAGATGAACTAAACGAAAATTTCCTGGAGTCGCTCCGAAGTTTGTTTAAAGGCCGTCGGCTTAAGTTGACGGTGGAGGAGCCTTCAGACTTGAGTGAAATAACAAAAACTAAAGTTCAAAATGCACTTCAAAGCAAAGAAGTTCTGTCCTTTTCTATTCAAGAATTTGAATCGGTATCAGCAAGAATGAATGCGAACGAAGACATTGATATTGAGGAATTTAAAACTTTTCATCCATGAGAAAAGTTGAATTCGATTTAGACGCATTTGAACAACTTTCCGAATGGGCGAGTACCAATAAAAAAGTGCATTCTCGAATTTGCCGAATCATCGTCGAAACTGCAAGAAATCCTTTTGAAGGAATAGGAAAAACCGAACCACTTAAAGGCAATTTTGCTGGTTGCTGGTCTCGCAGAATCACCGATGAGCATCGCATGGTGTATAAAGTCTATGACAATTCTGTTCGTATTCTAGCACTCGAAGGCCACTATGAATAATAGTACATGCAAAACTACGACTTCATCATCGCAGGAGGGGGATTAGCAGGACTTAGTTTGGCCTATTACATGAACCAAACAGTACTGCGCGATAAATCCATTCTCATTATTGACCAAGACACCAAGTCCAAAAACGATCGGACTTGGTGTTTTTGGGAGAAAGATACCCAAAGCCCATTTGATTCGATTGTGCACCGCCAATGGAATCAGGTGTATTTTCATGGAACAAACTTTTCGTCGGCGCTTGAGCTTGCGCCCTATTCCTACAAATGGCTACGGGGAATTGATTTTTATACCTTTGTCAAAACCGATTTAGCCAAAAATCCCAACATTACTTTTGTTCAAGAGCGCATCGAGCGAGTTAAAGACACACCCAACGGTGGTTTTATTATCACAGAAAACAACCAATACCTTGGCGGTTACGTCTTTGATAGCACCTACTCGTTGAAGCTAAATTTACCCGATTGCCATAACCTGCTTCAACATTTTAAAGGGTGGGAAATTGAAACCGACGTGCCTGTTTTTGACCCTAACTGCCCCGTTATGATGGATTATCGGGTTGAACAACGCGGCCTCGGTGTACGGTTTATGTATGTCTTACCCGAAAGTCCAACGCGGGCGATGATCGAATACACCATTTTTTCGGACAAACTACTGCCCACGACCGAATACGATGCCGAACTTCATGCTTATATCAAAGACTTTCTGAAAATCAGCGACTTTCGGATTGAACACGAGGAGTTCGGTGTTATTCCAATGACCGACGAACCTACGCCCTCACTGGAAGGAGAGCATGTTTTCCGTATTGGTACGGGAGGGGGCTACGTCAAAGCCTCGACGGGCTATGCGTTTCAGCGTACGCAGCGATTTACGCGTGAGTTGGTCAAAAATTTGGTCACAATTGGAAAACCTCTCCCCCCAAAACGTTCTCTTAAAAAAAGATTTAAAGACCTGCTTGACAGCACTTTACTAAACGTCCTACTCAAAAGTCGTGCTTCAGGAAAAGAGGTATTTACCGCGCTTTATCAGAAAAATCCAACGCCACGCTTGTTTGCCTTTTTGGACGAAGACACTACCTTGCTGGACGATTTAAAAATCATGTCAACCGTTCCGCTTGGTGCCTTTACGGCGGGGCTGTTTGATGCCCTTCGCAAAAAAATCTAAGAAGGGAGTTCCCATAAACCTATCATCTGGTAAGTTATGTCAAACATCAGTTTAATCATAGAAGAACGAGCCGCCAGCATTGGCAACTTTATGGTGGGGCGACTACTCCCCTTTCGCCAAAAAAGGTCGGTGGGTCCCTTTGTATTTATTGACCACATGGGCCCAGTAAAAATGAATGAGCGGGAAAATATGGATGTGTTACCGCACCCACATATCGGTCTTTCTACCCTTACGTTCTTATTTGAGGGGGCTATCGTACACCGTGATAGTATTGGGAGTGAACTAGAAATACAACCTGGGGCGGTGAATTGGATGACCGCAGGCAGTGGGGTTGTACATTCTGAGAGAACACCAGAACGGCTAAGAAATTCCACCAAAACGCTTCATGGATTACAGATTTGGGTTGCTTTACCAAAAGAATTGGAAGAAATAGCACCTTCTTTTACCCACATTCCTGCCGAAGATATACCACATTGGGAAGATGGGAATTTGTCATTTAAGCTAATTGCTGGCGAAGTATTTGGGAAAACCTCCCCTGTGCCTGTGCATAGTCCACTTTATTTTATCGAGATCAAAAGTAAAGAAGCCGCGCAAGTGAGCATTGGCGATATGCTTTATGGAGAAAGTGCCTTGTACATTCTCGATGGCTCCATTTCGAGCGAGGGAAATGTGTATGGACCAAAACAAATATTAATTGCCAAAGACACAAAACTTTGCACATTCAATATCGCCGCAAATTCTACGGTCTATATTTTTGGCGGAGAAGCATTTCCTGAGGAAAGATTTATTGATTGGAACTTTGTTTCATCAAGCAAAGAGCGATTGGCGCAAGCAAAGCAAGATTGGAAAAATCAAACTTTCCCTAAAATTTCGGGCGAAACTGACTTTGTTCCTTATCCAACATTCAAAATTTAAAAAACAATTCAACCATGACGATTGAACAATTTAACAGAGAATCTAAAGGTTTTTTTAAAGCTTCGGAAGATAGTAAAGAAGCAGGCAGAATGACGTATTCTTGGGCGGGAAACGACAAATTTATCATTGACCACACAGAGGTAAATCCCGATTTCAAAGGAAAAAATGTAGGGTTGCAACTTGTGATGGCTGCCGTAGATTTTGCACGGGAAAAAAACTTAAAAATAATCCCTCTGTGTCCGTTTGCCAAAAGTGTTTTTGACAAGAAAGAGGAGATAAGGGATGTTCTCTAACAACTGTCAAAATGAACATTTTCATTTTGACAGTCACAGAAAAATAGGGCATAAAATCTAAGCGGGATTAGCCGCTGCGTCCACCCACAAATAGCTATTGGCGTGAAGTTTCAAGGCCGAAGCTGGTAAGTTTTCGCCTACGGGTTCGTTGAGCACACGCTCAATAATGGCTTTTTTCTTCGCACCGTTGGCAATGACAATGGCAACTTTTGCCTCCAAAACGTGACGTAATCCCACCGTAATTCCTTGCGTCAATGGGGTGTTCGACTCAAAATATTTTTGCCCCACTGAAGCCGTTACCTCCTCTAAATCAGATACGTGCGCATAAGTATCAAACGACGTCCCAGGTTCGTTTAGTCCCAAATGCCCGTTCATGCCAATACCGACCATAATCACGTCCAAGCCACCACGGCTTGCGATAAATTCGTTGACGCGGTCACACTCGGCGGCCAAATCGTCGGTGAGGCTGTCAAAAAACGAAACGCGCTCGGCAGGAATGCCAAGGGGCTTGATCAACGGCCCGTCGATGTACGAACGGCAACTGCCTGGGTTGTCGGGCGAGATGCCCACCCATTCGTCCAAGCCCACAAAGGTCGCTTGGTCAAAATCGCCAGGCTGGGCTTTGGCTACAATTTTTTGGAAGGTCAACAACGGTGTTTCGCCCGAGGCTACACAAATCGTCGCCGTTGGTTTTTGGCGAACGTAGTTCAAAATAAACTCAGAGGCGTGTTCTGAAAGGGCTTCGTAATCGTCAAATACGTGGTAATTCATGCGTTCTTTTTTCTAATTCAGTGATGAGTTGTTGGATGTGTTGGGACGAAAATAGCTTTATTTTTCCTTTGTTTTGTTCAATTCGGGGCAAATCAAAAAGCAGAATCACTTGTTGTTCATCCGTTTCTGCGTGGCGACTGTATTTTTGTTCTTTAAACTGCCTTGCCCGTTCCGAATTGAGCATGACTGCCACCCGAAACGTTTTATTTTGGTACATTAAAGTCAGATCTACGCCGTTGAAATAGTCGTCACGCAAGGAATATTTTACTTCTTGAAATCGCCCCGATTCTTGGCAAAGTACAAAAAAATGAAAGTCTCGAATCAGCGACGGAAAACTGCGTAATAACCTTGCTTTCACCGCCTCAGCCTTGTAAACACGCCACGTTCCTTTCCGAAAAAATTGAATCCGAGTTTCGTCAAGCACCCCAAAATGAGCGATTAAGTACTGCGTCCAAAGTTCTTGCTCAGTAGGAATTTGCCCTTTGAAAAACAAAAACTTATAAAACGCTAACGCAAAAGGCGGCAACTTTGCCTTTTCTACCTCTGCATCTTTCAAAAGGTTTTCACCAGAATAAGCCAAGGAAGCCACTTGTTGTTCAATCAAAGCCGACGTCCAATTGACTTTTCGGACGTACGTGATGCTTCCTTTTTCCAATCCGATGTCAATAGTCGTACCATCAGCAAAAGTTTCGGGCAAAGATAGGGTCATTGAAAGAAGTGTTTAGCGTCGAGAACGCGCTCCCCGATCTGTTTTTTATCGCGTCGGAGACGCTAGGCCGTGCCCGCCCCGACATGATGTCGGGGCGAGAGCGGTTCCCAAACTTCGCTTTGGGAACCTTGTGGGATTGCGTCTCTGACGCAAACTGCGAAACAATTATTTCAATCCAAAGAAGATACGAAGAATTTTTATTCGCTTGATTACCAACCAATAAAGCCCTATACTAATAAGTAAAGACAAAGTACTTACCAAAAGAAAACCAGGCCAAACGCCGATATTCCATTTTAGTACATAAAAGCCAATGGCGACAATGACGGTTTGGTGTAGAATGTAAAATGGATAGACGGCCTCATTGAGTTGGCGGAGCGCAGGATGCGGGCGATTGAGGTATTGATAGCCGTAGGCCACAGTCGCAACAACCGAAAACCACGTCAAACAAAACGCGTTGATGTCCCAAACGACATCGTACCAAGCCATCTCGTCCCACTCGGGATAGACAAATCTGCGCAAATAGTACAAGGAATATAAAATAACCGTCGAAAATAGCGTAGCCCCACCATAAATACGACGTTGATGCGCCATTTCCTCCCATAGCGCTCGCCGACTGACCAATAAATAGCCACCCCAAAATAGCAATAAATTGAAGGTAAAATAAGCCCAATCGTCCACCAGCGCGTGGGTTTCTTCGGGGAAGTAAGGTTTGAGCACCACTTGACTCAAAATCAAAACGAGGGCATAAGCCAATGCCCCTCCTTTATAAAAACTCCATTTTTCTATTGTTTGGCCAAAATGTTCGCCTTGGGGAGTTTTTAACCAACGAAATAGCGGGATACTGATAAGTGAGTACAAAAACAAATAGGCAACAAACCATAAGTGATGCCAGCTAAAACTTCCTTTGGGATAGGCAACAAAGTCAAATACGGTTCGGTAAAAATCGGCGTAAAAAGAAAAGTGGATTCCGTTAAAAATCCGTTCGTAATAAATTTGAGGAGGAACAATGACGAACATCCCAAAAACGAGCGGTACAAACAACCGCTTTACGCGCTCAGACGCATATCCACCCAGCGTGCGGGTACGGAGGGCAAAGTAGGTACCCGCACCCGAAATAAAAAACAACAAAGGCATCCGCCAATAATGCAACCAAATCATCACCCAGCGCATGACTTCACTTTTTTCGGTGCTTTTGATGTGCCAGTCCCACGGCACGTAAATCATTCCGACGTGGTAATAAAGCAAGATAATAATACAAATAACCCGCAGCCAATCCAGGTCGTAGCGGCGAAGCGATGCAGACGAAGGTGTTTTCATGAATGTTTGTTTTTGAGGCAAAACAACCTCTTTCCGCCCATTTACCCCCTATTTGCCGTTAAAATCGAAGTTCTTACTTATCGGGAAGCAGGAAAAAGCCCAATTCCTGACCAATATTACCCTAAAAAACTGACTTTGGTCATATCCCTCCGTTCGGTTGTGTTGCATTTTTGACTCACTACAAAATGCCCATCCTATGTCGCAATCCATTTCACCCACCGTAGAAGTTCAATGTTACCACTGCGGTGCCGACTGCGAAGACCACGTCATCGTGCATGACGATAAGCCGTTTTGCTGCGAAGGCTGCAAAACCGTTTATG
Source organism: Runella limosa DSM 17973 (assembly GCF_000482465.1). Taxonomy (GTDB): domain Bacteria; phylum Bacteroidota; class Bacteroidia; order Cytophagales; family Spirosomataceae; genus Runella; species Runella limosa. The sequence goes on from NZ_KI519423.1 coordinate 224,058, forward strand.
AACTTCTCCAAGAAAATCAACTCTGCAATTACTACGACCTGACGCAAAACCCAGGCGTATCGCCCGATAAAAATTACTACGCAGGCAAATACGCGTACTTAGACCTGCCCGAAGTGCACGATAAAATCATTGAATTTACCGACGGTCGCCAAACGCACATCAACTGGTTTTTCCCTCAAATGCACTGTAGTTCGTGCGTATATTTGTTGGAAAATCTACACCGCTTGCACGAAGGCGTGATTTCGTCGTTGGTAAATTTTCCCGAAAAGAAAGCCCGTGTCGTTATCGACGAACAAAAAATCAGCCTGAGTAAATTGGCCGAATTGCTTACCTACATCGGCTACGAACCTTACATTAGTTTGCAAGACATCGAAGCGCAGAAAGCACCCAAAACCAACCGTACGCGTTTGTACAAAATCGGGATTGCGGGTTTTGCTTTTGGCAACGTCATGATGATGAGCTTCCCCGATTATTTTGGATTGGGAGATACCCGCCTCGACCATCATTTGCAGACGATGTTTAGCGTTTTCAGTGTGGTATTGGCCTTGCCCGTGTTTTTTTACAGCGCTTCTGACTTCTTTGTCTCTGCGTGGAAATCCATTCGTGAACGTTTCCTCAATATTGATGCGCCCATCGCGTTGGCCATTTTGGTCACTTTTGTACGAAGTTTGTACGAAATTGGCACCCAAACGGGCGTCGGCTACCTCGACTCCATGACGGGTATTGTGTTTTTTATGCTGTTGGGGCGGTATTTTCAAGACAAAACGTACTCCGCCATTTCGTTCGACCGCGATTATAAATCCTACTTTCCCGTGGCGGTGACGTTATTGAGCAGAGGGAAAGACGCTGTCATACCAACGAAGGAGGTATCTAACACCAGTCTCCAGTCCCCAATCACCAATCACCAATTACTCGTAACCGACCTAGAACCTGGCGACCAGATTTTGATTCGTAACAAAGAATTGATTCCTGCGGATGTGCGCCTTGTCAGCGAACGCGCGATGATTGATTACAGTTTTGTTTCGGGAGAATCTACGCCCATTGAAAAAACGCGTAATGAACTCATTTATGCAGGTGGCCGTCAAATCGGGGGGGCGATTGAGGTCGAAGTGACCAAGCGAGTATCGCAAAGTTATCTGACGCAGCTTTGGAACAACGACTCGGCCACGCAACAGCAGCAAAATGCCCAACAGACGATGGTAGGTAAAATCAATTATTACTTTTCGTGGGCATTGTTATTCTTAGGATTTGGCGCTTTGGCCTACTGGTCTGTTTTGGGCGACTTGCCACGGGGCATCAACGCCATTACGACGATTTTGATTGTGGCCTGCCCCTGCGCGCTGCTACTCTCAGACACCTTTACCAACGGTAATATGCTGGGCATGTTTGGGTCAAATAAACTGTACCTCAAAAACGCCCAAATCATTGAAAATTTGTCTAAAATCGACACGGTTGTTTTTGATAAAACAGGAACGCTTACGTTACCCGATGCGGCACATGTTCAGTTTATTGGCAAACCACTCACTCACATTCAGCAACGCATCGTTCGTACCCTTTGCGAACAATCGTCGCACCCGTTGAGCCGATTGATTGCCAAGTCGCTACAACACGTTCCGCATGAAAAAATGATGAGCGATTTTCAAGAAATTGAAGGAAAAGGCGTGGAAGGCAAGTTAGGCGAACATGTTACGGTACGGCTAGGCTCCGCCACTTTTGTTTCTATTGACAACCAAGGAGTTACAAACCTTCAAGACAGCAACAGCAGCCACGTTTATTTTTCTTTTGATGGCAAAGTATTGGGTTATTTTGACATCCAAAGCCAATACCGCGACAACCTCGTTGATACCCTCAAAAGCTTAAAACAGCAGCATTACAATACCTATTTATTGTCGGGCGACAAACCTACCGACGTCGAAATGCTGAGTGAATTGTTTGGTTCACTCAAGCAGCTCAATTTTAACCAAAAACCCGACGATAAACTTCGATTTATTGAAAACTTACAACAGCAAGGCCACAAAGTCTTGATGGTAGGCGATGGCTTGAACGATGCAGGGGCACTCATCAAAAGCGACGTAGGCATTGCCGTTTCCGACAACATCAACAACTTTTCACCCGCCTGCGATGGGATTTTAGAAGGAAACCAACTTTCGAAGCTACCTCAGTTTGTTCGCCTAGCCCAAGCGGGCCGCAACATCGTGATTCAGAGCTTTATCATTTCGGTTGTGTATAACATCATTGGGTTAAGTTTTGCCCTTACGGGAAATCTTTCACCCGTCGTTGCTGCGATTTTGATGCCAGCCAGTTCGATTTCAATCGTTTTGTTTACCACGATTTCCAGCCGCATCGCGGCTGCGCGTCGGTTGCATTATCAGAAATGATTTTCATCGTTTTTCCAATTTTTAGGATTATTGATGATGTAATTTTGGATACGATACAATTCTTGTTCGTTGCGTATTATCCTGTCATGGAATTTAGATTGCCAGGCAAATGTCGTAGCATCGTTGCAGTGCAACGATGCCACAGATTGCAACGATGCCACATTTTTAGAACAAGCACCTTTGTATGAATTCAATACCCTTGATATACTGCCTGATTTGGGTGAAATATCAGACATAAATTGATTTTTGGTGGTATTGGTGGTATTGGTGGCATCGTTGCATTGCAACGATGGTACGCATTGCAACGATGCCACCGATTGCACCAATGCCACAGGGGATATAATCGCCAAAATTCCATGAATGTGATTAGGCATAACCACAAATTCGTCCAAAACGATATGGGGAGAAAACTGTGGTATTTTGTACCAATTATCGTGTACAATTTGCCCGACCTCAGATAATATCATTTGATTATCAACAATTCTACCAAAAAATGGCAACCTATCTTTGGTACAAATCGTCACAAAGTACATTCCTTCATTGCGGTAATCATACCCTTGCAACCGAAACGATTGACGCCGATACTGAGAATAGTCATTGAAGCTGGCCATAGAAATAAAGGGTTTATGCTTAAAACACCATTTGCTATCACCAGTTGAGACGTAGTGGGGTATGATTAGTATCCTATTAATTTTTATTGCACGTATTTTATTTCTGCATTAGTTGGGGTACTTTTTTCAATCAAGCCCACATACGGCTCGAAACTAGATTAATCACGGCATTGACCACCAGTGCTATCAAAAACGCTACCACAACCGAAAACTCGTGGAGCAAAAACGCCTGCAAAAACAAGAACGTCGTAAAGCCCACGAGGCCAATCATGATGCCTCGCAAGACCGTTATAGCCGCCGTACTACCTTGTAAATAATGATTAAAAATGGCCAAAATCGAGGTCAAGATAGGGAAAGGCGTCAGAACACCGCTCCAGCTAGGCCCCAAAATAGCGGCCAATCCTGTGATGGTCAGGACAAAAAGAGTCGCCACCAACATCCGAAACAATAAATCATACTTCGGGGGCTTCGCTCGGGAAGGAGCCGCTTGTCCCACTGAGGAGCGTGGAAAATAATACAAGGCAATCGTAATCACGACCAAAGCCAAGCCGTAAATTCCCCAAATTGTCAGCGGAATCGCATCCAACACAAGAGCAGTTAGGGCAAAAGCCACGTACGAAATCAGCAGCGTTGGTAGCCACTTCATCCGTTTGGAAAATAACGCATAGCAGTAACAAAAACTCACCAGCGCGATAATTCCCATCAAAATGCCTGGAATAGCGCGTATGCCAAAGTCTTTACCCTGCTCCAAAATAAAAAACACCAAGATAGGCCCCGCTACCCAAGGCATACTCCCGACCACTCCCCCTACCCGATTTCCCCACTTGCGGCTAATCAGCGTAATCAGTCCAATGACCAACGGAATAATGGTCAGTTTAAAAAATAAGATATTCATTAATCCACGAAGATAGTTCGACAAAGGTACACAGATCTACCAAAACTGACCAAAGTCAGTTTTGAGGACTGACTTCCCTCATCTTAATCCCGCCCCTCCAAACCTACTTTTGGGAGGTCGTCAGTCCTAGCAAGCTGGTACGATTTCAACATTCTCAAACATAAACACGTCTATGAGTGCTCTCATCATCCTGCTCTGCATCAGTCTGTTTGTCGCAGGCGGCTTCTTAATCGCCTTTGTATGGTCGGTACGTCAAGGACAATACGACGACGATTACACTCCTTCGATTCGGATTTTATTCGACGACAACGAAAAATAGTTCATCCTTTTTAATCATAAACTCCTCAAATTCAACATGGAACCAATTTCCAAAACAACCTCAACCGTTGACATGGAAGAGTTTCAGTATGATAACACCATCGTACGAAATTTCGCCATTGCTTCTATCGTGTTTGGGATTGTCGGAATGCTGGTGGGCGTCCTTATCGCGTTTCAGTTAGCATTTCCCGCACTCAACCTCGATTTGCCTTACACTACGTTTGGTAGGTTACGTCCCCTTCACACCAACGCCGTCATTTTTGCCTTCGTCGGTAACGGTTTTTTCATGGGGCTTTATTATTCTGCCCCGCGCGTATTGCGCACCCCTATGTACAGTAAGTTGTTGTCCAACATCAACTTCTGGGGTTGGCAACTCATCATCGTCGCCGCAGCCATTACGCTTCCATTAGGACTTACCACAGGGAAAGAATACGCCGAATTAGAATGGCCAATTGACATTGCGATTGCGGTCGTTTGGGTAGCGGCTCTTCTCAACTTGGTGATGACCATGATTAACCGCCGCGTGCAGCACATCTACGCTGCGGTTTGGTTTTACTTGGCTTCGTTTGTCACAGTGGCGATGTTGCACGTGGTCAACAGCGTTGAACTTCCAATCTCTCTTACTAAAAGTTATTCTTGGTACGCAGGTGTGCAAGATGCCTTGGTACAATGGTGGTACGGTCACAATGCCGTGGCATTCTTCTTGACAACTCCCTATTTGGGCTTGATGTACTACTTTTTGCCAAAAGCTGCCAACCGCCCTATTTATTCGTACCGATTGTCAATTGTTCACTTTTGGTCGTTGATATTCTTATACATCTGGGCAGGGCCTCACCACTTACTTTATACGTCTTTGCCCGACTGGGCTCAATCTTTGGGTACGGTATTCTCTATCATGTTGATTGCACCTTCATGGGGTGGGATGATCAACGGTTTGTTTACCCTTCGTGGTGCTTGGGACAAAGTTCGTGAAGATGTCGTTTTGAAATTCATGGTGGTAGGGGTAACAGCCTACGGGATGGCAACTTTTGAAGGCCCTATGCTTTCGTTGAAAAACGTAAACGCCATTGCCCACTATACCGACTGGATTGTAGCGCACGTTCACGTTGGAGCGCTTGGCTGGAACGGTTTTATGACGTTTGCCATCATGTATTGGTTGTTCCCACGTTTGTACGGACGTCCGTTGTTTTCTCAAAAACTGGCTAATTTCCACTTCTGGATTGGCACATTAGGTATCATTTTCTACGCCGTGCCGATGTACTGGGCAGGTTGGACACAATCGTCGATGTGGAAAGAATTTACCGAAGAAGGTTTCTTAAAATATCCTAACTTTCTCGAAACCGTTACGCAGCTTGTTCCTTTCTATATCTTACGTGGTGTGGGTGGTACTTTGTTCTTGGTAGGTTTCTTAGTGGGTACGTACAACTTGGCTATGACCGCCCTTAGTGGAAAACTTATCGCCAACGAAACAGCACGTGCGGCTTCCCTCAAATCTATCTGGAACCCACCAGCCAACGAATTTTGGCACAGCCGTATTTTTGAACGTAAACCTGTGTTCTTTACCGTTATTTCATTGGTAGCCGTTATCATCGGGGGTGTCATAGAACTTGTGCCAACTTTCATGGTAGAGTCCAATGTACCAACCATCGAAAGCGTGAAACCTTACACCGCCCTCGAACTTCAAGGCCGTGACATTTATGTCCGCGAAGGCTGCTATACGTGTCACTCTCAAATGATTCGTCCGTTCCGCTCAGAAACCGAACGTTATGGTGAATACTCAAAAGCAGGTGAGTTTGTCTATGACCACCCATTCCAGTGGGGTTCAAAACGGACAGGACCCGATTTGCACCGAGTTGGGGCAAAATATCCAGATTCGTGGCACTACAACCACATGGAAGACCCAACGAGCATGTCGCCTGGCTCTATCATGCCTAAGTACCCTTGGTTGCTTGAAGATGCGCTTGATTTGAGTACAACTCCTGCCAAAATCAGTGCCATGCGTACCCTCGGCGTCCCTTACGAAGACGGGTTTGAAGACCAAGCCATTGCCGACGCTCAAAAACAAGCCGATGGCATCGTGGCAAGTCTCAAAAAAGACGGTATCAAAGCCAAAGCTGACAAAGAAATCATTGCGCTCATTGCCTACTTACAACGCTTAGGTACTGACATCAAAAAACAATAAAAATCATGAAATTCAGAAACTATCTCCAGACGATTGACGGAGTGGCGATATATCCGCTCATCGGACTACTGATTTTTGCGGCCGTTTTTGTAGGATTGGTATGGTACCTTGTAAAACTTGACAAGAAAACCGTCCAAAAAATAAGCCAATTACCGCTCGAAGACGGCACCGTTCGCCGTGGGCTTGCAACTCTCGCGTTACTTTTAGTTTCGTCGATGGTGTTTGCCCAAGCCGCCGAAGCCCCCAAAGCAGGTAACAAAGAGTTGGTCAACTACCTCATCGTTATGTTGCTTGTTGTCGTCATTCTGGCTGTGCTCGTGCTCTTGGTGCAAGTGATGATGCTTCTTCGCAAAATCTCTGCTCCTCAGGGAGATGCAGAAGTAAAAGAAGATTTGCGCGGCGAATCTGCGCCGATTTTCAGTGACCGTTGGTGGCAGCGTTGGACGGGTTTTGGCGTGAAACTCGCCGACGAGCAACGCATCCTCATCAAAGGCCACGACTACGATGGTATTCACGAACTCGACAACCGTATGCCACCTTGGTTGGCATTCTTGTTCCAAGGTACGATTCTATTTGCCGTGATTTACCTCATTATCTATCACATGGCAGGTTGGGGAGATTTACCGATGGCCGAATTGGAAAAGGAAAGCCAGATTGTAGAAGCGAAGAAAACCGCGTTCCTTGAAAAAGCAGCGGCCAAAATCAACGAAAATACCGTTACGTTGGCCACCGATACCAAAGCGATTGAGGAGGGTAAAGCCATTTTTACTGCCAACTGCGCTGCTTGTCACGCTGCCGACGGAGGAGGAACTGTAGGCCCCAACCTTACCGACGAATACTGGCTCCATGGTGGTGGCATCAAAAATGTCTTCAAAACCATCAAATACGGTGTGCCAGAAAAAGGGATGATTGCGTGGGAAAAACAATTGAACCCACTCAAAATGCAACAAGTGGCTAGTTATATCATCTCTATCAAAGGCTCTAAGCCTGCGAACCCGAAAGCTCCTCAAGGAGAAATTTATACCGAAACTACCGCCGCTCCAGATAGTACTGTAGCAGCAAAATAAATGTCGAATGGATTGTCGAGTGTCGAATGCAGAGTGTCGAATAAAATGCGCTCCATTCGACATTCTGCACTCGACGCTCGACACTAAAACTGGACATTCGACACTAGAACTCGACATTCTGCACTCTGCATTCGACATTTTTTTTCATTCTCATTATGCAACCCCTCGATACACACCCCGACTTCGACGAATCGTTCCGCGATAGTTTTGCGGCGGTCGATGATACTACTGGGAAAAGAAATTGGTTTTATCCCCAAAAACCAACTGGAAAATGGCACAACCGCCGCGTTTGGTTCACCATCTTTCAGCTAACCGTTATGTTTGCCTTGCCGTTTATCAAAGTAAACGGTCAACCTCTATTCTTATTCAACATCCTAGAGCGTAAGTTTATCGTGTTTGGTATCTTCATTGGCCCACAAGACTATTGGTTGTTTGGCCTAATGATGATTTCCTTTTTTGTGTTTATCGTACTCTTCACCACCGTTTTCGGGCGGGTTTGGTGCGGCTGGGCGTGTCCTCAAACGGTATTCATGGAAATGGTTTTCCGCAAAATCGAATACGTCATCGAAGGCGATTGGAAAGCCCAACGCGCGCTTGCCAAAGCCCCTTGGAACAACGAAAAAATCATCAAAAGAACCCTTAAAGCGGTTATTTTCATGGCATTATCCTTTGCCATTGCCAATCTGCTATTGAGCTACTTTGTGGGGATTGACCGTCTTGAACGTATCATTTTAGAGCCAATCTCAGACCACTTGACCCTGTTTTTAGGCATCTGCGCTTTTACCTTGGTCTTTTTCTGGAATTTTGCCTGGCTTCGCGACCAAGCCTGTACCGTTGTCTGTCCTTACGGGCGCTTGCAGGGAGTGTTACTCGACAAAAACTCGGTCGTGATTGCCTATGATTATAAACGTGGCGAGCCGCGTGAAAAACTCCGTAAAGGTACCGAACGTACCGCTGGCGATTGTATCAACTGTTTTCAGTGTGTCAACGTGTGCCCAACGGGTATCGACATCCGCAACGGCACCCAAATGGAGTGCGTCAACTGCACGGCCTGTATCGATGCCTGCGACAATATCATGGAGAAAGTAAACCTTCCCAAAGGACTGATTCGCTTTGATTCAGAAAACAATATTTCTTCGGGTAAAAGTAAACTTATTACCACTCGAACCATTGCCTATGCGGTTGTATTGACAGCGCTTTGGGTAGGTCTGGGTTACGCTATTTTTACCCGAAACGACACTGAAACAACGCTTTTGCGCGCTCCAGGCTCGCGCTTTATCGAAAATCCTGACGGCACCATTAGCAATCTTTATACCTTCAAATTGTTTAATAAAACCAATCACCCCATCCAGCCTGAGATGAAGCTGTTGTTCCCCAAAGGCACCTTAAAATTTGCGGGGATTCCTAATCTCAACCTCGAATCCGCTGGAATGGTCGAAGGTTCGGTCTTTATTACCATTCCAAAATCGGAAATCTCCAAACGCCGCACCGACGTTTCCTTGGGAATCTATGCCAACGGCAAGCAGTTGGAAGAATTTAAAACAACCTTTATTGCACCAGAAGAATAAATATTACTACTATGAAACTATCTTGGGGAACTGGCATTTGGGCTTTTTATGGCTTATTTGTCTTAATGATACTAGCGATGGTCGGAATGAGCATCGTCCAAAAAATTGACCTTGTTACTGACAACTATTACGAAGAGGAAGTTAAATTCCAAGGCAAAATTGACAAAATCAATCGCGCCAAAGCCCTAGCCACACCCCTCACTTGGGAAGTGCTGGAAAATGGCGTCCGCATTCACTATCCAACGAATATGAAGGGTGTCTCTGGAAAAATTAACTTCTATTGTCCAGCCGATAACCGTAAGGATTTTTCTACCCCAATTCAGGTCGGAGCCGACGGTACGCAGTTTATTTCAAACCAAAAAATTAAGGCGGGACGTTACCAACTGCAAATTGACTGGCAAGCCAACGGTGTAGGATACTGGAACGAAGGAATTCTCAATATTTAAGTGTCATTGTCTAAATGTCGAGTGCTTACCGTGCGGAGGGTTTCTCAAAACCCAACGAGTACATAGTATGTTGAATGACATTTTATTCTCACGTGCGGAGGGTTTCTCAAAACCCGACCAGTAAATAGAAGGTTGAACGGCATTTTATTCGACATTCTAACCTGCCTCGTCGGGTTTTGAGAAACCCGACGCACACCCGCACAAATTCGACATTCTGCCTTCGACACTCGACACTCCATTTTGACATTCAAAACTATGTTTTATTTGGCTTTTTCCCTCGGACTCATGAGCAGCCTGCACTGCGTAGGAATGTGTGGGCCTATTGCGTTGGCACTTCCCGTACATCAACGCTCAAAATGGGGAAAATTGGGCGGAATAGTACTGTATAACCTCGGTCGGGCCACTACTTACGCCCTCCTCGGTTTTTTGCTAGGTTTCGTGGGTAATGCCCTCAACCTCGCAGGACTCCAACGTGGCCTTTCTATTGGTACGGGTGTGTTTATGCTCGGTGCAGTTGCTTATTCCTCCCATTGGCTAGACCAGCTCGGAACACCTCCCTTTCTCCAAAAAGGCGTTCAATGGATAAAAAAGCAGCTCAGTTCACTTCTCCACCAACGTAGTTTTAGCTCGCTTTTCGCTCTTGGAACACTCAACGGTCTTTTACCGTGTGGGCTAGTTTACATGGCACTGATTAGCTCCATAGCGACGGGAGGGCCTACCGACGGGGCGCTTTTTATGGCAACCTTTGGCCTTGGAACGCTCCCTGCCATGAGCGCCGTTGCCTTTGTCAAAAATCTCTTTTCTACTTCTTTTCGCAACCGTGCCCGCAGTTTTATGCCCGCCCTAGTAGCAGTAGTAGCCATAGTGCTTATTCTTCGTGGTTTGGAAGTCACAGGTTGGCCCATTTTGGGTTTAGAAAATCGTGAGATTCCTGTTTGCCATGGGGGGCGGTAGGTTGTTTTCAAAACCCTTTACTACAAATGTTATGCCTCTCCGAGGCTGACTCTAAATCTTCTAATCTAAACGAAAACAGCTATTTACCTCCCTTTCATTCATGCTGAATGCTTGATATTTTTCCAATCAGCCTGACCAATGTCATATTTTACTTTTCCAATAGCTTGCATTTTTGGTAAAACACCTATTTACCATGAACACGCAACTACTCCAGAAATACAACGTGCCTGGGCCTCGCTACACCAGTTACCCAACCGTTCCTTATTGGGATAAAACCCCGCTTACGGAACCCCGTTGGAAAGACTTGGTAAAAGATATATTTGAAATCAGCAATACTTCCGAGGGCATTAGCCTCTATATCCACTTGCCGTACTGCGAAAGTTTGTGTACCTACTGTGGCTGCAATACCCGCATTACGGTCAATCATAAAGTAGAACAGCCGTACATTGCGGCTGTTCTGAAGGAGTGGCAACTTTACCTCGATTTTCTACCCAATCGCCCCAAAATCAGAGAATTGCATTTGGGTGGTGGAACGCCCACGTTTTTTAGCCCTGAAAATCTACGAACCTTGATTTCGGGCTTATTTGAAAAAGCAGATATTCACCCCGAGCACGAGTTTGGGTTTGAAGCGCACCCAGCTAGTACCACCGATGCGCACCTTCAGACGCTGTTTGAACTAGGTTTTCGTCGGATTAGTATTGGTGTACAAGATTTCAATCCCATTATTCTTGACCTCATCAATCGCCCTCAAACCTACGAGCAAGTAAAGCACGTTACTGAGAAAGCGCGCGAAATTGGATACACGTCGGTAAACTATGATTTGGTTTATGGCTTGCCCCAACAACAGGTGGAGGGAATGACCCAAACCATCGGAGAAGTGATTCAGCTTCGCCCCGACCGCATTGCGCTTTACAGCTATGCCCACGTGCCTTGGGTAAAACCAGGTCAACGTAAATTTACCGAAGCTGACTTGCCAGATGCCGCCAAAAAATTAGCGATTTATGAAGCCTGTCGTGGCGCACTGGAATTAGCAGGTTATCATGACATCGGCATGGACCACTTTTCACTCAGAACAGATACGCTTTATCAGGCCCTTGAACATAAAAAACTCCACCGCAATTTTATGGGCTACACTACTACCCAGACGCGTTTGCTGGTGGGTTTGGGCGTGTCGGCCATCGGCGATTGTTGGTGGGGCTATGGTCAAAATGAAAAAACGGTCGAAAAGTACTACGAACGACTCAACAACAACGAGTTACCGATTTTTAGAGGCCACGTTCTGACGCGCGAAGATTTAATTTTACGACGCCATATTTTGCAGTTGATGTGTCATTTTGAAACGACTTGGTTCGACGCCAAAGACCAATGTCAAGCACTTTACGAAGCTCTTGCTCGGTTGGAAGAACCCGAAAAAGATGGCCTTGTCAGCATCGAACCCTATCACCTCAAAGTGACACCCGAAGGCCGCTCTTTTATTCGTAATATTAGTATGGCCTTTGATGCGCGTTTGTGGGGAGATATACCACAAACAGCCATTTTTAGCCAAACATTTTAAAATTCTTTTGGAAAAATCACCGCAACCTCCGTATTTGGTATGTTAGAAATATTTATTCAGCAAACCCAAGCGATGAGAAGACACGTCGAAATGTTAGATGCACTCTTTAAAAGTGCAACGGAGGGAATTATTGTCGTGGATTCGTGGGGAGCTATACAGCTGGTCAACCCCAAAGCCGAAGAGTTATTTGGCTACGATGAAGACGAGTTGATTGGTAAGAAAATAGAAATCCTTATTCCTCAACGATATGCCCGCAATCACGTAGATCACCGCATGAATTACTCCCAGCACCCCAAGGCAAGGAACATGGGGAGCAACTTAGACCTCAATGCCAAGCGTAAAGATAATTCGGAGTTTCCTGTCGAAATCAGTTTAAGTCCGTTTGCCACCAGCGATGGCGAATACATCGTAAGTTTTATTATCGACATTTCGTTGCGCAAAAAACAAGAAGAGGCACTGCTAGAAGCACACCGCCAAATCCAAACCCTCAACGCCGACTTGGAAGAGCGTGTGCAGCAACGCACCCGTGAACTGGCACAGGCGCTAGAGGAAATTGAGCAGTCGAAACAAGAAGTAATGCGGGCGCTGGAGAAAGAACGTCAACTTAATGACATGAAAACGAAATTTGTGACAATTGCCTCGCACGAATTCCGTACGCCATTGGCGACCATCCTGTCGTCTGCGTCGTTGATTGGACGTTATACGCACACCGAAGAAGACGAAAAACGTCAAAAACACGTTCAACGAATCAAATCGACCGTTACGAATCTCACTGAAATTCTGAACGACTTTTTGTCGCTCGGCAAACTCGAAGAAGGTCAAATCCGCAACGTGCCTATTGTGTTTCCTGTTACTGATTTTTGCAAAGAATTGGTGGACGAACTCAAATCGGTTTGTAAAGAAAACCAGCAGATTATATATACCCACGAAGGTGATTCGGAGGTATGTATCGACCGTCATTTACTCAAAAATGTACTCATTAATTTGCTTTCAAACGCCTCCAAATATTCGGACGCGGGCAAGCAAATTTTTTTACGTTCATCTAAAAAAGAAAAAACCGTTCGCTTTGAAGTACAAGACCAAGGCATTGGGATTCCCGAACAAGACCAAGCGTATGTGTTTGACCGCTTTTTCCGCGCGCACAACTCTGGGACGATACAAGGAACTGGCCTTGGGCTAAACATTGTAAAAAAATACATTCAGTTGATGCAAGGCGAAATTCGGCTTACGAGTCAACTGAATCAAGGCACGACGGTGTCTCTCGACCTTCCGAATTGTTAGCCACATGAAGACCATTCTACTGATAGAAGACAATCCCGATATGCGGGAAAATACGACCGAAATTTTGGAGTTAGCACACTACAATGTACTGACGGCTGAAAACGGTAAAAAAGGCATCAAAATCGCTCAAGAACAGCAGCCTGACCTGATTATTTGTGACATCATGATGCCCGAACTCGACGGCTACGGCGTGTTGCATTTGCTCAGTAAAGAAGCCGAAACTGCGAGTATTCCTTTTATTTTCTTAACCGCCAAAGCTGAAAAAGCTGACTACCGCAAGGGAATGACCCTGGGCGCAGACGATTATCTGACCAAACCTTACGACGACGTAGAGCTGTTGAGTGCGGTCGAAACGCGCTTACGCAAAAACGATTTGCTCAAAACAGAGTATTCACGAACGGAAGAAGGTCTGACGCAGTTTTTGAACGAAGTAAAATCGTTTGAATCGCTCAAAAAACTGTCGGAAAACAAGAAAACGAAGCTCTATAAAAAGCGTGAAACGGTGTATTCGGAGGGAAGCTATCCCAATGCCGTTTATTTTTTAAAAAGTGGAAAAATCAAAAACTCAAAGACCAATGAGTTTGGGAAAGAATACATTGTGGAACTTCACAAGCCTGGCGATTTTTTCGGGTATTTAGATTTGTTGGAAAATACTCCCTACCAAGAATCGGCCGTGTCGCTGCAAGACAGTGAGGTGGTTATCATTCCCAAAGATGAGTTTAATAGCCTTCTCTACAACAACCGTGATGTAGCTACGAAGTTCATCAAAATGCTTTCCAATGAAGTGCGCGAACGGGAAGAGCGATTGCTAAAACTTGCTTACAACTCCGTACGAAAACGCGTAGCCGAAGCCCTGATTATGTTGGCCAATCGCTACCAAGAAGACAAAACAAAGCCTTTTGCCATTGCCATCACCCGCGAAGATTTAGCAAGCATCGTAGGCACTGCCACCGAAACAGTCATCCGTACGCTCTCCGATTTTAAGGACGAACATCTTCTCGAAATGAAGGGAAGTTTGATTACGGTACTCGATTATGAGAAACTATCTCGAATGAAGAATTAATTTGTGTTGTGCGGTCCCGTGCGTCGGGTTTCTCAAAACCCGAATATGTGAAAAGGGTTTCTCAAAACCCGACGAGCCCGTGCAGAGGGTTGCTCTCAACCCGACAAAGCACCGAATAAGAGACGTTCAACTGTGCAGAGGGTTTCTCAAAACCCGACAAAGCGCCGAATAAGAGACCTTCCAAGTTTTTGAAACTTGGAAGGTCTTTGTTTGTACTACCCCAGCTCTTCCATCTCCATCATGGCATTTTCCCACGCGTCGGTGGTGGCCGCAATTTTTTGCTGGACTTCCGTGTATTTTTTATTCACTTCGGCCAATTTAGCCGCATCGCTGTAAATAGCAGTGTCGGCCAATTGCGCTTCTGCTTCTTTCTTACGTTTTTCCAACTCGTCGATTTCTTGTTCGAGTTGGGTGATTTTTTTCTGAAGGGTCTTTTGCTGGTGCGATGATCCCGAAGACGTATTCTTCGCTGGAGCAGGCGCCGAGCGTTGCGGCACTACCACCGTCTCCGCAGGGGCTGCTACCACTTCTTCTTCACGTTCTTCTTGCCACCACTCGTACTCTTGGTAGGTACCAGGGTATTCTTTCACTTCTTTTTCTTCGATGTACCAAATTTTCTCCGCAATGGCTTCCACAAAGAAACGGTCGTGCGAAACCACTACAAACGAGCCTTCATATTGCCTAAGTGCCTGAATGAGGATATTCACCGACTGCATGTCTAAGTGGTTGGTAGGCTCATCGAGCAACAAGAAATTGGCTTGAGACACCAATACTTTTGCCAACGCAACCCGCGATTTCTCACCTCCCGATAACACCTTGATCTTCTTAAAAACATCGTCACCCGTAAACAGGAAACACCCTAAAATTGTCCGACATTCGGTTTCGGTCTTAGTCGGATTGGCGTATTTTAATTCTTCTAAAATCGTATGTTCTATATTAAGCGACTCCAACTGGTGCTGGGCATAAAAGGTAAAAAGCACATTGTGTCCCAGCCGTCGCTCGCCTTCGACAGGCTCGGTGCCTGCAATGACCCTCAGCAACGTTGATTTCCCTTTACCATTGGCCCCGATAAGCGCAATTTTGTCGCCGCGCTCCATCGTGATATTGGTATGTTTCAGGATTTCCTTTTCACCGTAAGCCTTCGACACATCTTCCAGCTGAAGCACATGGCGGCCTGGCTGGGTCGTAAATTGGAATCGGAAATGCACTTTGGCATTTTCATCCACTACGGCCTCCACCCGATCCATTCGATCCAGCATTTTAGCGCGGCTTTGGGCTTGTTTTGCTTTGGTTGCTTTGGCCTTAAACCGCTCAATAAAGCGCTCTGTTTGGCGGATTTTAGCCTGTTGGTTTTCGTAAGCTCCTTTTTGAATCTCATTACGAAGGGCTTTTTCTTCGAGATAAAACGAATAATTCCCCCCGTAATAGTTTAACTTTTGATTACTTACTTCCACCATCGTATCGCAGACATTATCCAAAAACTCACGGTCGTGCGATACCACAATCACCGCATTTTCGTAGCTCTGAACATACTTTTCCACCCACTGAATCGAAGGCAAGTCCAAGTGGTTGGTAGGCTCATCGAGCATGAGCAAAGAAGGTTTTTGTAACAGCAACTTGGCCAACATTACGCGCATTCGCCAACCTCCCGAAAACTGCCGCAGCGGTTTTTGTAAGTCAGTTGTCGAAAAACCAAGTCCTTCCAAAATTTCTTCGGCTTTCGACTGAATGGTATATCCGTCCAATGCCTCAAACTCTTCTTGCAAACGCGCAAGGCGATCCACCAGCTTATCTTCGTAATTGGTTTCCATCTGATGAAGAACCTCATCAATTTGGCGTTGCAGCACCAACTGTCGCTCAAAAGCTTGCAAGGCTACCGTCAAAATAGGCTCATCACTTTGGTAAGAGAGCAAATCTTGGTTCAAAAACCCAATGGTGCAACCACCTGCTTTTGAGATATTTCCTGCATCGGGCTGGTAGTTACCCACAATCAAATGCAGCAGGGTGGACTTCCCTGTTCCGTTCAAACCAATAAGGCCAATTTTATCTTTGGGCTTGATATGAAGCGAGGCGTTTTCGTACAAAGCACGGTCGCCGAGATAATACGAGAGGTTGGTAATCGAAATCATGCTACAAAGTTAGTGGTTTTTGTATCTTTGCCCGACAACACACGAACGAATGACACACCTTCTTCCAAAAAATAAGGTTCAGACCACTATTCAGCGGGCTTTTTCTTCGTTGGTGTTTATCAATGACCCCGCTGCGCTTACTCGTTTTCGGTGTCGTTGGTCGCCTTGGCTCTTCAACACGCCCCTGCACGTGGTTCACCAGCAAGCCGAGCAAGTTTATACTTTTGTGCTCACCGATGCCGAAACGCAGCAAGAACTCCACGGTTTTTTTCATCTTTTTGTCCAAAATCAGCAAGGAGTCAGCCCACTACGGGCATCGTTTGGGTCGTTTGAAGTAGCCGAAGTCGTCAGTCATACGGAGTTTAGTACTTGGCTAACTTTTATCGAATCGTTTGCCGTATCGCATCACATCACGTCGTTGTCGGTTCGTCATTATCCCAGCTGTTATCATCCTGCCCGTAGTTCGTTTATCAAACGCGGGTTGGTACGGCACGGGTTTCAGACAAACCAACCCTCTATCAATCACTACATTGCGGTAAACTCGCAGCCGTTTGAGACAGGGCTTCACGCCTCCGAACGGCGACGATTACGAAAGTGCCTGCAAGCAGGTTTTCGATTTGAAGAATGGTTACTTCCTGATGCCGAACAAGTGTATCAATTTATTGCCCATAACCGCCAACGACTCGGCTACTCGCTTTCTTTTCGTGAAGAGCAGTTGCGGCTTTGGTTGGCCGTTTTTCCTGAAATTTTTCGGGTATTTTGTGTCAAAAATGGCGAAGAAATTGCCTCATTAGGGCTAACTGTCCGCGTCGGAAAAAATGTACTCTATCACTTCTGCCCCGCCGACAACCTAGCCTATCGACAATACAGCCCCTCGGTGTTGTTGACCAAAGGTTTATACGAATTTTCCCAGCAAGAAGGTGTAACTATTTTAGATTTAGGCATTTCAGTTGACGCCGCTGGCCAGCCCAAGAGCAGTTTGGCACGTTTCAAACGCAACCTCGGTGCCCAAGAATGCGAAAAATGGCAGTTTGAAAGAAAAATCGGCATTTCTACCAAAATGTAAAAATGCCGATCGAATCACGCGTGGGTCAATCTATATGTAAGTATCAGTTATCTGCTACATCCAAACTCAACTTGGATGTGGAAGGTGTCTTTTTTGAGTAGAATTTTTTGACAACAAAATAGATAATCAACGCCGACAATACTCCTGTCAAAAAGTCGGTCATAGGCACCATCACAGCCGTATAAAGCATCATCGAAAATTCAAACTTGCCCAAGTGCTTTATTTCCCTGATTTCGGCGGGTTTAATCATATTGCTTGCTACCCAAACCAAAATACCACCAATACATGCCATTGGAATGAGCTCTAAATATTGTGCTAAATAATACGCCATTGTGAGTTTTAATATCGCTTTAAAATACCCTGCCAAAGGAGTACGAGCTCCCGCTTTTATACTCGTCGCAGTTCGTGCCAGCGCTCCTGTACACGGAAAACCCTGTACCAACGGTGTGATAATTTGTACCAACCCTTGTCCAAAAAACTCTTTATCTGGATTAAAAGGCGTTTTTTTGTTTTCAGCCAGTTTGTCTGCCATCGACGAACACAAAATACTTTCGACTCCCGATACGAACACAATTGCGCCAACAAAGTAAAATATATCAACAACAACACCCAGTGTTATTGTTGGTAAATGAGGCGCTGTAAATACAAAAAAGTTATTTGGAATAGACCCATAGAGGTCTTTAACCAGAATAATGTTTTTATCAGCCAAGACAGTAGAAGTCAAAATAGTTGCGGCGGCCATCGCAATCACTGGCCCTGGAATAAAAATAGAAATTCGTAGAAGCCCTTTCGTCAGCACAAATGTAAGTATGCCAATAATTACAGCCCATCCATTAATTACCCCTAGATTATCCAAGGCATAATTCATTTTGTTCCAAAAACCGCTAGTTTGCCCTAAAAGGACTGAAAATGATTTTAGCCCTAAAATATCCTTAAAATTAGTGAGTGCTATGGCTACCGCAATCCCAACCGTAAAACCCACAATAATAGAGTTTGGCACCAGCTTGGCATACTTGCCTACCCCAAAAATACCGAGTACGATGAGAATAATCCCCGAGAGGATTGAGACAAAAACCAAAAAACCATGCGCTTCTTCAAATACGCCCCCATTGGCTGGGCCGTACTTCGCTATAAGCGCTGCAATGACGGGGATAAATGCCGCCGTAGGCCCATATACTTGGTATTTCGACCCTCCGAAAGTTCGTCCAACAACACATGCCAATGCTCCCGCAATAATACCATGCTCAGGGCGCATTCCCATGGCAATCGCAAAACCCATCGCCATCGGAATAGCCGTCATAGCTACTATAAGCCCTGCACTCAAATCTCGATAAACGGTTTTGAGCCAGCTGTCTTTGGTAAGGTCTTCCCAGCGAGAATCCTTAAATGTAAAAAAGAGTTTTAGACGACCCGCAGGCGTGGTCGGGAAGGCATGATTTTTCATTTTTATTTGGAGGTTTAGAAACTGAATAATGCATTAAGCGAAACCCACTCTGACCAAAAACCATCCGTATCTACCCCAACTTCTTGGTAAGGGATTTTTGCTTTTTTCAACAACGGAATAGGGTCAAACCCTTTTTTGTGAGGTTTTAGAGTGTAGTTTTTGGAAAAATAAATTTTGCTCACTTTTTGAGCTTCCAGAAAATTGGCAAGCGCATTTGAAGTATATCCATGAAAAAGCTCGATTTTGACAGAACCTAGGAGTGACTCGTACCTATTTTTTAGGATGGATATTGCCTCCTCAAATTCGCGAGTTTTCAACGAATCAATTACTGCCTCTGGCGAATAAAACAAAAATTCAGTGATTGAGTCGGAGGGAGTTTCAGCATACATCAACACTACATTGACTTTTCCTTCTTGAATGGTATTCAATGCCAATCGAAGGGCATTTAATGACTCTACCTTAAAATCAATGGGCACTACTATTGTTTTTTCCATGCTTTAGTTGTTTTTAAAAACTAATGCACAAAATTGCCTAGCCCGTGTAAGAACGGTCTAAGAGACAGATTAGAATCTGATAAGAATGAAAAAAAATTAGGGTAAAATAGCCAAAGGAAGTTTAATCTGAACAACCGTACCTTCGTTGACTACCGATGATACGTGCAGCAGGCCGTTATGAATTTTGATAATATTTCGGGTCAGCGGCAGCCCAATTCCATAGCCTTCAAAGTTACGGGTATTGGAAGCACGGAAAAATGGGTCAAAAATAAAAGGCAGCTCTGATTCGGGAATCCCAATACCCTGGTCTTGAAAGACTAAAAACACTTGATTGTCGCTGGAAGCAATCGTCACTACCACAGGCTTATTGTTGGAGTACTTACAGGCATTAGTCAAGATATTGGTAAAAGCCAAGGAAAGTAGTTGGCGATTACCCATTACTTTCAATTTTTTCGGATTTTCGGGCAGCAGGCTAAAATCCACTTGGATGTTATTCTTAGGGTTGAGTTTATCAATCATCTCTTTAACCTGCCAAATAAGGTCATCCGTTCGTAAAATTTCAAAATTAACCCGCTTGTTGGTGTAACCCGTTTGGGCCAAATACAACAACGTTTGCGTGATTTGGTTCAGGCGCTCGGCTTGTCCCAAAATACTCATCAGCGACTGCTGGTATTCTTCTGGCGAACGCTGTTTCATCAACATCACTTCGGCCTCGCCCATGATAGACGTGAGTGGCGTACCAAATTCATGCGAAGCATTACTGACAAAGTTTTTTTGAGTTTCGAAAGCCGTTTCAAGTCGATTTAGCAGGTCATTGAAAGTCGAAATCAGCTGGCTTATCTCGGCATCATTGTCTTTTTCTTCGATTCTCAAGTGAATGTTATCCGTACTTATTTGTTTGACGCGGTCGGTGATATGTTTGATGGGATCAAAGATTCGCTTTGAAAAAAAGAAAGATAAATAGGTCGTAATCAGCGCAATCAGTACAATACCCATCAAAATAACATTCCTCATAAACAACAAGTGGTTGGAGGCATAATAGTTTTTGGCCGAAACAATCACAATGTAGATATTGCTATGACTTTCGTGACGAATCCCCGTAAAAAAGGTTTCGTCCACCTGACGGGTAGCCTTCCCATTGGCCATAATATCCCTTAAAAACGCCATCGGCAGCTCCGATTTTTGGGCTATTTCCGTCAAGTCATTGCTATTTTCAACCTTGTACAAATATTCTCTCTCTGCCAGGAGCTTTTCAAGGTGCTCTCTTCTAATCATTTTAAATGATTCTGCATTAATTTTATCAGCATCAAAATTGTACTTTGCCGCAATCGTCGCCCGCGTTTCTAGTCGTTTATAAAAATCAGTGTAGGAATAATTATACAAAAAATAATAGATACTTCCCCCAAACAGAAGCAGCATCAGGCTGTTGGTAAAAATCAGAAAAAGCGCTATTTTTAGTTGGGTTTTCATGCTTCTCTTAACACATAGCCCATGCCAATCACCGTATGAATGAGCTTGGGTTCGTAGGCTGAATCAAGTTTTTTTCTCAAATAATTGATATAAACATCCACAACATTCGTGGCCAGGTTAAAATTAATGTCCCAAGCGCTCTCCAGCAAGTCCACCCTCGAAAGCACTTTTCCTTTATTTTTTAGCAAAGTGACCAGCAACCGATATTCGGTAGCAGTGAGGGAAATAAGCTCCCCATTTCGTTCTACGGTCTTCGAGTCATCATCCACTTTTAAGTTGGCCACCACATACACATTTTCTTTGGCCTTAGCCTCACTCCCACCTTGGCTTGCGCGGCGCAGCAAAGCTTTGATACGCGCCACTAACTCAATAAATTTGAAGGGCTTGGCCAAATAATCATCCGCCCCCGAATTAAGCCCCAAAGCAATATTGTCGGCGGTATTGAGGGCTGTCAAAAACAATATCGGTACCTGAATCTGGTTATTTCGCAGCTCTTTGCAAACCTCAATACCGTTTTTGTCGGGAAGCATAATGTCGAGGAGAATCAAATCATAGTCACTGCTCAAGGCCATTTGAACCCCCGAATTACCGTCTAAAGCCACCGATACTTCAAAGTCTTCCTCGGTCAAGCCTTTTTTTATAAAGCTGACTACATTGACTTCGTCTTCCACTAACAAGATTTTCTTCATAGCTCAATTGGGGCCTTTTCCAAAACATTCCTTTGCAATTTAACCACAAAAAACGGCACTGCAACTTCTAAAGCTACAATGCCGTTTTTCTATCAAAACTTCAGAAAATTATTTCCCTGCTACTTTTCCCCACGTATCTTTCAACCCAACTGTGCGGTTGAAGATGAGTTTATCGGATGTAGCATCGGTATCTAAACAGAAATAACCTTTGCGAACAAACTGGATTTTGGTATCAACCGTCGCTTCTTTGAGCGATGGCTCGGCGTAGCCTGTGATCACTTCCAACGAATTTGGATTGATATGGTCTTTGAAATCTCCTTCCGCCGATGCTAAGTCTTCGACTTTGAAAAGGCGGTCGTACTGACGAATTTCAATCGGCAACGCCTCCGAAACCGACACCCAATGGAGCGTTCCTTTGACGTTGATACCTGAGGTATCGTTGCCACTCTTGCTGTTTTCAATGTACGAACAACGAAGTTCGATGATATTTTCCGCTTCGTCTTTGATTGCTTCGTCACAACGAATAATGTACGCACTCTTCAAACGCACCATTTGTCCTACGGCCAAGCGGAAGAATTTTTTCGGCGGATTTTCCATAAAATCTTCCCGCTCGATATAAACTTCGCGGCTAAATGGCACTTCGCGCATTCCGCCGTTGGGGTCTTCAGGGTTGTTTTCGCTCAAACAAAGCTCAACCGTATCTTCAGGGAAGTTGGTAATGACTACTTTGAGCGGGTCGAGCACCACCATGCGACGCTGCGCGATTTTGTTGAGATGCTCGCGAACGCAGAACTCCAACAAGCTCACATCAATCAGGTTGTCGCGGCGAGCAATCCCGATGCGGTCGCAAAACTCGCGAATCGACTCAGGCGTATAGCCACGACGACGAAGCCCCGAAATGGTTGGCATCCGTGGGTCGTCCCAGCCCGTAACGTGACCTTCATTGACAAGTTGTAGCAACTTACGCTTACTCATGACGGTGTAAGTCAAGTTGAGACGCGCAAATTCGTATTGTTTTGAAGGAAAAATCTCCAGTTTATCAATGCACCAATCGTACAAATCGCGGTGAGGAATAAACTCCAACGTACAAATAGAATGCGTAATTTGTTCGATAGAATCCGACTGACCGTGGGCAAAATCGTACATCGGATAGATGCACCATTTGTCGTCCGTGCGGTGGTGGTGGGCAAATTTAATCCGATAAATGATGGGGTCGCGCATGATCATATTCGGCGCTGCCATGTCGATTTTGGCACGAAGCGTACGAGAGCCTTCAGGAAACTCGCCGTTTTTCATTCGCTCAAATAAGTCCAAATTTTCTTCCACGCCACGGTCACGGTACGGGCTGTTTGTGCCAGGCTCCGTCGGTGTTCCTTTCAAAGAAGCGATTTGCTCTGAGGTAGATTCATCCACGTATGCCAATCCTTTTTTGATTAAATCGATGGCAAAAGCATACAAATTATCAAAGTAATCAGAGGCATAAAATTCATTTACCCACTGAAAACCAAGCCATTGAACATCATTCTTAATTGACTCAACGTATTCGGTATCTTCCGTGACGGGATTTGTATCGTCAAAGCGTAAGTTGGTACCTCCTCCGTATTTCTGAGCCACTCCAAAGTTTAAACAGATGGATTTGGCGTGCCCAATGTGCAAATAGCCATTGGGTTCGGGTGGAAAGCGCGTCAGGACGCGGCCTTCATGTTTACCCGTACGGATGTCTTCTTCAATGATTTGTTCGATGAAGTTCAGCGATTTCTCTTCGGTGGATTCTTTGGCAATTTCACTCATACTACTATAAACGTGTTTTTCGACCCTTCGGTTTTCTTATACATATCTTTTCTGTATGTAATGGAAACACAAAACTAACATTTATTCGGGTTGAACACCTGAAAATAACTGGCTTTGCTCACTTTTTTCAACCTAGGCATAGCATCTTCGGCAACATATATCATTTTCAACAAACTCATTTCCAAAAAGTTAATAAAAAATATATGAGATTTTTAGCCGTTATCACTAAAATTTCAAAACTATTTCAGACGTACAAATGTTAGATAAACTGTTGACAAACGATACTTACCCTCGGGCTAATTGGTACCACGCCCAACGGTCGAGAGGGTGTTGCAGACAAACTTTCTGACGACTCCTCGGCGCGTACGTAAAACCAACAATTGAACAGATTTTTATCACTATATGAGCAACCCACGAGTGGCGGTGTTTCGCAAGGCGCACTTTAATGCCGCACACCGTTTGAACAATCCGACTTGGTCGGACGAACAGAACGCGCGTGTCTTTGGGAAATGCAATTATCCCAATTACCACGGACATAATTATGAGCTGATTGTGAAAGTAACGGGCGAAGTAAACCCCGAAACTGGCTACGTTGTAGATTTGAAATGGTTGAATGATTTAATCGAGCAAACGGTTTTGATCAAGTTTGACCACAAAAATCTAAATCTGGATACTGAGGAGTTTAAAAACATGAATCCCAGCGCAGAAAACATTTCAATTGTCATTTATAATCTCTTACGTGAGCACTTAGCAGAGTCGCTCGATTTGAAAATACGGCTTTATGAAACAGAACGAAACTTTGTGGAATACCCTGCCTAACCATGCAGATTTGGGTGAACTCAACATCGACGACTGGGGAGATGATCACCTATTTAGTGCTTACAATACGCCTTTGCGCGAGGATGCGTTCGAACTGAGTGACGTAGAAAAGGTGGCCAAAATTGAGGGTCATTTCCGTGCCATCATGGAAACCCTTGGGCTTGACCTCACCGACGACAGCCTCAACGGGACTCCGCATCGGGTAGCAAAAATGTACGTAAAAGAGCTATTCTCAGGCTTAAATCCTGCGAATAAGCCCAAGGCAACGCTCTTTGAAAACAAGTATAAATACAACGAAATGTTGGTGGAGAAAGACATCAGTTTTTACTCCAACTGCGAGCACCACTTTGTTCCTATTTTTGGCAAAGCGCACGTGGCTTATATTTCGAGCGGGAAAGTAATTGGGCTTTCTAAACTGAACCGTATTGTGCAATATTTTGCCAAACGCCCGCAAGTACAAGAGCGCCTTACGGTTCAGATTGCCAAAGAATTACAACAAATCCTTCAAACCGAAGACGTGGCTATCGTCATGGATGCCAAACACTTATGCGTCGCTTCTCGCGGTGTACAAGACGACTCCAGCTCGACTGTGACAGCGTTTTACGGCGGCAAATTCCAAGAAGGCAGTACAAAGAATGAGTTTTTGAAATATTTGTCGTAAAGCAACCTCCCGAAAGTTTTGAACTTTCGGGAGGTTATAAAACTTTCGGGAGGTTATAAAACTTTCGGGAGGTTAGGAGGTTACTCCACTCCCAGAAGGGTCAAAGCAGCGCGGGCTTTATTGTCCACGCTGTTTTTGTATTCGTGCTTGGGATAATTGAGCGCTTGTTGAAAGTACTGTATGGCTTTGGCCCGCAGACCTTTTGCTTGGTAGATATAGCCCAACTGCAAAGCCGACGTTGCCCCAAAATACAAACCTTGCGCCTGACTCAACACAATCGCCCGTTCGTAATTTGGAATAGCCACCTCGGTATGTTCTTGACGTTGAAAAATACGCCCCAACCGATAACGATACTCGGCGCGGTCTCTCCCATTCTCAAACGATGCTTCATTAACGTTTTTGAGCGCTGCTGCGGCCTCTTCCAAGTACCCACCATCAAAAGCCAGCCGCGCTTTCATCAGCGTTTTTTGTTGGTTGCTAATCAATCCTTTGGTATAGTTTTCGGCAAACTTAAACGCTGCTTTGTCCGACTCCACATAGGTAGCCCCGACCTTGCCGATTTTTCCTAAAAATACGTTGGCATCCGCATCTTCACCGACGAGCCAATAGCTCAAAAACAGCTTTAAATAGGTATCTTTCAGGAAGTTTTGACCTTTGTATTGCCCCAGGAACTCGTTCAATTGAGTTCGGGCAGCGGCGTATTGGCCTTTTTGAAGCAAAATTTCACCTTCTAAATACTCCAAAAAAGGGAAAGCGAAATAGGCGCTTCCTGTGGGACGTTGTTTGAGCAAACCAAGCGCTTGTTCACCCCTCCCATCTTTCATCGAAACCGTTGTTCCAAAAAAATGTAACAGCAGGTTATCGGGCTGACTATGCACCAGTTGCAGCAGCTCCGTATTTTGTTTTTCTGCGTAGGTCAAAATATACGCATGCAGCAACGTTTGAATCAATTGGGCTTCCAACGAAAACACTTTGTCTTGCTGAATCACCCGCTGCACTTCCCTCAGTCCTTGCGGAATATTCCCCTTCAAACCCAACAGCTTCGCTACCCACTGATAGCTCTGCGGTGCCGAGCCAATCAGTACATGCAGCAACCCAAGCGACTTATAGGTGGGCACAAAATCGGGGTATAAACGGGCGTTTTCTGCCAGCAGTCGATATGCCTTGATAATATCCCAAGAGGCGCTCATTTCTTTCCCAAATTTCAATTTGATAAACGCCCAATGCAATCGTATTTCGGCTTGAATAAAACGCTGATACGGTGAGTTAGGTTGGTCATCGAGCCAAGAAAGGCGCTCGTCTTGATGGGGAGAAAGTTGGTCAAAGAGGGCTTTATTATCACTCACAAGTAGCGTCACCATGTCGGTATAATTTTCTACATAAACCGCCAGTGCATTCGGAGATTTTTCTTTATCCAACAGCACTTTAGCTGCGTTTACTTTGAGCTTAAACACCTCGCGGTAGGCTTGTTGGACGTTGGGGGAGAATGAATACAAAGGGGACTGAGCCAATCCTTGGGACAAGCCCATTGGCACAAGAAACAGAAAAAGGATACGCACTACCAACCAGCTCACACTCTATAATTTAAAGCCATCCTTCTGAAGCAATTCCGAAAGAGAAAATGAATATTCTCCAAATAAGGTTATTGGTTTATCCCAACCCGAAATACGCCCATCTTGGCCTTGGTGCACACTGAACTGCAATTTACTTCCTGAAAAAAACCAGAAGATTTCACCAACTCCAAACTCTAAGAGTTTCTGCGTTTTAATGCCGTAATAATCTAACTCCGTAATGCCAAAATCAGTTGTATCAGCTTGAATATCTACCTCAATAACCGCCAAAGGAGGAATTTCAAAGTACTTATTTTGAGGAGAATGTTTCTGTAATATTACTTTGTCGTAAATGACAATATCTGATGAAATATTACTACGCTTTTTTAGATGGAATCCCACTTCATTTGTAATGACAAAGTACTTTTCTTCATCTAGATTTTTTAACAAATACTTCATTAAAACGCCAATAATAATGGCTTGGGTATCGCTCTCCCCCATAATATCTTCTTGTGTCTTAAGTTCGTTCAACACCTCTTTGTATCCACGATAGTACATGGGTTTTCCGTTGTATTCTTCATAAATCAACGATTTTGGGACCTCATGCTTCGCAAATTTTGTGCGAAGGCGTTTGCGTTTAGACGGAACTACGACCATGATGCAACGGATTTTATCTAATCAAAGTTAATAAAATTCTCCTCAAACAAGCCCTTCAATCGTCCCTTTCTTCTGCTGAAACAAAAACGAATCTCCGACTTGTTTGCCCATGAGTGATGCTCCCAGAGGCGACTGGGGTGACATAGCAATCACTTTTTGGCCATCTATCACCACCATTCCTGCACTCACGGAGACAAAAAACACCCCCACGGAGGTCTTGACCAACGCCCCTAACCCGACTCGTTGAAACACAAAATCGGGGTCGATGCGGTCGAGAACGGCGCGTTCTTGGCGTAATTGGTCATAAAGCTGGGCGTGGCGATCGCGTTCAATTTGCGCCATCGCCCGCCCCGTTTCGTACTTATCGCCCGCCGAGCTTTTGGTTTCCTCATTGGCCGAATCTTGGGCGTTTTGCATCGCCTCCTGCGCTGCATGCACGCGGGTATCAAACTGCGTTTTTAGCAGCGTAAGTAACTGTAGTTTCAACGGACTATAGACGGTGATTAATGATATTGTCGTACATACCCGCAAAAGCGGATTGTTTCATTCCTTCCGACGAAAGAAAATCGTGCGGAAAGCCTAATTCTATTTTGCTTACTTCGTTCAAACGTGTCATAATTTCGTCAGGAATGACAAAATCAAGGCATTTGAGCGAATCTTGAAGTTGTTCTACGCGTTTTGCGCCCACAATCGGCATCACATTTGACACCCGTTGACGCACCCAGTTGATGGCTACCTGCGTGGGTGTCACGCCCAACTCCTGCGCCACCTCCACTACTTCTTGCGCAATATCGCTGCTGCGTTCGCTACGGCGCAGGCTATTTTCGGGCACCCGTCCTGTTTCTCCGCGTAAGTATTTTCCCGTCAATGCTCCTCCTCCAATCACCCCCCAGGGCGTCACGGCCATGTCGAGGGTTTTGGCCATCGGAAGCAAATCGCGTTCGGCTCCGCGTTGCAACAACGAATACTCCACTTGAAGCGCCACAAACTGGCTCCAGCCGCGCAACTCCGCCAACATATTCGAACGTGAAATGACCCAAGCAGGGGTATCAGAAATCCCGACATAATGCACCTTACCGCTCCGTACGAGGTCGTCGAGCCCCCGCATTACTTCATCAACGGGTGTTGTAAACTCCCACATGTGTACCCAAAACACGTCGATATAGTCGGTATGCAGGCGTTTGAGGCTTTCATTGACCGAACGAATCATGTTTTTACGGTGATTACCCGCGTAGTTGGGGTCGCCGTTGCGGTCGTACAAGGTATATTTGGTAGAAACCACAAAGTGATCGCGGTCAGCAGCAATAAAATCTCCCAAGAATGTCTCCGATGTACCTTCCGTGTAGCGATTGGCTGTGTCGAGAAAATTACCACCTGCATTGGCGTAGGCTTCAAAAATCTTTTTGCTCTCGTGTTTGTCGGCACCCCAGCCCCATTCGGTACCAAAAGTCATTGTACCGAGGCACAATTCTGATACGCGAAGGCCAGATTTTCCCAATAATTTGAATTTCATAGAGTCATAGTTTGTTTAATGAGGGTGGGCAAAGAAAACAAATCTTTGCTCAAAACTACACAGAAAAAACCACTTATACCCTTAACAAGCCATGTGTTTTCGCAATTCCCTAACGGCTACGGTCGATGAAATGGAGAAACAATTTGAGGTACAAAAACAGGCTAAAACCATTGAATTTGAGCCCATTTACCACGCCAACGGTTTTGATTATCCCACTTGGCCAGTGATTACGGCTCAAGCTCCGCACACTTTACAATTTTTTAAGTGGGGATTGGTTCCGCGATGGGCGCGAAGCCCCCAAGAAGCGCTCGAACTACGCAGCAGTACCCTGAACGCCAAAATCGAAACCCTCGACGAAAAGCCGTCGTTTAAGTATGCACTCCAACAGGCGCAGCGGTGCTTAATACCCTCCACTGGCTTTTTTGAATGGCAAACCGTAGGAAAGCAGAAATATCCCTATTTTATTCATTTACGGGAGCAACCGCTTTTTGCGATGGCGGGTATTTGGGAAACGTGGCACAATCCTGCCCAAGCCAATGATGTTTGGCATACATTTAGCATTATTACGACCGATGCCAATCCGCTCATGGCGCGCATTCACAACACAAAGCAACGAATGCCCGTTATTATACCAAAAGGATTAGAAGCGGTTTGGCTCAATACCCAATCGGATGCTTTTGACCTCGAATTGTTTAAAAAACCAATTGACGACGCATCAATGGAAGCATTTACGATTGGCAAGTCGATAAGCGACCCTAAAAGTCAGTCTAACGTACCCGAGGTATTGACACGCGTTACGTACCCTGAACTATCGCATCAGCAATTAAGTTTGTTTTGAGTCCATGAAGAAGGTTGCAGCCCGTGCAGGAGGTTGCTCACAACCTCCTTATTACACAAAACGCGGTTGTGAGCAACCGCTGGCACACATTAGTCGGTTGTGAGCAACCGACGGCACAAATATTTTCAATTATGCTAAGTCGTACACTTTTTCTTTGGGCGAGTTTCGTACTCCTAACCGCGAGCCTTTCGTCTTGCTTTCGGTCGTGGCGGAAAAATGACCGTGACATCCGCGAACATTACGCCAATCGCCCCGTCAAACCTACTTTTTACACCATTCAAAACGACAGCCTCAAGCTATTTGCTGCTACCACAGGCGCAGACACCCTACCTCCGCTGTTGCTCATTCACGGAGCACCTGGCGCTTGGTATGGGTACCTAAACATGGTCGATGATTCGCTGTTGCAAAGCCGTTTTCACATCATTGCCATCGACCGACTCGGCTACAACCATTCGAGCTTACGCAAAAAACGCTTTGTCACGTCCATCGAAACCCAAGCCAAAGCCGCGATGTTGGCCCTTTCGCTCAATCATTCCAAGCAAAAGGCCGTTCTTTTGGGGCGTTCGTTTGGCGCACCCATCGCGGCCCAAATGGCCATTTTGAATCCCAACGCGTTTAGCCAGTTGGTGATGCTTGCCCCTGCCATTGACCCCACCAAAGAAAAGTTCTGGTGGTTTTCCAAACCTGCCAAATGGTGGATTGTCCGTGCATGGCTGCCGCGCCGCCTCAACGTAGCTACCTTTGAGAAATTTGCTCACGCCAACGAATTAAAAAAATTGCAACCACAATGGTCGAAACTACAAGTCCCTACCATTGTGGTGCAAGGTGGGAAAGACTGGATTGTGGATCCTAGCAATCTTGATTTTGCGCGTCAACAACTGGCCGATAAGCCCGCCCACTACATCTTTTTACCCGAAGCTGGCCACCTGATTTCCAATTCGCATCCCGACTTAGTTCGCAAATTGGTTTCAACGCCTTTCACCACAATAACAGGAACAGCCGCCGCCACTACCACCACCCAAGGAAGCGGCCAAAGCGAGCATAAATGAGTAAAGTCGTTATCTTTACCCGCTTTTAGTCGCGTATTCTTCAAAAACAATCTAGCATGAAACACCTTTTCAAGGCGGTTATCGCCTCATTTTTAACCATTTTTCTAACCACGTCTTTCGTAGCTCCCCCTGCCAAGTCGATTATTACGGGTGCCGACCAAACCAGTGCTTATCTACCTTATTTGAAAGGAAAACGGGTAGGAATGTTGGTCAACCAAACCTCCGTCATTGGCAAATCACACTGCGTTGATAGTTTGGTTAAATTAGGGGTGACAATTACCAAAATCTTTGGCCCCGAACACGGCTTTCGCGGCAATGCCAGCAACGGCGCCAAAGTCAGCGACAGTTCAGACCCCAAAACGGGCATTCCCGTCATCTCGCTTTATGGCAAAAACCGTAAACCTTCGAAAGAACACTTAGCCGACGTTGACGTGATGATTTTTGACGTGCAAGACGTGGGCGCGCGCTTTTATACCTACATCAACACCCTGTCGCACGTGATGGAGTCTTGCGCCGAAAATGGTAAAGAACTCGTCATCCTCGACCGCCCCAATCCACACGGCTTTTGCGTTGACGGCCCTATTTTGGAGCCCCACCTCAAGTCGGGCATTGGTATGTTTCCAATCCCGATTACCCACGGGATGACGATTGGCGAATTTGCCCAAATGATCAACGGTGAAGGCTGGCTTCCGAACAAAATGCAGTGTAAGTTAAAAATCATCAAGGTAGCCAACTACACCCACGCCATGCCGTATGTGTTGCCCGTGCCGCCTTCGCCCAACCTCAACACCCAGCAGTCCATCATGCTTTACCCAAGCATCTGTTTGTTTGAAGGCACGATTTTGAGCCAAGGACGCGGTACGTACATGCCGTTCACGGTCTTGGGCGCACCCGCGTTGAAGGGGAAATATAGCTTTACGTTTAAGCCCGTAAGCATCCAAGGCATGAGCGAAACGCCGCTCCACCAAGACCAAGAATGTTATGGCTTAGACCTGCGTAAGTTTGACGCCAATACGTTTGTAAAATCTAAAAAATTGAACCTCAAATGGTTGTTTGAAACCTATGCGGCTTACCCTTATAAAGACAAGTTTTTTGACATGAGTCAAAGCAAGCAAATGGGAAACTTTGATAAACTGGCGGGGACGGAAAATCTTAAAAAGCAGATTATCGCAGGCACGAGCGAAGAAGAGATTCGTAAAAGCTGGGAGCCTGGCTTGTCGAACTACAAAAAAATGCGAGAGAAGTATTTGTTGTATCCTTAGAGGGAGAGATGAGTTAGGAGAGATGAGAGGTAAGAGATAAGTGATGAGATTTCTTATCTCTCATATCTTATCTCTCATCTCTAAAAAAAACTATCCTTCCAACACTTCTGCTGAAATACCCACGTTGCCGAAACCACCGTCGTGGAAGAGGTTTTGCATCGTTACCATGCGAGTATAATCTGAGAACATCATGGTTACAAAATCAGCACATGAGTCGGCCGAGGCATTTCCTAGGGGAGCCATTTTTTCGGCAAAATCATAAAACTTATCAAAACCACCGATACCGTTTCCAGCCGTAGTTTTGGTAGGCGACTGCGAAACCGTGTTTACGCGCACTTTTTTGAGTTTACCATAACGGTATCCATAGCTACGGGCAATCGACTCCAACATCGCTTTTGCTTCGGCCATGTCGGTATAAAAAGGAAACGTACGCTGCGCTGCCATGTAGGTAAGCGCTACCACACTTCCCCACTCGTTGATGGCGTCCATTTTTTCGGCCACTTGCAAAAATTTATGAAACGATAACGCCGAAACGTCCACGCTTTTTAGGAACCACTCGTAGTTCAAATCACCGTAAGCACGTCCTTTACGGATGTTGGGTGACATCCCAATTGAGTGAAGCACAAAATCCACTTTTCCACCCAATACGTCCATTGACTTGCCGTAGAGGTTTTCGATATCTTCGAGTGACGTCGCATCGGCGGGGATAATTTCTGCCTCACATGCCTCCGACAATTTTTTGATTTCGCCCATCCGCATCGCGATTGGGGCGTTGGTCAACGTGAAAGACGCACCTTCTGCCTTCGCTTTCAGGGCTACTTTCCACGCAATTGAGTTTTCGTCGAGGGCACCAGAGATGATCCCGCGTTTGCCTTGTAATATTCCGTTTGCCATTTTTTTGAGTTTGCTATTTTCGGTTTTGAGTTTACCGTTTAGAGTTTGTAAAGTTTATAGTTAGTTGTTTACTGTTCAGGACATTACTTCCACCATAAACCATAAATCTCCCAACCGTAAACCATCATTAACGGGGCAAAGTAACAAATTTTTGGGCAAATAGTCGTTATCTATCCTGGAAGATACCCCCTA
Organism: Runella limosa DSM 17973; assembly: GCF_000482465.1. Taxonomy (GTDB): domain Bacteria; phylum Bacteroidota; class Bacteroidia; order Cytophagales; family Spirosomataceae; genus Runella; species Runella limosa. Next base: position 256,894 of record NZ_KI519423.1, read on the forward strand.
TCGACCAGCTCCTGGCGGGGGTTCGTGAGCAAATATGTAGTTCCATTTTGAATCAGGTAATTCTGGTCTGCAATGTCTAGTACTTCTCGGTATAAATGGTCGGTGATTAAAATGCCTTTGTTTTGTTTTTGCTCAACAATATGCTGTTTGAGTGCTTCTACATAAATGGGGGCTAAGTTGGTAAATGGCTCATCGAGCAGCACAAACGGCACGGGCGAAAGCAACACCATCAATGCCTCAATGAAGCGCCTTTCTCCGCCCGACAACTCCTCCATCCGCTGCGAAATAAGCGTCGGAAGTTTGTCGTACTTCGCTTCCGTCAGCTCCACTCCGTACCATTTCAAAGCTTCTTTGACTTTCATCGACGACGGGGTCAGTGGATGCTGCGGCAGGTAGCGCGCCACGTTTCCTTGTCGGTAAAGTGATTCGACGTACCTTCCATTGACCCTGACCGACTTGTGCGTTGCCCTCATTGTTCCAAACACAATTTGCAACAAAGAAGACTTCCCACAACCATTTCGCCCCAAAATAGACGTGATTTGATACCTCGGGATTTTCAAATAAACGCTTTGTAAAATTTTGCGTTCGTCAAACGACAGTTCCACGCTGTCTATCTCTAAAATAGTAATAGGCTCCATCGAATGGTTGTCAATAAAGTGAAAAATAAAACCATGTCCAGCCCAAAAGCACCCATAAAAAGTGCCGTTGGCGAATAGCCCAAGTTTTGATAAAAGAGGTAGCCCTGACGAGAAAATGTCTGCATCAAAAGCCAAACTACGCCGTAAGAGGCCAGTTTGAGCCAAAAAAGAGGCGCAATCATGCCCCACCACTCCTCGCCAACGGGTGCGCCCACGGCCAACCAGCCACCCCACGCCACCACGTGTAGAATTATCCAGAAATTTTTGTAAAAGTGCAGTACAACCGATAGCATTTGTGTAAAGTTTTGGGCAAACTATCCCGATTATTTTTTATGTCCTAAAACCATTAAGAAACTTTAAGACTTTTAACATTTTTTGTGCTACCACAATGCCATTCAAAGCCATACACTCATTTTCCCACTTGTACAACCAATCCGCCTTTTAACATAAACCCACCTCCTTGGCATATCCAAAACGTATTTTTGTTTGTTAGCTGAATTAAGAATCCTATTTTTGACCATTACATTTTTTCTCTTTTATACTCATGTGGCAGTTTATTAAGTACGTTTTCGCAACCATCGTCGGTCTATTCCTCTTTTCTATCCTCGGCTTTTTCCTTTTTGTTGGAATCGTAGCCGCAGTGGGTTCTTCTGAAGATAGTACACCGATAGAAACCAATTCTGTGTTAAAGCTCAATCTCAACAACCCTATTCAAGAAGTAGCCGTTGAGAACCCCTTCGCCGAATTTTCGGGCGGGCAAGGCAATGTCCTTGGCTTACTCGACATTCGGTCGGCGCTCGCCAATGCCAAGCAAGACCCTAACATTAAAGGTGTGTACCTCGATGTACAATACCCAATGGTGGGCTGGGCTACGGCCGAAGAAATCCGCGATGCGATTCTTGATTTCAAGAAATCGAACAAGTTTGTGTATGCTTACGGCGAAGTAATGACCGAAAAAGCGTATTACTTGGCGTCGGTTGCCGACAAAATTTACCTCAATCCCGCAGGTGGAATGGAATGGAACGGCCTCAGCGCTGAATACGACTTCTACAAAGGCACGCTCGACAAGCTGGAGGTAAAGCCTTTAATTTTTCGCGTTGGGGAATATAAAAGCGCGGTAGAGCCTTTCTTCCGTGAAAACATGAGCGATGCAAGTCGCCTTCAAAATCAGGTGTTGATTAATAACATTTTCGACCACGCGGTGGATAAAATTTCGCAAGCACGAAAAATCACCCCTACTCAGTTGAAAAACTTGGCTGATTCGCTCAGTATCGACTCGCCGCAAGATGCCCTCACGCACAAACTTATCACGCACGTCGGATACTACGACGAGGTAGAAAGCGCACTTCGCAAAGAACTCAAGTTGGGCGAAGATGATAAAATCAAGTTTGTAGGACTCAGCAAGTATTCAAAAGCTGAAAAACAAGTCAAAGAAGGGAGCAGCGACAACCGTATCGCGGTCATTATCGGCGAAGGGGCCATCATGTCGGGTAAAAGCAACGATGGCAACATTGGTTCGGAGACAATCGTTGAGGAACTTCGCAAAGCCCGTAAAGATAAAAAAGTGAAAGCCGTCGTGCTTCGTATCAACTCTCCTGGGGGTAGCGCTTTGGCATCGGATGTGATGTGGCGTGAGGTTCAGTTGACCCGCAAAGAAAAACCTGTGATTGCGTCTATGTCGGACGTAGCGGCGTCGGGTGGTTATTACATGGCCATGGGTTGCGACAAAATCGTGGCACATCCAAACACCATCACGGGTTCTATCGGGGTATTCAGCGTGTTGTTTAACTTCCAAAATACCTTCCGCAACAAATTGGGGATTACCTTCGACCGCGTGAATACCAACGCCCACTCTGATTGGCCAAGTGTGACGCGTGAGATGACACCTTTTGAAAACAGCCGTATGCAGCGCAGCACCGAAAATATCTACGCCGTGTTTACCAAAAAAGCAGCCGAAGGTCGTAAAATGCCATTGGAGAAGCTTAAGTCGTTGGCGTCGGGACGCGTATGGTCGGGTCGTGAAGCCAAAGGGAACGGTCTTATCGACGAGTTTGGTGGGTTAGACAAAGCGATTGAAATTGCCGCCAAATCAGCCAAATTGAAAGAAGGTGACTACCGCGTTCGCTATCCAAAAGAGAAGAATGTGTTTGAGGAAATGATAACGAAGTTTTCTAATAACGCCGAAGAAGCGATGTTACAGCAAAAACTAGGCGACTTCGCTCCTTATCTCAAAACCTTGAAGAAACTTCAACAAATGGAAGGAACGCAAGCACGCTTGCCATTTGATATTAATATTAAGTAAAATGTCGAGGGGAGACGGGGCCGCCCGAGCGGTGCAGAGTGTCGAATAATAAATCAATTCATTCGACACTCTGCACTCTGCATTCGACACTCAAAAAATTCGGGTTGTAAGCAACCCTCTGCACACGTATTCGACACTTTGCACTCTGCATTCGACACTCAAAAACTCGGGTTGTGAGCAACCCTCAGCACACGTATTCGACACTCTGCACTCTGCATTCGACATTCTCCACTAGACATTCCCCTCTAGTCTCTCACTGCTCCCGTTCTCCAGGCTTCAACCATTGGATACCAAATAGGTTGATATTCGACGTAACGCTGAAGTTCATAATGATCCTCTACAAATTGGTTGGGACGACGGTTGAAAGTGAAGTTTATTTCGGAAAAATTAGCCCGCTGCGAATATACCCACACCTCACGGTCTTTGCTTCGTTGCACGCGGTCGGGTGAGCCCATGATGATGTAAATCATGCCCTTGTCTGTTTTCCAGCCTTCTTTATAGGTTGTAAAAAGTCGGTTGGCTTCTTCGACGCGGCTATAAAAAGCGCTAATCGTACGTTTTGCCAAGTCGCTGTTCCCGTTCATTAGGTTCAACCAATAACGGTCGAGGGATTTTTTAGGGTCTTTGGGTGCCAGCATTTCGTTGATTTCGTTGGCCTGACTCATATACATTACAGGACGAACAAGCTCGGCAGGGCGCGTCATTTTAGGAAAGCGCTTGTTGGTCACCACAACCCCCACACCGTACGTATCTGTCGTGTCTTCTGTCATATAATACAGACCTTCTTCCTTAAATATAAGCGGTGAGCTTGTCGAAATTTTGAAAGTCGAATCCACGCCCAACGTTCGAGCGGCATTCCGTGGATTGGTATTCATCGGCGACTGTGCAGGTTCAAAATCGTGGCGATAACGCATCACATACAGCTCTTTCACCGACTTATTGATATCTTGAAGCTGAACAGTGTCGTTTAAGTTTACGTAGTTTTGAAGCAACGGTACGCGTCCTGTTCGTTCAAACAGGGCAAATCGCTCTGCAAGCTTCGTGTCGCGAAATTTAATGGCCAAGTCATTCAGCACCTTTTTGGTGGTACCAATCTCCGAAATTTCTCCCAATAGCACGCCTGACGCATGATTTGCAGGTCTTTTTACCTCAAATCGAATCATAAAACGGGTATGACTCAACTGCACCACATTTTGTTCGTTCAGCGGAATATTGCCATACGCCAACCGTTCTCTCGAAGAGAAGTCGGGGTAAACTACGTAATTGAGGGTAAATTTTTCGGTAAATTCTCGCCAACGCACAGGGACATTGTTGGGTTTGGTCAAGTCCACCCGCATAAATACCGTGACATTAGTAGAATCTTTTGCTAAAAATTTGCTTTTGATTCCCAATATTGTCACCTCATCCATACTTTTATTGGCATCGGTAGCGGCTGCTTGCCGTTTTTTATTTTTATTGCCAAACTGAGCTTGCGCCATCAAGCCACTTCCTAGAAGAACCAACAGGAATACAACGCTTCTCATACGCTTCATCATTTCTTTTTAGGATATTTTTAACAAAGCCCCTCGACTGCAAACTTCAGTCGTTAACTTCTTATTGATTAAAACGATTGTAATCACCAAATCGCGTATTAAGCGTTATTTTTTCATCGAACTAATTTTGTCCAAATCGGCGGTTTGGTAATACCGATATACCTTTAACAAAATAGCCAATGCCACCGCCGACTCCGCCGCTGCAATCACCATCACAAACAGCGTAAGCATTTGTCCTGAAAGACGCACAGGGTCATATTGAGAAAAAGCGACCAAATTCAAATTTACGGCATTGAGAATAAGCTCTATACCAATCAAAACCGCAATGGCATTTCGTTTGGTAATAATGACTGCTACGCCGATACTAAACAAAGCGGCTGCAACGATAAGATAGTAATGGAGGGGTACGATGACTTGCATGATGCAATGTTAAGAAAAATATTTAAAAAGAGGTGCTACCTTTGTTGCCTCAATTCATCGTACTTATGACAGAAGCCGCTCCCCGCCTCCCCCAATACCAATTTTTATACGAGACGCTCCGCCAACAGCTGCACAATGGTATATATGAAATTGGTAGTTTATTGCCCTCTGAAAAAGAACTTCAGCAAGCGTATAAGCTTACCCAGCCTACCATTCGACAGGCGCTGTCGATGCTGGCCGAAGAGGGATATATCAAAAAATACCAAGGAAAAGGGAGTGTGGTACTGCCACTGCCTGTGGGGTCGGGGATGTTGTCGATTGAGCCGCACAGCCACCACGATTTGAAAAATGAGCCAGACATTCAAACCAAAATTTTAGCCCGAGGTATTTACGCAGCTTTCCCGCCCGATTTTTTATTTCAACCTGAACAAACAAACGCTTCTTTTTACTACATCGAACGCCTCCGCACGGTGAACAAAGAAGTAGTTTTTTATGAAAAAATAGCGCTGCCTACCAGCGAACTCCCTAATTTTCAAAGAATTACCCTAGAAAACAAACCGCTGTTTGATACTCTACGAAAGCGCTACAATGTGATTGTAAAAGGAGGAGACGAAAAAGTATGGGCCATGACCGCCCCCAATGAGATTGCCCACCTAATGCAAATCCCGACGGGGAAACCCATTTTGCGTCTCGAAAAGAAAATTGAGACCAACCGTCCGCACCTTACTTTTTTTTCATCATTGTTTGCCTGTACCGACAAATACTTATTAAAAGGTCGGTTTTAGAAAATTTCAATCACTTTTTTGTCTAGGCAAATAAAGTTGGCACAAAAATTGAGAATCGGTATTTAATTCCCCTTGGGGATTATTAATACACGTACAATTTTAAATTACCTATTCTCATGCGGTGCAATACAATAAGTTTATTTACATACATTAAACTCTTTTGCCTGCTAATTGTAGCATTTAGTAAAGGTTTCTCGCAAGGAACGCCACCATGCGATACTAAATGTATCCCCATATCCCTAAGAATTGTGCCCGCCAATTATCAAATTCCTCCTAAGGATACTACTCAAAAACCAGTAAAAAAAGTAACTAACATTCCTGCTTTTGACTCATTCTTAAATAACAACTTACAATCTTACGATAACAATGTATTAGCATTTGTCTGTAATGATACATTAAGCTACTCTTACAAAAATGGCCAATATAATGCCGACGATATTCTACCAATTGCCTCTGCTACAAAATGGCTTACTGCTGCAGTTATTATGAGTTTGGTAGATAATAACAAGTTAAATTTAAATGATAAAATTGGGGCTTATTTACCCATTTTTAACACCTATGGCAAAGGAGACATCACGATTCGTCAAATTTTTTCACATACTTCTGGCTTTCAAGCTGATACCCCTTACGATGATAGAGGAGGAATATCTTTAGCAGCTGCTGTAGATTCAATTGCCATATACTCAAACTTGCAATTTTCTCCAGGAACTCAAGCAAGCTACGGTAGCTCTGCATACAAAATTGCAGCTAGGATTGCTGAGGTAATAGAAGGTAAACTTTGGGAAGATATTTTTAAAGAACGCATAGCAAACAAATGCGAGATGTCTAACACTTCATACCTGAGTTTTATTAATAACACGAATCCTCATGCAGGCGCTGGTGTACGAAGTACTATGAACGATTACATCAAGTTTCTTACTATGATACACAATTTTGGCATTTACAAAGGCCAAAGAGTACTGAGTGAAAATTCGGTCAAAACGATTGAGCTTGACCAATCGGGTGGAATTAATACTTTTTATGGGCTTGGGGTGTGGCGCTATCAAATTGTATCGGGCTTTGCTAAAGAAGTCAGTAGCCCAAGTGCCATGGGAATCCATCCTTGGATCAATCGTGACAAAAAGTATTTTGGTATAATTTTTACACAAGCAGGGTTCGATAAAACTATTAATACAAATTTGAACTTCCGAAGCTTAGTCCAAAATACGATAAAATAAAACCAACTGATAATCAATCAGTTAACACCAAAAAACTACCGTTTACTAAAAACATATTTGATTTATAAAAATGGTTTTCTTTCTTTGCTATAAAGCCATAGTTATAAATGATACAATCAAGCCACAATCCACACAATCCAGTAATTAAGGAAGAAAGTAATCAACAAAGAATATTTGGATTAGACCTCTTTCGAGCTCTATCTATTATAGCCGTTTTTTTATCACATTCAATTGACCTTAACCCTTTAAAAAAAGAGTTTCCTTATTTTGCCTGGCTTGGATTTGGAGTCGAAGCTTTTTTTGTTTTAAGCGGTTTTCTAATTGGAAGAATTATTCTACAAACCTTCTTTCAAAAAGCTATTACATGGGAAGTAATTGCTTCTTTTTGGATAAATCGCTGGTTTCGAACAATTCCCGCCTACTTATTCACCTTATTTATATATTTCTTATTCTTTCCTCACTTTGGGTTAAAAATAATTTCGTACCTCTTTTTTTTACAAAATGCTATAACTCCTATCCCATATTTATTTCCTCATTCTTGGAGTTTATCAGTTGAAGAATGGTTTTATTTTTCATTTCCAATTATTATTTGGGTAACTTATATCTTACAAAAAAAAACACAACACTCATATAAAACATTCATATTCAGCTCATTGACTCTTATCTTTATTGGCTTTATGTGTCGTACAGTTTTATACTTTATTGCAAACCATACATCTATTATACACACAGCTATTAAACAAGGGTATCTCTTCCCCAGTTGGGACACTTTTTTAACGCCATATTATTGGGATACAATGAGAAAAATGACATTTTTCAGGATTGATTCTATCGCATTTGGTTGTATAATTGCCTACTTTTTTGAAACAAATAAAGAATTATTATTGAAAAATCACATAAAATTATTTATCACAGGCTTGTTACTTTTATTTCTATCATACTTTTTGTTTGTTAAAAATGTAATCAATGGCAAACCTAATGTAATATCAGATATTATTTTACTTCCAATATTTAGCCTATCTTTTTCCTTTTTAATTCCTACTTTTATCAGTACACCCGTGCCAAATAAAAATAGAATATTTAAAATTATACATACAATAAGCCTCACTTCTTATTCTTTTTACTTAATACATCTATTAGTAATCGATTTATTTTCCCAAAACTTCAACACTCAAAACACCTCCTGCCTGAAAACTACGATAACCTTTGCAACATGTTATTTAGCGACTTTTTTGTTATCCTATCTGATGTATAATTATATTGAAAAACCTTTTCTTAGCTATCGCACAACAATCAACAAAAAAATATTTTCAAAAAACAAAAAATAAGATTAGCTTCGATTTTTCAAGAAACTTATACATGAAATATGCTTCCCACCAAATCTCCCAAGGCTGATTTAGACTATTTAGAAATAAATGTGTTAATATTTGTATTTTTTGTATTTTTCTTGTCGGGATGTGGAGTTTTTGATTATCCAGAAAGCCATTCTATGTCATTAGACTCGACATATAGAATAAAAAACCCTTTGATTATTCCGCCAAAAACTACGCCAAAAGACAGTTTGGGAATACCACCTAATCCCCAAAACCCTAATCAAAAAGATACAAACTTAATCACTAATAGTTTTTATAAAACACTCGACCAATTTTTACAAGCAAATTCATACAAATACGATAAAAATATTTTAGTTTTTATTCATAATAAAGATTCTTTACTATATACTTATAAAGAAGGCATATATAATTCTGAGGATTTTTTACCCATTGCTTCTTCAACAAAATGGCTCACGTCAGCTGTTATTTTATCTCTTGTAGATGATAAAAAACTCAACTTAGATGATAAAATTGGACAATATATTCCAATTTTTAACCAGTATAATAAAGGAGACATTACAATTAGGCAAATTTTTTCTCATACTTCAGGCATTGTTAGCGACTCACCATTTGATGAAAGAAGTGATTTAACACTGAAAGCTAGTGTAGATTCAATTGCAGTTTTTACAAAACCATTATTTCCACCTGGCCAATCAGCTCTCTATGGAAGTTCTGCTTATAAAATTGCTGCTAGAATTGCAGAAATTATTGACAACAAACCTTGGCAAATAATTTTTGAAGAACGTATTGCGAAAAAATGTAATATGAACAATGTAGTTTTCAGTCCTTCCCACCCTCAAAATCCACATGCAGGTGCTGGAGTAGTTTGCTCTTTAAATGAATATGTAAAATTTTTGTATATGTTAAATAATAATGGCTACTATAATGGATTAAAGGTCTTATCTGAAAATGCTATTAATGAAATGGGTAAAGATCAAACCAATAATATAAATCCATTTTATGGACTAGGTGTATGGCGTTATCAAATAAGAGACGGAAAGGCATCTGAATTAAGTAGTCCAAGTGCAATGGGAGTACATCCTTGGATTAATAAAGAAAAAAAATACTTTGGCATTATTTTTACACAAGCTGGCTATGATAAAACGTATGATACAAACTTATCTTTTAGAGCATTAGTCCAATCTGTAATTAAATAACCTTACTCCCAAATCACCTCAATCACCTCATTTTTGAGGTCAACGGTGGTGCGTGTTTCGCCATCGCGGCGTTTGAGTGTGAGCTGGCCGTCCCGCACCCGTACAATTTCTTGCGAAAGTACGTGTGTGGGGCTTTTTTTATGGAACAAAGAAACCATATCGCCCGCTTCGGGAATTTTCAGAATAAATGTAAGCCCTTCTGCTTTGACTTCTTTGGCATAAGTAGCACTGACTTCGGCCGAATTTTGAACAAGCCCTAACGCGCGCGATGCCAAAGGCACGCCATAACCCACAAAATTGTTGCCATAAGGGTACAAATGCGCCGATTTTTCAATGATTTGAATCAATTGTTTGTTGTTCAACGCGGGATTGGCCTGCATCAAGCAAGCAGCGAAACCCGTAATGACAGGCGCCGCCAAGGAGGTGCCGTACAACGAAAAACACGAAACGTTGGGTTTGAGGTACGACAAATATTCGGGGCCAATGCTGCTGTATCCGATTCGGTTCCAAAAACGCTGGTTGGTCGCGCCCACCGAAAGAACGCCCTGCGCATCGGCTGGGGTAGAAATAATGCGCCAACTTGGGTCATCGCCTTCATTTCCTGCCGATACCACCACCAACATCCCCTTCTTGTCGGCTGCTATTTGAGCCGCGCGGCTAATCACGCTCGTTTGCCCATCCATTTGCGAAATCAAGTAATTTTCTTTGGGGTCAGTAAACCCTTGTGCGTATCCCAAAGAGGTATTAATGAGGCGCACCCCCAGGCTATCCATCCATTCCATGGCCGCCACCCAATTGTCTTCTTCTCCGCGCCACTCACGCGTTCCGTGGTCGGTGCGGGCGAGGTAAAACTGGGCATCAATGGCCAAACCACTTTGGGTATTTTCGGTGCGACTTGTGCCCGTGATGGCACTCATTACTTCCGTTCCGTGAAAATCAGAAAATGTCTCTTGAGTTTTGTAAAACGCATCCGAGTGAGTCAAAGGTGGGTTGACATAATCACGTTTGTCCAAAATCGCGTTGTTGTCAAATACATGTTTGAGGTAATGGCTCTCTTTTGCTTCAAAAAAACCAGCATCAATCACCCCAATCGTAATGCCTTTTCCCGTTAGACCCACTTTTTTAAATTCATCCGCCTGAATTTGGGTCATCACAGGCGCCATCGTAGAGCGGCGACGCGCGTTGGTTTTGGCAATGTAAAATCGCCCGTCCATCGGCTGAACTTTTTCTACAAACGAAAGCTGCTTTACGTCCTCCAGTTGCTGCGCAGGAATGGTAGCCGAAACGGCGTTGAGCCAACGAGAGGCTAGGACGGGCTGACACTGAAGGCGTTGGAGTTGTTTTAGATATTCTTTATTAACGGGCAAATCGGTTTCGTCCGACTCCGTAAGTCCTTGCAGGCGGCGGTTTTCGAGCGTCTTAGCCGACACCGCAGGAGCGTCATGCGGGTTTTTATCTTTAAAAAAGACCCAGTACTTGGTTTGAGCAGATGCGGTAACGACTCCCCACATCCAAAGCAACAACAAACAACCGCCCTTTTGGTACATAACGAAGATTTAGTCTATAAGTTAAGAAAAACTGCCAGCTCATACATTGGCAATAATTCAACAAAATAAAGAAATAAGTCTAAATTTTTATACACTACTTCTTAAATTTCACCCAATCTGCGGCAGAAAGCAGATTTTTTAGCGACCACCGCGCCTTCTTTTTCGTTTTCACCCGTACATTCGTAGTGTTTTCTGAACCCTTTCTACTACGCTCTTATGCGCAAAACCCTTTTTTTAGTTTGGTATATTGGACTCAGTCTGCACCTTTTTGGTCAAACCTATCAAATTGAACGAATAGGAACCGACAAAGGGCTTTCGCAAGGTTCTGTCTATGCCATGCTCAAAGATTCGCGCGGGTTTATGTGGTTTGGAACGCAAGACGGGCTGAATCGGTACGACGGTCATCACTTTAAGGTGTATTATTCTGACACTGACCAGCCTAACGCCCTCCACGGTGGCTTCGTCAACTCGATGATAGAAGCGCCCAACGGCGACCTGTGGATAGGTTCTGATTATGGCCTGAACCTCTACCAACGCCAAACCGACGACTTTCGGTTTTTTCCAAGCGCGCCCGAACGCAAAACGCCATCGGCTTGCAGCCCGTTTGCCGTACGCCCCCCTTTTGTGTGGTATTGGTCGGAGTCAGAAGGCATCGTAAAGCTTAATTATGACACCCAGCAAAAAACCATACTCCTCGCCGACGTTTCGTACGATTTAGGGCTTTTGTCGGTGTCAAATGCCACCAAATTTGGAAAAGACGGGCGCTTGTGGGTGAGCCTTTCCGAAGGACTCATGCAATACGATACGAATAGTCGCCAGATGCGCTATTTTTTTAGCAAACATCCCCAAAACATCACAGGCGACGCCCTCAGTATTTTAAAAATATTGATGACCAAAGAAGGGCTAATGTACCTCAGTCATTCCAACGGCGTCACGATTTTTGACCCAAAAACCACTGATTTCAAACACATTACCCAAATCAATGGTATAGAATTAAACGAAATTTACGATTTGGACGAGTCGCCCGACGGAGATATTTGGCTTGCTACCAGCTCAAGTGGCCTGTTTAGGTTATCGAAGGACGGCAAAGCGCAGCAGTTTATTCACCAAAAAAATGACAATAACAGCCTCAGCAACAATACCATTTCTTCGGTTTATATTTCAAAAGATGGGCTCGTTTGGGCAAACCCCGACCCGCTTGGGATTAATTTGCTCATTGGAACGGGCAAAAAATTTCGGAGCATCAAATACGTAGCCGAAGCGCAAAACTCCCTCAGCGACCCCAACGTTCGGACGATGATTGAAATGGATAAAAATCATGTGTGGGTTGGGACAGAACAAGGCGGAATCAACGTTTGGAACAAACAAACGGGGTTGGTCGAAAAATGCTTTAAATCCGACCCCGCCAATCCTCCTTCAGTCCCAAGTTCTTCGATTTACCATTTTTTTCGTGACACCCAACAACAACTTTGGATTGCTACCTACAACGGTCTCGCCAAATACCTCGGTGGTGGGGCATTTGAGAGTTATTTTCTGACAAAAAAGGAAAACATGGGCGACAATATCTTTCGGTGCTTGGCCGAGTGGGATGCCGCGCACTTGCTCGTTGGTACCGAAAATGGGCTTTTCTTATTTGATAAATCCAAGAAAGTTTTCATTCCCATCAAAGGTTTAGAAAAGATAAGTATCCTTTGGATTGACCAGCCTACCCCAGGCGAACTTTGGCTCACTCGCTTCAACGAAGGGTGCTGGAAAGGTAGCATTCGGAACAATGAATGGCTCCCAAAAGCGACGGTTTTGGTAGGTGGGAATGCCCTTGCGCTGCGCAAAGATGCCTATCGTAATTGTTGGTGGATTGCGACAAACAATGGGCTGCTGAACTACCAAAATGGCCGAATCGTTCAGAAATTTACGGCCAAAGACGGCCTTGCCAACGCCTATATTTACGGCCTGCTGCTCGACTCCCAACACAACCTTTGGCTCAGTACCAACCGTGGACTGAGCAGTTTTAATCCCGATACGCGTCAGTTTCGCAACTACCACGTCAGCGACGGGCTGCAAGGTTATGAGTTCAACAACCGCTCGTATATGGCCGACAGCGAGGGTGTCTTCTACTTTGGTGGTACCAATGGCTTCACGTATTTTCGCCCCAACGAAATACGCACAAATACCTTTCAACCTCAAGTCCAACTCACTCATTTTGAGATAAATCACCAGCCCGCCCAGCTGCCACAGTACATTGGCGAAACCAACGAACTGACGCTCAAGGCCGACCAAAACACGTTTTCCTTGGGTTTTATTGCGATTGATTACCTCAGTAGCGGAAAAAACAACTATCAATACCGACTGGTCAACTTAGAAGACAATTGGAACACGACGCCAGACAACTTAGTCAGATACGTGCAGGTGCCTCCTGGGGAGTATATTTTTGAGGTAAAAGCATCAAACGGCGACGGTTTTTGGAGCGACGAAGTACGCCGTCTGAAAATCACTGTGCTTCCTGCTTTTTGGCAAACGTGGTGGTTTCGTTTGCTCAATCTGTTGTTGCTGATTGGCGTTGGCATTGGCTTCTATCGCTGGCGCATTCAGCAACTCCAACGCCAACAACGCGAGCGCTTGGAGCTCATTATTAAGACCCAAGAAGCCGAACGAAAACAATTGGCCACCGAACTACACGACGATTTGGGAATGCGGCTTTCGACCTTACAGATGTATTTGTCCGAAATTGATATTTCCCAAAACAGTCGCGCTTCCAAATTAACTCCCTTGCTCAACGAAGCCATTGCCGACATTCGGAATTTGTTGCGCGATTTGAACCCCAAGCTTCTATTTGAGGAAGGCTTACGCGTGGCAGTGGAAGAAGTAAATACCAAACTCAACGCGGTAGGTTTGGTAAAATTTGAGCTTTTGTGGCTAGATTTCCCCGAGAAACTCCCCGAAGTCATCGAAATCAACCTTTTTCGCATCATTCAAGAATTGATAAATAATACCTTAAAACACGCCGAAGCTACGCACATTACGCTGCAATTGCTCCAACGTGACGCGCATTGGGTCATCATTTATGAAGACAACGGGCGCGGTTTTGAGCGACAACCGTTATCGTCGGGTTTTGGGTTGCAAAATATCGAAAATCGCGTCCAGTTGCTGAAAGGGCAACTTCATTTTGATACCGCCCCCCAGCGCGGTGTACATGTTACGATTGAAATCCCCCACCACTAACTTTACGCATTATGACCCGTAAAACGTTGATTGTTGACGACCACAAATTGTTTTTGGAAGGACTGCGCTACGTACTTTCGCAGATACCCAACGTCGAAATTGTGGGAGAAGCTTCCAACGGAGATACTGCCGTTGAGGTAGCCCAAAGCACCCATGCCGATTGGGTATTGATGGACATCAACATGCCCCACTGCGACGGCGTAAAAGCAACTGCCCAGCTCAAAAAAATCAACCCAACGATAAAGGTGATTGCGGTTACGATGCACGACGATTACAGTAATATCCAGCAGATGATTCGGGCGGGTGTGGATGGATATGTCTTAAAAAACACAGGTTCAAGCGAGCTTGCCAATGCGTTTGAGACGATTGAAAAAGGGCAATTTTATTCGTCACCCGCAATTTTGGATACTTTACTACGGCGCAAAACTCCCGCATCAGCCCCTGCGCGTTCGGCCTATCACCTCAACCCCATCGAATTGTTAACTTCGCGGGAAAAAGAGGTTTTACCTTTATTGGTAGAAGGGCTTACCAGTGCCGAAATTGCCGAACGGCTTTTCGTCAGCGAATCGACGGTAGTGAGCCATCGCAAGAATATTCTTCATAAACTCAACCTCAAAAATACGTCGGCGCTGGTCAAATACGCCCTTGAGAATGGACTGGTTCAGCCCTAATACGTACTTTCCCCTGTTTTCTCCCCCCCACGGGGGATTTTTCACTTCTCCCCTTTAGGGATGTTTTTTGGCGCCCTTTCGTATAGCAATTTTGTGCTGTTGATTTACACAAACAGCACAAAAGAATGAAATGGCAAATCCTGATGCTCACCCTTTTTCTCGTCTTCAATCAGGCTTGGAGCAGCCCTCCACGCAGCTATCGGGTGACACTTGAGAAGATTTCATTGGTAGAGTCAGGAAGCATCGGCGGCTCCGACAACCTGTATGGATCGGTGTGGGTGGGTGCATTTTGTAATGCCAACGACAACCAGACGGGCACTTCTTTTGATAGCCGCGAGCGCACCCTAAAACTGTTTGAGCGTACTGGCGACAACTACGTCAAAATCAAAGAAAACAGCCCCATTGTTTTGAACCAATCACTGGTTTTTGACATTCCGACCTGCGACCAAAAGCAAGCCAATTTTGCCGTTACTGTTTCGCTCAGTAGCCAAAGTTCAGGCCGAAAATACAACACTGAACAACACCGAATTTATTTATCCGAAATCAACAGTACGGTTCGCCGTACCATTCATTGCTACGACCGTACGTCTCACCTTCAACTGCATTTTATGATTGCACCTCTATAACCCAGTTTTTCTAATCATTTTAACACTTAAACACTATTCACATGAAAAGTTCATTCAAATTCGTCGGGTTATTTTTTGTTTTGGTATGTTTTGTTTCCAATGTATTTGCCCAAAAACAAATCGACAATTACTATCAGTTTTCGCCCAAAGAAATGGAATCAATGATGGCGAGTTTTGGCAAAGATGCGGGCTGGAAAAACCTCTCTGCCACCATGAGTAGCCGAAGCTTTGAGCGCATCAAACACGAAAAAGCCGCTTGGGGTTTTAAGGGACAAGTAAAAGCCGCTGATGGAAAAATGCGCGATGTTCTTTTTTGCGCCTTTGATTTTTATAATCCAAAAAGCAAAAAAGGCCAAGGTGGCACCATGATTTGGCGCAAAGTAGGCGACGAAGTTTACAAAGCCTATTTGATTTATCCTGAGGGAGTTGAAGATTTAGACAAAGCCTTAGAACTATCAGAAGAATTTTTTGCGGATGCTTCTGGCAAACTTCAAAAAGCCCAAAGCTGGGGTCGTTGTTTTAGAAAATGTGTACGTGGCTCTTCAAGAACAGTCGTTGATGCAAAAGGCATACGTTTTGACGTACCTTCAGACTGCGGAACAGGATGCTTGGCCTCCATTGCCGTTTGTGGTGGCGCAACAGCCGTCTTGGCAGTGGCTGCGGCTGCCCCAACTGGTGGACTTTCATTTCCTGTGTTAGCCATTACGTTTGGAGTTTGTGCGGGAGTAAGTTGCGGGGTTTGCCTTGGGGTTTGCGCACTTGGGTGCATATAATCCGCTTTTAATCAAACCATTGTAGAGCTTACCAACAAAAAGTAAGCTCTACTTTTTCTTTCGCTCATAGCCCTTATTCACATGAAAATCATCAGCCTCGGTCTCCTCCTAACGACAATGGTCAGCTATTTGGCCCCTCCCGCCGAAAACTATACCATTGAACAAGTTACTATTTGTAAAAATACGAATGCGTGTTTGGCCACTTCCCAAAAGAACCGAATCAAAGAAAGCGATAAGTACACGGTAGAAGTTGTGTTAAAATCGAACTCTGCCAATTTTTTGGCACAACAGATTCAAGCCGTACAACTCGAAGTCTCTGAAATCTCTTTTGCCTGTGCGCGTTCAGCCACAGACATGGACAATTGTCCCTCGGGGAGTTCACAGGAGTGGTACACCATGTACCAAAATCCCAATCCGCCTTTGGGCAATGCCGTGACAGTCATCAATGCTGCCAAACTTACCAAACAGTTATCAACTCAGCATTTAGCACTACGAAACAGCATCAAAAAATTCCCCGTAGAGGATGTTTTTGGGCCAAAATTTGACAAACCTACCGCTCCTACCAAGCCCACGTCGTACCAAGTTCGGCTCCGAGCTGAAAACATACAATTTCCTGACTGGGTTTGGGGAATTCGCGTCAGTGTTTATGAGCGAGACGGCGGGAGAAATACAAGTGCCGAATTTAAAACGAGGTTTTAGGACTTTTTGGCAAACCAACTTTTTCACATTTGAACTTCTACAATCATGCGTTTTTGGTATTTTTTTATCGTAATTTGGGGATACGCTATTTCTGCTTTGGCCCAAAGCGACGAAAGCCCAATTCCGAGCCTCAATGCCTCCAAACCATTAGAATTTTCTATCCCGACCTCGGCCGCATTTGACTTGTTGGGAGTCACGCCCGCTCAAGTCATCAAACCTGGTAATATTCGTGATTTTAAGGTGGACTGGTCGTTCCAAAGCTGGCGACTTAAACCCAATATTGCCATTCAGGCGCAGCCAATTTGGGAGATTTTTTACAACCGCCCCAACTTATTGAAATACCAGTCGGCCTCAAAGCTGGCCAAAATGCTCTCGACCATTGACATTTCGGCAGGAACGGTAGAAGATGATGACCTCAATCGCCGACTAGCGGGGGCGGTAAAAGTGACGCTTTTTCGGAGCCACGACCCTCTCGATGTGCCCGCTCTCTACCGCGGCCCGACGGAGGAATTTTACGAACAACAGAGTCAGCTAAAGGGGCTCGTTACGCAATTGGAAGACAGCCTAAAGCGCCTTCCCGCTACCAATGAATACCTCGAAACAAAAATGCTGGTATTGAAGGAATTAGACCTTCTCCAAACTAAAATTCAAACCTTAGAAAAGCTTCAAAAAGACCGAATTACGCAACTGACAACCCTCTACCTGAAAGAACATTGGAACGCGTCGTTTGTCGATATAGCCGTCGGCAAATCCTATCTGTATGACAACCTCAAACTGGATAGTTTGAATTTGGTACAAGACGGACTTTCGGCTTGGGTTAACGGCTGTGTGGGTATTGGGCGAAAGTGGCTTGTGACTGGGATGGTTCGTTACACAAGTTTTAGCGGAGTAAAAGCGACGATTAAACAGGAGTATTTTCTGGGAGCGAGTTTGCGCTACGGCAGTCCTAAGTTTAACTTTTTTGCCGAAGTCCTCACCCGCGACCCGCACAATCCATTTTCTTTCAAAAGTGTTACCTTGGCCTACGGTGGTGACTGGCGTTTTAGCCGCAATGTCATGTTAAGTTACGGCGTACGAACCCTTTACGGGCAAAATTTTAGTTTCAAATCACTGGTTCCTGTCGCAAGCATTGCTTGTATGATGCGATAACCAACTTACTTTTTTCTCCCATGAAATCCCTTGTTTTGCTTCTTTTATCGGCCATTACGTTTTCGGCATTTGGCCAAAAAACGGTCAAAAGTACGCTAAAGCTCGAAAACATAGGTTTTGGTAACTGCTCGATGGCCTCGATTCCTTTCAAGTATTCCATTAAGAACCTTGGCCCCGAAACTTTCGTTTTTCACGCCTCGCCTTCAACGCCCATTGACGATTTGACATTCAACGTGTATTTATCCCAAAACGAAACCATCGAAACGGGAATACTCGGCGGAGAAAATGACTTACGAGTCGGGTCTGCCGTTCCAGCCCAATATACTTTAACCGATGGCCAAATTGCCTTCAATAAAATTTCCGTTCCCGTCAGAAATCCACCATACAGCTCATATAGATTTGTGATTGTAGAAGTGGTATATAGCAGTGGGCCTTCGATGACTGGCAGTACGTTTTTAGCCAAAAAATACCGTATGTCGTCGGGGCAGGTTGTTTTTGAGAACCCCTAACGCGGCGATTTCTCAAAACCGCCAGCACGACAGCGTGCCAAGCGATGCTCACATCGCGGCCTTGGGTTTCTCAAAACCCAGGGTCGCAAGTTTGTGAGAAACATTAACACGGCGGTTTTTGAGAAACCGACAGCACGACAGCGTGCCAAGCGATGCTCACATCGCGGCCTTGGGTTTCTCAAAACCCAGTTTCGCAAGCTTGTAAGAAACATTAATGCGGTGGTTTTGAAAAACCGACAGCACGACAGCGTGCCAAGCGATGCTCACATCGCGGCCTTGGGTTTCTCAAAACCCAAGGCCGCAAGTTTGTGAGAAACATTAACACGGCGGTTTTTGAGAAACCGACAGCACGACAGCGTGCCAAGCGATGCTCACATCGCGCCTTGGGTTTCTCAAAACCCAATTTCGCAAGTTTGTAAGAAACATTAACGCGGCGGTTTTGAGAAACCGACAGCACAATGTGATATATTCGTAATTAAAAGCCCGTAATTCCTAATTCACATGAACTTCCGCCTTTTCATTTTTTTAGTTTCATTTCACTTTATTTCTTTTGTTGCCATGTCACAAACCGCTGCCGATTTTGTGGGGATTTTTGTTAGTAGCCAAACGGGAATTCAACTTTCCATTAACCAACAAAACGGTTCGTTTAAAGGTGAATTTACGGCCCAAAACCAGCGTTATGGCTGTGAAGCTACCTTCGTAAAAGGAGGACTTTCTGGCGTATATTTTGATACAGGGCGAAAAATCGGATTTACCCTTGTGAAGAGCTCGGGTGAATACATTCTTACGACCGAAGGGGTCAATATCCCGATGAAACGAACCGCCGGTTCCTCTCAAGCCACCGCACAATCTTCCGCTCCAACGGCTTCTGCCCCCTCGTCATCCGCTGCTAAAAGCAATGGGCAACGATTAAGCGACGCATTTTTGGGGTACGCGTTCAATGCTCCGTCGGGTTGGCAAATGCAACAAAACAACGGTGGCTATGCCTTCGGGCGAGGCGACCAGCAAGTAGCCATTACCGTTTCTCCCCATAATTATAACTCGCTCGCAGACCTCAAAAAAGATACCCAAGGGGTTCAAGATGCCAACTCAAACACTTACCTCAATGCTAGGGTTGACCCCTACAGCGATTCGGGGGCTTGGGTATTTTTTAACGGAACGATTCAGGGAAAACCCTTTACCATTGCTACGATTTCGCTCATTTCGCCGCACGGTGGTGGGGTTAATATTTCTTGCGTAGCACCTGCTTCGCTCTACAACGACGCACTGACCAATACCCTCCGCAGCATTGCTAATACCGTTGCATTTTCAAAACCCCAAACCTCGGCCTTGGCCGAACAATGGAAAGCCAAGCTCAAAAGCAAGGAGTTACTCTACCTCAATACCGCAAATGGCATGTCTGATAAATTTTCCATTCATTTGTGCAGCACTGGCCAATTCACCAAAAAAGAAGACACCAGTTATTCCTCGCAGACATTCAGCGACAACTTCAACTACGCAGGACGCTCAGGTGACCAAGGCCGATGGGACATCACCACGCAGGGAGCAACTCCAGTATTGGTGCTTCGTGCCAACGACGGCAAGGTATTCCAATACCAAATCACACTTCGGCAAGCCAGCAATGAACTTGGGCTCAATGGAAGGCGGTATTTTGTGCGAGCAAGCCAAAATTGTCAATAAACACGTTTTTTTGGCTAATATTGCGAGCCAAAAAAACCTTTATCCTGTATGTTTTCCAAAGACACTTACGTCGGACGACGCCAAAACTTAAAAAAAGCAGTCAATAGTGGAATTTTGCTCTTTTTGGGCAATGAAGAAGCAGGCATGAACTATGCCGATAACACCTATCATTTTCGCCAAGACAGTACTTTTCTATATTATTTTGGGCTAAACAAAGTCAGCCTAGCCGCCCTCATCGACGTAGAATCAGGTGAGGAATGGATTGTTGGCGACGAAATCACCATCGACGACGTCATTTGGGCGGGGCCACAACCTACGCTTCAAGAACAAGCCGAACGTGTGGGAGTAGCCAAAGTCCTACCCAAATCTCAACTCGAAAGTGTGCTTAAAAGCCACTTAGCCGCAGGCCGAACTGTTCATTATTTACCAACCTATCGCCCTGAGCATACCTTCAAACTTCACGAGTGGACGGGGCAATCCCTCCAAGAAATTGCCCATGGCGCTTCTACTGAATTTATCAAAGCCGTTGTAAATCAACGTTCTTACAAAACCGCCGAAGAAGTAATTGAGCTTAACAAGGCCGTCAACATTACGGCTCAAATGCACCTCAATGCCATTCGCGCCACGAAATCGGGCAAGTACGAATACGAAATTGCGGGCATTGTCCACGGCACAGCGCTGCAAGGTGGCGGCGACTTGGCCTACCCTATTATTTTGTCGGTAGATGGCCAAACGCTGCATAATCATTACCACGGCAACCGTCTTTCGAGCGGCCGCCTTGTGTTAGGCGATTTTGGGGCAGAAACCGCTACGCATTATGCAGGCGATATTACCCGCACCTGGCCCGTTGACAAACAATTTAGCGAGCGTCAAAAAGAGATTTATCAAATCGTCCTCGACGCCAATCTCAACGCCATCGCCGCCCTACAACCAGGCACAAAATACCTTGATTGTCACCTTATTGCGTGGAAAACCATCGCTGAGGGACTCAAATCTCTAGGTTTATTGCAAGGCGACGTTGACGAAATGGTCGCGCTGGGCGTGCCAGGTTTGTTTATGCCGCACGGAGTAGGCCACATGATGGGCATGGACGTACACGACATGGAAAACCTTGGCGAACAACACATTGGCTACCGCGACGGCCTTAGTCGCAGTACATTGCTGGGTCTAAAATCACTTCGCTTGGCCAAAGAATTAGAAACAGGTTTTGTTTTGACCATTGAACCTGGGCTGTATTTTATTCCTGAATTAATCGACTTGTGGGAAAGCCAAGGAAAATTCCGTGATTTTGTCAACTACGAGGCCCTTAAAGATTACTATGATTTTGGCGGGGTACGTATCGAGGACAATTACCTTATTACGGCTGATGGTGCTCAACTATTGGGCAATCCTATTCCAAAAACAATTTCCGAAATAGAAGCGTTGAGACTCTAGGTTTAGGTTTGGGGCTGTCTCAAAAATAACAGGCCACAAAATATTCTTTGGTTTCAACCTCATCCCAACCCTTCTCCTTTCTGGAGAAGGGCTCTAAAAATCCCCCTCTACTGAAAGGAGAGGGGGATTTAGGGGGTGAGGTTGAACAGAGACCAAAGATAATTTGGTAATACTAGACTTTTGAGACAGCCTCATCTACGAGCAATTTACTTCCAACACCCCATGCGCTACACACCCATTGATCCTCAATTATTTATCCAAAATCGGCAACGCTTATACCAACTTCTCAAGCCCAAAAGCTTGGTTATTTTACAGTCCAACGACGTCATGCCTACTAATGCCGACGGGACAATGGGTTTTAAGCAAAACTCCGATTTGTTTTATTTGTCGGGTATCGACCAAGAAGAAACCGTTTTATTGCTCTTCCCCGACCATCCTGACCCGAAGTTTCGTGAGATTTTATTTGTACGGGAAACCAACGAAAACATTGCCATTTGGGAAGGCGAAAAGTTGAGCATTCCGCAGGCTTTTGAACGCTCAGGCGTACCCCGAATTTATTGGACAAACCAATTAGAAAGTGTGCTTCCTCACGTAATTTTTGAAGCCGAAAATGTCTATTTGAACACCAATGAGCACGCCCGCAGCGACTCGCGAGTGCAAACCCGCGACGCTCGCTACATTCAGGAGTTCAAAGAAAAATACCCACTTCATCGCCTTGAACGCTTGGCGCCGTTGATGGCTTTTTTACGCGCCACAAAATTGCCCCAAGAAATCGAATTGCTTCAAAAAGCGATTGACATCACCCGCGACGGCTTTATGAGGGTGTTGAAATTTACCAAACCCGACGTCTGGGAATACGAAATTGAGGCTGAATTTGCCCACGAGTTTCTCCGTCAGCGCTCACGCGGCTTTGCTTATACGCCCATTGTGGCTTCGGGCAAAGATTCTTGCGTGCTGCACTATACCGCCAACAATAAACAATGTAAAGACGGCGACGTTTTACTACTAGACGTAGCTGCGGAGTATGCCAACTACAATGCAGACCTTACCCGAACCATCCCCGTCAATGGACGCTTTACGGCACGCCAACGGCAGGTGTACGATGCCGTACTGCGGGTACTAAAAGCCGCCCGTTCGATGCTTGTGGTGGGCAATGTACTGGATGAATACCAAGCCGAAGTGGCCAAAATCATGGAAAGCGAATTGATTGGTTTGGGACTACTAACGGCCCAAGACATTGCCAAGCAGCACCCCGACTGGCCTGCCTATCGGCGTTATTTTATGCACGGGACTTCGCACGCCCTCGGACTCGATGTGCATGATGTTGGAAATCGTTATCGGCGTTTTGAGGCGGGTATGGTTTTTACCTGTGAACCTGGCATTTACATCCGAGAAGAAGGCTTGGGTATTCGATTAGAGAATAACATTCTCATTACCGAAAACGGCAACCTCGACCTCATGGCCCACATTCCGATTGAAGCCGATGAAATTGAATTATTGATGAATTCTTAATTGGATTTACGGTTGCGGGTTGTCCGTTTGGAGTTCATTACTAACAAAATGATTATAACCCCAAACTGGCAACTGTAAACAGGAAACTAGCAACCCCAAACAGCAAAAAATGGAAACATTTCTGACAGAAGACGTTCTCAAATTATTTATCGCCGCAGGATTGGGGTCGATAATTGGCATAGAACGCGAGTATCATAGTAAGTCAGCAGGGTTACGTACCATGATTCTGATTGCCGTGGGCTCTACCCTGTTTACCCTCATTTCGATTCGAGTAGGCGGTGATGCGGGACGCATTGCGGCCAACATCGTAACGGGCATTGGGTTTATTGGTGGGGGAATTATTTTCCGAGAAAACAATCGTGTGGTCGGGATTACAACCGCAGCGACGGTCTGGGCCACAGCAGCGCTGGGGATGGGCGTAGGCAGTGGTTATTATGAATTGGCCACTGTGTCCTCACTGATTGTGTTGGTGGTTTTGTACGGCTTTGTTCCCATCCAAAACCTCATCAAACGCCGTAATCAGCTTCGTAACTACCGTATTGTGTGTAAGTTTCAACAAAAAACGTTGAAGCATTACGAAGCCCTGTTTCGAGAACTAAAATTGGATGCCAAGCGAGGCACTCAAAGTAGGGTTGGAAATACCATCAGTGGCACATGGATTGTTCAAGGCACCGAACAAAACCACGAACGGCTCACCAAACGCCTCCTCAACGACCCCGACGTCATCGAATTTGACTTTTAGGCCGTTACCGTTAAATAAAATCTTTTGGGATATTTTCCAGTTCTAATCTTTTTTTTTCCTAATTTACCATTGACATACAGACCTATGTAAAAAATGCAAAAGGCACTAGCCACTCCCAATAAACATGACATCCGATAAAAGAACCGCCCTAGTGGTAGGAGGAAGTGGACTAGTAGGGAAAGCAGTTATTTCTGAATTGATTGCTTCTGAAAAATATACTGAAGTAATCACACTCACTAGAAAACCGTTGGATTTCACCCATCCAAAACTATCATCTATCATTTTTAACTTCGACCACCCCGATGCGTCGGTTGTTTGCGGCGACGATATTTTTTGTTGTTTAGGCACCACCATGAAAAAAGCGGGTTCTAAGGAAGCATTTTACCGCGTTGATTATACTTATCCCATCGAAATAGCCCAGTTGGGGCACCAAAACGGAGCCAAACGGTTTGCTATCGTTACTGCCATGGGCGCTGATAGTGGGTCGATGTTTTACTACAATCGGGTCAAAGGAGACGTAGAAGCAACGCTCAAAAAAATAGGCTTTGACGCATTGCTCATTTTTAGGCCGTCGTTGCTTGTAGGAGATCGTGGCGAAACGCGCATAGGTGAGCAAATCGGCGAGGGTTTATCCAAAATTCTCAGGCCGCTTATACCTATCAAATACCGCTCCATCGAAGCCCGCAAAGTAGCCAAAGCGATGGTTACCATCACTGCCAGCAACGTCAAAGGCACACTGATATATGAGTCGGATGTAATGCAAGAGTTTTAATTCCCCCAACTGTTCTTCACACCATGTCATCCATTTCCCTTCGTCGAGCCACGCCCCCCGATGTTGAATTTATTTATTCTTTTCTCTGCGAACTGGAGGAAGAAGCATTTGATTTTGACCAATTTAACGCTATCTACCATCGTAACCTTCTCAATCCTGACTGCCATTATTTCTTAGCGTTTGACCAACAGCAATGCGTCGGTTATGCCAGTGTTCATGCCCAGTGGCTTCTTCATCATTGCGGAAAAGTGGGGGAAATCCAAGAAATGTTTGTCATCCCAGCCTACCGAAGCAAAGGCGTAGGTCGTTTGCTGATTGAGCAACTTATGGAGGTTGCCCAGCAAGAAAATTTTGAGATTTTAGAAGTGACCGCCAACAAAAAACGCCTTGATACTCACCGTTTTTACGAGCGGCAAGGGCTTGAGCGAACGCACTTTAAGTTTGTTAAAAAGATGAAGTAGGGCTTTTATTTTCTCTTTTTCAAGTTTTCAGTTATTTCTTCGATACGCTCTACAAATGCCTCTCGACTCGGGAAAAAAGCAGCCAATTCTTTGGGTAAAGCTTCGGTCAGACTATAAGTAGCCACACCAATTGGTTTTTGGATGTCTTGCAAGGCAAATTCTACAACGGTGCGGCTTTTGCTTTTACAAATAATAATGCCAATGCTAGGATTTTCGTGAGGCTTACGGTGATATTTATTCAAAGCTGAAAGATAGAAATTCATTTTACCACCAAACTCGGGTTTAAATTCTTCAATTTTCAATTCCACCGCCACCAAACATTGCAAACCTCGGTGGTACAGAAGCAGGTCTATTTCGTAGTTTTTGTCTTCTACCTTTACACCAAACTGGTTGCCTACAAACGTAAAATCCCCTCCCATCGAAGCCAAAAAATCCCTGATGTTACTAATGAGCGCCTGCTCCAACTGGGCTTCTGTATAGGGTTCGGTCAGGTTTAAAAAATCAAAGGTATATTCATCTCTCAGTACCAAGTCGGCGTTTTGGGCCTGTTCAACAGGCAGTTGGTCGGAAAAATTCTGCTGGTTAATCAGCGTCTTTTCATAAGTTTGGGCATCAATGGCATTGATAAGCATAGACTTAGACCAGCCAAAACTGCGAGCCATTTCGATGTAGAAAAAGCGTTGGTGTTCATCTTTACATTTCTCTAAAATGATGATATTGTGGGTCCAGCCAATTTCTGCCACCACTGGCGGCAGAATTGTACTGACCGAATATTCGGCATACAAAGCCCTCATTCTCCAAAGGTTACGAGCCGAAAAGCCATTAATGCCAACAAACTCTTTTTGAAGCTCTGCTGCTAATTCTTCCACTACGCTTTTCCCCCAACCATATTTCGTTTGGCGATGGACAATGGCCTCTCCGATACCCCAATAAAGGGCAATTTGTTCTTTATTGACAGCCTGCAATGCACGGTATTGAGCGGCCTTGATACGTTGCTTGATGTCGGCTACAAAATCTTTAAAAGCCTGATTATCTGCTATTTCTTTCATCCCTAAAAGCTCTCTTTAGTTGTAACTCACTTATTCCGCTTCATTTCTTCCCGCCGCATGGGCATCGAGTCAATAAGTCCGAAGATGTGTTCTGGTTTTACGGGGGTACCACTGATCATTTTAACTTCCCCATCTTTACCAATCAACCAAAAACAAAAGTGATTGGGTGAATAGCGAAAACGTTCTTTTAGGTGCGCTATATCTTCGGAAGTCAACTGCGACTCCACGCAATCCATCACGCACAAATCACGCTCAAGAATCCCCCCTCCTACCTCACTCAGCCATTTTTTTTGCATCTTAAAATCCGCATCCGACGATTTTGGACAATAGACCAGCACAACTCGGCTTTTTCCCACCATTTTCGACAAACTGTTTTCGAGAGATTCTTGCCCCCCAAGGAGCATACTTAACGTTAAAATGAACACATTCATATCACTTTCTTTTTTAGAATTAACCTACAAAGAACGTACCACTATCTCACAATAAAACTTCCTTTTTTTTACTTAGAACTACGCTTGATGTGTCTTTTGAAAGTACAAATAAACCAATAAACAAAATGTTTAAACAATTTCTAACCACTATGCTTTTATTTGCTGCGGCGCTCACGGCATCGGCACAAGATACGCGCTTGTTTGAAACCCGCATTTATTACACCGAACCTGGCCGTTTGGAGGCACTTTTGACTCGTTTTCGGAATCATACTACCAAAATTTTTGAAAAACACGGCATGACCAACATCGGCTATTGGGTTCCGTTGCACGAAGAAAACAAACTCATTTATGTCCTTGCTTACCCCGACCGCGCCGCGCGCGATGCCGCTTGGAAAGCTTTTGGCGCTGACCCAGAGTGGGTGAAAGTACGTACCGAATCGGAAGTGAGTGGAAAAATTGTGTCGAAAGTAGAAAGCATTTTTATGGACGCCACCGATTTTTCACCCAAAATCAAGTCTTCAAAAAGCAAAAAAGAACGCGTATTTGAGCTTCGTACCTACACGACCAACCCAGGAAAATTGCCTGATTTGTTGGCTCGTTTTCGCAATCATACGCTTAAATTGTTCAAAAAACACGGCATGACCAACGTCGCTTACTGGACCGTTAACGGAAAAGATGACACGCTTGTCTATATCTTGGCGCACCCAAGCGAGGAAGCGGGTAAAAAAGCGTTTGATGCGTTCAGAGTTGATCCTGATTGGGTAAAAGCACGCGATGCGTCGGAGGTAAATGGTAAACTTGCCAACAAAGTAGAGTCGGTTTACATGAAAGCCACTGATTTTTCTACGATTAAATAAGACTCACAACCTTTCCAAGTTTTGCAATTGCTAATTAGCAAAACTTGGAAAGGCTTAAACGTGCCTTCGTTTGTGCCTTCGGTTTCTCAAAACCTCGCAACAAAAATGCGTACATCAACCCCTCTTCTCCTATGAAAAACATTCTTTACGTTAGCCTAATCGCCCTTTCGCTGACTGCCTGTAACAGCTCGCAACAATCAGATAATCAAAGCAAAAGCGACACCACAAGCACCGATACCGCTGCGGTAGCGAAGGTGGATTCAATGGGCATTTTCTTGCCTGATTTAAAAGCCAAATTTCCCGCTCCCGAAACCATCGTAGTAGCCGACGACCCCGTTTTTCACCAAAAGAAAACGTACAAAGCCATTCCGTTACAAACCATTTTAGACACATTTTTACCCGCCTACAAAAACCTCAACCGCAGCGAAACGCAGATTGTGTTTGAGTGCGAAGACGGCTATAACCCGTCGATGGCGTTGGAAAAAGTGTTGAGTAAAAAAGCCTTTTTGGCCATAGCCGATGCCGATGCGCCACAAGGGCAAGAGTGGATAAACCCGACAAAAGAAGGCCGAGAAATGAAGATTGCGCCTTTCTACATCGTTTATACCGACGTGCCAGGCTCGGATGTTACTTACAAATGGCCTTACAATTTGGTCAAAATCAGCCTTTCAGCCGCTTCTAAAGAATTGGCAGTCTTATTCCCCAAAGACGACGATACCCAAGTAAAAGGATTTGAACTGTTCAAAGTCAACTGCCTCACCTGCCATTCACTCAATAAAGTAGGCGGCAAAATGGGGCCAGAACTGAATTACCCCAAAAGCGTGACGGAGTATTGGAAAGTCGAACACATCAAGCAGTTTGTGAAAGCACCTTCGTCGTATCGCAACGAATGCAAAATGCCTGCCGTTACCCACTTGAACGACAAAGAGTTAGACGCCATTGTGAATTATTTACAATACATGGCAAAGCATAAAATATAACTTACACTCGGCCCCAGTCGTCGGGAAGTAAGTCCTTGGTATTGAATCGCTCCGTAGCAAACCATTGCTGCGGAGCGATTATTTTTTTGTGTGGAAAAGCAGCCAACCACGCCCCCCACCAACTGAACGTGCTATTTGCAATGATGTGATGTTGACACTGTGAGATAAGAGCCAGATCTTCCGCCGCCGAATTTCCCGTTACGTAGTGCGTCGGAACAGGAAAATGTAGGTGAGTTTTGGCCCAAACGGGATCGTCCGAAAAAACAAAAAAAGTAGGCTGTTGAAGTTGAGGTAAAAGGACGGAAGCCGCCTTTTGGTAATAATCCAACCCACAAGGACGCAAAAAACGATTGGCCATCGAAAGTAGCGTATAATCACCGCGACGTACGTGTACACTCACCGATTCACTGGTTTGAATCAAGTTTTGCCACATTTGAAAACGCGAAAGAACCGTATTTTGTAGCTTTAATTCCTGTTTTACAAGAGAAGCAATGGGCTTAAAATAACGTTCTGATTGCCAATACCCATCAAAATATAAGTCGCCCCGCAAACGAAGTATAAGCGGAGAAAAATGAAAATGGGGTTCCCGCTGGTAGAAGGGAGAAATAGCTCCAAAACGCCCCAACATTGAAAAAGAAGCACCCACAAGCTCGCTGATTTCGCGGTTAGTGGCCAGTGACGCATTAATTGAAAACGCATCCAACGCATACGAGCGCGGCGTTCCAAACAGCGAACTACCCAACTGTGACACATCTAATTTGAGTTCCGTTTGGTTCAACACCGCTAACTGCCGACCCAACGCGTATTGGAACAACTGATTGCCTAAACCACCGCTCAATTTTACGATAATCATCTTGGTACTGCTTTTAGGCTTTGACTAGCCAAAAGCCCCTAAGTCACACCTCACAATCAAGTAGTTTAGTAATCAATTGATGGTATAAACTAGCCACTTTGTTCCAATTATACGTGGTTTGAATGGCTCGGCCTCCTTCTTTCCCTAACTGACTCCGCCACAACGAATCCGCTACAAGCCGACGTAGTTGTACCTCAAATGTCTGCTTCGAATCAAAGCACACTCCACCAGGCAGTTCCTTCACCACACCCACATCACGGCACAAAAAGGGAACGCCCGCCGCCATGGCATCCAGCAGCATGAGCGGCTGGACTTCTGTGAGCGTTGCCGAAACAAATATACTGGCGGAACGGTAGGCGGCGTGGATTTGGGCTTCGGTTTGCTGTTCAAATAAAAAAACGGTTTGATTCAGCTGTTTACCCGCAAGTCGTTTGAGGCGGTCAGCAAAGCGATTGAACTCACTTCCAATCAGAACCAAGGCCGTATCGGGCAGTTTCATTTCACAAAACCACTGCACAAGTTCTCCTTGTCCCTTTGAAGGTTGATAGTTGGAAACACATAGAAGTACACAACTTGCTTGTATTCCTTTTTCGTTTATAAAATTACGCTCGGTGGGTACCATAAACGCAGGTCGCGCGCCGTTGGGAATCACCGAATAGGAAGAAAAATGATGCTTTTGAGCCCAAACTACGTCAGACATCCGTTGCGGTTCGGGTACATTGGCTAGAAATACGTAATGATCAAACAGCCTCATTTTTTTTCCAAAACTCCACGCTTCCCTTCGTTGGTGAAGCCACCAAAAGAAGCCACGAAAACCACCCAAACGGACATTGAAGTTGGTTCCGTGACTGACCATTACGACTTTTGCTCGTAGGGGAAGTAGCTCGATTAGCCATTCCGAAGCCCAATTGCTCCAACCGTGCACAAAAATCACTTCGGCCTCACTTTCTTTTATAATTCTTTGATAATGAAGCTCTTGATCTACATAAACCACCTCAAAAGGGAACTTAATTGACGACTTTCCACGAGTGATGACGGTAATACGGTAGCCCAATTGATGCAAACCCAACGCATGACGGTACGCTACTTCAGCAACCCCGTGGGTTTGGGGGTAAAAGCCGAAGCAAGCGATGAGGATATTCCGTGACTTGGCTAGGTCGGTTGTTGATTTTTCCAATGGTTCATTTCCTCTTGAATAAAGTAGTTCACCAAATCGGTGTACATTTTTTCGATGGCATCTGGATGAATACCCTCTTCTTCCGCCCACGTCCTTCGCTCAACAAGCATGGCCTTGAAACGTTCGGGTGCCTTAACACTCGTCTCGGAAGTTTTGAATTTTGAGGCTGCTTTAACATACCCAAAACGTTGGCCAATCAGTCGAATAATTTCACGGTCCAACGCATCAATTTCCGTGCGTATTTCGGCCATATTTTCACATTGTGTAGGTGATTTCATTACAAATCTATTTAATCGTTTAGTCCACAAAGAAGTTGAAAAGCATTGAAAATGCAAACAACTACCTCCGAAAGAAGGTTACTTTTAAAAATAAAATTGAACCACCAAATTAACTCCAATACCGTTGAAAATTCTCATCATTGGCGCAGGAATGGCAGGGTTATCGGCTGCCCGACTTTTGACTCAAAATGGCCACGAAGTAACACTACTCGACAAAGGACGCGGCGTAGGCGGGCGCATGTCAACCCGTAAAATTGAGCTTGCCAAAGCTGACCACGGCGCGCAATATTTTTCGGTCAAATCTCCCGAATTTCGTCTTTTTATTGATGAACTCATGGCCGCAAATGTCATTTCTGAATGGCAAGTTCCTCAGCGTGAGAATATACGGTACATCGGGACAACAGGAATGAATACCATTCCAAAACACTTGGCCGCGCCGTTGACCGTCTGTTTAAACGAAAAAGCCATCCGTATTCATCCTCAGTCGGTTGAAACTGAATCAGGCAACCAATATGACTACGACGTGCTCATTTCAACAGCTCCTATTCCACAAGCAGTTGAGCTTTTTCAACGTTCAGGCACAACCTTAGCCGACGCCGACCAACGCGTTTTTGATTCGATTGAATACGACCCTTGCATTGCCGTTTTGGCTACGTTGAAAACTCCTACCACGATTGAAGGAGGTGGATTACTTTTGGAAAACCAACCCGTAGCGTGGATAGCCGATAACTTCCAGAAAGGCATTTCATCAGTTCCTTCGGTGACTTTGCACGCTTCCGCCAATTACAGTCAAGCTCACTTTGAAGGCAATTTACAAGAAGTAGGCAAAGACTTATTGGCCTCTGTCCGCGATTGGATTGCACCTGAATCCATCGAGCAAGTACAAGTACACCGTTGGCGCTACAGTCTTGCCCGCCAACGCTACCCCCATTCATTTTATAAGCTCCAACACGCCCCTATTTATTTGGCAGGCGATGCTTTTGGCATCGGTAATGTGGAAGGGGCGTTTTTGTCAGGGTTGGAAGTGGGGAAGGCCTTAACCAATTTATTCAACTAGGTCAATCTTCATTTTAGAACAACATTTTTCAATAAATGGCTTGCAAACGAAAGTGTTTTGTAATTACTTTGTAACTACAAAACACCAACTTATGGAACTTTCAGTCATAACTATTGGCAACTCCAGAGGCATTCGTTTGCCGAAAAGTATTCTTGAGAAATATAGTATCAGCGACAAAATTGAGCTAGTTCTTGAGCAAGGCTACATGATCTTAAAACCCAAACCTGAGCCCAGAAAAGGTTGGGAAGAAGCATTCAAAAAAATGCACGAAAATGGCGATGACCAGCTCATGATGGATGATGTGTTTGAAGACGAAACCTTTGAAGAATGGAATCAATAAATCAATACGATATTGTATTAGTAAATCTTGATCCTACCCTGGGTAGCGAAATGAAGAAAACTCGTCCGTGCGTTGTTCTTTCTCCCAATGAAATGAATAAATACTTACAAACGATTGTCGTCGCTCCACTCACCAGTAGTTCAAAACCTTACCCTACCAGGGTACAGATAAATCATCCAACAACCAAAAGTTGGATTGCTATTGACCAAGTGCGTACAATCGACCGATTACGAATAGTGAAACGGTTTGAAACACTCTCGGCTAGTGAAATTACCCAAGTAAAAAACGTCATTAAGGAAACCTTTGTTGATTAAAAACACACCTCATTCACAAGATGATTTCTGACCAGTTATTACAGCAAATTGAGTTCATAAAAGAGATTGATAAACTCAAATACATCCAACGCAAAACCAAACTACTCAACAGTGACCGACCCGAAAACGACGCCGAACACAGTTGGCATTTGGCCCTGATGGCCATCGTTTTAGCCGAACACGCCAACGAGCCTGTTGATGTGCTGAAAGTGGTTAAAATGGTGCTTATTCACGACATTGTCGAGATTGACGCGGGCGATACCTTTATCTATGATACCCAGAAAAATCATTCAAATACCGACGAAGAAAGGCTGGCCGCTCAACGGATTTTTGGGATGCTTCCCCAAGCCCAAGCCGACGAATTGATTGCCATTTGGGAAGAATTTGAGGCAGGAGAAACCAAAGAAGCCAAATTTGCCCGTTCCATGGATCGTTTAGAGCCTCTGCTCCAAAATACCTCCAACAACGGAGGAACTTGGGCAGAATTTGACGTTCCTTATGAAAAAGTCTATCAAAAGAAATCGGTCATTAAAGAGGGTTCTACCACCATCTGGAATTATGCCGAAAATGTACTTAATGAAAACGTTGAGAAAGGTATTCTGAAGAAAGCGTGACCTACTTTTAGTATGTATCTACCCAAATATGACCTCAAAGCATCCTCCAATTACGTTTCATTTCGGTTTGTAAGTGAAGGACCAAAAGGGAAAATTACGAAAGAAATTGTGTTCTCACCGATTGAAGACACGCCGATTTGGAATCTGGGCTTTGGAGATTTGGATACTACTTCTGGCACAATCAGTGATTCTATCATTTCTAATAATGGTGATAGAAACCAAATACTTGCAACGGTAGCATCTGCAACTTTTATCTTTTCTGAGCATCATCCTTCTGCATTAATTTACATTGAAGGTAGTACTCCTTCTAGGACACGCCTTTATAGAATTGGAATTGCGAGTTATTTTGAAGATATTTCAGAAACGTTTGTCGTTTGGGGATTGTTTAACAACGAGTGGCAATCGTTTCAAATAAACAAAGCGTATGATGCCTTTCTCGTCAAACGAAAATAAAACTCACCAACAGATGCTCATTAAAAATAACAAAACGGCAGTTGTTGAATTAGATTCAACAATAGACGAAAAACAGAAACACGCATTTATCGAAAAAAAAGTAGCCCAGGCAACAAAAACGCTCAAACGAGTGGGATTGCCCAAGGAGCTCACCCAAAAAATATCTTAACGAAAAAGGACTGCGTTTCCGCAGCCCTTTTTCGTTAGTTTTTATTCTTAGTCCTACACTAAGTATTTCAAACGCACTACTTCTTTTTCGTTTAAGAAGCGCCATTTGCCACGTGGAAGTTCTTTTTTGTTTAGCCCTGCATAAACTGTTCTATCAAGCTTAATCACTTCGTAACCAAGGCTTTCAAATATACGACGAACAATGCGATTGCGGCCGCTGTGAATCTCAATTCCTACCACCATCGCATCGGGAGTAACGAGGGCTAGGTCGTCGGGTTTGATGAATCCATCTTCCAATTCAAGCCCTGCTTGTACTTTCTCAAAATCTTCGGTTGTCATTGGCTTATCCAATTCCACTTGGTAAATCTTGTTGATTTCGTTCGATGGGTGCATCAGTTTTTCAGCCAATTCACCGTCGTTTGTCAACAACAACAAGCCCGTTGTGTTACGGTCCAAACGACCAACAGGATATACACGTTCATTACATGCGCCCGAAATCAGCTCCATCACCGTATGGCGACCTTCTGGATCGTCGGTCGTCGTAATATAGTCTTTTGGTTTATTCACCAAAATATAGACCATTTTCTCAGGATTCAAGATACGGTTTCCGTACTTTACAATATCGCCAGGGTTTACTTTGTGCCCTAGTTCATTGATTACCTTGCCGTTGACCGTAATTTGCCCTGTTTCAATCAATCCATCCGCTTCGCGACGAGAACACAATCCTGCATTTGCGATGTATTTGTTAAGGCGAATCAAGTCATCTTTTGGAGCTGACCCGTCCTTTTTTATGTATTTTTCTTCTGCTTTGCGGAGGTCATAACGAGGCGCTTCGGCGTACTCCCCTACCCGACGGCGCAATCCATCTTCGGCACGGCTACGTTTTTCAGGCTTATCACCTTCCTCTGAAGCCCGCCCGCGTTTCTCAAATGGTTTATCAAAGCTACGTTCGCCACGTTTTTCAAATGGCTTGTCAAAGCTGCGTTCGCCGCGCTTCTCAAATGGTTTGTCAAAACTGCGTTCGCCGCGTTTCTCAAATGGCTTGTCAAAGCTACGCTCGCTACGTTTTTCAAATGGTTTGTCAAAACTACGTTCGCCGCGTTTCTCAAATGGCTTGTCAAAACTGCGTTCGCCGCGTTCTTCACGCTTTTCAAACGGCTTTTTGAAGGCTGGTTTGTCGCCGCGCTTCTCAAATGGTTTGTCAAAACTACGTTCACCACGTTTTTCAAATGGCTTGTCAAAGCTGCGTTCGCCACGTTCTTCACGTTTTTCAAACGGCTTTTTGAAGGCTGGTTTGTCACCGCGTTTCTCAAATGGTTTGTCAAAACTGCGTTCGCCACGTTCTTCACGCTTTTCAAACGGCTTTTTGAAGGCTGGTTTGTCGCCGCGTTTCTCAAATGGTTTGTCAAAACTACGTTCACCGCGTTTTTCAAATGGCTTGTCAAACGGCTTTTTGAAGGCTGGTTTGTCGCCGCGCTTTTCAAACGGTTTGTCAAAGCTGCGTTCGCGACGAGGGATTTCACTGGACTTTTTGTCGGGAGATTTTTCTAAACGAGGTCTTGAGCGTCTAGGTTCTGAAGAATTGTCAAAACTATCTGATGATTGATTCGACTTTACGAATTTACTGTAAAACGGCGTTTTGCCAGCGCCTTTATTGTCTTTTTTCATTGGATTTGCAGTATCACTACTGTAAAAAGTGAATTATGTAACTAAAAATTTGGCGGCTTCTAACCGCCCCAAATACCCTGATAATCAGGCGAACAAAGGTACAAAAAATAAAGCCACGATGTTTTTTTTAAGAAACATATCTCAAAAAAATGATTTTGGTCGTTTAAACATCTAGCCATCCAACCTATTAACTTTTTGTGCCGTGATACTAGATCGTGTACCACTCAAACCCCTTTGGGCTCCTTCGCGCTCGGTTGTGGAGCAGTCCAACCTGAAAAAATTTCAGAACTGGTTATTTGTTAAGAAAGGACTTTATTTCCGTGATTACCATGATCTTTGGGATTGGTCAGTGACCGACATCGAGGATTTTTGGGAATGTATCTGGTCGTTTTGCGACATCAAAACGCACAGTTTGTACTGGGATGTTGTCGTGACGGACAAAAAAGAACTGGCCAAAACCCAATGGTTTACGGGCTCGACTATCAACTATGCCGAACACATCTTTCGTCATAAAAACAGCAACAAGCCTGCTTTTTTGTACCAAACGGAAGGTGAGCCGCTGCGGGAGTTTTCGTGGCGTGATTTAGAAAAACAGGTAGCCTCGGTTGCGGCGTATTTGCGACAGGTCGGTGTTTCCAAAGGCGACCATGTCATGGGAGTTTTACCCAATACCCCTCAATCGGTAGTGGCATTTTTGGCCACCCATGCTATTGGAGCTATTTGGTCGATTTTTTCCCCAGAAACGGATGCTAAAATCCTCAACGACCGTGCAAGAACGCTTTCGCCTAAGGTCGTTTTTGTTCATTCTTCGGCAACTTTTAAAAGTACCACCAAAACCGTTTGGGTAACGCCCACAGGAGAAGATGAACTTCACGCAGAAACATGGACGTCGGTTCTCAAAACGCCTTCCACCTTGTTGGAATTTACGCACGTCCCATTTGCGCACCCGCTTTGGGTATCATTTCTGTCGTTTACCCCCGTTACCCACAGCACAGGAGGCACATTGCTTGAACATCTACGGTTGTTGACCATCCATCAAAATTTCAAGCAAGGCGACCGCGTTTTATGGCACGACTCCTCCTCTTCAATTGCGTGGCAATTTTCACTGAGTACGCTGCTCACGGGTGCTATTCCTGTCTTTTATGACGCCCCCGTTCACGGCTCAAAAGGGCCACTTTGGGAGAGTATCGACAAAAACAAAATCAATCATTTCGGCTGCACGGCAGCATTTCTAACCACCATAAAATCAACACCTTTACCTAGCTATAAATTTAACGCTTTACAAAGCATTACTACCTTCGACGGGCCACTGTCGGCAGAAGAGTTTGAATGGGTATATCAACAGGTGAAGAAAGATGTGTGGTTGGTTGCGTTGAGTACCCATTCTTACCTTGGTAGTAGTTTGGTAGGAGGGTGTCCTACTTTGCCCGTATTTGCAGGTGAAGCACAATGTGTGTTATTGGGCTGTAAATCAACAAAATACCCAGAAAAAAGCCAATTAATTCGGCAAGCATGGGACAACGATTTACTGGCGCAGCCTCTTCCTTCGCTGCCGTATATGAAGTAAAAAAAACACTTCGTGGATTAGATTAAAAGCGACCTAATCCACGAAGTGCGTGAGATAAATCGTTAATCTACCCAATCGGCGATGTACAAATTGGTGTCGCGAGAGCCTGGTGCATTGTTACGGTTAGAACTAAAAATTAGCTTCTTCCCATCATACGAAAACATCGGGAATGCGTTAAAAATACTGTTGTTGGTCACACGCTCCAAGCCTGTTCCGTCGAGATTGATAAGGTACAATTGGAAGTCGTACCCACGTTGAGAATGGTGGTTCGACGAGAAAATAATTTTATCACCTTTCGGCGTAAAATACGGCGCCCAGTTGGCTTTGCCTAGCTTGGTAATTTGGCGTAGGTCCGAACCATCCACGTTGCACGTATAAATTTCCATGTCGGTCGGCGCTACCAATCCCATCGAAAGCAATTTTTTGTATTCGGCAACTTCTTCGTCTGTTTTAGGTCTTGACGAACGGAAAACGAGTTTTTTGCCATCGGGTGAGAAAAATGCCCCACCGTCGTAGCCAAGCTGATTCGTGATTTGTTTCACGTTTTTTCCATCGATGTCCATAATGTACAAATCCAGATCACCGTTGCGGGTCGAAGTGAAGACAATTTTATCGCCTTTGGGCGAAATCGTTGCTTCGGCATCATAACCTTTTTCGGTAGTCAATTGCTTCACCACTTTCCCTTTCAAATCCGACACAAAGATGTCGTAGGTGTCGTACACCGCCCACAAGTATTTATTGAGGTACGGTTTGATGGGTGGCGGGCAAGAATCATTGGCCAAGTGCGTACTTCCAAAAAGAATGTGTTTGCCGTCGGGCATAAAATACGAACAAGTCGTGCGGCCTTTTCCCGTACTAATAAACTGCGGGCGTTCATCAGGGTTTTTCAAGCCTTTGGTGACATCCAAATAAAAAATCTGGTCGCACTGCAAGCCCCATTTAGGGTTATTCGACTGAAAACTCACGTATTTACTATCAAAACTAAAATACGCTTCGGCATTATCGCCTCCAAACGTGAGCTGTTTTATGTTGGTTAAGTGCTTTTCGTCTCCCGTTTGGGCCAGTGCAACTGTAGCGAAAAGCAGTAGTGGTGTTAGCAAGTAGTTGATTTTCATATTACTTTCTGTTGATTTAGTAACCGCAAAGAACGGAATAGATGCCCTATGTTCGCAATCTTTTTTACAGCTTTTTGGGGGCAAAAAGGCATTTTTTGGTAGAATGGTGAAAATAATTGGAAAAATTTGTTTGTAATTAATCTAAATAAACTACTTTTGCGTAAGTATTTGAAACCTTAGAACATTTCCAATGACCATCGTTGAAGTTTCGACTTGCACACTTTCAAGCACTGAAGAAAAGTTTTTCCAGCCCAACGCCTTCATGGGTTGCGCTTTTGCCTGCGACCTAAAGAAATGCTGTAAAGCGTACAAGAAAAAGGGCAAACACTGCAAAAAATGCCCCAAACGCGACGATTAGATTCTCTCGATTTTCAATACATAAAACCTTTACAGCTTTCTTGCTGACCGTACTTGAATTTCTGAGCCTTCGGCCAATAGTACTGAGTCGGGTTTTTGAGAAGTCAAAAATCCAAAAGCTGTGCCATATACAGCTCCAAAATCAACATCAATTGTATAATCTTTTACTGGATACACTTGCCAACGCGGGTGCTCAACACCATATTCGGTAGTAATAGTCGGGCTGTAAGTAGTATAACCCCAATAATGCTCCGTGATAAATTCCTCTTTACTCCCCACAAACATTTCGGTCGCCACATTTTCAGCCACGACTTCAAAACGATTCCAATCCTTATATTTCCATTCATAACTTACGGTTAATTGATTTTCGGAATGTTGCCAATTGTACCGCATTGGCTTAGTGATGTATGGCTCGTGATAAACGAGATTGGCAACCCAACTAACTACAGGTTTTGGTACAATTTCTTTAATGAAAGTAGTACCTCGTTTCCAATTTCCTTGTTCGTCGCAATAGCGTACGTAAAACCGCAGATTTACTTCTTCAAAAGACCTATGAAATGGGATAGGAATTCCTTTTAATCGTACATTATCAAACAGAAAGCCTACCAAACTTACGTAACAGTCACCATTCCACAAGTCTAATTCGGTATGTTTAGGGACGTAGGATTTCAACAAATCAGGAGATACTGCATAGTTGGCCATGGCCAATTTACGCCATTCTGCGGTAAGGAAGGAGGCTAGCATAAGTTGCGTTTTTAAGGAATACTATTTACTTTTTATTCAATGTCTCTTCCAGTATTTTTATCAAATCTTTTCCATCGTTTTTACTGGGTGCTGGAGGCTGAATAGCGTGGAAGGTGTTATCTCTACCAATAATGAAAGAAGACGGGATGCAACCTGCATCATAGGTATTAGCCGCGCTTTCTTTCGCTGTGATGTCATCCCGCAAATGAGTACCGCCAATTTGGTACTTAGCAATGGCTTTGCGCCAATCACTCTCTTTTTTATCCAATGAAATGTACAGGAATACCAAATCAGCTTGGTCTTTGAAGTGATTTTTTATCTTCTTTGCTGGCGTCATTTCAGCAATGCAAGGCCCGCACCAGCTCGCCCAGAAATCGAGATAAACCACTTTTCCTTTGAAATCAGCCAGCTGCACCGTACGCCCTGCGGTATCTCGGAGTGAAAAGGGCAAAGCAGGTTTGCCAATGGCAAAGGTTTCTTCTTTGTTTATAAGTTTTTCTTTAATAAGAGGCAAAAAACGGCTGTTGGGATAATCGCTCTCAAATTTTTTCACCTTACTAACGACCTCCGCATTAACACCTTTGTATCCAATTTCCTCTTTTAGGTGCTCCGCACTTAAAACCTCAACGAAAGCAGGGTGAAATCGCGATTTGTGGGCTTGAAAGTAATCATCTACGTGTTCAATATCATACTTTTTATCAGGGTAAGTCAGCGCAGTCATGTACAAAACATTATTTGGGTATTGTTCAGACTTAGCTGTTGTTTCATTCTGAGGAGGGTTAATTTCAATTACTCTTTGGCGATATAAAGCAGGGATAAGCTTAGCGTCCAGCGGTATTTTCAGTTTTTGAGCTCTTTGATAAATATCAGGTAATATTTTTCGGTTTATCGTAGATTTTATATCAGCTTGGCAAAGGGTATAAAAAGTCGAACTTGTTTTACTCTTATATTTATCTAACACCCTCATTTTCAAACCCTCTACCTCCATCAATTTTTCAAAAAACAAGGCAGAAGAACCTAACTTCTTAGAGGTAATATTTTTCCAGTCCGACTGAATGAAGGTTTTAATGTAATCTTCTTTATAATACTCAAATTTTGAAGCGGCATTACCTTTAAAACTGGCCGTTTTCCAGAAGTCTCTTGCTTCAAAATTCATCAAGATAGAATCATTAGGCTCAAGGATAAAAATCAGATTCTCTTCTTTATTTTTATCAAAGTCACAGTAAAGGTAGGCGATGTCATTGAGTGTAGTCGTTACTTCAAACTCATCGTTTTCATCCAATAGCACCTCACTTGATTGACTTTTTTCGGCAAACGGATAGATATAAATGCTGATATTCCGTGACACAGGATTTTTGATTTTTCCTCGAATCGAGACGTTTTGTGAAAAAGTGGCGAGGCCAAGAGTCAAACAGAAGCAGAAGAAAAGGGTACGCATGGCTGTAGTTTGAGAGAGGTTTGTAACAAAACAAATATAAAGAAAAATTATATATCAATCGCATGGCATTGGTCTCTACAAACGTTGCGTCTCTCCGAGTCTCTACAAATGTTGCGTCTCTCCGAGACTTTTTATGGAATAGCTTTTTTCGTTACAAATGTTGCGTCTCTCCGAGACTTTTATCCCTTGCTTAGTATATCGTATTCATAAATTCCCCCAAACAAGTCATGGATTCTACCTTTTTATGCCCTAAACCCCTCATTTCTTTGAGAAAGTGGGCGTATTCCCTACTTTTGCGTGTTCATAAAACTATTTAGACAGATGTTACAAGCCATTCCTTTTGACCAGACGGCTGCCTACCGCAAACTCAAAACTCACCACAAGAGTATCAGCAAGAAACATTTAAAAGAATTGTTTGCCGAAGACCCTAACCGCTTCAAAAAATTCTCGTTGCGCTTGGGTGACATCGTCGTTGACTACTCTAAAAACCGCATCAATGGCCGTACATTGGCGTACTTGTGCGACCTTGCCCGCGAGTGCCAACTTTCGGACGCCATTGAAAAAATGTTTACAGGCGACAAAATCAACGCCACCGAAAATCGTGCCGTGTTGCACGTGGCTCTCCGCAACCGCTCAAATACTCCTATCGAAGTGGACGGCAAAGATGTAATGCCTGACGTCAACGAAGTGTTGGACAAAATGAAAGGTTTTTCGGAGAAAGTTCGCGGCGGCGAATGGAAAGGCTTTACTGGAAAGAAAATCACTGACATTGTAAATATTGGCATCGGAGGCTCTGACCTCGGCCCAGTAATGGTCACCGAAGCCCTCAAATCGTACGGTAAAAAAGGACTTAATGTTCATTTTGTATCGAACGTGGACGGTACCCACATTGCCGAAGCAGTCGCAAAGCTCAATCCTGAGACTACTTTGTTCATGATTGCTTCAAAAACGTTTACGACCCAAGAAACGATGGCCAACGCCCATTCGGCGCGTCGTTGGTTTTTGGAAACTGCGAAAGACAGTGCCCACGTCGCCAAGCACTTCGTAGCGATTTCAACCAATCGTACCGAAGTAGAAAAATTCGGTATTGACCCTGCCAATATGTTTGGTTTTTGGGATTGGGTAGGTGGACGTTACTCGTTGTGGTCGGCCATCGGCTTGTCGATTTCCTGCTACATTGGTTTCCAAAACTTCGAGCAGCTGTTAGCGGGAGCGCACGATATGGACAACCACTTCCGTTCGGCCCGTTTTGAGAAAAACGTTCCTGTCGTTTTAGCACTTTTGGGCATTTGGTACAACAATTTCTTCGGGGCTGACACGCACGCTATTTTGCCATACGACCAATACATGCACCGCTTTGCGGCCTATTTCCAGCAAGGCGACATGGAGTCGAACGGGAAATACGTAAGTCGCAACGGCGAGGCCGTTGATTACCAAACGGGTCCTATTATTTGGGGAGAACCTGGCACCAACGGACAACACGCGTTTTATCAATTGATTCACCAAGGAACCAAGCTGATTCCTGCCGATTTTATTGCGCCAGCGTTGAGCCATAACCCAATCGGCGAACACCATAAAATGTTGTTATCAAACTTCTTCGCCCAAACTGAAGCGTTGATGAACGGTAAAACGTTGGACGAAGTGGTAGCAGAATTAGGCGGTAAATCGGCTGAAGAAATTGCGAAGATTGCTCCTTTCAAAGTATTTGAAGGCAACCGCCCTACCAACTCGATTTTAGTCAAAAAAATCACTCCCCGCGTTTTAGGAAGTTTGATTGCCATGTATGAGCACAAAATCTTCGTCCAAGGTGTGATTTGGAACATTTTCAGCTTCGACCAATGGGGCGTAGAATTAGGTAAGCAACTCGCCAACAAGATTTATCCAGAACTCCAAAACGACTGGCCTATCGAATCGCACGATAGCAGTACCAATGGCTTGATTAATCAATATAAGCGTTGGAGATAAACGAGTAGAGGGCATGGTGCAGGGGGCATAGGGGAAACTTCAACTTTTTGCTGTCCCTATGCCCCCTGCCCTTAACCCTTCCCTCATTATGCCCATCCGCATCGATTTTTTTGCCATTACTATTCTGCTTGGCGTCGTTCAGGGACTCTTACTTGGAGGACTTTTACTGACGGGGCAGCGGGCAAAATCCGTTGCCAATCGGATGATGGGCTGGAAAATGCTGGCATTTTCGGCGGCGATTTTAGAGGTATTTTTGTGTTATACCAACTACCAGTTTCAAACCCTTTGGGCTGATAATTTCGCCGAACCAACCAACTTTTTATTAGCTCTTTTACCTTTCTTCTTCGTTTACGCTCGGCTCCACGGGCGGCTTCCGCATAGTTACGGTTGGCACCTTGCTCCTTTTATTTTTTGGTGTATTTATTCCGTATTTTGGCAGCATCAACCCCTTGATTACAAGTACAATTCGTACCTCGACGCATGGCATCCTGACTTGCCTTTTCGTGACGTTAGCTTGTGGCATTCCGAGGATCCTTTGCACATTCGCGAACACGTCAACGACTTTACGTTGGTAAGTATATTGCTGTACATTGGGTTGTCATTGCGAGAAATCATCCGTAGTTTTCGCCAAAATCAACTCAATTTTTTCACCCTAACACCTACTCCTCCCCTTACGCCGCTTCGCAATCTCACGCTGTTGTCGTGCTTATTTCCATTAGTGTTTATTGGGGTAAAATTGACGTTTGAAGAAGACTTAGGCGACTATCTACTAGGGAGTTGGATAACATTTTATGTCTATGTCACGAGTTACCTTGTAGTGAGTCACTCTAGCTTGTTTCAGGTAGAAAGCACTGACAGCGAACCCAAAAAGAAGTATGAAAAATCGTCATTATCGGAAGACCACGGAACGCTGATTTTGCAAAAATTACAACAGCTACTCGAAACCGAAAAGCCTTACACTGACAATGATTTTACCCTGCCTAAGCTCGCTCAACGCTTATCCGTGTCTCAGCATCATTTGTCGCAGGTACTCAACGACCGACTTCAACAAAGTTTCTTTGATTGGTTAGCTTATCATCGCGTAGAGGAAGCGAAACGCCTACTCGCCGACCCTGGGC
Source organism: Runella limosa DSM 17973 (assembly GCF_000482465.1). Classification (GTDB taxonomy): domain Bacteria; phylum Bacteroidota; class Bacteroidia; order Cytophagales; family Spirosomataceae; genus Runella; species Runella limosa. The sequence continues at coordinate 300,655 of NZ_KI519423.1, forward strand.
TATCCCACCTCAAAATCGACGAAATAGCCGAGCGCGTCGGTTACAATTCTACTTCCGCTTTTCATACAGCTTTCAAACGCAATACAGGAAACACTCCCGCACAGTTTCGAAATCAAGCCTAACAAGGGCGTAGATTGGGGTATAGGAGGTACTCATAAGCCTATCTTTTGAGTAAATGCCCCTCTAAATCGGTTTACTTTCTTCCAAAATACGTGGATTTGAAACACAATTCGTGTAAATTTGAGTAAAGATAGAACCTATGATATTCGACCAATATGGCCATCTTTTTCCCTATGAAGTTGTACCGACCGATTTCGACACCTTTGAGACTGTTTTTGTAAAAAACTTTCCAAGCACAAGCAAACGTCATCAATGGTTCAAAAATTACGTAACTTATGTGGATGAATTAAAACATCTGTTAGGAACAGGATTCACTCAATGGATTGATGGTAGTTTTGTTTCACAAAAATTCAATCCAAACGATATTGATTTCGTAACTTTTATTGATTTTGAACTGTACGAGCGTTTTGAAAAAGAAATTGAATTGATACGAAAGAAAAGGTATCAACGTACTAATGGCACTGATGGTTACTTTATAAAAACATACCCAATCGACCACAAACTACAGCCTATTTATCAACTAGAACGCAAACGTTGGTTATTTGATTTTACAATGAATTTGTACAATAAACGACCCAAAGGAATCATTCAACTTAGTTTTTAAACCAATGGAAGACATCAATGAATTGCAACTTGCCAATGAAGAACGAGCTGCTGCTGTTGCTAAACTATTCCAGCTGATTGAAATGGATAATGAAATTATTGACTTGTACCGTGCCAACGGTATTGATGACGAGCACGTAAAACAATACCTCGACCTCCGTAACGAAAATTTAAAAAAATTAAGTCATTTGTTAGACGCACCTAAACTTAAAATTCAACTGACCTTCGACAATGCAGCATAAAACCTACTTCACCACAAACGACTCCATTTTCTGTAAATAAGCCAAATCAACGTCAGCTCCGTGTCCTGGAGCATCAGGAATAATCACTTGGTAATGGTTTTGATAGGCAATACCACCCAGCACAGGATCTTGGGCGTGCTCGAAGGGTGAATCTAAATCGTAAAAAACGACATTGTGCAGCGCTGATGCAAAATGAGCATTGGCCGAAATCCCCAATCGCGACTCTGACATACAGCCTATCATGCACCGAATACCCGCCCCTTCGGCAATCGCATTGATTTTTACGGCATTGCGCAAACCTCCACTTTTAGACAGTTTGATATTAAAATAATCAACGGCCTCTTGAGCCACCAACTTCACCGCGTCTTGGGGTGAAAACAACGACTCATCGGCGCAAATCGGTACGCGTGCGTGTTGGCGAAGCCGCGCCATGTGTGCATAGTCCCAATGCTTCACGGGCTGCTCGCAATACTCGACGTTCCAGTCAGCAATAGTATTTAATACCTTCAATGCGCTTACATAATCCCAACCTTGGTTGGCATCAGTCCGAATCGGAATTTCGTCGCCAATCGCTGTTCGTATCGCCGCAATGCGCTTAATATCGTCGGGGGCATTTGTTCCTAGTTTGACCTTAATTGCGTCAGCGCCTCGTTCTTTAATTTTAATCGCGTCGGCGGCCATGACTTCAGGCGAAGCGATGTAAATAGTTTCATCGGTGGCAATCGGGCGGTTGCTCCCTCCCAAAAATTGGTACAACGGCATATTGGCGTACTTGGCCGCAAGGTCGTACAAAGCCATATCAAACGCACTTTTCGCCGTAGGATTAGCCGCTAAATACCGTTCCATTGCCCCAATACAGCCCTCCAAATCTAGGGGATTTTTCCCAATCAATAGTTTTGCCAAATCAAGCGAAGCCGCATACACCGTTGCTTGCGTTTCGCCCACAATCATCCAAAACGGTGCGCCTTCACCCGTTCCGTACACGCCATCCGACGTATGAATTTTGATCAAAATATTACGTGCTTCCTCAATCGTTCCAATCGCGATAGTGACTGGCGCTTGCAGCGGAATATTAAACTTATAAACCTCGATGTGGGTAATGATTGGCATTTGGGTATAACTTGTATTTTCTCAAAAGTAACAACTATAAACAGTAAACTCAAAACTCGGCACACCATTAATCCCAACACTCCATAATCAGCAAATCGCCCAATTGGGCCGAAATTTTCACAAATCCATCCATGGCCGATTCATTGCTGTTGCCACTTCGGTAGCCCAGCACAAGAGCGTCATTGTGAAGATTATATTTTAGTCCTTCGGTCGTGATTCCTGTCACTGTACCCACAGGCACTAGCGAGACGGGAGTTTCGGCGGCGTACCATTTTTCAAACGTTCCCACCAACGGAAAAACCTTGGAATAATCGTCGAGCATCACCACCTTGATTTGGTTTTTGTACCGTACAATGTTGGTCATGTTGGTCAAACTATGATCAGCGCGGCGGCCCGTTGCCCACACGATATTCACCGCAGGAAAACCACGTTCTATCAAAAACTCGATACCTTTTTCAAGATCTGTTTTGTCTTGATCGGGCGTATGAACGATTTCCAAGGGGTATTGTCGAGCGTGAATTTCCTCAAAATCAACATTTCGGTCAAAATCACCCAGCAACACATCCACTTTTATCCCCAAATCCAGTACCCGATGAATAGCATGGTCGAGCACCACGACAAACGGCGACCATTCGAGCAGTTGCCCCATCAATTCAAAGCTACACCCTTCGCCGTTGGCAATCAGCAACGCGGGTTCTTGTTTTTCTCGGACAACGTGGTGAGAAGACATGGTTAGTTTTTGGGAAAAGCATGGACGATTGAAAGCGCAAAGAAAATCACAAAATACCATTTGGTACGCTCAAACAACGATTTTTGTGAAGAAACCCACGCCAGAAACCCTAGTGTAAGCAGCAACGAAGCGGGCGCCAAGCGCCGAAAATACAGGCTTTCGACCGAAGCATCAGTGAGATAAATACCAATCGTAAAAACCAAATAACCGATAGCTACCCGAAAAAATAAACTTTTTGTCACCTTTTTTGTCATGCTGTAAGCATCTAATTCATTCTCCTTCGCCCACTTCCAAGACTCCCTCATTATCAACCCAATCATTAAAAATTGCGCAACGGCAGTGCTATAAATCAACCACTTTGTAGCATCGTTTACAACAGCATTTTTTAAATCCCAATCACGCACGGTAAAAAACAGCAACTCCTCCCCCAACCCGCGCAACCCTCGCCAAAGTCTCAGGCCAAACGATTCTCTTGGCCAAAAGCCATGCCCGCCCGTGAAAGTTTGGGTTTGAGAAAAGTTGAAAAACAGATAACCCGCTACAAAAAGTAAATAATACAAAGAAGCCCTAAACTTACGCTGAAACAATAACACAAACGCCAAAAATACGGCAGCATACCGACTCAAAAACGCCCCGATTGCCCAAAAAACTCCTTTTTCTGAATCAATATCTTGCGTTGTAAACCCTACCAGAAAAAACAGAAAAAGAGCTTCGGACCATGTATTGGCATACACTTGCACCAGCGACGACGCTCCAAACGCTAACGAAACAAACCACGCTCTTTCTCGAAAACGACTGTATATCAACCAAAAACAGCCCGCTAAGGCCAATAAATTTACCCATTTTGACGCTATTTCCAGTGAAAAACCCGTGAGCCACGCCACTCCCGCTATCGACGCCGCGTACCCCACGGGCCAAATCGCACAAAAGGTATCCTGTCCTTCAAAAAAAATGCGGTATCCTTTTCCATCAAATAAACTTTGAGCGGCGTGGAGATAGTGATACGAATCGGGGGTAAGAAAATAGGAAACATCCGCACGGAGTTTGAGCAGTACCACCGTAGCAATCAGCCACCATTGACTCACTAATGCTGTTTTATTCCCCATTTAAAGCAAGTTAACAATACACGCGGTTGGGAGCAACCGCTTTTTTCGGTTTTGAGAAACCGAAAACACGCAAATCGTCGGTTTTGAAAAACCGAAAACACACAAATCGTCGATTTTGAGAAACCGAAAACACGCAAATCGTCGGTTTTGAGAAACCGACAGCACAAGTGTCGGCGGTTTCTCAAAACCGACGCCCAAGGTTTCTCAAAACCTTGTTAAAAAGCAATTAGCAAAAAATTTCTCAGGAATGGAAAATGCTATTTTCTTCCCGCTTCCACACGCTCGCGTGCTTCGGGCAAACGCCACCACGGCAGATACGGATACGCGTGATGTTCAAAATGATACCCAAAAAAATAGCAGCTCAAAAACGCCCATACGTGGTTAAGTTTCTGGCTACGGGCGTTGTGGGGCGGGTTTTCGTGCTCGCCACGGTGCGGCAAATAGGTTCCAAAATAAAACAACTGAAAGGTACTCAACACGGCAGGAATCATCCAAAATGCAACCAAATTTTCCCACAAAAACCACAGTTTCAAGACATTGTACGTGACAGCCATGAGGATGATTTGAACCACCGAAATGTACTCTTTGGCAAAAGCTAAAAACCACAGAAAAAAATTGGGGTGACCGTCGTGGTAATCGGGGTCGTCGTGAGTGGCCGCGTGGCGGTGGTGAAGGTGGTGTTTCGACGAAAGTGTTTTGTAATTATTAAACGCAAAAAGCGACGCACACACAAATCCAATCCAATAATTAAGACGCTTATTTTCAGGCGCTACTACCCCGTGAATCGAGTCATGCGCCGTGATAAACAAGCCCGTATATAAGTGCATTTGGAGCAATATAAAGACATACACCAATGGGTCGGCAAGGTGCAACGGGTAATGTAATAAAAACGCTAGGCTAACAAACCACATTCCTAGTACAACGAAGGCAATCCAAAGCCCTCGGGTACCGATGGAGGTGGGTTTGATGGTGGGTAATACGGGCATACGTTTTAAATGGTATTTTTTGTACAACACCATGCCTAGCGCTTTTGTTTCTACTCAAACTCCTTCGGTGCTTTTCCCGTAAATTTCTTGAAGGCGCGGTTGAAAGTTGATTTAGAATTAAAACCGCACTCTAACGCTATTCCCAACAAAGATAAATGCGCATTATCGGGGTTTTTAAGTTGCCGTTTTACCTCTTCTACGCGGTATTGATTTACAAAATCATTGAAGTTTTTTCCAAAATTCTGATTGATAGCAGCCGACAAAATCGACGTATTGGTTTTCAGTTTTTGGGCAACGTCACTGAGCGATAAATCTGGCTGTAAGTACAAGCGTTGTTCTTCAAATAAAGTTTCGATTTTGGGCTTCCAAGAAACATAATTGAGTGGCAATACTTCTGTAGTTTTGGCTACTTCTACCCCAACCTCAACGGGAACTGAGGTGTACGATAAACGGGCAAACTGGGGCTGCGAATACCCCATGATACCCACGTAACAAATGATGGCCACCGTAAACAAATGCCACCACCAATCTTGCTCAAAAGGTAAGTTATTGAGCGCCATATCAGCGATTTGCCAAGCCAGTTTAAACACCTCTCCTGCAATGATTAGGTAAATAAAATTTCGTAGCCAAACAAAGCTAACTGTTTCAGTATCTGAAAATTGTGTTTCCACCCAACGGCGGTATTCTCGGTACAAAAGCAAAGACTGATAAAAATAGTACACGTAAGACCCCCAAATAGCAATACTTTCTAGCCAACCCAGCCAGTAAGACAAGGCCGAACTATGGAAGGTTTTGACCATTTGCGGCCCTTGAACAAACACGACGATATTGACCAAAAAATAAATGGCATACAGCAAATAATGCCACAAATGGCGCGCTTTGAAGCGAAACTCGCGGTTAATCTGCGCTTTTAAATAGAAGTAAATCGTGGGAGCAAAAGCAAGGTGGAAATAGCGCGGAAATCCATCGTATTTTTCCCAAAGAATGTTGATACCCGAAAACCCAAAGGTATAATCCTGAATTTCCATGGCTAAAAAAAACATCACTAAACCCAACAATTTGTCGGAAAGTCGCTCTTCCCGCCAGCCGCGCCAACCAAGTAAAACCGCAAAAAACAAGGCAAAAAAATACCCAAATTGGAGGGGAGTTTGGTAAATAGACATAACTCAAATGGCTATATATACGTTTTAACTATTCATGACTGATTAAGTTTAGGAGAACGCCCACTTTTCTTTTGGAGAGCGCATGTTCAAGCCAACAAAAAGTAGGTAGGACTACATTTTTCTAACTTCTCCGTTGCCCATAATACCCGAAATAGGGTCAATTTTCCCTGGGCCAAACTGCATCACGCTGTTGTTTCCAGTCCCGTGCGCGGTCAGTGATATTTGGCTATTTACCCATACGTTGCCATTGCCATAGCTTTTTACTTTGGCCATTTTTGCTACCAATCTCTGGGCTTTTACTTCACCATTGCCGTTCTTTTTAATGTCCAAATCATCAATCATTCCTTGAAGAATCGCATTGCCATTGCCTTCGTTTTCCAATCGAAAATAACGCCCGATGATGCCTGTCACCGACAACGAACTGTTACCTCGGTGACGAATAACCGACGCCTCGGGCATCGTTATTTTGACCTTGATGCGGGTGTCTTCGACGTAAAGTTTGTTATTCTTATTCCCTTTCAAACCAATCGTCAACTCGTGCTCTTTTTCTTCTCTACTTGTGTAAAGTAAAGGCTCTAAATTTTCGTCAATGTCTATTTTCACCGAAAACGGTTTTCCGATTTCCACCTCTATGTTTCCGTCGAGGTCTTCAAAATTGATTTTGTCAAAATCACGAAAGCTCATTGTTTTGGTAATGACTTTTCCAGTGCCGCGTAGTGGCCCACGTTGGGCTTGGACATAGAAGGAAATAGTACTTAAAATAGCCGCAATCATTAACATTTTTTTCATAAAAATCTTACGTTTCTTGTTGATAATCTACTTTTTATAGCCCATTGACAACCCTGTATCACCTTTTACCAAAAGCTCAACGGCTGCTTGGTCATTGGCTTTATTCTCGATGCGCAAGGCCGTATTTTTATCCACGCTTACTTTCACAGTTTCATTCGGTTTTACAATAACCTGCGAATGTCGCCCGCCGCCGATTGGTGCTTCCCAAACTTCTATATTTGAGGTAGAAGCATTTTTAAGTTTTACCGAAAACTGCCCATGTTCATTGTTTCCCAATACAAAACTTTCTTGGGCTTTGATGTAGGTGGTAGAACGGAGTGTACTGCATGAAGTGCCAATAAACGCCACTGAAGTGAATGCAATTAAGACCTTTTTCATGGTTGTGAGAGATGGTTAGCCAACCGCTTCGTTGCGATTGGTGATGCAAAGGTGGAATCTCTCAGCGCGCCCCATGCTTCAAAACATGATTTGGCACGTCTCAAATGATGATTTGATACGTAATCCTTGATAAAACGCCCAAAAAGCTGCTATTTCGGGGCAAAAAGAAGAAAATCATGGCAAAAAATAACCGTGGTGGTATCGTTTACTCTACCGACCCCAGTTTTCAATTCGACGATTCAGAGGAAGAACCCGACACGCCTACCCCTAACCAACAAGAGCTTAAAGTATGGCTCGAACGCAAAGGGGGCGGAAAAGTAGTAACCGCCATTAAAGGATGGACAGGAAAAACGGGAGACATGGAGGCATTGGCTAAACAACTCAAAAACCTCTGCGGCACGGGCGGTACCGCTAAAGACCGAGAGATTTTGATTCAAGGAGATTTTCGGGATAAAATCCTGACGTGGCTGTTGGCCAAAGGCTACAAAGCAAAAAAAGCAGGCGGGTAACGGCTATTTGTCTTTTTTGTCGTTTAGCCCCCAAAGCTGAATCCCAAAATAAGCCAACGACCCTCGGGGCTGTACGGCTTTGCTTGCCAACGCCCCAAAATTGCTAAATCCAATATAGGCAGGGCCGAAGCGCACCGAAAAACCAATGGTCGGTTTGTCATTTCCTTCCCACCAAGTGACAGGAAGCGTAAACTCTACGTCTTCTCCCTCAAAACGCGGTGTCAGTGAAAACACCTGAGGCTGGGCTAAATGAGCAGGTAAAGTACCCACGTTGGTAGGTTTTATCCAAGTAGCATTGACAAAAAACGCCTTCGCCAACTGTACATCGGCGTCTATGTTAAGCGTACGTGGCAAAGTGGTCGTGTAAGCATAGTCAGTTGGTTTTGCCGTCCCCAAAATGGTTTCGAGCCCTTTCACCGCGTTGTTTCCTATATCAATGAGTTGGTTCTGAGTGATTGACAACTTATTCGCCGAACCACTGTACTGTTTTCCTCCCGCCGCGTACGTAAGCTTTCCAGCATCGGTGAGCGCTACACCAATCCGAGCAATGTAATTCGCCTGATTTTCGGCGTGCTGACGAATACGTCCAATTTCAACCGTCGCTCCCAAATCAACAGCCGCTCCCGAACCGTAGTCTGACGAAAACAAACTACCCAAACTAAACGCCTGAACGGGTTGAGTATAGCCATATTCGTAGCTCACATTGCCCAGCTCCATCACGTATTCAGTCGCGTTGAGCGGTTTTACTTGATAATTGGCATTTTTAATCGTTAAATACACATTCCGTGCCCCAGATAAGCGCTTTATCGTCGCTCCTACTTTTAGGCGAATCAGTCCATCTAACCGTAACGGCATGGCCGCAAACGTCAGTCCTGTTTCAAAATAGGAATGTTGATTCATGGTAAAATTGGTAAAACTCCCCGTCGAAGCCGTCGTCAAACCATCATCGAGGCGGTATTTGTACGCGTCAAAAATCGCCGAAGGAACACCTGTGCCTTGCACAAATCCGCGCAGACGCGTTTGGAAACCTACTACCAGCCAATTGTGTTTCCCTACCCCCACGTAGCCCGATGGCGTTCGCAGTTCTGCCAGTACGTTTACGTTATCGCCCTGCGTGAGCGTCCCTGTCAACTTCGATTTTCCGTACATATCCGACTCCGCGTAGGCATTGCGAAACGGGTGAAAGAGGGCATCGCTCCGAAAATACTTGAAATAGCGGTTGTTGACCGTGGTATTGAACGACACCAAATTGATGTGATAACGGTAGCGCGTACCCGCAATCGACGATGGATTGAACGTAGCACGATTGATGCCCGCATAATTGCTACTGTGCTGACCTATAAACTCTTGGGCCCACGCAGAGGGTATTCCATAGAACATAAATAGTCCCCAAAAAACAAGGATTGTAGTCAAAAAAGAGCCGAGTTGCTTCATAATCAGAGAGGGGTAAACCATCAAAATTTCCCCAAAATTCGTCAAAAATTTGGTAGATTGCCCTCCTAATGAAACAAAAACCACTTGATTATGGGTGAAAATCATTTTCTAAAACAAATATTCAAAGAGCAAAACTTTAGGACAGAAGATTTAGACGAAATCATACAACAATACCAACGCATTGAATTTTCAAAGAATGACTACTTGATTACCGAAGGCACCACCGCCGACTTCTATTATTTTGTTGAAAGTGGCTATGCCCGCTCCTACGTTATTGATTTAGAAGGTAACGACATCAGTACCAGTTTTTTTGGTAGTACCGACATCGTCATTGATTGGCACTCTTATTTCTTAAAAGCCAAATGTCGCGAAAACATTCAGGCCATTACGCCTTGTGTTGTCTGGAAGATTACGTTTAAAAACTTCATGAAGCTTTTCCACATTGAGACTTTTCGAGAGATTGGGCGGACTCGACTGATTAACAACTACTTTGAACTCAAAAACCATTCTATCTCTATCATTGCAGACCCCGCCAAAGACAGGTACTTAAATCTTCTAAAGACCAAACCTGACATTGTTCAAAACGTTCCGCTAAAACAAATTGCAACCTATTTAGGCATTACCGATACTTCACTAAGCAGAATTAGAAAAGAAATTTCCGAAAAAAAATGAATGAACTCACGTCCTATTTTGTACCTCAATGGGTCTCAATATTGTTTTTACTCACGATTCCACTGCCATTTGTACTTATCAGTACGTTTGTCTTCAAAAGAACAGCCTATCGCTCCCCTTTTTTTGCCACCATTGCCTTTTTTGTTTTTTATTTGGCGTATATATCCATCGCCAGTTACCTTGGCTGGTTCAACGTCGTGGCCTTTCCTCCACGGGTTCTGTTATATACCACTTTTCCTTTTGCTTTTCTGCTTTTTGGGGTTGTAACAAAAACCACTGCCTACAGGAAAATACTAACATATACGCCCATTGAGGATTTTGTTCGGCTTCATATTTTTAGACTCATAGGCGTATTCTTTCTACTACTAGCTTACTATGAGGCACTTCCTACTGTGTTTGCCTGGATAGCAGGTTTAGGCGATATTATCACTGCCATTGGTAGTATTTTTGTGGTAAATGCCCTTCAAAATGGCCACAAACACTCAAAAAGGTGGGCTTACATTTGGAATATTTTTGGTACAGTAGATATTCTATTCACTGCCATTAGCGCCAATGTGATTACCAAAATCGCCATCGACACGGGTACGATGGGGGTAGATACCTTGGCCATGTTTCCGTTTTGTATCATTCCTGCCTTTGCCCCTCCTACCATTTTATTTCTTCACTGGACTATTTTCTTAAAACTCAAAAAAAAATCAAGCTAAATTCATTTCTTGTCCTATGGCAAGAAGCCTGTTGCGGTGGCACTCTACCTTTGTCCCATCATTAAAAATTAATCACCGCAAACATGAAAAAGAAAATGTTTTTAGCCATCAGCACCGTTCTAATTGTACTTATTGCTGTTTGTTTGTACAAAGCAAACCAACTCACCTCCATTCAAATCATCAAATCAGTCAAAATTAGTCGGCCTCAAAAAGAAGTGTTTGACATGGTAAGGTACTTAAATAATTTCCCAAAATGGTCACCATTTATAGCCCAAGACCCTAGCTTGAAGTATGAGGTCAAAGGCAATGACGGTTTTGTAGGAGCACAATACCACTGGAATGGAAATAAAGGCAATGACTTGGGTTATCAAGAAATCATGGAAGTGGATACATTTCGTTTGGTACGTATGAAATGTACGATTCAAAAACCGTTTGTGGCTCAACCTACCTTTGACTATCACTTTACCGAAACTCCCGACGGCATCGAAGTAACCCAAGATTTCAGACTCCAATCGAGCTTAGTAAGTGCTTTTTTCCTTTGGGTTTTTGGGGCAAAAGCAGAAATGGAAAAAACGAATCAGCAAGGGTTAGATTTACTAAAAAAAGTCACCGAGAAATAATTTCATCTGCTTCTTATCATTCTGTTGGGGATAACTATTCCCAACAGAATTTTTACGATTTTTGTAACATCTTGCTTTAATTAGCTTATTCAAACAGGTTAAACGCATTAAAAAAATAGCCTCAGCGAGGCTAAACCTTTGTAGAAAAAGGGAGTTAAAACATCAAAAACCCCATCGCAGCAACCGACGCTTATAGATTTTTTCGCCATGCACTTCCGAACCGAGCTGACCGTCCCCGAAAGTCCTAAAAAAATAGCCCTTCAAACCCACGTCTTAACACTAGGCTCATGCTTTGCGGAAGTCATTGGTACAAAGCTCGTTGACAACAAAATCCCGACCCTTGCCAATCCGTTTGGAACGCTGTTTAATCCTTTATCTATCACCAAACTACTGCACCACGCGCTTGATGAAACACTGCCCGACGAACGTCTGTACGTTGAACATCAAGGCGTTTGGTTTCACTACGACTTTCATTCGTCGCTTTGGGGGCGCACCCAAGACGAGCTTCGTCAGCGTCTTTTTGCTATTTTACAAGAAGTGAAGCAATGGTTGCTCCAGACCGATGTCCTCATCATCACCCTCGGAACAGCCTTTGTGTATCGCCACCTCTCCAGCGGCCAGTTGGTAGCTAATTGTCATAAAACACCCAATTCTGCTTTTGAACGAGAGCTACTCAGAACCGAACAGATAGTTGAAGCATTTGAAGGTGTATTGGCGCAACTCCCCTCTTTTCTTCACGTCGTTTTTACGGTTAGCCCCGTACGGCACACCCGCGATACGCTGCCACTCAACGCCGTCAGTAAATCGCTGCTACGCGTGGCTTGCCACGAACTATCGGAGCGGGGTCATGCTTACTTTCCTGCCTACGAATTATTGCTCGACGACCTCCGCGATTATCGTTTCTACAAATCTGACCTTATTCATCCCAACGAGCAAGCCGAAGACTATATTTTTGAGCGGTTTTCTAACGCTTATTTTACCAAAGAGTTACAAAAATTTATCCAAGAATGGCAAAAGATTCGGCAAGCGCTCGGGCATCGTCCGCTGTACCCTAATACCGCTAGTCATCGTCAATTTTTAGAAAATTTACTTCAAAAACTACAAAAAATCGCCAGTGATGTTGATGTAAACCCCGAAATAGCCACGGTATCCGAACAACTTACTTGTTTGTAAAAAAGAGATTCTGCTCGACAAATCCACTCCAAACGCCGTTTTTTAACAAACATACTGTGGATAGAATGGGTTTTAGTGGTATATTTGCCATAGAGCATGAAATCAGCAAGTGTCACATACATACTTAAACAAATCGTTTGTTGGGCCTTACTCCTTCAAATGACTCATCTATGTATTGCCCCTGTGCCTCCAATAATTTTGGAAAAAACGGCCACGCTTTACCGCGACAACACCTGTCATCAACGCCCCCAAAACTTTCTCACCTTGCTTACTGTTGCGTTGGTTAATTCCATCGCAAGCCACACAGATGCCCCTTCCAGTGAAAAAGGAAGTGAAAGTTCTTTTCTTGAAGATTTCAGCATTGGCCTTATTTGGCCCCCGTTTGACGTAGAATTTTTATCCATCCAGCTCACCGATGAGTTGGACGCCAATTTCGACCATTATTTAGGACTTCTTGAAACGCGAGAAATTGAACCCATTTCTCCGCCTCCAAACTTCAGCTAACTTCCTTTACTAAGGCCTCATCTTGAGCGCTCTCAGGACTTGGCTTTCCAAGTCCTTCGCTCCGCGTTTTCCATTACTGTATATTTCAACACAACCATTATTTCTATGAGAGTAACATTAATCGTCACTTCGGTGATTGGGCTGTGCATTTCGGCCTGCTCAACTGCCGATTCCAACCAAACCACCACCCAAGAGAAGTACCCTGTTATTCAACCGATTACTATTGATACCGTCTATCATACAGACTATGTGTCAGACATCAACTCCGTTAAAAACGTTGAAATTCGCGCTCGGGTCAAGGGCTATATTGAAAGCATTCACGTGGATGAAGGTAAAACGGTAAGAAAAGGGCAAGTGCTCTTTCGTATCAGTAATCAAGAATACAAAGGGGATTTATTGCGCGCTACGGCCGTGCTAAAAAGCGCCATCGCCGAGGCTAAAACCGCTGAACTTGACCTACTAAACGTCAAGAAATTGGTGGACAAAAACGTCGTGTCCAAAACTGAATACGACATGGCAAAAGCCAAACTCGACGCCCTCAATGCCCGCATCGAAGAGGCCGAATCGCAAGAACAAAGCGCCAAACTCAAGCTGTCATTTTCGGAAATCAAAGCTCCCTTTGATGGAATTATCAACCGTATTCCCAACAAAATCGGAAGTTTGATTGACGAAGGAACGCTTTTGACCACCATTTCCGACAACCAAGAAGTGTATGCTTATTTTAACGTTTCAGAAAAAGAATACCTCGAATTTGCGGCCAATAATAAGCAAACTGACCATCGAACCCAGGTTGAATTGATTCTGGCCAACAGCGAAGAGCATCCGCACAAAGGTTACGTCGAAACCATTGAAGGTGAGTTTGATAACGCCACGGGAAGCATTGCGTTTCGTGCCCGTTTTCCTAACCCCGAACGTATCCTCAAACACGGTTCTAGCGGTAAGGTACGCGTGCTGCGTAAGGTTAAAAACGCCCTCGTCATTCCTCAAAAATCAACCTTTGAAATTCAAGATAAAATCTACGTCTATGTAGTGGACAACCAAAATAAAGTCCAAATGCGAAGTTTTGTGCCTAAACTCCGAATGCCGCACTTGTACGTGTTGGAATCGGGGATTAGTCCGAACGACAAAATCATTTATGAAGGGTTGCAAGACATGCGCGTCGGCATGATTGTAAAACCTGAAATGAAGTCGTTCGCAACAATTCGTTCGCAATTGACGCAGCAATAATACCTGCTGTAAAAACCATTGTCCCACACAAATACGTATCATCATGTTTACCTTGTTTATCAATAGGCCCGTCCTATCGATTGTTATATCGCTTATCATCACGCTGCTAGGGCTGCTTGCCATGACCCAGCTCCCCGTGACCCAATATCCCGACATCGCTCCTCCTGCCGTAACGGTAACGACCAAATACACAGGGGCTAACGCCGAAGCCTGCTCGAAGGCCGTAGTAACACCGCTCGAACGCGCCATCAACGGTGTACCAGGCATGACCTACATGACCTCCGTCTCAGGCAACGACGGTACCAGTATCATTCAGGTGTATTTTAAAGTAGGCACCGACCCTGATTTGGCTTCTGTAAACGTCCAAACGCGGGTAGCCACCGTCCTCGACGAATTGCCCGAAGAGGTTATCAAAGCGGGGGTATCAACCGAAAAAGAGGTAAACAGTATGTTGATGTATATCAACCTCTTGAGTGAAGATACCACCGCCAACGAAGAGTTTTTGTACAACTTTGCCGACATCAACGTCGTAGCCGAATTAAAGCGGGTGGACGGGGTAGGTTTTGCCAACATCATGGGGCAACGCGAGTACTCCATGCGGGTATGGCTCAAACCCGACCGCATGACGGTCTATAATGTCTCCGCCGACGATGTTATTTCCGCGCTCCGCAACCAAAACGTAGAAGCTGCCCCTGGGAAAATCGGGGAAAGTTCTGGTCGCAAATCGCAGTCGTTGCAGTACGTTCTTCGCTACACGGGGAAATTTACCGACCAAGCACAGTATGAAAATATCATCATCAAGGCCAACCCAAGTGGTGATATTTTACGCTTGAAAGACGTGGCCGACATCGAATTTGGTTCGTTGAATTACAACGTTTTGTCCAAAGAAAACGGCCGTCCATCGGCCGCGATTTTGCTCAAACAACGTCCTGGTTCTAACGCAAGTGCGGTGATTGCCAACATCAAAACAAAAATGACGGAGTTGCAGAAGTCGTTCCCGCCAGGCATGACCTACACTGTCAGCTACGACGTGTCGCGCTTTTTGGACGCTTCTATCCACGAGGTAATCAAGACCTTGATTGAAGCCTTTATTTTGGTGGCATTGGTGGTGTTTATCTTCTTGCAAGATTTCCGCTCCACGCTCATCCCTGCCTTGGCCGTACCAGTTTCGCTCATTGGTACATTTTTCTTTATGCAAATGTTCGGGTTTTCCATCAACCTCCTCACGTTGTTTGCCTTGGTTTTGGCCATCGGGATTGTGGTTGACAATGCCATTGTGGTCGTCGAGGCTGTTCACGCCAAGATGGAGGAAAAAGGGCTCAATGCCAAAGAAGCCACCATCGAATCCATGAACGAAATCAGCGGCGCCATTGTGGCGATTACGCTCGTTATGACGGCCGTGTTTGTGCCCGTAGCGTTTATGGACGGCCCATCGGGGGTATTTTATCGTCAGTTTTCGATTACGATGGCCATTTCGATTGTGATTTCGGGAATCAACGCCCTTACGCTTACGCCCGCGCTTTGCGCCATCATGCTCAAAAGCCACCACGGCCAGAAAGCCACGCTGTTGACTCGCTTTTTTGACGGATTCAACAATTGGTACAACGGCGTATCAGATCGTTATCGCTCACTGATCAACGTTATTGCCAATCGTCGCGTGGTGACGTTTGCTATGTTGGTTTTCTTCATTGCGGCTACGTGGGGTACCAACCTCGTACTTCCCTCAGGTTTTATTCCGACGGAAGACCAAGGGACAATTTATGCCAACATCACGACGCCGTCGGGGGCTACCCTCGAACGTACCGAAGCAGTGGTGGACGAAATTGAAAAAGTAAGCCTAAAACTCGATGCCGTGGAGTCGATTTCGACTTTATCGGGCTTTAGTTTAATGACCGACGGTGCGGGGGCTTCGTTTGGGATGGGAATGATGAACCTCAAACCGTGGGAAAGCCGCAAAGAGTCGGTGGACGACGTGATTGCGTTGTTGTCCGAAAAAACCAAACACATCAAAGACGCCGACATTCAGTTTTTCCCTCCCCCTGCCGTGCCTGGTTACGGAAACGCCAGCGGGTTTGAGTTCCGTCTTCAAGATCGTACGGGAAGTGGCAACTTGCAAGCCATGGAAAAAGTGACAAAGTCGTTCATTGAAGAACTCAACAAACGTCCCGAAGTAGTCAACGCCTTTACGAGCTACGATGCGAGTTTTCCGCAGTATTTGATTCACGTTGACAACGAAAAAGCGGCACAAAAGGGCGTTTCCATTGACAACGCCATGAACAACCTCCAATCGCTCATTGGTAGTTTTTACGCGACTAACTTTATTCGTTTTGGGCAAATGTACAAAGTGATGGTGCAAGCCTCGCCTGAGTACCGAATGCAGCCGGAGGATATTCTCAAACTGTACGTTAAAAACACCGAAGGGGAAATGGTGCCGTACTCCGCTTTTGTCAAAACAGAACGGGTGTATGGCCCCGAGCAACTCACGCGCTACAACATGTTTACGGCCGCGATGATCAACGGCGACGCCGCCCCAGGTTTTAGTAGTGGCGACGCCATCAAAGCCATTCAAGAAGTGGCCGCCCAAAAACTTCCCAAAGGCTACACCTACGAATGGTCGGGCATGACCCGCGACGAAATCTTGTCGGGCGACCAAGCCATTTACATTTTTATCATCTGTCTTATTTTCGTGTATTTGTTGCTTGCGGCGCAGTACGAGAGCTTTTTACTACCGCTTCCTGTGCTTTTATCGTTGCCAACGGGGATATTTGGTGCCTTTTTCTTCTTGGCGGTTTTGGGGTTACAAAACAACATTTACGCCCAAGTCGCGCTGGTGATGTTGATTGGTCTGTTGGGTAAAAATGCCATTTTGATTGTCGAGTTTGCCATTCTAAAACGGAGCGAAGGCTATACGCCACTGCAAGCGGCTATCGAAGGGTCCGCCTCACGTTTGCGGCCGATTTTGATGACTTCGTTTGCCTTCATTGCAGGGTTAATTCCGCTGATGATGGCCTCGGGTGCAGGTGCCATCGGAAACCGTACCATCGGAACAGCCGCTGCGGGCGGAATGCTCTTTGGGACGGTCTTTGGGGTGATTTTGATACCAGGTTTGTACGTGGTATTTGAAACCCTATCCGACCGATTGTCACGCAAGAAGAAAAAAGAAGTTGCCCACCTAACCCACGAAGTCAATGCGTAAACTCACCCATATCCTCATGTTAGGGCTGTTTGTTGGCGGCCTGTTTTTCTCGGGTTGTAAATCGCTTAAAGCGCCCGAACAATTACCTACGTTTACCCCAACGCCCGATTCTTTCAATGGCACTGCTCACAGCAGCAATGCCGCTGATATTCACTGGAAAAGCTACTTTTCCGACCCTAATTTGGTATCGCTCATTGATACCGCATTAGCCAACAATTTCGACATTCGCATTGCGCTTCAGCGCATCGAAACCAACAAAGCCCAAGCTGAACGCGCCAAAGGGCTTACGCTGCCTTTTGTGACGGGTGCTGGTAATATTGGACAGCGCCGTTTTGGAAAATACACCATGGACGGCATCGGAAATTATGACACCAATTTCTCCAACAATATCTCTGATAATCAGCGCATTCCTGAGTATTTGCCCGACTTTAACGTTGGGCTTCAAAGCTCATGGGAATTGGATATTTGGGGGAAATTGCGGGCTAGAAAAGAGGCAGCTTTGGCTCGGTTTTTGGCCTCGGTCGAAGGTCGTAATTTTGTCATAACGAACCTGATTTCTGACATTGCTTCGTTGTATTATGAACTGATGGCGCTCGACCGCGAACTTGACTTGTTGAAAGAAACAATTACGTTGCAAGAAAACGAATTGAACATTATCAAGATTCAGAAAGACGCAGGCCGCTCCAACGAACTGGCAGTAAAGCAGTTTGAAGCACAGCTCCTCAGTGCTCAAGGTCTTGAGGCCGAAATCTTACAACGCGTACGCGAAGCCGAAAATCGCATTAATTTTCTGTTGGGCAGGTATCCAAACCCGATCATTCGCTCCAGAAATTTGTTTATGACGGGCCTTCCGAATCAAATCAAAGCGGGCGTACCTGCGGATTTGCTCAAAAACCGCCCCGATGTAAAACAGGCAGAATTGGAACTAGCTGCGGCTAAAGCCGAGGTGTTTATTTCAAAGGCGGCGTTTTATCCGTCACTCAACATCACAGGTACACTTGGACTTCAATCTTTCAATCCGCAGTTTTTGATTTCACCCCAATCCATTGCTTACAACATCATTGGTGGGCTGGCCATGCCGCTTTTCAACAAAACCGCCCTC
Source organism: Runella limosa DSM 17973 (assembly GCF_000482465.1). Lineage (GTDB taxonomy): Bacteria > Bacteroidota > Bacteroidia > Cytophagales > Spirosomataceae > Runella > Runella limosa. Next base: position 319,023 of record NZ_KI519423.1, read on the forward strand.
AAAGCCGAACTAAAAATGGCAAGAGCGGCGCAGGTGGAGGCCGTTTACAACTATCAGCGTAGTATCTTAAACGGATATTTTGAGGTCTATAACCAGCTTGTGCTAATCAATAACCTCGAAAAAATTTACGATTTCAAACGCACTGAGGTGGATGCCCTCAATGCCTCTATCCAAATCGCTTCGGATTTGTTTACCACAGGCCGTGCGTCGTATTTAGAAGTTATTTTTAACCGTAAAAACGCCTTACAATCGCGTATCGACCTGATTGACGTGCGGAAGCGTCAGTATTTTGCCGTCATTAGTATTTATCGTTCGTTGGGAGGAGGTTGGAAATAACCCATCCAAGGCGGTTTTATTTGTTTCCAAGGCTTTTTTTTTACATTTGTGGTAATCGAGTACGCATTTTTACTCGATTACCACTTTTTTAATGCACTTTTTCAGCACTCAAACCAAACCTAACTAAACTGACCTTTTTTATGTCCGAAAAAACACTATTTGGCCATCCCAAGGGCTTATTTGTACTGTTTTTCACCGAAATGTGGGAGCGTTTTTCCTACTACGGTATGCGTGCCATCCTTCTGTTATTTTTGCTCGATAAAACCTCAGGGGGAATGGGCCTCAACGAAGGTGAAGGGGGCGCTATTTACGGATTATATACCTTCTCTGTCTATCTTTTATCCTTGCCTGGCGGCTGGCTTGCCGATAACGTTTTGGGCCAACGCAAAGCCATTTGGTACGGCGGTATTGCCATTATGCTGGGTCACATTGTGCTCGCTTTTCCAGGCTCGCAGGCCGTCTTTTTTACGGGATTAGGGCTTGTAGCTATCGGAACAGGCTTGCTCAAACCCAACATCAGTTCTATCGTCAGTGAGCTATATCCTGAAGGGGGTGCCATACGTGACGCCGCCTTTTCTATCTTTTACATCGGTATCAATACGGGATCGTTTTTGGGGATTTTGATTGTAGGTTACCTTGGTCAAAAAGTAGGCTGGCATTACGGCTTTGGGGCAGCGGCAGTAGCCATGTTCTTGGGCTTGCTTGTCTATCGTTTTACGGCCCAAACCTACCTCCAAGACAAAGGCATGTTGCCCAAGGCGTTGGCCTCCGACAAGTCTTCCGAAAAAACCAATCCTATTACGTGGGGACTCCTCGGCGCGTTGGTGGTTTTCCTTCTAGTGATGCAATTCAACGGTTTGTTCCAATGGGGTAGTAAAGCCGCCGTAGCTACATCGATGGGTGTTATTGCGGTGGCCATTGTTATCGTTTATTTCCTCAACCTTATTTTTGCGTCAGGACTTGATACCACCGAAAGAAAACGAATCGTGATTCTGTTCATTTTGTTCTGGGGTGCCGTATTGTTTTGGGCGGGTTTTGAGCAACAAGGTTCGTCGCTGCAAATTTTTGCCGACCGCTATTCTGAACTTCCTTTTGGAATGCCGTCGAGCTGGTTTCAAAACTTCAATCCTTTCTATATCCTCGTTTTTGCCCCTGTTTTGGGTGGTTTGTGGGTATTTTTGGAGAAAAAACAATTTAATCCACCTTTGCTGGTCAAATTTGCCATTGGTTTATTTTTACTTGGATTGGGCTATTATATCATGGTAGTAGGTGCCCAAATTGCCCTTACTGGCGTAAAAGCTTCGGCCTTGTTTCTGACCTTTACGTATTTATTCCATACCCTCGGTGAATTGTGCTTGAGCCCCGTTGGGTTAAGTGCTTATACCAAACTTGCGCCTAAAAAATACTTGAGCCAATTGATGGGTATTTGGTTTGTAGCGGCGGCGTTGGGCAACCTTTTTGCAGGTTTGTTTGCAGGAGGTTTCGACGAAGAGAACGTACAGCAAATGCCCCAAATGTTTATGAGCATCGTTTGGTTCTGCTTGGCCGTGGGCGGAGTAATCTTTATTCTTCAACGCCCGCTCAAAGATTGGATGGGTGGAATTAAGTAATAAATTATGACCAAAAAAGAGCTACGCCGTGTGTTTAAACAACAACGAGTGGCCTTGTCTCCTACCGAAACAGCCGCGCAAAGTCAAGCCATTGCGCGGCTGTTTTTTGCTTCTTTCCCTGTGGCCGACTTCCAAGCCATTCACTGCTTCTTGCCCATCCATCGCCAAAACGAAGTGGATACCTTCCCCATCATTGATACCCTTCAACAAGAATTTCCCCGTACCAGCATCGTTGTTCCGCGTAGCCTTCCCGAAACGGGTGAAATGGAGCATTATCTGTGGACACCCGACGTCGAACTTCTCTCAAATCAGTGGGGAATATTAGAGCCAAACCCTTTAACTTCCCTCCATTTTCCAGTGTCAAAGATAGATTTGGTGATTATTCCACTTTTAGCTTTTGATCACCAAGGCAATCGGGTTGGGTATGGGAAAGGGTTTTATGATCGTTTTTTGGCACAGTGCCGCTCTAATGTCCTCAAAGTAGGCGTGTCTTTTTTTGACCCAATACCAACTATTACCGATGCCGACGCCTTTGATGTTCGTTTAGATTACTGCATCACTCCTACCAATGTATGGCGATTTTTATCCACTCCTTCAGTTTCAACAGACAGGCTTTGAACAACTTGCGGCTCGGTAACTGTTTGGTTTTGAGAAACCAAACACACGGTGTGAGAAACCAAACACACAGTGTGAGAAACCAAATACACAGTGTAAAAAACCAAACACACAGTGTGAGAAACCAAATACACGGTGTAAAAAACCAAACACACTGTAACCAAGCAAACAATGGCGTAAGCCAAATTCGTTTTGTTTTTTTGGCGTTAGCTTTCCTTTCGCTGCCTTTTTCCAGTGTTGCCCAAACCCTCACGGGAAACATCATTGACGACGCAACCAATCAGCCCCTGCCTTTTGTAAATGTTTTTATCAGCAACACCACCAAGGGTACGCAAACTGATGTAAAAGGGAATTTTACGCTGCGGGTCCAGACTTCGGGCTACGTCAAAGTGGTGGCGTCGATGGTGGGGTTTAAATCGTTTGAACAAGAAGTTGTTTTACGTCCCGACGAAACCCGCCGTTTTTCGATTCGACTCCAGCCTGACACTCGTTTTTTGGCGGAAGTCAAGGTGGCTGGCAAACGCGACAAACAATGGAAGCGGCTGTACAAAGACTTTCAACGTGAGTTTTTGGGACGTACCAAAAACGCCCGAAACTGCGAAATCAAAGACCCATATTTCATTGACTTGAGTCGAAAAAAACAAGTGCTTCATGCCACTTCATCACGCCCTTTTGAGATACACAACAAATCGCTTGGCTACGATATTGAATACCAATTAGAACAGTTTAATTCCACTACGACTAGCTACGAATTTAGCGGCAAGTTGTTGTATCGGGAAATGACGGCCAAAAATGAAGGCCAACAAAAAGAGTGGGAATTGGCCCGAAATGATGCGTATCGGGGCTCTATTTACCATTTTTTAAGGGCAGTAGCGCACAAAAAAAGTCAGTCGGAAGGCTTTCGGGTTTATCTGGATACGGACACCACAACGCAGCGAATTTCCCGAAATCGGTATTTTAGGAACAACCGCCTCCTTGAAATTAACCCCGATACGTTGGCTTATACCGATGTGGCTCTGCAACGCGTGATTTTACCCAACCGTAAGTACGAAATCCATTATCTCCATCGCCGCGACCCCCAAAGTTGGTATTTTGACCTCAACCGTGAAGTCACTTGGCTGACCATCAAAGGGGCAGCTTTTGCCTTTTCGTACGATGGTATTCCTGAAAATTCGTACCAAATTGCCACAAGCGGTAGCATGAGTAAAAAACGCATTGCGGATTTACTTCCCAACGACTACCAGCCCAACGACAGCCTTTCGTCGGCCCCGCTGGAGCAAGCTGGGCTTATTCCGAATTTTCAGAAACAAGAAAAATTTTTGCTTCAACTCTCTCAATCGCACTTTGCACTGGGCGACACACTTCGCTATCAAGTAGAGGTTATTGATGCTACTTCCCACCAATTTGTGCCCCAAACCATTGTGTATCTTGCCATTCGTAACGAAAATAAAGTAGTTTGGCAACAACCTTTATGGATAGAAAACGGGCGACTTTCGGGACATTGGGTGGTTCCTGATTCATTGCAGGGAGGTACTTATCAACTAATTGCGTACAACAACTGGGCAAGGCATTTTGACGAGCGTTTTTGGGGACGAACATCCTTTCAAGTCATCGATGCTTCTGTTTTATCTGCACAAAACGATTCGACCAACGTGGCATTTTTTCCTGAAAGCGGGCATTTGATAGCAGAACTGCCCAATCGAGTTGGGGTTCGTAGTTTTACCAAATCGGACGCTCCTGTCGCGGTTGATGGTTGGGTACTCAACGCCACCAACGATACCCTGATGGCATTTAAAACCAATGCAGAGGGGTACGGAAATTTCTTTATCATGCCTCCCTCTACCCAGCCTCTTCGCGCTAAATTAAGCAATGGAAACGACGTCATTCTCCCCATTATTCGACCCAAAGGCTACGTCATCAACGTTGATGTACTGCGCGATACGGCGACTGTTATCATTAAAATTTACAACAACCTTTCAGCCCAAGAATGGAAACCGATGCGCCTGCTGATTCACTTACGCGGGCAAATTGTCTATGAGGCCATCGCTACCCCCAAGGGAAATCTGACCACCGCCCGCATTGCCAAAGAAGATTTGGAAGGAACAGGCGTTATGCAAGTAACCCTGCTCGACGCGCTCAATAATCCGATTGCCAGTCGCGCTTTTTATCATTTGTCCGACGACGATGATGTCTCTTTTCATTCTCAGCTTTTTGAAAGTGAATTAAGTGCTTGTTGTTTCGCCACAACCACCAACCTTGCCCGAACATTAGACGCGCTCTTACTCACGCATGACGTTCGTCCCTACAGTTCGTCGGATGCAACGGTGCTTGAATACGAATCAGGGCTCACAGTACGGGGAATGATTAAACAACCCAACGGACGTCCTGTAGCTAACAGTCCTGTAATTGGCCTTATCCAATCAGACTCAACCGCCCTGCATTTTCAAGCCTCAACTGACGTCGAAGGGAATTTTGCCTCGACTCCGATGTTGTTTTTTGGAGACACTAACATTACAATTCAAACGCAAAATGACAAAATCAAAAACGCATCCATTGCACTTGATACCAGATGGACGCCAATTATTCCTCAATGGTTTTGGCATCCCGTCCAGCACCTCAGTTCGTCGAAAAGAGATAGTTTAGCCCAAGTTTCAAGGCTACGCCATGCTGTTTCTACCACAACACAAACTTCTAAAGTTTCAAAAGACTTCCGACGCCCCTACCCCAAGGCCGATAGTACCTTGGTCATCGACAAATCAGACCATGCTTTTCCACTTTTACGCTTGTTGGGTGAATTTCACGGCCAAATCAAGCCCAAAACCGACGGAGTCTATTGGATAGAGCAAGGGGAAAAAGTGTCAACCCGAAAAGCTTTTTTGAGCATCGATGGGCTCCCTACCTCGTGGGAATCATTGCAAGCGCTTTCTGGGCAAGAAATTGACGCCATCGACATCATCAGGCATTTCCAAGCCTCCAACGAGCCCGCTACCCAAGGAATGCTCAACGTCGTTCTGAAGCCTAATAGTCAGTTTTGGACAGAACAAAATTTGAAACGTTTTAACGTCAATGGATTAATAAAATGACAAAAAAGCTCGTCAACTTTTAACTTTTTTGTAAAAAATCCATTATTTTCTTGACTTACTTCTGAGAAAGACCTTATTTTGCACCCACATTTTGAATCGTCACTGTGAACACAAAGAAATCTAAATAGACACGCGGAGCCTGATGGGATATTGACCCCAGCATGCCAGCGTGTTTGTCCAGATTCTTAACCTTCATGGTGACGATTTTTTTTTAGCCCCCATCCCCCAATAGGGGCTTTATATCACTTAAAAAGCACTCCCCTATTGGGGGCGGGGGGCCAAATCATCATGAAAATCGCAGTAGTAGGCGCTACCGGTTTGGTAGGCAGCGAAATCCTCAAAGTACTCGAAGAGCGTAACTTCCCAATCACTGAGTTGATTCCAGTAGCATCAGAAAGATCAGTAGGTAAACAGGTCACGTTCAAGGGTAAACAGTACACCATTGTTAGCTTTGAAGATGCAATTGCAGCAAAGCCAGCTATCGCTATTTTTTCGGCGGGTGGTGGAACTTCTTTGTCGCTTGCTCCTAAATTTGCGGAGGCAGGTATCACAGTCGTTGACAACTCATCGGCATGGCGGATGGATCCTACCAAAAAATTGGTAGTACCCGAAATCAACGCCTTCACGTTGACCAAAGAAGATAAAATCATTGCCAATCCCAACTGCTCTACCATTCAGATGGTGGTGGTTTTGAATCCATTACACAAGCGTTATGGTATCAAACGCGTAGTCGTTTCTACGTATCAGTCGGTAACGGGTACAGGTAAAGCAGCCGTTGACCAACTTTTTGCTGAACGTGCTGGAAATCAAGACGCTCCAAAGGTTTATCCTCACCCTATCGACCTTAACGTATTGCCGCACATCGACGTTTTCTTGGACAACGGTTATACCAAAGAAGAAATGAAGATGACCAACGAAACCAAGAAAATCATGATGGATGACAACATCGCCGTTACTGCTACGACGGTGCGTATCCCAACGATTGGTGGTCACTCAGAGGCGGTTAATATTGAGTTTGAAAATGAGTTTGACCTCAAAGATATTTACGAAATCTTGGGCCAAGCCGAAGGCGTGGTAATCCAAGACGACCCACAAAATAAAGTATATCCAATGCCTTTGACGGCACACGGTAAGGATGAGACGTTTGTTGGACGTATTCGCCGCGACGAATCACAGCCTAAAACCCTCAATCTTTGGATTGTGGCCGACAACCTCCGCAAAGGAGCCGCGACCAACGCTGTTCAGATTGCCGAGTATTTGGTAAAAAACGAATTGGTATAAGGTCAGACGATAGTCAGACCGGCAAAAGCGCCAGTCGAGTTACATCGATTGGCGCTTTTTTTGTGAATTGTTGCGTTGTTTCCAATACCTTTCCGAACTTTGCGTTATTATTGAATCTGTGATAACTCACTGTTTTTTTCTCATTTTCACAAATTACCTTTTTGACTTTCAACGTCCTAAAGACAAAGGATTGAACTAATGGTAAAACGAATCGCATTACTTTTATTTAGTTGTTTTATAGCATTTTGCTCATTTTCAAAGACAAATAACCCAACTGACACGCTGCGCAAAGCGCCTGTTTGGGTAGCAAAAAAGGGGCCAATCCGCCCAACCCGCACCCTTAAAAACGATATTTTACATACCCAACTCGACTTGCGCTTCGATTGGCTTCGTCAGCACGCGCTTGGGAGTGCGGTCATTACGTTTAAACCTTTTTTTTACCCCCAAAATACCCTTGAATTAGATGCCAAAGGCTTTGACATCAAAGGTATTTTCCAGCTAGATACCCTCAAGAAGTACGATTCGCTTCAGAAAAAGTACATCTACGAATACCTCAACGACCCGCTCGAATATACCTACGACAAGCGATTATTGACCATCAAACTCCGTCGTAAGTACTCGCGTTTTGACACGCTTCACGTACTCATCGACTACGTTGCCAAACCCAATGAACTTCCTGCGGGAATTGTGGGCACAAAGGGCGACAAAGGGCTTTATTTTATCAATGCCGACGGATTGGACGAAGGCAAACCACAACAGATTTGGACGCAGGGAGAAACCGAATATAATTCTTGCTGGATGCCAACGGTCGATAGTCCCAACGAAAAGATGACCCAAGACATTCGGCTGACGGTCGAAAAACGCTTTAAAACGCTTTCCAACGGTAAACTTATTGAGTCTCGCCTCAACGCTGATAGTACCCGCACCGACCGCTGGGTACAAAAACTCCCACACGCACCTTACCTCGCAGCCTTTGTTGTGGGCGATTTTGCGGTGGTAAAAGATACCATCCGCAATGGCCTCGAACTGAGCTATTACGTAGAACCCGAATATGGGCCACACGCCAAAGCCATTTTTGGTCGTACCCGCGAAATGATTGATTTCTTTGAAAATAAGTTTGGCGTTGAATTTCAGTGGGATAAATACGCCCAAATCGCCGTTCGCGACTTTGTGGCGGGTGCGATGGAAAACACGTCCATGACCGTCCATGCCGAAAATGTCCAAACCGATACCCGTGCTTTGCTAGATGGAAACTCTGACGACGTCATCGCACACGAACTGATGCACCATTGGTTTGGAAATTTGGTCACTTGTGAATCGTGGGTGCATTTGCCGCTCAACGAGGCGTTTGCCAATTATTCAGAATACCTCTGGAACGAACATAAACTCGGCACCGAACAAGCTGATTTTTGGGCACAAGGCTCTTTGCAGCAATATTTGGGCGAGTCGGAGCAAAAACAAGAACCCCTCATTCGGTACAATTACACCGACATGGAAGACATGTTCGACAACCATTCGTACGCCAAAGGAGGATTGGTACTGCACATGCTTCGCAAGTACATTGGCGACGAAGCTTTTTTTGCCGCCACGCGCAATTACCTCATTCGCTACGGATTTGGAACCGCCGAAGTGAACGATTTACGGGAGTCATTTGAAGAAGTAACGGGTGAAGACTTGAACTGGTTTTTCAATCAGTGGTTCTTATCACCAGGCCATCCGACATTGAAAGTAGAAAAATCGTACGACGCCGACAAAGTGACGCTCAAAGTCACTCAGTTACAGGACTCGCTCTATACCCCGATTCACCGTTTACCCCTCAAGGTAGATGTCTGGGTAAATGGGCAAAAAGAAACCCACGACATTGTTGTCAACAAAGCAAAACAAACGTTTGAAATTCCAGTAAAACAGCGCCCTGATTTGGTGGATTTTGACGCCGAGCGGCAACTACTGGGCGAGATTAATTACGAAAAATCAAAGCCTGAATTAATCTTTCAGTACCAGCATTGCGATAAATACCTAGCTCGCTATGAGGCCATTACGGGCTTAGAAAACCAACTCGCCGACTCCACCGTGCGCCAACTCATGATGAAAGCAATGAGTGATAAGTTTTGGAAAATCAGACAATTAGCCGTTTCCAACTTCTCCGAATACGATGGTTTGCAGTTTAATGAAGTTGAGCGACTTGTCCAAAGTAAAGCCCGCGTAGATGCCCACCCCCATGTACGCATGGAGGCTATCATTACGCTGGGTTCATTTGGGGACAACTCCAACGACCCGCTTTTCCGCGAAGCCCTCAACGACAGCTCGTATCAAGTGGTGTCGGCAGCACTCGATGCCTACCTCATCGGAAAGCCCGACGACGCGGTTGACGTAGCCAAACGCTTTGAAAACGCCCCTAACAGCGAAATCGTGACGGCCGTGGCCAATTACTACGCAGGCTTGGCTAAACCAGAGCAGTACGACTGGTTTATCACGAAAATGAAGCGTTTAAAATCGGCGGAGATATACAATTTTTTGCAAGTGTTTGGAAAATACCTCATCAAATCAGACGGTCCAGTGCAGCGAAAAGCCCTTCCAATGCTCGAAACCATGGCCCGCAACGACCCTGCTTATTTTGTGCGGTTTGGGGCGTATCAAGTACTGGGACTTCTGACTGACATTGAAGGCGTAAAAGCCATGCGAAAAGACATTCGGAATACCGAACGCGACCCTAAATTGAAAGATATGTACGGGCAGTTTGGGGAATTTTAAGTTTTTTCACGCAAAGTATCCACAAACGCATTGAAAAGAAAGTAGCCTCGCTGAGGCTACTTTCTTTTCAATGCGTTCAACCTGTTACTAAAGGACTTTTAGCTCCACTCGACGATTTTTCACTTTGTTGTCTTCCACGTCGTTTGACACCGCAGGCGCAGCTGCTCCCTTCCATTCTACCACCAATTGACTCGTCGAAACGCCCTTTTGTTCCAAATAGCTCGCTACTACTTTGGCGCGGTACTCCGACAAAATGAGATTTTTATCAGATTCCCCCACGTTATCGGTATGGCCTGTGATTTGGAGTTTGGTCTGTGGTTGAGCAAGTAAGGCTTTACTTATCGCATCCAAACTCGTTTTCACCTCTTCACTCAACTCATACGTGCTCTGTGAAAAGTACAAAACTTGGTCAGTTAATGCCATCGCTGGCGGTAAAAGTGATTCTTCTGGCTGGGGAATAACTTCGATAAAATTAAGCCCATCCTTCATCTCAAACTGCTTGAAAAATAGCTTCTTGCCTTCTGGCGTTGTTGATTTGTATTCGTAAGTACCTTTAGCTAATGGAAAAGGAAGACTGGGCCAATGCTTACCTTTATTGTATTCTTTACGGTAATTCGTATTTATCATATAATACGAAGAATTATTTTTCGTAATTGAATGATTGACATCCATTTCATCGGGCAATTGGAAAGACACCAACAATAGTTGTGTAAGGGTCCCAGAAACTTGAAGCGAGTCTTTATGCACCATTTCTGGCATCACTGGAAATGTAGCATGACTCGAAATTTTGCCGATAAATGTAACAGGAAGTGTCTGGGATTGATATCCTTCTGATTCAAACGTCAGAAATTGGGTAGAGTCTGGTACTACAATCTCATACACTCCGTTGGCATTGGTCTCGTACGTCATCTTTTTCCCAGACTTAAACACCGCCCGAATGGTGCTTTTCCTGAGAAAATCTTTCGAGGTATTGTCGCGAAAACTTCCGACAATGCGCACCGAGTGGTTTTCCACTTGGGCAACTTCCTGAGTACCTCCACTAGCGTAAAGGCTACAAACCAAACTTAGCAAATAAGTAATCATCGTTCTTGTAGTTTAAATATTCATTTATATGCAAGAAAGCTATATAATTCCACAATTTAACTACAATATCCGTTTTTTTACAAAAAAATGCGAGAGTGAATCCCACATTGCTGCAAGTGAAGGCAGATTCTCAAATCTGACTCCCAAGGTTTCTCAAAACCTTAAAACATTCAGTTGGAAGCAACCTCAACGGCTGGTTATAAGTAACCAACCGCACGTGAAGACAGATTCTCCAATCTGACTCCCAAGGTTTCTCAAAACCTTGTTTCATTTGGTTGAAAGCAACCTTAACGGTTGGTTAGAAGTAACCAAACGCACGTGAAGGCAGATTCTCAAATCTGACTCCCAAGGTTTCTCAAAACCTCAAAACATTCGGTTGAGAGCAAACTCAGCCGTTGATTAGAAGTAACCAACCGCACGTGAAGGCAGATTCTCAAATCTGACTCCCAAGGTTTCTCAAAACCTTGAAACATTCGGTTGAGAGCAACCTCTGCCGTTGGTTAGAAGTAGCCAACCGCACCTGAAGGCAGATTCTCAAATCTGGCTCCCAAGGTTTCTCAAAACCTTGAAACATTCGGTTGGGAGCAACCTCAGCGGTTGGTTAGAAGTAACCAACCGCACGTGAAGGCAGATTCTCAAATCTGACTCTCAAGGTTTCTCAAAACCTTAAAACACTCGGTTGGAAGCAACCTCAACGGCTGGTTAGAAGTAACCAACCGCACGTTAAAACCCTATTTGTGCGGATACTAAGTAGTCAGGAGTTGTTATGCTGCTTGCATTTTTCGTTGGCGCATATTGTATTGTTTTTTAGGGTTCATCTAAATAAAAATAGCTAAATCATTTATTTTAAAGGGGGTACAATAATTACTTGGAAATTAGTGAGGACTTGTCTATCTTTCAAATAAAGACGCAATAGTTGCGTCTTTATTTGAGTTAGCGGCAAGCAAAAACAACAAAACCATAAAATGACACGAACTGAAGAGTTTATAGATAAGATTACAACCATTCTTAAAATTTTGCCAGTTCACACGGAAGTCTCTATTTCTGTGACAGAAAATAATACGACAACTTATTATGGATTAAAAAATGAAGGAGAGGAAATTTCTTATCCAAATAATAAAACATCGGCATTTGAAATAGGCTCTGTTACTAAATCTTTTACAGGGAATATACTAGCTCAATTAATAGTTGAAGGTAAAGTAAGTCTTGACGACCCAATTTCAGATTTCCTTCATTTTGAACTAAAAGATAATCCAGCTATAACGTTGAAACAATTAGGTATGCATACCTCTGGGCTTCCGAGAATGCCAATTGGTTATGACGATAGAAGAAATTTCATTAAAGAAAACCCTTTTAGTAATTATTATGAAGAGGATTTAATAAGCTATTTAAAAAATGACCTTAAAATGGAATCACAGCCTGGAGAAAGGGTAATGTATTCAAATTTAGGCTTTGGTTTGCTTAGTTATGTTCTGTCGAGGATTCAGGGAGAATCATTTGCAGAAATAGTTGAAAAGAGAATTTTCAAGCCATTGAAAATGCAGCATTCGGCATTTAGCATTAATAGGATTTCTACAAAAGTGATTAATGGCTTGGATAAAGAAGGGAATTATACACCCCATTGGGACGGAGGAATTCTTGATGGTTGTATTGGTATTATTTCCACCTCCGAAGATTTAGCAAAATTTGCAATGGCAACTTTAGATGTGAAGAATAAAACGACTGACCTACAAGTTTCTAATGCTGTTTTGGCTAAACCAGATGTTTATTCGGCAATTGGTTGGGTGTTGGTAAAATCTTCTGAAACGGAGTCTATTTTAAAAATAAATGGTGGAACAGCAGGTTCTTCCTCTTCCATTTTTCTCAATCGCCAAAACCCAAAAGCATTAACCTTCTGCTCTAATATTCATCCCGATACTTATATGGATATAATAGAACCATTATGTTCCGAGGTTGTGAAATAATTTTTGGACAGCCCATTGACTGCTGCCAGCCGCTAACAAAAATATTAATGCAAACAGGGCTGAGACTACAGCACGTGAAGGCAGATTCTCAAATCTAACTCCCAAGGTTTCTCAAAACCTTGAAACATTCGGTTGGGAGCAACCTCAATGGTTGGTTAGAAGTAACCAACCACACGTGAAGGCAGATTCTCAAATCTGACTCCCAAGGTTTCTCAAAACCTTGTTTCGCTCGGTTGAGAGCAACCTCAAAGGTTGGTTAGAAGTAACCAACCACACATTTGCCGCACGTTAAAGCCCAATCTGTTCCGACACCAGGTAGTCTGGCTGTTTCACGGTATGCTGTTTCACCATCATTTCTCCCAAAAATCCTGCTAGGAAAAGCTGAAACCCTATGACAATCGCAACCAATGCCAAGTAAAACAGTGGATTTTCGGTGACATTTCGATAGGGCTCGTGCGTGTAAATCAGATATAGCTTCTTGATAATCAATGCCGTCGTTATCAAAAAACCAATCAAAAACGAAAGCGTTCCCCACAATCCGAAGAAGTGCATGGGGGCTTTGCTAAAACGATGTACAAACGTGATAGAGAGCAGGTCTAAAAAGCCATTGACAAAGCGTTCGAGCCCAAACTTCGTGCTTCCGTATTTACGTGCGCGGTGTTGCACTACTTTTTCACCAATTTTACGGAACCCACTCCACTTAGCCACCACGGGAATATAGCGGTGCATTTCGCCGTAAAGCGTAATGTTTTTAACAACGCGCTGTTTATAGGCTTTCAATCCACAGTTAAAATCGTGAAGATATACCCCTGAAATACTGCGCGTTACGGCATTAAAAAGTTTGGTAGGCAAGGTTTTGCTAAGAGGGTCGTAGCGCTTTTGTTTCCAGCCCGACACCAAATCGTACCCATCTTCCGTAATCATTCGGTACAGTTCAGGTATTTCGTCAGGGCTATCTTGGAGGTCGGCATCCATCGTAATCACTACTTTGCCTTTTACCACCTGAAAACCCGTTTGCAAGGCGGGCGTTTTGCCGTAGTTGCGGTTGAAACGAATCCCTTTGATACTTGGATTATCGACCGCCAATTTTTGAATAATTGACCAAGAATCGTCAGAACTTCCGTCGTCGATAAGCAACACTTCGTAGCTAAATTGGTGCTCATCCATCACGCGTTTTATCCACGCAGTAAGTTCAGGTAGAGATTCTTCTTCGTTGAAAAGTGGTATAACCACCGATATATCGAGGGCTTCGTCAGGCATACTGTCCAAAATCATTTGTGTATCTCGAAGCAAAGCTACAAATTCTTTCGGTGCTTCCATTGTCTTTTACAGTTATTGATGTTGCTCACCTTCGGTGAATAAATTACCTTTTCCCAATAAACGTGCCAAAATAGATTCTCATATAAATAGCCTCATCCTTTGCCCCAAACGTATTACTTCTACCGTTGTTATTAAGAAACACTTCCTTTTCAGATTCCAACCATGACCCTTAACTTACTCCAAAAACTACAAAACGGCCAAAATGTCTATGGCACTTGCTTTACGTCCACCTCGCCCATGTGGCCTGCTGCGCTCAAAAAAGTAGGGCTTGATTTTGTTTTTATTGATACCGAACACATTCCGCTAGACCGTGGTGAATTGGCCAAAATGTGCCAAATTTTCCGCGCCTTGGACATAACGCCCATCGTTCGTATTCCCAGCCCCGACCCATTTTTGGCGTGCCAAGTGATTGACGGCGGCGCGCTGGGAGTGGTAGCACCTTATTTGGAATCAGTCACCCAAATTCGCGAATTAGTAGGTGGCGTAAAGTACCGCCCGCTGAAAGGCGAAGTACTGCACCAATACCTCCACGAAGGCGCAGAAATGCCTGCCGAACTCGCACAGTATATTGCCAACCACAACGCCGCCAACATTTGTATTGCCAACATCGAAAGTGTGCCCGCCCTCGAACGCCTCGACGATTTGCTGTCGGTCAAAGGCTTAGATGCGGTGTTCATTGGCCCGCACGATTTGTCGGTGAGTTTGGGCTTGCCCGAGCAGTACGACCATCCCGTTTTTGAGGAGGCCGTTCGTACCATCATTCATAAAACCCGCGCCCATGGATTATCGATTGGCATTCATTTTTCGCTGGAACCTGAACGCCAAATCAAATGGATCAACGAAGGTGCCAATATTGTGGTGCATAGTTTTGACATTGCGCTGTTTACGCAGCGCCTCCGTCATGACCTTTCGGTGATTAAACAAGCCGTTGGAGACGCCGTCCAATCCGATACTTCCCCCAATCTTGTCATTTGATTAAATAAGCCCAAAAATTTTAGCATATTCATTGAAAACTTTCGCTTTTATGGAACATATCAACTGGGGAATGATTGGTTGTGGCAACGTAACCGAAAAGAAAAGTGGGCCTGCTTTTAGCAAAGTGCCGCACTCGTCGCTTGTGGCTGTCATGGGCCGCGATGCCCAAAAAGCCGCCGATTATGCCCAACGCCACGGTGTGCCCAAATGGTACAACGATGTCGATGACCTCATCAACGACCCCGACGTCAACGCCATTTACATTGCTACTCCGCCCAACGTTCACCTCGAATATGCCGCTAAGGCCATGAAAGCGGGCAAGGCCGTGTATGTAGAAAAACCGATGGCGCTCACTGCCGACGAATGCGCCCAAATGAACCAACTCAGTCGCGAAACGGGGGTGCCGTTGTTTGTGGCTTATTACCGCCGTCAGTTGCCTTATTTTCTTAAACTCAAAGAGTTGGTGGACCAAAAGGTGATTGGCGATATTCGTTTGGTGAAAGTTCAAATTCATTATAACCCTTACTCCGAAGAAATTGGTGACGGAGCCCAACCGCGTTGGCGCGTTGACCCCGCGATTTCGGGTGGAGGGCATTTCCACGATTTAGCATCGCACCAGTTCGACTTGTTAGAATACATTTTTGGACCTATTGCGTCGGCCAAAGGCATTAGCAGAAACCAAGCTGGACTGTACCAAGCCGACGACATTGTAGTGGCCTCCTTTGAATTTGAGTCGGGTGTATTGGGAACGGGCAGCTGGTGCTATACCCTCAACCCCGAACAACGCCTCGACGAATCGGAGTTGATTGGTTCAAAAGGAAAAATCATTTTTTCATTTTTCGAGCGCTTCACCATTCGCGTTGAAACCGCCGAAGGCACCGAAACCTTTGAAATACCGTACCCTGAACACGTTCAACAACCCCTCATTGAAACAATTGTTCAGCAACTCAGAGGTGAAGGTTCCTGCCCAAGCACGGGTGAATCGGGCGCGCGCGCCAACCTTATCATGGATCAAATTGTACAATCATAAGTCAGTGACCTTTACTATGAAAGTTATCCAAAACTCAGGCGTTTTTGGCCTCCTACTAGGTAGTTTTTTAGCCCTAACGAGCGCGGCACAAACGCACAAACCTTACACGCCAAGCCCTTATCCCGACCGCGTTATTATGGGTTGGCAGGAAAACAACGCCGCCACTTCGCAATCGGTCAACTGGCGAACGGATTCTACCATTGTTGCGGCCATTGGCGCCATTCATGAAGCCGATGCTTCGCCCGATTTTGTCAAAAAAGCCACATTGGTACCTGCCACGACCGAAACTGTTGTCGTGGACGGCAAGCGTGTGCTTTATCATACGGTTCATTTTACCAACCTCAAACCCAACACCAAATACAGTTATCGTGTGGGGGCGGGCGAATATTGGAGCGAGTGGTTTCATTTCAAAACCGCCAACGACCAAGCCGTGCCATTCTCATTTTTGTATTTTGGGGATGCCCAAAACGACATTCGTTCGCTCTGGTCGCGTACCATTCGGGGGGCGTACTCGGCCATGCCTTCGGTGAGTTTGATGATTCATGCAGGAGACCTCATCACAACCTCCAACGCCGACTGGCAATGGGGCGAGTGGTTTGAGGCTGGGGGCTGGATCAACGGCATGGTACCAACCCTGGCCAGCCCAGGCAATCACGAATACTTCCGTGACCCCGCGACAAACAAATCGTCGTTGTCTATCCACTGGCGGCCTTCGTTTGTTTTACCAGAAAATGGCCCAACAAGCCTCAAAGAAACCGCTTATCACTTTGATTATCAAGGCGTACGTTTTGTTTCTTTAAACTCCCAAGCCGCCTTACTTGATGCTAATGTATTGGAAGAACAAGCCAAATGGTTGGTAAGCGTATTGGAGAAAAACCCCAATCGTTGGACAATTGTGACGCACCACCATCCGATTTATTCGACCGCCAACGGACGTAACAACGATGAGTGGCGTTTAAAAATGGAGCCTATTTACAAAAAATACAACGTCGATTTGGTTTTACAAGGCCATGACCACACTTACGGGCGTGGGCTTAACATGCCTTTGGGACAAAGCCGTAAATACCCCGATGGCCCCATCTATGTGGTGTCGGTCAGTGGGCCTAAAATGTACACTATTGGCTTGCAGGACTGGATGGACAGGGCAGGCTCTAACACGCAGTTGTACCAAATCATTTCGGTCGATGGCAACAAGCTTTCGTACAAAGCCTATACGGTGGCGGGAGAACTTTACGATGTTTTTGACTTAACCAAAAATGCGGGTGGCCGCAATAAGTTAATCGACACCGCTCCTAAATTAGCGCCCGAACTCCTCGCTTTGCCAGAGACCTACCTCAACCGCTTTACCCCCGAGCAAATCAAGGAGTACGAAAACCGATTTAAGGAATACAAAGCGCGTAAAGACAAGAAAAAATAAAGCAATATAGGCCATCAGAAGGGTGAAATTATCTCTTCCCAAAAGTTTTGAAACTTTTGGGAAGAGATAGTGAAATTATAATGGTATGTTTGTTGTTAGAAAGTCTATCAGCATACCAAACTTCCTGTTTTTGTTCGCTTCCCTTTAGTTGTACAATCACACAAGGCAATTAATCTACGCCGTCAAACCGCATTCTTTAATCCTTTGGTATCTCTGTTACACAATTTAATTCAAAGAAATACCATCATTAAACCAAGTACCAAATGAGCGGATCAAAAACAACATTTACCAAGAAAGAGCGCGAACAAAAAAAAATAAAGAAACGTAAAGGAAAAGAAGAACGAAAAGAAGAACGGTTGGCGTCGTCTAGCAAAGGAAAAGGACTAGAAGACATGATGGCCTATGTGGATGAAAATGGCAATTTATCGAGTGTGCCACCTTCACTTGTAAAAAAACAACCTGAAAAGCCGCGCGAGTATTCGCCCGAGATTCAGAACGCCGAAGAAGATGCTTCGGAGCGCATTGGTAGTGTTCATTTTTTCAACGAGCAAAAAGGGTACGGTTTTATTAAAGACGCGAAGACCAACGAAAGTATTTTCGTACATATCAACGAATTGAAGGAGCCTGTTAAAGAGAAAGACAAAGTTTCATTCCAAATAAAAATGCGCCCCAAAGGCCCCGTGGCAGTTGAGGTCAAAAAAATAGGATAACTTCCCCTTAAAAACATTCCCCAAAGCCGCTAATGACAGCGGCTTTTTTGTTTGAAATTGTCACTGTAACTAATATATTGCCCCGTCAGAAAAATGGTTCTTAAAAAACATACCAATAGAAAGCCATTCACCTGTTTGACAATTATTTATTCGTATTTTTTAATGAAGTATAAGACATTGATGTTCATGAAAAAAAACTTCGCTCTTTTTTCTTTAGCGCTTTTCAGTTTCCAAAGTGTATGCGCTCAAACGGCCAAAGAAGTGTTTGCCAAAAGCCAAAAAGTCTATGAAAACGCCGTTTTTTACCTCGACTCTGGCAAAGTATTTCAGGAATTTTACGACTTACCACAACCTTTTGAAAAAGCGAAGTACTTCAAAACAGCCTACGATAAAAAGGGGCGATTCAATTTTGAATATTACGAAGTTGGTTTGTCAAATTCGCTAATGGTCATCAACCGCAACGCCAACAATGTAGCGCAATATTGGTGGGGAATTGGCAATCCAACCCAAAACAATAAGAAGTTAGAAGAACTTCTCTCATCCGCAGGTGGGGTATCGTCTCGTACTTCAATCCAAATCCCTGCATTACTGCTCACTAACCATAACATTTTAGGGGAAAGTATTTTTTTATCCACCAAAAACCCGCAGTTTGATTCGGACGAAAATATCAACGAGGTACTTTGCTTCAAAATCAAAGGAAGTAACGCGCAAGGAGACGTCACCATTTGGATTTCTAAGGCCGATTACCTTATCAAAAAAGTAATGTCTGACCAAAAAGTTAGCAATTTTCGCGTTAAAAGCACTTTCGACTATTTTTCCTCTTTACCAACAAATTTAGGCAACGGTGTTTTTGAATTTCGTTCCAATCGCAAAGTAAAGATGTAAATTATATACCTTCCCGAAAGTTTTGAACTTTCGGGAAGGTGTTTTACTTCTTCATTAGCCAAATTTCGGTGACTTGTGGGCCTTGGCCGCCCTCACCACACGTCCAAATAAAAGTCACTTTGCCGTCGGCAGTGGTTTTTTGGGGTATGTCAAACTCAAAAAGAGGTTCTTCGCCCGTTTGAAAAAAATCGTGAATCACCGCGCCGTCGTCGGTCACCAATTTCATCCGCGAACGAAAACGCCCCGTGTAAGAAACGCGCATTCGGTAGGTGGCTTGGGGGTCTAATTCATCATAAGCAATTTTCAACGGCTCTTCGTACAGCGTTTTGACCTGCTTCATCCAAGCTCGCGGCGTTACTTGTCCTTTAAAACCTGTTGCCCTGATTTCGTCCACCCACTCTTCCCCAACAATTCCAACGCCAAAACTTACCCTCGGCGACTGTAAACTGCCTGGGTCTTTCTCCCATGAGACATCCGAAACCACCCGATGCCAGCTTTCGGGTGCGCCAAAATGGTCGTAAAAACCTCCCGCGCCTGGGTCGGTGCGGTGGAGCAATTGGTCTATTTTTTGTTGACGTTCGGCTTCACTCGTTAGTTTCTCTATTTTACCCATTTCGTCCAATAACCACGGCGAATCATTAAGCGGAAGGTCAATATTGTCCACAAAATTTCCCCGCCCCGACACCGCCCCGTGGCGTTCAACCGTCAACTGTGCGCCGATACTTTTGAAAAGCGAATCAGCCAAATCGAAACATTTTTGGCGATATTCGGGCAAAATCGGCGCTTTCACCGCCCGTTCCAAAATCAATTTCGCTTGCTGAATCGCCGCCAACGACTTTCCATTTACCGCCCCCCGCAGTGCATCTTTGGCTTGCTGCTCCAATTCGGTTTCGTACAGCAATCGGCGGCGGGTATAAGCATCGTAATACGCCCGAATCAGCCCCATTTGAAAACGAGGATTTTGTAACACTGCCAACGGTGCTTTTTGCTCCATTGCTTGCCATTGCATCAGGGTTCTTTCCACCGATTCGTTGGTCAGTAACAGCCCTCGAAACGTATTTTCGAGCGAAATAAGCCCCTGCGCTACGGTTTCTTGGTAGTCCATTCCAACAAACAAACGCGCATAATCGCGAAGCGTCTCGATAACAGGAGTTTCGGGATTCCAATCTTGGTCGCTCCACACAAATTTATTCACGTCGTCATTGGTACCTTCTGAGTAACTGATGCTCCCAACGCCGTATTCGTCGAGGGCATTGTGAATCGTTTTTTCGTCGTGCGGTCGGGGGTTAATACTTTCACGACCAAGCGTTTGCGCAAAAATCAAATCCCAGTGAGGAACGGGGTATTGAGAACTGTAATTGTGGGTAATATCGGGATAATGCCGAATCGGAATCGACGCTTTGGTGATGCGACGAATTTCTTGCACGGGCATTTTTACCCACGGCCCAAACACCACACCACCAAACCACGGATACCCTCGATTGACCTGTGCAAAAAACGAATCAAACCACTTTTTACTAGGTTTAAATACCTGCGGCGACACCCAGATTTTGGCTTTGGGATGGTATTTTTTCAAAACCACAGACATTTTATCGAGCCACGCAAACATAATATCGGGTTCTAAATCGCCCGGGTCGCCCCCTGGTACAAAGACGTGATCCAGCTTTGGAATGGCCGAAAATACTTTGTGACGTTCTTCCAATTCTAGTTTAATGGAGTCGGGGTGCGTATAATCAGAACCCATGTTGGGATACCACATCCAAACGTCCAGCCCATATTCTTTACAAATCCGCGACTGCTCCCGAATCATGTCCATGGCAGGCAGTTTCATGTGCCCACTTTTCACGTCGTCGTCGGTGCGGGGTGGAACGAGTTCGATGCTATTGGCTCCAAAAAGGGCTAATTCGCGGATGTATTGGTCAAATTGTGCCACCGAAAAGGCGTCGTAGGCATTGGTTTTGGGGCGGTAGCCTAGCTGATGACCTCTCACGGGATAGCGCGGACTCGTAGCTAGTTGTACCTCCTCGTCGATGGTTATTTTTTGCGGGTACATAGCCAATTTTCGGAGCAAACGCCCCACTCCGTACAAAACACCGCGCGCATCTTTACCCACAACCAACACAGCTTGTGAAGCAGGAATAGTCACTAATTTAAACCCTTCGGCTGAGATAGTGGACAGTTTTCGTACCTCCTTTTGCCACGCAGTCGGCAAAAGAGCTACGTCTTTTTCCAGCACAATCACGACCAGCGGTGTTGCAGCTATTGGTAGTTTATCCGTCACTTCCCAGGTCAATTGGGTTCGTTTTTTTACCTCTTCTTGAAGAATTTCAAGGCTTCGGAGCAGTACTTGTTTGTCCGAAATCGAAGTATAAATGCGCGCTTTGGTGAGGTCAATGGGTTTTGCCAAACTCATAAACGCCGTCAAAAAAGCAATCAATAATAGCGGCAGTTTCATCATCTGAAAGGGCTTTTTCGTCAAAATTTCAACACTTTTGGGCGAATCTCGGGGACATCGTAGTCTTTATTGCCTTGTGGAAACCCTACTTCTTTGGGCGAAGGCCCGACCCACTGCGACTTCTTCCCCGACATAGTGATTTTGCCTTTTTTAGAAATTTCAATCACCGTAAACAGCGGATCACGGTAAGGTGCAGTGTATTTTATCCATTTGAAATTTTTATCGACTTCCTCGCTGTAACGAACGCGTCCGTACTCTTCCCCAAGCCATTTGTAAGACATGGAGTTGATACAGACGTACCAGATTCCGTTGATGTTATCGGCGCGGTCGTAGTGAATATGCCCGTAGAAATTAGCAATTACTTTGTTTTTTTTCGCCTTTACATTATGGTTTTCAAGGATTTGTCGAACTTCTTCGGCATTGTCCACCCCGTCTTTGCCTAAGCCTTGGTGCGAGAAAATCACAATCGGTCCTTTGGCTTTGGCGAGTTCGTCGCGTAGCCACGCTATTTGCGGCGGGTTTAAATGTTCTTGGTAGCCCTTCACGTCAGGCGATTTTTTGTCGTTGCCGTCTAGGACGATAAAATTGAAGCCTTTTTGCTCAAACGAATAATATGACGAAGTCATTTTTCGGTACTCCAACGCCTGTTTCAGCGAAAATCCACCGTCCATTTCGTGGTTGCCAATAACATGGTACTTGGGGCCTGGGATGCTATTCCAAAGCTCAAAACCATAGGCATACTTGGGCGCAGGGGTTCCAAAATCGCCCAAATCAACGACAAAATCGGGCTTGGCCGTTTTCATGCTGTCCACAAACGCCGTCAAGCGTTCTTTGGCATCGTGCATGGTCGGAACGTGTACGTCCGAAAGCACCCCAAATTTTACTTTTTGTGCCTCCACTGTGGTTTGGATTCCCCACAAAGCAAAACAAAGGCAAATGAATTGTTTTCTCATATTACAATTTGATAAAAATCTTTTTTCGATACAGCCAATAGGCTGGGACGAAGTTGATGGCTACAAAGAACAGGGCATATAGCCAACTAGCAAGGTTAGGACTCATTCCCATTCCCACCAAAGTATTGACAGCGTGTTCGTTCGGGGTTTTATCACCAAGTTTGGTTCCGTAAAAAAACAACGCCAAGATGTCTCCGAGCACATATACCGAAATAGCATTAGCCCCAAAGATGATTCCCACTTGCGTCCCTTTGGTTTTTCCTAAAATATCAACTGCAAAATACAACGCCCCCAACAGCAAACTCGCAAAACCAGAAGTTACCAGTACGAACGAACTCGTCCAAAGGTTTTCGTTGACAGGAAACCCAAGTCCCCAAAAATACCCCAGCACTGACGAAATCACCCCCGCCGTCATCAGGTAATTGACCTTTAGGTTTGGGTTTAAATCGGTGATTAACAAGTGCCCAGCCAACATCCCAGTGATACCCGAAGCGATTGAGGGCAACGTACTCAAAATACTTTCGGGATCCCAGGTGCCTTGCCACATTTTTCCTGGCAAAAACTTTGAGTCAAACCACGCCACAATGTTTACACCCGGTTCGAGCATTACTTTGCCCACGCCTGGGGTAGGAATGAGCGTTAAGGCCAACCAATAACCTACCAAAATACCAGCGGTTATCCACGCCTGTTGCCGCCAATTGGTATTTAAAAACAAAATTGCACATCCCAAAAACACAAATGCAATACGGTGAAGTGTCCCTGTCCAACGGGCTTCGGCAAAATTAAAATCGGGCATCAGGTTCAAAAACATCCCTACTGCGTAGATTTTCAGCGACCGAACAACGATTTTTTTATACAACTCTTTTTTGTCGCCGTCTTTCTTTTTTGAATAAGCCAGCACAATGGATACCCCAATGACGTACAGAAAAATAGGAGCTACCAAGTCGGTAAACGAAAGCCCATTCCAAACGGTGTGGCGAAGCGTAAAAAAGACGTGATCGCTACTACCTGGGAAGTTGACCATAATCATGGCGGCCACCGTAAACCCACGAAGTGCGTCGAGCGAAATAAGACGGGAGCTTGAAAGAGACATCTTAGTTGGTGTCGGTTAAAGAAAGAATTAAAAATACTGTACTCAGAATGGTATTTTTAATACGCATCAGCGTACTATTAGGGCTACTTAACCTCGGTATTTATGCGTACTATTTCGTCTATCACTGTCTTATGTATTTTTATTTGGTGGCTCAGTGGCTGCAAATCTGCGTCAGAAGGAGCGTTCGATCAAGCAAGTAATATTGCTATTTCGTGGGAATTGACTGACAATTTTGCAGGGCCTAACGATGTTTTTGAAGCAAAATTTTACCTCAAAAACAATGGCTCACTTACCCTCAGCGATAGCGCTTGGGCACTGTTTTTTAACATGGCTCCTCGCCCGCTTACGCCCACGCCTACACCCCAGCTCGCGACCCTGGAGCACATCAACGGCGACTGGTACAAGCTTTCTCCTAACAAAGGATTTCGTCTTGCGCCTGGCGATTCGGTTGCCATTAGCTACCGTGGTACCGAAAGTGTTATCAAAGAAACCGACGCTCCACTGGGGTTATATTTTGTCTTTTATGATGCCAAAGGTGAAGAATCACAAATTGTTCCCATAGAAAAATGTGCGGTGGTTCCGTTTACGCGCAAAGAGCAACTTTTGCGCGGCCCCAATGACCAAGACCCCATCATTACGGCCAGTTTGCGCTACAATGAAAATCTTCAAGTAAGCCCCGTGGCCGCTAACCAATTGCAACGCATTATCCCCTCTCCCATCAGTGTGGTAACGGGGCAAGGTTCTTTTTCATTGACCTCATCCACCCCAATTCACTACGCCGCAGGACTCGAAAATGAAGCCAATTTGTTGGCTCAACGCCTCAAAGAGCTAACGGGTAGCGAGTTTAAAACCAAAAATGCACCAGCCGCCCCCAATACCATTTCGTTGAGTACCACCGCGTTAAATGTCAAAGGAATTAGCAAAGAAGCTTACAAATTAGGCGTGAGTCCACAAGGAGTTTCCATTGTTGGTAGTGACGCTGCGGGCGTGTTTTACGGCACTCAGAGCCTTGTTGCGCTCATTCCAACGGCGGCTTTAGCCCAAAAATCAGGCACCATTGCGTTGGAAGCTCTGCAAATCGAGGATGCTCCTCGCTTTCCATTCCGCAGTATGCACCTCGACGTAGGCCGTAATTTTCAAACCAAAGAGACCATTCTCCGTCAGTTGGATGTGTTGGCATTTTACAAACTCAACCATTTTTTGTTTTACGTAACGGAAGATGAAGGCTGGCGCGTTGAAATCGACGGTTTACCTGAACTTACGCAAGTAGGCGGTCAGCGTCAGCACGTTAAGTCGTACAAAGATGCCGCTTTGCACCCAGGCTACGGCTCTGGCCCTCAGGCTTATGGCAAAGGACGCCACGGAAGCGGTTTTTATACCAAAGCTGATTTTATTGAAATTCTAAAATACGCCCACGCTCGCCACATCAAAATTATCCCCGAAGTCAACTTGCCAGGCCACGCTCGGGCGGCCATCAAAGCGATGGAAGCACGTTATCAACGTTTGATGAAAGAAGGCAAAGAGAAGGAAGCCAACGAATACCGCTTGGTGGATCCCAAGGACGAATCTGTTTATTTGTCGGCACAAAGCTACAAAGACAACGTGACGGATGTGACGCAAGAGTCCACCTACCGATTCTACGAAAAAGTGACCGACGAAATCATCAAAATGTACAAGGAAGCGGGGCTTTCGTTGGATATTTTCCACATTGGAGGCGACGAAGTAGCAGGAGGTGCGTGGACCAAGTCGCCTTGGGCCCAAGACCTGCTCAAAAAAGACCCGAGCATCGGCGAATTTCATAACCTCCACGCGTATTTCATTCGCCGTTTGCTGCCTCGTTTACAAAAACGCGGCCTCCAAGTACACGGTTGGGAAGAAGTAGGATTAACAAAAACCAAAGACGGTGCGCTCAAGGTCAATCCTGAGTTTGCGGGTAAAAATGTGGTTCCGTACGTGTGGAACAACCTCTACGACCCTGATTTAGGTTATCGTTTGGCGAATGCGGGTTATCCTGTAGTGCTGTGCAACGTCACCAATTTTTACTTCGATTTGGCCTACAACAATGAGTCGCAAGAGCCAGGGCTTTACTGGGCTGGCTTTGTCGATACCCGCGACAACTACACTTTTGCCCCGTACGACATGTTTAAAACTACCTATACCAACAATTTTGGCAAACCTTTGGTATTCAACAACGTAGAGCGTTTACGACCCGAGGCCCGCAAAAATATCGTTGGCGTAGAATGTCAATTGTGGAGCGAAACCATCAAAGGACGCGACATGCTCGAATATTATACATTACCCAAATTGATGGGCTTT
Organism: Runella limosa DSM 17973; assembly: GCF_000482465.1. Taxonomy (GTDB): domain Bacteria; phylum Bacteroidota; class Bacteroidia; order Cytophagales; family Spirosomataceae; genus Runella; species Runella limosa. The sequence goes on from NZ_KI519423.1 coordinate 344,900, forward strand.
GCCGAAAGTGCATGGAGCGCCGAGCGCCCTTGGGAAACCATTGCCGACCGCACCACGCGCGAAAAAGCGATTCAGGCAAGCTGGAATATTTTTGTCAATACCCTCGCCCAAAAAGACCTACCTCGCCTTAGCTACCTCAACGGTGGCTACAACTACCGCATTCCGCTGCCAGGGGCAATCGTCGAAAACGGAACATTGAAGGCCAATATCGCTTATCCTGGGCTTCGGGTACGCTACACAACCGACGGCAGCGAACCTACCGATAAGTCAGCAGAATACACCGCCCCTGTCCAAGTAACAGGCAAAATCAAGCTCAAAGCATTTGACGCCGCAGGCAAAGCAAGCCGCACAGTCGAAGTAAAGTAGCTCATTCGTCATTCATCATTCGTAATTCATAGTTACCCACCGCGCGTTCGCTCAAGTAAATACGCAACGTTAACACTTAAAAAGTAGCACCAATGAAAATAGGAGTAGATTTAGGAGGAACCAAAGTAAAAGCGGGAATCGAGTTTAACGGGGAAATTATCCACCAAAACACGGTTTTCCTCCAAGAAAAGGAGTCCATGTCGGCTACTTTAGAGCAGTTGTTTGACCTGATACGTCCCCTCACCCAACATCCCATTGGCAGCATTGGGATTGGTGTCCCCTCAGTCGTCGATGTCGAAAAAGGCATCGTTTATAACGTAGCCAATATCCCTTCGTGGGAAAAAGTAGCGTTACGTGATATTTTAGAAGAAGAATTTAACATACCCGTGTATGTCAACAACGATGCCAACTGTTTTAGCCTCGGCGAGCACCGTTATGGCGTTGCCCAACACTACAATTCGGTCGTTGGAATGACCATCGGAACTGGCTTAGGGTCAGGCATTATCATCGACAATCAATTATACAACGGGAGCAACTGCGGCGCGGGCGAAATCGGTCTTTTGCCTTACCGCGAGCACAACCTCGAATACTACGCAGGGAGCAACTTCTTTGAAGCCATTCACGGCACTACGGCCCTGCTTGTGAGCAACGCCGCCCTCGACGGCGACAAAAAAGCCCTTCGTTTATGGCAAGAATTTGGTGTACATTTGGGTTTTGCCATCAAAGCAGCCATGTACACCTACGACCCCGAAGCCATTGTATTGGGTGGTTCTATTGCCAAAGCTTACTCGTTTTTTGAAGCGGGAATGCGCGAAGCATTGGAGGATTTTGCCTATCCCGAAACCCTCAAAAGAATCAAAATCCTTCAGTCTCAAAACGATGACATCGCTCTCTTAGGTGCTGCGGCGTTGGTATCGCAAGATGCCAAAGTAACGGTGGGCAGTTTGAGATAATGTGCAGAGGGTTGCTCACAACCCGACCAAATCCAAAACCCAAAACCACATGAAAAGAAACACCTTTATTGTTATTCTCATTTTCGTTATCTTCTTCGTTATATCGTTTTTGAGTAATATTCTTGGCCCCATTATCCCCGACATTGTCGATAGCTTCAACCTAAGCATCGGCTTGGCGGGCTTTTTACCGTTTGCCTTTTTTGTGGCCTACGGGGTGGCCTCCATTCCTTCGGGGATATTGGTCGAAAAATATCGCGAGAAAAAGGTGCTTTTCTGGGCTTTTTTGTTGGCATTTGGTGGTGCGTTGTTATTTGCGCTAGTTCCCACGTTTACAGTATCGCTGTTATCGCTTTTTATCATCGGCATCGGCATGGCCATGCTTCAAGTGGTGATTAACCCTCTACTGCGCGTAGCAGGAGGTGAAGCTAATTTTGCCTTCAACTCCGTGATGGCGCAGTTGTTTTTTGGCGGCGCTTCGTTTTTAAGTCCCATGCTTTACAGCTACTTAGTACTGAATGTTCATTCTGGCCAAGAAGCTAACGCCTTTATTTCTACGCTCAACGGCATCGTACCTGCCGAGTTGAAATGGGTTTCGTTGTATTGGGTGTTTGCGGTGGTAGCCCTTTTGATGGTCATCGTTGTAAAAATGGTACATTTTCCCGAAGTGGAGCTCAAAGAAGACGAAAAGATTGACACCCAAAATGCCTTCAACGACTTACTCAAAAACCGCTACGTTTACCTGTTTTTTCTAGGAATTTTTGCGTACGTCGGTACGGAGCAAGGCATTGCTAACTGGACGTCAAAATTTCTGCAAACCTACCACAACGTTGACCCAGCTACGGAAGGGGCTTCGGTAATTTCGTATTTTTGGGGTCTTCTGACAATCGGGTGTATTCTAGGGCTTGTTTTATTAAAACTCTTCGATAGCCGTCGGGTATTGTTGCTTTTCACCGTTGGAGCCATTGTTTCGGTCTTAGTAGGCTTGTTTGGACCACTCGAAATGGCCCTGTATGCCTTCCCAATGAGTGGTTTTTTTGCGTCGGTGATGTGGTCGATTATCGTCTCGTTGGCACTCAACTCCGTTCCTTATCACCACGGGACGTTTTCGGGTATTTTGTGTTCGGGCATTGCGGGCGGTGCGGTGGTGCCCCTCGTCATTGGAGGTTTGGCCGAATTGGTGGGCTTGCGTTTGGCGATGTTGTTTTTGATGATTACTTTGGGATATATTTTGAGCATTGGTTTTTGGGCAAAACCCCTTGTGACCAACGCAACCATTAAAAGTTGGAAAGAACTTTTTTCCTAGATGTACAAAATTATCCTTCTCATCGACTTTGCCGAAGAATACAGTAAAGGCTTACTTCAAGGAATTTCGAAGTACTCCAAAGAGCATGGCCCGTGGATTTTCTGTCGAATGCCCCTGTTTCAGCGCGAAACGATTGGTATCGACGGGATTTTGGAATGGGCCCTCGAATGGGAAGCCGACGGCATCATTGGGCAGTTGTACAACGACCCCAAGATTTCTAAAATCGTGGAAGCGGGGATTCCTGTCATTGCCCAAGACTTCAAGGAACGTTTCAAAGAGATTCCCAACATCACGGGCGACCACTACGAAGCGGGGCACCTGGGAGCCGAATATTTTTTGCGCAAAGGCTTCAAACATTTTGCGTTTTACGGTTTCAAGGACATCGTTTGGTCGCGCGAGCGAGCCGAAGGTTTTGAAGCCCGCATCCAGAAAGCGGGCTACACCGTGCATTATTTTGAGCACGCCATGTCGCGGTCGAGTGAGCTCTGGTACTACAAACCTAGCCCCCTGAGCCAATGGCTCAATTCGCTCCCCAAACCCCTTGCCCTCATGGCTTGCGACGACAACCAAGGGCAGCACATTACGGAAGCCTGCCGTTTGGCCAATATTCGTATCCCCGAAGAAGTGGCCGTACTGGGCGTCGATAATGACGAAATGATTTGTGAATTTTCGGATCCACCGCTTTCGAGCATTGCCCAAGACACCGAAAAAGGCGGCTACGATGCGGCCAAGTTGTTGCACCACATGATTGAACACGGCACGTCGGATTTCTACGACATTTACGTAAAACCAACGCAAGTAATCACGCGCCAATCCACCGATATTTATGCCACCAACGACAAGTACATTGCTTCGTCTTTGAAATTTATTCACCAAAACATCGACAAAAACCTGCAAGTTGATGACGTGGTCAAACAAGTGCCGTTGTCGCGGCGGGCGTTGGAGCAACGTTTTCAGGACATTACGGGCTACCCGATTTATAAGTATATTTTTAATTTACGTATTGAGAAATTTACCCAAAAATTGCTCGAAACTGACATGACGGTTTTTGAAATCGCGCTTGACATGGGCCTCACCGACAGTAAAAATATTGCGCGACAATTTCGGCAAATCAAAGGCTGTACCCCCATCGAATACCGTAATAAGTATTTAGCAGGAAAATAGTTAAACTTTAATTTGAACAAAAAAGCCTTTTTTGGCTCAAAAAAGGTCAAAATTTAAAGAAAAAAGGCATAAAGCGACATTAAAAATAGTGGGAGAATTAAGAAATCAAGGTATTTTTGCCCAAAATTATCTAACCCAGAAATATGAGATTTCTTACGCTACTGACCATACTTACATTCCTGATAAGTAACGCATTACATGCACAATCTACCCCACCCAAAGACAGCACTGGCCATAAAGCGCAAGCCGACAAGCTCTTTTTAGCAGGCAAGTATCAACAAGCCAAAGAACTGTACGAAAAGGCGAAACAAGTAACTGGCAATGAAAACGATGACTACCTCATCATGCAACTCGAAAACTGCGACAAGTGCTTAGGTTTTTGGCGTTCGATTCAGGAGTTATCCAAAGATGCTGACGCCGCCAAAGTAACCATGACCATCTATGAAAAAATATTAGACATTAATCCCAAAGACAGCACCGTACAAGCCACGCTGATGACCAACTATTGGACCCTTGCCAAACAACGCTACCAACAACTCGACTTCCAACGGGCAGGTGAACTCTTTCGTAAAGTGAGTGGCTACCCCCAATCGCCTTATACTGCCGAAGCGAGGGTATTGGCCGATAGCAGCGACATCTACGCCAAAAGCCTCAACGAAGGTTTTATCGCCCCCGACGTGGAAGTTCCTGCCGCCTACGCTTCTGGATTAAAAGGCATCAGCAATGTCATTGCCAACAACATGAAATATCCAGAAAAAGCCGCCAAAGAGAAAATCAGCGGGAAGGTATGGCTAGGCTTTATCATCAATGAAAAAGGGAAAGTAATTCCCGAATCGGTACGGGTCATCAAGGGCATCGGTGGTGGTTGCGACGAAGAAGCTGTTCGCCTTATCAAACTAATGAACAACTGGAGTCCTGCCGTTAAATGGGGCAAGCCCGTTCGTTTCCAAAATACCTTTGGCATCACATTTTCACTGGGGAAAGAGTAAATTTCCCCTCCCTTCCATTTCTATTTCCCACTATGAAAAAACTCCTTTTCCTCGCCCTTTCTTACTGTTATTTACATCAAAGTTTCGCCCAATTTCCCTCCGAAATCGTGGATTTTAAAGCTTACCCTCAAAATCCCGTTTTTGAAGGAACAGGCAAAAAAACGTGGGACGAAAAAATTCGCGAACGGGGGTATATCCTGCGCGAAGGAAATACCTACCACCTTTGGTACACGGGCTACAAAAACGAGCCCAAATCCACCAAATTTCTCGGCTATGCCTCTTCTTCCGACGGGATTCACTGGAAACGCCACCCTCAAAACCCTATTTATAGGTTGGATTGGGTAGAAGATATGTCGGTGGTGAAAGTTAATGGTGTTTATTACATGTTTGCCGAAGGCCGCGACGACGTCGCTCACTTGTTGACATCCACCGACCGCATTCACTGGAAAGAAAAAGGTAATTTGGACATTCGCCAAACCAACGGAGCGCCCATCAGCAAAGGGGCTTACGGGACGCCTGCAATCTGGTACGAAAACAAAACTTGGTACCTCTTTTACGAGCGGGCTGACTTGGGAATTTGGCTCGCAACCTCCAGCGATTTGAAGGTTTGGAAAAACGTGCAAGATGAGCCTGTGATTGCTTTAGGGCCTGATGGGTACGACAAATTTGCGGTAGCAATGAACCAAATCATCAAATACCAAGGAAAATATTATGGCTATTACCACGCATCGGCCTTTAAAGATTGGCGCGAATGGAGCACCAACGTGGCCGTCTCTAATGACCTCATTCACTGGATAAAATACGACCAAAACCCTATTCTCGGAAGCGACAAATCGAGCGGGATGGTGGTAAACGATGGTAAACAATTCCGTCTATATACCATGCACCCTTCGGTACAATTACACACCCCAAGCCCGTGGGAAATGCTGTTTGACGGTACCTCTACCAGTAAATGGACTTCGTCCAAAAGTGATCAGTTTCCCAAAGAAGGTTGGGGTATCGAAAACAATGAATTGGTGGTCAACAAAGGCCGAGGGGAAAGCAAGGCCGTAGTGCGGGGCGGCGACATCATTACCAAGAAAACGTACACGCAGTTTGATTTAGAATTTGAATTTAAACTCGCCCCAAGTGCGAATACGGGTCTCAAATATTTTGTCAAAAAATACCCCAATGGCGCTATGCTAGGCCCAGAATATCAGCTCATTGACGATTTAGGGAACAAGGACATTGCCAAAGATACTAATGATAAACGTCGTACGGCGAGTTTGTATGAATTGATTGAGCCTAATTCGCGCCAGCAAAAACCGATTGGTGAGTGGAACCGTGGACGGATTCGAGTAGAGGGCAAACGCGTAACGCACTGGCTCAACGGCGTAAAAGTGGTGGAATATACCATTGGAAGCCCTGAATTTAAGGAAGCTAAGGCGGCTAGCAAGTTTAAGGAAGTGGAGGATTTTGGAATGCCTGGCGGGCATATTCTCCTTCAAGACCACGGTGACGAAGCGGCTTTCCGTGCGATTCGGATTCGGGAGTTGTAATTGTTTGTGCCATTCATTTTAAAACACATAGATCACATAAGAATATACACATAAGAAAACATAAGTTATGGCTATGTATCTACTGTGAAAATTCTAAGTGTTCTATGTGTTTATCCGATTTTCTAGCTCATAAACTACTGCTTCAACAACCAAACATCCGAGATTTTGGATTGTTTCCGCCAGTTCAAATGTGACTCCTCGGGTTCATCAAACGTAACGTGCAATTTACCGTCTTGGGTCAACGTCAAGGGCACAATCCATTCTTTAACGCCATTGGGTTCACGGCTGTACGTAATCGGCTCCAAACGACGCCCATCCACGCGCAACAACGCTTCTCCTGACCCAACCACCCGAACAATATAACGCGCATCCATTTGGAGGTTATCGTACTCTAAATCAGGACATTTCTGAAACAACTGCGCCGACAAACGAGTCCGACTGAAACCATCTTCCCACCATGCTACGTCGGTTGCATCTTCGGAAACGGTCTTCACGCGGGGACCTTTCGCTACGCTCGACACGTCGTCGTAAAAACTTCCTTGACCTGGGTTTTCCCACGTGGCTATGTCTTTCAATCTTGCTTTTTTGGCTTCCTCCGAAGGTAAAGCTGACACTTTTTTAAACTCATCGGCCAACCACCAACGGTTATTGAGCGGATAGTCCACAAAATCGAGCACACAACCACGCTCATAGCCTTTGGCATTGTGTTTCTTGACGCTCGTTTGCAAACCAATTGATGTGAATAAATCGGCACACAATTGCTCTATTTTCTGACGTAACTCAGGCGCACAATTTTGTTGGTCAGCCCGATTTACTAGCGCCAACGCCTCGTTCATGGCTTTTTCAGTGCCTAGCTCTGTTGCCTGAGAAAGCACTCCATTCGCCTGTTTTTCAAGCGATTGCTCATACACCAATCGACGGCGGGTGTAGGTATCGTAATTGGCACGTAGCAAAAGCATCTGCCAACGCCAATTGTTTTTCAAGGCAGGGTTAGCCGTTTCCAGCCCTTTCCAGAAAGTAAACGTAGCCTCTACCCCGCCATTTTGAACCAACGGGCCTTTCCAGTTATTTTCGAGGGCCGCAATCCCGTCAGCAGCGCTTTCGGCGGCGGTTTTTCCAAAAAAGAAGCGGGTATAATCCGTCATAATTTCACGTACATCCATCGTGGGATTCCATCCTCTCATGCTCCATACCACCTTGTTGACGTCGTCGTGACAGCCATCCGAATACGACACAAAGCCGTCGGTAAAAGGAGCGTACGTTTGGTGGATTTCGGAGAACGCGTAAGGTCGCGGATTGGACGCTTCGCGACCGAGGGTCAGCGCGTAGGCTTGGTCCCAACCGCGCACAGGAAACTCACAGCGAACATTGTGCGTGATGTCGGGGTACTGGCGGTGTTGGTATTTTTTTGGCAAACGAAAACGCGTTTCAGCCATTGGCGGACTTCCTGGCCCCGACACCACGCCTTGCAGCCAATCGGGACTATTTTCGGCCAAATAGCGGTAAAAATAATCAGTTTGCTCCACGCTAAAACCCTGTAATGACACCCACACTTTCGCTTTGGGGTGGTACTTCGTCAGTAATTGGTGTAAGTCTTTCAAAAAAGGCAAAACCAATTTTGGGTGATTGTCACCTGGGTCGCCACCTGGCACAAAAATATGGTCGAGGCGAGGACATTTTTTATAAAACTCTTCGTGCAATCGCAATTCGGCCGCACGCTTGTCGGCATCGGTCAGCTCAAATGTCACGGGCGTCCATACCCAGTAATCGAGGTCATATTGTTGGCATAACTCCCCCATTTTTACCCGCATCTCCGACGCAGGAATTTTAAAATGGGGATTGGGTTTTTCATCTTCGTGAAACGGAATTCCTTCCACGGCGTTGGTGCCAAAAATCGCTAATTCTCTGAAATGTTGATCAAACTGCCCCACCGTCCACGCGTCGTACGAATTGGCGGTATGGCGATAGCCGAGTTGGTGTCCGCGAATCGGATAAACGGGTGCCGTCGCTACGTCGGTATTAAGTGCGAGCAACGCATTCCCCGCCGACATCTCCAAATGGCGCAGCACCCAGCCCGTTCCAAATAATACCCCACGGGCATCGGCGCCAATAATCCACACCACGTTTCCGTCGGCCACCACCCGAAAACCTTCCGCCCGAGTCTCAGCCGCATCGCCTGCTTTTCGGGCAGGCAGCGCTTTTCCGAACAGTTCACGATCGCTCGACAGCGCCATTGCCACCGTTACTCCCGTTTTGGGCCAAGCCGCAGCGGGTTTGAGCAGCAACTGCGTCCGTTTGTTTATTTCTTCCGTGAGAACTTTAGGCGCCGTCTCACGCATAGGCACTGGCACTGACGGCGACACCAAAATTGTGGCATTTTTGAGGGATAACGATTGGGCATAGGTCGAAAACATTCCACCCAGCACCGCTATCAAAAGCAGAAAAGTACGTTGTTTAAACATGAGTTGAGAAATGGTTGGTGAATGGTTATGCTTCGCGTTTTACTTTCAGAATCGCTTCGGCAAACGACTCCATGTCTTCCTTTGTTCCTAACATTCCGTGTTGCAAAATCCACACCCCTTCATCGCTACACGCGTGTTCGGCCACGGGGCAATGTACTTGGCTGTAATCCACGTAGTCGGGGATGGCATAACACATAAAGTTTTTGTTTTGGAACAACGGTTGCTTGTACAACGGATGCGGGTATCCTCTAAAACAAGGGACACCCTCAGCCGCCAAACGCTCCACAAATTCCACTTTCGACAACCCATTAAAATACGTTTTGTCGTACTTGATGATGTACAAATGGTAACAGTGACGGGTTTCGCCAAAACCTCTTTTCAAAGGAGTAATGCCTTCAACATTTTCCAGTAATTGATTCAAATACAACCCATTGGCATCGCGCACGAGGGTTTGTTGTTCCAAACGCTTCAATTGCGCCGACAACAACACCGCTTGCATTTGGGTAATGCGGTAGTTACAGCCTGGGTTATAATGATCGTACCACTGCCCGCCCTCAATGCGACCGACGTTGCGCAAGGAGTGCATCATGGCGTACAGTTCGTCGTCGTCGGTGACAACGATGCCACCTTCACCCGCCGTTAGGTTTTTGGAAGACTGAAAACTGAAGCTCCCTACGTCCCCAATTGCCCCTAGTTTTTTGCCTTTATACTCGGCACCGTGGGCGTGCGCGGCGTCTTCGATAACGCGCAGGTTGTGGCGTTTCGCAATGTCCATAATCGCCTCCATGTCGCAAGCTTGCCCGCCAAAATGTACGGGAATAATCACTTTGGTGCGAGGCGTGATGGCAGCTTCGATGGCAGCGGGGCTAATGTTATACGTTTCGGGGTCAATATCAACAAAAACAGGCACACAGTTGGCCTCAATCACCGTCGATGCCGTTGCAATAAACGTATAAGGAGGAACGATAACCTCATCACCAGGCTTCACACCACAAGCAATCAGGGCCAATCGCAGCGACACCGAGCCATTGACACAGCTAATGGCGTATTTACTACCGCAATAAGCCGCAAACTCTTTTTCAAACTCCTCTACCGAATCACCGCAATCAGGGTTACCCCATTTGCCACTACGGACTACTTCAGCGACGGCTTCTACTTCTGTTTCGTCAAAAATCGGCCACGCAAAACTCTTTTTGACAGTCTTTTCTGTTATTTCCACGGGTGGGAGGTTTTTAATGTTCATCGGATAATTACAATACTGACTAGCTAGTTTTTTAGACTACTCAAATAGCCTTTTTCAAGGCCAAAAAGGTATATCTAAAAACGATACTAAACCCTGATAAACACCTTTCTTATCCAATGAAAAACAAACAACTTTACTTCCCCATGCTCCTCGTGGCGATGTCGCTCGGAACCGCTTGGGCCATTCGTGGCCAATTCGGACACGAGTACGGGGCTGCTTGGGCGGGGGCAGTGGGCACCCTTAGCATTCTATTTGTTGCGCGACGCACCGACTGGTACGCCAAACTCTTTGCTGCTACCCTCGCGGGGGCCATCGGCTGGGGCTTGGGCGGAATTGCCAGCTACGGAATCCTTGTTGGCTACGGTCGCGGCGACGATTTTGTCAATGTTTACTACGGCCTTCTTATGTTGTTTGTCGTGGGTGGCCTATACGGCTACGTGGGCGGTGGATTATTTGGATTAGCCCTCACTGACAGCCCCCAAAATCCCGTCAAGTGGCACGAAGTGATTGTCGAGATGGTCGTGGGAGCGGCCGTTGCCTATTTTTTCCTCATTGAAGAATTTGAATGGTACATGACCCCTCCCCGCTCCGAAATGTGGGCGGCTGTATTTGGGGCGGCAGCAGCCCTGACGTGGTACCTCGTCCGCAACAACTACACCTCTGCCCTGCGCGTAGCGGCATTTTCGGGACTTGGCGGGGGCTTTGGGTTTGCGTTTGGCAATTTCTTACAAGTGTTGGGCGGCCTTACGGAGATTAAGTTCAATTTCTGGAACGTGATGGAATATTCGTTGGGCTTTTTTGGGGGATTAGGCATGGCCTACGGCACGTTTACCTCGGATTGGGAACGCACCGCCGACACCCAACCCAAGTCCAAAACTTGGTTTCCGTTGCTGATGTCCATGCTCTTTATTCCTTACGTGGTATGGGAACAATCGTTTTCGGTCGAGCGCCTGCAAGGCATCTTTAGCAAACTCGAATTTGCGCCCGAAAGCGACATTTACCGTACGGTGCAGTTGGTGGCGTTGGCGTTTGTTTTATTGATGGCTGCGCTGTGGTGGGTGCGCTATTACCTTACCAAAACCAATCCTCTCTCCTACTCCGCTTCCGAAGTGTATGCCTTGTTTTTGGGACATTGGGGGCTGTATGTGGTATATAGCCTGCTGGTAACGGGGGCATTTTTGAGTACGTACCGCATCGAACAGTACCTCTATATCGTCAATTGGGTGATTGTGGCGGTGCTGATTCGTAAAGCCGAGGTCAATTTTACACCGCGTACCATCGACCTATCGAAATGGGGCAAAAACTTTGTGCTCGTTATTGCAAGCATTGCGCTCCTAACGCTCATTTTGATTAGTTCACACGGAGAGCTCAAAAATAGCCATAAGCGTTTTGGCGCTCCGCCACCTGTGGAGGAGAAGAAATAAAGTTTTTTTTGCAAAAAAGCGTTGGGCAACCGACGCTTTTTTTGTTTTATTAGTAATTGGGTGGAATGCTCGGGATGTTAGGGTTATTTTATCTTTGCCTAATACAACGTCAAAACAAGGACAGTTTGACCGAGTTTACAAGACAACTGCCCCCCAAACTGGTGCTGTAACATGGAACGTTGTGGAGTGTAAAGGAGGGGCATCTGAATTGGGCTCTCGCCAAGGATATCAGCAGTGTTTGAGTTATTAGTCAAGGGGAATGGAAAAATAAACTAAGCGCGTATGAAATGGATTATTGTCACCTTACTAACGGCATTCCTATCGGGTTGCTTTGTTTTTGGATACACCCGTCAAATGAAAATCACTCTTACCAATGAAAGCGGATTGGAAATAGAAAAAGTCGTTATCAAGTTTTTCAATTATGAATTCCCTGCTTACCGTGGAGATTCTATCGTTATAAAAAATCTCCAAAATCAGAAAGTAATGAATGTCTTGTATAATTTAGAGCAAGTAGAAGGTTTTTCTGATTTGAGTTGCAAAGTGGTTGTAAAATTTAAAGAAATACAGGCTCCAGTACTTGAACGCTCTCTCTTTACGGTTGACTTACGGCGAATCAATGCAAAAACTCCCATTATGGTAACTATAAAAAGTGACACGCTCCTTAGAAATTATTGATTATGTTATTAGCAAATAAGCAAATTTCAAGTGGTTGCTACGTTACACTTCTCTGTTTTTTAGTATTTGTTAGAAGTAATTCAGCCTATGGACAGAAGGAAAATTATTTCATAGATTACGGCTCTACTCAGACTTATGGAGTGGTCAGAAACTCACTTCATTACAACGACAAAAACACTCATTTTAGAGGCGGGTTCAGCTTAGGATTGGGCTGGACAAACAAAATGAAACATCACAGACATTGGCATTGGTTCTGGAATTTTTCCTATAACCAACGCCGTTTTGAACTCAATCGTTTACAACCTTACAGTGGTTCCTCTGCCGTTGTTTTACTACAAAGAGATACAAGGGGGATTGAAGTTGCATGGGGAGCAATGCGCAAAACCCCCGTCTCGCCCATGGTTATTATTCTAACTACAGGTGGCTTAACCCAAGATGTGATTGGGAAACAGTATCAGCACTGGAGGGATGATTTTGGAAATACGATTGAAACTCAGACGTTCGGTGTAGGTAGTGCTACCTTCAGAAATCGGGCTTTTTTACGGGCTGGCGTAGAATTAAAAGTGATTCCTAGGTATTCTTTGGTCATTGAGTCTAGCCTTTCATCGGAAATTAAGGCGGCTTTTGTCAAAACAATAGATAAAGTAAACCCCGTTTCATTTGGAGTACATTTTCGGGTCGTCAAGATGAATGCCAATTGACAAAAAGCATCCTGACGACTTGAAACCTTTGTATATTGCTCACTTCTTGGCAGAGCCAAGCGAGAGCGCAGAGGTCACAACGTGACGTTTTATTTTTGTGATACCCTCAATTTCTGCACAGCTTCGAGGCTTAGCCCTGTCAAAGAGGCTATTTTGGCATCATCAAAATCAGTCTCGGCGAGCAAAGCTTGTGCAAATGCAATGCTTTTGGCTTCAATGCCTTTTTCAATACCCTTTTCAATACCCTTTTCAATACCTTTTGCGATTCCTTTCTTTTCACCGATACGCCGCTCGCGCTCCAAGACAAATTCTTCAATGCCCATGGTTTTCTTTGTTTTATTGGCCAACAGTGCTATTTCTTCTTCAAATTTATGGTTTTTTTCCACCTCTCCAAAACGAACATAGAGTTTTAAAAAGTTCATCAAGGCTCTGATTTTGTCTTTGCTAAATTGTCGTTCCAAAAGACTTTTGGCCAAAACAAGTTTCTTACTAAACAACTCGTCTTCGGTTATTTTCCCCTTCTTCAAAGCAACCAATGCCGTCAGTACCACCATCGCAAAAGGGTTTTCACTTTTTAAAAGTAAGTCCTCTCGCTGATGCAACACCTTGTAAACATTAAAATCATAGCGCAAACGTGTACCCAAATAGGTCTGTTGAAAATGACTCGGTTTAAAGCCCTTATTGCGGTCGGTCAGAATGGCAAAAGCCGTGACAGGGCGTTGGTATTTGTCGTAGATGCGATAAAAATACTGAAACATACGATGTTCAAAAGTCGCATCACTACTTCCCTGTACTTCGATATGAACCAAAATCCACTGCTCACTCCCTTCTTTGGTAAAAACTTTTACAAGTTTATCCACGTACTTGGGCGAGAAATCGTCGGGGTTTGTCGGAAAAAGCTGTTCGAGTTCTTTATCCAAAAATTCAAAAGGCCGCTCAAAATCGAAGAGTTCATGGGCGTTTTCGAAGAAAAATCTTAGAAAATCGTCAAAAACATCTTCCAAAATGGCTTTCCACAAGCTATCGTCGCGTTTCATACTTCAAACGTAGGCGTAAATTTCAAGATTTACAATCTTGATAGCGCGAGGGTTTCGCTTGTGTTAGCTAGCTATTAACAGATTACCTACCGAGCAATTTTCAATCCAAAGCTAGAAATCCGATAATTTGTGCCACGAGTGAATACGTATTTGCAAAGCCGAGGTCAGTTTTACACCTCATGCCATCGACCTATCGAAATGGGGCAAAAACTTTGTGCTTGTCATCGCAAGCATTGCCCTACTGACTTCGTTGTAGGCGTGGTTCATGCTTTCTACGAAGATGTAGCTCCTCTGGAGCAATAAACAGGAGTTCTCAATTTTAATGCTTGCACCCAAATTCAAATCTAACCTTGCTACTGAACAATGGAGCCGCTCATTGATGCAACTCGTTGGTAATTATTCCAGCCTAGGAAAGCAGCTAGTGCAAGCACCCCACTTACGCTTTCTATGTTTTACCTAATCACTTCCATGAGGATATTAGCTAGGTGAGATACTTTGGTTAAAAATGACGGGCGGGACGCCCGTACCACATAGCATGGAAATAGACGTATTCTACCCTCAAAATCAGGCGGAATGGCGCGCTTGGTTGGAACAAAATCACCAATCTCAACAGGCCGTTTGGGTTGTTTTTTATAAAAAATCGTCGGCTATACCATCCATTACTTGGAGTGAGGCCGTGGATGTCGCGCTGTGCTTTGGCTGGATAGACAGCAAAAAAGTAGCCGTCGATTCCAAAAAATCACACCAGTTTTTTTGCCCTCGCAAGGCAAAAAGTACGTGGTCGAAAATCAATAAAGTAAAGGTTGAGCAGCTTATCGAGGCAGGATTGATGACGGAAACGGGTTTTGCAAGTATCGAAGTGGCCAAGCGCAATGGCTCTTGGACGATGCTCGACGAAGTAGAAGCCTTAGTCATTCCTCCCGATTTGGAACAAGCACTTGCGGGGCATGAGGGATTGATGGCTCAGTTTTTGGGACTGAGTAAGTCGGCTAAAAAAGAACTATTAGCCCGATTGCTTTTTGCCAAACGCCCCGAAACCCGTCAAAAACGCATTGATGAAATGATGGTGCTGCTCACCCAAAAATATACCAAAGAATAAAACAACTTCCATCATGAAGCCATCCACTCTTTCTCGCAAAGCTTTTCTTCAAAACTCAGTCGTTGGCTTGTCTGGGCTGTCGCTAGTTCCTAGCCCCTCTTCTCAGTTCTCCGAAAAGGAAATAATCTGGAATACTCCAACGGGAACAGCCCGCCATTATACCCTAAAAAACGTACGCCTCGAAACTGGATTTGATTACGATGGCGAAGAGATTGTGGGTACAAAAACAGGATTGTTTTCGGTCGAAATTGAAAATGGGAAAATCAAAAACGTGAGCACGCAAAAACCACCCGCCGACGCTATCGACGCGAAGGGTCTCTTGATGCTGCCTTCGTTCAAAGATATGCACATCCATTTGGACAAAACGTTTTACGGCGATAAGTGGCAAGCTACCAAAAGACGCACCAATGGCGTAAAAGGCATGATTGCGCTCGAGCAGCAGATTTTGCCCGAAATGCTCAAAAATTCGACCCAAAAAGCCGAAAAACTCATCGAATTGTTGCAATCGCGCGGCACGGGGTTTGCGCGTAGCCACGTCAATATTGAACCTACTTCTAAGCTCCAATCGCTGAAAAATCTGCAAGCGGCTTTGCGCAACAAAAAAGACGTTTTTGGTGCCGAATTGGTGGCATTTCCTCAGCATGGAGTGTTCTATACCGACTCCGCCCCTTATATGAAAGAAGCCGCTCAAACAGACATTGATTTTATCGGTGGCGTTGATCCGTTTACCCTAGATGGTGCCATCGAAAAAACCATGGACTTTACCATCCAATTGGCCTTAGACCACCACAAAGGCATTGATATTCACTTGCATGAATCAGGAGAGTCTGGGCTCAAAACCATCGAATATTTGATTGCCAAAGTCAACGAAAACCCCATTTTAAAAGGCAAAACATACGTAAGTCACGCTTTCGCGTTAGCCAAACTTGAGAAAGCAAAACAAGAAGAAATTGCCGAAAAACTTGGCGCTGCCCGCATCGGAATTTTATCCACCATTCCGTTTGGAACCACCATCATGCCCATTCCTACGCTGTTGAAGTACGGAGTCAACGTCATGACAGGCAACGACAGCATCGTAGATCATTGGAATACGTTCGGTACGGGAAGCGTTTTGCAAAAAGCCAATCTCGCGGCTCAATTATACGGGTATTCGACCGAGTTTGGTCTGTCGAGAATCTTGAAATTGGCCACAGCAGGCCCTTTGCCGCTCACCGACAAAGGCGAACAGCAGTGGCCCAAAGCAGGCGACGATGCCAATGTGGTATTGGTAGATGCGAGTTGCTCCGCCGAAGCAGTTTCCCGCATCTCCCCCATCAAGTCGTTGATATACCAAGGAACGGTTGTTTACTAAGCAATGGAATGTACTGACCACTAATTACGATGACCATACAAGGCGGAATGAGTGATGAGTTGGCAAACCAACCTGATTTACTAGACCCACTACTTGATAAAATATACTTGCTTCCAGCCCTGTCGAGACTTGCGCTCAAAAAGTATATTCGCGAAGTGAGTTATCCCAAAGGGTATATTTTGTTGCGGGCCGACAAAGTCGAAACTGATATTTATTTTATCAAAAAAGGGATTGTCCGCGCTTATGCACAGACTCCCGCCAATGAAATTACTTTTTGGTTTGGACAAGAGGGCGACATCGTTATTTCAATGAAAAGCTACGTCGAAAACCAGAAAGGCTATGAAGACGTTGAACTGTTGGATAACTGTGACCTATATCAACTCAAGATACACGACCTACAACAACTTTTCGGCCAAGACATTCACCTTGCTAATTGGGGGAGAAAATTGGCGGAACAAGAGCTTGTCAAAACAGAAGAACGGCTCATCTCTCGGCAGTTCCGAACGGCAGGCCAACGCTACAACGAGCTTTTGCAAAAGAACCCTGCCCTCATTCAACGCGTTCAGCTAGGATACATTGCCTCTTATTTGGGCATAACCCAAGTGAGTTTGAGCAGAATCAGGGCCGAACTCAAATAGACCTCATTTTTTATCATTTGTAAAATTTTGTCCCAAGCTAATTTTAGACCTTTGCTCAAAATTAAAAAGGGATGAACTGGATTATCTTGACCATCGCAGGCTTATTTGAGGTCGTATTTGCCTTTTGTTTAGGTAAAGCAAAAACATGTACAGGCAACGAAATGTATTTATGGTACGCTGGGTTTTTGGTCGCCCTTTGTACCAGTATGGGGCTTTTGCTGAAAGCAACTCAAACACTGCCTCTTGGTTCTGCTTATGCCGTGTGGACGGGGATTGGTGCGGTCGGTACTGTTTTGATTGGCATCATTGTATTTAAAGAACCCATCACTTTTTGGAGACTCCTCTTTCTTATTACTTTAATTGGCTCTATCATCGGACTAAAAGCCGTGTCACACTAGACTTTTGAAAAAAAGTGCTTTTGTAGTCCAATTTTAGATTAAAAAGTCGCTACAAAGTGGTTAAAATAGCCCAAAAATCATTAAAAATTACCATTTTCCCAGCGCCAAACTGCGTTCTCACACCCAATAACTCACTGTAAATCAATACACTGCAACAGTCATTAAAAATAATTTTGATTTCTCTTGCTTTCTTCTATATTGTATATTGCATTATCGCTATTTATTGTATATTTGTCTCGACAATACGGTTTTATATCTAAACAAACAAGGTTTTTGGATATTCAGGAATCTTTATTGAACGATAAGACGCTATGTTGTCTCTCTAACAAAAGAAGTGCTTAACCTACACTTCTTTCCACAGCCCAATTTTGAGAAAAACGAGTACTATTATCTATCAAACTTTGTATGATTCTTGACAAGATTCTGGAGAAACCCATGAATGAGTATCCTGTTATGGATACGAGGGAGGGTATTGTACTGTTCTACCCTAACATTCCTGCCAAAGCCGCTTCTAACATCACAGAAGTCCTTCATTCACGTTGGATTGGCCAAGGCCCTAAAGTGGACGAATTTGAACGTCGCTTCGAGTTAAAATTTACGTACCCCAACAAATGCTTGGCAGTTGGCTCTGGGACGGATGCTCTTCACTTGGCTTATTTGTTGGCCGATTTGCAACCAGGCGATGAAGTCATTGCCCCCGTATTTACTTGTACGGCCACCAACATCCCATTCCTTTATATGGGAGTCAACATTGTGTTTGCCGATGTGGATGACAACCTCAACATCGACGTAAAACACGTGGAGCAGCTCATTACGCCCAAAACAAAGGCAATTGTCTGCGTTCATTACGGCGGTCTTCCCTGCGAAATGGACGAACTGTGGGCACTCGGAAAGAAGCACAATCTCTTCATTATTGAAGACGCGGCGCACGCCGTGGGTGCCAAATACAAAGGACGCTACATCGGTAGCGAAAGCGACTTTACGATGTTTTCGTTCCAAGCCATCAAACACATTACCACGGGCGACGGCGGTATGTTGGTGGTGAAAGACCCAACCTTGGTCGAAAAAGCAAAACGACTGCGTTGGTTTGGCATTGACCGCACCAGCAAACAAAAAGGAATTTGGGAAAACGACATTGTAGAAGTAGGCTACAAATACCAAATGACCGACCTTGCGGCCAGCTTGGGCTTGGCAGGTTTGGAAGAATTTGACGAACATTTGGCACATCGTCAGCGGCTTTACCGCTTGTACTGCGAGCTGCTCAAAGATATTCCTGGCATTCGGGTGATTGGTAGCGAATACACAGACCGTGAACACGCGGCATGGCTACTCACGGCCGAAGTAGATCATCGCGAAGACCTCATGCGTCACCTCCGCGAACACGGCATTGAGTCGGGACAGGTGCATTATCGCAACGATAAATATTCGATTTTTGGCGGTCGTACGCCAGGGCAATTCCCCAAAATGGATGCCATCGAAGAGCGCTATCTCGTGCTTCCACTACACGCCCGCGTGACCGAAGACGACATTCGATACATTGCGTACGTTCTTCAAAAAGGTTGGTAAATTTAATTTGACGGAGCTTTTCAGGGGGCGTTGATTGCCTCCTGAAAAGCTCCGTCTTTTTCATTCTCAAAATACTTTCATGGAGTTTACGCACACAAAAGTCTCCCTCTCCTATTCTCCCGTCTTTTCGATTCTCATCCCTTCGTGGAACAACCTCGACTACCTTAGGTGCCTTGTCAATAGCCTCCGTAAAAATAGCCGTTATCAGCACCAAATCATCGTTCACGTCAACGAAGGAAAAGATGGTACCGAAGAATGGGTAAAAGCGCAGGGCGATATTAGCTATACCAAAAGTAGCCAGAACTCAGGGGTTTGTTACGGCTTTAACGCCGCATCCCACTTGGCCATTGCCGATTATTTGGTGTTTATCGACGACGACATGTATGTCTGTCCTGATTGGGATTTGTATTTGTTGGAAGAAATAAAACAGCAAAAAAACGACAAGTGGTGCATCAGCGGAACGATGATTGAAGGTTTTGACAATGGCAACGCCTGTGTTATTACCAACAAAAACTACGGAAAACACCCCTCGGAGTTTGACGAAGCAATATTTTTGTCAGAATACGCCAGCTTTCCCAAAGACGACTGGAATGGCAGCCAATGGTACCCGATGGTCTTACCAACGTTTGTGTATCGGGCCGTAGGTGGGTTGAGCATTGAGTTTTTTCCTGGTATGTACAGCGACCCCGACTTTATGATCAAACTCTGGCATTATGGGGTTCGGTATTACAAGGGAATTGGCAAAAGTAGGGTGTATCATTTTGCCAGTCGAAGCACCGCGCGGGTAAAGCGCAACGACGGTCGAACGCAATTTATCTTAAAATGGGGGCTGAGTAGCAATACTTTTTTCAAAAATTACCTTAAAATTGGGGCAAAATTTTTGGGAGTCCTTCCAGAACCCGAAGAAAATACCACGTTAAGGCTCAAAAAACAAATTGATCGCTGGAAGGTAAAATTCAAAAGCCGCCCCGTGGATATATCCTAACACCTTATGTCAACTTTAAAAGAGCAAATCAAGCTGGTTCCGCATTCAAAAGGCAATGCACTGACGTTTATCCACCAATACCTTGCCCAAAACGACGTTCGGCAAAAAACCGTGATTGACGTCTCAGCGGGGTCGGGCTACGTGGCTAATCTTTGGCACAAAGCTGGGGCCACCGTCCGTGCCTTTGATATGCACCCCGACATCCTCCGAAGCGATGCTTTGACTTGTTCTCCCATTGATTTGACCAAGCCGTTACCCATTGCGTCAAACTCTGCCGACTATGTGCTTTTGATGGAAACGATTGAGCATATTCCTGACCAAGCCTCTTTGCTAAAAGAGCTGGCTAGAATCCTCAAACCCAACGGTTTACTGATTATCACCAAACCCAACAACAGCAGCATGAGCGGCCGAATGGCCAATGTGTGGGTAGAAGCCGAGCGGAGCGACATGTTTTTGTCGAACGAAGCAGAGGTGATAGGCTACGACGACCAGCACCTCTACAACGGTCGGGTGTATCTCTGCAACGTGCAGCGCCTGCGAACGATGGCGAGTTTGGCAGGGTTGCGGTACCGAGCTGTTTATGCCAACCAAGTGAGTGTAAGCTCTTTGGTTTGGTTTGTGTTTTTTGGGGCGTACCTCTACTTGCGTTCGTTTTTGACTTTTAAGAAGATGACAAAACACGCGCACAATGACCGAGAAAAGGAAGTTTTACGCGAACAACACCAGCTCAATACCCATCCGACGGTACTCCTTCACAAGCACTTGTGTATTGTTTTTAGCAAACTATGACGCTACTTGTTCTTTGATTGCGTCGAAGGTCACATCGTAGTGCGAGGCGTCGAAAACACTTTCTCCGTTGCGAATCAGTATGGCTTGGGGTGACTCATGCCATACATCAAATTCTTCGGCAATTTTATTGGAAATGGGTCGGTACGCTATCAAATCGAGGTAATATGGCTTGAGATTGCCGACTTCTTGTTCGTTCCAATCCCTTTCCAACCGACGCAGTGTAGTGGCACTAATTGAACAACGGGTACTGTGTTTAAAAAGTAAAACAGGATGTTGGCGGGATTCTTCCTTGATTTCTTCTAATTGAGCGACGTCAGTAAGTCGATTCCAGTTCATTTAATTTGACACGTAAGAGGTTGATTAAATACTTTTACTGGTCTAACGTAACTTATTCAAAAATTGTTCGCATTTTTCTATACCATTGGCCTACATCTTTTGGTCTTTCTGGCCAACATCGTCGCACTTTTTCATCCCAAAACGCGCAAATGGGTAGAGGGGCAGAGAGGCACTTTGTCATTCCGACGGAACGAGGAACCTAACACCCTCGTCTTCTGGGTTCATGCCGCGTCGTTGGGAGAATTTGAACAAGGGCGGCCTGTCATCGAAGCCATTCGTGCCGAATACCCTCATGCGCGTATTGTCCTAAGTTTTTTCTCGCCGTCGGGCTACGAAATCCGCAAAGATTACGACCAGGTGGACGATGTTTGTTATTTACCCGTCGATACTCCCCGAAACGTCAAGCGTTTTTTGGATAGCGTCCAACCCGACGTGGCGTTGTTTATCAAATACGAATTTTGGTATAACTACCTCCACGAACTCAAAAAAAGACAAATTCCCACTTTTTTATTTTCTGCAATTTTTCGTCCCAACCAACTGTTTTTCAAACCCTACGGAGGCTTTTACCGACGAATGTTGTTTTGTTTCAACGAGATTTTGGTACAAAACGAGGCATCCAAACAATTACTCAATTCCGTAGGCTATTCGTCCGCGACCGTTGCAGGTGATACCCGCCTCGACCGCGTCGTGCAAATTGCCAAACAAGCCAAAAGTTATCCTGCGATTGAAGCATTTAAAGGCACAGCCCCGCTTTTGGTCATTGGCTCTGCCTGGCCCGACGATATGGAGGTGTTGATTCCGTTTTTGAATCAATGGGAAGCTCCGCTCAAGGTCATCGTTGCCCCTCACGAAATCAATACCGAACAAATCCAACAATGGCAAAAATTACTCAAGAAACATAGTGAGCGGTTTACGGTTTACAGTTTAGAGTTTAAGGTTGACGGTTTAGAGTTGGGTAAGGAAGCATCTCCACTCGACACTCTGCATTCTCCCCTCGACATTCTTTTCCTAGATACGATTGGTATGCTAGCTTCGCTATTTCGGTATGCCGATTTTGCTTACGTCGGCGGGGCATTTAAGGATGGATTGCACAATACGATGGAGCCTGCGGTGTATGGAATGCCGATTTTCTTTGGGCAACCCTATTATCAGAAATTCCAAGAAGCGCTGGATTTGTTGCATTTGGGCGGTGCTACCACGATTGCAACTACCCAAGAATTTACGACGGCTTTTACTGAAGTATATCAAAACCTTGAAATCCGCCAGCAAAAGGCGGGTATTTGCCACAATTATGTACAGAAAAACGCGGGTGCTACGGCCAAAGTGATGGCATCCATACGAAGCGCGTTTTAACCTCCCGAAAGTTTTAAAACTTTCGGGAGGTTTGATTTTAATTACCAAACTTAAACGTTGTCCCCACCCGAAAAGCTGTGTGGTCGTACTTGAAGTTATTGAAAACCGCAATCGCTTCTACCCTAAAAAACGGAAAACCTGGAATAAGGCCATCCAACGCATAACCCACTTCGGTGTAATGCTTGGCCATCGGAGTTAGTAAATAATGTACCATTAGGTTTTCTTTTAGACCCGCCAAGCGCACAAAAGGTAAGCGAGTAAGCAAAAAGCGGCGGTAAACGTTGGTAACGTGTGCTTCCAAATAACGTTCCGACGTGCTATATTCATAAAAAGGCAACGACCGAAATCTGGTATAGCTATCGCCGTACAAGATGAACGTGCGATTTCCCATAAAGTGCTTATAATCCATCAGATACACCGACCGACGATTCAGAAATACCCCCGCCGAAACGGCATAATGGAGCTCACTTTTGATGCCCGTTTCTAGGTCTTGACGAATATCAAACTCCACGCGATCATAGTCAACGGCGCTGTTTCCAATCGTCGGAATTCCTTTGGCATACCGCAACGTCAGCGACGGATTGTTGTTTTCGAGGTAGGGTAGTTTTGCCGTTTCGTACAAAAACCGTCACTTGGGCGTTTGCTCGCTAAAGGGGCGTATAAGTTGGAAATCCATCAACGCTTTCCAGTCAAAGACTGCGGGTGATATAGTTCCATCAGAGAAATCGTACTCGCCAGCCAGATTGATGTGATGCCAGGTATGCGTTGATGATTTCAGGATCGTTTTTAAGAGTTCATTTCGCTCGATTGGATTGCACTGACGCAGTTTTTCCGATAGATACAACAGATTATAGAAGTTGATCGCGTTCATAATCAACATGCGGCAACCGTTAGCAATGTTCCGCTCTTGTTGAG
>NZ_KI519424.1:0-90680 GCF_000482465.1 Runella limosa DSM 17973
CCCCAACAAGATGCGCACATCGAAGCCTACCATTCCATCATGGAAAGCTCTGTATGTCAGAGGTTTGAATTTGACGATTTGAAGCAAGCTCGAGAAACATTGGAGGAATTTAGAAGTTTTTATAATTTCGAGAGAATACATGGAGGAATCAACTTTCAAAGCCCTTACAAGTATTTGCTCAAACATAACATTGACATGAAAAATTTAACTCAAAATAAGACAAAAATCTGTGCTTGAAGTCTCTAACTTTCTATCATTTACGTGTCCAATAATTAGCGGTTAGCACAGGTGTAATTTTTCCAGTTTTCTAACTGACTTGATACTTCTTCTAATTTATTCTTAGAAATATCATAAGCATCTTGCCCTAAGAATAGATGTAAAGGTGGATTTTGTTCTTTACTCATTTCAATCAAGACATTAATTGCCTTATCTGGGTCTCCTGGTTGATTGCCATCTATTTCGTTTTGATGTGCAGTCTGTGATTGTCTTGCTTCCAAGTAATCGTCAATTGGATTTTTGGGTGCTAAAACGGAATCTTTAGACAAGAAGCTAGTTCTGAAATAGCCAGGATATACCAGAGTAACATTTACTCCAAACGGTTTGGCTTCTACAGCAAGGGCTTCGGTTAAACCTGCTACTGCAAATTTTGTAGAACAATAAATTCCCCAAGCCGCAAAGCTTCCCACGAAACCACCAATAGACGATATATTAAAAATATGTCCCGATTTGTTAGCTCTCAAATGAGGTAATACTTGGCGAGTTACATTCAGAAGCCCGAAAACATTTACATCGTAATTGCTCCTTACTTCTTCGTTTGAAAGTTCTTCAATCGTTCCAATTTGACCATAACCAGCATTGTTTACTACTACATCAATTGTTTTGAAATGTTGAATTGCTTTTGCAACGGCAATTTTTACGCTTTGCTCATTAACTATATCAACTTCCAATGGCAGAAAGTTTTCAGACTGCTCGCCTACTTCGTTCACTAATGATTTTATAGTTCGGGAAGTGGCAGCCACTTGATAGCCATCATTCAAAAGTCGCTTTACAAGTGTAAGTCCTAAGCCTTTTGAAGCCCCTGTTACAAACCAAACTTTATTTTTTAAATTTTCCATGTTTCCTAATTGTTAACTAAATCTAAGGTTTCTATAATATTGAATACCTGTTTTGACATTATGAAATCACTTCTGCGAGCTCTATTACATTTCCCCATAGGTCAGAGAAGAAACCAAGACGTTTGCCAATTACAGGAAGGTTAAAAGGCTCACCGAGAATAGTTACACCACGTTTGCTTAATTCGGCAAGCGTTTCATCTACGCTTTTTACATCCATACAAATGTGATGGTAGCCGCTTGGGTGAAGGCTTTCGTTTAGGTCGGCATAGTTGGCTTTAGGTTCAGGGTTGCCACCAGCTAATAACTCAATCCAGAAATTGTCATCATTGGCGGGAGCTAAATAAGCCAGTTGTAAATCGCCAAATGGCCATTCATGCAGTAAACGGAAATCTAATTTTTCCATGTACCAGTTTTTAGTTTGTTCATAGTTAGGAACTCTGAGTGCTACGTGAGCACCTCTCATGTTGCTAAATACACTTTGTGTATTTTTTGCAGGAATATTGATTGTTGTGTTTTCCATTTTGTTTGATTTTTTATTCGTTATTGATGATACAAAGGTGCTACGGTTTCCTGCCTTTTGTGTTAGGAAAGCCAAAGGGGCTATTATGAATATCAAAGATGAGTATTGAGCAAAAAAAAATGCTGCTATCAATTAGCAGCATTTTTTGAATATTAAATGGGAGCTTATTTTAAGCTACGCTTATGCTTTGGCAGAGAGAAACGATTTCCTAAACGCTACAGGAGTAAGTCCTGTATTTTTTTTGAAGAAAACAGAAAAATTTGGTTGGTCAGAAAATCCCATGCTGTAACTAATATTATGCAAGTTCCAGTCTGTTTGAAGCAGTAAAACTTTGGCTTCATCCAAAAGCCTATTGCGAATATGAGTACTTGCATTTTGCCCTGTATGTTTTTTCAATAATTCATTCAGGTAATTGGGATGAATACCTAAGTCGGCTGCAAATTCCTTTGCAGTTCGTATGCGTATTGGGGAATTGTAATTAATATTTGAGGTCTCTGTTTCCAATAAGTTGAAAAATTGATGTACGTGTGAAAACTCCTCAGTAACAGCATCGGGCTTGGGGTATTTTCCCACTTTCATACTCTCTACCATTAATAGCTGAATATAAGCCTGTATTGAATCTTCCTTGTAAGTGCCATTGGTATCTTCTTCTTCCTGCATTTTGATAAATAGATTATTGATAACAGGCACTTCAGATTCACTCAAACGAATTACACTTTTTGATTTGTCGGTATAGAGAGCAAATTTGTCGATAGTAGATTTTAGATTTGGAAAGATATTTGTGAACTCTTTTTTGAAAAGCACATAATATCCTGCTGGTTCATCGGAAAGATTTTTCCATGAAATAATATCATTAGGATGAATATACAACAAAGTAGGTTCGTCAATGTAGTAGGTGTTAAGCCCCATTGTAAAAACGCCTGAACCTTTTGAGATAAATAATACTTTGTAAAATTCACGCCTGTTTGGTGATAAATAATTTCTGCATTCGTGATACTTACGATTAAATACTTTTACTGTCCATTCTTCATAAAAATCCCTCAAAACGGGAATCATATCAGGTAAATTTCGTAAGGTATCTATTTGTTTTAAATCTATTGTAGTTTTCATTACTTAAAAATCTATTGTTCTACTTTCTATCAATTCACGATTAATTGTTGTCCAAATTGACAGGCCTGCCCATGCGGTCTGCATGGGCATTTTCGTAGGCAGATTTAACTCCCTTAGCTGGAGCCCTCAAAACACCAAAGCCTTTCTCAATTTACCAAACCTTCTTCAAATTTGAAATCGTTTCGATGGGGTCTTGGGCGTTGAAAACAAAGCTCCCTGCGACCAGCGCTCTTGCTCCTGCGTGGTAGAGGAGGGGCGCATTTTCTTGGTTGACACCACCATCTATTTCTATTATGGCTTTACTTCCCTGCTTCTCAATCAATGCCGCTGCCTGGCGTACACGCTCGTAGGTGCGTTCAATGAATTTTTGCCCGCCAAAACCTGGATTGACGGACATAATCAGTACCAAGTCCAAATCGGCAATGACGTCTTCGAGAACGCTCACGGGCGTGTGAGGGTTAAGAGCAACCCCTGCTTTGGCCCCTAAGTCCTTGATTTGTTGAATAGTACGGTGAAGATGCGGGCAAGCTTCGTAATGAACCGTCAACACCTCGGCTCCTGCGTCACGAAAGGCGGCAAGGTAGCGCTCTGGTTGCACAATCATTAAATGGACATCCAGCGGTTTTTGAGCGTGTTTTTTGATCGCAGCCGTGACGGGTAACCCGAAAGAAATGTTGGGAACAAACACGCCATCCATGATGTCAACGTGAATCCAATCGGCTTCACTGGCATTAAGCATTTCAACATCGCGTTGGAGGTTAGCAAAGTCGGCGGCCAAAACCGAAGGAGCAATAAGGGGAGATGTCATGAAAAAAGAAATCTTGATTTTGGCCGCAAAGTTCGCCTTTTTTTTACGAAATCTGGCTCATTTCCCAGCCCAAAATTGCCTTTTTTCGGGTAATACCCCAGCGATAACCCCCAATTCCCCCGACTTTTTGCAAAACTCGATGGCAAGGAATTAGATAGGCAATGCGGTTACTTCCAATGGCAGTTCCTACGGCTCTGTGGGCAGATGGTTGTCCGATTCGTTGGGCAATTTGCTCATAACTAGCTAGTTGTCCTTTTGGGATGGATAGCAAGGCTTCCCAAACTTTGATTTGAAAATTGGTGCCGCGCAACAAAACCGTAATGGGTTGTGTCATATCTCGCGCAACATCAAAAATCTGATTGATCGTAGATTGGGTGATTTCAGGCGCGTGAATCCAGGTTGCATTTATCCATTCCTGTTGGAGCGAATGGGTGAGCGGTTCGGCTTCCTCTTCTTCCAAAAACCTTAATTCCATCACCCCCCGAGCTGTGACCGCAATGAAACAAGCTCCGAAAGGCGTTTCGTGGATGCCGAAGTGGACGGTAAGTCCTTGTCCTTGGTGCTTAAACTCCGCAGGAGTCATGGCTTCGTAAGTCACAAACAAATCGTGCAGGCGACTGGTGCTCGATAAGCCTGCTTCAAGGGTGGTATCAAGTAAGTTGGCCGACTGGGCGAGGCGTTCTTTGGCAAATTCTTTGGTTAAAAAACGCAAAAATCGCTGTGGACTTGTCCCCGCCCAACGGCTAAAAAGTCGGTTGAAGTGAAACTCCGACAACGCTACGTGATTGGCAATATCGGCCAACGACGGCTGTTGTTGAAAATTAACTTCAATAAAACGAATCGCTTTTTCAATTCGTTGGTAATCAATGCTTTGTTGTTCGCTGATAGTATCCATTTCTGGGGAGATTTCTTTCAGCAAAAATAGGTAGAAATCAGCATTACATTCAATCCGAATCTTGCTCAATTGGCCTCATTGGTCGGTCGAGTCACTCAGCTCGTAGCGCACGTAAGGCGCGGAGGTATCGGCAACCATTAGGCTTTTTTTCTGGGTTTTGTTTCGGCTTCGGAGGGTAGGTTGTTTGTAATTATTGGGCTGACTTTTAACGGATCTGACCGAAAAAGTAATCCCGCCTACCTGTTTTTTACTCATCTGAATCTGTTTCTGTTCTTTGTACGACAAGTGCGGCGAAAAAACAAAAGGTGCTTTGTCCACCTTAATGGTGGTTTTGGGGTTGTTTTGTGGCGAAGGATAATTATTGCGGTCTTCTTTGTTGTGTTGTGCGTTACTGAAATGGGAATTTAGAACCCACAACAAACACATAACCGCCATGCTTCGACATGGAGTTAAGGTACGCTTCATGATGGTACTTGTTCTGATTGGAATACATTACTTAAAGTACCAAAGATAAGCGGAATTACCTGTTTTACTCAAAAAAAGTACTTAATTTTTGTTTGCGTGCCATACGCATAATAGACTCCGAATTGTTGTAGCTTGCTACATCTTCCAGCGGAATCCAGACCAAGTTTTTGGATTCATTGTTGATTTTCAAGGGTATAGATTTATTGGCACGTAGCAGAAAACGGATGTCGTAGTGAAAATGGGCGGGATCTTTGGTGTTTGCAGGGATTAAGTGAACATCCACATCATAGATTGAATGGGACACGACTTCAACAGACACTAAGCCTGTTTCTTCTTGTGCTTCCTTAATCGCTACTTGCAAAATGTCCCATTCGCCATCGGCGTGGCCTCCTGGTTGAAACCAGCGGTCAAGTTTTCGATGGTGCATCAGTAGGACAAATTGCCCTGTTTCATCCACCACCCAAGCAGAACCTGTGATATGACCAATCTGGAGTGAGCGTTCAAAACAGGCAGGATTTTGTTTCACAAATTCAATGGTTTCGAGCCACATGCGTTGTTCTTCGGTGTCAGTGGGTTGGTAAGCTTGGAGGAGTTGAAGGAGTGGAGTACGGTTCATACGTTTGTTAAAATTGCACAATATTCAGGGACGAAGGTATGGAATCTATCACATTCTTTTCCGTATCTTCGCCTCGAAAATTTCCCAAAATTATCTAATAAAATACCTAAAAAGATGAAAAAATCGTTGGTAATCACCGCTTTAACTTTTGTTGGCGGTATGGCTATGGCCCAAATCCGTACCCCACAACCTAGTCCAGCAGCGACAGTGATGCAAACTGTAGGAGTCACTGACATTACAGTAAAATACTCTCGTCCAGCCGTAAAAGGCCGTGAGGTATTTGGTAAACTTGTTCCTTATGGACAGTTTTGGCGCACAGGTGCCAACCAAGCAACTGCCATTGAGTTTTCAACAGATATTATGTTGGATGGCAAAACAGTTCCAGCAGGTAAATACTTCCTTTATAGCATTCCAAATGCCGATGCGTGGACGGTAATTATCAATAAATCAGCCGCAACTGCGCCCGAACAATACAAACAAGCAGACGACGTAGCGCGCATATCGGTGAAGCCTGAGCAAGCAGCCATGACGGAATCGTTTGAAATTGGTTTCTCAAACATTACAGACTCTACGGCTAATCTGGACATCAAATGGGACAAAGTTAAAGTAAGCCCATTGTTGGCCATTCCTACGACTAAAATTGTGGAAACAGCCATTGATAAAGCGGCGGAAGCAAGTGCTAACAACATGAATGCGGGCGCAACGTATTTGTTGGGCAAAGGAAGTAATTTACAAAAAGCCCTTTCTATGGTCAACCAAGCGGTAGCTTACAAAGAGACTTTCCGTAACGTTTGGACTAAAGCCCAGATTTTGGCCAAGTTGGGTAATTTTGCTGAAGCAGCACCGTTGGCGAAAAAAGCGTTGGATTTGGGTCAGTCGAGCAACGATACTTCTTTCCCATTCTTTAAAGATGCCATCGAAAAAGGCGCCGCTGAGTTTGCCTCAAAAATTCCAGTGCCTGTGTTGCCTACTAAGAAGAAAAAATAAAATGCTCTTTGTTTAACAGAAAAGCCCCGACCAAATCGGGGCTTTTCTATTGAGAACAGTTGATGAAAACAATTCCCTTTTGCTAGTTACGACGGGCTATTTCGTCACGAATTTTAGCGGCTTTTTCGTATTCTTCGTTGTTGAGAGATTGCTCCAACACTTTGTGAAGCTCTTCTAAACTCATGTTTTTGATTTGGTCAGTCCACGAACGTGGCTTTGACGACTGTACAATTTCTTCTATGGGTTCGTCGGCATCAGACTGTGAACCAGAGGTAATACCTGCTTCCGACAAAATGGTTTCGTACGTATAAATTGGCACATTGAAACGCAGTGCAATGGCTATGGCATCAGAAGGACGCGCATCAATGACCGTATCACGAATGCCATCAGTGCATTGCAAACGAGCGAAGAAGATGCCTTCTTTTAAATCCGAAATGATAATTTCACTGACTGAATAATTGAATGCCTTTGCAAACGACTTGAACAAGTCGTGGGTCATGGGACGATTGGGCTGGATTTTTTCTATTTCTATCGCAATGGCTTGCGCTTCAAACATCCCAATAATAATCGGTAAACGACGGTTTCCGTATTCTTCTCCCAACACCAAAGCAAACGAACCAGTTTGGGATTGGCTTGGGGAAAGCCCCAAAATTTCAAGTTTTATTTTTTCCACTATGATAAATGCTAAAGCACGGCTTTTTTTAGGACACAAAAATAGTAAACCTGCGGGGATTTGAAAAGGCTTTCTTTTCTCCCGCAGGTTTGTAACATTGGAACTTTCGACGAAGTTTCAAAATAATAAAAGACAAGTGGCAAATTAGCAAGTGGCAAAGTACTTCTTACCTCTTATTTACTTTCTTTGACCGCTTTTGTCAAGCGAGGTAAAATGTCAAAAACATCACCTACGATGCCGTAATCGGCGGCTTTGAAGAATGGCGCTTCGGGGTCTTTGTTGATGGCCACAATCACTTTGGAAGAGTTGACACCCGCTAAGTGCTGAATAGCTCCCGAAATTCCGCAAGCAATGTACAAAT
The DNA here is from genome assembly GCF_000482465.1 of Runella limosa DSM 17973. GTDB lineage: Bacteria > Bacteroidota > Bacteroidia > Cytophagales > Spirosomataceae > Runella > Runella limosa. The sequence continues at coordinate 7,551 of NZ_KI519424.1, forward strand.
TAGGTGCCACTTTGATACCTGTTTGGCCAATGTGCTCGTGGTGAGGGCGCCAGTCAAGGTCAGAAACTGGTTTTGAACAACCCGTAGCTGCACCAAGTGACTGTGCCAAGTCGAGTAGCGGTTGCCAATGTTCAGGGCCTTTCATTCCACGTCCACCCGACACCACAATGTCGGCTTCGGTCAGCGACAACTCTCCGCTGGCTTTTTCTTGGCTGATTACTTTGGCTACAAAATCGCCACTACCAAGGGCAGGAGAGAAGCCAACAACCTCGGCACTTCCGCTGCCAGCAATGGCCTCGATGGCATTTTTCTTAATACCCAAAATTTTGATTGCTCCTTTTACTGCGACTGTTGCAAAAGCTTTTCCTGTATAAATACTGCGTTTTACCTTAAAACCGTCGGTCAAATCTGGCAGTTCGGTTACGCCTGATACAATGCTTGCGCCTAATTTAGCGGCAGCGCGTGCCCCCATCGAATCACACAAACCTGATTTTGGCAGAATAACTACCTCGGCTCCTTCCTGCTGAACTGCGGCGGCCAATACCGAGGCGTAAGCCATGGCGTTTTCAGTAGCTAATTCTGGCGCGTTTGCGTGCAAAACTTTGCTGGCACCGTACGCACCTGCGGAGGCTAATTCCGACGTTTCGGCATTGCCAATGGCCAAAACAGTGGCGGTAGTTCCTTTTACTTTGGCAATTTCTGCTCCGTATGCAATGGCTTCCAAAGATGTTTTTTTGATACTACCGTTATCGAGTTCTACAAATATTAAAATTGACATGATTTCTAAGTTTTTTGCGTTTGAAAATTGACAGTTTTTACAACACCTTCGCTTCTGTTTTGAGTAATGAAATGAGGGTTTCGGCTTGGTCGGCAGGAATCATCTTACAAGCACCTTTAGGGGCTGGCAAGGTGTATTTGTCCAAGGTTGCAAGCTCGTCAACGGCCACTGGCTCAACCACTTTTAGGGGCTTCGTACGGGCAGTCATAATTCCGCGCATGTTAGGAATTTTCCACTCAGCGATGGGCTCTTGGCAACCTAGTACCAAAGGAAGTGACGCTTCCAAGTTTTCTTTGCCTCCTTCAATTTCACGGGCAAACTTGGCGGTTGAACCTTCAATGTCAAGTTTCATGACAGGAGAAAATGACGGAATTCCGAGCATTTCGCCCACCAAACTGTGAACAACGCCGCTGTTAAAATCAATGGATTCGCGTCCCATCAAAATCAAATCGTAGCCGCCTTCTTTGGCAATGGCCGCAATTTGGGCAGCGGTAAAGTAGGAATCTTGTGGATCGCAATTGACACGAATGGCATCGTCGGCACCAATAGCTAATGCTTTACGGATTTGAGGGTCACTTTCGGCTTCGCCTACGTTCAAAACGGTGATGGTTCCTCCCAGCTTTTCTTTCAATTCAACGGCTCTGGCAAGGGCGTAGTCATCGTATGGGCCGATGATGTACTGCACGCCTGCTTTGTTAAATTTAGTGTCATTGTCGGTAAAACTGATTTTGGCCGTTGTATCAGGTACGTTGGTAATGCAAACTAAAATTTTCATGTGCTTCGTCGGGATTATTTGAAATATAACTTTAAGGAGATTTATTTTGTTGGTGCAAATATATAAAGCACAAGGTTTAAAAATAGTATGCTTGCATAATAATTTTTTATGGACAATAACCGACTCGAATTACTGCTTCAATTTTACGAAGAAGATTCTCAAGACCCTTTTAATGCGTATGCGTTGGCGATGGAGTATCTAAACAAAGACACTGCAAAGGCCAAAGTCTATTTTGATACTTTGCTGGATGAGCATCCTTCGTATTTACCAACGTATTACCATGCCGCAGCGTTGTATGCAGCCCTCGAAAATCTCGAACGGGCCGAGGCATTGTACCAAAAAGGGATGGAATTGGCTCTCCAACAACAGAATACCAAAACATACCAAGAGTTACAACGCGCGCATCGCCAATTCTTGGATGAACAAGAAGATTGGTAAAGCCTGGCAACAGGGAAAGCGAACCCCTTAAAGTTTGTTAAACTCTGCCACTTTGTCAGTTTTGTCGTCTATAATTTGTACCTTTGTGGTTCAATTTTTTTTAACGAATTATTGGAATGATTACCTCAACACTAAAAATATTGTCGGAAAGCGATAAAGAGGCGTGCGAAGTCGTGAAAGTGAGTGAAGAAGAATTGGCAGCAGGCAAAAAACGGCTGTTTATCGAAAGCTATGGCTGTCAGATGAATTTTTCGGACAGTGAAATTGTGGCTGCAGTCATGCGAAATGCCGATTTTGCGACTACTTCTTCGGAAGACATGGCCGATGTCGTTTTCTTAAATACCTGTTCAATCCGCGATAACGCCGAGCAGAAAGTTAGAAACCGATTGAAACACCTCAACACGTTGAAGAAAAAACGCCCAGGTATGATTGTGGGTGTGTTGGGATGTATGGCAGAACGCCTAAAAACCAAGCTTTTGGAAGAAGAGAAAATTGTTGACATCGTGGCAGGCCCTGATTCTTACCGCGATTTGCCACGGTTGGTAGAGGAAGCAGAAACGGGTCAAAAAGCCGTCAACGTCTTTCTCTCTCGCGAGGAGACTTACGCTGATATTTCGCCAATTCGTCTCAATTCCAACGGAATTACGGCCTACATCAGCATCATGCGTGGCTGCGATAACATGTGTAGCTTCTGCGTAGTACCTTATACCCGTGGACGGGAGCGTAGCCGTGATCCTTTTAGCGTAGTTCGTGAAGCAAAACAACTTTTCGATGAAGGCTACCGTGAAGTAACACTTTTGGGCCAAAATGTGGATTCTTATAAGTATAGCCCCCCAACTCCCGACGGGGGAGAAGGGCAAATGGTGAATTTTGCGCAGTTGTTGGAAATGGTAGCGACCATTAGCCCAGATTTACGCGTACGTTTTAGTACTTCACACCCTAAAGATATCACCGATGACGTACTTTGGACAATGAAAAAGTACGAAAACATCTGTAAATACATTCACTTGCCAGCGCAAAGTGGGAATAGCCGCGTGTTGAAAATTATGAACCGCACGTACGACCGCGACTGGTACATCCAAAAAATTGACCGTATTCGCGAAATTTTAGGCGTAGATTGTGGTATTTCAACGGATATGATTACGGGCTTTTGTTCGGAAACGGAAGAAGAACACCAAGATACGTTGACGCTGATGGAGTACGTAAAATACGATTATGCGTACATGTTTGCTTACTCAGAGCGCCCAGGAACACCTGCCGCTAAGAAACTTAAAGATGACATTGCGGAGGACGTAAAAAAACGCCGTTTGCAAGAAGTGATTGCGGTACAATTGCAACACTCAGGCGAGCGTAACCAACTGGCCGTGGGTAAAGTCCACAAAGTGTTGGTAGAAGGGCCATCTAAGCGCTCGGATGATTTCTTGTGTGGCCGCAATGACCAAAATAAAGTAGTAGTATTCCCGAAAGAAAACTTCAAAAAAGGAGACTACGTACAAGTGTTAGTAACAGAATGCTCGTCGGCTACTTTGATTGGCCATGTGGTAGAAACAGTTTAGGATACAATGACAAACCCTGAAATTCAATCCATTAAAAACCGTTTTGGCATTATCGGTAATGCGCCTGCTCTCAACTACGCCCTTAACGTAGCGATGCAGGTAGCCGCCACCGATTTGACGGTGCTCATAACGGGAGAAAGTGGAAGTGGGAAAGAGTCGTTTTCTAAGATTATTCACAATCTTAGTTCACGTAAACATGGCCCATTTATTGCCATCAACTGCGGCGCAATTCCCGAGGGAACCATTGACTCTGAGTTGTTTGGCCACGTGAAAGGTTCGTTTACGGGAGCTATTGAAGACCGTAAAGGATATTTTGAAATTACCAACGGTGGTACAATTTTCTTGGACGAAATTGCAGAAATGCCCGTAGGTACCCAAGCACGTTTATTGCGGGTATTGGAAAACAAGGAATTTATCCGCGTGGGGTCATCGGCAGTACAAAAAACCGATGTTCGTGTGGTAGCGGCAACAAACGTTAATTTGATTGATGCAGTGCAGCGTGGTAAGTTTCGGGAAGATTTGTATTATCGACTCAATACAGTGCCCATTGCCGTGCCGCCCCTTCGCGAACGTGGAAGCGACATCGACTTGTTGTTCCGAAAATTCACTTCTGATTTTGCAGAACGGTACCGAATCGCACCCGTGACGCTTACGAACGAAGGGAAAGAAATGCTGATTAGTTATAATTTCCCAGGGAATATTCGTCAGTTAAAAAACATTGCCGAGCAAATCCAAATCTTAGAAGCCGAAAATAAAGTACCAATTACGCCGCAAGTTTTGGTAAAATACTTACCCAATTACGCATCAACGACGCGCTCGATGACGTTTTTAGGAGCGGGAGGTAACAATGCCGCAGCGGGAGAGTCATTTAATGAGCGGGAATTGCTGTACAAAATTTTGTTTGACATGCGCCGCGACATGAATGACCTCAAAAAGCTGGTATTGAAGCTGTTGAGCGGCGATGCCCACCACGGAGAGATTTTGCGCGAACATGGTAGTCTATTTAGTAGTATAGAAGCCGACACGCAGCCTTTATCAGAAACCACGAAACTGTTGCCAAGCGGAACAGCCCACAACGCATCCACAACGCAGCATTCATCTGGGTCAATGTCGAATAATACGCCCAATATTATTCAGATTTCCCCTTACGATAGCATTGAGAATGAGGTAGTGGATATTTCGCACGAAACAGCGGAGGATGAGTCGCTCTCCTTGGAGCACAAAGAGAAAGAGATGATTGTGAAGGCTTTACAACGCAGTGCTGGCAAACGAAAATACGCAGCTCAAGCCCTCGGGATTTCAGAACGAACATTGTATCGTAAGATAAAGCAGTATGATATTGAAGAAGATTAGTTTTCAGTTTTCTGTTTTGGGTTTTCAGTTTAGTGTTTCCCGTTTAGAGTTTCGGGTTTTGGGTTTCGCGTTTTCTGTTTTGGGTTTTGGGTTTCGAGTTTCTGGTTTTAAACTCCAAACCTCCAACCGTAAACCCCAAACTCCAAACCATAAACCGAAAACCCTAAACTTAATACTCCTAACGACCCTTTTATTGGCGTTGTCAGGCTGTTATTCTTTTAGAGGAACTACCCTTTCGCCCGACATAAAAAGTGTGACGATTACCAACTTTACGATGGGTACAGCGGGGGGGCCAGCCAACATGGCGTTGCAGTTTAATGAAAAAATGAAGGAGTATTACCAACGTAATACCAGTTTGGCATTGTTACCGCTAAACGGCGATTTGCAGTTGGAGGGTTCTATTACAGCTTATGAAGTTACTCCTGCGGCACCGACTGCCAATGACCAAGCGGCCCTAAACCGACTTTCTATTACCATTCAGGTAAAGTTTACCAACAATAAAGATGAAGAAAAGAACTTCGATCAAAGTTTCTCATTCTTCAAAGATTTTCCTCAAAGTCAGACACTAAGCCAAGTTGAAAGCCGACTTGTACCCCAAATTTTGGATCAAATTGTCCAAGATATTTTTAATAAGTCGGCAGGGGACTGGTAGGTTTTGTATAAAACGACCCCATATATGAGTAATCGTTACGTAAAAGAATCATTTTCGTACTGGACGTCGCATCCAGACGATATTACGGAGGCTGACATTCCTCACCTCAAGGAAGCATCCGATTTGTACCCTTATTGTCAAACATTACGGGTATTGATTGCCAAAGCAACCGCACTTCATCAGCCAGAGGTGGCGGAAGTGCCTATTCAGAAAGCCGCAGCGTATTCAATAAGTCGAAATACATTGCGAAAATTAATCCAAAACGAATTTCAATGGTCGCCCAATCTCAAGAGTAAAAAATTTGAAAATGTCTTGTGGCCAGCTGATTATCAGAAAAAGGAAGTGGAATCATTGGCAAAACCCCGATGGAGCTTGCCTGAATTACCAAAAATTAGCCTTTTTGACGAACCATTAGATTCATTACAGCAGAAAACATTGATGCCAGAATTGCCACCTATTGACGACACGACATTGCGCGAGAACGTATTGCAGAATGATTTAGAACAGATTGAGAGTTCGACAGCCGAAGAAAATGTAAAGTTACATCGAGAACTTGAACGCCAAATTCAGATGGACATCATTGATAGCTTCATCGAAAATGAGGCCCGAATTGGTCCCATCCGCGCTAATCTGAACGACGTAGTTAATGTTGAGCCTGAAGACCTGGCCAAAAAACGAAATTCTACTGTAAAAAGAGAGGTAGTAAGCGAAGGGATGGCGAGAATCATGGTGCGGCAAGGAAAAATTGAACGGGCCATTGAAATATACGAGCAACTGATGTTGAAAAAACCAGAAAAAAAGGCGTACTTTGCCGAAAAGATAAAAGACTTAACCACGGAGTAGCAAGTGAAAGGTCAATCTTGAACTAGAAAACTCATAACTGAAAACAAAAAAATGTTTACCGTATTTATCGTTGTAATTGCTATTATCGCTGTATTGTTGGTTTTAATCGTATTGGTTCAAAACTCAAAAGGAGGCGGTTTAGCAGGAGAATTTGGAGGAAGTGGTGCGAGCCAAATGTTTGGTGTAAAGCGCACAACTGACCTTTTGGAACAAATCACTTGGGGATTGGCAGGTGCCATGGCTATTTTAGCGTTGGTATCTCACTTGTTCATCGGACAACCTCAAGCGGCGGGTGGAATCAATAGCGTGAACGTAGAAAAAGCGAACCAACGTTCGTTGCCTGCGGCTCCCGCGCCTACAACGCCTGCTCCAGCAACTACACCAGCTCCTGCACAACAACCAGCGCAGAAATAAGTCAGTGCTGTTGCTTCCAAACGGAAGCCAAAAAAGCTCGAAGAAACCATTCTTCGAGCTTTTTTTGTGGTTTGTTGTTGGTTTTTAGCAAGATGATTTGCTTGAAATGCGACCATTTTGGGGAAAAAATGCGTGTGCTCTTTATAAATTGAGCCCCGTAACATGGCCTTTTTGAACACAAACCCGAAACGAATTACTTGATTCAGACAGGTACCAGTGTTCGGTAAAAACGGCATCGTTGAGGGCCAAACCAGTTTGAAAAACCACTTCCGAAAGTGCTGCTGTTTTTCCAAAAGTTGTTTGTGTTTGTTTTGGTCGCGCGGTAGGTACAACTGATTGTCAATAAGAATCGTATCGTGCCAAAAACGGTCTGTCAAGTAGTTTTCCAAACGGCTTTTGTACTATCAATCGGGATGTCGAATCCGTAGCGTTCGGTTTCTTTGGGCGAACTCAACCCACAAGCGGTCAAAAGCCAGGAAATAATTCCCATCAGTAAGAGAAGGTTTACGTGAGGTTTACAAGTAGGTTTCATGCGTTGAGTCGTTAGTTCCACGTCCATATTTTAAGGCTTTTGAACGTACCAATGACACTTCCGTTCCAATCGCTGCTGTTGGTAGTAGAGGCCACTAGGCCAATTTTTCTTCAATGGCTTGTACACTATCCAGATGGGCTTGTTTTTTTCTTCAGCTCTTTGCTGGAGCAGAGCAGCTACGTTTTCTGGTTTATTGGCCCACTGCACAAAAAAATAACCTGCAATGATTACAAAAAGGATAATGATGAGGAGAATTCGGAGCATAACTGTTGAAATTAGGCGTAGGCGCTAAGGTAACTTTGGAGCGTCCCCCAATATTTGTGAGGAAGGGTGATCCGTACTCCATCAATTTGGCAATAAACCACTTTTCTAAACAAAGAAGTTGTGAGTTCCCAGTGGCGTAATTGGTGCCAAGGAAGTAGTAAAGGTTTATGACCGACTTGAAAAAATGGCATTATGTGCAAATACAGCCCTTTTTCTGTAAAAGCGATTCGGAGTAAGTTGTTGTAACTAGCCAATCCCACCTGCCCACTTACGTTGGTATAAAAACCTTCTTGGAGAGGAGGCGTGGCATACTGGCTCGCTAAATTTTGCCAACCGCTAACGTGCGAAAAACCAAAAACGATGGCTGACCACAGTGCAGTAAAAAACAGGCAAAATGCGATGATGATTCCAACAATAAATAATGCCATTTCCATGAGTTTAGTTGGCTAACCGTTGGGTATGTTGAAAGATGTGATACACTTGCTGAAACACTTTGCGTTTGCGGCGCGCAATAGGTAGGCACAACCCATTTTGAAGATGCACTTCGTATTCAGGAAAATCACAGGATGAGATGGAATCGAGGTTGACCAAAAATGATTTATGTATTCGGGCAAAAGGGTAAGTTTTTAACTCTTGATTATATTCCTTTAAGGTTTTAGCCACTAGAAAACGCCGCCCATCTTTTAGGTAGATATTGCTGTAGTTGACATCACTTTGGATATAGAGTATCTGGGTGATTGGGATACTCACAAAGCGATTCATGTAAGGCAACGTGATTTTTGGGATGGAGACTTTTCGCTGAGGAGGAGTTTTTACAAGCAGAGGCAAAGGCGGATGAGTGAGCGCGTTCATAACTTCAAGGGGTTTTGTTTTTTGATGATTCAAAAATAAATTGGACAAAAGCCCCGAAAAACTACCGATGAATAACTGGCAGTATCTGTAAAAAGGTGGCGGGCTTGGATGTATTTTTGGTAATTTGCTACTTTGGGGATTGTTCAAAACATTGATTGGAAAAACATGCGGCTTAAAGGCGGACTTTTGTTGTATTTGCTGGGGTGGAGTATCCCGTCGCTGTTTGCGCAGGTGTTTCAAAATGCTTGGGTGGAAAATTTTGACAACCGAAACGGCCTTTCCCAAAATACAGTTTGGAGCATCACCCAAGATAGTCGGGGTTTTCTTTGGGTAGGTACCGACGATGGACTTCTACGGTACGACGGGTATCAGTTCAAACCTTATCGGGCGCAGATTGGGCAATCAGTGGTGGGGCTTCCCAGCAATAGTATTCGGCAGTTATTCCACAATGGCGACGAGCACCTTTGGGTAGGGACTCGGAATGGCATTGCCCAACTCAATATATTGACGGATTCTATCCGTACGTTTTTGCCAAATGTTAGAATACGAAAAATCCTGCCAGGCGCAAAAGGGAATCTTTGGGTGTGTAGCAACAAAGGTCTTTATTTCCTAGATACTAAAAGCAAACGTACCTACTGCAAAATCCCTAAGTTTAACATACTAAATGCCGCACAGCTTGATACCAATAGGCTATTGATTTCTACCAGTGAAAACTATTGGTTGTTGGACGTGAAAAAAAACAAGTACAAAGCAGTCTCTTTTGGGTTGGCTCCCGACAGTGACATTCGTCCGATGCAAGTATATAACAACTTGATTTGGATAGGGGTCGAAAATGAAGGCGTTTGGGCTTTTGATAGTCATTCCCTGAAATTGGTAAAAAAGTATTCTTTACGAGCTCTTTTTCCTGAGCTTATTACATTTCCAATTCGGTCGATGACAATTGGCAAAAATGGGAGATGTTGGTTGAGCCTACAGTCGGGGTTGGTTTGTTTGGATACCAAAACCGAAAAAATGGATTTTCTGCCTTCCGATTTGACGTATCAGCGCCTCAACAGCCTCAAAGGGTCGCCGCTCAACGACATTTTTGAAGATAATTCGGGCTTGATATGGGTGGGAAGTAATAACAGTGGGCTGAACAAGGTAAATCTGCGGTTGGGTAAATTTCGGACGATAAATCAAGATAATGGGCTGAATTACAACTTCGTTTTGTCTTTTGCCGAAGTGGGCGACAACCTGTTGGTAGGAACAGACGGCGAAGGAATCAACGTTTGGAATAAGAAAACAGGGAAAGTGAGGGTGAGTAAGCCACAAACAGAAGGCCAAAGCCAACTCTATGCGCTGATTGAGGTAGAGCCGGGCCTGTTTTGGGGGGCAACGAGTAATGGCTTGGTGCAGTATGATACCTCAAAAGGAAAGTTTACCGCACCTTCGCTTGCGTGTAAGGGCATTTTTGATTCGCTTCAATCAACTGCCATTCGGACGATTTACATGGATAGCCGAAAGCGGATTTGGATGGGGACGGTCAAAGGGTTATTTACGTTTGATTATCCGACAAAAAAGTATCGTTTTTGGGCCAATGCAAGCGGGTACGACGATTTGATAAACTCATTTAAAGAAGATTCAAAAGGGATAATTTGGATTGGGAGAGGAGTAGGACTGCAAAAGTATTCGCCTATAAATGAGACGATTGAGCCTGTGCCACTGGTGATACCATCGACTAATATTGAGGTGGGGGACCTGAGCAGTGTCAACCTAAGTAGTGATTCAGTTCTTTGGATTAGTAGTTATCGGGTAGGTTTTGGGAAATACAATCCGTTGTCTAAGCGATTTAAGCTATATACCACCGACGACGGCCTGCCCAACAGCATCGTGTATGGTTCGTTGGTGGATGACAATGGTCAAGTGTGGATGAGTACCAACATGGGGTTGGCACGTTTTAATCCTAAAAATGAGACTTTTACGGCTTTTGATGTACACGATGGTATTCAAAACAATGAGTTTAATGGGGGAGCGTACCTTAAGTTAGCTTCTGGCGAGATGGCGTTTGGGGGAGTCAATGGCTTTACTATTTTCCAACCTTCTGGGTTACAACGCCGTGGTAGTTCTTCGCCAGTTGCCATTACAGAGGTAAAAGTGATGAACCATTCGGTGAATGTTTTTGGGAAAGGTATGATCGAAACGAGCTATACAGAAAACTTTTTGTCGTTTGAATTTGCCGCGCTAGATTTTACTTCACCCCAAAAAAATCAGTACGCGTATCAATTGGAGGGTGTTGATAAAAATTGGATATACAGCGGAAACCGTCATTTTGTGAGTTATTCGCAAATTCCTCCAGGAGACTATGTTTTTAAGGTAAAAGCTAGCAATTCGGACGGAGTTTGGAACGAAACTCCACTGACGCTGAAAGTACGAGTGACCGCTCCTTTTTGGACAAAAGATTGGTTTAGGTTTTTGGCGATTATGGCGGGTGTTGCGGCGTTGGTGGTGTTTTTTACGGGAAGAATACGACGTATTCAGGAGAGAGAAAAAGAAAAAGCCATGCTCAATCGTCAGATTGCGGCCTTGGAAATGAAGGCGTTACGGGCGCAAATGAACCCCCATTTTATCTTTAATTGCCTCAATTCCATCAATAATTTTATTTTACACGATCAAAACCACCAAGCGTCGAAGTACCTCACCAAGTTTTCTAAATTGATTCGGCAAATTTTGGACAATACCGATACGCCACTTCAGACCATCGAACGAATTGTAACCTTTATGAACCTTTATGTGGAGTTAGAACAAATGCGTTTCGGGAAAAATAAGTTTGATTTTGAAATTAAAGTAGATCCTCGCTTGGAGGCGCACGAAACCGTTTTTCCTACCATGATGATACAACCGCACGTCGAAAATGCCATTTGGCACGGACTGATGCACCGTTCGGAACAAGGTAAAATTATACTCTCGTTTCATCGAGAAACTACAACGCTGGTTTCGTGTACCATTGAAGACAACGGGGTTGGGCGGGTAAAGTCAAAAGAGATAAGTAAACAATTGTCGCCCAGCCGAAAATCGAAAGGGACTCAAAACGTACTCGAAAGCATCGAAACCTTTAATCGTCAGTACAATACCGAAGGAGCCAAAATCATCATCGACGATTTGTACGACAAAACGGGTGAGCCTTCAGGAACAAAAGTAAAAATAGTTTTGCCAGACATTGCCCAATTCAAATTATGTTAAAAGCGCTCATCGTTGACGACGAACTCATGGGGTGCCAAGCCCTTAAAAAACTCCTCGAACTGTATGCTCAAGACATTTACGTGATGCAGTTTTGTCATTCGGCCGACGAAGGTGCCCGCGCCATTCAGGTGCTGAATCCTGATTTAGTTTTTTTGGACATTCAGATGCCTGGTAAAAGCGGATTTGACATGCTCGATGGCCTCGAACGGATTGATTTTGAGGTGATTTTTACCACAGGATTCGACCACTATGCCGTAAAAGCCTTTAAAATTGGGGCGGTCGATTATTTATTAAAACCTATTGATGGCGACGAACTTGAGGCCGCTATTCAACGGGCTTCTGAGCGTATAAAAACCAAAAAATCATCGGCGCAAAATGTAGAAGTACTGTTGCAAAACCTTCGAGGAGGACAGTCGGAGAGTATGCAAATGGCGCTTCCGACGCAAGAAGGGATTTTTTATGTACCGATTCGGGAAATTGTTCGCTGTGAATCAGATGCGAATTATACCATTTTTCACTTTATGGGTCGAAAAAAAATAATGGTGTCCAAAAACTTAAAAGAATACGAAGAATTGTTAAGCCCTTATGGCTTTGTACGGGTTCATAATCAGTACCTTATCAATTTGCGGCAAGTGAAGAAATACATCAAAGGGGAGGGAGGAACGGTGGTGATGAACGACGATGCTCAGATTGAAGTCGCCCGCCGTCGAAAAGAGGTATTTTTGGTCAAGTTATCAAAATTGACCATTCGATAACCCGCTTTTTGTTGTGAAAGCGCCAAATACGTCGTTGTTTTGTAGCCGAATCAACTAGCTAAAGACATGGACCAAGTTTCGTATTGGCTTCATTACACCATTTTAGAAAACAAAATCAGCGATTTACTTTGGTTTGTGGGCATACTGGGTTTAGGAATCATCCTTCGGCGCGGACTTTCCTTTACCGTGAGTCGGACGATTTACCGTTTTATCAAAAGTGAGGCTGGTAATATCCCCGTGGCTGAATTTGTGCGTCTTACTCGCCGTCCTTTTGAGGCGCTTATCACCCTTGTTATTTTATTTTCGGCCTTTCATCACCTCAAAGTGCCTTCCGAATGGAATTGGGCTTCGCCTGAAAAATTTGGCTGGCTGATGCTGTTGGAGCGTGCCTATCAAACAATGTTGTCGGTGGCAATCGGCTGGTTAGGAATTCGTTTGATAAAGTTTATTTCCTTGATATTCAAGCAGCAAGCTGCCGAAACGCCCTCGGCCTTAGATGACCAACTCGTTCCTTTCTTCAAAGACATTGCCATTGTTTTTTGGACACTGACTTGTTTTTTTGTCATGCTCCACAAAGTATATGAGGTAAACGTTTGGGCACTAATTACCAGTTTGGGGATTGGGGGAGTGGTGATTGCGTTGGCGGCCCGCGAAACGCTCGAAAACCTCATCGCTTCGATAACCATCATGCTCGAACGCCCTTTTTTGGTGGGGCAATCGGTCGTATTGGATAAGATTTCGGGAGAGGTAGAACAAATTGGGTTTAGAAGCACGCGCGTTCGTTCGGACGATGGCAGTTTGATAACCGTGCCCAACCGATTGATGGTGACCCAAGCCCTCGAAAATGTTTCACAACGAACCCACCGCCGCGCCAAGTATTACGTTCGGTTGGCTTACGATACACCTTCGGAAACCATCGAAAAAATCATTGAGGAAATCCGTGAGTACCTGCTTTCTCAATACATCACTGGGTCGAAAGAACCCACCGTAAGGTTAGAGCTTTTGAGTGAAAGCTCGTTGGACGTAGTAGTAATTTACCACGTGGGTACGTCTGTTTGGAAAGAATTTATGCGCGTGCGAGAAGACGTGAATTTCAAAATACTGGAAATCGTTCGAACCCAAGGAGCCACTTTTGCTTTTCCAAGTCGCGCGCTTTTTGTGCGTGGGGTTGAAAGTTTAACGCCAGCGAGTGAGGAGGAAGGTGTTAGTAAATCTCAGCTTTCTGAAGCCAAGCCGCTAAGTCCATCAGCCAAGCTACTCCCACATGAACAATAATGCCACCCCAGATACTTCTAGTTTGTAAAGCCAACACCCCAAGAATATAGCCTCCGAAAATAGAGCCGATGGTCTCGCCCAATGGTTTTCCAAAATGGAGGGAAGCATAACAAACGACCATTGGAACGATGACTCCTCGACCTAAAAATCGAGCCATTCCAATGGTTAAAAATCCTCGAAAAAGCCACTCCGTAATGCAGAAGTCAAAACCATAACAAACCTCATAAAATAAGGTAGTTACCCAAGGAGATACCCCAAAAAACGCAGCGGCGTTAGAACCTTTGTAGGAAGGGTAAGAGCGCAAAAAATCAGGTTGAAACGAGGCCCAGCCAATAAGGGGAACCATAAAAACAACCAAAAGTAAGTAGGGCTTTACAACAAACCATTGGGGGCGTAGTCCGTAAAAGTAAGAAGGCTGCTGGTCAATGAAATAATAAAAGACTAAAAAGGGAAGTACGACTGTTAAAACCGAAAAAAGGTTTGACAAACAATGGAAAGCAAAGATGTAAATTTGTCCATCAAATAGCTCTTTACTCCATTGGTTGTAGGCATAAAAGCCGCCGTCTAAACCCAGCACTCCTAAGATGAATAGACTATACAGCCAGAAAGTGGGTGTACGCAGTGCGGAGGTTTCTTTTTTGCAAAGGGTATAAATAAAAACGCCTCCGTAATAAGCGAAGGCGTATAGTAAAAAATACCAGAAAATGCGAATAGGGTTGCCACGATAACTATCAATGATTCCCCGCTCTAAATTTATACGGTAATTGATGGCAATGATTACCACCAGAAAAACAGCCGTAAAACCATACGTTTTAACATCAAAATCGGCTTTTACGTGCTCTTTAAGGCTGTTCCAGATTTTTTTCATGACAAATTGCGGCCAGCTTCAACAGCATTGCGAACGCTTCCGTGGGCATCTAACAGCGCTTGCGCTTCTTCGGGTGTGATGTGCGGCAATTCTTCTCGTACCATTCGGATGGCGCGTTGAACGAGTTTAAAATTAGTCATTTGCATATCCACCATTTTGTTGCCTTGTACGCGTCCAAGTTGAATCATCACCGAAGTAGAAATCATATTGAGGGCTAATTTTTGGGCCGTTCCTGATTTCATGCGGGTACTACCAGTGACAAACTCGGGGCCTACGACGATTTCGACGGGATATTCGGCCGCAGCGGCTACTTTTGAGCCTACATTGCACACAATACAGCCCGTTAAAATTCCAGCATTTCGGGCTTGATTGAGCCCACCAATTACATACGGTGTGCGGCCCGAAGCAGCAATTCCAATCAATGAATCTAGTTCGTCAATGTCGTAAGCTTGGAGGTCAAGCCATGCCTGATTGGGGTCATCTTCGGCATTTTCGACGGCTTTACGGATGGCACTGTCGCCGCCTGCCATGATACCGATGACCAAATCAAAAGGTACGCCGTAAGTTGGGGGACATTCTGAGGCATCTACCACACCTAAGCGACCACTTGTTCCTGCACCAATGTAAAAAAGGCGACCACCTTGTTTCATTCTAACGACGATTTGCTCAACCAATGCCTCTATTTGAGGAATGGCTTTTTCGACGGCGTAAGGAACTGTTTTGTCTTCGTTGTTGATGTTAGTGAGCAACTCCCGAACACTCATTTGGTCGAGGTTGTCATAATGTGAAGTAGATTCTGTCGTAGATAGCATGATTTTTAATGTCGAGACTTATTTTAAATGTGCTAACACCGTGATACCGCCCGTTGTTTTTTCTTCAAGATTTACTTTAATATCAGCATCAAGAGGTAAGTAAATATCGACGCGTGAGCCAAATTTTATAAATCCCATTTCGGACCCTTGGCTTACCTGTTGACCTTCTTTTACGTACCAAACAATGCGTTTTGCTAAGGCACCTGCAATTTGACGAAAAAGTACTTCAACGCCGTTGGGTGCTTTTATGACCGTAGTTGTGCGTTCGTTTTCTGTACTAGATTTGGGATGCCACGCTACCAAGTATTTGCCTGGGTGGTATTTGAAATAGTTAACCACACCAGCAATGGGGTTCCAGTTGATATGGACATTGATGGGTGACATGAAAATAGAAACTTGCCGACGTGGGCCTTTAAAGTATTCTGTTTCAACCACTTCTTCAATGACTACCACTTTGCCATCACAAGGGGCGATTACGTGGTTGGGGTGAATGGGCGTAATCCGCGTTGGTTTACGGAAAAATTGAACAATAATAAAAAAGAAGACGAGTGATACCACAAGCCAAGTGGTTGTTAGCCATTCGATTTCGCCTATAAAGTAGCGCAAGAGCCAATTGGTAATTAATACAAATGCGCCTGCTAAACCAATACTAGCGAAACCTTCTTTATGAATTGTCATACGTACGGGGTTTTTAGATAAACGTTGCAAAAGTAGGCAAACCGCTTCAATTTTTCTATCTTTACTTTATCATCAAAGCGACAATTGTACGGCAGCTAGATAAAAAGGGCAAGTTACAATTCGCAACTTGCCCTTTTGGTTGATTGAGTATTTTGAAGGAAATACGAATCTATTATCTAATAACCACCACGGTACTTATAGGTACTTGCTACTTTGTCAATCGCAACAATATAAGCCGCAAGTCGCATGTTTACTTGGTATTTTTGCGAAGTAGCATACACGTTTTCAAAGGCATCTTTCATAATGCGATCCGAACGGCGGTTGATGCGTTCGAGGTTCCATTTGTAACCAATACGGTTTTGAACCCACTCAAAATAAGAAACCGTAACACCGCCCGCATTGGCTAAAATATCGGGAACAACCATAATACCCTTTTCATTGATGATGTCATCGGCACTGGCAGAAGTAGGCCCGTTGGCACCCTCCACAATCATTTTGGCTTGGATATACGCGGCATTGTCGTGGGTAATAACATCCTCTTTGGCTGCTGGTACCAACACATCTACTGGAAGCGAAAGGAGTTCTTCGTTAGTTATTTTGTCTGCCTCTTTATAACCCTCCATAATGCCACCATTGGCTGCGCGGTACTTCATTGCATCCTCAATGTCGATACCTCGGGCATTGAAATACCCACCCGAAATATCACTGATGGCTTGGACTGTTACGCCGCGTTCGTGCATGAGAGAAGCCGCAAACATACCAACGTTTCCAAAACCTTGAACGGCGACCGTTGCTCGGTACGGATTGATGCGCATTTTTTCCATGGCAGCAAGCGCCGAAACCGTTACGCCACGGCCTGTGGCTTCGGTACGGCCAAGCGAACCACCCAATACGAGCGGTTTGCCCGTTACCACACCATGAACGGTCATACCCATGGCTTTGGAGTATTCATCCATCAACCACGCCATTTCGCGGGGGCCTGTCCCCATATCGGGAGCGGGAATGTCTTTGTCGGGGCCAAAAACATCTAGCATCGACAAGGTGTAAGCGCGCATGAGGCGCTCGATTTCACCTGCGGACATCGTACGAGGGTTGCAAGCAATCCCTCCCTTTGCCCCGCCGTACGGAATATCTACTACGGCACATTTCCAAGTCATCCAAGCTGCAAGGGCGCGCACTTCGTCAATGTTGACGGCCATATCAAATCGAATACCTCCTTTGGCGGGGCCAAGGATGGTAGAGTGAATGACACGGTAACCTTCAAAGACTTTGATTTGGCCATTGTCCATCGTAACGGGAAGACCGACTACGACCTGTTTGCGGGGGACTTTGAGAATGTGGTACATTTCATCGCTAATACCAAGGAGTTCGGCCGCTTTGTCAAAACGCGACATCATCGACTCCAATGGATTCTCCTTATCTTTGATAGGAGCGGGCTCAATGTAAGTCATAACTTTAAAGAAATCTGATTATTTGGAATGTTCGTTTGATGATAAAATCTCAGGACACAAAAAGCACCTGAGCTTCTTGGCGCAAACTTACTATTATTATAACAAAAAATACAAAAGGATAGTTTTTTCTTGATATAGTGCAATTTGTGGGTGTAAAATGAAATAGAACTCTTTGTCAAAAGGTTGAAATAGTCTATAGGTTCTTGGGGTTTTATCCAAATATTACTTGGTATTTATTGGAAAACATAAAATCGACAAAAAATAAGTTTTTATTAAACGGTCGTAAAAATGGTTTGACAGAACCGAATAAAACGTATTTTTGCGGCTTAATTGACTTCCGCCATTAAGTTGTACCCCAAACCAAGGAGTTTTATTATGTCAGCACAGGAAGAAAAAAAACGTTACTCTGAAGAAGAGTTGAAGGAGTTCGAAGAAATCATCAACACAAAACTTGAAGTTGCGCGGAAAGAATTGGCGTACATTAAGGACACATTAAGTCGCAAAAATGACAGTGGTACCGACAATACTGGTGCAGCGACCAAATTGATGGAAGATGTGGACACAAGCGAGCGGGAGCAAATGAGCCAATCGGCTGGGCGTTTGCAAAAATTTATTACGCAGCTTGAAAACGCACTTATTCGCATCAAAAACGGTACGTACGGCATTTGTATTGATACTGGAAAATTGATTCCAAAGGAGCGACTACGGGCAGTGCCACATACGCAACAAACGATTGAAGCAAAACTTCGTCGCGTATAATCAACGCGCGAAACGAGTGAATAAGCAGAGGCGACAAAGCCATTTTTCTTGCCAAAAAGCAAGGACGTGGTTTTGTCGCCTTTATGTTCGTGCTTGTCTATTTAAAAATTGCCTCACGTTTCTGCATTTTCGCCTGAAAAGCCTCCATTAAGTCGTCCGAAAGTAACATAGCGGCATTCCAAGTTGCCATATACTCTAAGCCATCGGCTACCGAATGATCACGGCTGTGGTTGAGAATTGCCTTGGTGCCTCGAATAGACAAGGGCGATTTAGCTGCAATTGTTTGAGCTACTTTCATCACTTCAGTGTACATTTCTTCGGCGCTGGCAAAAGTACGGTTGACTAACCCGATACGTTCTGCTTCAATACCTGCTACATTTCGACCCGTAAATGCCAATTCGCGTGCTATTCCTTGAGGAATTATTTTGGGTAAACGCTGTAAAGTTCCTAAATCTGCCACCATGCCCATGTCAATTTCTTTGATGGTAAAATACGCATCATCGGTGCAGTAGCGCATATCGCAAGCACTTATAATATCCACTCCACCACCAATACAGCCTCCTTTGATGGCCGCAATGACGGGTTTGCTGCACTGCTCAATGGCGTTGATAGGAGCTTGCAGCGCCAATACTTTTTTGCGAAGTTGCTCTCTTTTTCGTCCTTCACACGCATTTGAAAACTGTGCCACGTTCATCAAAAGCTCCAGGTCGATTCCTGCGCAAAAATGCTTGCCGTGCCCACTCAGCACAGTGACCCTAACCTCATCATTCTCATCAAGTTCTTCGAAAATCGCTTTCATTTCATCCCAAGCGGTTTGGTTTAAGGCATTAGCACGCTCGGGTCGATTAAAAAAAACGCGGGCAACAAAGTGCTCGACGGTCACTTCAAAGGTCTGATAGGTGTTCATGGGGAGGTAAAAAGAGTTAAGTCTTATTTAGGATGTAATACAGTATGCTTGCATACTGTATGCAAACGTACGCAAGTAATTTTTGTTTCAAAAAAGATTTGAAGTAAAATTGTGGGGTCAGTTTTTAACGGTTGAAAATTGACAGTACAAACTGCTATTATTTCCATTGAAGACCTATGAATTTTGAAACTTTAGTCATTAATAGTACTCAGTACCACGATGCCAATGCCAGTGCAGTGGTGCCTCCCATTTATTTGTCAACTACGTTCGAGCGTGAGCCCGATAGCAGTATTCCTCACGGACATATTTATACCCGAGCCAGTAACCCCAACCGAAATTCATTGGAAAAAGCCTACGCGATATTGGAAGGAGGGGAAGTTGGGATGGCTTTTGCGTCGGGGCAAGCGGCTACGGCTACTATTTTTCAGTGTCTTTCTCCCAATGACCACGTTATTGTGCCAGACGATGCTTACTACGGAACTCCCGCTTTATTGCAGGAAATCATGTCCGTTTGGGGTTTAAAATACACAAAGGTGGACATGAGCGATTTAGCAGCGATTGAAGCGGCTTTTTTGCCCAATACCAAATTAGTGTGGATAGAAAGCCCGTCGAATCCCCAACTCAAAATTACTGACATTGCGGAGGTAGCTACGTTGGCTCGTCAAAGAGGCGCTTATACCGTTTGTGACAATACATGGGCAACCCCTGTTTTACAACGCCCACTTGATTTGGGCTGTGATGTGTCGATGCACTCGGCCACCAAATACTTTGGGGGACACAGCGATTTGTTGAGTGGGGCATTGATATTTAAAGAAAATGGACCGTTGGCCGAGAAAGCGCGAATGATACAAGCTTTAGGAGGGGCTGTACCTTCGCCATTTGATTGTTGGTTGGTTTTGAGGGGACTTAAAACTTTGCCTTTGCGGGTGCGGCAGCAAACGTCGAATGCGGCACAGTTGGCCGAATTTCTGGGTACACATCCTGCTTTGGAAGTCGTTCATTACCCTTTTTTGCCGAGTCATAGTGGAGTAGAAGTGGCCAAAAAACAAATGAGTGCGGGGGGAGCGATGTTGTCGATTCAAGTAAAAGGGGGAGAAGAGGCGGCATTGGCCTTGAAAAGCAAAGTAAAAGTGTTTATTAGAGCCACGAGTTTGGGAGGAGTAGAAAGTTTGATTGAACACCGAGCGACGGCGGAGGGAGTTCATTCGGTGAGCCCTAAAGACCTGCTTAGAATTTCAGTAGGGCTAGAACACATAGATGATTTAATTGCGGATTTAAAGCAAGCATTGGAGTAATTTTAACAAATTGATAATCAGCAAAAAGGGCGTTTTTAAGCGCTGTTGAGCTTATTTTTTAGATTTTTTCTGAGAAAAAGCTTGACAAAGCTGCGTAATAGTCCTACTTTTGCAATCCCAAACGACGAGTAAGGGAAAAACAAAGAGAGATGGCAGAGTGGTCGAATGCGGCGGTCTTGAAAACCGTTGACTGTAACAGGTCCGGGGGTTCGAATCCCTCTCTCTCTGCACAAGCCTGTAAATCAACGATTTACAGGCTTTTTTATATCCACAGGCTACATTTTACGATTGAAATCACTGTTTTCTCGGCGCATTTACGAGGAAATCATTAAAATCGTTAAAACCTTCATAAAGTCCAGAACAATCACTGACGGGAAGCCCGTCGCGGTCGCGTAAAAGATTGAAACATTTGATTCCTGTTTCGTCGCGATCAAAAAAACAATTCACTTCTTTGAACTCACGAAGGTAGGCAACGGCTTTTTTTCGGTTGTTGGTGGTGTTCAGAATTACGGTTGGAATCCGTGGAGCTTCACGGCCAAACCAAACGAGGGCTGATAGGAAATCGAAGAAACCCTCAAAAACGGCTACCGTATTTCGGGACTCAAAATCAAAAGTCGTTATATCTTGTTCTCCTAAACATCCTTTGAAGTATTTGTTACGTAATGCAAATCCTTTTGAATCATTGGAAAAACCGACGGTAAAGTAAACTCGGTCGTTGGTGGTAGTCATTACTTCGTACAGGTACTTTTTAGCCAATGAGTAGGGGACTCCGCGTGATTGCACATAGTTGATAAGGACGGGGTTTTGTACAGGGTACACAATTTTAGGGTCGTTGGCCTTTGGCTTGGGTATTTCGGTCGCTGAAAGAAAAAGATTGGCGTAGCTCTCAAGCGCTTGGCCTTTAAACTCCAATAGTTTAGCGACCGCAACAGGAAAGTTACATTGCTCCAGCAACTGCACAAGCCGTAATACACTGCCTCGGTGCTCATCGACGCCAAAGTCTTTAAAGCTATTTTTGGCAGGATTCACAAAAAATGATGGCGTAGGGTCGTCCCTCAGCGGGGAGTGATAAACGAGTTCTTTGCCGATGGCTTTGACTGGCTCTATGCCTTTTGCCGCCAAAAAGTCAACAATTGAAACGGCATTGGCTTTTTCGATTAATTCGGGTTTAATCATGGGTGCTAATGGTTAGGGATTTCGACGAATCTTTTTCTTTCAGCGACAAATAGAGGATAACTAGAAATTGCACTGTGTTTTTTGGCGATTGACAAAAGCCCGCATTTCTGAGGATTTGGAAAAAAAATGGAACAAAATTGAAGAAATGGCAAGACCTCCTGAAAAGTGGAACATTTGGAACATTATTGGAACAAATTTTGGAACATTTTAATAGTTTGAAAATCAATAAAATAAAGAGCTTTGTTCCATTTGTTCCAAAATTCAGAACCTTTATGAAAGTGGCACTTTTGCAGCCGTATTTTGTTCCAAATTTTGTACCGTTTTGTTCCATTTGTTCCAAAATCGGTAAATTCAAAAAATATCATTTGTACTTTTCCAAGTTTCTGCCTCAAACTTTGAGAAAATATAGTGAACCTTATTTTGGCCGTTTTTAAGAGGTAGATAATCCTGGCTAGATTCGGCTATTTTCCTACTAAAAAGCGTGTAGTGGGTTCTTGCTTGAGGTGCTTTGTTGAGTTCCTTTTCAATAGCAAAGCGAACTCGTTCCCGTTCAATGTTGCGCAACTCTGACTTCAATTCGTCCATAATGTCAGAAATACCAAACTTCATACTTTCTTCTTTTGGGAATAAGTCAAAAGTATCTATTATCAATTTCTTGATGGCTTGCGCGGTTTTACTGATGCTGTTATTGTAATAAAGTTGAAGTTGGGCGGTTTGGTAAACGATAGGAGCAAAGTACATACGGCTTTCTCGTTTGTATTTGAGCGTTCTTTGGGTTATGAAATGAAGAAAAGCGGGGATTTCGGCCTCTAATTTGTCATCAATGAGCGGGTCATCTTTGATGCCTTTCTCGGCAAAGGTAGGCACCTTAAAAACCGCCCATCTAGGGTCGTTTCGCTCGATGAACAAGGCTTTACCTTCTTCGTTTGAAATAAAAATGAACTTTCCGAAGAAATCAACCTCCGATTGTGCTTTGTTTTTTTCGTTCACCGTAACTTTTCCAGTTTCGGTACTAAACCTTTTGAGCATTTGAGTAACGCCCTTTTTCTCCAATGACGTTTCATCTACAATGATGGCCAACCTTTTGACCCACACTGAATTAAAGTCGCTTTGCAGGTCATTGTTCCCTATTTTGATAGCATTGTCTTGAAAAATCTTGTAAATGATGTTGGCAAAGGTGGATTTACCTGTGTTTTTTTCTTGTGATTCCAGTAATAAAATGGGTAGTCGTTGGTAGGGACTGGTGTAAAGCAGCTGTAAATAGTCGATGGCAAAATCAAAGTAATGCTCTCCAAAGACGTGTTTTATCACTGCCAAAATGGTGTTGCAATCTCCCTCTTTTGGTTTGTGGGTAAGCTCGGAATATTCGTTGTAAAATCCGTTGTGGACCTGTTTGTAGTTCGTGTGGGAGGCGACCATACAGAAGTCATCAAACTTGGAAATGTATTTGATGATTCCGTGGGTATGGTCATCAATCAAAGTGCCTTTGTTTAGCTTTAGGTAGTCTTTGAGCGGTTTGCCTTCTTTGTCAGGACGATAGACAATTTTGTAGTAATTATCACCTACTCGAATGTAGTTTTTGGCCGCTTTTTGCAGGCGCTTTTTTGTTCGTTCATCCTCTTGAGTAACGTCATTAAAGGGTGTTACTTCAGCTATGGGGGCAAACTCTTTTAGGGTAAGGGCTTGACTGGTTGGGTTATTCTCCATTACTTTGTTGAAATTTGTTGTAAATCGCTGTTTTTTATTGAAAATGGGCGAGATAAGATAAGCGGTGTTACGAGCACCGCTTATTTTTTTACCTCTACATCTAGGTTAGTTGCTACGATGATTTAACTCAAGTAGGTTTGTAGCTTGCTCTTTAAGGCGGTCGTTTTCAAATTCAAGGTCATCAACTTTCTCGTTTAGCCTGTAAATCACGAGGTCTTTTGTTCCAAGGATTGCAGATTGATTTTGGATAAGCTGTTCAAGTATTGAAATACGCCAACGAAGTTCATTAATGAGAACGCTATCATTGTTTTGTGTGTCCATGTTGGTAGATGCTTTTGAGGTTAGAAACGGTATTCGGCCGCGATGCTTTCTTCGGTAATTTTGGCGTACCTTTTGACAAACTTGGTATTTTGATGACCAAGGATAGCGGCAACGGTTTCTTCGCGCATACGCAGCGTATTCAACGCGAAATTGCTGAAAGTTTTACGGCCTACTTTGGTCGTCAAACGTATCTTGATACCACAATGTACCGCAATGTGTTTTAGGTGGTAGTTTCGTTTCGTGTTCGCTTTTACGGGCAAATTGTTAATGCCTTCGTATTTGTTAACGATTGCCAAAGCTATCGGGTGAAGTGGCATCGAATAGGCGACCCCCGTTTTTCTTCTTTTACCTTTTAGCCATATACGCCCATCGGTGGGATGCTCGAAAAGTTCGTAATTACGTTCTTTTAGGTCACAATGATGTTGAGCGGTGAAACATGAAAAAACGAAAATATCGGCTTCTTCGCGCAAGGTTTTAGCGGCCTTTTCGTGGAGTACGATGGTTGAAAAATCAAAACTGGCAAGGGTATTGACCTCTTCAATTGTCAAGTGGGTAGTATCGTAATAGTTATTGTCAAAGAGTTTATAACCCTTCAATGGATTTTTGTCGATTAGATGCGAGTTTTCGGCCATTTGCAACACACTTTTTAGAAGTTGAATGTTATTGTTTGCGTAGTCATTGGCAAACTTGGCTTTGTCAATGAGCCAATCGAGGTAACGTTCTGCCCATTCGTGGGTGATTTGGTCAGCATACAGTTTTTTCACCTGCAAAAACTTCATGTACTTATCCAAATTGCTTTTGTACCGCCAATAGCTTTGTCGGGTACGCTCGGTGATGGGCTTTCTTTTTTGGGTTGATTTTTTGTGGTAAAACTCTCTGAAACAATCGTGAAACGTTGGTCGTTTGACGACGACGGGTTTGGGTTCAACTTTTATCATACCCTGGGCTTCGAGGTACGCGTTTTTGATGGAAGCTGCGGTGATGGGACGGCCGTCGAGTCGGAGCCTCATTTCGGCCTTTTTAATTTCGCTTTTGATGAAAGCCAGGCGTTGGTTAAGGAGCGCCGATTCTTCGGAGTCGTCAAGCATTTTTTGGAGCTTTTGCGCCCAATTGACAGTTCTGATGTTACGCTCGACTACAAACTCAGTGGCGTACTTGCCATTGACCCCAATTTTGCATTGGAGGGAGCTTTCGGCGCGGCTAGGGTTTACCAACTGAAAACGTATGGAGATAATCGCCGAACGTGAAATGGGACGTTCGGCGGTTACAGAGGCGTTTGTCGTATCTTGATTCATGTTGCTAAGTGATTAACGATTAGAGTAAACCGACTGATTTCATGTTGTTTTTAATGGTTGAAGTCATCAAGTGTGCGTAGTATGATTCAGTTACTTTGACTGACTTATGGCCAAGGATTTTGCTAACGGTATGGAGGGGCAGACCCCGATTAATCAGAAAAGTGCCTGCTGTTTTTCGGGCGGTATGCGTACAAATTTTCTCGGCTACTTCTATATCAGCAATCTTTGCGGCTTCCTTGATGTTTATGTTCATCCTTTGATCGGTGAAAACAGGCATTTTGTACGAATATTTTTCAAGCAATAGCCTCGCTTTTTCGATAACAGGAATTTGGGAAGAACTCCCCGTTTTAGCTCGGTTTATGATTATCCATTCGGTGCCATCATCCTCTTTTTTTAGGTGCTTTTTGGCGTCAAATTGGGATAAATCGACATAGGCCATCCCCGTATAAACCTGAAACAAGAAACAGTCAACCGTTTTTTGTAAGCTCGGGCTGAAATGTGGGTAGTTTTCCAGTTTGAGAATGTCGGATTCTTCCAAAAAGAAAATGGGTTTTCGCTTTGAGCGAGGGAGCTTTAGTGACTTCAAAGGATTATTTTCCAAATCATCATTTATTACGGCAAAATCAAGAACTCTGGAAATCAGAGCCGCACATCTACGGGCGTGGTCTAGGCCAGCTTTTCGGGTGGTGGTTAAATATTTGTGGTAACTGAGTACCCACCCTGGGCTAATGATTTTTAATGGCACTCTAAGCTGCTTGGTTTTGGACAAATAATCTTCCAGAACATTCACTCGGGATTTGATGCCCTTGAGTGTGTCAGGCTCAATAGATGGCGCTAGGTATTCAAAAAACTTTCGAGCATAGTCGAGCAACTCATAATCGACCGCGCTCTTAATACTGGCGTTGGTGTATAGGTCACTAAGCATTTGGGCGGTTGGTCTAACGCCTTGCTGAATCAAATTCGTATGGAATTTCAATAAGTCGGTTTCAATTTGGCGTAGAAAAGTGTTTTGTACTTCGGTTTTCTCGGAGTCGCCTTTGATTTTCATCAATTTTTTATCCCATTGGGTCGCCTCAATTCTAATGCCCGTCGAAAAATCGGTACAGGGGGAGCCGTTGACCCGAAGCCGAACGTAGATAGTTTTAATTGGATTTGATAGGGGCTTACTATAACGGAGCTTGAACCGAATGACAATTTTGCTCTGTTGGTGGCTGATAATTGATTTACGCTCACGAATCGAGTAGTGAGAGTTAATAAATTCTGCTAAATTTGTTTCAATGTTTTGCATTGTAAAAAGTGGTTTATGGTGAAACATGTGTGCCCTTGCAGCCTGGGAACTGCTTGGGCTTTTTTTATTGGAAAATGTGGCCCTGTTTCGGTATTGTTAGCTGTGAGTAACTGAATCTCTGAGGTTTTAGAAAATTTCCTCGTTTGCCAACACGGGTTATCACTATGCCATTTTCTTCTAACTGCATGATATGAACTTTGTACCCATTAGCACAATCGCTAAAAGTATATGCGTTAGAAGTGCCCCGATAAACCCAAATAGATTTGCGACAAAGGCGTAAATGAGAAACTGTACAAGTGTCTAGGCTAAACAAAATCTCTTTCATAGCTTTGATTTGTTTTTGAGGTTGATTAAAGATTTGATGCCCTACACCGTTGGCGCGGTCGTAGGGCTTTTTTTATTGCCCTACGACTTGTGATGAATGACTATCAAATAGCCCCAACTGCCGAAACGTCTCATTTTGAAGGGATTTAAGCCGCCTTTTGATAGCGGCCATGCGTTTGAAGACATCGGCATTTTCCTGTTTGAGCCGTTCAAGTTCTTGAAGCAACTCATAGCCCTCCTTTTGATTGGTGAGGGCTTTTTGTTGGGCGTTGGTGATTGACCAGGCTAGTTGTTTATAGCCTTTTTCTGCCTCAATGAAATGGTTTCGTACTTGCTTGCCTACGGTTGTGCGTTGGAGCATGGCAATTTCTTTGGCCGTGTCGATTGTTAGCAGGTAGTCAATTTTGTTGTGGGCTTTTCGCTCCCCAATTTTGAGGAGCGAATAATCTTGGTCTTTGGTAAAACCGTATTCAAACATACGTTTGCACCAGTCGGTGAAATCGGTTTGGACTTCTAAAGCTGCGTGAAGCTCACGGGCTGATACTGTGTTAACTCCTTGGTGGAATTGGATTTGTGGAAGCGTGTCCATAAATTTGAATTGTTTTTAGATTTTACTTTGATTTTAAGCCCTACACCGTTGGAGCGGTAGTAGGGCTTTTTTTATTGGAAAAAATTAGCCACAGGAATATCAAAGTACTTTGATAGCTTACCTACTTCGGAGGCTGTTGGCTCTAGTTTGCCTGAGTAGATAAGGCCCCAACGCTTGCGGTTGATTCCAGTAGCTTGATAAAATTGAGGATTAGGACGAAAAGGGAAATTGTGGTCTTTCTCAATCGTGTTTTTTACACTCAAAATAGTCTCCATATTCATATAAAGAATTTAATATGTGAAATATGAATGCAATTATGCGAATAATAAATTCATTATGCAAATAATAATCCCGTTTTTTGCATAGTATTTTCATAATCTGCATAAATGAGTATATCCAAACGAATCTCAGATTTGAGACTTAGACAGGGCTTAAAGCAATCAGACATTGCAGCCGCTTTAGGTTGGTCACAATCAAGTTACTCGCGAATTGAGACCAAACCGCAGAATATGACCATTGAAGAACTGGAAAAGATAGCAGGGGTGTTAGGAGTGAGTGCCGTTGAGCTTCTCACTGGTGAGGGACAAAAGGTGGATGATAGCGAGGAAGTGGCGCGATTGAGGGCGAAAATTGAAGAACTGGAAAGCGATAAAGCCTATTTGCAATCATTAATAGATTTCCTAAAAGAGGACAAAGAATTTAATCAAAATTTCCTTAAAGATATTGTAAAAAAATTGGGGTCTTATATTGCTGATGTAAAGGCTAGTAACTATACAGAATTATTAAATGGCCCTGAGTTTAAGGATTTAGAATTTACTGTCAACTTTATGACAGAAATGTTTAAGTTTATTAAAGAAAAACCAGAATAACCCACGGCCAACAACGCCGAAAAGCGCGTATGAGCATCAGGCACGGGCGGCGTGGAATTTGTTCGAGGGTAGGGGTGTTGAATAAAAGCATCTAACGCAACGAGACGATGGATACAAACAATGAACAGGCTCAGGATTTGCATTGTGAGACGGAGCAACCTCACTTTTGTTACCAAATGAGTGAGAAAGTATTGTCGGAGGAGTGGAACGCTCCCGAAAATGATATTTGGGATAATTACTGACCTGCTTTTGATTTGGCCTTTACCTTTGACGTGGGCATTTACGCGCGAGTCAAGTCATTTCCTCCGTCTGAGAAGTCGGGGGATTTTTTTTGCCCGTACATCGGAGCGCGTTAGGGGAAATTAGCTCATCCCAAAAACAGCTTCATTAATTTTCTCAATGATTTCTTTAAAAGGTTGGGCTTTGATACTCCCAAAACGCTTGATAATATCGTAGTCAGATATTTGCAAAAGAAGCTGACATTTGGCGTAAGAAATTGTATCAGTAGGGTAATTGAATGCGTCAGTTGTGAGGGTTACCATAAACTCAGGGTTGTGAGGCTTGGTAGAAAGCATCACGGCATAATAAATACCCTCAGCTTCATAAAGGTCATTGGTAGATACGATAACGGCGGGGTGGGGGGCAAAGTTACCATTTGGTAAGAGGTAGTTTAAAAATACTACATCACGCTGATTCACCTTCATACAATTTTTGGGCTATGAGTTTACGGCCTCGGGTGCGCGATACGGCTTTTAAAATTTCGGGTTCGCGGTCATCTGCATTGGGAAGTTTCCCGTCTGTTACTTTTTCCAATAGTATTCCCCAGGGAGAAAGTTCGTAATGGATTTTGGCATAGCGGTCGTATAATCCATTGGGAAGGGCCGCAAGAACTTCGGGATGTTCGGCGGTTACTTTTAACATCCTATGCGATATATTCAAGATATTGAAATATGGCTCGGCTTCTTTTTGGGTAATGGTGTAAGGGTCAAAATCTGCGTTGAAATTACCTATTTCATCAATCATCTGCTTTACACTGTCTGAATGTAGGAACTCCAATAGATTGAGCAAAGTTTGAACGCTGAAACTGGTAAATTGGCTAAACAAATCGCGCTGGCTCATGGTGATAGTATTTGCTTGTACAAACATAGCAAAACTATAGAAGGGTTCAAATTTGGAGCTACGAATTAGGTGCTTGATTGCTTTGATAACAATGATTTTTCGTCTATTGCAGTGGGCGTGTGTAACGTTCTGAGTCCTTTAATGATACTGCTAAGTTTGCGGCGTTCTACATCGGATAATGGTTGGTTGGGAACAACTACAAAATCGGGTTCAGTTGTGTGATGTTTACGTTTCATTGTAATAGTTGTTTGATTAAGCTCAGAAGACCGATTTTTAACAAAACCTCATTTCCAGCCGATTTAGGGGGTGTTTTACGGGAACCGACGTATAGATAAACCAATTATAGGTCGAGATATTGGGGCTTTTCCCATTGCTCAAACTCGTAACTCTGCACGATGAGCGGACAAAGAAACTCGTATTCGTCGTAGCAGAACGAAAGTCTTTTTTCAATGAGCCGGGCCATGACGGAGCAGTCTTTTCCATAGTTGAATTTTTCATTGAATGCCTCCCCAATCCTTTTCTTTGTACGGGGCCTTAGCGCCTTATACATCGAAATTAATTCATTGATAGGAACTGAACGGGTAACGATATTCTCCATTGAACTACAATTGGCTTTCTACACGTAAAGATAGCCCAAAAAACAAAACGACCGTAGAACAGTCGTTTTGTAATATTATCTCTTTACCATGAAGCACAACTATAAAAAACATGTGGTGTCTAGTGGGTCATTTTTAGCCCAGGTATCACCTTTGTGTTTTCTCCTTTTAAGACCTACCCAAACTACCAAAGCAATTGTAGAAGCCCAAAACGCACGTTTAAGACTGAGTATTTTCATGGTGATTTCTAGGTTAATGCCTTCAAAATTTTGAGCCTCGCCAAACAAATTCTATCGTTTTGACTTACTGAATTTTGAACTCTGTTTTTCATTTGATTGCGGACTAGAAACCCCCCAAATGAGTAAAGCCAAGAAAGTTAATCCACCAACAGCAATACCACCAATCAACAAGTAATTAGGTTTGGGAGGGGCTTCATCTATGACAAAATCATCAATTGGAGGGGGGGATGGTTGTTTTTGAGGTGTTTCTATTGTTGGGTCATCGGGGGTATTGATACCACCTGATTGGGTTGTTGTAGGCTGCTTTGAATTTGAGACAGGATAAGAATAGTTTGGGTTAACCACAACTTTATACCATTCATTATCAAAGACATACAATGATTCATCGTATGGGTTCATAATGGCGACATAAACAATTGAATTGTCGGGGCGTTGAACTTTCATGTAATAGGTATATTCCTCTTTAGAGTCAGTTACATTCATCTGCACAATTTGGCCTATGAGTTCACCTTTATTAACCACAACATCAAAATTGCCCTCTAATTTAGATTGATGAGCTACATAATCATTTGAGTAAACTAGGTCTCCAACCTCAGGATAGTTTGGGTTTGATTTAACCCCTTTCTGCTGAGAGGCTGGAGCAAACAAAGATGGAATAAGAAAAAGGTATTCAAGCATTACTTTATCAGTTAAATTGATTTTCAAAAATTTCGTGCGTGATGACCTCTGAATCAATGAAAGCAGCTTCAAAACAAGGTACTTTCATATTTTCCCATTTTTTGCGTGCTTTATCGGTGAGGTCAAAGGTGATTAATTGTTGATTCGTTTTAACCTTGGTCATTTTACTCTGACCGTAGTCAATCAAATTTTGCAAGTTATGGTACAATTGGAGCGTTTGGGGCACTATGTAACGGTAATTACAATAGCTTTCAATTTTTATTTTTAGTATTAGGGCGCGTGAAACAAATTCTTTTAACTCATCTACTTGCCATTTTGATTTCTGACAACTCTCCGTAAATTCAGTTATCAGTTCATTGAAACGGTTCGTAAATCGTTTTTGAAACTCAATGTCGTGGCTCAAAGAATCATTGATGATTACCAAATCAAGGCGTTTTCGTTCGTTTTCAGCCTCCATTTTACGGATGTTCAATTCTTCCATTTTACGTACGTGCTCCAACTTTAGAGCGACTCGTAATAACTTAGGGTCAGCGATTTCAAAGCCTAAAATTCTGCTCATTTTAATAATTGATTTTGGTTGATTTTGGTGTTGTTTTATGAATTAGTCAATTTCAATTTTGGTATTAGAGCCGTATTTTTTACGAAGGCTTTCTTCTAATACTGACCTCTTTGCCCAATAACGTTCTTGGTTAGCTAGCTCATCCTTTTGAATTTTATAAGACCGCCAATAACTGTAAGCTAATGCTGAGAATCCAAGTAAAATTCCAATACATAAGCCGATAAGAATTTCTTTATTTTTCATACTTGATTAAAAATTGATTGCACAAATATTAAAAAAGAAAAACGAGCGGTTTTCCGTCCGTTCTCAGTAAGTCCACTTAATTCCACATTTGTCTTTTTAATCCTCAAAAAGGCTGAATGGAATGCCCAATTTTTCAACAATGTGAGCTACTTGCTTAGGGGTAAATACATTGTCTGGCGGCCAATTACGTACATGCTCCAACTTTAGAGCGACTCGTAATAGCTTAGGGTCAGCGATTTCAAAGCCTAAAATTCTGCTCATTTTAATAATTGATTTTGGTGTTGACACTTGTATGTTTAAAGATTAACCATTAATTATTTGTTTTTAAAAATGAAAACTACAAACAATGATACTATAACTACAATGAAAAATATGTATATTATTATTGTTGTTGTATTGTTACTTTCTTGATTCTGTTTCGCTATTTTTCTAGCACTTTCTATTTTTTGAAGATTGAGGGTTTTTTGTGCTTCAATTACACCTTTTTCATTTATAAGTGACTGATAATTAAGGTTGTATTCGGTTTCAATTTGCCTCCCTTTATTCGTAATAGCATTATTTATTGCATTTGAAAAAGTAGATGCAATAATAAAATCTGAATTATCTAAAAAATTTGATTGAACGTTATTGGATTGTTGTTCACTATTCTTGAATTCATTAGGTGAATAAATAGAAGTTGGTGGGCGTTGGTTTCTGGCAAATAAGTCAATAAATGACATTCGTAAGCGTCCCCAAAAGCCTAAATCACCGTTGACAAATACGCCTTTTGCAGTTTCACTCATATCTTTTAATTAGGTTTTATAAATCATTGCGTCAAAGATGACAAAAGAAAAACGGGCGGTTTCCCGTCCGTTCTCAGTAAGTCCACTTAATTCCACATTTGCCTTTTTAATCCTCGAAAAGGCTGAATGGAATGCCCAATTTTTCAACGATATGAGCTACTTGCTTAGGGGTAAATACATTGTCTGGCGGCCAATCAAGCCCATAATAGAGCATTTTCCTTTTCAAGGTTTTCATGTGCCAACCGTATAAAGCTGCAAGCTCCGACTTACCGTAAGATTTGATGACAAATTTCTCATCGGTAATCATGCTTCGGTTTCGTTTATTTCGGCGGGTTCATTAAACTCGGGGCTCACTAACTTTTCGTCAGTAAGCGGAATGTCTGTTTTTGGTTGAACATGTTCGACTTTCTCTTTTTGAAGCAATTCGGGTACCAACAATAGTTCGGCTTCCAATTTTTTTATCAAACGTTCTTCATTGTCGATTGAGGTGGGAATCTCTTCAAGCCTTTTCAAAATTTTGGGGTATTCAAATCCCTTTTTCTTGCGCTTGTCGTCGGTTACCCAAATACCAATGGCAGACACTACGACAACCAAAAAAATGACAATTGAAAGATTTATCAAGTTGGCTTTACCTGAATTGTCGTCACTCGATCGTTTGCTTTGTGATTTCAAAACCAAGAACCCCACTAACGAGGTTGAACCGCCCCAAATTAGAACAGGTTTCAAGTATCTTTCCGTGTCCGTAAGGGTATTTTCGTTTACCATGGACTCCTTTTCCTCAAAAAGCTTTTTTCCCTCTTTGCGTAACCGGACCAAGTTAGACTTTGCATTGGCAATGGCTGCTTCCAGTTCGGTGTACTTCGGGTTTCTAACCTCAATAATGGTTGTTTTGCTTTCGGTTAATGGGGAATGAGGTGAAGCCTGGTTATTACCTGGGCTAATCGCCTCAGCCTTTTTTCTTTTACGACATGATGCCACTCGGCAGGACGATTGACAATATATCGCCCTATGGTCTTTGGGTTGAAACAATTTGCCGCAATTGGCACAATTGCGTTTGGTTAAATTCTTCATTGGTTCTGCTGTTAATAGTTCAATTTTTACCAAAATTAACGAAAAAAGCCTCCGTTACACAGCCGTTACATGAACGTTAGCCAAATCGGTTTCTGTAACGGTTAAAGTGGTTGTCAAGGGCTTGAAAAATGGCACTACTAGGTCTAAAAACCGTCGAAATTGGCCTAAAAATGAACTTTAGGGGGGTGTATTGTACTACTCAATTTCGCGGTGTACGCTGTGTTATCACTATGTAAGCAAGCTGATGTTAAAAAAGGTGGAAATTTTCTCAAAGAAGCTTCCATTTTCACCGCGTTTTTCCCGTGGTTGAAATGTATTTGCGTTGCAAACTGGCGTCAAAATGAGGAAAAAAACGAG
Organism: Runella limosa DSM 17973; assembly: GCF_000482465.1. Lineage (GTDB taxonomy): Bacteria > Bacteroidota > Bacteroidia > Cytophagales > Spirosomataceae > Runella > Runella limosa. The sequence goes on from NZ_KI519424.1 coordinate 41,240, forward strand.
GAAAATTCCTTGTGGCATCTGTAATGTGCTGATTATCAATGGTATTGTAAGTCCCTCTCTCTCTGCACAAGCCTGTAAATCGGTGATTTACAGGCTTTTTTGTCCATAAGTTATAACAAACCTGCTTTTGGGTGTTGCTTTCTTATTATCCATTTTTTGCTGCCCGAGTTCATTTTTAGAAAATTTTGAATTGATTACCCCTGGCTGCCAAGACTACGTATTCGACCTTCATCTAACGACTAGCAATAAAAACAATTAAGACCTTAGAGTATGTTTTGGAAACTAATTTGGCAACCTATTGAGCAGTATGGTTGTATAGGCAATTTGTAGCATGACCTCAGAAGATTCAACGGTTTTCTCGTAATCCTTTGCCAATCGGCGTCTGAAATTGAGCCATCCGAACGACCTTTCGACCTGCCAGCGGTTTTTCTGTGGCACGAATCCTTGGGCCGATTCTGGTTTTTGTACAATTTCTACCTTCCAGCCATACTCTTTACAGGCGTGTTGGATGAAAGTCGTCTTATAACCATGGTCTCCGATGATTGCCTGCAAGCGAGGTACCTTACCTTTTAAGCTTTCAAGTGCTCTAATACCAGCTTGGTTATCAGATACCCCAGTAGAAGTCACTTTGACGCACCACAGGATGCCTAAGGTATCTACTAAAATCGTCCTCTTTCGTCCATTTATTTTTTTATTCCCGTCAATTCCTATTTCTGTACTGACGAATTGAACTGACTTAATGCTTTGACTATTAATAGCAAGTAAACTAGGTGTGGCCTGTCTTTCTTGTCGTTTACGTTCTTCAATGGCAAGGCAGTCCAGCAATTCCTCCCAAATACCACGTAGCTTGAACTGTCGAAAATGATACGGGGCTGGCCATCCAGTAAACAGTCTGCCATGGAGGGTACTTACTTTCCATATTTCGCCATTGGGAACCCGTGTTGTTAATCCAAAATATGGCGTTCACTATCGTTCGCAGCGAATGATGGCGGGCTCTTTGGTTATCAATTATTTTTTCGACAACTTGCCACTGAGAGTCAGTCATTTCAGAGAATTTCTCTTTCATTTAGCTTGTTTGAGGTGAGATTCAACAAGCTAACGACTGACTCTTTTTATTCGTTTTATACAATCCAGAACATACTCTTATACTTTTAATTGTTTTTTAAACGAAAACCACTTATTTTGGACTTGAAAGTAAGGTTTTAACGACTATTTCTTATGAACCTGATGCCAAAACTTTCTAATAGAAAGTTGACTTTAGTTACGATTTTCTGGATATTTAGCTTAATATGGGCTTCTCTAACTGGTTTTTCACAAAGTATTTACATTTATGATGATAATTTTTCCTTAGCTATACGTAGTGCCTGTCCTACCTGCATTGGCCCGTTCAATAACTTGTTATCTCCCGCAGCGACTTTAACAAGACTTGATGTTTCTAACTGGAATATTGCTGATTTGAGTGGGTTAGAAGGGTTTACATCGTTGGATACATTACTATGTAATAATAATCAACTTACTAGGCTGCCTACTTTGCCTAAAAATCTTACGTCTCTTTCCTGTTTTAAAAATCAACTTACCTGCCTTCCTGCATTACCAAATTCGCTGAAGTTCTTGAGGATAGATGCAGATAAAGTGACTTGTTTCGTAAATTCAGTGAATGGTTTAAAAGTGTATGATGCTGCCAACAATTTGATTGCTTCACCACCTATTTGTACTTATATCCCTGATGAAGGTTTTGCTGAAACTATACGAAGAGTATGTCCAGATTGTATTGGCCCCTGTAATAATCTTCTTCCACCCGCAGCGGCCATAACATCATTATTTATAAATGCCTATTACATTCAGGATATAAAAGGAATTGAAAATTTTACGTCTTTGCAAAGTCTAACAATAAACTTTGCACAGCTGAAAAGCCTGCCAACTTTACCCAATAGCTTAAAAGAATTACACTGTACACGTACTCTAATTACAAACCTATCTCCTTTACCAAGTAATTTAGAAATATTAGACTTATCATATAATCGACTAACGAGTTTACCTACTTTACCAAATGGCTTAATATCTTTAATCTGCCCATTTAATCAGCTTAAAAGTTTGCCTACTCTCTCTGAGAGCTTACTTTATTTAGATTGTCAGGATAATCTAATTTCAAAGCTACCTGCCTTAACCGATAAATTATGGTCATTAAACTGTGCCAATAACCAACTTTCATGTTTGCCTTTCTTGCCTTTGGCTTTGAAATCGTTAAGTATATATGGTAATAGTATTACTTGTTTACCAAATAAGGTAGGAGGACTATTGGTTCAAAGTGGCACTGGTACTTTGCTTCCTATTTGTAGTGTTCCCGATCAAAATTTTGTGAAAGCAATTAAGAATTCCTGCCCAAGCTGTATGGATTCGTGCTACAGGTTATTGCCAGCGGCAAGCAGTTTAACGTCACTGGATGTGTCTAATCAAGGCATTAGTGACTTAACTGGGATAAATTTATTCTCAGCATTGCAAACACTTAACATTTCCAATAACCCACTTACCTGTTTGCCTGTGTTGCCAGTTACGTTAACCAAATTAATTGTTAATCCCAATGAAGTTAAATGCTTACCCAAACTAATACCAGGTTTACAGGTTTATAATAAGAACAATGAACAAATTGCTACACCACCTGTTTGCCCTCTATACATTCCCGATTCTAATTTTGCCCTTGCAATACGAAGAACCTGTTTTAGTTGTATTGATGACTGTAATTATTTACTCCCACCTGCTTTCACTTTAAAGTCGTTAAATATCTCCGAAGGAAAAATAACCAGTCTATCAGGAATTGATCAGTTTACCTCTTTGGAAACTTTAGATTGCAGTTACAACCTTTTGACTGAGTTGCCTGGTCTGCCACTTAGTTTAAAATCATTGAATTGTTCATATAACAAGCTTACAAGTTTACCTTCTTTGCCTGTTACTCTCACCAAGTTAGAATGTAATAATAATAAATTGGAACACCTGCCAGCATTACCCGATAAATTATCATGGTTATCCTGCGCAAATAATCAACTTAATTGCCTTCCTTTCTTGCCGAATACATTAGTGTACTTAGTTATCGCAGGTAACAGTAAAATAATCTGCTTGCCTAATAGAGTAAAAGGTTTGTATATTGTGTATAATCAAGGCATTTTTTATTTGCCAGTGTGTGGGGTTGCCGACGCCAATTTTTTAAAGGTTATCCAAAATAATTGCCCAAATTGTATTGACTCCTGCTATAACTTATTACCTGGTGTTACAGATATAACGGTTCTTGATGTTTCCAATAAAAATATCACTGATTTAACAGGTATTAGTGCATTTATAGGATTAAAAACTCTCGACTGTTCCAAAAATTCTATAACATGTTTGCCAGCTTTACCCGCAACATTGAGTAAATTAGTAATAGATGCAGATAAAATTAGATGTTTGCCGAATCTAATACCAGGTTTGCAGGTTTATGATAGTGCAGGCAACTTGATTACTACACCTCCTGTTTGCCCTTTTTTTATCCCTGATATCAATTTCGCCAATGCCATAAGAAGTCATTGCCCTAAGTGTATAGATGATTGCAATTTTTTACTTACTCCCGCTTCTGAATTAACATCGTTGTTAGTTGCTAACAGCAAAATCTCAAACTTAACAGGACTTGAAGGGTTTCCTTCGCTAGTGTACTTGTATTGCAGTTCTAATCAGATTACAAGCTTACCTACGTTGCCGAATAATTTGACTCACTTATCTTGTGCGTCGAACCAACTTACAAGTTTACCCACTTTGCCCGAAAATTTGACTTACTTATCTTGTGAGCTGAACCAAGTTACAAGTTTACCTGATTTACCCAATTCATTGGTTAGTATGTACTGCACAAATAATAAACTGCTAAGTTTACCGCCTTTGCCAGTAAATCTTGAAAGATTACATTGTAGTAACAACCAGATTACCTGCCTTCCTCTTTTACCAAATTTTTTGATAGAGTTAAGCATTGATTCTAATATGATACGCTGTCTTCCTAATACAGTAGCAGGGTTAAAAGTTTATGATCAAAATTTAAGTTCTATTTCTATGCTACCACTTTGCCCTGTTTCACTCATGCACCCCACAGGGCTGGTGCCTACAGGCACCTACATAGCTACTCAAACAATAGAAAGTGGAGCTAGTTTATCGGTAGGTGGTACCAACTACCACGCAGGGCAAAGCATTACATTGAAACCAGGCTTTCAAACACTTGAAGGTAGAACATTTTCGGTGGAAGTAAGAGGGTGTAACTAATTTGATTGTCTATTTGTAAGCTCTCCCTTTTCCCATTTCAATTACTACAGCCTACCGTTTTGGTCTCAACCTTGGCCGACGAAGGTAAAAAAGTCCCATTCTGGAAAAGCACCGACTTCTTGGCATTGAAAACCACTTTTATCGCTGGGTTGACGGGTTGGTTGACTATTATTCTACCGTTTGTTTCAAAAAGATACGTTCTGTAAGTCAGTGGAATATCTATGACAATGTCACTGGTAGAGCATTGGTATTCATAGGCACCCGCGTCGGGACGGAAATTTTTAACCCGTGTTTTCCCCGCCAAATCTTTAATTCCTGCGGAGTCTGTTACAACGGAAGAGAGGTCGCTGAAGTCGTACGCGGGGGATGACTCGGAATTGAGCCGAAAATTAGCACTAGCCGCATCTTGAAAAAGGGGATTTACTGAACGAGAGCTTTGGTCTTTGGATTCGTTGGTTTTAAAATTAGTTAGCCCATACCAATCGCGTTTTTCAAACATAAGGTGGGGGTTACTGGTAAAGGTAGAGTACCAAATGTTGTAATCGGAGCTTAGTCCAATGACAAAGCTTGCGGCGGGTTGCCAGCTATTCAAGAGCTTAGAACGTCCGCTGATGGATGAGTAAAAAATATTGTTTCGGATGGTGCAGTTTTCTGAGTAGTCCAAATTAAGTTCGCCGTAATCTTGGGGCGATGTCTCAGAAGGTTCTAGTAATGAACTGTTAAAATTGTTGGCGCAGGTATTATTGATTATCCAACAATCTTTGATGCGTCCATTTTTACACCACGAAGTTTCCTTACAACCGCCTAAGCCAATTCCTCCTCGGGAGTTATTGTATGCCAAGTTGTTGCGAATGATTACCTTTTCAGCGGCAGCGTTGACGACACTAAATTGATTTTCGCAACTGATTTGAAATCCTCGTTGACCGTTTCGGCAGGTATTTTGTTCAACCACAATGTTCTTACCTCCATCGACGTAAATGCCTGCGGCCAAGGCGATGGTGCTTTTGCAGTTTTCTACTAGATTTCCACGAATGATTCCGTTGCGCGCTTGGGAGTTGGAGGCGGAGCTGTTACACCAGTTGTAATAACCTGCCGCTACAATTCCAATATTTCCAGTGTTATTGATATGGTTATTACTGGCAAGGAAACCATCGACATTTCCGACAAAGGTTAATGCTTCGCTTACTCCAGTACGGCAATCAAAAATCGAACAACTATCGACTACAATGGCATTGATTGGGGTACTTGGGTGGCTTCCACAAACTACGAGGGGGTTGAACCCTGCGTTAGGGGATGCGTAGAATTGGCTGAATTTGCACTTCTTTAGTTCAAGGTGGTGGGACGTGCCTTCTATTTTGATTCCCCAGGCACTACCCGTCAGATTTTTAAAATGAAATCCCTTGATCCTGAGGTAGTTTTTGCTGCTAATAAGTACAAAATAAGCCGCTGCGGCATTGCCCTCAAAAATGGGCTCCTCGTTGGCATAGTTAAGAAATTCGATGTACTGATTAGTGTTGCCCGAATTGGGGAAGTTGATGTAGGTTTCGTTATAAGTACCTCCTCTAAAATATACTTTGTCGCCAGCGGTCGCCGTACTACACGCTTTGGCGAATGTCTGCCAAGGGGTATTGATATTGGTGGGGGTAGCGGAGGCATCGTTCCCGCTTGGGGAAACGTAAAAAATCCGTTGCGCTTGAATGCTGTTTACCAATATAAGTGCTATAAAAATGGAGAGGAAGCTTTTCATTGGCTATCAGATTTAGAATGAAGAAAATAGAGTTGATAGTAAGTAATTAAGCAAAATTAGTTGAGACTTTGCGGTCCGCCGCCGCGGCAAGTTTATGACTCTTCTGACTATCAATAGTATAAGCCTAAAACTTGGAAAGTCTATTTTTGCACAAATACTTAAATTAAATCTTTTATTAGTTGAAGTCAATTTATCAAGCGGCAATTTTTTATTGTGAGGTATATGTTTTAGGTTGAATCCTGTATCTTGCTTTTTTTTCCATCTAACCTATTACCTTACCTTCTTTTCATGAAAGAATCACTGGCGGCGCTGGATTTTATACGCCTCAATTTTTCTGCCGAAAGTTCGGCCGTTGTCAATATTGCCCTTGGGTTAATGATGTTTGGGGTGGCACTTGACATCAAACCACATCATTTTCAGACGCTTCTCCAAAATCCACGTCAGTTGCTGGCTGGAGTTCTCAGTCAGGCAGTGGTGATGCCTGCGGCTACATTTTTGTTGGTCATGGCGTTGGGCGATAACATTACGGTGGGAGTTGCCTTGGGGATGATATTGGTGGCGGCTTGCCCAGGGGGAAATATTTCCAATTTTATTACTTCATTGGCCAAAGGAAATGTCGCGTTGGCAGTTAGCCTGACGGCGATAAGTACGATGTTGGCGGTTGTTATGACGCCATTTAATTTTACTTTTTGGGGAAACTTATACGCCCAAAGTAGCTCGTTGGTACGGCCATTGTCGCTCGATTGGCGAGAGTTGCTCAAGTCGGTATCTATGATTCTTGGCTTACCAATGGTACTCGGGATGTTATGTTCTTACTATTTACCCAAAGTGGCTGCCTTTCTGCTCAAACCATTTCAGGTGTTGTCTTTGTTATTTTTTGTGGCGTTGGTGGTCATTGCCTTTACGCAAAACTTAGATATTTTCTTGAACCACATTGGTTTCGTGTTTGTGGTGGTTTTGCTTCAAAATACGCTCGCAATGGTTACAGGCTACGGAATGGGCGCCGTCTTTGGGCTTTCAAGACAAAACCGAAGAACGCTCAGTATCGAAACGGGGATTCATAATTCGGGACTTGGACTGGCCTTATTGTTCAATCCCGCCGTATTTCCTACAGACCTTCCGTTGGGCGGAATGGCCATCATTGCGGGCTGGTGGAGTATTTGGCATATTTTGGCTGGAACGTCGATTGCATTTTATTGGAGTAAAAACAACGCATAATTAAACCTAACCATGACCACATCAGCTATTTCAGTAGGGGTAGTTGGACTAGGGCTTATGGGGTGCAGCATTACTACTTGTTTGCTAGTGGCAGGACATAAAGTAGTGGCGGTAGCTCCCTTGCCTTTGGATGTTCCAACTGCTCAACCGCGTATTTATGAACACCTTCAAAAATCGCAAGCGGAAGGATTGACCACCTTTGCGCCCGAACACTTTTTTGCTCAATTAACGATTACGGAAGATTATCGCTTGCTGGCTGATTGTGCGTTGGTCATCGAATGTACGCTGGAAAGTTTGCCCATAAAAAAATCGGTCTATGAAAAAATTGAGGCTGTTGTCTCAAAAGAAGCGATTATTACGAGCAATACCTCAGCCATTCCCATCAGTATTTTACAAAAAGAAGTAGCTCATCCTGAGCGGTTTCTGGGGTTGCATTGGGCAGAACCTTCGCACACGACTCGTTTTTTGGAAGTAATTTGTGGGGATTTGAGTGATGTGTCAAAAGGGGAGTGGTTGTACGAAGTTTCGCAAAATTGGGGAAAAGAACCCACCTTGGTACGGAAAGATATTCGTGGGTTTATCACCAACCGCTTGATGTACGCACTTTACCGTGAAGCGTTTCATTTGGTGGAAAATGGCTACGCGACTGTGGAAGATGTGGATCGTGCTTGTCGAAATAATGCGGGGTATTGGATGACGCTAGTGGGGCCGTTTCGGTGGATGGATTTGACGGGTGTTCCCGCGTATCATACCGTTATGAAAGATTTATTCCCGACCCTTAGCACCACAACCGAGGTACCCAAATTGATTGATGATATTGTGAAAGAAGGAGGGAAAGGAGTGGCGAATGCGCACGGTTTTTATCCGTACTCGGAGGAGGAAGCACTTTTGTGGAAAAAAACCTTTGAGGAGTTTAGCTACGAAATTCGCGAGCTAGCTTTACGTTACCCCGCCGACGTAGTCAAAAAGAAAATGGAACAAAATGGATAAAAAAATACCCCGATTCGTACGCGAGTCGGGGTATTTTTATTTGGTTAGATATTTCCTTTTTTGCGTTCCTTCACGGCGAAGTCAACGGCGCGGGCCGTTAGCGCCATGTAGGTAAGCGATGGGTTGACGCACGAAGCAGATACCATACAAGCACCGTCGGTAACGAAAACGTTTTTGCAAGCGTGTACTTGGTTGTTTCCGTTCAATACCGAAGTTTTAGGGTCGCGGCCCATACGAGCAGTACCCATTTCGTGAATCGCCATTCCGAGCCATGAGCCACGGTCGTATGATTTTACGTTTTTCACGCCCGCTTTTTCAAGCATTTCGGCGGCGTCATTGGCCATATCGACGCGCATTTTCTTCTCATTTTCTTTGAGTTCGGCGTCAAATACCACCAATGGCATACCCCATTTGTCTTTTTCTTTCGTATCTAAGTACATGCGGTTTTCGTGGTAAGGCAATGTTTCGCCAAAACCACCCAAGCCCATGCTCCAAGGCCCTGGTTTGGTCAATTCCTCTTTGAAGTCAGCACCAAAGCTCAATTCGGCCACGTTGCGTTGCCAACTAGCACGGCTTCCGCCACCTTGGTAACCAAATCCGCGTAAGTAATCGCGTTTGTCGTTGCCGATGTTGCGGTAACGTGGAACGTAGATACCGTTGGCGCGGCGACCGAAATAATATTTATCGGCATCACCTTCCCACGTACCACTCGCTCCCGTGCGGAAGTGGTGATCCATTAAGTTGTGGCCAAGCTCACCGCTGTCGTTTCCAAAACCTGTTGGGAAACGATTTGAAGTTGAGTTTAACAATACGGCCGTTGTGCCAAGTGCCGAACCGCAAACAAAAATCAAGTTGGCGTTGAAGATGCGTTCTTCAAGCGTCACGGCGTCAACCACGCGCACGCCCGTTGCTTTTTTCTTGTTTTCGTCGTAAATCAAGTTGGTGACAACTGAGTCGGGACGAAGGGTCAATTTACCCGTTTTCGCGGCCAATGGCAACGTACACGATTGGCTACTGAAATACGCGCCAAACGGACAACCCAAAGCGCATTTGTTACGGTATTGGCAAGCAGCGCGGCCGTTATCCACCATAAATTGTGTTGGCTTTGTCAAGTTTGCCACGCGCCCGATGGTCATTGTACGGCCAGGGAAATCTTTTTCAATGCGTTTACGAACTTCTTTTTCAACGCAATACATTTCCATCGGTGGCAAAAACTCGCTATCAGGAAGCTGAGGAAGACCTAGTTTTTCTCCCGAAATCCCCGCGATTTTTTCTACGTAACTGTACCAAGGAGCAATGTCTTTGTAACGAATGGGCCAGTCAACGGCAATGCCATCTTTGAGGTTGGCTTCAAAGTCGATGTCACTCAAACGGTACGATTGACGCCCCCACATGATGGATTTTCCCCCTACAATGTTGGGACGGTACCAGTCGAAGCGCTTCACTTCTTTGTACAACGAATCAGAGTCGTTCATCCAATACTTTTCCGACATCTCGTTGTACGGATAATCGCGGCTCAATTTTGGGTGCGTTTCTTTTTGCTCTACCGTGAGGCGACCGTTGTATTTGGTTTGCCAAGGGTCTTTCATGGCATTTTCGTAGCCCGTTACGTGGTCTAATTTATGCCCTTTTTCGAGCATCAAAACGCGTAAACCTTTTTCGGTGAGTTCTTTGGCAGCCCAGCCACCGCTCACCCCCGAACCCACAACGATTGCGTCGTAGGTCATTTCTTTTTGTGCATCTATATTTAAGTACATGGGAATCTAAATTTGAAACTACTGGATAGATAAATGAGAGCGTATCAATTCGGCATTGCTCGAATTAAAGTGCCCAGGCTTTTTGTCCTGGTTTTAGCGGAACACATCCTTCAAAACGTCCAGGAATTGGTAAATACTCAAGTGCTTTTGTCGCGCCCACTTCCGAAGTGAAATACCCTGTCACGGTCAACTCTTTCATGCGTAAGAAAAACGCTTTATCATTGGTAGTGAGTGATTTAACAGCTTGAATTTTTTGAGCTGCGTCGAGTTCAACAAAACTTTTTCCAAATGAAGAACGGCTATCGGTGTTCAATTTGGTAAGTCCTGCATAGAATTTTTCTTGGTCTTCTTTAGGGAAACAATCGCGCATCACACGCACGATAAATTTCTCTACACCAGCGGCTTTGGCACCTGGGGTAGAAGTGGTTGGGATGATGACATCGGCTAATTCAGAAAGAAAAGCTTCTTGTTCTGCACTCACGGGAACGCTTTCGCCGAAATTCGTTTTTTCTCCGAGCACTCCAGCCATGGCGGGTGCGGAGATCATGCCCCCTAAAAGGAGAGCAACGTGCTGTATAGCATCTCTACGGTTCATGTTTGTATCGGGTGGTTTTGTATTTATAAAGTATAAGGTAGGAATATCTTACTATTGGTCTGTGCGAAAACAATCACCAAGGGTTATTTTTTTGTAAAGTAATCCCACGTCGCTTTTCCAATATCGGCAATGATTTTTTCGTTGGTTGCTTCGTTTTCGGTGGAATTGGTGACAAAAATACTGATGAAGACAGGGCTGCCCGAAGGTAAAATCAGTACTCCTATATCGTTAACGGCGGCCGTGAGCCCTTCTTTGTTTGTTCCCGAAGAACCCGTTTTGTGCGCAAGTACTGTTTCTGGAGGAAGTTGGGCTCTTAGGCGGTTTTTACCCGTCTTGGTTCCTTTCATTACTTTCCACAAAAATTCATGGCTTTTGGCAGAGAGCAATTTCTTGGTATTGAAGTAATAGGCCGTCAAAAGTTCGTTGGCAGCTTTGGGGGTTGTCCAGTTTTGGTACTGCAATTCCCAGTTTTTTTGCATCACTTGCTCGTTGATTTTGATAGAAACATTTTTAAAACCACGTTGGAGCAAGTATTGTTCGACGAATTTTGGGCCGCCGAGTAGTTTTAGCAACAGTTCACACCCAACATTATCACTTTCAGCTACGGTGTATTCAATGATTTTGGAAAGTTCAATTTCTCCGCCGTTGGGGTGGGCATCTCGTAGGGGACTGTACAAATCAGGAATGAGGTCTTCTTTACCAACGTTGATGGGTTGGTTTAATTTAAACTTACCCTTGTCCACTTCCGACAACATCGCTAGTCCAATGTGTAATTTAAAAACGCTTTGCATCGGAAAACGCTCATTCCCGTAAAACGACAGCGTATCAGTGGGCGTAGGCCCTAAGATAGCGACTCCGACTTTTGCTTTTTTGCCCGCGACAATTTGGCTGATTTTTTTCTTCAAATCAGGAAGCTGGGCCGAGGTAGTGAGTGAAAAAGTAACAAAAAGAAGAAAAAGGAGGCGTAAAAAGGAGGACTGCATAGTTTATGAGTGGGTCAATGTAAACAACGCCACGAAACTAGGCAGGAAAAAGGAAAATCAAAATTAAAGGAAATTTAGTAGTTGTATTAGTAACTATTTGTCGGCTGTAAGTTTTTGCTTGATATTTTTGACAAAATCAACAGTTGTATTTGCAAGATTAGCAATTTTTTCAAAGTTAAAGTCTGTCTGTTTCAGCAAGTTAGTGATTAATGCCTCTTTTTCCTTGTCTCTGCCCCTCAAATAGAGAACATCTCTTTCTTCTTTGATGTATTTTGAGATACTATCCATAGCGTTTTTTAATTTTAGGTCTAAGTTACGCAATTGTGCTAACACTCGCAACTGATTGAAATATCTCTGTAAGGAAAAGTCGGTGTCAGTCGTTTCTTCAATGCGTTGAAGTATTTGTTTGAGAGCATTTTCGGGGTCTTCTTCTTTAAAATCTGCCAGAATGCCTAGAACAATTTCTTCAGGTTTATTCGAATTAACAAAAATCATATAGTCCATTGCCGATAATGAAAAAAGAAGATAACTGAATTTAAATCGCTCTCTTTCGATTTGTGTAGGCATCTTTGGAACTGCATTCCCCAAAAATATGACAAATTGCTTAACAGACATTTTGTATTTTCGTTCAAGCATAATGTAATACTCCGCCATTCTATAAACCATCTCAGGTTCATCGGCTACCTGGAACTCAATTTGAAGTACAAAAGTATTTCCTTGATTATCAGTCACTTTTTTGAGTACATCAGGTTTTCGTTCTTTGGTGTGCTGTACGTCATCGGGAAGCTCTTCCATAAAAATAGCCGTGATACCCAGCACATTTTGCATGAGACTCGGTATTACGGCTTCTATGTTCTCCTTGAAGATTTTGTCGTACTGATTTGCCTGATTTTTGGTCTGCTTCATGCGGCAAAACTAAGAAGAAGCATTTGTTTTTGAAAGTTGCCGTAATCACTTGGTAGCTAACCACAATGAACACAAAGAATTGCACAAAGTTCTCAAAGCGAATGAAATCGCCTTATATTTACTTTTCTAGATTAAACACATTTAAAAAAAGTAGCCTCAGCGAGGCTAAATCTTAGTAGAAAAAGAGTAGCAAAGGCGATTCAAAAGCCCCATCGGGGTGACATCTTTCACCGAGCGTCGGTCGCCCAATGTTTTTTTGGGGGAATTTGATTCATTTTTCTACTAAGATGTAGCTCCTCTGGAGCAATGAATAGGGCTTTATATTTTAATGCGTTCAACCTGATCAAACGGTAAAGTCACTCCCACAACCCCCAAAAAAACAGCCCCACCTCGCGGCAGGGCTGTTTTGCATTTATTATCATTGATAGCTGCGGGTGGTTAAGCGGTAGTCAGACTACTCACCAATGACGCGGTCTGACTATCGTCTGACCGCGTACCCAAAACTATTTTACTTCTTCGAAGTTGACAAACTCACCTTCTTGGCCGTTGCCAGCGTTGGCTTGTTGTCCAGCTCCTGCCGATGGGTCTTGTGGCGCACCTGCGTCAGCACCTGCTGCGTAGATTTCTTGCGAAGCGGCGTTCCAAGCTTCCGTGATTTTGGTCATAGCGGCGTCGATAGCGGCAGCGTTGCGGCTGCTGTGTGCGGTACGAAGCTCTTCCAATGCACCTTCGATGGCCGATTTGTTTCCTGCCGAAAGTTTGTCGCCGTATTCTTTCAATTGTTTTTCAGTGCTGAAAATCATTGAGTCAGCTTGGTTTACTTTCTCAATTTCCTCACGGGCGGCTTTGTCCGCAGCCTCGTTGGCTTTGGCTTCCTCACGCATACGTTGGATTTCGGCGTCCGAAAGACCGCTTGATGCCTCGATGCGGATTTTTTGCTCTTTGCCCGTTCCTTTATCTTTCGCCGTTACGTTCAAGATACCGTTGGCATCCACGTCGAACGTTACTTCGACTTGTGGCACACCGCGTGGGGCTGGTGGAATACCGTCGAGGTGGAAACGACCGAGGGTACGGTTTTGTGAGGCCATTGGGCGCTCACCTTGCAGCACGTGCAATTCTACCGAAGGCTGGTTGTCTGAAGCCGTCGAGAACGTTTCTGATTTTTTGCTTGGGATAGTAGTGTTGGCTTCAATCAATTTGGTGAAAACACCACCCAAAGTTTCGATACCCAATGACAACGGAATAACGTCAAGCAAGAGTACGTCTTTTACTTCACCCGTCAAAACGCCTCCTTGTACCGCAGCACCGATGGCTACTGCTTCGTCAGGGTTAACGTTTTTAGAAGGTTTCTTTCCAAAGAACTTCTCTACCTCTTCCTGAACGCGTGGAATACGCGTTGAACCACCTACCAAGATTACTTCGTCGATGTCCGAAATACGAAGACCTGAGTTGTTCATGGCGCGCTTGCAAGGTTCCATCATGCGTTGGAACAAGCTATCGGCCAATTGCTCAAACTTCGCTTTTGTTAACGAACGTACCAAGTGTTTTGGAATGCCGTTTACTGGGAATATATAAGGTAAGTTGATTTCTGATTGCGTTGAGCTTGACAACTCAATTTTTGCTTTTTCTGCCGCTTCTTTCAAACGTTGAAGCGCCATCGCATCTTGACGGAGGTCGATGCCCTCGTCTTTCTTAAATTCGTCGGCCAACCAGTCGATAATCACTTGGTCAAAGTCATCTCCCCCAAGGTGCGTATCTCCGTCGGTTGATTTTACCTCAAACACACCATCTCCTAGCTCAAGGATAGATACGTCGAAAGTACCACCACCTAAGTCAAAAACGGCGATTTTGATGTCTTTTCCTTGTTTGTCCAATCCGTAGGCCAAAGCCGCTGCGGTAGGCTCATTGATGATGCGTTTCACATCCAAGCCCGCGATGATACCCGCCTCTTTGGTTGCTTGGCGTTCGGCATCGTTGAAGTAAGCAGGTACCGTAATCACGGCTTCGGTTACTGTTTGTCCGAGGTAATCTTCGGCGGTTTGCTTCATTTTTGTCAAAATGTGCGCCGAAATTTGTTGAGGTGTAAACAGATGCTCACCGATACGCACGCGAGGTGTGTTGTTAGCTCCTTGTTCGACAGTATATGCAACGGTCTTTAGTTCGCTTCCTACTTCTGTGAAGCGCTTACCCATGAAACGCTTGATAGAAGAGATGGTATTGTGAGGATTGGTAATGGCTTGACGTTTTGCAGGAGCACCTACTTTGCGTTCGCCGTTTCCGTTGTCCATAAACGCTACCACCGAAGGGGTGGTGCGAGCACCTTCGCTGTTGGCAATTACGACGGGTTCGTTCCCTTCCATTACGGCCACACACGAGTTAGTAGTGCCTAAGTCAATTCCAATTATTTTTCCCATTAGTTGTAAATTTTAAGTGAGCTTTTTAAGCCCGTTTAACAGATTTAAAGAGGGAGGGCTTTTGGCTGTTGCACCCCTCTTACGGGGCTAATATGTACAACGAGTGTGCCAGTGAAAATTTTAAAAGCTAAAAATGACAATTTGGCAGAAAATGCGTCGCTTTGCGTCAAATCGCGGAAAAAGGCATAACGTAAGGATTAGGCTGCCCGTCACATCGTCTTGTTTTGTCAAGCTGCGTTGGGAAAAATAGGCAGTTTTGACAGCCGTTATTCGGGCAAGGATGGTGGATTTACCCAAAACTTTCTCGAAATTTGTGGCACAATTATCCGAACCGAAGATTTTGAAAGGGATTCTGTCAATTATTTGCCTGTGTGTAGCAGTAGTGAGTGTAATAGGGTGCTCAAGCGATACCCGCCAAAGTACCCGTATCCCACCACTGCCGACCGATGATGCCACGCACCGCATCAAAGTAGGGATAGATTACTTAACCACGGTCATCCGAAGAAGTCCCCGTTCGGCCGCTAATTATCACAAACGCGCCGAGCTTTACGTGGCGCTGCGCGATTATGACCGTGCACTCGAAGACATTGAAGAAGCCCTTGACATCAGCCCCAGCAACGGTCTATTTTTGTTGACGCGGGCTAGGGTTTTGCGCCAATTAAAAAAATATGACGAAGCTTTGGCCTCAGCCCGACGGGCGGAAGTTTTGCAACAAGATACGCCTGAATTATACGTGTTGTTGGGGGATTTGACCCAACAAAAACGCCAGTTTCGACAAGCAAAATTGTATTTAGCAAAGGCGCTACAAATGGCTCCTTATGACGGAGAGGCGTATTTTTATACGGGACTGCTCGATGCCCGACAGGGCGACACGCTTTCGGGAGTTGCGTTGATGCAGCGGGCTTTGGATTTAAAGCCGCGCTTTCTTCCAGCTTACGTAGAGCTTACGACCATTCATACCCGCTTGAGAGAATACGATCAGGCGAAGGAAATCAACAGAATTGGATTAAAGTACTTCCCCAAAGAATCACAGTTGCACTACGCTCGTGGTGAGATGTATTTCACCCAAAAACGGCTGGACAGTGCTTTGATTAGTTATCGAAAAGCCATTCATTTCGATTCTACCAATTACATGGCTGATTTTTATGCGGGAATTATCTATTTAAAATGGAACAGTATTCCGCAAGCCATCAAGAGTTTTCAAAAAGTGCAGCGTTTCAATCCAAAATATCCGCAAATACATTTTTTATTAGGTACTGCGTATGACCGCGTTGGTAATTTGGACGGTTCTATCGAACAATACAGCCTTGCCGCCGAGCAAGATCCAACCGATTGGCGCTCCAAGGGACGGTTATACCGCGCCCAACAACGTAAAATGTACTTAGAAACCTACGGGACGTTGCCGCCTGTTGCCCCCGAAGCCGTGGCGGAAGCCGAGGATGAAACAACCGCTCCCGAAAAGGCATTGGACCCATCGCGGGTGCAAATCGAGGTCTTGACCCCGAACCTTCAATTGAAAACAAAGGCAGATACCAGTCGAAACTTCAAAATCAAACCGTAGAGAGGTTGGCAAAATTCAGAAAAAAGCCCAATTTTGCGCCCAAGCAATCCGTGTAGTACAAGTAGTAGATGGTTGTCGTTTAATCGTTCGCCACTGAGGACGTGGATTGTATCTCCAAACAATTTAACAAAATGTCTGAACAAATTAACATTACCTTGCCTGACGGTAGCATTCGTAAGTATGCCGCAGGTGTGTCCAGCATGGACATTGCGCTGAGTATCAGCGAAGGGCTCGCACGTAACGTGCTGGCTGCCAAAGTCAATGGACAAGTTTGGGACGCAACGCGCCCCATTACGTCGGATGCCAACGTCCAATTGTTGACCTGGAACGATACCGAAGGGAAAGCTACATTCTGGCACTCGTCGGCGCACTTGTTGGCCGAAGCCATCGAAGCGTTGTATCCAGGAACCAAATTCGGAATTGGGCCAGCCATTGAAACAGGTTTCTACTATGACATCGACTTGGGAGGAAAAACGTTTTCTCAAGATGATTTCAAAAAAGTGGAAGACAAAATGCTGGAGTTGGCGCGTCAAAAAAATGACTATAAGCGCAGCGAAGTCAGCAAAGCCGACGCCATTACGTATTTCACCGAAAAGAACGACGAATATAAGCTGGAATTGATTGACGGATTGGAGGATGGTCAAATTACGTTTTACGAACAAGGCAGCTTTACCGACTTGTGCCGTGGACCGCACATTCCTAATACGGGTTTTATCAAAGCCGCTAAAATCATGAACGTGGCAGGTGCCTATTGGCGCGGCGACGAAAAACGTCCGATGCTGACGCGGGTATATGCCGTGACGTTCCCTAAACAAAAAGAACTAGACGAGTACATCCACTTACTTGAAGAAGCCAAAAAACGCGACCACCGTAAGTTGGGGAAAGAACTGGAGCTCTTTACGTTCTCCGAAAAAGTAGGACAAGGTTTGCCGTTGTGGTTGCCTAAGGGTGCGTTGTTGCGCGAGCGTTTGGAAAGCTTCTTGCGTCGGGCGCAAGTACGGGCGGGTTATTCGCCAGTTGTTACGCCGCACATTGGGGGCAAACAATTGTACATTACGTCGGGGCACTGGGAAAAATACGGAAAGGATTCGTTCCAGCCGATTCTTACGCCCGAAGAAGGTGAGGAGTTTATGCTGAAACCGATGAACTGCCCGCACCACTGCGAAATATACAAATCTCGTCCGCGTTCGTACCGCGAATTGCCTTTGCGTTTGGCGGAATTTGGAACGGTGTATCGTTACGAACAAAGTGGTGAATTACACGGACTTACGCGCGTACGCGGTTTTACCCAAGACGATGCGCACATCTTCTGTCGCGGCGATCAAGTGAAGGATGAATTTAAACGCGTTATTGATTTAGTACAATACGTGTTCCGTTCCCTTGGTTTTGAAAATTACAGTGCCCAAATTTCGCTTCGCGATCCCGAAAAACCAGAAAAGTACTTTGGAAGCGACGACGATTGGAACAAAGCGGAAAGCGCCATCATCGAAGCCGCCGCCGAGAAAGGCTTGAATACCGTGACGGAATTGGGCGAGGCAGCCTTCTACGGCCCTAAGCTCGACTTCATGGTGAAAGATGCTTTGGGACGCAAATGGCAGCTGGGTACTATCCAAGTGGATTATCAGCTACCACAACGTTTTGATCTCGAATACATGGGCTCAGACGGTGGAAAACACCGCCCCGTGATGATTCACCGCGCGCCATTTGGTTCGTTGGAGCGTTTTATCGCGATTTTGATTGAAAACACAGCGGGTAACTTCCCACTTTGGTTGTCGCCTGATCAAATTGCGGTATTGCCAATTTCGGAGAAATACCAAGATTTTGCCAACGATGTGTTCTTACAATTACAGGAAGCAGATATTCGTGGGTACGTAGATCACCGTGATGAAAAAATTGGTCGCAAAATCCGTGATGCGGAAGTAAACAAATTGCCGTACATGTTGATTGTGGGGGAAAAAGAACAAGAAGAACGCAAAGTGTCGGTACGTCGTAAAGGACAAGGTGATTTGGGTCAAATGCCTTTGGAAGAATTTATTGCACACTTTAAGTCAGAAGTGCAAGGAACAATCGCCACGTTTGGATCGTAAAATACAGTTTGTAACAATACTTTTTAAAAAGAGCCTCTTGCCCTTCTGGGTTTAGAGGCTCTTTTTTTGATGGAGGAGGTTTATGCTCGAAAAAAACTAACAGAAATCTAATGACATTTGTTTTGTAAGATGAGTACCTTAGTACTGAAATGAAGGGTTCTTGCGTTACTTATAAAATGTTCTAAATCGTTCCTCAATATTGAATTAGCCATGCGAAAAAAAATCTATCTAATTCTACTTTTCATCGCCAGTATGGGATGTGCCTATGCCCAACCCCAACAAACGCTGGATGCGAATGAGTTGTTTCTAAAACAGAATCCCCAATACCGTTCTACTTTTACCAAAGATGGGGGAAGGTACCTAGTGTTGGATGTGTATCGAATGGGCAAAATCCGTCGGCACCGTTTTTTTGTAGGAGATGAACTGACATTTTCAACCAAACAAAAACGTAAAAAAAGCAAACAAACCATCGTGGCGGTTTCGGATAGCTCTTTTACCTATTCTACTTACAACGATATCTTGGGAGAATATGAACATACGGAAGTCATGATTTCTGATGTTCATAAAATAAGACTCAGCCGAAACATTCCTTTTGTTACCCAAGGCGCAGTCATGTTGCCCTTGGCAGGGGGCGTTTTGTTATTGACAGATACCTTTATCACGAAGGGAGGCGTTGATTTTTTGGTTCAGTTTGATCCCAAAACAGCCTTAATCGCGGGGGGAATCGCCTCGTTAGGAATTTTGTGTGCCAAGGCTAGTTTTCCGAAGTATCGGGTGGGAGGGAAGCATCAGCTGAAGGTACTGAAAGTATATTAAAAGTCGTGCCTTCTTCGGCAATGTGCGAATTGGGAAAAACGGCCTGTGCTTCGGTCAAAAACGAATCCACTTCCTTGTAGCGCGACGAAAAATGTCCAATCAGCAATTTGCCGACGTTGGCTTTTTGGGCGATGGTCGCGGCTTCACTCGCGGTCGCGTGAAAACGGGCCGAGGCTTGGTGCGCCAAATCATTTTGAAAAGTAGCTTCGTGGTATAAAAGCGAAGCCCCACGAATGATGGGAATAATTGCCTCGTCGTAGCGGGTGTCCGAACAATAGGCATAGCTGCGGGGTGGTGGAGCTGGCAAGGTATATTCAGCCACACTGTAGAGGAGGTTACCACCTTCGTCGTAAATGTCTTCCCCGTTTTTGAGCTGACGTAAATAGTCAAACGGAATATCGTCCGTGATTTTCTCTTTAATGAGTTTGCGTTTGTGGGGTTTTTCTTGAAACAAAAATCCAGCACAAGGAATGCGGTGACTCAATGGAATGGTAAAGACGGTAAAACAAGGATGTTCGTAAAGTAGCGTAGAGGTAGTTGTGTTGGTTTGGGTAAAAATAATCCGAAACTGCAACGGCGTCTGAGAGTATTTAAACTGGAGCGTGAGTACTTCGTCCAGCCCCTGTGGGCCAAACAACAACAAATCGTCGGTACGCCCACCGAGGTTGAGACTCGACAACAGACCAATCAACCCGAAGTAATGATCTCCGTGCAAATGACTAATAAAAATCCCCTTGAGTCGGCCTGGGCGAACCTTGTAGTCGAGCAGGCGAAACTGCGTCCCTTCTCCGCAGTCAATCAGAAAGTGGTCACTTTCGTAGGTGAGTAACTGCGAAGAAGGGTGGCGGTTGAGGGTAGGGGTAGCCGAGCCAGCCCCCAAGATTAGTACGGAGAATGGCATTACGGTTTTTCGCTCTGGGTATAACCGTCCTCGTCCATGTCGTCGTCGTTGAAATCATCACTTTCGGCGCTGAACTCATTTTCCAAGTCATTCATAAATACGGCGTCGATGCCTTCTTCTACGCTTGGGAGAATGGTAACGTCGCGTATTTTGCCGTCGATGAGCAAATCCACAAAGTCGTCGTTGTCAGAAACCAACACCATTAGCCCCAACTCACGAGAACAAAGCATGTTGATTTTTTTCAGAATGCTGATTCCTGCCGAGGCAATGTCAGTTGCCGTTGCAAAATTGAGAATCAAGTTATGGAACCCTTCACGAAACAGTCCACGAGCGAGGGTTTCTAACTCAGCTGCCATGTCATCGTCAAAGGCAGACTCGTGAATATTAATGAGGGCGTATTGTTCGTGTTTTTGAATGGTATGTGTCATAGTCTATAAAGTTAGCGAACGTGTAACATTTTCTTCAATCCGTGCCAAAATATTTTGTGATTCTGACTTAATAAAGGGTTTGCCCGTTACTTTTTCGTAAAGTTCAATGTAGCGGGCCGAAATTTGAAGAATCCATTCGTCCGACATTTCGGGGACTACTTGGCCTTCTTTTCCCTGAAAACTGTTGGCAATCAGCCATTCCCGAACAAACTCTTTGGAAAGTTGCTTTTGCTGAATCCCTTTTTGTTGATTTTCTTCATAAACATCAGCGTAGAAATAACGAGACGAATCGGGCGTATGTACCTCGTCGATGAGGTAAATGGTGCCGTTGTTAGACCCAAACTCGTATTTGGTGTCCACCAGAATCAACCCTTGTTGGGCGGCCATTTCGGTGCCACGGGCAAACAGCGCTAAGGCGTATTTTTCGAGCTGGGTATATTCTGCTTCCGACACAATGCCTTTGGCAAGAATATCTTCGCGCGAAATATCTTCGTCGTGGCCTTCGTGGGCTTTGGTGGTGGGCGTTATGATGGGCGTTGGAAGTTTGTCATTTTCTTTCAAACCTTCAGGAAGCGTTACTCCGCACAACGTACGTTTTCCTGCTTTGTACTCCCGGGCGGCATGACCCGCCAAATAACCGCGAACAACCATTTCTACGGGGTAAGTGTCGCATTTTTTGCCGAGGCTGGCGTTGGGGTCTGGAACCTCAAGAAGCCAGTTAGGCACGATGTCAGCCGTTGCCCGCAGAAAATGCTCCGCAATTTGGTTCAACACTTGTCCTTTGTAAGGAATGGCCCGTGGTAAAATGACGTCAAAAGCCGAAATTCGGTCGCTGGCGATCATGACCACGCAGTTTTCAAAACTATATACATCACGGACTTTGCCGCGGTAAAATCCCGTTTGGTTGGGAAACTGAAAATTGGTTTGAGTGAGAGTTTGCACGCTATGCGTAGTTTTTGGTGGATTTTTCTACCTTATATATTATATATACTACCACTTTCCTTTGGTGTCGTCGTTGGCGGTCGTTCGGTGGCGTTGTTGTTGTAAGTACTGAATTTCGGATGCTTTCAAAGATTCCAGAATAATCATGGCTTGTTCTTCGCTCATTTTTAAATTTTTGAGCTGGTTTAATAAATTTTTCTTTTCCTCCGTTTGTTTGGCCACCTGCTCCGTTTGGGGCTGGGGGGTATTTTTTTTAGGAGTTACGTTGGGAGGCGTTTGGGTAAGCGCTTTGGCTTCTTTTTCTTTGCCATGATAGCGTTTTTTCAGTAGTTCATAGTTGTACTGCGCTTTATCATTGTCGGGATTAAGTCGTAAACTTTGCCG
This sequence comes from Runella limosa DSM 17973, assembly GCF_000482465.1. Classification (GTDB taxonomy): domain Bacteria; phylum Bacteroidota; class Bacteroidia; order Cytophagales; family Spirosomataceae; genus Runella; species Runella limosa. The sequence continues at coordinate 63,247 of NZ_KI519424.1, forward strand.
AAAATAAAACAACGCCTGCGCCGTATCCTTCTGCATGGTTTCGATGACCCCCAGTTGGTTTAAGGCCCTTGATGCCAAAAATGGATTAGACACCAAGGAGAGCTTGGCATAGTATTTTTGGGCATTGCGAAGCTGTTTCAACTGAAAATAAGTATGTGCTAAATTGAGCCGAGATTCTGGTTCGGCAAAAAGTGAAGCCGTCGAAACATTCTGATAGGCTTCCAGCGCATGTTGATAGTCTTTCTCGTTGTAGGCTTGTTGTCCCTCAATTTTTGCGCGGTTACTCCTTGAAATCGTGTCAAACGAACGATTGTCCCAAATCCAAAGCAGTAATGAAAAAAGCAACGACTCAATCATCGGTGGTTGGTCTAGTAAGGCGGTGCAAAGATAACGTTTTTTAATTTTTGGCACAGTTTTGGAGATATTGGGCATATCGCCTTACATTTGATTAGTTTTCCAATTTGAGCGGTTATGTCAAAATCTAAAAAAGGAGTACCTCAACCCATAAAAACACCTCAGAAACAGCAAGTTGAATCAGATTCTTCTTCCGTTTTATCCACTGAAAGCTTCACTGGAGTAGAAGCAAAAACGCCCGTAAATCCCCCAATTAAGGACGAACTTTTTCGTAAAATTTTTTGGGGACTGGCCTTAGTTTTACTCATTGGTATGCCAATTCTTAGTACGCAGTACGGAATAACGGCCGATGAATGGGGAAACAAAGCCTACGGCGAACTGTGTTTGGATTATTTTACCAGTTTTGGTGATAAAAAAGAAGCACTTTCTTACGCACCTCGCGGAGGAGAGGTAATGTATTGTTATGGCCCCACGCTTGACTTAATTTCGGCGGCCATTTACCGCACCACTGGTGCCGATCCGTACCTGATTCGTCACATGTTACTCTCGCTCATGGGCGTCCTTATTTTTGTGGCAACGGGCTTGACGGGACGGTTACTCGGTGGAAATTGGCGCGCGGGTCTGTTGGCCTTGATTTTTGCGCTTTTCTCTCCGCGTTTGTTTGGCGATTCGATGAACAACCCCAAGGACATTACTTTTGCGGCGGGATATATTCTGACCATTTGTGCTTTGATTAAGTTTATTCAAGAACTTCCCCAACCCTCATGGAAAACAACCTTGTTGGCCATTGCGGGTATTGGTATCGGCCTGGGAAGTCGTGCGCCAGGTTTGGCGTTGGTGGCTTACGTTCCGTTTTTTGTTGGGGTTGAGGTTCTTTTTCGCAAGCAAGTGCGTCAAGCTGTGTTTGGTGACAGCGCAGTATTAAAAAACGTCGCGCTCAAAACGGGAGTCGCTACTTTGGGTGGCTATTTGCTCGGTATTTTATTCTGGCCGTTTGCCTTGGCCAATCCGTTGAAAAACCCGTTGACGGCTTTGCAAACCTTGACGAATTTTCCTATTAGTATAAAAACCTTGTTTGAAGGAACAAAAATATACTCAACGTCGCTTCCTTGGTACTATGTCCCCAAATACATGATGGTATCTACGCCTTTGTATTTCTTACTGGGCGTGTTGGTATTTTTGGTTGCTTTTCCGTTGGCGCGGCGGTATTTCAACCAGCGGTATTTGTTTTTGGTGTTGTTTGTCGCCCTTTTCCCGTGGTTGTATGGGGTGTCAAAACATTCGGCCTTTTACAACGGCTGGCGCCATACTACCTTTATTTACCCGCCTTTGTTGGCGCTAACGGCCGTAGGCTTTGAGTATTTCTTCCGTCGATTGGGAGGCGTAGGACAAAAAGCGCTCGCGGGGGTATTGGCCGTGTTGGTGGCGTTGCCTTTGTGGTTTATGATTAAAAACCATCCGTATCAATATACTTATTACAACGAACTGACTGGCGGTACCAAAGGAGCATTTGCCAATTACGAAACGGATTATTTTGGGGTAAGTACCCGAGAAATCGCCGATTGGATGAAGACCAATATTCCGAACATACAAAAAGATACGGTGGTCATTGCCAGCGATTATTTTGTGCCGTTGAAAGATTATTTTACCGATTATCCCAAGTTGAAAATGGCTTATCGCCGTTATTATCAGCGCTCAGAGTTTGATTGGGACTATGGCGTGTTTTTAACGGGGCACCTCAATCCAAGTCACTTCCGAAATGCTGGGGTGTTTCCACCTGCAGGGACCATTCATAAAATTGAAGTCAACGGTGCTACAATTGGGTTGGTGATAAAACGCATCAGCAAAGATGATTTTAAGGGAATTAAACTGATTAAAGAAGGGAAAATTGCGGAGTCAATTCCGTATTTGGAAAAAGCCCGTCAACTTGACCCCAACAATGAGGTGGTTCGTTTGTACTTGGCCAATGCGTACGTAAACGTGGGTAAGTTCAATGAATCGTTGCAGGAATGTCAAAAAGCCTTGGAAATTTTCCCTGAATATTTGGGGGCAATGACCACCATGGCGATTGCGTATATCAACCTCAATCAAAACGACAATGCGGTGTTTATGTTGAACGAAGTGCTAAGTCAAGACCCTACAAACCGTGATGCGGCGCAGTACTTGGCCATCGCTTACGAACGACAGGGAAATACCGCTGCGGCTAACCAAATCAGGGCGCAGTTGCAACAACAACAATGATGAAGCCATCGTTATTTTAGGAGATATAAAAATCCCCGCTCATTCAAGGGCGGGGATTTTTAATTAGAAATTAAGTATTGAAAATAGGCTTTGTTGCCTCGAAAGGAGTAACTATGTAGAGCCAATTTAAACACTATACACCAATAATTAGCAAACAGCCTAATTGTCAGTTATTTATGAATCGTAAACTTTTTTGTTCTTTCTTTTTTTGTATGCCTTTTTGCGGCCTAGTTGCCCAAAACCTTCAAATCCGCTTACAAGATGGTGCGAAGGCTGCGGTCATCGGGGCAACACTCCGCCTGGCCGAGCGTGCCGATTCTACCAAAAAAATGTACGCCGTGGCCGATACGGCAGGTACGGCCCAATTTAAGGTGACTTTTGGCAAACAGTACTTGTTGGAAGCGACTTCCATTGGTTTTAAGCCTTTTCGGAAATTACTTTCTCCTACTGAGAATCAATCCTCTTTTACATTTTTGATGGAGGCCGACAAAACTACCCTCAATGAAGTAGTGGTCACAGCGCCTAAACCGCTGATTCAACAAGAAGATGATAAAACAATTGTTGATCCCGAACCTTTGGCCAACAGCAGCACCAGTGCGATGGAAGTCATGGAAAAAATTCCTGGCGTTTTTATTGATCCCGACGGCAACATTTATTTAAGCAGCACGACGCCCGCCACGGTCTATATCAATGGCCGTGAGCAAAAACTGAGTACGGCTGACATTGCCTCCTTGCTGAAAAACCTCCCACCAAACAGCATTGCCAAAATCGAAATTTTACGGACTCCCTCGGCAAGGTTTGACGCCAGTGGCAGCGGAGGGGTGGTCAACGTGATTTTGAAAAAAGGGGTTAAGATTGGGGTCACGGGTAGCGTGAACGCAGGTATGAACCAAGGCCGCTACGGAAATCAGCTACTGGGCGTGACAGTGAATAATAACGACGGCAAAAAAACATCGTACGTTGTGGTGAACTACAACCGCCGTAATTCCTACGACCAAGTCGAAACCGACCGTCCTTTTACCTTAGATTCGCTCTTGAGTCAGCGTTCTTATACCACCACCCCGAGTCAAACCTTTTACACAGGTTTTGGAATGGGCTTTACACCTTCCAAAAAATGGGAGTTTAACTTTGACGACCGCATCTCGTGGAACCAATACCGTTCGTCTGCCGAAAACCACAACGAGATTTCGCGATTAAGTGTCGATAAATTGGTGGTAGAAAACGTCAATCAGTTAGCAAGTAAAACCAAAGCATTCTTGTTTAACCAAGATGTATCGACCAAGTACAAAATAGATACGCTCGGGTCGGAAGTGACGGCGGAGGCATCGTATAGTTTTTCAACGAATCAAAGTACCCAACTTTTTTCAACTGATTATTTGTTGCCCGCCCGTTTCAGTACAAGTGGTGATGGAGACATTGGCAACAATCGACATTCCTTTAGTGCCCGTACAGACTTTAAATACCTTTTCCCGCAAAAACTGGTGGTAGAAGCTGGGTTGAAAACCGCTTTTCAGTGGTTTGAGAATGATACCAAGTATTTTAACGTCATTTCAACAATTCGCCGTGCGGATGTGGTTCGTACCCGTCAATTCGATTATCACGAAAATATTAACGCGGCCTACGTCCAAGGCTCAAAAACGTTTAGTGCTTTTACGTTGAAAGCAGGCGTGCGGCTTGAAACCACTTTTATGGACGGCCGCCAGCGGATTCCTACCGATACTTCTTTTCGATTGAAAAGGGCGGATGTGTTTCCGTACGTGTATTTAAGTCGGCGATTGGCCAAAATTGCGGGCTACGAAATGCGCGGTTACTTGGTTTATCGGCGCTCGATTACGCGTCCCGTTTATGAATACCTCAATCCTTCGCAACGGTATTTGGATCAGTATTTGTTTGAAACGGGCAATCCGACCCTACGTCCGCAGTTTACCCAAAACATCGAAGCAAACATTAGTGTTGAAGAGCGGCCCATTTTTGCGATTGGGAAAAATTATACGAGCGATATTTTTACCAACGTGGTTTACCAAGACCCCAAAAACCCAAGCGTTGCGTTTCGCACCTACGATAATTTAGGTAAAAACGAAGAAACCTATTTTCGGTTGATGGGGGCTATTCCGCCAGGAGGTAAGTACTTTTTTGTCGTAGGAACTCAGTACAATCACAACAAATATGAAGGATTATACGAAGGTAAACCATTGACTTTTCAGCGCGGTTCGTGGTCAATTTTTACTTTTCACCAACTCAAACTGGACAATCGCTCAACCCTAAGTCTCAACGGTTTTGTTCGACTCAATGGGCAATTGCAGTTTTATGAGTTGAGCAACTTTGGCGGGTTGAATATGAACATTAACCGACGGTTTTTTAACCGAAAAATGACCGTAACGATGTCGATGAATGATATTTTCTACACCTTACGAAATGAATTTACGTTGAAGCAAGGAAGTGTAACGGCTTCTGGAATGCGCCAGGTAGATACGCGCCGTTTCGGGCTCAACTTGGTGTATAATTTTGGTATTCGTAAAAAAGAAGAGCGTACGAATATGATGAACTTTGAGTCTTTGGAAAAAAGTGTGAATTAATTTTAAAACGCTTTTTCCCAAAGAAAGCACTGAATTTCCTCAAACCCCCAGCCTAAAGTCGGACCGCCGAAGCGGCGTGGGGTTTGAGCATTAGATGTTCAGTCTAATTTTGCTTAGTTCCTTATTGGAGCAATTCTTTAATGATTAACGTCATAAGCGGCTCTGCTTGGTAAGCGGCCGCTAAAATTTTGCTCAATTCGGCCTTCTCAAGGGTTTCGGGAATGCACATATCAGTGATGACCGAAATGCCAAAAACGGGAAGATTCATGTGGCGGGCTACAATCACTTCAGGGACGGTACTCATGCCCACGGCATCTGCGCCAAGTTGGCGAAGTAGTCGGTACTCCGAACGGGTTTCGAGTTGCGGACCCGTTACGCTTACATACACCCCTTTGTGCGCCCGAATGTGGTGTAATTCGGCAATTTTGGCCGCTTTTTCGAGCATAGAGGCGTCATAAACTTCGCTCATATCGGGGAAGCGGTCGCCTAATTCGTGGAGGTTGGTACCACGGAGTGGGTTTTCGGGTAAAAACAAACTGATGTGGTCTTGAATCAACATCAAATCGCTGGTTTGGTAGGCAGGATTTAGTCCTCCTGCGGCATTGGAAACAATCAGTTGCTCAATTCCTAACAGTTTCATTACCCGAACTGGAAACGACACTTGTTGCATCGAGTATCCTTCATAATAATGAAAACGACCTTGCATACACACTACCTTTTTGCCCGAAAGGGTTCCAAACAATAATTTTCCTTTGTGAGACTCAACGGTAGATACGGGGAAGTGAGGGATGGTCTCGTACGAAATACTCGCTTGAATTGTAATGTCATCGACGAGGCTACCAAGGCCAGTTCCTAAAATAATACCCACTTGAGGTTGAAAATCCTGCGTTTGGTTTTTAAGAAAGTCAACGGCCTCTTGAATGTGTGAAAATTCCATGCGTAAAATGAAAAATAAGTGATGGATGAAGGTCGATAAAATTTCTGTGATTACAAAAAAAGCCGATACCTTCTCAGGCATCGGCTTTTTCGTCAAATGATTATTTTAAGGAATCAATTTCACGGTATGGCAACCTTTAGGGGCGCTAATTTTTGCCATTTGTTTGGTTAACGAGGGCGTACCACCTTTGTTGACTTTAAAAAATTCGACACCACCGTCACGGCGACCGTAGTCGAAGTATTCAAAGACAGATACCGCCACGTTGTCGCCTGATTTGTCGAAGATAATGCTTTCAGGAGCAATGCCTTCAATTTCATAATCAGCTACTTTGGTTGCTTTGCCATCTTTTGCCAAAGACAAAAGCGAGACACCCGCTTTGCCTACGCTACCTTCCCAAGGTTGGGCCGAATTGGCTTTATTGGCCGTTACAATCAACGCACCGTCTGGGCTAATGGCAAAGCTTTCAACGCCAGCCGCTACGGGGGTTTGAGCTACTACTTTATGTTCGGCTGTTTTAGGGTCAGCGGCAGTCGTATTAAACTGAATCGCCACTAATTCACCCGCTGCGCCGTCTTTTAAATCTGAAACGATAAACAAGCTACCATCTGGTGTGAACGACCCTACGCCTGGTTTGCCCGTTAATTTTGCGGGTGTTCCAAAAGCTTCAAACGTAGCGATTTTGCCTTGTGGATTGCGTTTTGCTTTATAGAGCCAAATTTCTTTGGTTTCTTCCACAGTAATGGCGATAAATTCCCCTTCTGGGTGCCAAGTGACGTCAGTAGCGCGGGCATTTTGAAGGTTGAGGGCAATTGGAACGTTACGCGTCGGCAATCCGCCAGCACCAATCTCGAACATGCGCAACTCTTTGGCGGCTTCTTCCGAGGTAATGAGCATATTGCTTCCTAACATATCGACGGCCAAAGGATTTTTACCCACGGTAACTTTACGCGTCGAAGGCTTGGCCATGTTAGAAATGTCAACAATGTACATGGTGCTTCCCGCAGGTAAATCCGTGGCTACATTTTTAACCGTTTTCACACTGTCGGTCGTTTGACCACGCGTTTCAATGACGTAAGCGTAACGCCCGTCAGACATCACAGCTGCGCTGCGAGACCAGCCAATGGCTGAGTTTGGAAGGGGGGCACTGCCAAACTCTTGTCCCAATTTCAGAGGAAGTGGAAATACGCTCAAAGCATCTTTTACGCCAACTTCTTTCATCAATTTTCCGTCAACAACAGCCGAAGCCGCCATGTCGCCGTCTGAAAGGGCCAAGATTCCGCGGGCATTAAATTCAATGGTGGGTTTTTGGGCAATGGCTGCGCTCGCACTTAACAGCGCGATTCCCAATGTCAAACGCATTCTTTTCATGAGTTTTTTGTAATGGTTAACAGGTTATACAATATATTACTACTAAGTATGAAAGCGCATAATACGAAAAAAACCTTTAAAGCACGGAGCTTTAAAGGTTTTTCTTTGCAAAAAAGTACAATTTATGCAGTTGCTACCACAAGACGATTAACGTGTTTCGCCAATTTAGACTTGAGGTTACCCGCTTTGTTTTTGTGAATGACATTCTTTTTTGCCAATCTGTCAAGCATAGAAGATACAGTTTTGTACAATTCTGATGCAACAACTTGGTCTTTAGTGTCACGCAACTTACGTACCATTGTACGCGTAGTTTTGTGTTGGTAGCGATTTCTAAGGCGTTTTGTTTCGTTGGCCCGGATTCTTTTTAATGCTGACTTATGATTTGCCATTGGTTTTATAAAAAAATAATGTATTTCTGTTCTATAAAAGGAGTGCAAAAATAGTCGTTATTTACTAGAGATGCAATTTTTTTGAAGGAAAATTATAGCAAATATTTGACAACGTTAGAAACGACATTAATTCGTGTTTTGTATGAAGGAAGAACAATTTATAGGCAATGAACCAAGGAATTTATACGTTTTAAAGTTTGTTTTTCGTTCTTTCGCAAAAATAAATCTTGTACGGAAATTTTATCGTACTTTTCGATTTTTACATCCTTATTTACCACATGTTTCTCAAACGCAGCCTTCTATCCCTGTCCCTTTGTGCCCTTTCGTGGGAGGCGATTCACGCCCAAAACACCCTCGGTTATACTGAGGCTGATGTTCACTACCGAAATGGGGTCGAACTTTTTGAAAAATCAAACTATTCGGCGGCCAAACAGGAGTTTCGCTATTATTTGGAAAAACGCCCAGCGTTGCTCAACACCAACGACTACACCGCCGTGACCGCCGAGTACTACACCACCCTGTGTGCGTTGTATGCCGATGCGCCCGAAGCCGAGCTGGCCGTCGATCGGTTTGTCCGCAATCACCCCGAGCACCCCAAAGCAGCCCTCATCTACAGCGATTTGGGAAAGTATTATTTTGATCGGGGAGATTATGCCAACGCCATTACGTACCTCTCCAAAGCATTGGATCGCAGTTCAAACTACTACGCTGCCACCGAAACCCGCTACAAATTAGGGTTGTCGTATTACAGCACCAAGCAGTTTGCGCCCGCACTCCGTTATTTTGCGGAAGTACAACAAGACGCCACCAGCGATTATTTTGCGCCAGCGGCTTATTATGCGGGGGTCATCAATTATCAAAACGGCAAATACGACGATGCTTACCGTAATTTCAAAAACATCGAATCGCATCCACAGTATAAAATGGACGCCCCCAACTGGATTGTGTCTTCGTTGTACCAAGCCGAGCGGTACGACGATTTGATTGCGTACGCCGAGCCATTGTTGCGCCGTTCGCAAGGAGGAGGAGTCAAGCTGAATGACGTTGCCTTGTACGCCGCCGAGGTACTTTACAACCGAGGTAATTATGCCGATGCGGCCAAATATTATGCCCAGTATGTTCAATTGAAGGGACGTGAAACCCCCATGCCAGCACCTATCCAATTTCGATATGGACATTCGTTGTTCAAAACGGGCAATTATCCTGGGGCGGTCGATCAATTAAAAGGTGTTGCAACCCGCAAGGACACAACGGGGCAGTTTGGGTCGTATATTTTGGCCATCAGCCACCTTCAGACCAAGAACCCCCAAGCGGCGTTGACGGGCTTTGACAATGCGGCCAAGTTGAAATTTAACAAAGTGATTCAAGAAGAAGCGTCTTTCAATCACGCCAAAGTTCAGTTAGAGCTCAACAACCAATCGGCGGCTTTTACGGAATTTCAGGAGTTTATCAAAAACTTCCCGAACAGTGAGTACGAAGAAGAGGCCACCAAGCTATCAATCCTAGCTTTGACCAAATCCAACAATAGTGCAGCAGCCGTGGCCTATATCGAAAAGTTGAAAAAAATAGATGAGGCAACCAAAGCTGCCTACCAGCGCCAAACCATGAACTTGGGAATTGCTGACTTTAACGCCGAACGCTACGCCCAAGCAATTGTAAACTTTGACAAGTCGCTCAAATATACCCCTGATTCCGAAATTGCGTTGGCGGCTACCTACCAAAAAGGAGAAGCTTTCTCGGCCTTAAACCGCTACGGAGAAGCCATCCCGATGTATCAGCAATTGATTCGGAGCAACCCGACCTCTCCCTACGGCATTCGTAGTTTGTATTCGATGGGATACGCCTATTACAATACCAAAGACTACAAAGCGGCGGTGACGAATTTCCAACAGTATATTACTAAAGGAAAAGGCGTGGGAGAGCCACAAACGATTGAAGATGCGACCATCCGAATCGCAGATTGTTATTTGACCGATAAAAACTACGCGCAAGCCACCGCCATGTACGACAAAGCGATCAACGATGGTCGTTTGGACCGTGACTATGCCTTGTATCAAAAAGGGTTGATTTTGACCTACCAAGAGAAAGACACGGAGGCAAAAGCGCAGTTTGATAAGGTGATTGCCCAATTCCCTACTTCGCGCTATGCCGATGACGCCTTGTTTCAGTCGGCCAACATTGATTTAGAGAAAGGAAATTACCAAGCGGCCATTCGTGCTTATACGCGTTTGGTCAAAGACAAACCACGCAGTTATTTGATTCCGCCTGCGTTGTTGAAGCGCGCCTTGGCTTATAACAACATTCAGGTATATGAAGAAGCCATTCGCGACTACAAGCAGATTTTGTCAGAGTATTCAGATGCCCCAGCGGCCAAAGAAGCCTTATTAGGGTTACAAGCGACGTTGGAAAACGCGGGCAGAACGGAAGAAATGTCGAATGTTTTGGCCGATTATAAAAAGAAAAATCCGCAAAGTACCGAAACTGAAAAATTGGAATTTGAAACAGCCAAAGGGTTGTACGGCGATGGCAAGTACCCACAAGCCATCAAGGCACTCCAAAGCTTTATCCGCGATTATCCCAACAGCAAATTGGCGACAGAAGCACGTTATTTGGGGGGAGAAAGCTATTACCGCAACAACGATAACGCCAATGCCCTCAAACTTTTCAGCTTGGTTATTTCGGAAGGTGATCAGCGGTTTTCACCCAAAGCAGCTTTGCGGGCGGGAGACATTGAAGCGCAAAACCAAAACTACCCGCAAGCGGTTCGCAATTTTAATTTGCTCTATGCCCAATCAGATAGCAAAACAGACCGCGTGACGGGCTTGATGCGTTTGATGGATACGTATTTTTCGATGAAAAAATACGATTCAACGGCCTATTACGCGCGTGAAGTGATGAATGCAGGAGACGTGATCCCTGGTTCGACCAAAAAAGCGCAGATGCAAATGGCCAAGGTCTATATTGAAAAAGCAGATTACAAAACGGCGGATGCAGAATTGAAAAAAATAGTGGCTGCCAACAAAGACGAATTTGGGGCTGAGGCAAAATACTGGGCGTCAGAATCATTGTTTCGTCAGGGCAAATTGAAAGAAGCACAGGCGTCGGTGATGGAACTCAACAAACAATACGCCGATTATGAGCGTTGGCGGGTTCGCGCCTTTATTTTATTGGCCGATGTGTATGTAGGGCTAAAAGACCCCGACCAAGCCAAAGCCACTTTGCAATCGGTCATTGAAAATGCCGAAGACAAAGACGCCATTGAGTTGGCCAAATCAAAACTAGCCGCTTTACAATAACCTTAGCACTTAAAAAGAATGAAGAAAGTCCCATCGATAAAACCTCTCCGCTTGCTGGTTGTGGCAAGTTGTTTTTCGCTGCCTGTGTTGGCACAAAAACAATCGGGAGAAATTGACAGCCAAACCTTTGAAGTAGAGAAAAAGAAAAAGATTGAGTTGCCCCCCGCCAACCGCCTTTACAACAAACTTCAACCTTTTACGAGTGAAGAAGACAACCGAAAGCTGAATTATGAGTTTCGTACGCCCAAATTAACGCTCGGAACGCCCAAAATCACGCCTACGGTATTGCCAGTCAACGGGGAAAACAAAGAAGACGAAGGTGGAAACCTCAATAATTACGTCAAAGTAGGGGGAGGTAATTACGGTAAGATTTACGGAGAAACATTTATTGGTAACAATACCGAAGATTTAGCCTACGACATTCATTTCAAACACTTGTCCAACCAAACGGGACCCGTTGACGGTCAAAACTCGGCCAACAGCGAAAACCGCCTCAAACTCAACGGGCAGTACATTGGTAATTCGTTTAAATTGGGCGGAACGGCCTTTTACGACCGCGACAACTATTATTTTTACGCCAATCGTTCGGCACCTAACGCCGAAATCTTGAAGGGAAATATCCGCCAAACAATCAACACCTTTGGCGTACAAGTAGGGTTGGATAACATTGACAACAACAAGTTTATTGATTATTCCATCAAAACGTCCCTGTACCGACTCAGCGACCGTTACAGTGCGGCTGAGACCGATTGGGGTACCAATTTTTCGGGTTCAGTTCCCATTACCGAAAACATTTTTGCGTTGTTGAATGCCGATGCTTACGTTTCTCAACGCACCGATGCCGAAACTTTCAAACGGAATTTGTTCAGTGTCAAACCAGCTTTTAAATTTTCGTACGATGCCTTTACGGTAACGGCAGCTTTCAAAGCCGTTAACGAAACCGACGACCGCCTCAAAATCAACCGTACCGTTGGCTTCCCGCAAGTAGAAGTGGATGCCGTTCCATTGGCGGGTGTGCACGTATTTGCGGGTTACGGTGGCGACCTCAACCGTAATACCTTGCGCTCGTTGTTGGGCGAAAATCGTTGGTTAGCCCCCAATGTTACCATTGCCAATACCGAACGAAGCCGTGATATTTACGGAGGTTTTAAGGGTGAGTTAGGCCCTAGTTTTCAGTTTGAAGGAAAAGTGTCGTACGCAACTTTCAAAAACTTCTACGGCTTCAACAACGATTGGTTGGATAGCACCAAATTTGCGGTTGTGTATGATGCCGACTACATCAAAGTCTTAACTGTGTCGGCCCAAGTGGGGTACCAATACCAAAACATTGTTCGCTCGACGCTTCGGGGAGATTTTTATGATTACAACGTCAAACGCCTAGAAGCACCGTGGGGCCGCCCACGTTCGACGGTGACGTGGAACAACTCCTTTGTATTCAGCAAAAAAATGTTTGCAACCATCGACGCCTATTACATTGGTGGGTTAAAAAACAAAAACTTTCAAACGGGCACAACGCACAACCTCAAGCCGATCGTCGATTTAAACCTAAAAATAGATTATTTATTGACGCGTAATTTTTCAGCATTCGCTTCCATCAATAACCTATTAGGTAAGAACTACGAACGCTATTTGTATTATCCGCAACAGGGTCTCAACTTCTTAGCGGGATTGTCGTTTCAGTTTTAGATTATTTTTTTTTGGACGCCATACAGTTCTAATCTAAGCAATTAACGCACTTTATTCGACCTAATTCAAAGCAATAGCCCGCGCGGCTATTGCTTTTTTTTTATCTTCTCTGTACCTTAGTACCCAAATCCCCATAAACAGGTTACATAACAAACATGATTTCTGTCCTAGATTACACCCGTAAACTATTGTATGAACATGACTGCGTCGTGCTCCCCGATTTGGGTGGTTTTTTGGCGTATTTTAGTCATGCGTTTTACAGCGAGCAAAACGCCCTTTACCATGCACCGCAGAAGCGAGTAGCGTTCAATGAGGCGTTGAAACTAGATGACGGATTGCTGACTCACTACATGACTATCAACGAACAAATTACGCGGGAGGAAGCCCAAACGCGCGTTCGTCAGTTTGTGGAGGAGATCAAAAATACCATCAAAGAAAAAGGCAACTATACGTTGGATGGAATCGGTATCCTTGATACCAACGACGAAGGTAAACTTCAGTTTGAACCAACAGTTGATACTAATTTTTACGCAGAAGGCTTTGGCTTAAAGTCGGTTTCGCTGGCACCTGCCGCTTCAATTGACGTATCTGGAAAATCCAATGAGGATTGGACTTCTGACGACCGTCCTGCGGAAGAACTCGAACTTGAAATTCCTCGCCGCCGTCGTACCCGAATTGTGATGTACATCGGTGGGGTACTATTGATTGGTACGGTGCTTTTTGCCAGCATCACCCAGCTTCCATCCGAAAGTTTAAAGTCAAGCCTGAATCCTTTTGAATTGATAACGACGGTGAAGGGGTGGTTGGCAACTGATAAAAAAACTAACACTGTTAAAAAAGAAGAAGTTGTAGCGACTGAAAATGTGGTTGTACCGAAGGAAGAGGTTGTTAGTGAGGTAGTTGCTCAAGAAGAACCCGCGGTAGTGATTAAAAAAGAGGAGGAGCCAGTAGCAGCAACAAAAGAAACGGCGAAAGTTGAGGAAAAACAAGTTGCTCCTGCTAGAAACCAAGAAACGGTGGTAACCCCCGCGCCTAGTTCGGATGTAAACGGGGAGTTTTTGGTGATTGCAGGTGGATTTTCTAAAATTGAAAATGCCCGTAACTTGACCGCCAAGCTCCAGAGCCATGGCTACAGCGATGCCACGATTTTGAATCCAGAGCCAAACGATGGAAAACTGATCATTGTATCGGCCATTGCCTGCGAATCATCGGTCAAAGCCAAATCACAAGTAGCGCAAATCAGTCGCTTGGCAGGTGCAAAAGCGTACGTGATTCATAAATAATTTAGGTAGTAAATAATTAAAAAAGGGGCAAAAGCCCCTTTTTTTTGTGCTCGTATATATTTTACCCTTATTTTGCGTTAATTCAAAAATTACACACATTCACCCATGTCGATACTTGTCAATACGAAAGAAGACAGAGAGCACCAAATGATAGGATTAGCGGGTGCGACTATCATTACCTCTGCGCTTATTACGATTACACTTTTTGTGAAAATTTATCATGCGCTTCCCAAAACGGAAGCCATTGAGTACGTGGAAGTGAATTTTGGAACGGATGATGCGGGTTACGGAAAAATCCAGACCTATAACAAAGCGAGTGATTCGCCTCGGGCTGAAAACGTAAAAAAATCGGATGATACGCCCAAGGTAAAAGCCACGCCAACACCTAAGGTTACACCGCCACCCACGCCTAAAGTAGAAACGCCTAAACCTGTAAAAACGGCGCCCGTAAAACCGCCAATTACGAGTAAATTGGAAAGTCCCGTTGAAACAAAGGCCGAAACCAAACCTACCAAAACGGAGTCAAAATCAACAACGCCCGCGCCACCTGCTCCTACAAAGCCTGCCCCTGAGCCCAAAAAAGTGGATGAAGATGCTTTGTTTAAAAAATCATCGGGTAGTTCAAAAGGAAGCAATGGAACCAACGGAACTGCCTCGGGAACGGGTGGAAATAACAATGGTGACAAACCAGGAACGGTAGGCGACCAAGGAAACCCCAAAGGAAGCATCGACGCTAGTAGCCTTTATGGTAAGCCAGGCGGTGCTAAAACAGGCTTGGCCCTCAACGTATCTGGGTGGGGAATGGGTGCCCGTCCGCAAGTGAATGACGACTCTGACGAATCGGGACGGATTGTTTTTGAAATTACCGTGGACGATACAGGCGACATCATCGGTGTGCGGGTAAAAGAATCAACCGTTAGCCAGTCGGTAGTAGAGGTCTATAAACGGGCTGTCAGCCGCATGAAACTGGTACCAAAGTCAGAAAATGTTCCTTCCACTTCCAAAGGAACCATTACTTTCAATATCAAGAGTAGATAATTCTTTCCATAAAAAAATCCCTGAAAAGGGAATAAGGGGGCTAGATTGCCCCTTTATTTTTGTTATCCCATGAACTACGAACAAACCATTTCCTATTTGTACAGCCGCTTGCCCGCTTTTCATCGCGTAGGAGCAGTGGCGATGAAAGCAGGATTAACCAACATTACGGCCTTGTGTGAAGCTTTGGGAAACCCACATACCCAATTTAAAAGCATTCACGTGGCAGGAACAAACGGCAAGGGGAGTACTTCACATTTGCTTTCGGCGGTGTTACAATCGGCGGGCTATACCGTCGGATTACACACATCACCGCATTTAAAGTCGTTTACCGAGCGCTTTAAAATCAATGGTCAACCATGTCCTACGCAAACGATTGTGGACTTTGTAGCCAACCACCAAGACCTTATTGAGCGCATACAACCCTCATTTTTTGAAATAAGTGTGGCATTAGCGTTTGATTATTTTGCCCAACAACGGGTGGACATTGCCATCATAGAAGTGGGGTTGGGCGGACGGCTGGACTCTACAAACATCATCACACCCATTCTGTCGGTCATCACCAACATCAGTTTTGACCATACTGACTTGTTGGGAGATACCTTAGAAAAAATTGCGGGAGAAAAAGCGGGAATTATTAAACCCCATGTGCCTGTAGTGATTTCGGAAACTCAGCCTGAGACGGAACCCGTCTTTCGGGCCAAAGCCCAAGAATGTCATGCGCCCATTGTTTTTGCAGATCAACACTTCCAAGTCATGGAGACATCGCTATCAGCGGGGTATCGAGAAGTTACAATTAAGTCTATTAATTCAATAATTAAAACCTATAAAATAGATTTACTTGGTATTTATCAGGCTAAAAATATCTTGGGTGTCTTGCAGGCTGTACAAGAATTAAGAATGCAAGGGTGGGAGATAAGCGATGCACAGCTAGAAGCAGGTTTGTCCCAGGCCACACAACTCAGCCAGTTGAAAGGACGTTGGCAAGTTTTACAACAAACTCCAATGGTGGTGGCTGATGTCGCTCACAATGATGGAGGACTCAAAGAAACCCTGAACCAACTTCATTACTACGATTACACAGGATTACGTTTTGTACTTGGTTTTGTCAAAGACAAAGACGTAGCTGGCGTACTTGGGTTATTTCCAAAAGAGGCCACATACTATTTTTGCGCAGCTGATTTACCAAGGTCCTTGCCTGCAATCGAACTACAAACCCTTGCGGCCACTTTAGGTTTATCGGGGGAGACATATTCTTCCGTCGCAGAAGCTTTAAACGCAGCCCTTAGGGAATCCTTACCCACCGATATTATTTATATTGGAGGTAGCACATTCGTAGTCGCTGAGGTTTAATATTAGTCTATATAGCCTATTTATATTACTGAAAATATTGTATAGATAGGTTTGAAAGTTTTTATTCAAAATGTGGTTTTTTGTACTTTTACAATTCAATGAGAATTGATTATACAGTACCAGATTACAGTTAACTTTTAAATATCAAAATCTTGAGCCGTCAGAAACTTATACGTTTTGCCGCAAATGCACTGGCTACCAATGTATTAGAGGTAGGAAAGCCCTTGTATGAAACCATTAAAGGAAAATGGAACGAAACCTACTTTTTGAACAATAATCCCATCGTGCTTGAATTAGCGTGTGGAAAAGGGGAATATACGGTCGGATTGGCCCAAGTTTTTCCAGAAAAGAATTTTATTGGCATTGATGTCAAAGGAGACCGCTTGGCGATAGGCAGCCAGCAGGCGATTGACCTTGGTTTAAAAAACGTAGCCTTTTTAAGAACGAATGTTGAGTTTCTTCAAAACTTTTTTGAAGCAGGGGAGGTCTCCGAAATTTGGATAACTTTTCCCGATCCGTTCAATATTAAAAAGAGCCTGAGGCGTCGATTAACGCATCCACACTTTCTGGAAAAATACGTGGCTGTTATCAAAAAAGATGGGCTGTTGCACTTAAAAACGGATAACAGAGAGCTTTTTGACTTTACATTAGAGGAGCTTGCGCAATTTGGTTTTTATGATTTGGTCGCAACTTTTGACCTTTATCAGTCAGAATTACACGCCGAACACTTCGGAATTAAGACGCGTTTTGAGAAAATTTTCACAGAAAAAGGCTTCCCTGTTCACTATTTGAGGGGTCGTTTTTTGAGAAATTAAATGTATCTAAAGGTGCTTTCACTGAAGAAGCACCTTTTTTATTTTTCCATAAATGAATAAAAATTCAAATATGAATAATTTTTCATTATATAAATAAGTGGTTTATTATCAATAAGTTATGGCGATGTGTTTTTGAGAGAATGAATAGGAGAGAGGTATAAAAAAGGGGCTTTCTCGTGATTGAGAAAGCCCCTTTAAATGAGGAACTCTTATTACAAGAGAAAATCAAAAGCTGATTTTTCTCAATGTAACGAGAGGATTTTGCGAATTATTGAGAAATTAATTGTGCAAAAAACTTAACTGTACGAACTAGCTGGCTTACGTAGCTCATTTCGTTGTCGTACCAGCTTACAGTTTTTACCAATTGTTTGTCACCAACAGTAACAACTTTTGTTTGGGTTGCATCAAACAAGCTACCGAATGAAGTACCGATGATGTCGCTGCTCACGATTTCGTCTTCATTGTATCCGAAACTTTCGTTGCTAGCGGCTTTCATTGCACCATTTACTTCCTCAAGCGTTACTTTCTTATTCAAAATAACAGTCAATTCTGTTAAGCTACCAGTGATTGTTGGTACACGTTGCGCACCGCCGTCCAATTTTCCTTTTAGTTCAGGCAATACTAAGCCGATTGCTTTAGCGGCGCCTGTGCTATTAGGAACGATGTTAGAGGCAGCGGCTCTAGCACGTCTTAAATCGCCTTTAGGGTGAGGAGCATCAAGGGTATTTTGGTCGTTTGTGTAAGCGTGAACAGTGGTCATGCTACCAATTTCGATGCCAAAGTTGTCATTTAATGCCTTTGCCATAGGAGCAAGGCAGTTGGTTGTACAGCTTGCGCAGCTAATAATTGTTTCAGAACCATCCAAAATAGAGTGGTTTACGTTGAAAACAATCGTTTTAAGGTCACCAGTAGCAGGTGCACTGATAACAACGCGCTTTGCACCTGCAGTAATGTGTGCTTCTGCTTTGGCTTTATCAGTAAAGAAACCAGTACATTCTAATACTACATCCACGTCGTGTGCTCCCCAAGGAATCTCTGCGGGGTTTCTTTGAGCGTAGATAGTAACTTCTTCGCCATTAACGATAATACTATTATCTGTAGATGTAACAGTTTCGTTGAATTTACCTTGAGCTGTGTCGTATTTTAGCAAATGGGCTAGTACTGAAGGGCTAGTAAGGTCATTAATAGCTACTACGTCAATACCTGGCATGTTGTAAATCTGACGGTATGCTAATCTTCCGATACGTCCAAAGCCGTTGATTGCTACTTTTACTTTTGTCATTTTGCTTTTTGGTGGTTTAATGGGACATCTTTATTTACTTTCATGGGCAAAGATACTTATTTCTTTTTTATTTGTGTAAGGATTATTTTTTAGTAAAATGATAGAACTTGGCTTGTGATTTAGTATTACTTAGTAAATTGTACTAATATTTAGATGTATTTTTAGTATCTAAAGGAATAGTTTGCTAAATATTTGGTATATTGTTTAGTAATTTACTAATAAAACTGCTAAATTGTCAATTACCCTACTAAGTATAATGCTAATGATAAGATTTAGCTAAAAACTGGGTATAATACATTAGTAAAAATAGACCGAAACGAATATAGACAAATGGGAAATAGAGTAGGAGAGTAAAACCGACGTAAAATTGGAAAAGAGCGCATTTATTAGTAAATTACAGTATAAACCCAAAAGAAGGTAAAAGCATTAAAACACAATGATTACAAAAGCAACAACAGAATAAACACTGAAGAAGAACATAAGACCTTCAGTACACCTCTTTAAGCAACAAAATAATATAATCCTATAGAAAAGTACATTTTTACATATTAAAGAAATAAAGAGTGTTATAACCTTAAATAAACCTATATCAGAAGGTTAGATTAATTTAATTGAAGTACAACTTTAATAAGTAATGAAAGAAAAAGTACAAATTGAAGCTGCTTGGGAGAACAGAGAACTCACCAAAGACCCAGAAATCATCAAGGCCGTAGAGACAGTTATTACTGCCTTAAACGATGGAAACATCAGAGTTGCAGAACCAACAGCAGAAGGATGGCAAGTAAATGACTGGATCAAGAAAGCAATCCTCCTTTACTTCCCCATCCGTCAAATGGAACTAAAGGAAGTCGGTATATTCGAATACCACGACAAAATGAAACTAAAAACTGGCTACGACGCTTTAGCCGTACGGGTCGTACCACCAGCTGTAGCACGCTTTGGAGCGTATTTAGCAAAAGGAGTTATTCTCATGCCTTCTTATGTTAATATAGGCGCCTACGTTGACGAAGGCACGATGGTCGATACTTGGGCAACTGTTGGTAGTTGTGCCCAAATTGGAAAGCACGTACACCTGAGTGGGGGCGTAGGAATAGGCGGCGTTTTGGAACCACCGCAAGCAGCACCTGTCATTATAGAAGATGGGGCTTTTATTGGTTCACGCTGTATCGTAGTAGAAGGCGCTCACATTGGGAAGCGTGCTGTTCTAGGAGCAGGAGTAACCATAACTGGTAGCTCAAAAATTTTGGATGTGACTGGCGACACTGTCATCGAATACAAAGGATACGTTCCTGACGATTGTGTGGTTATTCCAGGAAGTTATCCAAAAACCTTTCCAGCGGGTACTTATCATGTACCATGTGCCTTAATTATTGGTAAAAGAAAGGCCAGTACCGACTTAAAAACATCGCTTAATGAAGCCCTCAGAGAAAATAACGTTGCTGTTTAAGCAGGCGAGGAGAGAGGCCATTACATTACGCATTATAAAAAAAGAGACACTATCAGTGTCTCTTTTTTTGTGCTATTACCCCATAAAAATTACTGTCGTGTCAGCAAACTCTTTCAATAGAGAGTATTACCTCTGCTATCTGCAGCAATTGTTGACACAAACATAAATGTAATTTACAATGTTTACAAGAAATTTTCGTAATTTTTTTGTGGACCTCCGAAAAGATAACTTTACGGTATTTATGCGTGATATTGATACAAATAATAAGATAATTGCCTATAAATAAGGAAGTTACGTGCATTTACAGGTGTTTACACAACTATACAAAAACAAAGTATGTAAACACTCTGTAACCATTTTTCTATTCACGTATGTAAACATTTGGATACTTGTGTAAACGTATATTTGTTTATTGTTTACATTTTATTACATTTGTGCAAACAATAAACGTTTACAATTCTATGGCAATCTATTCCGATTTTACCGAAAATCGCTATCTAAAAAACAATAAAATACGGGTAATACTTGATGAAAACCATTTGAACGCTTCCCAGTTTGCTGACGCTATTGATGTGCAACGTTCTACCATTTCCCACATCTTAGCCTACCGAAATCGCCCAAGTCAGGACATTTTGGAGAAAATAGTGGCTTGGAACCCAAAATACAGCTTCGATTGGTTTAAAACACAGACTCCTGAAGAGGATAAAATAATAGCCAAACTCATTGAAAATCAGGGATATGGAGGCGCAAAACTACAAGCACAAACGGCGCCAGAATTGCGTGAAAAAGAGAAGTCGAACAAGATTACGGCTACAGTAGATTCTCGTTCCTCACCAATCAAGCAAGAACCTGTCGTATCTTCCTTTTCCAGTGAAGTTTCTAAACCTCGCAAGGCTGTGCTTATAACCATTGTTTATGACGATGGTAGTTCCCAAGTGATTCCCGTCGATCCTAACTTTAAAATAAATCAATTACTAAGCCAATAATTTTATTCTGAATTTACCCTGTTTATCACGCAGGCGCTTTTGATTTTAACCCTAAAAGTATCTACCAAAAGCGCCTGCGAATATTGATTTGAAATCCGTTTTATTTGACTTTTAAAGCCTATTGAACGCTTAAAAATAGATAGATATAAAAAGACACCTTTTATATTTAAATGGCTTAGATGGCTATTTATTGATTATTTCAATGTTATCAAAACCAATTGCTTTGCTAAAAAATACTTTTGGTCTTCTCCGCGATGGGGGAACGTTCAACTGCTCATTATTAAAAAATATTAATATGCAGACTAAATAGACTTTATTTTCATGAAACAGTACAAAAAATCCATAACAGTCTAATTATCAGCATGTTATAAATATAAGTTCCACACATGTTTCACAAACGTTCCACGTGAATACATAACTATCTCATTATCAATAGTTTATTTTTTTGCTTTAAAAGGGTAGAAGAGTGCTGTTTAGGGCCAGGTAACACGCCCTTGAGAACGCAATTGTCGCGCTTGTAGAATTTTGATGAGATGCGGGTATTTGAAGTTCAATTTATAAAAACCTTGCGAATCAAGTTTAATGTGCTCGGGTAACAATCCAAAAGTGTCGGCGGGTAACAAAACCTCCATTCGGGCAATGGGAACGTTATGTCCATCAATGGTCGAACAAATGGTATAAAGGCACTCAATGTCATCGTAGCTAAACCGACCAACATAAGCCAGTAACTGCGCACAGAAAGACTCCGCGTCATTAATGGATACTAAATTGATGGAGAGCGTCGCATTCATAAAATACGTTCCTGTTCCTTTATAAATCCCGTTCAACGACCGTACAATCACTTTACCGTCGGAGCCTATACTTACCAAATCCTTGATAATTAATTTTCGCTCTTCATCTAAGTAATATCGTTCGTACTTTCCGTGAAGATGTCGAATGCTCTGGTTTTGTTCAACGGGAAAATGCTCTTGGGCTTTTTCATAAGCGCTCGC
Organism: Runella limosa DSM 17973; assembly: GCF_000482465.1. Lineage (GTDB taxonomy): Bacteria > Bacteroidota > Bacteroidia > Cytophagales > Spirosomataceae > Runella > Runella limosa. Next base: position 85,287 of record NZ_KI519424.1, read on the forward strand.
TGAGTCGCTATTAAAAAAGTAATCCTGAATATCGGTTGGCATCGGCATTTGCTGACGACGTTTCTTGACATTCTTGACCGTTTTTTTCAAGGCAGGAATCATTCCTTTATTCATAGGATTAGGATGCTGTAATTAGGTTCTAGGACGTTAGAGACGCTGAAATCACAAATCATACCAAATATAAGTTTTTACCCCATTATCTCTATTCTATTGTACCTATTATATATTATTGTTTTATCCTTTAATTACCTACATAGATAGAAAAACAAATGTATTATAATTTACATTATGTTAAATAAAACAATCGCGATTCTAATATACACCTTAAATACAGTGTATTTACAACCTTTTTCTACCAAAACACGTCTTTTATTTATTATGTAGAAACTAATTTTGGACAATTACATACCCCCATGAAAACCATCATAATCACCTTATTTTTAGGCACTTTGATAACAGCTTGTCAGTCTGATGTAAATCCTAACCGTGTTTTGACAAAAGCAAAACTTGTCAATGCGCTCGCAGTTGATGGCTGTGGCTGGCACTTTGAAGTAAATTTGACCGATGAAATCGGCTCCTATGTCACCAGCGATGCTTCAAATGAGAAAGTAAACGCCTTAATCTCACAAGCAAGAAATCAATATGGCATTTATGTTTTAGAAGTAGAGATGAGCTTTGAACTCACAGGGAAGAAGAAAAAAGTTATGTGTGGCTGGGGTAAAACTCCTGAATTTGACGAGATTAATATCCAAGAAATCAGGGTTTTACGTTAAACCCCTCCCCTCCCACACACAAAAAAAGCAGCATCGTAATGATGCTGCTTTTTTATTTTATAAGAAGTAAGTGTTGTTTATTTTGCTTCTTCGCAAGCTACTTTCTTTTCTTCAAATTGCTTCAAAATGGTATCCAATTGCTTCATAATCTCTACCACTTGTTCTTCTTCCTTGATGGCTTTTGCCTTTACGAAATATGGTTGAGATTGTTTGAATTTACCACACACTTTGGCTTCAATTTCTTTACCTTTCGTGTTGTAGTCTTTCATATCCATCGCATCCACAACTGCCTTCATCTCAACCGCTTCGTTGAAATAAAATACGCCCAAGTTAAAAAGTGCGTCGTAGTTGTTACCATCAATAGCCAATGCTTTATCGTAAGCTTCTTTAGCTGCTACACGCGCCACATTTTGCTTGGCAGTCAAATCTGCTAGTTTTGCAGTAACATCACCCAGAGCAGCTACCTCTTCTTTGGCTTTTGCTAGTTCCGTTTTAGCTTCTTCCCAAGCCGCTTTGTTTTCTTTTTGCTTGGTTTCTGCTTCAGTTTTTTGACGCTTTAAATCCGCGTTTTTAGGTTGCTTTGCAATCAAACCAGCAATACGCTTAATTTCATCTGCAAACACCTTATCTGTCTCTTCAGCATCTTTTATTTTGCGCTCTACTCCTGACGTCTTCTTAGAACTATCTTTCAATTTGCGAATTTCAGCCGAAGCTACATTCGCTTCGTTGTCATTAATGATACCCAAGTTTAACGGATACTGCGCATTTTTAGGATCAAGCTGAATCAATTCTTTTAAACCAGCCTTAGCTTCCGTCATTTTGTTCATATCCAAGTACACATTTACTTGTTCTGATTTAAAAGCAGCCTTACTCGCTGGTAGCGCTACCATTCCTTTTTCGAGGATTTGGAGCGCCTTATCGTTTTTCTTTTCTACTCGGTATAGCTGTGCCAACAACGAATAGTTGCTAGCGTCTTTACCACCTTTGTCAATATAGCTTTCCATCATTGTGGCCGCCACATCATTTTTTTGACTTTGCATGGCGCTATAAGCTCCGTATAATGGTGCTAAAGTATCTTTAGGATTAACTTCTTGGGCTACCGTAAAAAACTTGATGGCACCAGCATAATTCTTCACCTGAAACTTCTCAGCTCCTTGTTTAACAAGTGCTTGTCCCAAGTTTACACCAGAGTCATCAGTACCACCTGTTAAAAACTTTTGGGCATCTTTCGTGACTTTTCCAGGCTTTGCCGCATCTACCTCTACTGCTTTTTTGAAAGAATCATAGGCTACCATTGCAGCACTTGAGTCCATTTCGGTGTATAAGCGAGCGATTTCATCATAGAGTTTACCGCGATCTAACCAGGTTGAAGATTTTGCAGACGCCTTTGGATCTGCAATTGCTTTATCACTTTTCTCTTTGTCTTTTTTCTTTTGCTCTAACAAAAGTTTGTCCACCTGAGCCGAGGCAGAAACGGTAAACAATCCGAAAGCAGACATTAAAAACAGCTTCTTCATTTTTGGATTCGTTGTGTTAAGTGTTAAGTTGAAAATTTGTGCAAAAAACGGATACTCGTTAGGTTTATTGTTATTCAGTCGTTTCGGTTGATTCAGGAGTTTCGGTAGTATTTTCTGCTATCAGCCCTTCTTCTTCCTCCAATTCGTCTTTTTCAATTCGAGTAACCGACGAAATTTCGTCACTGTCGCTGAGTTTGATAAGGCGAACTCCTTGGGTATTGCGACCTGCAACGCGAATTTCTTGAACCGACATCCGAATGGCAATGCCAGAACGGTTGATAATCATCAAATCATCGGTTTCACTTACCTCTTTGATGGCGACAAGATTTCCTACTTTGTCCGTGATGTTGAGGGTAGTTACCCCTTTTGCTCCACGGTTGGTAACCCGATAATCTTCGATTGGCGAACGTTTTCCGTACCCATTTTCTGAAACTACCAAAAGTTGCTTATCAGTACCGCTCACGCAAAGCATACCAATCGCTTTATTGTTTCCTTCTTCACCCAATTCAATACCCTTTACTCCAGCTGCGGTACGACCCATCGGGCGAACGCGGCTTTCGTGGAACCGAACGGCTTTACCTTCTTTTGAGGCAATCACAATTTCGTTGTCACCATTGGTTAGGGCAACATCCAACAGGCGATCTCCTTCATTGATTGAGATTGCGATGATTCCATTAACCCGTGGGCGTGAATACGCTTCTAGGAGGGTTTTCTTGATGGTACCCGATTCGGTACACATAATCAAGTAATTGTTATTGATGTAATCTGCATCACTCAACGTACGCACGTTGATTACGGCTCGTACTTTATCGCCCGATTCAATGTTGATAAGATTTTGAATGGGTCGGCCTTTTGATACTTTTGAACCTTCGGGGATTTCATACACTTTTAGCCAATATAGGCGGCCAAACTCAGTAAAAATCAAAAGGTAGTTCAACATAGTTGCCGAAAACAAATGTTCGGTAAAGTCATCGTCTTTGGTCGTAACACCACGAGACCCCACTCCTCCCCTGCCTTGGGTACGGTACTCACTCAAAGGGGTACGCTTAACGTAACCTTGGTGCGAAATGGTAATCAACATTTCCTCATCCGCAATCATGTCCTCATCGGCAAACTCTTCGGCAGCGTACTCAATTTTTGAGCGTCTTTCGTCACCATAACGTGCGCGAAGCTCGGCAAGTTCGTCCTTGATAACTTGGAATTTACGAGGTTCATTCGCCAAAATATCCTGTAAATCAGCGATTACCTTCATCAACTCGTCGTACTCAAGAATGATTTTATCACGTTCCATACCCGTCAAACGTTGGAGACGCATATCAAGAATGGCTCTGGCTTGGGCTTCGCTTAAACTGAATTGCTCAATCAGACCATTACGGGCGGTTTCTGGGTCACGGGCACTACGGATAAGGCTGATTACCGCATCTAAATTGTCTAGAGCAATCAACAAACCTTGTAAAATGTGTGCCCGCTTTTCTGCCTCTTTGAGTTCAAATTGTGTACGACGCGTCACGACCTCTAAACGGTGTTCAACGTAGTATTTGATAAGGTCTTTGAGATTGAGCAGAGCAGGACGTCCTTTTACAAGTGCAACGTTATTGATGCTAAACGAAGACTGTAACGGGGTATATTTGTACAAGTGGTTTAAAACAATATTTGGGATACTGTCTTTTTTCAACTCAAATACGATACGAACACCTTCACGGTCAGATTCATCGCGAATGGCTGAAATTCCCTCTATTTTTTTCTCATTGACCAAATCAGCGATACGTTTAATCATATCCGCTTTATTGACCATGTACGGAATTTCAGTCACTACGATTTGCTCGCGTCCCGTTTTGGTTTGTTCAAAAGTTGCCACTGCACGCATCACCACGCGACCACGCCCTGTTTCGTAAGCAGAACGAACCCCCTGGTACCCGTAAATAATCGCACCTGTTGGAAAATCTGGTGCTTTGACGTACTGGATCAATTCAGAAACGGTAATATCGTTGTTATCAATGTAGGCAATGGTACCATCAAGAACCTCGGTAAGGTTGTGAGGTGCCATGTTAGTCGCCATACCTACCGCAATCCCAGATGAACCATTGAGGAGTAAGTTGGGAAGTTTGGCGGGAAGTACACTCGGTTCTTCGTCCGAATCGTCGTAGTTTGGTTGAAAATTGACGGTATCTTTGTTGATATCCACCAGCATTTCTTCTGCAATGCGCTTGAGACGTGACTCGGTATAACGCATCGCTGCGGGCGAATCTCCATCTAACGAACCAAAGTTTCCTTGACCATCAATCAATGGATAGCGTAACGACCAAGGTTGCGCCATACGAACCATGGTATCGTAAATGGACGAATCCCCGTGTGGGTGATACTTCGCCATTACGTCCCCGACCGTACGTGCCGATTTTTTGTAGGGGCGATTGTGCAGGAAGCCCGATTCAAACATAGCATAAAGCACCCGTCGGTGGACGGGCTTGAGTCCGTCGCGGGCATCGGGAAGGGCACGCGAGATAATTACCGACATTGAATAGTCAATGTAGGCAGTCCGCATCTCCTCCTCGATGTTAATTGGGATAATGTTGCTGGTGTTTTCTGACATAAATTAAATTTAAATGCTTATATGTACAAAAATACACCAAATACTTTAGATAGGCAAAATTAGCGACGTTTACCCCGTTTTTCGGAGGCTTGGCTACGCTTTTCAGCTTTTGTTCTGGGCATTCCAAACAGGTAAGGTTTGGGTAATGTGCCTCTACCGCGCACCACCCGCTTTCCGTGGCTGTGGTTGTATTTCACTTTGCATCCTTTGATAGGGCACTGACGGTACCAACATCCCTCAAAAAGGAAGGCCAAAGCAACTATTCCAACAATTAAAATGGGCCGTTTCATTATAGCTCTTTAATCAAAGATACCAAGTTATTATACAGAAGCTCAAAAAACAAAAACTTGGTAAAAGGAAGAATACTATATAACAAAAAAGGCTACGAAAATTCGTAGCCTCTGTGAGCCCCCAGCCGGGATCAAATCGCAGGGGCGACCCCGCAGCGACCTACTGATTACAAGCGGCAGGCGTTCCTGTCAGTTGCTCTATCAGCTGAGCTATGGAGGCATTA
>NZ_KI519424.1:91200-213885 GCF_000482465.1 Runella limosa DSM 17973
CTTCTAAGAGCCCCCAGCCGGGATCAAACCAGCGACCTACTGATTACAAGTCAGTTGCTCTATCAGCTGAGCTATGGAGGCATTAAATTAAAAAACCGGAAAACCCGAAAAAAGATAGTCTCGTCGAAAATCTTCTAAGAGCCCCCAGCCAGGGCGACCCCGCAGCGACCTACTGATTACAAGCGGCAGGCGTTCCTGGCAGTTGCTCTATTAGCTGAGCTATGGAGGCGTTTTATTTTTTTCGTGGTGCAAAAGTAGCGTTTTTAATAATACAACGCTACTTTTTTCTAAAAAATTTTAGAGTGCTTCACGAACAATTTTTAGTTGTTGCTTTAAATCAGCGAGTTGCTTTTGGGCAACAATAATTTTTTTCTCAAATTCTGCTCGAACTTTTTCGCCGTTTTTAGAGCGTCCGAAAAATTCAATGTTATTTTGCCAAATGGTCAAATCGTTTTCGATTTGAGTCATACGGCGACGAATGTCAGATTCTTTGCGTTGAAGGCTACGAGAGTCTCCTTCGTTCGAGTTTGAAGAATCATTATCAATCATCACTTGATCACGCTCTTTTGGTGAAAGTTTACCAATAGCGCTTACATACGAATTAACAGCGTCGATGTAACGTTTGTTAATTGCTTGCATGTCTTTCTTAGGCACAAATCCAATGCTTGACCATTCTGACTTGAATGCGTTCAATTCTTTCAAATTAGCGCCTTCAATTTTAGCGCCCGCCTCTATCTTTTCACACAACGCCTGCTTCAAGCTCAAGTTTTCGGTAAACTCACGCTCAATCTCAGAGTTTTTGGCGCGCTTACGGTCAAAATACGCATCACAAGCTTTTTTGAAGCGTTCAAAGATTGAATCTTTGAACTTCTCAGGAACTTGCCCAATTTGCTTCCACTGTTTTTGTAATGCAATAACTTTATCGGTATTTGCCGACGAATCTTCTGAAGTTTCTAAGATAGCCTCAACCGCTTCGCACAACTCGGTTTTTAATTTTAAGTTTTGCTCCCGCTTGGCTTCTAGCTGACGGAAAAACTCGCCTTTGTTGTGGAAAAAAGTTTTGAGCGTTGCCCAGAATTTTTTGCTCAACTCGCGTCCTTCTTCACGAAGCATTTGCCCTTTGGTATTCACCCACTGTTCTTGCAAGGCCACCACTTCTTTGGTTTTCTCATTCCATTCGTTGATGCTGCTTGATGTGAATGAAGTATAAGGAACGAGCGTTTCGTATATTTTCGATTTTACTTCATAATTCTGAGCCAACACGTGTTTCTGCGCATCAGCTTGGGCACGACGAGCGTCGTGAATAGCATCCAAGGCCAACTTTAAACGTTGCCATAACACCTCTTGCTCCGCCTTTGGGCCTGGACCAATGTGCTTGTATTCGTCAAAGTGAGCATTTGCCTCTTCCAATACGGCTTTAGACAAGGTCGCGTTTTCGAGCGACTTCGCCAAAGACTCTACTTTTTCTACGAGTTCGGTTTTTTGCTGTAAGTTTTTCTTACGGTCAAGCTCCTTCAACTCATAGTAAATATTACGATTACTGTAGTATCGGTCAATTAACGCGTGGAAGGTTGCCCAAAGCGTGCTGTTATGTGGCGACGCAATGTTTCCCGCAGCTTTCCATTCGTCCTGAATTTTTTTAAACTCTTGCCAGCTTGACCCAGGATTCGTTGTATTGCTCTCATCGTTTTCTACCAATTCGCGCAAGCGTTGGAGCAACTGAGTTTTTGAGGCAAAGTTTTTGTCCTTTGATTTTTCGAGGTCCTGGAAGTAATGATTTTTTACGTCCTTAATTTGGCGATACAGCGCATCAAATTGCAACGTCAGTTCGTCAGGTTTGAACTCGAAGCCATCTTCAGACTCGTTTTCAGCCAAATATTTTTTTAGGGCTTCTTCACGCTCTGTTTTCTTACTTTGGTCAAAATGGACCTTCGCTTCTTTCAATACCTCATCGGTACGTTTAAAATCAGCAGGTTTTGCATTTTCGCCTTTGGCCAATGCAAGCTGACTTTCCAACAAACTAACAAAGTCTTTTCTGCTTAGTTGACCATAGTCAACTACCTGTTCATCAGCCACTTCTAACGCTTCCATGGCCTCTACACTCGCTTGAGTGAGTTGTTCGCTTTCGCTAAGTTCTGCTCCGTCGTTAATCATCGTAAATTTGGTCGTAATCGCTTAGATTTGCAAAAATAATAATTATAGCCGTTTTTCGGTGTTTTAAAGCCTGTTTTTCATTTATAGTTATTTTTCTTCCAAATGGATAGTTCAACAATTGCTCATCTTCGCAAAGATTATACGCTAAACGGATTGCGTAACGAAGATGTTTTAGAAAACCCAATTGATCAATTTAAGCGTTGGTTTGCCGAAGCATTGGCCTCTCAGGTCCTTGAGCCAAACGGAATGGTGTTAAGTACCATTGGTCGGGATGGGTATCCCCACGGACGTGTTGTCTTATTAAAAGATGTGGACGCGCGCGGTTTTAGTTTTTATACCAATTATCTTAGCCACAAAGGCGATGATTTGACCCAGCACCCTGTCGCTTCTCTTACTTTTTGGTGGCCCGAACTAGAACGACAAGTTCGGATTGTTGGAAAGGTTGAAAAAGTAGAAACGGCGGAGTCTGATGCTTATTTTGCCGTTCGGCCCCGTGGGAGTCAAATTGGTGCTTGGGTGTCGGAACAAAGCCAAACAATCGCCAACCGAAAGGTGTTAGAAGAAAAATTGGCGGAGTTAGAGACGCAATTTGCCGACCAAGCCGTTGTTCGTCCACCACATTGGGGTGGGTATCGTGTGCTTCCTCATCAAATTGAATTTTGGCAAGGACGCCCTAGTCGTCTTCACGACCGTTTATGCTATACTTATGAATCATACGAATGGAAACTAGAAAGACTTTCTCCTTAGCAAAAAATGTATCAATTATACCTATTTAATCACTAAAAAGTATGCCTTACAAAACTCCTAAAGACCTCACTAGAATCGGAGTCTTTTATGACGGAAATTATTTTTTACACGTAAGTAATTATTATAACTACACGCACGAACGCCGCAGTCGTATTAGTATTAATGGCTTACACGATTTTATTCGACAAAAAGTAGCGGATTTAGAAGGAAGTACTCCCAGGCTCTGCCAGATTGTTGATGCCCACTATTTTAGAGGTCGTCTGACGGCAGGGGAAGCCAGCCAACGTGGCGATTTGCTGTACTATGAACGGGTTTTTGATGATATTCTTATGTCTGAAGGGGTTACGACCCATTACTTGCCCGTCAGAAGTGTACTTGGTAAAAAATACGAAAAAGGAATTGATGTTTGGTTGGCACTCGAAGCGTTTGAGATGGCTTTTTACAAACGTTTTGATATTTTGGTTCTTATTGCTGCCGATGGCGATTATGTCCCTTTGGTGCGTAAACTAAATACGCTTGGTACGCGCGTTTTGGTATTGGGATGGGATTTTGAATATACCGATGAAGAAGGTAATCGCTTTTTTACGCGTACCTCCCAAGACCTCCTCTCGGAAGTTACCTATCCTATTGCCATGCACGACATTATCAATGGCCGCAACGAAGCCCTCACCAATCAGCTGTTTGTACCTCGAAACAAAATCAAGTTTTTCCCTAAACAAGAAGAAAATTCAGCCGTAGATGGCGAGCAGGGTAATGAACACGAAGGTTCTTCCGATGAAGGAATCAGAGAACCTTCCGAAGCGCTAGAATTTGACCCTGAGCAACGTCAAGAGAGCACCATCTTGTCATTAAAGGATGGTTTTGGGTTTATCAAATACCCTCCAAACAATGTATTTTTTCATTATACGAGTCTTCGCGAATTTGATTTTAATGACCTCACCGTCGGCGACCGCGTCCAATTTACCCTTGAAGAAAAAGAAGGTGGACGAGCTGTGGGTTATGACGTTTTTGTCTTAGAGGCATTCAAACATCTTCATCCCTTGAGTAGCTAATTTTACTTACCAAGCGCCCGAGACTTTTATATTTTCGGGCGCTTGGTTTAGGCTATTTTTCACTCAGCCTTCTTACCATTTCATAACAAGCCCGACTGTTATGATAGGGACATTTCCAGAAATTTATTTTGTCTCCTTTGATTGATGTCAATTCGGGCGTCACTGAACCATACCATTCTCCACGCTGGCTATCAATGAAGTGTTTTTTTATAAACGTCCAGCTTTTTTCCGCTTTCTCTTTAAAATGAACTTCTTTTGTTAGCTGATACGCGTTATAAAAACCCACCATTTGTTCTGCCAATACCCACCAGCTTCGCTCTCGATTGAGGTGATTGGTTGCAGGGTCAAATTCGTAATTCAAAGCCCCATCCTCTCCCAGTCCAGTACAGGCTGCCGCAGCTACTTTGATACATTTTTGTTTTACCAATTCCGTGCGAGATGGGTCATGTAGTACTTCGGCGGTTTCCCACAGCAACCATGATGCTTCAATGTCGTGGCCGTATGAAATCGTTGGCGCTTGGGGTGACCACCGTTGGTTAAAAAAAAGCCGTAGTCGGTGGGTATCTGAATCAATGAGCTTTTCGAGAAACATGTCGAGCAAGTGTCCCACACGTTGTTTTAATACCACATCTGGCCAAACCCGATACAAGTTGGTAAAGGCTTCAATCAAGTGCAAATGTGTATTTTGGGATTTATTCCAAGGCATCTTACTGAGAATCAAATCATCAACAGTTTCCCATTTTGTGCCAAATGATTCAAAATAACCACCAAACTCGGCATCATACCCGTGCTTGTCAACCACCTGAAATAGCTCTTTGGCAAAATCTAGCGCAGGCTGAAATTTTGAGGCAGCATAATATTCACTGATACCATACATGGCAAACGCTTGGGCGTAAAGTTGTTTGCGGGTATCAAGAGGAGCTCCCGTTGCAGTAACTGACCAATAAACACCGCCGTTTTGCACATCGCGAAAATGATTGTACAAGTAATGGTATGCCCTGTCAGCCAAAACCAAATACTTTCGACGGTGAAAATAACGGTACGCCGATGAGAACGTCCACAAAATACGGCTAGTAAGAATGACTGAGCGAGCGGCGTCCGCCACAGGTTTGTTGTCATAATTGACCCTGCCATGAAACCCACCACGTTCGTAATCGGGGGCGTATTTTTCCCAATAGGCAAGAATTCGTTTCCATTCCGTCAATGCTTCACGGGCCAGTGGTTCCATTTGTATCAAGTAATAAAAAATGAGCGTTTAGGTACAAAGAAGATTCATAGCCAAATCTCATTTACCTTTGCTTCCGTCATTCTAATCATTTGTTGTATGCAGCAAGCCTTTGAACAATTTATTCAGGAAAAAGCACTTTTTACCCACAATAATCGGCTATTATTGACAGTGAGTGGTGGCATAGACTCTGTCGTACTTTCCCAGCTTTGCCACGATGCAGGTTATTCATTCGCCATTGCCCATTGCAATTTTCAGTTGCGCGGAGAAGAATCCGAGCAAGACGAGCATTTTGTCAAAACCCTTGCCCAAACCTATCAGGTACCTTTTTATACTACACGCTTTCAAACCAAAAAATACGCCGATGGCAACGGAATTTCGACCCAAATGGCTGCCCGTGACTTGCGTTATGATTGGTTTGAAAATATAAGAACCCAACACCAATTTGACTTTATTCTAACTGCGCACCACCAAGATGATGTGCTAGAAACAATTTTGCTCAACCTTACCCGTGGAACGGGATTGGCGGGGCTTCATGGTATTCTTCCCAAAAATGGCGTCATCGTCCGACCTTTATTGTTTGCGACTAGAAAAGAAATCAACGCTTTTTTAACTGAGAAACAACTTACTTGGCGAGAAGACAGCTCCAATACTTCGGTCGATTATGTCCGAAATCGGCTACGGCATGATGTGATTCCAGTTCTTCGTGACATTAATCCACAAGTAGCAACGGCGGCTTTTCAAATGGCCGAACGAATACAGGAGGTAGAAAAAATAGTAACGCAAAGTATCGACGCCACCTCTCACTTGTTTGTTTCAACAAAAAACGACGCCGTGTGGCTGAACAAAGCGGTTCTTGACAATGTAAGTAGCCCGACGGAATATTTGAATTATTATTTAGCCGAATACGGTTTTTCTTACACCCAAGCTGTTCTCATTTGGCAACAAAGAAATCAGTCGGTTGGAAAACAATTTTTATCCGCTTCGCATCAATTGGTCAATGATCGGCTTCATTGGCTCATTACCCCACTACCTACTGCTGTCCCCTCCCCTATTTTGCTTACTGCTGATTCGGGAGAAGTGGCGTTTCAGGAGGGAAAACTACAATGGCATAAATTGAACTCGCTCGAAACAATTTCTCTTGGTTCTGCACAAAGCGCCTACCTTGACTTTGACAAACTAACCTTTCCTTTGCGGCTCAGACCATGGGCAAACGGTGATTGGTTTTGTCCGTCGGGGATGAAGGGAAAACGAAAGAAAGTGAGTGATTTTTTAATAGATTCTAAAATTCCCCGTAGCCTAAAATCAAAGGTATGGGTACTGGAATCTGCCAATGACATTGTGTGGCTGGTAGGCTATCGCGTTGATGAGCGGTACAAAGCACAGGAAAACAGTTTAGCAATTTGCGCATTTCAACTCAACACAACTACCTAACAAACAAATATTTACACATACAATTAAAAAATATTTTTTTATTTTTCTGTAAATTAGCCTCTACGCGCACTTCTTTTGGCACAGTATTTGGAGTACCCTTTGCGAAATCCTGTTTTCCTGCTACTGTAACACTAATAACACACAATGAAAACCGTAGTTAAAATGGCGTTGGGATTTGCTCTAACCCTGCTAACGCTCAATTTATTCGCCCAAAGTGCCCGACTACGCTCGGCCAACAGAGCATTCGACGACTACAGTTATGCCGACGCGGTGCGTGGGTATGAAGAGTTTATTCGAAACGACAAAAAAACTGATCCCGTCGAGCGAAAAGAAGCGCTCGAAAAATTAGCTTACAGCTATCGGCGCCTTCAAGACACCCGAAATGCTGAACGTATTTATGCGGAATTGGTAGAAAAATTCCCTGACGCCGACAGCCGCAATTATCTCTACTACGCACAGGCCCTCGCCAGCAACAGCAAATACCGCGAGTCGCAGCGTATGTACAGCAAATACGCGGAGGCACAATCGGCCGACTTACGAGGACGCAAGTTTACGGTCACTTACATGGACATGAATCGTTTTTACAAAGATTCGGCCATGTATCGGGTAGAATACCTCCCCGTGAACTCACGTCAGGCTGATTTTAGCCCCATGTATTACAAAGGTGGTTTGGTATTTGTCTCTGCCCGTGCCGAATCGGGCGTTATCAAACGCGTTTTCAACTGGAACCAGACGCCTTTCTTAGATTTATATTTTGCGCCCGATACTTCAGCCCTCAAGGGCGTTCGTGAGGTATATCGCAACACAACTGCCTCGTTGAGTGGTGCTTCAAAAGATGGCAATTCGGGCACCTTAGCAGAAAGCTCGGCAAGTGAAGATTTACCACTGCCCACAACAAAAGCTGAGAAATTTAGCCGTACGCTCAATACAAAATACCACGAAGGACCTGCTTCTTTTTTCAAAGATTATACCAAAGTGGTCTTTACCCGCAACAACTATAACAGCGGTAAAGCAAAGAAAAGTAGCGATGGCGTAAATAAATTGAAACTTTACATCGCTGACCAAAAGAACAAAGACTGGGGAAATGTGAAAGAATTGCCTTTCAACAACAACGACTTCTCATGCGGTCACCCTGCGCTTTCTCCCGACGACACTAAGTTGTATTTCGTTTCTGACATGCCAGGTGGCTACGGTGGTACCGATATTTACGTGGTAGAATATAACGGAGGTCAGTGGAGTACGCCTGTCAACCTTGGAAAAGAAGTGAACACTGAAGGCAACGAAATGTTCCCGTTCATTGATAGCGGTGGCAATCTTTATTTTGCCTCTGATGGCCACGAAGGCTTGGGCGGACTTGATATTTTCTACGCCGAATTGAAAGACGGGATTGCCTACAAAGGGGTTCAAAACCTAGGTGCTCCTATCAATTCTGAGAAAGACGACTTTGGTCTTATTACCGACAAAGACCGTGGCACTGGCTACTTTAGTTCGAACCGCGCCAAAGGTGTTTCTGATGACAACCTTTATAGTTTCCGTCGCACTTGCCGCCCGCTCGACATCCTAGTGTATGATGCCAAAACGGGAGCTCCCATTGAAGGTGCTGACGTACGAATCGTGAAAAATGGCTCGAACCAAGACATTCAACAAACGGGAATTGATGGCGCCACCAAAATCTGCTTAGAAGCCCAAACAGATTACGATTTCAAAGCCATTAAGGAAGGATATGCCACCAACAATGTGTTGTTTTCAACCATGACGCAGTCGTCAAAACCACAGATGAGCGTTTCGATTTATCTCAACAAAAGCGAAAATACCATTCTCCGTGGTACAGTAAAACGCGAGGTAAATCAAGCTCCTCAGGAGGGAGTAAAAGTGACGCTAAAAGATGAAAAAACAGGCAAGGAAAAAACGGTTGTAACAGGCCCAGATGGTGGCTACGAATTTGAGGTGGACCCTAACCGCAACTATGCCCTCCGCGCTGAAGGTGATGAGTTGGCTACCAACGAACAGCCCATCAACAAAAACAAGAAAAACAAACGCAAAGTAGTAGAAAGTGACTTGAGTATGTATGGAACGGGCGACGTTTTTACGCTTGATAACATCTATTACGACCTCGATAAATTCTTCATTCGTCCCGAAGCGGCCCGCGAACTTGACAAGGTAGTTGCGCTGATGAAAAAGTACCCAACGATGATGATTGAGTTGCGCTCGTTTACGGATAGCCGCGCAAGCGACACCTACAATTTGCGCTTGTCCGAACGCCGTGCCAGAGCTGCTTTTGATTACTTGGTACGTAAAGGTATCGGCCCGTCTCGTTTAGAGGCTCGCGGCTACGGAGAGTCTGAACTTGTCAATGATTGCAGCAACGGAATAGATTGTAATGAGTCTGACCACCGCCTCAACCGCCGTACCGAATTTAAGATTTTGTCAGTGAAAGGAACGGGCGAAGAAGCCATTGGTAAATAAGCGCTCGATAGAGACACAAAGATAAAAAGTGTTAGTTAAGTACAGGAAGCAAGCGGCGGGGCAACATTTTGCCTCGCCGTTTTGTTTATATATAACAACCAAACATCATTCGTTTTATTATCAGCTTATTACATTATTTTACTTTACAAGTATTCTATTTTTTAACACTGTTAGTTTTTGTATTTTATTGCGTTCTAGCAAACAATTTTAAACACATTTTCGATGCGAATTTCACTCATTGCCGCCATGTCCGAAAACCGTGCTATCGGATTAAAAGGCCGACTTCCTTGGCCCCATTTACCCAATGACTGGGCTAATTTTTTTAAAGTTACGGAAGGTTGTCGAATGATTATGGGCAGAAAAAGTTATGATACACCCGACCGACTTTGGTCCAAAGCAGGGAATTTTGTCATTACTCGCCAAGCAGATTTTCCCCTTGACGAAGGCTTTGAAAGGGTCAGTAGTTTGGAAGAAGCACTGGAACATTGCAAAGACGATAAAGAAGTTTTTGTCATTGGTGGTGAAGAGATTTTTCGTCAATCACTCCCGCTCGCCGACTGTATTCATCTCACTTTGGTACACGGCATTTTTGAAGGAGATGCGTTTTTTCCTGCGTTCAACGAAGCCGATTTCCATATAAAAAGTCGGCAAGAATTTCCTGCCGACTCATCACATTTGTATTCGTATGCGTTCTTAGTTTACGAAAGAAAGCATTAAGATTTCACCCGAATCAAATACCTCGGGCGAGTCTCCGTAGCGCGCATTGCTGGGTTTAAAAAAGGTAAAGTTAAGCCCGTCACGTGAAAATTTTGGTACTGGTTCACCACTTCAAAAGCCTTACCAGATGCCTTTATAGACGTGTATCCTTGCTCATCTGTATAGACCAATTTAGGCTGTTTTGAGGTCTCTGTTTTAAGGGCAGATTCCGTACGAATCACGGGAGTAATTCGGCTTGTGTAGTAGTCCAAAGCGCTGTGAAAAATGTTGTATTCTCCCTCGGGTGCTAAGTCATAAATGACAAAATTTGGGAGTTCTGCTTTGTGTATTTTTGCCACTTCCTGCCCAACGACCGAGCCTGTTTGATAACGTAAAAGGGATGGATAAAAATGACCATTCATCACCAAGTTGGCGGCGATGGCAGTGAGTAATGGCGCAAAAACGAGCTGCGAAAATGCGGGGCGTTTTTTATTATACAGCTGAACAATCAGTACTGCCAACAGCCCAAAAACGATGATTAAAAAAATATTTTCGAGCGGGAAAGCCCACGTTGACAAAATCAGAATGGCCAATCCCATCACACAGGTTGTTACAATCAAACCAATTTTTACCCAACGAAATGCTCCAATTGAAGGGTGTTCGATAAGCTTGCTCAAGTACCTCGCTGTGATAACGGCTCCCAACGGAAAAACCACAAATGTATAATGCGGGAGTTGGTACTGTGCGGTAGAAAGCGCCATAAAAGGCAACACAAAACCACCCAAAGAAATGGCTTCCTGTGAGGCGTTTAGGCGGAATTTATTACGGATAATTTCTCGGATAAAATCAACCAAGCCTGGAATAAAGGCCAAAACCCAAGGCAAAAAGCTCCAAAGGAAATTGTGCGATTGGAAAAATAAACCTGGACTATTGTTCCATTCGTTCTCGCCCGTGATTCGCCCAAAGCTTTGTTCCCAAAAGAAAAAATACAAACCATGTGAACCATATTGACGTTGTAATCCAATGCAATACGGCACCAAAACGATTCCGACGATTAAGATTCCGATGAGCCAACGCGGGTCAAAAATATTTTTCCATTGACGTTTTAGGGCAAAATCAACAAAAAAACCAGCCCCAACGACAATGACGCTGATGGGTCCTTTGGCCAACATTCCCAATCCGACAAACACAAACGCTCCTATAAAATGAGACCATTTTCGGTGTTTCAGGTATTCTGCCAATTGCCAAATCGCTACTGTGACGCAATTGGTCAATAATGTATCGCAACGAACGTCGTGGTTCATCAAAAAAAATGCCTGACAACTCCCCATGACCAAAGCGGCAATGTAGGCCGTTTGCTCTGAATAATATAATTTGGCAAAACGATAAATGGCGTAAATTCCCAATAAGGTGGAGAGAATAGGTACCAAACGATACGCAAAATTGGTCGCCCCAAATATTTTGAGAATCAGCGCTGTCACCCAGAAAAGCAACGGGGGTTTATCGAGGTAATAGTCCTTTTCTCGAAATTGTACTTCTAAAAATTCGTTATTATCGGCCATTTCGCGACCAATGGAGGCATATTGGGCGGCATCAATATCCATAATATCAACACCAAATGCTCCTACTAAATACACCACCAGCAACGCCGCAAATGGCAATAAACGATTGTAATTCATAATTTAGATTTGTGGGTTATTTTTGAACCATATAAGACATATAAGGGATTATAAGTGCTTGCGCGCAGTTAAATCTTACATTTTCTTATATGTCTTATATGGTTTTTAAACTCATCACTTAAATGCCTGTATTCCAGTTATTTCATTACCAAGAATCAACAAATGAATGTCATGCGTACCTTCGTAGGTAATGACCGACTCCAAGTTCATCATGTGGCGCATCATCGGAAAATCGCCCGTAATACCCATTCCACCAAGCATTTGCCGAGACTCGCGTGCAATGTTCAAAGCCATTTCTACATTGTTACGTTTGGCCATCGAAATTTGGGCTGTCGTTGCTTTTCCTTGATTTTTCAAAGTCCCCAAACGCCACGCCACCAATTGCGCTTTGGTGATTTCGGTAAGCATTTCCGCCAATTTTTTCTGCTGTAATTGAAACCCACCAATGGGCTTCCCAAACTGAACCCGCTCAAGCGCGTAGCGACGCGCAGTTTCGTAACAATCCATGGCTGCCCCAATCGCTCCCCACGCAATCCCATAACGGGCATTGTCCAAACAACCCAACGGCCCACGCAGCCCATCGACGTTTGGCAAAATATTTTCTTTCGGAACTTTTACATTGTCAAACACCAACTCACCCGTTGCACTCGCCCTCAACGACCATTTATTATGAATTTCGGGCGTAGTAAAACCTTCCATACCGCGTTCCACAATCAACCCTTGAATACGTCCTTGTTCATTTTTGGCCCAAACCACCGCAATATCTGCTACGGGAGAATTGGTAATCCACATTTTTGACCCGTTGAGAATCACGTGATCACCCGCCTCCGTAATACGGGTTAGCATTCCGCCAGGATTAGAGCCATGGTTGGGCTCGGTCAAACCAAAACAGCCAATCATTTCACCCGAGGCTAATTTTGGCAGGTATTTTATTCGCTGTTCTTCTGAGCCGTAGGCATAAATAGGCCACATCACCAACGAACTTTGTACCGAAACTGTCGAGCGCATACCCGAATCGCAGCGTTCAATTTCTTGGGTGATCAATCCATACGAAATATAGTCTAATCCTCCACCGCCGTATTCTACAGGAATGGTTGGGCCAAACGCGCCAATTTCTGCAAAATTTTTAATCAAATGAGCAGGGAAAGTTCCTTTTTGGGCATACTCTTCGATGATAGGTTGCACGTCGCGCGCTATCATTTGGCGAACCGCATCACGGACAAGAATATGTTCTTCGGTCAATAAATCATCAATTTGATAAAAATCTGTGTAGTTTGTAGATGTTGAGGAAGTAGTACTCATGATTTTTGGACAGGTGTTTAGCGTGACAAAATTAAGTTGCTTTGTTAATGAAGAATTGGCATCAAAAATACCACAAAATCAACCCAAAACCACAATGCGTCAAGGATAATCAAACAACAAACGTCATTTATAGGTATTGAGTTTGTAAGTTTTGGCGGAATTTTTCAGCATTCATTAAACCCAAATTCCAAAATACGCGTTAATAAATTGTAAATTTGATACACATTTGACACCTTGATTGCGTATGGAAACCTTACTGCTTGTCTTACTTTTTATCCCGTATTTGGTGTTGCGGTACCACCTCACCGATCACGACACTCCCAGCGAAAAGGATAAAAAGCGGTTTTCGGAAGGTATCGAACTCTTTCAAAGTCAAGAGTATAGCAAAGCATTTGATTTTTTTAACGATGCGTTAAAAACCCACCGAAAATCGGCAGTAGCTTATGCCTACCGTGGCAAGTGCAATTTGAAGGAAGACAATTTATATTCGGCCTTGTACGATTTTTCGGAGGCCATTAGTTTTGACAACACCCTCCCAGATATTCACCTTGACCGCGGTATAACGCAGTTTCGACTGGGAGATTTTGAAAATGCGTTTTTGTCTTTTGACAAAGCCGTATGGTTTTCCAGAGGGGAAGAACCCGAGTCGTTGCGGTGGCGAGCCTTGGCTAGACTCAAATTACACCAACATTCACAAGCAGAAAAAGACCTCCAAAAAGCCGTCAAACTTGGAGATGAAGATGCCGCATTTGTGCTCAGTAAACCACCCTTTCGACGAAGTATTAAAATATAACAACTTTTTATAAATCGACCTATGCTCGAAATTACCTCCGATAAAAAATTAAAACGCCTCATCGTAGTGGGCGACCGCGTGTTGATTCGTCCCAAAAATCCAGTCGATCAGACCCCGACAGGTTTGTATTTACCCCCGACCGTTACCGAAAAAGAACAAGTTCAAAGTGGCTATGTAATCAAAGTGGGGCCTGGCTACCCTATCCCAACTCCTACTGACGATGAGCCTTGGAAAGAAACTGAAGAAAAAGTAAAATATATGCCGCTTCAGGCCCAAGAGGGAGATGTGGCCATTTATCTTCAACGAAACGCGATTGATGTCGTTTTTAACAACGAAAAATACGTCATTGTCCCGCAGGCGTCTATTTTGATGCTCGAACGCATCGAAGATTTATTTAACTAAAATACTGCTTGCCTACTTTTCATTTTTTTGGAGAGTAGGCACTTATCCTTCCCCTTCTCCCTGCATCCACTTCATTTTATCGTAGGGAATTTCTTGCTCGATTTCTTTGCGAATACGTTCGATGATTTCCTCCACCGACATTGATTGATCAAACTCAATCGGTGCTTTGAAACGAACGGTCAAAGTCGTGTTACGCTTTTTAAAACGCAATCCTTTCTTATCAAACGCACGACGGAAGCCATTGATAACCACAGGAATAACAATCGGGTTGTTTTCCAAAATCAAATGCGCGGTTCCTTTTCGGATGGGTGCATACGGGCTGGTAGTCCCCTGCGGAAAACTAACCACCCAACCGTGCCCCAATGCTTGATACACTTTATCCCCTGCTTTTGAGTCACGTTCTCTTTTTACGTTTTTTCCCTCTGCTCTCCACGAGCGCTCTACTGTCAGCGCTCCACCTAAGCCAAATAATTTGGGAACTATACCTGCCTTCATGGTTTCACTAGCCGCCACGTAATAACTTCTAGCCCGAGGTGCCATCAGGTACAAGGGCGGAACAATGGTACTTTTAAAACCCCACTTTACGCTCGAAAAAATATGGTAAAACGAAATAACATCCGCGAAATACGTCTGGTGATTCGACAGAAAAAGGACATTATTGTCGGGAAGGTTTTCAAGGTGCTCAATACCTTCAATGACCGTTTTATTGACTACCGTAAATCGCCAATAGGTAAACCAGCCAATTCCTGAAATCAGTAATCGTTTAATAAACAAGGAATTGCCGAAAGGGTCTTTTTCGAGAAACCCCAAAAAATCGAGCCACGAAAGCCATTTAGGCAAAAAACTATACCGAGAAATAGGTCGTTCGGAAGCCATATCGAATAAAAGTAAAATGTCGCCAACAGCTATTACCCCATTGACGACTTTGTATTGTGCTAAGTTAGAAAAAATTAGGCTAACTCAGCCACGGGATTTTCCACTAAGAATTGATCCAGCAATTCGTTAAAACGTTCTGGATGTTCCATCATGGGGGCATGGCAACATTTATCGATGAAGTATAATTCCGATTTTGAAATGAGTCGATTAAACTCGTGTGCTACGTGCGGCGGCGTAATGGTGTCATTCAATCCCCAAACAAGCAAAGTTGGCACTTGAATTTTGTGTAAATCTTTGGCGACATTATTTCGCTGCGCTGATTTGGCAATTCCGACAATGCTCATGCACTTAGGAATGCTTGATGTCGTTTCAAACACTTCATCAATCAACTCTTTCGTCGCTACCTTGGGGTCATAAAAAGTATAAGCCACGCGCTCCGAAATGTATTCGTAACTTCCCCGCTTAGGATACGACCCTCCCATTCCATTCTCAAACAGCCCCGAGCTACCTGTCAACACCAAACGCTTTACTTGGTCTTGGTGAGTAAGCGTATATAAAATAGCAATATGACCACCGAGTGAATTTCCAATCAGTGTCATGTCCGTTAATTTTTGAGAAGCCACAAATCCTTCCGTAAAAGTTACCAGTGCTTCCAAACCTGCTTCGCGCGGGCTCATTTCATAAATGGGGAGCATCGGAATAATAATACGGTAGTTTTTGCTAAAATGAGTGATTACCCCATCCCAGTTACTCAATGCGCCAAAAAGACCGTGCAACAGCAATAGCACATCTCCCTGGCCTTCATCAATGTAGCGATAACCGTCGGATTCTTTAATCAAGTAGCTCATAATCAAAGGATAAGATTCGTTTTTATGGGATAAATCAAAGGAAAAATAAAAAAATTTGGCTGACTTTTGGACGTCTATAACGCAAATATAGAATAATTCTTTTCAATGTTTTTATACTATTTTCAGAAACAAGGAATAGTACCACACTTTCTATCCGAAAGTCAAAATAGTCAACTGTTTGTAAATAAAGCCTTTACTACAATTTATCTTACAGTATGCAAACATAACAAAATTGCACTTTTTTGATTCACCTTTTGCATTTTCATTTTTTAAAACAAAAAAAGTGGCTGAATTTCTTCAGTCACTTTTTTTGTTCGATGTCAACAACCTTTATTTAGTTTCTGTCAACAAATTCTTTTGTTTCAAAATACGCTCAAATAATTTTAAGTCGTGTTCTGAATTAAAGGCTGACGTTGGGAAATGCAAAAACTGCCCGCGAGACATCACCAAGATATAAGCTTCTTTGTCTTTATACGCGCTCTGAATTTGGTCCCATTGCATCACGCCCCCTTCTTTGGTGTTAATTTTTACTAAAATTTGGCGACTATCAATTTCGTAGAAATACTTTTCAAACAATTGTTTATATTGTTCTAACTGAGTAACCCCTGTAAATTGAACCCACCAAAAACCTACGTAAAGTGCTGCTCCAAGAACAATAACGATGTACGCCCAAATGTTGGGATACACACCCGTGATTCCCAAAATGGCATTCACTAACAAAAGACCCAACGGAAGGAGTACCCACATCTTTTGTTGTTCCCACGTTTGGCGCAATGCGATACGTACGTACTCTTTTTTGTCCAGTGCAAACTTTTTAGTCTTCACCGACAATGGTGAAGTAGGCATTTGATACATTGGCTGGTGCTTATTAACCGGAACTTTTGCCATATTTGAAGAATAATTCGATTGATTTTTTAAAGACTCGCAAAATTAGAAAATAAAATGAAACGGCTAACTTTTTTGCTCTGCCTAAATGTACTGTTTGCTTCGGCACAAACCACAAAAGATTCATTAGCACTTGCCCATGCTCCTTGGAAAACGGAAACCCTCGCCAAAGGTGTCATCTGGAAATACGCTCATTTTCAGCAAAAAGAGTTGTTTGAAGCCAACCAAAGTATCAATATTGTCGAAGTTTCTCGAAAGTCTCGGAAATTTGTTTGGGAGATTATCACCGCTGATTCATTGAACAAACGAGATAAAAAAAGAGGACAATTACGAAAAACAAGTCAACTCGCCCAAGAAAATGACGCTTTTGTAGCCATCAACGGGGGATTTTTTGACGTTAAAAACGGTGGTTCGGTCGATTTTATCAAAATAAATAACCAAACTCCTGATACAACCCGTGCCTTAAAAGGCTCAAAAGCCGCTTTTCATGGTCAGGCAGGCATTGCAGTTGACAAAAAAAATTTTCAAATTTTACGGGGGGAACCTTTGGTGGGTTGGGAATATCTTCTACCTTATAATAATATAATGCTGTCGGGGCCCTTGTTGCGTTGGGAAAACAAAGACGAAGTATTACAAAAAAATGCTTTCAACGACAACCGCCACCCTCGTTCGTGTGTGTGTACAACCCAATCGGGTAAAACACTCCTGATTACCGTCGATGGCCGATCAGCCGAATCCTATGGCATGAATTTATCAGAACTTACTTTTTTGACCCGCCAGCTTGGCTGTTCATCCGCCCTCAACCTCGACGGCGGTGGTTCAACCACTTTATGGCTCAAAGAAAAAGGGGTAGTAAACTACCCCAGTGATAACAAAAAATTTGACCATAAAGGTGAGCGTTCCGTGAGCAACGCCCTTATTTTGAAATTATTGACGCGCAAAAACAAATAAGTCAGCAAAAATCCATTTGCCGCCTTCTTGTTTTCCCCGCTGAATGACCAGTTGATTAGGCGTTCTAAGTTCATAAATAATACGAACGGCTCCATCCGACTTTTCAAACAATGCTTGGTTCTTTTTAGCCTCAATAAAACGGTAGCGATCCGAAATTTCTTTTTCTTCCATTGCTACCAAACCTGGTTTAAAATGTTTTACCAAAACGATAGGGCCTTGTTCGGTTTGTTCAAAAACCAACATTTCGTACATGGTTACTTTGTTGTCTTTCATCATGCGCATGAATCCCGTTAGGTTGTCGCCCGCAGGTGCTGCCCAAAATGCTTCAATGGGCCCTCCGTTAAACGTACCCAACCAATGACCTTTCATAAAGGCCACATCCGACAAAGCACCTGATTGAGCCTGGGTACCAAAACTTAAAAGTCCCAAAAATAAAACGTACAAAACGGCGCGCAAAGAAGTAAAAAATCGCATAAAATGTTATTTAGAATGTATGTGTAATGCCCTTATAAGGCGGCAGGTCAAAAAAAATACTTTCAGAACATCGTTTGAAAATGAAAACATACTTTTTTCTATTTCTTACCTTATTAGCACACGGGCTTTGGGCACAAACGCAAAAAGCAACGGAAGTGATTCGTTTTCAGGTCAAAGAGGCCAAGCAGGGAGTGGCCGTTGATGCTGCTTTTTTTTACGTCATCAACAATACCTCCATTTCAAAACATACAAAAACTGACGGGAAGTTAGTAAAAACATGGAGCGATTCAACGGGTATTCTCAAACACCTCAACAGTGGGTTGGTTATTGGTAATCGTCTGTATTGTGCGCACTCCAACTATCCCAACAAACCCATGAGTAGTTCCATTGAGATTTTTGACAAAAATACGCTGACGCACATCGACTCACACAGTTTTGGATTTTTTCCTGGCTCGGCTACTTGGATTGATTTTCACGAAGGGCATTGGTGGGTGGCTTTTGCCAACTATTCTGACAAAAATTCTGACGGAGGCCGCGACAATCGCTGGACGACTCTCGTTAAGTTTACGCCCCAATGGCAACAAGTTGCGTCATGGGGTTTCCCCGAATTTCTCTTACAATCTTTTGCTCCTAAAAGTACATCGGGTGGAACATGGGGCCCCGACGGAAAATTGTATTGTACAGGCCATGACAAACCCGAGCTTTATGTACTCCAACTTCCCGAAAGAGGTTCTACGCTCGTTTATCTTCAAACGATTTCAACGCCCAGTGAAGGACAGGGCTTCGCGATTGACCGAACACAGAAAAAAGAAGTTGTCGTTTGGGGAATTACCCGAAACGACAACTTTGTCATTCAATCACGTATCAAGTAGCTCCCCTCCGCGTGTATCTTCTGGTTTTGAGAAACCAGAAGCACGGTACAACATCACGTATCAAGTAATTGCTCAGGTTTTGAGAAACCTGAGCCACTCACTAAACCTGAGCCACACCACATTTACGGCAATAGCAATGAAGAATCGCCATAGCTTAAAAAGCGATAGTCGGTAGCAAGGGCTTCGTGGTAAATTGTACGCCAGTTTGGTCCGACAAAAGCGGCAACGAGCAACATCAACGTTGACTTGGGCTGATGGTAATTCGTAATCAGCCCTTTGCATAGTTTGAAGGTATAACTTGGAAAAATCATAATTTCGGTTTCTCCAATTACCTCTTTTAATTCATGGTGCTCCATGTACGCCAAAATTGTCCGCAAAGACTCTTCCGCCGAAGGAAACGAAGTATAATCCTGATAAGGCATCAATTTTTCAATAAAAAAACCATCCTGAACATCGGTCTTGTTTTGCCAAAGTTTTACCCCAAACCAATACAGACTTTCAAGTGAACGCATGGAGGTAGTACCAACTGCGACGATTCCGTCCAAATGGACAAGAAGATTTTCAATAAACGCTCGTCGGTAAACCACTTGTTCGGCGTGCATGGTGTGCTCGATGGCATTGGCAACTTTCACGGGTTGAAAAGTACCTGCCCCTACGTGCAGTGTCACAAAGTCATGCGTTATTCCTGCATTGGCTAAGTTTTCAAAAACCTGTTCGGTAAAATGCAATCCTGCCGTGGGCGCGGCTACTGCCCCTTCAATTTTTGAATAAACCGTTTGGTAGGTTTCGAGATCTTGCGCTTCCGTTTTTCGGTTCAAATACGGTGGCAGCGGGATTTCTCCCAAAGCACGAATTATTTCAACAAAAGTAAACTCGATTGGTTCGGGCTGTGAATCGGCAACTTCCCAGCGAAAATTCACCCAATTTTTATCAATGTCTGCCCAATCGGCAAAGACGGTGACAGTGAGCTGATTAATCAACAAATCACACTGTAGCGTCTCATGGGCTTTCCATCGTTTTTTATTTCCCACCATACAACTCCAAACCGCGTGGGTAGTTTGCTGCATGGCATCATTGATGACCCTAGTGGGGGCTTCGGGGTGTAATAAAAATACTTCAATCAGCGCCCCTGTTGGTTTGGCAAAAAACACCCGCGCAGGAATCACCTTCGTATTATTAAAAACCAAAAAGCTTTGCGGTGGCAAATAGTTGACCACATCCGTAAATTGTCGGTGTAAGATTTCACCTTTTCGATACACCATTAGTTTGGACGTATCTCGTGGCTCAACGGGATACCGCGCAATTTTTTCGTCGGGCAAATCGTACTCGTAGTCGGCAAGAAGAATTTCGGGCAAGGTCATTAATCATTCGAGCTTGGTTTCATCATAAGGCGAATTGGCAACGCCACTACAATCGCGAGGAGGAATCCAACGATTAGGTATAACAATCCATTAAAATCGCCGATTTTAAATTTGAATTCATTATTAACAGTCGCCAACGCAAAAATCGTCAGTGCAATCGACGTATTGATCATGGCCACCAAACTATATATCCAATTCTGAATATGCTCGTTCAACTCTTCACGATTTTCAGCCCAAAGTGTTTGATTTGGAATCGGCAACACGTTTGAAGGCAATTTTAGCAATGCCCGACCAACCGACAAAAGCAACACGTTGTTGGTTAAAATCAAACCTACCAAAATATAAAATATATCAGATTTGAGCATGAACTCGTCTGCTTGGCCAAGGGCATTAAAATGGATCCCCACTTCTTGTCCAAACAAACTATAACTGTACATTGAAGCCACAAATACCGTTATCATTGAAAATACCCGCCAAACGCGAATAGCAAAAGTTGTAATTTTCATATTTAACTCGGTGAGACACCATTTAAACTATCAAGGGTCAAAAGTTATCAGTTTTGGTTCATTTACCTAAACTAATAACTCTTAACCCTTTAAACATGTTTTTAAAAGAATCAAGTGGTGGCGATTTCAATTTCCTCGCCATCTTTATCATAAAACTTAAACTCAGTAATCGGCAGCGAGCTATCTTTTAAGAGTTTAACCCATGATTTATATTTAAAGAACCATTTGAGTCGGGGCGACGGGAATCCCGCCGTAAAGTACGCGTGCAAGTACGGGTGAAGGGCTACCGACACCTTTCTTTCGTTTTGTTTGGTCAACAAATATTCGAGGTTGTTTTCGATAATATCCGAAATCAAAATACTAGGCTGAATGGTTCCTGCGCCATTACAAGTTGGACAAACCTCCCGCGTGACGATGTTCA
Source organism: Runella limosa DSM 17973 (assembly GCF_000482465.1). Classification (GTDB taxonomy): domain Bacteria; phylum Bacteroidota; class Bacteroidia; order Cytophagales; family Spirosomataceae; genus Runella; species Runella limosa. Next base: position 112,345 of record NZ_KI519424.1, read on the forward strand.
ATTCTGGGCGAACCCGTTGACGCGTGATTTGCATTAATCCAAATTTGGTAAGTGGCAAGAGCGTGAACTTAGAACGGTCGGCCTTCATTTCGGCCTTCATAACGTCGTACAGTTCTTTTTTATGCTCAGGCTTACGCATATCAATAAAATCCACCACAATAATACCGCCCATATCGCGAAGGCGAAGCTGACGGGCTATTTCTTTGGCGGCTTCGGTATTGGTATGAAGCGCAGTATCTTCCTGACTTTCCTCGTTGTTGGACTTGTTACCGCTGTTGACATCAATTACATGGAGCGCTTCCGTGTGTTCTACAATGAGATAGCCTCCACCAGGAAGGCTCACTGAGCGTCCAAACAATGACTTAATCTGCTTTTCAAGACCTACTTGTTCAAATAATTTGCTTTTACCCGAATAAAGTTTTACAATTTTTTCTTTATCGGGAGCAATCGTATGAATAAAGTCCCTGATGTCGTCGTACATCTCTTTGGTATCAACCGTGATGCTATCAAACGTATCGTTGAGCATGTCACGCATGATAGAAGACGCACGGTTCATTTCGCCAATGATACGGTCGCGTGGTTTGGCCTCACTCAAGGCTTTCATTCCTTGCTCCCACTTTCTAATGGAGTTTTGAATGTCTTTATCCAACTCCTCCACGTCTTTATTGGCGGCCACTGTTCGGACAATAATGCCGAAATTGGCAGGTTTGACCGAAGTCATTAACTTATGAAGACGTGTTCGTTCGGTCTTATCCGTAATTTTTTTGGAAATATTGACCGAATTAGAAAAGGGAACTAGCACTGCGTACCGTCCTGCGATAGAAATATCGCACGAAAGTCGGGGTCCTTTGGTAGAAATAGGCTCTTTGACAACCTGCACCAAAATGGGCTGGTTTTTTCCGAGTACTTTATCGATTTTGCCGAGTTTATCAATCTCCGGCTCCATCTTAAAGTTGTTCAACTTTCCCGATGTGAGGCGTTTAGCAATCACATCTTTGGTCAGTTTATTTAAAGATTGGACGTTAGGGCCTAAGTCGTGGTAATGCAGAAAGGCATCTTTTTCGTATCCAATGTCAACAAAAGCAGCGTTCAAGCCAGTCACGAGTTTTCGGACGGTACCTAAATAAATGTCACCAACCGTAAAACTACTTTCCGACTCCTCTACTTGGTACTCAACGAGTCGCTTCTCCTGCAAGAGAGCGATTCGGGTACCTTTTTGCGAGGCACTAATGACTAATTCGCTACTCAATGTTATGTAAGGATAGAGGGTGAAAACCAAAAACCAAGGCACATTTTTACCTTGGTTTTGGAATTAGAAATTATTTCTTCTTGTGACGATTCTTTCTTAGGCGCTTTTTGCGTTTGTGCGTAGCGATCTTATGTCTCTTTCTTTTTTTTCCGCAAGGCATAATCGTAAATGTTTTAAATGTTATTAAAAAATTGAATGATTCTGTTGTAAGGTTTTCATCGTAAATAGCTAAAAACCACTATTTTAACTCTTTTTCCAGTTCAGCAATCGCTGCCTGAATGGTTGGGTCTTTTTCTTTCTCTTTTACGATTAAAAGTTCTTCTAACGCTTCTTTGTTTTTGCCTGTCTGTGCCAACGAGACGCCCATGTAGAAACGTGCCTTCATATTTTCAGGACGCACTTTTAACAGTTGGCGAAAACGCTCTACTGCTTTTTCATACTGGTTTGAACGCATTGACAACAATCCCAAATTGAACAACGCTACTTCGTTGGTAGGGTCGGCGGCCAAAACTTCTCTGAGCATCATGATTCCTTGCATCGGTGTTTCGGTCGATACATAAGTCATGGCTAGATTCGCTTTAACATTGAGCAAATTTGGATTTTTATCGAGGGCTTTTTGGTACCACTCGCGGGCTTTCTCCCCCAATTTCGCTAGTTTTTGGTTGTCAACAGCAAACCCAAACGCATCGTAATAACGGTCACCTGCTCTTAACAAATTGGCTTCGGTGGGCGCTAAAAGAGCCACATTTTCGGCGTATTTGGCTGCACTATCAAACTTTCTAATCTGAGAATAGAAATCTGATAATTGAAGTGCCGCAGTCGATTTTGCTTTTGAATCTGCTGTTGAGGTATATTGTTGAAGTAACTTATTGACAGTGCTTTGTTGCTCAGATGTCAAAGGTGCACTATGTTCTGTCGGGCTCGAAGCACGCTCTTTAGGGGCTTCAGTCTCGTTTGTCTTAGTGCTTTCTTTCCCCTCAACCAACTTACGCTCCTTGGTATTTACCACAACTTTTGGAAGACTATAGAGCCCGCCAGTGAGCACAGTAGCAAACACAATTACTAATAAGATGGAGCGATTCATTGCACGTTACCTTTAAATCTTTCAACAATACTTTACTTCTTAAATTACAAATCAGAGCCTTTTACTTGCTCTACAAATACTTTAGCTGGCTTGAAGCTTGGTACATAATGCTCATCAATAACAATAGCCGTATTTTTAGAAATGTTACGAGCTACTTTCTTTGCACGTTTTTTGTTTACAAAGCTACCAAACCCACGGACATAAATATTTTCGCCTTTTGCTAATGAATCTTTTACTACTGAGAAAAACGCTTCAACTGTTTCAGAAACGTTTGCTTTTTCGATGCCGGTTTGGTCGGCAACTGCTGCGATTAAATCTGCTTTCGTCACTTTTATTAAACTTTAAGGTTATAAAATTGTTATTCTTTGGAAATTAGTTTCAAAAATTCTACCAAGCCGATGTGTTGATAAGCGTACGGCCTAATTTGAGCGCACAAAAGTAGTACATTTTCGACTAATTTTGAAAATGTTTTCTGTCTTAATTTGAAAAAAAAACTCCCGAATTCATTGAATAACAAGTTTTTTGCTGAAACCCTCATCCGTTGGTACACTCACCAACACCGTGATTTGCCCTGGCGACAAACACGAAATCCGTATTATATATGGTTATCCGAAATCATTCTACAGCAGACACGCGTCGCGCAAGGATTACCCTATTATGACCGATTTGTTAGCACATACCCAACAATCACTGACCTTGCCAACGCCCCCGAACAAGAGGTGATACGGCTGTGGCAGGGCTTGGGCTATTATTCACGGGCAAGAAACCTCCACCAAACGGCCAAACACATTGCATATCAACTCAATGGGGTATTTCCGAGCACCTACAATGGGCTGTTAAAACTTAAAGGAATTGGCCCTTACACTGCCGCTGCCATTGCTTCTTTTGCCTTCGACGAAGCCGTCGCCGTGGTGGACGGAAATGTATATCGGGTGCTTGCACGGGTATTTGGCGTTGATCTTGACATTGCCAGTTCTCAAGGACAAAAAAGGTTTGCCCAACTTGCCTCTGAACTCATCTCTACTGAACAACCCGCCTTGTACAATCAAGCCATTATGGAATTTGGGGCTGTTCACTGTACGCCCACCTCTCCCGATTGTCTGTTGTGCCCGTTTCAGGGCGTTTGCGAAGCTAATCTCACGGGCAGAGTTACCCAACTGCCCGTAAAAATCAAGAAAACGAAGGTACGGGTGCGGCATTTTCATTATTTTATTTTGATGAAAGATGGGCAATTGGCCATGAACCTGCGTACAGAACGGGACATCTGGCAGCAACTCTATGATTTTTATTTGGTTGAAACCGAGCATTCGGACGCAACCCTCGATTCGCTTCCTCTGCCTTCATTTTTACAAAAAGCACTTTCTCAGTCGGTTGTCTCCCAACCCAGCGAAACAATTACGCATATTCTCACCCATCAGCGCATACAGGCGAGGTTTTGGCAAGTAGCACTCCCGTCGGATTTTGATTTGGAACTCCCTCCCTCGCTTCGCTTTTTTACACAACAAGAAATTGACGAGCTCCCCAAACCCGTCTTGGTTTCGACTTATTGGAAAGCGCGGTTTTTTGAGTAAATTTGTCATCTGCATGGCTTCAAACCTTGCAGTTTTGACTCGTAACTTACAATTCTTTTTATAACAATGGCTGGAGTAAACAAAGTAATTTTATTGGGCAATTTGGGAAGTGACCCAGAGGTTCGTCACCTCGAAAATGGCTCGGCAGTAGCACGTTTTAACATCGCAACCTCTGAAAGTTACACCAATCGCAGCGGCGAACGTGTAGAACAAACAGAGTGGCATCGGATTGAACTTTGGGACAATTTGGCAAAAATCGCCGAGCAGTACTTACGCAAAGGAAACACTGTTTATATTGAAGGAAAACTTCGTACAGAAACGTGGGTGGATAAAGAAGGAAAACAACGCGAAGGAAAAACTGTACGTGGAACTACGTTGACACTCGTTGGAGGTCGTAATTCAAACAATAACGACGACAATTCGTCTGGCTACAGCGCGCCACAACAATCAGCACCTGCACCTCGCCCTGCTCCTCAACCTAAACCTGCGACGCCCATCGCCTCAGACCTAGGTGGCGGAGATGATGACTTGCCGTTCTAAATACACCTACTTAACTCAGCCTCCCGAAAGTTTAAAACTTTCGGGAGGTTTGGACTCTCCAAAATCACTTTTTCAGCACTTGCATTTGAAGCTGATATTGATCATTTGGCACTTTCTCAGTCCTAGAATCTGGCGTAACCTGCTTTAAAATAAGTAAATACTTCTGCTGGTTGACCGTCACCTCTAATGAATCCTGCGTAACAGACGTCTTACGACCTACCACCTGACAGTCACCCAAGCACATCTTTACATTTTGTTGGGCATTTAGCGCCAAATCAACAACCACTTCCCCCGCTCGAACACACTGTACATTTTTCGGGCAACGACTATCTTCAACACCAGTCAATGCCAATTGGACATCACCTACCTGAACTGGTTGTTTTGTCGTAAGTGGGAAATCACTTCCTAGCGTCAACGAATCTACGCTTTCCGACTTACAACCTGCCATCAGGCTCAAACACAAAATCAGTGCATTTTTCATAACTTTATTCGATTTTTATCAACGCAAATACCTTACTTGCTACTGAGATAAGGACGAGAAACAACCAAAAAACGTTGGAATAACCAGCAATGAATTTACGCATCAAAGAAATTAACCACGTAGCCTTGTACGTTGCAGACGTAGCGCAAAGCTGCCACTTTTATTCAAATATACTACAAATGAACCAATTAGAACGCCCCGCTTTTGATTTCCCAGGAGCTTGGTTTCAAATTGGTTCACACCAAGAATTGCACTTAATAGGCGTTCGCTCCGAGCAGGTCGTTTCTGGGTCACGTAGCAATCACTTTGCGCTTGAAGTAGAAGATCTGAAGGCTTGGGAAAGCCATTTACAAAGTGTAAAAGCCACTTTTCGCCCCCCAAAACCTCGCCCCGACGGAATCCAGCAGATTTTTGTTGTTGACCCCGACGGGTATTGGATTGAATTATTTTCGCGGACTTAGCCTATTTTTTTTCAAACGACAACGCCGCGCCGTTCATACAATAACGTAGCCCTGTTGGTCGAGGGCCATCGTCGAAAACGTGTCCCAAGTGAGCATCACAAACGGCACATATTACCTCGTCACGTTCCATACCAAAGCTTTTGTCTTTTTCATCTTTGAGGACTTTCTTGCTGATGGGCGCGTAGAAACTAGGCCAACCTGTTCCCGAATCAAACTTGGTATCAGCATTGAACAATGGAGTTCCGCAACAAACACATTTATAAATTCCTTTTTCTTTGTTGTTCCAATAAGGCCCCGTAAAAGCGCGTTCTGTCCCTTTTTGACGGGTTACGTAAAACTGAATAGGCGTCAGGATTTTTTTCCACTCCGCATCCGTTTTGACCACCCGTTTGAGGTCTTGGGATTGTTGTTGCGAAAATGCCAGTGGACTTACTAACGACGTACCAATAAGTGTGTGAATGAATGAGCGACGGTTCATAGGTGATAGGCGATTTGGTTGTTTTTCCTGTATGTATATTAACGTACCAATTTAATCGAAAGTTTTACATAAATCAAAAATGCTTAACGACTGGCAATTAGGTGGCAAATGCGCCCTCGTAACGGGCGGAACCAAGGGCATCGGACGCGCCACCGTTCAAACTCTCCTTAAAATGGGCGCTGAGGTCTTGCTCGTAGCTCGAAACGCAGAGGAAGTAGCCCAACAAGTTGGTGATTACCAAGACCAAGGATTTCCCGTCACGGGTCTCGCACTGGATTTGGGAAACACAGAGGCCATCGAATCGCTTGGCCAATTTGTTCAAACCCATTGGAAAAAACTCGATATTCTAATCAACAACGTAGGTACAAACATTCGTAAACCTACCGACTCGTACTCCTACGACGAATACGACCATATCCTAAACACCAATCTCCGTTCGGCCTTTCTGCTTACCCAAGCCTTGTATCCTGCAATGCAATTGGCCAAAGGCTGTGTTGTTAACGTTACTTCAGTGGCGGGATTAACCTCCTTACGTAGCGGTTCGATTTACGGAATGACCAAAGGTGCATTGAACCAACTAACCAGAAATTTGGCCTGTGAATGGGCCAAAGACCATATTCGGGTCAATGCCGTAGCGCCTTGGTACATTGCCACGCCACTAACGGAGTCGGTTTTATCTAATCCAGAGGCATTAAGCGACATTTTACGCCGAACGCCCATGCAGCGAGTAGGCCAACCCGAAGAAGTAGCCAATGCCATCGTTTTTTTATGTCTTCCTGCCGCTAGTTATATTAGTGGACAGATAATAGCCGTTGACGGTGGTTTTACAGTATATGGTTTTTAACAGCATTCTAGTTTTACCATTTTTTAAAATAATTTAAAAATAACTTAACATAAATTTTTAATCCCGCGTTTTTTTTCATTTTTTCGGGACTGAATTTACCTTCTAAACCTCCTATTTCTCATGTCAAAACAAAATCAAAGCTACGTTGGCCCACTGATTATCATTGGTTTATTGTTTTTTGTATTCGGGTTTGTTACTTGGGTAAACGGTACACTCATCACCTTCTTCAAGAAAGCCTTTAGCTTGGATAACACCAGCTCTTACCTTGTTACCTTCGCCTTTTTCATTTCTTATACGTTGATGGCAATTCCTTCGTCGGAAGTGTTGAAACGTACAGGTTTCAAAAATGGAATGTCATTGGGGCTTGCCATCATGGCCGTTGGTACCGCTATTTTTATTCCTGCGGCACAAATCGCCTCGTACCCACTATTTTTGGTCGGTTTATTTACCATTGGTATAGGCTTGACATTGCTCCAAACGGCTTCAAACCCTTATGCAACGATTCTAGGCCCGCGTGAAAGTGCCGCCCAACGCATCAGTTTCTTGGGAATTGCCAACAAACTTGCGGGTATCATTAGCCAATGGACCTTTGGTGGGTTGCTTTTAGCAGGTGGCGCCGCCGCCGCACCAACCGATGAACTCCAAAAAGTAGAAGTGCCGTACATGATTCTTACGGCCGTGCTTGTGGTGTTGGCGGTTGTCATCAAAATGTCAAAAGGTCTTCCAGAAGTGAGCGAAGAACAAGAAGACGAAGGAGGAAAAACGGCGACCGCCAAGCACAACAGTGTTTTTGCATTTCCTAACCTAGTTTTAGGGGTCATTGCCTTGTTTTGCTACGTAGGTGCCGAAGTAATTGCAGGTGATACCATCATTAGCTATGGCGTTTCGCTTGGCTTTCCCGAAAGCGAAGCAAGTACCTTTGGAACTTACACCCTTTGGCTCATGCTTGCGGCCTACGGTCTTGGCATTGTGCTGATTCCTAAATACGTTTCTCAGGGTACATGTTTGAAAGTATCGGCCATTTTGGGACTCATCGTGACAGTATTGGCCATCATGACCACAGGATTTACGTCTGTCATTTGCATCGCCATATTAGGTTTTGCCAACGCCCTTGTTTGGCCTGCCATGTGGCCACTTGCGTTGGATGGCCTTGGCAAATTTACCAAAATCGGTTCAGCCTTATTGATCATGGGTATCTCAGGAGGTGCCATCCTACCGCTTGTTTACGGAAAATTAGCCGATTCAATTCACAGCACACAGCAAGCTTACTGGATGCTTTTACCGCTCTACGCTTTTCTTTTGTATTATTCATTGATTGGTTACAAAAAACGTAGCTGGTAATTCCCCATTAAACATTTACGATTTTGAAAATATCAACACCAGGCCGAATTTGCTTATTTGGGGAACACCAAGATTACCTTGGGTTGCCCGTTGTGGCAGCGGCGATTTCAAGACGAATAAGCATTGAGGGGGGCAAAAGCAATGACGATATGGTTCGCCTGCACCTCCCTGATTTGAAAGAAGAAGAGGCTTTTTTACTGGAAGAGCCTCTTCCTTACGTAAAAGAACGTGATTATTTTAGAAGTACCATCAACGTGCTTCGCCGCCGTGGTTTTGTCTTTGGACAAGGTTTTGAAGTGAATATTCACGGCAATATTCCCATCAATTCGGGCACCTCAAGTTCGTCGGCTTTGATTGTGACGTGGGCCAACTTTTTGACCCGATTGGCCGACAATCCGAAGGAGTTGTCCTCAAAAGAACTGGGCGAAATCGCCAACGAAGCCGAAGTGTTAGAGTTTGGCGAACCTGGTGGAATGATGGATCATTATTCGACCGCAATCGGAAATGTTATTTATTTAGAATCAGTTCCAAAAATCCACGTTGAAGGTCTTCAACCCAAATTAGGTGCTTTTGTGCTTGGCGATTCTTTGCAGCCCAAAGATACCCTAGGGATTTTGGCTCGTTGTCGTTACGGCATGGAAGCCATCATTGCCAAAGTAAAACAAGTTGACCCAACGTTTTCAATCTTCACCACTCCCCTTGCCCAAGCCGATGATTATAAAGCCCATTTGAGTTTGGATGAATTGGGGTTGTTGAAGGCAAACCTCGAAGACCGTGATATTTTGATTGAGGGAAAACAATTAATGTTGGCTTCCCAAAACGGTACGGCTCCCGACTTCGACCAACAATTTGGACAATTATTGTACCGCCACTTTGCCAATCTGCGCGACCACAAACGCACCTCTACCGACAAGATAAACCGCATGGTAGAAGCTTCCATGAATGCGGGGGCGTTGGGCGGAAAAATCAACGGTTCTGGCGGCGGAGGCTGCATGTTTATGTACGCTCCCGAAAACCCTGAAGCGGTTGCCGAAGCCATCAAAAGCGAGGGCGGTATCCCTTACATTATCTACATCGACGAAGGCACAAGAATAGAAAAGCAATAAATGAGTAATTTTGAGGGAACAGTTGTTTTTTATATTATTTTTAGAAAAGATAAAATAAAACCTAACTGTTCCCTTTCCTCATGTACGCCTCACGCCTCTTAATATTTATTTACTGCGCATTCTTTTGCCTCTCCCTTCCTAGTTTTTCTCAAGATTCCGAAAAAATCGATCGTGAATTTACCCTCGAAGCAACCATGCTCGGGTATTTTGCGCCCGATGGAGCCAAAAATCCAACGCTTCGTGCCAAAAAAGGCGAACGGATTCGACTCAAAATTGTCAATGGGGAATTAATGACCCACGACATTGCCCTTGAGAAATTGGCACTTAAAAGCAAAACTATTCTCGACAAAGGAGCAACAGCAACGCTGGTTTTTACCGCCCAAGAAAACGACATTTACTACTGCTCCGTCCCTGGACACCGCGCGGCTGGCATGGTGGGAAAATTGGAAGTCTCGGAAAATGACGTAACAGCCAAGGTGGTGACGGGACAAATTCCCCAAAAAAACGGCCAGCCTCTCAACTTAAATTTTGAAACGGGCACCCTCCAAGATTGGGCTGCCACGGGCGACGCCTTCACCAGCGGCCTCATCTCAGCCGACCCTTCTCCCCTGCACGAAAAAGAGATGCGCATTGGTTTCGATGGCAAGTTTTTCGTTTCCAGTGGGGGGATTACCAATGCCAAGCAAATCGGCACCCTTACTTCCGTTCCATTTACGGTTACTCAGCCCTATGCTTCCTTTAAAGTTTCGGGCGGCGCTTTGCAGGATACCCGCGTAGAGATTCGTCAAACGGGGAGCGATGTGGTTATTTTCTCCATCACAGGACAAGGACGGGCTACGTTGCAACCCGTGGTAGTGGATTTGCAGGCGTACCTCAACAAAGATATTTACATCAAACTCATTGATAACGAGACGGGTATTTCACAAATTCCCTACATCCCCCACGACAAATGGGCGCACCTCAATTTTGACGAATTTTTATTCCACAGTACGCGCCCCGAATTCCCCAATGAATTGAAACAAAGCGACATTGTGATTTTACCACCGCTTGACCCCGTTGTCAACGCTGGCTTGTCGGGGGTAAAAGCCGCCGCTGCCATGACGCCACCCCAAGGTTTTAAAGTTTCTTTGGCCGCCGCCGAGCCCGACGTGGTTCGTCCGATTTGTTTTACGATTGATTACCGTGGCCGTTTGTGGGTCGTGGAAGGCCACACCTATCCCGTTCCTGCCCCTGAAGGACAAGGCCGCGACCGAATCCTCATTTTGGAAGACACCAACGGCGACGGGACGCTCGATAGCCGCAAAGTGTTTATGGAAGGACTCAACCTCGTCAGCGGCATCGAAGTAGGCATGGGTGGTGTCTGGCTGGGTGCAGCGCCTTATTTACTTTTCGTTCCCGCTGATTTTAAAAATGACAAACCCGCAGGGCCTGTCCAAAAATTGTTAGATGGCTGGGGAATGCAAGATACCCACGAAACCCTCAACAGCCTCCGCTGGGGGCCTGATGGCTGGCTCTACGGAACACACGGCGTTTTTACACATTCAAACGTAGGAAAGCCAGGTGCTCCCGACTCAGAACGCACCAAAATCAACGCAGGCGTTTGGCGATATCACCCCACAGCACACACGTTTGAGGTGTTTGCCGAAGGGACAAGCAATCCGTGGGGCATCGACTTCAACGATTATGGCCACGCCTTCATCACGGCTTGCGTAATTCCGCACATGTACCACATCATTCACAATGCCCGCTATCAACGCCAAGCGGGAAAACATTTTAACCCTTACACGTACGACGACATCAAAACGGCGGGCGACCACGTACACTGGATTGGCGAACGTGGCCCGCACGCGGGTAACTTCCGTTCGGGGCCAAAGGGAGGTGGGCACGCCCACGCGGGAGCAATGGTTTATTTAGGGCATACGTGGCCTGCTGAGTACCGCAACGATATTTTTATGAACAACATCAACGGCGCGCGCTTTAACCGCGACCATCCTGAGCGCGCAGGCTCAGGCTACGTTGTTCGTCACCGCGATGATTTTATGGCCATGAATGATACGTGGTCACAGTGGTTGAACTTCAAATACGACGCCAGCGGTTCGGTTTTTGCCATTGATTGGTACGATAAAAATCAATGTCACAGCTCAAACCCCGACGTTCACGATAAAACAATGGGGCGAATCTTTAAAATCACCCACGAAAACGACAAATGGGTTAAAGTAGATTTATCAAAAGCTTCGGACAAAGAGCTGGTCAATTATCAATTACACCCCAACGAATGGTACGTACGACAGGCAAGAACGTTGCTACAAGAGCGCGGCTCCAACAAAAAAGTCCACAAAGCATTGAAAGAAATCCTTGCTAACAACCCTGACGTCACCCGCAAACTTCGGGCGTTGTGGGCATTGCACGTGACCAAGGGATTGACCCAACCAGAAATGATTGCCTTACTTAGTCACGAAAACGAGTACGTACGCAGCTGGACTTTACAATTGATGACGGAAGGCAAAACCATTTCGGACGAAACGCTTAAACAGTTTATAACCATGGCCAAAAACGATACTTCGCCCTTGGTTCGGTTGTACTTGACCTCTGCTTTGTTACGAATTGCTCCCACTCAGCGTTGGGAAGCAGTGGAAGCCCTTGTTCAAAAAACTACTGACAAAGGTGACCATAATATGCCCCTTATGCTCTGGTATGCAGCCGAGCCGTTGGCAGCGATTGACGCCAAACGCGCCTTAGCGCTCGCCGAAAAATCAGTAATGGACAAGCACTTAGAGTTTATGGTGCGCCGAGTTTCGGCCTTAAATACCGACGAAAGTCGTTCGTTACTAACCAACTTGAAGAGTCGCCTCGAAAAAGAGCATAACCACCAATCCCACGAAGTCATTATGGCGATTGATGAAAGCATGAAGAGTGTCAAGAAGTAAGGGCAAGGGCTGATTTGAGTCATTGAAACGTAGTTGTTAAAGGATATTTTAGCAGCTACGTTTTTTATTTTATATTCCAAAAAACATTTTTATTTCGATAGAGTATATATTTTTTGTTTTCAACTTATTTCTTTCGTTTATTGCGTTTCCTAAAAAATCAGGTTTTCTATGAATTTTTTAACCGAGGACCAAGTAAGCCAGCTTGCCCCCGACGCCTCTTCCCTCAAAGCGGGGAAAGACTTAGCCAATGAACGCAAATGGTTAAATTATCAATCCAACGAGCGGGTGCTGTGGGGGGAAGTGCAAGGAAGTGGAAAAGACCCCTACCGAACCCAAATCGACCTGCAAAATACAGCCTTTAAATGCTCTTGCCCTAGCCGAAAATTTCCGTGTAAACATGGGTTAGGACTCTTGTTTTTGGTAGCACGCCGCAACGGTGACATCCCTCAGCTCACTACTGAGCCTAGTTGGGTCAGCGAATGGATCAATAAGCGTTCCGAAAAAGTCGAAGCCAAAATTCAGCCGCCAGTAAGTGAGGAACAAGATTCTGAAAAAACAGATAAACAGGCCAAAGACAAGGAAAAGCGCCAAAATGAGCGACTTTTAAAAGTAGAAGCAGGCATTGCCGAACTTGACCTTTGGCTTCGAGACATGGTGAGGGGTGGGTTGTTGACGTTGCCCGAAAAAGGAAATGCTTACTTTGAAAAAATGGCCGCCCGCATGGTAGATGCCCAAGCGACGGGGTTTGCCTCATTGGTCAAAGAATTTACCAAAATCGATTATTACAAAGGCGACTCGTGGCAACCTCAAGCCCTCGAAATTGCGGCAAAAATACACTTACAAATCGAGGCATTTAGAAACCTTGACCAGCTCCCTCCGCTTGTACAAGAAGAAGTAAAAAGTCGGGTTGGGTGGAATATGCAACAAAAAGAACTCCTTGAAAACAAAGAAACCGAAACCATTGATGATGAATGGGTTGTGATTGGCAGACGTACCACCCAAGAAGAGGATATTGTCCTCCAACGAAATTGGCTGTACGGGTCTAATTCCAAGCGTTTTGCGTTGGTGCTCAATTTTGCCTACAAAACCGCCGCCATTGAAACCCCGCTTGTTCCAGGCAATACCTCCAAGGCCCGTTTGGTGTTTTACCCAAGCCACAGTCCCTTTCGTGCATTGATAAAACATCACTTAGAGAGTAAAACATTTCTTCCTACCTCGCTGGAGGGCGTTGAGAATTGGCAACTTTCCCAAGTGGAATACACCCGTGTCATTGCCCAAAACCCTTGGGCCGATGACGTCCCTCAATTGGTCGAACAGCTTCAAATAACCAAACACCAAGCGCATTGGTACCTTCAAGACACCACAGGGGCAGTGATGCGTCTCCACGATGCCTTTGAAGAAGCCATTATTTGGAAACTATTGGCTTTTACCGCTGGCCACCCTACCACTCTTTTTCTATTGCGGCAGTCCACATCGGTTTGGCCCTTGGGCATCGTTCAGAATTTTTCGTATCAGCTATTATAAACATTAACAGCCTTTTCCATTCATTATCAGATGTTTCATTGGGAATTATTAAAAAAGACCGCCCTGTTGGGTACCGAAAGGCACCCCTTAGCGCCCGAAGCACTCCCCGCCTCTATTCAAGGAATTTTATCAAAAAGCAATAAAAATGATGCTGAAGGTTATTTCCTAAAAGCGGCGGCAGTTCTTTATAATTACAACCGCGCGGGGCAAAATCCCGCCAAAATTACTCTTCCCAATTTGGCTTTGGAGGACGCAGAAAATTCGACATACTGTCCGCCCAAAACCGTTGGACTTTGGAAAAAAGTATTGGACTTATCACCTGCTAACCCCTATTTGCTGGAATTACTCCTTCAAAACTGCCACCAAAAACAATGGGTTTTGACTGATGACTTGCTCGTAAATGCCTTGAATAATACACCCAAGCAACTGCTTCCTCAGCTCCACCTTCTCCTTGGCGTGAGAGGAAAATGGCTGACACAATTTAATAAATCTTGGCAAATAACGGACGCTTCGCGGAGCATTACGCAATGGGAAGAAGGAAAAATCGCTGAACGAAAGGCGTATTTGAGCGAACTTCGACTTCAAAACCCTGCCGAGGCGTTGTCACTTTTGGCCCAGGCTTGGCCCAGCGAATCGGCCAAAGACCGAAAAAGTCTTTTGTCCACGTTGAAAATCGGTTTGTCGGCCAACGATGAACCCTTTTTAGAAGAAATTCACAATGAACTGACCAAAAACCTGACTTCACCCAAACCCGTTACCCTTGAGACCATTCACCTCATCAACGAACTACGGCTTTCTATTCAAGGGAGTCGATTCGGCAAAGAGGTAGCCGAGCAAATGACCAAGTGTATCACAAAAAAGAAGAGTTTACTGTCCGCAATTGGGTTTTCATCAGCCAATTATCAACTTCAATTACCCGAATCTGAGACTTCGTTTTGGAACGGTGATGAAATGAACCAACGATTTGGATTTGACAAATTAAGTTCTCAAAAAGGCGTTTCGGACTCCGAATACTGGCTACAATCACTGCTTCGATGGCTACATCCGAGTCATTTGATCACGTTTTTTGAAGGAAACCTCTCACGATTAGTCGAGTTCTTTGTCAATACTCAAAGCAAAAATGCAACAGCGTATTTGTACGCCTTCAGTGAGGCAATGGCCTTTGCGTCAGCCGATGAAATCAAAGCATTTTTGAAAGTAACCGCCCAACTGGAAGTACAAAAAACAGGTCTATTGCAACAGTTGCCTTGGCCCGACCAAGAAGAGCTTTTATTACATCATTTCCAACTTTCGTTTGCGTTGGTAAAAGCCATCACAACGGAAGGTCCGCCGCAAAATTGGTCGTCCCAATTTTCAAAAAAGGCGTTGTTTTCGTTAGTGAAAGAGCTTGATGGTTCAAACTATTATTACGTTTTTTCCGACCGAAACTTTTTGAATCAGTTGGGGCGAAAATTGCACGTCAATTCCAAAGACCTCCTTTACTCGCTTCAAAATGAATTATCTCAAGAATGGCAACGAAATTATTGGAACACCCACGTTGCCGACATTCTCTTTAAACAATTAGAAATAAAAGAAGAAATCGAACAAATAACAGCACTATGAACGTACTAAGACAACATGCCGAACAACAGTTTGCGCTTGAATTGGAAGAAATTGGCAAACAAGATACCCACAAACGCCCTACCAACTGGAAATTGTCGCCCCAAGCCGTGGTGCAATACTTAATGGGAGGAAAATTGAAAAACGGGTTTGAAGTTTCCCCCAAATACATCGGAAGCCGACGATTGATGGAAATTGCCGTGGCTACCCTTACGACCGACCGAGCGCTGTTACTTTATGGCCTTCCTGGCACGGCCAAGTCGTGGGTGGCAGAACACTTGGCGGCGGCCGTTTCGGGAAATTCGACTTTACTTATCCAAGGGACGGCAGGAACGAGCGAAGAAGCCATCAGATATGGTTGGAACTACGCCCGCTTATTGGCCGAAGGCCCTACCGAAAACGCACTCGTAACCACCCCCATGATGTATGCGATGCGGACGGGGCAAATTGCCCGCATCGAAGAGCTGACCCGCATCACTGCCGACGTCCAAGACACGCTTATCACGATTTTGTCCGAAAAAACCTTACCAATTCCTGAACTCAACACGGAAGTGCAGGCGGTTTCAGGTTTCAACGTCATTGCAACGGCCAACAACCGCGACAAAGGAGTAAATGAGCTTTCGGGCGCACTAAAACGGCGTTTTAACACCGTGATTTTGCCCGTACCTGAATCAATGGAAGAGGAAATTTCGATAGTTCAGCACCGTGTTTCCAGTTTGCAAAAAGCCCTTGAGCTTCCCGCAGAAGCGCCTTCTTTGAAAGAAATTCAACGCATTGTGACCATTTTCCGCGAATTGCGCGCGGGAGTGACGGCCGACGGGAAAACCAAAATCAAAGTACCCACCAGTACCATGAGTACGGCCGAAGCCATATCGGTCGTCAACAATGGCTTGGCCTTGGCCGCCCATTTTGGAGACGGGCGCTTAAATGCCCAAGACGTTGCCGCAGGTTTAGTGGGCGCAGTTGTCAAAGACCCTGTTCAAGACAAGGTAATCTGGAACGAATACCTCGAAACCGTCGTCAAGCCCCGCGCCGAATGGAAAGACGTGTATCGTGCTTGTAAGGAAATAACATTGTAACGACCGACTCCATGCCTCTTCATATTTTAGGAATACGTCACCATGGGGTAGGTTCGGCCAAGAATGTAATTGAGCGATTGGCGCAGATACAGCCTGATATTATTTTGGTAGAAGGCCCTCCCGAACTCGATTCTATCGTGCATTGGGTAGGTCAAAAAGGGCTAAAACCTCCCGTGGCCGTACTGGGGTACAACCTCGACGACCCTCAGCAAGCCACGTTTTACCCTTTTGCCGAATTTTCTCCCGAATGGCAAGCTATTTCGTACGCCCATGCCCAGCAGCTTCCCGTTCGCATGGCCGACTTACCTTTGGCCATCTCTTTTCAAGAACAACTCAATCAACGAGAGGCTAAAAAAGAGCAACCAATCGAGGAGCAAGCGGAAGAACAAGCGTTTTTGTTGCCCTTCAAAGACCTCATTTCTTACTTTGCTGACGTTGCTGGTTACGAAAATTCGGAACTTTGGTGGGAACATCACTTTGAACAAAAATACATTCCTAACAACGCGCAAGAACATTTTGAAGCGGTGTTGCTGATGATGAGCGAACTACGTGCTGCCCAAGTAAAATCTGCGTTGGACCAAGAAAACGTGGCCCGCGAAGCGTACATGCGGGAACTGATTCGAAAAGCACAAAACGAACTCTACACCAACATTGTCGTGGTATGTGGTGCTTGGCACGCCCCTGCCCTCCTCGATGTCGAAACCACGGCGAAACAGGACGCCAAACTGCTGAAAGCGTTGCCCAAAACAAAAATTAAAGTAGGCTGTACGTGGATTCCTTGGACCAACGACCGCCTTTCGATTTTTTCGGGCTACGGTGCGGGTATTACCTCGCCAGGCTGGTACGAACACCTTTGGAAATACGGCAATAAAGACGATGGCTCGCGCTGGCTCACCAAAGTAGCTCGGCTGTTTCGACAGAAAAAAATGGACATTTCTACCGCGCACGTCATCGAAGCTTTTCGGTTGGCGGAGACCCTGGCGAGTCTGCGGGCGCTGTCGCGGGTGGGACTTCACGAACTCAACGAAGCCACCCAAACCGTCATGTGCATGGGCGACGGAATCTTACTCGAATTGGTCAAAAAAGAGTTGATTGTTGCCCAACGAATTGGAAAAGTCCCAGACGAGCTACCCAAATTACCGCTACAAGACAATTTTGAAAAGTTAGCCAAAAGCTACCGATTGCCCATTACGGCCGAAAAAAAGGACTACGAACTCGACCTGCGTAAAGAAACCGACTTAAATCGGAGTAAGCTCATCTACCGACTAGGAATCTTAGACATTCCGTGGGGCACTCGCCTGTACGCTCGCAACAAGGGAACGTTTAAAGAGGCGTGGACGCTACGGTGGCAACCCGAAATGTTTATTCATCTCATTGAAAAAGGGATTTGGGGTAACTCTGTCGAAGATGCGTGTACCAAATTTCTAATTGATAAAAGCAAAAAAACCAATGCCATCAAAGACCTTGCGGACATGATTCAGCAAGCGATTCCTGCCGAATTGTTTGGGGCGATTGAGCAATTATTGCTTAAAATCAATGAGGTTTCCACGGTTTCAGCTGACATTTTGGAGTTGATGACCGCCCTTCCTCCCTTGGTAGAAGTAAGTCGCTACGGCAATGTTCGCAAAACTAACCTCTCAGCCATCAATCAGTTGGTAGAAGGCTTGCTCACCCGCATCTGCATTGGTTTGCCCAATGCTTGTTACGGGTTAGATGACGAAAACTCCCGAAAGGTTTTTGACTACATTAAGCAAGTCAATGAAGCCACACGACTCATTGAAAACGAAGAACTTACGCAGCTATGGCAACATGCGTTACGAATTTTGCTCGACAAAGAAGGCGTCAACCCTATCATTTTGGGCTGTACTTGTCGGCTACTTTTTGATGCCCAAGAACTCGACGAAATTCAAACAGCGCAAAGGTTTGAATTGGCCCTTTCAAAAGGAAATGAACCCCTCTTTTCGGCGGGTTGGGTCGAGGGCTTTCTCAAAGGAAGTGGCATGATACTGCTGTACGATAATGTACTTTGGAATCTACTTTACCGTTGGGTTTTTGAGCTTTCAGAAGACTATTTTATTGAATTGCTTCCAATCCTCCGCCGAACCTTTTCCAAATTTGAACCCTCAGAACGCAAACAACTGGGTGAAAAAGCCAAAAAAGGAGCCAATGTAGAGCAAACGGTGGTTCTTGAGCCCACCCACACAACCGATTTCGATCACCAACGTGCTGAGGAAGTTTTGCCAATGTTGCAGTTATTATTGGGATTAAATTAAAACAAACAGCTATGAATCAAGACATTCAACTTGAAAACTACATTAATACCGTCAAAAAAGGTTATTGCTATATCTACTATCATACGACCTTTGACCAAATTTTTAGCTATTTAGGAGGTGAAACGGAGCAGTGTCCCCGTATGAACAACCTCAGTTCATGGCTATTGCACGAATTGTTCGATCTTCTTCCCCCCAAATTAAACGAGTGGGGAGAATTTCATGAACGGGTTATGAATATCGCCACCCAGCCTAACGTCTGGGAAGCCCCCAAACACCTAAGAGACTCTTCCCATGGCTGTTACAGTTATTTTTTTCGCTGGATGATTCGCCAACTAGAAGAGAATAGTTCGTTGTCGTTGTATCTAGTAAAGCAGCTTGAATCTCACGCCCAAAAATACAAAATTACGTTGCCCTTTTTTGTCAATGGATTGGTATTTGGAGGAGCTAACCTATTAGAGACTTCGGCAAAACCAACTGGCTTGGGGCTATTTATCTTAGAACGATTGGAAGAAAACAAAACCATCTATTTCCAAGCTTTCCAGCCCAATTACCTCCCATACTTAACGTTGCTCTTAGCAACAAAACCTGACTTTGTACATCAGCACGTTACCACCTTTCTTCAATTTGAAAATCAAATTCAGGTGGTGGATAAGTTACTCAATTTCGATGCCCCGTTGTACGAGCCCTATATTGAAAAACGTTTAGAGAAGGTCAAAAATTCTGAAAATTTGATTGCCATCAGCCAATTATTATTGGATAATTTTCCCGATAAATACCAATCTCGCACAACAGAATTGATGCTCAAAATAATCTCCAAAGAGCATCATATCATGAAATCGGCACGAATCCATTATAGACCTAACAGCACCTATGTCCAGCATCTTGGGCGTCACGTTACTTTTCTCGAAACAAGCATTGATTATCTACTAAAAAACAAAATTGAAGGTGCGGAAGAGATTATCCTTAGCACACTCAAAGATTGTTATCAAATTCCCATTGAAGTCATCAAGGGAATTGCCTTGCACTTAGGCCAAAATGGTATAGACCTCATCATGGAAGGGTTAAGAATGAATTTACAAAACCTGAATTGGGAAAATAATTCATTTTTTAAAGAGTATTTCAAGCTTCTTGGCACCCTTGATTTTAGAAAATACGAGGAAGAAGTATGGGCACTTAGCGCACATAAAACGAAAAAGATACGCGAGTTAGCGGCAGTTACTCTCAGTAAATTAGGAAATCACTCAACCCCCAAAGCGGCGGCACTTCTTCAACACAAAAAGGCAGAAGTTCGGCAGCTGGGAGCGTTGATTTTGTCCCTCATTAAAACCGACGAATCTCTTGCTATTCTCACCAATGCGCTCGAAAGCGAAAAAAATGACGATGCCCGCGACCTGATGCTCCAAGGGTTAAGTGGACTGATGTCAGCTTCTGCCACCAAAGAACAACTTCAAGACAAAATAGCAAAAGCTCAGGAGCGCGGAAAACTTGACAACTCCATTGAAAGTTGGCTCCAAGAAGCCCAACTCCCCAGTTTAACGTACCTCGACGGGGATAAACTCACACCAAACGCTATTCGGTTTTTGTTTTATCGGATGAGCCGAGCAAAAGACATTCGGATTGACCTTGAGGCTAAAATACTTTTAGAACTCATTGATAAATCTCAAGCACAACCTTTTGCCGAAGCCGTTCTCAAAAATTATTTCTCCATGGGTGGGGCCGATGCCAAACAGAAATTTTGCCTTACCCTCGGGAGTATTTTGGGAGGTGATGCCGAAATCGACCTACTGAAGCGAAAAGTGAACGAATGGGTCGATGCTGGAAGAGGCAAAATGGCCGAATACGCCGTCAAAGCCATTGCCCTCAATGGGAGTACCAAAGCGCTACGGGTTGTTGAATTTTTCTCAAGAAAATACAAAAATAAGAACAAGAACATTGGGGCTGCCGCCAATGAGTCCTTTGGTTTGGTAGCCGAAGAACTCGGAATTTCCCCCTATGATTTAGCAGACTCCATCATTCCTGACTTTGGCTTTGAGGGTCTTTTCAAACCATTCGAAGTGAATGAAGATGCCTATCGGGCGTTTATCGACAATAATTTCAAATTGGCCTTCT
Organism: Runella limosa DSM 17973; assembly: GCF_000482465.1. GTDB lineage: Bacteria > Bacteroidota > Bacteroidia > Cytophagales > Spirosomataceae > Runella > Runella limosa. The sequence continues at coordinate 133,011 of NZ_KI519424.1, forward strand.
TAAACGAAGACAACAAAGTAGTCAAATCACTACCGAAAGGAACCGCCAAAGAATTACAAGAAGAGTTTAAAGAAATTGGCAAAGAGATTAGAGACATTGTCAAATCTCAGTCTGGTCGATTGGAGCAATATCTTGTCATTCAGCGAAAATGGTCATCCGAAAAATGGCAAGCCTTTTTTATGACCAATCCCATCATGTTTGTGTATGCTATTCGACTAATTTGGGGAGCATTTGACCAAAACCAACAATTGCACTTTACCTTCAAAGTACAAGAAGACCAAACGCTCATTGACGAAAACGGCGATGAAATCGAATTGGAGGAAGACCTTTTCATTGGCATGGTACATCCCCTGCAATTAAATCAGGCTCAAAAAGAATATTGGATTGAAACCCTTTCCGATGCCGACTTATCCCCTATTTTTCCTCAACTCAACCGAAACGTCATTGAATTTGATGAAAAAGAAACGGGGAAGACGATTTCTAAAAAGTTTCAAGGAATCGAAATGAGCGGCTATGCGTTTGTGGCAAGGCTCGAAAAAACGGGCTGGTTCAGGGGTTCAGTAGTGGATGGCGGTGGTATTTCAAGTTATTACAAAGATTTCTCAGAACTGAACATCACGACTATTTTACTGCAACAAGGCAACATTGGCGTTGGTTACTTAGATGAAAACGCCATTTTGGGTGAGCTGATGTTTGTTTCAAACAAAAGTGTACACTTTGGCAGCTACGTTTACGACGAACCGTCCAAAATCGACGACCCTCGCCTCATTCCTTTTGAGCAAGTTCCTGCCATTGTTTACTCAGAAATAATGGCCGACATGCAGTTTTTTAAAGAAAATGATGCCCGAAAACAAAACGATACCCAGAATGGCACTCACTGATTCAGAAAACTTACGCCGTTGGCGACTCATTTTAGGCGGTGACGAAGCCGACGGAACTGACTGCCAGCTACAAGGGCTTGATGCACAAATGGATGCCTCGCTATCAGCCCTTTATGAATTTGAGCGAAAACAACGATTTGATTATCAATCACCCCAAGAGGGTGGCAGTCGAAAAGGAGGGTCTGAAGGCTCAAATCCTGCGGTGGCGCGCTGGCTAGGCGACATTCGCAATTATTTCCCCCAATCGGTCGTGCAAGTCATTCAAGGAGATGCGCTCAAACAACCCATGCTTCAGAAAAAGCTCATGCTCGAACCCGAAATTTTGGAGCAAGCCACCCCTAATGTAGCCTTGGTTGCCAACTTGATGGAATTGGGAAAATTGATTCCTTCTAAGACCAAAGATACCGCCCGCCGTGTGGTTCAAAACGTGGTTGAAGAACTGATTCAAAAGTTGGAACAAAAAACGGTTCAGGCCATTACTGGCGCGTTGAATCGAAGCAGTAGAAACAAACGTCCTCGCTACAACGAAATCGACTGGAATACCACCATTCGCAAAAATTTAAAACATTATCTCCCTGAATACAAGACGATTATACCCGAAACAAGAATTGGCTACGGGCGAAAAAGCAAACGTTCGCTCAAAGACGTCGTCTTGTGTCTCGATCAAAGCGGGTCGATGGGAGCTTCGGTCGTTTACTCGGGGATTTTTGGGGCAGTGATGGCTTCTTTACCCCAAATCAAAACCCAAATGGTCGTTTTTGACACCGAAGTAGTGGATTTAACCGAAGACCTAAAAGACCCCGTCGAACTACTTTTTGGCGTCCAATTGGGGGGAGGAACGGACATTAATAAAGCTTTGGGTTATTGCAAAAAAATAATTGCCCAACCAGATGACACCATTTTAGTTCTTATCACTGACCTATGCGAGGGCGGCGATGAAAGCCAAATGCGAAAACGCGTGGAAGAACTGGTAGCTGACGGAGTACAAGTCATTTGTTTATTGGCGTTGGACGATTCGGGAGCGCCTTATTTTGACACCCACAACGCCAAATTTTTATCTACCTTGGGTGTTCCCGTCTTTGCCTGTACGCCCGACCTTTTTCCTGATATGATGGCGGCGGCTATCAACAAACACGACATGGCACAGTGGGCGGGCGACAATGGCATTGTGCTCAAAGGAAGCAAATCATAGCACAAAAGTAAAAGCTCAGTAAATCATTCTTTTATGAGAAAGTTTCAAAATCTGTCCTAAACCTTTCTAAAAACATGATTTACAGAGCCTTTACGCTTTTTCTTTTATTAGTATGTTTTGGTAGTTGGGCACAGCAGCCCGTCACTACGATGCTTCCTTCTGGCTTCAAAAAAACTACCCTCACACGCGAATTTATTTCGGAGGGGGCGACCGTCGCCGACCTGAACCGTGACGGTAAAATGGACATTGTAGCGGGGTATTATTGGTTTGAAGCTCCCTCTTGGAAAGTTCACCAAATGCACCCCGCCGACGCGAAACAAGCTGAGTCGCCTGCCGTGGGTTTTGGAATGTTTTCCAACGTTTTTAACCCCCGAAAAGAATACAGTAATTCGTTTCTGAATTTAGGAATGGACGTTAATCTGGACGGCTGGGACGATGTGGTAATCATTGATTTTCCAGGAAAACCCGCTTTTTGGTTTGAAAATCCCCAAAACAAGGCAGTAAAAGCTTGGACAAAACACATCATCGCCGATTCGATGGGCGTTTCCAACGAATCTCCCGCGTTTGTGGACATTGATAAAGACGGACGGCTTGATATTTTGTGCGGCGACCCTGCAAAAAAACAAATTGTTTGGCTCAAAGCTCCCACCAAAAAAGGAGAAACCAAATGGCAACGATTCCCTCTTACGGGCGAAAAAGTAGCAGGAACCGAAAATTTTTCGCACGGAATTGGCTACGGCGACCTCAACAAAGACGGCCTGAACGACATTGTGGTACGGGAAGGGTGGTTTGAAGGAACCAAAGACCTTGGTTCGGCCAATTGGAAGTTTCACCCTGCCAACCTCGGCGACCCTTGCTCGCACATGCAGATTTTGGACGTGGATGGTGACGGTAAAAATGACGTCGTAAGTGCCTCCGCCCACGCGCTAGGGGTATGGTGGTACCAACAAATCACGGATGCCCAAGGCAACCTCAACTTTAAAACCCACCTTATCAGTACCACTACCGCCCAAACGCACTCTTCCATCATGGCCGACTTAGACGGCGACGGCAAAAAAGAATACATCACGGGCAAACGTTTTTTGGCCCACCACGGCCGCGACCCAGGCGACGCCGATGCGTCTATTTTATTTTGGCTAGAATTTACCCCAGGCCAAGCCCCCTACTGGAAAGAACACCTGATAGACAACGATTCGGGGTCGGGATTGAACGTTACGGTAAAGGACATGAACAAAGACAAGACCTTAGATATCGTCATTGCCAATAAAAACGGGGTGTATTTGTTTGAAAATTACCTTACGAAAAGCAAAAAATAAGGCGAAACCTTTGTAAAATCACGAAACAAAAAAGCGAGCCTCGGCTCGCTTTTTTTATGGAAAATGTTTGTCTTGGCTGCTAAAAGCTAGAAAAATAGCCCTTTGCTAATCATTGGGTACAAGTAGTGAAATACGATGTAACCAAAAATCAAGAGAGTTAAGCCAGCTAACCAAATCGTTTGGTCTAGTACCAACGGGGTTCGTTTATCTTCAATGATGCGGTAACTTTTTACTGGTTTCATAATGCGGTAAAGTTTAAGAGTTTTCAGGCGACAAAATTGCCTACTTTTCTTTGAATGCTTTAGCGTAAAAATACCTGTTTTTCAAAGAAGTTATTTTTCGGTTGCCTTAAGTACCCAGATGATACCATTTAATGACTGTAGAAAAACGACTCAAATAAATAGCCCGTTTTTTGGTTTGAAAGTAGTACTAGCAAAGCGCTAAACTCTTATGAACTCCTCTTCGACCTATCCTCAGTTGCTTATTAAAAGTAGCCTGCTCACCGCCTTATTTTTAGGGCTTTGCCTCACTTTCAATCGCCAACTCTCGGCCGCAGAACTTGCCCTAGACAGTCCCTTTTTTGTGATACTTTTCTTTCTACTTTTTACCGTTGGGCACCCTGCGGTAGTGGCACGGTGGCAACCTCGGCTTACCTCTTCAGGACAACGGGCGCTGCTTTTTCCTGCGTTGCTGATTGGCATTTTGTATGCTTACCTCATCGTCCACGGCCACAGTCCCTTTCAGGGTTCGGCGGGGTTGTTTATCTTTTTCTTGGTATTTCCAACGCTCGGCTTTATTGCCTTACAACGCGTTGATGCCCCCGTGGCTTGGTCGGATGTCATTTTTTTGCTGATGATTGTGATTCCCGCCACCAGTATTTCGTTTGGCGTCGGGACGTCCTTGCCCTTCAAAGGCTCAGGATTCAGCAACGCCATGCGTTTGGTGATTATGATTTCGGCCGTATATGGCTTTTCGTACGTTCGCCGCCTACCCAACGTCGGTTTTTACCTCACATTTCGGTGGAACTACTTATTGATCGCCTTGGGCGCTTGGCTATCGTTTTTGCTGTTGGTGGCCGTGCTTGGTTATTTTGGAAAATTTTTAAACCTGACGGGGCACGACATTCTTTCCCCCAATTTTGCCTACGAATACCTCAAGGATTTTGTGCGAATCTTTTGCGGAACGGCACTTTTTGAAGAATTATTTTTACGAGGAATTTTACAAAACTTAATCACCCGTAAAGTCACCGACAGCCCCCGCTGGAATGGCTACTTGAAATGGGGTTTTATCGTATTTTTTGTACTATCGTTTGTCACAGGCTACTTGGTCGAGCCCAAACTCACTTGGTTTCCCATGCTCACCACTGCCTTGCTGTTTGGCGCTGCTTATTTGATAGAAAGACAGAAATTTGAAAAATTAGGCACCTACACTGCCCTCGCTATCACCAGTGTATTTTTTGGGCTTGTGCATTTTCACGCGGGTTCCATGCTTTTTGTGGGGCTTGCCAGTGTGGCAGGTTGGGCGTATGGCTATACCTACCTCAAAACCCAAAACGTATTTTATGCAGCCCTTGTCCATACGCTTGTCAATTCGTCGGAGTTTTTGTTTCACATTTAGGGAATTGGCCATCCATCCCACCATCATCATTACAAAGTTTCTTGTAACTTGCAATCTTGTGTTCCATTTAACCTATTGATGATGAAAATAGCACCGTATCTATTACTTGGGCTGTTGGCCGTCCAATGCAAAACAGCGTCTAAGCTTCCCCAAAATTTGCAAGAAACGCTGGCCGATGTTGAAAAAATCAAAGGCCGTACCGAGTACATTGAATCCCCTTACGTGACGGCGGGCGACCGCGTCTATATGGTGGGTCACCAAGACGGCTCTTTTCCCGACTTGGGATGGCACATTACGGGCGAAATGGGGGGGATTTGGGACCATCCCATCAAATTGATGGATGGATTTTCGGCCCAGTTAACCCTCAACAATTCAACCCTTTGCCTTAGCAAAGCCGACACTTTTTACAACTATCCCTTTGCAAATCAACACGTTTACCTTCTGCCCAAAGAAGGAGTGCGGGTAGAACGTTTGCAGTTTGTACCTGATGGCAAAGAGGCAGTGGTGGTTCAGTATGCGTTTCATAACTCCGACGCTAAAGAGAAAAAAATCACGTTTCAATTCAACGGAAAATCGGATTTGCGGCCTACGTGGCTTTCCCAACGCACCAACACCCAAGACGGAAACGACCAAGCGACGTTTGATGCAGGTACCAACGCTTGGGTCGTGAAAGATAGCCTTAATGAATGGTTCGTTACATTTGGGTCAACGCTCGCGCCCGTAAAACACGCGACGGACGCCAATGATTGTACCTTAAAATCAGTAGGAAAAGGCACCAATGCCTCACTGACCTATGAGCTAACGCTTCCTGCCAATGGGTCGCTTGTGTTGCCGTTCACGGTTGCTGGTTCGTACGAGTCGAAGGCCAATGCGCAGGCTACGTTGGTGGAAGTTCAGGAAAAAACGGCGGAATTATTCAGTGCCAAAAAGAAAAGATATGCCGAATTAGCGTCACAAACGCAGATTTCGATTCCTGACAAAGAGGTACAGCAAGCCTTTAACTGGCTCAAATACAGCACCGACTGGCTAGTTCGCGATGTCCCTTCGGTGGGTCGTGGGCTTGCCGCAGGTCTTCCCGATTATCCTTGGTGGTTTGGGGTGGACAATGAATATTCATTGCAAGGCGCATTGCTCATCGGTCGCTTTGATATTGTATATAAAACCATTGAGTTACTCGTTAAAGAGTCGAATCGAGTCAATAAAAACAGCGGGCGGATTCTCCACGAAATGTCCACCAACGGACAAGTGTTTAACGAAGGCAACATCAACGAAACGCCCCAATTTGCGACGCTTATTTGGACTGTTTATCAGTGGACGGGCGATAAGGAGTTTTTGGCCAAGTACTACCCCGTGGTGGTAAAAGGCTTGGATTGGTTGATGAAAGAGAACGACAAAGATGGCAACCTCCTTCCCGACGGCTTCGGAATGATGGAAATTCACGGCTTAAACAGTGAAATGATTGACGTGGCAGCTTACAGTCAAAAAGCCTTTGCGGACGCGGCCCAAATGGCCAAAGAAATGGGCGACGTGACGTTGGTGGCCAAGTACCAAACCATTGCCCAAAAAATCAAAGACAAAATCAATACGGAGTTTTGGGTAGCTGAGAGTCAGTCGTATGCCGATTTTATTGGAACGAAAGAACAGACCCTCCACCTCATTGACGACGCCATCGTGAGGGCTGATACGCTCAAAAAACCGTGGGCGGTCGCCGAAATGAAAGCCTTGAAGGAAAAGGTCAAATCTTTGCCTGCGGGCACAAAAAAGGGCTTCGTCCTCCACCACAATTGGGTCGTAAATACGCCGATGGAAATGGGTATCGCCGATGCTGACAAGGCTTTAAAAGCCCTTGAAACGGGGCAAAAGTTTGTCAATCCGTTTGGGATGTTTGTGACGGGCATCGACCGCGACGAGTCAGCGGGCAAAGACGTAAGTTCAGCGGCGAAGGGTAAGAAAACGTTTACCTATACGGGTGCGGTCATGACGTTGCCAACGGGTGTACAGGCCATTTCAGAAAATAACTACGGCCGCCCCGACCAAGCCCTCGACTACCTCAAACGCATGACACGGGCTTTTAGCTTTGCACTCCCTGGTTCCATGTACGAGGTTTCTCCCGACTTTGGAATGTTTGCCCAAGCGTGGACGCTTTATAGTTTTGGCGTGCCGATTGTCCGTCAATTCTTTGGTATTCAGCCCAATGCTGCTCACAAAACCATACGGATTCAGCCGCAATTACCTTCGACTTGGGACAAAGCAAGCGTGGAAAAATTAACCATTGGCGACAATCAGCTAACGGTTCATTTTGAAAAAAGTGGCAACCAACAAACCATTCGCCTATCCCAAACCAAACCAGAGTGGAAGATTGTTTTTGCTTTGCCCAAAGGGAAGTATAAGACGTGGAAAATGAACGGTAAAAGCGTAACGGCGACGCCAGAAGGAGCGTTTGAAATAACGGGAGGCAACGGGGAGAAAATCGAACTCGAAGCCTTACAGTGATATGAGTTTACCTTCCCGAAAGTTTGAAACTTGTGGGAAGGTCTTAAATGACACAAAATCTATCCTTCCGAAAGTTCAAAACTTTCGGGAGGGTCTTGACCTCTATATCCCCTCAGCCCATGCCCACAAAGATCATCACTCGTACCCTTCCGTGTATCCTTGTATTAGGACTCTTGGGCTTCTTGTCCAATCCACAACGAGCGGTTCCCAATACCCCAAAAAAAGTGCTAATTTTAGAAAACGCCTTCCCTCACCTCACATTTGAACGACCCGTTGAGTTCACCCACGCGGGCGACGGTAGCAATCGTTTGTATGTGGTTGAGCAAGAAGGACGGATTCGGGTGTTTGAAAATAGCCCATCGACAAAGTCAGCCGACGTTTTTTTAGACCTTAAAAACAAAGTTTCGTCGGAAGGGGAAATGGGGTTGCTAGGACTTGCTTTTCACCCCAATTTTAAGCAAAACGGCTATTTTTACGTATATTATACCAAACGTAAACCATTGGAATCCATCATTGCCCGCTACCAAGTGGTTTCCAATAAAGTGGATGTTTCGACGGAAACTATTTTACTGCGGTTTGACCAGCCCTACGATAACCACAACGGCGGCAAAATCGCATTTGGCCCCGATGGATACCTCTATATTGGGACAGGAGACGGCGGTGCGTGGGGTGACCAGCATAATTATGCCCAAAATCGAAGTTCGTTGCTGGGAAAAATCTTACGAATTGACGTCAACCAAACAACCCGAGGTGCTTACGGCATTCCAGCTGACAATCCCTACGTAGGCTCGACGGAAGGTTTTCGGGAAGAAATTTACGCTTATGGACTGCGAAACCCGTGGCGCTTTAGCTTTGATGCTCGCACAAAACAGCTTTGGGTGGGCGATGTGGGTCAAAATGAATTTGAAGAAATAAATATCGTAACCAAAGGAGGTAATTACGGCTGGCGACTCAAAGAAGCCGTTCGTTGTTACAACCCCCGCAACGATTGCGACCCCACACAACAACTCATCGACCCAATTCACCATTACCCTCGTTCCGACGGCGTTTCAGTAACGGGTGGGTTCGTGTATCGTGGTTCGCGTGCGCCTTCCCTGCGGGGAAAATACCTTTTTGCCGATTATAGCAACGGCCACATTTGGGCACTTTCGTTTGAAGGAAATAAAAAAACGGGACTGGAATTGGTCAGTAAAGAAGGCGGGTCGGTTTCAGCCTTTGGCGAAGATGCACAAGGAGAACTTTACATTTTAGACCACAACAGTGGTAAAATTAGACGATTTTAACGGTCACCTTCCCGAAAGTCTTGAACTTTCGGGAAGGTGAGCTCGACTAAATACCCTTCGCTATTTTATCCAAACGCACAATCGACTGCACCATCGAACGCACATCATGGTAGTTGATTTTCCACGAATGGCTCATGTGTTTCCAAATCGGCACCCCTTGGCGCGTCATCAGTGGCCACCACTCTCCTAGTTCGTGATTAATCATTTTGTCAAACACAAAACGGTGGATGTTTTCGTACGCCTCCAGATACTTTTCGTCTTTGAGGTAACGATACGCATCCAACATCCCAATCAACATTTCGGCCTGTTGCCAGAACTCTTTCTCGCGGTCATACACTTCTCCCGCGTGCGAACCTTCAACATACACTCCGCCAAACTCCCAGTCAATGCCGTATTGTAATGAATGACTATACGATTTTTTGATTTGGTCACCGTAGGTATCGTAAGGCAAACCCAATACGTCGAGGGCGTGCATCAACAACCACGCAAACTCCGAATTGTGTCCGTAGCTAGTATTATCTTCAGCGGCAGCTTTCATGCCGTCTTCGGAGAAACGATCCCACCCCCACACTATATCAAACTTGATTTGCGGAGCCACTGACCAATCCGCCCAAAACTGCGGAATACCCGTCCCGTAATCAGAGTGCATGATTTTGGTTACCAACAATTCAATGACTTCTAGCAACTTACGGCGGTGAACTTCCAATCCTGTACATTCGTAAAGGGTCGTAAAAGCTTCCATCAAGTGCATGTGCGCATCAAGCGTTTTACGGTCACCACCCGCTGCGCCAGGGCCTTTGAGGGTCCAATCGCGGTGAAACATTTCAAAATAGCCTCCAAAGTGTGTATCTGCTCCGTATTTTTGGAGAAGGTCAAAACATTTTTCGGCGTACTCGCGGCCGCGTGGATCTCCTGTTGCTAACGTATATTCACTTAACGAATAAATGCAAAAGCTCAACCCGTAGATAATTTTCTGGTCGTTGGTCACTTCTCCCTTGCGGTTGGTCATCCAGTAAAACCCACCAAACTCCTCGTCCCACATGTTGTTGATGAGGTAATCTACTCCGTGGCGAGCCATTTCGGCAAATTCTCCATTGCCATATCCTGCACGGTGTACCGATGAATACGTAAATACCGACCGTGATTGGGCAATCAGCGATTTTTCATCTTCCCCCGAATCGTTACCAAACTGGTCGAAATGTGTAATGAAACCCCCATTTTCTTTATCAACTGTACGCTTTACCCAAAAAGGCAATAATCCATTGTTAAGGTACGTCTCAATTTCCTGACGCAAGGAGGCGATTTTTTCAGAAGTCATAGTTAAGAGCTTTTTTTCTTAAAATACAAACATGTGTTATAACTACTGAAAGTGCGTCTATTTAGGCTATGACTTGCCAAGTTTATATTCCTCCATACCCAAAACTTGGCAAGTCAAACCATTTACAAATCAGAGACTTGCCAAGTTTAAAATAGTCATAGCAAGTCTAAAGGGCAATGGTTGTTGGCTTTCCTTTTTGCACCGTGATTGTTTGGGTGTTTTTGCCGTATTTTACGCTGACCGTTCCGCCTAGTTTCGATGATACTTGCGCTTGGGTCAACTGCCCGTTTTTCCATTTCATATCCACCACATAACCGCCTCTGGCACAGAGCCCTTTCACCTCGCCATCTTTCCAAGCCGTGGGTAGGGCGGGCAAAAGTTCGATGTTTCCGTCGTGACTTTGAAGAAGCATTTCGGCCAAACCTGCCGTTGCGCCAAAATTTCCGTCTATTTGAAAAGGTGGGTGAAGATTAAAGAAATTGGGCGCTGATTTTTGTTTCAAAATAATGTTGAAATTTTTCAGCCCTTCATCACCGTTTCTCAGCCTTGCCCAAAAATTAGTCACCCAAGCTGCACTCCAACCCGTTTGGCTCGCTCCGCCTCCGTTGGCCAAGCGATATTCCAACGATTTTTTGGCCGCTTCTACCAATTGTGGCGTTTGGCTGTAGTTAAACGCATTGCCAGGGTAAAGCGCGTACAGATGCGACATGTGGCGGTGCCCTGGCTCCACTTCTTTGTACTCTTTAGCCCACTCCATCACGCGCCCGTCAGAACCAATTTTTACGGGCTGTAGCTTTTTGCGAGCGGCTTTCAAGTCTTCAATAAAAGCGTCTTTGTCGTTAAGAATCTCAGCCGCACTGATGACGTTGCCAAAAAGCTCGTCGATGATTTCTTGGTCGTGCGCGGGGCCCATACTGATAGAGCCTCGGCTACCATCGGGGGCAACAAAAGCGTTTTCGGGCGAAGAAGCGGGACCCGACACCAGCAGCCCCGACTCACGGTCAACGACCAACCAAGCTTTGTAAAAACGAGCAGCGTTTTTCAACGTGCCATACACCGACTGCAAATAGTTTTTATCCTTCGTAAACGCATAGTGTTCCCATAAATGTTGGCAAATCCAACCACTTGCCCCCGACGTCAACCCCCACGACGGGTGCTCGCCAGGCGAGGTAAAACCCCAGACGTTCACAATCGGATTGACACTCCAGCCTGGTAGCCCAAACTGTACAGAAGCCGATTTGGTGGCGGGTTTTTCAATATCCTTGATAAATTGCGTCATCGACAAATGCAGCTCACTAAGATTGGTAACTTCCGCAGGCCAATAATTCATCTGAATGTTGATATTGGTGTGGTAATCACCATTCCAAGGTGTCTGGATTTTGTTGGCCCAAATCCCCTGAAGGTTGGCGGGAAGGGTATTTTCGCGGGTCGATGAAATCAACAAATAGCGACCAAATTGGAAATACAGTTGCGACAAATGATTGTCATTTTCAGAAGTTTTAAGGGTCGAAAGTCGCTCATCTGTTGGAACATTGTCGGCCGTTTCGCTCAACGTCAACGCCACTCGATTGAAGTACTTTTGGTAGTCGGCAAGGTGTTCTTTTTTGGTTTGACCAAAAGGCTGCACAAACGCTTTTTTCAAATTGGCCGCCGTAATCCCTTGGTAATCTCGCCCTTTGTAAATGGGATAATTGGGCAAATAATCGGTAGAAGCCGTGAGGTATAAAATCACTTCGTTGGCATTTTTGACCACCAATTTATTATCCAAAAACGACTGCGTTCCTCCGCTCAACTTGGCTTTGAGCCGCGTCATATACTGCATTCCGTCTGCGCCTTGTCCGTTGTGCAGCGCGCCAAACATCCGTAATTCGCCGTCGGCTGCCTCAGTTGTAAACCGCTCAGGACGATTGAGGGAGGCAGTAAAACTAATAGCTCCCGCTTTGTTGGCCGTCAGGCGTACTACCAGCGTATTCAAAGGCCCGCTGACAAAATACTCGCGTTTATACGTCACGCCATCTTGGGAATAGCTGACATTGGCAACGGCCTCGTTTAAGTTCAAATCTCGATAATACGACTGATAATCAGCCTGTTTTCCAAAATCCAACCACAAATCACCCAAGGTTTGAAAGCAGCCAAAAGGCACATTCGCGCCGTTTCCCTGCCCCGAACCTTTGCCATTACAAATCTGGGTTTTGTTGGTCAACGCAGTCGCTTCTTTAAATTTACCTTCAAAAAGTAAGTTGCGGATTTCGTCCAAATACTTGGGTGCTTCAGGATTATCGTTGTCAAATGGGCTACCGCTCCAAAGCGTTTTTTCGTTGAGCTGAACACGCTCTTTGTTTACATCCCCAAACACCATTGCACCAATGTTTCCGTTCCCAATCGGCAAAGCTTTGAGCCATTCTTGGTCATCTTTCCAGCCTTCTTTGCTATCGAGTGTGGTGGCGGAAGCGGGTTGCTTGTACCAAAGTTTCAACGGTTGTTTTTGGCCATAAACTGTCCCCACAACTGCGAGACATAAACCGATTTTAATAAGTATTTTATTCATAGAATTGGATGTAAGAAATGGTTATTTCTAAAAGCTCCCAAAACAGATTTACTCCTTTACTTTGTCCATAAGTTCTTCTACCTTTAATGCGTTTAACCTGTACTTTGAAGCGTTTTTTATTCAACAACCAATAAAAAGCCCTTCGTCGGGGCAATTTCCAAAAAGTCATCTTTGGAAAAAGACTGTCCCTGTTGGAAATTTTGAATGGTGGAAATTTTAAATTTTGCCTTTGCGGGATCCACACCAATGGCTTTCCAGTCTATATTCAGCTTTACTTTTACGGTTTCGGGTGCCCATGATGCCACCGAAATAAGGGTTTTGCCTTGGTGAACATACGCCGTTGCCAACACTTTTGGGTTGTCCGTTTTGACAGGACAATTCTCCTCCCAATAGCCGCTCATTTGGGCATGGGCAATATCGAACTCATCCCAAATTCTCCAAATATCGCGCGGGTCGCAACTTACGCCTTCCGTAAACCACGGATAGCGAACCGTCATACCATAAACCATGCCTCGCCACGGATTTCCGCCGCTGTGTAGCATATCGCCCATGTGTCCAAACGGCATACCCGATACTTCGACCATCCAGTTTTCGGGCGACATTTTATCGTAGTTAAAGCTTTCGCCAAACCATAGTTTATTGATATACGGAAAGTACTCGATGTATTGATTGGCGGGGCCTTTTGAAAAACCCGTATTGGAGTGCAAATCAAGCAAACAACCTGGTTTGACGGCGTTCATCACCTTCCGCATTCGTTTTAGCATGGTACGGTCAAAGGCCACATCATCAAGGTAAAGTCCGTCAATGTCAACGTTTTTGACCAACCATTGGAGGCCGTTGATGTAATAATTGTACCACCTCGATTTGCCGCCCGTCCGAATCGCCGCGTCGCATTCTTCGTAACCATTGATTTTGTTAAACCATTGCACATCATAATGCTCCACCAAATGCTCTCGCAACCACGGAAATCCTCCTCCTTTACCATCGGCAAAAATTTCATCGCCCAAACTCCGCAACGCCCACAGTTCAGGAAGTTGGTTGGTCAATTCTCGAATCGTGTAATAAATCTTGACCTTTAGGCCCTTGCTATGCCAATAGTCCACAAAGTTTTTCATGCTATCGACCGCGATAAAGGGATAATTGATGTACGGATTAATGGGGTTGGCGTGATGAACGTTGGTAATTTTGATGCCCGACGCCAAATCTTTCAACGAAGGCGCGGGCTTATTCCCATCGTGGTAATAGCGGTTCGTAAATTGGTCATACGTGTCTTGTTTTTTGACGGGAGTAAGCAAGAGACGAAACCCAAAGTCAAGGCTTTCTCCTGCTTTCATCGTCCTTTGCCCCGAATAAGTGGTCGCAATGGCTTGATTTCCAGTGCTTGACACCCGAAAACCTCCTTTGTTGTCATTGTACCAAGACGAAGGAGGCGCTGGATGATACAGATTCAATAAAGGCCCCGTATAGTCGGCCCCCAACATCTCACACTGTAGTCCCGCCTTCACAGAACCAATCCAATACGAGTCCTGTGGGCCTTTCCATTTCCATTGGTAATCAGCGGGACAAAAGCCTCCAGGCAGTCCCATGCCCATAAAATAAGTTGCATTGGCTTTCTCGACAGGAATCTCCAACCGAACGTCCTTTACATTCAGCGATATTTCTGTTTTTAAGCGAATATTGTAGAGCAACGTTCCGTCAAACTCCATGCTTCCATCGCACTGAAGATTGAATCCTCGACCTTTTCCTTCCGCCACCCACGAAACCACGCCTGTATTGTTTTTGGTAAATCGAAGGGAGGAAGGAGTAATTTTTTCTACTCCCGCCTCCGTTTCGATCACAAACACTAAGGGGTTACGTAGCAAGTGTTGTTGATTGACCCTCATCGACTCAGGAAAACCCGACTCATTGAGCGACACTTCGCCCATGAGGTATGAAATCTTTTTTTCGATTCTTTTCAATGCCGTATAAGGGGCAACGGGTTGGTCATCAATGCCTAACGTTGAGTTTAACCAACGCAGTCGAGAATGCCGCCACGGCTCGCTATCCCCTCGATCAGGCAGCTGTTGGTTGATCACATCTATGATGACTTTTATCGTTTGCGGTGCTTCATTTTCGGCAGAGATTGTCACGTCAAATGACTGTTTTCCCAGTTTTTCGGTAGGTGACATATCCACGCCAAACCAAAGCGGCTGGACTTTTCCTTGGGCTACGTCCACTTTTTTAGTAAACGGATGCCCGTCGGCGTCGATGCCTCCTGTGTTGAAACAGGTTACTTTATTACTTCCCGAAAACGTCACTTTGAGGTTTTTCAGCTCCATTTTAGCCGCAAAAACGGCAATCTGGAACGCGTAGTATTCGTTGCGTAATGCCTTACCATTAAACACATTGGAAGACTTTTGCGCCACCCAACGATAGGGTATATTTTCGGTCATTCGAACGGGAAACTTTCTATCTTCGGGAAAAAGTAGGAAATTTCTGTTTTTATGCTCAATCAGTGCCGTTCGCTCCGCTTGGGTTGCGCCCACTTCCATCGGATAAAAACTGTCAAAAGCTGTCCGTGATTCTATTTTCAGCACGGAGGCTTGCGGAAGCGATTTTGCCTCAAAATCGTGGGCCAAAAGTCGATGTTTTTCGACCCATGCTTGGTTGGGTTTGTTCTCAGGGGTTAAATACTTTCCATCCCACCAGCCCACGTTCTTTTTTCCCGCAAAAGGCATGTAATACACGTAAAAATTCCCCGCGTGGGTCGGTTCAAACACAAACTCACCGCTTTCTTTTTCTATTCTAATCCGATGAATGTTCGTTACTTCTTTTCCATTTTCATCAGTGATTAAAAGGCGTTTTTCTTGGGGGTTCGCATCTCTTCGACGCCATTGGATTTTTGTATAAACGGCCTCCGCAGGCTGAGAAACGTTGATGACAGCGCGGTGATTGCCATAGTCTTCCTGCCAGGGCGTAGCGGCTACGGCATAGGGGTGAATTTGTGCTTGCAGTGTTCCGAAAGCGAAACACAAAAAAGTAAAAAAGGGTATGATTGATTTCATGAAGGCGTGGGGTTATATCAGACCTTCCAAGTTTTTAAAACTTGGAAGGTCTATTAAGGCTATTACCAATCCATTTTTACGGACGATTTATCCATGTGCAAGGTAGCCAATACAGGCTTCCAATCAGCGGGAAAGGCATTGTCGATGAGGGTTACGTCTTTGCAGGCATCCAGTTGAAAATTGGTTTTGTCAGCCGTAAACTCTACCGTTTTTGACGAAATGATTTTGTTATAACGAAATACCAATCCATCCACACTTTTAGCTGAAAGCAAGGGCGCTACCGAAGTTTTGAAAGTATTATTTTCAATGAGAATGTTTCGATGCACATAAAAACCATTGACTAAATCGTGGTTTTCGGGGGCAATTGCAATCACATAACTACCTGGTATTGAATTATATCCGCATTCTTCAAACACATTATTACGAATCACTACATCTTGTACGGGGCCTGACTCAAACCAACTGGCGGCATCGTCAGCAATGAGAATGGCGTGCATTCCTGTTTTGTAAAATTGGTTGTTTTCAATCACCACTTTACGGCGCGTGGTCATCAAAATCCCGCGCGTATTGGTCCGTTCAAAACGACAGTTGCGTATCGTCACTTCGGGCGTCCAAGTGAGGTTTTCGATGCATTGCCCCACCGCCACATTGGCAGCAAAAGGTTTGTCGGTTTCTATTTCCATCTCCCGTTTGTTTTTCAAGACGGCGTTTTTCAGTTTGGCATAAGCGATGGGTTGCAACGTTTTTGGGTTCACAAACGCAATGCTGTCCCTTTTAAAAAATGCCTCAAAACCGTACGTTTGGTGGTGCATAAACCGCACCGTGAGTTTGTTGGAACCCGTTTTAGCTATAATCTGCAAATGCGTTCCGTGAACATTGATGGGGTCATCGTGCGCACCTGAAGTGAAACAACTGTCAACCAAGATTTTGCCCTTACATCCCGAAAAATGAAAACAGTCGGCAAAGGCACTGATAATCCGCCCCGATTCGAGACGAGGCGCCACGTTGACTTTTCGGATGGTGATGTTTTCGGAAAACTGCGATACTACGCCCAATCCGTGCATGTAGTGCAAATTGATGCTATGCAACAACACATGCTGACTAAGCGTGATAAATCCACCGCAATTGTCGCGGTAGGTATCACGAATCGACAGCCTCTCCCCTGCTTTTAGTTTCATTTTGGAAAAATCTCCCGTAAATACTACCTCTCCTCGTTGTTTTTCTTCCACTTTGCTCTCCAAAAACGCCCTAAACGAGCTGTATTTCATGGTTTGGTCGGTTTCATTGAAAACAATGGTGTGGTGATTGTTGCTTTTCCAACCTTCTCCGTAAAAACCAAATTTTCCATTTTTGATAAAATAACGCGTGTCAGGATGCAGCTTGGCTTCTACTTTGGTGGGCGATACCGACGTCAGTAACAACTCGCTCATGGTAGGCCGTTCGTAGTCAAAAGAGAGGTTGCGAATGGTGATGTTTGAAGACTTAAAAAGGGCAAAAGCTACCATTTTTCCATGCAAGTAAATCTGCGTTCCGTTGCCTTCAATCGTCAGGTTTTTGAACTCTTTCAGCAAAAAAGCGACGTTTTTTACCTTCGGTAAGGTATCATTTTCCGTGCTGTTTGAAATATAAATTTCCTGTTTATAAGCACCGTCGGGCCACAAATCCAAGCGCCCACCTGGCAATACAAGCGTGGCGTTTGGGAGTTTTCGGCACTGTTCAATGGCTCTAACAAGTGCGGGGCTTGCGTTTTCGTAGCTGTCGGGCTTGACTCCAAAATTGCTTAAAAGTACCTGCTGTTGGGCAAAAGTCATTTGGCAAAGACACCGCATTAAACACAAGCCGAGACACTTTATTTTATGGTTATTCATGGGTTTCAGGTAGGATTTTTGTTGTTCTACCGAACCGTCGGCATCCATTTCGAGGGAGTTAATCCCCTCAAAATGAACACCTCGACTGTACGGATAATATCGTCGGGCAATACGCCAAATTTCGTCACTGAAATTTGGCTAAATGAAAGAAAAGTGTGGATAAAGAAAACTGTAATTAGTATAACGCTTCGTCGGAAAGCCATAGAAAATAAAATTGAACACATGAAAATAATAACAATCAGGTCTGAAACTGCCCATAAGTACTCAATCAATCAAAACGGCTTCGCCAGCGCCAAGTGTCAGCATGACCGAATTGGCTTCTACTTTTACCTTTTTTGATAATTTTAGTCCCTCTGTCGTTATCAAAGACACCGAAAGTTGATTTTTCCCTTGAAAAGAAGACGGAAGTTTCCAACGGCGATTTTGGTAGCCGTTTTTACTGTATGCAACCACCGAGGGCTTTTTCAACCACAAGGCAGGCACAAAAACATCTTCATTTTCGGCCAAAACGGCCTCACCAGCTACCAGCGTATAGGCGTTTTGTTTGAGCGTTGTGCTGGTATTCTGAGAAAAATGAACCGATTTTTGGGAGGCATTATTGACGAAAAACTTTCGTTCGAGGCGGTTCAAATAATACCAAATCAGGGTTTTAGTGCAAAACTGCGGTAAAAATCCCGTCAATTGTCTTGGGTCTTTCACTACTACATCCTCTCCGTGCATACTTGTCCCAAACAGCTTTCCCCATTCGGAATTATCTTGCCCACCGCAGTAGTAATTTGCAGGCCACTTCAAGTATTTATCCAAGCCCGTAAACCACCAAGCCATTGGCTGATAGCCCTCAAACGACGATTCGCGTAGAAAATCGACACCCTCGCAGGTAACATCAATTCCTTTGGAAGCCCAGTAAAGAAAAATCTTGCGCTGTGCCGCCGTTTCGTCTTCTACTGTATTACCCAAAAACGGACTAATTGGGCCCTTGTCCAGCGTTATTTTGTATTTTCCATCGACTAGTTGTGGCACAGGCGGCCACGTATGGAAAGCATCAATATGAATGGTTTTGGCATGTTGAATCGGCAACATTTGGCACAGTTGATCGATACGTTTTTGGGCAAAGCCCGTCTCCCATTCACGCGCTAAACTAATCGGATAGCCCCATTCGCAGGCCCGCAGGGTTCCGTCGGCGTTACGGGCAATGATGTTATTTTTTACGTAGGTCTCCCACAAAGGGCTGTCTTCGTACGCATCAAACATATTGATGTGGAGGCTCACCACCGTATGGTACTTGGTAGCTTCTTCCATCAACCATTTCAAACTTTCCAAGGCTGTTTTGTCTTCAGGGCGTTTTAGGCGCTCATTTACTTCAAACCACGCGGGGTATTTGGAATCATGGCCGTTGTATTGCCAACCCACGAGATAGACAATTTTAGGAATCCCAAGGGTCAACTTATCCATTTTTTTGATGACCTCCAGTGCTTGTGCAAAAGTCAGCGCCACCTCAGAAGCTCCGTTGTCTTTCCGTTTAAATTTACCATCATACAAGGCTTGCGACAAAAACAACTTCATCGTTAAGGTTTGGTCGTAGCGATGTTTTGGTTGAATCACAGCTTTCAAATCCGTCGGATAACTGATGTGAATCGTGTCTTTTTGCTGGGCTAAACCCGCCCCAACCGCCAGTTGAAGCGCTAAAACAAGGTTAAAAGCTTTCGATTTAGTAAAGGATAACACTGTTTAAAATAACGTTTTGGGTGAAAAATAAGGGAGAAGGAAAGCTCCCTCCCCCTTCAGTTGAATCAAATCTACTGAATCTATGGGAACTTAATTGTTAAAATTGCCAATCTTCACTACCCAAACGCGGCTATCACCGTTGGCTGCCGTGATTTTGTACTTACGCGGTTGGGAAAAATCACCTGGCAAACCTGGCTGCGGGGCACCTTCCAAGGGCTCCATGGTAGCAGCGGGCGAAATATTGGTCATCAATACCAATCGGCTTTTAGACACTTTGACTTTTTCTTCGGCCGTAAATGACCCCGACGCCGCAGGTACCGTTACGTTGAAAATCAACGAATCAAGCGACGCCCCAGCCGTACTTTCTTTCCGCTTAAATTGCTTTTGGCTGAGGGTCAACGTTACATTTCGTACCAAAGGACTTCCACCAGAGGTTGCTTTAGAATCCTCGAAACGATACTCCATAAAAACCTCCGTGATAAGGGCATCCTTAAATTTGGGCAAGTTATCTTCCAGTCCATATTTGAGGCAGGAAGACAAGCTCAATGCCATTCCAAGAATCATCAAATACTTCATTTTATGTATTGTTTGCATTGTCTTTCTCATTTATTTGTAAACGTTTACCAGTTAGGATTTTGCGTCATCGCCCCGTGGCGTACAATTTGCGAATTTTGAATCGGCAACAAGTAACGGCGCGTTTCGTCAAACAAACGCTGGTCATTGAGTTGGAAATTAATCACTTCGATGCGGTAGCCTTTGCGTGTTGCGTTGATTTCCATGTACGTCGGTTTTTCCAAAAATTCAGCGATTTTAGCTCCAGGAGCCGCGCCTCCGTTGGCACTTCCACCGTATTTCCCCCAACGCAACAAACTCCAGTAATAATCTTTTTCCTTAAAAAGCTCTACCCTACGCTCCCGCTTATAGTCTTTCCAAGCATCTTCGGCGGTTGTAGCCGTCGATGGAGGCAAACCTCCGTGGCTTTGGCGAGTAATGTTAAGCGTCGTCACAGCCTCCGCAAATTTGTTTTGCATCAGCAGCGCCTCCGCTTTGTTCAAATACACGCGCCCCATTCGGAAAATTACCCAGTGATAATCCACAGGCGTATTGTAAAAAGGCCGTGGAGACACGTTGTAGATTCCCTTACGGAAATAAGCATTAGTGATTTGGGTACAACAGCCCGAGTTCAGGCTTCCTTTAATCATTCGGTTTAGGTTTCCGTTGCGGTTGGTTGTCACCAATTCGCCGTACCAAGCCGTTGAATCATACACAATCGACGCCGCCAAGCGCTTATCGCGGTTGTTATAAATGATATTATTGATGCTTCCCGAACCCGTCACTACGGCACTGTCGAGGAATGGTGATTGTTTTTTGGTTACATTTTTCAAAAACTGCGACGACTGATCCCATTTCACCGCTTTAGAAGGGTTGGCGGCATCAATGACCAAGTATTCGTCGATGATGTTTTGGGTAGGTGAATATTTCCCCCAATCCTCAAATACTTTGTCCAATTTAAACAGTGGCGTAGCGTTCCGCAATTTTAGGTCGTCGTTGTTCACGTTGGGAATCGCTTCTTGCATATCAGCAATGTTTGATACGACGGTATTGGACTTATCACGGTAAGTCGCCAGTAAGATTTCGGGTGAAAATCGCGCTTTTTCGTTAAACATTCCTTCGTAATCAGCTTCCAATGGCTTGCCCGTTGCAATGACGGCGTTGGCCGCGTCAATGGCTTTTTGGTAATAGGTATTATCGCCCGTGTAAGCCGCCGCTTGCAAAGCTGCTTCGGATTTTAAGGCATACGCCGAAGCCTTAGACGCAAGCCCCGCTGGCGACGAAGCAGGCAGGCCAGCAATCGCGTCGTCTATATCTTTCATAATCAAGTTATAGGTTTCAGCGATGTTGGCCGTTTGAGGCAACGCGTAATTCGTTTCGTTTTCGGTCAATACTTTTTCCACCCATATTACCCTTCCAAAACGGCGCGCAAGCCAGTAGTAGGTCATGGCCCGCAAAAATTTACCATGCGCTACCAATTCTGCCTTATCTCCGTCGCCCAAGGCAGTTGAAGCCGTTGCTTTTTCAATGATGAGATTACAACTACGAATTTTGCTAAATTGGTTAAAACCGTAATCGTCGTCTCGCGTAATTGACTCTCTTGTAAAGGCGTTTCCATCACTTTGAATGACATTACTGGTTCGAACTTCGTCCTCAACGGTGTTGGTATATAACCCTAACACTGATGAATATACGCCGTTGACAAAAAGCATGGCGTTGCCCTTCGAGCTCCACACCGATGTCTCGTCAAATTTGTCAAACGGTCGGGTATCGTCCAATTGCTTACAAGAGTAAATACCAACACAAAGGACTGTTAGTATCAAAACTATTTTTGTGATATATCGTTTCATTGCTTTCAGTTGCTTTGAGTTAAAAACCTAGATTTACCGATAAGGCATACACGCGTTGCGACGGGTAGTCGTAGTTGTTGTTACTTCCCGTTTCGGGGTCAAGTCCGTATTGCTTTATCTTCGAAAACGTGAGTAAGTTGGTCGCGCTCAACGTCACTCTCAGGTCTGAAATGAATTTTAGGTCTTTGGAAAGATAATTTTTAAAGTTGTAGCCTACCTGCAAGGCTTTCAAGCGCAAGTAACCCGCGTTTATCACCCAAAAATCGGACGTAACGGCATTGTGGCCACCGTTGACGGCTGCGCCCGAAATCAAGCGCGGGAATTGCGAATTGCCTGCTCCTGGCTCCCAGTGGTTTTTGGTTTGAAACTCGTAGCGGATATTGGTTGAATAATTACTCTGGATGACGTCACCTAAATAAATACTTCGCTTACCGCTGCCTTGCCAAAGCATGTTCATAAACCAGCCTCCGTACGTTAAATCAGCCGTAAAACCGTACGTTACCCGTGGAAATGCTGACTTTCCTACTCTTCTAAAGTCATCGCCGTCGATTTTTCCGTCGCCATTTACGTCTCGGTAAATAATATCACCAGGCGCAACGATTGAGGCCATTCGGCGCGGGCTGTTCATGATGTCGGTAGAGTTTTGGTACAAGCCTGCCGACAAATAAGCCGTTTGTAAGAACCCAATTTGATGATACGAAGTTGTATTTGGGTTTTTGAGCGTTGTGCTGTCCTCGTTGGGGTTTACTTCCCAGAGTTGGTCAAATTTCACAAAATTTGAGCCCAACGTATATTTCAACTTCCCAATGTTATTGTTGTATTTGACCGTAAAGTCAAAACCTGCTCTTCTAAATGCACCGTTTGATTTGCGGGTTGGCAAAGCCGTTCCAAGGGGGTCGGTATAGCCCACTCCCGAAGGAGAAGCCAAGTAGCCCGTGGTACGCAAGTAAAAATAATCTAGGCTGCCGCTGAGTTTATTTCCCAACGTTCCAAAATCAAAACCTGTGTTGAACGATTGTTGGTCGTACCAACTGATGTCGGGGCTTGGGATGCTCGGGGCATTGAGGCTGGGTTGAAGCACGCCACCTACCACGTAACCACCGCCTGTGGAGTAACCTGGTACATAGGCAAAGCTACTCACGCCTGAGTTTTGTCCAACGGAGCCGTACGATATTCTAGCTTTCAAGAGGTTAACGATATTTTTTTCCATCAAACTTCCCATAAAGTTTTCGTGGGAAATGAGCCAACCCAAGGCTGCGCCAGGAAAAAATCCTTTTCTTTTTCCTGCGGGAAACAAGTCGCTTCCATCGTATCGAAAACTTCCTTCAAACAAATATTTCTCTTTGAAATCGTAACGAACGCGTCCCAACCAACCATTTCTAACGTTTTCAAAACTAGAACCGTTGTTGATAGCCGTTGACTGCGGCCCCGCAAAAATCTGGTCAATCCCAAACACGTAGGAGTTACGCCCCGTGCTGAAATTTTCGTTGTAGCCGTAGGCTTCTTCGTAGCCAAACATGGCCGAAACGTTATGGCTGCCAAACTTTCGTTCGTAGTTTCCAAACCCTTGCAATACATAATTATAGCCCGTTGTTGTCGAAACCGAAAGGTTGGGCTGGTTCGAGCTGGCGGGTGTTGAGCTACCAATAGCATATTGGGGCGCTGTGATGTTCCATGATTTACCAAAAGCCTGCACCTGACTTAAATTCCCGTTGGCCCGAAACGACAAGCCTTCTACACCTGGCACTTTCCAGTCAAGGTTCAACAAAGCATTAAGATTGCGGTCTTGGTTACGAACATAACCACTACGCGGGTCAATTTCGACAATAGGGTGATCTCCTTTGTTGGCGTATTTTGTACGTTCCAAATCCGCATAAGCTTTGTCGGTAGGCGGGGCATTTTGGATGTGACTCCACACCGCAAAATAACCACTCCCATAGCCGCTTGCATTGTCGCGGCGGGTTTCGTCCACCCCGTAAATAGTCATGCTGGTTTTCAAGCCAATTTTGGCAAAATCCCCCGTTAAGCTCAAGCGATAGTTATATCGTTTTAGCCAGTTGGTGTTAAATTGATACAACGTTCCTTGGTTCAAATAGCCCAATGAAGCATAGTATTTGATTTGTTCATTTCCTCCGTTGAGCGACAAATTGTGGTGTTGCTGCGGAGCAAACTCTTTCAATACGAGCTTTTGCCAGTCGTTGTTTGGGAAATTGAGGGGATCGGTTTGGTCGCGGTATTTTTGAACATCACTTTCCGAATATCGCCCCTGATTACCTTCTTTTACATCCACTTGATTTACCAACGACACCAATTCGTACGAGCTGATTTTGCGAGGCAAATACGTAGGCTGCGACAAATCTTGTCCAAAGTTGTAGTTGATAGAAAGTTTTTTGTTGTTTCCTCTTTTGGTCGTTACTAATACCAAGCCATTCCCCGCCGCTACCCCATAAATCGCCGTAGCGGGGCCGTCTTTTAAGAAAGAAATGTTTTCGATGTCATTGACCCCGAGGGTTTGAAACTGAAATTCGGTAGAAATAATGTCGTCGATGACATAAACGGGTGTACCACCTCCCCTGAGCGAAATCGAAGGTTTTTTCCCTGGCCCGCCCCCGCTGTTGGTAACGATGATTCCTGGAATACGCCCTCCCAAGGTTTCTCCTACCGAAGAAGCCCCAAGGTTGGTGATTTTTTCGGCCTCTAAGGTCGAAACAGACGTAATATTTTTTTCCTTTTTAATGGTGCCATAACCCACCACTATCACCTCCTCAAGGGCCTTGGTGTCGGTTACTAGCGCTACCTTGATGGTGGTACGATTATCAATCAAGACTTCTTGGGGTTTGTAACCGATGTATGAAAACACCAAAATCCCTTTGCCATCGGCAACGCTAATTTCGTAATCACCATTGGCGTTGGTGGTTGTCCCACGGGTAGTTCCTTTGATTGTGATGCTTACCCCTGGCAGCTTTTCCCCTTTTTCGTCGGTGACGGTGCCTTTTACGCCCCAATCCACATTCGCAAGAACTTGCGGTTTGGACGATTCTTCATTTTCGTATAAAAAACCCGTTTTCGAGCCGATTTCTTTGCGTAACACAATTTTTTTGCTCACTACTACATACCTAATACTCAGCGGCTTGAGCATCTTGGTGAGTATTGTAGAAAGCGATTCGTTTTTTTCGCTCACACTTACTTTCTGATTGAGATTTAACGTGCGCGAATTGTACGAAAACTTGACGTGGGCTGTTTTTTCAATTTCAGACAACGCACTTTCGAGGCTCACGTTGTTGAGAACAAGCGTCACTTTTGAGTCAAGCATTTCTTGCCCTTTCGCGGGCGTGGCCATTGCGATTCCCACAAAAACAACAGCAAGTATCATTTGAAACACCGATATTTTCACGATCTGAAAAAGGAGCCGTTGGTGAATAAAACTTTTTTCCATACTTTTGATTGTTAATTTTAATACTATTAGACTGGTATTGACATGACGTTCCCGCCCTTTGCAGAGGGTTGAGGAAAACTAGAAGCGTTGGAATGTTGCAGCATTTCGACGCTTTTTTTTGCTACTTTTTTTAGTGCATAGACAAGGGTTTAGGGGGTGGTTAGTTACATCCGGATGAAATAATTGTTACCTGATTTCCATTCATTTCGTAGCGTGTATCACTTCCTAAGCTTTCACAAATAATCTTTAGCTTTTCGGGAAGCGGTTCATCACTGAGGGATGTCGTCATGTAGCAATCTTTCAATTTTTCTTTTGGGTATTCAATTTTGACCAAATACGCTTGTTCGATGGTCGTAAAAATCTGCTCTACTGGTATATCGCGAAACTCAAAGCTCAACTGTTCGATGGTATTGGTTGAGGCGATAAGCGGTTTGTCTTGGGTAATGTCCAGGATTTTTTCAAACGAAAGGTTGTTCCGCACAAATCTTGCCGCTTGGTTGGGCAAAAGCATAATTCCTTCTTTGGTATCCGCTTCTATTTCTTCGTTGGGCATCACTTTTACTTTTCCCGTACGTACCAACACTTCTACGTTGGGCAGAGAAGGATAAGCGATTACCCGAAAACTCGTCCCATAAACTTTGGTCACGACTTCGTTGGCATATACATAAAAAGGTTTGCTGGGGTTTTTGCTAATTTCAAAAAAAGCCTCTCCCGAAAGGTAAACTTTCCGTTCGTTGCCACTAAATTCTTTGGGATAGCTAAGTTTACTTTTGGGCTGTAATAAGACCGAGCTGGCGTCGGCAAGGGTAATAAGTTGCGGCTTATTGGAATTATTGGTTTGTTCTATCAACCCTTCGGTATCTTTCTCCACCAAGTCTTTATAAGTAATGACCGCCTGAGCTGGATTTTTTTGTACCAAAAAATAAGTCATTGCCGCTGTTCCAACAAGCAACACCGCCGCCGCTACTCGAAACCAACTCATTTTCCAAATTGGCTTCTGGACTTGTTGCGTCTGTATTGCTTCCCAAGTATCCTGTAAGCTTCGCTGTATTTCTTGGGCCGAAAGCTCGGTTTCTTCTATTTTCATTGACAAAACCCATACCCTGGCTTCGGCGACTAATTTCGCCCTTTCTGGACTCTCCAAGGTCCATTCTTCCCAATGTGTATGGTTTTCCTTGAACCTGACCCATCGCTGGAAAGATTCGTCGGAAAGAAAGTCTTCAACTTTGGTGTATAAATCGCGTGGTTGCATCTGAAAATTAATTTCAAATGCAGAGAGGACAGCAGGTTTAAAGAGTACTCACTTGTTTAGATTTTTTTTTGAAAAAATTTCACAAAGCAAGGTAACCACCGATTAAGAGCAGAGAAATCGAGCCTTTCCACTCCTTACGAAGGTGCAAAATAGCGCGGTGAAGCAGGTTTTTAACCGACTGATGATTGATTTCTAGTACCTCAGCGATTTGCTCCAGGGATAAGCCTTGGTGGTATCGAAGGTATAAAGTTTCTTTTTGGCGAGGTGGTAAGGTATTGAGAAGTTGATTGAGCTGGCGAACTTCCAACTCCAACGTTTCATCGTTTATCATGGAATGCTCAATCGAAAACTTGAGCGAAAATTCAAGGTCTTCCAATGGGGTCGTTTGCCGAAAAATGCGGTCTCGTTCGTACAACCGCGCGATGCGTTTGCGCACACTCGAAAATAAATAGGCTTTTACCACCACTTCATCACTGAGAGAATGCCGATACAGCCAAATATCCACAAACACATCCTGAACGCAATCTTTGACTTTCTCGTGCGATGGCATTAAAGTCTTGCCATAATTTACCAAAGGATTCAAATACTTCTCAAACAGCGCAGAAAAGGCGGCTTTGTCGTCAGCAATCAACTGATTCCAAAGCTTCAAATCGCTTATGATTTCGGTATTTTTTTGAGGAAGAGGCACCTAAAATTATCCTTTTGGTACTTTTATGAGCAAATGTAGCATATTTTTAATACAAAAAAGCAAGCCAGTATGATTTTATTTAATATATTTTATTAAACAAAGACCATATATTATTATATTTTAATTTCTTATCAGGTTCAACGCATTAAAATCTAGAGTGGCTATTGATTGCTCCAGCGAGGCTACTTTTTTAATGCGTTTAACCTGATTTTTTTTAAAGTAGTTGAGCAAAAGTTCCAGAGTAATTCAAAGTAGCCTCGGTAGAGGCGCAACATTTGTAGTAGCAGAAAGATATTTTTTTAATTTTTGCTTCGGACGGGGCCGCCCGAGCAGAAGCATAACCTATTGCTTTGTTATGCTTCCGCACAGGCGGCCCTGTCCGAAGCAAAAGAATTCGAACTCTATGTACGAATTTCTCTACTCTACAAAGGTTATGCTTCGCCGAAGCAAAATAACCTACTAATGCACTAAAATTTATGCGCAACTACTTAACTTTCCAAGGTTCTAAACCTTGGAATGGTTATTTAGGCCGAAACACCTTTATGACGGCTTCGTTGGTTTCCAAAAACGGCCCGCCAATCAAATCAATGCAATACGGAATGGCAGGAAAAACGACATCTAAGCACTGACGTATCGCCGATGGTTTTCCTGGCAAATTGACAATCAGCGTTTTACCCCGAATCCCTGCCGTTTGTCGGGATAATATGGCCGTGGGCACGTACTGCAAACTCACCTGCCGCATCAGTTCTCCAAACCCAGGCATAATTTTATGGCAAACGGCCTCGGTAGCTTCGGGAGTGACATCGCGGGGTGCGGGGCCCGTTCCACCGCACGTCACGACCAAACAACAACCCTCTTTGTCAGCCATTTCGACAAGGGCTTGACTAATCAAATGTTGTTCGTCTGGAATGACACGATACACAGGCTCCCAAGCACTGGTTAGGTATTCGTTGAGCGTTGACACAATCGCCTTCCCTGGAATGTCTTCATAAACGCCCGCACTGGCGCGGTCTGAAACGTTAATAATGCCTATTTTAATCATAATGGAACAGTTTGTTTATAGCAACCGTTTAAAAAGAAAGCCCATTCAGTTCGGTAAATCCGAAGGTAACTTGATAAATTTGGGCAAAAATAACAAGGTCATGAATACTTTCGCCAAAGATACCCTGCGATTACACGAATTACGCCATACAAGCTGCCGTGAAGATATTTTAGAAATTTTACAAAACCGCGCTTCTGCACTTTCGCACGGGGATTTAGAAAATGGCTTAAAAGACCGCTACGACCGCGTTACCATTTACCGTACCCTAAAAACCTTTGTTGATAAAGGCATTATTCATAAAGTTTTGGACGAAGATGGCCTTCGTTATGCCTTGTGCAAAGATGCTTGCCAAGAACATAATCACCACCACGACCACGTTCATTTTAAATGCCAAATGTGCGGTAAAACCACTTGTTTGGAAGATATTCACGTTCCGTCTCTGGCCTTACCCGCAGGTTTCAAATCCAAAGAAGTAAATTTATTGATTCAAGGTACTTGTTCGATTTGTAATAAGTAACTTTTACCGTTAACTAAAACAAGTTGATTTTCTGAGCATTAGCAGCAATTTTTGTCGTAAAGAATACCCTCACTTCAAATTTCTACACGACAATGAAACAGTTATCCATGCTAACCGCAGCACTTCTTCTTTTGAATGTGCTTTCTCTGAATGCTCAGTCCATTACCCTCACGCCCAACACAAATGGCAATCCCCAAGAAGGCCGATTGTATTATGATAATTCGGCAAAAGAACTTCGGTTTTGGAATGGGTCGGTGTATGTCCCAGTTGGTAACTCGGGTAGCCCAACGCCAGGTTGGGTCAATTCGGGGGCAAATCTCTACAATGCCAATACGGGCAATTTGGGCGTAGGCACCGAATCGCCTACCTCAAAACTTACGATACGTCATAATTTCTCTAACATCCTGTCACTTCAAAACCTCAACGCGTTAAGCACGGGGTTGACTAATTCTATTTTGTTTGGAGGCAGTAACTACACTACTGGAATTATCTCCACCATTGGCACCTCTAGTTCGGCAGCCCGCATGGCTTTTTCAACGGGCTATTCGTTTTCGGGGGGCGTTTTCAGCATGCAAGAACGACTGAGCATTGCCAATGATGGAAAAGTAGGGGTCAATCAACCTTCGCCCCAAGCAACGTTGGATGTGGGTGGAAGCATTCGTTTTTCGGGGAGTAACCCTGCGGCGTTTGTAGTAACGGCAACCTCAGGAGTCAATACCTATTCCTCACTGCCGTTTTCGGGTTCACCTACCTTAATCACTGCCGCTGGGGGCAAATGTTACGCCATCAGAATCGACCACCCGATGTGTAACAATAACGCCAATGCTATTTTGATGGTGACTGCCCAGGTGTCAACCTTCGGCGGGGTGCAATATAATAACGGCTATTGGTACTTGATTCCCAGCAGCAACGAGCGCTACACCGTTGGACGGTTTAGCGCTCGTCTCGGTTGTAGCGACACAGCGGCTTGCGTTGATGCCCTTTTTATTGGCGACCGAGAGTCGGAGTATTTTTTTAACGGGAATAAATTCAATGTGCTGATAATTCAGAATTAACCAACAACGGTGATTTCGGTTTTGAGAAACCTCATTCGCCAGATTTGAGAATCTGGCGGCACATCGCACGAATCTGGCAGCACGTCACGTGCGGTTATACGTGCTGTCGGTTACTCATCACCTACAAAAAAGGTTTCTCAAAACCTTGGCTTTATTCGGTTTTGAGAAACCTCTTCCGCCAGATTTGAGAATCTGGCGGCACATCGCACGCATTAATGACGACCGCCTCGTCCGCCACCGCCTCCAAATCCACCTCGGAATCCTCCACCTCCATAGCCATAACTTCTTGGCGCAGAAAATGACTGGTACGACTGACGAGTTTGGGGTCGTGCTTGATACGTCCGTGCTGATTCTGTGCGGTAGTTTTGGCGCCCCATATTTCCCGCCGACATACGAGAGCTGGAAGGACGTGGCATGTTTAAGATACGATTTTCGGGAGAAAAACCAGACCGATGAGCGTAATAACCAGCGGGGTAACGACGCACATAAAAAGAGTTATTTAACCAAGGACGTCGAATGCCTTGATTAAGCATGACGATATAGGCCGAATTAAGGTTTATTCCAGCATACATACTTGGCAAAAAGGCCGATGAAGCCCAAATACCCGCATTGTTGTACCAAAATAGTTGAGACGACAAGTCGTAATACATGCCGTAATCGGGCAAATAATAGTACTGGACACCTGCTACGGCTGCTCCCTGCGGAGCCCAAGTGGGTGGAACATAACTTTGGTACGTTGTCCCAGAAGCGATGGTGTATGTATTAGGGGAACAAGAATCGAGCGAAATAAGCGTTACGAAAGCCACTACGCCCACGCCGATTGTTCTACGTATCCATTGAAGCGGTGTGTGTTGCTGCGTTTTCATGACAATGTTTGTTTTAATGGATAATACTTAGTGAACATTTTACGAACACTCGAATTAATTTGATTTTGAATACGGTTGATTTTACCACTGAGCGTTCCCTGTGCTACCCCTTCCCAAAGTACTTCTTTGGTTTTGGCATCCAAAATGTCAATTACCAATGTTCCTTCGGTGTATTGGGTTTGGTAAGGGTAGCCCCCGCCCCATCCCATCATTCCATACGGATAAAAACCTCCCCAACGTCCCCAACCTCCGAAGTAGGGATAAAAACCTCCTGTGTAGTTTGTGCGGCGTTGTTGCTGGGTGTAGGTATGAAATTGAATAAGGACATCAGGAGCGTCTTCGTCTTCTTTCATTCCCCGAGTGATTAACTGCGTACCCACTGATTGCTTGACGGTGGCCGAAAGCAAATCGCGGTCAGGGCTATCATCCCGAAAACCACTGACCCCATTTTTACGAACTTTTTCATTGTTTTCTAGCTATTAATTGGGTTATTTTCTACACCAAAAGAATACCATGATTCTGTAGAAAATCTGTAGAAAACTGTATTTCACCGTATTTTTTCAACTTTTAACAGGTTGAACGCATTAAAAAAGTAGCCTCAGCGAGGCTAAATCTTAGTAGAAAAAGGTGCAAAGGCCATCCAAAAGCCCCATCGGGGTGACATCTTTCACCGAACGTCGGCCGCCCCGATGGGGATTGGAGGGGGATTTCATTCATTTTTCTACTAAGATGTAGCTCCTCTGGAGCAATCAATAGCAAGAACTTCTTGACCGCATTCATCTGCGCTAATCAGCGAGTAAAACTTTAATATTTCAACTTTAGAGAAGGGTTGACACAACACATTGGCCTCAAAACGCGTATTTGTGTTTATAAGAATATTTCGTAGAACCGATGAACCCATCACTACCCAACTAACCAACTTTCTAAGTTCATCTCCTGTAAGCCCCCAACCCACCCAATACGTTTGTTGAAGGGCATTTACACCACCAAATCCTATGAAAATCTTAATCATCGAAGACGAAACCTCCTTAGCCCAACCCTTACGCGAATACCTCACGGGTGAAGGCCACGTATGCGAATGGGTAGCGACGTTCCAAGCAGCAGAAGAAAAAATCGGGGTCTATGAGTACGATTGCGTACTGGTTGACATCATGCTTCCTGGCGGCTCGGGGCTCGATTTAGTTGACTCTCTCAAAAAAATGCAACCCCACGCTGGCATTATTATTATTTCGGCAAAAAACGCCCTCGACGACAAAATTTTAGGGCTTGAACTGGGCGCCGACGATTATTTAACCAAGCCGTTTCACTTATCGGAATTGAATGCCCGTATCAAATCCATTCAACGGCGGCGGCAGTTTGCGGGAAACCGAGAGATTAAATTTGGCGACATTCGGATTGTACCCGACTCCAAAGAAGTGTGGGTAAATGATTCGGAAATCGTGCTTACCCGTAAAGAATACGATTTATTGATGTACTTGGTCGCCAATGCCAACCGAGTTCTGAGTAAAGGCTCTATTTCTGAACATTTGTACGGCGATGAAATCGACCAAGCCAACAGCTTCGATTTTCTTTATTCACACATGAAGAATCTACGAAAAAAATTATCCGAACAAGGCTGCCCCGACTACATTCAGACCGTGTACGGGGTAGGTTATAAATTTGCGGCATGACACTCATCACCAAAGCCACTCGCTCCTTTTTGCTCGCCTGCATTGCGGCCTTGGCCGTGGGAGGAGTGAGTTGCTTTTGGTTTTTGCACCAAATCATGGACAGCGAGGCGTCTGACCAGTTGCTCCACGAGAAGGAACAAGTAGAAGCTTACGTCAATGAAATTGGTTTTTTACCCAAGCGTTGGTTTTCGATTTCGGACAGCCTTTGGGCAGTTCGTACGCATCCTCCCGTCCCAATCGTCATGAGCGATACGGTGTTGTTTAGTACGGTACAACAAGAATATTTAGCGTACCGCCAACTCAGTTTTGGAATTGCTACCCTCAACGGATACTACCAAGTCAACATTCGGAAGGCGCTTTACGAAACTCAAGGGTTGAAACAAGCGTTATTGTGGGCCTTTTCGGGGTTGACGATTCTATTGGTAGGTTTACTGTTTTTTATCAACTATCGTCTATCCCGTAGTTTGTGGAAACCCTTCTATCGTACGTTAGATACCCTCCAAACCTTCCAATTGGCTCAAAAAGAGCCGTTGAAATTTCGCCGAACCAGCATCACGGAGTTTCAAACACTACAAGCTAATCTCCAAAAATTGACCAATCAACTGCGGCAAGATTACCAAAGCCTCAAAACTTTTACCGAAAACGCATCTCATGAATTACAAACGCCGCTGGCAGTGATTGCTTCCAATTTAGAAATGTTGATTCAAGCACCCAATTTGACTGACAAACAACTCGAACGCATCGGAAACTTGATTGAAACCGTCGGCAATTTGTCAAAAATGAATCACAGTTTATTGCTCTTGACCAAAATCGAAAATGGGCAATTTACCGATGCCACTGACATTGCTTTCAGCACGCTTCTTTCGGAGAAAATTGACCTTTGGCAACCGCTTATTCAAGATAAATCGCTCCAACTTAGTACCCAGATTACCCCAAACGTTCGTCTTCAAATGAATGCTTTTTTGGTGGATGTGTTGCTAAATAACTTACTGGGAAATGCCCTCAAACACAATCAGCCCAATGGAAGCATTACTATTGAGCTAACAAAAACTACGTTAACTATTTCAAATACAGGACCTCAACCCAGCATTCCCGTTGATCAGCTTTGGGAACGCTTTAGCAAAGGTTCTTCCCGCTCCGACTCCGTGGGGTTGGGGCTGGCACTCGTCAAACAGATTGCCGATACCTATTATTTCCTTATTTCTTACCACTTCCAAGACGGTTGGCACCGCGTCCAAATCTCATTTAACATTTCTTAACACTCAGGGCAAAGTTTCTACAGAATCTCTACAAAATCGCGCCGTAATCTTGTTGCATCAATCAGCCACAAAGGCGTTGACAAACGATTCTTACAACCTAAAAAACAAAAAGCCATGAGTCAACATTGGAAACAACTCGCCTTAGTAGGATTAATCTCTGGGGGAGTATCAGTCGGAGCCCTTGAATTGCTCCACCAATCAAGTCAAGACGTTATTTTGAAAGAAGCCCCAACCGCTTCGTTGACCAAGCTCACTTCCGCAGGAGGCCCCGCTGGCGTGCCAGGAGATTTTACCTACGCCGCCGATGTTTCAATGCCTGCCGTCGTACACATTACCTCAACCATCAAGACGAGGGGAGAAAGCGCCCAACAACTTCAGATTCCCGAAGCGTTCCGTGAGTTTTTTGGCGACCGTGCCCCCAACATGCCACAAGGCGGCCCCCAAAAACAGCAAGCGTCGGGTTCGGGGGTAATTATTAGTCCTGACGGGTACATCGTCACCAACAACCACGTCGTTGAAGGAGCCGAAGAATTGGAAGTTGTTCTAAACAATAAACACACCTACAAAGCCAAAGTCATTGGTACTGACCCTTCTACGGACTTGGCAGTGATTCAAATTTCGGCGAAAAACCTGCCTGCCTTGTCATTTGGCAACTCTGACGCGGCTAAAATTGGTGAATGGGTAGTAGCCGTGGGTAACCCATTCAACTTGGAATCGACCGTGACAACGGGGATTATTAGTGCCAAAGGCCGTGGCTTGGGGATTATTGGTCAAAAACAACAAAATGAATTTAGCGGCCCAGCGCGTAAAGGCGACTCTCCACTTGAGTCCTTTATCCAAACGGATGCCGTCGTAAACCCTGGTAATTCAGGAG
Organism: Runella limosa DSM 17973; assembly: GCF_000482465.1. Classification (GTDB taxonomy): domain Bacteria; phylum Bacteroidota; class Bacteroidia; order Cytophagales; family Spirosomataceae; genus Runella; species Runella limosa. The sequence goes on from NZ_KI519424.1 coordinate 167,357, forward strand.
GTGCGTTGGTAAACCTAAAAGGTGAATTGGTAGGCATCAATACCGCAATCGCAAGTCCAACAGGAAGTTACGCGGGATATTCCTTTGCCGTGCCGTCTAATTTGGTCAAAAAAGTAGCGGGCGATTTGATTAAATACGGCAACGTACAACGTGGTTATTTAGGCATTATGCTCGACGAATTGGACAGCAAAAAAGCCGACGAATACGGCGTAAAAGAAACCGAAGGGGTGTACGTAAAATCGTTTTCTCCCAACAGTGCCGCCAAAGAAGCGGGTCTAAAACCTGGGGACGTGATTTTGAAAGTCGATGGCAACAACGTGAATGCCGTACCTCAATTGCAAGAATTGATTGGTCGTAAACAACCTGGTGAATCGGTAAAACTTACTGTGAGCCGTGAAGGAACAGTAAAAGAGTTTAGTGTCAACTTACGTAACCGTGATGGTGGAAGTCAGTTGATTAAGCCCGATGCCGCAGAGGTAGTTTTAAACGACTTAGGTGTGCAATTGAACGACCTTTCACCCCGCGAAAAGACCGTATTAAAAGCAAACGGCGTTGAAGGTGGCGCCAAGATTGGAGCTATCGAGGCTGGAAAACTTGCCAGAGCGGGTGTTCAAGAAGGCTTCATTATCACCAAATTGAACGGAAAAACCATTCATTCAGTGCAAGAGTTCAAAAACGCCATTGAAGGTAAAAAAGGAACAAGGGTTCAGATAGAAGGAATTTATTCCGATGAGCCTACCGAAAGTTTTACGTTTGGATTTAACGTTTAAACGTAAATTCATGGCTGTGTTAAGAGAAGTAAACGCACTCGGCAGTTTGTCGAGTGCGTTTCTTTTATAACTATCGAGGGCCTTTTTTACCCTCGTTGCGTTTAGCATACCAAGGGCGTTGTCCACTCTTTGCCTTGGCAGCGCCTCCTTGCTCAGGAGCATTGCCCGACGGCTTGGGTCTAAATCTTTGGAAATTGTTTGATTTTTGAGTCGCCGACTGTTGACTAGACTTAGCAACCTCATTTCCAGGCTTCTGACTCTGCGGATACGGGTGTTCTTCGACCACAGGAATAACCTTATCAATCAGTTTTTGAATATCTTTCAACGACTTACGTTCTTCCGTTTCGCAAAATGAGTAAGCCGTTCCCGAAGCTCCCGCCCGCCCTGTCCGACCGATACGGTGAACATAAGTTTCGGGAATATTCGGTATTTCGTAATTGAATACGTGCGCCAACTCATCCACGTCGATACCACGCGCGGCAATGTCCGTCGCTACCAAAACACGGGTGGTTTTTGCTTTGAAGTTGCTCAACGCATTTTGGCGCGCATTCTGTGATTTATTACCGTGGATTGACTCCGCTTTAATATTATGACGCATCAGCACTTTCATCACCTTATCGGCCCCAAATTTAGTCCGCGTAAAAACCAGTGCATTCTCAATTTTTGGGTCTTCCAACAAATGAATCAACAAATTTGCTTTGTTTTCTTTGTCCACAAAATACACCCGTTGTTGAATCAAATCCACCGTAGAAGACACAGGAGTTACCTCTACTTTTTCGGGTTCGTGCAAAATGGTATCGGCCAATTTGACAATCTCAGGGGGCATCGTAGCCGAGAAAAACAGCGATTGACGGCGCGGAGGCAATACCGCAATCACTTTCCGAACGTCGTGGACAAAACCCATGTCTAGCATTCGGTCAGCTTCGTCCAACACAAAAATTTCGAGGTGTTTTAGGCTCACAAAACGTTGGGCCATCAAGTCCAACAAACGCCCAGGTGTAGCCACCAAAATATCCACACCGTTGTGAAGGGCATCCGTCTGGCGTGCTTGTTTTACCCCTCCAAAAATAACGGTATGTTTCAAACCTGTATAACGGCCATAAGAGGCCAAACTTTCCCCGATTTGAATCGCTAACTCGCGGGTTGGCGTCAGAATTAGGGCTTTAATGGCACGTTGTTTCGCATTTCGGTGCAATTGCCGCTCCGACAAAAGTTGAAGTATAGGAATGGCAAAAGCGGCGGTTTTTCCCGTTCCCGTTTGGGCGCATCCGAGCAAATCTTTTCCGTTTAAAACAATCGGAATGGCTTCGGCCTGAATCGGGGTTGGTGTTTCGTATCCCTCGGCCGTTAGTGCGCGGCGAATAGGGTCAATTAATTGAAGTGAGTCAAATGTCATGTAATCTTGTATAAATAAAAAGCGTGGAAAGTAGCTACTTCCCACGCTCATCGGGTAACTATACCGCAAAGATAGGTAAATAATTACAACGACTTAATTTTTAAATTCTTCCAGTTCACTTTGATACCTCCACCGTCGTGAATTTGAAGGGCAATTGACCCGTTTCCAGCGCCAATTTTCTCGTCGTTGATGTCCACCATTTCGTGTCCGTTCAACCACGTGCGAACGCGCGGCCCTTCTGCTCTGATTTTAAGGGTATTCCATTCGCCAAACTTCAAAAAGCCTTCTTTCTCATCGGGAATCTGAATCAACCAACCACGGCCGTACGACTCGTAAATTCCGCCCGTATCGTGGTTTGGAGGGGCAACTTCTACCTGCCAGCCGCTCACTTTGGTGCTACCATCGGGAATATTAGAACGAATGAATACGCCACTGTTGCCGTTGGCACCTTGTTTGAAATCGACCGATAGTTCAAAATTCTTGTAGGTTTTGGTCGTTGCTAAGTATCCATAACCTTTGTCAGGACCACTTTCACAGATCAATTCGCCGTCTTGAACGAACCATTTTTCGGTACCATACACCTTCCAGCCCGTGAGGTCTTTACCGTTAAATAAATTTTCTTTTTTTTGAGCCATAGCCCCCGTTGTCAACGCCAACGAGCAGGCAGCAATTAGAAATGGTTTACGTAGATTTGAGAGAAACATTACTTTAAAGGATAAACGGTTCGTGTAAATAATTGTCATTACAAAACAAGTCTTTTTTAACGTGAAAACCTCATTTTTTCTTACCTCCGCCCTCATTATTGGTAGCTTTTTTTCAACAAAAGCGCAAGATAATGCCCCCATTAGCCTTCAAGAGCTTTGGAAATCAGACACGCTCCTCCGCACGCCCGAGTCGGTTTTGTACGACCCCAAAGGAAAACAATTGTTTGTGGCCAACATCAACAAAATGAACGCTGATAAGCCCGACGGCGACGGCTTTATTTCCATTTTGAACACCGATGGCAAAATCAAAAACCTCAAATGGACGACAGGGCTTAATGACCCAAAAGGCATGGGTATTGTAAAAAAATCGTTGTTTGTGGCTGATTTAAAAGACCTTGTCGAAATAGACTTAACCTCAGGAGCCATCCTGAAACGCCACGCGGCCGTTGGTTCGGTGATGCTCAACGACGTAAGTGTAAGTCCCAAAGGAGAAATTTTTGTGAGTGATTCGCGGGGTCATAAACTGTACCGCTACGCCGATGGAAAATTGGAATTGTTTTTGGATGACCCTAATTTGCAAGGCCCTAACGGCGTATTTGCCGAAAAAGAGCACCTCATTGTGGCTTCGGCAGGAACGGGTAATTTGTGGAAATTGGATTATGACACCAAGAAATACAGTTCATGGGCGATGACCAACAAAACGGCCGATGGGATTCTTCGTCATGGTGATAACTACTTGATTTCGTGCTGGCACGGTGAAATTTACTGCGTTAAACCAGATGGTAAAGTGTGGAAACTCATCGACAGCAAAAGTCCACAGGTAAATACGGCAGATTTTGGGTTTATTCCGAATAAAAAAACGGTTTTAGTCCCTAACTTTTATAAAAATACGGTGACTGCTTACGTGATAAAATAGTATTTTTGAACCATATAAAACATATAAGGGATTATAAGAACTTACATTTTCTTATATGACTTATATGGTTCAAAACATCCCCACAATGGAAATCTTCCTTAGTCTCTGCTTAGGAGTCGGTTTAGCCGCTTGCTCAGGTTTTCGGGTGTTTGTGCCCTTGCTCATCAGCAGCTTGGGCATTCATTTTGGCCTCGTCAATGTCGATACGGGCTTTGAATGGATGGGAACGTGGGCTGCCATCGCAGTCCTAGCCAGTGCAACTGTGCTCGAAATTGGGGGCTATTACATTCCTTGGGTGGACAACTTGCTAGACACCATCGCCACCCCCGCCGCCGTAGCCGCAGGCACACTATTGACCACTTCTTTCATCGAAATCGACAACCCATTGTTACAGTGGGGCTTGGGAATCATCATGGGCGGAGGAACGGCTGGCTTCATCCAAGCGGGAACGAGCCTTGTCCGACTGGCTTCCACCAAATTCAGTGGAGGGCTGGCCAACCCCGTCGTCTCCACCGTCGAAAATGTCACCGCCATCGGCTTTTCACTTTTCACCTTCTGGTTGCCCGTGGTCGCTTTTGTATTGGTCGTTTTATTTATCGTTTGGTTAATACAAAAGTTATTAGCTCGAAAAAGTAAAACCACTTAAATCTAGGCTTTTAGCCATATACGCGTCTCTGCCTGCAAAAAAAGAAACATGAAAACCAACCGTCGCGACTTCGTCAAACAACTTGGAATTGTATCGGCTTCAACGGCTGCTGTTCCTCACTTCAATATCATTAAAAGCCTAAACGACAACAAAATCCGAATTGCTACCATTGGAATGGGAATTCAGGGTTTTCAGGACACCAAAGCCGCGCTACGCACCGATATGTGTGAGCTAGTTGCTGCGGCAGACTTGTACGACGGGCGGCTCGCTCACGTAAAAGAAACGTTTGGTAATCACGTATTTACCACCCGAGACTACCGCGAGGTATTGGAACGAAAAGACGTTGACGCCGTCCTCATCGTTACGCCCGACCACTGGCACGACCGTATTTCGATTGCCGCCCTCAAGAAAGGCAAACACGTTTACTGCGAAAAACCGATGGTGCAAAACATCGAAGAAGGAGCAGCTGTCATTGCTGCTGCAAAAGCCGCAGGCAAGGTAATGCAAGTTGGCAGCCAACGCATTAGTGGTGCCGCTTTTCAGGAAGCAAAACGATTGGTAGAAGCTGGAGATATTGGGAACATTAACTTTATCGAATCCACCAACGACCGCTTTAACGCCATTGGCGCGTGGCAATATTCTATCCCGACCGATGCCTCCCCCAAAACCATCGACTGGGAAACATTTCTAGGCGACGCTCCCAAACGTGCATTCGACCCCGTTCGCTTTTTTCGCTGGCGCAACTACCGCGACTACGGAACGGGTGTAGCGGGCGATTTGTTTGTCCACCTCATTACGGGCGTTCACTTCGTGACAGGTTCGCTGGGGCCAAGTCGGATTTATTCGTCAGGGCAGCTTTCGTACTGGAAAGATGGCCGCGATGTACCCGATGTCATGGTGGCAAGCATGGAATACCCCGCCCAAGGTAAATTTGACGCTTTCCAAATGGTACTACGGGTTAATTTTGCCAACGCAGGTTCCATCAAAAACGTTACCCGCATCGTTGGTAACGAAGGCGAAATTACGTTTGGTGGTGATTCTCTCACGCTTACCAAGCGTAAATTGCCAGCTGCGCCAGGTTATGGCAACGGCGAAAGCTTCGGTACATTTTCGGACGCCCAACAAAAAGAATATTTAGCGGCCTACGACGCCAAATACCCCGCCGATTCACGCACACCTGAGCCAGTCAAAGAGGTAAAATTTGACGCTCCCCAGGGCGATGACGCCCATAAAAATCACTTTGCCAACTTTTTTGAAGGCATCAAAGACAACAAACCCGTTATCGAAGGGCCGTTGTTTGGTTTCCGTGCCGCAGCGCCCGTTTTGGCCTGTAACAAAAGCTATTTTGAGAAAAAAGTAGTAAAATGGGATGCCAAAAACCTCAAAATTTTACCGTAGCGAATGCTCTTACTCATTCTTACTACGACGACTTTGGCGATTGGGATTAGGATTTTGGTAAACCCTTTATCCAACGTTTTCCAAAAATACCTAACCCAGCGCCAAGCCAATCCTTTGTTTATTGTCACTTGTACCTACGGGTTTCTCAGTTTGGGTTGTTTAGGTTACTTATTGGTAGCTTTCCCTTCCAACCTACCCAGCTCTTTTTGGCAAAACTCCCTTATTTTTAACATTTTAGCGGTAGGAGGCAACTATTTTTTGGTCAAATCCCTCCAACACGGCGATTTATCAGTTTTGGGACCAGTCAATGCCTACAAATCGTTAGTTAGCCTAGTTTTTGGATTATTTTTATTGGGAGAAATTCCCAATCGTTGGGGTGTTATAGGAATGTTGTTGATTGTGGCGGGGAGCTATTTTGTCTTGAGCCAATCAGGTTCTAAAAATGCACTGAGCTGGAAATTATTCCAACAACCTGAAGTACGATACCGTTTTTTCGCCCTGTTTCTTTCTGCCACCGATGCCTTATTTTTGAAGAAACTCATCATCGCTACCAACCCTACATTGGCGTATGTTTCGTGGTGTATGGGAGGCTTTTTTTTCTCGCTAATTGGGCTACTTTTTCTACAGAAAAACGAACCACTTTTACCTCAATTCCAAACACTTAAAGCTTATAAATGGCATTTCTTAGCCCTTGCTATTTCAACGGGATTGATGCAACTTTCAACCAACTTTGCCTTTGAAGGCATTCAAGTAAGTTACGCCTTGGCTTTGTTCCAAATTTCGGCCTTGGTGAGTGTATTTTTTGGGGTTCATTTTTTTCAAGAAACCCAGTTGTGGAAAAAACTAGCGGGGGCGTCAATCATGGTGGCAGGTGCTGTTCTGATTATTTTGTTCAAATAATTCGGTCAGACGATAGTCAGAAATAATTCGGTCAGACGATAGTCAGACCGTACAAGCAGGCCAATGGTCTGACTATCGTCTGACCTGTGTGGATAACCCTAAACCTGCTTTGTCTGTCAGACTTAAAAAGCCATTCTCCAGCACAAAACCACTCGAAACCACGTCTTCGGCAAGGTCAAAACTTCCGTCTAAATCTAAATAACGGGTAGTTGAGCAGGCAAAAGCAGCGTGCAAAGCCGCAGTAATGCTAACGATACTTTCGTCGTTACAGCCCCAAAAGAGCTCAATAGCTGCGTTTTTGGCAATAGTAGCAATCTCAAAAGCATTGAGAATCCCCCCACACTTCATGAGTTTAACATTAAAAACTCCAAACGGCTGAGGATGTTGCGCCAGCGTTAACGCCGCATGGGCATTTTTGAGCGATTCGTCCGCGACGAGATTCGTTCTTAGTTCGGCATCAAGCGATAGTAGGGAAGCCTCCTCTCCTACTACCAGCGGTTGTTCGATGACTTCAATCCCTACTTTTTCGGTGGCTTTTACAAAATGTTTTAATTCGCCCAAACTGTATCCTTGGTTGGCATCCACCCGAATTTTGAACGTAGAACCATAACATTCGTGAAGTCGTAAGACCCGTTCAATGTCTTCTTCCACCACCTCTCCTGTCTTGATTTTCAGCACTTTAAAACCTAACCTTCGGTATTCTTCCGCTTCTTTCAATGTTTCTTCTACCGACATAATCCCGATGGTAACGGAGGTAGGAAGTGAGGTTATTTTTTGTCCGTATAACTCCACAATGGGGATTCCAAGGTACTGCCCAAACGCATCGTGCAGCGCAATGTCCACCACGGCTTGCGTACCAGGAAGCATTGGAAAAGCTTGACAAGTTTCAAATATTAGTTGCCTAAAATGACGAATATCTCGTCCAACAAACCTTTGAAAAAAATCCGATTGCAATTGGGCAAACGTCTGCGTTCCTGTTTCCCCAACCACTTCTTCCGCTGGACTAGCCGCACCAAGCCCAACGATGCCATTTTCAAGTTCAATTTCCAAGAAAACATTTTCCGCGTCCGTAAACGTATAACCCGCAATAGCATAAGGTTTACTCAATGCCAATTTTTTGAGAAAAGGACGAACGCGAGTAATTTTCATAAAGTGTTGATTTTATACCAAAAGTAGTTGAAGCTGCGCCACAATTTCCTGAACCCCTTGTTCCAAAGGCAACACCACAGGAATAGTCAACCTTGAACGGTATTCTTGCTGAAAATCAATGGCTTCTTGATGGGTACAACCTTCGGTATTGAGGGCTAGAGCTATTACTTTTGACCCGAATTTTTCAATAATGTCGATTTCGGACTCCACCGACGGGATTTTACCCCAATGCGCCTCGTTGTCAAAATAGGTGCGTTTTGGAGCGTGTACCAATACCACATACTTGGCTTGACCCGAAATCAAAAACTCCAGTCCGCACGGGCCACTGGGGTTTCGGAGCGACGATTGACCTTCCACCAAAATCAGGTCGGCATTGGTTTCTTTCCAACACGAAACAATGGCGTGTTCGACCTCGCCCGACACAAAATCATTGAGCGTTGAATCAAAAATAAAACCGTATTTTCCGCCCTGCAACCAGCCCGTTTGACCCGTATAAATCATTTGGGCATTGACATTTTTTTGTTCACAAGCTTGACGAATCAACCTTGCCGTGGTGCGTTTGCCTAAGGCACAATCCATCCCAATCACCGCTACAATCGGACAACTTACGTCGTAAATTTCTCCCGTCCAAAAATGCAAATCTTTACGGGCTTTCGGTTTACGAACGTCAATGAGTTGGACTTTATGTTGGGCAGCCAACGCCGCAATTTCAGGTTTTTCCGACAAATATTCGTGCAAACCATTCACAATGGAAAGTCCACGTTCGATGGCCTCCTCCACAATCGTGAGCATATCAGGTGGCAAAACCCCTCCCACCGTTGCGACCCCAATGATTAGATAATCAACTGATGGTAAATACTTTAAGCTTTCCGACAAGCTACTAAAAATGGGAATATTGCGATTTTTGCCATCCAATACCTCACCTGCATCTTGCCCAGCGGTGGGTGCATCAATCACTCCCACGATGGTATATCGCTCCGTGCCACGAATCAGGCCGTGAGCCGTTTTGGCATCATTGGTACTTAAAAGGCCATTGGTTAAAATGAGCGCATTGTTACTTTTCATTTCAATTTTATTGCGCAGATTTGATAAATGATTGAAGTTGAGCGGTATATTCGTCGATTTGCTGCTGTTTCTGTTCCGTCGTCCAGCCCAATTCTTGCGCCATCAAATCGGCCACAATGGGCAAGGCTTCCAAAACTGCCTCCCAATCCAGAATCTCCAAACGCGTACGGCGGGCAAACACATCTCGCAAGGTCAAGGCCATTTCTTCCCGAACTTGATAAATAACTTCTGCCTGAATAAAAGGATATTTGTCCACCAAGCGTTGCGCCCAAAGGATGTTTTCTTGCGTCAGACGTGCGACTTTGTGCGCCCTACTTCCGTATTTACGAATGAGGTTTTTGGCTATATCTTTGGCCAAACGATATACCGTTTGGATAATTTTCCAATCTTCAAACGCGTAGTCTTCACCACCCACAAGAACGTGTTGAGCCGTTGTACATTCACGGTCAACGCTCAACAATTCACAGGCTTTGTCGATGGTATCTTTGGCCATATAACGGTAGGTTGTCCATTTCCCCCCCAACAAACTTACCAAATTCGACGTAGGGTCATGTTCAACTTCGTGGTCACGAACCAGCTTTTTGGTAGAAGCCGACTCGCTCGCCGCCAACAAAGGCCGCAGTCCACCAAAACCAGCTTTCACCTGCGACTTATCGGGGCGTCTGGCCAAGTAGCGCGTAAGCGTATCCAACAGAAAATCAACCTCTTTGTCATCCAAAATAGGTTCTTTATCTAAGTCTTTATAATCGGTATCGGTTGTTCCCAACAACAATTGTCCCTCAAAAGGAATCGCAAAAACGACACGTCCGTCGCTGGTTTTTGGAATGAGCATGGCGTCATCACTTTTGAGCACTTCGTACGGCAACACCACGTGAACCCCTTTACTGGGACGAATACGTTTTGATAATTTAGGATTGGCCATCAATCGAACGTGATCCGCCAATGCTCCTGTGCAATTGATAAATAATTTCGCTTTTATCCCAAACGTAGCCTCCCCTTCTGTTGGTCTTACTTGCGCTTCGGTCAGCTTGCCATTGGTATCTTTTTTTACCCCCACTAATTCCGTATAATTTGCCACGGCAACACCTGCTTCTTCGGCCGCGTGGGCCAAGGCAAGACAGTACCGCGCATCGTCGAGCTGTCCGTCAAAATACAAAACCGCACTGTGCAATTTTTTAGCATCCAAAGAAGGCATTCGCAAAAGCGTTTCTTTTTTACTCAACCAACGGCTTTTGGGCAAAGCATCCCCTTTGGCAAAAAAGTCGTACATCCGCAATCCAATCGTAAAATACAATCCTTCAAACCAGCTAAAAACGGGCGTCAGAAGCGGCAACGGACGGGCTAAATGCGGCGCATTTTGCAGCACAATTTGGCGTTCTTCTAAGCCGTGACGTACTTGTTTTAATTGGGCAAAATCTAAATTTTTAAACGCTTGTTCAAGGTAACGTACTCCCCCATGAATCAGCTTTGTCGATTTCGACGAAGTTTCGGAGGCAAAGTCTTTTTTTTCAATCAATGCCACCTTAAAGCCGCGCAATGCCGCGTCGAGCGCACAACCTGCCCCGCTGGCCCCGCCTCCAATGATACAAATGTCAAACGTTTCATTTTGAAGGCGTTGCAAATTTTTTGAACGATTCATGGGAATGAGTTTTTAGTGTAACGTTATAGCTTTTCTAGTCGGGCAACCCCTTCCGTGATACCCACGACGTAGCAGACCAGTTTTTTGTTGAACTGCTCGCGGTAGGCCACCGTCATCTTTTCGATAAAAGAATCCACCTGTGCCGTTTCGACGATATTAATGGTGCAGCCGCCAAAACCACCGCCCATCAAACGAGCCCCTAAGACTTCGGTAAGAGCAACCGTTTGATCTACCAAAAAATCAAGTTCTACGCAACTCACTTCATAATCCTCACTCAATCCCGTATGCGTTTCGTACATTTTTTTACCAAAAGCCGCTAAATCACCCCGTTGCAAATCTTCACACGCACTTACGACCCGCTCAATTTCACCCGTCACGTACCGACAACGGCGATAAACGTTTTCAGAAAAATCAGCTTTATGGGCCTCCACTTGGGCCAAGCTCACATCCCGCAAACTATCAATGGAAGGATAAAACCCTTTCAAAATTGCCACCCCTTGCTCACATTCTTGGCGGCGGGTGTTGTAGGCAGAATCGGCCAACGTATGTTTTACCCCAGAGTTGCAAAGCACCAACTGGTAATTTTCAAAATCGAAGGGAAAATATTCAAACGTCAAATCGCGACAATCAAGGCGAATAACGGAATTAGCTTTGCCGTGGATAGACGCAAACATGTCCATGATCCCGCACTGAAGCCCAGCGAAGTGGTGTTCAGCCCGTTGCGCAACGAGGGCGAGTTGTAAGCGCGGGATTTGTAACCCAAATAACTCACTTAACGCCCATCCCATTCCACTCTCCACTGCCGCCGACGACGAAAGCCCCGCACCGTTTGGTACATCTCCCCCAAAAGCAACCTCAAAACCAGTCGGGATGACATACCCGTCCGTAATCAGTTCGCTAGTTACGCCAATGAGGTAATTAGCCCAACTTTTGGGGCATTTATGGAGCGAATCAAGGCTAAACTCAAACGTATCGTTCAAATCGGCGGCATATACCTTACAAAGTCGGTCGGTGCGAGGTGCAATGGCAAAATAAATCGCCTTGTCGATAGCCGCAGGCAGCACAAATCCATTATTATAATCGGTATGTTCGCCAATAAGATTGATGCGACCAGGGGCACGCACGACGAAAGAAGGAGTTTTTCCAAAAATTTGTTGAAAGTCCTCGACAATTTTTTCTGAATACAAATACACGCTAAATAGTTGGTTTGTGGGTCTTTAGTAAGTCACAAAAATAGGCAGATTCGGGAGGGATACACAATTTTTGGGTAGAATGTTGTTAAAAGTCGCAAAAACATTTATTTTTGCACCCGCGTTCGACACGAACAGGTCCCGTAGCTCAGCTGGATAGAGCAACAGATTTCTAATCTGTCGGTCTTAGGTTCGAATCCTAACGGGGTCACGAGTTCAAATCCTTCTTTTAAGTCATTCGCATCAGCCCTTATCCGTAAGGGCTTTTTTTATGCCTTCTTTATTCGATGCACCCTTAACAATGCTCATAGTAATACCCTTTTTTTGGGTACTTGTGACATGTACTGGGTACTCAGCTTCGGGCACTTTTTACCGCTAACTAAGTTTATATCATATTCACATCTTTTAGTATGGATGTTGTGAACAAGAAATCAAACTTTTTTTCACTAAACAACATACAATCATGCTCAAAAAAGAATGAAAATCGTCATTCGGTTCAAAGTTCGTTCAAAAAAGAACGCATTGGCCAACACACCACACTACATCTATTGTCGCCTGACTGTAAACGGTATCCAAGCACGTTCTGACATGGCTACGGGCGTTCACTGCAAACGAGACGAATGGGATAACAACTTCCAGCAAATCAAAGGCGATACTGAGGGCGTTCGGTTACAAAATCAGAAACTGCAACAAATGCGGGACGATTTGGATGAAATATTCAACGAGTACCGAAAATACGACAAAGCCATCACCGCCGAAATAATCAAACAGGCGTATCTAAACAAGAATGATGTCACACCACGAACGATTTTGGTGTGGTACAACAAATACATTGATGAGGACCTACGACAACGTATTCAAGACGACACCATAGATTCTTGGTTAAGCCGCCGAAACGTATTATCGCAGTACATTACGGAGGTTTTAAAACGGAAAGATGTCGATATACAGGAAGTGACCGCCGCGTGGCTAAGGTCGTATCAGAAATATCATATCAGCAAAGGGAATGGCGCCGACCACGCCGCACGATCAATAGGAAGTATCAAAAAGGTGCTTGATTATGCCGTTATAGAGGGTGCTTTGAGCTACAATTCGACCGTTTCGTACAAACCACCCCGAAGCAAACGCAGCCCAATAAAATACCTTTCCGCAACTGAGGTACAGCAACTGGCAACTTGCCCTTATTATTCTGACCGATTGCAAAGAATCGTGGACTGTTTTTTGCTACAAACCTATACTGGTATGGCCTACAAAGAGCTTTACACCTTCGATGCAAAAAAACACCTTACGACCGACGAACTTGGAATTGGCTGGATAATGATTCACAGGGGCAAAACACAGGAATTATCAACCATTCCAATACTTCGACAGACCCGCGATTTGCTTGAAAAATACAATTATAAGCTACCTGTAATCACCAATCAACGCATGAACGAATACATCAAAGAGGCCGCTACGATTGCAGGGTTTCCGCCCGAAAAAGTGGAAGATTTTACAACGCACCTGGCCCGAAAAACGGCAGGAATGTTTCTGCTAAATTCGGGGCTAAGAATTGAAACGGTGTCCAAAATTCTCGGCCATAAATCCATCAAGGTCACAGAACGACACTACGCAAAGATTCTAACTTCGTCCATCGTAAAAGACCTAAAAAACAATGGGTTGCTAGTTTAAGCAAAAACAGCCCCGTCACGTCGGCGGGGCTGTTTTTGCTTTTAATTGTCAACTTTTACACCTTTAAGCTTCTTTTTTTCATACTTTGACTTATTAACATCTTTAGAGAGTAAATAAAGATAAACTGGCGTATCAACAGACCTTTCTACTTCCTGAGTCCCATAATAAAATGTACGACGTATTGAATAGAACTTGCTTTTATTATCATAGAAGAAACGTATAGGCTCACCATTTACATCAAATAAAACATCAACGTAAGAATAATCTGAAGCAACGTTTTTAATAACACAAAGTGTACGTGCAATCACATTGGTTTTTAACACCAGCTTATTACTTTTTACAGCCAAATCCCCACCTTTTTCAAGACTAATATTGGCCTGTTGTTGCTTAAATGTCCACTCAAAGGGATAATTATTACGGAGTTGCACTTTTTGAGGATTTATAGCGCTTTCCTCTAAAAACCTAAACGTATCCTTATTAAGATAGAGACGTTCTGCACAACTGGTAAAAAAAAGGCTTATACCAACGTAAATCATTCTTTTCATTCTCATTGATGTTTTATATTAAATGTAATTATTCCTTTGGAAGTAGATGGTACATTGTCCGACTTTGGCACTAACTTCATTTTAAAGACGGCTTGTTTATACAACTCCACAACTTTTTGACTTACTGTAGATTCTTTTGACCTTGCTCCGATGATATTCCCAATATCATCGACTGTAATTTCAAAAACAATCCTGCCTGATTCGTTAGATTCATCATTGACTATTGGCCTTTCTCCAACACCAAAACCAGAAACGTTTAGGGCTAGACCTATCTTTGCTTTGCTAGTTGAACCATACAAATGTTCCTGTGAAATTACATGATGTTTTCCCTCTGGTTTTTTGTATAAAGGATCACCCAAGGTTTTTTCTGATAAATTTGGATTCAAATAAGGGCTAAGTAAACGGCTCCAAATCTTCTTTTTTTGTTCATACTCCCCTGAAGAATACGATACGCGTGAACGAGGCATTTGCCACGGCTTAGATGGGTATCCTTCAATGAGTAATGAACGATAATCCTGACCAATACCGCTATCATAATACAGGTTCAGTAAATCATAATAACGAACCAGGCTAGGAGCATGAGCGGACGCATAACGTTGAAACCCCATGGATTTCGTCTCATTCACTCCACTGTAAAACCAGGCTATAACACCATAAAAGCTTCTTACATCTTTTGGTTCTTCTTTGTAGTCAAGAAAGGTCATAAGTGAAAACTCATCTACGGCACTTTCTTCTTTGCCCGTAAATGGCATCTGATGAAAGTCCGCAAAACCATGACCCAATTCATGCCCTAAGGTTAATGTTGCAATACCCAATACAGCTTCTCTTTCTAGCTTTTCATGGCCAACGACTTTACTATCAATTAGATTTTGACGCACTCTTTCGTATTTCGTTTTTATGTAATTGTAACAAATCGTAATTTTTCCATTACTATAAAACGCATTCTCATTTGCACAATCAGTAAAATGTACGGTTACATTAAATGGGAATACAAACTTTCGATTTAGGTACTCTTTATATTTTTCTAGTCCTTTATTAAAATACAGTTCTTGAGTTACACGATTATATTCATTAGGTGCATCATAGATAAAAACCAAGTCACCTTTGTCTTGGGCAATGGTAGAAAATGACAATAAAATGCAGAGTAATAGAATCCGTCTCATATCGTGAAATTTAGCCCCAAAAGTTAGTTTAAACTAATTGCATGAGCAACAAAAATGATTAAACGGTAACAAAAAAGCCGCTCGGATTGAGTGGCTTTTTACTTTTTCATCAATTTGAAGAAATCATCTTTGGACAATCCCAAGTGCCGTAGTATCTGCTTCATGATAAATTCGGGCACGGGGTCAATGTGAGTTTGAAAAATGATAGGGCGGGTCAACTGCTTACCCGTCCATTTTTCGTGGCCACCACGCCCCTTGCTTTGAGTGCTTTGATTCAGCCCTAGCTTTAAAAGAAAGCGCCGTAACTCTTCAACCGAAATATTGGATAGTTTTTGAGTGGACATTAGGCGTAAGCAGGAATCCCAAAGTTTTGTTTGAAAGTCTTAACGGGGTATTTGTCCAAAATTTCAGACATATATTTGTTTGACTTGAGCAACGACGATAACGATGGTGCAACGGGCGTTTTGGGACGCTTTGAGGTTTCTTTAAACGTCCAACCCATTTTCTTCAATTCACTACCCAATGTACCTTTTTTGGTAGTATAATCAAGAAATTCCACAAAACAGATTTCAAACGACTCTTTGGCCTCTTTCAGCGTATTGCCATACCCTGTAATGTCCAAATGTGGTGAATACACAAAATGTAGCTGATTTTCGACGAAATGAAACAGAAATAAGCTCACCTTATAGGAAGCCACTTCGTTTTCAAAACTTCCTTTGAATCCGATTTTTGCCATACTGAACAATGTTTGGTCAAATCTAAACACTGAACATCAAAAAACAAAAAAGCCGCTCGGATTGAGTGGCTTTTTTGTTTTGGCTATTTCCAAACTCGGGTTGCGGCTGCTTTCAAATATGCCTTAGGCGACTTGATGCGATTGCCCTTTTTGCCGTCCAAATAGGCTTGGGTAAAGGCTAATTCATTGGTGCGTTTGGCCTTCGCGCCGAATTTTTTGTTTTGGGCAGTAACCTTTCTTTTGGTTTTAGTGGTTTTGGTTTTCATGGTTTCATGGTACTGTTTTATTGGAATATTAACGATTTCTAAAATACACGAATCCTGCTACAATGAGCAATCCTACTACCCCCGCCCCTGTGTACCACATCCACGGCTTAATTTTCGACGCGGCGGGTTCGGCAACTGGCGCGGCCACGGGTGCGGGCACTTGTGCTTCAGGTTTCTTTTCTTCCTGCTTTTTTTCTTCGGGCTTCGGTACCGTAAGTGCCAGGCTCGACGCCCTCGTAAGTATCGAACTTAAAGAGCCAAATATCCCGCCCGAACTTCCCGACGAAGTGCCGCCGTTGATGTTCAAGAACGGATTAGTGGACGTGGTTGTCGAACTGGCCCCGCCCGAACTTCCCGCGCCGCCGTTGATATTAAAGAACGGGTTGCTATCCGTGGTTGTATTGATATTGGTGCCTACACCAATGTAATCTTCGTAAGTGAGGGTTTCTTCGGGTAGCATATTATTGTTCTGTATCTGGTTTTAACACTATTCCGTAGCCTGCCAACATGGTTCTGATAGCCGAAAATTTCTGTGTTTTTGTTCCGCACAGTACAGCAGAATAGACTTGCTGAATAATTGCCGAATGCTGACTTTCAGGGATATTATTTTTCAAGCAAGCCTTCACCATGTCGTCGTATGTTACATTTCTTCCGCTTATAATCCGATTATCTTCGGAAACCAATTCTAAATAAAAAACTGGTTTTTGTTCGGATGTCTCAGCTTGTATGTCAAGCCACACACATCGAAAGTGGACCACAGTTGCCGTGTCGGCGACCAAGTCTTTTTGAAGTTTCAAAGGTTGAATTTTGAAATTTTTTTGCGCTTGCGCCACCACTCCCGATAGCACAAGTAAGATTGTTAGTAGAGTTTTCATTAATAGTGGTTTTTCCAAGTTGAACCATTATAGGTCTGAGATACGCCAGTGCTAGCGTCGGTTGCCGTACAGTCTGTACAGTAGATGATTAGGCCAGCGACAGGGGAAGAAATAGCATTGCGCTGAGTGGTAGTCATTCGTGGTGGTAAAAAACCTTGTGTTGTAGAATTAATTGCTACTCGCGCCGAAGAGATGTCTGTGTATGTTCCGCCATTTTGAAAGTGAGCATTTCCATTTGTCGCAAACAATCGAAAAGCTTCTACGTCGTTATTAAGCCTAAATCCAATATGGCTTCCAGCGTATCGTTCTTTTATTACTTGCGTCAATACTGTACCTATTCTAGCACCCCCAAAAGAACGTCCTCCACCTCCAAGCTCACCGCCCCCATCTATCGCAGGAGAGATGTTGGTAGTTACAGTCAAATCACCGCTGATCCTTGTAGTTCCATTAATGTCACACGTATATCCTGCGTCTGTGGTGGTTTTTAGGCCAAAATTTCCTGACGGGAAAAACCTGGCTCGTTCTGTACTACTTGAAACAAATATCATGTTGGAAAGTGTTGCATCTATTCCCCCAATGTACATGTCGTTATTGCTATTTATCCCTAAAATTCGGGTAGAACTTCCCCCTGCGTTTTCTGCATTAATATATTGCGCATTCTTTAGGAATAAAGTCCCATTAATGGCTAAGGAACTTTGAAATCTTGATATTCCATTCACGTCCAACTTATAGGCTGAGTTTGTGGTAGTACCAATAAGTAAGTTGTTGCCTGTAACCCTAAACACCTCTGTATTATTTTGAACAAAAGCCAGAGGTGTGTTTGAGCTAGTTCCAAACGTCGTATAGCCGTCTGCTGTCTCAACTTTAAAAGTTGACAAATTTGGGCTTATCTGTTGAAATACATTTATTGTTGCATTTTGCTTCACTAGACCATTAAATGTATTGATTCCCGTCCACGAATTGCTACTACCTAAACGCCCATATCGCCCATCCGAAAACGTCTGAACGCGCGAATCTGAGTAGTACAAATTACTACCCTCCGCTAGTGCCGACGTTGTCTGATTCGCAAACCGCGCCGCCCACGCCGTCGTCCAGTCGCTTAAATCGCTAGTAGTGTGAGTGTGTAGATTTGGTGATTTATTCGCCGAATAATCAACTATTTTTCGGAGCACAAAACGTAGAAGCGAAGGCGTGATTTTTCCAGCTCCGTTTTCAACAATGGTAGTATCAATAGATGTTTCGACATCCGCTTTGCTTTGTGCCCAGGCACCCATATTGAATAGGAGTGCGAAAAGAAAAAATATCCGTTTCATTTTAAAAGTCGTTACTGAATCCAGATGAGAAATGAAGTCCTGAATAAGTTGGTTTTTGCTTATTCATATTTAGGAAACGATAATTGTTTTGAGTTGCTGCATAAGCGCCCCCGTAAGCGTCCGAAAGGTGAAACAAGTAGATTTCAGGGATTCTTTTGGGTACAACTACCGTCTCATTTTTTGCGTCGTTGTCGTCAGTTTCAATCCATTCAAGAATAACAAACAACACAATCATTAAAAAGAAAAGCGCCAAAAAGCCTATCATCCTTAGCATTATCGTAAGTGTTTTTTGATTTTAAAAAATAGGCTTGTGACTACAGCTACCAAAAGCCCCGCAAGTGCCCAACGATTTTGATTCCGTTGTTTTCTGTATGTTTCAGAAAGTTGCTCAAGGTCAGATATGTCTTTTGCAAGTTTTGTGTTGGCCTCTTTTAGCTTATAGTTTTGGACAATCAAATTGGTGTTTTCGAATTCATACAAAGCACCTTTTTCGGCTTTTTTTGTCAATTCGACCAATTGGGATTTTTCAATACTAATTTTTTGACTTTGGGCGGGTAAGGGCGTCAATGCGACGCAAAAGCTCATCGTCAGAAATGTGATTATACACAGAATCAATTCGTGCTTTTTCATAGCTGTACATTATTTTTTGGTGATTGAGAATAGAATCTTGTGAGGCTCGATAACTTCTTATTTCATATAGTATCTGCTTTTTGGTTACGCATCCAGTAGCCAAAAAGATTAGGAAAAATAGCCGTTTCATGGGTTAAAATTTGGCTTGGTAAGTTGCCCTTTTTCCGCAGCGTCCTTAAAAAGTTTGGTAATCCAACTAGGAAGCAAAGTCGGGTTAATGGCATTGATGTTTTGGACAATACTCCAAAATTCCGCCAAGGCCACACCCATATAGAGATAATCGTCAACGCCCTGAATCCACTCTGCTTTTTGGTTGTCAACTTTCATTTTGAGTAAGATTCCAACCCCTGCGACGAAAAAAGCGTAAGCAGCAATTTTTACAATCGTTTTTTTGAAATAGGTAGGCAAATCAAACTCCCCTTTTACGAATGCCTTCACGGTTCCCGATAGATTGTCGAGCGTAAAAAGCAACGTAATTCCTATCAAGAATTGGACATCAGAGAAAACGTGCTCAAGAATAAATTGCTTGAGTAGCGTCAAAATTGAAGCGGCCAATATCGTCGTCAACTTCATGTTGAACTGTACGAAATCAATCATGTGGTCTTTCATGGTTAAATACGTTAGAAAAAGTTTTCGGTTTGAAAACCATTTGAATTTCCAGCACTTATACTAGCTTTTGTGCCCGTGCAAGCTTTCATATTGTTCCTGCTAATGATATTATAATCATGGGCCCCAGTGGCTACTTCGATTTGAATACCATTAACACAACTTGTAAGTGCTTGATTTTGCAGTATTTGTAAGTCTGTACTGGCTGTACCTGAAAGGATTGTTGTATTTTTAATACACCAACCAGAAATGTTTTTAAATCTATTTTCGGTGATTTTTGCGTATTTCGTAGCTTGATTTATAAAGATGCCATCTACGGTATTTGCAAAATTATTCCCCTGTATTGAAATAAATGAAGCCTGATTGTCGGAGTTTGCATGATATATTCCTGCAGTAGAATTTC
Source organism: Runella limosa DSM 17973 (assembly GCF_000482465.1). Lineage (GTDB taxonomy): Bacteria > Bacteroidota > Bacteroidia > Cytophagales > Spirosomataceae > Runella > Runella limosa. The sequence goes on from NZ_KI519424.1 coordinate 187,338, forward strand.
CTAGAAAATTACACGATTCAATGGCCAAATGTCGAATCGAATTCCAAACGGCATAAATACCATGAGTTCCTCCATTAAAAGTACATTCACGAACTAATATGTCATTGCAATAGGTATTGAATGTGCTGAAATGAATACCATAATCAGAAGTTTGAAAATCACATTGAACAAATGTATGAAAGCCATAATCACTACTTTGAAATTCGGCTTTTTTTAAAAATTTACATTTTTGAAAAATAACAGCTTTATTTTCTACACTACCGAGCGTTACTTTGTCTTTAAACAAACAATTCTCAAATTTCCCAAATTGAATACCATTGAAGCTGATTGGGCTAGTAAAGACACAATTGTCAACCAGTAAATAGGAATCTCCAATTCCAACATAAAAATCAGTTGCCGCTAAATTAGGAGACAAAAACTGACAATCTTTTAATGTGGTATTTTTCCCAATTCTTGCTAATCCTAGCGCTAAGTCTTTTACGGTACTACTATCGACATTGATATTTATAAAGCGGTTAAAATCACCCGCCGCCATTGTAATCCCATAGTAAGACTTTTTTATTTTTACATTTTCAAAAGTGTTGTAAACCGACAAATTTCCGTAAGCAATTCCTGTGCATAATCGGTAATTGACTCCATAAATGGTTTGGGGATTAAAATATTTTGTGTAATTACCAGCACTTTCAATTGTCATATTTTTAACACTTACATAACGTCCTTCTTCAAGATCAATACCAGATAAAGCGGCATTTCGACAATTGCAGTCTGAAAACTGAACATTTTCTCCAAAAGATTCATTTCCAACCCCTCTTTCGCCTGCAACCGTAAAGCAATGCCTTCCTACATTTTCGACACTGCAATGTCGTACGTAAACGTTTCTTGGCACACGGAATGTACTGGATGAAAAACCTGCGATATAAATACCATCGCCCATAACCATCCCTCCACCTGCGATATTGATGATACGGCATTTTTCAACAATTACATTGTTTACTTCACCATTTCGAGATTCTACAACTATTCCGTATCCACCATAACCATTATCTATCGTATCTATTGTTGGATGCCTAACGCCACATTTTTCGATAGTTAGATTTGTGATGTAAATGTTATTGGCATTACTGACATATACACCATACCCAGCTCTAATACCTATCTTTTCATTGGTCGTTTGGCCACCCCCATCAATGCCTATATCACGAATTGTAATATTTTTCAGAACTGAACCAGACTGATAGATATTAAATGCCTTTACACCATCGGCATTGATTTTAATAATACTTTCAGCTCCATTTCCATAGATAATTCGATTTGATTGCGGCAATAAATCGGCTCCAATTAGGTAAGTTCCTTTTCCGATATACGTTGTTCCTAGATTAAGGCAAGATTGAATAGCGACATCATCATTAGAAGCGTCATTTGGCATTCCTCCAAACCATTCGGGTTTATATGGCCCTGTTACAACACGCTTAAATCGAGCGCCCGAAGCCGTTACAATAACGGTACCTATATTATCTGTACTCACAACATCTGAAGCATCGTAATACCATTCGCCTTCTTTTCCTAAGTCCGTAACAAAAACTCTAGGCTTTGCTACTACATCACCTGAGACAAAAGCACGTAACTGCGCAATTGTATGAGGACTGACCTTTCCATTCAGTGCCGTTTGAGTCGCGGTGCTGATAGGTTTGTTGACATCACTGGTATTGTCCACATTGGAAAGGCCAACCGCAGTTTTGTCAAGCGTTTGCCAAGTTTTGTCCCCTCTCCTGTACTGAGCCGTTGTGCCTGCGGTAATCGTCGGTTCTTTGCCATTTAGCGCCGTTTGAGTCGCGGTGCTAATAGGTTTGTTGACATCACTTGTATTGTCCACATTGGAAAGGCCAACCGCCGATTTGTCCAATGTCTGAAACGTTTTGTCACCACGCCAATATTGAGCCGTTGTGCCTGCTGTTATTGTGGTTTCTTTCCCCGATAATGCACTACTTAAATCAGTTTGGCTGGCCAATGTGCCCAAAATCCCGCCCCATGTTGGCGCGCTGCCTGTCACGTCAGTCGATGGTACCCATGCAGTGCCGTTCCATTTCAAGACCTGCCCCGTTGTCGCCGAACCAGACGCAATCTTAGATAAACCAATACTTTGTGCAGGAAAATTACTTGGGTCTGCATAATTGCTAACCAATTTAATTGCTTGACGAATACGTAAAGCTGTAATTTTCTGCGTCGTATTGCTTGGTAAAAGGGTGTCGATTTGCTCATCAATCTGTTGGCGCAACTGTGCGCTTATATCAAAGCAACATGCAAGCAAAGGGAATAATATTGAAAATTTCAGTTTGGATTTCATCTTAAAAAAACTCTTCATTGTTAAACTCATTTTCATCAAATTCAATCATCTGCGGTTCTATGGGCGAATTGCCACCACCGCCACCGCCACTACCCAAAAAAGCAATCGGTTTTGTCTCGATTTCATGCACTTGTGTAGTCACTTCAACGGCATCAGGAGACTGTCTAAAAAATAGCCAAATAAGAAGGTACACGAAAAATATCAGCAACAATAAGATGATGATAATTAGTGGCCACTTTTTATATTCCTTCTTTTTAGCCATGGTTAATCAATTCTAAAGGCGTGCGTGTTTAAGCCCTCTGCCGTGTATTCGTAAGAAGTGCCTCCTATGTTTGCTCGGTACTGAATCGGTTCGTATGATTCGGCAAATGGGTGTTGGAACAAGACGACGCGTTTGTTATTACCTGGCTTTGTCCACACTTTCAATACGGGTTGCTTGTATTTCCACGAACGGGCAAATTCGGACAAATCCGAAATAGCTCCCACGGTAGTCCAGTTACTTGCACCGTCACGTTTGAACTCAAAACTTGGGCAAGTGCCCGTTTGTGTTCCGTCCAAAATATCTTGATGCAGACCGAAGCGGTTCAGCCCTTGCATGATGGCGTTGAAACCAATGGCTTCGTCTCCGTAATAGTCAAGGCCAGAGCTTGGGCATGGTGGATTATCATTCCCATCGTAATTGACTAGGTCGAAACCAAGTACCGACGATTGACAAGCATTATTCCAATTGCGCTTTGCGTAACGTAGAATATCCTGCGGGTCCTCAGAGTTTGGAAGAATCCACGCGTGAAGACGCGCCACGTTAGGCACACAAGCCGCCCAAAAAGTATTATCCGCAATCAGATTTGTGGGATAGGTCAGGCGATTATCCAACATTCGTACATATCCTTGCGGGTTTGTACTGTTATCGAGGGCTTTGGGTTTATAACGAGATTGTTGGTAATTCAATCGTTCTTGATCTTCCCGAGGCCAAATAATGTACAAAACGGCTTTTGTGGAGTCTTTGGCCAAACCTCTATTTATACCACACAACGAAGACAGGTAGCTTGGAATAGGCCCAAAATTAACGTTTGACGCGTAGGTACTACCCCCTGCATTATCAGGTTTATAAGTAATGCTTGAGTATCCCCAACCACATTTTGCAATTGAACTTCCGTCCTGAAAATTTGAGGCCAGGTTAGGGTTTGCGTAGTAGGCAATATAATCATCGACTGATACAGTTGTTCCGTTTTGCCAGACGCCATTGTTCGTCATCAATCCTAAGGATTTGGCATTAAACGTAAATCCTTTTGCCTGAAACCAATCAAGGAATTTTTTAAAGAAATTGCCTGATTGCGTAAGCTGTTTGACTTTCTGACTTATGTAGCTGATTTTGTCGGGATGTTGAAAAGACACCCAAACCCAATCGTCGCCAACAGTATCGTAAGGGATGTAATTATTATCGTGAGGCTCATAATCGGCAATGATAAACTCACCCGACATCCCTGCGATGTTCGATGCAATTTGGTCAAGTTCGGCATTACTCAGCGTATGCAAACCATTCGGAGCCGATTTACCTAATGTACCAATTACAATATTTTTGATGGCTTCTTCATACAACCAAGTGAGACGTTTCGACGCGTCAGTGTTATATCCGATTCGCGCACGTTGTGCATCGTTTCGTTGTGCCGTCGCATACGGTTTATCGAAAAATTTTGTCGTAAGATTGACCGTGGCTAAGTCATCATAAGCAGCTAATTTCCCAACTGCTTGATTATTTTTCCAAAGGCATTGATTTGCACGGGGAATGATTGTTGCTGGCATAATTATTAGCTATTGATGTTTTGATTTGAGGCCGTTCTTACCCAAAATTCGAGTCTAGCACCCTGCTTGTTATAAGAGAGTTCACCATGGAAAAGACTGTTTTCAGCGACATTGATATTGCCAAATGCAGGGTCAACCAAGAACTTGATAACTTGACAATGTCGCATGGCTGGAATGGGGCGTGGGCTAAGAATAGACCCGTTCCATGAGGTACCGTCAAAGTACTGACTCCCATCTTTCCAGTAGAAAGCCACCATTCCCATGTTTTCGCCCAAATCTTCCAATTTGATTCGAGCGCTATTGAACGGTTTCATGTATCGGAGCATAAGGATTCTATCGGCAAGGTCTGGATATTCCACCGCTTGCCCAGTAAACGTTTTCTTTGGTTCGTATTCCCTACATACCATTTCGGGCGTAAAGAAGGAAACGGTAGTTACTACGCCACTTTTTTCAATCTCCCACGTGAGGGTTTGTCCTGCCAAATCTTGCTGATCATGAAAGCGATTGATGGTACATTCGACGTAGCTTCCATAGTTGGCGTTGTTGGCCGTTCCCACTGAAGTAGCGCCTAATTGGGCGGTGATGTTATAAGCACCCGAACCACCAACTAATTTGAACCGTCCTGTGATTTGAGTTGGACTTACAATCATTTCCACATTCGCGTTCGGGTCTGATGGTTCCACCCATCCCGAAATATCGCCCGTAGCCTGGTTATTACCTGGGCTACCACCGCCCGTTCCAACGGCAAAATCATCCGCATTTAAGGAGAAGCTAGACGTATGGGTGTAGGTAGTACCTGAGATAACCACCGAAACCATGACTTGATACGTGCCTTGGGTAGTAATTCCTTCGTTAGATGGCGTAAAAGTACAGAACGGTACGGAGCTGGTATTCAACCCTGAAACGGTTCGGCTACTTATTGTTGTGCCACTACCGTTTTTGAATGTCAGCACGTAGTCTCTCGTTCCGCGAATAGACTCATGCAGGGAGATTCGTTGCGTAAATGGCCACCATTGCGGGTCGCGTCCTACTGACGTCAGCAACGCATAGCCTGACGGCAAATCTTGAGTAGCGATAGTGAACGAAGCATCTGAACTGTAGGTAACACCTCCAACAACTGTACTTACTGTAATTTTGTAATTACCAACCGCGCTGATTAAATCATTGAACGGGACAAACGTCAAAAACGGCGTAAGGAAACTATTGTGGTTTGAAACCGTTCGGCGGCTGATTTCGGTGCCTGATTCGGTTTTGAAGATAATCGTAAAATTCCGTATTGCCCCCTGACTTTCGTTCAGTGAAATGCGCCACGTATGCGGCCACCATTGAGGGTCACGCGCAACTGATATTCCGAAAGAATAACCACTTCCATTTCCACCGCCACCACCGCCGCCGCCACCTACAAACCCAAGTGGGGCCACAATGGCGGGCAATGATTCTGGCAATTCAAGCCTTTCCCCGATTTCAGCACGTTGTTTTTTTGCCTCATTAAAGAACCAAATCGTAATACCTAGTATGACGACAAATAGTAGGAGAATAATGATTGTTTTTTTCTTCATGGCTATTGGTACAAAGTTGAATAAGCATCAACAGGTTGTGCTCCTGCTTTTTGGAGGAGCTTAAACAAAGCCCCTGGGTGGATTAATTCTTTTGGATAACTTGGTAAATGATAGATTCCATAATTTTTGGCCGCGATGTAACACAGCTCTGAGCAAAACCAACTTTCTCTGACGCCGATGGGAACTGGCAATACCATTCGTACAATATCACCGTAGTCGTATGGTTTCCCAATTTCTACCATGACCCACGCATGAAACTTGGATGGTTCGGCGGTGGGCACATACAGAAAATCCCAATTACTACTTCTTTGCAAGACCTCTTTTGCTGGCTTGAAGCTTACCCCTTTTCCATCCGTTCGAGCTGACAACGCCAACCCGTGCGGTTCGATGAATAACTCACAATGCGTATAAGGCGTTTGTGTAAACCATTGGGTTATTTTGCCCTTTACACGTTCGTTTTCACCGTTATGACAAAATCCAATAATCATCTTTACGAGAGGGTTTCCATCATTCCGTTTGCCCCCGCCATTTTTTTGATGTAGTTACGCGGCTCTTTTGGTAGTTGGGCGATCAATGTATCGGTCATGGCTTTCGGTATTTTGTAATAATAGCCTTGATTGTAACGAACAATGACACGGTCTAATCGAACCAATTCTCCGTCGGAAGTTCGTTCAATTTCTTCGTCAATTAATTGACTTGCATACATTGCTGAGACCAATAAATTGAACTCAACATTTTTAAGGTCGTTGTTATTGACGATTGAATAACCCAAATCAATCGGCTGATTTCCTGCTTTTTTGGGGTCAACATCTGACGCAAACAACACATCAATTCTTTTTCCAAGCTGCTTCCGTAGCAGTTCAATTTCTTCGTTACTCAAGCGTTTTTTTTTCTTTTCCCGAATAATCACGTCTGAGGCTGTGTCGGTATTAATTTGCCCAAGCCCAACAAAACCAAATGAGTTGATGAATTGTGGGTCAAGCTTTGCATTTTCGATGAGAATTATACCTTGAAAAACAGTCAACGGAATATTTGCCAAGGCGACGGCTTGTTTCACCAAAGAACCATAGCGATTCATTAAATCCGTCCGAATGTTTTTGAACGCCTCAGCTTCTTTCGGCTCATAGAAACCGTAGTTTGTGTATCGTCGTTTGATAATAACCTCAGCCATTTTTACACAAGTTTGAAGGTGCGATTTTGTTTTCTTTTGAGCGGGTACAAGTTTCGGTAGTAATACAATGCCGCCGACGCTATACCCACCACTAGGGCCAGAATTGAAAAGGTGAAAAATGGTTTTTTCATGGTTTTTTCATCAAATGTTCACGAATTGTGAAAGAGTTGGCAATTATTGTCAACACGCCAGATACGAGGACAACAATCCCTGCTAATACGTGAATGATGCCTGCTTTTTTACGCATACAAGTACTGTTTAAGAGTTGTCTTTGTGAGTACTAGGTAAGTCACCACACTTAGTACAACCGCTACAATGACATAGCTTACCCGATTGCTTTTTTTTTTGACTCATAATTTTGAGCCTCTTTCGGGAGTTTTGAGATCAACCAACCTTCAATGTCGCTGATTGTAATTACTCCGTTTCGATTAATATCGAGTCCTGCGTTTTGGTTGTAAATTGTTGAACCACTTTTGGCAATGACATAATTACTTGCTTTTCCTATTGCTGCTGGATAAAAGACAGCTAAGTAAACATAAATCAATCGGCTCATTTTTGCCTTATATGGCCGTAAATAGCGCTCAACATAATCAAGTTGTTCTACGTTGGACATTGCCGCCAATGCTTCCGTCGTAGTACCTAATGAACGCGCGGTCGATGGCATGAATTGGATAAGCCCCGTAGCGCCTGACTTGCTATTGACTGCACGATGATTGAGTTTACTTTCTTTGTACATCACAATCATCAATTCGTTGGGGTCAATGCCCAGGCTCGACGCTACTTGGCTCACTTTTGCTCCAAAGGCCGCTTGATTCTCTTTTACGTATGAAAGGAGTATGAGCATTATCGTACTTTTTTAGAATAGGTATAAGCTATAGCCATGACGCCACCTGCGAGTAAACCAGCAATAGCAAAACCTGCTATTAAGTATCCACCCGTCGTTGCAAGCGTTTTTTGTTCTACACCGACATTTAACGGAATCCCATCTTTGGTCAGTTTGTCGATGTTGGTAAGGATTTGAGTAATATCCATGACAGAATTATTTAAGTCGTTGTTTTGCCTGCGCCAATGGTTCGGAGTCGTGCCAAAATTTTGTCTCTCCACGCTCCTTCGGTGCCCCACCAATCGTTTTCGATTTCGGTGTATAGGTTGTCGTTTTTGAGTGGGACATATCGGTCGTTGTACTGATTATTAAGCAATTTCAGCTCATCGTTAGTAAGTGTAATAAGTCGTTTGACCAATTCTACTTTGTAATAAGTAGAACCTGGCAACCACGAAATATCATCGAAATACTTTTTACACTCTGTAATTAGTCGCTCTAATTCTTCACGTGTGATAGTCACAATAAGGTCTTTGTCAGAAGGCAAAGGTACTTTATCCATTTTGGCCGTTTGAAGTGCGGATTTTCGCCCAAAGAAATAGACGATGACCAAAAATACTAGGGCCAATACAATGTACTGAAACGGCCTACTTTTAAACGCTTGCACGTACCACTGGTTAGTCTTGGAATTTGATAGCATAGCGAACAAGCATTAAGAGTGTGACACATGAAAGAAAGATAATGCCTGGCAATAAGAATTGCTTATAGTCCCGTGTTTCTACGAGCGACATTTCTACTGTTGGTGGTATTTCGACCCCTGTATTGGTGGCCTGCGATGTTACTACATTGCTTCGAGTGAGATAATCGCCGCTAACCCATCCGTAACCACCGCCATTTAGCGAAAGAAACACGAATCCGTTTTCTGTGTACCCATCCGATTTCCCTGCCAACGTTCCACCGTTTAATTTTTTTAATACCCCTGCCGTAAGGCTTGGTGCATTGCGAACGTTGACCCCTGTACGTCCGTTTTGGATATAGTACCCGTACGGCGCTTGCCACTGAACTAATTTATCCGACAAAATCCAGCCGTATTGGTTACCGCTGATAGGATTACGTAGTCGAATTTGTGTCCACTCACCCACCGATTGCGCGAAACTCCCTACATAGGAAGATGGTTTCAACGTTCCGATAGCTTTGCCATTGGCTGACCCGTACACCTTAAATGCTCCATTCGGCGTATTGGTGCTATCTGCTTTAGTTTTGAGGATTGCCCCTCCGATGAAAGCTGCCATATTATTTTGAAAGGGTTTTGTACAATACAGCCAAGGCCGTAACACTACCAAGAATCACCACTACCCATAGGCCATACTTTAGCCATTTCGGAAATGAACTCTGAGATGTGGGTACTGCCTCTTTTTTTACGACAAATACTCGTTTCCCGTTCATTTCGTCTCCAGTCGGAATCGCATCAGGATATTCATAAGCAGTGCCTGGTAATTTATTGCCATTTTCGTCGTACACGATGGTATCATTTGTATCTACGTCTTCTGAGATTATATCAATGTCAGAAAACGGCACATAGACGATATTGACATCATACTCGGCATCTGGAACCATCACGTATTTTGTAAGGATAACTTCAACGTAATTTACGAAGTCGCCACCTTGGTCAATTTGTGTTTTTGAAATTGTCCCAACGACTTCGCCTGCTTTAAAATACTTTACAATATTAGCATTGATTGTATCAGGGAAATCGTAGGCAATGGTTTGTGGTACGTCTGCTTTTACACGCACCTTTTTTCCAACTGTTAGCGCCATTTTACAGTTTTTTTAGAAGTTGATAACCACCTATTCCGACAACTGCAACACCTAAAACTAACAGCACTGCTTTAGCCCATGTCGGAATGGTAGTAGTTAGTTCGGGTTGTTTTGTGATTTCGGCTTTTCCCATTGGTGCCGCTTCAATACTTAGCGCTATGTTTTTTCGTTCAGCTAATGACAATTGTCCATATTTGGTGACCGATGTTACATAACCATTGGGTAATTGAACACTCCACACACCGTCATCGTCTTTGAAAATTTTTGTTGGACGATACTTCGTTTCTAATACGGCTGCATCTTGAGCGACTTTTCTTTCAATAACCGCATATTCGTTTTCTACCCTTGTTTCATTTGTAAAGAAATCGCCCTCTTTAACGTAAGCATTTTTTTCGACTCGTATCCATTCTTCAGCTACTGATGTAATAGCAGCCGCCGCTATATTTAGCCCAGGTATGAACCACACACCTTTGGGTGTATTTTTTGATAGCTTTTGACGTACCCATGCCCTTGTTTTAACTTCGACCCAAACACCTTCACTATTAGAAACAAGTATTCCTGTTGCATTTCCAATTGGGTCATTAGCTTGCCAAGCACGGCTTTGGCCTTTTGTGTCAGTGGCATACGGAATCATTTCAGATTTCGTACTTGAATCGGCAAACACTCGTGTACTAGCAGTCTTGGCGAATAAGGGTATATTGGCAGTAACAGACATGATATTTAGGAGATAAAAAAGCCGCTCCACCCGAACAAAAGCGCGGTTCGGAGCGGCTTTTAAGAACTATCTAACTAATTGACAAAAAATCTACTTGGTGACCAACTTGTAAATCAGTACACCCAACCCCACTACACCCGATACAATCAACACAACTTTAACTACGCTCATTGCCGTGCTAGTTGTGGTGGTAGGCGCATCAGGCGCGGCACTTGCACCCAAGAATTGCGAGTTTGCCGACACCAAAGACGATTTTAACAAATCAGTCAATTCCTGTTGCTGTTTCGCGGGGTCGATTGGTTCGTAGTACGGCTTTACCTTGCCATTTGCATCCATCGTGAATGGAATCAAAAAGCTGTTTGGTGTTGCAGGAATGGGGCCACCCGTGGTATAGCCAAGCGCTTGCAATTCGGCGGTACTGGCCACGTAGTCAAGCCATGCTTGCATGTTGGTGTACGTCTTTGAAACGTCGGGTGCAGCGTTATCCGATGCCGTTGGCGGCGCGGTTTCCGCGTACATACGAAGGGACTCACGCCCTACGAGTGTCCAATCTCCCGTTCCCAATTTCCGTTCCACCGCAAATCGGTCGTTACGGCCAATTTTACGGGCACGAAGGGAAACGACTTGTGTTCCAGTGCCAGAACCTAAGTTAAACCACAACCAAGTACCAAGGCTAGAACCATCTTTTAGTTGTGCATCCGCCACGAAATCACCCGGGGCGGTGTGGTTAGTTTGAAATGCCATTTTATTTGTAAGCTGTTAATAGGTGAAAAGTTGAAGGGGCAGTTTAAGAAAGAAACTTTTTAACCCTTGAAAGGAATGTTGATGTTGTTCTTTTCTTTTGAGTGGCTGCAATTTGCGCCTGTCTCAAATTGTTGAGAGCCAACGACGCCTTGAGGTTTGTCGTAAGGGCTTCGATTTGTTCTTGGGCAGTCATATTGTTAAGAATTGCGTTTAAAAAAGTACACGAGTAAAATAATGATGGATAGAAATGCAACCACCGCCGAAACCATTTGTAAAACTTTACGTTTTTGTTCTATTTGGGCTTTTTGCACTTCCAAAGCGGCTTCCGTTTGATTTGCCTCCGACACCGCCGCTAAATAGGCGGCATCCGATTGAATTACGGCCAATTTAGAGGCTTCTTTTGCTTGAGAAAGACCCGTTTGGGATTCATCTTTTAGGCTTTGGTTATTGGCAATACCAGTGTACAACTGAAGGCCAATGTTGAGCGCGGCAAGGGCTATCGGAATCCACATAAGTTAGTCTCGAATCCAAGTGACCACCGCTACTACTACCCCAATCACGACAATCCCTGCCAATCCGTAGCCCAGGTATAACTTTAAATTGTCGGCGTTTACTTGGGCAATTGCCGCGTCTCGACTTGCATTTAATTTGGCTAATTCGGTGTCCAATTCGGCTTTCGTTTTGGATTGGTCGTTGAGTAGCTTTTGAAGTTCAACTTTGTACGTACCTTCAATTTGCTTCCCTCTATTTTGGACTAATCCAACTCCGATGTCGCCTACGTCTCCGATGAGATTGCCGCCCGCTGTGGCACTACTCCCAGTGCTAAACAGCGTTGAAAAAAATGAGGTTTGGGCCATGTTAACGATTTCGGATAATATAGACAACGACGCCAGCGGCAACTACCAACGAGACTCCAACGATGATGAAAACATTGCGTTTTTTCTTTTTGGCCTCCGCATCTGCTTTTGCTTTGGCCTCCGCCTCGGCCTCGGCTGCTTGAATAGCCGCCATGGCAGTTGCTTCATCTTGACGGTTGGTAAGTGGACTTCTCGAACTGTTGATGAGAATTTGAATCACAATCAACAATATTTCCTGACCTTTTTGCAATAGCACGTTTTCCAGTTGTGCTTTTGTCGTAGGGTTTAACGAATTTGGGTCAACCCCCTGTTGTTTTAAGGCTGCTTCCAGTGTCATGTTCGGCTACTTTTTTTAGCTGAACAATCTTCCCATCAGGCTCTTTTTCTTGCGCGGTGCGGACTTTTTCCGCTTCGTTTTCGTCGCTGATTTCGTCGATTTCTTCGCGGTCGATTTGCGGCTTTTTGATTTCGACGTGCTTTTCTTTTTCGTAAAGCGGCCTTTGCTGTCTCGTTTGGGTGTCGTTGCCATTGTAGGAAACTTTTTGTTTACGGTTGATAAAATAGGTAACTGCATACAAGGCCCCACCCGCCAGAAGGCAGGCAGCAAAACAAGCCGCGAACGTGAAAGCAACTTGTGTCCAGTTGACCCGAACAAAACTTGGTTTAGTAACTTGATACTCCATGTGATTTTGGTGATTTGGTGATTGAATTACATGATTGAGTCGTTTTGGTTTGTTTTTTGTGTTGAACCCTTGCGGTGTTTAACTTGCCACTCACAAGGGTCAACACCAAAATCATGAGCTAAAGTAGTGGATGAAAACGGGGGCAGTTTTTCGATTTCTGCGTTTGGCGGCTTTTGTTGCTTTTTATCCGATTTTCTCCGCGTTTTCCCCGTGTTTTCCCCGAATTTTCGCAAAGGAGAACGGTAAAAAAAAAGCCCAAATCCAACGGATAAGGGCTTTTTGCTCACGCTATTTTTTAGTATTAAATTTGTTCTTTAAAATCTGCACATCCCCAGCGTTTTCGCAAATAGTTTACCACTGAGGGCGGTAATACGCGGCGCATCGTAAAGGGATTGTACCCAGCTTTGACCATACCTAAAAGCGTGGTTTGGTCAATCCAAGAAACCAACGTATCAGCGGTAATGCCAAACTCCTCCGCGAGTTCGGCCAAACTGCCAGCACGTTCATTTTTTACCTTGCGAGCCATTACCCAATTCGATTTTCTTCTTTATAGATGATTCGGTACGCGTATTTGTTACGATTTCGCTGATTTTCTTTCAATACTAGCGCCAATGCTTGCTTCACCGTTGGCCGAATGGTATAGGGGATTTTCGGCGGCAAATCGTTTGGGTCATCAATTGTTTCTCTGACCAAATAAATTTCACAGTGTTTCAGGATAAACGGCCCCACGTCGGAGAAGGAATGCACATTGAAAACGTAATCATTACACGAATTTCGGCTATTCAGAATGAGCCCTTTTACAATAGGGTGAAAGTTTCCTTCAACGTAGGTCGTAAAATCCTCAAAGAATACCACAGCATTACGGACATACTTGGAAACCATCGTGCAAAACTCCAAGATTTCGGGGAATACCTGTAAACTCTCGTACGGACGGTACACAAAGTATTTTTTCCCTGGCAATGAGTGTATTTTAGGGAGTTCTTCCAGCGTAATTCGTCTAAAATTGTCAAACGAAGGATGGCAACCAAGATCGAGTACGACAACTGGTTTGCCTTGTTTCTCGACAAATTCAACCATCATTTGCAACGACGCGGTCGTTTTGCCCGTGCGTTTCATCCCTACGTGAAGGATTGCCGCCGAATCTCGTAACTCATTCATTGTTATCGTTGCGCACTACGACGCGTAAACGTTGTTATTAGTCCCGAAAAATTTGTCAATTGTCGAGTAAGCATAAGTTTGAACATTATTCCCGAAATACTATCGTCGTTAACTTCATTTCTTTGGTTTTTACGCTCCAAATCGGCTTTGATGGCTTTGAACAGCATCTTTGCCTCCGCATCTTCTAACTCTGTTTCTTCTTCGATGGCTTCTAGCGTTTCGTCAAACTGTTTGCCTTTTAGCCAAATTTCTTTTACAGCGGGGTCAGACTCATAGACATTGACTACGCCGTCGGTAGCCAAATTGCTTTTTAACTCCAAATACGCGGCGTATTCGCCTTTTTTTAAGGTCATCGAAACTTTTACACACTCAATCAGAGCGTTGACCAATAAAATGACGGCACCATAGGTACGGGTTTGTACCTCGGCACGCGCCCGAATTTCATCGGCCGTCAATCGCTCGGGTTCGGGCGTAGCCGTATTTCCACCAAAAACGCTTGAAAGCAACGAATTGGGTTGTGTCGGTGCAGTTTGTTGCTCCGTTACTTCGGGTTCGGGCGGTGGTGGTGGCTCAGGCGGAGCAACGGTTCGCGGTGGCGTAGAAAGGAAGCTGGACAGCGGAGAACCCTCAAACGGATTAGTTGGCGCTTGAAACATTGTTGTCATTGATTAACGGTTGCAAAAACGACTCCAATTCGGGTAAAAGCGTATCAAGAATACGCGACATTTCAGGGTCACGCCGCGAATACGCGACGTAAGTGGGCAACAATGGCCCCAAGTACTTGAGTCCAACACCAATATCAATTGGCAGTTCACGGCCTTTGGGAAACAACTTTTTGAGCGTTTTTACCGATTTTTGGACGATAATGTAACCCATGTGGGTAGTGATTTCTTCGGGTAAATACCGTTCATTTGCCAAAAGCCCGTCAATTACGCTGCTGAGAGTGAAGTTTTTGAAATCAGTTTGGAACTGGTTGTTTTCATCTATCCATAAGGCACCAATTGAGTGCAAATAGGAAATGACACCATAATTAATCTTTCGGGTGAAATCTGCCCAATCTTGCACCGATTTTTGGATATTTTCCCAATAAGCCTCGAACGCTTCGGGCTCGGTCTCAAAATAAGTGCTAACTACACCTACAAACGCGTCGTTTTCGTCCGTTTGAATAATTGCTAGTTTCTTCATTTTTGTGTTGTTTTCGCGGTGTTTTCGCGTTTTATTCGGCGATTTGGGGAAGTATTTGTCGGAAGTACTCAATTACTAATGTTTCGTAGTATTCAGGCCCGTAATGTCCGTAAAACACATTTTCTGCGATTGTTCGAGACGCTTCTTTTACGGCCATTTCGAGGGCTTTCAATTTTTTTACGCTTGTCTTGGGCATTTCACTAGGTTGCGCGGTGTTTTCGCTAGGTAAACGTAGGTGTAGATTTTCCTGCGTAAGCCTTGCGTTTTCGGCGCGTAATGCCTCAATTTCGGCATCATAATTGCCGATTTTCTTGTGGTTTTTAAGCACATAGCGGCAATACATCGCTGTTTCAATCATTTCGCCGCGATTTTTCCGCGTTTTTACCTCGTTTTCGAGGTCAACAATCGTTGAAATAGGCAGGCGTAAGGGGAATTGTTTGGTAATTTCTTGCTCAGTGGTTGGTTGCTCGGCGGTTTCGTGGGGTAACTCTGGCGAAATTGCCGTGTTTTGAGCCTGTTCGGAAGCTGGAGTGTTAATATCGACCATGACTTTCGGTGTTTTTTCTACCGAAATTCAATGGTTTTTGAAAATTCCTCAAAATGGTGGGAGAAAGTAGGGCAAATGTTACGCGATTATTGAAAAACGCGTTGTTATCACTGTGTTTTTGCCCATAAATAAAACTCATGGTGTTGGGTGATGATTTCCACCAAGAAAAAGTATTCGTCGTAACAAAGAAGCAATCGACGTTCCATCAAACGTTGAAAGGTCGTGTCGGATTCTGAATAGTTGTATTTTTGATTGAACTCCCTACGAACTCTATTTTTTGTACGCTGATTCAGTACGCGGAACATTTCAATCAATTCGACAATTGAAGGAGTAGGCTTTGGGGTTTGTGGTTGATAGGTGCTCATGTTTTAAAAATACAAAAAAATCAGATTTTACACAACAAAAAAACCCTCGTTTTGAGGGCTTTTTGCTTAAATTTTGTCTTTGATTTGTTTGCAAAATCTTCTGAATAGTGGGGCTACTTTTTCAAGTTCTTTATCAGTTGGATAAATTCGTTCGTCGTATTTTCCTTGAGCCAAAAGACGATTTGTAATACCTTGCCTTTGTAACTCCCAAGATACCCAGGCTTCAAACCATCTTGCAAACATCTCGTTACGTCTTAGGTAGTATTCGCCCATGTCGTCAAGTCGACCAACAAGTTCAAAAAGACGTTTGTAATAATTAGAAAGCGTTTTGTTGGGTTCTCGCCAAATGATAGCTTCTAAAATATCGTCGGCGGTTTTTCGTATTTCCCCACCGACGTTTAATCGGTCTTTTGTCGTAATTCTACCTCCAGTGACGGCAAAATATGCGTTTGACTTATCAAGAAACTCGCCTGCGAAGTAATCAAGGTAATGCCCGTACTCATGGGCAAAGGCACCCATTCCTCCCGTGGCGATAAAACGGGCCATTTTAGTACTGCTTGAATCGTCTTCATAGCGGGTAATATTGATAATTTTCCACCAAGGTTCGTAATGAGCCGCCGCGCGACCTTTTCCACGTGCTCCGAAGGCGACCGCTAAATAACCAAATCCAATGTTATAATTAAACCCTACGACTTTGTTCAAATCATAGCAACAAACAATCAAGCTGTTTACATAGTTGTATCTGTCTTCATTCGTAACCCAATTCCCAAAATTCAGGTCTCGGATACTGAACCGATTTTGAATAATTTCTACACTTGAATTTGCTTGCAAGGATTTAGGAAGGCTGAATTTCGGACGAACGTAAGAAAGATAATCGGCAAATCCTTCACTTTTCCAAAACGCATCGGCACGACTTCCCAACGAAACATTGGTTGACGTGTCCACAATTTTACTACTTTTTGCCACGGTTTTTGAAATGGTTTGAGAGTTCAACTTCTGTTTTTTTTACGTCTCTTTTTTTAAAGAGTTTTGGGGAAGCATCCCCACCAATCACCCGTTCATTTTCAGGCAATTTGGCTTTTGTTGGAGCGAATCGTTTAGTTTTCATGGTTATTGTTGATTTAAATGGTTATCCAATTTCATTGGCAAAGTCAATCGCCATTTGCTTGGCATCTTCCATAGTGGTTGCTTCCCATTCGCCTTTGCCGTATTTTTCAGGGAAATGACAAAAAGCACCGCCAGTAGTACCAACCAACTTTTTGTTTGGCGTTTTTTCGTTGTAAGTCCACGAAATTTTTAGACCTGGCATACCTTTTTTATCCACACTATCCCCACATTTAATGTCGCTATGGCAATCGTCCTCCCAAAAATTTAAGGCATCTTCAATTGCCTCTTCTTTGTTTGATGGAATAAAATGACAATCCCCCTTTTTGCAAGTAGAGCCAATCCCGAACCCACAAATTGCACGATGCGACCATCCATACCATTTTTGTTCTTTCGGGTTAAATCCAATGTTTGATGTTGCATCTTTTTCGTTTTGTGCGTTTTGAATTTCTTCTGTAACTCCAATTTTTAGAAGAAATTTTAGCATCGAAGTGTTGGCCGCATGGCAAATATATGACCCGTCTATTTTTGAGACGTAAACTTCCGATGTCTCTGGTTCTAAATCTCCGTAATCATAAGAATGTGTTTCCTTGTTAGCAAATTGTTCAAACATAATTTGTGGTTGTTTAAATGGTTGATTGTTGGTCAAAATATTGAATCATTTTTAGGACTAATTCAGCGACGTGCGGGTTGACAGCATCGCCGTACGCTTCTATTTCGGCCTGAGCCAGTTTTGCGGAAATCCCTGTATCAACCGAAACAGCGTAGGCGTGGGCTTCTCGTAAAGAGTCACGGTCAAATATTCGGAAAGCTTTAGATTGAAGGTGGACTTTTTCCCTAATTTCTTTTCTACACACTTTAAAATACTGCTTATTGAAAACTTGCTGACCGTTATTCCGTCGGATTTGGTGGGGGTAGGCAACGATAAATATTCGTTCCCTCTCATCCGCGTAACCAATCGCTCTTTTGGATATAACTTCCCATTCTGCATTGTACCCGATTTGGGCAAAGGCCCTGAGAATGTCAAGTAATCCAAGGTTAACGAGATTTGGGGAGTTTTCCAGCACCACGTATCTTGGTCGATGTATGCAAATGATCCTGTAAAACTCCCACCAAAGGCCGCTTCGTGCGCCTTCGAGTCCTTTTCCGTTTGGGTTTGCCAAGCTAATATCTTGGCACGGGAAACCTCCTGTGAAAATGTCGGCATAGACGCCATTAGTTTTTCGTATGTCTCTGTCATTTATTGCGTACTTAAATCGGTAACTAATCCAGGTATTCCTAAAATCGTCAATTTCACAAGTGTAAACGGTTTGGATTCTACATTCCTCCGCAGCGAGCGAAAACCCGCCAATTCCTTCAAAAAATCCCGCGTGTGTCATAGCTTAACATTTTCTAGTTTTCTTTTTAAACGGGCAATTTTTTTCTCGTATTTACATACTTCAAGAAAATCATCATACGGGAGACTGTTTTTATTTTCGTCACTAACAGAATCAATACTATTGGCAAAAAAAATCAAGTCAATTGCTGTGTAGTACTCATTGATTTGCTCAAAAATGTATGGCATTGAATTGATTGAAGTCATGTGAACAACCCATTTTGAGGTTTAACCTTTGTTTTTTCGATGGTTCGGAGTAAGACTAAGTCCCAATCGGCTGTTTTGAAGTCAATGCCTTTGTTTTTGTACATGGTAGTAACCAAGCCGACAAATTCATCACGGGAGTAACCAGTATCAAGACGTGCCACAAACTCATTTACGGCATATAGTTTTACGGTACGTACATCAATCACTTCTACATCTTTCAAGAACTTTCCTTTTAAGAGGATTGACAATTTGTTCCCAACTCGGTACTTTCTTGCATTGTGCAGCTGAAATGTGGTGAAGGAGGGGCAACTTAATTTATTATTCCAATTTTCGTTGAATGGCAATTGCTCAAATTCCGTAATCATGTCAGTAATTAAGTTTGAAATTGGGGATTTCGGTAATTCCTGCGGTTTGACAGGCCAAGAACCAGGCTGGAATAAAGTGATTCCATTCAGAGTTCATCCATTCTCTCGTTCTCAGACTGAGCCACCAATCCGATTCCGTTAGGCGGTCTGGATAGATTCTGAGCCGACGTCGAAAGTTGATAATCTC
The DNA here is from genome assembly GCF_000482465.1 of Runella limosa DSM 17973. Taxonomy (GTDB): domain Bacteria; phylum Bacteroidota; class Bacteroidia; order Cytophagales; family Spirosomataceae; genus Runella; species Runella limosa. Next base: position 206,345 of record NZ_KI519424.1, read on the forward strand.
TCCGTCGGGCATAACCTGCCAATCTCCGTACTGCTGAACGGGTGTTTGTATATTTTTGTCGATATAAGGCACGGATTTTAAGCGGCATACAGGTTTTGAAAAACTGTTACGTAATGTGCCCGATACTCTTTGAACAGTTCAGGCGCAAATATTTCCATGTTGCTACGCTGTGGGTCTTTTAGCGGTATCACCTCCCCTTTCATTTCGACGAACAATGACCCCGCCCGTTCCGATGCTTTTTTTATATCGTCCTCACTGACGACCTTCGTCCGCAGCGTGTCAAGGTATCGTAATGCCACATGGTTCAGAATGGGTTCGGGGTATTCGGGCGCTTCGTAATTGATGTGCTCCGTTACTCTACGCTTGACCGTTTTGGACGTTACGGTACCAAATATGTCCGTTGAAGTCACCGTCACGGGTTTTATGTGCGTCACCGAAGTTTGGTAGGAAACCATTTCGCACGTACGGCGGCTAATTACGCACTGGTAAGCCACTGGCTTCGTCTCGGGCGCTTTCAAAGCGGCTGACGCTCCCCAAATTCTTCCCCTCATTCTACGCACTTGAAAAACAGGAGTGTAGGCGACTCGATTAGAATCCCCAAACATCACTTCGGTCGATTCATCTGGCGTAGTTTCGATGAAGTATTTCCCCGATTCTTCCACCAACTTCTGGTTCTCGGCCAACTTTGGCTTCACTATTTCGGGCTTTTTGGTGAAGTACTTTGAAACGTAAGCGCTTAATTTCTTGATAGATTTCAACGAATGGATGTCGCTCGTGTTTGGGTCCTTCCATTTGGCGGCTACACCCTTTTCGTAGGCTTCTTTTTGGCGTTTGCTTTCTATTTTTCTTGCCTCAGCTTTGGTTATTTTTCGGCCTTGGTCTTTTGCGGCCTTCATGTTGGCAATAACGCGTTGCTCGAGCATTTCGGGGCGAACAAAAAAGCCGTTTCGGTAGATGTACTTTTGGGTATCCGCGTAATCCTGCACGTAGCAATACGGGAATTTATCAATGTGCTTGTTCCAAATTTGGCGCAAACGCAAAGCTGGTACCGCTCGGTCAAAAAGGACGTGAAAATGGATATTCCCGTTTTTTTGCGTTTCGGATACCCACAAATAGTTTTTTACTTTCCAATTCCGAATCATTTCATTCATAAACGGGTGGAAGCAGTCCTCTTTGATGTCTCGATCATCGTGAATTTGTTTGCAAGGCAACGTGAGCGTCACAAAAGTTGGATAGACTTTTTCCGAAGGGAAACTCGTGGGAAATGCCATATTTACATTCAACTCAATCGCGGTCAACCAATTTTCCAAAATCCCCTTGACATGGCGACGGGTCGCCTCGCTCATGTATCCGTTGTACCCCGTATCCATTTTGTTTTGGACCAAATTGGCCTTGCTAGTGGCGCTTACTTCGTACTCCGTCGTTTTTACATAACGCTGAGTACTTACCACCGAATGCGGCTTAAATTTCGCAATGCGGGCAAAGTCCCACTTTAACGTTTTGCCAACGATTATGTCAAGGGATTTATCGCGTTTTTGAGGATTGAATGTCATGGTGATTTAGGAGTTGATTTCCAGTACTGTAACGGCTTTTTTGAAAATGATCGATCAACAACAAGTTTGAAGTTGTGGTACCTACGATTCGTTTACGAATTTTAATCGAATAGCTTCCAAATGGGCATTTCTCTCTATTTCAGGAAGCTTTTCAAGCTTTTTAATCATTCCACGAATTTTCTTTTCAATTCGCCAACGGTCTCGAAAATCTTTTCCAACATACTGATAATCATGTAGCTCGGTGGGTTCTTGATAGTTCATGTAGATGCGTTCTACTACCTTACCATGTCTCGTTTGACCAACAAAGTCAACTTTACGCCATTGTGAAAGGGTCTCATCATACATTTCATTCGGGTAAGAAGAAATCATCACATTGGCATTTTTGTAGCTGCTTATAACTCCCAAAAGGTGTATGTGTTGTTCGTCAGTCAACTCAAATTCATAGACCTCTTCTGAAGATTTCCTTACGAAAAATGGATATGGTGGATCGAGATACAAAAACGAAGCGGAGCAATCCAAAGCCTCTCTTTGTTCTTCGAGAATTTCAATTGCATTTCCATTAATCAATTGAACTTGACTTTCTGCCTGCTTTGGTAAATGATTCCTCCATTTTTCAATCACAATTGCTGAAGCATCAATCAAAATGGAGTTATTGGCCAATTTTTTGGCTCTAAAAATGCTACCGTTGCCTAAAAACAATTCTCCATATGTTTCGTGTGGTGGAATTTGATTTATAATCGCCTGACAAACGCCACTTCCTCCTTTTCCACCAAAATAGCTTTCAAAAGGCTTTGCCATGGCCAGCAACGACTTTTTAGAAGTTGCTTCATTATGGCTATAATTTTTATTACCAGGGAATAACGACACAATTGTAAAATATCAATTTTGAATCTCTGCGGACAACGCCTTTTAAGTACAGCTCACAACGCCCATTTTTTACAAAACCCCATTTGCAGCCGATTTAGGGGGTATTTTACGGGAACCGACGCTTAGATAAACCAATTTAGGCATTCGCCTGATTTCGTTGCTCTGTCGGTTGGGTTTGACGTGGTTGGTCTTTTCCGATGCTTACACGAACGCCATTTTCTTCTGAGAAAAAAACATTCACATCTACGTTTTTGTAGCCTCCTGATTTCTTTTCGAGTTGTTCGAGAAAGATTGCACAATCGTTTGTCCTTTGGAGTTCACTACAAATTTCAACGTTTGATATGTATCCATTTGAACCGTTAAATTGGACACAGAATTTACGGTTAGTTTTCATGTACCCTACTTTACAGAGCATTGCTATTGTAGAGAAGTCTTTAATTAATGGTAGTTTGAAACTTGCTATTAAGATTTCCATGATAAGTTCAATTGATTAAGATTTCGATAACTTCCACTTTCTGAAATGATGCGAGTGACTCAATGAAATCATCGTAGTTGTGTTCTGTATAGATGGCTTCCTGTGTGACAGCAATAGTTCTAATGATTGCTTTCCCATTTTTATCCTTAGTGATTCGACGTATATCACTAATTGAGATAGTAATTTCCTCAGGGATTCCCCCGCTAGAGATAGTGCCAATAATCTGAATCTGTATCTTTCACAATTTGACAGTAAAGCGCCTCTTTGCATTGTAGATTCTATTGCGTTTCGGTGGAATCTTTCAGGGTTCATAGTTACAGTTCGTTTTGAGTGAGACGTTTACGTGCCTTATACGCTTTTTGATTGCAAGCGTTTGAACAGTATTTACGCCACTGAATAAGCGGCGTAAATACTTTGTTGCATTGTGGGCAGATTTTGGATGGCATAGCTATGCAATTTGCTTTCCTTCAACATTGCGCTTCAATCGGTCTGAGGTGCGCTTATTGAGCCACATCAAAGATTCTTCTAACTTGGTAATCACAATAGCGTTTTCCCGACACGGAAACGCATTTTGGAGAAAAACCATGCGGTCGATAAGTACAGCAAGTAGTTCTTCATTGGTTGTGCCATCCGAAACTGTTTCAAGCTCTGTTGTATCACCTTTTGGCTCTTTATGAATAAACTGGATGGTTTGGCCATGTCCGTTTTTGTCTTCAAAATTGTGAGCAACATATCTGTGCCCAGGTACTAGGACTTGCATAATTGTAGTTGGTTATTGATTAAAAAATTTGTTTATGGACTTTTCGCCAAATTTGGCGTAAAGTCAAAGGGATATATCATTGTACCAATTAGAAGCGGTTGCATCATCGGGACTTTTCCCCCGATTTGGGGAAAAGTCCAAGTTGTATTCATCGTAAATGGAATCAATCCAACTGATTATAGAATCATAGTCATGGGTAGTAGAAATCATTCTCTTGCCAATTGTTACAATTGCACTTCCACCTTCATTCTGTTCTATCAATGAAATATGGTTGATGTTTACAATAACGGATTCCTCTTTCCCTGTGCTAGGTCGTAAATAACGTATCGCTAAAAATGGATTCATCATGGTAGCTCCTAGTTTGTTTTATTCTTACCGCCAAAATTTGGGAATAATGGGACTCCGTTATTGATAAGCGTCTCAATTTGATGCTGTAACATCTTATGGTAGATTTCATCTGGTTCTCGTTGGTCAATGGGTAATAATGTGTACTCATTTTCATCCACTTCACTCATACAAGCCGAATATTTACTACCTACTTTAAGAGCCTTACCGACGCCACGCCAAAAGTGAATAAGTGGGGCAAATGCGACTACTTTTGATGATTCTTTTTCCTCTTGCATTGTTTCAGAAATCCATCTAATGTCATAGTCCTCCTCTATGTCTTCATCAAATGAATGAAACTCTTCGGGAGCAAATGGCGAGTCCCATTCGGCATATCCAACATGAAAATTCATTTCCCCAGTTTCTGAGTCATACACAGCTAACAAAACGGGGTCTTGAGGCTCTGGCAAAAAATGCGCTGATGAATACCAGATACAACCCATTGTAAAAGTGAGGTGCGAGCAGATAGACTTATGCTCATCTTTGTTGATTGAATTGAGTTCGTAGTGCATAATTAGGGTGATTTTGATGTTTATTTATTTTGTAAAAAAGAAAATCCGTTAGAAAGGTCTGTCGGGGTCTTGGTCAACGTCTGGAAAATCAAACGGGTCGGATTGTTCCGCGTCGTGAGTAGAGAAACTTTGTTCGGGAGTGTTGGCCGAACGCAGACGCGCGGGGATGCCGTGGAGACGGTAAAGGGTTTCGTTGGTTTTTGCTACCAGTTCCTCATAAAACTTCATTTGAGCGGTATCGTCCCATTTCTTTTTGCCTTCACCGTCGGTAGTTTCTACCATTTCGGGACGGCCATTTGGGTTTTCTAGGGTGAAAGCCGATGGAACAGACGATTGACCTTGTTTGGTGAATAGTTGCGTTTTCCCTTTTTCGTTTTTGAAAACTGTTGTTCGGATGTAGTAATCGAGTTTGGTGTTTGGAAGTCTCGAAAAGAAATCCTTTGCTTCTTTGGAACGATAATCAAGTTGCAGAACAAACTTGTCAACGCCGTCTTGAAACCATAGTAGCCATTGACGGCCAAAGTCGGATTCTTTTAGTTCAATGTCATAAAGCATTCCTTCAATGGCTTTGAAATATTGCTCATGTACCTGGCGACCATTGCGATTGATACGCGAAATGGTTTTGTTGTTGGGAGTCTCAAAACGTCGCGTAAGTTTTGAGTCATAGACGGTGAAAAAGACCGTAGAATTGTCTTCGTGAAAAGCCATGGTTTTGATTTGATTTTGGTATTAAAGAGACTCGAAAGATTGTAGTTCTAATTGAAGAATAACTTGTTTGGCCAACTGCCCAAGTTCACGTTTTCGGTCGGCGTTTTTGATAGTTTCAAGTTCGGTAGTGAGTCGGTGATGTTCTGCCTCAAGGGCAATTACGTAGCGCTCTATGTGTTGCAGTAAGTAGGTGTTTCGGGGGTCGTCATTCAATTTGGCCATGGCCAATTCGTACATATCACCCAGGTTCATTTGGTAGGTTTTTTAATTTTTCAGCTTCCCATTCTTCGAGACATTTATCCAGTTTCATACATATTTCTCCTAAAAAGCTCTCACTTGAATTTTGTGATTTATAAATAGCTGCTAACTGTCTCCTGTAATGTATTGATGCTTGCTGAATTTGATTTATTAATGGGGTTTTATCGACAGTCCCTATTTGTGTTAAGTACTTCCTTTCCCATTCATTAGCCATTTTTAGCATGTGAGAATGAAAGTCATCAATACGATAATCATCCGTTTTTCGTTTATGATAACCGTGCCAAAGTCCTTGACGATACCCATGCGCCGTTTCTTTGATTTTCTCAGCTTCCGTGGATTCTTCTTTAATTATCGGTATTATTTTCATCGTGATACCTCAAAAAAATGTTGGTCAATTTCTCATTTTCCAATGGCTATCAATCCCCGATTCGTCGGTTGCTGCTTTGGCTCGGTGCAGAAATCGCAGGTTACGGTTAACATCGTCGATAAAATCTTGGATACTCCGAATTTGCATTTGAGTCGTATTCAATACTTCATATTTATTCGTCCAAAAGAGCCAGAAAAACCATTTCGGTCTCTGTTCAAGTCGTTGATAGACATCTATTAACTCACCTTTTTCTTTTAATAAATCCGCTCTCGTGCCTTGAAGCTGTTTTATTCGTAGTTCAATATTAGTCATGGCGCTATTTGTTGGAAGGATAAAACAAAACGATTGTGGCCCAAATCAATGCCCACCAAGGAGAGCCGCCGAAAAGCACATAATTTACGACTGGAAAGAAAGCTATTGCGCTCACGGCAATCGCTTTGACTACGTCTAAGTTGATGGTGATTGTAATTTTCATTCGCTTGCCAATAGTTTTTTGTGTTTCCAGCGATTAAACAAACTCTCCGATTCTTCAAGGGCGAGTGCATCCGCAGCGTCGATGATGTAGCCAAAAGCTTCGGGTTCGGCATCGAATAAGCGGCGAAAAAGTTCTCTAATGCCGAACGGCGATGTGTGAGGGATTAATGACTCGATCACAAATTGGGCTTGGTCATTCCTCATCGGCCTACGTTCGGCAATTTGCTCTTTGAACGTCCGATGGCCCACATTATACTTTTCCGAATATTTGGACATGATTTGAGTCTGTACGACAGCCGCATGGTAATCGTACAACTCTTTGGCAAGGAGCCGTTTTTGCTCCAATGTCAACGTTTGGTAAGTTTTCTTCATACAAAAAAAATCGTCTTGACCTTGCACTTTTATTTAGGTTTTGCGTTATTTTGTTGTAAATCGTTGCGATTTGTGGCGATTTGTTGAACAAATATAAAGTAAAAACAGAAATATTAACAAGTAAAAACAGAAATATTTTTTAGTATGGAACCACAAAAAAAGCCTATTGGCCTTGTAATCAAGGAATTAAGCGAGGAAAAGGGTTTTAAAGTAAAAACCTTGTCACAGTTAAAGGGAATAACGCCACAAGCTGTACACGATGTGTTTAAAAGAAGCTCAATTGGTACAAATGAGCTTGACGAATGGGCCACAATACTAGAAGTAAGCCCAGGCTATATACTTGAAAAAACAAAAGTGAAAGAAGAAGGAATTAAAGTTAAAGACGAAATTTCTTTTGGAGGTGATAGCTATTTAATGCGTCGTTTAGCCGATTTAGAAGAAATGGTACATTTCCTGAAAGGTCAGGTATCGGAAAAAGATAGTATGATTCGTTTTTTGCAGGGAAAGTCGGGTAGTGTACCCTTAGCCAGATTTGCCGCATTACCTCTTTTTTTTTGTGGGTAATGGGGCAAGTTTGGGTACACGGTAATTAGCAAAGTGCTGATTATGGCTCAAAAAGAAGAATGGGTTCAGGCTCTAACGGGGTCACATTTTCGAGTTGTAACGACTCATTAAGCGCCTTAAACACGATTTAAGGCGCTTTTTTATGTTTTCGCCCTTCTTTCGCCCCGTAACGAATCGCCATAAATCGGAAAATGTTACAGAAATTGTTACACAAAGTTTCAATTCCAAAATGGTACGATTTAAAGTA
>NZ_KI519424.1:214764-314561 GCF_000482465.1 Runella limosa DSM 17973
CGAAAAGTTTCAATTCCAAAATGGTACGATTTAAAGGGGTACGCCCCTGCGCAAACAGGTCGTTTTGTTGCGTTTCAATTCCAAAATGGTACGATTTAAAGAAGCCACGGCGATTTCTCGCCTACGGCAGTGGCCGCTGTTTCAATTCCAAAATGGTACGATTTAAAGTTTCCGCCGTGACCCAAACCAAAAAATGCCCTTTTGAGTTTCAATTCCAAAATGGTACGATTTAAAGCACATCTGCCGCGCGCGTTACTGTAGTGCTAGTTGGTTTCAATTCCAAAATGGTACGATTTAAAGCCGTTGCAAAAACGGCTATTTTGGCTCAATTTTAAGGTTTTTTGCGGTATTTTTCAACTAAAAAATCGTCGATGGCCAATGACTCGATTTTACTAGGCCATCGACGACTGCTCATTATCAACTACTTACGTCAACGTCAAGGATATTTATAGTCAATATGTCAACGAACTTTTGGGCATTTTTGCGGCTTCGACGACTTTGTACTCAAAGAAAGTTATCAATTGAGCTTCGTTCTACCCCAATAATCTCTTTGTCAAGCCAGCGCTCGTTCCGACTCTTAAATAGGATAACGCTGTCTTGATCCTCATTCATAATCGCCCGCGCGCCCATCAACATTTCTTTCAACTTCGCTTCCGTAATTTCCCCTTCAAACACCGAATTTTGAATCCAATTCAGGTACTTGCGGCAGTGTTTCAACATCTTTGCCACCCGTTTTTCTCCAATATCATACACCAATATTACATACATAGCGCTTTTTCCCTCCCTACTGGGGAGGGACAGGGAGGGGTTACCACATCATTTTAAAAGGTTTATACACTTCCATACCCAGCAGATGCTTTTGTAGTTTGTAGCACTCTAGTTTTACTAAATGCTTATAACTCACGCTTCTACCCAACAAACGATGTTTAAATGTCTCTTTCAATCGCTCTTCAAACGCTTGTACAAATACCTTTTTTGCCCCTTCTTTCAACACGCAGCGGTTAATATCCTGCCGAAAATCGCTGGCTTGTATCTGTTTTTTGTTCAATACGGTGAAAATCGTGCGATCGACCAACATGGGTTTGAATATCTCCGACAAATCCAACGCCAACGAATACCGCCTCGCTCCAGGTTCGTGCAAAAAACTAATGGTAGGGTTGAGTTGGGTGTGGTAAATTTGGTCTAAACATACCGTGTAACACATCATATTCCCAAACGAAATCAAGGCGTTCACCTCGTTTTGAGGCGGTTGCTTACTGCGGCTTCCCATGTCAAAATCGTTGATTATTTCCCCAAATGCCCCGTAATAGGCTTGTCGGATATTGCCTTCGATGCCCATCAACTCCGCAATATTTCCCGCATCGGTGATCGACGGCGAATAACTTTCGATTTGTCCAAGCTGCTTGGCAACGTCTTTGCCACGCCCTTGGTAGTACTTGAGGTTTTTGGACATGTTAAAAGCTGCCCCTTCGACCAACGTCTTGGCTACCACCATTCGTTTTTTGTCGGAGAGATAATGGCGCGTTTGTTCTACCTGCATTTTGCCTGCCAACAAATACTCCTTTGCCATAAACGACCCCGTATAATGTTCGTAATAGTCGAAAAAATGCACCGATACGTGGTTTTTGCCCAAAAAATTGTACATCGCGCTATTGGCATCCAAACTTCCAAAACAATACAGGTTATCCACTCCTTCAATGGGAATGTAGCGCGGCTGTCCTTCGTTACCGTCCTCGTCAACGGGCACAAAACAGAGCGTGTTGTCTTTACGGCTCAAGCGGCCAGGGTTAAAGAGATAATAGCTTTTTTTCATTTTTTGTCTTCCAATGGTTGTTATTCGTCTCCCACCCAGCAAAATTCAAAATAGCTACACGCTTTACATTTTGAAATCGGCAACTTCGGCGGACATTGTTCTTGTTCGAGTACTTCCCTGATTTTTTCGATATTGGCTTCAATTCGTATCACGTCTTCTTCGCCAAGTGTCACCCGCTCGGTTTGGCGTAATTTGGGATATTCGATGACACCATGACTGACTTCCACACCATTTTTTTGCAACAAGTACAAATAAAACTGCACCTGCGCCACGTGCGCCCATTCTTTGGCCGCCGATTTTTTGGTTTCGTGGACAATCCCGCGTTTGGCGTCAAAAAAATCTATTTTGGCGGTTAGGTTAACCTCACCCGAGCCCTCTCCTTTCTGGAGAGGGAGCATTATTTCCAATTCCTCATTTTTATCAGCCCGAAAAGGATAGCTCTCCTCCCCTATCAATTTACCTTCATACACCACCTCCGAGGTGTGTTCCATTCGGATGGCATGGTAGTGTAGCCACATTTTACGGTGGCACAACTGGTAATAGTTTAGCAATGTCGCGTTGATATTCATTGGTCAAAAAATTTGTCTTTGTTCCAGTTGGCAGGATTTGTAGTGATGTAGTTACGAATCCTATCCCAAGATGCTTCGTTCCGAATGATATTGTCCCAAAAACGTTCTTGCCAACCAAAATCCCGCTGTGGAAAGGTTTCACGGATGTGTTTGGTACAGGCCGATTTAAACGACCGAATCACGGTTGGTATCGACCCTGCATCGGGCGAAATCGCCTGATAAAATGCGGGGGTATTGGTCGGTGGTAGAGACGTTGCATGCAACGTCTCTACGTCGTCGTCATCATTGTCACCCCGATTTTGTTCCCGCAACGATTTATCCAATACCAAAATCCCGTGGATATGATTAGGCATTACCACGAAGTCCCCCAACGCAATGTGTGGAAAATGCGCAGGTATGTCGTACCAACACCCCTGCACAATTGCCCCCATGGTCGATAATTTCATTTTTCCATTGACACATTCGCCAAAGAAATGTGCACGGTCTTTGGTACAAATGGTAATAAAATAGGCCCCTTCCGACCCATAATCCCAGCCTTTTAACCGTGCCGATTCGATACGGTATTTGTTGTTGAATAATTCTGCCATAGCCGTCGTCTATTGTTAGGAGATTTATCAAATGGCACGTTTGAAAAACAAAATGTTTCGCCAAACGGCCTATCACCAGTTAGACGGCCAATCAAATAATTTGTCATTTGTAGATACGTTGCATGCAACGTATCTACAGCAATCGACCCAATATTTGGCCAAAAATATCACAGGTTTTGGCCATGATACATTGTTGTTCAAAACCCTGTTTCAAAAATAATTCCGCATTGTTATCCCCGTTCCATGATTATTAATGAATGTAGATACGTTGCATGCAACGTATCTACATTCATACCGTATCTGGCCATTATACGTCGCAGAATGCGCCGATTTTTTATACAACCCAATTGTGTAAAACATGATTAAACCTGTTTTTCGTAGTCGAAAAAATCAATCATAAACAATCTTCGATTTACAGAAACTGTCCATTACTATCAAGTTTTTTTTTATAGCCAAACCCATCTTCATATTCCAAATCATCAGCAATAAGAATATTATACTTCTCACTTTTATCCTTATAAGTTTTTTTCTCTGAAATGACCCTCTGAATATCTTCACTCTCCCAAAAATAGATTTGAACAAACAGTTGATAGGCGTCAATATTTTGACCATTTTCTAGTAGCATAACATATTCACTAAAACAATTCCCACACAATACATCAATCTTTGACTTACTCTTTTCCAATAGGCCTTCAATCCAATTTTCCCAATGTCCAGCAATAAGTCTCTCATTGAAATTGTTTATTATATCATTTCTGTAACCTGAATCAAAATCTTCTCTATCAGTATTATCTGAATATCCGTCTATATAAACAATATTACAAACATCAATTAAATCACCTTCTGTTAACTCTTTACTATCTAGCCTTGATAGCTCTCTGAAAGTATCTTCACAGACTTTTTTATTATATATTTTTTCAATATTACCCATTGAGTTTTCAAAAATATATACCTCTGCACATTGAGGCATTTTCCCAGCTCGATTGACTCTCCCTAATCTTTGAATCAAAGCATCAATTGGGGCGTTTTCAATGAATGCCACTTCATAATCAATATCCAAACTCACTTCTACTGCTTGTGTGGCTATCAACAGTTTAGGTCGTTTCTCTTTATTTGAATTAGTAATCTTTCCTTCATTTACTTTTCTATCTTTCCTATGCAATCCCCCATGAAGTAAAACTGGGCTATATTCTTTAAAATACGTATAAATTTCTTGACAACTAGCTACATTATTTACAATTATTAAAACTAACTTTCCTGATTCAATAGCTTGCTCAATCAATTCATAATTATCTCTTATTTGTCTTTTCGATATACAAATTAGTCTATGCCTTTTCCTTCCCAAAATCTCGGCATCAGAAGCCACGATAGGATTGGGTCTCTTAATAACACTTTTATTTCCTTCAAAACAATTATCTATCAATTTATCAAGAATAAATTCAGGAATTGTAGCCGACATAAACATAATTTTAGCGTCAAAACTCTTTCTCAACCAGTTTACAGTTGCCATCATCATTCCCGTAATAAGTGGATCATAAGTATGAAATTCATCAAAAACAAAAAGAGCATTTTGATAATCGAACAAAGCCATATCCCATCCTTTACCCATAAGCGCATTTTTCAAAATCTGATGAAGGGTTGTTACCTTTATAGGATAGAATAGTTCTTTGGAAAAACTTTTTTTGTTTTTAGCTTTCTCTTCTCGCTCAACGTAGTTTAATGTCTCTTCTTCGGCCTCGTCATAAAAAAAGTCTAAAGATTTTGAATGTAGCGCCGTTACCAAGTTACTATCATCCCCATAAATCTGTTTTAATCTGACTACCATCGCATTGATACTGGCAGTATAGGGTAAAGTATAAAAAATACGGGCATTAGGAGTTTGGTTAGCATAAATCCAGCTCAAAGCGGCCTCTGTTTTTCCCGACCCAGTAGGCGCATGAAGTATCACATCGCCCTTCAATGTTTGTAAATCAGTTTGGAATTTACGAAATGGGAAAAATACCCCATCCTTCGTCGGTTGAAAATCTGCTATTTTCAATAGGCGTGGTGTAGGAATTTCATTTTGAATTTGAGCCGAACCAATATGGTCAGCAGCAATCAAAAGCCCTCGTGTTTTGGCTAACTCCCATCTTTGAGTTTTATCAAACTCGCTACCTTGAGAATTTTTTTTCAAAATTCGTTGCCATCTTTTGGAGATTGGCACTTCTATATCATCCCCTTGTTTTAGTTTTAGTTTTAGCGAATTTTCATCCAACCAATCAATCAAGAACATCTTTGTTAGTATTGCTTTATCCAGTTCAACTAGCTGTTCAAAATGTTCTTTTAACTGTTCTTTTTGTAACCTTTTTTTATCTGTCTCAACTACCCCTGTACTAACACCTCTATGGTGTGTAGCTATCGCAAACAGCTCATCTTCACCCAATTCTAAATAATTCAAGCAATACCAAAGCGAAAATATTTCATGCCTAATTGCGAGCTCATTTTTTCCAAATAAAGAGGCTTGAAACATTTGATGTGCTTTCCCCAAATCATGTAAAACCGCAACTCGTTCAATTTTATCAAGCCATTTCTTTTTCTCATCTTCGGTCAACGATAATGTTTCAACCAACTTACGCCCCGCAAAGAGCACATCATTAGTATGTTCTTTCAAAGTAAGCCCGTTACTTTTTGCTATGTATTTTGAAAAATCAGTTGGCATTACTAAAAGTATGTAAATAAAACCCCTTTACTTGATAATCAGCCCCTTGCTCCCCAGAAACTTCAAAAATTTGACTGATTTTGACTTTTGAAATACTATCTGGAGGAATCGCTAAAAACATCCTTACAGCTGTAGCTAATCTGCCTTGCCCAACGCTATCCCCTTCTTCAAAAGCTTCAGCTAACCGTACTAACTGCCCCCCAACTTTGAGCGAGGCTTCAAAGGGGATCATTGTCCCTGCAATCGTTGTTTCTGAAACTTGAATAGCTTCTATAATTGATACCTCAACTATTTTCATAATATCCTGCGAACGTCCAAGTGAAGGTGTCCCTACGGGATTACGAAAAAAATCTTCCCAGTCTAATCTATTCAACCAAATAGTTAGCCTCGGTATGGCATGAAACTCACGTGTATGTGCATCTGTACCTTTAGCATGACTTTTTACTTTTTTTCCATCATATTCAAGTCTCTGGCGAGTTTCTATATCCTCGTTTGTACTATCGAATTCGTATCTAAAACCAATTTTCAACTCGTGAGATTGCACTAACCTTCCTAAGCAACAACCAACCAAACCTAACAATAAGGAATAAGTTGGCACTGGCAAACAAAGGGCATTACCAGACAAAACGAAAGGTAAGCGAGGGGTAGCAGTCCACCCCTCTAACTTAATTTGAAGCAAATTCTGTATCATCATTTCAAATAAGTTTCATTGAATGTTTTAACTACTCCCACAGGAGAATCTATCACAAAACCCTCTTTCAATTTTTCTTTTATTTCAGTTTCGTTTTGCAAATAACCTGTTCTAATACCAATGAAAATAGGTGTTGCCAACCTGTCTTTGTAATCCTTTTGAATTTCCAAAAGTGTATCAACATTGAGTTGAGGCTTTTCACCAGTACCAACGAAAATATTATTAAAAACAGGATTTGCCGACTGCATACCTGCCAAAATCAATACTTTGGGTGAAACGTCTGAGCCAAAAGCAGCTTGTTTAGCACCACCTCGCAAAAATGCCAAGCCTTTTAATAAGCCAGATGCATTTTTATTTTTGATTTTTACCGCCTCTTTTAACGTATATCTTGGAAAAGTTTTTGAACCATAAGGAATTTGGGCCACATCAAATTTATCGTGATGTTTTTCAACTAATTCCTGCGAAAGTTCTTTACGACTTGCAGTATTGTCATAAACCCCCAAGCGATAGTATTCTAAGTTGAAGAAACCTTCTAAATGAGTCGAATAGAATTGCGTCGAGTAAGGCAGTGGTGTACCTTCTTTTAAGTGAACGAATGCTTCATCAGTATTAATAGTACGCATATTTTTGATTCCTTTCAGAATTGATGATTTAAAAGGCGATGTACGTTGAATACTTTCGTCATCTTTGCCACCGCTCTTCATGTAGCCAAATAAATCATCCTCAGGAAACTCAACAGGGTTTAGCTCAGTAGCTATTTTAGCAGTATTACTTTTTTTCTCTTTTTCTTCGCCACTTTCTTTTGCTTTTTCCTTTTTCGCTTTTTCAGATTCAATGGCACGAAGTTCGCTCGGCAACCATCCGTTTTCCTCATTTGAAGTATTTCTTAACCACCTTCTCCAAGATTGAGCCGACACATAAGGTACCTTCTCAGATTTTCCATTTACTTTTTCAAAAAAAGTTTTGATAGCTACTTCATTCTTGTTCTCGCCAGTTTCAAGACCTGCACCATTCAAAAAAGCGGCGGTAGCATCTATCAACAATGCTCCAGTGATGTTTTTTAATTCTGCCATTTTTACATTTATTTAAGGTATTAATTCGGTTTCTTCCAATACATCTTCAAAGTCTTCATCAATTTCATTAGATTGATATTCGTTCAGCTCGGTTAATTTTAAAAGACTGAATTTGATAGCAAAACGAGCAAAATTTAACCTTCTTTCTCCTGATGGATTGGACATCAACTCATCCAATTCAAAGACTGCTATATTTTCTTGTGGGTACTCATTGTAATATTTTTCTCTTTCTTGAAGAGTATTTCCAAGCCAACTTTTGAATTTCCTATTATCATTCGGAATACTTTTGACTAGCATTCTAAATTTGGCGTTAGAGTACTTTTCAGTATAATATTTTTTGTACGCTTCTGCAAAGTCAGTAAATGGATTTTCTTCTATCCCATTCTCATCTCCAAATGTTATTTGCCTTTGGCTCGGCTGATTAAAGAATATTCTCAGTAGTTCATTTAAGCCTATCCGTATAGAATTCCAGTTTTCGTCATACAAATAGGTTAAAACACTTTTCATGGAAACCGTTTTGGCTTGCCTCAATAATATTTCTACAAATGTTACTTGGGCATAATATTGTTGATTTTTGAGCCAATTGATGGTTTTTTCTTTGTTTTTATCAATCTGCACCAAACCTATCAACCATTCACAAGCATTTTCAACTTGAGTTTTTTGACATTGAATAAGAGTTGGTAATTCATTTCTAAACTCCTTTTTCCAATAATAGAAATGTATAAGTTTATGGAATGAATAAAATGTATTCTTGATAGGAAAAGAATCTGGGTTGTCAATAATCTGCAAATGATGCTCCAAAGACCATTTACCTTCTTGGGTCGCCTTTATTAAAGCTTTGTAAATTTCCACTCGGTAATTATCGTCTTTATAAGCATCTAAACTACTATCAATGAGTTTAGCAAAGTTTTTTTCCTTTTCAACATAAATATTAAGTAAAAAGGCAATGTATTTGGCGTAATCTAAGTTTATTTTTTTTCCTATTAACTCGTAGTATTTTTCTAAAAATTTCGATTCTATAAGATTTTTATCTTTATCAATCGGAATATAAAGCCCCCACCAATCGTTATTAGTTTCAAGCGATTCAAGAAATGAGTTTGTAAGCTTAGGATTATTGAGGATGTAACCAAGCCTTTTTGATGTATAGCCATCTTTTTTGAATGCTAATAATTTTCTGATAAGTCGATTCGGTACTCTGTCAATTTCACAACTTGCACCTGTACCCGAATTAGAAAAACTCCACAGATTTATATCAGTATATTCATCATCATAATCTTCTTTGTCATCTAAAATTGAAAGAGCTTGAAGAATGTAATTTCCTTTTGCATAGTCTTTGTAATTTTCGATTTGTTGAGAAACACTCACACTTTCTGCTCTGCTCTTGATTTCATCTACAAATTTGGCAACCATCAGCTTCGCAAACTCAAAATTGGAGGAGTCCACCAAAAGAACCCCTCCTTTGAAAATCACTGCGGACAATGGCAAAAACTGCATTACTACAACCCAAATTGGATGTATTTGTATCGCTCGCCTAGCTTGTGGTAAAGCTTGAGCATCAGAGCCCAATCCACCAATCAATGGAAACCAGCAACGATTAATAGTTTTATCTTTCCCTATAATTTTATCAGCAGGGTAACCTATTTTTTGGAGCGTTTCGGCATAGTAAGTTTCAAATTTTTTATGGAATCGCATACCTGATAATTCACAGATATTTTCGCCTTCATCTTCAAAGCCATCAATGATACTTTCCATTAAAGTTTTATATATCCGTTCGCCAAACTCTTTATCGTTGTGTAAAGGACCATTCTTTGTAAAAAGCATTGTATAGTTCTTTAATCGTTTATTGAGCTGCATCAACGATTGATGCCCCTTCTTATAAGGATCTTGAAAGAGTTTTTTGAGTTTTTCAACATTCAACTCAGTAATATTGCAACTACCTAATCCCTCTAGCGTATAAAGAGCATTATCAAGAAAGGAATTACCTGTATAGGTTTCAAATATTTTTTTCATCGTCCAAAAATCTAAGTTCATTGCATATTTCACAGAAAATCAATGTGTTACAGTCACATTTACAATGCTTGCAAATGTAGGGTTTATTAATAAGAATGTCATGTTTGGGTCGCTGCATGTCTTTTAGAAATTAAATTATGGAACAAACTTAATAAAATTTCCAATGCTATGTTTATTTAAGTTTATATTTTTTTAGGCGACTTCAAATCAATATTTTTGTATGCCAACGCAAGGCAGATTATTTCCACAGTTGAATGTTAGTTTGTTCAACATTTATTTCAATCGTACCACCCAGGAATTGAAACATGCTTTGTTCTTTTAAGCAAAAACAAATTTCAATCGTACCATTTCAAGGATTTCACGTAGCTACCTCATTTTAAAGGTAGCTACATTTTATCTTCTTGACCCCAAAACTTATCAAACGGTAAACCCTCATGCTCCAAACCCATTATTTCTTTATCGACGAATGTGGCGACCCAGAGTTTTATGGGAAACGAAAAAAATTGTTGGTCGGGACGGAAGGCTTCCAGCCTTTGCTTATTTTGGGTATGGTCGAAACACCAAACCGTTTCAACCGTAAGCACAAGAATAACTCCTCCAAATTTTATCTCGAATTAAGTATCGTAGATTACTTTCTGTGGGCTTTACAGCGTTATTTATTAAAGGGAGAAATCCGCTTCTGGCAAAGCATAGAACCTTTAGCAGGTAAAATTGTCGATTTATACGGAGAAGGCCCAAGAGTATATGACGGTGAGAGTGAGACTCACTTACTGAGGCTCGATAAATTAAAACCGCCTTTAAATTTGTGAGGACACAAAAAAACTGATACATCTCTTCGCCCCCGTACCAGTACTGGCAACCCCCATCAGGAGATGAGTTGTGTAAGCGACCAAACGCATCAGTCAACCGCAAATATACTAGATTTCTCATCGTCAAAACGTATTAGTGTCGAAACTTTTTCATTGATAAAACCTCATTCTACCACCTCCACACACCCACACCCCATCGAACAATACTTCCCAAATCCACCCAAATAGCCTACTTCAATGAGTTCGGGCGGGGCTGTCAGGGCAAACGTAAAATTGTGATAACCAATTACTTTTGTTTGCTCCTTCTCTTTGCCTTCTTTGGCCAGAAATCCTCGTTTTTTTATCCGTTCGGGGTCGCTTAGTAACTCAAACTTGACCAGTCGCTCGGCAATCGTTGCGTCCATTTCCATGGAAGGTTGCACCGAACGCAGTTTATCGACCAAATTCACCGCAAAAAATCGCCCAAAATCGGCGTCCGTTGGGGTCAAGTATTGATCCAAATCGTCCACTTTTTGGGCTACAACCATCGGCGACAGCGTACGAAATGTCATTGAGCTCTGTAACGCAGGCAAGGGGGCTGTCTCCACGCGTTCTACCACAAAATTGGCCCTACATTCCCGATTATAAATGCTCAGTTGCTGCTGTTGAAACAGCCCAACGATAAAATTTTCCGCCGCTTTGTCCACATAAAACGAGATATACAGCGTCAAAACTCCCGAACGCAGCACCATATACGTATCTCCTTTCTTGATGGGTTCGATGCTTGGTATTTGCAAAGCCGAAAAAGTAAAGTGCTTAAACGCCTTACGACTCTCGGGCACTTGGTAGCCTCGTTCGTGCAGAAAACCCGCATACGCAGCGTCGGCATTGGCCAAGCGACCATAAATCCACGCTTGCAGGGGATATTGATAGTTGAACACTAAACGCTGACGGTCTCGAACGGGGGCTAACGTGAGTTTGAATCGCATGAATTATGTCATTTTGAACGCTAATTTATGCCATAAGTTAGTTTAACGAGAACTTTACTTATGTTTTACTAAAAAAATAAAAAAACAACGCCGAGACGAGTGCCTCGGCGTTGTCAGTTCAATCATTGATTATTCAAACCCACCAATAATCTTTAAGTGGTATAGTCCATGGTCGATAGACGATAGTCCAGCGTGTTTACGTTACTCCAGCCCATATTATAGACTGTGAACTAAAGTCTGTCAACTATTGACCAACAACTAATTCGCTTGGAGACGCGCTAGTTTTGTGAACGCTTGCTCCTTGTATTTTCCAGTCAGTGTTAGTGATACAGTGTTTCCAGATTTAGGGGCCGACAATCCAAATTCAGCCCACGTTTTTGTAATCGTTGCGCGGCCTTTGGCGTCGGTTGTCACGTCGGCAATTTTTGTACCCGTACGCGTCGTTAGTGCCAAACTCAACCCCGTAAGAGGAATAGAGTCAATGCCCTTCTTGTAATCCAATATATTGGTTTTGTCCAATTCAAAAATCCGAACGCTAATCGTCGCTTGCGTACTTGTCGCTTTTGACGTCACGGTAGGTTCAGTTGTAAAACCTCCACCATCGCCCACGGCATTGTCAAACACTAGCAATACAGGCGAAACAACTCTGTCCACAAAGGGGTCTTCTACTTTGCAAGATGCTGCTGCCAAGGCCGTAGCCACAAATAAGAATATTTTCAAAGTTTTCATTGGTTCATCAGTTTTGTTGAAACATTCATTGTAACAAGTGTTCGTCGTTTTTTATGCTTTCGACAAACGAACGGTTTTGCGTCCCAAAAAGGTTGGAACAAAACCCACTAGCATCAAAACAATTCCCGAAATGGCAATGGTACTGGTATGGGCAAAAAACGTTCCCGTTGACAAGATTCCTAAAATAAGTAAAGTAGAAAAAGGCAACGAAAAGGCCATGACCAACACCGCTAACTCGGCATTGAACGTGCGGCGTTCTTTGGGAATCTCTAGGGCTTCTTCGCGTGAGTTAAAAGCTGAGATGTGCGCAAATGGCCAAAAACTTGCCGAACTCAACGGGATCACCGTCGCCAACAAAATCATCGTTGGGTCATGAATGCCCAGCAGCGTAATAATAGCGGCGCTAAAAAGCATCGTTAGCCCTGCACGAAATACCAACAACGAAGCAATAAGTCTTTTTTTACGTTGTTTTAGTTGAACAGCTACCCCAATAAAAATCAACACCAACGGCGTCATCATCGCGCTTGTTTTGTCAAATACCTCCTGAACAATCATCGGAAGTGCTTTAAAATTTAAGCCTAAGCTCAACAAAACCGCCGCCGAAATAATGATGATGTTGATTGGCTCTTGAACGAGGTTCATCAAAAGACTTTTGATTTTTTCGCCCATTTTGGTTTCCTCCGATTTGGTGTTTTTGAGGAACATGTTCATGGCGATAACGTACAAGAAAATCAACACAAAAAATTTGTTTCCTACGTCGCCAAGGGCAGCCATCGCGACACTTTTTTCACCCAAAAATTCGGCAATAAACGGAAAGCACGACAAGCCTGGCGCCAACGATGGCAACAACATCACCAACGTACGTCCCATTGAACTGTCTTTTTCGATGCCAAAAAAAGGAAAGGCCAACGGCGCCGTGAAATACATAAAAAAGTTAAACAACAACGTCAACGCAGGAACCACAATCAGCTTTGCATCCACGTCGATTTTCATCAAAGCAATAAAAATCGTGGCAGGAAGCGCCACCGAAAGCACCATTTCCTTGATTCCGTTGGTTTGTTCTTTGTTCTTAAACTTAGAACGTAATATAAGACCTAACCCAATCAAAGCCAGAAGGGTTATGGCTTTTTGTAAAGCTTCACTCATAAGTAAATGTGGAAAAGTAGCAAATCTTGGGCGTAGGTAGGTTTGCTACCTACGCCACTGACTTTGATTTAAAATTAGCTTATCGCCTCAAGGGTACTTACAAACTGCTTGATTTCGTCCATCGTACCCATACTTACGCGGCACCAAGGTTTACCCTGAATTTCGTATCCGCGTACCATAATGCCTTTGGCCATCATTTTTTGGAGCAATTCTTTGGTCGGAATATTGATGGGGAAAATCACGAAGTTGGTGTATGAAGGCACGTATTTGTACCCCAAACGATCCAAGTTTTTGCAAAGATACATCTTCACTTCGTGGTTCAGTTTACGCGTTGTGTCTTGGAACTCCGCATCGTCCATACTTGCCACCGCAGCGGCAATCGACGTTTGGGTGATTCCCATACCACCACGGGTGATTTTCTGAATTTTATCCAACGTGGCAGGGAGCGCCGCTACGTATCCAACGCGCAAACCTGCCATACCCATAATTTTTGAGAAAGTACGGGCGATGATGACATTTTTCTTTTGTGCCAACAACGACACCATACTCTGAGTATCAGCACCTACGGCCAATTCGAGGTAGGCTTCGTCCACGAAAATGGGTACTTTTTCAGAAACACGTGAGCAGAAATCCAACAACTCTTTGCCCGACGTGATGCTACCCATTGGGTTGTTAGGATTACAAATATAGACAAGCTTTGTGTCCTTGTCGATGGCTGCTTCCATTGCTTTCAAGTCGTGCGACCAGTCACCTTTACACGGAACAGCCTTCCAGGTAGCTCCCGTAGCCTCGGCTACTTTCACCAATGACATATAAGTTGGGTCAGCCGAAACTACATTTCCACCTTTTTGGAAAAGTACGATGGCCACTTTCTCCAACAAATCCGACGAGCCAGGGCCCATCATGATGTGGTCAGGAGTAACGCCTTCTTTTTTAGCGATTTTTCCAACAAGGTTTTCTAACTCTTTCCACGAATAACGGCTTCCTGTAGCTACTGCATCTGCCACGGCCTTGCGGGCGCTCATCGGAGGGCCATAAGGGTTTTCGTTGGCATTGATGCGCACAAGAGTTGGGGGCGTTTTTGGCGGGTTTTCCAACACCGTTTCTCTGAGTAAAGGGCTATGAAATATATTACCGTTAGTGTCTATACGTGAAGGTACATTTGCGAAGGCACCTACTGCAGGCGCAGCGGCCATTCCTCCTAAGGTCATCAAACCTGATTTAAGTAAACTGCGGCGGTTGATAATCTGTGTCATGTGTTTGTGAGTTTTTTTGAATTGGCGGTTTAGCTTGTGGCTTTTGTTGGTATTTTGTTATGGTGACTCTAAGTTAACTATTTTATTCACAACTACATAGCAAAATTCAAATTATGTATTTCTGTGAATAAAAATTTAACATTGGGATTATTTTTCAGACCACCAAAGCTTGGTTTTCATGTTATCGGCACCGCCGTTGAGGGCAATCCCCTTGTCCAAACTAGCTTTGTTGAGTGAATATTCGGTACTTGGGTACGGCAAACGGGTTGGCAACACACCATCGTTTTCAAAAACAGCCCGTGGATCTTTGGCAGGTAGCACAGGGAAACCTGTTCTGCGGTATTCGGTCCAAGCCTCTACACCTACTCCGTAAAGTGCTATCCATTTTTGATCAAGTACTTTTTCGCGCGTTACGGCCCCTACTTTGGTAAAATAATCGGCAGGTACTTTCAAACCATATTGGTCAAAAGAAGCCGTAATCCCATTTTCGAAGTATGTTTTAGCATCACCCGTAATATCCCCATCAATGGCTGCTTCGGCCAAAATCAAGTTCAATTCTGAAAGGGTCATAATCACACTTGGCGTTTCGGGGCGGGTGAAGTAATTGCCAATCGTTGAGCTCGACGACAAGTAAGTCGTTGCAATCGCATCGGGCAAGCCGTTGGGGTGTCCTACGTATTTTCCAGCTACTGGATTCGCATAAATCGTGATGCGGGTATCGCCCAAAGCGTTGAGCTTGTCGGCCAAAGTACTGCTGATATTCCAGTCAGTACGGCTACCGCGTACCATCACTTCGTGCCATTCGTTGTTGCTCGGAAGTGTTGCCGTATTTTTGATCAAGGCATTGTCGTCGTTGCTCGTAAAAATGGGGTATTTTGTAGCATCACCCAAAATCTCTCTCATAATCGCCCGTGACTCCGCCGACTTCTTAGCCGCCTGACGATTGGCCAAACGCAAACGCAATGAATTGGCAAACTTCTTCCATTTCAGGATGTTACCTCCGTAAATAATATCTCCTTGAACGCCTGGGCCACCTACCACGAGTTTTTCGTTGGCAATTTTTAGGTCGTTCAACAATCCTTCATAGATTTTGTCTTGTGAATCATACGCAGGGGTGTAGCTAGGCGACTCGGCCGTCCCTTTTAAGGCTTCCGAATACGGAATTGCGCCCCAAAGATCAGTCGTCACCGAAAACAACCACGAACGCATTACCAAAGCCACGCCTTCATAATTGGTGTTTGGCGCTTTGCCCGTTGGTGAGCTATCGACAATAATTCGTTGGAAATTCAACAAGCCATCGTTAAAGAAAGACGCCCAGTTGTTGTTGTAAAATGCGGGTGAAAGTCCGTAGTTGTCACCTTCGTTTGAGTAAATATTTCGGGTAAAATACTGCATCCAAAGCATCATTCCGTCGATATTCAAGCGCTCAAAACGCGTGCTTCCTCCCCAGAATCTATCCACCGATTTTTCCATGGCGTAGGGCAGCAAATACTGCGGACCAATGGCCGTTGGGTTGTTGGGGTCGATGTTCATTTTGTCGAACTCTTTGGTACAAGAAGCCCCCAAAAGAGCCGCCAACGTCAGCGAAAGTAATGTATATTTTTTCATAGAGATAAGTCGTTTAGAATCCGAGAGATACGTTAAAACCAACACTACGAGAGTTTGGCAACTCGCCGTACGCAAACCCTTGGCGGTTTCCACCGAAACGGTCCACTTCTGGGTCGATGTGTGGTGTATTCTTGAACAAAATCGCAAGGTTACGTCCAACTATTGACACCTTGGCCGAGCGAATGAAAGAGCGTTTCAAGATGGCCTCAGGCACTGAATAACCGAAAGACATCTCGCGAAGTTTGACGTAACTTCCGTCATAAATAACGGCTTCATGATAACGACGTGGATTGTTGTAGCCGTATAATTGATTGGCCGCCACAATGATGTCGTTTGGTGCATATACCGACGAGCCATCTGCATTGGTGCTTACCACTTTTACCCCTTTACCGATGATACCTTCTTCCCGACCAATGGCCGTTTCTTCGTACTGGCCTGTCCAACGTGCCGTTCCTGTACCTTCATCGAAGAAATCACCACCAACGCGTACGTCAATCAAAGCAGCCAAAGAGAAGCTCTTGTAAGTGAAGGTGTTAGAAAAACCACCCGTCCAGTCAGGCTGGATATTTCCGAGCAAACGTGGTGTGGTTGAAACCACTGGCAAACCGTCTTTGTAGATAATTTGACCGTCAGGGGCTTTTTCAAAACCAATGCCGTACAAGGAGCCGTAAGGTTGGCCAACGCGTGCTTCCGAGGTCAAACCACGCTGGGTGTGTAGCGTGTAAGTAGTTAAGCCTTCAGCAAGTGCAATTACTTTGTTGCGGTTGCGGGCAAAGTTAAAGCTCACATCCCAAGTAAACCCGTTTACGGCTTTCAAAGGTGTACCTGACAACACAACTTCAAGTCCTTTGTTGACAATTTCTCCCGCGTTTAAGATGCGACTATTGTAACCCGATGCTTTAGAGATTTCTACGCCAAGAATCTGGTTTTTAGACGATTGATTGTAATACGTTACGTCCAAACCTAACTTACCACGAAGGAAACGCAAGTCTAAACCTAACTCAATTCCCGTCGTGATTTCGGGTTTAAGGCTAGAATTAGAGATGGTGGTGTTTTCATAATATTCTGGTGTGCTACCATTCCAAGCACTGGCCGAGCGGAATGTTTGGGCCAATTGATATGGAGAAGCATCGTTCCCAACTTGTGCCCAGCTGGCGCGCACTTTACCAAAAGTCAAAATAGAACTTTGAAGATCCAATAAGTCTGTTACTACTGCACTTGCCGAAACCGATGGATAGAAGTACGAACGTGCATTAGAAGGCAAAGTACTAGACCAGTCGTTGCGCGCCGTAAAATCCAAGAACAAGGCGTTTTTCCAACCTACTTGTGCCGTTCCAAACACACTTTGCATTTCAGTTTTTTCGATGCGGCTCGATACGGTGTTCAAACTTGTTACGGAGTTTGACAAGTTATAAAGGCCATCTACCACCAACTCCCCAACTTGCGTGAAGTTACGTTTGAAATAATTGGTACGCTTGATGGCTCCCGCTTGAGCGCTTACCGAAATGTTGTTGGTTACGTTTCTATTGAACGACAAAATGATGTCGCTGTTGGTTTCTTGGGCGCGTTGTACATCTTCCGAATATTGTCCAGGCGTACGGTTTCCGTTACGAACGCGGTCGAAGTTGATGACGTTGATGCGCGTATCCGACCAATAGTCCGTTCCCGAACGAGCTAACACACTAAACGAAGGTGAGATTTTGTAGTTCAAGGCAATGTTACCTACCAAACGGTCTTTCTCATTAGACGAAGGCAAGTAGTCTTGCGTGTAGAATGGGTTGGTAAAAAACGTGTGCTGCCAGTTTGGTGGATCATTGTCTGGAAGGCGACCAGCCACTTTGCGTTGAATGTGAATTGAATTGTAATCAGCATAGTTTTTCAACATCGACCAGTCGGTGTGGCGGTGCGCCCAAATAAACTGCTGACCTTCTTGGAAAGAACGGTTGTCGGAGCCACTTTTTACGTACTCAGCTGATACTGTTGCGCTTAACTTTGAAGTAAAATTATAATTGGTATTCAACTTAAAGTTATTACGCCAAAAGTCGTTGTTGTACATAATCCCTTTTTGGTCCATCCGCCCCATCGACAAGCGGAAACTTCCTTTGTCGTTTCCTGCCGAAAGGGCTACGTTGTTGGTCGTAGTAGCGCCCGTTTCCCAGTATCCTTCCCAGTTGTTGGGCTGAGGCGTAAGCGGTGCCACATCAGCCCCCGTGTACCAATGACGAACCAAACGGCCATCCAAAGGAGCACCCCAGCTTTCGTCCGTCCCTTCTGTTCCAGTCAGAGGCGCATTAGGGCCGTAGGCAGCGCGGTATTGTTGGATTTCGGTGGGATCAGTAATTGTACCCGACCAACCATCGTTATACCAAGTACGGTATCCGTTTCCTCCACCGTACATGTTTTGAAACTTTGGTTTGACCAATGGGCGCTCAAAAGTTGTATTGTGGTTAAACTCAATACCAATTCCTTTGGTACCTGCACCATTTTTGGTTGTAATCAAAATAACCCCGTTGGCCGCGCGTGAACCGTACAATGCTGCCGCGTTGGGGCCTTTCAGGATACTAATGTCTTTGATGTTGTCGGGGCTAATTTCCGACAAACCACCTCCAAATTGCTTTTCACCGCTGGTCATGCGGCTAGAAGTTGATTGGTCAATGGGGACACCGTCGATAACGACGAGCGGTTGGTTGTTTCCCGAAACCGACGAACTTCCGCGAATTTGAACGGTAGAGCCACTTCCTGGGCCTCCATTGCTCGCCACCCGCACCCCTGCCACGCGCCCCGAAAGGCTATTGACAACGTTGTTGGAGCGAGACTCAGCAATTTGATTTCCTTTGACTTCTTGTACGGTGTAACCAAGGGCTTTTTTCTCTTTTTCGATACCAAAAGCCGTTACTACTACCTCCTGAAGCGCTTTAATATCGGGTTGAAGCTCAATGTTAATGCTTGAACGCCCGCCTACGGGAATTTCCTGAATTGAATAACCAATAAAACTATAGACCAAAACCGCGTTATCGTCAGGAACGCTAATTTTGTAATTTCCTTCTGCATCCGTCACAACCCCAGCTCTCGTACTTTTTACGATTACGTTCACGCCAGGCAAAGCGCCTTCGTCTTTTGAAGTAACCGTCCCTTTGACAAACCTTTGGGCATATCCAACCCACGCGATTGTCATTAATGCTGATAAAAGTAGATATTTTTTCATCTGGTAACAGTTTAGTTTTAGGTATTCGTGTGATTCCTTTCACGCATTGCACCGACTGAACAGTTGCTAATCTATACTGGCCGCATTAGCATAAACTAACCATCCGAACAGTCGGGCAAGCGTGGCCAAGCAAGAGGATTTTTCCTCCTTTATCTTTCGATTGAAAACAGCAAATGGAAAGAAGCTAAACTTCCCGTTCGGATTTCAATCTGATGCCATTTTGGAATTTCAAGTAACTGCGATACTCAGCGAGCAAACGTTCATAACCTCGTTTGCTTCCTTGCAAGAAATATGGTGGTCTGCTCAGAGACCTTTCAATTTTTATTGTTGAAACAACCCCTACAAGTGCGGCTCTGGAGCTATTCAACTAGAAGAAAATTGCACTATTCCTTAGTTTGTTGACTCGAAAGTATATCATCATCTCCAAATTGCCAAATATATTTTAATAAATTTTGCAAAATATTCATTATTTATCATTTTAATGCTATTATTTATTTGTTTTACATAATTTTATTCTATATTTTCAATCATAAACAGGCAGAAAATATGAACATATTCAAATATTTGCCTTGTTTTTATTTTAGATACATTTGGTCATATTTTTGATTTTTTACCATATTTTAGTTTAAATTTTGATGTATATACGCCAAAATATTGATTTTTATCAAATTTTTGATTGTATATTTTTTGAAATATGTATTGACATTAAATTATATTTTTCTAATTTTGCATCATCAAAGACGCAGTCACTGATTCGTACCATTAGTATATATAGTAAGAATAAGTACTTCCGTTTTATCGCCGCCAAGCGAGAGTCCAGTTTTTCTTTTGGGAAACAAAACGAAAACCTTTTTACCGCTATCACTATGTCTTTTATTGTAAATCGTCGGGATTGGTTAAAGTCTGGGCTACTGGCCTCATCAGGACTTGCTTTGGGTTCGGCAACTACGGCTCAAGCGTCAACGGCTTATTCATCACTAGGGATTTTTGATGTATATGCCGAACGCGAACGCGAAATTGTTCAAGAAGCCCTGTTGGCAGCCGCACCGCAAGTACGGGCACGTTTGTCGTCCAATGAAAACCCTTGGGGGCCTGCGCCAACGGCGATTAAGGCCATTGCCGACAACGCACCAAAAGCCTTTTTGTACGCTGGTCCCGTAACGGCCGAACTCAAAAAGACGATTGCAGACATGCACGGCGTAACGCCCGACCAAGTGATGCTCGGGGCAGGTTCTTCGGAATTGTTGATGGCAAGCCTTTTATTGGCCGCCACCAAAGGAAAAGTGATGATGGCCGAAACTTGCTACATCTCTGGACGCGATGCCCGCGAAGACGGCGCAACAATGAAAAACGAAAAAGTGCCTTTGACCAAGGATTATCAATATGATTTGGAAGCGATGGCAACGCGCGTAAATAGCGAAACCAGCATGATTTACGTGTGTAACCCCAACAACCCAACGGGTGTCATGTTGCCTTCGGCTAAATTAAAGTCTTTTTGCGAAGCGGTTTCTCCCAAGGCAACGGTCTTGGTGGACGAAGCCTACATCGACTACGCTCCCAATCCTTCCACGGATAGCATGGTAGAATGTATTCGTAAAGGACAAAATGTGCTCATCTTGCGTACGCTTTCTAAGCTCCACGGTTTTGCGGGCTTGCGAATTGGCTACGCCTTGGGGCAACCTGCTTTGTTGAAAGATTTGCGCAAATTCTGCTCGGGTGGCTTTACCGTTTCTACGACTTCGGCAGCGGCAGCGGTGGCCTCTTTCAAAGACAAAGCATTTCAGGACATGGTTTTAAAAAACACCATCGAATCTAAGAAATTCCTCTGCGACAGTCTTACTTCAATGGGATACAGTTATTTACCTTCATCAGCAAACTTCGTTTTATTTCCCATCAAAATGAAAGGGCCTATGCTCCTTCAAAAAATGATGGCTGAGGGCGTCAGTGTTAAAAGTTGGTTTTTCGACCAACAACACTGGTGCCGCGTAAGCATCGGAACCATGGACGAAATGAAAGCCTTTAAAGATGCTTTTGCAAAATCGGTCAGCTAAAAAGTCATGAGATTTATTCCTTTTGTTTTAGTCGCTGTCAGTTGGGCAACGTTTGCTCAAGAAAGGCAGCCAGGAATGACTTTGGCCGAATTTGACAAAGCAAAAGCAGTAGAGATTCGTAGTGGCTCCCCAAAAAAACATTTTCGGAGCCACGGCCTCTCCTACCGCCAACACGAAACCCCGCTGTCGTTTCAGTTTAGCGATGGGGTAGAAAACAAGGTGTCGTTTTACGACATTTCGGAACGTTCTGACCAAAGCATACTTGGACGACTGGTGGTATATTCGTCGCAAAACCGCCTCGAAACGCTCGTTTTACCCAACGAAACTTCGCCCAAAGCTGTTAAGGAGCATTTTGTAGCCGACTTAAAAGCCAAAAGCCTCACCAACGACGGGCTGGGTATCTGCGTTGCCTTTGCATTAAGCCAAACTCAAACGCGCTCAAGTACTGCTTTAGCACATCCTCAGGAGTTTTGCTTTCCTGCCGAAACCTTTGTCAACCTCGTAGATGGTACCGAAAAGAAAATTTCGGGCATTCAGGCAGGTGACGAAATTACGGGAATACGCGCGAATCGGGTAGAAAAAGTGATTGTCAATGAAGGTGTTTTTTCGCTTACGCGCTTGCTTGTCCGCCCCAATGGCCAAGCGTGGGTAAGTACGCGTAACGAAAGTGGCTTACTTTCTTTGGAAGTGACCCCCAATCATCCTGTGTTGACACTTTTGGGTAAAAAACGCGTGGAAGACCTCCATGCAGGTGATTGGCTTTTTGTGCGGGACGCCGTTACGGGCAGGTACCTTACTGCCGAACTGACCAGCATTGCCCCAGCTTTCCGAACCGTTGACAAGGTGTATCATTTACAAACCGAAGGCGGTACGTATGAAGCCGAAAACATTGTGGTATTGAATAAGCACTAGCATTCCGAACCCTTCTATATACAAGAACTGTCTTAAAAAGAAAGGGTGCTCTCTAGCACCCCCTTTTTAGACAGTTTCTTTTTTGTCATTTTCCTGCCATTGCGTCTTTGATGCTCACTAGCTTGATACCGCGCTCGGCAATGACTTTTTTTACCTCGGCACTCGTAAAAGCGCGCGTCACACCTTCGCGGTCGTAGGCCACATTTTCGTAACCCACGTGCCCGACACCTTTCATATCTCCCGAATCGTAACCCGGGTGCTCGACCAAAAAGTGCGTTCCTGCGGGGAGGTTTTTGAGAATTTCGACCAAGTCTTTTTCCTTTTGTTCGGGCGATTTATCAGCCCCGCCGAACCCACGAACGTACTGAACGTCTTTGGGCATTTGAATCGGCAAATTATATTCTTTCGACAACCGCTCTACCATCGTTTTTACTTCGACAGTAGCATTTGTGCAACCCATGTGCGCCGATAAGTGACTCGCCCACGGCAAGTGTTTTTTGACAAGTTCGATTTGTGCCCGAAACTCTCGTTCTACTTCGGCTACGTTGATGGTTTTTTGGAGTAAATAGGGGCTGTCCTTTAATTTTTTATTTTCCCAAATAAACTGTGGGAAATAGCCGTCGGCGTCCGTTAGCGAAGGAGCTGAGGTCAAGGGACGCCATTTTAGGTTTTCCCACTCGCTCGTAAGGCACAAATGCACGCCGACGTCGTAATTGGGCTGGGTTTTAAGCATTTTCACGGCCTCCATAAACCACGGGGCGGTGGCGAGGATTTCTACCGAGCGGCTGATTCCATCGGTATATACTTTCATGCAGGCGTCGTTGGCCGTGTGGCAAAATCCAATGTCGTCCGAGCGAATAATCAAGCGTATTTCGTTGGAGGTTTGCGCCAATAGGCTTTGGGCTAGGAATAACAATGCAATGAGGGTCTTTTTCATGGGTTTATTTTTTTCTTGCAGATGAGCACTGATTAAATTCACGCAAATGAACGCTGATTATTCGGTAATTGTGCCTTCGTTGGCAGACCAGTAAGTCCACATTTGGCCTTTGGGGAGTTTCCAAGTGTTTAGGTCAAAGCGCCCTTCTCCTGTGAGGGTAGCGGGGATTTTGCAGACTTTCACCGCTTTTCCTCCACGATTCCACGTCAGTTTTTGTCCTGATTCACAGCGCTCTGGCTTCTTTTTGTTGGCCATAATAAAATAAGCTGCTTGACTCCCAAAGACACGCGCGATGCCTTTTTCATCAATGCACACCGAAGTTTTTTCATCGACCCCAATTCCTTTGGCTTTCATATCCCAATCACGCACCATTCTAGCCAAAAAGGCCAAGTGTCGCCCGTGCCGACTGCGGTTGCTGTAGTGGGTATCGGTAATGGTATTTTTTAAGATAGGTATATCAATAAAACCGCCGTTTAAAAGTGTCATTTTGGGATGAAAAGGGTTCGTTAACGCTTCTTCCGAATTGATACCATCGTTGAGAGCAGCAAAACCGACTTCTCCCAAAATGGCACAACCTGCGCTCGTTCCTCCGATGGGGGCTTTTTTAACGTGAATCAAATAATTGATGGCTTCCTCAACGGGAGTATCTTGCCAAAATTTGACATAATTGCCTTGGTCGCCACCTGCGATAAAAAGGAGTTCTGCTTGCTTAATTCGTTGTCCAACAGCGGGATTCATGGCTAATTCACGGTTATTGATAAGCAAAGTTTCAACGGAATTAACCCCGCCCAAACCATAAATAAAATCATTGTAACCCGTTGAGCCACTTGCTCGAATGATAACTACATCTCCGCCTTTGGCACGGTCAATCATCCACTGCAAAGCCTCCTTGACGTCGGTGCTTCCTCCGCCTAAAACAAAGCCCGTTTGGGTCGGGACGGTTACATCGGCCGTGTCGCCCACTATCCCAATGGAAGCGGGCGTAGTTCCCTTCGTTTGGGCAAATAGGGTAGTAATTTTTAAAAACAGAAGTAAACAAATCAAGCGCATTGGGATAGTAAGTTTAGATGAAGTGTACAAATAAAAGAGTTATTCGTTCGTTTTTTGTGTGCCGTGAAAAAAATAAGACCTTTGGGGTCGAATTTATTGTAAAATCTTCTTTTCTGTATGAATCTTTTCCGTTCGTTGGCTGTCCTTGCGCTGGTAGCCGTTGTCGTATCAAGTTGTGCTCCTGGTTATACGCCTGTTACCAATCAAAGTCCTCATTTAGCCCTTGGAAATCCAAGTAATGCCCAAACTAATCCTTCGTCGTACGACAATTATTTATTGAACAAACCCCAATTTGCGCTTTCGTACAACCGTTCCAAAGGCCATGCCAACTGGGTTGCGTGGGAGTTGTCGCCCAAATGGTTGGGAACAATTGACCGCCAAAATGATTTTCGCCCCGACGAAGCTTTGCCGCAAGATTGGCCTAAAATAAAACCCAGCGACTATTCAAGTTCAGGATTTGACCGTGGACATTTGTGCCCTTCGGCCGACCGAACCAACTCTACAAGCAGTAATTCGAGTACGTTTTTGATGACCAACATGATTCCGCAAGCGCCCGACCTCAACCGTGAAGCGTGGGAACATTTGGAACAATTTAGTCGGGAATTGGTCGAGAAAGGCTACAAACTGTACATAACGGCAGGCGCCTATGGCACAGGTGGCGAAGGAAGCAAAGGCACTGCCACTAAACTCGACGACGTGGTCAATGTCCCTGCACGAGTATATAAAATCATTGTGGTATTGCCAGGGAATGCGTCGGTAAATGAAATCAACAGCACGACGCCCGTGATTGCCGTCGATTTCCCGAACAAAAACAGTACGGTCAAGAACACAAGTTGGATTCGCTACATCACAACCGTGAGTGAGTTGGAGAAAAAAACGGGCATGGATTTTTTTAGTAACCTCTCCTCTTCTACCCAAAGTGCGCTCCAAAATGCTCGGTTTGATTACCGTAGTACGTCCATTAATGTTGACACCAAATGCAGCGTTTATAACGGAAATGCCTTGTATATTGGCAAAAGTGGAGGCTGCTATTATCTCACAGCCAGTGGTAAAAAAACGTACGTTGACCGCGACTTATGTGACTGCAAATAAGCGACTTACCCTCCCCAAGCCGTTATCATTATGGTGCGAGCACCTCCGTCGTTGCGGTGTTCGCACAAATAAATTCCTTGCCAAGTTCCCAGCGCCAAACGTCCATTTCTTACGGGAATCAGCACTGAAGCACCTAACATTGAGGCTTTTAAATGCGCAGGCATATCGTCAGAACCTTCGTAATCGTGGCGGTAATCGGGATCATTTTCTGGGACAGTCTTGTTAAAAAACATTTCAAAATCTTGACGAACCGTGGGGTCAGCATTTTCATTGATGGTCAACGAAGCCGACGTGTGTTGGATAAAAACTTGGCACATTCCAACGGAGATTTCGCGTAGTTGGGGAAAAGCCTGCAAGACTTCGGAAGTGATTAGATGAAAGCCGCGTCTGCGGGGTTTTAATTGGAATTGTTGTTGAAATAGTTTCATTTATTGATTTCGTGTCCATCCTAAAACCCCACGCCTTTAGGCTGGGGCTGTAAACGAGAATTTATTCGACGGCTTTAGCCCTGATTTTTAGCATCTTGGCATCAAAGAATCAGAATTAAAGCCCACTACTTGCATTCCCAGCCTGAAGGCGTGGGGTTAAAGGAGGCACTTCATCCCCCCTCCTCTACGCCCGAAAGGCTGTTGGTGTCATTCCTGTGTGTTTTTTGAAAAAATGGTTAAAGTGGGCAGGTTCTTCAAAACCCAATGAGTAACTAATTTCGGACACGTTGCGATGCGTGTGGCGCAACATCGCTTTGGCTTCCCCCATCAGTCGATCGGCGATGTGCTCAGTGGTGGTTTTTCCCGTACTTAGTTTAATGGCCCGATTGAGGTGATTGACATGGACATTCAACTTTTCGGCAAAGTCTTTCGCGGAGCGTAATTGAAATTTTTGGGTAGCGGGTTCGATGGGAAACTGACGTTCTAGCAATTCCATAAAAACGGTAGTAATCCGCGCATTGGCATCGATGTTCCGATACAGTTTTTCGGAGGGCTGGATTTTAAGCGCATTATGAATAATCTCCATAATGTAGTTCCGAATGAGGTCGTTTTTGAAACGATAATCAGACTGTATTTCTACCAACATTTTTTCATAAATCGCCCCAAAACTGCGGAATTGAGTTTCGTCCAACATATAGGCAGGCTTTCCTCCAGGGGCATACATGGGCAACTCTCGCAAACTATTTCGGAGGTGGTCGCTAAAATATTCTCCTCTAAAAATGCAGAAAAAACCCGTACGTTCGTTCCCCAAATGCTCCATGGTATAAGGAACTTCGGGGTTAAAAAACAACAATGTCGCCCCGTTCACTTCCAAGCTTTTATCGGCATAATGATACACAAAATGCCCTTTTATCAGCGAAATCTTGTAAAACTCCCGACGCGCATACTTCAGCGGTGCTTTTTGGGTTGCGGCATGGTCTTCTACCCGAAATACGTTAAAGTGTCCAGGGTCGTTGGGACGTACCTCAGGAGCGTTCGCGTATTTTTGCCGATAAAATTCTTCTAGGGTTTCGACGGTTGACATTGTTGTTTTCTTTAATTATTCATATACAGGCGTTTATCGACGGTCAGTACTTTGCCGCTCAATCATCCACGCGGGGTATTCGGCGGGCAATTTGCTGATTAAATCCAAACGCGCCAACTCTTCGGTCGTTAGGCTTACCTCGGTCGATTTGATGTTGTCGGCCAACTGCTCTGGTTTTTTAGCACCAATGATTACCGTCGAAACCGCAGGTTGATGCAATAACCAAGCAAGCGCAATTTGAGCTACGGTTACTCCTTTTGCGACAGCTATTTCGCGCATCACTTCGATGATGTCATAG
The DNA here is from genome assembly GCF_000482465.1 of Runella limosa DSM 17973. Classification (GTDB taxonomy): domain Bacteria; phylum Bacteroidota; class Bacteroidia; order Cytophagales; family Spirosomataceae; genus Runella; species Runella limosa. The sequence goes on from NZ_KI519424.1 coordinate 241,779, forward strand.
GCTTTGTCTTTGTTGATAGGTGGGAAGTCGAAATTAGCGCGTCGAGCATCTTCGGGTGTTTCGTGACGACCATATTTTCCACTTAATAAACCACCCGCCAACGGACTCCAAACCATCAAGCCCACTTTTTGATCTTGGAGCAACGGAACAATTTCGCGTTCCAAATCACGACCCGCAATCGTATAATAAGCTTGCAACGAAATGAATTTTGACCAATGGTTACGCTCCGAAATCCCCAAGGATTTCATAATGTGCCAAGCCGCCAAATTGCTGCAACCGATGTAGCGAACTTTCCCACTCTGAACCAGTGAATCCAACGCCGACAAGGTTTCTTCCAAAGGCGTAATGGGGTCAAAACCGTGAATCTGATATAAGTCGATGTAATCTAGTTGGAGGCGTTTGAGGCTTTCGTCGGCTTGTTGCAGAATGTGCTTGCGGGTCAAACCCGTTTGGTTCGGCCCCGCGCCCATGCGTCCTCGTACTTTGGTCGCAATGACCAAATCATCACGGTGTAAGCCTAGCTCACGAATAGCTTTCCCCGTCATTTCTTCGCTAAGACCTTCGCTATACACGTTGGCCGTATCAATAAAATTAATCCCCGCCTCTACCGAGGCTTTCACCAAGGCATTTACTTCGTCTTGTGGCAACGTTCCAATGGCTGTCCATATTCCTTTTCCTCCAAATGTCATGGTACCTAAACACAATTCTGACACTTTCAGTCCCGTGTTTCCTAACAAGTTGTACTTCATAGCTCGTTTGTTTTTTAACTTTTTGATTGATATTTAACAATGCAAAAGTAGAAGTTGGAGTAGAACCAAGGGTTGTTTGAATCAAACGGATGCTTGTAAAATTCAAACAATTGAGTTGAAGAAGGCAAATAGCACTCTCCTAAGTTTAGAGAATGCTATTGAATTTATTTGAAGTTTTACCCGCAGATGACACAGATTGAAAGTCGCAGATGAACGCGGATTAATGACTATATTAGTTCCTTTTTCAGCGAAAATCTGCGTTTGTATTATTCTGTCAGGTTAAACGGATTAAAAAAAGTAGCCTCAGCGAGGCTAAATCTTAGTAGAAAAAGGGGTAAAGGCAATCCCAAAGCCCCATCGGGGCGGCCGTCGCTCGGTGACATCTTTCACCGAACGTCGACTGCCCCGACAAGGCTTTTTGGGGGGGATTCGATTCATTTTTCTACTAAGATGTAGCTCCTCTGGAGCAATCAATAACCGCTCTATATTTTAATGCGTTCAAATTATTCCACTACTCGAACTCCGACGTACGAGGAGGCATTTCCCGAACAAAATACTTTGTGTACTGCTTTTTGAAAATCGCTCGCTTCGGCTTTATAAATATTCAAAAACTTCTGGGGGTTGCGGTCAACCAACGGAAACCAGCTACTTTGAACCTGAACCATGATTTTATGGCCTTTTTTGAAACGGTGCGCCGCATCTTGCATATCGAACTTGACGTGTTCAGCTTTGCCAGGCTTCATCGGTTCTGGCGTGGTAAAGCTATTTCTAAACTTAGCGCGCATCACCTCACCACGCACCAACAACTGAAAGCCTCCCATGGCTTTGCGGGGATTTTCGGGGCTGTCGTTGGGCGCATCACCAGGATACACATCAATTAATTTTACAATAAAATCGGCATCCGTTCCTGTCGTTGACACAAAAAGGTCAGCAAAAACATTTCCCGAAATCGTTACATCATCGGTTAACACATCAGATTCATATACCAATACATCAGGTCGCTGCGAAGCAAAACGCTGGTCTTCGTACATAAAATCACTCCCTCTTATGACGCGAATCTCAGACGTGTAAGGCACAGGGCGTGCTGGGTCGCTGGTGTACTCGTTGTACGCAGGTTCTTTACCTTTTTGGGCACTTTCGGGAGTTGGGTTAAACGAAAGTTTGCCGTCGGGATGGAAGTACAATTTCTTTTCAACCGAATTTTTGGGCGGCCATTGATCATAGGTACGCCATTGGTTAGCACCCGTTTCAAAGATGTATGCCTCGGGCAATTTAGGATCAGGCGCATCTTTCAAATGGTGATTAAAGAAAGGCAATTCAATGTTTTTTTGATAAAACTCGCTCGTAGCCGAGCCAAAACGAATGTGTCCTAACGACTCGCCTTTTCCGCGCGCCCAGCCCCCGTGAATCCACGGCCCCATCACCAAACGATTCGACGAGGCAGGGCTATTTTTTTCGATACCTTCATAAGCTTTCAACGGCCCGTACAAATCCTCTTGGTCGAACCAGCCCCCAACAACCATCACGGCAGGTTTTACATTTTTGAAATGCGGAACAGGCGTGCGCGACTGCCAAAACTCGTTGTAGGTTTCGTTCTCCATCAACTGATTCCAAATGCGGTTTTCACCTTTAAAAATTCGCTCGTTGACGTTTTTGAGCGGCCCTAATTTCATGTAGAACTCATAGCCATCGGGCGTCCCATAGGCCGAAAACCCTGGACGTGCTTTGGGCGCAGGAACAGGGCGTGGAGCGCCAAAACCTGAGATAAAGGCAAACGTTCCCATCAAAAAGAAAGCGCCGTTGTGGTGGCGATCATCTCCCATAAACCAATCAGTCACAGGAGCTTGAGGCGAGGCCGCTTTGAGGGCAGGATGGGCCTCAATGGTCGTCATGGTTGAATAATACCCAGGCGACGAAATTCCCCACGTACCTACTTTGCCGTTGTTGCCTTCAATATTTTTCACCAACCATTCAATCGCATCATAGGCATCGGAGCTTTCATCGTTGTCGGTCGCGTTTTTCTTATTCGGAATAAACGGACGGTACGCCTCAAAACTGCCTTCCGACATATATTTTCCGCGTACATCTTGGTAAACAAAAATATACCCATCGCGCGCAAAGAGCATCGACGGACCCAACGATGTTTTATACAACGTATCTCCGTAGGGGGCAACGCTATAAGGAGTCCGATTGAGCATAATCGGGTACTTTTTTCCGCTTGCAATGTCTTTGGGGACATAAATCGACGTAAAAAGTTTAACACCGTCTCGCATCGGGACCATGCGTTCCATTTTGGTATAATGCTGACGAATATAGACCGAATCTTCGTTGATTTTGGGGCTTTGTGCCATAGAAAGCTGCACAAAGCCAAGCATTAATAGGGTAAACAAAAACTTCATTTGGGTCATGGATTATAGTGAAGTACAAAATTGACAAATTGTTACTTTCCAATGCAGAACTTGCTGAAAATATTAGCTAATAAATCATCCGTGGCGATTTGACCTGTAATTTCTCCTAAGTGGTGCAATGCCAAACGAATATCTTGCGCCAAAAAGTCTCCCGTAATTCCTATCGCTAGGCCATTCAAAACGTCCGATAGGGCTTGTTGCGTTTTTACCAAGTGTTCATAATGGCGCAAATTGGTTACCACGGTATCATCGGCGGCTTTGGCAGCCACTGCCACTGCGACCAATGCTTTTTTAAGGTCTTCGATGCCTGTACCTGTTTTAGCGGAAATGGGGATTTCAACCTCACCCAACCCTCCGTTGGGAGAGGTTAAATCCGCTTTATTCCTTACCCACAACACCTTTTTCCCTTCCTCTAACCCTTCGGCCAACTGTTCAACTTCGGCATAGGTTTCTGGACTATCAAACAACAGCACCACCACGTCGGCTTGGTTCATGGCTTTTTTAGAACGTTCAATTCCAATTGACTCCACCACATCCATCGTCTCACGAATACCTGCCGTATCAATGATTCGGAATTTGATGCCATCTAGGTAAAGAAGGTCTTCGATAACGTCGCGGGTGGTACCTGCAATCGACGTAACAATGGCTTTTTCTTCGTTCAAAAGCGCGTTGAGCAGCGTCGATTTACCCACATTTGGCGCGCCAATGATGGCCACGGGGATTCCTTCTTTGAGGGCATTCCCAAAATCGAAAGAATCAATCAATGGCGCAATGGTCGTTTGAAGGTTATTTATCAACGCCCGTAAATCGTCCCGATTGGCAAATTCAACGTCTTCTTCGCCAAAATCCAACTCCAGCTCTACCATGCTGGCAAAATGAATCAGGTCTTCACGTAGAAATGCCAATTTTTTTGAAAATCCACCCCGAAGCTGGTTCAAGGCCGTGCGGTGACTAGCAGCCGAATCGGCGGCAATCAAATCGGCTACAGCTTCGGCCTGTACTAAGTCAAACTGCCCGTTCAAAAACGCACGTTGCGTAAACTCCCCTGGGCGCGCCAACCGTGCGCCATTTTGAACAAGGAGCTTCAAAATTTGGCGAATGATGTAGTCTGAGCCGTGGCAAGAGATTTCGACCGTATCTTCTTTGGTAAACGAAGTTGGCGTTTTAAAAACAGCGATTAAAACCTCATCAATAATGTCATTTCCCGAGCGGATTGTTCCAAAGTGAACCGTATGAGAATCAACTTTCGTCAGGTCTTTACCCCGAAAAAGTTTATTAACGACCGAAAACGTCCCTTCTCCCGATACCCGAATCACCCCAATGGCTCCTACCCCTGACGGAGTCGCCAAGGCACAAATAGGTTCTTGCTGAAAAACCATTAGAAAGTTTTTGCACGTTTAAAAATGAAAACTGCTTTAGATGTACCTCCTTGATACGCATTCATATCTAAGGCATTGACTAATTCCCAACCTTCACTTGCCAATTCATTTAATTTATTTTCAATCGCACTAGCACTTATCTCTGCCACCCAAAAACCTTTTGGTTCTAGCTCTAAAACTTTGTATTCGTAGGTTTGCATTTTTATCCTCTTTTATCTGTTAGCAGTATCTCTTTTTTGCTAACGCAAAGGTAATGCTTTCGGGTTTCGTTGTCCTAGAAGAATTCCTAAACTAAATCCACCCGAAATAGACGGAATGGTTTCGTACCTGCCTGGCTGAAGGGTACGCAAATTAAAAATATTTACATTTCGCCACCCGTTATTTATGCTTCCCTCCTCGGCATCGTTGGTGACCAAGAGTTTACGAAACCCGCCCCCAAGGTACAAGTCAATCACCAAACGCCTTGGCACAACCACCTGATAACCAGCCTTTATATGACTAGCCGAAACCCGACGTCGGGTTTTTACAAATCCTTCTTCAAAATAAGCGCACCCTCCCGTCGCGGGGTTACAGCCTCTGCCTAATGCCCGATATTCTTTAATAAAAACTTCTTTTCGGTAATATTCTACGGCCAAATACCAGCTTCCGCGCTCTGAATAAGGGTCAGAAAAATAATAACGGCCTTGGGTTCGGAAACGAAAATTATTTTTACTGGCAAACTCTTTTCCATCTTCCCAAGGACTCAGAGCGGCGTTGCCCCAACCAGCCTCTTGATAGATGCTCCAACGCGTTGCAATTGGTATTTCTACCCCTAACGTGAGCGTATTATCGGGATCAATGAGGGTTGTTGGGACTGTTTTTAAAATTACTTTGGGACGAAGTGTGTCTTGTGCCCAAAGCATCTTGCCCATTAAACTGAACAAAAAGAGCCAATACAAACTGTGGTTTTTCATTCTGTGCGTGTTAGGGTTCAATGGCTAATTTGCTCAATACCTCCAGCTTACCACCATCTTGCAGGCCGTATTGAACCAAGCCGCCGTCGCCCGTCACAATTAAACTTTTGCTCGTTGGTATCACATCGTAAGCTTTAATGTCTCCTATGACGTGTTTTAATTGAGGTTGTTTAGGATCCTTGATGTCAAAAATTTTCATACCCCGATCTCCCTCGCAAACAAACAGCTGTTCGCCACTTACGCCCAAACCATATGGTGATTCCATCGTTTGAGAATTGATTAACCTTGGGCTTTTCAAATCAGTGACGTCAACCACATCCAAGGTACTTGCGGTTGCCATTCGTCGGCAGCCCGAGCCTCCGCGAAGCGTAACGTAGGCATAATTTCCCTGAACAACGACGGGGTCGCAACTTTGAACGTGAAAATAACTCGACAACAACACAGGTGAGTCGGGCTGCTGGTTATCAAAAATGTACATTCCAGCATTGGCACCTATAAAAAGGGCATTTTTGTAGGGAAAAATCGTTTCCAAACCTACTGTTAAAGGGATAGTTTTTGCCGACACAGGATTGGTTGGAGTAGCAATATTATAAACCTGAAGCTTATCAGGCAATACGCAATAAAGCACATCTCCCACAATGGCAAATCGCGCCATCGAGCCGCCCGTACCCGTTTGGCTGTTGGGGTTTACGTCAGCACTTTTGTCGGTTGCACAGCCAAGAGCCAATGCAAAACAGAGCGCACAAAGGGTAGCTAGTGTAAAATTTTTCATAACGATTGCTTAACGAAAACATTTAGGACGATTCATTTTTACTTTTTCCCAACCCACCACAATACCTTTTGACGCTTCTACACACTCAAAATAGGTTTGGTTATAAGGAGGATAAGCAGGCAACGGAAACGCATTTTTAATTCGTTTTTCTACCTTCACTTGCGTAGGATCTGCAATGTTGAGCACCACAAAATCAGGGCCACTGTCGGCATACAAAAAGTTGCCTTTTACCGCCATGTCAACATTCCCCCAAATCTTGATGAACGACATCTTTTTAGGGTTTCGTGGATCAGCGTTGTCTATCAAATGAATCCCTTTTCCTTGTTCGTTGATGAACAAATAATTTCCTCGTACGTAGATTTTGCCAGGTTTTTTCAGCGGCTGCGGCGATTCGGTTGTTACTTGGTTTACCTCATTTTCAGAAGCATAAATCGGGCGATAACCTTCTCCGCTGAACGTAGGTGCACCCGCAGGAGGTTCATTTACATCAACGCCAGATTGACAACCCACCAGCAACCCGATGCCAATGAGTCCAATGTAGCTTAATTTTTCCATACGTTTTCTAGTTTTTAATTGATTGGCAAAAACTCAAACTTACCTTCCTCAACCCGAACTAACTCCCTGTAAACCAACGTATCATTAATATCACGATACTCAATTGAAAGATGTTGTTGGTCGAAAGTTAGCCAGGAAAATCCGTTGAAACCGACGTCAATACGCCGTAAAGTAGTACGTTTTCGTTGATCATAAAAGGCAATCGCCTCTTTGTTATTTTTCGGTTCATCAATTTCTGAAGGCATTCCTCCATTCCCAATGCACCGACCATAAATAGGCAAGTTAGTGAGTTGTTTAGGATGATATACCACCATTCGGTGTTCGTGTCCCCATATCCATATTACAGGACGCACGGCATCGCCCAAAAGTTGGGAAAGCTGCTTGGCGGGCTCAGGAAACGACTTACGAAACGAAGAAAAAGGTGGATGATGACTCAAAAATACCAAGCCACGCTGATCGGCGGAGTTTCCTAATTGCACTTGTTCGCGAAGCCACGAGAGTTGTTCTTTTCGTAAATGACAATCGGGCGGAGAAAGCACTTCTAAAAACGGACGTTCGACCGAGGTGTAGCCCGTATCCAGTCCAATAACACGCCAGTGGTCATTTTCCAAACAAAAAAAGCCAGCTTTCTGAATCCGCACCGAATCCCCTTCTCGAACCCCCATCGTGGGAAGTAAATATTTAAAAAAAGCATCACCGTTGGAATACATTTCGTGGTTTCCCGACAAGGCCAAACTGCCCCATTTGCCGCGCGGCCACGAAGCCTTGGGGCTGGTAAAATTGGCGGCTACTTCGCTGGGCGTACCGACAAAATAAATATCACCCAAATGAATCGAATAATCGGGCGAGTGCGAGGCTACCACCGCCCCAACTGCGTCTGATTCGGGAGTATCAGACGCCCAATCCGAAAGCAGTGCGAGCTGGGTTACGCCCTTTTGATTTTCCATTTGAAAAATACCGTTGTCCTCTCCTTGGGGATAGCTTTGGTAGGGATGGCGTTTACCAAAACGACTTTTAAGGTAATGATAAGCAAAACCAAAGACATTGTACCACAAAAACTCTGTCAATGTTCGGGTAGTATCGGAAGAATTGGAGGGTTGTTGGGCCTGCGACTGTTGGGTTCGGAAGTGATTTTCGGCTTCGGTGTGGCCAATGGCTACATACTCTTTTAATTCACGCTTGGGTGGCTGAGACATGAAGAACTATTACGGTTGAATGAAGTACGAATATCGTGTTTTTAAACGAAAAAAGCGTCAGAGACGCTAAACCGTGTCCGTCCCGACTGGAAGTCGGGACGAGTATAAAAGCAAAAATAGCCGTATTTTATTCGACATTCTACCCTCTGCACTCGACACTCAGGCTCTCCCTCAAACCTTCAGTATTGTAAATTCTACGCGGCGGTTTCTCTTGCGGGTTTCTTCTATTTCGTTACTGGCGACGGGTTTAGTGGAGCCCCAACCTTTAATCTGGATACGCGTCTCGGCAATACCTTTTCCAATTAAATACTTTTTTACCTCTTTCACTCGGTTATCCGACAGCTCCATATTGAGGTTAAAATCGCCTTGGTTGTCGGTATGACCTTCTACCAAAATTTCCATGTTGCTGTACTTATTCATCATTTCGGCGATACGGTCCAAATCGGGTAGTGACTGTGGGACAAGCTCAAATTTACTTTGCTCAAACACCACTGTATTGAGCGTAATCTTCTTTCCTTCTTTGATGGGGACTAATAAAATATTCCGTTTGATGTCGCGGTATCGTTTGTCTTTGGAAAGATCAACGATTTCGTCCAACGGAAAAAAGCCATCTTTCACCGCGCTCAGTCGATACGATTCCTGCACGGGGAGTAAAATTTTGTATTCACCCGTTTCGGGGTCGTACTCAACTTTCGACACGTTAGAATTGTCCTTCATTAAGTTTGTCACCACTTCCGTTGTTACAGGTTTTTTCGTATCAGCATCCAACACACTCCCCGAAATCATGGCTACGGGTTCGGGGCGAATGGCAGAATATACCTTAAAACGAAAAATATCCTCCCCCCCCATGGAATTTTGCATCGAGCTGACGTAAGCATAATCACCCGAAGCAGGGATACTCAAAAAACCGTCCCATTGAGGTGTATTGATGGCTGGGCCAAGGTTTTCGGGCTGCGACCATTTCGTCCAGCTTTCGTCTAATCGGCGCGTGATAAAAATGTCACCTCCTCCGTAGCCTGCATGGCCGTACGAGGTAAAATAAAGCGTTTTGTTATCGGTAGCTATAAAAGGCGCACTTTCTACGTCGGCTGTGTTAATGACGCTTCCCATGTTGAGGGGCTTGCTCCAGGTGCCATCGCTCTTTAAAAATGACACGTACAAATCACGGTCGCCGTTGGTATCTTGTCGCTTAACCGACATGACCAATACATTTCCTTTGGGGGAAAGTGCAAACTCAGTGTTGTTGCGTTTATCAAGGTTGTAAATATCTTCAATTTTACACTCCACAGGCATATTCCAGCCTGATTTAGAACGAGTTGACTTAGACAAACCAAAAGTCATCGTTCCATCGGGGCGATAGACGTTCATCAGGTATAACGTCTTTCCGTCGGGAGAAATACTTACGATGGCATTATTGTCGGCATTGTTAATTGGACTTCCCATATTCTGGGCTTCCCCCCAGAGTTCACCTTGGCGGGTGGAGAACCATACATCTTGATTTTCAGACCCTCCAACATTTTTTTCAAACTTCCCACGCGTAAAAAATATCGTTTTCCCGTCGGGGGAAATCACGGGCGCTACTTCTTGGGCTTTAGAATTAACCCCCATGCCCAAATTTTCCTTGATGATTTCCTTCGGCGCGTCTTTATAAACATTGATTTTAAGCTCAAAAGGTTTAGAAGAGGCGTTTAGGCCGATGGCGTCAATCTGATTGTAACCTTTTACCCGAATCGGATTCAAAACGACTTTAATCGAACTAACTACAAACGTCGTGTCAGGCATATTGAGCGATAACACGCGACCTACATCCGACAAAACAGGCATCCCATTGTCGAGCACCGACACCTCTTTTCCAGCCGCATCGTAAGCAAAAACTTTGGTAATACAACCCTGATTAAAATTTTCAACAATGACGATTTGGCGTGCTTTTTGTGGTGAGTCAAAACCAACTTTAATCCATTCTTCAACGTTTGAATCGGCATTGTAAGGCGACCAAGCACAGGCGGTTTCGCCAAAAGGAGGTATCGAATTGGGATACCCCAACACTTGCACAGCCCTGTATTCTTTACCCGTTGACTCTTTGATATATTCAGAAGAAAAACCCTGTAACTTACTAGCCCACTGCACCTCTTGTGCGCGGCAAAGACCCACAAAACCAAAAAAACAGTACAACCAACAAGTTATCTTGGTCATTACGGCGATGAAGTAAGTTCTATTTTATGTGTTTATTATTCGGTAAAAATAAGCAAAAATCGTTCCAAAAACACCTTCTGGTACAGATTTGGCAGATTTACTTTCGACCTACATTGCCTAGCAACAGTAGCCAATCTTCGTCCAGCGTAGGAGGCGTAAGTTCCCTGATTCCCTGCGGTTTAAAATAGCCACCAATGAACCGTTTGTTGGTCTGAGGGTTAATCCATAAAGCACGAATATTTGTACCATTTATTTTACCAACATTCACTTTTAATGTCCTACTTGTGGGTATATAAATGGCCGCCATGCGGTTGTTAGGCAATACCGATACCACACTATAATCATCATTTCCGTACGTGCCCCGCCCTTCTACCAAAACCTCATCGGTGGTATCGGGTCGAAACAAGTACCACGGCAATCCGCTAAAAATTTTAAAATACAACTCCATATCCTGTGCGCCTCGCAGTTGGATTTTTTGCCGCCAGTCGTCCCCAAAATCAGCTAGAGAACTTCCATAACAGTGCCCACTTCCACCACTTAAAAGCGACCAATACGCCTGCCGACGAATCACTTGGGCATTTCCATCTTTTTCATCCTCATACTGTGATTCACCTAAAATGAATACCTTTCTGGGGTTTTTGTTATGTTCGCTCAATGAGGCTTCATAAACCTGGGGCATTTCCATCGTCCAAGCACCCGTCTTTCCTCGAAAATACGTATATATCATGCTAAAATCCAGCCACGCTTCCTTTCCTGCCACATCTGTACTGGAATGTGAGCTTGCCGCGTGGTAGGTCATCAGGTGATGCGGCGCTTCGGCTTTGATGCCCTCAGCCATTGCCCGCTGCACTATTTCTTCCTGTTGCGGGTCACGGTCGCCGCCCATGACCCAGAGTATATTTGAAAATTTATTAAATCGCTTTCCCAAATAAGCACCATACGAGCGGCATTTGTCGGTGCCGTTCTTTCGCTGCACCTCATCCCAATTCGTTTTACAACACCCCAACCAAGCGGGTGCAAGCGCCACCACAATTTGCAAATGAGACGCATAACGAACAACCTCCTCTACGTATTGAAAATACTTTTCGTTTGGGTTAGAAAAGTCGCCTTTGGACGCAAATGGAAACTGACCGTACGCATTTGCATCGTCGGGTTCGGTTGGGAGCAGTTGGACAAAAACAGCATTGAACTGCTGCGCATTACGGGCCGACAAATACACTTTTGCCTCTTCCATTTTAAGTTTAGAAAGAAGATTCCAGCCCGCATCTGCATTTAGCAAAAAGGGGCGATTGTGTTTGTCGGTAAGATAACGGCCATTTTTACTGACTTTCAACGGAAAAATTCCTTGGCTAACTACGGTCACTGGCGCCTTCTTTTTTCGAGAAGACGATCTTCGTTTTTTCTTTTGGGCAAAGAGCGTAGTTGTCGCAAGAAGCAACAGTAAAATCACACGTAACGTTTGGGGCATAACAAAAGAGTCAAGAAGGTTAGGAAAGGGGCAAAACTAATAAAAAACGAAGAACTACCCACTTACTTCACCGTCAGTTCTTCCAAGACCTTGCGTAGCTCAGGCAAGCTCCTAACGTCGGAGCAAGTAAGAAGCAATTTGTTTTTAAGGTCTTTGAGCGCAAAACGCTTGGGATTGCGTTGGATATGACTGAGGATATGCCCAAATTTTGGAGACTGGAAAAACGAATCGTTGCCAGTTGAAATAATATAGCCTTTGAGCGTATTATTTTTGAGGGTCAACTTATCCATAAAAAGCGCTTCGGCCATCCACCTGATTCTCACCATCTCAATCAACCACGTTACTTCCTCAGGTAAAGGACCGAAGCGGTCTGCAACCTCATCACCAAAAGCGCTCAATTCTTCTTCACTCTTGAGGTTGTCCAGACGAGTATATAACGACAAACGTTCAGAAATATTTTTTACGTAATAATCTGGAATCAAAATCGACAAGTCGGTTTCAATCTGGCAATCGACCTGAATGGCTTGTACCGCCTCGCCCAAATCAAACAAATCCTTGAACGTAGTTTGTTTTAATTCTTGCACGGCTTCGTCCAAAATCTTGTGGTACATCTCATACCCAAGGTCATTGACAAAACCGCTTTGCTCGGCTCCCAATAAATTTCCTGCCCCCCGAATATCAAGGTCACGCATTGACACTTTGAAGCCGTCTCCTAGCTCCGAAAACTCTTCCAACGTTTGAAGTCGTTTGCGGGCATCGGTGGTCAAGTGTGAAATGGGCGGCGTCAACAAATAACAAAATGCTTTTCGGTTGGAACGTCCTACCCTACCCCGCATTTGGTGAAGATCCGACATTCCAAAATAATGGGCAGAATTGATGATGATGGTATTCGCATTTGGTATATCAATACCTGACTCAATGATGTTGGTACTTACTAAAATATCGTATTCACCCTCGATGAAGCGCATCATCACTTTCTCCAGTTTATCCCCTTCCATTTGGCCGTGTGCAACCCCAATACGGGCCTCTGGTACCAAGCGTAAAATCAAGTTGGCAATAGACTCAATGTCGTTGACACGATTGTGGACAAAGAAAACCTGCCCGCCACGGTTAAGCTCATAACTCACAGCATCGCGGATAAATATTTCGCTAAACACCTGTACCTCAGTTGTTACAGGCTGACGGTTTGGTGGCGGCGTCGCAATCACCGACAAGTCGCGGGCGCCCATGAGCGAAAAGTGAAGCGTTCGCGGAATGGGGGTTGCCGTCAGGGTCAGCACGTCGATATTGACCCGCATTTCTTTCAAGCGGTCTTTGACCTTTACCCCAAATTTTTGTTCTTCATCAATAATCAACAAGCCCAAATCTTTGAACTTGATGTCTTTATTGACAATGCGGTGCGTGCCTATCAAAATATCCACTCTTCCCGCTTCTACCTCCTTCAAAATCTCCTTGATTTGTTTTTCCGATTTGAAGCGGTTGATGTACTCAACCCGCGCAGGAAAATCGGCCAAACGTTCGCTGAACGTTTTGTAATGTTGCATGGCCAAAATCGTCGTCGGCACCAACACTGCCACTTGTTTGCTGTCCGTTACGGCCTTAAAAGCCGCCCGAATGGCTACTTCTGTTTTCCCAAAACCCACATCACCGCAGACTAATCGATCCATCGGGTGCGGTTTTTCCATGTCCTCTTTCACATCCGCCGTTGACTTGGCTTGATCGGGCGTATCCTCGTACAAAAACGACGATTCCAGTTCGGCTTGTAAGTACGTATCTTTGGTAAAAGCAAAACCTTGGGCATTTCGGCGTTTGGCATAAAGCCCAATCAACTCCTGCGCAATGTCCTTGAGTTGTCTTTTTACTTTTGTTTTTTTGTTTTCCCACTCTGGCGAGCCCAATTTACTCATGGTCACTACGCCGCCTTCTTTTCCTGTGTATTTCGCGATTTTGTGCAAACTGTGGATGCTGACAAACAAAATGTCATTGTCGCGGTAAATCAGGCGAATCGCTTCTTGGTCTCGCCCTCCCACATCTACCTTTTCCAACCCCGCAAAACGCCCAATGCCATAGTCCACGTGGGTTACAAAATCGCCCGTCTTCAGCGACTTTAACTCCTTTAATGTCAAGGCTTTTGACTTACTAAACTTCTCCTTGACGTGGTATTTGTGAAAGCGTGAAAATATTTGGTGGTCGGTATAACAAATCACCTTGAGTTGGTCGTCGATGTACCCCTCTCGAAGCGAAATATTCATGGGTCGAAACTTGACATACGGGTCAAGCTCATTCACTATTTTCTCCAAACGTTCCAATTGTTTGGCCGATTCCGCCACAATCACGTTGGTATAACCTTGGTGCTGGCGTTCGGACAAATCATCAATCAATCGTTTGAAATCTTTGTTGAAGGAAGGCTGCGGTTTTGCCCCCCATGTTTCTCGAAAAGAAGCATTATTTGTTTCACTTTTTGGGCTAAAAGGCCCATAAAAACGCCTTCCAAACTCAATCGTTTTGAAGGTTTTTATTTGGTTCAAAAACCCACGACGCGTTTCAAAAATCTCGTTCGGATCAGATACCAATTGAATATCACCACTTTTGACGCCAGTCAGGGCGTTTTCAGCCTTTTCAAAACATTCTTCAATCACCTCAAGGGTCAACTCTACGTCTTTAAACCACAAAAGGGCATTGGTTGGAAGAAAACTCAAAAACGATTCACGGGTTTCGAGCGTCAATTTATTTTGAATATCAGGGATAATATTGACGTGTTTAACCGCCTCTACCGACAACTGCGAATCGGGGTTAAACGAACGAATACTTTCTACTTCATCCCCAAACAATTCGATTCGATATGGGTATTCACTGGCGTAAGAAAACACGTCAATAATCCCCCCTCGCACCGAAAACTGACCCGCTTCAAACACAAAATCAGTTATTTCGAAGTCGTAACCCAACAAAAATTCGCGCAAAAACTGCGCATCTAACCGCTCGCCCACTCTTACGGTAAAGGTATTGGTAAGCAACGACCGTTTGTTGATTACTTTTTCAAACAGTGCCTCTGGGTAAGTCACCACCAAAAAATTATCAGGTACAGCCACGTTGAGTTTATTCAAAATCTCAGCGCGCATGAGCACGTTGGCATTCTCAATTTCCTCGTAGTGGTAGGGACGTTTGTACGACGTTGGGTAATACAAAACTTCTTTGCCAAGTAAATTTTGCAAGTCGTTTTGTAGATAAGCAGCCTCTTCGCGGTCGCTGGCTACAAACAGGCCCAATCGAGGCAAGCTTTGATGTACTGCTGCCCCAATGACAGCATCCAAGCTCCCAGCAAGCCCCTTGAGTTGGACGTGCTGCTGGGCGCTTGAAATCTGATTTACAATAACTTGAACGAGGCTGTCGTTGGCGTATAACTGAAGAAAATCGTGGGTTGAAAGCATTATCTTAATTCTAAAAAGCCACAAACGCAGGTTGTTTTTTCAACCAATATTGGCATTATTTATACAACAAAGTTAGGAAGAAATTGATTTAATTTACTTCACAAACCTATGCGCTTCAATTAAGTCTTAGCTCTTTCACAAAATCTTCTACCGCCTTTGAGGCATCGGTTTGTTGTACCCTTCGGATAAATGCCGAGCCAACAATAGCTCCTTGGCCGTAACGATGCGCAAATTCTACCTCTTCACGGGTTGATATATTAAACCCTATTGCCTTGGGATTTTGCAAAGGAAGTGCCTGAATCCGTTCCAAATACTCCTTACTATCTGACAACGTTTTGTTGGCAGCACCCGTTGTAGAACTCGACGACATGACGTACAAAAAGCCACTCCCTTCGGCGTCAATTTCCAGCAAACGCTCCTCACTTGTACGAGGTGTAACCATAAAAATGGGGGCAAGGTGGTATTTTTGGTAAAATTTCTTGAACTTCTTCTGATACTCCGACAAAGTCAGGTCTGGAATCAAAACCCCGTCAATGCCAACTTGGTGACAACGTTCGCAAAAACGCTCTACTCCAAACTGAAAAATAGGATTGAGAGCACCCATCAACACCAATGGATACGAAATTTCGGAACGAACCGAATCAAGTTGCTCCATTAAAACTTCCAATGTCATTCCATTTTCAAGGGCAACTTGGTGGCTATGCTGAATCGTGGGGCCATCCATCAAAGAATCTGAAAACGGAAGTCCTACTTCCACAAAATCAATATTTGCTTTTTGAAGTTCTTTCAACAACACTGCCGTGTCGGTCAATTTCGGAAACCCTGCTGTTATGTAAAGACTTAATAAAGAAGGCTTTGACTGAAATGTAGTTATGAGTCTATTGCTGATTTTCATGAATTGAACACATTTTGGGTAGAACGATAATTGATGTAAGTCTCTAGGTCTTTGTCACCCCTGCCTGATAAGCAAACCACCACCACTTGGGTAGGTGCAAACGAAAGTTGTCGCAAGGCCGCTATGGCATGAGCCGATTCAAGCGCGGGTATAATGCCTTCAATTTTTGAAAGTAACAGGGCAGCATCTAGTGCATCCTTATCGGTTACTGCCACAAATTGTGCTCGTTTTTGGTGGTGTAAATAAGCCAATTGTGGCCCAATGCCTGGATAGTCCAGTCCTGCCGAAACCGAATGCGCCTCCTTTACTTGACCGTCGGGCGTTTGCATAAAGAGGGTCTGAGTACCGTGCAAAATTCCTTGTTTACCCAAAAATGTAGCCGCCGCCGAATAATCCGTTTCGATGCCTTTTCCTGCCGCTTCAGCCGCAATGAGTTGCACCGAAGGTTCGTCTAAAAAGTGGTAAAAACTACCGATAGCATTGCTCCCACCGCCCACGCAGGCAACGACATAATCGGGCAGTTGCTGCCCCGTAATTGCGGGAATTTGCTCACGCAATTCTTTGCTTATAACGGACTGCAAACTGGCAACCATGTCGGGATAAGGATGAGGGCCAAACACCGAGCCAATTACGTAAAAAGTATCTTCTGGTTCATTTATCCAAGCTCTAAATGCCTCATTGACGGCATCTTTCAAGGTTTTGCTTCCCGACGTGGCTGGAATCACCGTGGCTCCTAATAAGCGCATTCGTTCTACGTTTGGGTGTTGGCGTTGCATATCGACTTCTCCCATATAAACGCAACATTCCAAGTTCAACAACGCACACACCGTCGCCGTCGCGACTCCGTGCGAACCCGCCCCTGTTTCGGCAATGATTTTTCTTTTGCCCAGTTGTTTTGCCAATAGCACTTGTCCAAGTGTATTGTTCAATTTGTGTGAACCAGTATGGCAGACATCCTCCCGTTTTAGGAATATTCTTGCACCGATTTCTTCCGATAACCGACGGGCTTCGTACAAAGGTGTAGGTCTTGCCACAAACTGAGAAAGCAGCGTTTCATATTCTTTTTGAAAACGTTCCGAGCGTAATATATGCTGGTAATGTTGTTGAAGTTCCTCGATATTGGGATACAGAACTTCGGGTACGTAGGCACCTCCATAAGGGCCATAAAATCCGTGTTGGTTTACTTGGTATGACATTGATATAAAAAATTGGTTGGCAGAAGAAAAAAAGTGGCGAGGGCAGAAAACAAAAAAGCCACCTGCGAACAGGTGGCTCCTTATTTAAAAGTATATTTTCCCTTTTATAGGAAATGCCATGACTGCTCACACTCTCCAGAATGGATAGTGTGCCACCAGCAAATCGTATATAGGGCTGAAGAATTCATGCCGTAAATGTATGAAATTTTAGTTGAGTTCTAAGCGTAATTTTTGCACTACTTCAACCGCAACATCGGCTAAAGCGGCAATTTTAGCATTATCAAAATCAGTTGAAGTAATTAAGTTTCGAACAAAAGTTAATTTTTGTTCCCTAGCTTTTTTTTCACCTTTCTTTTCGCCTCTTTTCTCACCTCTTTTCTCACCAATTCGGCGTTCCCTGTCCAAAACAAATTCTACAATTCCCATTGTTTTATTTGGTTTATCTAATAATTGTTCCAGCGACGAATCAAATTTAATATCATTTTCTGGATTCCCAAAGCGTACGTATAATTTTAGAAAGCCCATCAATGCTTCAATCTTAGCTCTTCCAAAGTTGTTTGACACCAAACGTTTAAGCACCCCTATTTTCTGCTCTAAAAGCTCACTTTCCGATATTTTACCGCTTTTTAGCGCCGTTAACGCGGTTAGAACCACCATTGCAAACGGGTTGTTGCTCTTTGCAAGTTCTAACTCATTTTGCTCTAAAATTTTATACCTGTTAAAATCATAGCGGAGCGAGGTACCCATAAATTTTTCTTCAAAATACCTGGGTTGAAAGCTTTTGTTACGGTCTGTCAGAATTGCGAAAGCGATAATTGGATGATCATACTTATCGTAAATTCGGTAAAAATATTGAAACATTCTTTTGGCAAACGCCCTATCACTACTTCCTTGCACCTCAACATGCACCAACACCCACTGTTCTTCCCCAGCTTTTGTAAAAACCTTTACAAGTTTATCGACATATTTTGGAGAAAAATCATCTGAATTGACAGGAAAAAGTTGTTCTAGTTCTTTGTCTAAAAACTCAAAAGGTCTGCTAAAATCAAATATTTCGTCTGCTTTTTCAAAGAAAAAACGGAGAAAATCATCAAATACATCTTCTAATATCGCTTTCCATAGACTGTCATCACGTTTCATAATAACCTTCTTTTTAACATTGACAGCTCCATTTTTGCCCTAAAATGCAAATCGTAAACCTCCAGTTACATTGACGACCCCTACATTTTGCTGAATGTCCACCGATTGCGTAACGGGAGGAAAACCTGTGGTTGTTACTTTATTATTTACACCCTTAAATGTTGTGCTTATCAAACTTGCATCGGCATTTACTACAAGCGCCACTCCACTAAAAAGACCAATATGAAACGTAGCTCCTGCACCGTATGCTAAGTCTGAAGCCATTTGGCTAGAAGTTTCTACGTTGATGTTATAATTTTGAAAAGCACCCGTTGTCACAAACATCGGACTATTTACCTTGGCATAACCCACCAATAGACGCCCTTCTAATCCAAGACGGCTACCCCCTAAGCGCAATGTTGGCCCAATCATCGCACTCAATACATCCCATTCTTTTGCTTCCACCACCACAGGATTGACGATGCCGTATTGGTTTGACGCAATTTTCTGAATTCCTTCTTCCCTAGTTTCGTTTTTATTGTAAGAAACCCTGGCCGCTAACCCAAGACGTTTGGTCGGATAATAACTCGCTACAAATTGCGCCCCAATACCGTCTCCCGCAATTTCACCGCGCGTTTCCCCAAAAACTTTGGTAGCAAGTTCCCGAACAGACAAACTTTTTCCAGCCGCAATGTTCAGGGTAAAACGGTCATAATCTTGTGCAAAACCAGTTGATATACAAATAGCAACTAAAAAAAATCCCAAAAAGCCAGAACGTATCATGGGTAGTTAATAAGGTTAATAGATAAAGATGGGAACAAGACGCTAATTACGGTCGAAAGTCTTAAAAAACGAAATTATAAGCGATTAGATTATTTTTCGGCGGTATTTTTCGTCTTTTTTTTGCTTTTGTACAACAAAGAAAATGGTTATAACATGGCCCTAATTCATGCGTTTCAAAAGGACGAAGCACTACTTGCTGATATTAGAAAAAGTCAATCAAATCCTTCAGGTTTTCGGACATGGTGGCTGGGGCAAAGTGGTTTTTTGATTCAATGGCAAGGGAAGCATTTATTGTTTGACCCCTATTTGTCCGATTCATTAAGCATCAAGTACGCCCAAACCGACAAACCCCACGTTCGTATGAGCGAACGTGTCATTGCGCCCGAACTGCTTGAAGGTATCGATATCGTCACGTCATCGCATAACCATACCGACCACCTCGACGCCGAAACGCTTTTACCTCTTTTTAGCCGAAATCCATCCATTCAAATGGTAATTCCTGAAGCAAATCGGGCATTTGTGTGCCAACGGCTAGCCTGTTCTACCGCTTGGCCAAAAGGAATAAACGACGGAGAAAGTCTTGAAACAAAAGGCTTTACACTTCATGGCATCCCTGCCGCCCACAACACTGTTGAGCGTGACGACCAAGGTCGCTGTAAATTCATGGGCTTTGTGGTTGAATTTGGCTCCTATCGGGTATATCATTCGGGCGACACCCTTTGGTTCGATGGATTAGCCGAACTTCTCTCACCTTACCAAGTTGACGTGGCGTATTTACCCATCAACGGCAACAAGCCTGAGCGGCGAGTAGCAGGCAACCTCAATGCCGAAGAAGCAGCCCGCCTTGGGAAGGAGATTGGTGCCAAACTGGTTATTCCTCACCATTACCATCTATTTGAATTTAATACAGCCGAACCAAGTGAATTTGAACACTTTGCTCGGCTGTATCAGACGCCTTATAAAGTTTTACAGTTGGGAGAAGGCATTGAAATTAAATAACCATTTAGGTTGGTTATGCCCTTACTAATTCCATCAAAGTAATTTCGGGTAAAATACCGACTCGACCTGGATACCCAATATACCCAAAGCCACGGTTTACGTACAAGTGCTGGTCTCCTTGGGTATATAAACCTCCCCATTGCTTATACCGATACTGTACTGGACTCCATTGAAAACCGCCTACTTCTACCCCAAATTGCATTCCGTGGGTGTGCCCCGCAAAAGCAACGTCGATGTCCTTAAACTGCGAAGTTACTTGGGCGTTCCAGTGACTTGGGTCGTGCGATAGAAGCAATTTTACAGGAAAATCGTCGGTACGTTGGTGGGCTTTTTCCAAACTTCCGTATTTGGCAAAACCGCCCATTCCCCAGTTTTGAATCCCCAATAAGCCAATTTGCTCATTACCCACTTTAATGGCACGGTGTTCGTCTAGGAGCAAATCCCAGCCCAACAAACGGTGCGCCTCTTTCAAATCATTGAGATTTTTTATTTTGGCCTCTACCGAAGGCCATTGGTAATAATCGCCGTAATCGTGGTTTCCCAATACCGAAAATTGCCCCAATGGTGCTTTTACTTTTTTGAAAATATCAATATAATTTTTTACTTCATCGGCGGTATTATTGACCAAATCTCCCGTAAAGAAAAACAAATCGGGTTTTTCGGCCATTAGCATATCCACCCCGCCTTGAACGGCTGTTTTGTTAAAAAAACTCCCCGAGTGAATGTCCGACAACTGGGCAATTTTTATTCCTTCAAAAGCTTTTGGCAGGTTTTTAACTGGAACCCGAACGCGGCGAATGCGGTAATCGTGCGCTCCCGAAATGATACCATAGGTAAATCCCGCGACCGTTGTACCCGCCACGGCCAAGGCCGATTTCATCAAAAACTCTGAACGAGGAATCGTAGGGGCGTCCACGACGGGTGTGGTAGGTGGCTGTGATTGAAAGAGACTGACCACCCATTTTCCAAAACGTACGACATCGTCGATAAGGAGTAAAAACATGCCAAAAAATTTGGCAAAATAAGGAATCAACAATGCACTCCAGATGAGTTGGCGCGTGGTTCTCGAAAGAGAGTCGGGCGGAATGATGAACTGAGTGACAATCCAAATCACTAAACTTACTACAGGAATTGCCCAATAAATGGTTGAAATGAGTCGGCGGGTTTCTAGTGAACTAGCGCGAGAAAGGGTTTTTACGGCCTGAAAAACGTACAAATCCAACAGAAAAAAAAAGCCTATCGTCAGGAGAATGGCTGGTAATCGGTTCATAAAGCTAGAAGGGGAAATTACAATTTTGACAATGGATGAGTAACAAAAGACGCTTTAAAAAAGTGTTTTTCTTTGCCAGAATTGTGGGAAACGGCAAATAGTTGGGATGAACTGACTATTTTTGAGGCCGAGTAATTTTGTTAAGCTTTTGACACAATGATAGATATTCAACTCACCGACGCCCCCCTTTCGCTTGATACCTGCTATCAATACGTTCTTTCTGAGGATGCGGGGGGACTTGTCACTTTTGTCGGCACGGTTCGTAATCAAACCAAAGGGAAGCGGGTGTTACGGCTAGAGTTTGAGGCTTATGCCCCCATGGCCATCAAAGAAATGCAGAAAATCGCCGAAGAAGCGGTGCGTCGTTGGCCAGTTTTAAAGATTTCGATTCATCATCGCGTAGGCGTGCTTGCCATCGGCGAGGTTCCTGTCATTATTGCCGTTGGCTGTGCCCACCGAAAGGCCGCCTTTGAAGCCTGTCAATTTGCGATTGATACCTTAAAAGAAACCGTACCGATTTGGAAAAAAGAATTTTTTGAAGACGGCGAGGTATGGGTCGCCGCCCACCCTTGATGTACAAAGCAAAGTCAGAGACTTTATGCCTTTGCTCGCCCCGACGAGACGTCGGGGCGAGCAAAGGCAACATGTCGTGGCAAGCTCGTTCGACATTCTACCACTCTCACTACATTCCCTTCAACACTTTCCACATTTCGTCCGCTACGAGCTGATTTCCAGCGTCATTGAGGTGAACACGGTCAGTTGTGAGGATATTTTTTTCGTCGTTGGTGGCGTTATTTTTTAGGTTATAGTCTAAAAACGATTTACGAAGGTCAATCAAAGGCAGCCCTTGCTTTTTGGCTAAATCCCGAATTAGCTGCGAATAACGGTTCAAATCTCCGTCTTGTTGGTTTGAAAAATCGGTGCGCTCGCCAATGACTGCGGGCGTACACATAGCCACCCGAATGTTGGCCGCTTTGAACTTCTTCAACAAAGCTTCGTAGAAACGAACAAATTTATCAGGGTCTGTGCCCGTACCCGATGAGGCTTTGTGCCAAACATCGTTTACCCCTACATATATCACGACAATATTAGGCTGCTTTGCCAATACATCCTCTTCCAAACGCAAGTAAAGGTCATATACTTTATTCCCTCCAATTCCCGCTCCAATGAGCTCATATTTATCCTTTAGTCCTTGTTTTTCAAGCATTTCACCCATTTTAACAATATATCCACCAGGTTTAACGGCAGCTTGGGTAATCGAATCGCCAAAGAAAACAATTCGGAGCGGTTTGTCTTGTTGGAATGCCAACAAGGGAATGGCCACAAGGGCTAATTTGAGGTAGTGAATAAAGGATTTCATTGTCTTGATTTAGATATTACAAGTATGATTTTCTTTAAAAGGGCAATGAGTTTCATTTCTAACAGTTTTGCTATTCTTTACTCTTCAAATGCCTTTGCAAAGCTTGGTTGAATAACTTCTTATGGTTTCTTACTTGTCTCTTTATTGCATCTTCTTTCATAATTCGACTTGCTCTTTTTACATAAGAAAAGTAATTACTACGTAAATCTTTTACTTTCTCTTCGCTTTTTAGCCTAAACTCCCCAACTTGGTTTGTCTCAAAGCTTTTACGGCGCATAAAAATCTTAGTTTTGTTCAAATTTGCTGATTTATAAAGTTTAAACAAGCGTCGTTTAAAAATGATAGGGGTATTGCTACCTTGTTGTTCTGCCATTTTTATAGCCTGTTTTGACTTTCGTTTTACCGTACTAATCATTCTACGGTAGAACTTTGCAAGATTTGCTGACTTTATGAGAGTTTTGTCCCCATAAAATTCAAATCCTAAATAAGTAAAAGGAGCTTCAATTTTACAAACGGTATCAGTTAATTTAATAGCGGTTAGTCTTGGTGTTTGATTCCCAAATCGCCTTTTTGTAAACCAAAATTTTTCAGTTTTATCTTTACTAATTTTTATTAAATGTTTTTCGATCTCTTGCATCACAATCAACTCTACCTGTGCAGCGTACTGAGGATTACAGACAATAACCATATCGTCAGAATAACGCCTGTAAAATCCATTTAACCCTTTCACTACTTGATTAAACATCTCATTATCAAAATCTAAAAGATAAAGATTTGCTAATACAGCACTAATAGGCAAGCCTTGCGGGATACCCATTGGCCGTTTTTCTTTGTCACGAAACGGAAAACGATGGATTCTTAATTCTCGATTTTTAATCTTGTTCCGAAACTCTTCTGCTGACTCAAAAAAGGCATGTATTCCGTATTTATTTCTAATTTTAGCCAATTTTTTTTCATCAAAACCCGCTTTTCGTCCCGTTTTTCTGTCAGAGATACGAAGGTCATCCAAAAGTATGTAGGAGAAACGAGTTACTGCTTTGAAAACATTAAAATGGTCATCGGGTAGTTTATCCTCATTGATTAGATTAGTCCAAACTTTTTTGAGAAGTTGATGATTAAGGCTTGAAAAAAAGCTTTTAATATCAAAGGTTAATACCATACAATCGCCCTCTTTCCCTCTTTTTTTTATTTCCTCAAATACCTCATGAGCAAAATGAATCGTGCTTTTATTTTTTCCAGTTTCTCTATCTGGTATTTTTCGATAAGCAATGATACACTCTGATAATGAAGGGCTTTTCGCTAAAATATTTTCGTATTTATTTTGTAAAACTTCAGCATAATACCCCAAAATAAGCGCATCCATGTGGGTAGCATAATGAAGTGGTCGGCTTTTGATGTGCTTCTTAAATTCGCCGTTCTTATCTTCGTAGGAGTGACATCTTTCCCCAGTATCAGGATGAGCTTTATATCTTCGCTCATCAATGCTCGCATGAATCAAAGGGAAAAAAGCATACTTGGCTACATAGTTTTTGTTCTTGATTTTAGACAAGAGTTCTTTCCGACTTGCGTAAACATCAATTTGTGGAGTAATGTGAAGATAACCTCTATTTTTTAGCCATGAAGGCGCTTGACGTAGATTCATAAAAACCTTGATAGGGGCTCGGTGTAACAGATTTTAATTCAGACATACGCTCAGTAAGAGCAAGACCAGTACCCAAATTCTTGAGTCACACTTATTATTTGAATATTCAAGAGAAAATGTTTAGAACTTTTAACCAAATGAGTATGTTGTTCTTACTATACTTCAGCTTGAAGGATTTAGGTGAGGTTTATACATCACTTAACCATTCTTTAACGGCTTTGTGTATAAATCTTGCTCATTGTAATCCATTACCTGCATAACCTACATATACAGTGAGTTTTTTTAAACTTTTTAGTCTATTCCAGATGTCTGTCATCTTTAGCCCCTAACAAGGTTTAACAAACATACGAAATTTTTGTAGATTTGTTCAAACGTTATTTCATTCATGCCAAGCAACACACCTTCCATCGGGGACATTGTAGCCCTAAATTCCCACCCTTACAGCCCTAACCAAACTAATATATTGATTGGAGGTGAACCGCAATTAATATCACCTTTGCTGATTGTCGTAGAAATTGTGGGGGATACTCAAAATTCGTTCGATGAAAATATTGGGATGCAAATACAGGAGAAAGGCACAAGTTGCCAATGCAAGTGTATCTGGTACTCTACAAAATCACATCAGTTTGACGAAGCATGGCTTTCTTCAAAAGTCTTAAAGATTATAAAAATACAAGAGCCAAAAGATTCAATTGTTAAGTCGATTGAATACGGTACTTTAGTAACACTCAAATCTGCTCAATTAGAGCTTTCTAAACAAAAAAGTTCGTTTTCAATAGAAAGTCAGCGAGAAAAACCAACTATCAACCCTGTTCTTTCTTTTGTTAGCCCAGTAATGCAGGTGATTGGAACAAACAAAAATGACTCAAAAGAACCAAAATTTGATAGTAAAACTGGGAATGCTAGAAGTATATCTGAATTGTTGGTGAAGTGCAAATGGTTCAATAGCTCATCAGACAAAATGTCTGAGAAACTGATACCCGTAGAGGCATTGGTATTAATTCCCAACGTTGATGACAACCTTTTAAAGCAAATTGAAATATTTATTACTTCAAAAACCTGTCTTAAAGTAAAACTTGACACTAAAGAGACAATTTTTAGTCCTCAAAAGCTAAAATATACGCATGGATTCTATTCCGTTGTAGGTTATGACCACTTACAAAATCGAATTACGGATGTTGAGTTATCAAATTTCAATACGGTTGTGGAAATGAAGGACTCAGTTGAAGAACGCTTCCCGAACTTTAAACTTGACGAACAACCTGATAGTCAAATCGAAACTGGTATCAAGAAAGCAATTGAACAAAAAAAGTACATCCGAATCAAATATAAAGACCGAGTTGGCAATGTGACAACAAGAACTGTTGTGCCAAACAATACTATATCTGAGCCTGTTACACATAAAAGCATTTATTTGATTAGCTATTGCCTCCTTAGAAATGCTGAACGGTATTTTAATATCGAAAGCATTGTAAGCCTAGAGATTCTCAACTTAGAGCATCCTTAAATTTCCACCATACAATTTGTTATAGACACAGAAATACGATAGGATGTTTACTGCCAGAACTCATGCAGCGTTTTGAATCACTATTTGATAAGTAGCCAACACGTCATTTAATTCTCTTAGCAGTTCATTTCTCATGACTTCGTATTGAGTACGCATAGAGTCATCTTTACTTTCATCTCGGTGAAAAGCAATCATTTTATTTAACTCTTCGACACTTTCCAAAATATCAGCAGCGCGGGCAGCGCGTTCAGAAATAGTATATGACATAAGTTAAGAGAAGTTAAGTTCCACAAATCCTTTATCAAATTTTTTACCTGCTCTATTTGCTTTGGTTTTACCAAACCAGTTATTCCAGTACGCAAAATCCATGGATGTATGCAAATACTTTGAATGTAATTCAGGATAAACTCTAATCGTGTAGGCATCTACCCCATATACTTCTCTAGCCCCCTGTAAACGAAAACGCTGTTCAATAAGCGTTTGATGTTCGTCATAGGTATCAAAATCAATAAGCGTCACAAAATCAATATCTTTGGGATTAGCTTGATTG
The DNA here is from genome assembly GCF_000482465.1 of Runella limosa DSM 17973. Lineage (GTDB taxonomy): Bacteria > Bacteroidota > Bacteroidia > Cytophagales > Spirosomataceae > Runella > Runella limosa. The sequence continues at coordinate 268,201 of NZ_KI519424.1, forward strand.
CTGACAAAACTCCCATTTATCCAATGTGTAAACTTATTACTTACCGACTCTGTAAAGTCATTTACAAAACGACAATACTGTTCAAAAATAATGCACCTAGTTGATTCTGGTTCAAACGAATCAACAAATGTATTTTTGAATGTCTCAAATGGTAAAACTATCCTTTGAGCAGGCAATAAGTTACCTCGTATATCAAAAGAAAATAACATAATTATTTAATTGTAATAGTACAAAGATAACAAAACGTTAACTAAACAACTGTAAAATATCGTCCTTATCAAGCTTTTTGAGAAAACCAGCATCGGTCGAAATCAAATCATCGGCCAAGGCGCGTTTCCGTTCTTGGAGTTGCATGATTTTTTCTTCGATGGTGTCTTTGCAAATCATCCGATAAGCAAAAACCCTTTTGGTTTGGCCAATGCGGTGAACGCGGTCAATCGCTTGTTGTTCCACGGCTGGGTTCCACCACGGATCTACGATATACACATAATCAGCTTCCGTTAAATTCAACCCAACGCCACCTGCTTTTAGACTCATCAAAAACACCCGACAGGTTTCATCACCCTGAAAACGGTTTACCCGTTCGGCACGGTCATTGGTTTGGCCGTCCAAGTATTCGTAAGGGATTCGGTCGCGTTCAAGCTTAACTTTGATGAGGTCAAGCATTTTTAAGAACTGACTGAAAATGACAATCTTATGGTCTGAAGCATTTTCTTCAATTTCTCTAACAATTTCGTCCAACTTCACCGAATCGTTGCCATAATCTTCATCATCGGATAGCAATGCGGGCGAATCACAAATTTGACGTAGTTTTAGTAATCCTTCCAAAATCAAAAACGACGCCTGTTCTCGGCCAACTTCGTCCATTTTTCCCGCAATTAAATCACGGTATTTGTCCTTAAAGGCATTATAAACTTTGCGTTGACGTTTGTCCATTTCACAAAACAGCACCGTTTCTGTCTTTTCTGGCAAGTCTTTGGCAACCTCTTCTTTGGTACGTTTGAGCATGAATGGATATACCATTCGGCGTAGCTCCGCAGCACGCGTTTTATCTTGGTATTTATCAATTAATACCGCGTATTCGGCTCGGAAGAAATCTTCTGCCCCCAAAAAACCAGGGTTTAGAAAATCAAATTGGGAGTATAAATCAAAGGTATTGTTTTCAACTGGCGTCCCTGTCATCGTCAAGCGGTTTTTGGCGTTAATCAATTTCACCGCCTTCGCAATCATCGAATCGGGGTTTTTAATGGCCTGCGCTTCGTCCAAAATCACGTAATGAAATCGAAAATCCTGCAACAACTCTATGTCCGAACGTACGGAGCCGTAGGTGGACAAAATGATGTCGTATTTGTTAAAAACCCGCGTATTTTTGGTTCTTTGTGGCCCCGTATGGACGTACAAACGCAAATCAGGACAGAATTTAGCGGCTTCGGCTTGCCAGTTAAAAATCAAGGTTTTGGGTACAACCACCAAATGAACCCCTTTCGGAAAACGATTTTTTTGTTCTTGCAAAAACGTCAGCATCTGTACCGTTTTCCCCAACCCCATGTCATCGGCCAAGCAACCTCCCCAGCCAAATTCATCCAAGAAATTGAGCCACTTGTAGCCTTCTTCTTGATAAGGGCGCAACTGAGCTTGCACATTTTTAGGTAATGCAATGTCTTTTATAGCCCTAAAATCAAGCAACTTCTCGCGTTTATCGTCTAGTTCACGTAGCAATTTTGGATTTTCGATATACTCTTTGTAACGTTCCAAAATCGTAAAATGCTGTTTCGACAAGCGGAGCGTGTCTTTCTTATCATCCACTTTTCCAAAACGAAACAACTGGGCGTACTGCGCAACCCACTCATCGGGCAATAAGCCAAAAGAACCGTCTTTTAACTCAACGTAATTTTGTTTCTTTAATATTGCCTTTCGTACTTGGGCCAAGGAGACAACCTGTTCGCCAAACGAAATTTCTATCTGTAAGTCAAACCAGTCGATTCCCGACGAGTTCTTAATTTTGAAGGTCGCCTTGTTGGGGTTGTATCTAAATTTTTTAAGGTTATTGAAGCCAAAAAGTTTGGCACCATGTTGGTTTAAGGCTTCATAAAACTGAAATAACCAGCCATTTTCCAAAACCGAATCGGCAGGCAAATAAAAATACTCGTCTGTTTGGTGGGCAAAATCAGGATGTTGACTTTGCAAAAATTGCACAAACTGTTCTTCCGCATCTCGGTCACGCCGCTGAATTTGCACGGTATTTTTATGGGCGTTCACGCGCGCTTGCCGAAAATCTCGCGGCAACTCTATCGACGCTTCATCGTCGCTGGAATATATAAAAGCGGGGATTATCAGCAAATTATCTTCAACCTCTTTCAAATACACCCGACCTTCCTGCCATTCTAAATCGGCCTGGGTAATGGATTGGCCTTTGTCAAATTCTAACGAAAACTGATCGGCCAAAGGAATCACAAAACCATTAAAAAAGTCATCGTCTCGTACACTTCGTAGGCGAATAGCACCACCCAATTCCAAGAAATGACGGGCTACTTTGGCCGCCGCCGTTGACCGAAAACGGCACAGCAAGTTATCGGGCAGCACTACCAGCCAGTACGTTCCGACATCTTGTAATTGCTGAAAAGAAATTTGTTCGCCCGTTGGAAGCACCACAAATGCCTCCAATAAAGTCTCTTGTCCCGTCCGAGAGAGTTTAAAATGCAAATCAAGCGGTGTTTCCGAAACCTTTACCGCATGACCCGTATTTCCGTAACTGTCATTTTTTTTGTTGACCCGAACCACTTTTTCCACCAACATCGGAAACAACTTCTCCAGCACCTTGCCCGTAATTTCCAATGCTTCGTCGATGGCTTCGCTGGTGTAGTTCAGGTTCCAAGAATTGGTCGAAATTTTATGCCCACGTTGTCGAAGGGTTTCGTGCAAAAACTCTTGTTCCAACAAACGGCTGGTTTTGATAATTTCTAAGTCTTCCGTTTGGGTAGTCGGGCGCTCTTTGTCTCCCCACGTACTGCGGGTGACGTTCGTTACTTTTCCTGATTTAGCATTGAGATTTCCCTTGGCAATTTCCAAGCGCATAAAGGGCAAGGTTTTTACCGAAAATTGCTCAAAAATATACACATAAACCAACTGCTCTTTGCCCGCATTTACGGGAACAAAAGGGCTATTGGGCTTCACAGGCAGGGTATTTTTTAGAATATTGTTCCATTCTACTCCCTCAATGGGCTGAATGCTTTTATCCAACAAAATAATTTCTAACTCCCCTTTTGAATTGAATTTAAAATCAAACTTTCCCTCCAAATCATCTTCCAAGGTGTATCCATAACGCACCAATAAAGCGTTCTTTTCTGGGTTCCAATCCCGCAGCGTTTCGAGGTAATGCGCACCGTATTGTATTTTTAACCAAACCAATGCTCCCATCATGTGTTCGCACAGAGGCGTGCGAAGCTTTTGCTCACAACTGCACGACAGATGGACACGCCCTTTTTCCAAACGCTTCACTGTCACGGCATATCGTCCGTCTTTTTTTACATACACATCCAACGTCTCAGAATCGTTTTCTTTCAAGACCGAAAACACATTCAAATAATGCCTGCGCCCCATCCAGTGCTGTGGAGAACAATGCCGTTGAATATAATGCTCCTCCAGCGACGGCATTTCAAGGGTAATATCCGCCATTGAGTGTATGCCTTTATCCTGAAATTCAATGACTTTTGGCGCTTGTGGGCGTTTACCATTGGTCAGGTCAATAATCACCTTTTGAAGGTCTTGCACCGACGCTTTCGGTTTTTTATTGTCACGCTCAAGGTACTCATCCAATGTCAACGACGCCGCTACGGCGTGCTTGCAAGGATAATGCTCTGAAGGACAATCACAATAACTTTGAACGCCCTCAGCATCGTCGAGGTTGACCAGTTCTAATTCATATTTTTCAAAACTAGACTGACTTTCAACTTCAAATTTAGCCCCATAATAATCTCCGTTGAAGGACGTCATTTTCACCCCTCCATTTCGGTAAATATCATTCCCTCGCTGCCGCACTGCCGTCGATGCTTCTCTTCGTAACGCTGCTAAACTCTCAAAAATAAGTCCTTTATAAAAAGCCATGAATATTGTAATCTCGTCTAAACTGTACTATTTTTTCTACCCACATTCTTCTAAACACGCTTCGGGCAAGTCATAAAGTTGATTTTCAACTTCTTTCATTTTAGGGAAATTGGTCGTATCAGGTAATACCCCGTAACGAAATGTGAGTTCTGCCAATTCATATTCGACGTTTTCTTTGGTTGCCCAGAGCAACGGAAACGCCACCCGAACTTGATACACTGTCCCTTCAATCACCTCATAGGGCGGTTTTTTGTAGAGGGTTGCAATATGAACCCGTACTTTATCTCCTACTTTGAAAGGAGACACTATTTCTGTTTGTGGAAATATCACTTTCATAATTGCGCGAATAACGATAAAACAACCCACCTTTGCAACGAAGTTCCGCACGGAATCGTAATATTGTACAACATCCATCAACGAACCAAATGCTGCGAACTCTATTCTTTGTTTTGTTTTGGGCAACCCTCCTTCCTGCTTCTTACGCACAAATCGACGACTATTACACTCCCCGAAGAAAGAGTAGTCCGATAATTTTCAACCACCCTGATTTGATAAAAGTTGACAACCATTGGTACATGGGCCTCGAAGGAGGAGGAAAATGGATGGGAACCCATCTCAGTAGTTCGTTAACAGGGCTTATTGGGTTCCAAAAATCGGTCATTGATGGATACGCAGCGGCGCAATTTGGCTACTTGCACCACCTCAAATGGGGCATCGAAACGGGTTATATTCGCAATCCTTCGCGCATGGTATTGGCCATCAATAGCGCGCGTCCTTTTGTATATCGGATAGAAGATTTACAACATAGCATTCCTCTCCGCTTCAAGTGGCGGGTATTTCGACTTGGCAGAATCCAAAAAAAATCGGGCATGTACGTTGGGACAGGATTTGTCTGGACACCCACCCGAAATCGTACCCAACTCAATCAATTTGACTTGGCGGGGCTGGCGCGGGTGAGTGGTTCGCGAACCCAATTTGATACCCTAACTGTTGAAAATTTCGCTTACACGACGGGCAAAGCAAAACTCGAATGGGAAGGGAATTTGGAGTTTGTTGGGCGAATTTCTCAGCATTTTGAGATTGTTGCCTACGGCCGAGCTACCCTTGCTCCTGCCTCAGGTATTGAGTCACGTACTGAACTGTTTGTCAATCGTATTTCTCAAAGTACTTCCGTTGCCACATTAAAACCAATGACGTACCAATTTGGCATTACCTTTCGGTATTTATACGGCTTTATGAACACCTACCGAAGCACGTATGAAGAATAAAATGCTAATTATTTCTTTTGCGCGTCCACACAAACATCCCCAACGAAACAATAAGCATCCCTAAAAACAGTAAGCTTAGGTACAGGTTGTAATACACAATGGCGACCAAACAAAGCACCGCAAGCCCCAACGCCAAAAGAGGCACCCACGGATAAAAAGGTGTTCGGTAGGGTCTTTCCAATTGTGGCTCAGTTTGTCTCAAACGAAACAAACTCAATAAACTCGTCAGGTACATCACCATTGCCCCAAGTACTGAAAAAATGATAATTTCATCAGTTTTACCCACAAAAAGAGCCACCAAACCCACAACTCCTCCCGCTAATAATGCCCAGTGAGGGGTTCGAAAACGTTGATTTAAAGCGGCTAATTTGTGGGGCAAATAGCTCTCGCGCGCCAACGCATAAATTTGCCGTGAATAGCTAATCGTATTGCAGTGAAAGGAAGCAAGTAGGCCAAATAACCCTAAACTTGCAAAAAGCTTAGTCCACGCGTTATTTCTCCCCAAAGTAATGGAAAGCGTCTCTGGCAATGGATAATCCATGTCAATCAACGTCCGCCAATCGGTAGCCCCGCCACTCAGCACCATCGTCCCCAAGGCCAGAATAACGAGCGTCAAAATACTCAAAATATACCCTTTGGCAATGGTTCGTTTGGGGTCTTTGACCTCTTCGGCGACCATGGCAACTCCCTCAATGGCAACGTAAAACCAGATAGCAAAAGGCAAGGCTTCGAAAACACCTCCAGCAGTAATGGGGGGATTGTGCGCCACAAAATTTTCGGTTTTATAAAACGGCCAAACTAATCCCATAAACACCAGCAGTTCTACTACCGACAACGCCGTGATAACCAAAGAGAAATTGGCCGAATCGCGCATTCCGAACAGGTTGATTGCGATGAATACAACGTAAGTGCCAACAGCTACGCCCATCACCGACAAATCGGGGTGTAAAAAATGGGCATAACCGCCTAATGCAAACGCGATAGCAGGAGGCCCCATGACAAAATCAACCAAGGTGGCAAACCCCGCTACAAAGCCCATGATGGGGCCAAAAGCTCGAAAGGCATAACTAAATGCCCCGCCTGCTTCGGGAATAGCGGCGGTGAGTTCGGTATAGCTAAAAATAAAAGTTAGGTAAAAAACAGTGACAATGAGCGTTGCCACCAAGAAGCCCAAAGTACCTGCGACGGCCCAGCCGTAATTCCAACCAAAATAAACACCCGATATAACCAGACCAACGGCAATGGCCCAGAGTTGGGGCGTGGTGATGACTTTATGAAGCGTAGGAGTTGGTTGTGAAGGCGGCTCGTAGGTGGGCATAGTAAAAAATGGTTCTGTGGGTAATCCACAGAACCAAAGTAACCCTAAAAGTTAGGTTTGAGCAAGTATTTAGCGTAGAAATCGTCAATGACTTTTACTGCTTCCTCGGCGGTATCTACCACGCTAAACAGTTTTAAGTCTTCGGGATTGATATTACGTTCGGTTTCCAGCATGGTGTCTTTTATCCAATCAATCAGTCCCGACCAATAACTTCTTCCCACCAACACAATCGGGAAACGCCCGATTTTCTTGGTTTGAATCAAGGTCAAGGCTTCAAAAAGTTCGTCCAATGTTCCGAACCCTCCAGGCATTACCACAAAGCCCTGAGCGTACTTGACAAACATCACTTTCCGAACAAAAAAGAAATCAAAATTGATGTTTTTGTCGGCGTCGATGTACAAGTTAGAATGCTGTTCAAACGGCAGAACAATGTTCAATCCTACCGATTTTCCCCCTTGTTCAAAAGCCCCTTTGTTACCCGCTTCCATGATACCAGGGCCACCGCCTGTTATCACACCATATCCGTGGCGTACCAATTTGGCCGCAATTTCTTCCGTCATTCTATAATAAGGATGGTCGGGCTTGGTTCGGGCCGAACCAAAGATTGACACACAAGGACCAATCTTTGCCAACTTATCGAAACCTTCTACAAACTCGGCAAGTACCTTAAATATTACCCAAGAATCGGCTGTTTTTATCTCGTTCCAATTGCGATCTTCAAAAGCTACACGAATCCGATCTTCTTCATTTAATGCTTCAAATTCTGACATACTCATTTTGGTTTTTTAGGGTTGTTCTTAATGAAGACATCCGTACCTTTGCGGTAGGGATTACAATAACGAAAACTTTTCTAAAAATAGTTCTATAAATGGCTAAAAAAATTGCAATTGGAGGCGACCACGCAGGTTTCCCCCTAAAACAACCGTTGGTAGATTGGCTTATTCAACAAGGATATGAAGTAAAAGATTTTGGTACATATAGTGCCGACTCCGCCGACTATGCCGACTTTGCGCACCCTGTCGCACTAGCTGTAGAAAGTGGTGAATTTGAGGCAGGTGTGCTTGTATGTGGCAGCGGGCAAGGCGTGGCTATTACGGCCAACAAACACCAAGGGATTCGTGCGGCGTTGGTATGGGACAAACCTTTGGCAGAACTTGCACGTCAGCACAATGATGCCAACATCATCTGCCTTCCTGCACGTTTTATCAGTCAGGAAGTAGCTTTTGAATGCGTTAATCTCTTTTTAAATACTGCGTTTGAAGGCGGTCGCCACGCAATTCGCGTTGGGAAGATTTCTTGTTAGCTGTGCGTCAGGTTGCTCACAACCTGACTTTTTTTAGAAGTGCGTCGGGGTGTGAGCACCCCGACGCACACGTCATTTATTCATAAAAGAACAAATAGCCCAGTAATATCCCCGCAATTACTCCTACAAAATCGGCTATGAGCCCCGCGACAATCGCATAGCGGGTGTTCTTAATTCCTACTGATCCAAAATAAAGGGCAACGATGTAAAAAGTAGTATCAGTCGAACCTTGGAAAATACATACCAATCGACCAATGAACGAATCTGGACCAAATTGCTTCATGCTATCAATCATCAACGCCCGCGCTCCGCTTCCGCTGAGTGGCCGCATAAGTGCCACGGGAAGTGCTTCCGTAAAATCAGTATTGACACCCATCAATCCCACTACCCATTTGAAACCGTCTATCAAATAGCTCATGGCACCCGCATTTCGGAAAGCGCTGATGGCCACCAACATGCCAATAAGATAAGGCATAATTTTCACCGACGTTTCAAAGCCTACTTTTGCCCCTTCAATGAAGGTATCAAAAATATTGACTTTCCGAACTAACCCTCCTACGAGAAACGAAACGATGATTGACATCAAAATCAGGCTTCCCGTTATTTTTGAAAAGGTTTCAAGCCCTTCTTTCGACAGACCAGATAAATACCAAAGAAGCAGTGCAATGCCAAACGTGATACCACCTAACCACCCGATGACCGTTCGGTTCCATAAGTTGATTCGTTGGTAAGAGCCCACAATTAGAATACTCACCAGCGTCGTTACGTACGTACCAATCAAACACGGGATAAAAATATCCGAAGGATCTTTCGCCCCCAAAATCGCCCGCTGCGCCATAATCGACAACGGAATAATGGTCAGACCCGAGGTGTGCAATACCAAAAACATGATTTGGGCATTGGAAGCCGTGTCTTTGGACGGATTCAGCTCTTGCAAGCTTTGCATGGCCTTGAGACCAAAGGGCGTAGCGGCGTTGTCCAGCCCCAACATATTCGCCGAAAAGTTCATAATCATCTGCCCATTTGCAGGGTGATTTTTAGGAACTTCGGGAAACAGTTTATTAAAAAATGGCCCGATGATACGTGCCATGAAGTTGATGGCTCCCGCTTTTTCGCCAATGTTTAGAATCCCCAAAAAGAAGGTCATCACCCCCGCCAATGGCAACGCAATGTCCATCACGGCCACTTTGGCCGAGTCGAACATCCCCTCCACCATGAGTTTGAAAATTTCGGTGTCGCCCAAAAAGATTAATTTTAGCAACGCCACCACGAACGCCACGACAAAAAATGCCGCCCAAATGTAATTCAATGCCATAGGTATAGGGTTTAGGGACTACGTTTATAAGCAAATGTATTGACTAGACTTTCCAAGTTTTGTTTTCGGCCTAGCTAAAACTTGGAAAGTCTTTTATTGCCTGATTGTTGATTAGACTTACCAAGTTTTGTTTTTGACCTAGCTAAAACTTGGAAAGTCTTTTATTGCCTGATTGTTGATTAGACTTACCAAGTTTTGTTTTCGACCAAGCTGTAACTTGGAAAGTCTTTTATTGCCTGATTGTTGACTAGACTTTCCAAGTTTTGTTTCGGCCTAGCTAAAACTTGGAAAGTCTAGTCAATTTATTTTCCAATTAGTTTTTTGGCAAAACCATAGGTATGAATCAAAGCCAACCACGACTTGCGTTTGATCAAATCATAGTAGTACGAAGTCGTTACTGCCGAACTGAATTGAATCTGTCCAAACTTCTCATTGATGTATTTTTCGGCGTTTCGTTCGGCATTCCAGTACGTTTCTGAGCTCGAATTGGCCTTGGTTCCACTCCCTGTGGTGTCAAACGCCGCGTGACGCGTATAATCTTCGAGGGTCAAATGGCGAAACGTATATCCGCGTTTAAACATATCGTGCGACCATACCGTGGCCGTGTCAACCCCGTTCCAACCTCCCCCATAACACCCAATATCGCCATTGGGAAGTGTTTCTTTGCGGTATTTTTCAAGGTCAATCATGGCACAATATTCGTTCAAACGGCACTCGGGCAGTATGTGCGTGCGGCCATTACGAATTACTTTCAATTGAATATCGCGGCGCGGAGTAGCATGAGCTTCGGCGAGTGCAATGGCTTCTTCGGTCGTTGGCACATATTGCTCAAACATCTTTGAGTTACACTTATTGCCCCAATCAGGCCCAGCAGGGCAGCTCCAGCATTGACCGATTGACCCCACTCCTACCAAGTTTTTAGGGCCTTTCTCAAACTCTTTGAGCATATCACCAATCATATCGCCGTAAAAAAGCATGTCGTTGTGCATCACTACCAAATACTTTTTATCTGATACCTCAAGCGGGTATTGGTACATGATACTCTGGCGAAAACGCGTATCAACTTTGGCCCGCTCATGGTCGCGTACACCCAGTCCTAAAAAATAATGCGGGTATTGCACCACTAATTTGACCGACGGGTCGTTACGGAAATAATCAATGATTTTAAAAATTCCCACGTAGTCGTCGTGGGGTTGGAGTCGCTCGCGGGAAAGGTAAATTTTATCAATGTGCTGGCCACTGTACTGCATCAAAGTTTTAATAGTGACAATGGCTTGGTAAGGCTTGCCGTAAAAGGCTATGCTTACATCTACTTTTTGACTCATTCGGGAGGAGTTAGAGGTGGTTTTTGACCGTTGATGGTTAAAAAATCAAAAATCTAAGTTCCAAAATTACGACGACGGCGTGATTTTGCCAAAGTAACTTGATTTTTCATAACTTTGTATGTGATTTATAAACTTCAATACCCTTGAAAGAATACGGTAGCAACGTCCAAAAATTAGCCGATTATCTCGTTTCCATTCCTGAACGTGATAAACGAACCCTCCAAGCCCACGTCTTGGTAGAATTAATGCGTCAAATCCACCCCAATATGCGTGATGGTCAAGATTATTCTCAAAAACTTTGGGATGATTTGTACATCATGACCAACTTTAAATTGGACATTGACAGTCCTTTTCCTCCTCCATCGCCCGATGCCGTAGGAAAAAAACCGCTCCGAGTTCCTTACACCCAAGAGCATATTCGTTACAAACAATACGGAAAAAACTTGCTTTTGCTCGTTGAAAAAGCGATTGCTTGCACCGACCGAGAAGAAAAGTTTGCATTTATTTCGTATTTGATTCGTCAAATGCGCACTTTTTACAATACTTGGAACAAAGACAACCCCGAAGACAATGTCGTATTTACCCAACTCGATGAAATTTCGCAGGGGCGTCTGAAAGAAGAATTGGCTTACCTTCGCCAAAACGGATTGGTGGACTCGACGCCTCGCGATAAAGGAACGCACGTTGAACGCTATCAACGTAACTTGCAAAACAACCGTGGGAATTATCAAAGCCATAGCCGCGACCGTAACAACAACAATAATAATAACCGTAATAGTAGTGGCGGCAATAACAGCAATAGTAACAGTAGCGGCAACAGCAACAACGGAGGAAATAGAAATAGTAACAATAACAACAATAAGTTTCGGAACAACAAAAACAACCGAAGACGTTGATTTAGAAAGTTCGGAACGGCAAAAACGCCGTTCCACAATTCATTACTGACATGCAAATTCAAAAAAGCAAACGCCTTGAACATCTACGGTACGATATTCGAGGCCCCGTTTACGAAAAAGCGCTAGAACTTGAAAGCCAAGGGTACAAAATTGTTAATTTGAACATTGGAAACCCCGCCCCTTTTGGTTTTGACGCCCCCGATGAAATCATTCACGATATCATCCTCAACATTCGTAACGCCCAAGGGTACGTTGACTCTCGGGGATTGTTTGCCGCCCGCAAGGCAGTAATGCACTACACCCAAACCCAAGGAATCAAAGGAGTCGAAATCAATGACGTTTATATCGGAAACGGCGTAAGCGAGCTTATTGTGATGGCCATGCAGGCATTACTTAATGAAGGTGATGAAATTTTAGTTCCGTCTCCTGATTATCCTCTTTGGACGACTTCGGTTGCCCTGAGTGGTGGAAAACCTGTTCACTATATTTGCGACGAACAAAGCGATTGGAACCCCGATTTGGAAGATTTGGAGAGCAAAATCACGCCACGTACCAAAGGGATTGTGATGATTAATCCCAACAACCCGACGGGTGCTGTCTATGAAAAAGAGGTCATTCAGAAAATAGCCGAAATCGCCGAGCGTCATCAGCTGATTTTGTTTTCTGACGAAATCTACGACAAAATTCTATACGATGGAGCCAAGCATTACCCCGTGGCCACGATGGTTCACGATACGCTTTGTGTCACCTTCGGAGGACTTTCCAAAAACTACCGCGCGGCGGGTTTCCGTGGTGGTTGGTTGATTTTGAGTGGGGCAAAACACCGTGCCAAATCCTACATCGAAGGCTTGACCTTTTTGGCAAGTATGCGTTTATGTGCCAACGTTCCAACGCAATACGCCATTCAAACCGCTTTAGGAGGATACCAAAGTATCCAAGACTTGGTACTTCCGATGGGTCGCCTTCACAAACAAATGAACTTGGTCTATGACCGACTAACTGCCATTCCTGGCGTAAGTTGTGTAAAGCCCAAAGGTTCTTTGTACGTTTTCCCTAAAATCGACCTGCGTAAGTTTGATTTTAAAAACGACGGTGACTTTGTCTTTCAATTACTTTCTGAGCAGAAAGTGCTTGTTGTGGCGGGTACAGGCTTCAATTATATTCACAATGACCACTTCCGAATTGTATTTTTACCGTCAACCGACGAGCTTACAATTGCCATGAATCGGATAGAGCTGATGCTCGATGAACACCGCATACATGCGACCAAGTCGGTAGAAGAATATTTGGTCTAACATAAAAAAGCACAAAAAAGCGGTGGCGGAGCAAAGCTCTACCACCGCTTTTTTATATGGGCAAGCGTTGTTTTATTCCCCAATCGCTTTCATAAATTCCTCAACGTATTGTTCTCCCACTGGAATCACGGCCTCGCCGATGTGGATTTTCAGGTTACGTACCGATTGGATTTTGTCAAGAGAAACAATGTACGACTTGTGTATCCGCATAAACTCATGGGAAGGAAGTTTTTGTTCGATTCCCTTGAGGGTCATTCTGGTAATCACTGGGTGACGCGCCGACGACAAGTAAATCTTCACGTAGTCTTTCAAACCTTCGATGTACAAAATTTCGTCGTAACGTATTTTTACCAAAGCGTAGTTTGCATTTACAAAAAAATGCGTCGCGGTTTGCTCGGTAGGCGTTTGCTGGTGCAGTTTAAACAAATCGTAGGCTTTATTGACCGATTTTAAAAACCGCTCAAAGGCTACTGGTTTCAACAAATAATCTACAACGTCCAACTCAAATCCTTCTAGCGCATACTGTTCATAAGCCGTAATAAAAATCACCATCGGGGTAGTGTTTTGCCCCTGAATAGATTTTAAAAACTGAACACCCGTAATGCCAGGCATTTGAATATCCAAAAAAATCAAGTCGGCTCCCTGTTCGTGCAAAATATCCATGGCCTCAAACGCATTATGACAACTTGCTACTAGCTCCAAAAAAGGCACTTGGCGAATGTTGTCTTCTAAAAGTTCGAGGGCTAGGGGTTCGTCATCAACCGCTATGCAACGTAGCTTAGGCATGTTCATTGTTTGTTAATTACTTCAAAACTATTTCTAAATCTGTCACAAACATAGCCTTATCTTTTGAAATTTGTAAAGTATGGGTTTCTGGATAGAGTAATTCGAGGCGGCGTTTTACGTTGGCCAACCCAATTCCCGAACTATTATCCTTGGCTTCCACAAAATCAGCATTGTAGCGATTTTGTACTTTGAACCGTATTTTATTGTCACCCGACACCAGCATGATTTGAATAAAAGGCTCACGAATAAGCCCCGTACCGTGTTTAAACGCATTTTCTACAAACGGAATCAGGAGCATGGGCTCAAGCGCTAGGTTGTTGTAGGATGTATCAAAAACCATGTCCACCTTCACTTTGTTTCCAAAACGCAATTGTTGCAGCTCCACATAACTTTTCAAATAATTTATTTCTTTGTCCAAAGGGATTTTTGAATCGTCCGAATCGTACAACATGTAACGCAGCAAATCCGACATTTTGACAATCATGGGCTCTAGCAAATCTGATTTTTTTCGGGCCAACGCCGCCAAGCTATTCATCAAATTAAACATAAAATGCGGGCTAATCTGTGAACGCAAAAACGACAATTCCGACTGTAAGCGCACTTTTTCTTGTTCGTTCTGCAAGCGATGTTCGCGTTGATAATCGCCCAATAATCGAAAACATGTACTAATGCCAAACGACGAAATCAACGAATAGAAAGTGGTGTAGCTAAACCAAGTCTGGGGCGGCATTCCCCACATCCAGTACCGAAAAAAATATGTAATCGTAAGGACTAAAATCAGGGCAAGCACAATCACCAAAATATATACGCCAAGCCCTCGCTTTTTGAATAACCTTGGCAGTAAAATTTCGGAGTTGGTGTAGAATAATAAAACTGAGAAGAACTGACTAAAATAAAAAATTGTCTGCCAAATTCGGTCCTTTTCTTCTTGCGACAGTTTAAGTTGAGAACTCGCTAAGGCGTTGGCTTGCTGCTGCGATTGTATCAACAAAAAGGGCAAAAAGATAAAGCAAGCCCAGAAAAATATATGGGTAACCACCACCAAAACTTGCCTCCAGCGGATTTGCTTGGTGCCTGGTGGTACTGGTAACGAAAGAGTCGTAGTAGATGTCATGGTAAGTCAGTAAGAGATTTTAAGCTTATGAGGTTAAGAGAGATATTCTTCAAAATTATGTAATGGTCGTTTTATCTTTTTGAAAATTAGCAAATAAAAGCCACGATTTCAATAGGAAGCGACGTTTCGGGAAAATGATTAGACAAAGTAGGGCATCATGCCACCCATTCAGGTATTTTAGCATCAAAAATATGCCTAATCTTCAAAAAGGGCGCTTATTCCCATCATTTTGATAGGTAATTTCTTGTCAAGTAGCTAAAATAGTACTACTCTCTGGCAATTATGACACCACAAAAAAGGGAAAAGATAGCTAGGTTTGTAAAAACTTAAACCCACTCCAACCATGCAAACTTTTATTAGGCGCGCTTACCAAGGCTTGGTTATGCTTCCCCTTTTAACTGGGCTGTTGTCCCCTCTTTCAGTCTTCAGTCAAGGAACGGCAGAAGACTACAAACGCTCGGAGACGCTTAAAAACAAGCTAAAAGATAAAGTCTATAACGCCCCCGCTCAGGTATTTTGGGCAAAATCGGGCAAAATCGTTTGGTACGCCATTCAAACTCCCCGTGGAAAAGAATTTATTTCGGTCAACCCGCAAACCAAAACGCGTCAGTCTGCCTTTGACCATGAGCAGTTGGCTCAACAATTGGCCACGTTATCAAAAACCGACACCAAACCTTTCAGCTTACCTTTCAATTCCATTGCTTACGTCAAAGACGACCAAGAAATCGAGTTTAGCGCAGAAGGGTTTGTATGGACGTACGGGCTCACTACCAAATCTTTACGTAAAAAAGAGCCCATTCGCAACGACCCACAACGCTACTGGGCAGCCGCACCCAACGACCAACCCGAAAAACCCGTTTACTCTCCCGATAGTTTGTGGACGTCGTACATCAAAAATCATAACTTGTATGTTCGTTCGGAGAAAACAAAAACAGAATCACAACTTACCTTCGATGGCTCCGAAGGCGAATACTATTCAGGTTATGTACAGTGGTCGCCCGATTCTAAAAAACTGGTAGCCAACAAAATACGCCCCAACCAAAAGCACCTTATCTATTTTGTGCGTTCGTCGCCCGAAGACCAGCTCCAACCCAAACTCGAAAGCCGCGAATACCTCAAACCTGGCGATGCGTTGCCGATTCGTCGCCCGCATCTTTTTTTGGTGGAAGAAAAAAAACACATTCCCATCGACGACGCGCTGTTTAATCATCAGTACAACATTTCGAGGATTGATTGGCGCAAAGACAGCCGCGCTTTTAGTTTTGAATACAACCAACGAGGCCACCAAGTGTATCGGGTATTGGAAGTCAATGCTGCCAATGGGGCAATTCGAGCGCTTATTGACGAGCAAAGCCCTACTTTTATTGATTACAGCGGAAAAAAATATCGCTACGATGTGGCCGACGGCAAAGAAATTATTTGGGCTTCTGAGCGTGACGGCTGGAACCACCTTTATTTATACGATGGTGTGACGGGAAAAGTAAAAAAACAAATTACCAAAGGCGAATGGGTGATGCGTAACGTGTTGAATGTCAACGAAGAAAAACGAACTATTACCTTTGCCGCCAGCGGTATGAACCCAAAACAAGACCCGTATTTCACGCATTACTACCGAATCAATTTTGACGGTACAGGGCTTACGCCACTTACTTCCGAAAATGCCAACCACACGGGCGTATTTTCATCTGATAATCAACTGTTTGTTGACACCTATTCGCGGGTGGATATGTCTCCTGTTACCGTACTTCGCTCGGCAGCCGACGGTTCCGTGGTGATGGAGCTGGAAAAAGCGGACATTTCGGAATGGTTGAATGCGGGTTGGAAAGCACCTGAGGTATTTACGGCCAAGGGACGTGACGGAAAAACGGACATTTGGGGAATTATTATCCGACCGACCAATTTTGACCCCAACAAAAAATACCCCATCATCGAAAATATCTACGCGGGGCCGCACAGCTCGTTTACGCCCAAAACATTTATGACCTACAACCGAAGCATGTTTGAATTGGCCGAACTTGGGTTTATTGTGGTTCAATTAGATGGTATGGGAACCTCCAATCGTTCCAAAGCTTTTCACGATGTATGCTGGAAAAACCTCAAAGATGCAGGCTTTCCCGACCGAATTTTGTGGATGCAGGAAGCTGCTCGCAAATACCCTTCGATGGACGTAAGTCGGGTTGGGGTTTATGGGACGTCGGCGGGAGGACAAAGTTCAACGGGAGGATTGTTGTTTTATCCCGATTTTTATAAAGTAGCCGTTTCTTCATGTGGCTGCCACGACAACCGTATGGACAAAATTTGGTGGAACGAACAATGGATGGGCTACCCCATTGGCCCACAATATGAAGAATGTTCTAACGTGGTCAACGCCAGTAAACTACAAGGAAAACTGATGCTTATTTTGGGAGAAGTGGACGATAACGTTGACCCAGCATCGACGATGCAGCTCGTCAATGCTCTCATCAAAGCCAACAAAGATTTTGATTTTCTGATGGTTCCTAATATGGGACACTCGACAGGCGGCGAATACGGTGAGCGCAAACGCAGGGACTTTTTTGTCCGCCACTTATATAAAGTTGAGCCACCTGTTTGGAAAGAATAATAAGTTAGTGTCGAATGTCAAGTGCAGAATGTCGAATAAGGGTACTAAATTCGACATTCTGCACTCGACATTCGACACTTAAAAAATGGTTTTTATTCTCCGAACTACTTCTTCTAAGGTCGCTCGTGGACAGGCAAAATTGAGGCGAATGAAGCCTGCGCCGTCAAATTGTACCCCGTCTGATACACCAACGCCGACAGCTTCCAATTTTTGGGCAAAATCAGCGATACCCGACTCCCGCGTATCAATCCATGCCAAATAAGTCGCTTCTAATGGCACCATTTTCATGCCCTTCAACTGGTTGATTTCAGTCAGTAAAAACTGGTGATTTTGGCGAAGATAGTCCAACAATTCTTCGTGCCAAGCAGCGCCGTCGCGGTAAGCTGCCAAGGCCGCCTCATAGGCATAAGCCGAAAGCATAGGCATGAGTCCCGCTTTGGTTTTAATAAATTTAGCCCGAAGTTCGTCATTAGGAATAATGGCCATAGAACAGCCCAAACCTGCTATGTTGAAAGTCTTACTCGGCGCTAACAGCGTAATCGTTTGCTGTGCTGCTTCGGGGCTGAGGGTGGCAATCGACAGGTGTTTCTTGGTTTCGTCGAGCAATAAATCACAGTGAATTTCGTCCGAACAAATGATGATGTCGTTTTTAAGGCAAATTTCGAGCAGCTTTTCTTGTTCTTCTTTGGTAAAAACCGTCCCTGCGGGATTATGAGGATTACACAGTAAAAACAGTTTTGTTTGAGGCGTAACCGATGCTTCTAACGCCTCGAAATCAATGACCCAACGGTTGTTTTCTAGTTGTAACGGCACTTTTTGTAACGTACGACCTGCCGCATGGGTTTCTAGCATAAAAGGATGGTAAACGGGGGTTGCAGTCATCACCGCCTCGGCGTCGGTTGTAACCGTTCGGATAGACAAACCAATACCTGGCACCAAGCCAGGCAACCACACAATCCAATCTTTTTTTACATCCCAGCCATGGCGGGTTTTTAAACGTTCAATAACGACCTCATAAAGCTCATCGGGGCATTTGGAATACCCAAAAATGCCATGCTCAGTCACTTTTTGTAGCGCCTCCAAAATAGGCGGGGCGGCTTGAAAATCCATGTCTGCTACCCAAACAGGAATCACGGTTGGGTCAGCGTATTTGTCCCACTTGTAACTATTGGTATTTTTTCTGTCAATAACTTGGTCAAAAATGCTCATTATTAATGCGTTGGTTTATCTTGGGCGGGTGCCGAGGCGTGATAATCGTGGCGAATCATCTCGGCATATTTATCCATCAATTCCAGGACTCGGTTCCGATTGGGCGATTGCACAATCAGACCGACATGGTATTCTTCTTTCATTTGCCACACAATTTCGGGATCATTAAACGGCGACATATCGGGCCACTGTTGACGCGCCAAAGAGATAATGATGCCCGAGTACAAGTTCTGAACTTCGGGCAGCTCATAGTCTGCATTGATTGCCTTGGCATGTTCGATACGCGCCCATTCTTTCCACAAATTAATCCCCGACGAATAATCGACCATTTCGGCCAAGTGCGCTCCACCCACCCGCGAGGCCGTTTCAAGGAAATAAAATTCCCCATCTTCGTAACATTTAATCACCTCCGTGTGTGAGGCGCTGTAGTTCATCTGGAATGCTTTCAGCACTTGTTCGTTTACTTTCTTGAGCGCTTTGGCGTCTTTGGTACCAAACTCAACCGTTACCGAACGGAAAATACCGCCCCCGTGTGCCACTTCAAACGGCGTATTGAGGTATTGGCTACTTCGTTCAAAAATCACTTTTTTATCCAACGTCAGCGCATCTACGTGATAAACATCGCCTGGCTTAAATTGCTCAATCAGAAACATGTGCCGTTCTTCCCCAAGGCTGTGAATGGTGTTCCAAGCCTCGTCAAAACTGTACACTTTTTTGATGCCTGCCGCCGAGGCTTCGGCACGGGGTTTGATTACCCACGGCGCTTGGGTAGCCCTCAAGTACTCCGTAATCTCTACGTCGTTGAATAAACCCGTAAAAGCGGGCACTTTAATTCCTGCATCGCGGGCTTGAACGCGCATCGCCAATTTATCCCTAAAAAAACGTGCGGTGGTTTGTCCCATGCCAGGAATCCGAAAATGCTCCCGCAAAATGGCGGCCTTTTCCACATCAAAATCGTCCAAAGCTACCACACGGTCTATTTTTCGCGTGCGCATGATGTACGCCATCCCCTTGATGATATTGTCAAAGTTCGACAGTGTATTGGAGTCATCCTCTAAATAAAAAAATTCATCAATCGACTCGTAAGGCCATTCTTTCCCTTCCGTTCGTCTTGCGGTCAACAAATAAACTGTGTTGCCAGCCTCTTTACAGGCCCGCAAAAAATCACCGCCTTTAAAATAACACGTAATACACAAAAACGTTAAACTCATGGGTAGTTAAGGTTTAATCAGAAAACGTTAGTATTGTAGGAACTTTTCAAACTTACAAACTATCAAACATTCAAACAAACACCACTTGTGAATTTCCCCTTTTTCGTAGCTCGTCGTATTAGAGAGCCTCAGCAAACCACTTTTTCTGCGACGGTGTCTCGCGTCGGAATCGTTACCATTGCCTTGGGTGTAGCAGTCGGAATTGTTGCATTATCGGTTTTATTTGGCTTTAAAGATACTATTTACCAAAAAGTCTTCCTCTTTGGCTCGCACCTTCAAGTAAACAAACTTTCGCTCAATCAATCTTTTGAAAGTGCACCCCTCCCCCTTCATACCAAGCCTTACGACCAATGGCAACAAATCAAAGGGATTCGACATCGGCAGGCAGTAGCGCACAAAGCTGGCATCCTAAAAACGCCCGACGAGCTTCAAGGGGCGGTTATCAAGGGCGTGGGGCGCGATTATGATTGGAAATTACTCGCCGAAAATTTGGTAGAAGGGCGCGTTATTCAGTATTCTGACACCGCATACGCCAACGAAATTATCGTCAGTCGCATCATTTCTCAAAAACTCAATTTAAAACTCAATGATGAGGTCTTGATGTACTTTGTTCAAAATCCACCCCGCGTTCGCAAACTAAAGATTGTCGGTGTGTATGAAACAAACCTCGAAGAATTTGATAATCAACTGGTTTTGGGTGACATCGGGCTGGTGCAGCGCCTCAATGGCTGGGGGCCTGACTCGGTAGGTTCGTACGAATATTTTGTCAAAGATTTCGCCCAACTTGAGCCTACGGCCAAAGAACTTTACGCCCAACTTCCCAGCTACATGCGCCTCGAACGGGTTACCGACAAATACCGTCCGCTGTTTGAATGGTTACAATTGCTCGACCAAAATACGATGGTCTTGCTCGCTTTGGTATTTTTTGTGACTTGTTTCAACATCGCTTCCGTGTTGTTGGTGATGATGATGGAGCGTACGCCCATGGTGGGGCTACTCAAAACCCTCGGTAGTCCCGACAGCCAAATCCGTCGCATTTTCTTTTACGTGGGGCTGCAATTGACGTTGAAAGGCTTGATTATTGGGAATGTCGTTGGTTTGGGGCTTTGTTGGCTTCAAAGCAAGTTCCAAATCATCCCGCTCGACCCCGTCAATTATTTCATGAACACGGTTCCAATAGTTTTTGATTGGCCATCCTACCTGCTGCTCAATATCGGGATTCTGAGCGTCATTACGTTGATTTTACTCATTCCAACCCTCATCATCAGCCGCATTCGTCCAGCTCAATCGTTGGTATTTAAAAAATAGAGGTGTACGAATAAATGCAGGATGTGGTAACATTCTTTTTAAAACACATAGAAAACATTAGAATAAACACATAGTAAACATAGACATCATTAAACCTATTTACTCAAGTACCTTTTCTTAAACGACAAGGGGTTTTCACCCGTTACTTTTTTAAAGGTTCGGTTAAAATAAGACAAGCTATCAAAACCGCATTCAAAGCAGGTTTCCGTCACGTTTTTGTCCATTAAAAGCAGTTTTTGGGCTTGATTGATGCGGTAATGGTTTAAAAATTCGGTAAAGGTCAAACGGGTCATTTTTTTAAAATACCGACAAAACGCAGGGATACTCAGGTGGCACAAACTCGCCACCTCTTCCATCTCAATTTTGTGGTGAAAATGCTCGTCGATAAATCCATAAAGTCGTTTTAGGCGTTCTTGGTCTTTTTTAGTATATTGATTTTCAACGGGTTGGTCGTGTAGCAAAGTAATATCCGAGGCATTGGCCAGTCTTTGCAGTATTTTCAATATTTCCAGAAACTGCTCAAAAGGGGGCAACTCCACCAAGTGTCGCATTTGTTCTCCAATCATTTGCTTGGTATCAGCCCCAAAAGCCAAACCATGTTGCGCTTTTTGAAAAAGATGGGCAATGCTCGACAATTCGGGCGTGGTCTCAAAAGCAGCCCCTAAAAAATCATTTTTGATGTGTAAAACCACTTTTTCGTAGTCGGATTTGATGCCATAATCAAAGTTAAGGTGCGGGATGTTTGATCCAATCAGCACCAAATCGCTGCCAATAAAACGCGAAATGTGTTCTCCAACGTGCCGCATTCCACTTTCTGCCTCAATAA
The DNA here is from genome assembly GCF_000482465.1 of Runella limosa DSM 17973. GTDB lineage: Bacteria > Bacteroidota > Bacteroidia > Cytophagales > Spirosomataceae > Runella > Runella limosa. The sequence continues at coordinate 290,081 of NZ_KI519424.1, forward strand.
ACACCAGCTCCAACTCAGGATGAAAATGCCAATAAAACACGTCGCTAAGGCGCGGGTTGAGAAGTAAACGAAATGAGCTATTTGAATCGGGGACGAAAGCCTCAAAAACAACTTTCATACGAAGCGGTTTGTCTATTTTTAACTTTAATATTGCCTAAAATTACTATTTATATCAATATAATTCAAATTTATGCAACTATTGGTGAAGATTTTAGCGGCTTCACTGCACTACCTTTGTATCATTATTTCTACTCAAAATAGTACATATCATGGAAACGCAAGCACACACAATGACCCCAACCATGGCGCCAGTTAAAATGGCCAATACCAACCACGAGGACATTCCTGGCAACCCTTCCACTGCGACAAGTAGTCATTTGACCCTCAACGACCGTTCCAATGGAGAACCTTTGAGGGTGTTGAGCGAAGAAGATTGGCAGTTTTGGATTCATAACGGTTACATTGTCATCAAAAACGCCGTACCCCGCGAGCAAGCGCTCAAAACCGCCGAGTTTTTGTGGGAGTTTGAAGAAAAAGACCCTAACGACCCCGAAACATGGTACGCCGATGTGGCACGCCGCCCGATGAAGATGAAGGAGTTGATAGGAACGGGGATGGTGGAAGTGTATAACAATCAGCATTTGTGGAACAATCGCCAAATGCAACGGGTCTATGATGCGTTTGTGGATATTTGGGGCACTGAGAAATTGTGGGTGACCATCGACCGCGCCAACTTAAACTTCCCCATTCGTCCAGGTTTTGAATACAAAGGCTTTATTCACTGGGATTACGACCCCGAAACAAAGCCCCAAAACGTGCAAGGTGTACTGGCTTTGGCCGACCAAACCGACGAAAACATGGGTGGGTTTCAGTGCATTCCCGAGCTGTACCGCACCTACGATACGTGGAAATTGACCCAACCCGCCGACCGTAATCGTTTCCAACCTGACGTGACAGGATTTGAAAACGACATTGTAAAAGTAAAAATGGAAGCGGGTGATTTACTGATATTTAACAGTACCCAACCGCACGGCATTCGTCCCAATTTATCAGGGAATAAAGTTCGGATAGCCCAATACATCTCTATGATGCCCGCCGAGGAAGAAAACGATGCCCTACGTAACTGGCGCATCAATTCGTGGAAAAATCGGATTTCGCCTGAAGGCTATGCCTTTCCAGGCGACCCCCGCAATTGGGAGCAAACGAAGTATGCCACGGCTGAACTCAATGACCTAGGCAAGAAGCTTCTAGGGCTCGAAAAATGGGTGAATAGTTAAATGAAATAGGTTGAACGCATTAAAATATAGAGAGGTATTTCATTGCTCCAGCGAGGCTACTTTTTTAATGCGTTTAACCTGATTATTTTGCTGTCAGCTCAGATAGCGCGAGGCTCCGCCTCGTGATAATTATTTTTAGGCTTCCAGCCTTATTTTAAGAATCCAGCACCTGCATATTTTGTATTTATTTTTGAAAACTTCCTGAATCCACAACAGCCAAAACACTTATTTTCAGCACACTACAGCAATTCCTTGGAAGTTAGTGAGAACTTTTCTATTTTGCCAATTCCAACGCAAAAGTTGTCTATAGTTCGGAGGTAGGTGCCAAGCGGGCATACGGCTAAAGCAATAAGTTTAACAAATAAATATATATGAGAGAGCTAATGCTAATACTTCATTTTATTGGCCTGACAATGGGCTTGGGAACAAGTTTTGCTCATGCCTTTTTGGGAATTGCCACCTCAAATATGTCGAATGACGAATCTACAAAATTTCAAATGCACTCTCTTGTGTTGAGCAGAATGGGACATATAGGAATGGCGCTATTAATCATTTCAGGTCTGTATTTAATTACACCATACTGGTCAATATTGCCATCATCTCCCTTATTAATTCTCAAATTAATTTTAGTTTTAATACTCGTCACATTGATTGTCCTTATAAGCTTCTCGACAAAAAGGGCAAAAAAAGGTGACGCGGAAACTGAATTGAAAAAAATGGAACAATTTGGCAAATTGACGCTAATTATTGGTTTAACAATTGTGGCTCTTGCTGTTTATATTTTCCATTAATGGGCAAAGGACTTTCTGTCTGTTCTTAGAGAATAAATGCAATAAAGTATCATGTGATATAAACAGTTAATAAGCCTCAGCCACGATGGACTTTGTAAAGTCTGTCCAGTGACAATTATCAGCCAAATAGACACTTTGAATATATAACCCAGTATGCACTTAACAAAAAAAGCCGCCCTCGATGAATTTCGGGGCGGCTTTTTTGCTTTTTAGCTACCTAATTAACTTTGAACGTACTTTCTTTCACGCCCATTGCCCCCGTAGAATTCATCCCTTCTACCCGAACTTTTACGTCGGTTTGGGCGTCTGAGGCAAAGAAAGAAACCTTGGCTTTGCCTTCTTTGTCCGTCTGTATCATCGGCGACCAATACAACGTAGCCCGAAAGTCTGGTTGAACGTGCTCAGGAATTGCTTTATCGTATTTGGGTGCATAAAATTCCCGCACGGGGCTGTAACCCAGTATTTTCTCCGTAATTACCCCCTCAGCTTTGTCTTGTGTCCAATCATAGTTAGAGCCTCCTCTTTTTGTTAGAATCGCAACTACGCCCCCTCCCCCTTGGCTACCATAAATAGCAGCGTTGGCTCCTTTCAAAATATCAACCGCTTCTACATCGCTTGGTGGAATTGAAATAATGGCATCTTTGCTCACGGCCATGCCATCGAGCAAAAATAAGGGCTCAACCGCTCCGCTAAAGTTGGCCGCTCCTCTGATTTGGATGGAGCGATTCATTCCACTTCCCGTCACTTGAACCCCAGGAACTCGACCCTGAATGACGTCAAAAATCGACATCGCTCCTGCTGTATTCATGTTGTCAAATTTTACGGTATTGCTTGGCTCTCCATACATCGCTCGGCGCGAATCGTCTTTGATGGGATCGGGTCGTTTGGCTTTTACTACCACTTCATTCAACAATTGCTCGCGACTCGCCCGAATTTGGCGCTCAATGCGCAAGTACTCTTCCGTACGCTTGAGGTATTCTGCCAATTCGTTGGGGTCAAATTCGATGGGATTGAAAGGTATTTTTGTAAAAGACACCTTGGCAGGTTGAAATGGATTAAGCATGATGGACAAATTTCGATTTCCGCGCTCTGTCATGGCCTGCACCAGCACCGTTGTTGTGTCGCGCACGTCGAGGTCATAGACCAAAAACTCGCCCGTTTCGGCCGTTTCTCCCATCAACACAGACCGCGTGCTGTCCTTCTGAACGAGCAGGTAGGTCAGTTTCACCTTTCCAGGCTGTTTTTTGTTCATACGCGCAACTTTTCCCGAAAATGAAATGCCTTGTTCTACGTAAAAAGGAGCAGGCGCCAAAGAATCTTTCAGTACTTCACTCCAATTAAAGCGTCGCCAACCTTGCGTCATCAGCAAAATATCCAGTTGCGTCGCCGAATTTGGGTTTGTTTTGTCAAAATAATAACTTGGTTGCTCAATGTTTCCTTTGACATCCGAAGCAAGCAATAAATACGAACGAATCGACAACGCGTGAGGCTCTTTGTCAAGCACCTGTTTGACATCGGTCGCCGCCAATGAAAAGTTGCCCATGACAGGATTGCCCTCGGCGTCTTTTGCCGTAATCTCCAATTCTACTTTTTCTCGTGGTTTGTACGCATTTTTATCGCTTGCGATTTGTAACTCAATCTCCCGATTGCGCTGAATATAAACCAGCCGCTCTGCCGTCGGAAGGTTATTTTCGTCAAAAACCGTGATGTGCGTAATTCCATCGTTCAAATTAGCGCGTGGGATGTTAAATAACACCGTTTTTTTGGCCAAAGTAGCTTTGGCAGCGTAACCCACTGCGCCACGGGTATGAACAAAAATCGACATTTCAGCCGACGGATTCAGCGGTTTGTTGTGGCGCACAATCACCCTGACATTGTCTTTATTGGACAAATTATCGACAGTCACCGTAAACCCTTCTTTTTTCACCTTAGGAATAGGGTATTTCACGTACTGTCCGTTGGGTTTTCGTACTTCAATACGGTACTCTTGGCCAGCTTCGGGCATAAAACTAAAAAATCCCATACCGAGGTGCGAAGTCGAAAACCCTGCCAAGGTATCATTGGTTTGGCTTACTACCGCCCCAGTGATTCCAACGCCTTTCCCTAGCGCATTGACTGCTTTGAAAGCCACCCGCCCTTCTAATCCCTGTACCAAATCTCCGCCTTCGGGCATAAATTGCACGTCAATGTCATCCGCATTGTGGGGCAAAGAAGTAACTGGTTTGTTGGACTTTAGTACGCGTACATCGCGATGGAAGTAAAAATCCTCCGAAAAATTGCGCATCCATTGGGTGTAAGCACGAAGCTGGTATTCTCCCGCTTGCAACGAATCTGCAAGGGCCATTTCGCCATGACCTATTCCCCCGTTTAGGGCTACTTTCTTGAGCAACACCACTTTTGACGTTGTTTTATCCACCAAATCAACGTACAAAACGCGGCTGACCGAATCGGCGGCATGGCTGATTCCGTACACCAAATAGGCTTTAAACCAAATCGTTTCCCCCGTGGAATAATAGGGACGGTCGAGGTGCAAATACGCCTTTTCAGCAGGATAAGTTTGTTGGTACTTTTCAAACTTGGCGACCAATTTGTCTAACCACTTGTCTTCCCAAGGAAGTACATTAGCCCCTAACAACACTGCGCTAAGAGCAACGAGAATAAAACTACGATACATGGCTGTAAACTATTTTAGTTTGGTTTTTAGAAATAACGCAAGTATAACTAACAATTGTGTACTTCACAACAAAAAAAACTAACCGAATAGTAAAATGGCAAAAACGTACCGTCAACAGACCAAAATATGTCACTTAATCAATACCTTTTCAGAAAGCCGCTTTCCATCCACTTCTATCTGGAGCAAATAAGTGCCCGTGGGTAGCTTAGACGCATTTATTTCGCGTTCGTTCACTCCTTTTTTCAACAATACCTCTTCTTTTGAATATACTTTTCCCGCGAGGTCAATCAGCCCAATGGAAGCCACAGCACTCGCCTCACTTTCTACCCGATAGTGAATTTTTTCGTGGGTAGGATTAGGCATTACTGTTATGTCTTTTAATCCATATTTTTCCTCCACCGACGTAATGGTATTCAAATCAAACGAGCACAAAAATACTTCGCGGCCTTTGAGGGTGATTGTTTTTTGCCAATTTTGAAAGCTTACATTGATTATTGTTTCTTGGGTATCCGATGAAACATAGGGGTTTTGGGCGGCAATAAGAATGTTAGAGCCTTTAACAACGCCGCGCCAAATGGCTGATTTTGCCTTCGATAATTCAAGGGCAGGTGTGGGAATAACCAACTGATTTGCCCCCTCAAAAAACTCCTTAAACTGCGACAAACGGTACAAACCACTAATAAAATATTCATAACTAGCGTAGTTATCTTGGCGGCTAGGATCGACGGGTGCCTCCCAAAGCCAAAGCCCTTTCGCCCCCGAAAAGAAAGGAAAAATGGCCGTTGCTTCTGCCACAAACGAAGGCACAAAAGGCACTGTTGGGTTAAACGCATCGTGGTAACGCATCCAAATGTAAGGAATCACGGGTTTGTCGGACCACACCCGATTGGCCTCAATTACAAATAGCAAATAAGCCAAATAATCTTTGCCCAAAGGAGAAGTATTATAGTCGTAATAGTAATAACAAGAAGGTGTGAGCAGGTTGAGTTGGTTGTAAAAAGGCCCTCCAGGCTGCCCCGACGTCGAGTCTTTCATCACGTGCAGTAGCAAATTGGAGTTGGTCGTCCAATCTTTCCAAGTTGTCAAATCCATGGCCAACCAATTGGTAAAGCTCCCCCGAATCAAAGCATCGCTGTAGCTCCCAATTTTGGTCGTTTCTACTGATTTTTTGCGCAAAAAATCAACGGGTGCAGCATATTGCCGCTGCATATCGCGTTTGTATCGTTCCACAAACTGCGCGTCGGTCAAGGAACGGTATGCCTCAGGAATCCTTGGTTGGGTTTTTATCGCCGCTATTTCGCGGTCAGTATCAAAAATCCGTTCGATGTCGAGTCCGACGATACTATAAGCCAATGGCTTTCCGCCCTGTGAATCTTGAAAAGCATCGGCGTGCCCACGAAGCTGGTTTTCCCAAATCGAATTGTACAAATTTTGATTATTTCCCCAAGGACTCCTCACCGCCCTGTCGGCCCACGGTTCGCTACTGGCTTCGGTGGCTACGTGGTACCACGTCACTGCCCGCTGCTCGAAGGGCAAGGTCACACTTTCATTTCCCGAAAAAGTAGCTAAATGGCTAAATCCGCGACTGAGTGGGAGCGATTTTGTATCGCCAAACCGTGGCCCTTCATAGATAATTGTAAACGGCAGCGAAAAGGCAGGAAATTTTTCCCATTCAATAACGTTATTCGTTTTGACGGGTGTCCATTGAAACGACGAAGTACATTCTTGTGCTTTTAGCGCTACCCCTCCCATTCCTCCAAACCCTGCCAGCACACAAGCAATTTTAACAACTAAATGGGTGACTCGAAACGGTATATTATTCTTGTTTTTCAATCGTATAAAGTTTAAAATGATTACCCAACGTCCGTCAACCAATATCCTATATCAACGGATTGTCTTAGAAAAACGCTAAATTTGAGCACAAATTTAACCCGTAATCAAAAGCTATGAAAAAGTGGTCGGTTCTTTGTTTCGTATTCGTGTCAATTTTTCTTGCAAATTGTAAGAAAGTAGAAGTAGGTGACACCCCAACTACGCCCGATGCAACGGTTAGTGTATTAACGACCAATCCTTGGAAAGTTACCAAAATCACTGACCTCAACGGAAACGTCATCGACAAAAACCTATTACCAACCGAAGTTAAAAGCTTTTTTGAAGTATATATTTATTTTAAGGAAGACAAAACGGTGCGTGCCCTCGACCCCGTCGCCCTAACGGTGCAGCAAGGTGGCGCTTGGGATTTGTTGGACAATTCTAAAACGTTGTACATCGACTTAGGTAAAACATTTAAGGGAAATTATCCCATTAATAAACTAGAGCGCGCTCGGATGAGTTTACGTCATACTGCTGTCTATAGTGGCCTCAATTTTGACGTATTTTTAGAACTTGTCCCCGCAATTTAATGCCATCTCACCCGCTTCGGTTTGAAACAGAGCCTCATTTTTTTCTGTCGGCAGAAGGTTGGGGAAACCCAACTCATCCACCCTTAATTTTACTTCATGGTGGTGGGCAAACGCGTCATTCGTGGGGAGATACCGCCCAAAAATTAGCAGACCAAGGTTGGTATGCCATCACTTACGACGCCCGTGGACACGGAGAAAGCGATTGGTCGGTCACAGGAAACTACTTGGTGGACGGCCTAGTCGGTGATTTAAAAGCAATTATTCACCAACTTGGTGCAAAACCCGCCCTCGTTGGCGCTTCTATGGGTGGGCTCACTGCCATGGTGTTGGACGGCGAATCGGACGAATCGCTTGCTTCAGCCATTGTCTTGGTGGATATTGCGCCCAAAGCCGAACAAAAGGGAATTGAGCGCATTTTTGCCTTTATGAGCTCACACCTCGAAAGTGGCTTTGGCAGCTTGGAAGAAGCCGCCGCTGCCGTTTCGGCCTACTTGCCACAGCGCTCAAAAAATTATGCCCCCAGTCGGTTAGAAAAAAATCTCCGTTTTCGAGAAGGGCGGTATTATTGGCATTGGGATCCGCAAATGCTCAAAGTGTGGAAAAATGCTACGCCCGACCAACAAATTGCGTACGAAGAACGTCTTTATCAGGCTGCCCAGCGGCTAAAAGCACCCATGCTTATCGTTCGTGGAGGCATGAGCGACGTAGTGAGCGAGCGGGTGATGGCGGAGTTTTTGGATGCAGTGCCGCACGTTCGGAGCACCACTGTTTCGGGCGCAGGCCACATGGTAGCAGGCGATTCTAACCATGCTTTTACCAATGCCGTTATTGCTTTTTTAGAGGAAACATACCCCTCGCATCGCTCTTAAAACCAAACACCACCGCGTTGTGCGATGGCGTTTGACAAATATTAATCTTTTACTTTGCCCCAACCCAAGGTCGCTACCATCCAGTCGGGTAAATGTGTTTGTTTCTTTCTTTTTTTCAAATTGAGATAAATTCCCAGTTTCTTCACAATCGGCACTTTGTGCGTTTCTACAAACTCAATCAGCGTGCCATCGGGGTCTTCTACGTACGAGAACCGTCCTGCGGCTTCGCCCATGTCAAACGAATCGGCGCTATCGACTGTAAACGGAAAACCATTGGCTTGGCACTGGTTCTTGAGGGCGTCCATGTCAAGGGCATCAAAACAAAGGTGAATGAAGCCTGCATCGCCCCAATCGCGGTCTTCAAAAATTTTGCGCGGCGTCCGATCCAACGCTTGTACCAGTTCGATTTCGATACCACCCAGTAACTTACCAAAAGCGCCTACTTTGCCCAGAGTTTTGCGTAACAACACCCGACGAAAACGTTGCTTTTCGACGCCCAAAAACGCAAAATCCTCGAAAGTGCCCGTTTGGTCATAGACGATTTGGTCGATTTGAAGCGTTCCTGCGTAAAAAGAAATGGCTTTGTCCATGTCACTTACGCCAATCACCGCTCCGCACACACCTCCTGTTAGGTGGCCATTGGGACGAAACCATGAGTCGTTGGGAACAATTTGAAGAATGTTATTTCGGAAATCGCGCAGCCAAAATTGCTTGCGATTTTCGGGAGAAGCACCTAAAGCTGATTTTTTCTCTTTGCTGCTGAGTTGGGTATAAAACGTAGGAACGTCAAGGCATTTAATTTTAATGGAGAAAATCCCTAAATCACCCAACACAGGCTCAAAAGTAGGTTCAACTGGGACGCGATTTTTGTACTGCCAAATTTCGACACCTCCGCCGCCCGCCATGTTCAAGGCCATGATGGCATGGCGACGACGGACTTCACCTGAGGTATAGCACGTCATCAATTTTGCGTCTGCTTCATCATTAAAAATGGGGACATTCAGGCCAAGTGTTTTTCTGTACCACGTAAAGGCATCATTGGCGTTTGGAACACCAATACCCACTTGTTGAATTCCGCTAATTAGTGCATTCATAAAAGTAGAGAAAGAGGGGGTTGGGATATGTAATGATGGCTAATATAACAAGTTTTTTTTAATATGAAGACAACTTATCGACCTCTTTCCCCCATTTGGGGTTCGGAGTTTCGCTCATTTCTAATTCTAAAACGCCGCCATTTTGAATTTGGTCGTGGGTCAAAAACGCTGTTTTCAAAGGTTTTCCATTCAATACCGCCGACCGAATATATCTATTTTTAGGGCTTTGCTTTTTGGCAATAAGTTGAAAAGATTTCCCATTGGCCAACCGTAACGTGGCTTCTTCCACACTCGGACTTCCCAGTACGTAGTAGGGCTTTCCTGGACAAACTGGATAAAATCCAACCATGCTAAAAACCAGCCATGCCGACATTTGCCCACCGTCTTCGTTGCCGCTCAAACCGCCCGCGTCCGTCGAGTACTCCTCTTCTACCAGCTGCCGCACCCATTTTTGGGTTTTCCAAGGTTCGCCGCCGTAGGCATACAAATACACCGTGTGGTTGCCTGGCTCGTTGCCATGCCAATATTTTCCTTGTTCAAACATGGTATCCAATTTTGCGATAAAACGCTCACGTCCACCCACTTGTGCAATTAAACCTTGGACATCGTGCGGAACAAACCACGTATATTGTGCAGGAGAACCTTCCGTAATAAATGGCACCCTTGTGGCAAAAGGGTCAAAATTTTTGCTCCATTGTCCGTTGGCATAACGTCCTCTTGCCCAGCCTGTTGTGGGGTCAATAACGTTTTTATAATTCAATGCTCGGCGGCGAAGTGCCTCATAATCTGCCGTTTTTCCTAATGCCTTTGCCAACGTGCTCAAACAAAAATCATCGTAGGCATACTCAAGCGTGCGCGAGGTTTGTTCGCGCTTGTGAAACGCTTGCCACACGGAGTCTTCGAGTGGAATGTAGTTGTATTTCAAATAGCTCACCAACGCCCTGCGTCCTTTGCCCGCTTCGTAGCTTTTGAGGTCGGCATTGGGCGTAAAGGCATTTTGGTGCAAATAATGATAGCCCTTTTGAACATCAAAACCGCGAATCCCTTTGGCATAAGCATCGGCCATGGCCGACGCCACGTGATCGCCAATCATGGCCGCCGTAAAATGATTCCAACACGGGAATATCGGCATCCATCCGCCTTGTTCGGCTTTGGTCACCAACGACTGCATAAAATGCGACGAACGCTGTGGTTCTAACAACGTATGGAGCGGCATTCCAGCACGAAATGTATCCCAAAGACTGAAGTCACAATAGTAGTCAAATTCCTTGGTTGTGTGAATTTCGCTGTCATCGGCAAAGCCTGGATAGCGCCCATCGACGTCCGAAAAAAGCCGAGGTGTGTGCTTGGTATGGTACAACGCCGTATAAAACAACGTTTTTGTCTGCTCGCTGCCTTTGATGGCCACGCGGCCTAGTTCTTTGTTCCATGCTTCGGCGGCTTGGGCCTTGACTTTGTCCAAGTCCCAATGCGAAAGCTCGTTTGCGAGGTTGGTGCGCGCGCCTGCGGCGTCCGTAAAGGAGGATCCCACCCGAACATTCACCACGGGGTTGGTTGTTACATCTATTTCTACATAAGCCCCCACCGACACCCGATTTCCAGCCCCTTTTACTTTTTGGCTACGGGGTTGAACTTCTCCGCCTTCCCACGTTCCGTAATTTTTAAACGGTTTTTCAAACTGAATGACGTAATATCCGCTAAATCCTGCCGATTGTCCACTGCCTTGGTAAATACGGTGAACTGGGTTATACACCACCAGTTCGTTGCGGTCGGGTACGATTTCGACGTACCCCTCGCCTTCATCGCTGTTGGGTTCAATCAATAAATAAGCAGGTGCTTTGTCCTGAAATGTAAATTTCAACAACCCCGAACGCTTCGTCGCCGATAATTCCGCTTTGATGTGCGCGTCAGTCAACTCAACCGAATAATAAGACGGCGACACCACTTCTTGTTGGTGCGAATACGAAGCAGCACGATCTGCGGGCGCAATTCTGAGTTTGCCCGAAATCGGCATCAGCGTCAGACTCCCATAATCTTGAACGCAGCTTCCGTTGAGCCAATGGGTAGCCCGAAAACCGTTGATTTTGGGGTCATTATAGTAATAGGGAGCAATACACTTGGTTTCGGTCGCGCGGGTCTGTGGAGTCCAGGTTGTCATGCCGTGCGGATGACCAATGGCAGGCGCAATTTGTCCGCGCAGCTCGCTTGCCCCTTCACTGTGTCGGCGGGCGCTTTCGGTGGTAGAGGGAGCCGAGCCAATCAAAGGATTGACGTAGTCCACGGGTGTTTTCTGGGAAAAACAAACAAGGGGCAACAGCCCCATCACTAAAAGAAGTTTCATTCCAAATCGCAAATGGTTCAACTATACCTCTATCTAAATAAGAAAATCTTCACAACTACTCACTAAATCAGGAAAAAACGAGCGAAAATAGCTTTCGTACAGCGATTCTCTTTGGGACAATTCTTCTCCTGCGTTTTCAATACCTTTTAAAAAAGCAAACCGATGCGACATTCCCCGAAACGAACGGTTCATTCCTTCGATAAATTGATAATGGTACAACCAGTCGTATTTGATCATCGAATCGACCAGGGTCCCCGCATCTGCGGGCAAAATAGCCCGATTGGTTTTCAAGGTTTGATAGACCTCTGCCACAAAGTCAGGCAAAGGCTGGGCGTGATAATCTTGAAAATGTTTGGCCAAAAAATAATCAAAGTACATGTCCATGACCACGCCCCGATACTTCCCAAAAGTCGGGGGCAGTGCTTGGCGGCAGGCCAACCCCACGGGATGGGTATCCGTAAAAGAATCAATGTGTCGGTGAAGAAGAATACCCTGTTTGACGGGTGTGGTGTAATGCGCATTCCGAGGGTGATCGAGGCGGCCTCGCACAAAATCGCCCAATAAATTGCCCACAATCAGCGGTTTTTGACCAAATGACAAATAAAAGTGTGCGAGGTAGTTCATGGCGTTTTATTAAGCACTTACGGCCGAATGATGACGTTCGACTTGCACCCCAAACTTCCGCAAAAACTCCACACCTTCGTCAATGCCAATGCCTTTGTAAGCGGCATACGAGTCCAAGAAAATGACACGTTTGATTTTCATGGTATAAATCACCCGCGCACAAGCAATACAAGGCGAAAGCGTCACATACAGGGTCGTACCTTCAAGGTTAGCGCCATTTTTGACGGCGTACAAAATCGCATTTTGCTCGGCATGGAGAGCCAACGAGCAACTTCCTTTCGAGTCGCGTGGGCAACCCGTTTCAGGAAACTCTTCGTCGCAGTTGTGCGTTCCTGACGGTGGGCCGTTGTAGCCAATCGAAATAATCCGTGTATCTTTGGTAAGGACAGCCCCCACTTGCGCTTTAATACAATGCGAGCGCCGTGCTAAATTTTGAGCCAATTCCATAAAAATATCGTCGAATGCGGGACGTTCCTGTGAAGCCATAAAGTTTGAATAGAATACCGTGATTGAACCAGCGAGAATCTGCAAAGTAACAAAAAGAAGAGGTATGAAGCATGTTTTAAAGGCAATTATGCACTGCCTTTTCTTGGGATGGTTGTTTCCAAACGTGATTTTGGCGCAGGTTCAAACCTTGACACTTCAGCCTGAACGCTTGAGTATCAGGCCCAATGGCTATTATATTGCGCAGGTAGTGGATGAGCGCGCCGTCACCACCAACATTGGCAAAATTTGGAGTCGCCCACAGCCCATGACGGCCGTGCTGCAAGGAGGAACGGCCAAGGCCATTGAAGTTTTTTTGAACCGTGCCTTCAATCCTGCCAAAACCGACACCTTGGTGCCGATCATTGTCGTTATCAAAGAACTTCGCATCAGCGAAACCCTTACGCCTGCCAACCGCGTCAACGGTGAAATCAAATTGGGGCTCAACTTCGAGACATATCGAGAAGGAAAACGGGTAGCACTGACTGGCGCAAGCGCAGCAAGTACCTACACGCGCTCGGGCGTAACGCCCGAAGATGTCATCGAGTCTATGTTAAGAAAACTCATTGAAAATCAACTCAAAGGCTTTAACAGTTGGTTTTCCAAAGGCATTAAAACTTCCGACGTATTTGTGCGAGAGGTGAAGCTGATTTTTGAAGATGATTTACCAATCTCCGACGGCGACACGCTGTATTATCATTCTGAACGCCCCTTGGTGTGGAAAGATTTTTTGGGCGCCCCCAGCGTATTAAGCCGATGGGCAGCCCAAATTTTTACCAGTTTTGGTTTTGAAGCCAGGTCTTCCGTCAGCAATCGGGTGTTGGAGCTACGGGTGAAGACCAAAGTTTGGATGGACAAAACGATTTCGTGGGTGAGACAAGACTCAAAAAATGACTACGTGCTTGACCACGAACAACTGCACTTTGACATTACCCGTTTGATTTCGGAGCGCTTCCGACGGCATTTAAAAACGATGGCCATTTCTTCGGAAGATTTCAGCAGCGAAATCCAGTACCAGTACATCGAATATTACCGAAAACACACCGAACTTCAACAACGCTACGACGAGGAGACGGCCCACGGCATCAACAAACCCCAGCAAGCCGAATGGGCAAAAAAAGTGCGGGACGAATTGCGGAGCTACGGCATCAAACCCGCCCGTCCGTGAGCATTACGCTACTTTTTTAATCCAATTTAGCACATAGCCAGCCACCTCTTCCCAGCCTTTTTCACCCGCTATGAAGTGACTTCTTCCCTCAAATTCTTTGAAATCAACAAGGCTGTTTTTGTCTTTGTACGAACCTGCGATACGTTTTGTAAACGAAGAGGCAAAAATCGCATCTTTCGCTCCGCCAATAAACAACAAAGGTTGGTGTGGCTTTTTGAAGTCGATGTTGGCAAATGAACTCAACAGCGTATCACGGGCTATTTTTCTACTTTCGGGAACTGCAATTTGGTCGTACAAACGGTCGCTTTCCTCTTTGGTATAGTTGTTAAAAAAGGCTTTGTGATACCATTCTTTTGTGCCAAGATAAGGCTGATTTCCTTTGAAGAAATTGACAACGGGCAGTACAATTTTAACCGTTGCCCAAGGCGCCAACACGTTTTTTGGAGGTGCGCCGTCGATGCTAACGCCCGCCACGGCTTTGTCCATTTCGATCAATTTTTGAACCACTAACCCAGCCAACGAGTGCCCAACCACGATGGGTTTTTCGGGTAGGGTGTCAATGAGGTTCACGATGTTCATCACAACGTCTTCAAAGCCCGTTTTAGTCAGGTCGGGATGAACCGTTGTGCGCAATTGCGATGGCGCTCCTTCATGCCCTGGATTGGCAGGGGTATAAACTTTGTACCCTTGCGCTTCAAAATAAGTTTTCCATTGTTCCCAGCTTGTGTTGTTTACAAAAAGCCCGTGAATAAGTACGATTGTTTTGGTCGATTTCATGTTCGTAAGTGTTTGATTTTGATGACACAAAGGTCTCACCCAGAACTGACAATAATTTTAACCTGGGTTAAAATCGCATTACTTACGCGCCAATCTTTTTCGGATACGGCTCAACGACGGCCCTTGTATTCCCAAATAAGAAGAAATATGGTACAGCGGCACATGGTTGAAGATGTCGGGGTGCTGCGCTATTAATTCAAGGTAGCGTTGTTCGGGCGATTTAAACAAAAAACCTTCCAGTCGTCCCATGCTGATATTGAACGCCTCTTGGGCCAGCAACCTCCCAAACTTTTCCCAAGTATGTGACTGTTTGTACAAGGTTAACAGGTCAAGGATGTTGATAAAAATCACCGTAGCGTCGGTCAGGGCTTGGGTATGATAGTCGCAGGGGGCTTGGTTGATAAAGCTTTTAAAAGACACCACAAAGCCGTTGGCCGAATACAAAAAAACGTTTTTTTCCTCTCCCGTTGCTTCATCAACAGTAAATGACCGAAACACCCCCGACGTGACAAAACCCAAATCTTTACAGATGGTGCGGTGTCGATTGTAGTACTCTCCTTTTTTGTAGGTTTTTGGCTTCCAATACGACGCAGAAAGCTCAAATTCTTCGGCAGTTAGACCCGCAAACTGCTGGAGTGCCATTTGTAATTTTTCAATGTCTGTCATTTCATTGGGTGATTTAGAAACTATGGCTTATCGTTTAAAATTAGAAGTAGATGGCCACAAAAACAACAACCCGCACGAGAATCGCGCGGGTTGTTGGTACTATTTGGAAACCTTACTTACTTATTGAAGAATCCACATGGTTTTGTTGTAATCGTCGTTACCAGCGTATTGCGACTGAATCGCGCTGTTTACGTTTGCCGTGTTGTAATCAAGCTCCTTTTGTGGGTAAATCCAACGAACTGGAAACTTGTCGGCAGGTACGTTCAAGTTTGACTTAGGATTAAGCGGGAACACTGGGAAACCAGTACGACGGTTTTCGAAAAACGCATCAAATGGCGCGTGGAGCATAAATGTGCTCAAATAACGCTGCGTGATGATTTGTTCCAACTGAACCGCTTCACTTGCCGTCGTTTTCAACTTCACTTTATCAGAAGCCACGTACGCATCAATGTACGCATCGGTCATTTTACGTTTGTGGTGGAATAGCTCGTTGTCAGGCGTAAATCCAGCCGTAAACTTCATGCTTGCCTTGATACCATCGGTGTAATGCGTGCTTGCCGAGCTTGTAATCCAGCCGCGTAGCGCGCCTTCAGCCAGCATAAACTTAGCCATGGCGTAGCTCAATACATATACAGGTTCTGCGTTGGCCAATTCCAAATAGCGGCTATTTACGTTTGAATAATCCTTACCCCCAAAAATGGTTGTCAACTCCGCATACACCATCGAAGGGTCAAAACCTAAATACGAATCCCAGCTATCAATCGCTGCCCCTTTCGAGATTTTAACTGGCGAAGGATCGGCGTAGTAGAACAAGCGATAATCCTCCAACGCTTTGAGTTTATCCACTACCACGGTTGTCATCATGGTATATAAGCGCGTCGTATTGCCCAGTTTGTAGAATGGATAACGTTGCCCAGCCAAGTCCGAATAAGTCACCTGGAAGTTATCAGCGTTGCTTTCAAAGATAGGTTTGGTCGTAACGATGGTGTTAAAACGCTCTTTTACTTTCAAATCGGCCTCGCCCGTTTTGCGGTACAAATGCAACAACACCTGAAGTTCAAAAGTATTGACCAACTTTCTCCATTTGGTAATGTCTCCGCCGTAGATAGGATCACCGTCGAATTTGATACCAGCAGCAAACAATTTATCCGCTTCCTCTAGTTCGTTCAATACCCCTACCATTACTTCTTTCTGGGTCGAATATTTAGGGTTCAATGTCCCTTTTTCGCCCAACAACGCCTCAGCATAAGGAATATCTCCCAACTGCATCGTTAGCCAGAAGAACTTGCTCGCTTTCACAAATTTACCAAGAGCCGTGTAAGAGTTTTTGTAAGCCCCCGCAGGTGACAGTTCAATCATCTTATCGACGTTGTTCAACACCGCAAGGCCGTCAAAACTTGCTCTCCCAAGATAATTGTATTGGGCGTTTTCGGGAAATTCCATACGGATGATGGATTTTCCGTTCATCATAGACGAGATGCTTCCGAGTGAGTTTCTCGTTACATCAAGGATCAGCGTAGTGGCCAACATAGGCGCCGACGCTTTGGTCGCCGCGTTGGGATTGGTATTGATCTCATCAAAGTTTGAGCAACTGCTCATTGACAGACCCGCCACCGCGATTAAAAAGTATTTTTTCAATGTAAATTTCATACCTAATTCTTTTTAATGTGATGCAATTGATTCTTAGAACGTCAACGTGATGTTACCACCCATGTAACGAACTGATGGCGACGTCAACTGCGTATCGTCTGCTTTGTCTGGGTCAGCAAAACGGAACGCTTTTGTCCACATCCACACGTTTTGTCCCGTCAATGAAATGGAACCAGAACGCGCTCCGAGCAACTTAGCTACGTTTGATGGAAGGTTATACCCGATGGATACTTCTCTCAATTTCAAGAAAGTTGCATTGGTAATACCACGCGTACCATCTCCGTACGAGCGAGCATAGTCTTGGTACGACACTTTTGCTTCGTTTGGTGCAAACACGCGGGTATCGTTGGTGATGTTACCAAAACTATCAAACGTGACAGCACCTGATTTTACAACCACACCTTGTCCGTTGAAAGACTTGTTTTTGTTAACCACTTCGTCGTATCTCCATTGGTTGTCCGAATCTGGGTGTGCTCCAGTATCCCACATTTTGTATGAAGTGTAGTTGTTCAATACACCACCTACGCGGCCGTCGAAGTTCACCATTAAGTTAAATTGTTTGTACTTGATGGTATTGGCAAAGCCCCACAAGAACTTAGGATCAGTATAACCACGCAAATAGCTAACATCGCTCAACAATGGCAAGCCGTTGGCACGGTGAATAAGGCTACCCGAAGCTGGATCTGTCAACCAAACACGATCCGTGTAAACATCCATACGTCCACCAGCTACTGTCCACGCATTTTTCGCAGAGTTGGCTGCAATGTCCTTAAAGTAACGGTGGTTATATGAGTAGTTAGCCACCGCATCCCACTGCCAATCTTTGTTTTTCAGGATGGTTGCATCTAAGCTCACTTCCAAACCTCTACGCACGATGGTCTCGTCCCAGTTGATAAGGGTGCTGTTAAAACCAGAAGCCGACGAAATGTTAGCAAATGTCTGACGGTTGTAAGTGTATTTGTTGAAATACGCTACGTCTAATTTCAAACGTTTTTTCAAGAAATACGCTGCCGTTCCGATTTCCCACGTACGGTTAGTTTCAGGAAGGATGTTTTCGGCGTTACGAATCGTGGTTGGATAAGAAGCTGAGTTAAAGGTATTCCAAGCACCGATTGTCGTTCCGTAAGTTTGGTTAGTAGCATAAATACCCAAATCTGACTTAGACAAAGTCCACGAACCGCGCAATTTCCAGAAATCTAACCACGAAGGCATCGTCCCCAACACTTCACTGATTACGAAGCTACCACCCACGGATGGATAGAAGTACGAACGCGAGTTTTGGGGCATGGTAGAGCTCCAGTCATTACGACCTGTTGCATCCAAGAAGAGCATGTTTTTGTACGAAAGCGTTAACTTTGCGTAGGCACTATTCACTTGTTTTGCACTTGCCCCCACACTTACGTTTGGACGCTCAACCGAGTTATTCAATGAATAATAACCAGGAATCAAAATACCACTACGCGTAGCACTGTATAGGT
This sequence comes from Runella limosa DSM 17973, assembly GCF_000482465.1. Lineage (GTDB taxonomy): Bacteria > Bacteroidota > Bacteroidia > Cytophagales > Spirosomataceae > Runella > Runella limosa. Next base: position 308,375 of record NZ_KI519424.1, read on the forward strand.
TGTCATTTTTTAACGTGTAAATTGCTGCACCCGCCAAAGCATCAATTCCCAAATCACCCAAATTTTTGTTGTAAGTAATCAAGGCGTCTCCGTTGAAACTATAACCCGTACTTTTATTAATTGCATACAATCCTGGCGTATCCCATCCACGGTTTGAGAGAATGTTTGGTGGATTACGTCTAGTTTCGTCGTTGTTATACAAATCAAAACCTGGACGAACAATCAAGTTAGCGCCTTCAAACAATTTATAGGTAGCCGTAAGGTTGGCATTCAAACGGTTTTCATATACCCCCCATACTTTTTCATTGGCCATGAAATACGGGTTATCGTACCAAGCCTTGTAATGCCAGTTTTGCTGAACGTCAGGAATCAACCAGTAGTTATCTTTGTAATCGGCCAAACGATACTCAGGACCCATCCAAACCAAGATGTTGTACATATATCCTTGATCGCTGTAACCCGCTCCCATAATCTGCGGAGCGTTACGTTTGTTGTAACCCATTTGGCTCGACAACTTGAAGCGATCTCCTACTTTCATTTCACCACTCAACGTAAAGTTGTAGTTGTTCGATTTCAAGTTTGGATATTGTCCTTTGTTGTAAATGTGCGTCAATGACGCGCGGAAACTTCCATTTTCACCCGTTTGTGCCACGCTCACGCTGTTGTTGGTAATCAAACCAGGCACCAAGAAATCGTTGAAGTTGTCTTTACCACTCGACACAAGCTCGCGCATTTCCATTTGCTTGGTAAAGGGATTCCATTGATTGGCCATGATACCAGCATCCAATTTTTGTCCCCATATATAGTCGGTAGGGTCATACACCCCCCCAATACCCGCGCTGTATGAGTGCTGCACTTCAGGGAGCATCAAGAACCCTGCGTTAAACATATTGTTGGTGTTTACTGTCACCGTCAAGCCTTTATTGGTACTACCTTTTTTGGTAGTTACAATGATGGCCCCACTCCCCCCGCGTGAACCGTACAAGGCCGAAGCGGTAGGCCCCTTCAAAACGTCGATACTTTCGATGTCGTCTTGGGCAATGTTATTAAGGGAGATATTATTATAAGGTACACCATCAATTACGAGAAGTGGTGTCTCACCCCGCAAGCTGATGGCAGGCATCTGGTTAAATTCGGTACTGTTTCGTACCCAGAGACCAGCTACTCTACCCGTAAGTGAAGTACCAACGCTTACCCCTTTTACCGTTTGTACCGCAGGCCCTGCCACTTTTTGAACAGCGTAACCCAGCGATTTTTCTTCACGTTTTACCCCAAGCGCCGTTACCACTACCTCGTTCAAGATTTTGGTATCGGTGGTCATTTTAATAGCAAGTGAAGTTTGGGTACCTACCACAATTTCTTGCGAAGCGTATCCAATAAACGAAATTGAAAGAACCGCTTTGTCGCTTTTCACCGAAAGTTTAAACTTTCCAGCGGCGTCCGTAAGCGTACCGTTGGTAGTACCTTTTTCTACCACGTTTACCCCAGGAAGAGGCTCACCATTTTCATCGGTGATGGTTCCAGTAATGTCTTGTGCTGCTTTCTGAGTCCCCACTTTGTGTGAGGGAGGGGTGGCAGCATAGGCCCCCATCATAGTTGAACTGGTTAGAACAGAAAGCGAAAGCATAGAACCCGCTACAAATAACAATGGGTTCTTGTCTTTCAGCAAAATGTGGGAAAGTAATGTTTTTCTCATTTGCTTTTTATTGAGAGTTGGGAAATAAAAAAACAAAAAATACGAATCCACGCGTAAAAACGGTGGCAAAGAAGGGCAGAAACAGTGTTTGGGTGGTTGTTAGTAAAGTTAGTTTGTGAATGATTTATTTTAAAATGATGAGGTTGCTAATATACTATTTCTTTTACATTCATAAGCAAAAGTGGCGCAAAATTAGTTTAGGCATTCTACACACAAAAGCCAAAACCATTATTAAAATATTAACTCTAATGAGTCGAAAAGCTATTTTTTCAAAAAAACCAATGACAATAGTATAGGTAAATTAAACCATAACCCTTTCTTTCTTATCCTCTGGTCTCTATTTTCTATTAAAATAAAAATACACTTACGGTATATTTTTCACTAAAATAAGGCGTAATTGAAGTTATCCAAGAAAAGCATTTTATTTGACGGCTATTCTTAAAATTTTTGCCAATAACTCCCCTAAAATTAATACTGCTCAATGGTAAAAAAAGACTACTTGTAGTATGTTATTTTATTGTTAAATTTCATTTTCAATCTTAACCTTCAACCTACTTCTAACCTTCTCTATCCTAGTGAAACGTTTTATACTTTTCTCGTTTAGCCTCATTTTTGGGCTAATTTTCTCCCTTTCTGCCCAAGAATTATCCGTCAAAGGGTTTAAACAACCCGTCGAAGTCATTCGTGATCGCTGGGGAGTTTCGCACATTTATGCCCAAAATGAGCACGATTTATTTATGGCACAGGGCTACATAGCTGCATCCGACCGTCTTTTTCAGCTTGAGATTTGGCGGCGACAAGCAACGGGTACGGTGGCCGAACTGCTGGGCGAAAAAGAGCTAAAACGAGACATTGGCACTCGTTTGTTTAAGTTTCGGGGTAATCTAACGACCGAGCTAAACCACTACCACCCCCGTAGTGCGCAGATAATCAAGGCATTTGTGGAAGGAATTAACGTCTATGTGGGTGAAATGCGGCGGCATCCCGAAAAACTTTCCTTTGAATTTAAAGTGTTAAATACCCTACCCGATTTTTGGACGCCCGAAATTGTTATCAGTCGGCACCAAGGGCTACTGAGTAATGTCAAAGACGAACTAAACAACGCCCGAATTGTACACCTAGTTGGGGCCGAAAAACTCCGAGAATTACAGTGGTATCATCCCGTGCGAAACCCTCAAGAGCCCGATTTGGGTTTTGATAAGGCCATCAAAGGCGAAGCGCTTTTTCAACCGATTTTGGAACTGTACGAGGCATTTCGGTCACCGCTGAAATTTGCCAAAGAAGACAAACGAACTGGTCAAAACGTTGATTTTGACGCTTGGTACGAAGAAGAAAAGCTCAATGTTGGCTCCAACAACTGGATTATTGATGGAAAACGCTCCCAAAGTGGTTATCCGATGCTCGCCAACGACCCCCACCGAGCGCAATCTGTACCAGGACTTCGGTACTGGATTCACCTCAATGCCCCAGGTTGGAACGTGATTGGGGCAGGCGAGCCGTCACTTCCAGGCGTGTCTATTGGCCATAATGACCACGCAGCTTGGGGGCTCACCATTTTTGAAACTGACAACGAGGATTTGTACGTCTATGAAACCAATCCACAAAACCCCAATCAATATAAATACCAAGGGAAGTGGGAAGCCTTGAAGATAATTCAAGATACCATTAAAGTAGCCAACCAGTCGCCCGTAGTAGTTGCGTTGAAATACACCCGCCACGGCCCCGTTACGTTTGAAGATACCAAAAACCATAAATTATATGCCGTAAGGGCGGGTTGGCGCGAAGAAGGTTGTGCGCCGTATTTGGCGAGTTTACGAATGAACCAAGCCAAAACGTGGGAAGAGTTTCGTACGGCCTGTACATTCAGTCGGATTCCTGGAGAAAACATGATTTATGCCGACCAAAAAGGTAACATTGGTTGGCAAGCCGTTGGGATTTCTCCCATTCGTAAAAATTGGGCAGGACTGGTTCCCGTGGCTGGTGATGGCCGATACGAATGGGCAGGATACCTGCCGATTGTGCAACTTCCCCACAAAATCAATCCCTCGGAAGGCTACGTTGTGACAGCCAACAACAACATGACGCCCGTCGATTTTCCTCACCGCAATGCCGTCGGTTGGACGTGGGCAAACCCCGTGCGGGCACACCGTATTGAAGAAGTACTCAATGCAGGCAAACGAATGAATCTCCAAGATTTTGCGACTTTACAAACCGATTATCTTTCCATATCTGCCCGCACACTCGTACCGCTTCTGCTCAGAAACACAACAAATGGTTCAAAAGAAGCCGAACAAGCCAAACATCTGCTGGCACAGTGGGATTATCAACTTACCCCTACCTCCATCGCCGCCGCTATTTATGCCGAATGGGAAACGCAGCTAAAACTAGCCATGCACACGTTGATGGTTCCCGAAAGCATCCGTACCTACTATAAAACTTTGCCCATGAAGCGAATCGTGGATTGGTTGGTGACGCCAACGTCGTCATTTGGTCAAAACCCCGTGGCAGGCAGGGATGAGTTTTTAAGTAAATCGTTTCAAAAAGCGATTGAAACGCTCCAAAAACGCCTAGGAAACGACATGAATCAGTGGCAATATGGCCAGCCCAAAAACAAACACATTGCCCTCAAACACGCCCTCAGTGATTTGGTCAGCGAAGAACAACGCGCAAAAATCAACCTTGGCCCGCTCCCTCGCGGTGGCTATGGCGAAACGGTGGGCAATACGGGAGGCCAGTTAAATCAGGAACATGGCGCTTCTTTTCGGATATTGGTGGACACCGAAGACTGGGATAAAACCTTGGGAATAAACAACCCAGGCCAATCGGGCAACCCCGACGACCCGCACTATCGAGACTTGTTTGAGCTTTGGGCCAAAGACGGCTTTTTCCCAGTTTATTTTACCAAAGATAAAATCAAAACCATTTCAGACCGTACGTGGACGTTTAAGCCTCAATAGAAATACGTACTTTTACCCCGAAGTCAGACCGAATCTTACTGTACAATGAAAATAGTGAATATTGTGGGGGCACGCCCCAATTTTATGAAGGTGGCACCATTGCACCGCGCTTTTCAAAAAAGAAGTGAAATCGACTCTAAAATTGTCCATACAGGCCAACACTACGACGCCAAAATGTCGGACGTGTTTTTTAATCAACTCGAACTTCCTCAACCCCATTATTTCTTGGGCATTGGCGGTGGCACGCACGCCCAACAAACGGCCAAAATTATGTTGGAGTTTGAAAAAGTAATGGAAGCAGAGCAGCCCGATTTAGTGCTTGTGGTTGGGGACGTTACATCCACCATTGCTTGCGCGCTCGTTGCGAGTAAAATGCACGTTCCAATTGCGCACGTAGAAGCGGGCTTACGCAGCGGCGACCGCCGAATGCCCGAAGAAATCAATCGGATTTTGACGGATAGCATTTCGGACTTGCTTTTTGTGACCGAACAAGCTGGCATCGACAACCTAAAACGCGAGGGTGTTCCCGACGAAAAAGTATTTATGGTAGGAAATTGCATGATTGATTCGTTGGTGCATTACCGCCAAAAAGCCCAACAACTTAGGGTGTTGGCAGATTTTGGGGTTGCGAAGGGCGAATACGTGCTAATGACTATGCACCGCCCCGCCAACGTCGATACAGCCGAAGGACTTTCGAGTATTTTGCAAATTGTAGCCGATACCGTTAAATACAAAAAAGTCATTTTCCCGATTCACCCAAGAACCCGTTCAAACATCCAAAAATTTGGGTTGAATGCGCAGCTTGAAAGCATCGAAGGTATCTTACTCACTGAGCCGCAGGGGTATTTGGAGTTTCTTCATTTGATGGAAAATTCGGCATTGGTCGTTACCGATTCGGGTGGGATTCAAGAGGAAACGACGTATTTGCAAGTACCGTGCCTGACGTTTCGGGACAGTACCGAGCGCCCCGTTACGGTTGAGCTAGGCACCAATCAGTTGCTCGCCGATTTGAACCCAGCAACGGTTCACGAAAAAGTGGTTGAAATTTTGGAAGGGCGCACAAAACAAGGCATCATTCCGCCGCTCTGGGATGGAAATGCAGCGGCAAGGATTGCGGATATTTTGGTACAAAAATTTGCCTAAACTGTCTTAAAGTAGGATAAATTTTAGTGTATTAGTAGTTTATTTTGCTTCGGACAGGGCCGCCTGTGCGGAAGCATAACCTTTGTAGAATAAGAAATCCGTCCATAAAGTTCGAATCCTTTTGCTTCGGACAGGGCCGCCTGTGCGGAAGCATAACAAAGCAATAGGTTATGCTTCCGCGTGGTCGGCCCCATCCGAAGCAAAAATTAAAGAAAATATTCTTCTGCCTACAAATATTACGCCTCTACCGAGGCTACTTCCGATATACTTGCCTACTGGAAACCACTACAAATGTTGCGCCTCTACCGAGGTAACTTCCGATACACTTGTCCACTGGAAACTACTACAAATGTTGCGCCTCTACCGAGGCTACTTCCGATATACTTGCCCA
>NZ_KI519424.1:314656-357784 GCF_000482465.1 Runella limosa DSM 17973
TACAAATGTTGTGCCTCTACCGAGGCTACTTCCGATACACTTGCCTACTGGAAACCACTACAAATGTTGCGCCTCTACCGAGGCTACTTCCGATACACTTGCTCATTGGAAACCACTACTACAAATGTTGCGCCTCTGCCGAGGCTACTTCCGATATACTTGCCCACTGGAAGCTGCAATTGGTGAGGGCGAAATCTGCGCAGTGGTAGCATAAATCAGTTCGTACCCTTTCAGCGACAAATCGTCTATTTGTGGGCTTGGCTCGGTGCCTAAATTCGCGACAAAAACGTAAGAATCATCTTCCACCAATGTCCATGCAATGAGCTTCTTTTCGGCCGTAGCATCGGGAGCGAGTAGCCATTTTACCCTTTTTCCATCAATCTGCGGCCATATTGTTTCCGCAAAAAGACGCAACTCCAACATTTCGGTAAATTGTTCGATGTTTTCTCCCCACTCAAACGGCCCGTGGGTTACTTTGTCGGTCTCGGCATCGTCGTGGATTTGAAAGACGTAGAGTTTGGTATATTCTTCATTTTTGCCCCGTTGTTGGTGCAGGTTTCTTACTTCAAAGCCCAAACTATAATAACTTGGCATATCTGTCAAAAACAGCCCTGTAAAGTACCGAACAATGTTGCCTGCACGGTAAAATTCATCAAAACGGGGGTCGTCTTTGTCGGCCGTAATCATGGTAAAGCTTGGCGCAAACGCCCGCGAACGGAGCAGTTGGTCATACAGGCTAAAACGCTCCATAAACGTAGCCTCTCCCACCACCGACGATTGTAAATCGCCCAAAGTAGCATCGGCCCGAATCGCCTCCAAGTGGTCAAATTCATCTCCATAGCCCATTGTATCAGGCGGTGCGATAAAGGTTTCGGCGTAAAAAGCAAAATGCTGGGCGCCGTGTTTTTGCACAAATTCCTTGACGGCTCGCAACGGATCATAAAAATCATCGGGCTGGGCTGGCACTCCCTCGGCCCGCATTTGGACGTGGGCCATGTCGCCCCGCATAAAATCAAAATTATACGCCTGCTGACATTCGTGGTATTTACGACTAAAATACGCCCAAGCCGCCATGTGTGGACGCTGAAAATCAAGCTCCCATTGTTGATTATCATTTTTGGAATGATAAAAACGGTAGCGCGTCAACGGTCCAAATACCCGCGACATGTCCTGAGGATGGTCAAATTCATACTGGTACCAAGGAGTGCCACGTTCGTCGAGGACAAACTCCTCAGGATTAATGTGTAACCCCCTATACGGTGGCGCCATGGTCATAGGCAAGGTTTCAAACCCTCGACTGACCAAGTCTTGCATCAACGCAAGTCGGCGGTGTAAACGTTGTTGTTGGTCAAAACCAAACAGTATTTCCTGTCTTTTTTTGTCGTGTAAAAAAGGGATATTTGGGTCAAAAAGCACCTCTTTACCAAAGTTTAGCCACGAGCCGTCGGCCGTACCGTGATGGTGCAGATGTTGCCAAATGACTTCTTCCACTTGCTCCCACACGTTTTCTGAATGGTTGACAAGCCGACCGCCCTCTCGCTGCACCCACTCAAACAAGCGAGGATGCGTCAATACAATTTCCGAAAAACGGTCAGTGTGTGGTATCACATCCAAGCCTACCGTTTTGCCCATGGCGTGTAGCAAATTCACCACCACTTTGAGTTGTTTTTCGACCGTGTCGAGCCACGGCACTGCACGTTGAAGTTGCCAGCTAAAAAACTCAGCATTGATATTCCAACTCACTTTTCCGTACAGGCTTCCTACGACCCCTGGCTCCCAAATGGGAAGTAGGTGAATAGAATCGTGGAAAGACGGCAGGGTAAGCGCATACCCCACCACGTTCCAAAAACTGCCAATCGTTCGGACGTTTACGCCCACCATGTTGGACGTTTTTAGCCATTGACTATCTGGCTCATTTGCCCGTGGCGAAACAATGGTTTCTGTGGGCTGTAAGGCGCGGCTAAGTAGCTCTGTTCCTAGGCGTTTCTGCAAAATATCTAGCAGTTGAAACGCATCAAATTTAGTAGGCAAATCGGGCAACAAGCCTGACACAAACGAGGATTTTTTTCGTTCGTAGCTTGTTAATGAACGGTGATAAGTAGTACGCCAATCTTGCACGTACGCATCACGCGTCAGCGAAGTAGTAGAAGTCAAACTGTTCATCATAGGTCTTTGTAGGTCAGCAAGGTACTATTTTTTAAGAAAAGGTCATATCTTGTGTTGGAAAAATTAAACAATCGTATGCCTGATTTATCCCCCGGCCTTGCCACGCTCAAAACCGTTATTGATGCGGCATCCCCGTTGACAAATGATAGCTGGGAAGCTTTCAGTGCCATTTGGCGGCCTTTTTCTGCCAAACGAAAAGAAATCTTGACCGTGGCAGGTGAGCGAGAGCGGTATTTATATTTTGCGTTGGAAGGCGTGCAGCGGATCTATTACTTTGACGATCAAAGCCGCGAAGCCACGTTGGTTTTTACGTATGCTCCTTCGTTTGGAGGCGTTATCGACGCGTTGATGCTCTCTTCCCCTTCGCGGTATTTTTACGAGACCCTCACCCCTTCCGTTTTTTTACGGGCTTCCATCACCGATTTACAACCTTTAATTGATACACGCCCCGACGTCGCTAACTTGATTCGTTTAGGCGTAACAAGTGCCCTCTCAGGAGTGCTCGAACGGCTCGTCGAGCTTCAAACGTTTAGCGCTGAAGACCGTTTCAAGCAGCTTTTACGACGAAGTCCACACATTTTACAGCTCGTTCCTCATAAATATTTGGCCAATTATTTGGGCATCGACGCGACCAATTTCAGCAAATTTATCAATCGAATGAAAATCTAGAAAATCTTGGCAAATACCAACATTTCTTTGGCAGTATCCCCCGACTTTTGCGGACATACAACCAACAACAACGATGGCAACGATTCAGCATTACGAACTTATTGAGCAACTCGAAAATCGCATTGAGCGACACTTGGAAGAGGCAATTCACTCACTGCAAAATTTACCCGAAAAAGTACTTTTACAACCTGCCCCCAACGGCGGCTGGAGCATTGCGCAGTGCCTCGAACACCTCAATACCTACGGCGATTATTATTTACCACAAATAAAATCAGGACTAGAAAATGCCCAAAAATCGTCACCTTCCGCACACTTTCAAAGTTCGTGGTTGGGGGCTTATTTTATCAAAATGATGGAACCTGAAACGGGGAAGAAAAAGTATAAAGCATTCAAAGGACACATTCCTGCACCCGATTTGGACGCCTACGCTACTGTCGCGCGGTTTATTCAACAACAAGAAGAATTGTTGTCGTACGTAAAACAAGCCAAGTCAGTCAATCTCAACAACATTCGGATTCCGATTTCTATCACTCGGCTGATTCGACTTAAATTAGGCGATGTTTTTCAGTTTATTATCGCTCACGACGAGCGGCATTTGCAACAGGCTTTTCGCCATTTTTCGACAAGTAGGTAGCCCCTACGGGGCAGCTTAGTGGTTAACAGTCACTAATAACCAATTCCACTATCTGAAAATTCTTTTGTCGAAGGGGAACTTCTCAATTTTGGTTACTTCTATGCTAGGAAAATCTCGGTGGTTGGGGTTAATCAAAATGTTGAAGTCCCCCTTCGTCACCACCGATGGGATTTTTAGGGCGCAGTACTTATTTTCGAGTACAAAGGTATCTCCCAGTTTTTGGGTAGAGATGGGGTGGGGAAATTCGTGCCAGTTGGTAGGCAATTCGGATTCATCCACCTCCTTAATGGGTACGTCGTCGGGAAGTTTGATGGTCAACATCACATAATCGTCTGGCAAAGTAGCCAACGTAAAATGAACAGCAACTTCGGCCATGGCTAATGAACGATTTTGCGCGGTGTAAATCAGCTCAACTCCAATGGAATTCCAGCGTCCCCCCTTCAATGCGGCTCCTTTACCCGATAACGGAAGGGCAAATTTTTCCCTTGACAGTCTGAATACCTCCATGCTATACAAGGATACCGTAGTTGATACGGGTCAATTCACTAATCACCAGCTCTTTTCCGTAAGAATCTTTCAGAAGTTCAATGGGTTTGAGGCTACCTAGGGCATAATTGGGCGTATTGAGCCATAGTCTGAGTTTTTCCATGTTCCCAAAAACGTCAAGGCCCACTTTGGTTACCTCCGCCATTTCAATAATTTTTTCCGAATGAATGGACTTGAACTGGTGCTCAGAGGTCGATTTATAGCGTTGTAATGACTTGGTAGAAATATCAAGGAAATTGGCCCAATCGCTTTCGGTAAAAGGAGTATAATCTTGGATTAGCACAAAAAGGGAATAAGGGATTCCTGTTCGAATCGCGGCAATAATCAGCATTTTATTCGACAAGAAATCCTCGTATGTGATTGCCTTATTTAGCTCAATATGAAAGTCTTTCAAGGGCGACTGCCTCAAGAATGAAGTTATTTCTCGGTTAAGCTTCCCTACAATCGTTGAATTTATTGCTGCCATTTTTTTACTTGGACATTTGTTCTCAAATATAGGACAAATTTCCATTCAACACAAATTATTATCCCTTTCTTCAATGAGCATAGACAGGTTCAAAATGTATCCCCCCTTGCCCTGTTAAGTAGAAAGTTTTGTTTTTTACCCGCAGAAGGCCGTTGACTACAGGTTGAACGCATTAAAATATAGAATGGCTATTCATTGCTCCAGAGGAGCTACATCTTAGTAGAAAAATGAATCAAATCCTACTTTTTTAATGCGTTTAACCTGAAACCTTAGCGAACAGTGCAGTAAGTTATTTTGCAGTTTTCGCAAAAGTCCTTACAGCTTCATACTCAACGCAATTCGCTTGCGTGACAAATCGACTTCCGTCACTTTTACCGTCACGTGCTGTTGGAGTTTTACTACTTCGTTCGGGTCTTTGATAAAACGATTGGCCATTTGCGAAACGTGTACCAAGCCATCCTGCTTGACGCCAATATCAACAAATGCACCGAAAGCGGTGATGTTGGTCACGATACCTGGCAGCACCATGCCTTCGTGCAAATCTTCGGGCTTACGAACGCGGCTGTCAAACTCAAAGGCCACGATGGTTTCCCGAGGGTCACGCGAGGGCTTTTCGAGTTCTTTTACAATGTCTTGCAAGGTCAATAAGCCCGTGGAAGCGCTTACGTATTTTTGAGGGTTAATTTGGCGGCGCAACTCAGGTTTGCGCATCAATTCCGCCACGTTGGTTCCCAAATCTTTGGCCATTTTCTCTACCACAGGGTAGCTTTCGGGGTGAACAGCACTGTTATCGAGTGGGTTCTCCGCATTTTCAATCCGTAAAAAACCTGCGGCTTGCTCAAATGCCTTACCTCCCAAGCGGGGAACTTTCAGCAACTGTTGGCGCGACTTAAAATCCCCATTTTGGGCACGGTAAGCCACAATGTTTTTGGCCAAAGCAGGGCCTAATCCCGACACATACTGAAGAAGGTGTTTGCTGGCAGTATTGAGGTTGACACCCACGGAGTTTACACAACTTTCAACCACGGCATCCAACGCGCCTTTCAGCATATTTTGCTCTACGTCGTGCTGGTATTGCCCTACCCCAATGGATTTAGGATCAATTTTCACCAATTCTGCCAACGGATCCATCAAACGACGGCCAATCGACACCGCGCCCCGCACTGTGACGTCTTTGTCAGGGAACTCATCACGAGCTACTTCCGAGGCCGAATAAATCGACGCCCCCTGCTCCGAAACCATGTAAATAGCCACGCCGCTGATGCCACTGTTGGAACCAAGTGGGCCGTTTTTTATAAAATCTTCCGTCTCACGCCCAGCCGTCCCGTTTCCGATGGCAACCGCCTGAATCTGGTGTTTTTTAATCAAATTGAGAATCGTTGCTTCAGCTTCCAAACGTTTATCAAAAGGATAAATAACTGTATCGGCCAACAAATTTCCCTGAGAATCAAGGCATACCACTTTACAGCCCGTACGGAAACCTGGGTCAATGGCCAATACCCGTTTTTGACCTAGAGGCGATGCCAGAAGCAACTGACGCAGGTTTTCGGTAAATATCTGAATGGCGTATTTGTCGGCTTTTTCTTTTGATAAATTTGAAAATTCCGTTTCAATACTTGGTTTCAACAAACGCTTATACGCATCCGAAACAGTTTGTTCTTGTTGGTCTTTGCACGCAGGTAAGCCTTTGACAAACAAGCGGTCGAGGTATTCAATGGCTTGTTCTTCGTCGGGAGAAATGTCAATATTTAAAAAACCTTCTTCCTCACCCCGTCGAATGGCCAACAAACGGTGCGAAGGAATTTTGTTGAGCGGTTCGCTAAAATCAAAATAATCGCGGTACTTGGCTCCTTCTTCCTGTTTCCCTTTTTTGACTTTAGACGTAATGATGGCGGTACGCTCAAAGGCAAAACGCATTTTGTTACGGGCTTCGGTAGTTTCCGAAATCCACTCCGCCATAATATCACGCGCCCCTTGAAGCGCATCATTGACTGATGCTACTTGGTCGTTGAGGTATTTCTCAGCCAAACGCTCAGGATTTCCTTCTTTACCCGAAAAAATCACTTGCGCAAGCGGCTCCAACCCTTTCTCAATGGCCATCAAAGCCCGCGTCTTGCGTTTGGGTTTGTAGGGCAAATAAATATCTTCCAACGATTGAAGATGATAGGTATTTTCGAGCAGTTTACGCAGCTCGGGTGTCAGTTTACCTTGTTCTTCAATACTTTTAAGAATGGCTTCGCGGCGTTTTTCAACCTCCTGAAATTTCTGGTACTGTTCTTTAATGGCGAGAATTTGAACCTCGTCGAGCTGACCTGTCATTTCTTTCCGATACCGCGCAATGAAAGGCACAGTAGCTCCTTCGTCGAGCAGTTGAATAGTATTTTGGGTTTGTCGTTCGCTAATGCCCACGATGGGCGCAATGAATTGAGATGCGGTCATTTACGTTATTTATACTTTTAAAAATCTTTATCGCTCTATTGCTCTCCCCGAACTATCATCTGGGGAGAAAAGGCGCTGCGTCAGAGACGCAGCGCTGTTTTTACACCGAAACAGCCCGCAAATAAGCAAACAGAAGCGGATTGGTGCAAACTATTTTTTCAATCTAAACCCAAAACGCTGGCACAATTGTTTTAGTCGTACCTTCGAAAATTCAAATCACAACTTTATGCACCTCGACATCACGAAAGCACAAGCATTGCAAGAATACCTACAGGCAAAAGGATGGCTCAAAGAGAACGAGCCTATTTTTAGCCTTGAAATCCCAGGCGAAGGTAACATGAATTACACGCTTAGGGTTCGCACGCACGACCGTACGCTTATCGTCAAACAAGCTCGGCCTTACGTCGAAAAATACCCACAAATCTCGGCTCCCTGCGAGCGTGCGGTGATTGAAGCTCATTTTTACGAGAAAATCCAAGAATTTGCCTCCATTCAAACCTTTATGCCTACGTTGATTGGCGTGGATGAAAGTGCTTATATTCTTGCATTGGAAGACTTGGGCACGTCGAGCGACTACACGTTTTTGTATCAACCACAACAAAAACTGTCGATGGTTGAAGCCGAGGCATTAGCACATTTTTTGGCCATGTTGCACCAACTAACGTGGAAAGAAACCCTCGACGGGACTTTTGCCAACCGTGCTATGCGGGTACTCAACCATGAACATATTTTTAAGTTTCCCTTCATGGAAAACAACGGATTTGACCTCGATTCGCTCCATGATGGGTTTCAGATGATTTCGATGGCCTATAAAGTTGATCCGTATTTGAAAAAGAAAGTGGCCGAGTTGGGGCAGGTGTATTTATCAGACGGGCACAGCTTGCTGCACGGCGATTTTTACCCTGGCAGCTGGTTAAAGACCGATTCGGGCCTGAAAGTGATTGACCCTGAGTTTTGTTTTTATGGCTGTCCTGAATTTGACTTGGGTGTACTCACTGCCCATCTGATGTTGGCCAAACAAGACGAAGATACCATTCGTAAAGTGTATCAAGCCTACGGTGCAGTAAAAAATCCACAATTAGTTGATCAATTTACGGGCGTCGAAATCATGCGTCGTTTGCTAGGTTTGGCCCAATTACCCCTCTCATTGAGTCTGCTCGACAAAGAAGAATTGCTCGAAACGGCCTACGAAATGATTATGAAATAGGCCATCTAAGACGGGGGACGTTAGAGCGCCCCCGCAGCTTTTTTGTACCGCACATAGGCAATTAAAAACTGATACACACTGTTCAAATAATTGGTTTCGGCGTCCTGAAGGCTGTATTCGGTGTTTTTCAAATCAGCCAATAAAAGCGTACCCTTCTCGTAACGAAAGCGGTCGGTTTCTAAAATTTGTTGCGCTAACGTCACGTTTTTCTTCGTGTCCAGCACATTGGCCTTTTCTTGGGCCAACACTGTCGTTGTGTTGGTAATTTCGTACTCAAAATCTCCTTTTAGCTTATCAATAGTATAACGGTTCACTTGCATTTTCAAAGCATATTCGTTGCGCAAAATGGCCGTTTGCTTACCGTCATACAGGGGAATATTTAGCTTCAAACCCACATAGTTGAACGGAAACCACGTTCCCGACGAAAACGGATTAAATTTATCATTGAGCTGGAGCGCGGTATAGTTTCCGTAAGCACTTACCAACGGTGCCAACCGTGATTTTTGTTTTTGCTGAAGCAATTCATTCACCCGCAACTCCGATTGCTCTTGCTTTAGCTCAGGGCGAGTATCAAGCGCCGTTTCTGGGGTTGTATTTTCTGATGTTGCCAACACCTTTTCCAAGGTTTCGGTTAGCTCTACCGAGGTTTGTTTAAGGCCAATTTGGTACAAAAGGTACGCCTGATTCACTTTTAAATCTTGTTTTGCTTTCGTTAGGGCCGTTTGAGCGTTGTTAACATCCAATTGCATACGGTCAAAATCGTTTTTTAGAATCGTCCCTTTCTCCCACTTCGTCTTTCCCGACTCCCAATACGCTTGCGCCCGAACAACCGCTTTTTCGGCCAAAATAATCTTTTCTTGGCTGAACAAAACGGCGTAATAAGCTTCCGTAACGGCCTGTTTTATGTCTATTTTTTGCTTTTCAAGAGTAATTTTTTGCCCCTCCACTGTTTCAGAATTAATCAATCGGTCGTACTTGGTAGCCGCGTCATAGACTTTTTGCTCCGCCGAAATACCCACGTTATTATTGAACGGAACGCCTAACACCAATTTGACGTCTTGGCCGTTGGCAAAAGGGGCATTTTTAAAAACCGATGTTTGAAGTTGGGTATTCCAACGCATATCTGCCGAAGCGTTGACCTGCGGAAGCCATTTAGCGCGAAGTTTGGCCTCTTCTCCCTCCGCAATTCGCAGCTGAAGTTGTTGGTTTTTCAGTTCGAAGCGATTGTCAATGGCCATTTTTAGGGCGTCATCGAGCGATAATTTTTGAGCCCCTACTGCCCCAGGCAGCAGCCCAATTCCTAGTAAAAAAAGCGCGATTTTCTTCATAACAATTAGGTTCTAAATACTTGGGCAGGTTCCATTTTGGTGATTTTGCGCATGGCAAACAAACTCCCCAATACCGCGATGAACAGGGTCACGCCAATGAGAAAAAGGATTAAATAAGGCGTAATTTTGATGTTAAGGCTGGTCTTGGTGACGTTGACAAAGCCCCGCAGCAAGACGTAGGCCATAACAAAACCGACCGTCGAATAAATAACGGCTTGCCATAAAATCAGTTGGCGGATGATTCCGTTGGTTCCCCCAATGGCTTTGAGCGTACCGTAATCTTTCAATCGGTCGTTGACGGCCGAAAACATCGTTAAGCCCACAATGGCAAAGCCCGTGATAATCGCAAAAACGACCAATAAACCGAAGGAAGCCACAATGCCACTGTTCAACGCAAAATACTTGAGGCTTTCTTGGGTAAATGCTTCGCCGTCGCGGGCTTTCACACCCAAAATCTCTTTGTTGATGTTGTTTACCACTTGTTGATGCGTAAAACCAGGTTCGGCCTCCACCAAAAACGCCGACGCTTGGTTGGTAGAAATTCGGCACAGTTTGCGAGCGCGTTCAACCGTTGTAAAGCCATAAGCAACGCCTAACCCTTTGGCACTTCGGGTGTTTCCGCTCAAAAAAACGCGGGTTCCGTTGAACTCAAAATGGTCGCCAATTTTGATTTTTTTGGAAGAAATGGGGTCGTATTCGTCCGTAATGAGGGCGCCTTCTTGCTGCAAATCTTCCAAATTCCCTTTGACAAAATTCCACGGCCCACCCGCATGTCGCGGCGATTGAGTTCCAATGAGGGTAATGGGCGTTTTGGTACCATCCTTAAACTTGGCGCTACCTGCGGCCACCACCATCGTATTGACCCGCTTTACGCCCCTGATGCTCATCAGCTCCCGCGAGATGCGCATATCCAGCAGCGGCAAATCACTGACTTGCTGACTTTTATCGCTCACAACCCAAATGTATTGCTTGTTGTTTTCGGCCAAAGAAATGGTACCGCCCAACAAGGCAAAACAAATGCCGAGTTGTTGTCCAATCAAAAAAACCGATAGAATGATACCAAACAAAATCCCGAACATTTTGGCTTTGTCGTACCACATAAACTTAAACGCCTCTTTGAGCATGGTAGGTCAGGTTTATTTGAGAAGAATAAGACAGTCAACGCGGCTGCCAATCAACGGCATTTTTCCCGCCTCCAATCGAATGGACACGTCCCGAACGCGGCGGTCTTCTTGTTCGGTCGCTTGGTCTTTAAACAACGATTTTTGTTTTAGATACGCAGCGGCGTAGCTCACTTTGCCCTGCGCCAAAGTGTCGCCCGTGGTTTGGGATAAAATATAGGCTTTCTGCCCTACTTGAACCCGTTCGGCGTAGAGTTCATCCACTTCGGTTTTGGCATACAACGGCCCTGACGGCGCAAAATCGGCGATTTGGGAGTCATTATTGACGTATTCGCCCACTTTGACCAGCACCTTCAGGATTTTTCCAGAAAGCAATGCCAACACTTTTTTCTTTTCTAAAACTGTTTGGTAATAGTTTAAATCAGCCTTCGATTCGCCGATACGGCTTTGGGCTTGCCGTACGTTAGCCTCGGCCGTCTCAATATCTTTCAATAACTTATCTACGGTCGCTTTACTATCGTCCACGACTTGTTTTGTTTGGGCGTTACCTTTGAACAAATCCACGTTTCGGGTATAATTTTCTTGGGCATTGGCCAAACTGACGCGCAACCCCTCAAGGGTGGATTGGTTGGCAGCCAAGGTGGCTTGGAGCGTTGCAATCTTGCTTTGTGACTGACGAAGTTGGGCGTTTTCTACGGCTACTTCCACGCGTAACAGAGGTTGTCCTTTTTTAACCGAATCGTTTTCGTCGATGAGCACTTCCAGTACGCGCCCCGTTGTGCCTGCCGTTAGGCTCATAAGTCCATCTTCTGGCTCAATTCTAGCCACCCCCAAAATCTGGTCTTTGGTCGAAGGAAGTGCCACCGAATCGACCTTGGCTACTTTTTCTTCCGAGTCCGATTTTTTACCACAACCCCACCAAAGTGGGAGGCAAAAAAGCAACAACCATTCTTTTTTGACTTTCGTAGTTTTCACGTGTATAAGTTGTTATGTTGCAACATTCGTTAATTCAATGGGAATCACTTGTCCATTTTTTACCTCTACGGCACGGTCGGCGTACTGTTGCAAGCGTGGGTCGTGGGTAACCACAGCGACCGACTTTCCTTGACGAGCCAGCGTCTGTAATTCCTTCATCACCACCCCCAACGAATCTTTGTCGAGCGATGCCGTAGGTTCATCACAAAGAATCATTTTGGGGTTGGTCACCAAAGCCCGAGCAATGGCAATGCGTTGTTGTTGGCCACCAGACAACGCTTTTGGTAAATTTTTACGGCGTTCTATCATTCCCACCGTTTCGAGGGCTTTTTGCACCCTTTTTTTTCGTTCACTGCTGTCCAAACCGAGTAATTTTAGCGGTAACTCAACATTTTCTTCCGCCGTAAGAGGTGCTAAAAGATTGAAGCTTTGAAACACAAAACCAATGGTTTCCAGTCGCAGGCGAGCCAATTTGGTGGCATTCAAGGAATTGATGTGCTGCCCGTCCACCCACAAATCGCCGTAGCTTGGATAAATGACACACCCCAACAGCGAAAGCAAGGTGGTTTTACCCGAACCAGAAGGGCCAATAATCAAGGTAAGCTCTCCTTCATACAACTGAAAATCAGTAGCTTGAAGGGCTACAATTATTTGATCACCCGTTTTGTATTCTTTTCCCGCACCTTTGAGTTCGGCGATGAGCTTTTTTTGATTCATGTTTTTAAAAAAGTACGATATTGTAATTTATATAAAATACTACAACAACATCGTATTTTTCGTATAACTGAGAAGGTTTAAATTTTGTTAGAAAAAAGTTAAATTTTAATCTTCAAAAATGGTGGGAAAAACAGTGAATTAGCGCAAACAAAAAGACTTCCCAATTCGGCCAACGTAGCCTCAGTGGGAAGTCTAGAGCAAGCAGTTAAAACTACTTGGTTTACATATCCATCATCAAACGAAGCTGGGCGGCTCCGTTTTGGTCATCCAGCACTTGTACAGAAATACTATTTTCTTTGAAGGCGTTTCTATCGATGGCAATGGTGAACGAATGAATGCCTTTGGCCAATTCGCCCGAGATACCCGTTGGCGACATTTTCATCGGTTTGGCATCCACCCAAGCCGATACTCCCGCGACTGAGTTCAGCGCTAATTCAACGTTTCCTTTGTTGACTACTTCCAAATTGAAACGAACAAAACTAAAACGCTTTCCAGCCCCACCTTCTACCACTGGTAGTTCATCAAGCGGCAAGTTGCCCGATACTTTACTGTAAATCGGCATGTTTATGACCTTTCCTTTGTCCTTTGCCACAAACAAACCTCCTTCTTCTGTTACTTTTCGGGTGAGTTCTTTGCTACCCATGGCAGTATTCCAACGGCGCACAAAGCGAGAAGTAGGAACGCGGTATTGACCACCCATTTTTGATAAAAACCCAATCAAATCCACAAATTCTTTCTTGTCAAGCCCCGCCGTCAAGCTCGCTGGCATCAACGAACCTGGTGTTTTTTCGATGGTTGAGATTTGATTTTTAGCAATTGATATTTCCTGCCCTGCGACATCCCGCACCACTACTTCGGTATTGCCATTACTGACCAAATAGGCCATCATCTCACTGCCATCTTTTTTCACAATTCGCTGCAACTCATAACCTTCTTTGATGGAAAGCGTAGGATACAATACCGAACGAATGATAGTTTCTACGGGCGAACTTGTTCCCAAACTACTCAAATCGGGACCAATTCGTCCGCCAGCTCCGCCGATGGCATGGCACGTTTGGCACAACAGTTCTGACTTTCTAAATACTTTTTCGCCCAATGCAGGGTCAGCCGTTTCGGCCACTGTTTTGGCCAAAGCTGTTATTTCGCGGTCGTTGAGTTGTTGCGGCATTTTCTCCACTGGCAACGTACCACCAGACGCCTCCAGCGCTTTTTCCAATTGCACTACATCATCGGCACGACGACGCGTCCAAGGAATATTGCGTCCCATCAATTGGCGACCTACTTTGGCAAAATTTTCAGGAATTTTGCGCGTATTAATCGCTTCTGACAAAGCCTCTGTCGCCGTTTTAGTCGCAAAAAATGCTTTAAACAGGTCTGCGACATCGGTTTCAGCAGGTACAGTCCGCATCAAGTCAGTGCCAATTTTGGCCGCTTCGTTGGCATTCAGTCCCACCAGTTGCGTCGCTGACATTACCCGTAGCTCGGGAGCATTTTTGGCTCCCGTTAAGTCCACCAGCATTTTTTTCGATTTATCACTTCCCATCGCTGCTAAAGCCACCAGAGCTGCTTTCTTAACGGGTTTCTCGCCTTGTTGCACCAAACTCAACAGTTGCTCACTCAGTTCTTCCATTTTCCACAGCCCCACCAACCGAATCGCCGTGGTCGAAACGGCTTCTTCGTCGCTCTTTATGAAATCCACAATTCTGCCCAGTCCATTGGTAGGCTGTATTTTTCGTTGCTGTGCAGCCTCCGCCAGCGCCCCTAGCCGCGCGGCCGTTTGTTTGTCGCGCGCCGCATTACCTTGAACCGTCAAATCAAACAAGGTAGTTAAGTCAGCCGCTTTTCCCCATTTTGTAATAGCAGCCAGTGCATCCTTTTGATATTCTTCGGGCACTTGGCCTTTCTGATACAATTGGGTCAAACGGGCCACCGCTTCTGGGTTATTGACAGATTTTAGGGCAAAAGATGTTTTCTTAGCATCCCCCAAAAAGTTAGCCCCCGTTTTTAGACGGCTCAACCACTGAGGTTCCAATTCGCGTACGGTTTCCCATAGCGCAAAATCCAAAAATTCATCCATGGAGTTATCCAATACGGTCAAGGCCGTTTGCGCTGCTTCGGCAGATTTTAGCTTACGCAAGGCAATGACCGCCTCCAATCGGACGCGAGGGTGGGTATCTTTAACGGCGTTGGCCAACAGCCCTGCCTCTTCTTTTACTTTGCCATGCCACAACTGAAATGCCCGAATCGCCGCTGCACGCGCGTTGTGGTTTTCAGCTTTAAGTAAACTCGATAACACTGACTCATTGACGGTATCCAACGTTTGGTAGGTCCACAACGCTTCCAACAACAAATGCTCGTAATTGGGATCTTTTTTATCCAATTTACTCACCCATTGGTCAAGGGCGGGAATTACCTCTTTCGCCCCACGGCTTTTGAGGACTTGTTTGGCTTGGAGCCGCGTCCAATCTTCGGGTTGGCGAAGCGCCTCCAAGAGCTCATTTACCGAAGCCTTGGTCAATTGTGGTTTCTTGACCAACGGGCGATTCTTTGCCACAATCCGCCAAATCCGTCCGTGTTCTTGGTCACGGCGCGGGTCATGGAAATCAACTTCTCCGTGCTGAATGATCGGGTTGTACCAGTCAGCAACGTAAATAGCCCCGTCGGGACCCATCGAAATATCAACGGGACGAAAAGCGACGTGGTCAGTCCAAAGCAAATCTTCCACTTGTTTTGACACAAACCCACTGCCTTGTTCTTCCAGTTTAAAACGATTGATGCGATTTGCTCTAAAATCATTGGTAATCAACGAACCCGCCCACGATTCGGGCAAGTGTCGCCCTGAAATAATATCCAAGCCGCTGTGTTTGGGCTGTCCTGGGTTCAATCCCCGCAAAATACGCTCTGCGCCTGGGGCAGTCACAAAAGTTGCCCCAGGAAAGGCGTAATTAATTCCCTCATTTCCCGCCCCATCGGTCAAGAATGACGAACCCCAACGCGAAAACTGCAAGCCCCACGGATTGATAAGTCCTTTGGCATAAATATCAAGTTCGAGTTGTTGCGGGCGCAATTGCCAAACCCCTCCTCCTTCTAAGCGCTTGATGCCCGCGGGGGTTTCTACGTGGCTGTAGATATAAATGGATTGATTAAAATACATGCTTCCTTCAGGGCCCCAACGGAAGGTGTGAATTAAATGGTGCGTATCGGCGGTTCCGAATCCGCTCAAGATGCGGCGTCGTTTGTCGGCTTTGCCATCACCGTCGGTATCGGCAAAGTGCAAAATTTCGGTCGAGTTGGCCACATAGACGCCACCATCTCCTGGCAAAATACCCGTGGGAGTCAGAAGTCCTTCGGCAAAAATGGTCGATTTATCCGCCTTGCCATCGCCGTCGGTATCTTCTAATACAAACACTTTGTCGTTGGCCTGTTCACCCGTTTTTAGGTGAGGATAAGCAGTACTACTTACCACCCAGAGACGCCCTTCAGCATCCCAGTTCATTTGAATAGGCTTGGCCACCAACGGCTCGGCGGCAAACAACGTTACTTCAAACCCATCGGCTACTTTGAACGATTCGAGTTCTTTTTGAACGTCGGGGTTGGGTACATCCCAGTTTTTATCTTGATTGACCAAAGCGGTCGTCACGACGACGACGGGAATGAGCAAGGTTTTTCGTAAAAAAGAAGCGGTTATGTTTAAATATGTTCGTTTCATACGCTATGAAATAGTGGAGGTTCGATTTTGAGGTTTTCGGGTTTGGGGTTTTCTGTTTCGGGTTTAGAGTTTTCTGTTTTTCCCAATAACCAATAACAGATAACCAGTAACGAGCAATACCTATTTCAACAGGGTTAATTGATATGTTACGGGTTTGGGTTGATTGGCCGTTTCTATTTGCGCTTCCAACCAAGTAATCAAGTAGTTCTGCTCTTCCAACCCTTTTTTGTGGCGGCCTTGCTCATACGAACGAAAACCAATGATGTAGGTTTGGTTCAGAGGTCGGTATTGAAAAAAGAACAATTCTTCTTTTTTCAGGATGGTTTTCCGAAGCTCTTCGGCCTGATAATAGGTAGGCCCTTGCTTGATCGTTACCCCTTCTTCCCACTCTTTGGCCGACGCCGTCACAATCACATCGTCTGCCGTTGAAAGGGTATAAAAACCTTTTTTCAAACCCTTTATTGAAAGCTTGCGGCCATTATCAACCGCAATGGCTTTACCATCTTCCTGAGGCGCGGGCAGAGGCAGGCACGTTTCGTTGACCGTAAAACTCAAACTCATGGTCGATTTGTCAAACTGATGCAATTTTGTCGCCACCGTCGATTCTACGGCATTGTTTGCCACATCAATGGCAATACTCCCATTTCGCGGCGGAAGGCCCAAACTTTTTTCCAAAGCCGTTGCCAAATAATAATAGCCCGTTCCGTTGAGATGCACCCCATTTTCGGTAATCACTGCTTGTTTACTGATTTCTAACATCGGCTTGAATACATCCAAATACCTTTTTTTGCGCTCTTTAGCGATTTGCTCAATCGCCGCAGCGTACATTTCAAGGGCGGCGTTTCTTTTCGTTGTGTTGTCCGAAGCAGGCAGTAAGACAGGGATAGGCGACACTAACACCGCTTTTGCTCCCAGTTGGTCAATTTTATCCAACAAACTTGCATACCCTTGTTTAAAGCGAGCAAGACCTTCCTCTCCCTCTTGAGCTTCGATACCACCATAACCCACAAAGACCACCGTCGGTTTTGCTTCCGTGATTTGTCGAATCAATAGCTCATACGGCGTTGGTGGAGTCGTCACGTAACTGCGCGCTTCACCATAGACATTGTCTCCCGACCAACCTATATTTCGGTAGGTAATGGCTCGGTTTGGCCAACGGGTAGTTAGGGCAAGTTCTAAATAGCCAAATTGTACATCGTTTTCAAACAACGAGTTTCCGACAAAAAGTACCCTGTCCCCCTTTTCGAGCTGAAAAGCCGCATCAAGCGCCTCCACATTGGTTTTTGCGTTGGTCTGAGCGAACGTAATCGTTGCAATGCTCAAAAAAAGTAGGGATAGAATGAACGTAAGTGATTTGGACAGCTTACACATGGAAGTTTAAAAGTGTTCTAAAATGAGAAAGCAGATATAAAAAAGAGATTGGTGTGTGGGGATAAGAAAAACAAACGATGACTGCCCTTCCTACAACCTATTATAAAGAGTCAGCAAGAGGCAAAAATTACCCACCTTCTCTCCTTCTTTTGGTAAAAAAACTAACAAAGCTTCTTTATCGGCCACAAAGCGGGTATTTTTAGCCTTTTATTGATAGACCTTTATTTTCATCAACTCATGTTTAGGTACTGGATACTTCATTTTCTTTTTGCGCTTACTGCGTATGCTCAAGAACCCTACGTGGTGGTATTGGGAACTGCCCAAGACGGTGGCTATCCGCAGGCGGGTTGTAATAAAGCTTGCTGTCAGGCGGTTTGGGAGAAAAAATTAGCCTTTGAATCTGTTTCGTGCATCGCATTGGTGGATCCAAGCACTGGCCAACGCTGGATTTTTGACGCTACCCCTGATTTTAAGATCCAATTAGAAGCGCTTAAACATACCACAAACAACGAATCAAATGACCTGTCGGGGATTTTTCTTACGCACGCCCACATTGGTCACTACACTGGCCTCATGGATTTAGGAAGGGAAGTCATGGGTGCCAAATCCGTGCCCGTGTTTGTCATGCCTCGTATGAAAGAATACCTAGAGAAAAATGGCCCATGGAGTCAACTGGTCAGCATCGAAAACGTCAAGCTCCAGCCTATACAAGAAAACGGATTCGTTCAATTAAATAGCCGTTTGCAGGTTCGGGCGTTCCGCGTTCCGCATCGGGACGAGTTTTCAGAAACAGTAGGGTACGAAATCAAAAGCCAAGGGAAACGTCTCGTGTTTATTCCTGACATCGATAAATGGCAAAAGTGGTCTGAATCGCTCGAAGGGTTGGTACAATCGGCTGACTATGCCTTACTCGACGGCACTTTTTACAAAGACGGAGAAATCAACCGCCCCATGAGCGAAGTTCCGCATCCGTTTGTCACCGAAACAATGTCGCTATTGGATACGCTACCTATATCCCAAAAATCCAAAGTTCATTTTATTCACCTTAACCATACCAACCCACTTCTCCAACCAACGTCCGAAGAGTCAAGGCTAATCCAAAAAAAAGGCTTTCAGGTAGCGCGCTCACTGCAAATTTTTAGACTATGAAATATATACTAAAAGCTAGCTAAATACCTATCGGCCAAGAAGGTTTATAAACTTTTTTAAGTATTAGTTCACTATTTGTCATTTTTTTTAGTGTTTTTTTGACACACTTCTTGCAATTTTCACAAATATCATTTTATCTTTACACCCAAGTTCAGAGAAATCTAAGAGCCAATAAAAAAAAACACGTATCGAGAGAATCTTTTACCTCAGTCATGAATTCAGTTTTTACGAGATTTAGTACAGTAGCTGTGCTGATTTTTTTAGCTACACTTTCTCGGATTTTACCTCATCCATTTAACTTTACTCCCATCGGAGCGATTGCCTTGTTTGGTGCTGCTCAGTTTAGTCGTAAAGTTTATGCTTTCATGATTCCGATGGTAGCCATGCTTTTGAGTGACGTGCTCATTGGCTCACCTTCTCTCCCCACTTACGTTTCTTTTGTTCTCATTTCCGCATTTGGTCTTTTCTTTTTGAAAAAAGTTACTTTTGGACGCGTTGTCGTGGCTAGTTTGGTAGCTTCTATTTCGTTCTTTTTAATTACGAATTTCTTTGTTTGGTTTCAAAGTTCGATGTATCCACAAACATGGGCAGGACTTGTAGCGTGCTATACTGCGGGTTTAGCATTTTACCAACAAACATTTTGGGGAAACTTATTCCTCAACACCGTCATGGGTGACTTCTTTTACAATGCTGTTCTTTTTGGAAGTTACTACGGTATTCAACGATTGACATTCAAGCCTTCTATGGCGTAAAATATTTGTTTTCATGGCTGTTAATAGGTAGATAAATAGCCCCGATATTCGGGGCTATTTTCTTTTTATCGGGGGCAACAGTTCACTTCTTCCTTGTAAACCTCCCGTATGTAAAACCACCATTTGCGTTCCTGGTTTAAAAAAACCTTCTTTCGCTAATTCCACCAGTCCATACATCATTTTAGCAGTATATACTTGTTCAAGTGGTATGCCCGTTTGCGTTTCAAACTCACAAATAAACTCCAACAGTGTGTTGTTCATTTTTCCATAACCTCCAAAATGATACTTTTCTATCACTTTCAAACGTCCTTTGGGTTCGGGAATATGCGTTAAAACCAACTGAGCTGCCTCTTCTGACGATATTTTCAGGCTAGGAAAAACCAGTACATCATCCTCAAACGTGGATACAATACCCGCTGCCGTTCCACCCGTGCCCAGCGCAGTACAGAAGTAATCAATCTTTCCGTCAAGTTGATCTTTTACCTCTTCCACCATTTCAGCTACTCCTTGTACCGCCCACTGATTTGACCCACCTTCGGGAATCACAAAAGCATCTCTGCCATAAAGGTGCGCCAATATTTCTTTATTGCGGTAAGCTGTTCGGCCTACAAAATGTAGTTTCATCCCACACTTAGCCGCAAACTGCAACGTTGGGTTTGAGTCGGGGTTCAGTTCTTCGCCTCGAATGATACCAATGGTGTCAAAATCGAGTGCCTTTCCCGCAGCTGCTACGGCGGCAATGTGGTTTGAGAATGCACCACCAAACGTAAGCAATGTTTGAAAACCACTTTTTTCGGCTTCTATCAAATTATATTTTAGCTTCCGCCACTTATTTCCCGAAATGTAAGCATGAATTAAATCATCACGTTTGATGTAAACGCGTAAATCCAGCTCTATAAAAATAGGGGCTTCAACGATTTGAATAGGGGTTTGGGCGGTGTTCTCCCAAAATCTGACGACTTTACTCACAATAACAATTTCCTTTTTACGTACATTTGCTTAAATCAATACCCAAGTTTTATCAACTTTTATCATTCCCCAAACAACTATGAAAAAAATAATTTTGAGCCTGATGATGTTTGGTGTTGTTGGCGCAGCCTCAGCCCAAGAAACTCCCTCGGCAGATGCCATCCTTGACAAATACCTAGCGGCCATTGGCGGCAAAGAGGCCCTTTCCAAAATCGAAGACATTGCCATTAGCACAGTGGCCGAAACACAACGCGGCTCGATGGAATCGGAAGTAAAATTTAAAAAAGGCAATAAATTCAGCAGTGTCATGTATATGATGGGCAATGAAGTAATGCGCCAAACTTGCGATGGGACAAAAGTAGCCATTACTTCTGGTTTTGGAGGTAATACCAACTCTCGCACCCTTGAAGGCAAAGACGCAGCAGGCGCCATTTTACAAGCTGCTCCTTTCCCAGAATTACTTTATGCTGAATTTAACGTTCAAAAGACGGTCGTTGGCAAAGAAGCAGTCAATGGCAAAGATGCGTGGAAAGTAGAGTTTGCCATTCCTGAAGGAAGAAAATGGAACGATTTCTTTGACGTAGAGACGGGTCTTAAAGTAAAAAGAGCGGGCTCGGGTGAAGGGCAAAGAGGCCCTCGTCCTGATGGACAAGGCGGTGGTCAGCGGCCAGAAGGACAACGCCCCGAAGGTGGCGGCGGACAGGGTGGTCAAGGCGGCGGCCGTGGTGGAATGATGGGCGGTGGAATGATGAACGCAGCCCTCAGCGACTACAAAGAAATCAAGGATGCCAATGGCGTTAAAATCCCGTACATCCGCGAGCAAGGCAATGGGCAGTTCTCTTCAAAAGCCGAAGTAACGTCGGTCAAAGTAAACAAAGGCATCAAAGACAACAACTTTGTGATTAAATAAAATCACTCTTTCTTAAAATGTAATGTATTGATAAGGTATTCTTTTTCGGTGACTCTCATCAAAATATATACCTGAAACGAGTTACCATTGAGTGCCTGATACGTTGCCGTACAATACCGAACTTTAGAAGCCGTCCCCTGAAAGCCGTATTTAAAGTCTTTCGGGGGATATTTTTTAAAGAAGTTTTTCAAAATCAATTCTGCCTGTCCATCACGAACGCGCCGAAACTCAACGTGTTCGGCATCAATGACTAAGTCCAAATTTTTCTCAAAATGCACCGCAAGATTGTGGGCATTTCCGCTTTTTATCGAGCCTTTTATTTTTTCGGCAATTTCAAGCTCGCGGGCAGCCTTCTCGGTAATAAAGCCACTAAAAATACACCCAACTACTAACGTCAAGAAAATAATTTGCAGGGTTCTCATTGCGAAAGCGTAAATTTGTTTTTTGATTTCAATAAGTTCTTGGCTAAAATTGTGCCAAACTCGTTCGTCTCACAAAAAACAGATTATTCCTTTTTCGCTGTGCAGAATCCAATACTTTCACTCGACCAAACCCACCAAAAAATAAAGCGAATTGCGTTTGAAATTTACGAACGTAACCTCGAAGAAACCAACATTGTCCTTGCTGGAATTGTGGGCGAAGGTTATACCATGGCTGGTCTTTTAACCAATTACCTGCGGGAGATTTCGCCTTTGAACATTACGTTGATGAAAATTGACCTCAACAAAGAGCAGCCCCATACCAGCCCTGTCCATTTTGACATAGACAAAGAAGCTCTCAACGGCAAAGTAATCATTGTGGTGGACGATGTGCTAAACACAGGGCGTACGCTTGCCTACAGTCTCTCGCCGTTTTTAGGTGTTTCTGTCAAACGGGTACAAGTAGCGGTCATGGTCAATCGGGCACATCACTCTTTCCCTATTTCGGCCGATTATGTCGGTTATGCCCTCAGTACTACCCTCAACGAGCACATTCGGGTGAAGCTTTCTGAGCCTGAAGCAGGCGTATATTTAAGTTAATAAGAGGGGAAGCCCCTCTTATTCATAAATAATGGCAGTACCGTTGGCGCTTACCATAAGCATGGTACCACTACCACCGATGGTTTGATAATCTAAATCAACCCCAATGATGGCATTGGCACCTAGGCGTTGGGCTTGTTCAATCATTTCTTTGAGGGCAATACTCTTAGCTTCGCGCAAACCCTGTTCGTACGCCCCCGAGCGTCCGCCTACGATGTCACTAATGCCTGCAAAGAAGTCTTTTACAAAATTGGCACCTATGATGGCCTCGCCGTTGACCAAACCGATGTACTGAGTAATTTTTTTACCCTCAATGTTGTTGGTAGTTGTTATGAGCATATCAAAAGCGGTGAGAATGTTAAATATGGGCACAATAGTAGTCATAATGGGATAAATCGGCGGTACAATCTAGGAACAACGGTCTTGGGAATGTACCAACGACTTAAAACCTCCATGAAAATATTGGGATATGTGCTTTCTAAATAGTCGTTCCTCCATCGACGGTATAAATGCCTCCTGTGCAGTATCCCGACGCATCCGAAGCCAAATACAAAACCAACGAAGCCACTTCTTCTACTGTCCCCATGCGGGCAATGGGTAATCGTTTTGTAAAATGCGCCAATGTTTTTTCGTCTTGCCACAATGCCTGGCTAAACTTTGTTTTGATAAGCCCTGGCGCTACGGCATTTACACGGATTCCGTCGGCTCCCCATTCTTTGGCCAATACTTTGGTAAGCATATTGATGGATGCTTTACTCACGCTATAAATCCCCAATCCAGGATCGGGCGTTTCGCCAGCAATGCTGCTAATATTGATAATGCTGCCCCCTCCCCTCAGTTTCATGACGGGATACACCAGTTTTGATAGTTGAAAAGGTGCTTTTACGTTGATGTCCATGATTTTGTCATAGGCATTGTCGGGGCAATCTACGGTGGGGCCATAATAAGGGTTGGCCGCCGCGTTATTTACCAAAATATCAATGCCACCATAAACTTCAACCGTTTTGTCAAATAAGTGCTTTGTTTGCGCTTCGTCTCCCATTCTTGCCTCTATGGCCGTGACTTCGCCCCCCGTTTTACGAATGTCTTCCGCCAATTCGTCGAGGTCTGCTTGTCGCCGACTGCTGATCACGACTTTTGCGCCAAATTGCGCCAAATACCGCGCAATTTGTTCGCCAATTCCTTTACTTGCTCCCGTAATGAGTGCTACTTTACCTGTCAATTGAAAAAGTTGATTATCAGCCATTTTGGTTGTTTCTTTAGTAATTGGTGAATGAAACTAGGCAGTCAAAAGTCCGCCATCTAGGACGAGGGTGTGCCCTGTCATAAACGATGATGAAGCCGAAGCCGCGTACAAAATTGCGTCAGCGATTTCTTCGGGTTTTCCAAATCGCTTCATCGGAATGGCATTTTGGAGTGCTTCTAGGTAGTTGGTATCGTCGTTGACAATCGCATTTTCGAGCATGGGCGTCAACGTAAACGCTGGGCAAATGGCATTGACCCTGATACCGTGTTTGGCAAATTCGAGGGCAGCCGAACGCGTCATACCCACTACGGCATGTTTACTGGCCGAATAACCAATGTGCCCCGCAAATCCGCCCAAACCTGCCACCGACGCAATATTGACGATATTTCCCTTTTTTCTACTCAAAAAATGGGGTAAAACGGCTTGCATACAATAAAAAAGACCGTTTACGTTGACATCAAGCACTTTTTGAAAGTCGTCAATCGGGTATTTTTCGGTACGAGCTCGTGGCCCAACGATGCCCGCACTATTGACCAATACATCAATATTCCCAAAGTAGGAAATACAATCGCTAATCATGCGCTGTACGTCTTCTACGTCGGTGACATCAATACGAGCAAAAGTCGCCGCAGCACCCATTCCCGTAAGCTCTTCTACGAGTTCGTCACCTGCTTTTTCTGACAGGTCAGCAAGGAATAATTTAGCACCTTCGCGCGCAAAAGCCAATGCCGCCGACCGCCCAATGCCAGAACATCCTCCCGTAATAATCACTACTTGATCTTTGAAATTCATTGAATGAAAAATAAGTTAAATTAAGGGTTTTTGAAAAAAGTATCGGTTGTTAAAACTAGGATTATGACGCTTTAAACATCTTTTTTGACTTTCTAGCTAATCTTTACGAGAAGCTCAAAGAATACACCTAATTTTACGGCACGCATTTTGGTTATTTTTTTGATGTAAAACAAATAATTCACCCATTCCCTTTTGCTACTCAAATTTTGCGCATTTGTATGATGGACTCCCAGCAACCTAACGAGACCGAAGGATTACCACCTTTCATTAAAAGTTGGCGCCAAATGTACCGCATTGTCATTGGTACCTTATTAGTACTTATGGCGCTTTTTTACGTAATGATGAAGTATTTCGAATAATATTCCCAGATTCCTAAACCTTTCACTTTCCACCTAATCCCTCCTGCCAATGAGTTTTATTGACTGGATTGTCTTAATTGGTACCCTCAGTTTTATTATTATTTACGGTATTTACCGAAGCCGTGGCAAACAAAACATTGATGATTATCTTATTGCAGGTCAATCGCTGCCTTGGTACCACGTATGCTTTTCCGTAATGGCTACGCAAGCAAGTGCGATTACTTTTTTATCTGCCCCAGGCCAAGGCTTTGCCGACGGAATGCGTTTTGTTCAGTTCTATTTTGGGCTTCCACTGGCGATGGTTGTGCTAAGTATCACTTTTGTGCCTATTTTTCACCGACTTAAAGTGTTTACTGCCTACGAATTTCTCGAAACTAGGTTTGATGGTCGGGTTCGTATTTTTACCGTTATCCTATTTTTATTATCACGCGGGCTTTCAACGGGGCTTTCTATTTACGCTCCTTCCATCATTTTAGCCACTATTTTAGGCTGGGATTTAACTTGGACTAATATTTTGATGGGCTCGTTGGTTCTTATTTATACCGTTACGGGCGGCACAAAAGCCATTTCGCACACCCACTTACAGCAAATGATTATTGTAACCATGGCCATGTTTGTGGCAGGTTACATGGTTGTTCATTTGTTGCCCAGTGACATTGGTTTTGTAGATGCGCTCAAGATTGCGGGTAAAGCAGGACGTCTTAACACCATTGATTTTCATTTTGACCCCAATAGCCGTTATAATATTTGGTCGGGTCTGATTGGAGGTTTCTTTTTGCAACTATCGTATTTTGGCACTGACCAATCGCAAGTAGGCCGCTACCTCACGGGAGAATCCATCGGACAAAGTCGCATGGGGCTCGTAATGAATGGTTTGTTGAAAATCCCGATGCAATTCCTGATTTTGCTCGTTGGCGTGCTCGTTTTTGTCTATTATCAATACAATCCCGCCCCGTTATTTTTTAACAAAGTAGAAACTGACAAACTCAGAAATAGCGAATACGCCGCCGATTACCAATCGTTGGAAGAGAAACATTCATTGGCAGTGAGCAGTCAGCGGGCAGCCGTCGATGGTTTGGCAAAAGCATTGGATTCCAAAGACGAAACTTCGATTACCCATTGGCAAGAAGCCTTGAAAGAATCGGACGATACCCAAAAGCAACTTAAAAAAGATGCGGTTTCATTGATTAAGAAAAACAACCCAACAGCCGATACCAGCGATGTGAATTACGTCTTCTTGCGATTCGTACTCGACCGCCTCCCAATTGGACTGATTGGTTTATTAATTGCCGTCATTTTTAGTGCGTCAATGGGCTCGATTGCCGCTGCCTACAACTCCTTGGCCTCTACCACAGTCGTAGATTTGTACAAACGCATTTATAAAACCGATGCCAGTGACAATCATTATTTGATGGCAACCCGCATTTCTACCATTGGATGGGGCATTTTTTGCATTTTTGTGGCACAATATGCCAGCAAATTAGGAAGCATGATTGAGGCTGTCAATATCCTTGGTTCGCTTTTCTACGGCGTTATTTTAGGTATATTCTTAGTCGCGTTTTACTTCAAAAACATTGGCGGAAAAGCCACTTTTTGGGGAGCAATTGTGGCCGAAATCGGCGTAGTTCTATGTTGGTGGTATGACTTGATGGCGTTTTTATGGCTCAACGTCGTAGGATGTGTACTCGTCATTGCTTTTGCGTGGGTAATTCAAAAACTCAAGCCTGCCAACGCCTAATTGTCGCTTTCCGTTCTGACCGAAAATAGTCGCTTCAACCAGCCCATTTTTTCTTCTTTTTCTTCTCTTTTTGCTTGTTCGTCTAAGTCAAAATGAGAGAAATCGGAAAGGATGGGCTGGCCTGCATCCACCCAACAAGTAAACCAAAAATCCGCCACCATTTTAACCGAAGCACGCATTTGCCGTTCTACTTGGCGGTTTAGCAGCTGGTGGTACCGTTCCGAAAACTCCCTCGAATAGGTCTTCACTATCACCCCATTACGATCTTCTAATACGTATTTTTGTTCAGGTCGAAATTTCACCGACAACTCCCGCTCAAAACGTAAGACACTGTCCAATCCTGCATTGGCATTTCGGACGGCCTGCCAAGCGCGATGGGCTACTTTGTGTTCGTACATAGCCGCTCCCACAAACATATCGTAACTTTCCCCGTATAGTTCTGCCACTCTCGATTCCCAAAAAGCGTGAATCCCTTCCTGACCCGTCATTTGGCCGTTGTAATTGCGGGTTGTGTGCAGGGGAACGTTGGCGTCGGCAATGTAATGCCCCAAATCTGCCGCCACACGTAAAATACGGCGGGGATTTTTCTGGCGAAATGCTTCCGTCAACTGAAATTTGTATTGCTGGATTGCCCACGGTACAGTACCATTGAGCGCCAATGTATCTTCGCCATATTTTTCAACGGCCTCTTTCCAATAATACGGAAGTTTGTACAATGCACTGTCTCCATACGCCTCAGCGTCAATATAATGGCGTGGGGCCTCTCCCACCACGGCATAACGCCTTTTGTCAGGATTGACCGCATTTTCGGTTAAGTAGTTAATTTGTTTTTTGAAAAATACTTGCATTTCGGGAGGAAGGCTAAAAACCGCGAGACGATTGATGCGCTGGTGCGCCCAAAAACCCCACTTTATTTTACCAGAAAAGCCACAAATTGGGATATTGAGCAATAGCAGAAGAAAAATTAGTGTAAATATTTTCCGAATTAAACATAGATTACAGGGGTACATCCCAAATTTTATTTGGTATTTGTTCTTTACACAAAAGTGTAATATCGCATTTTTTATCCTCAAAAACCGAAATAAAACCATTTTTGAACTGCAAAATGGCTTAAAATAAGTTTTTGAATTAAGTAATTGGCTGAGTATTTTTTGCAGAATCATCGAATTAATCTTCAAATTTTTACTGAGACGTTGAATAAGGTTGTATCGTCACTTTTAATACAGTCGTAATTTGATTTGGCAAAAAGCAAAAAATACAGAATTATTTATATTTTTAATAAAAAAAGTACAATTTTTAAATTTCGTTCGTTATCTTTGCACCGTATTCAAAATCAGACGTGAAAACTGAAATTTAAAAATCAAATTATTACCAAAATGAACAAGAAGAAGTTTTTCGGATATATCAAACCAGTATTTGGCCTTTGTGTATTTATGCTCATCATTTACGGAGCCTACACGCCAAGTCAGAATGCAGAGATTCAAAAAATCGTTTGTATTAAATTTAAGGCCGACGCAAGTGCCGCCGATATTGAGCGCCACATGAACGAGTTTGCCCAACTCCGCCGTGAGATTCACCAAATGGTTGCTTACTCAGGTGGTAAAACGTTGAGCGTGGCAGGA
Organism: Runella limosa DSM 17973; assembly: GCF_000482465.1. Taxonomy (GTDB): domain Bacteria; phylum Bacteroidota; class Bacteroidia; order Cytophagales; family Spirosomataceae; genus Runella; species Runella limosa. The sequence goes on from NZ_KI519424.1 coordinate 342,561, forward strand.
AGCTCAGAATATGATGCAATGCACTATCTTACTTTCCGCACAAAGGATGACATTTTGACGTTCCAAAATCACCCAAAATACCAAGAATTTGTAAAAAACAACCAAGCCTCTTGGGAAAAAGAATTGGTGATTGATGCAAGCATTGCTAAATAGTTTTTGATAAAAACTCTCCAACAAAAAAGTCCCGCAAAAGCGGGACTTTTTTGTTGGAGACGGGGCAGGATTACCCTGCCACCTTACCCATCACGTATAACTCTTCCAAATGAGGCGTCGGATTGCCTCCTTTCTTTTCGAGCGTGACCGCAAATGCTTCTGCTTGTCCCGTCGTTTTCATTTTTTGGAAGGCAGTACTTACATCAAACACGCCTAAATCAACTGGCTTACCTTCCACCAACGCCCAAAGTTGATATTGTTTGTCAGCGCTAGGAGTAGGCAATGACAAAACACTTAACTGAACTTCCTGCGTTTTAGGATTCCACACAACCCGTACCGAACTATTCGGAGATTTCTCTACCCCTTTCAAAGTGACAAACTGGTTATTGGCATCATTTAATTGCGCAATTTGCGTCGTTTGTGCTTTAATTTCGTTCTGTTGTTGTGCCACCGTTGTTGAAAGTGTATCCAAACGAGCATTGAAATACACCACCGAGCCCACCAAAGCTGCTACTGAAGCCGCCGCTACCCATCCCCATTGAAAGGAATTTCCGCGAGAATTAAGCGGTAAAACGGGCACATTATCTTCTTCTTCCTCGGTTACTTCTTCTACCTTGGTTTCTGGTTCATCCTCAGCAAAGACGAGCTGTGCCATAATTTTACCTTTCAATGCAGCTGGGGCAGCCACTTTGTTGGCAAAAGCGAATTGTTCTATTGTATCGCTGAGACTATCTAACTCAGTCCTTATTTCGGGGTAAATTTTAGATAGGCAATCCACTTCCCTCCGTTCCTGATCAGAAACGTTCCCTGAGAGATAGTCTTCTAGGATACCTGATTCTATGTATTCTTTAACGTTAATCATGCACCAAAAAATTTTCTTAAATCCCTAAGAGCACTTCGCACACGCGTTTTTACCGTCCCAAGCGGCATGTCTAGCCTTTGGGCTGCCTCTTCGTGCGTGTAGCCTCCCCAATACACCATTTCTATCAGCGTTTGCTGCTCCGGTTTTAGTTGCGACACCACTTCTTTAAGTTCGTTATTGTTAATTTCCTCATATATAGATTGACCTTGTTCTACAGTATATACGGCCGTATCTATGTCTTGGATTTCGAGGCGATTAACCCGCAAATAATCTATCGACGTATTTCGTGCGATGTTGAGCATCCAGGTAAACAAACGCCCTTTGCTTGAATCGTATTGGGCAATGTTTTTCCAAATTTTGACGAAGATTTCTTGCAACAAATCCTGTGCAGTTTCTTCAGTGCGAACCACCTTTAAGATGACCCCGTACAAGGCGTCGGAGTAATTATCATAAAGGTAATTGAAAGCTTTGCGATCTTGCCTTCGCAGTAGCTCCAATAGTTCGCTCTCATTCAATTTAGGCGTTTTTAATCCCATATAATAAAGTTAAACCACTTGAGAATGGATGGTATATACAAGTAAACAAAAGCGAGCGTACTTCTGTTTAAGAGTCTTTCATGTATGCAATATCAAAAAAAAAAATTAGTCCTCTAAATCCAACTTGGCATTAACCATCGTAGATAGTACCAAAAAGACTATCGACCATGAAAAAAGGACTTATCAAAACCGCTAAAATTTCGCTTTACTCCTTAGGTTTTCTTTTTGTGGCATTTGTTGTCTATGCCAATTTAGAGCCCGCCCCCATGCACGCTTACGTAAAGCCAATTAGCATGACCATCATAAAAGTAGATGGGCTTGACGAAACTACTAATTCGGAAGCGTTACAAAAACAAATTAGTCAACAAAAAGGGGTCACCGCTTGTACAGTCAACCCCGCAAGTCAACTCGTGAGCATCACTTTTGACCCTGATGCCACCAACGAGTCTTCTTTGAAGTCATTGGTAGGAACCTATTCTGCCAAAAAAGTTGAGCCTGCTTCCTTTGATGGCATTACAGCAAGCGGCCCTGAGTGCCCCGTGCCGTTGTCTTACATTCAAGCATTTGAGCGCGCTAAATACGCCTTCTGTTTCCGTTAGCATCTTTTATTTTCTCTCAATAACTACTCAAGTTTTAATTTAATCCATTTTCTCAATCAATTAAATCAATTAAAACCATGAAAAAAGCATTTTTGTCTTTATCGGTTGCGCTTGTGTTCATTATGTCATCTTGTAAGAAAGAAGAAGAAGCAGCGCCAAAATCATTATATGACCGCCTTGGTGGGGTAAGTGCCATTTCAGCAGTTGTGGATCAATTTATCACAAACGTAGCGGCAGATCCAAACATGGTTCGTACGTTTACGCCACTTCTTCAAGAAGTACAAAAGGGAAACACGGCACGTTTGACTGCCCTTCGTAACAACTTGATTGACCAAATTGGTCAGGCTAGCGGTGGTCCACAAAAATACACAGGAAAAGACATGGTGACGGCCCACAAAGGGATGAAAATCACCGACACTGAGTTTAATTCATTGGTCAATGACTTAGTAATGGCCTTGAATAAATTCAATGTACCATCTACCGAGCAAAACGAACTTTTAGGTGTTTTAGGAGGCTTAAAAAGCCAAATTGTAGGCCAATAGTAGGGTCTGGTTGGGTAGTTGAGTATTACAGCAGGGCAAATTGCCCTGCTGTTCTTATTTTTACTCGACCCAAAGTACCAATCCTTTGAGGTAGCTTCCTTCAGGATGGAAAAGGTTGACGGGGTGATCGGCGGGCTGCGTAATTTGGTGTAAAACCCGCACTTGGCGTCCTGCTTCGATGGCCGCTGCAACTACCGTGTTATAAAACAGTTCGCGATCCACTACTTGCGAACACGAAAAGGTAAACAATATCCCGTTTGGTTTTAGGTGCTTGATGCCTTCTGCATTCAATCGCTTATATCCTTGTACGGCACGATGACGCGCCGACATGCTCTTGGCGTAGGCTGGAGGGTCAAGAATCATCAAATCGTAAGTACCAGTTGTTTCTTTTAGAAACTTCATTACGTCTTCTGCATACGACTGGTGGTTGGTGGTCTCACCAAAATTGGCTTCCACATTGCGCTCCGTTAATTCTATCGCTTTTTTAGAAGCATCCACCGAATCGACCGATTGTGCCCCTTCTGCCAAAGCATAAATAGAAAAGCCACCCGAATAACAAAACGCATTCAGCACATTTTTTCCTTTGGCATAGCTTCCCAACAACCGTCGGTTATCGCGTTGGTCGAGGAAAAAGCCCGTTTTTTGTCCCGTTTCCCAATCAATCAAAAACGTATGACCGTTTTCTTTGACAGGATGCGGAACGGGACAACTACCGAAAACGTACCCGTTTTGGGTAGTTTTGGCAAACTCATCGGGCAAGGTATCGGCGCTTTTGTTATAAATGGCCTTCAAATCACTTCCGTATAAATCTTGTAATGCTTGCGCCAACTCATCGAGCACGCGGTACATCCCAATTGAATGGGCTTGAATAACCAATACTCCGTTGTAGAAGTCGATAATAAGCCCAGGTAAACCATCGCCTTCGCCGTGTACCAAGCGGTAGCTGTTGGTGATGGTGTCTTCACTACTCCATTGGGTGGCAAACAACTGCTGGCGAACGGTCAGTGCTTTTTGCAATTTTTGTTTCCAAAAATCGACGTTGGGTACAATTTGTTCAAAACTGAACAATTTTACGGCAATGTTGCCATTGTGGTAATGCCCCGTAGCTAAGTACTGGCCACGGCTATCACAAACTTCAACGATTTCACCGTCAGTTGGTTGGCCTTTGATTCGGGCGATTGCCCCCGAAAAAACCCACGGATGAAACCGCCGTACGGCTTCGTCGCGATTGGGTTTTAGATATACAAGTGGAAAAGAATGCACGAAGATGATTATTAATTGAAAGACAAAAATACTTAGCACAATGCAAGTAGAAAGCACATTTTTCGTTTTTTTTCCTGAAACTAACCACCAATCACCAATGAATCGTCGCGATTTTTTGAAACAAACATCCGCATTAAGCGCGGGAATTGCCCTCACACCAAGTCTTTTTACTGAAGCGAAACCCATCAAAAAATTTGGAATTCAGCTTTACAGCGTTCGTGATTTGATGCCAAAAGATGCCAAAGGAACCATGAAAAAACTGGCTGAAATGGGCTATACTCAATTTGAAAGCTACGGAGGGCCTGACTTTTTGTGGGGAATGTCGCCAAAAGAATGTAAAACATTTTTGGGCGATATGGGCGTCAAAATGGTGAGTACGCACTTTGACATGAACAAAGACCTTGACAAAAACATCGAGCGTGGCGCTGAAGCAGGCCTTAAATACATGCTTTGTCCTTATCTAGGCCCTCAAAAAACGATTGATGACTGGAAGAAAAAAGCGGATTTGTTCAACCAAGTGGGCGAAAAAGTAACCAACGCGGGGATGAAATTTGGCTACCACAACCACGATTACTCTTTTAAACCACTCGAAGGACAAATTCCGCACGAGGTACTTTTGGCCAATACCGACCCCAAAAAGGTCATGTTTGAGTTGGATTTGTGCTGGATTGTGGCAGCAGGTCAGGATGCCGTTGAGCACTTCAAAAAATACGGTAAACGCTACGAATTGGTACACATCAAAGACATGGTGAAAGACAGTAGCGGCAAAGTAACACAAAAGGATTTGGGACAAGGCTCTATCGACTTTGTGACGATTTTGAAAGCTGCCAAAAAAGCGGGTGTAAAGTATTACCTTGTAGAACAGGAACAATACCCTGGGGCGTCGATTGATAGCATCAAAGTGGATGCCGATTGGATGAAACAACTTTCGATTTAAAATTAACGCAAAACCTCCCGAAAGTTTTGAACTTTCGGGAGGTTGTTGTTTATTCCCCTTCCCTTACCCCCGCTTCAGGTTTAAGGACATATACATCCAACATCGCCTTAGGACGGGCAAGGTACTCACGAAGCAATGTTTTTAGCGAATAGCCATCGGGGACATCTTGCGCGGCAAATCCAACCGCATCCATCCCTTCATGCTCGGCTAAGTAAAGTGCTCGGGCATTATGAAAATTTTGGGAAATCACCGTCACCCGTTCTTGTCCATATATCTCGCGACACCGCACTACGGAGTCAAACGTTCGATAACCCGCCGTATCGAGCAGCATAACATCTTCAGGAATCCCCAATTTTGTCAAGGCTTGTTTCATCGCTTTGGGTTCGTCGTAGGTTTCCGCCTCCTTGTTGCCGCTCAAAATCAGGTACTTGACTTTTCCTTCTTTGAACAACAGCGCCGAAGCTTCCATGCGGTATTTAAAGAACAAGTTCTCTTTCCCGCGCGCTACGTATTTGCTCGTACCCAAAACCAGCCCAACATCGTTGGAAGGCAGCGAAGAAACGTCAAAAAACACTTTATGACGGGTCGTTAACACCACAATCCAATTACACAACAACACTGCCACTACCACCCCAAATACCGACCACAAGCTTGCTTTGATGAGCTTTTTCATCAAAGAAACCCGCAAACGACGCGAATGGCGAATGGCGTTGATATGTAAAAAAGCGGTTTTCACATTGCTAGTTTTTTAGAATAGCCCCAACTGCCCCGTCTCATCGGGAGCTGCGGGTGGGGTTTGTGGTGGGGTTTCGTCTTCATCAGACCGCGCGGCTATGTCAGGTTCATTTTCAACAATTTCTGGTTCGGCTATTTCCGCTTGAATGGATTCTAGCTGCTTTATTTCTTTGATTTTCAAAGCAGAAACCCGATTCCCCAAGGCTTTCCAGCCTCTTACCTCCACAAATTCGTCCAAAGTATGTTGCTCAATTTGGTTCTCCGTTTTGCTCTTTTCAATCACCACTTCCATGCGTGGATGTACGTCCGTGGAGACAAAAACGATTTTAGACCCTTTGTTTTCACCAATAAACGAAAATTTCTTATCCGTGGTTGTGGTTTCTATTTTAAAACGCTTGGCAAAGTAATTTTTTTGTACCGACTCGTAATAAACTGCCGTAATTGGTTTTTCGGGAATAAACTTCTCCAAAAGCACCAACTCTTTGGGTTCATAGCGGTTGGTCAAATCAAAACTGGTAAGTTCGTACGAGCCTTCTTTGTAAAGTACCAAAATCAGGTCACCATTGTCAAAATTACCCAAATAACGCCCCCGATCGTCACGGTTTAATCGACCAAGCACTTCGTCGTACCACAAATCAACGCCACCGAGTGTTGAAGCACCTGCCGATTTAAAGGCTATTTTACGGACGGGATACTTGGTCAGTACATTTCCCATAGCCGAACGATTTTTGACCGCTAACTTAGAAAAATCAAAATCAAAAATCTTAATTCGGGCTGTACTTTGGGCGGTTAGGCTTACGGTAATTATTTCTGCTTCTCCGTTGTCGTTGGCACTAAAATAGGTCATTTTCGACTTGTTTGTCCCCAACGACACGTCGTATTCTTTGTCGCGCGTGATGCCCGTTACGGCAAAACGTTTGGCATAACTCACCCCCGATTTTCCGTCAAGGTAGGAAACGTTGTATATTTTACGTTCGTCGTTTTTCTTAAACACCGACACGTAAAATATGTCTTTTCCCACAAAAACTTTGTCTGCTACGCGTACCACTTTGTATTTACCGTCGCGGCGAAAAACAATGATATCATCGATGTCCGAACAATCCATGACGTATTCATCTTTTTTCAATCCATAACCAATAAAACCTTCTTCGCGGTTAACGTACAGTTTTTGGTTTGCAGCTGCTACGACTGTCGCAGCAATGGTATTAAACGATCGAATCTCAGTACGACGCCCACGGTCTTTGCCGTATTTTTTCAACAAATCTTTGAAATAATTGATGGCATAGCGTGTCAAATGAACGAGGTTATCTTCCACTTCGGCCAACTCCGCCTCAAGGCGTTTCATGGCTTCATCTGCCTTAAACGCATCGTATTTTGAAATACGTTTGATGCGCAATTCGGTCAGACGAAGAATATCCTCTTCTACGATTTCGCGGTAAAAGTCATTTTTGTAAGGCGTCAGCCCCGCATCAATCGTTTGAATAACCGCCTCAAACGTTTCGCACTCTTCAATATCGCGGTAAATGCGATTTTCGATAAAGATTTTCTCTAACGAACTGTATAAAAGTTTTTCTTTTAGCTCAAATCGTTTGATTTCTAGTTCACGTTTGAGCAAATGAACCGTTTGGTCAGTACACGTTTTTAAGATTTGAGAAACCGTCACAAAGTGGGGTTTTTCGTCGATAATCACGCAAGCATTTGGCGAGATACTTACCTCACACTCCGTAAAAGCATACAAAGCATCAATGGTAATGTCGGGCGAAACGCCTGGTGCAAGGTGGATAACAATCTCCACGTCCCTTGCCGTGAGGTCTTCCACCGCTTGCATTCCCTTTTCGGGTTTTTTAATCTTAATTTTCCCTTCCTCGCTGGCTTTGATAATCGAATCCTTGATAGAAGTCGTGGTGGTGCCAAACGGAATTTCACGAATCACCAACGTTTTTTTATCAACCTCTTCAATTTTGGCCCGCACGCGAATTTTCCCGCTCCGTAGTCCATCGTTGTAGTTGGTCACGTCCACAAAACCGCCCGTTGGGAAATCGGGATATAACGTAAACGGCAATCCTTTCAAATAAGCCATTGACGCCTCAATCAATTCCACAAAATTATGCGGCATGATTTTGGTCGAAAGCCCCACAGCAATCCCTTCTACGCCCATGGCCAACAGCAACGGAAACTTCACAGGCAGCGTGACAGGCTCTCGCTTACGGCCGTCGTAGCTCATTTGCCACTCGGTCGTATCTTCGTTAAAAATAACGTCGTTGCCAAACTTAGAAAGTCGCACTTCAATATAACGGGCGGCGGCGGCGCCATCCCCCGTTCGGATGTCACCCCAACTCCCTTGCGTATCAAACACCAGGTCTTTCTGACCCATGTTGACAATCGCTTCGTTGATAGACGCATCCCCGTGCGGGTGAAACTGCATGGTAGCCCCAATCACGTTGGCTACTTTGTTAAAGCGCCCATCGTCCATTTCTTTCAGTGCATGAAGAATACGGCGCTGCACAGGTTTCAGGCCATCCTCAATGTTAGGAACAGCACGCTCTAGAATTACATAAGAAGCATATTCCAAAAACCAGTTTTGGTACATATCCGACACCACCAACTGGTCGTGGCGGGTGTGTTCAGTGGGATTTTGGTCTTCGGGTAAAGTGTCGTTTATTTCGCTCATCGGTTCGTATTGAGTGCCACGTAATATAGGTTTATTTCAACCTTTTCACCAAAATAGTCGCTCAATCGCTATTGGTAAATTACAATTTTTTAACACGTAAATATACAAAAAAATGTCCAAAAAACGCGTTTTATACCCACTCAATGCCTTTTTTTAGCATCGAAAGTGTGTATTCTTCGCGCGATTGAGGAACGGGACGATAATCGTATTCCCAGCCTGCCAAAGGTGGCAAACTCATTAAGATTGACTCAGTTCGTCCGCCCGTTTCAAGTCCAAATTTTGTGCCACGGTCCCACACCAGATTAAATTCCACGTAACGCCCACGGCGTACCAACTGCCACGCTTTTTGTTGCTCACTATACGGAATATCAGCGTTTTTTTTCATCAATGCCGTATAAGTCGGCGCAAAGGTTTCACCCACTGCTTTGACAAACCCAAACAGTTGATTTTTATGGTCGTCGGAGGTTGGTTTTAAATAATCGAAGAATATTCCGCCCACACCACGGGTTTCTTGGCGGTGAGGCAAGAAGAAATAATCATCTGCCCAATTTTTAAATTTGGGATAATAATTGACATCGTGGGCATCGCAGGTAGCTTTGAGTTGTTGGTGAAACCAGCGAGCATCTTCGTCAACGACATAATGCGGCGTCAGGTCAATCCCTCCCCCAAACCAGCTTGTGCCGTTGGACATCTCAAAGTAGCGCACGTTCATGTGAATGATGGGAACCATCGGGCTCACAGGGTGCATGACAATCGACACCCCCGTGGCAAAATAATCGGCCCGCTCAGTGAGGTTCATTTGTTTCATGAGCGCCTCAGATGTTTGCCCCTGCACCGCCGAAAAATTGACGCCCCCTTTTTCAAGGATATTTCCCGCCTGAATCAAGCGCGTTCGGCCACCGCCACCGCCGTGGTGTTGCCAAAGGTCTTCATGAAACTTACCTTTTCCGTCGGTTTGTTCGATGGCTGCACAGATTTGGTCTTGTAACTGTTGGAAGTAATCAGAGATTGTGTTACGCATTTTTAATTTAAAATATCAAATAATAGTCCTTTAATAAAGTACGAAAACCCTCAGAATACTTACCGTCACCTTCGTGAATGGTAAGTTTCTCTAACTGCAATGGCTTATTTTGCCACTGGAAGGTCGTGATAAGTCGAAAAAGTGCTTTTTCTTCTCGTTGAAAAATCTGAAGTTGTTTGACAGGCCAAAGTCCTTTCTCCTGCATGAGTTCAGTCATTTTTTGGGTTTCAAAGGGCGGTAATAATACCACAAATCGGCCTTTTTTTTGCAGTAAACTAGCGACTGAATTGGCTAATTCGACCAAAGAAAGGCTTTCGGTGTGCAGCGCTTGGTTTTTAATTTCGTTGGTAGAAAGCAGGTGATTTTCAAAAAATGGTGGGTTGCTGATAATAAAATCGTAGCCCTTTTCTTTGTTCCAATTTTGGAGGGCGGTTTTATACACCTGAATCCGTTCGGCAAAAGGACTTTGGCTAATATTTTCTTGGGCTTGTTCGGCGCTTGATTGCTCAATTTCAATGGCGTCGATGTGTAAATTTTCGTTCCTTTGCGCCAGCATCAGGGCCAACACCCCCGTACCCGTGCCAATATCTAACCCTTTTTTCACCCCATCCACCGACGCATACGCCCCTAACAAACAGGCTTCTGTACATACGCGCAATGAACTACGGTCGTGCCAGACAGTAAATTGTTTGAACTTAAAATAGGGGTTTGAGCTACGTCCCATTGTCTTACCTTTATAAAAATGATGTATGAATAATTATCTAAAACAAATCCCTTATTCCATTGCCCAGTACATAATGTACGCCCTTATTGGCTTTGGTCTGGCATTTCAACTTTGTGTTATTATTGGACTGATACCCCATAAATATGTTTGGGGTGGACGGCTCGAAAATCAAGAGCAGATGGTTGTGTTTGAGCTTATATCCATGTCCAATTTACTATTATTATTTATACTCATCCAAGTCCACGGACGAACAAAATATACTAACTTAAAAAAAGTAGCGACCGTACTGTTATGGGTTTTTGCGGGAATTTTTGCTTTAAACACCCTTGGAAATCTCTTTGCCATTTCGTCGCTTGAAACTTTACTTTTTACACCCATTACCGTCGTGGCGTCCATTATGTGTGGCCGAATCGCGTTGGGCAAATAAAAATTTAGCTATTTTCGGCCAAAATCGGCGGGATTTTCTCCCCAATATTCCGTTTCCCATTTCACAATGGCGTTGGTATATTTATTTTTCGACAGCCATTCTTCAGCCCGCTGGAGCATTTCAAAAAGGGCTTTGTTACGCGGCGTTACTTCCAATTTTGTATTGGCGTGTTTTTTCTTTATCCAGCTCATGGCCGTTTTAGAATCGGTATAAATCGGCAAATTGCTCTGGTGTTTTTGCAAATACGCCAAGCCGTGAACAATCGCCAAAAACTCCCCAATGTTGTTTGTCCCATCCTGAAATGGCCCTTGATGAAAGAGTTTTTGCCCCGTACGAACATAGACGCCTTGGTACTCCATGTCGCCCGTGGCGGTATTCCACGCGGCATCTACCGCAATGCTTTCAGGGTTGGGTTTACCCACATTGGCAGGGGCTTCTTTCAGCGCAGGCTTGGCTTTGCTAGGAGTAATAAATTCCCAATAACTTTTGCTAAGAGCAGCTTCTGCTTCCTTCAATGAATCGAATGACTTATATTTTGCTTCCGCAAAACCTTTGATTTGCGCCTCGCACTCGTCCCACTCCGTAAACACCCCTCGACGGCGGCCTTCCCATACTACGTAAAATTTTCGTTTTTTTGCCATGCTACAAACTTAAAGAAAGTACGGGGTAAAAACGGAATCCCGACGCCTTTAGAAGGAAATTCCACTACAAATTCTATGAAATTTCCTTTTTTAGTGGGCGCTTTGGCTCTTTCAAGTTTAGCTATTGCCCAAAAAGGGGTTGTCCTCACCCCCAACGAAACCGAAAAGAAAGTCGAAGTAACAATCGATGGTAAGCCCTTCACCAGTTATTTTTATCCAGGCCCTGATGTTTTAAAAAAAGCAGTTCTTTACCCACTGCTTACTGCCCAAGGCACTGAAATTACACGCGGCTGGCCCATCAAACCTCGTACGGGCGAGCGCGTAGATCACCCGCACCACGTCGGAATGTGGCTCAACTATGAGTCGGTCAATGCCCACGACTTTTGGAACAACTCAACTAAGGTGGACCACGCCAAACACACCTACGGCACCATCGTTCATACGGGAATCACCAAAATGAAAAGTGGCAAAAACGAAGGTACCCTTACCGTTACGGCCGACTGGCTCGACAAAAATGGCGGCTTGATGCTCACCGAAACCACAACGTATATTTTTAAGGGAGACGCCACCACCCGCACCGTTGACCGCATCACTACGCTAACTGCTAAAACCGAGGTTGTGTTTAAAGACGTAAAAGACGGCATGTTTGCCATTCGCGTCGCTCGTCAATTAGAACACCCTTCTACGGGGCCTTCTGAGTTTACGGATGCGTACGGCGTCGTAACGAAAGTAGCCACGATGGACAACACGGGCATTACGGGCAACTACCGCACGAGCGAGGGTGTAGAAGGAGACAACGTTTGGAGTACGCGCGGACGTTGGTGTAATTTACGGGGAAAAATTGGCGACGAGACCATCAATGTCGTTATCCTCGACCACCCCAAAAACGTGGGCTACCCAACTTACTGGCACGCACGTGGTTATGGGCTTTTTGCGGCCAATCCGCTCGGCCAAGCCATCTTTAGCAAAGGAAAAGAAACCCTTAATTTGACCCTCAAAAAGGGGGAATCAACCACCTTCCGTTACCGTACGGTGATTGCTTCTAAAAACTTATCGGATGGCGACATCAATAAAATTGCGGCAGATTTTGATTCGGTCAGACGATAGTCAGACCGAGTAAGACCAAGTAACGATGATAGTCAGACTAAGAACTACCCGAATTTGAGTTCGGTCTGACTATCGTCTGACCGAAGGTCAAGCGCTGCTATTTGCGGTTTGTAGGCTGTGGGTAGAATGGTATCCTTCAGCAAATGTTCCACCTTTAGGTACCTAAACAACTTGTACGTAGCAATCACAGGCGCCAAAAAGGGAATTTTGCCAAGCCCCAAAAGCCGATTTACTCTTTGAGGAACGACTAAAGTTTGAGCTTGTTTTAGAATAAAAAAGCGAACAGGCCCCAAATGTTTTTGGTATTGGCGGTATAAGTCATGGGTAAACTCGCTGGCTACTAAGTTATCCCGCAAGTGCTCGTCCCGCATTTTTTCCCAATCCTCGAAGGTTGTAGGCAATCCCTGAATGCCCATTCTAGCCCCTACCCGATAAAATACGTCGAAAGTTTCCTCTTTCTCTTTTTGAGTTAATTTGCGTTCCAGCACTTCATAGGCTCGAATCGAATAATCAATCAACATAAAAAGCACGTCGCGGTACGCCCAATCTGGGATTTGAGCCCCGCGTTTCTGTTCGACCGCTCCGTGAATAGCCGCAATTTTATCAATGGCCGCAAGCGCTTGTTGCTGTTCGGCAAAAACGATTTGTCGCGCGTACTCCACCGTAGAGAACAACCGCCCCAATGGGTCAGCAGGCAGTTTTCCCGTAAAATAAAGCCAATCAACGGCCTTATTCAGCGCAAACTCCGCCGATGCTCCCGCAAAAATAAAAAGGATAGTATCGGCTTTCCCCCAAATTTGCCTAACAATCGAATCTGGTTTGACAAAGTAGTTCATTGTATAAAATCAAAAAGTACTTTTATTTACAAAGTAAAATAAAAAGGTTGGGTTTTACAAAAAAGATTGTCCCTTTAGGTTAAACGCATTTAAAAACGCTTTAGAGATACGAAATTTTAGTAGAAAGGATAAGAATGCAGAAGACGCGCTCAAACAATCCAGCGAAGCTTCAAAGGAACGTGAGATAGCTAACTTACGGCACTTTAGCAACCTTTATAGCAAACCACATAACTTCCTTAAAATAAGGTATTTATTCTCAAAAATCTTATTTTCAAATGCGCTTAACCTAAAAATGAAAATGATTATTGTTTTAAAACTTCCAATTTATTTGTTTTGACAAAATTTGTAATAGTTAGCCTGTGTACTTTTAGGATTCTACTAATGGCACTGTATGATACTTTGTTATTGAGCAATTCTTTTATTTTCCTTTCTTGACCTGTCAGCTTAGTCTTTGAAGATTTTCGGCCTTTAGGGCGACCTAGTATCACTCCTTCTGCTCTTTTTCTTGCCAGTGCTTCTTTGGTTCGTTGCGAAATAAGGTTTCGTTCTATCTCTGCCGATAGTCCAAAAGCAAAAGCTAAGACTTTAGAGTTGATGTCATTGCCTAGCCGATAATTATCTTTGATTGTCCAAACCTTCACCTCTTTGCTCATGCACTGATTTAAAATACCCATTATCATCAACAGATTTCTTCCCAATCTCGAAAGTTCTGTGCAGATTAAAATGTCATCTTTTTTCATTTTGTTGAGCAATTTACCCAAAGCTCTGTTTTCTACATTTTTTGTACCTGTGATGGTTTCTTCGAGCCAACGATCAATAACCATTTGATTTTTTTCACAAAAGTTATTTATCTCAAATCTCTGATTTTCAACCGTTTGCCTGTCGGAACTTACTCTGATATATCCGTAAATCATTATCACAAATTGTTTAAGTTAAAGATGACTTTAACCTATGCAATAACCTTGCTATAAAAATCGCCCGATTCTTCGCGGCAGAGACATCAAACGCTATAGGTATGAGTTTGCAGACCTGTGGATTATTGCCACATTTCCGAGCCTCAATTATGATATTGAAAATTACCCCGCTGTAAAACAGCACCTTTTGAGTTTTGGCTACGACCGCTTGAAGCAAACAGGCGACTTTGGTGCAAGAAAGAAAACAAATAATAAATGGTTTGAAACTCAAGATAGTATAGGTTATTGGGACGATTTTTTTAACGAAAAAATAACGTGGGGAAATCTTAATTTGGAAGCGAGTTACTGTTTAGCTGAGGCTGGAATGTTTATAAATGCTCCTTGCCCCATGATTGTCCCAGCAAACAAATATATTTTGGCGGTTCTGAATTCAAAAATAGCAGATTACTACATTCGGGGATTGGGTGTTACAAGAAATGGTGGCTATTTTGAGTATAAGCCCATGTTTGTAGAAAAATTACCTATCCCTATTTTATCAGCAGAGGAACAATATGTATTTGCAAACCTCGTGAATGAAATTATGGTTTTAAAAAATAGTAACCTTTCTTATTTTGAGTTGGAAAAACAGATAGACCAAAAGGTTTATGAATTATATGGCTTGAATGAGCATGAGGTTCAATTTATTGATAATCAGAAGTCTAATCAATATTTATAAAGCCGATCATATTTATCTCGTTGAGAGTTAACTCATGTATTTCAAAAATCATATCGTCAACCATCTTTTCCAAATCAATTGTGTTTTGAGCATTTTGTTTTTTCTCCTGTATTTCAAGAATTAGACTTCTAAATCGGATATTCTGCTCTCTATCGACTTTTTTGACAAAGAGTTTATCGAAAAATATTTTTCTAAGTTCTCTCGTTCCCCCAAGTAGTTCGGGAAAACTGTGCTAACCGCTAATTATTGGACACGTAAATGATAGAAAGTTAGAGACTTCAAGCACAGATTTTTGTCTTATTTTGAGTTAAATTTTTCATGTCAATGTTATGTTTGAGCAAATACTTGTAAGGGCTTTGAAAGTTGATTCCTCCATGTATTCTCTCGAAATTATAAAAACTTCTAAATTCCTCCAATGTTTCTCGAGCTTGCTTCAAATCGTCAAATTCAAACCTCTGACATACAGAGCTTTCCATGATGGAATGGTAGGCTTCGATGTGCGCATCTTGTTGGGGTGTTGCAGGTTTTGTGAATTCTTGTT
>NZ_AXVJ01000025.1 GCF_000482465.1 Runella limosa DSM 17973
CATTACTGATCCCAAAAAATTAGCCTGTCATGCAGGGGTTGCTCCTTTTGAATACCAATCTGGCAGTAGCATTAGAGGAAAAACCAAGGTTAACCATCATGCCCGAAAACGGTTAAAAAGCCTTTTTCATTTAGGAGCTATGTCCGCCATTCGAGTCAAAGGCGAAATTCAAGACTATTATTTGAGAAAGGTCGCCGAAGGCAAGAACAAAATGTCAGTTTTGAATGCCGTTCGCAACAAACTCATTCATCGCATCTGCTCGGTGGTGCATCACCAGCAAAAATATGACAAAAATTATACTCGCACGCTTGCATAAACCATAGAAATCCGTGCGGTGATATTTTCAAATAGAGGCTTCAAATATGGGTCTGAGTCTATGAGTTCTTTAATCTGTTTTTCGAGTGATTGCAAGTCTGTATCGACTCCTTTGAGTGTATGAGCAGAGTACTTTTTAGTGTCTTTTGATAAAGTTTTATTGGCCTCACAAGACTGCTGCTCATTCAAGGCTGTTAAACAAATTTGACGCACTTTTACTAATCTGTCACGAACGTCAAGTAGATTGTCCAATTGGTCAATGATAGCCCTTGGAGGCACATAAAGCTTGATTTCGTCGCGATTTTTGTAAGCATAACGGGCGATACGTTGAGCATCAACAACGTCGTTCTTGCCTCTAACATCGCCCATCGAATATTTGATTTGAGAACCCGACTCCAGCCAAATTGATGCTTTTCGACTTTGTAAGTATTTTAGTAAGCGAGAATGATAAATGCCTGTGTGTTCCATGCAGAAAACGGCGGCTGGAATCTTGAACTTTAACGCTCGCTGTATGCTTAGTATCGTTTTGGTTATGCTCTTTATGTCGTTGCCTGAGACCAGTTCTAACACAATTTTATTGGCACTGCAAACAGCCCAGTTCAAGCTTTCTTTGGAGATGTCGATACCGATAAAATACTGCGTTTCCATGATGATTGATGTTAAGAGTTTGAGTATTTTTACGAACCGTTGTTGAGATTTTATCCGCCATCACCACGCCACGGGGCGCCCCGCTTGGCTAATGGGTTTTACCCAGATTTCTATTTGATGTTTGGATAAAGACAGGATATAGGTCGGAGTGCCGATGCACTTCAATCCCGTGGTGGGTTCTACCCATGCGGCCCCTTAAAGTGCCTATATCCTGCTCAACAACTGGAAAGTAAACTTACCAGTTTCTTGGTTTTGTTCAATCATACAAATCTAAAGGCGGCCCCGTCCGAAGCAAAAATTAAAAAATATCCTTCTTACTACAAATGTTTCGCCTCTACCGAGGCTACTTTGAGTTACTCTAGAACTTTTACTCAACCACTCAAAACTCAGGATTTGAGACAAAATTCAGGAAAGAATTACTGTACGTTTTGTACTTTTCTTCGTTGACTTGATACAGGTACGCTCCTTTTTTAGAAGACTTTTGCTTTTCCTTTAACTTCACCAACAAATGCGTTGAAAGGATTTTACGGCTAAAATTCCGCTTATCGAAGGTCGTTTGAAAGATGGCTTCGTACAGTTTTTGAAGCTGAGGAATTGTAAATTTTTCGGGTAAAAGCTCAAAGCCAAGCGGGTGCAAAGCTGCTTTGTAGCGTAGCTTCTGAATCGCCAAGTCTATCATTTGACGGTGGTCAAACAAAATCTCGTCGGGCATTTGGCTCACTGGAAACCACTGCGCATGATGCACTTCGGAAACGCTCGAATCATAATGTTCGACATTAATCAGGGCAAAATACGCCACCGAAACCGTCCGTGCGATGGGATCACGGTGAATGTCCCCAAAAGTGTATAATTGTTCGAGATAGACCTCCTTCAGTCCCGTAAGTTCGTACAAAATCCGCTCGGCCGACAGTTCGAGATTTTCATTTTCGGCCAGCCACCCTCCCATCAGCGACCAAGTGTCGATGGTAGAATCAGGCCCACGTTTTACCAGAAGGATATTCAGCTGGTTGCCATCAAACCCAAAAATAATGGAGTCAAGCGCAACAAGGTATTTAGTTTGTTTACTGTAGGATGCTATATCGAGCATAGAGTACTTTTTTCATCATAGGTTCAAAGTCGAAAAATAGCACATTTTACCTATACCCCAATCGTATCCCCTTCATCCATCGGTTTTTTTTCTTCAATATACCCAATTATCAAGTCTGCGACATTAATACCTGTTACCTTTTCGATACCCTCTAATCCTGGCGAAGAGTTTACTTCCATAATCATCGGCCCCCGATTCGACCGAATCATATCAACTCCTGCCACCCGCACCCCAAGTGCTTTGGCTGCTTGCAAAGCCGCTTTTTCTTCTTCTGGTGGCAGCAAAATGGCTTCTGCTTTTCCCCCACGGTGAAGGTTTGAACGAAACTCCCCCGTCGTTCCTTGACGTTTCATGGCAGCTACCACCTTGTTACCCACCACAAACGCCCGAATATCGGCTCCGTTTGCTTCCGCAATGTATTCTTGAATCAAAACGTTGGTTTTTAGCCCATAAAAAGCTTCAATCGTCGATTTGGCTGCTTTATTAGATTCCGCCAGCACAACCCCTACGCCTTGGGTACCTTCCAATAACTTAATAATAACAGGCGGACCATCCACCAATTTAATCAGGCTATCAATATCTTTTGCTTGATTGGCAAAAACTGTTTTGGGAATTTGAACCCCAGCTTTAGAAAGAATTTGAAGGCTTCGCAATTTATTTCGCGACCGCATGATGGCCTGCGACTTCACCGTCGTAAAGACTTTCATCATCTCAAACTGTCGCACTATGGCACTTCCATAGTCGGTCACGGATGCGCCGATTCGGGGGATGACGGCGTCGATTCCCTCAATCTCTTTGTTTTTATACAAAATAACAGGCTTTTCTTCTTCGATGAGTACATGGCACAACGCGTGATTAATCACCACAGCCTCGTGGCCGCGTTTCTCGATGGCCTCGACTAGCATTCGAGTAGAATATAACTTAGCATTGGTTGATAAAACCGCAATTTTCATAATTGGAAAGGCAAACAATTGAACTTGCAGCGAGGCTTCCTTTTACCCTAGCATTTTAAGTTCCTACGTGACAAAATTATAAGGAAGTACGTTGAGACAATATTACGTTTTTGTTAACTACGCTTTGGTCCTACTTTTGCGTTGCATAAAATCGTAGGATAAATTTTCGAGAGAGACATCCACCAAAAACCGACTACGCAGCAATTTTCGGCCTAAAAGCACGGGATAACGCATCTGAGAGCGGTCAGCCAGCGAAAACTCGGTTTTGATGATTTTGCCAAACAACAGCACTTTGGTTTTGATGACATACCGCATTTCAGTTTGGCCAAAGGAGTTTTTGATGGCTTTTAGCTCAAATTGGTCGGTGGTAAATTGTTGATGTTTTTCGCTGCGATGAGCAGGCAAGAAAAAAGAAAGTACTCCTTCTTCTACGCTTATTTTAAAACAATGGATAGACGAAGTATAAGCGCCCGTGTCAATTTTAACGCGCACGTTCGTCAACCCCAAGTCAGGGAAATCTATTATGTCGTTACGGCCGATGGCCCGTTTTTCGGTCGGGCTAGGCTTTTTTTTCTTCTTGACTGCCATCGTAACAAAAGTACAGCAAAAAGTTAACTTGTTACAACACGTTTTATCTGTTTTTAATGGTAAAATTCCTTACAATTTTGGTAGTATCTTAACCAAAAATAGGACAAAAACGCTTTTTATTTGCACACTCAAACTAATTTCAACCAAGTGCTAAACTCAAAAAACTTTATTGAACCATATCAACATAAAAGAAAATTACATATTTATCAACTAAGAATAGTTTGCTTAAAAATTATAAAAAAATCGCTTTTTCAGTCAAAATATAGTCAGTATTTGCAAAAAACAGCTAAGTTTTTTGCACTATATCAGTATATATTTGTACATTATATCATGTAAGAGATTTTATCGTCGCCTTACGCCTATCTATCAACCTAAACATGCTTTATGACCCACTGATACTCAGCTTCTTGAGGAGTATTTTTAGGCTGCTACAGCCTCTTCGTCCCAACTCCAAAAATTGATTTTCTCTAATACCGAATTTTTTTATTTTATCTATCAATTCATAATCCCAATTTCTTATGACAAAAGTGAGCTACAAACTCAGTTTGCTAAGAATGCCTCTGGCGATGCTACTCGTGGGTCACACGATTAGCAGTTATGCCCAAGAAGCAACTCGGTGGCAAGCACGTCAAGAAAGCAAATCGGTGGTATTTGCTAAACTCCAACCTGAGCGCAACTCAGGGAACCTGGCGATTACCGTCAAAGGTAAAATCACAGACGAGCAAGGGCAGCCTTTGCCTGGCGTAAGTGTGGTGGTCAAAGGAACCTCGGTGGGTACATCCAGCGACATCAACGGCGCTTACTCTATCAACGTCACGGATGAAAAAAGTGCCACGTTGGTATTCTCCTTTATTGGTTATCTTTCTCAAGAAATCCCAGTAAGCAACCGTTCAAGCGTCAATGTCACTTTGGCAGTTGACGTAAAATCCCTCAATGAAGTTGTAGTTGTAGGTTACGGTGTTCAAAAGAAAGAAACTGTAACAGGGTCAGTTGTGAGCGTAAAAGGGGGTGACTTGGTAAAATCGCCAGCCGTTAACCTTTCACAATCACTCGCAGGACGTTTGCCAGGGGTTGTTGCTACCAACCGTAGCGGTGAGCCAGGGTACGACGGGGCAGGTATTCGTATCCGTGGTTCAAACACCTTAGGAAACAACTCTGCTTTGGTCGTAATCGATGGTATTCCTGGTCGTGAGGGGGGCTTAGACCGTATCAACCCGAATGACATCGAAAGTATCTCCGTTTTGAAAGATGCTTCGGCAGCGATTTACGGAGCGCGTGCGGCGAACGGGGTTATTTTGATCACCACTAAGCGTGGTAAGTCAGGTAAACCAGAGCTTTCGTATTCGTTGAACCAAGGTTGGTCTCAGCCTACGAAACTTCCATCGTTGGCCAATGCGTCTCAGTATGCTGAAATGTTGAACGACTTAGACATTTATGGCTTACCATCATCAGAATGGGCTGCTGCTACGGCTGCTTACAAATCGGCGGGGGTTTATACAACCGCTGCTGGTGCACAACGTAAGGCACCTTATCAGCCTGACGATTTCAAAAAATACAATGACGGCTCTGATCCATGGGGACACCCAGATACTGATTGGTATAGCGCTACGCTCAAAAACTGGTCGCCACAGATACGCCACAACGTACAATTGAATGGTGGCAGCGAAAACGTAAAATACTTAGCATCATTGGGTTATCAAAACCAAACTGGTAACTACATCAACTCTGCAACGGGTTATAAGCAGTACGATTTCCGTATCAACCTTGATGCAAAAGTTAACAAGTTTATCAACGTAAACTTAGGGGTAACGGGCCGCCAAGAATACCGTTTCTTCCCAACGAAAGGTGCTGGCGCCATTTTCCGTATGTTGATGCGTGGTAAGCCAAACCAACCTGCTTACTGGCCAAACGGTCTTCCAGGTCCTGACATCGAAAACGGTGAAAACCCAGTAACAATCACGACCAACGCCACTGGTTACGACCAAGATAAACGTAACTACTTGCAAACCAATGGTCAGTTGGACATCAAAATCCCTGGTGTTGAAGGGTTGAAATTTACAGGAACAGCTTCAATCGACGTTTTGTCAAGAAACCAACGTCGTTGGGAAACACCTTGGACACTCTACGAACGCGGAACTGGCTTTGAAGCAGACGGCGTAACGCCAAAACTCATCGCAAGTAAGCGTGGACCAGCTGAACCACGTTTGACATTGACCAATACCAACCAGCTCAACGTCTTGTTGGGAGGAGTTCTCTCTTACGAGCGTAATTTTGGAGGTCATGGTGTTACTGTTTTGGCGGGTACCAACAAAGAAACTATCCAAGGTGATAACTTCAATGCGTACCGTCGTTATTTCCTTTCTACTGCCCTTGACCAAATCTTTGCGGGTGGTGACTTGGAGAAAAACAACGGTGGTGGCGCTTTCGAGCGCGCTCGTTTGAACTACTTCGGTCGGGTTGCTTACAACTATAAAGAGAAATATTTGGCTGAGTTCTTGTGGCGTTACGACGGTTCAGACATGTTCCCTTCTGCAACACGTTATGGTTTCTTCCCTGGAGCCATGGTGGGCTGGGTGCTTTCTGAAGAGGAGTTCATCAAAAAATCACTTCCAATTTTCAACTATTTGAAACTTCGTGCGTCATACGGACAAATGGGTAACGACCAAGTGTATTTGCCAAATACTGAAACTCTTGCAACTTACCAGTACTTGTCAACCTACGGTTTCCGCAGCTATATTATCAACAACACGGAAACAAAAACGTTGTTCGAAACACGTGTACCTAACAATACCATCACTTGGGAAGTGGCAAACAATGCTGACATTGGTTTGGAAGGTCAGTTGTTGGGCGGCAAAATCAGTTTTGAATTTGACGTATTTTCTAACAAGCGTACCAATATCTTATGGTTTAAAAACGCATCGGTTCCTCAATCAACTGGTTTGACATTGCCAGCTCAAAACATCGGTGAAGTATCAAACAAAGGATGGGAATTCAGCATTGGCTACCGTAGCCAATCTGGGCCGTTCAAGTACAGTGCAAACGTAAATGGTGGTTATGCTCAAAACAAAATCTTGTTCTGGGACGAAGCTCCAGGAGCTCCTGACTGGCAACGTACTACTGGCAAACCTATCAATGCCGTACAAGCTTATGTTTATGACGGCGTATTTAAAGATCAGCAAGAAATCAATGAAAACAAAATTGATTACAAGGCTATCGTAAATACACTCCGCCCTGGTGATATGAAATACCTTGACTACAACGGTGACGGTAAAATCACTCCAGACGACCAAGTACGTACTACGTTCAACAACATTCCTAAATTCCAAGGAGGTATCAGCTTGATGGGTAGCTACAAAGGCTTTGACGTAAACATCTTGTTCCAAGGTTCTACAGGGGCAAAACAATACGTTAGTCCAGGAGAAATGGGTAACATCGGTAACTACTTGTTAAATATGTACACTGACCGTTGGACAGTAGAAAACCCAAGCAGCGTTCACCCTCGTATCGCTAACCGTAGCGACCAGTACTTCTCAGGAGGTAACACCTACTGGTTTAAGAACCGTGACTATATTCGTTTGAAAAACTTTGAAGTAGGTTATACGCTTCCGTTTTCTCTAACAAACAAGGTAGGAATGAATAATTTCCGCTTGTATGTCAATGGTCTTAACTTGTTCACAATCAGCAAATTTAAGGATTTTGACCCAGAATCAGATTCTACAACAGGTCAATACTATCCACAACAACGGATTATCAACGCTGGTTTATCAGTTACATTCTAATTTCTTTGACAGAAACAACATGAAAGGATTCAACTATTTATCTATCACTGCCGTTTCAGCCGCTTTATTTCTTTCTAGCTGCAATGGCGATTTTGTCAATACCAAACCTTTAGATCAGCTTTCTGAATCGACGGTATGGACTGACGCGGCTTTAAGTGAAGCCTTTGTAACCGAAATTTACGCAGGACTAGGACAGGGTGGTTTTAATGAGCAAATGCTCGCCTCTCTAACCGATGAAACCATCTTTACTCACCCTGGTCGTAGCATTACGACCATCACGGAATCTCGTTCTAACCCTGCCGATCCAGGATGGATCAACGGTACCCTTAGCTGGCAGCAAATGTTCATTCGTATTCGTGCTTGTAACTTAGCACTTAGCAAACTTGAAAAGCCTCTATTTACTGACGCAACGCTAGTCGAGCGCTTGAAAGGAGAAGCCAAGTTTTTACGCGCTTACTACAACCACCAATTGGTGCGCTACTACGGAGGTTTTCCAGTAGTAGAGCGTCCAAAGGAGAAGCCAAGTTTTTACGCGCTTACTACAACCACCAATTGGTGCGCTACTACGGAGGTTTTCCAGTAGTAGAGCGTCCATACGAATTGGGCGAGGCAGATTACCTAGCAGAGCGTAGCACATTTGAACAATGTGTAAACGCGATTGTCAAAGATTGTGACGAAGCTGCTACGTTATTGAATGGAAAATCACTTGCGGCTGGCCGTGCCAACCGTGCGGCGGCTTTGGCCCTTAAAGCACGTATCCTTACGTATGCGGCCAGTGATTTGCACGATATGACAAAAGCAAAAGCAAAGTCAACAGTATTGGCAAGCTTCTCAAAACCAGAATTAGTCGGTTATACGAGCGGTAGCCAAGCTGATCGTTGGCAAAAAGCAAAAGATGCTGCCAAAGCAGTATTGGATTTGTCTGGCTATGGCTATGCACTTACACTATCGGCACCAGCTTCAAAAGACGACGGGTTCAACAACTACCATAACATTGCAATGGCAAGAAACGGTGGTGAAAAAGAGCTTTTGATGGCGCGCTATTTTATCAATGCAAAACAAGAAGACGGTGGCCGCCAAGGTCTTTTCAACGGCCCTAACGGTTATCACAACTGGGCAGGAAATACGCCTATTCAGTTGATGGTGGATGACTACGAAATGATGGACGGTAGCAAGTTTGACTGGAGCAAAGCAGAACACGCTGCTAAACCTTACGACAACCGCGACCCACGTTTCTACGCTTCTATTCTTTACGATGGCTCTAACTGGAAACCACGTACGGCCGACGTAGCCGCGAAAGATCCCGTTAACCAAATCCAAACAGGAACGTACGAAATCACAAGTGGTAGCTCTAAAGTACCTGTTTTCGGGCTCGACACTCGTAAATCGTCGGTAGAAGACTGGAACGGTAGCTACACAGGTTATTACGTTCGTAAGTTTGTGGATCCTAACCCAGCGATTGTTGACCAAAATACGTGGCAGCAAATTCCTTGGCCAGTATTGCGCTACACCGAAGCGGTATTCAACTATGCCGAAGCGTGTATTGAACTTGGCCAAGATGCCGAAGCTCGTACATGGCTCAACAAAATCCGTTTCCGTTCGGGTATGCCAGCACTCACTGAGTCTGGAGATGCGCTTCGTCAGCGTTTACGCAACGAAAAACGCGTTGAAATGTACTTGGAAGAGCAACGCTACCACGATACTCGTCGTTGGATGATTGCTCCAACAACCCTCGGACGTAAAGCCAACGGTATCAACGTAACGGGTACGCTCAAAGCAGGTAAAACTGTTACGCTTTATAAGTACGACCCAACTAGCTACGATTACACTTACAAAGTATTTGAAATCGACCCTGGTAAGGAAAACCGTGCTTGGTTGGATAAGATGTATTATTTGCCAATTCACCGCGATGAAATGAACCGTAACAGCAAGTTGGTTCAAAACCCTGGTTACTAGGCCATTTCATAGCAGTTATCTATTTGAAAAAATCTACCTCTGCTTTAGAGGTAGATTTTTTCTTTTATTTTTGAGAAAATGTACGTTTCATGGTGCGGCAATTGTCTATCATTACCATTACTTATAATGCGGAAGCTTTCTTAGAACGAACCCTCAAGAGTATCTCCGCTAACTTGGCTTCCATTGTTGATGAGCAACGCTCCCTTGTCGAATACATCATCATCGACGGTGCTTCCAAAGACAATACATTGGCCATCGCGCAACCGTATCATGCGATGATTAATACACTTGTTTCCGAACCCGACAAAGGCTTATACGATGCCATGAATAAAGGTTTACAGCACGCAACGGGCGAGTATGTTTGGTTCATGAACGCAGGGGATGAAATTCGAGACAGTAAGGTGCTTTCAAAATTATTACCCTTGTTGGCAAAAAAAGCAGATGTGTATTACAGCGATGCCATGTTTGTCAATGACGATGGCACTGAGGTAGGACTACGCTCGCAAGTTACTCCGCATCGGCTTCCACAGCAACTCACTTGGCAAGACATGGCGCTTGGAATGAAAGTTTGTCACCAAGCATTTATTGCCAAAAAAGCCTTGACACCACTGTACGATGTACAAAATCTCAGCGCCGATATTGGCTGGGAAATTGAAATTTTAAAAAAATCAACTCGAAATTATTACCTAGATTTTTTATTGTGCAATTACCTCACGGGAGGAGTATCAGTGCAGAAACATCGTCAATCACTCCAAGATAGGTTTAAAGTACTAGCCAAACACTTTGGTTTTCTTCCGACCCTCTGGAATCACGTTTTGATTGTGCTAAGAAGTATTTTACGAAAAATAAAATAACTATGACCATGAAGGCAGTTAGTTTATTCTTAGTAATGCTGTTCTTCATTCATCCAATGAAGGCACAAGAGTTTTTTAAGGTAAAGGCAGGGGAAGACCCCAAAAAAGCCATTCCCACCGCTGTGCAATACTTTTACCCCCAATTTCAACCAGGAAAGGTTATTTTTTATAATGGGCATACCACAAACGCCCAGCTTAACTATAACTTGCTTTTGGGAGAAATTCATTTCGTAGGGGCACAAAAAGACACGCTGTCACTTGCCAATGAGCAACTGATTAAAATGATTGTTGTAGGGAAACAACCTTTTGTTTTTGCCCCCAAATATGGTTACTTGCTTATCGAAGCCAACGATTCTTCGTCCGTTCGGCTTGGCCGAAAACAGCAATTTAGGTTAGCTAATCTGGAAAAAATTGGGGCATATCAACAATCAACAGGAGTCTCTTCTATACGAACATTTACTGTTTTTTCCAACGGCAATGGCTCTGTCCAAAAGCTTGACCCCAAAGGCGATGTTGTCTTCAGTAAAAACACTACTTATTACTTTGTTGACAAGAACAACAGTTGCTATAAAGCGGCAAAATCATCGCTTTTCAAAATACTCCCTAAGTATAAAAAACAGATTACGAATTACTTACAAGAAAACAGACCCGACTTTAGAAATGAAAAAGACCTAAAAGATATTATTCAATTTTGTCGTCAGTTTCCCTAATTTACCTTCGATTCCTACTTTTTTATGAAGCTAACATCTACTCTTTATATTGCTTGTTTCACCTTTTTTCTTGCCAGCTGTACCAACACGTCCAACGAACAAGGCGAACAAGCATCCAGCGAACCCACACTTTTTACGCAGCTAACCGCCGAACAAACAGGCGTTGATTTTCAAAACGTCATCAACGAAGGCCTCAATACCAACGTGTTGATGTACGAGTATTTCTACAACGGCGGTGGCGTGGCCGTGGGTGACCTCAACGGCGATAAACTAGAAGACCTGTATTTTACGGCCAACATGAGCGATAATAAACTGTACCTCAACCGTGGCAATATGAAATTTGAGGACATTACGCTTCCGTCGGGAGCGGGAGGTCGGCCAGGGCCTTGGAAAACAGGCGTAACCATGGCCGACGTCAACGGCGATGGTCGCTTGGATATTTACGTGTGCCACTCGGGAAACTTAATGCCCGAAAAGAAGGCCAACGAGCTGTTTATCAACCAAGGAAACAATGCCCAAGGTATTCCAACTTTCGTAGAGCAAGCCGCTGAATACGGCCTCAATAGCCTCGCTTCAAGTACCAACGCCTACTTTTTTGACTACGACCGCGATGGCGATTTGGATTTGTTTTTGCTCAACCACAACATCAAATCTTTGCCCGTTCTGAACGAGTCGAACAGTGCGGAATGGATAAAATTAAACGATGACGTAAGCGGCTCGCGGCTTTTTAGAAATGATACTAAAAAATTTACAGACATCACCACTCAATCGGGTATCAATAGTTCGCCCCTTTCGTACGGTTTGGGAGCGGGTATCGCCGACTTTAACCAAGACGGCTGGCCAGATATTTACGTGAGTAATGACTATACCATTCCCGACCGTTTGTACATCAACAATCAAAAGGGAGGATTTACTGACCAACTTGGGCAATCAATTGGGCATATTTCACAGTTTTCGATGGGAAATGACGTAGCCGACATCAACAACGACGCCTTACCTGATATTTTCACCCTCGATATGCTCCCCGAGGAGAACCGCCGTCAAAAATTGCTCATGGCTCCCGACAACTACGAGAAGTTTGACATGACCGTGCGGTCGGGTTTCTATAAGCAGTTTATGCGGAATATGCTGCAACTTAACCTCACCCCCTGTCCCCCTCTCCTTGCAGGAGAAGGGGTATTGAACCCTCGCCTGAAAGGAGAGGGCAGGGTGAGGTTTTCCGAAATCGGCCAAATGGCGGGGATTTCCAACACCGATTGGAGCTGGGCGGCCTTATTTGCTGATTATGACAACGACGGTTGGAAGGACCTTTACATTACGAATGGCTACCTCCGCGACTATACCAACCTCGATTTTCTGAAATACATGAACGAGTTTCAGCAAAATGCGACCAACGTAACCCGCGACGACGTCATGAAGCTCGTGCAACAAATGCCTGCCTCGAACGTGGTCAATTACGCCTATAAAAACAACAAAGACCTGACGTTCAAAAACGTAGGCAGTGCTTGGGGACTAGCGCAAAACTCCAATAGCAACGGAGCCGTTTATGCCGACTTGGACAACGACGGAGATTTGGATTTGGTGGTCAACAACATCAATGCCCCTGCCTTTATTTACCAAAACGATGCCAACAAAAAACTCCAAAACCATTACCTCAAAATCAGTTTGGTTGGCTCCGATAACAACCGATTTGGGATTGGAACAAAAGTGACTATTTTCCAAAAAGGCCAAACTCAATACCTCGAACAAATGCCCATGCGTGGCTACCAGTCGAGCGTATCGGGTATTCTTCATTTTGGGTTGGGGGCGGCTACGACCGTCGATTCGCTACATGTCACTTGGCCCAACGGCAAACAGCAACGCCTTGCCAATCTTAAAGGTGACCAATGGCTGACGCTCAATGAGAAAGACGCGGCGTCGAATCCTTTCAAGGCTACCTCTCCCGCGCCGCTTTTTCAACCTACCTCCTCGCCCATCGCGTACCAACAACCTTCGACGGCTTACAATGACTTCAAACGTCAGATTTTGATGGTCAATCCACAGTCGTACATAGGCCCTTGCCTCACCAAAGGCGACGTTAACGCTGATGGGTTGGAAGATGTTTTTGTAGGCGGGGGCAATGGCCAAGCGGGGGCTTTGTTTATCCAGCAAAAAGGCGGAAGCGGTTCAGCCCCTCAATTTGTCAAAAAAGCCCAACCTGCGTTTGAGGCCGATGCCAAGAGCGACGCTTCCGATGCAGTGTTTTTTGATGCCGATGGCGATAAAGACCTTGATTTGTACGTATGTCACGGTGGCTACGCCAATTTTCAAGCCAATGACCCGCTTCTGCAAGATGCGCTTTATCTGAACGATGGCCAAGGAAACTTCACCAAAAATGTCGCCGCACTTCCTTCTATGCCCGTTAGTAGCAGCTGCGTTCGGGTAGCTGACGTGAACGGTGACGGCAAACCTGATTTGTTTGTGGGTGGGCGAGTAGTGCCAGGAAGTTATCCCGAGACTCCGCAAAGTTATCTCTTACTTAATAGCCCCTCAGGGGGAGTAAAATATTCCCCCGTTGCGGGCTGGGGAACTGGACTTGGCATGGTCACGGATGCTGCTTGGCTTGACCTCAACGGCGATAAAAAGCCTGAGTTAATCGTCGTTGGCGAATGGATGCCAGTGACGGTGTTTGAAAACGTAAATGGTAAATTGGAAGATAAAACGGATAGCTATTTTGCCCAAAAATATAGCGGTTGGTGGAACAAACTACTAGTGGACGATTTCAACGGCGATGGCAAAATGGACTTGGTTGTAGGGAATTTGGGCTTAAACTCGCAAGTGAAAGCCTCGAAAGAACAACCTGCCGAATTGTATTTCAAAGACTTTGACCAAAACGGCCGAATTGATCCTATTTTGTGTACATACATTCAAGGAAAAAGCTACCCGTACATCACGCGTGATGAGTTGATTGGCCAATTGCCAATTATGGGAAAACGCTACACGGACTACAAAACGTACGCCGATGCGACGCTGCAAGATGTTTTTGATTCGTCGGAATTAAGTGGTGCAGGGCATTTGGAAGCCAATCATCTTGCTACTACTTTGTTTATCCGTGGTACCGACGGAAAATTTGCCGTACAAGCCCTTCCGCTCGAAGTCCAAGCGTCGCCCGTTCATGCGTTGGTAGCTTTGGATTACGACAAAGACGGTAAAAAAGACTTATTGTTCTGCGGAAATCAGCTTCATACCCGTCTGCGCTTTGGCCACTACGATGCCAATTTTGGGGTGTTGTTACACAACGATGGCCAAGGCAAATTCAATTATGTACCGCAAGCTCGTTCGGGCTTTATGTTACAAGGCGAAGTACGAAGTGCCATTTCTGTCAACAATTACCTCTTTTTTGGTATTAATCAGCAGGGCGTTGTTTCATATAAAAGCAATTAAGTCACGTCAGAGACGTGAATCCATGTGCGCCCCGAGTCGTAGTTCGGGGCGTGCTTAGATGGCGCGAACGTCCCGTTCGTACTACAGACTCAGAGGCTTCCAGCCTAGCTAGGACAGCAAAATGGCTGGAAGCCTTTCAATAATGAACACGAGGTTGAGACTCGCGCTAGCGGGGTATTTTTTAAGGACCTCTAATACAAATCTATTATGTATAAATTTATTCGGTGGAATCCTGATTCGACTATTAGCGGTGCTGATGTAGGTGGCAAGGCCTTTTTGAAGGCATTGGGTCAAGAAGCTGAGTTCAAGCAATATTATTCTATTGCTGATAAGAATTTTGAGTATATCGAACTTGGCTACCGAGCAAGAGCCAACGATTTTATGGAATTTTATAGAAGCCCTGGTTTTTATTTTAGTCAAAAACTCAATGATTTAATCAGACAGTACCTAATAGCTCCCAATGAGTATATAGACGTAAAATTGGCAAAGAAAGATAAAGAGTTGGGGCAGTATTACTGGTATATTTTTGAGAATCAAAGCCAATTAGTGGATATTAAAAATTCAATTTTCATTTGTCGTGTAAGAAAAGACAATAAACATGAAGTGATTAATGGTTTATCATTTAATTCTTACGAAGGTTTTGTAGAGTTTTTTAGAGATGATGCTAATAAAGTATCAGGAAAACGGCCAACCACCCTTAGTCTTACAAAGGAAGCTACTCAATACGATATACTCTACTTACCAAACATTAAAAGCCTTTGCCTGCTCGTAAGTAATCGTCTGCTTCAAAAAATGGAGGAAAATAAAATAACAGGCTATGAAATTTTTCTCGAAGACTGTCAAATCAATATTAGTTAAACAGCATTTATATATGATTTTACCAAAATGCTTTTTCAACACATTCAATAATTTCTTTTCATTTAGCCATTCACACCCAGTAGCACAAACGTCCCGTTCGTGCTAAGAATTCAGAGGCTTCCAGCCTAGCTAGGACAGCAAAATGGCTGGAAGCCTTTCGATAATAATCACGAGGTTGAGACTCGCGCTAGCGGGAGTAGGATAAATTGATTTGGGTAAAATTGGAGCGTTGAGTTGTTTTAAACGTATCCATTTTATCCAACCATTTATTCCTAAAAAACGCATGAAAACGCCTACTGTTTCTCTCTTTTACTATTTATTCCTGCTCTTTGTGTGTAGTTGTTGTACCCGTTCTTTTACAATTTCGGGGAAAGTGAATGCCCATCGCTGGTACGGGGCAGGGCAAGGAAATATTATTCCTCCCGAAAGATTA
Organism: Runella limosa DSM 17973; assembly: GCF_000482465.1. GTDB lineage: Bacteria > Bacteroidota > Bacteroidia > Cytophagales > Spirosomataceae > Runella > Runella limosa. The sequence continues at coordinate 15,605 of NZ_AXVJ01000025.1, forward strand.
CCCAATTGCGACGTTCAACGATTTGGTTTCGGAGCTACTACCGATATTCCTTTTGACGGGACTAAGACTTCAAAAATAACGGGCTGCTCCACCAACTGCCATCCCAAACAACACATTGATTTTTATGCAATTCCGCTGAAAGAAGGCAAGTATGATTTAATGATAAATGACGCTTGTTTACCGACCCTCGCTTCAAAAGCAAGGCTTATCCATTTTAAAAGTAACCCCGACGGTGCTCATATCATTAAAGGAGAGAGTGTGAGCGTTATTAATGACTTTGAAACGGTAGGTGACAGCTGGTTACATATCACAAAGTATGACACCACCAACGGTCAGGTTAAAGGTAAGTTTGAGCTACATCTGGTCAATAAAAAAGGCGACCAACTTCATTTTCGTAAAGGGCGTTTCAATGTAAAGTTATGAGCATTGATTATACTGATTATTCAGCATTTTTCTTACTCTCCTCTTCAAACAAGCGCATGGCAAGGAGGCCATTTCCGACTACTAAAAAAGAAGAATCCCTACCCTCTCATACTCCGCGCCGCCGTCAATGAAATATCCAAAAAAAGCACTTTAGCGCGGGCATTTCGCTCAAGGTGGTAATACCCGTCGGTAATTTCTTGAATGAGCAATTCGATGGCGGAAGGTGCCACGGCTTTCCCAAATTTCTGCACAAAACTCAGTTCTTCATCTTGTAGTCTCAATAAATCCTCCACGCCGTTTTGCCACAAAAACAAATCGCGAAATAAATTGAGGGTATAGTCAAAAATACCTTTTTGTTTTTCTTTGCCCAAACCATCAAACTCATCCGCCAACTTAACCAAAGCGGCAAAATCACGCGAGTAGCACTTCCGCATCCAGTTGGCAAACCACGCGTGGCGGTCGTCTTCGGTTTCGTGGGTCAAGCGCACCGCTTCCGACAAGTTGCCTTCGCACAAGTACGCAATTTGCCGCGCACGGCGCTCATCCACACCCTTTTGAGTCAAAAACTGCGTCACTTCGTCGTCGTCAAAGGCCCGAACAGCTACCCGTTGTGTCCGCGAAATGATGGTCGTCAACAATTTATCCGATTGGCTCGACACCAGCAAAAACAGCGTTTTTTCGGGAGGTTCTTCTAAGATTTTCAAAAGTGCATTGGCGGCGGCGATATTGAGCAATTCAGGTTGCCAAAACAACATGATTTTGTACTCTCCCTCAAACGCTTTGAGCGAAAGCTTATTGATAATTCCGCGAGATTCTCGAATGGGAATAATTCCCTGTTGGTTGCCAGTGGCATTGATGTACGCCAACCATTCCGACAGTGTGCGGTAGGGTTGCGCTTCCAAAAAAGATCGCCATTTGGGAGTAAGCTCGGCCAATAAATCTTCACCGTCTTTGGGTGTACGGGGCAGCGGAAAAATATGATACACGTCAGGGTGGACGAGTTTACGCATTTTGACGCACGACGGACAGCGTCCACAAGAATCCTCGGGCTGTCGGTCTTCGCAGTTGACGTAAGTGGCAAAAGCCCACGCCAACGCCACTCCTGCGCCTCCCACAGGCCCATCAAAAAGCTGCGCATGGGCTACGTGGTTGGTTTGTACCGAACGAAGCAGTGCGCGCTTGGTTTCGTCGTGACCGATAATATCTCTAAACAGCAAAACAGAACTAGGTTTGATATTGGCTGTAAAATTAAAGAAAGGCAACTTGTATTAGACATCTATCTGATAATTTCTATAAATCAGGCACGCACCAGGTAACATTTTTCACCGAACGTCGTCTAACTCAATGGGGGCTGTGTGGTGGATTTGATTCATTTTTCTACGAAGATTTAGCTCCTCTGGAGCAATGAACAGCCACTCTATATTTTAATGCGTTCAAACTGAATTTTATTGAAAGGATAAAATAATTTGTACATTCATTCCAAAACCCAACATACACTCATGCACGCAGGAAAAAGATACACAACCGCAGAACTTCTCGTCTGGACTCGTTCCAACATCATCAAATTTTTCTTTTTGGGCGCAATTCCCGTCATTTTATACGAATACTTAGGTTTAGACTGGCTGGCGCTGCCATGGACTGTAGTGGCGTTGTTAGGTACAGCCACTGCGTTTATTGTCGGGTTTAAAAATACCCAAACCTACAACCGAACCTGGGAAGCTCGCCAAATATGGGGTAGCATTTTGAACAGTAGCCGCGCTTGGGGCGTCATGGCGCGCGATTTTTTGGACAACCCCGCCCAAACCCAGCAGCTCGTCTATCGGCATTTTGCGTGGCTAACCGCCCTGCGTTATGCCATGCGCGATAGTCGCTCGTGGGAAGCCCAAGCCCTCCAGCACAACCAAGACTACCAAAACAGCCATTACACTATTCCAGAAAAACAGAGTTCGTTGGACAGCGAGCTGGAAAAATACCTTTCGAAGGAGGAGCTTTCGTATATTATGGGTACCAAAAACAAGGCGGCTCAAGTACTAAGTTTACAAAGCAAAACCATCAAGGAGCTTTACAAAAGCAACCAAATTGACAGCATTCAATTTGTCGAAATGCAACGCGCCATCAAGGATTTATACGACCAGCAAGGCCGAAGCGAGCGCATCAAGAACTTCCCTTACCCACGTCAGTTTGCGACCATCAACACCGTTTTTATTCGCATTTTCTGCATTTTGCTCCCCTACGGAATGCTCAAAGATTTTGACAAACTCAACGAGAGTATTTCAGGAGTGTTACAAGGGCACATGATTTGGTTTGTCGTTCCTTTTAGTATCCTGATTTGCTGGATGTACACCACCCTCGACCAAGTAGGCGAAAGTACCGAAAACCCGTTTGAAGGTAGCCCCAACGATGTTCCTATTTCGCAAATGAGCCGCACGATTGAAATTGACATGCGTGAAATGCTCGGCGAAACCGACCTTCCACCCGCCATTCAACCCCAAAATAATATTGTTTTATAACCCAAATTCGCAAAAATCATGCTTAAGAAAGAGAAATTAAAAATCATTCGTCAGTGGTACCCCAACGCCATTACGACCATCGACAGTGTCAACCGTTTTATTGATTTTATTGAAGAACACCTTGACCTCGAACCCGAGCAAGTAATGCTTGCCGACAGCGTTTGCAGCGACGACGTCAACAGTATTCAGTATCCCGCGCGTACCAAAGAACTGCTCGGCCCCTTCAAAATGGGTGGCCTAGACGGATTTCCTTTTACGGGACTGACGGGCATGGGCGCTTTTGCCAGCCACGTCCCCGACAACGGCGCCGTCTTTATCTACTACGGCCCGCACATCGGGATTACCAAAACGGGAACCATTGGAGAAATTCACCGATTTGGTCAGCACAAAAATAGCGGCTGCTGCGGGGCTGCTAAAGGGGCCTTGGCCAAATTAATGAACGACCAAATTGTGGAAGGGAATGTCACTGATTTGGATTACCAAATGAATACCCTTGAACAGATATTGCTCAAACAAAAAGAACGTATTCTCTCCGCCCCAACTCCGCTGTTTGAGGCTACCGAAGTAATTTACGAAGCCATCGACGCTCGTATTTGCGAACTGGTTTCAAAAACTTCCTACAATTGCAAATACGTGATTTTAATGGGGGCAGTTCTCATTAATAGTGATACCGACATGGGGTCTTATACCTCCGCCAAACGATTTGAGTTAATCAACTTAGAATCGGGTCAAAAACGTGATTTGATGGAATTGCTGACCGTATAATTCCTACCTTTGTGGCAAAAAAAGACCCATGATTTTAGATCAAATTAAAGCCAACGAAGTAAGTTTCCAAGAAGTGATTGCCCACATTGAGGCAAATTTTGACTTTACCCCTACGGCATTCAAGAACGGAGACACCTACAATGCAGCAGGGCAAAACTCAGGTTCGTGCAAAGTTTTTTCTTTTGCCAAATTATCAGGTTTAAGCCAACAAGATACCCTCCACTGCTTTGGTGATTTTTACAAAAAAGACGTCCTCGGCAACCCTGATAGCACCGACCACCAAAACATCCGCAACTTTATCAAGTACGGATGGGACGGAATTCAGTTTGAGGGAGAAGCGTTGAAAGCCCACTAATTCAAGTAAATGAGCATAGTTAATCGCGCTAAGTTTTTGATATTCAATACAGTTAATGATTAACTATGCCTAGCACTTAACATTTATAAGCCTAGACCCATGTTACACTCCAAAGCAGCCGTTGCTGATGGTAACGGACAATTTTCGATTCAAACCATCACCTTAGCCGACCCGCAAGGCGATGAAGTCTTGGTAGAAATCAAAGCCGCAGGCGTATGCCATACCGATTGGGATTCGCAGTCGTGGGGGAAACCACTGGTGATGGGACACGAAGGGGCTGGGATTGTAAAAAAAGTTGGAAATCGGGTCAAATCCCTGCAAGTAGGCGATAAAGTAATGCTCAACTGGGCCATTCCGTGCTACGAATGTTTCCAATGCCAAGAAGGCAACCAACACATCTGCGAACGCAACTCAGCCGTAACGGCGGGCAATAAACTGAGCGAAGGGCACGCCACGTTTAGTTCTACTACCTACAATGGTGTGCCTATTGAACGGGCATTTAGCCTCGGAACCATGTCGGAGTACACCCTTGTACGAGAAGCCGCTTGCGTTAAAATGCACGTTGAAATGCCCTTTTCATCGGCAGCTATCGTTGGTTGTGGGGTGATGACAGGCTACGGTTCGGTCGTCAATGCAGCTAAGGTGAAACCTGGCACCTCGGTGGTCGTATTAGGAACGGGAGGAGTGGGTTTAAACGTCATTCAAGGGGCGCGCATCGCTGGAGCGGGTAAAATCATTGCCGTCGATATCAACCCTTTGCGCCTCGAAATGGCCAAAGAATACGGAGCTACGCACACTGTTTTAGCCGAAAAAACCGACAACGGTTTGCTAAATGCCGCAAAAGTAGTCAAAACCATGACCAACGGGCGAGGCGCCGACTACGCGTTTGAATGTACGGCCATTCCTGCCCTGGGGGCTGCGCCTTTGGCCATGGTTCGCAATGCAGGCATGGCGGTTCAAGTCAGCGGTATCGAGCAGGAGATTGTCATTGACATGAACTTGTTTGAATGGGACAAACTATACATCAACCCGCTGTACGGTAAAACCCGCCCACAAATCGACTTTCCTATTTTACAAGATCTCTACGCCAAAGGCGATTTGATTTTGGATAAAATGGTAACCCGCACGTACCCCCTCAGTAGCTTGTCGCAGGCATTTGCGGATATGCACGCAGGAGTAAATGCCAAAGGAGTGATTGTCTTTTAACCCATCGGCTTTATGAGTTCTTTCTTCACTACCGAACATGCTTTTTTTCAAGGCTTGCACTTCCTAACGGTGAAAAGTAATGCGCTGAAAAAGAGAGCAGACTTGACGGTTTATACCCCCACAATTTCTGAAGGCGTATTGCCCATCGTCATTTTGTTACACGGGGTTTACGGTAGTCATTGGGCGTGGACAATGAAAGGGAAAGTACACGAAACAGCACAAAAGCTCATGGATAGTGGCGAGATCAAACCCATGATTTTGGCCATGCCCTCCGATGGGCTATACGGTGATGGGAGTGGCTATGTACCGCACCAAACCGCCAACTATGAGCGCTGGATTGTCGAAGATGTGATTCAAGTAGTAAAGGAGCAGTTTTCCCAAGCTACCGACGATAGTCCTGTTTTTATCACGGGTCTTTCGATGGGTGGTTTCGGGGCATTGCGTTTGGGGGCAAAGTATCCCTCGTTGTTTCGGGCATTTTCGGGTCTGTCAAGCATTACCCACTTCGATCAAATTGCCGAATTTGTAGCTGATTTCGACCAACTAAAGGCCGATGCCTTGGAGCAAGATGGGGTTGGGGAGTATTTACTTCAAAACAAAGATAGCCTCCCTCCTTTCCGCTTTGATTGTGGCCGCGAAGATGTTCTGATTGAGCACAACCGAGAACTCCACAAAACCCTAACAGACAACAATCTACCGCACATTTACCAAGAATTTGCAGGGCAACATTCGTGGGAGTACTGGGAGGAACACATCGCAGATACGCTGCTATTTTTTAACCAACATCTCTAAGCTAATGCGGGTTATTTGTCGGTAATTCCCATTTCCTTCATCAACTCTAAGCCGTAATTCCGAATCGTATTAACAACCTCGATGGCTCGTAACCCTCTCTCCGAAATCGTGTATTCAGTTTTTGGTGGAACTACTGGATATACTTTGCGAGTAACAAACCCATCTTCTTCCAACTCACGAAGCTGGGTGGTGAGCATCTTCTGCGAAATGTGAGGAATATCTTTCTGCAATTCACTGTACCGCATCACTCGGTCTTTTAAGCGCCACAAAATCGGCATTTTCCACGTCCCGCCAATGCGGTCCATCGCAAACTCTACAGGATTGTAGTACATTTTGCCATTGTATCTAAAATCTCCCATTTTGAAATTGTATCACGTAGTTAGTAAACCTATCTTCAAACAGGTTGAATGTATCAAAATATAGAGTGCTATTCATTGCTCCAGAGGAGCTACATCTTAGTAGAAAAATGAATAAAATCCACCACAAAGCCCCATCGAGGCGGCCGACGTTCGGTGAAAGATGTCACCCCGATGGGGCTTTTGGAGTGTCTCTGTATCTCTTTTTCTACTAAGATTTAGCCTCGCTGAGGCTACCTTTTTAAATGTATTTAACCTGATCTTCAAAGATAAATATACATCCTCGTAATTCTATACATACTTTTTAGTGCGTATCGTACAAAAAAGTGGTACACATGGTTTTGAGTGTTTGAGGAAACAATTTTGCCTCCATAAACAACCAAAACACATCACAATGATTACAGAAATTAACAGCTACGTACATTTCCACGGCGCGCCTACCAAGGGTAAAATTTTAATGGTGGCTAGTTCGCCAAGTGTCTCACAACAAACAGGTTGGCCGATTGGCTTCTGGGTAGCAGAGCTCACCCACCCTCTTCGTGTATTTCAGGAAGCAGGCTACGAAGTAGAATTGGTATCGACCGAAGGTGGCAAATTGGAGATGGATACGTATTCCAATCCAACCGATGCCAGTGGGTATTCTGCTCACGACGTGATTTCGCTCGGCTACATGCAGCAGTCGTGGTTTAATGAAATGCTCACCAACACCAAAAAACTAACCGAAGTAAAAGCAGACGAGTACGATGCTATCTTTTTGGTAGGCGGACAAGGCCCGATATACACCTACCGAGGCAACCACGAACTAGAGAAACTTTTTGCTGATTTCTACGAAGCGGGCAAACCAAGTGCCGCCGTTTGTCACTCGACGACGTTGTTGCTCGAAGCTAAAAAATCGAACGGAGAACTGATTGTCGCAGGAAAAACGTGGACAGGTTTTGCCGATGCTGAAGAAGAATTTGCGGACCAAGCCGTTGGCATGAAAATTCAGCCCTACCGCATCGAGACGGAAGCTCAAAAATTGGCAGGAACGACCTTCAAAGTCGCCGCTCCCTTCTCTTCGTACGCTATCCAAGACGGAAATTTGATTACGGGTCAACAACAAAACAGCGGAGCCGCCGCAGCTGAGTTAGTCGTCAAAGCGTTGGAAAAAAAAGTGTAACCCGCTGATTACGCAGAAGGAATACCCACTGAACCACGCTGAATTTGTCAGCGTATATCTGCGAAAAAATCAGCGTAAGTCTGCGGGCAAAAAAACTTAACCCGCTGATTACGCAGAAGGAATACCCGCTGAACCACGCTGAACCTGTCAACGTATATCTGCGAAAAAATCAGCGTAAGTCTGCGGGCAAAAAAAACTTAACCCGCTGATTACGCAGAAGGAATACCCGCTGAACCACGCAGAACCTGTCAGCGTATATCTGCGAGCTAAGATTACAAACCATTGACTTTTCGAAAAATACTCTTTGAAATTTCATCGGTATTGAAATTCACCAATATACCAAGTTTCATTCCAGAAAGCTTTAAGTAGGTAATAACCTGTTTGTGGTGTACATCCAAAAGATTCTCAACGGATTTGAGTTCGATAATAACCTTATTTTCAACCACAATATCTAAGCGATAAGCAATGTCCACCTTTACGTCTTCATAAATCATTGGAAGAGTCACTTGGTTACTAACCGTCAAACCGTCCTTACGAAGCTCATGTGCTAAAGCGACTTCATACGCACTTTCTAAAAGCCCAGGTCCTAAATTTTTATAGACTTTGAAAATGCAGCCTCGTATTCTATATGAAATATCATTTTCAGTCATTATTGTCAATGTTTTGGTTAGCTTATGACTGGCTTAAAATAAGAAGGTAACTCCGATTAGAAGCGTTGATTCACTTTAACCAAATAGGAAGAAAGAAATTTAGAATCACCCGTAAAACAGGAATTTTCCTACGAATTTAATTTTAAACACCATGATTCTTCGCAAAGTTTTTAATCCCATTGCCGTTGCTCGTTACATGCGTACCGAATTACTTGCTTCGGCGGGTCTTTCTGTCGCTGTTTATTTTTTGTACCACAACCAGCAGCTCGAAAAAGTAGTTTTCCCATTTTCCGTTGCGGCCATTTTAGGAAGTGCCTTGGCCATTTTTTTGGCTTTTCGCAACAACAATTCCTACAGCCGCTGGTGGGAAGCCCGTACGATTTGGGGAAATATTATCAACAATAGCCGCATTTTTGCACGCCAAATCATCGCCAATGCCGACAACGCTGTGGCCATTGGCAAGGCATCTCAGACCTTAGCTGATGACTACAAAAAAGAATTGATTTACCGTCAGATAGCCTTTGCCCATGCGCTGCGTTTACATCTTCGTCGGCAAACTAGCTGGGAAGAGCTTTCATCGTTGCTTTCTCCAAAAGAGATAGAAATCCTTGCCAACAAGTCAAACAAACCCAATTATTTGCTTCAAACTCAGGGCATTCGTATCAAAGAGGGAATGCGTTCAGAGCTTTTGGGGGCTTTTGACAACATTAGTCTCGAACCTACGCTGGCAGGCTTCAACAATTTCCAAGGAGCTTGCGAACGCATTAAAAATACGCCTCTTTTGCGCCAATACCACTTTTTTACCAAATTATTCATGGTGGTATTTATGGCCATTCTTCCGTTTTCTTTGATTGGTGATTTCAACAAAATGGGCATTCCTGAGCTAATGATTCCAGTGAGTATGCTCGTTTCGTTTGTATTTGGGGTAATGGGCAAGGTAGGTGAGGTCAACGAAGACCCGTTTGAAAATCGAATTACGGACGTTCCGATGACCTCTATTTGCAATACGATTGAGCGAGACTTGAAAGAAATGTTAGAAGAACGTAACTTACCCCCTAAGGTTGAGCCAAAAGATGGATTTCTATACTAATGAAACTACTAATTGAAATATGAAAATCGCAATTATCGGTTCGGGCAATGTCGGCGGGGCATTAGCTCAAAAGTTTATCAGCGCGGGTCATACTGTCTTAATGGGTGCCAAATTCCCGTTGAGCGACAAGTCAATTAAGCTCGCCACCAAAATCGGTGAAGGCCATTTTACAAGCATCGAAAGCGCCGTGCAACAATGCGACGTCATTGTGCTTGCCACGCCTGCCCCTTTGGCCGTAGAAGTAGCTCAATCGCTGGGCGATACCACGGGCAAAGTCATCATTGACACCATGAACATCGTGATGGGACGCAGGCCTGCGGGCTTCAACAACACATCCGATGCCATTTTGGCCAACACCACCACCACCGACGTAGTGAAGTGTTTCAATACCACAGGTTCCAACAATATGCTTGACCCGCACTACGGAGAACACGCCATCGACGCATTTGTGGCGGGAGACTCTGAAAAAGGGAAGGCCATCGCTTCTCAATTAGCGCTGGATGCAGGTTTTGGCGCTTGTTATGACGTAGGTGGAAATGATAAATTTCAACTGATGGAACAATTTGCGTTTTTCTGGATCAACCTTGCCATGTTCAAAGGCCAAGGCCGCGAAGTTGGTTTTAAGCTATTGAGGCGATAATAAACATTTCTTTATAACCCAAACGCCATCTTGCGGATCCCCCACAAGATGGCGTTTTTTAAATAAGTGCGAATCAATCCGCGCCATTCAAAGTTAAATTACAACTTCGCGATGGCCTTCGATTTTGCCAATTTTCCTATTTTGGCAGAAGCCGTTTTTGTGCATGAAGTTTGGCATTCTTTGTTTTTAGCTGCCGTTTCTTCTTTGTCGCAGCGGGCAGTTTTGCAACACTTCGACTTATCGCAGCAGTTAGGAGTGGATTGAGCAGCAACTTCTGCCGAGGCTACGGCTACCAAAAACAACGCGGACAAAAGGACTTTTTTCATACTTGAAATACGTTAAAGAGTGATAAATTAATTGGACTGTTTTGACCCTACAAAGGTACGGCAGCCTACCCATTGCTTGGTGTCATCGGGCTGTTACCCACTTGTTATCAAGTTGTTATTTTCAGTCTGTATTCTGGAATTGGGTCGTACATTTGTTGTATGAAAATCCAACGAAACAACATATCCGTCATCCTTATTGCATCGGCGTTGGGGGGCATTGCACTAGTGGTCATCCAATTGATTTGGATGCGGCACTCGTGGCAGCTCGCTGAAGAAATTTTTAACCAACGCGTCTCCATGGCGCTTTGTGCTACCATCGAAACTTATAAAGGCGGGGCATTGTGCGCGGGTAGTCACTGTTCCATTTCAAAAAATTCGGAAACGCTCGTCATGACCAACGTCAGTCACTTACCCGCTGGATTGGTTGATAAACCTGATTTTCGGGCCGAGTTGAACAAAACATTGGCTTTTTATCAAATTGATTTAGACTATCAGTTGAGCCTTTCTTCCACCAAAAAATGCCAGCCCAATATGTATCAAACGGCCGTTTCATTGCCTTCGTTGAATGGCAAAGAAGCTTACTTGCGCATGAGTTTTCCCAACAAAAAAAGCTTCATCCTACGTAGTATGAACGTGATGATGCTCGCCACCGTGGTGATTCTGATTTTTGTGACGGTAGTATTACTACTCGTCAACTGGTCGTTGATGAAGCAAAAACGTTTGTTACAAACCAACGTTGACTTCTTTAATAACATGGCGCACGAGTTCCGAACTCCACTCAGCAATATTGGACTGGCCGTGAGCATGTTATCAAAAAAACACACCGAACTGAAAGACAACCAACTGGTAGAAGTGATTCGTCGTGAAAACAAAAAATTATTGCAAGAAGTGGAGCGTGTGCTCCATTTGGCCAAAGTAGAAAATGGCGACTATGCCCTCGAAAAAGAACAGCTATCGGTCGAACACTTACTCCAAACGGCCGTCGATAGTTTGGTCATGCCCATTACCGAGCGCCAAGCGAATGTGTCGCTAGAAGACATCCCTCACGACTTATACATTTGGGGAGATAAACAGCACTTAACCAGCGTTTTTCGCAATCTTCTCGACAACGCACTCAAGTACACAAAAGAACGCCCGTTGATTCACATTTCGGCTAAAACCGACGAACAAGGCGTCATTGTCGCCATTCAAGACAACGGAATTGGGATTCCGTCCCACCAGCGCGAAATAATTTTCGAGAAATTTCAACGCATCCACCAAGGCGACCAACACTCCGCCAAAGGGTTCGGGTTGGGCCTTGCGTATGTCAAACGCATGATTGAGCTGCACAAAGGTTTTGTACGGGTTAGCAGCGAAGAAAATCGCGGAAGTAAATTTGAAGTCTATCTTCCTACGGTACTAAACACGGGTTTGCCCCTGTAACAACCTAACCGCTTAACCATGGAACAAAAACCCAAAATTTTGTTGGTCGAAGATGATTTAAGCATGGGCTTTTTGCTCACGGAGTTTTTGGAAGACAACGGCTTTGAAGTTAAACTTTGTCGCGATGGCGAAAGTGGTTTTACTGCGCTTCAACGGCATCCGTTTGACCTCTGTATTTTTGACGTTATGATGCCCAAAATGGATGGTTTTACGCTGGCACAGCACTGTCAACTTCAAGATAGCCAAACGCCGTTTTTGTTTTTAACGGCTCGTTCACTCAAAGATGACAAATTGAAGGGGTTTGCCCTTGGTGCCGAAGATTTCATTACCAAGCCTTTTGACGAAGACGAATTGTTGTGCCGCATCAAAGTGCTTTTACGGCGTCAACTAACCACTGTGCCTCCAGCGACGACCTCCCTTCAACGCTTTGAACTTGGTCTTTACCTGTTTGATTATTCGCGCCAAGAACTTACCTACCAAAACGAAACGTGGCGCCTCACCGAAACCGAAAATGAAGTATTAAAACTGCTCTGTCAGCATAAGAATCAAATCCTCCGCCGCGAAGATGCCGTCGAAAAGATTTACGGTAAAAAAGATTATTTCTTGGGGCGTAGCTTTGATGTTTTTATCTCAAAATTGCGCAAAATGCTCCAGCATGACCCCCGCATTAGCATCGACAATGTCTTTCGGGTAGGTTTTATTTTAAATGTACAAACCGACGCTATTTCGCCCATTTCTTCCGAGGTTTAGCGCTTCTATTTGTATCTTTGTAGGTCAACAGCCTTACAAAAACAAATTGCTCATGGAAGAAAGATTTTCCCTCAAAGACCACCTATTCAACCCTTCGAAGGTGGCGTTTTTGGCCCGTTCCATCGCCAACGTACATCCTGCTTTTGAGCAAGAAAAATTCCAAAAAGAGGTCGTTCAGGCTTTTCCCCAGCTAGAGTTAAAAGAGCGAATTGCCCACATTCGTCAATGCCTTCGCCACTTTTTACCTGCTGATTATCAAGAAGCTACTGCCGTCTTATTGCAAGCGCTTCCTACTCCTTTGAACGAGGAGCTCACCGACAATGATTTTGGGGATTTTATCTACGCCCCGTTTAGCGATTTTGTAGCCAACTACGGCTGTTCCCGCGAACACCTTGCTTTTTCATTGGAAGCCATCAAAGAAATCACGAAACGGTTCTCTGCCGAATACGCCATTCGGTTCTTTATCAACGCGTTTCCTGAAGAAACGATGGCTACGTTGCTCCAATGGGCTAACGATAGCAACTACCACGTTCGGCGGCTATGCAGCGAAGGAAGTCGCCCCAAGCTGCCTTGGGCGCAAAAAATCCATACTTCGGCCAACGACGCCCTGCCGATTCTCCACCAACTTTACGCCGACAACACCCGTTTTGTGACGCGCAGTGTGGCCAATCACCTCAATGATATTGCTAAAATTGAGCCTGAATTGGTACTGGAAACGTTAAAAAATTGGCAAGCCTCGGATCGCCAGTCGGAAGTGGAAATGAGCTTTATCACCAAACATTCGTTACGAACGTTGATAAAAATGGGCCATCCCGAAGCACTTCGTATGTTGGGTTTTGGCAACAGTGCCAATATTCACCTCAGTGCATTGCAGTTTAACACACGCGCAAAAGTAGGCGATACGCTCTCGTTTTCATTTGAACTTAGCAGCAACGAAACCAAAACCGTTGCGGTGGACTATATCCTGTATTTTCAGAACAAGCAAGGGTTGATGACCAGCAAAAAAGTCTTTAAATTACAAACCCTTGTGCTCTCGCCTAGCGCTCCCCAAACACTGTCGAAACGCCACGTTTTTCGTCCCAACATGACTACGCGGCAACTATACGCAGGAATCCATCAGATTGATATTCAAGTCAATGGAACAGTGTTGAACTCGTTTCAGTTTGAGCTGGAAGTGTAGAAAAGTGAGATTTACTTTGTCGAAAGCTGGCGCAACTTGGTATTTTGGGTACGAATCCGTTGGCAAAGAATTTTGATGATGTTCCGAAGCACCTCCCCACGTTCGTCCATCAAATCGTAAAAATCACCTTGGTCGATGCGGAACAATTGAACATCCGATAGCGCCACTACGCCTGCCGAACGTGGTTCCGCATCCAACAAGGCCAATTCCCCAAATACATCGCCCCGTCCAAAGCGGGCCAATTGTACTTTTCCGTCGTAAATGCCCACTTCGCCGTCGTAAATTACAAACATACTGGTACCCAAATCGCCTTTTTCGAAGATGGTTTGTCCTTCGTGGTAGCTCACTTCACGCATGATGGGAGCAATGCTACTCAACACATTTTCGGGAGTTTCGGCAAAAAGCTCCGTGTTTTTCAAAACCATAACTCGTTCCGTGATAGAAACGGTAGCAGTAGCAGAAGAATGACTCATAAGGCGTAAATCGGGGTATTGAAATAAGGTTTCGGGCGGAACTCCTCGCAATGCCAACCGAATTGTCCAGTCGGTAAAATAGCGCGCTCCGTGCCGCAAAATATATTCTTTGATGGGTTCTTTGGCGGTATAAGCTCCTACATGAACGTCAATAAGGCGGATTTTATCGGCCTCCGTAATGTTGTCAAGCAAGGTATGCAAACTTGCGTACACCTGACGTGGAACGACATTTTGGAGTAGTTCGAGTGAGTTGGCACGGCGCTCTTTCGAACTGTGCAATAAGCTTGTCTGCGTACTTACAATCGCCTCTTGGTCATATTGCTGCATGAGCAACCCAAAAATACGCTGAATAAGTACCTCTTGTTCGTAGTTAAGACTGTTTTTAAATTCAACGCTTACCTCCTCGCTCGTCGAGTGAAGGAGCCGTTGTGCCAATAAAAATTCTTCTTTCAATAGTTGTTCAAAAACTGCCGTTTTCCCTTTTGCATTGGGATAATTGCGCAGTGCCTGCAAAGCCGAAGTTCGGATAGCCACGTCGGGGCGTTGAACCAACTCCACCAACAACGCATGGGCCTCTGCCGACTGCATTAGTCCCGCCGTCACAATGACGCGCTGGGTTATTGCCAACGATTTAGCCGAGGTTTCTAAAGCAGCCAGTACAGATATAGCTTCTAATTTGGCCAAGCTTCGTGCTGCTTGTCGCCAGTATTTTTTTTCATTTAATAATCCCGCCACTTGTTCGGTCAGCGCTGGATCGTTCAACCTGCCTGCTGTCTCAATAGCTGCCATGACTACTGCGGATTCAGGCTGTTTTAGTGCGTTACCTATCAGTTTACAGTGGGTTGACAAGCCCAATTCTTTTACAATTTCGAGGGCGGCCAACTGACTTTTCACCTGCTCACTTTGCAGCATCGCTTTGAGTGCCGTCTGCCCTTGTACTTGTTCAGGATGGGTGGTCAATAACCCAAGCAATGCCCCTTTTCTAACCACCAAATCGTCGTGGTACAAAAACTCTACCGCCGCCGATTCGGAATCTTTACTCAATACATACGCAGCCTTCTCCCGAACACTCGCTTCTACGTCGTGCAAAATCATCATTCGAAGCTGGGCTGGTTTGAGCTTTACTTTAAGCTGATCGGCAATGTCAAGGGCTTTCACCCGAATACGTTCGTTGGAATGTCCAACCAACTCAGTCACGTACCGATACAGGCGATCTGATGACACACTTTTGGGGCGATTGGCCACCAACCACTCAATCGCGTTGATAACTTCCTTAGGTTTATCACTTTGTAAGTTTTTCAACACCGCATGAACGGCCTCATCGGGGACGGCCAAATCTTCCGCCGCCATAAAACGTTTGCTCAACGCCTCTTGCAACGTAAGCACGTATTGGCGGTACGTTCTCCTCAAAAACCACAAGGAAAACAAAGCCCCAATCACAATTTCCTCTACCAAAAACCAGTCGCCTCCTTGCCACAAATGATGGCTCAAGTACAGCATCAATCCCCCAATTCCTAGTCCCAACGGCTCATAAAACCCCTTGGCCAGGGTATGTCCGCGCAGGCGTTGGTGGGTAGAAAGAGGTTGAAAAAGTACCAAAAAAACGGGATCAAAAAGCGCCCGACGCACGACCTCAAAGCCCAAATAAACAAAGCAATAAGCCACCAATTGCACCGACACGTCGGCCTCCGTGAAGAAAATCACGCCTAATGCCATCGACACCAACAACCCTCCCACGGGCAGTAAGGCCAACATTCGGTTGATACCAAAGTATTCAACCGTTTGGCGAGACACAATCAGTTTGACGAACGTTGCCAGTAAATACGTGAGAGCCAACACAATACCGAGGTATTTCATTACATCGGCTTGGCTGTGAAGTTTGTATTTAACATTAATAAAAAAGGCGTATTCAACCCCCGTAGCCATGATGGCTACTGCCGTCAGGCTCAAGCACATCGCAAAAATCAACTCGCTTCCTCCAAACAACTGCGCAATGAGTCGCGGCAATTGGGTGCGGCGGACGGGAGCGTGGCCGTGTTCGGTAGCGACTTTGTGCGACCGAAACGTTTGCACAGCGGTGTACATGGCTGCCCAAAAGAAGCCAAATGCCAACAAAAGCAGCACCAACAACTCGGTATGCCCGTGAATCAATACTGCCAACACCCCGCCGAGGGCTTTGGCGGGCATATCTCCCGCACTGATGACCCCAAACAGGCGTTTGCTTTGACGCACATCAAACACAACCGCCGAAACACCCCAAAATTCAAGATTTGTTAATAAATAAATCGCTCGAAAGCCCACCATAATGGCCACCGCTGCTACCACCGAATGACCAAAATAAACCAAGGCCAAAATAACTGCGGTCAGTGCCAACACTGCCCAAAGCACCCGAATCACGAGGCGGTCGAGCAGCAAGTGGTGTTCAAAATAACTGTATATTTTTCCCACGAGCATCATTCCTACGGCCGAAGCCATGTACGCCAGCGGCAAGCTCGTTTCTGGGTGATTTTCAAGGAGAATGACGTTGGCCGATACGTAAATAAGCATCGTCCCAAAGCCTAAAAAAAAGTGGTGCAAGAAAAACAATCCGACGGTTCGGACTTCTTCAGCCCTGATGCCTAACGAACGATATAGTGGGTAAAAAGACATAGCGAGTAAGCAATATTGGACAAAAATACAGATATTGGACAAAAAACAACTTATTGCGACCTTTGATATAACTTATTCCTAACAAAACCTCGTTCGGTCACAGTTATGAGCTTTATCCTCCCTTTTCTGGTGGCTTTCTTTTTGCTGCCTTTTGTTCAAAAGTTTTTACAAACCGCCGAACGACTCCCTGAGTGGCATCAACGTATCCGCATTGGGCGGCTTATTGCCTTTGGTTTATTGTTGGTGGAGGTTGTGACCGACAGCGAAAAGCTTTCACCTCCCGTCTTTTTTGGTCTGCTTATTTTGGTGGCAGGGCCTGCCTATATTTTAAAAGAAGAAGTTCCGAATGCCCGTTTACTGTTTTGGATGATAGTACCGCTGGGTGTTGTTTTCTTAATTGACAACTTGGCCGAATACTGGATGCCCAATTTCTACGAAAGTTACGATTTCTTCTTTCAAACGGCCAAATCCATCGTTTTTGTGCTCAGTTTTGTGCTTGCTATTATTGCCCGAAACCAACAAAGGGAATTTAAAAAGCAACAACAAAAACTCGTCCAAGAAGAAGAAAACAACCGAATACTGGAGGCCAAAAAACTGGATTTGGAATACCAAGTAGCCGAGCGTACCGCCGAAATTACCAAACAAAAAGAGGAACTTCAACAAGCCCTTGAGCACCTAAAAGCGACCCAAGAGCAACTGATTCAATCGGAAAAACTGGCAAGTTTGGGGGAACTCACGGCAGGTATCGCCCACGAAATTCAAAATCCGCTCAACTTTGTCAACAACTTCTCCGAAGTCTCCGTGGAGCTGTTGGACGAACTCAAAGCCGAGCGAGCCAAAGCCAAAGAAGAGCGCGACGAAGAGTTGGAAGAAGAGATTTTGGAGGATATTTTTCAAAATTTAGAAAAAATAAATCACCACGGAAAGCGGGCTTCGAGCATTGTTACGGGAATGTTGCAGCACTCGCGGGCCAGTACGGGCAAGAAAGAACCCGTCAACCTCAATGCCCTCGCCGACGAATATTTACGCCTAAGTTACCACGGATTACGCGCCAAAGACAAATCATTTAATGCTAAAATGAACACCTTTTTTGACGAGTCTTTGCCCAAAGTCAACGTCATTCCACAGGATTTTGGACGGGTATTGCTCAACCTTATCAACAACGCGTTTTATGCCGTACAAGCCCGAAGCAACACCCAGCCCGAAAACTATATGCCTACCGTGACAGTTAGTACCCAAAAAACTGACCTTGGAATCATCATTAAAGTAGGCGACAACGGAACGGGTATTCCAGAAGAACTCAAATCCAAAATTTTCCAACCTTTTTTTACCACCAAACCTACTGGACAAGGCACGGGGCTGGGATTGAGTCTAGCCTATGACATCGTCACCAAAGGCCACGGTGGCACCATCGAACTCGACAGTGTTGAAGGAGAAGGAACAACGTTTACCATTACTTTACCCGCTCATTGATGAAGTACTATTTATTCATTTTTCTTTTTTGGATTACCACACGCGTCGATGCGCAGATTTCTTCTCTCCAAGTGGATTCTCTGCCAGCAACTGGTGTCCCCTTTGATAAAGGCTGGAGCTGGCGGCCAGAAAATGCCAAAGATACCGTTTGGAAACCCATCGACGTGTCCTTGCCTTTTTCAGAAAACCCTAATTTTGCTTCCTCAAAAGTCAGTTGGTTGCGGCTTATCCTGACAATAGATTCCAGCTTGTGTCAACGCCCGCTTGCCCTCCTCACTCGCCAGACGGGAGCTTCCGAGATTTACTTAAACGGAAAGCTCATTCGTCAGCTGGGAAAAGTAAGCGAAGACCCTACCTCCGAAATCACATCTTCGACGGCCTTGGGCAGTATTTCCTACCTTGTTTTTCCCAAAACAGGAACTTATACCCTCACCGTTCGGCATTCGTACACCAGCAGTCCAACGTTTTTTCAAAAGTTATTTCCTTCAAAAAAGGTGATGTTTGAAGCTACACTGATTGAGCCAACGGGGCGTTTTGAAAAAGCCTTCCAATCGGGTAGATACGTCGCTTGGTATAATTGGTCATTGGCGGGATTGTTTCTGGTCATGGCGGTTTTGCATTTTATCCTTTATCTTTACAATACAACCAAAAGCTACAACCGCACCTTTGCCCTGTGTCTTTTGTTTGCCACCCTGCATTTTGTGGTAGGCGATGGCTTATTTGGCATCAGCCATCCTTTTACCGCCTCACTTCTCACTTTTGCTTACAGTCTCTTTATTTCACTTTATATACTCATCCTTTGCTACACCATTATCAGCTACTTACAGCAGCCAATTTCTTGGTTTTTTAAGGTGTTAGGCGTAGTTTTTCTAACCGTTACTTCGGTAAGCATTCTTACCCCCGACGCTCCGCTTACCCAATACATCTATTATGGAAGTATCCTTGGATTGTTGGTAGAAGTCGTCCGAAAAGTTGTACTTGCCCGTAAATCCAATCAACGCGACTCCCGTTCTCTGATTCTTTCTTTTGTCTTAATGATTGTTTTTTTGAGCGCTCGTTTGCTCATCATTTCGGGAACAATTCAGGTCGGTTCGGTGCAAAACTGGGCCAATTTCTTAATGATTGCTTTTTATGCCTGTACTCCGCTGACGCTTTCCATGTTGATTGCGCGTAGCATTTCAACCACCGAAAAAGAATTGCAATCAAAGCTAAAAGAGGTAGAAGAATTATCTTTGGAAAAACAACGCATTCTTTCTCAGCAAAATGACTTGCTTGAAAAACAAGTAGCCGAACGAACCTCTGCCCTCACCCAATCGCTAAAACACCTAAAAGCCACCCAACAACAACTGATTCAGTCGGAAAAACTGGCGAGTTTGGGCGAACTTACGGCGGGTATCGCCCACGAAATCCAGAACCCGCTTAACTTTGTCAATAACTTTTCGGAAGTATCGGTAGAACTGCTCGACGAGCTCAAATCGGAACGTACAAAAAAAGAGCGCGACGAAGAACTTGAGAATGAGATTTTGGACGATATTTTCCAAAACCTAGAAAAAATAAATTACCACGGGAAACGCGCATCGAGCATTGTCACGGGGATGCTCCAGCA
The DNA here is from genome assembly GCF_000482465.1 of Runella limosa DSM 17973. Lineage (GTDB taxonomy): Bacteria > Bacteroidota > Bacteroidia > Cytophagales > Spirosomataceae > Runella > Runella limosa. The sequence goes on from NZ_AXVJ01000025.1 coordinate 35,430, forward strand.
CTCGCGGGCGAGCACGGGCAAAAAAGAACCGATTAATCTCAACACCCTCGCCGACGAATATTTGCGCCTGAGTTACCACGGATTACGCGCCAAAGACAAGTCGTTTAATGCCAAAATGAATACCTTTCTTGATGAATCTTTGCCGAAAGTAAATGTCATTCCGCAGGATTTTGGACGGGTCTTGCTCAACCTCATCAACAACGCATTTTATGCGGTGCAAGCCAAAGGAAAATTAGAAATCAAGGACTATTCCCCCACGGTTTCGGTACATACTCAAGCCACCGAGCAAGGAATTGTCATCAAAGTAGAAGACAACGGAACAGGTATTCCAGAAGAACTCAAATCCAAAATTTTCCAACCCTTTTTTACCACCAAACCCACAGGACAAGGCACGGGTTTGGGGCTAAGTTTGGCCTACGACATCGTCACCAAAGGCCACGGAGGAACCATCGAACTCGACAGCATTGAAGGAGAAGGAACGACGTTTATCATTACTTTGCCAAATCCTTCTTAACCTCATTTTTTATGAAGCATTTATTTAAAGTTTTTCTTTTCATTTTAATCAGTTGTCAGGCATGGTCTCAAAGCCGCGCCCCTATCAAAAGCATTTCTGCTGACGGTAACTCTCTATCTAAATTTTGGAAATGGAAAGAAGGCGACAACGCGGAGTGGGCAGCTCCGTCGTTCAATGACTCTACGTGGAAAGATGCCCCCGTTTTGTACAAAAATATCAGCCATTTTCCCGAACTGCGCAAAGCCCAAATTGGCTGGTTCCGCAAGCCTCTTCGCGTTGATTCGAGCCTTGCAAAAAAGACGTTGTTCCTAAACATTGAGCAAATGGGTGCCTCGGAGATTTACCTTGATGGAAAATTACTCCACAAGATTGGGATCGTCAGCACCGACCCTGCCGTAGAAAAAACCAAAGTACTTGCCGAATTGCTGCCCATCACGCTTCCAGACACGCTACCGCACGTTTTGGCCGTTCGTTACTCGTTTACGAAGCGCAATTTTTATTTTCCAGGCACAGGCCAAGAGATTTTTAAAATCAGACTTCATGACATTAATCGCTGGGGAGGTTCTTTTTATCGGGATAACCTAGAAATGAGTCGAGCGCTGGCATTTTGCATTGGCGTTTTCTTTATTTTTAGCTTATTGCACTTTCTTTTTTATTCAACCAATCGCCAGCAAAAGGTTAGCTTATCGCTGGGATTTACGTTATTATTCTTTGGTATTTCGTTCTTCGCTGACTTTCTCGACGACCATATTACCACCATTAGTGGCCACGAAATCAATGAGTTAATCACGCTGATTACGCTTTACCTTGGCCTTCTTCTCATCAATGTCTCGCTGTATCTCTACCTCGATCAGCCCTTCAAGTATTTCTTTTACCTTCAAGCAGGGCTCATGGTATTGGCCTTGACATCCACGATTTTTGACATCACGTTCCCTTTTGAAACTCAAACTTGGCCTTTCTTCGTTTTGTTATTTGTTGATTTTATTCGGGTCAGTATCCTTGCCGACCGCCGACGCCACCCCAACGCCAAAGTGCCCGTCAATACCCTCATTGCGATGGCGGTTTGTATCGTGGTGTTCTTTGCGGTCTCCATTCTTTTTGGGATGTTGGCTTACAGCATTGACTCAATTCAATCTACTAGCGAATATTTCTTGGTCGTTTTAGGCATTTTAGCCCTCATATTTGTATTGAGTATTCCCGTTGGGCTTTCTTTGTCGTTGGTAAAAGAATACACCCGAACCCACCGTTCATTGCTCAAAAAAATCACCGAAATCGAAGAACTTTCAGCGCGTAACTTAGCCCAAGAACAAGAAAAGCAGCACCTCTTGAGTACCCAAAACGAGTTGCTCGAAAAACAAGTAGCCACGCGTACGTCGGAGCTCAAAAAGTCATTGCTAAGTCTCAAAGCCGCGCAAGCACAGTTAGTTCAGTCAGAAAAATTGGCTTCATTGGGAGAATTGACGGCAGGCATTGCCCACGAGATTCAGAATCCGTTGAATTTTGTCAATAATTTCTCAGAAGTATCGACCGAATTAATCGACGAAATGAAAGAAGAGCTTGAGCGCGGCGATACCGAGGAAGTCAAGGCAATTGCGGATGATTTGCAGCAAAACCTTCAAAAGATTGTCCACCACGGCAAGCGTGCCAGCAGTATTGTCAAAGGAATGCTGGAGCATTCGAGGATGGGTACAGGTGAGCGCCAACTCACTGACATCAATGCCTTGTGCGACGAATACCTGCGCCTTTCTTACCACGGAATGCGCGCCAAAGACAAAAGCTTTAACGCTGAATTTGAGCTCATTACCGAACCTGACCTTCCCCGAATCAGCGTAGTTTCTCAAGACGTTGGACGTGTCCTGCTTAACCTTATCAACAATGCCTTTTATGCCGTCAATGTAACGCGGGCATCTAACCCATCTTTCAAACCCAAGGTAAGTGTGCTCACCGAAAAAAACGACAACCAGCTCATTATCAAAGTCAAAGACAACGGCGCGGGGATGAGTGACAAAGTCAAAGCCAAAATTTTCCAACCCTTTTTTACCACCAAGCCTACTGGCCAAGGCACTGGTTTAGGGTTGTCGTTGGCGTATGACATCATTACCAAAGGCCACGGTGGCAAAATCGAAGTAGAATCGGCTGAGGGTAACGGTACCACGTTTACGATTCGGCTTCCCATAACAACCGCGCCCATTGCTGTTTCCTAGCATTTCCAAACCATTCTTTTCAATACAGCCTTTCCATGAAAAACCCAATTTTAATCCTTTTCTTTTTGCTGTTTTGGGTCGGGACCCAAGGCCAGAATGTAAACACCATCGACAGTATTCCGTCCAAAGGGTTGGTTTTGACCAACGGATGGAAATGGCACGAGGGAGATAACCACGAATGGGCTGACCCCGAATTTGACGACAGCGACTGGAAAATAATTGACCCTACGCAAGACGTCAACGCCATTCCCCAACTCTCTCGAAAGGGATACGGCTGGTTCCGCACCACGATTGAGTTTTCGCCGCTGGTTGCCCAAAAATTAACCACCCTCCAAATCAGCCAAAGTGTAGCTTCTGAGGTATATATCAACGGTATTTTGGCCCGAAAAATCGGTAACATTGACGCCAAACGAGGCATTATACAAGCGGCCAATATTTTCCACAACAACTCCATCGGATTACCTTATTCGGTCAGTTATCCGTTTGTACAAATCGCAGTACGGGTAGCATATGAGCGAAATTCTTTTTATAACCGTGTGGGTTTCAACAAGAACCATTGCTTCCGAGCCACTTTGATTGAAACCGAAAACGCCCCCAAAAGCCAAGCTTACCAGCGCCAACAAAGCGATTACGGTTGGTTTCAGGTCGGGGTCTTTTTTATTCTCACCTTTTTGCACTTATCCTTTTTCTCCCTCTACCGAACCCAGCGCGCCAACCTCTATTTTTCGGGAACAACCTTGGCGCTAGGAATTGCTTTTTTTTGCATTCCCCTTTCTTTTGAGTTTGTCGAAACCCTTTCGCTTTATTTCATTGTCGAGTTTATTCAAACCCTTTCTTTCCCCATTGCGTACCTGTTTTTGATACGTGCCATTTATGAAATTTATCACCAAAAAACAGGGATACTCTTTTGGCTCATTGTCGTTTTTGGGGCGGTCATTATGTTAAGCCTTTTTACCCCCTACTCATTAGGCTCCATTTGGGCCGAGCTCGGCACCGAACTACTGATGACGGCCGAGGTGATTCGGGTGACGGTGGTGGCTTTGCGGAAGCATCTCCCAGGGGCTCGCCTCATCATGATTGGCATGGGGATTTCGTTGGTGATGTTTATGCTGTTTTATTTTGACCTTCTCCTTGCATACTACGGTTTTTCGCCCTTGTTTCCTCAAGGATTTGGAGGTATTTTAACCTACCAAATCGCCGTTCTGTGCGTACCGCTGTCGATTTCGCTCTATTTGGCCATCAGTTTTTCTCAAACCAATAAAGTGCTGATTGAGAAGCTGCAAGAAAACAATACCCTTACCCAAAAAACGCTACAGCAAGAACAAGAAAGACAGCAACTACTTGAAGCTCAGAACGAAACGCTTGAACGACAAGTACGTGAACGAACGTCGCAGCTTGAGCAATCATTGGAGGAATTGAAGGCGGCGCAAAATCAATTGATTCAAAAAGAAAAGATGGCCAGCCTCGGCGAGCTCACGGCAGGCATCGCTCATGAGATTCAGAATCCGTTGAACTTTGTCAATAACTTCGCCGAATTGTCCGTCGAACTTATTGATGAACTCAAAGAAGAAACCCACATTGAAGGGGTGGGAGCAGAAATATTGGCTGATATTTCACAAAATCTTGGAAAAATAAACCACCACGGTAAGCGTGCCTCAAGCATCGTTAAAGGGATGCTGGAGCACTCGCGCATGGGTACAGGTGAACGCCAACCCACCGACATCAACGCCCTTTGCGATGAATATTTACGACTCTCCTTCCACGGAATGCGGGCAAAAGATAAAGCTTTTAATGCTGATTTTCAGATTCATCTTGACCCTACCCTCTCCAAAATCAACGTTGTCCCGCAAGACCTTGGCCGTGTCTTGTTGAATTTGTTTAACAACGCCTTTTATGCCGTCCATCAACGAAACACCGTAGAGACGTTGCATGCAACGTCTCTACAACCCGCAGGTTTCAAACCAACCGTATCGGTACAGACCAAACGCCTTGCAAACGCGGTCGAAATACAAGTCAGCGACAACGGTGGCGGTATTCCGAATGATATTTTACCCAAAATCTTCCAGCCCTTTTTTACCACCAAACCCACAGGCGAAGGCACGGGACTGGGTTTGTCGCTGAGTTATGACATCATCACCAAAGGGCACGATGGAACGTTGGCAGTAGAAAGTATGGAAGGCCAAGGAACGACGTTTACAATAAAACTACCGTTAGATAAGTCATCATAAAAGCCATGATTTGAGTATAACAACCAGTCCCAAAAACGGAAGCATTTGTATTTAATTCATTATTGCAATACCACGATTCGTTCAAAAGGTTCGCTTTGCTGTACTACTTCTTTTGTGGCAGGATTTATTTCCTGAATTATAGCTTTGTAACGTCCCGCAGGAACATCGGCGGGAATGGTAAAGTGAGGTGCCGCTTCATTGGGAATCGTAATCGGAAAACGAAAAACAGATTCAGGTTTTGATTCGTCTGCGTAAGTCATTACATATTTGTCGGTTACGCCATAAATTCCGTAAGGCACTACAGCATTAAAATGCACAGAAATACGCTGATTACGGGCCAAAACCATCGGTTCAGCACTGGGATAGTTACGAAAGGGTAAATTGTTCAAGGCCATAATCATGGTTTGTACTTCGTTTTTTAAAATACTCAATCGGTAGCTGATACCCAAAGGCCGATTGTCTCGAAGAACCTCAACTCCATAATAGCCAGGAGATAAAAGCGAAGGCATAGACAACGTAGCCGCTCGTCCATTTAAGGAATAATTGGCTTGCAACGGAACCGTTGTCCCGTTGGGATAATGTAATCGAAAAGTAACCGTGTTTTCAAACAGATTGATTCCACCAACTGCCAAATCTTTGCCTGCCACTCTATTCATGCTACTCCCAGCACTCATATTTAGGCTAGGTTTACCTTGCAGTATCCTGACCCTAGGCCCTACTTTTAGTTCGGCTCCATCCGCCATCAGGAAAGAAATATCATAATCACCTAATTCAAAGGGAAGGGAAGCCGCAGAGAGTCTTAAAGTATTATGAATGAGTCCAATCGACCCAATTGAATTAAAATTTAACGTGTGTTCAGTCCCAGATTTCTTATTCCTAAAGATAGCCATTTGAGGGACTGCATTGCCAGCAGTATTTTCAGCATCTATGTTGATATAAGAAGAATCTCCAATAACAAAATCGACGAGAGGCTCTGATTGAGTAATTTTGAGCGGAGCACTAGGTGTTGTCTTTATCGTGTATGTTATTTTTCTGTTTGATGTTTTACTTTTAATTCGTACACTCAAGTCTTGTTCGTTGGGGTATTTCATTCTATAGACCCTGCTCAACTCAGTAAGCTCAGAAGAATCATACAGTTGCGCTTCATCTGAAAGTTCTAAAGTTGGAATAAAATGGGTCGCGCTTAAAGCCGCAGGAATTTTGACATGGATAGTCCATTTAAGAGGGTCAATTGTTACATTTTCATCTGGAATGCCAGGGAAATGAATAGCCTTGATTTGTAACTCAGGATAAACACTGGGTTGAGGGCTTTCATTTTTATCTCGGCAACTGCCAAGTACATACAAAAACGATACAAACAGCAGAAAGTTTTTCATAGCAGCCAAGAAGAAATGTGTGGTTAATGTATTGATTTACAAGTACAATTATAAAAATTTTAATAGTATTTTGCAAATATCCAAAAGAGAATCAACTATTTACTAAATCATATTCGCTCAATCTATTTCCCTAAAAAACACGCTTAACGATGAAACTCGAAACCACGCTATTTAAAAGGAGTCACTTCTATTTTATTGGATTTTTTCTGCTGATGGTCATTGGCTTTTGGTTCAGTTATTTTTCCCGATTGCTAGACCAAGCCAATTATCGAATGCACACCCACGGCATCAGTCTGATTTTGTGGTGCGCCATGCTGGTTGTCCAACCCTACCTCATTCGCCAAAAGAAAACGGCGTTACACCGCCAAATCGGGAAGGCTTCTTACGTATTAGTCCCATTGGTCATTCTCACTACCTTGGATTTGCTCAAATTCCAAATTGGCAAAAGCCAGGCGTTAGGCACAATGGAGTATTTCTTTATCGCACTGGTAATCAACGCACTCGTTGCCTTCCTGATTTTATACGGTTTGGGCATTTATTACAAAAAGAAAGCGACCATTCACGCACGGTACTTGGTTTGTAGTGCTTTTCCAATGGTTACGCCCATTACCGACAGACTCATTGGCCATTTTGCGCCTGGGATTCGGGCTTATTTGCCCTTGTTGGAAGGCTGGCCTATTACGCCCGTGGCAGGGTTTATATTGACCGATTTGCTGTTGATAGCGCTTTGTATTTGGGATTGGCGGTCGCACAAACGGCTAAATGTATTTCCGCTTGCCCTGGGGATTCTTTTAATCTATCATTACTCTGTCCTCAATTTTTACAAGTTTCCTTTTTGGCAAACGTTCTGTCAGTGGTTTTTTGAGTTGCGTTTTTGACGTCCCTCCCAAAAAGTCACGTTTGAAAAAATTGAGCCTGCAAAAAATAGCATCTAACAGCCAAACATGTGTAGATTGCGGTAAAATTAGCGTACCATCTTTTTATTTCATCAATATGCTAAATCGTACCTCTACCTTCACATTGTTTACCTTGTTGAGTTGTTTTGTCTTTCTTCCAAAACCTGTGAATGCCCAAGAAAACGGCGAAGGAAAAAGCGGAAAAGTAGAAAGCTCTTATTTGAAAGAAATAGAGCAATTGGCCAAAACCAAACAATTACAAGCCGCGTTTCAGTCCATTCTAGGGCAAACCCAGCGCAACCGAAGCGAGCTTATCATGCTCACCGAAATCCCAGCGCCACCGTTTATGGAAACCAAGCGTGGCGAAAAGTTTGCCACTATGCTCAAAGAAGCGGGTGCTGATTCGGTTTGGACGGATAAGGAAGGAAACGTCCTCGCACTTCGTAAGGGGAAAAAACGCACGCGTACGATTGCTTTTGACGCCCATTTAGACACCGTTTTTCCAATCGAAACCAAGATTAAAGTAAGCAACAATGCCGATACCCTCTTTGCGCCAGGCATTGCCGACAATACCCGTGGCTTGGTTTTATTGTTGTCCGTAGTTAGGGCTTTGGAAGAAGCTAAGGTAGAGACCGAAGCAGATGTACTGTTTGTGGGTTCGGTGGGCGAAGAAGGCTTGGGAGATTTGCGCGGCACCAAGTTTCTATTTACTGACCAAAGTCGCCGCATCGACTCTTGGATTGCCATCGACGGCGGCGATACAGGCACACTTATCAACATGGGTCTAGGTTCGTTTCGTTACCGTGTCACATTTCGTGGGCCAGGCGGTCACTCGTGGGGCGCTTTTGGGTTGGCCAATCCCCAACACGCACTCGGATCAGCGATTCACTATTTTTCCAAAGCGGCGGATAAGTTTACCCGTTCGGGCGCTCGCACGAGCTACAACGTAGGGCGCATTGGCGGAGGAACGTCGGTCAATTCGATTGCGTTCGAGTCCTGGATGGAAATCGATATGCGTTCTGAAATTCCCGAAAACCTCAACATGGTCGATTCGTTACTAAAAGCCTCCATTCAACAAGCCTTGGTCGAGCACAATGCCATGAAGCGCATGGGGCCTGCCTTGACGGTAGAAATCAAAAAAATCGGCGACCGTCCTTCGGGCGAACTTCCCGAAAGTCTTCCGCTCATTCAACGCGCCATGGCCGCTACTACCTATTTTGGGGTGTCGCCTCGACTGACCCGTGGCTCGACCAACTCCAACGTGCCTATTTCCAAAGGAATACCAGCCATCACGCTCGGGCAAGGTGGAAAAACGGGCAATAACCACGCCCTCAACGAGTGGTGGTACGACGAAAAAGACAGCTATAAAGCCATTCAACTTGCCTTGCTCACACTTGTATCGGAAGCAGGTTTGGCCAAATAAATCTACCTAAACGCCAATTCATCATGAGAAAACTCTATTTTGTTTGTTTATTGTTCTTGACAAAGTGGTCATTTGGACAAAGTTCCGACTTAAACGAACGCGTAAAAGCGTTGGAAGACAAGCTCTTATTTATGGAGCAAGGCTTGACCAAGACCATCGACGACCTGCTTTGGTACGAAAAACTGGGCGATGTCGCTATCATCGACAAAGTTCGGTACGCCAGCAAGCCTCCACACGTGGTACGCAACCCCACTGGGCAAGGTGCCTACAATCCCGTGGTTATTCCTGCTTATACTTTTATTCCAAAAAAATACGCTGAGTCGAAAAAATTGCCGTTGATTGTGCTCATTCACGGCGGTGTTCACGGCGATTTTAATACATTTTATGCCCACATTGTCCGCGAAATGGTTGAGCAAGGGTACATCATCATCGCCCCCGAATACCGAGGAAGCACGGGCTACGGAAGCACTTTTTACCGCCAAATCGACTACGGTGCCTATGAAAACGACGATGTGTTGGCAGGAAAACGCTGGGCCGTTGAAAACATGCCGCAAGTCGATGCCGAACGCGTGGGTATTATGGGATGGAGCCACGGCGGGATGATTACGCTCATGAATATTTTTGATCATCCCGAAGATTACCGCGTTGCCTACGCTGGCGTGCCTGTGAGTGACTTGATTGCGCGCATGGGCTACAAAACCCAAAGCTATCGCAACGAGTTTTCATCGCCCAATCACATTGGGAAAGATGCTGCCGAAAACGTGGCCGAATACCGCCGCCGCTCGCCGCTTTGGAATGCTCAAAAACTAAAAACCCCACTTCTTATTCACACCAATACCAACGACGAGGACGTCAATGTACTGGAAGTAGAAGGTCTTATCAATGCGCTGAAAGCCAACGGCAAAAAATTTGAGTATAAAATTTACCAAGAAGCCCCAGGCGGACACACGTTTAACCGCATTGATACAAAATTGGCCAAAGAGTCGCGGCAAGAAATTTATCGTTTTTTAGCCCCCCACCTCACGCCTCCAAACCCCATCAAATAGCCCATTATATTATTTCTCTCATATCTCATCACTCCTCTCTCATATCTCAAATTCAGCCATTGCTATGAAACGCTACATCTGCCTATTCGCTTTTTGTACTTGGGTATGCGCGCACGTACACGGCCACGGTGGTGTTCCTTCCGACACCGCAAAAGTGGAAAAAAAGGCCAATTTTGGCCCGCTCTTTAAAAACGATGACGTCATCAAACTGCGAATTGTCACCAACATTAAAGCCCTCCAAAAAGACCGAGGCGCTTCTCCTTCTAACCACTGGGCAGAACTGTACTATGCCCGCAAGAAGAAAGGTGACTTAAAAATTCCTATTAAGCTCAAAGTACGTGGCAACTTCCGCAAAGCGTCCAAAAACTGTATTTTTCCGCCGTTGCTGTTGGATTTACCGCAAAAGAAAGACAAAAACTCCATCTTTGAGCGCCAAAACCGCCTTAAACTCGTCACCCATTGCCAGAGCGAAGAATACATTTTCAACGAATACTTGGTGTATCGAATGTACAACCTGATTACGAATTACAGTTTTCGGGCGCGAATTGCTCAGGTGACGTACGAAGACTCGGCGGGGCTTCAAAAACCCGTAATAAGTTATGCGTTTTTGCTTGAAGATGAAGACGATATGGCCAAACGCAATAAAGCCAAAGATTATAACATCAAACAAATTCCAATGACCCGCATTGATTCTCTTCAAATGGCGACGGTTGCGGTGTTTGAATACATGATTGGCAACACCGACTGGTCGGTGCCTTATTTGCACAATATCAAACTATTAGCACCCAAAGGAGGAAAGTATCCGATTCCTGTCCCTTATGATTTTGACCATTCGGGCATTGTAGAAGCCAAATACGCCCAACCCGCCGAACAATTGGAACTTGCCTCGGTACGAGAGCGCCTTTTCCGAGGATTGACCTACCCACCCGCGCTGCTTCAGCAAGTTTTTGCACGGTTTAAAGCCGCCAAACCCGAAATCTATGCTTTGTATCAAAACAACCCGAATCTCAAATCAGGCTACATTAAGCGCACTCTTCGCTATTTGGATGATTTTTATTCGATTATCGACAATCCCAAAGATGTAAAGCGCTTGCTGATTTATGGTGGGGGAAAACCACAGGCAGCTGGTGTTGTTATCAAAGGACTTAACTAACCCCAAATAACACCACCAAAAAGCTAAGAAGAACCAACGGAAAACCAATCATAAACACCAAGTAGGTGATTTTCAACAGACGATATTTACGTTCAATGACAAACCCTTGGGCGTAAATATTGTCGATCATCGTCTCTTTCACTCGCTCTTCTTCCGTTACCAGTAGTTTCATTGCTTCCTTATACTCATCGCGCGATAGCGCCAAATAATCACCAAAAAACAACAAGTCAATTTTGGATTTATCTAACGTCAGACGCTCCGCTTTTGAGCGCACCGACGGGCGGGTAGAAAGCAACGCCAAAGTGATAGTCACAAGGCAAACGAGTACCAATAGAGTCATCGGTAGCAATAACCGAGGGTTGGACTCTACTTCACTTACCAAAAAAGTGATAACCACCGAAATGATGATAGAATTAATAGAAATCATCAAGCCCGCTTTTTGGTCGGCCATAGCACTGAGCTGAAGATGGCTTGCCAAAGTCGTCCGAAACATCGTTTCTGCGCTACGGCCTTCTTTTTTTTTCTTCTTCTTTTTATCTTTCTTCGACTTGTCTTTTTCTTTGGGTTGTTCAAACTCTTCCATTGGTCTATTTTTTAAGATTGACGCGCCCAAAGTATAAAGTCAGTCGATGGTACTTGCGACAATTCGGGTTTCAAAATGCTGATGATTTGTCCACGATGATAGGCCGCGTGGTGGCTCAGGTGCGTTAAAATATCCCCTAACGACGACTGAAAAGTAGCACCAGTGGTGGTTTGGTACGTAATAATTTTATCAAAATCAGCTTCGTCGGTATCCTTCACAAAGCTTGACCATTTTTGGTAACTGTGTTCCAATGTTTCGGAAAGCCAAGCAACTGGCAAGACGTCCCACACTCCCACCACCAAATGATCATTGGCAACGCGTGTAAACCAGACCATTTGGGCATTGAGTACGTGGCTCATCAGCGACAAAGCTTTGTCGGGAGGAGTTTCGAGCGATTCAATGGAAGCGACCAATTGGGCGTTGGCCCAACGTTCATAATCAAGAAGTCGGAGAAAATGCGTTTTCATGGAAACAAAGGCTATGATTACTTCGACAATATGTCCAGTACGATTACCATTTAATCAGTGCAGACGCCCACGTAAAGCCGCTACCAAAAGCAGCTAGGCAAACGAGGTCACCTTCTTTGACGCGTCCTTCTTCCCAAGCTTCGGTGAGGGCAATCGGAATGGAGGCGGCGGTGGTATTTCCGTATTTGTGAATGTTGTTATAGACTTGGTCTTCGCGCAGGCCCATCTGCTGACGAATGTACTCGCTGATACGAATATTCGCTTGGTGAGGTACCAGCAGCGAAATATCTTCGGGCTTGTAGCCATTGGCATCCAAAGCTTCGTTGATGGCTTCGGCAAAACGAACAACGGCGTGTTTGAAGACCGCGTTTCCGTTCATAATGACTTCAAATCCTCCCTCATCCACCATCTCTTTGGTAGCCGAGCGAACTGGGCGACTACTGCCTGGGTCTTTCACAAACAAATCTTCCGCAAAACGACCGTCGGCGTGTAAGTGCGTAGAAAGCACGCGATGGGTGGGGTCTTCGGTGGCTTGCACCACGGCAGCCCCTGCGCCATCCCCAAAAATGACGGCTACGTTGCGGCCTTTATTGCTTTTATCCGTCCACGTCGATTGAATTTCAGCTCCAATGACCAAAATCGTTTTGTACGTACTGGTTTTGATAAACTGATCGGCAATCGAAAGCGCATACACAAAACCCGAACATTGTTCCCGAATGTCAATCACAGGAATGCCAATGAGGTCGAGTTCGCGCTGCATCAAAAACGCCGAACCTGGGAAAAAATAGTCGGGCGTAATGGTGGCATACACAATCATGTCAACATCCGATGGCTGCAAACCCGCCCGCTCCAATGCCTGACGGGCCGCCGCAGTAGCCATGCTCGCGTTGGTATCTTTGCCGTAGGTAAAGTAACGACGTTCTTGAATGCCTGTCCGCTCACGAATCCACTGGTCAGAGGTATCCATCAGTTTGCTCAAGTCATCATTGGTTACTACGTTTTCGGGTACGTAAAAACCCAAACCTGTAATTTTGGAATATGGCATGATTGTAGGAATATTAAATAACAAAAGGCAGAACTTCCTTCCGAATGCTCTGCCTTTTTTGCTTCACTAAGCTTCTTTCAACGTGTAAGTATAGTCTTCCATAATCAAATTGGCCAACAATTTACTGCAAGCCGTTTCGACGAGTTGTTGGGCAGCAGCCTCTGAATCAGCGTCTAAACTCAAAGTGATGTGTTTGCCAATACGGACATCAGATACGTCGTCGATACCCAAATTATGAAGCCCGAGTTTAACGGCTTTCCCTTGTGGATCAAGGATTTCTTTTTGGGGCATGACGTTGATTTCGGCGATGAATTTCATAGAACTTAAAGCCCCCCACCCCCAATGGGGGAGATTTTGATTGTTAAGCCCCTTTTGGGGATTTGGGGGCTATGAATGAGAGTAAAATGTAAATACCGACTATCAGCGGAACAGCTGCAAATTTCAGCAAAATCAATAAAACCACCGACACCCCAAGGAAAATATATTTGAGTTGATTTTCTTTCCAACCAAAACTTTTGAATTTAAAGGCCAACAAAGGTACTTCCATAATCATCAAAAACGACATCACGAGCGTGTAGCCTATCAATACCGTTGGATTAACAATGATGGATTGAGACTCAGGATACATCCTAAGAATAAAAGGAAGTGAGGCCACTACAATGGCATTGGCGGGGGTGGGTACGCCAATAAACGAATCAGCTTGACGGGTATCAATATTGAATTTGGCTAAACGCAAGGCCGAAAAAACCGCCAGCAAAAACGCTACGAAGGACACCAACATACCCTCAATTTCGATGGAATCATTGGTACGTTCGAGGTATTGAAATACAATCATGGAAGGCAAAACACCGAACGTCACCATGTCGGCCAATGAATCTAATTCTTTGCCAATGGGCGAGGATTGATTTAAAAGCCGCGCGGCAAAGCCATCAAAAAAGTCAAGCACTGCGGCCAAAAAAATCAAAGCTCCCGCTAATAATAAATCACCCCGAAAGCTGAACACAATACCTAAGCAGCCACAAAGTAGATTGCCGCAGGTCATTAAATTGGGAATCGTAAAAAGGCGCATACGTTTATTTCAAAAAGGGGTTATAACGGCGTTCGTACCCAATGGTAGTGGGCTCCATGTGCCCTGCATATACTTGATAGTCGTCGTCGAGCGTAAAAAACTTTGTACGAATGCTATTCAGGAGAGCAGCATGGTCGCACAAAGGGAAATCGGTACGGCCTACACTTCCTTTAAACAACACATCGCCACCGATGACAAATTTTTGCGGATGACAAATAAAGGCAATGTGGCCTGGCGCGTGGCCTGGCACAAATACCACATCCAACAACGACTGTCCAAACGTCACTTTGTCTCCTTCTTCCAAAAACGCATCGGCCTCTACGGGTTCAAAACCAGGGATTCCCCATAACTTACAGCGACTTTCGACTGCCTCCAATACAGGCAATTCTTTTTTGTGCATGTACATTTTTACGCCATATTTACGCTTCACAAATGCACTCCCAAAGACATGGTCCAAATGCGCATGAGTTTGGAGTAAAGCTGTCACTTTTAATCCTTTTTCTGAAATAAAATTAGCGAGTGTTTCTTTTTCCGACTGCATCAAACAACCTGGGTCGATGATGACCGCTTCCTTGGTCTCGTCATAAAGAATGTAGGTATTTTCTGAAAAAGGAGAAAAAACAAAAGAAGTGATTTGAATCATAGTAGTTAAGCTATTCTGCCGCTAAGTTACTAAAGTATTTCCGAAACCAGACGAGTTCTATGCCCAATCCACCTTTCCCCCCGCCCTTCCTCGACCAACGCACGGGCGACTACTATTTAGAAGGCCCCAAAAGCCGTCGATTTGAGTTTTTGTTTGTTCTCGAAGTTTTTTGGGAATTTCTGAAAGGAATCCGTGCCCTGCACTTTGTTGGCCCTTGTGTCACTGTTTTTGGGTCGGCAAGGTTCAAAGAAGGAAGCGAACACTACGAACAAGCCCGCGAAATGGGTCGGCGCATTGCCCAAGAACTTGGACTTACGGTGATGACAGGCGGTGGGCCTGGCATCATGGAAGCCGCCAACCGTGGGGCGTTTGAAGCGGGTGGACGTTCGGTAGGTTGTAATATCATTCTTCCGCACGAACAAAGCGAAAACCCTTACATGCACAAATGGGTAAAAATCAAGTACTTTTTCATCCGTAAGGTACTTTTGGTCAAATATTCCTACGCATTTGTGATTATGCCAGGCGGCGTAGGCACTATGGACGAACTGTTTGAAACCCTAACGCTTATTCAAACGGGGACGATTCAAAACTTTCCGATGGTATTGATTGGTAAAGCTTACTATGAACCATTGATTGAAATGCTCCAAAAGATGATTGACAAAGGAACAATTTCTCCTGATGACCTCAATTTGCTCAAAATCACCGATGACCTGGAAGAAGCGACCCAGCACATCCAAAGTTATTTGAAGGCAAATTTTAAAATCCAACGCCGCCGTCGCCCTATCTGGTGGTTGTTTGAAAAAGGTTAGCGGTTCGCGTTCTTTTTTTTCCTATTCAATGGCAAATATCAACGCCTTGGTAACTCAGTTTTGAACCTTGGGAGGCGTTGGTTGTAGCTTTGAACCATCAAACAAAAACATAACCGCGCTCGACAATGGACTTTCTCGCAACTACCGCCTTGACTTCTTTACATGACCTAGCTAGTCGGATGCCTCATTCGCTCACCGAAGCTGATAATCAGACGCTTAGTGACATTCATTATGAGTCAGTCGAAGATTTAGAAAACCCTGAGTCATTGTTTCATTATACGCTTACGAAAGCCATGCGTAAGCATACCACAGGAGCACAGAGCCAAGAACATATTTATTTACAACGTTTTGAAATTCCCCAAATTCGTTTGTTTGAATTATTAATTCAACAATTTCCATTGGCAAATTTAAGCCAACATTGTACCAACACTTTATTAATTGGCGCCCTCGCCCAGCACACGCATCCCGTCTTGATGGACATCGGCATTGGGACTGGTTTTCAAGTGGCAAACATCATTGAAGGGTTGTCTAAGAAAGAAAACAGCAGTGTCAAACACCTAACCGTCGTTGGTATTGAGCCTTTTGCCGATGCCGTGACGACTGCCCACGAAAATGTAAAACGCATAAGTACCCAAGCGCCTTTCACGGTTGAGTTGGTGACGGAAGTCGCATTTATCGAGAACTATACCTTGGAAACGCTGCAAGCACTTCTCCCCTCTCAACACGACGGAATTTATGCCAACGCATCGTTTGCCTTACACCATATTCAACACGCTTCGCAACGTAAAACGGTGTTTGAATTACTAAAAACGCTCGGCATTAAAGCGTTGGCTCTGAGCGAACCCAATTCAAATCACTATGAGCCAAACTACCAGCGTCGTTTCCAAAATTGCGTCAATCACTACGGCGCGTTGTTCAGAATTATTGATACCCTCAACATAACCAGTACGGAAAAAGCAGCGTTGAAACTATTCTTTAGCCGCGAAATCGACGATGTTCTTGGCAATTCGGAGGAAGTTCGCGTAGAGAAGCACTACGCCACTAAGCAATGGGAACAACTGCTGACCGAAACTGGATTCCAACTTGAAAAACGTGAGGCGCAGTTCCAATACACCCACCTCAACGGAACAGATTTACAAACCGACCTTCCCAATCGCTACGCCACGGTTTTTGAAGGAGAAGAAATTACAAGTCTTTTCTGGGCTATTTAACACCTTCATTTTATAAATATACCACAATTACTTCAAAAGATTTTCTCTGAACCTTTTCTAACAGAACCATGAACTCAATTGCACAACTGGCGGTACCCCGCGAGATACGGAAATCATTTGCCTTTACTCCCCAAGCCATCTCAGTCGAAATGCCCGAAAATGTGGCTCGGCTTCACTGCAACGAAACTCCTTTCGATTTACCCGAAGCATTAAAGCAGCAGTTGACCGCCAAAATGGCATCATTGGCATGGAATCAATATCCCGATTTTCACAATACCGAACTCAAAGCGCTCATTGCCCAACAAGCCAATGTTAGCCCTGAAAATATACTCTTGGGAAATGGCTCTTCACAACTTATCCAACAAATCGTCAGCTGCTTTTCGAAGGTATTTTCAGTCGCTATTCTCGAAAGCCCTACGTTTACGTTTTACCACCAAGTATGTCAAAACGAACGGATGAGCTATAAAGAGTGGATATTGTCACCCAATACGGGTTTTGACCTTGCATCTTTTCCTCAAGCGACGGAGCCTGCTTTGGTGGTGTTAACTTCTCCCAACAACCCGACGGGCGCAACACTTCCATTGGCACACCTTCAAACATTGCTAGAAAAACACCCAGAATGTGTCTTTGTGATTGATGAAGCTTATGGTGATTTTGGGGGAGAAACAGCGCTTTCGTTGGTACAACGCTATGCCAACTTACTCGTACTCCGTACATTTTCAAAAGGGTATGGTTTGCCTAGTGTTCGTTTCGGTTATGCCGCTGGCAACGCAGCGCTTATCCAATTAGTGAAGAAATATACGATTCCTTTTACGGTCAATTGTTTTACGGAAGTTGTTGTTTCAGAAGCACTTACCAACGCAGAATTTATCAAATTCCAACAAGCCAATATCCAACGTATCAACAACTTACGCGATTTTGTTTATCAGCTTCTCGACGAAGTGGCTGCTCCTCATACGTTTTCGGTTCAGCCTTCATCGGCCAACTTTTTGTTGCTCCGTTTCCACGACGAGGATTTATATAATAACCTCAAACTTGCCCTCCAAGCCAACCGTATTTTGGTAGGTTATCCGCTCCAAAACTGCCTCCGCCTTACCATCGGTACCGAAGTGGAAATGCACCGAGTGGTACGTCTCCTTAAAAAAACGATGGCGCAGCATAAAAGCCGCGCCATCGAAACAAATGTTGTCTGTAAATAAGCAAAAGGGAGATTAACTACCAAATTTGCTCCAAATCTTTGGGTGTATAAGTATGATTTCTTTCTGCATACACCGTATTTGAATCTGGGCGTTTTACGTTCATTGGGTTTTTGGTAGAAAGGCGATAAAGTGTCGCAATCGGCCACAAAAACACATAAAAGAGAACCGTCAAAATAACGCGTGAGTTAAACCAGCCAAGTCCTTCCGCAATTTTAAACCAGATTTTAACGATAAAATCGCCAACGATTGGGATAAAAATACTGATAAGTCCCACTGCCCCTGCCGCATACAAAAGATACGTAGCTGCATTTTTGAAAATAAACGAAAACACCACCAGCCCAGTAACAATCACCAACTGGGCTTTACTTTTTTCTGCTTCTGACATTTCGAGGAGATAAGTTATCTGTTATCTATTACTGGTTATCAGAATTAAAAATAACCAGTAACAGATAACATTCAATTAAAACAATGTATAAATGAAAGGTGCTACGGCAGAGCCACCACCAATCACGATGATGATACCAATCAATAACAAAAGGATGATCATTGGAGCTAACCACCATTTTTTACGTTCTTTCAAGAACGCCAACAAGTCTTTTAGAAAATCCATTTTTTAAAAACGTTTTATTATAGTGCAAATTTAATCGTTGTTACTAGCCGAGGTTATAAGTAACCTCTAACACTCGCAAAATTAATCGTTATTGCTCGCCTAACCAACTCAATATGAGCTGCGAATCATATTGTTTTTCAAAACATAGGAGGCCACATTATTGGCAAACACCCGACAACCATCGTCCGTCAAATGGCAAATATCACAGAAATTTCGACCTTCGCGTGGCAAAAGAGGCATCATATCCATGTAATATACGCCTTTGTTCTCGTTCGCAATTTGTTGCATCATGGCGCGGTGGGTCAAAATCCCTTTCTCCACTGCCAAGGGTGTTCCCCACGTCCGAATAGGTGATGATAAATCACAGCCCGCATAATCCCATTCTTGGTCTTTAAAATTTGACTTGCGCCATTTTTCGGGAATGTAATAGGTAAAGTTTACCAAAATAAGTGGCTCTTTCCGCGCCTGCGCTGTTGCTACAATCTGACTCAGATTTTTTCGATAAGTAGGGGCGGTTTTAACATCAAACGCTTCCGAATAAAAGCGTTCATCGGGTGTATCGTTGACAAAATACCGTTTTCCCACAAGCGTAGATGCGTAATTTAAGAACAAGTGAAACGTAAACGGAATCACTGTATAGCGCATCTCGGGGTGTTGTTTTATCAAAGCGATGTCGTGGTACCAGCGCACGTGGGTATAATCAGAGCGAAACAGCGATGCAGGTATATTGTTGAAACGAGTCTCGTTAATTCCTTCATAAAAAACCACCAAATCGAAGCGTTTGTCTCCCAACATCTTGTATTTATACAAGTTATCGTTGGTATTATGACCCAAATTGGCTAAGTTAAAGTACCGAACTTTAGACGTATTCAGTCCTTTTCGTAGCGAATCTTGCAGATAGCGAGCTACTTTACTCCTCCATTCATCAGCCACAACCGACCCACCCAAAATAAGCACATCCAACGAATCATTATCCGTTGAAATAGTCGAATTTTGAACAAGTTTCAATTCCTTATAAAA
This sequence comes from Runella limosa DSM 17973, assembly GCF_000482465.1. Classification (GTDB taxonomy): domain Bacteria; phylum Bacteroidota; class Bacteroidia; order Cytophagales; family Spirosomataceae; genus Runella; species Runella limosa. Next base: position 54,926 of record NZ_AXVJ01000025.1, read on the forward strand.
GTGTTCCTCAACGGCTAAGTCAGGTCTAACAAAAGGAATTTCTTTACTGATTTTTAGAGTGAGACGAAAAGCTAGTTCGCAAAAAAGTCCAATCAATACGATGGTAATTAACGCAAACAAACCTTTCTGCCTCGCACTGTTACGGGGTGCTTGCATGAATCTGTTTATATAATAAGTCGGCAATCAACGCATTTACTTTGGCGCTTGCATGACCATCGTTTTTACCCACAATTCGTTCCTTTGGGGGAATACTGCCCAAATAATCACTAAGGCGAACGACTGGAATCTTCTGATTTATGAAAAAGTCTTCAATGGGTTTGGTATAACCATTGCTTTTTTCAACGTTCTGTAAAAACGGCACCATCACCACGTACATTGGAGCGTTGTTTTGGCGCGCATAGTCCACAATTTTTTGCAAATCGCGCAAGTGCGGGTTCAGAATTGTTGTATCGGTATATGATTTTTGAACAAAATCGGTAATCGACGCAGGAGGCATGTGCGGAAACTGCCAATAAAGGTAGTTGGGAAAATAAAAACGCATCACCAACGAGCCCGCTCCTGGGATTGTAATATCATCGTAAGGTTGGAATTGTGCCAAAGTCAACTTAGCATCCCGCGCTGCTTTTTCAATATCGTTCGGGAAATATTCCAACACCAATACTTCGGGCTTTACGGGAAACTTCTGCAAACGCTGAAACTCATCACGCGTGTCTGAACCTGAAACGCCCAAATTGTACACGGCATATTTATCTGTGCCCAATTTTTGTTCTAGCTGATCAGAAAAACGGTCTTCCGTATTTTCCAAGCCGTGGCCTGCCGCAAACGAGTCACCCAAAACCAGTACCTTCTTTTTCTTTTCGGCATTTGTTTTAGGAAAATCGCGGTAACCCTCAGATGTGATGGGACGCCAATATTTGGCAAACCAAATCTGAGAGGCTTTGCTAAGGTCACCTTCGTGGCTCTGCGAAATAAACATGAAGGTGATTTCCAACAATCCCACCAACCAGACCACCATAATCCCCAAGGTGGCAATATTAGCGACCAGTTTGTTGCTCTTTTCGTTTTTGATTACCCCGTAATAAAACATGCGGAGCAATTCTACCAACACCAAAAGCAAAGTCATGGCCTTGGCAAGACGAATGTAGAAGTTATCAACTAACCCTGCGTAGGGGTAGTCAAATTTGATATTCCATTTGTCAGGGAAAAACAACAAGACAAATGGAATACCAAGCAATAAAAGTCTAAAAACAGACGTGACGAGTTTTGAAGCCATTGTTTAATCGAGGACAAACTCTTCTTTCCAGTTATCGGTATCTTGCCATTCGGGCTGCTGACGTTTGTCAAACAAATAGTTACCTACCGCCAAGTAGTCCATCTCGGTACGCATGAAACAGCGATAGGCATCATTTGGCGTGCTAACGATAGGCTCCCCACGTACGTTGAAACTGGTGTTCACGATTACTCCGTAGCCTGTCAACTTCTCAAAATCGCTGATAAGCTGGTAGTAGCGTGGATTGGTATCTTGGTGAACGGTCTGAATCCGTGCCGAGAAGTCGATGTGGGTAATAGAGGGCAAATCAGAGCGCAAATAATACAACTTGTTACGTAAGTCGAATCCATCAAAGTCTTTTGGCAAAGGTTTGCGACGCGAATCTTTGACGGGGTGAACCAGCAACATGTACGGTGAGATTCCCTCGTAGTCAAAATAATCGCCTACTTTTTCCGCCAACACCGAAGGCGCAAACGGACGGAACGACTCGCGGTATTTGATTTTTACGTTGAGTTTTTTCTGCATTTCGGCATTGCGTGGGTCACCCAAAATACTGCGCGCTCCCAATGCCCGTGGCCCAAATTCCATACGGCCTTGCACCCAACCTACTACATTTCCATCTGCCAAAATCTGAGCAACCTCTTTGGTTAGGTCATCCAATTTGTCAAAATGTTTGTAAGAGGCTTTGTATTTTTTCGCGACAAGCTCCACGTCGATATCCGAGAAAGTAGGCCCTAAATAAGAACCTTTCATGGCATCACGAGTATAGTTAATGACGCGTTTTTGGTCAAAATAAATATAATAACCCGTCAAAGCAGCTCCTAACGCCCCACCCGCATCACCTGCGGCGGGTTGGATATATACTTCTTTGAAAACGTTCGATTTTTGTAATTTTCCGTTCGATACGCAGTTGAGCGCTACCCCACCAGCCAAACATAAATAATCAGCACCAGTGAGGCGTTTGGCTTCTTGCGCCATTTTCACTACCACTTCTTCGGTCACGCGCTGAATCGCCAACCCAAGGTTACAGTGATGGGCTTCGAGCGGATCTTCAGGACGGCGGGTTTTCATGCCAAACATGCGCTCCCACTCACCTTCGTTTACCATTTTTAAGCCTGTTGCATAGTCAAAGTAGCGTTGGTCTAACCAAATAGAACCGTCTTCTTTGATTTCAATCAGTTCTTTTTTGATGGTCTCGATGTATTTATCAACTTCGGGAGCAGTGGGGTTGCCATAAGGCGCCAATCCCATCAATTTGTACTCTCCCGAGTTTACTCTAAACCCTAAGAAATAGGTAAAAGCAGAATACAATAACCCCAACGAGTGCGGAAACCTCAATTCTTTGAGAATTGACATCTTGTTTCCTTCACCCAAACAGATAGAAGCGGTAGCCCACTCACCCACCCCGTCGATGGTCAAGACTGCTGCCTTTTCGTAGGGAGATGGATAGTAAGCACTTGCTGCGTGCGATAAGTGGTGCTCAGGGAACAGAAGCTTAACGGGCTTCTTTTTGTCGTAACCTATTTTTTCTAATTCCTCGTTGATAAGGCGCTTCAAGAACATTTTTTCTTTGATCCACACAGGAATCGCCGTAATAAATGACTTCAATCCCTTAGGAGCAAAGGTATAATAGGTTTCGAGCAAGCGCTCAAATTTCAAAAGGGGCTTGTCATAGAAGACAATAGCGTCCAATTCATTGAGGGTAGTTCCACCGTATTCTAAACAGTATTTGACCGCATTGGTAGGGAAATTAGGGTCATGTTTTTTGCGAGTGAAACGCTCTTCTTGTGCTGCTGCTACAATTTCGCCGTTATCGATGAGGGCGGCTGCGGAGTCGTGATAAAATGCTGAAATTCCAAGGATTTTCATTCAACCAGAATTATATAAGGCAACAAAACTACGCAGGATTACCTAATATTTCAAAAAATTAGGAAATAGGTTATTTAATGGTAGCTCTTTCCCGTTTACTTTTGCAAAAACTTAAATTGAGACAAAATTGAAAATAGCAGCAATTGATATTGGCTCAAACGCGGCACGTTTGCAAATTTCATCGGTTCTGAAAGATGGCGGTTACACCAGTTTCAAAAAGGTAGAGTACGTCCGTTTTCCACTCCGCTTAGGGCATGATGTGTTTACTTACGGCAGTCTGACTCCCGAAAGCCAAGAACGCACCATCAAACTCATGAAGTGTTACAAGCTGTTACTGGAGCTTCATGAAGTGGAAGGATACATGGCTTGCGCCACCTCCGCCATGCGCGAATCAGCCAATGGGCACGAGGTAGTTGAACGCATTGCCCATGAAACAGGAATAAAAATTCACATCATCGACGGTAGCAAAGAGGCCGAACTTATCAATAATGTGGTGGTTCAGGCCCTGGTAGATGGACAATACCTCCACATCGACGTAGGCGGTGGTAGTACGGAGTTGAACCTGTATTTTAACCGTCAAAAAGTGGCTTCAAAGTCCTTTAAGATTGGTTCAGTACGGCTGCTCGAAGGCAAGGAAAGCAAAGGGGCTTGGCAAAAAATGGAACGCTGGATTGAAGAAAACGTGGACAGCTATGAACCTGTAAAGGCAGTAGGAACGGGCGGCAATATTTCTAAGCTTTTTAACTTGGTCTCAAAAACGTCCGATAACGCAACGTCTGTCGAAGAGCTTACCCGAATGCGCGACTACATTTCTTCCTTTAGCCAAGAAGACCGCGTCCATAAACTTCGCCTCAACGCCGACCGTGCCGACGTCATCGTACCTGCTTCCGACATCTACATTTCGGTGATGAAGTGGGCGGGAGCGTCCGAAATTATCGTTCCTGACTTGGGACTAAAAGATGGAATTATCCAGTTGGTGTACGAAAATTTGTGTAAAAACAGATAGGCGTTTGGCTAAAAATTTTACAATAAAATAACGTCAATCAGAAGACATCCCAAGTTTGTTTGGCATCAATCATCAAACTTGGGGTGTCTTTTTGTCAAAAAGTTTTTCGTAATCAGGGCTTTCGGTTTTACCCCATTTGTCCCAAAAGGTAAAATACAGTCCATAGTTGTACTTAAATTGCGAATGATGTAGGCTATGGTGCGTGGCTCCTATCCACCATTTTCCAAACCAATGCCGATGAAAATCGCGGGGATAAAGCTCCGTATTCAGGTGATTGATAACGCTCGTAGTAGTCATTATGAGCAAAATAACCACAATCGCGCTGTAATGAAGGGGAATCACAAACGTCAACGCAGGCAGAACTAACGCCTGTAAAATACTTTCTGTCGGGTGAAAAGAGAAAGAGGTCCACGCGGAGGTAGTGATGCTATCGTGGTGGGCTTTGTGTACCCACTTATATACCTTTGGGTGGTGCATCCAGCGATGAAGCCAGTAATAATAGGTTTCGTGCAAAAACAAAACTAGGCCAATACTAAACACAAACCACAGAACAGAATATTGGCTAAAATCGGTGTAAATTTTTGTGTATCCCTTTTGCCAAAGCACCACCATGGCCGTGCCTACAACGGCAAAAATGACTGATGTAACCAACGAAAATCCAATTTCTCGCCAATGTTGTTCGGGACGGCGAGGTCGTAAATTGACTTCTCTTGGCTGAAAATAAGCTTGGTATTTTACTTTAAATAAGTAGTAAAACAAGGCAGCAATGAGCACATAGCGCCCAAAAATGCCTAAAAACATATAGAAAGCCGTTTGGGCAAAAATATTGGGTTGGGCAAAATCAATGGTTTCCATGTTGGGATAACTACAAGGGCAAGCCAGGTGTTTAAGAAAAAACAAGTTCTATTCCCGAACCGCTGCTCGGCGGATGCGGTCATTGATGGCTCTCCCCAAATCTTTTTCGGGCAAAAGTTCAGTACAAATTACCTCGACCTCAAGCGCATCAAGTTGGCGCATATACGCAAACAGGTGCTTGGCTGCCTCCGCATAACTGCCCGACGGTGATAAAACGCGCTGATGCTCGGCAGAAACCAGCGGAGAAGTATCTTTAAAGGTCAAATAACCCACTTTTTGAGCGTCATACGCTTTCAATACGTCCGCCAATGAGTTAATAAAGAGCGATTTTCGGGGAGAATAATGGCTTTTTAACATACCTGGTGCTTTGGGATTGGAGCTTGAATATGCCACCAAACGAACGGGACCAACCACATTTTCAATGGCCTCAACCGATGCTCCACCCAAACGATATACTACCGTTTCTTCTTCTTCAAAACCCACAATCGTCGATTCGATTCCAACTTGACTGGCACCTCCATCCAAAATGTAAGGTATTTTTTTACCCAACTGTTTATCAACGTGTTGCGCCGACGTCGGGCTAATGTAGCCGAAAGGGTTAGCACTGGGCGCTGCCAATGGAAAATCAAGTTCGGAGAGTAACTCCAGCGTCAGAGGATGGTTCGGAATGCGTACCGCTACTGTTCCCAAGCCTGATGTGACTAAATCAGAAATGGCCTCTGACTTTGGCAAGAGCAATGTCAATGGCCCAGGCCAAAATGCTTCGGCCAGTTGTTGGGCTTTGGGTGGGAAATCAGCTACAAACGTTTTGACTTTCTCCAACGAATTGGTATGCACAATCAGTGGATCAAATTGTGGGCGATTTTTAACCCTAAAAATTTGAAGAACAGCGTCATCATTCAACGCATTTCCCGCCAAACCATAGACTGTTTCGGTCGGAATCCCCACCACTTCTCCCGCTTCAAGGAGTTTTTTTACTGCTAAAATATCTGTTCCTATCATTGCCATGCTGCAAAGTTAGCGGAGAGTTTACAGTTCACGGTTTACCTTTTGGGGATTTTTTGTTTATTTGAACAGGATTTTAGGGTTTTGATATGAATTTCAACTACGAACTCACACTCGTTGAGTATATTTTTATTGCTGCATTCCTCATTTTGTACAGTGTTTACATTGGACGAACCTTGTACGTTGCCAAGGCATTGGGTAGTACTGCGCGGGGCGTGGTTATCAAGTTTTTTTTAAGAACTACCTACGTTGCCCTGTTGATTGTGGCGATTTTAGGGCCTTTTTTTGGTGAACCCGAACGCGACATTATTGCCGAAGGCAAAGACATCATGGTGCTCGTTGATGTATCAAAATCAATGGATGCGACTGACGTTCAGCCTTCTCGCCTCGACAAAGTTAAATTTGAACTACAACGCCTCAGCACTTCCCTCAGCGGAAATCGGTTTGGCCTTATGATTTTTTCAAGTAGTCCATTTTTGCAAGTTCCGCTTACGTTCGACCTAAACGCTTTCAGTCTGTTTACCCAAACCCTCAACACCTCTCAAGTCAGCAACCACGGTACTGATATTTGCAGTGCGCTGGACTTGGGGGTGGAAAAGCTTGTCCAAAACCGTTCGACCAATACCTCAAAAATTATTTTACTTCTGACCGACGGGGAAAATTTTGGTGCTTGCGAACGTCAAACTTTTACCAATATCAAAAAATTTGACCTTAAACTGATGATTGTGGGCATAGGAACCACCAACGGTGGTCGAATCAAAGAAGGAACAGCATGGGTAAAGGACGACAACGACCAAATTGTAACCACGCACCTCAACAATGCTTATTTAAAAGAGTTAGCAAAATCTACCAACGGAAAATATTTCGAAATCAACAGCCAGCAAAATGCCATCGGAGATGTTGTTGACGCCATCAATTCGGTAGAAAATCGCCTGATTGATAGCCGTAAAGTGGCCGTTGTTAGTAATAAATATAGGTATTTCTTGATGGTCGCACTCGTTTTAATTGCCCTTGATATTTTGGTGACAGTCTCGACGTTTCAAGTGTAACCTAACCTCTCTGATTTTGCATTTTTTCACTAAACCCACTGACACCCCACCATGTCGGAATCAACAAACAACACCCATTTAGAAGCATCCCTTACGCCCACCTTACTTTGGGGGCTGGGCGTCGGTTACGTTATTTCAGGAATGTACTTTGGCTGGAATTTTGGCCTTGAAAAAGGCGGCTCGCTCGGCATGGCCCTTGCCACGGGGCTGGTCGTCATTATGTACGTCTGTTTTACGTTTGGCTACGCCGAACTTTCTTGTGCTATTCCCAAAGCAGGAGGCATTTTTGACTACGCCACGCGCGCATTGGGTCGCGACTGGGGGTTTGTAGCAGGCATTGCCCAAGTTGTTGAATTTGTTTTAGCGCCACCCGCTATCGCCGTTGGAATAGGCGCCCACGTCAATCTTTTTTTTCCCGAATTGCCACCTACGTATGCCGCCATCGGTGCATATATAGTATTTACATCGCTCAACATCATTGGGGTAAAATTGGCCGCTACTTTTGAGCTCTTGATTACCTTTGTTGCCATTGCGGGGCTTTTATTATTTGCCTCCATCACGTTCGGGGCGGTTTCGGTGCAGCATTTATCGCACAATGCCCTATCCAATGGCTGGTCGGGTGTATGGGCTGCCATTCCTTTTGCCATTTGGTTTTTTTTAGGCATCGAGGGACTTGCCAACGCCGCCGAAGAAAGCAAAAACCCCCAACGCGACCTGACACGTGGCTTTGGCTCGGCCATGTTTACTCTCGTCATACTTTGTAGTATTACCTTCATCGGTTCTGTGGGGATTGCGGGCTGGGAGGCTGTCATCTACAAAGCTGATGGCAGTTCTTCAGACTCTCCCTTGCCTTTGGCACTGGCACGCTTGGTCGGTGAGTCTTCGATTTGGTACAGTGCCGTTATTGTAACAGGTTTGTTTGGCTTGGTAGCCTCGTTTCACGGGTTGCTAATGGCCGCTGGACGCGCCACGTTTGAAATGGGTCGCGTTGGGCACTTCCCACGGATTTTGGGTCAAATTCACCCCAAACTCCAAACCCCCGCCAATGCGTTGCTGGTAAATATGGTCGTCGGAATCATCGTTTTGTTGTCCAATACCTCCGCCGACATCATCGTGTTATCAGTGCTCGGAGCGCTTACCCTTTATGGCTTTGGGAGCATTTGTGTGATACGCCTCCGCCAAAACGAACCCAACCTCCCTCGCCCCTTTCGTGCACCAGCTTATCCCTATATTCCTTGGTGCGCTTTTGGGCTTACTTTGGTGTCGCTGGTTGCCGTCGTCGTTTCCAATCCTCTCTTGGCCGCTTATTATGTCGGAACGCTTGTGGTTAGTTTTACCATTTATTGGGCAATTAGTATGTATCAAAAGGAATAAAAGTCGTTTCAGTAAAAATTTCGCACTTTTTAATTTCGTTTTAATAAAGAATGCATTAGCTTTGTTCTCGAATTCAATTCTTTCTCATTCGAGAAATTGGATTTATAGAAATGGTGTGGATAACGTCGGAAAGCTGTTCGAAATTTCGAGCAGCTTTTTGTTTTTTTTAGCCCTCCCAAATCCCCCAAAAAGCCTGTATTTTTGTGCCGACCTTATTTAGTGAGCTACTTTCTTATGTGGGATATTTACCTGAAACACTTTAAAGACTTTTTACTCCTCGAACGCGGTCTGGCCGACAACTCCGTAGAAGCTTACGTACGCGATGCCACCAAACTCGCCGAATACGTCGAATTGATGGGAGGAAAAGAAATCACGGCGGTGGTTGAGTTCGATATTTTAGGATTTTTGGGCTACCTGCACGATTTAGGCCTGGCCGCTCATTCGCAAGCACGTATTTTATCGGGGTTAAAAGCGTTTTTTAAATACCTACTGCTAGAAAACATTCTAACCATCGACCCAACCCAGCTCATTGAATCCCCGCATCTGTCGCGGCATTTGCCCGATGTGCTCACTTACCCCGAAATTTTAGCGTTGTTGGAAGCCAATGACCTTTCAACCCCCGAAGGAATGCGCAACCGTGCCATGCTGGAAGTGCTGTACAGTTCGGGGCTGCGGGTGTCGGAATTAGTCGATTTACAAATCACCAATTGTTATTTTGACGCAGGTTTTTTGCGGGTAATTGGAAAAGGAAGCAAGACCCGACTGGTGCCCATCGGTAGCGATGCCGTCAAACAAACTTTGCTTTACATCAACCATACCCGTAGCGCGCTCGAAGTACAGAAGGGGCACGAAGATTTTGTGTTTCTAAACCGTCGCGGAAAACAGCTTACCCGCGTCATGGTATTTTTGGTCATCAAAAACTTGGTTGAAGTGGCTGGAATACCCAAAAAAGTCAGTCCGCACACTTTTCGACATTCTTTTGCCACGCACCTGATTGAAGGGGGAGCCGATTTGCGGGCGGTGCAGGAAATGCTCGGCCACGAATCCATTACTACAACCGAAATTTATACCCACCTCGACCGCGAATACCTCCGCGAAGTGGTGACAAAATACCACCCAAGGGCCTAAAAAAAGTCGCGGGGGGCATGGCCCCCCGCGATCTCCGCTTTTACTTTACCCCTTATTCAAATCACATGAAAACGTGAATTGAGAAAGATTTTTATGCATTATCACTGCCAGATTTTTCCCCCACAAAATAGTGCTCCGTATGTTTAAAGAGCAGGTTGAAGGAAGTCATCGAACCGTAAATCTTGGTGATGTACTGCTGTATATTTACTTTTTTACGATTTCACATTTATCACTACCCCATCGCCAAACTCGCTATGACGTACCCGAGAACCTACTCCTAAAATCTGCTTCATTACAAACTGTTTTTGTGAGCTATGCTTTTCTTGTAAACAACTTGCGTGCCAAACTTCAATTTGCATTACAAAAAAAATAAAAAAATATTTAACTACCATAAAAATCAATCACTTATAAAAAGCTTTCAACTTTTAATCAACATACATAAATATACCAAAATTAAGTGCCACCAATTATAAACCTCTCTTTATAAGCAAGTTAATTTACACCACAGGGAAGACTCCCTACTCCTGATTCTTTTTCGGGAGGTTTTTTACGCAAAAGTTATTTTTGGTACCTCTCTTTATTTTTTATAGTGATTCAAAGAAAAAACATAAATTTACCCAAACAACAAACCTTTAACTAGCGATGATTCAGACGCGTATTATTCCCCGCACGCACTCGGCCTACGACCCACCGTTGACTATCAAGATGTTATTCAATCAAGTTACTAAATACAACCCAGAACGGGAGATTGTCTATCGGGACTTGTTTCGGATGAATTATACCACTTTCGACAAGCGGGTGCGTCAACTGGCGAATGTTCTTACTGAACTAGGGGTAAAAGGAGGTGATACCGTAGCGGTGATGGACTGGGACAGTCACCGTTACTTGGAGTGTTTCTTTGCGATTCCTTGCTTAGGGGCAGTGTTGCACACCATCAACGTTCGGCTTTCTCCCGCTCAAATTCTTTATACCATGAATCACGCCGACGATAAGGTGGTGATTGTGCATGAAGATTTTGTCCCTATCATCGAAGCCATCAAAGACCAACTTACCACCGTCGAGAAATTTATCATTATCAGTGATAAGGTGTATCAAGACGCCAATGCGCCGTTGGCTGCCACTAGTTTTCGTCTTGAAGGCGAGTACGAGAACTTGCTCAGTAGTGCCTCTGACGACTTTGATTTCCCTGATTTTGACGAAAATAGTTTAGCAACTACCTTTTATACCACAGGTACAACGGGCAACCCCAAAGGCGTTTACTTTTCGCATCGTCAATTGGTCATGCACACGTTTTGTTTATTGGCATATTTTCCAGGCTACCGCGCCCTGCCACTCGACCACCGCGATGTCTATATGCCCATCACACCGTTGTTCCACGTACACGGTTGGGGCTTTCCTTACTTGGCGACCATGCTCAATTTCAAACAGGTGTATCCTGGGCGGTACGAGCCCGAAATGCTCTTGAGGTTGTTGTTGAAAGAAAAGGTAACCTTTTCGCACTGTGTTCCGACCATCCTCAATATGCTGGTCAATAGCCCCGTAGCGAAACAAGTGGATTTGAGCAAATGGAGCGTCCTGATTGGAGGCTCGGCCCTTACGAAAGGACTTGCCAAAGCGGCTTTAGAACTGGGTATCAACGTAACGCAAGGTTACGGAATGTCAGAAACAGCGCCTATTATGTCGGTGGTTCACCTTACCGACGAACAGCTTCAATTGAGTATCGACGAACAGCTTCCTTTCCGAACCAAAGCGGGAAAAATTGCCCCGTTTGTGGAGTTGGATATCATCGACGACGATGGCAACTCGCTCCCACACGACGGCGACGCGGTGGGGGAATTGGTAGCACGTGGCCCGTGGATGACGCAGGGCTATTATAAAGACCCCGAAGCCTCTGAAAAACTCTGGGCGGGCGGCTGGCTGCACACGGGCGACGTAGCGGCGATTGGTACAGATTACTACGTTACGATTGCTGACCGCGTCAAAGACGTGATTAAAACGGGCGGAGAATGGGTGTCGTCCCTCGACATTGAGAATTTGCTTTCGCAGGTGGAAGGGGTGGCCGAATCGGCAGTTGTTGGTTTTCCTGACCCACGCTGGGGCGAGCGGCCGCACGCGATTTTGGTAATCAAGCCCGACTACCAAGATAAACTTACCCCCGAAGGCATCAAAGCAGGTTTACAAGCCCGCGTAGATAGTGGCGAAATCAACAAGTGGTACGTCCCAGACAATATCGTTTTTGTTCCCGAAATTCCTAAAACATCGGTGGGCAAAATTGACAAAAAACGAATTCGAGTGGAGATGAAGGAGTTGATTTTGGGAGCCTAGTTTCTTATAAAGTTGGCTATTGCAAGGCTTTTTTGTCACCCCATTTCATCGTCATTCCCTACTTTTTTGTCACCCCGACGAAGGAGGGGTCTAAATCAACGTTAGATTTCCTCCTTCGATGGAGCGTAACGCTCGCACCTTTTTTCGCAAGCTTCTACCGATAGCGCGAAGCTCCGCCTCGTGCTATCAGCGGGAAGTCAAGATTTTATTTACAAGCAGGTTGAACGCATTAAAATATAGATTCTCTATTAATTGCTCCAGAGGAGCTACATCTTAGTAGAAAAATGAATCAAATCCACCTCAAAACCCCATCAGGGCAACCGACGTTCGGTGAAAGATGTCACCCCGATGGGGCTTTGGGACAGCTTTCACCCCTCTTTTCCTACTAAGATTTAGCCTCCCTGAGGCTACTTTTTTTATGCGTTTAACCTGATTTACAAGAATTTTTTTCGGTTATTAGGACGTTCATTCTAATAACCAGCTAAAAATTACCTGTAATGCCTTTACCACCCAAAAGTAACTCCTCTTCCTCTACCAACACCCTCCTTGGTGCGGCATTCCTAATGGCGACTTCCGCCGTTGGGCCAGGTTTTTTGACTCAAACTACCGTTTTTACGCAACAGTTACTTGCTAATTTTGGTTTTGTTATTCTCCTGTCTATTCTGCTTGACCTAGGGGCTCAACTCAATATTTGGCGGATCATTGCCATTACCGAAAAACGCGCCCAAGATATTGCCAACGATTTATTTTTTGGGTTGGGCTACTTACTTTCTGCCTTGATTGTACTGGGCGGATTGGCTTTTAATATTGGTAATGTGGCGGGTGCAGGTTTGGGAATTGAAGCCATGAGCGGGTTAGACGTAAAAATCGGAGCGTTGGTAAGTGCGGCTATTGGAATCGCCCTATTTCTACTTCCCGAAGCAGGCAAAGCCATGGACAATTTTGCCAAATACCTAGGCATTTTGATGCTCTTGCTTATTGCTTACGTAGTCTTTTCGGCCAACCCTCCCGTTGGGGAAGCCATCTTGCGAACCGTTGCCCCTCAGCAATTTGACCCCATCGCCACCATCACGCTCGTCGGCGGCACGGTTGGGGGGTACATTACGTTTGCGGGCGGCCATCGTTTGTTGGAAGCAGGCATCAAAGGGGCACACTACCTTCCCCAAGTCAATCGCAGTGCGACCACGGGAATTTTGGTCACCTCCGTTATTCGTTATTTTTTGTTTTTGGCTACGTTGGGTGTGCTTGCCATGGGACTTACGTTAAGCAAAGATAACCCACCCGCGTCGGTGTTTCAGTTGGCCGCGGGTCAAACGGGCTATCGGCTATTTGGGGTACTCATGTGGAGTGCCGCCATCACTTCGGTCATTGGTTCGGCTTATACGTCGGTTTCGTTTTTGCGGACTTTCCACCCCAGCCTCGAACGTAACCATCGCTATATCACAGTCGGCTTTATCGCCCTTTCTACCCTTGTATTTATCGCCATTGGAAAACCCGTGCAAATTTTAGTGTTTGTAGGAACGGTCAATGGATTTATTTTACCCATTGCGCTTTCGGTGATGCTTATCGCTGCTCGCAACAAACGCCTCGTCGGGGAGTACCGACATCCACTTTGGCTGCAACTTGCAGGCTGGCTAGTCGTCCTCATCATGAGCGGCATGGCGCTCCAAACGTTGTTGAAATAAGTACTTCTAATTTAAAATTCGACATTCTGCCCTCTACATTCGACACTCAATTAGACATTTTCTATGAAACGTATTGGTCTTATTTCTGACACGCACCATTATTTAGACGACGCTGTTTTTACCCATTTTGACGAATGCGACGAAATCTGGCACGCGGGTGATGTTGGTAGTGTTGAGATTTTGGATAAACTAGCCCAATTTAAACCACTTCGGGCGGTATATGGCAATATCGACGCCAAAGAAATTCGCTGGCAAGCCCCCGAACACCTACGTTTTGAGTTGGAAGGTTTTCGAGTGTGGATGACGCACATTGGCGGAGCGCCCCCAAAATACAACCCGCACGTTCGGCCCGAATTAAAGAATACAACTCCCGATATTTTTGTTTGTGGCCATTCGCACATCCTCCGCGTTATGCGCGATCCGCAGCTCAACAACATGCTGTACCTCAATCCTGGCGCAGCGGGCCGCGAAGGTTTTCACAAAATCCGCACTCTTTTACGGTTTGTTTTGGACAGCGGTAAAATCAGCCAAATGGAAGTGATTGAGTTGGGGAAGCGCGGGGCAATTGCTTAGATTGGCTATACCAATATGTTATTTACTAGAAGCGCATACCAAATATTATTACTAAATTTTGGCATATATTTATTTTTTTTACTTTTTTTCTTTGAATACAAAATAATATATGGCTTATTTGCAGACTCTAGTTATTCGGCAGTAAGACCGACTTTTGCCCCTACTTTGATAGTTGAAAACTTTGTTAAGGTATCCACTAAGCCCATTTTGGGTTTATAATTGCTATATTATGCCTAAGCTAACTATCAAAAAAATCTTTTTTTACCTACAAGATAGCCCATTTTCAAAAGACGAAGAAGTTCTTTTGCTAACAACGCTCACCCAGCGAGAGTTAGAATTACTCATTCTACTCATCGATGCCCCATCCAATGAAGAATTAGCCCAAAAACTACACATAGAACTCAAAAGTGTAAAAATGGATTAGAAACTGAATGGCCAGGAACTCAATCAGATTTTAACGGAGGATGTGTAAAGTTTGGAATGCAAAAAACCTATTTTCTCGGATTTGTAGTATCAGAAGAAATGGTTTTTGAATCGTGTTAAATTTACAAATAGCTACGAGATGTTTAAACAGCATCTCGTAGCTTCTATTATATCAGACATTTATATGAAAAATTTAATTTTCTTTTTTTTATTTATAGTAAATGTTTACGGTCTATTTGGTCAAGAAAAATGCGGCATTATATTAGATAAAAATAGTAAAATTCCAGTTCCCTATGCAACCATTTACTATTTAAGAAGCCAAATAGGTTCTTTCTCTAATGAGTATGGAAATTATTGTATTTCAAAATCAAAAAATAGACAGCGTTTATATTTCTACCTTAGGTTATTTAAAGTATTCTATTGATTACAGCGCTTTTTTAAAAGCAGACACTATTTATCTTCAAAATATTCCGATTGAATTAAATGATATTATTGTAAAGGATAAAAGAAGCAAAATACATACTAAAGAAATTGGTTATCATAAAACATCACTAATCGAATTTAAAGAAAATGGGTACAATCCTAATTCTAACCAGCGAATTGCGACCTTTATTGCCCACAATAGTGAAAAATGGGCTATTAAAAGTATCCATTGTCGTGTTATCCCTAAAAAAACAAGCAAATTAAGTTCTTCAGAATACGATTGAGAATTTACACAAATGATACCTTTCAAATGTTACCTAAAGAAGATTTGTTAAATGAAAATATAACAATTGATATTGCCCCAAAAGAAAAAACATTGAATTTGATTTAGTAAAATATAATTTAAAAGCTCCCAATAACGGTTTTTGGATAAGTATGGAAAGCATTGGGTATATAGACAAAGATGGGGAATACATGGCAATTCGTGACCATGAATATGGGGAATATACGCTAAAAGACACAAAAAAAATTAAATTAAAATCTATTGAGCGAATAACACCTATGTATAGATATATTTTAACTTCTCCTAAAAGGAGTGCGACTTCAAGCTGGAATAACAAATGGAATCATGAAAACTACAAAGAAAAACTAAATTTTTGTTTTGGCGCAATAATTGAAAAATTATAATAATTTATAGTCGTTAAAAATTAACCTAGCAAATTAACTAAATATACTTACCAAAAAAATAGACGTATGAAACCACTAACCTTCATTTTCTTTTCTTTAATTGTTGTAGGATGTAATCGGCGAATAGACAAAGGAGTCACTTTCAAAAAGTCAATACACAATTCCTCGAATCACACAGCTAAAGTTGTATTTTATCCAACCTCATCTAACTCCTTGAAATATCAGGAATTCACTTTATTACCCAATCAGCAAAGAGACATGACCCTTATCCTAGACACTTCTATTATCCCTATTGGGGCTGATTTTCCTTTTACTTATGGCAACGATTCTATTCGTATAATTTTTGACAATAATCGTTTTGTTTCTTTTAAACAACCTAAAAATAAAGAAGAATGCGAAAATTTCGCTGCAAATATATTTTGCAGCATACATAATGAATGCGTTACCCTTTCAAATTCAACAGGGCAATGCACTTACTATATAACGAATGAATTATTTAAAATATCAAAGCCACTGTAAGACACAAAATACCTCAAAAAGGGGGATGTAGAAGCTAGTAATTTTGTCCAATTTCGCGGCAACACAAAACTTCATCACCCATGAGATACCTACCAGTATTTCTTACCACCGCCCTGGGGTCAAAGGGCGCGAGGGAAAAATTTGGGGAACGCCCATTGCCCCTTACGGCCTCAACGATTTGGGGTTTGGTACCAGTAAAGCGGCACCTTGGCGCGCAGGAGCCAACGAAAATACCGCCATTTCGTTTTCGTACCCCGTAAAAATCGAAGGTCAAGACCTTCCCGCAGGTACCTACGGCTTGCACATGATTTTGGGAGAGAACGAAACTACGCTCATTTTCTCGAAAAATTACACTTCATGGGGCAGCTTTTATTATGACCCAGCCGAAGATGCCTTGCGTGTAACGGTCAAAAACCAATCATTACCCCAAAGCGTAGAATGGTTGAAATACGAGTTTACCGACCAAATCGAAAACGGCTTAACCGTAGCAATGCAATGGGAAAAGCGCCAAATTGCGTTCAAGGTAGAAACCGACGTTCATGCAGCACAAGTGGCGTCTTTTGCCAACGAACTTCGCAACACGCCAGGGTTTGCGTGGCAGGCTTTTGTAGAAGCGGCCAATTACTGCGTCCAACACAACATCGCCCTCGACAAAGCTTTGGCTTGGGCCGACCAAGGTATTTCAGCTCCTTTTATCGGGCAAAAAAACTTCCAAACCCTGAGCGCCAAAGCGGGCGTATTGTTGAAAATGAACAAAACCGCCGATGCCGACGCACTCATGAAGGAAGCCCTGCCACTAGGCTCGATGAACGAACTCCACCAATATGCCCGAACCTTACTGGCAGCCAAACGCGCCCGAGAAGCCTTTGAGGTATTTAAAGTCAACTACGATAAAAATCCCAACAAATTCACCACCAACGTAGGGCTGTCGCGTGGTTATTCGGCCATTGGCGACAGTAAAAAAGCGTTAGAATACATGAAAGCCGCGCTTCCTCAAGCACCCGACGCCCTCAACAAAACCAGTGTCGAAGCCATGATAAAAAAGCTAGAACAAGGTCAAGCAATCAATTAAGCAACAAAAAAGGAGGGCAAGCCCTCCTTTTTTACTTCAAAAGTATTCATTCGACACTCTGCACTCTCCCACTCGACACTCTCACCTCATTCTCCTTCTCCTCTAAACTCATCGGTAATCATTTTCCGAATCATTTGATGCGGACGAAGTGAATTTCCTTTTTTACCTGAGCCTGTTGTCAAGTAATTGATACTTCGGTCGGCGGCGGTTGCTGCTTTTAAGGCCAAATTGTGCGTATTCATCACCGAGTTTCTAAACTGCGTAAACTCCTCTTCGTTCATCAATTCGCGCGCAATTTCACCTTTGGCATACCCGTCGTTAAACGAAGCGATGCGGCTATCGGTTTGCGCCAAACGGGTCGTTTCAATCAGTTGATCAAGTTCATCGCGGAGCTTGAGACGTTCGGCACGTAGATCGTCCAAATTAGGAAGTATTTCCAACTCGTGCGCCAAAATATCTTTTTGTGTTGTATCTTCTGCTACTTCTTTTTCGGCACCTTCAATTTCTTTTACCAATTTTTTACGACGACGACGCAAACGCCCCAACCGTGGGTCAATTTGCAACCAACGGTACCAGAAGTTTTGCAAAACGGGCAAGGCCATTCCAAGCGAAACTGCTCCCGCCAAGGCAAACAAAATACCACTCAGTACAAACGATGCCAACGCCCAAGGGCTATTGACTAATCCTAAATTGAGCTCATCGGAACGTAGCAATTGTTGTTCAATTTTTTGCAATAAAGCTTGCTGCTGCGCGGGCGTAATCGACGCCGTTGGGTCCAGCGGCGTTGCATTTAACTGCAAGTTTTTCACTGACTTATTAATCGCTTCTTTCAATTTATCGGTACGGTACGCCTCGTAACGAAACCAGCCCAAAATCCCCAATGTCACAATCGCAAACCCTGCCAAGCCCACTTTAAACCACGCATAACGCGAGCGCGCTTGTTGGGTATGTTGGTCGGTGTAGGGTTTTTCAATGAGGCGATCATAGGCGGGTTTGAGCAAAATTGAAATCATGGCCAAACCAATCGCAAAAGCCCACGCTTCGTAGTTGTTGCGGATGTTGAGGGCATAGGCCACAATTTCGTGCGAGATAATCAAATCACCGAACACGAAAGCCAGACCTGCCGCAAAGAAAAACAAACCCGCCAACAGTGAATATTCCGATTGTGTTTGTTTACGGCGGTTGCGAAGCGCCTCGGTTTCTTCGTCAATTTGGTCGCGTTGCATGACTAAATCGGCCAAACGTTTGCTCGATTTGGTAAAACGCTGTACAAATTCTTGCAAATGGTCGTACGCCACCTTGCGTTTTATGGTTGTCTCTTCTATCTGATTTTCAACGCGTTGCACCTCATTACGACGGTCATTAACTCGCTGCACCAGCCAATTGTAATGTATCTGGCTTGACAAATAGCTTTCGTACGGATTTCGGTTTTCCGACCCTTCAACACCGCTATTATAGCCGTGCAAAAAATCAGGTTTTTCGGTATGTTGTTGGTTCTCTTCCATGGTTGTTGGTCACTAAATAAAAAGCCCTTACTCAAATCCTTTTTCAAACTCGCGCCATTGCTTATCCGTCATACGTTCACGGAGCTGGCGTGCCAAGTAAAACTCGCTTTCAAACAGTTTAATAAGTGCATCGCGGCGGGCGTTCAAACGCGCTAGTTCGGCTTCGGCCTTGTTGAGGCTGGGCAAAATTTGCCATTTCTGCACCCGTAAAGCGTCAATTTCGGCCGTTAGTCGCGCTACCTCGCCGTCCCACGTTTCCGTTTTGGTTGATTTCTCTTTCTTTAAATTTGTTCCCGTCAACCAAATTTTCAAGTCATTTCGCAATACCGTGATGTTACTCAACAACAATTTTCCCGCAAACAAAAACAAGAAAAACACAAAGACAAACAACGCACCTGCTCGCCAAACGCCTTGGTTTTGAATAGCTTGAACAAACACAAACAAAGCAGCGGCAAACGGCATCCCGACTTCTTCGAGCATTCGTCGCCACGACACGTTGCTTTCCGTATCATGAAACAACGACACCCGTCCAAACAAGTTGAACATCCCCGCCAAAAATACCCCAACCGCAATCCACTGACTATTGGGGTACAACGGACGCAAGGTATCGTCAATTAGAAAATAATTCCCCACGCACATCGCTGCCGAAAAGGCCAAACCCACAATCGTACGCGGCAATTGGTGTTCGCCGTCGTGGTTGCGCCCTTCCAAATCCGAACATTTTTCCTTGAGCTCGTTGATACGATTTTCTTTTTGCTCGATAAACAGGTTCAGTTCTTGAATTTTCTCCCCGTGGCGCTCCACTTCTCGTTCCCAATCGGCCGTTTGGTGGACAAAGTAATTACGGATAATCGCTACTTTTTCCTCCGCTTTTGATTCCGACAAACCAAAAATTACCCCTTCATCGCGTAGTAAGGTTTCGTCTTCCAACCACGTTGGCCATTCAATTTTGGCATTAGGGGGAGAAATCACCCACGATTTTGTCTCCGACTGAGGCTCGTCCGCAAACAAAGGTTGTGACGGAGCCGCAACCACCGAAGGCGTGGTGGAACCCGTAGTGGGCAACGTAGGCATTGGGGCCGTTACGGGCACAGGCATTGGAGCAGCTACTTTGGGTGGCTCCAATTCATCAAAAGACACCAATTCGGGGTCTTTTTGAAAGTTATCGCGACTAAAATAGGCTTTGAAACGTTCAAAGAAGCTCATATTGGATGGTTTGGGCTGTTAAGTGCGTATTGTTAATCACAATTTGATACTTAAAAACTCGAAGTTGGTAAAATTTATTGTTTCACCTCCCAAAAATGGGACGAATGGTGCAATTTAAGACGTAGAATTGATTTTATCCCTTTTAGAAGAAAAAACTAGCACCTTCGACAAAATCTCCAAATAACTACAGCGTTAATTTACAAAGCTACTACTCAACTGAAAACACTTTCTCAAAGCCATGAAAATATACGTCAAATATACTATTGTAGCAGCATTACTTCTACTTTTCAGTTGCCATAAAGAACCCACGTTTAAGTTTGATTTTTCAGATTATGATGGAGAAATTGAGGGAATGCGCAACGGACAAAAATGGTCAAAACCCAAATTAAAAACCACTTACCTGAGTTACTGTAGCCCATTAAAAGGCACAATGTGGGTCGTTTAATTCTCCTATTG
Source organism: Runella limosa DSM 17973 (assembly GCF_000482465.1). Lineage (GTDB taxonomy): Bacteria > Bacteroidota > Bacteroidia > Cytophagales > Spirosomataceae > Runella > Runella limosa. The sequence goes on from NZ_AXVJ01000025.1 coordinate 75,356, forward strand.
TTTCGCTGTACAAATAAGCAGATTCCTAAAACAAAAAACTCCTCGCTGAGTAGGTTCAGGGAGGAGTTTTTTATTGGTTTGACTGTTGTCTAGGTCAGACGGTAGTCAGACCGACGCTGCTGTAGGTAAAGTCTGACTATCGTCTGACTTATTTTGTAGCGATTTTTAATTCGTCTAGTTGTTTTTGGTCAATCGTCGATGGAGAATCAATCATCACGTCGCGGCCAGAGTTGTTTTTCGGGAACGCAATAAAGTCACGAATCGAATCTGCCCCTCCGAAGATTGAACACAAACGGTCGAATCCGAAGGCGATACCCGCGTGTGGCGGCGCTCCAAACTCAAACGCATCCATCAAGAATCCAAACTGCGCTTTGGCCTCTTCAGGTGTAAAGCCCAAGATTTCAAACATTTGCATCTGTAACGGACGTTGGAAAATCCGCACTGAGCCTCCGCCTACTTCTGTTCCGTTGATCACCATGTCGTAGGCATTGGCACGAACCGCACCTAAATCGGTTGACAACAACGAAATATCTTCTGGTTTGGGGCTCGTGAATGGGTGGTGCATCGCAAACCAACGTTGCTCTTCTTCGCCGTACTCCAACAATGGGAAATCAACTACCCAAAGCACCTTATATTCGTCAGGATTACGCAAGCCCAAACGGCTACCCATTTCCAAACGAAGTTCGTTAAGTTGCTTACGGGTTTTATTGGCTTCACCCGCCAAAATCAACATCAAGTCGCCTGGCTCTGCACCAAACGCCTCGGCCCATTTTTTGAGGTCTTCTTCGCTGTAAAATTTATCTACCGACGATTTAATGGTTCTGTCGGCATTGTAACGTGCATAGACAAGACCTTTTGCTCCAACTTGGGGGCGTTTCACCCACTCCGTCAGCTCGTCGATTTGCTTACGCGTATATTCAGCACATCCTTTGGCACAAATACCCACAACCAACTCAGCCGCGTCAAAAACAGGAAATCCTTTACCGCGCACCAAATCGGGTTCATTTCCTCCATCGGGGGTTAGGGGGCAAAACTCCATACCAAAGCGCACGTCAGGTTTATCCGAACCGTATTTCTTCATAGCCGTTGCATACGTCATACGAGGTACTTCAGGTAGGTCGATTCCTTTCACTGTTTTGAACAAATGACGAATCAATCCTTCAAACATTTGAAGCACATCTTCTTGCGTCACAAACGACATTTCACAGTCGATTTGCGTAAATTCAGGCTGACGGTCGGCACGAAGGTCTTCGTCGCGGAAACATTTTACAATTTGGAAGTAACGGTCAAAACCCGAAACCATCAACAATTGCTTAAACGTTTGCGGCGATTGTGGCAAGGCGTAAAACTCTCCCGGATTCATGCGACTTGGCACCACAAAATCACGCGCTCCTTCGGGCGTTGACTTAATCAACACGGGGGTTTCTACCTCAATGAAGTTTTGCGCATCCATAAAAATGCGCGTTTGTTGCGCTACCTTATGACGCAATTCAAGGTTTTTACGAACAGGACTGCGGCGTAAATCCAAGTAACGGTACTTCATGCGAAGTTCGTCGCCCCCGTCGGTTTCGTCTTCAATCAAAAATGGAGGAAGTTTAGCAGGGTTTAACACCTCTAACCCACTCAATTTCAATTCAATATCTCCCGTTGGGATTTTATCGTTTTTGGCAAAACGTTCTGACACCGTACCTGAAGCTTGGATAACAAACTCACGACCAAGTTCACGAACTTTCGCAATGATTTCTGAAGCTGTTTTTCCTTCTTCTACCATCAGCTGAGTGATGCCGTAGCGGTCGCGCAAATCAATCCATATCATTCCACCCTTATCACGGATACGTTGTACCCAACCGCTTAGGGTTACTTCTTTATTGACATCCGAAATGCGGAGTTCACCGCAAGTGTGCGTTCTAAGCATAGAATATTATTTCTTAAATTCCTTAAAAAGTCCGCAAAAGTACGGAATAAATAATAAAAACCTTATACGTTTTGTAATCGCTCAGGCTAAACGCATTAAAAAAAGTAGCCTCAGCGAGGCTAAATCTTAGTAGAAAAAAAGGGGTAAAGGCCATCCAAAAGCCCCATCGGGACGGGGCTTTTGGTGAGGATTTGATTTATTTTTCTACTAAGATTTAATTCCTCTGGAGCAATCAATAGCCACTCTATATTTTAATGCGTTCAACCTGATAATCGCTGTACTAAGTAAATCTATAAGGTTTAGGACAAAAACAAAGAAGGGCAAGCGGAAAACCCGTTTGCCCTTTGATTTGACACATTGTTATGACCAATTAGAATCGGAATTTCAATATATCAGTGGAGTGTTGCAATTAAGCAAGCTTAACGTTGGTGGCGTTGATGCCTTTTTTACCTTGCACTTTGTCAAACGTAACAGTATCTCCTTCGGTGATTTTGTCAACCAAGCCAGATACGTGTACGAAAATTTCTTGTCCACCGCTAACGATGAAGCCAAATCCTTTTGATTCGTTGAAGAACTTTACTGTTCCAGTTTCCATTACAAAAAAAATTAAAAAAATGAATGATTGGCGTACTGCCAATACAAAAGTAGAGAATTAAAATTATAAATTAATTTTTTTATGCGATTTTTAGTTTCTGACACTCAAGAACTTGTTTCTTTCTGTTTCCGTTATTTACTTTGAGCAATAACGCTTCTGATTTTTCTCCTTTAACCAAGTAAGTCTTTGAACCAAGTAATTGACAACCACGGGCGCCCCATCAACTACCTACGGCTGGCAGTAACCGACCGCTGTAACTTGCGTTGTTTTTACTGTATGCCCGAGGAAGGCATCAAATATGTGCCCAAACCGCATCTTCTGACGTGGGAAGAAATGGAGCGAGTTATCCGCATTTTGGTACGCATGGGGGTGGACAAAGTTCGGATTACGGGGGGCGAGCCTTTTGTACGGCGAGGAATTATGGAGTTTTTGGAAGAACTCAGTCAAATCGAAGGTTTACAGCAAATCAACATCACGACCAACGGGGTACTCACTGCACCGCTAGTACCTGATTTAAAAAGAATTGGGATTAAATCGGTCAACCTCAGTTTAGATAGTCTCGACCGTCAACGCTTTTTTGACATTACGCGTCGCGATGAATTTCCGAACGTGTGGCAGACGTTTGAAGCCCTCCAAGCTTACAATATTTCGACCAAAATAAACACGGTCGTCATGTCAGGAAAAAATACGGACGACATTATCCCAATGGCCGAGCTCACACGTCACTCTGCCGTCAGTGTACGTTTTATTGAAGAAATGCCTTTCAATGGCGACGGCGCGCACGAATACCAAGAATTTTGGAATTATCCTCGGATTTTGGACGAGCTAAAAAAAGCGTATCCTGGCATTTATAAACTCCCCGACCCTCCTGCCTCTACATCTTATAATTATCAAATTCCTGGGCACCAGGGTACGATTGGCATCATTGCGGCCTTCAGTCGCACGTTTTGTGGTACTTGTAATCGACTTCGCCTAACCCCGCAAGGTCAGTTCAGGACATGTCTATACGACGATGGAGTTTTTAACATTCGTGACTTGATTCGGCAAGGGCTCAACGACGAGACCCTCCAAACGTACATTTACGAAGCACTACAAAACAGGGCAAAAGATGGCTTTGAAGCCGAAGCTAGACGTAAAGTGGGTGTGGTTTCGGAATCTATGTCAACCATTGGAGGGTAATCATCCCTCTTTTTTATTCATCATCAATTTTCACGTTCTTCCAGTTTTCTCCCGAACGGATACGATTGAGCTGCGTATGCGTAATGCCAAATTGCTTTGCAATCATTTTTAAGCGGTTTTTATCACTTTTCAGCATCTTTTTAATCATCCTTACTTTAGGTTCGGTGAGCTTGTAATTACGGGTACGTATCGGAATCTGGCGATTGATTACCGCTGGATTGTTGCGGTTGTGCTCCACCATTTCATCTTTGGTCGCCCATTTTAGGTTTTCGGCACGGTTATTTTGTTTATCAAAATCTAGGTGAATGACGTACTTAGCATTTTCACTTTCTTTTTTTACAAACAAGTCGGCCACTAATTTATGCACGTATCGGTTGATGGTTTTGCCCCCTGTAATGCGAATATTTAGAGAGCGATACCCCTGAATCACAGACCCTTTGATTACTTTCCCTTGATTATCTTCTCCCTGAAAGCTCGCCAAGCGGCCATAGTTAGACACTCTATAATGGGGCGGATTTTCAACTCCTTCAAACTCAATTCGTACCCACTTCTCGTTCCAGTAGTTTGCTATTTTATTATCAGCCATGGTTCTTGTGTTGTTGATTTTTTCAATCCCAGCAATCATACTTTTTCAATACATTTGTGCATTGTCAGTACAACTAACTGGTGCTTTTTATTGTTTTAAAATTACTATCAATCAAGTCTTAAAATGAAAAAAACGCTCATCCTTGGGGCTTCTACCAACCCAGAACGCTACGCATTTCTTGCGGCACACCGTATTAGCAATCACGGCCATCCCATTGAGTTGGTAGGACTCAAAGAGGGCGTTGTTGCGGGTCAACAGATACATACTGATAAACCAGCCTTTGACGATATTGATACAGTTAGCTTATACGTTGGGCCACGCAATCAACCCGAATGGTACGATTACATTGTGTCATTACATCCAAAACGAGTTATTTTTAACCCTGGCACAGAAAACGATGAATTTGTCGCTTTGTTGACACAAAACGGAATCGAAGCCCAAGAAGCCTGTACACTTGTGCTTCTTTCGATTGGTGCGTATTAAGCCTATGTTTTAGTGTTTGATAGCGGGTAAGTCAGTGGTAATTGGTGTGGTTTTTGTTGGTAAGTAGGACTACCCTTATCAAACACTAAATTAATGAAATGGTTTTCAAATCAAACAAGATGTTCTTTCTTTTTTATTATTTTTTCTCCAATACTATCCCTAAAAGAACGCTTTTTGTCCTTACTTACTCTTGTGTTGCTCAATTAGTGGTGAAAAACTTCTGTTTCTACCTCCCGCACCTCTACTTGGCCCTCCGCGTTAATCTCGATCAGTTGCAGCCGTTTTACCTCATTGATGAGCAGCGGGTCGTATTTGGCCGTCACACGCACGTAGTTTTCGGTAAAGCCTTGCATATTACCATCAACCACTTCGTCCTCAAATAGCACCGTCCGCTCGGTGCCTAATTGGCCTTCATAAAACGCCCTGCGTTTTTTATCGGACAAAATATGGAGCATTTTTGACCGTTCTGCCCGCTGCGACTGCGGCACAACTGGCTTTATATCAACCGCCAACGTATTAGGTCGTTCAGAATAGGTAAATACGTGTAAGTAGGAAATCGGGAGCTCATTCAAGAAGTTATACGTTTCCAAGAACTCTTCTTTTGTCTCGCCAGGATGCCCTACGATCACATCCACGCCGATACAACAGTCAGGCATCAATTCTTTGATTTTCGTCACTCTATCTACGTACAACTCACGACGGTAACGACGGCGCATCAAACCCAATACTTTGTTTGAGCCCGATTGAAGTGGAATATGGAAATGCGGCACAAAACGCTTTGATTGAGCCACAAATGCTATAATTTCGTCCGTCAGCAAATTGGGTTCAATCGAAGAAATACGAAAACGCTCAATTCCTTCTACTTCGTCTAGCGCTTGGACAAGTTCAAAAAAAGTTTCAGTTCGTGTGCCATCGTGGAGGCCAAAATCACCAATATTTACCCCTGTAAGCACGATTTCTTTCACCCCCCGTGCTGCAATTTCGTGCGCAGCTTTTACCACATTTTCTACGGTATCGGAGCGGCTTTTGCCTCGTGCCAGCGGAATGGTACAATACGCACAAGGATAATCACAGCCGTCTTGTACCTTCAAAAAAGTGCGCGTACGGTCATTGAGAGAATACGAAACGTGGTAGTCAACGGCCTCTTCAATCGGCGATGCGATGACCCGTCCGGGCTGCGCAACGGGCGCTTTGACAAATCCATCCAATAAATCTATCAACCGAAACTTTTCGGCGGCACCAAGTACGGCGTCCACGCCTGGAATTTCGGAAATTTCTTGCGGTTTTAATTGCGCATAGCAGCCAATGATAGCTACATAACCGTTGGGATTTATCCCCTGCGCTTCCCTGACGATTTTACGGCATTTTTTGTCGGCATTGTCTGTGACCGAACAAGTATTGATGATGAAGATATCGGGCTGTTCGTTGAAGGCTACCTTTTGATACCCTTTTTGCTCAAACATCCTTGATATACTGGAAGTTTCGGAATAATTGAGCTTACACCCCAATGTATAAAATGCAACTTTTTTCATGGTGCAAAATTAGTGATAATACTCGTTTGGGCGACAAACAATCCATATATTCGTCAAATCCTTCAATGGAAACCCATAACTTTGTCAATCAAACAAAAAAAATATATGTTTGGTGCCTATTCCAAAAACAGTTGATTTTCATTTCTAATTACCCGATACTTCATTTATGGCAAATATGAGATTCAAGGCCCTTGAAACGGCCCATAACCGCGCAACAATCAGTGTAACACCCCCAAGCGATAAAGTAGCCGATTATTACGGTTCATATACTTTCAGCGACGACGTTATGAAATCGTTGCTAACCCCCGAAGCTTATTATAAAGTTTCCAATGCGATAAAATCTGGTTCACGCATTGACCGTGAAATTGCCGATGAAGTAGCCGCAGCCATGAAATCGTGGGCAACTTCCAAAGGCGCAACACATTACACCCACTGGTTTCAACCCTTAACGGGCGGAACTGCCGAAAAACACGACGCGTTTTTTGACGTGACAGCCCAAGGAAAAGCCATTGAAAAATTTAAAGGCAGTGCCCTCGTTCAGCAAGAGCCCGATGCCTCTTCGTTTCCAAGCGGGGGCTTACGTGCGACATTTGAAGCACGAGGCTATACGGGTTGGGATCCCAGTTCGCCCGCTTTTTTGATGGACAATGGCGCAGGTGGAAAAACACTCTGTATTCCGTCGGTCTTCATTTCTTATACAGGTGAGGCATTGGATTACAAAACGCCCATTTTACGCGCCCTTCATGTACTCGACAAAGCCGCCACGGCCGTGATGTATTATTTTGACCGTAATGTGGAAAAAGTAACCGCCACACTTGGCGCCGAACAAGAATATTTTTTGGTTGACAAAGCCCTTTATTATGCCCGTCCTGATTTGATGATGTCGGGGCGGACAGTTTTTGGCCACTCACCTGCTAAGGGTCAACAGCTTGAAGATCACTACTTTGGCTCTATTCCACCCCGCGTAAATGCGTTTATGGTTGATTTTGAGTACGAGGCATGGAAATTGGGGATTCCCGTGCGTACCCGTCACAATGAAGTAGCCCCAGGACAGTTTGAATGTGCGCCTACGTTTGAGGAACTCAACTTAGCCATTGACCACAACGCCCTGTTGATGGACTTGATGCACAAAGTAGCCGAAAAGCACAACTTTAAGGTTCTTTTCCACGAAAAACCATTCGCGGGTATCAACGGAAGTGGAAAACATAACAACTGGTCGATGATGACCGACACAGGTGTGAACCTGTTAGCACCTAGCAGCAAACCCAAAGAAACCCTTCGTTTCTTAACGTTTATGATGAATACCGTGAAGGCTGTTCACGACCACGCTGATTTGCTGCGGGCGTCGATTGCCTCCGCTGGCAACGAATACCGCTTGGGCGCCAACGAAGCTCCGCCTGCGATTGTCTCCATTTTCTTAGGCGATGAGTTAATTCGCTTGCTCGAAACGCTTGAAAACCGTGGGGAAATTCAGCTTGAAAAAGGAGACAACGTATTTTATAAACTGGGAATTACGCGCACCCCTCCCCTTATGCGCGACAACACCGACCGCAACCGTACGTCGCCATTTGCTTTTACAGGAAATAAGTTTGAGTACCGCGCCGTCGGAGGAAGTGCCAACAGCGCCTCCCCAATGATTATTCTCAATACGATTGTGGCCAACCAACTCCAAGAGTTCCGCAAAGAACTCGAAGTGCGCCTCGAAGCTGGGGAGAAAAAAGAATTGGCGATTGTCGATATTCTTAAAAACTACTACCGCCATTCTAAGCGTATTTTGTTTCAGGGAAATGGATATTCTGAAGATTGGATCCAAGAAGCTGCCGAGCGTGGTCTGACAAATATCGCCTCTACCCCCGTTGCGCTTGAGAAGTACATTGAACCGTCGGCGATTGCTGTGCTCGAAAAAATGGGCGTCTTGACCGAACGTGAAATACACGCACGTTATGAGATTGAGCTCGAAAATTACATTAAAAAAGTACAGATTGAGTCACGGGTGATTGGCGATTTGGCCCTCAACCACGTCGTATCAACCACTGTAAAATATCAGTTTCAGTTGGCTCAAACAGCCAAGGCACTGGTAGAGCTAGATTTAACAGAAGAAGCACAACCACTAAAGGAGTTGATTCGGGAAGTATCTCAACGAGTTTTGACCATCAAGCAATCAGTGGACGCGATGACCGAAGCCCGAAAAAAAGCGAATAATACGGAAGACCTCGTCGAGCGTGCCGTTTTATACGGCTCAGAAGTAAAAGACTATTTTGAAAAAATTCGCTACGAGGTTGATAAGCTGGAGTTACTCATCGACGATGAAGACTGGCCGCTTGTCAAATACCGCGAAATGCTTTTTGTAAAATAATTCATACCATCACCTTCTCGAAAATTTGAAACTTTCGAGAAGGTACAGACGTGCTATCGACACAACTATGATTTCAGAATTTGGGGTAATCCTTTTGTTTATTTTCGCGGCGATTGCGCTTATTGCCATCATGTTGACGCTTGCCAAAGTAATACGCCCTCACCGACCAAACGAGGAAAAACTCACGACCTACGAGTCAGGGGAAGACCCTGTTGGCAATGCCAATGTGCAGTTTAATGTGCGCTTTTACGTCATTGCCATCGTTTTTCTTCTTTTTGAAGTTGAGCTTATTTTTCTTTTTCCGTGGGCAGTCGTTTTTGGGCAAGAAAACCTCATTCGCCAAACCGATGGTCTTTGGGGCTGGTTTTCGCTGGTAGAAATGTCGGTATTTGTGGGGGTTCTTATTTTGGGTTTGGCCTATGCTTGGAGCAAAGGTTACTTAGACTGGGTACGACCACGTCCGCAACTTCCCGACGTTCAGACGAAAGTCCCCTCCCAACTTTACCAAAAAATCAACGAAAAATACGCCCAAAAGAAATAACCATTGTTGCAGAAAAAGCGAAGTCCCACCAAGATTAAAAACCTCGGTGGGACTTCGCTTTTTTGGTTTTCGTCCGCTTAGTTGACTCCTACCAATTCAATTTCAAACACCAAATCTTGCCCAGCAAGTGGGTGATTTGCGTCCACGATAATTTGAGTCTCGTTTACTTGCACCACCGTTACAGGAATCGGCTGTGGATTTCCGTCTTGGTGCATGTTCAATTGCATCCCAATCTCAAACGGAATATCATCTGGCAGTTCAGAACGTTCAAAGGGCAAAATAAGCTCTTCTTGCGCTGGCCCGTATGCCTCTTCTACTGGAATATGTACAGTTTTTTTATCACCAATGGTCATTCCTTGAATCCCGTTATCAAACCCTGGAATCACCATGCCCGAGCCTAATTGAAATTGCAGAGGTTCACGACCTTCTGACGAGTCGAACAACGTACCGTCGGTCAACGTCCCTTTATAGTGTACCTGTACGGTATCACCTGCTTTTGCTACACTCATGTTATTTATTTTTGAATTAAATGATTCTTAATAAGCCCTTGCAAACAATACCCGACGCGTTGAAGGTTTACCCGTCAGGATACACGTTCCTTCTTCTTCTGGGGCATTGTATGGAATACAACGAATGGTGGCTTTGGTTTCGTCTTTGATACGGTCTTCGGTTTCAGACGTACCATCCCAGTGAGCCAATACAAATCCTCCCTTTTCGTCAAGAACTTGTTTGAACTCCTCGTAAGTATCCACCTTGTGGGTATTTGTTTCGCGGAATGCCAGTGCTTTTTGGTAGATATTTTTCTGAATATCCTCCAACAACTGCTCAATGTATTCCACAATTCCTTCGAGCGAAACCGTCGTTTTCTCTTTCGTATCACGACGCGCAATTTCAACCGTACCATTTTCCAAATCGCGCGCCCCCATAGCTAACCGAACGGGCACACCACGGAGTTCATATTCAGCAAATTTCCAACCAGGTTTGTTTGCATCCGAATCATCAAATTTGACACTGATTCCGATGCGTTTTAAGCCCTTCATAATCTCTTTCACTTTGTCAGAAATTTGGCCTAATTGCTCTTCGTTGCGGTAAATAGGCACAATGACCACTTGAATTGGCGCCAATTTTGGAGGCAAAACCAAGCCTGAGTCGTCCGAATGTGCCATGACAAGCGCCCCCATCAAACGTGTACTCACCCCCCAAGAAGTACCCCACACGTATTCTAAGCCACCGCCTTTGCTTTGGAATTTTACATCAAATGCTTTGGCAAAATTTTGTCCTAAGAAATGCGACGTTCCTGCTTGCAGGGCTTTTCCATCTTGCATCATGGCTTCGATACACAATGTTTCTTCAGCACCAGCAAAACGCTCATTGGCAGTTTTGTAACCTTTTATCACGGGCATTGCCATCCATTCTTCAGCAAAACGGGCATATACCTCCAACATCTGACGGGTTTCGGCCATGGCTTCGTCGGCCGTAGCGTGCGCCGTGTGTCCTTCTTGCCAAAGAAATTCGGCTGTGCGTAAAAACAAGCGCGTACGCATTTCCCAACGCACGACGTTCGCCCATTGGTTAATCAGCAATGGCAAATCGCGGTACGACTGAATCCAGTTTTTATACGTACTCCAAATCACCGTTTCTGACGTTGGGCGCACGATTAGCTCTTCTTCTAGTTTTGCATCTGGATCCACAATTACCCCACTCCCATCTGGGGCATTTTTGAGGCGATAGTGCGTTACGACCGCACACTCTTTGGCAAAACCCTCCACGTGGCTTGCTTCTTTACTCAAATATGATTTGGGAATAAAAAGCGGAAAATACGCATTGGTATGCCCCGTTTCTTTGAACATATCATCAAGGGCTCGTTGCATTTTTTCCCAAATAGAAAAACCGTATGGCTTTATCACCATACACCCTCTTACCGCCGAATTTTCGGCCAAATCTGCTCTTTTAACTAATTCGTTGTACCACTCAGAATAATTATCGCCACGGCTCGGAATCGCGTTTGCCATCGTTAGTATTTGTTACAGGTTTACTCTTGAACTTTACAGTCACTTAGTTGACTTTTTCCTCTTTTTAATTGTCGAATGCGCCTTCTACCAATTTAAAATTTTTTAATTTTTATGCACTGATAGTCAAAGGCTTAAACGTATTTTACACACTTATACCGCTTTAAATGCTAATTATCAGTATTTTGTGGTATTGAGTGTGAAGTTGACATTTATAATTCTTTGATTTTCAATTATTTTACTAATAATAACCCATTAGTTTTTTTATAAAAAATCCTTGCAAAGATACTTTTTTATCCTAAATTTGTGTCGAAACTGAATCAGAATCCATCAAAATAACGTTTTATAGGTAGCAGGGCCTGATTTCTAACTGAACATAAAACATTTTGAACACCATGAAAACCCTTCGTTCACTCACCCTTTTATCGGCGCTTGGCCTGATGGGATTGTGGAGTTGCAGCTCCAAACAATACGCCACCCAAGATGATGCCGAATACGACGATTTGTACGGAAATTCGTCAAGCGCAGCCGTAGCAATGGCCAGTCGCTCAACCGAACAACCCGCTGATGTTCGTAACCTCAATCCTGACTATTATGCAGGTCAGGGTTCTACTAACAATAACAACAGCCAAGAGGATTATTATGATGAATCTTACTTGAGCTCGCGCGGCATTGCCCGTAACCTTGGCCCTAATGCGGGCTACAACGCAGGTTTTGCGGATGGTTATAGTTCTGCCTATAACAACCTCAACTGGGGCAATTACTGGAATACACCTTGGCGTAGCGGGTTCAATACTTGGAATAGTTGGAACTCTCCAATGATGCTTGGATTAGGTTATGGTTTCGGAAATTGGGGGTATAACAGTTTTTACAATCCTTACCGTTGGAATAGCTGGGGATCATCTGCATACGCTTGGAACGACCCATTTTATTCACCTTGGGGAAATTCTTTTGGTTACAATTCATTCTATTCGCCTTGGGGGTACTCACCATACTATGGATACGGTGGATACGGCAGTTCATTCTATGGCGGTGGTAACTACTGGAACAATAATGCTTGGTATAACGGCCCAACCAACAATATTCAAATTGTAGATGCTCGCCGTCGCCCTGGTACTGATTACTACAACCGTGTTGATCGTTCATCTAACGCATACAACAACAATAGTAATAACAGCGCACGCTATACCAATCAAGGCCGTCGCCAAGGATATGACCCTACCGACCGCACAGGAAGCTACAATAGTAACTCATCGTCATCAAGCGACTCTTACTATTCTCGCCCACGCGGTGGCTCGAATCGCTCTTATGATGGCTACTCATCCAACGCTGGCGGGCGAACTAGCGGTGGTTCATATTCATCGGGAAGCACTGGCACAAGTTCTTATTCGTCAGGTACTCGCGGTGGCGCCACCCGTAGTTACGGTGAATCAAGCAGCAGCGGTAGCAGCCAACGCTCGTCGTACAACAACAATTCCAGCAATTATTCAAACAATAATAGCTGGAACAACAACAACAGCAGTCGTCAGAGCAGTTGGAGCGACAACGGAGCGTCTCGTAGTAGCAGCTCTAGTAGCTGGAGTAGCGGTAGTTCATCTAGCGGCAGCTCATCCTCAAGCAGCAGTGGCTCAAGCGGCTCGTCAAGCTCAGGTTCACGCGGTCCACGCTAATCACTAAATACGCGTTTTTTTTTAACATAGAACCTTCAATTTTCAAGAATGTATTTACATTTGTTGAAATACTCAAACCTCGCTATTTACACCAGTAGCGAGGTTTTTTATGAATTATTATAAATGTACGTTTAACATTTTTTTCTACCTGCCATGAAAAACCGTCCAATCGTATGGGGAATCTTGCTAGGATTAGCAGCTTCTTCCCACACCTACGCCCAAAGTCGCTTGTACTCTAATACCGCTATGCAGTTATCTAACCTCACCCAAAACGGCACTGCTCGTTTTCAAGGAGTGGGAGGAAACCACGCATCGCTAGGTGGTGACGCCAGCAACATTTTTGGCAACCCTGCGGGGATTGCTTTTTTCAATCGTTCCGAAATTAGCCTTAGCCCTACTTTTTATAACATTAGCAACGAAGCTTCTTATATTGGAAATACTCGGAGTGACCAAAAGTTAAATCCAAATCTCTCGCAGTTCTCGCTTATTTTAGCAGGAAGCCCACAAAGTTATAACCGCGAATGGCGTCGTACCTCGTTTGGAATTAGCTATTCTCGCCAGGTAAATGCCAATAACATGATTACGTATGGAGGAACCAATAATCGCAGCTCCATGATTGACAATATCGCCGAGCTGGCTACTGGACTGTCCGTAAAAACCCTTGAGGACGAATACAACAACAGCCGCCCTTTCTCAATTGAATCTGCCTTTTATAATTTATACCAAATAGATGCTTTATCGGACAATGGCCCTTACCGTCGGCCTATTCCACTATCGAGAGCGTCGTTTGAACAAAGTGGTAACATCGAAGTTTCGGGTGGTTCTTCTCAGTGGACTTTTGCGTATGCAGGCAACTATGCCGACAAACTTTATTTGGGCGTTTCGGGCGGTTTTTCTCGTCATACCTTCATCCGTAGAAACAATTACACCGAACGCTTTGTCAACGGAGGCGCATTCAGGGGATTAGACTACCGCGAGGATGTAAACATCTCAGGAAGTGGCCTTTTTGCCTCAGTAGGGGTTATTTATAAGCCCAACGCGATGCTACAACTTGGGGCATCTATCCACAGCCCAACATTTAGCAATCTCCAAATGACCTATCAGGAAGAAGTTGGGATTGACATCCTTAACAACCGCGTCCCCGTCTTTGACGCCAACGGCAACCCCGTAACAAATGCGCAAGGACAGCAAGCCTTTGATCAAATTGTAACGAATCGGGTCAATCTGGAGCCTTACGATTTTGAGTATAAAATGCGCACTCCCTTGCGAGCAAATGGAGGGATTACCATTTTTATTGGCAAAAAAGGATTTATCACAGGTAGCGCCGAGTACGTGGATTATAAAGGGATGGGCATTAGCACTTCCGACGATAATCAGTTTAAGGCCAACAACAAACGTATCATTCAATCGTCGTACAACAACGTCGTAAATCTCCGTGTAGGGGGCGAAGCACGTCTGGATAAATTTAGAGTGCGGGCGGGAGTAGGCTTCTTCCCCAATGCCTACAGTCAAAATTACAACGTAGAAGGCAGCCTTGACCGCTCAAAAATTCAATTCTCAGGCGGACTCGGTTATCGTACCGAGCGTTTTTATGTTGATTTGGCAGGTACTTATTTACAGACAAAGGATGCGTATTCGCCTTATCAACTTAGCGACCCATCCAATTATTTCTCTGCCAAACTTAACGTTACATCGCTTAATTTTACGGGAACGGTTGGGTTGTTTTTCTAACAGGAAAGCAGCGTTAAATTCTTGGTTTATCAAAAGAATCGGTATCGAGTGGCCTCGATACCGATTCTTTTTTCTGTGCTACCCAGGCTCAACTATGATTTTTACCAAATACTATCCTTAGGATTAGCATTTATTTTCATTCTTCAAAAGCAAAAAAGAAGCCTAAATTGAAATTGTTGCAATTTAGGCTTCTTTAGTTGGTACCGAGGACGGGAATCGAACCCGTACGAGCGTTTCGGCTCACAGGATTTTAAGTCCTGCGTGTCTACCAGTTCCACCACCTCGGCAGGGGTATCCCTTTTTGACAAAAAAGCACCGTTTTCGGCGGTGCTTTGAGCGAAAGACGGGGTTCGAACCCGCGACCTCGACCTTGGCAAGGTCGCGCTCTACCAGCTGAGCTACTTTCGCGTTTTGGTTAAACTTGTTTCGGCGTGCCGTTCAAGTGTTATTTGGTGGTGCAAAAGTAGCGCGTTTCACTATATGACGCAAGTGTTTGATGAAAAAAAATTACAACTTTTTTGAAAGTTTTTTACAAATCACTAAAAATCAACAACATACAAAATCACTTTTTTTCAAGAAATACTAATAAGGATTTGTTGTACACCGTAACGGATTTCGATTTCTAAAACCAACCACACGTTTGGGTAAGCGATACGCTACCGTTATGCCCCAAAACTGATACCTATCCGTTTTTTTAGGGTTTGCGGCATGACTTATGCCATCTAAGTAATCAGAAAACGTCAAACGAAAACCTGCTTCCAGCGTCAACGTCCAGCGAATGTGCGGGCGGTACTTTATCCCCATTCCGAAAGGAACAACTACATGATAGGGGCTATATACCGCGTTTTGGTCAATTTCAGCGCCTTTTATAAATTCGGGCTTGGGCACAATCATGTTTTCCAAATCAGGCGCTGGCCGCGTATGCGCCCCTCCTAAACCGACAAATATAAAAGGCGAGACTGTCGATTGAAAAAAGCGGGATAAACGGGGTTGCACCAAAGGCAAAATGTGTAGTTCGGCTTGAAATGCAATTTCGGAAATGGGTGATTGGGTTGAGAAATTTCGAAATGCGCGGTCTTCGTAATGGCTATCTCGCCCCGACAAATACCCAAAAAGCAAAGAAACACGCACCGCTAAGAAATCCGACGCATTGTAACGAACCAAGCCACCTAGGCCAACTTTTGGTTCTTTAGAAAACCAATCAGATTTATTTAAGTCGCCCAAATAACCTGAACCGCCCACAAATCCCCCAAATTCTATGCGCTCTTGGCCCATTGATTTTGTAACTAGCAGCAAGCTCAGGCAACAAGTTAAAGCAAGAGAACGCATTCTTTTGAGTTTTTTACAAGAAAACGCAAAAAGTCGAACAGCTTGTTGGCTGTCCGACTTTTTAACGATGCAGTTATTATAAGCTATTACTGACGAAACGCTTTTACTTCCACGCGGCGGTTTTGTTGACGACCATCTTCTGAGGCATTGCTCGCTGCTGGTAAACTTTCACCAAAGCCACGGAAAATAATCCGAGTTGCATCCACACCTTTCGTACGTAAGTATTCAAAACACGCTTGGGCTCGTTTTTCAGACAATTGCTGGTTGTGTGCTTGTGCCCCTTTGCTATCAGCATGACCCGACAACTGCAATTTATACGTTGGATTTTTCGCCATTGTGTTAGCTACTTCATCAAGAACCATTTGGTATTGAGACTGAATAACCGCACTGTTTGACTCAAACAATACAGGCTCAACTTTGAAATCAACCACCACTTTGGTAGGGTCAACCGTTCCTTTTTGTTTTTTGGCCAATTCGGCTTCAAGTTTCGCTTTCTTCTCTTCCGCTTTGATGATTGCTTTCAACGTTTTGGCGTCTGGACAACCTTCAAACTCAGCTTTACCTGCAACGTCAGGGCAACGATCTTTGGCATCTTCTACACCATCTCCGTCAGTATCAGGACAACCTCCAAAGGCTGCCACACCCGCTACTGTTGGACAAGCGTCATCTTTGTCGGCAATGCCGTCACCATCAGTATCAGGGCAACCTTTCAATTCGGCTTTTCCTGCTACGTCAGGGCAAGCGTCATCTTTGTCGGCAATACCATCGCCGTCGGCGTCAGGACAACCTTTCAATTCGGCTTTTCCTGCAACCGTCGGGCATTCGTCTTCTTTATCTTCGATACCATCTTTGTCAGTGTCAGGGCATCCTTTAAATTTGGCCAAACCTGCTACGTCAGGACAGGCATCATCTTTGTCAGCAATACCATCTTTATCACGGTCGGGGCAACCTTGTAACGCTACCAAACCTGCCACATCAGGACAAGCATCGTCTTTGTCACGAATGCCATCGCCGTCGGTATCAGGACAACCCTTATAAGCTGCCAAGCCAAAAGTATCTGGGCAATCGTCGTCTTTATCAGCAATGCCGTCATTATCACGGTCAGGGCATCCATTCATTTTGACTGAACCTGGCTGGGTAGGGCAGGCATCTTTTTCATCAGGAATACCATCGCGGTCGGTGTCTTTTTTGTCAAAACGATACGCAATAGACACCGTTGAAAGTTTGTAACGATCATCACGACTAGGATTTGCGCCTTTGCTGATACCGTCTAAATAATCAGAAAATGCCAAACGGAAACCTGCCTCAGCACCCAATACCCAATGTTCGGCAAGGTCATAACGTACACCTACTCCAAAAGGAATGACAAAGTTTGATTTGGAATAACTAGCCGCTTGATCCGCTATCGCGCCTTGTCGGTAGATGTCGGGCGTTGTGGCAGTGCCCGTAAAATTAGGTTTGGGGTTGGTAAAGCCTAAACCTGCTCCTGTGAACAAGTAAGGTGACAATCGGCGTTTGAAACGCACTTGGAAAGCGGTGGAATCGTATTTGAAACGTTGGCGCCCCAAGAAGTCATATTCTACAATGGCCGAAAGGTCGGTAAGGGGCGAACGCGTTGAAAAACCGCGCACTTTGCGGTCTTCGAAATTAGCATCATTGCCCGACAATGTACCAAACGTTAAGGCACCGCGAAGCGCCCAACTCCGATTAAAGTGATAACGACCAAAAACCCCTCCGCTTCCTTTAGGTTCTTGCGAAAAAAAATCTGATTTGTTCAAATCACCTAGGTAGCCCGACAGACCAAGCCCTGCTCCTACTTCCCAACGCTGATGAACTTGTTGGGAATGAGCTTGGTGAATACCGACTAGCAACAAAACAGCGTATAGATTGCGTAACGTTAGCTTCATACTCATTGTAATTTTTACGTCTAAACCATTTTACGCTTAAAGCTAACAGAACAAGCCTGAATTACCAAAACTTATCCGTTTACTTGATTACGCAGCCAATCAATCAGCAATCGAACACCATAGGCCGTCCCCGACTTCATGCTTCCAAATTCTGAGTCAGCAAAGGCCGTACCTGCAATATCCAAATGCGCCCACGCAGGGTGATTGTTCGTAAAAACTTCTAAAAATTTTGCCGCTACGATGGCTCCCGCTATGGGCTTTCCATGGTAGTTTTTCACATCGGCAACATCCGACTTTAGCTCGTCTTTGTAATCATCCCAAATAGGCAAACGCCACACTTTTTCGCCCGTTGTCATGCCACTTTCATACAGACTCTGCGCCAGGGCATCATTACTGGTAAATAAGCCTGCTGCGGCATAGCCAAGCGTAGCTACGCAGCTACCCGTGAGCGTTGCCAAGTCGATAATGGTATCTAGCTCAAAATGACGATGCGCGTACGTCAGGCCATCGGCCAAAATCAATCGACCTTCGGCGTCGGTATCAATCACTTCAATGGTTTTGCCCGAATAGCTTCCAATCACATCTCCAGGCTTGATGGCAAGCCCATCCATTGAGTTTTCGGTCGAAGGAATAACCCCAATTACATTGACTGGCAATTGTAATTTTGCCACTAACTCCATCGTACCTAGTACCGCAGCCGCCCCGCCCATGTCCGACTTCATGTAGTGCATATTGGTGGAAGGCTTCAGCGAAACACCACCCGTATCAAAAGTCACTCCTTTTCCTACAAGTCCAATGGTTTTGGAAGCGGCTGGATGTTTGTATTCCATTACAATAAAACGGGGCGGGTTTTTACTACCAGCACTCACCGACAACAAGGCGTGCAAGCCCATTTCCGCACATTGTTTTTCATTAAAAACTTGCACCGAATATCCGTGGGTTTTCCCAGACGAAACGGCCCAGTCGGCCAACACTTGAGGGTACTTATGGCTTGAAGGGGCATTCATCAAATCCATCACCCGAATTTGGGTTTGCGCCGTCGCTACACCACTTTGGGCTGCTTGAGTAGTCAAATCCACGTCTTTTTCTTCTACCAATAACCACAGTTGTGAGTTACGTTCAAAAAACGTAGGCTCTGCCGCCTTATCTGTTTTGTATAAACCTAAATCGTAATCGCCCAACCAAAGTCCGTTGACTACAGCCTCGATTTCACTCGCAGTCAATCCTTGGACGTGCAATGCAACTGCATCTGGTAATTTCTTTTTTTGGTTAAAAAAGAAAGACCTCAGCGCTTTGATATAATCGGCTGGTTTTGGCGATTTACCCAACCCAAGTAGGTACGTTTTTGAGTTGTCGCCATACACCAACTGGGTTTGTTTAAAATCAGCTTTAAAATCCTGAATTAGAAAATCAGCATGGGGAAACTGCGCCAAATAGTCGGCTAAAGAATCATTTTGGCAAAAAAGATAAACCTCCGCCAGAACTGGACTCGGCAATTGGTGAACTACTTCTATGTTCATTGAAAAAATACCTTTTAAAAATTTAACAAAAAGCAATTAACAGCATTCGACACTCTGCCTTCTAAATTCGACATTTTAACTATAACGGTCATTTCGCCACGGATAAGCGGTGTTGGAATAACCTCGTCCTTCCCAAAAACCGAGTTTATTTTTTGGTAAAAACTCCAATCGTTTTATCCATTTCGACCCTTTCCAAGCATACAATTGGGGCGTTATCATTCGGGCTGGCCCGCCGTGTTCTTTGGGTAGTGGCTCGCCATAGACCGAATGCGCCAACAGTACATCTGGTTTGAGGGCTTCTTCCAGCGATACGTTGGTGGTATAAGTATCGTATCCGTAACACATCAAGTGCGTAGCGGTTTCTTTGGGTTGAACCAGCGCAGCGATGTCCAACAAACGCACGCCCGTCCAAGACATATCTAGCTTTGACCAAGTGGTTACGCAGTGAAAATCAGAGGTATCTTCCGTTTGGGGCAACGACATGAAATCATCCCACGTCAAAATCATCGGATGCTCAACTTCTCCGTCGATGTACAAACGCCAGCGGTCGAGGGTTACGTTGGGCTGATACCCCAAGTCTAACACTGGCCATTTTGCCGTCACCGTCTGCCCAACAGGCACTTGTGGCATCCCGTGACGGTTTATCTCGCCATGCCCCTGGGGGCGTTCATCTGCCATTGAGGGCGTATTCTGCATTTTCTCTTCAAAACGCGCTTTGAGTTTCATGCGCGCTTCGATGATTCTATCCAGTTTATTATTTTCTTCCATGATTCATTTTTTTTAGAAATAACCAACCACTGATGCCCTGGTTATCATCAGTTTATTTGTAAAAACACGCCAGCAAAAGAAAAGTTCTGAGACGACTACGTAGCCGAAGAAAGGTAAGAAGAATTTAATCCCCCAAAATCCCAGTGGAGAGCGGTATTATAAAGCAGCTGCCCTTTTTCAATTTGAAGCGGGCTGTCAATGTTGTTGTGATAAAGTTGGCCAGTACCCAGTCCTTGGGGCAATGTATTGTCAAATTCGGCCGTAAATTGAGCAATCGCATTCAGACCCACATTCGACTCCAGCGCCGAAGTAATCCACCAACCGATTTCCAAACGCTGCGCAGTTTCAATCCACTCACGCGTGGCTTCAAAACCACCCAATAAAGTAGGTTTGAGAATGATATACTGCGGCTTGATGCTCTTGAGCAATCGACGCTTGGCTGCATAGTCAAAACTTCCGATTAGTTCTTCGTCCAAGGCAATAGGAACGGGGGTTGTTTCACACAGTTCCGCCATCAACTCTTGCTGGCGAGGGCGAATAGGCTGTTCGATAGAATGAAGGTCAAACTCTGCCAATTTGTTAAGCCTATCTCGTACGTTGGACGCATCAAACGCGCCATTGGCATCGACCCGTAAGGTAATTTCGTTGGCAGAGAAATGAGTTCTGATATGGGTTAGAATAGCGCACTCTTGGTCGAAATCAATGGCTCCAATTTTAAGCTTGATGGTATCAAAACCTGCTACAATTTTTTCTTCAACTTGCTTGAGCATCGCCTCCTGTGAGCCCATCCAAACTAGCCCATTGATGGGGATAGACCGCTGCCCTTCCACAAAAGGATTAGGGAACAATATGCGTTTGCCACCGTTGAGGTAATCAAGCATAGCTGATTCAAACCCAAAACGGATAGATGGCCACTGACTACCTACGAGCTGCTCAAGAATAATGGGGATATTCCAAGAATATATTTCAAGGTCGAGCTTGTTGAAGTTTTGGCATATTTCCTGTAATTTATCCTCAAAGTCAGGACGGTCGTCGCTGCTTAGTCCAGGCAACGGGCCACACTCTCCTACCCCTACAATTGACGGTGCTGCATCATCGTATATCTTCACAAACCACGAAGTTTTTTCGGTCAAAACGCCTCGCGAAGTTCCCGCTTCAAACTTAAACTGTAGCTTATGTGGCTGATAGTGAACTTGTAATGGCATTTTAAAACAACTGTTTGGGGTAAGCAAGCGCACAATTTAGATAAAAATACCTTACTTTGCCAAAGTCAGTTTAAGAAAATGTTAAGAATCTTACCAAGCGGTTTGCGGTGGCTAACGTGGCCTTTTAGTTTGTTGTATCAATTTATCACCTCGGTTCGTAATGCGATATTCGACGCAGGATTTCGTTCTATATACCAATCCACAATCTATACCATCAGTATCGGAAACCTTACCATAGGCGGAACTGGCAAAACGCCACACATCGAATACCTACTCCGATTGCTCGCTAACAGATATACGCTCGCTACGCTGAGTCGGGGTTATGGTCGTAAAAGTAAAGGCTTTTTACAGGCTAAAACCACCTCCTCTGCCTCCGATATTGGCGATGAACCACTTCAACTCTTTAAAAAATTTGGTACCAACGTGCCCGTATTTGTCGCCGAAAAAAGAGCAGAAGGATTACATAAAATAGCGCAATTATCGCCCTGTCCTCAACTTGTTTTGCTCGACGACGCCTACCAGCACCGCGCCGTCAAGCCCCATCTTTCGCTTTTGTTGACCGACTATGGCCGCCTCTTTTACCAAGACTATGTGCTTCCACTTGGACTGTTACGCGAAAGTAAGCAAGGAGCCAAACGCGCCCAAGGCGTGATTGTTACCAAATGCCCCCCTACACTTACACCGCACGACCGTGAACAAATTGAGAAAAAAATCCAACAATATACCCTAGCTCACACGCCCATATTTTTCTCGTATTTCGAGTATGGAACCCCCGTGCCTTATTTTGACGCCCAAAAACCTCTCTCCACAGACGCCACGTTATGGCTCGTTTCGGGGATAGCCCAGCCCAAACTGTTTGAGGAAGCGGCTCGAAATAAATTTAAAGTTGCAGGACATAGTGCCGTGGGCGACCACCATGATTTTACGAAAGAAGAAGTAAAAAAATGGGTCAAACTTAGTGATAATCACCCTATTTTAACCACTGAAAAAGATTGGGTAAAACTGAAACCACTTTTAGAAGAATTGGACTTGGCACACAGTCACTTTTATTATTGGCCCATTCAAGTGGCGTTTTTTGATGGTAAGTTTGACCAATTTATTGTTAACGAAATAGCGACACAGGCCCACGCTTAACAAACGTTCGTCCTACTTTGTCGGTTACCTTCACCGCATAAGTATATAACCCCACGGGAAGCGGCTGCCCGTTAATGCTACCGTTCCAAAAATGTTGGTTGGCCGTACTCTGAAAAACGGGCGCTCCCCAACGGTCATACACAGTCACTTGAACATCCGTTGTAGGGTCGGCTTTGATTTCAAAAAGATCATTAACGCCATCCCCATTGGGTGAAAAAGCGTCTGGAATGAATACATTGGCCAAAGAAACACACAATACAGGCGGCGCATCCACGCACACTTTGTTGGACAGTATGGTGCCACTACGCGTGTCGATTTGCAAGCGATAACAGCTCTGTTTGTTACAATCTCCTGAATTATCTTCTCGGTACAACTCCGTAATGGATGGATTCCACCAGGGTGTTTCATTACGAACCAGCGTCATTTTTGACACTTCAGTAGGTCGTCGGTAAGGGGACACACTCACAATGTTGGCTTCTAGCGTAGGTGCTACTTTCAGGAAGTTGACACACAACACGTTTGATTCCAAGGACGCAATGCAACTCGCACGAGGTTTCACTCTATAACAAAAAATTTTGGTCGTATCCACCAGTACTTTGACCTTTTCGCCATCGGCTCGAAAAACCGTACCTGTTGTTACAAACGTACCAGCACCTTCTTGTCGAAACAGTTCCAACTCAATCGCATTGGGATTTGAAACCCTTATTTCTGCCGTGGTAGCATCCAAAATTTCGAGGGTATCTAATTTTGCCAATTTCGCCCCAATTTCTAGCACAACCACTTTACTGCTTTTTCCACCACACAAGCTTCGGAGGCTACGTCCTTGCACGGTTATTTGTTTAGAGATGGCATTGGGGTATTGGTAGTCAATCGTGAGATTCAGCCGATTGATAATGGCGATATTTCCATCGCCCCACTCAATCACGTATTCATCATAAGGCGCGGCAGTTTGGTTGGTAATGGTCAAGGTGACTTTGCCATTTTCGCAAGGAACCACCTTAAAATCGGGCGGAGTTACGTCTTGAATCGTAATCTGCCGACATGCTCGAAGCGATTGTCCTTGTGCGCTTTCGGAAAGTTGCATGATGGTATAGACACCCGCTTTGGTATAGGTAAAGTTTTTTGTGGTATCTTGTTTGTAAGAAGTTGCGTTCGGATTTCCCCCTTTGTAGTCGTAGATATAACGGCTTTTGATGGAACCAGCTTGGGTATTTTGCACCTTCACGGTGAAGGGAGCACAGCCTATTTCGCTAGAAATAGAAAAGTCACCGCTTCCTACTCCGAGCACATTATCGCATTGATTATCGGGTAATTGTTGGGCAAAAATAGCCGTACTGCCAAGCCCGACATACCACCCAACCAAACACAAAATGCTCCATTTGGAAGGTATAAGCAAGCGAAGAAGAGAATGAATTTTACGGTAGTTATTTCCCAAAATTTGCATTTTTTTGAGTCTATTCCGTAAAAATAACACAATAGCGGGACAAAAATTGTGCCCGCTATTGAAAAATACAAAAGTATGTAAGAATAATCTAAGAGTCGTAACTCAAGCCATATTGCTTCAATACATCCGCAGGAACTCCCTCCCAAGCATTCGGGCGGTTACCTACATAGCCTAAGTAATTGAATCCAATTTGCGTCGTAAAATAACCCGTAGCCGTTAGGTTACGCATCAGATTAAAAAACGCTACCCCTTGCGTCATCTCAGGCTTGGCCTGTTCAGGATAAGCGATTTGGTCTAACATTTTGGTTTGTTCACTTTTGGTACATGTCACAAACTTCTTCCCAAACTGCTTCAAACATTGGGTATCTAACCAGCTCAATCCACCTCTCATTGGCGTTTGGTGTTGAGGCATATCTTTGACAATGAATTCGATAAAATCGGGCACTTTGGCTTCTAATGCACCACCGTGCTGCCCGTCGGCAGGGATAATGTAGTTAGCCAATACGCCAATGGTCTGTTTTTCGTGCGCAGTAAAAAACGTGTCAGCCGCGATTTTTGCATCACGTGCACGTTCTGCCGCACTTTTACCATTTTTAAAATCAGACAATGACAGGGGCGCTACGGGCTTTTTGGGAACATCAGCCTTTGCTTCTGTACCTACAACTGTCGCCGTAATTGTCCCAAGGGAAATCGCTTTTAACGTGTCTCTGCGTTTCATAGGTTTGCTTTTTTACGTTGGTCAATGATGTATTCAGAAGCCCGCATCGACAAGGCGAGAATTGTCCAAGTTGGGTTTTTATCCGCTTGCGATACAAACGTACCTGCATCCACAACGAATACGTTGCGCGAGTCGTGCAACTGACTATAACGGTTCGTCACTGACTTCGATGGATCATCGCCCATACGGGTTGTTCCTACTTCGTGAATGATACGACCAGGTGCGGCCAAACCATAGTTCGATTCTGCCCCAGGTTTCGGCCCTGTTGGAATACCTCCCATCGCAGTGATGATTTCTTCGAAGGTATCTTGCATGTGCTTGGCTTGCTTGATTTCGTGCTCCGACCACTTGTAGTTGAATCGAAGTACTGGAATACCATACTTGTCCACCATGTTCGGGTCGATTTCGCAGTAGTTATCCTCACGTGCAATCGCCTCTCCGCGTCCTGCCATACCGAAGTTGGCACCGTAGAAGTGACGGTAGTCTTCTTTCAATGACAAACCATAGCCCCCCGCAGGTTTTTTATTTCCGTCTTTGCCTGGGTATTTTCCGTTGGTATTTTCCATACCAAAGCCAAAACCATAACCTGGCATTCCCATACCTCCACCGTACTCGATGTGGTATCCACGCGGGAAGTCTAATTTCTTATCGTTCAGCCACCAAGGCGTATAAACGTGCATACCTCCTACGCCGTCTTCGTTATAACGCTTTCTGTCCACCAAATGAGGCAAGAACGCACTTCGGCCTGCTCCTGTTGAATCGTGTAGGTATTTTCCAAGAATGCCACTTGAGTTACCCAAGCCTTTTGTGTGACGCGACGATTTTGAGTTCATCAACAAACGCGCTGATTCACAAGCACTAGCTGCTAATACAACGATTTTGGCGCGTACTGTATATTCTTGCAAATTCTGCTTGTCAACGTAAGATACCCCCGTTGCAATACCATCTTGGTTGGTGATTACTTCGCGCGCCATGGCGTTGGTAAATACCGTTACATTTCCTGTTTTCACGGCAGGTTTTACCAAAACCGACGACGACGAAAAGTCGGCATACGCTTGGCAACCACGGCTACACTGTGAACAGTAGAAACATTGACCACGCTCGTTGTTGATGGGTTTTGTCAAAATCGACAAGCGCGACGGAATCACGGGGATGTTGATTTTTTTACTTGCTTGTTTCAAAAACAACTCGTGCAAACGAGGTTTTGGCGGTGGCAAGAAAATACCATCTGGCTCATTTGGGAAATTTTCTACACTCCCAAAAACTCCCACAAGACGGTCCACTTTATCATAATAAGGCTTCACATCATCGTAACCGATTGGCCAGTTATCGCCTAAGCCATCCACATCTTTGCGTTTAAAGTCTAGTGGCCCAAAACGAAGCGAGATACGTCCCCAGTGGTTGGTACGTCCTCCAAGCATCCGCGAACGGAACCAGTCGAATTGGGTGCCGCTTTTACGGGTATATGGCTCACCTTCAAGCTCCCAACCTCCCCAAGCAGCATCAAAATCACCAAATGGGCGATGATTACTGGCACCACGGCGTGGCGACTCCCACGGGTTTTTAAGCTGGGTAATGTATTTAGGATCCGCTGGATCGTACCAAGGTCCCGCCTCAAGCAAAGCCACTTTCGCTCCCGATTCCGCCAATACCTTGGCTGCCATACCACCACCCGCGCCTGAACCCACGATACAGACGTCATAAACAGTGGGTTGTTCTTTGATTTGAAAACTCATACTGATAGAAACGATTGGGTTTTTAAAATTTTTGTCAAATATGAAAAAGCATCAGCACTTATCCAAATACTGTAAATAATCAAAGGAAGACTAACATTATTTCAATGTTTTTCGCAGCCAATCCCCGTCTAACGTCCTCGATCGCCAGTCTAATACCTTCGAATTCCATCGTTTTTGCGTTTTAATCTCTTTTTCGATTGCCAGTTTATACATTACCAAACGCGGATCATTTTGTTCAATTTTTGCTTGTAAAAACGGCAAGCGAGTAACGTCTAGTTGCTGAATATAGCTCATATCAAGGCGCTCGGCATACGTAAAATTGTACCAAGTAATCAATCTACTCCAATCTACGAGTAGGTAGCATGAAACTGTTGCATAAACCAACCACATGGTTTGGCGCACCAAAAACGCCGTCGATTTTACCTTCTTTATTTTATAGTACGTCAATACTAAGCCACCCAATGTCAATAAAAGGGCAATATATACCCAAATCCGTTTGAACGTTAGTCCGAAGGCCATTACGTACAGCGTATTTTTATAAAACGTAAAGACCCCCAAAGCCGCGTTCAGTGCAATCCATACAAAAGCCAACTGCAACAAACGACGGTTGTTTGCGTAAAAGTTTTGATTACCGCGAAAGAAATACACAATCAACGCTATGGCCGAAGCTATGCTTATCAACAACGCATTAAACCCTTCATGTACTTGTTCGGAAAAACCTTTGGTCGTCTGTAACGATGGTAGCAACAATTGCGCCATACTAAACAGAAGAAAAATGGTAATAAGCGTATTGAGCATAAAAAAGAGAATCACAGCCTGCCGATATTCGTACTTGAGTGCAATCGTCCCCACCTTTGTTTTGGCCGTACGTTTTTTGGTTCTTGTTAAATTTTCGTGGTAAGGGGTTTCTGTAAAGGGTAATTTCCCGCTTCCTGCAAAAAATAATGGACATAACACAACGCCTCCGAGCAAAACAAACCCAACGAGCCAAACATCAATCTTAACGTCCATCCACGCTAAGTCTAACCAAAAATCAGGGTTAGCCCAGCAGTAAAGTCCATAAAAAACGACTGTAACAGAAAACGGCATTAAGTAGAGCGAAGGCTTTCGTTGACGTTGGTATCGCCATAGAGGTTGAAAAAGTGAAGCAATTCCCGACTTAATCTTTGAAAAGTTATCCAAAAAACTAACCACCATCGCACTCAAAAACCCATTGAGCCATGCCCCAATTACCGTACTTTGCGGAGCCATCGTAAACCCAATAAAAACCAATAATGAGCATATATACATGAAGCTTGCCCATCCTAGACCATGCCAGGCCACCGCAAAAGCCAATATCAGTTGCACCAAGGCACTTTTTTGCCACTGTTTTTGAGCAAGCAATGCAGGGTGTGTATGAGCCACTAATCCAATCAAAGTTGCCGAGAATACAATGGTATTATACCCCTGAATTTGCTCATAAAATAGGTAGGTAAAAAGCGAAACGGCTATTCCCCAGTTTACAATCGTTTTTTTCATAGCTTTATTTTTTAAATTAAAAGTACTTTGAAATACAAAGTAAATAACTCAAAAGCATTCGTTCCAAATCTTTTTCAGTAAATTTGTGCGCCTATTTATCAAATATGACATTCTATCAACGACATTCTACCTCTTCTAGTAGTTATAGCCCTTTTTTGCTTCTTGTCATTCTTGCAGTGGCGCTTGGCTTACGGCTTTATCACCTCGATGCCCACGGTATTTTTTACGATGAAAAATCGACGATGGTGGTGAGTCAAGGGATTGTGCTCGACGGAGCCAATCAAAAAGATGTTTTTGACAAAGGGAAATTGGTCTTCACCAACGAAGAGTTTTGGCGAGAAAAAAAGATTCCCGACTACTACGAAGCCATGACGCGCAGCGATATTGGCAATAGTCCGTTTTATTATTTCCTGCTTCATCATTGGATGAAGGTTTTCGGCATTTCGGATTTCTCAGCCCGAATGATGTCAGTGCTGTTTAGCGTCCTGACAGTCTGGTTATTATTTATTTTTACCCGTCGCTTTTTTCAATCAGAGCGTTTGGCCTTCACTGCCGCTGCATTGGCGGCCATTGAGCCTTTTTTTGTGGCTTATAGCCAGCAAGCGCGCAATTATTCCCTCACGTTTTTTCTTACTTTATTGGCTTCCTACTTATTTCTCCGTGCCTTGGAAGCCGACAACACCAACAAGCCCTCGTTGAAATGGTATGCTGGTTACGCAATCACGGCCTTTCTGGGACTATATTCTCATTTTCTAGTTGCGTCGGTGTTGCTTGCGCACGGTTTGTACGTGCTTTGCTGCGTTCGCAAACTCAAGAGCTGGATTGCATTTAGTTTTTCAGGGGCGTTTGCCGTTGCCACTTTAGCGTGGTGGCTCGTTTATGGCGGTGGTCAAAACACGCTTTTTAGCCTCAATCACCAGACCAAAGTTTATTTAGAATGTGCGCTCAACCGACCGTATAATAACCCATACGGCATTATTTTGCCCGCTACTTTTGGTAACGTAGTCCAAAAAAGTATCCCCATGTTTACCGATTTATGGGTGTTTACCAATGGATTGATGGAACATTTAGCAGGCAAAAAAAACATGATATTGGCAACGCTTATTGGTGTATTGCTAATGGTTACTTATCATTTTTCGCAGAAAAAATACCCGCTTGCCCAATGGTTGGTCATTGCCTCAGTGGTCATTCTTGGCGCAAGTGCGGCTTTGTACAAAGATTATACTTTGGGCTTCTGGGCGCTATCAATGGCTTTGTTTATGACCTATTTGGCTGTTCAAACGTTGATTTCGCGAACAAAAAATTTCCCCAAAAGCTACCTTTGGTTTTTGGTCATTATTGGCATTATTCCGACCGCATTTTTGATTTTTAATGCCGTTAGAAGCGGTCATACCTATGGCTTAATGCAGCGCTATTCGGGTTTTTCTTTCCCTTACGTGACTATTTTAGCGAGTATCGTTTTGTGGCAATTGTGGGAATCAAAAACGACGATTAAATGGGTTGTCTCTGCTATTTTGGGGATTCAATTGTATTTTGTGGTACAGACACTTCAAACGATTTACGCCGACCGTTCAATAAAATATAACTACCGCAATACTCCTCGCGAACCTAACCCTCATTATGCGGCGGCACAACAAGCAAAAGTGCTCTATCAGAAGGGAGATACGGTATTTTTACCCGCTCCCATGGCGCATTTTGATAACCCAATGGACCGCACTTATTTGCCTTATTCGGTGGTCGATGCTCAATATTTTAACCTGTATCTACCAAAAGACCGTATCTTTGTGCAAAAGTTGGATACCGTCAACGTGAACAAGATACGTTTGAAGAAAGCTGACGGGCAGCTAATTGAACTCATTGACTTGAAAGGAAAACGATACTAATGGTCGAAACACAAGCTCTCGCAACAGATTATTTAAAACTCAGCGGCGAACTTCGTTTGAAGGTGTTGGGTCTATACAAAAAAGCCAATGCGGGCCATATCGGATGCTCGTTGAGTTGTATTGACTTGCTCATTGGGTCGTTGGTTCATCATAAGCGTCCGCAGGATTCTTTTATTTTGTCGAAAGGCCACGCGGCTGCGGCTTTGTACGTGACACTAAATCATTTGGGTGAAATTTCGGACGAAATCTTAGAGACGTTTTATCAAGACGGAACTACCCTTCCCGCCCACCCTGCCCCTAATAAACACGCAGGCATTCCGTTTGCAACGGGCTCACTCGGCCACGGACTTCCGATTGCGACGGGCATTGCCCAAGCTAATAAATTATCCGACAACGACGGCATTTCCTTCGTTTTGATGTCGGACGGAGAGACCAATGAGGGTACGACTTGGGAAGCCGCTCATTATGCCATTCAGAAAGGATTAGACAATTTAATTCTTTTAATTGACCGAAACGGTCTTCAAGGATTTGGTTATACCAACGAAATTTTGGGAGATTCGGCCGATGCGGTTAAATGGCGCGCGATTGGTTTTGACGTGGTCGAAGTCAACGGACATAATCCTGCTGAGTTAATCGAACAAATTGCGGCGCTTAAAACCCGCAAAAATGGGATACCAAAAGTAATTATTGCGCATACCATTAAAGGTAAAGGAGTTTCGTACATGGAAAACCGCATGGAATGGCACTATTTGCCCATGAGTGACGATTTGTACGCTACTGCCGTCTCAGACGTACAACAAACCTATTTATTGTCATGACTGAACGCGAGCGCCTTGACCAATTAGAACTTTTGATTGCCGAATTTGCCATCAAGCAAGACGAACATACGGCGATTTTAGAAGAGCATTCAGCTAAACTTGAGCGATTATCTTTGCAGATAAAACGCCTCGAAGAAGCCGTTAAACTATGCCTGAGAGGAATCCAGCAAAATAGCGATGATATTCAGTTCCTACTCCGCAAACAGAGCGAGTTTGAAGTCCAGTTAGCAGAACTTACAGCCCGTTTTGAAACCCTTGAAAAGCGCTTTGACAATATGGAGAATAGGCTCGAAAACGTGGAGAACAGGCTGGGGAAAGTAGAACAAAGGCTCGAAAACGTAGAAACCAAGCTAGACACGATTATTACGATTCTTCAAAATCGTAATTAGTGCTTTTAATAAAAACTAATACCGTTTTGGTGTACAAAGACAAAATACAACAGCTCAAAGGCCCCATTTTTGTATTTGGGGCGAGTGGTTTCATCGGAGCCAACTTGTTCAAAGACATTTACAGCGTGCGTCAGGATGTGTATGCACTCACCCACGATGCCACCAAAGCTTGGCGCTTAAAGCTTTTGAATGTACCGTTTGAAAACATCGTTCACTGCGATATTTTATCTGACCATTCGGTAGAAGAGATTTTTGACAAATACAAGCCGCGTACCATTTTCAACCTTGCCGCGTACGGAGCTTACAGTAAACAAAAAAACGTCAATCTCATTTACGAGACCAACGTCATCGGAACGGTAAATATTCTCGAAAAATGTACCGATGAAACCGTCTATATTCACGCAGGGAGTAGTTCTGAGTATGGTTTCAATTGCTCGGCTCCCAAAGAAACTGACCCCGTAAAACCCAATAGCCACTATGCCGTTTCGAAAGTATCGGCGGCGTATCTGATTGAGTTTTACGCAAAAGTACATCAACGTAAAGCCCTTAACTTACGTCTTTATTCCATTTACGGCGCTTGGGAAGAGCCCGACCGCTTGATTCCTCGACTGATTGAAGAAGCTCGTAAAGATAAATATCCTCCGCTTGTTTCACCCGATATTAGCCGCGATTTTGTCTATGTGGACGATTGCGTTGAGGCTTTTATTAACGCTGCGTTGAAAGTCAACTCGTCGATTTCAGGAAATTCATACAATATCGGAACGGGTCAAAAAACAACCATGCGCGAATTGGTGGATACCACACGCACGGCTTTTCAACTGACCGATGCACCCGTTTGGGGAAGTATGCCCAACCGTGGATGGGATTTGGCCGAATGGTACGGCGACCCTACCGCCGCCGAACGCGACCTGGGCTGGAAAGCACACACCCCACTCAGCGAAGGCTTGACCAAATACCGCGACTGGCAAGTAGCTAGTAAGTACGAAGAAAATGTACTTACTGCTTTCCAAAACCCCAAGCTAAACCCCGTCATTACGGCCATTATTGCGTGCTATAAAGATGCCCAAGCGATTCCGTTTATGTATGACCGCTTGGTGAAGACGTTCAATCAAATGAAGGTTCGTTACGAAATTATCTTTGTCAACGATGCCTCACCCGATAACCAAGAAGAGGTAATCAACGCCATTTGCCAGCACGATCCTAACGTGATTGGGATAACCCACTCGCGGAATTTTGGTTCGCAGTCTGCCTTTCTGAGTGGTATGGAAATCTCTACGGGCGATGCGGTGGTGCTGATGGACGGTGATTTGCAAGACCCGCCTGAGATTATCCCTCAATTTTATGATAAATGGAGCACGGGTTTTGACGTTGTTTATGGCGTGCGCGTACAGCGCGAAATGAAGCCTCACATTCATTTTTTCTACAAGACATTTTATAAAATATTCCAAAACCTAAGCTACGTTCCCATTCCACGCGATGCGGGCGACTTTTCAATGATAGACCGTAAGGTTGTCAAAGAAATCGTAGCACTGCCCGAAACCGAACAGTTTTTACGCGGCTTACGGGCATGGGTTGGATTCAAACAAACGGGCGTTGATTATGTTCGTCCTGAGCGGATGTTTGGGGTAAGTACCAACAACTGGCGTAAAAACATCTGGTGGGCGAAGAAAGCGATATTCTCGTTTAGTTTTGCTCCGCTCGAATTGATGAGTTACGCTGGATTTATGCTCACTGGTTTATCCATCTTAGGAATTTTCTATCAGATTTTAGCCAAATATTTCTTTGCTCCCGACACTCCACAAGGGTTCACGACAGTCATTATTTTGATTGTACTTTTCGGAGGATTAACCTTGCTAGGCATCTCGTTTTTAGGAGAATACATCAGCAAGATTTTTGAGGAAACGAAAAAGCGGCCTAAATTTATTCGTACTAAAATCCAAAAAGGGTCTAAGACGTTCCGTACTTCTGAGGAGATAATGACGTTAGTGAAGCAACGCAAGAAGTAACCATAATTCGTTACGTAACCCATTATTGGTCAAAATAATACCGTGTTATGAAACCTCTTTACGTATGGCTATCACTGGTCGCCACTGTAGTTTTGTTTTGTCTGTTTATAGGGTATTTTGCAGTGGATCTTCCTCAAGGAGATGACTTTGATTTGATTCTCCACTTCTTGACGAATTACCTTACCAATGCCCATACGCTCTACGAAAAATGGAGTCTGTTAACGGCTCAGTTTGTTGAACACAGGTTGTTTTATACGCGCTTTGTCGTATTGGGGCAGTATTTACTCACAGGTAGCGTTTCTTTTTATCTCATTATCCTCATTGGAAATCTTTCTTTGGTAGGGATACTTTATATTGTTTACCGACAATTACGTAGTGCCAATCTACCCGTCCATTTCCTGCTTCCTGCTGCCCTTATTGTATTTCAACCTTCTTATTCGTTCGATGGTGTCCTATGGCCTGCGGCTACGTTGGCCTACAATTCAGTAGCGTTTTTTGTCATTCTCACCATTCACTGGCTTTCTACCTCTAAGCCTGTTAATTTTTGGTTGGCCATCCTCAGCGCCCTTCTTTGTACTTATACCTTTGGCAACGGAATGCTTATTTGGGGAGTAGGGCTTATGCTTCTTTGTCTGCAAAAAAGATGGAAAGATACCGCTTTTTGGGTAGGCGCGATTGCACTCATAATGGGCTTATATTTTTCTAATTACGTCCATTACCAAAGCCGCAACAACCCACTTTCCCATCTTCTCGAACACCCTTTTTACGTAATTATTAACTTTTTTGTATTTACAGGTTCGGCGCTTAACTGGAGCGAACAATGGCCCAAAAACCTCGCTTCCGATGATTATTGGTCTATTGTTACGGGGATTTTGATTACTTGCCTCTATCTATTTTTGCTATACAAAGTACTTGTAACTTTCCTCCAAAAATCACCCGATACGGATAAAACACTTGGTCGTTATCGGATTTTCATCGTTGGAGTTTTAACTTTTATTATCCTCACTGGTTTATTATTAACCACCGCTCGTGTGCATCGTGACGACATTCTTATGCACATCAATCGCTATCGGATTCATTCGGTTGTGGTGCTGGTTGTTTCGTACATGTATCTTATTCCGTGGCTGCAATCTAAGCGACGAAGCTTCCTTGTAGTTACTTCCATGACTCTTTTCTTTGCGGTTCTTTCGTATTTTAGTTTTTACAACATCTTTGATTTTTACAGACGCAACTTCTCTGCTGGTCAGTTCAACTGGCAACAAAACAGTGAATGGTTTATCTATCGCGATACAGCCTATTGGGAAGGTGCGTCGAAGTTAGTACTAAATGAAGCAAAAAAAGTCAAGACGTATGAAGTACCTCCGTCAGCTTTCAAAGTCTTACCAGTCTCTGATACAACCCAAAGTTTAGAAATCAAATTAGACCCCAAAGCGAAAGAGCTTCATCTCAAAGGCTTTGCCGATGATTTGTCATCCATCGGCCATCAAAACGATTATTATTTTGTATTTAAAAACTTATCTACCAACAAAATATATTTGGAAGCGTCGCATTATGACCATCGAAGTTTTCGATTGGTACTGATGGGTAATTCGTACTATTACGGGAATTTTAACACCTTTATTACCTACGCGCATTTTCCCAAAGGTAAATACCAAATAGGCTACGCCCGTTTAAACGCTCAAAATGAGCTTGCCTATCACTGGCAAGCTTCGTATTTTGACCAATAAAGTAATACTATCCCTACTAATTCACTTCTGCGTATTTGGGTAACCTTCCGAATTTCGCTTATTTTGTGGTAAGTTTTCTGAGATTCCTGTGTTTTTTCGCAGGAAAAATAGCTATACATCATGCGTAAAGAATTTTCAGCCGCTATTGAAAAATTGGCCCTCGCCGATGAATCGGTCGTGTTTATTACAGGTGACTTGGGATACAATGCCCTCGAAAACCTCCAAGAAAAACTAGGTAAACGCTTCATCAATGCGGGGGTAGCCGAGCAAAACATGGTCGGGGTAGCGGCAGGAATGGCCTATCGCGGCTACAAAGTTTTTTGTTACAGCATCGCTCCTTTTGTGGTTTATCGTTGTCTGGAACAATTCCGCAACGATGCTTGCCTGCACAACCTTCCCGTTTTTTTGGTAGGAAATGGCGGTGGCTACGGCTACGGCATCATGGGAAGTACCCACCATGCCATTGAGGATTTGGCTTGTTTAAGTAGCCTTCAAAATGTAAAAACGTGGATTCCTGCTTTTAGCGATGAAGTTGAATTTTCATTAACGGCAATATTAGAAGAAAAACGCCCCGCCTATTTACGTCTTGGCGTAGGTGGTCTTACGCCTGAAGGTTCTGTGTTGTCAGGTTCCCTCAAAAAAATCCACCAAAGTGCCCAATCTACTACGGCTATCATTGCATTAGGCCCGATTGTTTCCAATGTCCTGAAGGCACTTCCGCAAACTGAGTTAGCCGATGAGTGTAACATCTATACAGCGCTTACACTTCCGCTTGAACTTTCTTCTTCTACCATCGAAGAACTACGCCAAGTCGATACCATTTTAGTGGTTGAAGAACACGTAAGTATTGGTGGACTTGCGCAGCAACTTTCTGTGAAATTACTGGAAGCTGGGGTGCATCCTAAAAATTTCAAATCGCTCTCAGCCCAAGGATACCCTGACGGCCTCTATGGTAGTCAAAGCTATCATCAGGCACAGTCGGGATTGGATTCTGCCAACATTGTTCGCATACTTCACTCCTTTAGTCACTCATTAAGTCGCTAAACGGGTTTTATGAACAAACGAGCGATTGCTTCTTTAGTGGTTACAATGGCGCTGATATTTGCTTACTATCAGCTCTGGAATCGTTATGCCATCAATATTCCCAAATGGGACGACCATGCACTCAAAGCGACAGTACTTAATTTCGAAAAAGCCGAAAGTGTTGGGGGCAAACTTTACGAACTCTATCGCCAACACAACGAGCATCGAATTGCCCTGACGCGGCTTGTTACGGTTATTGATTATAAAATCTTTGGGCACATCAATTACGAGCATTTGATGTTTTTTGGCAACCTTGCCTTGCTTTTAATTTGGTGGTTGCTTACTCGTTTTTTCAAACCCCTGCAAGGCGCAGTTTGGTATGCTCTTCCCATTGCTACGTTTTGGTTTTCGTTGGCTTTTTGGGAAAATGCGTTTTGGGGAATGGCAGCGGTGCAAAATATATGGGTCGTTGCGTGGGCCATGCTCACCTTTTGGAAGCTCAGTCGTGCCGATGCCTACTGGTGGTGGGCACTCCCTACGGCTTTTATGGGTCTCTTTACCAGCGGAAATGGCCTGTTCGTAATGCCACTGGCCTTGGGTATTCTTTTACTCCAAAAACGCTGGAAAATATCACTCATTTGGCTGATTTTTAGCGCATTTTGTATTTTACTTTATTTTTGGGACTACCAACGTCCCCCTACCGACCTGAGCGCAACGGGGAGTATCAAAGAGTTTATTCGAGGCTATCTGCTCTTTTGTGGTTCACTAACTGAAGGCCTACCCTTTGGTAATTTCCCAACTCAAATGCCCGTTTGGTTTGGTGCACTCACTATTTTTGTGAGTTTCAGTATGTTGCTATATATTTTGCGGAGCTACTGGAAACGAAATTTTGAGCTCGACTCTTTCGACTACTTTTACGTGGGCGGTGTCCTTTTTGCTTTAGGAACAGCACTCATTGTCGTGTATTCTCGGGCTGGACTTGGGGCCGAAATCATGCTTACCAGTCGGTACAAATTGTATTCTGCCTTGCTATTGAGCTTTAATGTCGCTTATCTGACGCGATTGGCGCACCCTCGTTTCCGAGAGGTGATGACGATGACGTTTGTTGTTGGGGCAGCTTACCTTTTTGCCTGCAATCAGCATTACCACCTGTACGACACGATTCAATTACGAAAGTACAACGTCACCAGCTGCTTCAACTGGCGTAATGACGGCATCACCTCGAGTTCTATTTATCGGGCTCCCTCATTGTTTTTAGAGAATATTCCCATTCCCAAAGATTCTGTATTTACGGGACAAGCGTGCTTGGTTAAAAACAATTCTCTTGAATTGATTCAATCCGAATATCGCCTTTACGACCTCCGCGATGGCGGGCTCTACATTGTGCTTTCCAATGCCCAACACCAGTATGTATTTCCTACTTGGCAAGCCCGCAAACATTCGTTTAGGAATATATTCAATTACAAACACTACTTTATCAAAGGCTCAAAAGCCATTGTGCCTCCCCCATCGTCAGACATAAAACCTGGTACTTACAAGGTACGTTGGTTGCATTTTGACCGACAAGGAAAACTTTATTTTGAAGATGCAAAATGCAGTGTAGCGACGTTCCAACCAGCTCAACAACAAAACATTAAGACAAATTGGTAAAACATCAAGATAACTATCTCGTCCAACTCGACGGATTGCGCTTTATGGCAGTTGCCCTCGTTTTGTGGGACCACTGGATGCCCGAACCACACTCGCTCCCATTTGGGAAGTTAGGCGTAAACCTCTTTTTTGTTTTGAGTGGGTTTCTAATCGCTCGGATTTTGCTCAGTAGCAAAGACAAAACGTATGGCAAAGAGGGTGGTTTGGGGGCCTATTTAAAGAAATTTTACATCCGTCGAACCATTCGGATTTTTCCAATCTATTACCTGTCACTGATTGTTCTTTGGTTACTCCACGACCCTTCCGTACGCGGGAAAGAAGGCTGGCAATTTTTGTACGCTTCTAATATTTACATTGTACTCAAAAAAACGTGGCTCGGCGTGACCGACCATTTTTGGTCATTGGCAGTAGAAGAGCAGTTTTACATCTTTTTTCCGCTGCTTATTTTCTTCATTCCTCGCCGCTATGTGGTTTCGTTTTTTAGTATTCTTATTGTCTTTAGTGTTCTTTTACGAGCTTACTTTTGGCAAACCAATGAGCCGTGGTACGTTTCTTACGTGACTATGCCAACCGCTTTGGATGCTTTTGGGGTGGGGGCACTAATGGCCTACGCCCAGCTCTACCACCGCCCATTTTTTCAAAAAATATTCAGTAATCGCTGGTATTTAGGGATTAGCTTTTTGGCACTTGCGGGTATTTTTATGTTATCACGCCAACAAACCCTGGCAGGTGTAACCCAAGACCAAAACCTGTATATTTCCATTTGGGAACGTTTTTTTGCCTCCATTTTCTTTACATTTCTAATTGGAGGTGGCATTATTGGGTACAAAGGGTGGTTTAAATGGTTTTTAGAGCACCCCGTCAGCAACTACCTTGGGAAGATTAGCTACGGACTTTATGTGTATCATAATTTTGTGTATAATCATTACCACTCACCCGCCCTCCACCCTACGGTTCGGTTATTTAACAAACTAAGCCGTACCTTCCCCGACTTTGGAAACATGCACTTTGTCCAGTTTGTCATACTCTTTGTACTCACCACCGTCGTTGCCTCCGTTTCGTGGTTTCTCATTGAAAAACCCATCAACAACCTAAAAGATAAATACGCGCCCTAACAGAACCTACCATAAAATAAATCCTTCGCGAGGAAAGATAGGCCAATCGCCTTTTTTTGAGTAGTTTTGAGAAATTTTTTGTCTTAAAGTCGTTCCGTTTGCACAATAGCGCGTCTTAACACACAAATCCCCAATTCAATAATGAGCCTTTATTTTTCGATTGTGATGCCTGCTTATAATGAAGAAGAGTGTATTGAGCAGGTAGTAACCATGTGGACTTCCTTTCTCAAAAATACCTTCCCAGGCAAAGAGACCAAACTCATCGTTATCAATGATGGTTCAAAAGATGGTACCAAGCAAATCCTTGACCGTATCGCACCTTCCATTGACAACCTTTACGTTGTACACCAGCCCAACGGCGGGCATGGAAATGCGGCAGTAAACGGCTATCGTAAGGCGGTTGAACT
Source organism: Runella limosa DSM 17973 (assembly GCF_000482465.1). Taxonomy (GTDB): domain Bacteria; phylum Bacteroidota; class Bacteroidia; order Cytophagales; family Spirosomataceae; genus Runella; species Runella limosa. The sequence continues at coordinate 114,250 of NZ_AXVJ01000025.1, forward strand.
TAACTCTGAATGGGTATTCCAAACCGATAGCGACGACCAATTTGTCACCGAAGATGTGATAAAACTTTGGGCAAAACGCAACGAATCTAATTTTATCATGGGCTACCGTCAGGTTCGTTATGACGCATTTGCACGTTTGATTATTACTCGTATCTTGAAATATACGATTTTCTTTGCGTACGGAACTTTCATCAACGACGCCAACATCCCATTCCGTCTCATCAAAGGAAGTTATCTAAAAAAACTTCTAGCCCAACTCCCTAATCCAGAGCCATTTGCACCTAATATTTTCTTGGCAGTAATGGCTAAAAAGGCAGGAGAAAAAACATTTGATATACCAATTACTCACAAAGAGCGTTTGACTGGGACAGTTTCTATTTTACGTTGGAAACTAATCAAGGTTTGTATTCAAAGCTTTAAGGAGTTGTTAAACTTCCGTTTGGCGCTCAACAGCAAAGTACGCGCTATCAAAGCTGCTTAATCTGTTTTCTATTGGGGGACTCCTGTTTAGGTTAAACGTGCAGGTTGAAGCCATTAAAATATAGCTTTACTATTTGTTGCTCCAGAGGAGCTACATCTTAGTAGAAAAAATGCCCCAGGTCTTCCCCAAAGCCCCATCGGGAGGTGTTTATTCGCCTTTTTCTACTAAGATTTAGCCTCGCTGAGGCTACTTTTTTTTAATGCGTTTAACAACAGTGCTTCAAAGTGGGGAAATGCGAATAGAAAGAGTAAGTACTTAGGAAACACGAACCTACAAACCCAGAATACGAAACCGTAAACCCAAAACTGTAAACCCAAAACCGTAACCTTCCATGAATAGAAGAGGCATCATAGTTGCCATTTCATTGGTGATTTTATTAGCAGGCTGGTGGGGTTTTCAGCGTTGGCAAATGTACTCGGCAACTGTCTGGAAACTTTTACCCGAAAACGCATTTTTAGTCCTCCAAAGCCAACGACTTCAAGACACTACCTTTAAAGTTCAGAAAGGTGGGATTGAAATGCGTGAAGTACCTCTTCTTAACCTTGCGGCTCATCAAATCGACCACTTTCGCCTTTTGAGCGATGATAGCACCAAAGCTGATAAATTGCTCAAAAACCGTGGAATCACTTATGTTCTCCAAAAGACATCAAGCGGTCGGTTTGTCTTTTTGGTTTTTCTTCCACTTGATGCTTTTCAGTCTTACAATTGGCTGGAGAGCCCTACTTCCTCCAAAGTACGGGTTACGTCTCACTTACACAGTGGCCAAAAAATCTACGACGTTACAACCCCAACTTCTGACCCAATTTTTGCCTATACCCGTTTCAATAACTTTATTGTATCCTGTATTTCAGGCGACGTGTTAGAAGATTGGATTCGCTACGCATCAAGTCCGCTGCGCACTACTCGCCCAAGTCGTTTTGAAACAATTAAAGATGACGCCAGTGAGTTAAGTGTTTTTCTTGACAACACACTCCTCTCTGATGTCTTGCGACGCGATGTCTCCACCAAATCGGACGCTGGTCTGCTTTATTTTCTTTCTTTTCTACCTAGTATTGAAAGTTTACACCTCGACCCCGTCTTTTCAAGCAAAAACACGACCCTTACCTCAAAAGGGAAAAAAATAAAGGTAGAAGGCTACCTCGATGCCCTCAACGACCAAAAAGCAAGCCCATTTAAAAATACCTTTTTTATCCCCAACAATACGGCCATCATGTACCGCCTTGGGTTTGATGATGCAGGTTTGTTTACGCGGAAGTTACGGGGACAACTTCAAAGTCTCTCTGCGGATTCAATCAACCAATCTCGGTCAGCACTCCAATCATTGATTAGTGCCAGCCGCATTGATTCTTTTTATCGTTTTTCTCACAAAGAACTTATTCTTTGTCAATTGGAGCCCAACAACGTCCTCACCAAAGGACAAGTAATTCTGCAACAAGTAAGCCCTAGCACTTCTTTAGAGCCATTTATTCGACGTTTAGCGATTCTTTTAAACAAAAATAAAGGATTACCCATCGAGCCCTTTCAAGGAGGAAAAGTGTATAGAATCGACTGGAATGAGCTTCCTGCGGTACTTTTTGGGGGACTTTTTAAAGGGTTTCCAAAATGTTATGTGGCCTTTCACAAAAATTTTGTCGTCTATGCCAACGATTCGCAAGTGCTAAAGGATTACCTCATTGACCTCGAATACCAACGTACTTGGGCAAATTCGGCCGTTTATAATGCTTTTTTTGACAAAACATTTCGGTCTTCCAACTTTACTTTTGTCATCAATCCACGTAAAAGCAAAGAATACATGGGCAGCGGCTTTATGAATTATCTTTTTAAAGCCCTTAGTTATGATATTACCGAACAATTGCCCTTTGACCAGCTTGTTTTCCAAAGTGCTTACAAAAAATCACGAGCTTATTCGTCGCTTACTTTTGGGCGTCTTAGTAAGGCATCTAGTGCTAAAATTTTGAATAAAGTATTCCTACAGCAAGAACTTGAAATACCAGAAGCTCCTTCAGGTGGCATTTTTACCGTGCGGAACTATCCCAATGGTATGGAAAAAGTTATCATCGCAACCGCAAGCAACGAATTACTGAACCCACTTGCCGAAGAGAAAAAACGGAAAATTGCGAAACTAGATGCCCCCATCGTAAGCGATATTTATTCGGTTGATTTTTTGAGTGTAGGCCGCCTTCAATACGTTTTTGCTACCGAAAAAAGCCTCAACGTAGTTGACGAAGACGACCAACAGCGGTACATGACCATTCCTTCGATTCGTTTACCATTAGGACGAAAAATTAGAAGCCTCCAACAACTTGAAAGTGGAATTGAGGGAAGTTTTCGGTTTTTGGTTATCGACACTAACGGATTTCTATACCTATGGAATAGCCCGACCCAACCCCCTATTTTGCTCAACACTTCTCGCCCTTTTGCTGATTTACTACTTCCAATTCACGAAGTCGAATACCAGAGCAAACGTCATTTTTTATTTACCCAGAGTACGGGTCAGATTGGCCTCATCAACGAATCGGGTGTTATTCCTGAACCTTACAAAATTGACTTTAAAACCAACTTTTCAGGACCATTCTTTGGCGTTTTTCTTCCTGAAAACAATTCAACTCAGCTCATTGGTGTAACCAAATATGGTGAGTTCATTGAAAATACGCTTACTGGAAAAACCATCGATCGGCGTCAGCTTTTCCGCACTGACCCAACTTCTTTTTTCCGCGCCAAAGCTGCTCCTAACAACCGTGATTGGTTACTTTTCCGCGAATCCGAAACACAATTTGCCGTGTTAGATAAAAAAGGAAACGAACTCTTTTCGGCCAAAGGTCTTATTGCCGCCAAAAACCAAGTTCAATACCATTACCTAAGTTCCGAAGTAAAGTTTTTGAGTGTAAAATCAGGAAATTACACCACACTTTATGACCTCAAAGGGTATCAGATTGGCGACAAACCTTTCCCAAGTGAGTATCCCGTTCGCATTAACCTTGTCGAAGGCTACAACAAGCTATTGGTCTATGGCTTTGCGAATAAAAAAATACAAGTTTGGTCGCTCAAACTACGTTAGTTACCGAATTTATGAAGATTTTTTTAAAATACTTACTCCTATTTATTGGGGCATTGCTTTGGGTCGTAGGCTGCGTTCCTACGTTTCGTAAAACAGCTTTTGAATGGGGTTTAACGAAAGATTCTTACCGTTATGGGGATTTGTATCGTTTGTCCAATTTGCCCCAATTCAAACAAGAACAGCTACCTTGTAACAACGCCCCACGCTTCGACTCCCCAACCGATTCCACGGCTTTATACATCATTGGGGATAGTTTTACGGAGCATCAGCGCGTTGGGAAACAAGATTTCAACGTTGGAGCTTACACCCGCATCCACTGGAACGAAGTAGAAACAATTCAACTTGATACTTCACGACGAAATATCTTGGTTCTTCAAACGGTAGAACGGCATTTTCGGGAGCACTTTGCGGTAGAAGTACGTAATTTTACCATTGGCCCCAAACAACCAAAAGTAAGCGGATTTTCGTTTGAAAATTGGGTGGCTGAAGTATATCAGAGTTTTGAAGAAACGTTAAAAGAAAGCGAAGAGTCTTTGGCTAGTTTTCTTTTTTCTGGCGATATTTTTCTGACCTTGAAAGAGTGGAAAGCCAACCTAAATCTTCAATGGTTTGGACGTCACAACGACCAAGTGGCTTTGTCTCCCGATAAAACACAGTTGCTGTTCGTCTGGGATACCGACTCTAGCCGTATTACGTCGTCTTTTAAGCTATTACCAGACAAAGAGCTAAAAACACTCATTAAGCAGGTCAATCAGACCCGTGATTATTACAAATCGCTTGGGTTTGATGAAGTATATCTCTCTATCATTCCTAACAAAACAAGCATTGTCGCATCCGACTTGGGACCTTACAACCACCTCATTGAGCGCGTTCAACGTGATTCGACCCTACAAGTTCCATTTATCGACGTCTGGACACCCTACTCCCAACGACCAACCACCGTTTACAGCCTAAGCGATACCCACTGGAGCTGTACGGGTCGGGCGATTTGGTTGGAAAAAGTAAACGGGGTACTTTCATTTTGATGAAAATACCCCGTTTGGTAACTTACTTTTACTATCAGTTAAATACTTGCTTGTAGTTTTTCTTTCGGATTAGCGCTATTAGTATGCCCAAGAAACCACCTACTAAGCCTGATATTGCGATAATTACACTTCTCCTAGGCTCCGATTTACGGGTAGGAGCTGTAGGTGGTTCTAGTACTTTAATAACTGGAGTTTCTTGATGGAGCTTAATCTTCGCCTCCTCGTATTTTGTCAACAAAGAATTATAAAAGTTAGACGACGTATTGTATTCTGCTTGAATCCGCTCTCGTTGAACATCGGCCGCTTGCAACCGAATCGTAGGTGCTTGAAATTGATCGCTATATTGCGCTTTTTTCTCCTGGTTTGAATAATACTTTCCCCTCGCTACATTCAAGCGTTCTGCCAAAAAGTCCACTTCTCTTCTATTTTTTTGAGTACGGTAATTAATTACATATTCTGTCAAATAGTCCATTGAAAATTTAGCCACAGTAGCCGCAACTACAGGATCAGGCAACTTAACATTGATACTAATTACTCCTGCTTTACGATCATACGTACTAAATATTCGCTTCCTCAAATCTTTGATACGGTTCTCATTTATGCGATTCAATACATAAAATCCTTTGGCCTCCACATTGAACTTCTTTAATAAAGTAGTATCTATTTCCTCATTTTCTTCTACTACTCGGTGATAAAACTCCTCGAATGTCAATTTTTGATTTGTTCGAGTTACCACGGGTTGTTTCATTAAGTCCAAATAAAAGGTCGTGCTTTTAAGCACTTCTGGGTATAAATCTGGCCGAATTGCTTCGGTAGCATTTTTTAAATCAATACCACTTAGCCCTAGTGCCCCTGCCAAACTTCCTAATGAGCCCGTTGCAGATGGTGGTATTTCTGGCAAAATTTTACCCTGAGACTCAAATTCCTCTTGAGCCGTAAACGCATAATACCCCCCACCGAGTGTGGTTAAAAGCCCAAATAGAATCACAATCCACTTTTCCTTCCAAACTATACGCCAGAGCTCCCCTAAATTTATGGGTGCTTTTAACTCTTTCTCGTCCAAATATTCTTCGTCTTTCATTAACCAAGTACTAATTTAAGGTTCTAATTAAAGTGATAATCAATACCGTAGCCGATGTCAAACCTGTAAACAAGGATAAGCGCTCTGCTGAATTTAGACGATTTTTTCTAGGACGAGTAGGTACAAACACTTGCATACCTCGTTCAACTTTGGGATAGAACTTCATCCCCAGAAATTTCTTAGTTCGGGCTGTAAATCCATTTGAATAAATCGCATATACCTTCGCAGTGTGGGCACTATCTGTAAATCCCCCTGCTTGTGTAATGTAACTTTTAAAACTAAACGTAGGGTTAAAAGCTATTACATTTGGATTAAACACTTGCCCACTCACGGTAACCGTTTCGGGAATTTTAGGTACGATAAGCTCATCTCCAGGCGCAAGCAACAGGTTATTGGAATGTTTCGGGTTCTTCAAAATCTGGGTGATATCCATGGCGATTAAGCGTCCATTTCTAAAAAACTGAATACCAGGCAAATAAGCTTCTTGACGAAAACCACCCGCCCGTTCAATCAAATTACTAATTCGTTCTTCCCGACTTGCGATTACGTACGTACTAGGGTACAATACCTGCCCTTTGATACTTACCGCTTGTTGAGCCAAGTAGTTGGGTAAACTACGAACAATCACCTCGTCATAAGGCTTTAATACAATACTAGAAACCTCACTAAGCTCCTTTGAAATATCGTACTTCGTCACTTCTACTGTTTCACTTTTTGTTTCATCATTGTATAATCGACGCGACAACTCTATTCCTTTTCCAGTAGCTCCATCCGTAAAACCTCCCGCCAACAAAATTAAATCTTGTAAGGTCATTTTTTCAGCAAAATCAAACACTCCCCCGCTATTTACCGCCCCCTGAATACCTACCGTCTGTGCCTGACGAGTTTCTGCAATTGACTTAATTACTAACACGTCTTCTCTTTTGAGTAGAATATCGTCACCCTCATTTTTAAACAATTGATCTAAATTAATTTGAATCAATTCTGGGTCTAAATTTTCGCGTTTTCTCTTTAATACCGCCCTGTTACGGAATGCATCTTCCCGCAATCCTTCTGCTTTTTTAATCAGTTGTTTGACCGTCTTAATATCATCACTCAAAGCAAATTCTCCAGGCCGAAAAACAGCACCAATAACTTCTACTTTATTTTCAAAACGATTTAAAATCGTCCCAACCACTAATTTATCTCCATTTTGAAGACTAAATTGACTTTGAGCGATTGGGTCAAATGTTATCAATTGTCTTTCTTTGGCCGTGTTACGATACACATTCACCGACGCCTGATACGATTGTTCGGTATAACCTCCTGCATAACGTAATAACTCACCAAAATTTTCATTGGTCTTCAATTCAAACGTCCCACTTCTTTTGACTTCTCCTTCTATCTCTGCCTTTTTAGCTGCTATCGGTATCAAAATCACGTCTTGGTCTCTCAAGTTGATATTTTCGGCTAGTGTACCTTTCATCAAAAACTCGTATAAGTCAACCTTTTGAATGACTTTATTATTTCTAAGTATTTGTATTTCGCGCATTGAACCATTTCCATTAGGGCCGCTGCATAAATAAAGTGCATGGAATGCCGTCGCTAATGAAGAAACAGTGTATGTTCCAGGATTAGTGGCCTCACCAATGACTGTTACTTTTATACTCCTCACATTTCCCAAAGTCACATCCACGTTTAACGTTCCATTTCTAAGTCCTGCGTAGAGGATTTTTAGGCGTTCAATAATTTTACTCTTTGCTTGTTCTATTGACAAACCGTTAACCGACAATGGGCTCAAGCTTTCTAGTTTAATCGTACCTTCAGGCGAGACCCTTGCATCGTAATGCTGATAAGCATATCCAGTAATGTCTATTCTGAGTTCATCATCTGGACCTAAAATATAATCTTTAGGAGTTGGTAATCGTAAGTTTGGCTCAAACGACAACGATTTATTAGAGAATAGTTGCGCACCGAACACATCCTTCTTTTTGCCAACTTCTTGGTCGTTGCCTACGGGCGTTGGTGTTTTTTCTGAAACCTGACCCTGTTGCTGACGAACGGTGTTATTCACATTCGTAGGAGTAGAACTTTCAGTTTTTATTTTTAGGGTGTTAATTCTAGCCCGAATTTTCGCGACATCCGCTTCACTATAACCTCTGGCCAATGCCCCAGCTTCTAATTCGGCTTGTGATAAGCCCTTACTCTGGGCCACTTTTATAAATTCTTCCAATTGTGCATCGGTCACTTCGTCAGCCGCTGGCAGGGCCTGTGAATAAGAGAAATGACATATTAAAAACAGAAGGGATACCCAACAATACTTTCTAAAACGCATGAATTTCAATAGGTTTAATAACTGGCCTTTCACTAAAAACGCCCCTACAAAGGTAGTGGCGTTTCGGATAGTTTACAAGCGATAAAACAGAAAGCCCCGCAGTTGCAGGGCTTTCGTTCGTATGAATCGTCTCGAGGATTAGTCTTGAGATACTTTCAATACTTTCAAAGCAGCACGCTTAGATGGAGTGCTAACTTGGATGAAGTACATACCAGTATTTTGGCTAGTCATGTCGATTTCTTCACGGTGAGTGTTAGTTTCAGGAGTTACCGAAGAAACTTTGATAGAACGGCCAGAGGCGTCAACCAAGTTCAACTTCACATCTTGACCTTTAGCACCGTTGATTGTCAATGACAATGTACGAGTTACTGGGTTTTGACCCATTGTCACAAATGGAGCTTCAGTATTCTCAGTTACGCCCTCACGAGCTGCACCTGAACCGATACCATTTTGTGATTGGATACGGAACCAGTATTCTTGGTATGCCAATTGTGTACCTTGAGCTGTACGTACGGCTGGATAAAGACCCATACCTTTTTCGCTCCAGTAACGGATGCTCAATTTATACAAACCTTTTGGCAATCCTTGCGTGTACTTAGGCTCACTTGTGAAACCATAAGCTCCGTGGTTGTGCGCATACAATTCAGTGAAACCATCACGGTTAGCATACATCAAGTATGGTGCGTTGTTTTCAACAGTGTTGTACGAGTATGGTACACCAGCTTCTGGTGTCACTAACATATCGTAAGAAATAGCACCTGCTGTTCCCAAAGCACATGACTCAACGTGTACAGTCCAGAAACGATCCGCTCCTTTGTTAGGATTCTCAGTAAAGAATACTGAAGGATTACCTTGTGAGCTGCTTTGCAATGATGGACCTGCGTCAACTGTTACAAAGTTAGCTGCCCAAGCAGATTTTGGTACGTTTGAACCAGGTTTAACACCTGACAATGGAGAACCGATATTGATAATTGTAATATCGAATGTTTTCCAAACTACAGTAGTTGTAGCACTCACTGGAGACTCACATGTAGTGCTTCCTACAGTAGTTACACACTTCGCAGTTACGGCACGTACTTGTGGTACATCTGATACCAATGCCAAAGCATTTCCTTCAGCACCTGTGCTCCACTTAACTACTGATCCTGATGGGCAGTTTGTTGTAAGCGTTACGTTTACACCAGTACATACTTCTGTTCCACCAATTGAAGTGATGACAGGAGCAGTAGCATTAGGAATGATATTGAATGTTACGTTATCACTCTTCTCGCTGTAGCAAGTAGCGTTAGCAGGCGCATTCTTGTCTTTACATTTAGCGTAGTAAGTTTTAGCCGTCGCAGGGATAGTTGATGGCAATGATGCCAATTCAACATCTCCACCAGCAGTTACTTCAAACCATACTGTTGCAAACTCACCACAGGTTGAACTACCTCCAAATGGAGTAGAAGCAGGAGCCGTTGCACATACATTACCAGGAGTCAATGTTGCAACTGGCTTAAATGAAGGCTTCTTATTGATTGTCAATTGCATTGGCGTTGACTCATTAGCACTGAAACAATCACCTAATTGACACTTAATACTATAGAATACAGTAGTACCTACTGCTTGAGTAGCTGGCGTTACTGTAGAGTTCATGTATTCTCCGCCGCCTGCGCGATACCAAAGTGTTTCGCCAGCTGGACATCCAGTAAATGTAATAGGAGTACTAGCGTCAGAGCTACAAATAGTAGCATTTCCACCTGCATTTACAGTTGTACCTGCGGCAGTCAAAGATACTCCTGTTGGATTTGTACCACGAGGATTAACTGTGTAAACCACCGTAGTTGTATCACTCACGCAACCATCAGAACCTGTGCTCTTACAAACAACTTTCCAAGTAGTTGTCTCAGCTGGTTGTGTATTTGGTTGTGATACCTGAACACCACCTTTAAGCCAAACCAACAATTGAGTTGAATTGCTACAAGTCAAGTTATTTTGTAATGGCTGACCTGCGCTTGTGTTAGCACACACAACCATTGGAGCGATTGGCGTAGCAGCAGTAAAGCTTGGCTTACCTGGACGAGCAGTCACCGTAACTGTAACGCCTGTAGTATTGCGTGGACCTTCGCAACCAATTGCACTAACGCAAGCTGGGTAGAATTTAAACGTACCAGCCTCTGGCATAATACCAGATGTTGGGTTTGTACCAGCACCATTTTGGTCTTTGAAGAACGTCTCTGCAGAACCTGTAGCTGTTGTATAGAACTTCAATGTTTCTCCAGAAGCACATCCGTTAGTTGTCACTGACACTTGACCACCTTGGCATACAGAAGCTGTAAGTGCAGTTGTTGTTGGAGCTGCTGGTAACGCTTGAACAATAACAGTAACCGTTTCCGAAGCGCCTTCACAACCATTAACAGTAATGCATGTCAAAGCATATGTGTATGTTGCTGGAGTAGCAGATGCTTTGCTTCCTTGAAGTACCATTGTAGTTGCAGGGCTAGGACCTACAATTTTCAATTGGCCAGCATTACATGTTCCGTAGAATTGCAATGGAGCCTCTGGGCACACTGTTGCTGTTGTAGCCGATGTTCCACCAACTTTGCTAACTCCAACAGCTGTTGGAGCAAGTGGAGTTGAAGTCGCTGTATAAGGTTGTACGTTCACCAAGTTTGCTACTGGTGTAATACAGCCTCCTGCCGTTTTACAGCCACCACCTACTTGGTAAGTAGTACCTGTAGTAAAGCTAGCAGGTGTCAATTCCAAGCCTGTCGTAGCATCTACCAAAATCGCTGTACCGCTGTTTGAACATGTAAAGCCAATCGTTGGTGCAGCTGGTGAAGCACCAACACAGCTTTGTACCAAATTCAATTGTCCCGATGGCAATGAAAGTGGATTAACCGTTGATGACGGTAATGCTACGCGAGGACTAACACATGCTCCATCTACACAAGCTGCATAGTACGTATAACCTGCAACCGCTGGAAAAGGAGAAGTAATTGTGGTAGAACCTGTTTGGCTAGTATAAATTACAGGATTACCAGTAGCACAAGAAATACCAGAAACAGTAATCGGAGCTCCTTCACATACAGGATTAGGAGAAACACTTAATCCTCCAAGATTAGGCACAGTGAGTGTATTATTAGTCCATGCAATGTTAGAACTAAGAGTACCTGCATTGAAAGTACAAACACCACCTGTTACGCGATAGCGAAGAGCAATGTTTGCGGTTGATGGTGATGCGGTTGCTGGCAATGTTAAAGTTCCACCAGTTGGTGAACCTACAGTACCTGCCGAGCCTGTAGCCAAGTCAGAATTGTCAGCTAAGTTAATAGCGACCAATTGAAGCGCTTGACCAACACACGAACCCGCGGGATTTTCAACAATGGTAGGGGCTGACGCAAGCGTAATCGTACTTCCACCACACACACTGGCGGGAACGCCTGTGGGGGCCGAAATACTCGAAATCTGGGCCATTGCTCCTACTGCCACCATCAATACCGCACAGAGTGAGAGTAAAAATTTGATTGGTTTCATTTGGATTTGTTTTAAGCTTTCTCCCCATGGAAAGCGTTTGGATTGTTTTAATGATGACTACTTGGGGGGGTAGTCCATAGTTTTTTCTAATAGCCTTACCGAGCACTCCCACTCGCAAGAGCTTACAGGGTGTAAGGTCAGCTAGGGGTTCCTTTGTTTTTGGGGGTTATAGTCTTTGAATTGTTTAACATAATTTAAGGTTTTGATACACGTACAAGACAGAGCAAAACAAACCTCACTTACTGTGACTCACAAAAATACGATAAGTCTCTACAAAACAAAAAAAAGTTAATCGCTATTTTTAAGTTTTTTTTAATGATTCTTGTCAGCCAACAGAGGATGAGTTATTTAATACTTGCTAGTAACGAGCGGTAGCCACTTGTGTCCGTTTTAGCAGTCGTTCCTATTTCTACTGCCTTTTGGGCTGCTTTTTTTGCTTCTTGTTTATTGCCCACTTTCAACAAAGCCTTGGCCTGTTCTGCGTACAAATCAGCCACTTCTTTGGTATTTTTTTCATTAGGTTTTAATAATTTCACGCCATTGGTCACCCAAGAGCTTACCGAGGAGACGTACGAATTATCGGTGGCTTTTTCATTAAAATATTTAACCAGATACGCGTAGTCAGCAAACACCATATAGCCCGTTTTTGCATACTGATTAAGACGCGCGGTTGCTTTAGCAGTTTCTTTCTGGCGGAAGTAAGCTTCAAGCTCTTTTAATAAGGTACGGCTATTGGCCATCTTGGCTGGCACTCCCAGTTGAAGAAAACGTTCACGAATGTTGGCAATTTCTTGAGGGGTGAGCTTTGCTGCCCGCGTACTTTCATACATCGTCAAGAATAGAATCAGTTCGCCCGCGTCTTTTACCTCTTTGGCTGGATATTTGGACTGATACTTTGCCAAATTTTTGAAAAAATAATCAGCCAACGGATTGGTTATGTCATTAATGAGGTTTTGTAAAATATAAAAACCCGTTTTCCCTTCGGCATCACTAGGTTTAGCAAGAGCTTTCGCGATATCGCGGTTCAGCAGCTCTAGCCTTTCTTTGTTTTTTGTAGCTTTTGCATATTTAGCATAGTTCACCAAAAATACAAAATCACGGTCTCCCTTTGCATATCGTTCGGCATAAGCGCTACTGCGCTTGCCTGGATCAAGAACATCCGAACCATGTCTTAGAACTTCTTCAATAAATTCGACCCGGTTAGGGCGCTCCATGGGGGGAGCTTGATGAATCAGGCTACCTGAGGCGGGATCAAAAAACAAAAACAAGGGAAATTCGACATAAGTAATTCCTTTCTGAGTTTGGATTACTTTCGAGTCTTCTGAGTTGGCCTCAAGTTTCATACTTATGAAATTGGCATTAAAAAAATCCCCTACTTTTTTTTCTTCCAAAACGGGCGCTAAGGCTGCACAGTGAGGACAGCCGTTGAGGTATATCTCAACGAATAAAATCTTGTTAGCCCTTCTCGCGGTTTCGAGTGCGGTTGAAAATGAAGTTGTTTGAAATTTAATACCCTGAGCTTGAGCACTCAATGCACTGATGAGTAGCATTGTCCCTACCAACAAACTAAACTGGGGACACTGGCGTAATTGACGTCGCATATATCTATTATGTATGTGTATTATTGGCTTGCCCGCAAATATAGTAATCTAACCCCGATGTTCTAATATATAAGGTAGGGCTTTTCTTCTAAAATTTATCAAAAGGTTTTAGCACCATCGTTCATTGCTTCACAAATAAATATTTTTAATTTTCCCCCAAAACAATATTTATCTTAGTAGTTTTGTTCTAGTAGGTCTCACAAGTATCCTACCTGTGCCCCGCCATCATAGCCAACGAGAACTTTGCGTTTATTATTATGTATATTAAGGACATTCCTCTTTTTCTCTATATTCGATATGTTATTACCCTATTTTTGTGTTTAGTATTCTCCGTTGATGGCAATGCCCAGAAAGATACAACAAACACCAAACGTTCGTTCTTCTATGGGGAACTAATAACAACTGCATCAACTGGTACTACTACGCCATTTTGGATTAAGAGTAACCAATATGGAAGCATACCCGATACATCATTTGCGGGACTAATTAAGACTGGCACGCACATACGTTTCGGGAAAGGCTGGCAGATAAACGCCGAAGGCATTATCAATACGCTCGCTATTGCATCAAGCCAAGTACCAGTATTCAATGGTACTTTTCAAAACAAATATCTTGATATTTACATTGGACGCCGCAAGGAAGTATTTGGTATCGGTGATACATTGGCGGGCGCTGGCTCTTTTATCTGGTCAGGAAACGCACTTCCTATTCCCAAAATTCACCTTGGCACCAACGGGTTTATATCTCCAAAGTTTCTAGGTGGGGCAGTCGCACTCCAAGCAACCATTGCGCATGGTTGGTTTGGAAAAGGGAAGTTTGCTTCGGGCTATTATTTACATCAGAAAAGTATTTTATTGCGTATCGGAAAAGTCCATAACCGTTTTGCATTATACGGTGGTTTTTTTCATTTTGCCCAGTGGGGGGGGAAAGCACCTCTACTAATTGGCCTCAATCGAACTCAGCCCGACGGCTCACTTCCGCATTCGTTACGTGATTTTGGATACGTATTTATAGCCAAAAATACACCCAAAATACCCAACATTAGCTCTTACGATTCTGTTAATCGAATTGGAAACCACCTAGGGGTACTTAATCTAGGGCTACAGTGGCAAACAGCCCACCATAAACTCCTCTTATATTACCAAAGACCTGCTGAAACGGAGGCCGTTTTTAAATATAATCTTCCAGATGGCCAATACGGTATCTCATGGACAAACAAGCGCACCTCTAAACAGCTAAAGTTTGATCAAATAAGCCTTGAATACCTCAGTACACTTAGACAAAATCTTCGTTTAACCCCTCAGTGGGGGTATCTTAACGATGACTACTTCAATAATTCTCAATACATGGACGGATGGACGTATCAAGGACAAGTAATAGGGACTCCCTTTATGAGTTTGCGTGATGCCACTCAAGCACGTTGGTTTGATGTCAAAGGAAAATACGAAAATCGTAACTATCAACAAATAAACGGCAACAGTTTTCAGGTATATTATTTAGGCGCACGGATAAGTTACCGCAGACAAAACATCCTTCAGATAAAAATAAGCCACACTCGGCAATCTCTTTATCAAAATACCGATGGTTCCTATCAGCAAGTAATACCTCAAACATCTATGTATGTAACTTTTGAAAGAAAAATGAGGTCAAATGCGGCTATAAATTTGAAGCTGGCTAGAGACACTGGAGATTGGCTACCCAATACTCACGGGGTTTATCTTTCCTATTTTAAACAAATTACTTTTTAGTTTCATAGAGCATCGCGTCTGAGAATCCTTGTACTTTTCTCAATTGCCATGGTATATCTTCTCTAATAAGAACTAGGTTTTCCCCACAAATATATGTTCGAAAAGGAATGTCTCCCAAGGCTTTATAAATAACCTGCGTTGTAGTAGGTCGATCACTATCAGGCACTTCAAAAATCAGGCACTTGACCTTCGATATCCATTGAAACGTACTATGACGAAACAGTTCATACTCAGCCCCCTCTATATCAATTTTCAAAATATCAATTGATTCCCATTTCATGAACTCCATTAACTCGGGCACCGAATATGCTCTTACTTCAGAGGAAGCTGTATCTGGAGTTGATTGAATCGAGTAACTTTCAGCTAAATCGCCCAATTTATTCCCAATTTGTACAAGTCCAGGCTCCCACCAGAGAGCTCCGTGAATCGTCTTAACGTTTGTAGTTTTTTTGAAATTCTGATATAAAACTTCATAATTTTTTGTTTCAGCTTCAATAGCCAAGATGACCGCATTTGGATAAAATAAGTAAAAACGAGTCGTTTCGTCGCCTATGTTTGCCCCTGCATCAAGTATGGTCTTGATTGGCTCTCCTCCATTTATGTCTATAAAATAATTCTGTTCGTAGAAATGAGTCATGACACCACTATCTATTGCTCCTCTGAACCAAAAGTCATGCTTACCCATTAATTTAACACCTCTTACATTGGGTTTTGTATGATATTTTCTACGCCTATTCGATAAGATAAGTACCTTAAAAGCTCCAAGTAAGCCAAAAACTTCAACACCTTTACAAAATCGGGTAAGCCATTCTAACAATCTTTGTACAATTCTGAACATATATTTTTCACTTTACAAAATGGAATAGCCACAAAAATAGACAGATTAAATCTAATTCGCACAGTACCCATCGATATTCAGCTACCCAATACATAAGCATGATGCATATTTCAAATTTCACACATTTCCCAAAAACTGAAACATTTTCTATATTTGCAGTCTAACCAATAGTCTCTTGTATTATATTTTCTACAAGACTTTTGATAAAGTAGGCAAATGAATATAACATATATTGGTAATTCTCATCCGTCCCAAACCTCATACCATCGCTACACATCACTACAAAGACTCGGTCATAATGTAGTAATTTGTGACCCTTATGAAACTTTAGCGAGCACCCTGAACCATCCAATTATCGGGCGTTTTCACTATTATAGTGGCTATAAGTTTTTGCAAAATAAGGTAGTAAATTGGATTCGTAAAAATTACAGCAGTTTTCAGAGTGACGTGATTTGGGTAGATAACGGAGAGCTATTTGGGTTGGAGGCTGTAACACATCTAAAGAGCTTGGGGGGTAAGGTTATCCTATATAATACAGACGACCCCACTGGTAATCGAGATCATGGACGCTTTAAAAGTTTTCTTAAAGCATTGTCAAAATACGACTTAATTGTAACAGTACGAGAACCCACTTTGCAGGATTTAATCAAGTTAAATGCACAAAACGCAATAAAAGTATATCGGTCTTATGATGAAGTAGTCCACAAACCCCCAGTAAAACCGATTCCAGATTATTTCAAATCTGACGTAGCTTTTATTGGAACTTGGATTCGGCACGAAAAGCGTGATCTATTCCTCCTAGAATTAATTAACCAAGGGATAAATGTTTCTATTTGGGGAGATAACTGGTCTAAGTCACCTCAGTGGCAAAAGTTAAAGCCATACTATAAAGGATCCGCCTTGTTTGGAGAGAACTATGTTAATGCAATAGCGGGTGCAAAAGTTAACCTAGGACTATTATCGAAAGGGAATCGAGATTTACATACAACTCGTTCAATGGAAATCCCATATGCTGGAGGGCTTTTCTGTGCAGAGAGAACAACCGAACATTTAGCCTTGTATAAAGAAGGCGAAGAAGCTGTATTTTGGTCAACAGCCGAAGAATGTATAGAAATATGCCATAAATTACTTCAAGATGCCGACAGAAGAGATAAAATTAGGAAAGCGGGGCAAAAGAAAGTGATAGAGTTAAAACTAGGAAATGAAGACATATGTAAGGAGGTTCTTTCACATGTTGCAATAAAAAGGGATTAAAACATGGTTTCGATAGCTTGTTCAACAAAATTTCACGCTTTCTTTTTAGCTAATGAATTAGATAAACACGGTTTATTAGAAACTATTCATACTTCATTTCACTCTCAAAAAAACACCTACTTAAATAAGCTACATCATAGAAAAGATAAGGAAGATATTTCTGTAGAAAGAATTAAAACTTATCCTCATATTGCTTTTTTATTGAAGTTATACCCTAAATATACCTATCAAATCAATGATTTATTTGATTTTCAGGTCAGTAAAAATCTCCTAAAAGGTAACGAAACAAAAGTTTTTATAGGCTGGAGTAGTATGTCACTGAGAAGTATCAAAGCATCCCAACAAAAAAATATAGTAACTATACTTGAACGTGGGTCATCTCATATGAGTTTTCAAAACAATTTGATTGCCGAAGAATATCAGTTAATTCTAAACAAAACTCAATATACAGACCCTAAAATTGTTAATAAAGAGTTAAAAGAATACGAAGAGGCTGATTATATTTCCATACCCTCCACGTTTGTAAAAAAAACATTTTTGCAATTCGGGATACCTGAAAAAAAACTTATTTTGAACCCTTATGGTGCTGGCGAGCATTTTCAGTATTTCCCGCGTCAGAATCAAAAATTACGTATCTTGTATTTTGGTGCTCTCAGCGTACGGAAAGGAGTAATTTATCTATTCCAAGCATTAAAAAACCTAAAGATTCCTAAAAGCGAATATGAGGTCTGGTTTATTGGAGGTATTGATGAAGAGATTAAAAGTCTCTACAATAAGTATGTAGAAAATAACTGGAAACATTACGGGCACCTTAATCACTATGAACTCAATAATTATTTAAACCAATGTGATTTAGGAGTTTTTCCTACAATTGAAGACGGATTCGGAATGGTTATTAATCAGATGCTAATATGTGGCATCCCTGTCATAACAACTCCTAATTCTGGTGGCCCTGATGTAATAAAAGAGGGTAAATCTGGCTTTATTGTTCCTATTAGAGACCACATCTCAATACAAGAAAAGATTCTACATATGTATCAAAATCGAGACAAGCTCAGGCAAATGCAAGATTATGCAGCTAGAAGTGCTTCTAATAACCTCTCATGGAGCGATTATGGAAATAGGTACTCGCATTTTATTAAACAAATAATATAAATTCGTAACTAATGAAGAGCGCAGCAGAAATACAAGCAGAATATTATAAAACTACCGCCGAAAACTATGACAACAGTCACCTTTTAGAAAAGGGGGAGCACGATATTGCCATGTCCTTTTTATCATCTTTTATTAGGTTGTATGATATAAAATCAATTTTAGACGTTGGAGCAGGCACTGGTCGCACTATTCAATTTATTCAAAACGAACACCCTCATGTCAAAATAGTTGGCATCGAACCTGTTCAAAAATTACGTGAAATTGGTCATTCTAAAGGCATTAATCAGCAAATATTAATAGACGGTGATGCTAATAATATCAACTTTAAAGAGAATTCATTCGATTTAGTGTGTGAATTTGGAGTATTACACCATGTACCTAATCCAGAAAATTGTGTTAAAGAAATGCTGCGTGTAGCAAAACACAGTATTTTTATATCTGATTGTAACAATTTTGGAGAAGGCAGCAAAACTGCCCGCTTATTTAAGCAATTTATCAATTTTTTAGGTTTGTGGCATTTTTATAGATATGTAAAAACAGCAGGAAAAATGTACGAAATATCAGAAGGAGATGGTTTATATTATTCTTATTCCGTTTTCAACAACTACAATTTCATTAAAAATAACAGTAGAAATATTTACACTGTTAATACGAAAAAAGGGGGAAAAAACCTTTATACCCAGGCTTCACACGTGGCTTTAATGGCAATAAAATAAATGAAATTGTACTCCCAATTAATAAAAATTGCTAATCAATACTCAAAATGGCTGAAAAATATTTTTTCGGCCATTTATAATCGTTCTTTAACAATCATTATTCAGCTGGTAACAATCCCAATTCTTCTAAAATATTTTGGCAAAAATTTATATGGTGAATGGTTATTACTGACAAGTATTCCTGCGTATCTTTCTGCAAGTGATTTAGGAGTTAATGTTACTGTTACTACTAAAATATGTTCTCTCGTGGCTCAATCAAACTATGGAGAAGCATTAGAGCTCTATAAAAGTGCGAACAAGCTTTTTTTAATAATCTCATTAATTGGTTCTATATTAATAGGAATAGCCATTTTTTTATTTGATTGGAAAGGAATACTTAATGTTAGCTATTTTGAAGGTAACGAAATTAATTATTGTCTTCTGTTTTTATCTATTAACATTTTTCTCTCTCCTATTTTAGGACTCTCTCAAGGTATCTTTAAGGCCGAAGAGCGTTTAGATTTATTTCAAAACTCATTATCTATTCAACAATTAATTGAAGCTATTACTTCTACAGTATTACTCATTTTAACAAAAGATATAGTAATAGTTTCAATCAGCTTTGTACTTATAAAAGTATGTTTCCTGCTATTTACCATCAACACTTTATCAAAAAGATATAAATGGTACAAATTTGGCTTTCAAAGTCATTTAAGTCATAGTATAAAATTATTACCTGTATCATTTCATTATATGATAGCTTTATTGGGGCAAAGTCTTTTCATTCAAGGTCCTATTTTATTAATAGGCAAATATTTAGGAAGTAGTCAGTTAATTATTTTTTCAACCTCCCGTACATTAACTAACGCAGGAAAATCACTGTCTAGTATTTTTTACTCTTCTTTTGTTGTTGATTACACTTATAAGTTATCAAAAAAAGAATACAAAAAAGCTTCAACTCTTTTCTACAAAGTACTTTTTATTACTTTTATATTGAGCGCTATTTTAACTTTTTCCCTTTTTATTTTTGGCTCAGAAATAATTTCTATTTGGACGAAAAATGAAATAAAAGTCGAAGAGAAGTTCTTTGGAGTGCTGTGCTTATCTTCTTTTTTTAGTACTTTAAACAATTGTTGTTATAGTATTTTATCTTCAACAAATCAAAATAAAAATATTGGTTTATTTTATTTTTTTAGTTCTATATGTTTATTTATTTTGCTTTATTTGTTTTCCCAAGGTTCTTTACTAATTTTTGCTATTTTAATACTTTCAATTGAATTTTTCCAATTTCTAGCATCATACATAGAAAGTAAAAGTGTGGTCACGGGAAAAAGAGCTCTTTTTTAATTATGATTGCTATATTTTTATTTAGCTTTATTCAAGTTGTATTTTCTATAATTTTATTTGCAAATAAAATTATAGAAAATACAAAATATCGTTATAATCCCTTCTTTCTAGGGGGAATTATAACTTTATTATATAATAGTATAGGCCCCATTTCAGTTTTTTTGAATGTGTCAGCGATTGCCTCAAACTGGGAACAATGGTGTAATGAAGAAGGCATAAACAACACAAATATTCTGATTGCACAAGTACTATTGTGTTTTCTAGGTACCTCATTTATCTTCATAGGGTTTATATTCAGCACAAAAATCTACAATTTTCAAAAAAAATTAAAAATAAACTTATTAAATAACTACAACTTCTATTTTTACTTATGTATATTTCTCGTATTTCTTCAAATATATTTTACTTTAAATGGAAGTTTTACACTTGGTGGTGTCAGTGATGACGAATTAGAAGACGGAATAAACCCAGTTTTATCAATCGTTTACCCATATTTTTACATCGTACCGTTCGTTTCTGGGCTATTCATAAAAATCAAAAAAAATACCAAGATTTGGATTTTGATTATTTTAATTGAATTATTCTGGCTTTTCTTTATGAACAAAAGGAGTTTAATCATTGGAATTTTAATTTTTTTATCTTCTATTAATCACTGGAACTTTATAAAAATAAATACAAAAAATCTATTTTTATACTTATTTTATTCAGTTACCTTATTTAGTTTTGTAAATATATTTCAAAAATTAAGGTTCATTGGATTAAATAATCTTTCCTTTTTATCCACTAACATCGATGATATTTTGTATTATACAAATACAATTGATGATGATTTTTTTAAAGATATTAGCGCTCAGTATGCTGCTATAAGGCCGTTTTCAAGTCATTTACCAATTGCTCGCTTTTTAAGCAATTTAGAGAGCCATAATTTAACTTTACTCAATGGAAAAGGCATAATAAATACTTTTTACAATAGCCTTCCAGGTAGCTTTTTTATCAAAAAAGATTTAATAAAAGTAAATGAAGCTCTTTATTCACAGCATTTTAATTCGCTATTTGACTATACAGACATAGGTGATACCATTATTTTGCAAGGTCTTACTGATTTTGGATATTGGGGAATATTTGTTTATTTATTGTTCATTTATCTATTTTTCTATATCTCATTAGAATATATAATACACTTATTCGACTCATTTACAGGCATAGTATTCTGGACTCAAACATTTATTCTTTCTTTAAACGCCTTTGAAGAGTCTTTCAGTGAGTATTTTATATACATCAGAAGTATTTTTTTTGCAATATTTATATCTATTATTTTAAAAATTTTCAATTTCAAAAAATATGAAAGATAAAATATTAATTTATCGTTTAGGTAGTCTAGGAGATACAATCATAGCCCTCCCTTGTTTTAACAAAATCATTGAAACCTTCCCTAACTCAGAAATAACGATCCTTACTAATGCCCCGGTTTCTAGTTCAGCAGCTCCGATAGCAAATATACTTAGTCCAAAAATTTATGATAGAATTATAACATACCCGATTGGCCTTCGAAATCCAATAGTTTTTTTTAGACTTTTAAAGAGGATATATGTTCTAAAAATTGATACATTATTTTATTTAACAGAGGCAAGGAGTCCATTAACAGTATTCAGAGATACAATATTTTTCAAGTTATTAGGCATAAAAAATATAATTGGGTTACCAAAAAAAGAAAGTGATTTTAAAGTAGAAAAAGATTCAGAATCAAACTTTAGTTTTGAATGGGAAGCTAAAAGGCTTACGAAAAGACTTACGCAATTCATTGGGGATATAGATTTAAATAATTCAAAAAACTGGGAATTATTTTTAACTGAAAATGAAAATCAAAAAGCAAAAATTTTCCTTAAAAATTATGCCAAAGGCCCGTTACTTACTATTTGTACTGGAACAAAATTTAACACAAATGATTGGGGAATAAATAACTGGAAATATTTACTATCTCTTTTAAAAAGCAGGCTGAAAGGTTGGAAACTCATTATAGTTGGAGGCCCTGAAGATATATTAAATGGAAATGAGTGTTTAGATGTGTGGGGTGGTGAAGGTCTTAACTTATGTGGATTAACTGAAGTAAGAGTATCTGCCTGTATTATAAAAAGAGCAAACTTATTCATTGGGCACGATAGTGGGCCGTTACATTTAGCTTCATGCGTTGGCACTCATTCTATTGGAATTTATTCAGGTAGAAATAAACCTGGTCAATGGTTTCCCAGAAAAAATAACAATAAAGTTATTTATCATTCAACAAGTTGTTCCGGATGTGGTCTAATTCATTGTTTGCACGAAAATAAAAAGTGTATTTTATCAATTACTCCAGAAGAGGTATTGAAAGAAGTAGAAATTCTTCTTTCAACTGTTAATTTTTAAATCTAAATATTCATGTGTGGAATAACTGGAGCTCTTACCTTTCGCGGAAACTATAGTAAAGATTTTATAGTTTCCGCAGTAAAGAAACAAACCAATCTATTAGCTCATCGAGGGCCAGATTCAGAAGGCCTATTTTTCGAAGAAGGCCTTGGCCTCGGGCATAGAAGATTATCAATCATTGATTTGAACGAGGCTTCAAATCAACCATTTACTGAACAAAGTAAACGATATACCATTGTTTTCAACGGGGAGATATATAACTATCAACACGTCAAAGATGAGCTTAGTTTTTACCCATGGCAAACCTCTTCTGATACTGAGGTTATTCTTGCCGCTTACATACACTGGGGGCCTTCGTGTCTCCAAAAATTAAACGGAATGTTTGCGTTTTCGATTTGGGATTCGTTCAAACAAGAGTTGTTTTTTGCTAGAGATAGACTAGGTGTTAAACCTTTTTATTATTACTACGATCAAAATATTTTTACATTTTCATCAGAACTAAGAAGTTTAATTGCAGGCAATTTTTTTACTCCTATTCTCAATCCTGATTCCGTTTCAGACTTTCTTATTTATCAATCTGTAAGAACACCTCATACTTTTTTTAAAAATGTTTGGCAGCTGCCTCCTGGACATTGGGGGCTGGTTTCAGGTATTAATTTCAAAATCAATCAATATTGGTCTATATTAGAATCCCCACAATCACCTTTCTCAAATCTAAATTATAATGACACACTTCTAGAGACTAAACGATTATTTACAAACGCCGTTCAAAGCCGTTTAGTCTCTGACGTTCCTGTAAGCGCATTTTTATCGGGAGGAATAGACTCCTCTGCAGTCGTTGCCACCATGGCTTCCCTATCACAAACCCCAATCGAGACTTACAGTATTGTCTTTAACGAAAAAGAATTTGATGAATCTGAATATGCTCAAATTATAGCTCAAAAATATCATACAAAACATACTGAGTTATTATTAAAACCATCCCAATTTTTAGACGAGCTACCTCAATTCTTTCGTTCGATGGATAGCCCGACCACTGATGGACTCAATACATACGTTGTTTCTAAATTAGTAGCTTCTACAGGAACAAGGGTTGCTCTTTCTGGATTGGGAGGAGATGAGCTTTTTGCTGGTTATGATGGTTTCAAACGCTTCAAAAAGTTTAATCAAATCAATTACCAATGGCTAAAACCCATAGGGTCTCTTATCGCTCCTTTATTACCTCGAAATCGGTCATGGAATAAAATTAGCCAATTATTACAAAGTTCAGAATGGGACTTATATAGCTTTTACAGTAATAATAGAAACACCTTTCTAAAACGAGAGCTCCAACAATTAGGGTTTAATTATAATGGGAACACTTCTTGGATAGATTTCCAGAATAATCAATTACACTCTAAACCAGCCCTTAGTCAGTACAGTATTTCTGAACTTACCCATTATACGCTTGATGTTTTACTAAAAGATACTGATCAAATGAGTATGGCCTCTTCTCTAGAAGTACGTGAACCTTTCTTTGATTATCAGTTTGTTGAGTTTATACTTCAAGTTCCTGACAAATATAAATATCACTCAAGTACCCCTAAAAGTCTATTAGTAAATGCTTTAGGGGAGCTGCTACCACATGAAATTATCTATCGACCCAAAAAAGGGTTTTCATTTCCTTGGAAACAGTGGCTCAGAAATGATATTAGGGATTTTTGTGAAGTACACCTTGAACAGCTAAGTCACCGTCAGTTGTTTGAAAACCAATCAATTAAAACAATATGGCATAATTTCTTACATGATAAACAAGGTATTACTTGGCTTCATATTTGGGCGTTGGTAACTCTTGAAGCTTATTTAAGTGAGAATAAATTATGAGCCCTAAAGTTCTCTTCGTGGTTGGCCAACTCTATCCAGGAGAGTCTGGAGGGGTAAGCATTTCGCTATATTGGTTGTTAAAGGGCTTATACGCGTCCAATCGTCTTCAAATAAAAACGATAACCACTACTTATGGTGTGAAACCTGGTCTTGTTCCCGAAAACCAATGGCTATCTACTGATTATGGCGAAGTTATTTATCTAAAGACAGCATTTATTTTCTTTGCTCCCGAAATGATAAAGTGTTTTTGGAAAGAAATTAGACAGGCCGATATTGTTCATCTCTCTTCAATTTTTTACCCTCCGAGTATCATTTGCTTCTTTATTTGCCTATTTTTCAAGAAAAAAATAATTTGGTCAACTAGAGGCTCTATAGATGATGTTGAGTTTCACAAAAAAGGGATTCTCAAGAAAATTGTTCTAGCTATCCTTGCTTTCTTCTCAAAATCAGCGGTTTTTCATACGACTAGCGATGATGAAACGCTATTTGCGCGTAAACGATTGGGATCTGATACCAAAATTGTTCAAATCACGAATTACATGGCCTTACCAGATCCAGTAAACACCCTCAAAGAACATTTTTTCTTGTTCATTGGGCGCTTTCACCCAAAAAAAGGCATTGAGAATTTATTGTATGCACTTGGCAGGTCAAAATATTTTATGAGTTCCAATTTCATACTCAAAATAGCAGGCGATTATGAAAATGAATATGGCAAAACTATCTTTGAGTTACATAAAGAGTTACATTTGCAGTCCAAAGTGACTTTCTTAGGATCTGTAACAGGAGAAGAAAAACAAAATTTATTGGCTAAAGCTTATTGTATGCTGATGCCTTCCTACTCTGAAAATTTTGGGGTGGTGGCTGCAGAGGCGTTGGCTCAATATACCCCTGTCGTAGCTTCTATTTATACCCCTTGGCAAAGTTTAAATACATACGAAGCAGGTTTCTGGGTAGATAATTCACCAGAAACTCTCGCTCAAGTTATTGACAAATTAATTACCATGCCGACAGCGGATTATGAGAGCATCGTTGCCCAAACCCGTAAATTGGTAGATAAAGAGTTAAATGTTTACACAAATATTCAACCTTGGTTAAATACCTATATAAATTTCAAGGATGTCTAAATACTCATTAATTGATACATTGGTTCGGGGCGTGCTCAAAATAAAATGGGGTACTACAACTATTTTGGGTAAACCATTTAGAGATACATCATCAGTCATGTATTATAACCCAATTGAGCATTTAACATTTCTTGGCAAACAAAAAATCTATTACGAATCTGATCTGCAGAATAAAATATCTGAATACATATCTCAGGGGGATCTAGTATTCGACATCGGAGCAAATATTGGACAGTATGCACTTTTATTTTCACATTTTGTTGGAGAAACTGGCAAAGTTATCTCTTTAGAACCTGATTGTGACAATTTTGCTATTTTAAGTCTTAATAAGTACAAAAACAATTGTACAAATCTAATTCTTATTAATCAAGGATTAGATTCTGTTGAACAAGAAAAAACTCTGTATAAAGACAAATTGACGGGTGGTCGTAAAAGCTCTTTTATTGAAGAATTTTCTTCTAAGAATAGTGAAAAACAAAAGATAAGCACAATTACATTCAGTACATTAATTGAACAGTTTGGTACACCGAACTTTGTCAAAATGGATATTGAAGGGTATGAAGGCAAGATAATTTCCCAATTAAGCGACCAAATTATCACTAAGCCTATTACTTGGTTTATTGAAGTACGAGAACCTTCTAAAGAAGAATGTTTTAATCGTTTTAAATTTACTCATAATTGCTACATACTAGATAATATATTAGTTGAAAATATCGAATCTGCTAGTAGAATACCAAATTTTGCAAACTTATTATTTGTCCCTAATTTTACACAATAAGTAATAAGATGATGAAAAACATTAGTGTTATTATTTTAACATTCAATGAAGAAATACACCTTGAAAGATGTTTAACTAATATTAGTAAAATAAGTAATTCTTTATTTATTATAGATTCTTTTTCAACAGACAAAACCATTGAAATTGCAAAAAAGTTTAATACAAAAATTTTTCAAAATAAATTCATAAATCAAGCGCAACAACTTCAATGGGCTATAAACAATTGTGATATACAAACTGAATGGATTATTAGAATTGACGCAGATGAATATTTTACATTAGAACTTATTAATGAAGTTAAAGAGCGGCTTACAGGATTGAATAGTAATATCAATGGTGTTATTTTAAAAAGAAGGCATTATTTTTTGGACAGATGGATACGCCATGGAGATAGATACCCTCTTTACATACTCCGTATTTGGAGAAATGGTAAAGCTACTGTTGAACAAAAATGGATGGATGAACATATTATACTCCTAGAAGGAGAGTCTATTATATTCAAGAATGATTTTATTGACCATAATTTAAATAACCTGTCTTGGTTTATTGACAAACATAATAAATATGCCACGAGAGAAGCTATCGAATTACTTATAAACGAATCCAGACGAGAACCAAATGGGTTATTTACTGATTTAAAAAAATCCATCAGCAATAGTAGTTATAGAAACCGTTTTTTTAAAAGTTTTTTTTATAAAAATAAGCTCCTACTGATTCGAAGTTGTATCTATTTCTTTTATAGATACTTTTTTTTGTTAGGTTTCTTAGATGGGAAAGAAGGCTTAATTTATCATTTTTTACAGGGTTTTTGGTATAGATTCCTTGTTGATTCCAAAATTGTTGAAATCAAACACATAGCTTCTAGGAAGAAAATATCAATCGAGGAAGCTATCATTGAGGTTACAGGCTATAAAGATTTTAAAGTATGATTTTTATTTTTTTGTATCGTTTAATTACGTTCATACGCATTTTATTTCATCCTAAAGGTGGTATAGGTTACTTAATGAACAACAGTAGGTCTATTGCTTCATTTGGTTTGAACCAGTCTTTATCTCAACTCATTCCACATTTGAAAACAATTATTGATGTAGGAAGTAATATTGGACAATATGCGCTTGCAAGCCATAGGTTTTACCCAAACGTTCAAATCTATTGTTTTGAACCTGTACCAGCTTGTTTTCAACAACTTCAAAAAAATACGAATAAAATTACATCAATCACTTCATTTAATAACGCGTTGGGTCATAGTAATGGACAAATAGCTTTCTTTGAAAATAAACATACCCACGCGAGTTCTGCACTCAAGGTAAGCGATTACCAACAGAGTACAGTGCCTAAAACAAAGGAATTTCGAGAAACTAAAGTTGATTCTATCAGATTAGATGACTTTAATTTCCCAACTATTTTAGAGCGACCATTGCTCTTAAAATTAGACGTTCAGGGTTACGAAAAGAATGTTTTGGAAGGAGCGAATGCTTTTCTTCAAAAAGTGGATTATATTCTTTTAGAGACATCTTTTATTTCTATGTACAAGAATGAACCTTCATTTGAAACAATAAACGTCATTCTTAAACAGCAAGGTTTTAATTTAGTGGCTCCAATCGGCGATTTTTCTGTTCATTTTGGACCCATTCCTCAATTAGATATGCTATACAAAAAAGCCCAGCAGTAGTCATGAGTTTTTCGACCGTAACAATTTTAGGTGTTCGATTTTTTGCTGGACAAGTAGAAGATGTCTTTAAGCAACTTGAAAATCATGGTGGATTACTTACCGCACCTGCTGCTCCTAATTTAGCGGATATTCTCAAAGAGCAAGACTATTATAATGCCCTGTACAACTCTGATATTGTCATTCCTGACAGCGGCTATATGGTATTAATTTGGAACTGGATTTTGCGCAGAGAGCCAATCCAAAAAATCTCAGGGTTAAAGTTTATTAACTTTTTCCTCCAACATATTTCTACAAGTCCCAAAAAGATTTTCTTAGTAAACCCTAGTAACGAAGAGGGGGAGGCCAATCGTCTGCTGCTACATAAAAAAGGGGCCCGCATATCAGACACTTGCATGTACACAGCACCTATCTATTCAAAACAGGTTGATGATCATAAGTTACTTGAATTAGTTGAGATCAATCAACCACATTGGATTCTAATAAATATTGGAGGTGGAGTACAAGAAAAATTAGGTCTTTATTTGCGCCAAAATCTGTCGTTTAAACCTGCTATTATATGTACAGGCGCTGCTATCGCTTTCAAAACAGGTAAGCAAGTGCCTATTCCAGCTTGGATAGACCGCTTGTATTTAGGATGGTTAGCTAGATGTGTATCTAATCCCCGCCTCTACATCAAAAGATACCTCAAGAGTTTTTACCTATTAATGATTCTAATTCGATACAAAGAAAAAGCTCCCTATAAATCTGCCCGTAAAATAGGCATTCTAAATGCTTAAAATGTTACCTTTGTGCTTGTCTCAGTCTAAACTTTAGATTATTGAGGGTAACATTTAACCTAACTGGCAAAAATCATTAGTGAGTTTATAAATGAATAAATTTTTACTGTTTCGCCCTTTTCAATTTCTTTTAGATCTCATTACATTGAGTTTCTCATTTGAAATGGGGCTTATTCTGGTAAACTCCTCTTTTTCAAACCATTACCAGCAACATCTCTTTTTATTTTTTCTTTTAAGTCTCTGCTGGTTTCTAGTTGTCGGCTTATTACGCCCCTACCAGCACACCCGCCTCAAATTCCACGTTTTTACCCTCATTTATAGGCATTTAATTGCTGTATTGCTGTTTTCAGCATTTGGGATTTTTATATGGATGCTTCTACAAGACTTCCATTTACCTAGGCTCCAGCTGTTTTATACTTTTTTACTTTTCTGGTTTCTTGGTTGCGTTTGGCGAACTGCGGCAGTGGTTTTACTTAAAATCTATCGAGCCAATGGTAACAACACGCTCAACTATGTCATCGTTGGGTACAACGAAACTTCACAAAGAATTAAACGCTTTTATGACCAACATCCTGAGTTTGGCTACAAATTTTATGGCTACTATGATGAGCTTAACACTCAGAATAAGCCTTCTATCAGAGGTGACTATAGCGTCCTTAATCAAATATTAGCGTCCAACCAAATCGATACTGTTTATTGCTGTATTCCCCGAGTGGGTCATCCGCTCCTAAAAGATATTGTAGAGAAATCGAATACTGCTTCGTACAAAGTGAAACTAGTAGTTGACTTTGCTTTCTTCTTTAGTCAAGCTCCTTCACTTGAATTTCACGGGATTACCCCAGTTATTTCCCTCTCTTCAGAATTTTTAGATCATTCACGTGAATACATCAGCAAAAGGCTTTTTGACGTCATTTTTTCTAGTACTATCTTATTGCTAGGTTCTCCTATTTTTATTCTGCTTGGTTTAATTACAAAAATAACCTCCAGAGGCCCAATCATTTTTTCCCAAGACAGGACAGGACAATGGGGCAAAAAGTTTAAAATCTATAAGTTTCGAAGTATGCATGTAGGAGCCCGACTTGGGCACTCCGAAGGTACGCTGGATAAACGCATAACTCCTTGGGGACGTTTTTTAAGAAAAACTCGACTGGATGAATTACCCCAATTTTATAATGTCTTACGCGGGGACATGTCAGTTGTAGGGCCACGCCCATTGGCTGACTATGACGTTAAAACACTCATGGACGAGTCTCCCGATGATTTTAAACTCATACTTTCCGTCAAACCAGGGATAACTTCTATCGGTCAAGTTAAATTTGGATATGCTGGTTCGCCCACAGAAATCAAACAGCGACTTCGCTATGACTTACTTTATCTTAACAAGGTTTCATTCTTCTTCGATATGTGGTTAATCATGAAAACAATGGTTATCATGATTAAAAAACAAGGAAAATAAATGACAATAGGACTCATCGGGGCGGGAATTTGGGGTAAAAACATCATCCGAGAATTGGTTAATCTAGCCGTCGATTTAAAAATTTTCGACCCCAATCCTGAAGCAAAAAAAGACTACCTCCATTTTTTTGTTGACTCAGTAGATGATTTACAAACAGTTGATGGCATTGTTTTGGCTTCCCCTTCCGTCACTCATCGCTCTATTTTAGAACAAATTGTTCCGTGGGGCATACCCGTTTTTATTGAAAAGCCACTCGTTACCTCACTTGAAGACGCCATCGCTCTTAAAAAGTTTGAAAATCACCCCCTGTTTATGATGCACATTTGGCGCTACCATGCAGGAGTGCAGCTTTTAGGTCAACTAGCTCGTAATAAAGAACTTGGCGATATTACAGCCCTTTATACGCATCGGTGCAACTGGACAAGCCCCCGTACCGATACGGATAGTATCTGGAACTTAGCTCCCCACGATTTAACAATTTCACTCGAAATTCTCGGTTATATTCCACAACCCCGTTCGGCAGTCATTGAATGGCACGGCAATGCTGCAAGAGGAATGACAGCCTTGTTGGGAGATTCACCGTTTGTTCAAATAGAAGTTTCAAACCGCTTTGCCGATAAACGCCGTGAAATTCGACTGCACGGTACCAAAGGGATTGCCATTTTGGCCGACGAAAAAGTAGATTATATCGAAATTTTCTACGGTGACGAAAGTAGTTACCCTACACCAAGTAATAGCGAAAAGCGTTTTTTTGAAACCACTCCACCTTTACGAAAGGAATTAGAAGCATTTTTAGCATATTTACGCGGTGGCTCACCTCCTATTTCCACTTTTCAGGAAGGAATCACGACCATCGAAGTTCTTACGGCACTTTACTCGTTAGGGGCCACAACTTGTTAAATTTTTCGGGCAACATGTCTCCTCGCTTTTCTATTTTACTTCCTACCACCAATGACCGTGGATTGCTACTTCCTTACTCAGTCAGTAGTGTTTTAAAACAGACTATCACTGATTTTGAGTTACTTATCATTGGTGACGGAGTGAATGAATTTACGAGGGGAGTGATTCAATCGCTCGTTAAACAAGATACCCGAATCAAGTTTTTTGATTTCCCAAAACACCTTCGCAGGGGCGAACCCAATCGGCACCAAGTACTTACACAATATGCGCAAGGAAAGTATGTCGCCTATCTTTTAGACCGCGACTTATGGTTACCCAATCACCTCGAAACTTTATTAGAGCTGTTTGAAAAGGGCAATTTTGTTTCTTCCAACTACTTTCGACTTTTTCAAAATGGAGACATTCGGTATGGCTATTCCAACGCTCGACAACATTTTGTTTTTTCGGCAGTAGCCCATACGTACGACTTTTATAAAAACCTACCCTACGGTTGGCGCACAACTCCACCTGATATTTTTACGGATGATTATATGTGGGCGCAATTTATGGATCACCCAGATTACCACCCGTTTTTTGGAAGTGAAGCAACAGTACTTTATTTTAAAAGAGGGGCCACATACCCAGGAATCCCGACCGAAAAACGCGTAGAAGAATTAAAAGAATGGGAAGTTAGACTTAGTGACACTGTCTTTATCCGTAAACTACGCACGGAAGCGCTTCAATCGCTTCTTGACGAACGTGCTGCTTTGCAAAGTGATTGGTTTAGAATCAAAGGAAAAACGTTAAGTGAACTCATCCCTTTTATCCAAACAAAGCTTACATATAGCCTTTATTCTCTAAAGCGGCGACTAGCGTACGCAAAGAAGGGGCATTAGAGGCTGCATCTGTCAGGATAGGATTATCGATTCCCCAAGGTAGCTCCAGTTCTGGATCGTCCCAGGCACAACGCCAGTTATCATCACCACCGTAGTCAACATAAGCCTCTGAGACTGATTGAATGTGAAGCGCAGGTGTATGAAAATACCAACCGTGCAGCATCCCTTTCGGGAAAATAAGCGCGGCAGGGTCATCTCCAAAAAGTTCAAATAAGGCAGATTGATGCTGCGTAGGAGAACCAGCGCGTAAATCTCTCAGGCCAAGCACGCAATGACCATCAATGAGACAAAAATACTCATCATGCCGTTGATGATAGTGCATTCCACGAAATACGTTTGCTTCCGATTTTACGACACTCCACTGCACGGGTTTAAGAACCGTCCCCCAATGGTCCTGAAAAATCTCAGTAAAGGATCCTCTGGAATCTTTATGTTCTTTCAACGACACTAATTTTACCTGATGTAATTGTGTCCCTGCAATTTGGGTGGATTTTGCGATAGCGGTGGTACTCATGAATCAACAACCTTTTTTACAAAAGTAATTGGCCTTTGTGACTACCACAAGATTTTGGGCTACTTTCTTCAAATCATCCGTTTTTCTCCTTATTGTGAAGTTATTTAACGGTATCTGACTTCTTTGGTTTTTACAAAAATGGGCTTTATCTTTGGACTTCTTCTATTCACAAGAGATTACTTGTAATTATGGAAATTTAAGGTGTTTTTCTAAAAAAAATACAAAATGAAGGAGCCTGAAGCTGAAAGTTTTTCTACCACCTTTGAAGAAATTCCATTGGAAGATTCTACCAAATATCCTACTTCTTACGTTGAGATTACCCCTACTCATTCTTCCACACTGGTGCAAAACCCATTGTATATTGTGTGTCCAGAGTCTAGTATTCCGCTTATAACAGAAGTATTACAAAATTATTCTTACACTCCCTTATTCAATCAATGTGATCAAATTTTCAAGCGACAAGGCGTAATTACTTATTACAATGCGGCATATATTGACGACCTTGAGAGAGAGTTCTTACTTAGAAACATTGAGTTTGGGGTGACCGTCATGCCATTGGTAGATTTTCTGGAGTCAAAAAATAAATATACAGAAATCAGTCTTTTAAATGGTGATTACTTTCTCAATAAAGAAGCATTCTCAGTATTGAGAAACCGTACAAAAATTGCTACTAAACGATTTTTTGACATCATTTATGCTTCTATTCTTTTGATACTTCTATCCCCCATTATATTGCTAACCGCCCTTGCCATCCGGCTAGAATCCAAGGGTTCCATTTTCTATCGCCAAAAACGCGTAGGACTTTATAATATCGAATTTGAAGTCATCAAATTTCGCTCAATGCGAGCCAATGCCGAAGCAAGTGGTGCGCAATGGGCACAAAAAAATGACCCCCGAGCTACCAGAGTAGGAACATTTATTAGAAAAACACGTATCGACGAGATTCCTCAGTTGTTTAATGTACTAAAGGGCGAAATGTCTCTCATTGGGCCTCGCCCCGAAAGAGCTGTTTTTATTGAAATGCTAAAAACAGCTATCCCTTATTACGAATTTCGACACGTGATTAAACCTGGACTAACTGGTTGGGCTCAAGTTAAATACCCTTACGGAGCTTCCATAGAAGATGGAATGTGGAAACACAAGTATGACATGTATTACATTAAACATCAATCATTCGGATTTGATTTTAAAATAATTTTACATACCATTAGGGTAGTTTTAGCTGGGTTGGGACGATAGATAAATTTGCGAGGCTACCTCTATGAGACATAGGTATTCCATTCATTTTTTAGTGTGCTTCTTCATTGGCGTGGTTAATGGTTACTCACAGTTTTTGCCTACGTCCGAGTATAATTTATCGGTGAATGCTTACGGCACTAATTCTCCTACCGTTCCATTTTGGTACTATGCCAATCAATATAACGTCATTCCCAAAAACTCTTCGTCCTTTATAGCAAGGGCTACTTTGGGGAATACCAAAGGGGATACCGTAAAGTACAGCTGGCGCGAAATACGGCTTTTATATGGCCTCGATGGTGCTTTTATTGCCCAACAAAACTCAAACACATTTAACCTTATTGAGAGTTTTGCAGGCATCAAATATGGACCTATCGAATTATTTTATGGTCGTCGGCTCGAAACAATGGGTTTATTGGGCGATACACTTCTTTCTTCTGGTTCTTATAGTTGGTCAGGGAATGCTCAGCCCTTCCCAAAAATTCAATTGTCAGTTCCCAACTTCGTAGAATTGCCTTTTTTTAGAGGACTATTCTCCATAAAAGGCTCTTTTGCCCACGGCTGGTTAGATACTCTCGCTGTTGCGTATGGCCCTCGAACCAATGCAGTAAAAGCCTATTTTCACCAAAAGACCTTATTCATCAAAATGGGTCGCCCAAACTGGAAAATTAATTTAATAGGAGGATTCAATCACCTTGCCCAATGGGGTGGAGAAGATCAAATTTGGCCAAATGGGCTTCCTCCAAAAGAGGCTTGGTGGGCCGTCGTCGTGGGAAAACCATGGCAAGACAGCCGCGTGGGCAACCACCTTGGAACGCTTGATTTAGGGCTGGTTTGGAAATTAGCTAACAATAAATCCTTGACTTTTTTTCGTCAAAATATATTCGACGATGGCTCCTTATATAATTTCTTAAATATTCAAGATGGACTTCAAGGCATAACATTTAACAATCGAAATACGCCAAATTATGCGCAAACATTTACCCTCGAAAAGGTGAATATTGAATGGTTAAACACTACTAGCCAAGGGGGAAATGTATTTGATTTTCAACAACAAATTTTTGGGAGAGACAATTATTTTAATCATTATGTGTATTCTGAAGGGTGGTCTTATAAAGGTGAAATGATTGGTACGCCTTTTATACCCAAGCAGAATGATATTATTAGTTCTTTTCCTCTCATCAAAAATGCGCAAACCCTCAATAATAGAGTCCAAATGCTTCACTTAGGCGCAAGTGGTTGGATAGATGAGTGGAAGTGGCTAGTAAAAGCCTCTTTTAGTAACAACTTGGGTACCTATGATTATCCATTTCCTTCCGCTAGACAACAATTCTCTAGCCTTCTCCAAATCCAAAAGGAACTACCTTGGTTACAGGGAATCGATTGGACAACATCCATTGCAATCGACGCTGGTACACTCTATGAACCTTCCGTAGGAATCCAATTAGGGCTTCGTAAAAGAGGATTTTTTTGATAACTTTGTTTTTTACATTGTTCTCACAAGTATTCTATTCGTCCAGAAATTACTTCTTTTCCCTTGAAAAAGCTTTTCGTATTACTGTCTTGTTGCTTTTTAATTTTGGGTTGTACAGGTTTGGCTACCGCACAAGATAGTACTGCAAAACATTCTTTTAGGACTGATTTCAGTGCTTTTTATTACAATACGGCCACCCAAATGCCCTTTTGGTTACGAGCGAATCAGTATGATGTCGTGCCAGAAAAAACAGCTGTTGCACTGAGTGGGGCAATCGACTTTGAAAGTAACTTATCTGTAAAAAATAATAAATGGAAACTCATAGGCGGTACTCAAGTGGTAGGAAATTTGCTAGATAGTAGAAGTACCACGCTATTTTTACCCCAGTTGTATGCAGGCGTCAAATATAAAAATTTACTTTTTTATGCTGGTCGCAAAAAAGAATTGTTTGGTTTGGCTGACAGTACACTTGGCACAGGTTCTTATATATGGTCAGGAAATGCCTTTCCGATGCCCAAACTCCAAATTGAAATACCAGATTATCAACCATTAGGAAAAAACAATCCTTGGTTAGCTTTTAAGGGGAATTACGCTCATAGCTGGTTTGGGACGAACAAGTTTGCCTACGGTTATTATTTGCACCAAAAGTCCCTTTATGTTCGTATCGGTAGGCAAAGCTCTTCCGTCAAACTATACGGGGGTTTTAACC
The DNA here is from genome assembly GCF_000482465.1 of Runella limosa DSM 17973. Taxonomy (GTDB): domain Bacteria; phylum Bacteroidota; class Bacteroidia; order Cytophagales; family Spirosomataceae; genus Runella; species Runella limosa. The sequence continues at coordinate 150,143 of NZ_AXVJ01000025.1, forward strand.
ACCAAGTACAATGGGGAGGAAAGACTTTTGACGATATCGCAACGGTCACAAATAAGACGCTACCTAGCAGTTTTGCAGACTATTTATTAGCCGTTATTGCCATTGGCCCCAATATTGGGGTTCGAAAAGGCAATGCCTTCGACTCTACTAACCGCGTGGGCAACCATTTAGGTACAGTTGATGTTGGCTTTGAACTTGATTTGAAAAAAGTAAATATTTTGGTGTATCGCCAAAATATCTACGAAGATGGGTCTTTATTCTACCTTACAAGCATCGCCGACGGCCTGAATGGAATTGTACTCACCAACCTTTACCCTAGCCACGAAAAAGGTAGAATTTCCTTTAAAAAAGTAGTATTTGAGTTATTAAATACCCGTAGTCAGGGTGGTGATACGTTTGTAATGACGAATGGGAAAAAACGCGGCAAAGACGAGTACTTCAACCACCAACAGTACTACGATGGGTGGTCGTATCGACGACGAATTATTGGCACACCGTTCATTACCAATCAGGAAGACACCAACCGCCCTGAAGAACAAAATACCAATGACATGGCTAATAATAACCGTGTTTTAGTATATCATCTTGGTTTTGAAGGCAATATTGGCCCCTCCATTCAGTTTTTATCCAAAATCTCGTACAGTGCCAATTACGGTACTTACATCTACCCCTACCCTACCGTTCCTAAACAACTTTCGGCTTTGTTACAACTCAAAGGCCAAATTCCTGCGCTTTCGGGATTAGAGTGGGTTGCTTCTGCGGCCATTGACCGTGGTGACCTCTATACCAAAAATACAGGTTTTAAAATAGGCTTTAGGCAAACCTTTGGTACAGGAAAATTCCGTACTTCCCATTAGGATATTGTATCGTGTATGCTTTTTCCAACAGCTCCGCAGCGAATTGTGTCACTTGTTCCCTCGCAAACTGAGCTCCTTTTTGACCTTGGTTTGGAAGGCAAAGTAATAGGTATTACAAAATTTTGTTGCCACCCCGCCGATAAAGTAAAGAACATCGCAAAAATCGGCGGAACCAAAAACTTTGACTTTGAAAAAATCAAGGCGCTACGACCTGATTTGATTATCGGCAACAAAGAGGAAAATTACCAAGAAGGCATCGAAACTTTGCAACAAGATTTTCCCGTTTGGATTTCTGACATCGTCACGTTGGAAGAGTCGCTTGAAATGATTCAGAAGGTTGGTCAACTTACCCACGAAGAACCTGAGGCTCTCAACATTTGTCAACAATTATCTACCCAATTTAGCTCGCTCCAATCGCCGTCGCGTCGCCCACGCGTAGCGTATTTTATTTGGAAAAAGCCCTATATGGTTGCTGCAAATGGCACGTTTATCCACGAGATGCTGCGTAAAGCTGGTTTTCTAAACGTATTTGAAGACCTGACACGTTATCCCGAAATCTCAGAAGCAGACTTACAACAAGCCGCTCCTGAGCTTATTTTTCTTTCTTCAGAGCCTTATTCATTTCGAGAAAAACACTTACTAGAATTTCAAGAAATTTGTCCCTCTGCCCATATTATGTTGGTTGATGGTGAATTGTTCAGTTGGTACGGGAGTAGGTTATTAAAATCCGTTGCTTATTTCAATGAATTGAGAGATTGTTTGTCAAAATTCTTCGTTTCCTGATTTTGTACAAAACTATCTTTGCAAATTTTTAACATTGTACTCAGTTTCATACGATTTTATACCTAAAACCCTCCTTACTATGCTGCTTTTGTATGTCCTGTTGGGGATTGTAGCCCTTGTTTTGTTAGTTGCCTATTTTCACCTTGATACGTTCATTTCCTTCGTCATCGTCAGTATTGGCTTAGGGTTAGCCTGTGGAATGAGCGTAAGTCAAATCAGTCAGTCGCTCGAAAAAGGCATCGGCGGAACGCTCGGTTCATTGGTAATTATCATTGGTTTTGGTTCAATGCTTGGCAAACTCGTGGCAGATAGTGGCGCAGCCCAACGTATTACCACCACCCTCATGAATATTTTTGGTCTTAAATACCTACCTTGGGGGCTTGCATTGGCTGGTTTTATCATTGGTTTACCTTTGTTTTATAATGCGGGTTTTGTGATTGTTATCCCCCTCATTTTTACTATTACTGCCTCCACCCGACTTCCCATGTTGTATGTCGCTATTCCGATGTTGTCTGCACTTTCGGTGGCGCATGGTTACCTGCCTCCTCACCCCTCGCCTACGGCCATTGCCACCCAATTTAAAGCAGATGTGGGGCAGACACTCTTTTACGGGATTTTGGTAGCGATTCCTGCCATCATCATTGCAGGTCCTATTTTTGGAAAAACCTTAAAAAAATACAACCCTAAGCCCGACGCTTCACTTTTTAATACCCGCCAATTTACCGAAGCCGAGATGCCTAGCCTGAGCATTAGCCTTGTAGTAGCACTTTTGCCTTTGCTTTTGTTGACATTGATGCCTTGGCTCAAAGGACAATTTGAGGAAAATTCGGCGTTACACACCATGTTTTCCTTTTTGGGTGATCCATCTATTTCGATGCTTATTTCAGTACTGGTAGCTATTTATTTCTTGGGAATCCGTCGGGGAAGAAGTACCAAACATGTGATGAAGTCATTGGAAGAAGCCTTCAAAAGCGTCTCAATCATTCTCTTAATTGTAGCAGGAGCGGGAGGGTTTAAACAAATACTCACCGACGGCGGAGTAAGTAAGTACATTGGTGAACTACTAGCAGGTGTTCAAATTTCGCCACTTTTGTTAGGTTGGGCGATTGCGGGCGTGATTCGCATTTGTGTGGGTTCGGCTACGGTAGCGGGCCTCACTGCCGTTGGAATCATCGCTCCTTTGGTTCAAAGTCAGGGAGTTAAGCCCGAATTAATGGTCTTAGCAATCGGCTCGGGGAGCTTGATTTGTTCTCACCTAAACGACGGTGGTTTTTGGTTGTTCAAAGAATATTTCAACCTGTCTATCAAAGAAACCTTACAAACTTGGACGATTATGGAAACCATCGTTTCGGTAGTGGGTTTAATTGGAGTTCTAGTTTTAAACCAATTTGTTTAGTCTGGCTAAAACCCATCTAGTTAAAAATCAACTATTTGAACATAAAATTCTATTTATAAGCAATGATTACTTCGGTAGTCATTGCTTATTTTTTAAATTTATTTATTAATTTGCTTCATCAATATTTCTAACCTTCAATCCCTCCCACTCCATGAAAAATTTCTTGGAACGCCGCTCATTTCTAAAAGCTACGGCAGCCATTGGTTCTGCCTTAGGATTACCCTTTGCTTCTAATGCTCGCTCAAATTCAATAGAAGAAACCATTGCTCGAACAACTGTCATCCCCAAGGCCGCTGGTAAGTCAGTAATTGGCTTAAAATCAGCACCGATTCCGCAGGTTCGGGTGGCTTTTATTGGGGTCGGGAACCGTGGTTCGGGACACGTAAAACTGGTACATGCCTGTGGTGCCAAAGCCAAAATTGTCGCCGTTTGCGACATTCAGGAGCGCTATACCAACCGAACCAAACAGTGGCTTGAATCTAAAGGGGTCAACGACGTGGCCTACTATCATTCTAAAGTAGATGCGTGGAAAGAAATGTGCCGTCGCGATGACATCGACCTTGTTATCATTGCCACTCCTTGGGAAGACCACGTGCCCATGTGCGTCTATGCCATGCAACAAGGCAAACACGCTGCGACAGAAGTACCTGCCGCTTATACCATAGAAGACTGTTGGAAACTGGTAAATACCGCCGAGCAAACCCAACGCAACTGTATGATGCTCGAAAATGTTTGCTACGGCGACGAAGAACTTTGGGTCTTAAACATGGCCGAACAGGGTGTTTTTGGTACCATTACTTACGCTGAATGTGGCTACATCCACGATTTGCGGGAACTACTTTTCTCCAAAACTGAATACTATAACATGTGGCGGATTCGTCACAATTTGACCCGTGACGGAAATCTTTATCCTATGCACGGACTTGGACCTGTGTCTCAATACATGAACATCGACCGTGGCGACCGTTTCAACCACCTGGTGTCCATGAGTAGTTTGGAAGCTAGCCTTAGCGAGGATTCCAGTACGATGACCGACCCGTCTAACGAATTCCACGGGCGGAAAGGTTTCAAACATGGCGACATGAACAATACGCTCATTAAGACGCATTTAGGGCGTACTATTTTGGTACAACACGATGTCGTCACCGCCCGTCCTTACAGCCGTATCAACATGTTGGCAGGAACAAAAGCGTTCCATACAGGCTATCCAAGCCGTTTTGCCAAAAAAGGGCAAGGACACGGTTTTATTAAAGACGAAGAATACAAAGCCTTACGCGAACAATATAAACACCCAATTTGGGCAAAAATGAAGGAAGAAATCGAGCGTAACGGCGGGCACGGCGGCATGGACTTCGTGCTGATTTATCGCTTGATTGACTGCTTCAACCGTGGGACAGCCCTCGACATGGACGTGTATGATGCCGCCTCATGGTCGTCGGTAACTCCGCTTTCTGCGCTTTCGATTCAGGGAGGCAACGCTCCTGTTAAATTCCCCGACTTCACGCGCGGACGCTGGAAAGAAGACCGTAAACTCGGTATTTTGACCAACGTTTAATCTCTCCCTCAGTCTTTTCTAAGACCTTCCAAGTTTCCGAAACTTGGAAGGTCTATTTTACCACCATTCCCATGACCTTTCTGAACAAACTACTCGTTGGTACAGTAGCTGTCTGCGTTTTAGCATACGGCTATCATTCCCTGTCTGAAAGCGAAATTGATTTTAATACGCAAGTCAAGCCTATTTTGAACAAAAAGTGCATGGCTTGCCACGGTGGAGTAAAAAAAGCAGGCGGTTTTAGCCTCTTGTTTGAAGAAGAAGCTTTCGGAAAAACCAAATCTGGAAAGCCTGCCATCATTCCAGGAGATGCTGCTCACTCCGAATTTATCCTTCGCTTGACGCACCCTGATCCTGAAAAATTTATGCCCAAAAAGGGCGAGCCTCTCAGCAAAGAAGAAATAGAGACCTTGACTAAATGGATTGACCAAGGAGCAAAATGGGGAAAGCATTGGGCCTACCAGGCCGTTGAAAAGCCAGCGGTTCCAAGTAATTCTTGGTGGAAGTTTTGGCAAAACTCGTGGGCGAATAATGATATTGACCACTTTGTGGCCGAAAAATTAAAAGAACAGCAATTATCGCATAGCCAAGAAGCCGATAAAGCCACGCTGTTACGCCGCGTAACGCTCGATTTGACAGGGCTTACGCCCACCGAAAAACAATACAAAGCTTTTCTTAACAATCCAGCCTCCAATGCCTACGAAACGGTAGTTGATTCTTTGTTAAAATCACCAGCTTTCGGGGAAAAATGGGCTTCTATGTGGCTCGATTTGGCACGCTATGCCGATTCAAAAGGCTACGAAAAGGACGATATTCGCAATGCTTGGCGTTACCGCGATTGGGTCATTAAGGCATTTAATCAAAACATGCCCTATGACCAGTTTATCACCGAACAATTGGCAGGTGATTTGCTTCCAAACCCTACTGAAAATCAGCTCATCGCAACTGGTTTTCACCGAAATACCACCAATAACGACGAAGGAGGAACCGACGATGAAGAGTTTCGCGTGGCTGCCGTGCTCGACCGCGTAAGCACCAATTGGGTAGCTTTCAATAGTACGACCTTTGCGTGTGTCCAATGCCATAGCCATCCGTATGACCCTTTTAAGCACGAAGAGTTTTATAAATACATGGCCTTCTTCAACAACACGCGCGACGAGGATGTCATGGATGAATCGGCTCACTTGCGATTTTTCAACGAAACCGACCAAAAGAAACTGGATGAAGTCGCTCAATGGGTGAAAACTTCCGTTTCTGAAACGAAGTCGAAAGAAATTGTTCATTTTTTACGAACCGTCGAACCACGCATTTACGCGCACAATTTTGATAGTTTTCAAAAAGGAACTTCCGAGCCTAGTTCGTACATGGGCATGCAAAATGGAGGAACCTGCCGCTTAAAAAACGCCCCAACCATCAATAAAAGTCGGATGTTGATTTCTTACGTTACGGCGCAAGTCGGTGGAAGTATCGAAATTAGAACCGATAGCCTCAACGGCCCTAAATTAGCCGTGGTAAAACTTGATACGGCGCAAGGGCGTAATTTTTGGAACGGCCTCACGCTCCTCAAATGGGTGAATCTTCCTAACTTCAGCACCCGAAAAGACCTACATTTTATTTTCCGAAATCCTAAACTCGCGACTGAAACTCAAGATGTTTGCTTGGTCAATTGGGTCATGTTTTTGGAAGACGACTTTCCTGGAAAAGGAAAAGAAGGCTACGAAACTCAGTTCAAACATTTCAACGAACTGTTGCTCACCCGCACCGAAAACATTCCTATTCTGCTCGAAAATCCAGCCGATTTGAAACGTACCACACGAGTTTTTGAGCGAGGAAGTATGTTTTCTCCTACTACGGCAGTTGAGCCCGATGTGCCTCATTCATTACACCCATTTCCTAAAAATGCCCCACGAAATAGACTAGGATTAGCCCAATGGATCACGGCCAAAGAAAACCCGCTCACGGCTCGAACGCTGGTTAATCGGGTGTGGGAACAGTTATTTGGAACAGGTCTTGTCGAAACCCTCGAAGACATGGGTTCGCAGGGCTTTGCTCCTACCCACCAGGCTTTGCTCGACTACCTTTCGTACCGTTTTATGGACGATATGAAATGGCAAATCAAGCCACTATTGAAGGAGATTGTTCTATCGGCCACCTATCGTCAAGATTCGCACGTTACCGATGAACTTTTAGAAAAAGACCCCGCCAATCGCTATTTGGCACGTGGTCCTCGCGTTCGATTGACAGGCGAGCAGGTTCGTGATCAAGCCTTGGTCGTCAGCAATTTATTGAGTCGAAAAATGTACGGACGTCCTGTCATGCCTTACCAACCACAAGGAGTTTGGCAAGTCGTTTACAGCGGTTCTAAATGGAACCAAAGCGTAGGTGAAGATGCTTATCGACGCGCCATTTATACCTACATTCGGCGCTCAAGTCCGTATCCAAGTATGCTTACGTTTGATGGCTCCACGCGCGATGTCTGTTTGGCTCGGCGGATTCGCACCAACACTCCTTTGCAGGCATTGGTTACACTCAACGATTCGGCTTTTGTCGATATGGCCCAACACTTTGCCCGTCGAATGCAGCATGAAGGGGGCAAAACCGTTGCTTCCCAGCTTCAAAAGGGATATGAGTGGATGACGGGTCATGCACTTCCAAAACCAAAGCAAGAAGTATTTGAAAAGCTCTACCAAGAAGCGTTCATTCGCTTTCAAAAAAACCCAAAAAAACGCGAAGACTGGATGTGTAACAGCACAGCCGAATCAGCCGCGTTGGCGTTTGTGGCCAATACTATGTTGAATATGGACGAGTTTATAACGAAGGAATAACCCATGAAACTTCAAAACGAACTTCAACTCGAATCCGCTCTGTTGGAAACTCGGCGGCATTTTCTCAAGCAATGTACTTCAGGGCTGGGCATGATGGCCTTAGGAACCATGTTTGGAAGCTGCGGCAACGGAAGTACTAAAAAACAGCTTGTTGCAAATCCATTGGATGTCAAGATTCCACATTTTGCAGCTAAGGCTAAATCGGTGATTTTCTTGCACATGTGCGGTTCTCCGTCGCAACTTGAGCTGTGGGATTACAAGCCCGAATTGGCCAAATTGGACGGCAAACCTTGCCCCCCTTCGTTTTTGGAAGGCAAAAAATTTGCATTCATCCGTGGAGTACCCGACATGCTTGGGTCGGTAGGTGTGTTCAAGCAACACGGCCAATCGGGCGCGTGGATGTCCGATTATTTTACCTACTTACCCCAAATGGCCGATGAAATTTCGTTTTTGAAAGCCATGTACACCGACCAATTCAACCACGCTCCCGCACAGTTGTTTATGCACACGGGTAGTGCCCGCTTAGGTCGGCCGTCAATGGGCTCGTGGGTAACGTACGGGTTAGGTTCTGAAAACGCCAATTTACCAGGCTTTGTCGTCCTTACGTCGGGAGGAAAAGCCCCCGATGCGGGAAAATCAGTCTGGGGAAATGGATTTTTACCATCGGTATATCAAGGTGTGCAATGCCGCTCCGAAGGTGACCCCGTTTTGTTTTTGAGCGACCCCAACGGCTTAGACCGAGATTTACGTAAAAAAGCCATTGATGCCCTCACGGCGGTCAATCAACAACAATACGAGGAATTTAAAGACCCCGAAACGCTGGCCCGCATTGCTCAGTACGAAATGGCCTTCAAAATGCAGGTATCGGTACCCGAAGTGATGGATATTAGCAAAGAACCCACCTACATTCATCAACTCTACGGCACGCAACCAGGGCAATCATCTTTTGCTAATAACTGCCTTTTGGCGCGTAAATTGGTGGAAAAAGGCGTTCGTTTTGTACAGTTATACGACTGGGGCTGGGATACCCACGGCGACGGAAAAGGGACTTCGTTGGAATTTGGGTTACGTGATAAAATCAATCAAATCGACCAATCCATCACGGCTTTACTGTTGGATTTGAAACAACGTGGTATGTTGGACGAAACCTTGGTGGTGTGGGGCACGGAATTTGGCAGAACGCCGATGCAAGAAAACCGCAACGGCAAAAAAATGCCTTTCAAAGGCCGCGACCACCATACGGATGCGTTTACGTGCTGGATGGCAGGCGGCGGTGTCAAGCGAGGATTTAGTATGGGAGAAAGCGATGAGCTTGGGTATTTTGGCATCAAAGACCGAACGCACATTCACGATTTACAGGCGACGATTTTGCACCAACTTGGTTTTGACCACGAACAACTCACCTACGAGTTTCAAGGACGAAATTTCCGACTGACCGATACTGCGGGCAAAGTGATTAGAAACGTGATTGCCTAAAAAAGATAAAGCCCCGCTATCGTGAGCGGGGCTTTATACTGACTATTCCTAAACCCTTAACCTTTTCTACATGAAAAAACTAATATTATTATCTATCAATTTTTCTCTTGTTCTTTAAAAACCATTGAGTGAGCTAATTTGTTCCCCTTGATTTTCAAGTTCTTCGCTTTCCATAAGACTGTTCCAGTCTAGCTTCCAGAGAAAATTGATGTTATGCGATGTCTTTTTTAAACTTTGCAACCAGTCTTTCGCATTTGTATCATTGCTACTACTCAGCGAATGAATCATTAGACTAACTGCGTTTCTAAACTGCTTTTGCTTTTCAGCGTCAACATTCAAAAACTTAGACGGGGAGTTGTTGTAATAAGTCACAATTTCTACAAAAACTTTCCAATCTTCTTGCTCAACGAAAGGCGTGTACTGTTCATTGATGTACTGTTCAAATGCCTTTTGTTGTGCTTTCACCAGTGAAGTAACCTTCGGGCTGGCGTTTGTTTTGTTACTTTCTTTTGCGTTTGACTCGGTCGCTAAAAGTACAAACCCGAGTGCAATTGCAAATATAATTGAGTTAACCGTTACTTTCATAATAAAGTTCAATTTTGCTCTTGCTCATTGAACGATACAAAGGTCGGGATAAATTTTTAATCTCCAAATTTCCATTTTCCGCAAATTAAAATATTATTTCGACTAAACTTCTATAAATAAGGGTTTTAGGAACAGTATAAGTAAGATTTATGATTTTTGTCAGAATTTTATTTTGGTTAAAAAAATAAAATGTCGATAAAATTTTTTTTAACAAAAAAATAAAGTTCTTTAAAAAATACAATCATTGATTGAAATTATTCATCGTATTTTGTATTCCTAAAGTACAAAAACTGAGTACTGCGTCGCCAGCACGGTCCAAATCGATAAGTAGTTCTTCAAAACTATCTTCTGGAAAATTACTCAAAACATACCTAACCTGCTGTCCGCGCGGAAAATCACTTCCTACCCCAAAGCGCATTCGGACGTATTCTTGCGTCCCCAACAATTCTTCAATGTTGCGCAAGCCATTGTGCCCGCCATTCGAGCCTTTGGGTTTGATTCTTATTTTTCCTTGCGGCAATTGGATTTCGTCCGTAATCACCATCACATTTTCCAAAGGTACTTTAAACGCATCCATGTAGTACCGAAGTGCCTTGCCACTGAGGTTCATGTAGGTGGTGGGCTTAATGAAGTAAATTTGACGCCCTTTGTGTTTAAACTCAGCCGTATAGGCGAGTTTTTGCATCGTAAACTTAAAATCATGCTGCGCTGCAAGACGGTCGAGCACCATAAATCCAATATTATGCCGCGTAAGGGCATATTCTGGGCCTATATTTCCAAGGCCGACAATCAAATATTTCATAGTTTAGACTGAAAATAAAACGAAGGTAGTAACTACTTTTTAGAAGCGACTATTTTTTGTTGAAGGCCATTAAAAAAGGCTTCTCGGTAGGTATCTCCCAGTGGAATGTGGCCTTCGGCAACCATAATTTGATTACCGTCAATTCCCTGTATTTTGCCCAAAGCAACAATGTACGACTTGTGTACCCGCAAGAAATAGGTTTTGGGTAAACGCTCTTCGAGTTCTTTAATGGTAAGAAGCGTAACGATTCGTTTGTCATCGGTGAAAATCGAAACGTAGTTTCCCAGTCCTTCGACGTATCTTATTTCGGAAAGAACCACTTTCAGCAATTTTCCTTTGGTTTCGGTCTTCACAAAAATATAATCGTCGAGAAACGATGTCGTCGAAGTAGAGGCCGTCTTGGGTTGCTCTTCTGCCTCAAGTAGGGTTTGAGCCTTTTGAACTGCTTTCAAAAAACGTTCAAAACGCATGGGTTTTAACAAATAATCAACAATGTCTAAATCATATCCTTCGAGCGCATATTCGGGATATGCCGTGCAAAGAATGACTTTTGTCCGCCCTCCGAGAAGTTTTAAGAATTGAATGCCCGTAATTTCAGGCATGTGTACATCCAAAAACACCAAATCAATCGGCTCTTTTTGAACAAGTTGGAAGGCTTCGATGGCATCGGTTGTTGCAGCAACCAGCTCTAAGTTTGGGATTTTTTCGACATATCGCGAAATTATGTCCAAGGCATGTTGCTCATCATCAACGGCAAGACAACGAATTGACATCGTAATTGGGGATTGGTCCGAACCACAAATGTACAGATTCTCACTCATTGTTAAACGTGATTTATGACCAAGTTAACCTCAAAATAGTACTTAGTATCGTTGATTCTTAGCTGGTGTGAATTTGGGTAAACCAACTCTAACCTACGTCGTACGTTGTTTAGACCAATACCACTTGAATGATCCTTCGGGCCTTCCGACTTTCGATTTTTCACCGTAAACACCAACGAAGAGTCAGACGCCACCTGAAGATTTATTTGGAGCGGCTCTTGGGGATTAGTGGTTTTTCCATGTTTAAATGCGTTCTCTACAAATGAAATAAGCACTAAAGGTAAGATACGCTTGTTGGCTACATTTCCTTCCACGCTGAATTCTACCGCCAATTTATTCCCAAAACGAAGTTGATGAATCGTAATAAAATTTTTAATATGGTTTACTTCTTTTTCCAGTGATACCAAGCCCGTTTCGTCTGTATCGTGCAAGCTATATCGCATCATATCCGACAATAACAAGATGGCGTCCCCCAACGATTCTGAAAGTGGCACTGCCTGCGCGTGTAAGTAGCTAAGGCTGTTGTAAAGAAAGTGGGGATTGATTTGGTTTTTAAGCGAACTTAGCTCCGCAACCAACGCCATTTTCTCCAATGTTTGGCGTTTTTTTTGTTCCTCAAAATAGTCCATCAACACACGGTACCCAAACCCCACAATCATAAACACCAACGATGTACGAAGCAACCAAGGGAAATATTCTAAAAAGCTACTTAGGTATTCGGCCGAAAGAGACCCAAAAAGCAACTCCGTGACGTAGGTTCGGAAGAATGAAAAAACGGCTGTTACTGATATTTGCAACGCCAAAGAGCTCAACAGCCATTTGGTTTTATTTCCAGAATAAGGGACTATTTTAAGCAGATACGCATAGCCATAGGTAACGCCTGTCACCAACACCATGTGCAACACAAACCAATAGAAATAGTGCCACGTAAAGGTTTGCTCAAATCGTCCTTGCAGATAATTGCTTATTGAGTCCTGTAGAAGCAGCAACGCCCCCCAAAAAGCCCAGAAATAAATGTGGTATTTGTATTTATGCCATTGGTTCATTTTGCTGTGAAATTCTTTTTAAGACAAATATCGGTTACATAATCATTATGATATTGGTTTATTGGACGAATTTGGCTTTTGGGCTGACCAACGATGGCTTTGTCCATGTGAAACTCAAACCCATAATGTTTCAATTTCAAACCGCGAATAGGGGTGTTTATCACTTTTTTTAGCAGGATATACCACTAGACCCTACTTTTGAATCACCCAACAGCCATACAGCCATTTAATTATTTTCTTTCAGTCATGAAAACGACAAGCGCCCCGTCATTGAGTTGACGGGGCGCTTTGTATAAATATAAAAGCTACTACAAATCCATTGGTTTAGTCGTTGACTTTTTCCACGACTAAATTATGGTTGGTGTAAATGCAAATGTCGGCAGCGATGTGTAAACTTTCACGCACCATCTCTTCAGCAGAAAGGTGCTGTGCGTGTTTTTTAAGTGCTAATGCCGCCGACTGGGCAAACATAGAACCCGAGCCAATGGCTGCCACCTGATTGTCGGGCTCAAGAACGTCTCCCGTACCCGAAATCACAAGTAATTCCCCTTTTCCCGCCACAATCATCATGGCTTCCAAGCGGCGTAAATAACGGTCGGTACGCCAATCTTTGGCTAATTCGATCGCAGCACGTTTCAAGTTTCCTCCGTAGGCGTTTAGCTTTTCTTCAAAACGCTCCATCAACGTAAAGGCATCGGCCGTTGAACCTGCAAAACCTGCAATTACTTTCCCACCTGCTAGGCTTCTTACTTTACGAACATTGCTTTTTGCCACGGTATTTCCCATCGTAGCCTGCCCATCGGCCCCTACAACTACCTCGCCGTTATGAATAATTCCCACTACTGTAGTGGCATGAATTGGTTGCATATTTTTAAAATTTGTTTTGACTGTTCATCCCCTGGTTTTAAAGAAAAGTAACCCATAAAAAATCCCTCTCCCGACAATAACGCAGGAGAGGGACGATATGGTTTCAGAATATTAGACTAACATTCCGAGTGGGTTTTCTAACAACTTCTTGAACGTTTGCAAGAAAGCAGAACCCGTAGCACCGTCAACGACACGGTGGTCGCACGAAAGCGTTACTTTCATGATGTTGGTAGGATAAATACTACCGTCTTCTTTGAACGCTGCTACTTTCTTGATACCACCCACGGCCATGATACACGAATCTGGTGGGTTGATGATCGCCGTAAACTCGTCGATGCCGAACATCCCTAAGTTAGAAATCGAGAAGGTATTGCCTTCCCAATCTTTAGGCTGAAGTTTTTTGTCTTTGGCTTTACCTGCCATGTCTTTCACTTCGCTCGCAATTACCGAAAGTGTTTTCTTATCAGCATCCCGAACCACAGGAACCAACAGGCCTTCATCGACCGCTACGGCTACCCCTACGTTAACGTAGTTGTACTTACGGATTTTATCGCCTAACCAAGCCGAATTGATGGCTGGATGTTGTTTAAGTGCCAACGCTGCCGCCTTGATAACCATGTCATTGAACGACACTTTCACTGGGCTCACTTCGTTGATTTTACCGCGTAATTCCATCGCCTTATCCATCGTAATTTCCATGGTAAGGTAGAAATGCGGAGCAGTAAATAGGCTCTCGCTCAAACGACGCGCAATCGTCTTACGCATTTGCGATATAGGTGTATCTTCAAAATCTCCAACCGAAGGAGCGGCCGCTGGTGCAGCTGGCTGTGCTTTTGGAGCGGCTGGTTGCGTAGCTGCTGCTACTGGTTGTGGGCTGCTTGCAGAAGCACCATCAATGTCTTTTTTCACGATACGACCACCCTCGCCCGAACCAACGACTTGGCTTAAATCAACACCTTTATCTTTGGCAAGTGCTTTTGCCAACGGAGAAGCCTTGATACGTCCATCTCCGCTTGTAGCAGCTGCTGGAGCAGCGGTTGCGACTGGCGCAGAAGCCGCCGCTTCTGGGGCTGCTGGCGCAGGTGTACTAGCTGCTTGTGGGCTTAGAAGAGATTGATAATCAGCTCCTGCCTCACCAACAATCGCAATAATGCCATCGACAGGTACGGCTTCGCCTTCTTTCACTCCTAAATAAAGAAGCGTTCCGTCTTCATAGTTTTCAAGTTCCATTGTCGCTTTGTCGGTTTCGACTTCGGCAATAATGTCACCAGACTTCACTACATCTCCTACTTTTTTCAACCATGCTACAAGCACCCCTTCGGTCATCGTATCCGACATTTTAGGCATTCGTACCACGGTGGCATTTACAGGTGCAGCTGGGGCTGCGGCCGCAACAGGAGCAGGCGCTGGCGCAGCTACTTCTTGGGGAGCAGGCGCGGCTGGAGCTTCAGCGGGGGCAGGCGCAGTACCTCCACCCAACAATGCTTGATAGTCTTCGCCTGGGGCTCCAATAATGGCAAGAATACCATCAACGGGCACGGCAGACCCTTTTTCTACGCCAATGTAAAGCAGTGTACCTTCTTGGTACGACTCCATGTCCATCGTCGCTTTGTCAGTTTCTACTTCGGCGATAATATCACCTGATTTGATTACATCTCCTACTTTTTTGTGCCAAGCTGCAATGACCCCTTCGGTCATTGTATCAGACATTTTGGGCATTCGGATTACTTCTGCCATAGTGAGTGGGTATGAATAGGGAATCTTTTTTCGTTAAATTTCAAGGGTCAAAATTAGTAGAATCACGCAAAAGTCGTCATCTTCTTTCAGAATTAGTTTGACTTTTGGGATTCAAAGTTTATTCCGCTGTATATTTCTTCCATTGGAATTTCGGCTTGGATGGAAGAAAATGCGACGGTTTGGTCGAGTTGTTCATATACTCGGTATTCTACGATAGCGTAGTAATGATGGCTATGTTCTGGCAATCCCATAAATACTTCATTTATAATGTCCGCGACATGCTACAATTGTCACTCTTTGATCATCAACTTTATAAACCAGTCGGTGTTCATCGGTTATTCGTCTCGACCAATACCCCTTTAAATCTCCTTTCAATGGTTCTGGTTTTCCTTTTCCTACAAAAGGCGTGCGTTTGACTTCTTCAATCAGCTCAACCAAGCGCAAAAAGGTCTTTAAATCATATTTTTGCCCATTGAACGAAATCTTCCCATGCCTTTTGATGGAAGGTAGTATCTCTCATTGAGTTTTAGAAAGGCTTTGAAGAACCGTTTGATATTCTTCCTCTTTATAAGAAACTAAGTTCTTTCCTTCCTCAACATCACTAATCCGTTCCAAAAGCTCATTCATGGAAAATTCTTCTTCTTGAATAGCAAGAGTCAATTTTATATTCTTCCCACGATACAAACTTTTGAGGCGTTTCAAGAAATTCCTATCTAGTTCATCAAAACCATTGAAATCAAAAGTAGCAGTCATAAATAGTGATTTATTAATTGATCTTCAACACCGCCATAAATGCTTCTTGAGGAATCTCTACGCTGCCCACTTGACGCATTCGTTTCTTTCCTTTTTTCTGCTTTTCCAACAATTTACGTTTACGCGAAATATCCCCGCCGTAACATTTTGCCAATACGTCTTTTCGCATCGCTTTGACGGTTTCACGGGCGATAATTTTTTGACCAATTGCCGCTTGAATCGCAATTTCAAACATTTGGCGCGGTATCAATTCCCGTAGTTTTTCGCAAAGTTTTTTACCCCATTCATAAGCCTTCGTACGGTGAACAATGGCCGAAAGTGCATCCACTCCGTCGCCATTAAGCATCACGTCTAACTTAATCATGTCTGATTCGCGGTAGTCGAGCAGCTCATAGTCAAGGGAAGCGTACCCACGAGAAATGGTTTTCAATTTATCAAAGAAATCAAAAACTACCTCGGCCAATGGCATTTCAAAAATCAATTCAACGCGCTCGGCAGTCAGATAATTTTGGTTTTTCAACAAACCGCGCTTATCCATACATAGCTTTAAAATTGCGCCAATGTATTCCGACTTCGTGATGATTTGGGCCTTGATAAATGGCTCTTCTATCCACGAAATATAGGTTGGCTCAGGCATTTCGGAAGGAGCACTTACTTCTAATTCCGCACCTTTGGTCGTCACTACCTTAAACTTCACAGAAGGGACGGTGGTAATAACCGTCATGTCAAACTCACGTTCCAAACGCTCCTGGACAATCTCCATGTGGAGCATTCCCAAGAACCCACAACGGAACCCAAAACCCAAGGCCGCCGATGTTTCGGGTTCCCACACCAAGGCTGCGTCGTTGAGCTGGAGTTTTTCCATCGCTTCGCGCATTTCTTCAAACTCACTGGTTTCGACGGGGTATAATCCCGCAAATACCATTGGTTTTACTTCCTCAAAACCTTTGATAGCTTCTTTGGATGGCTTTTCGGTATGGGTAATGGTATCGCCCACTTTTACCTCTTTGGCTACTTTAATTCCCGAAATCAAATAACCTACGTCGCCACATTCAATGACGTCTTTAGGCTCTTTTTCGAGGCGAAGCGTTCCAATCTCGTCGGCGTTGTATTCTTTACCCGTCGCCACAAATTTTACTTTGTCGCCTTTACGAATGCTTCCGTTCTGAACGCGGAAAATTACTTCAATCCCACGGTACGAGTTAAAGACTGAGTCAAAAATCAACGCTTGAAGCTCCGTAGCTGGATTTCCTGACGGGGCAGGAATGCGCTCTACGATTGCATTCAAAATATCTTCAATCCCAATACCTGCTTTACCCGACGCAGGAATGATATCGTCGCGGTCGCAGGCCAGAAGATCCTCCATCTCGTCTTTTACCTCTTCAGGCATTGCCCCTGGGAGGTCGATTTTATTCAATACAGGAATGATGACCAACCCTTGGTTCATAGCCAAATACAGGTTAGAAATCGTCTGCGCCTCTACTCCTTGCGAAGCATCGACCAACAAAAGAGCCCCCTCACAGGCTGCAATCGAGCGCGATACTTCGTAGCTAAAATCAACGTGGCCTGGTGTATCGATGAGGTTAAGGGTATATTTTTCTCCCTTATACATATAATCCATCTGGATAGCGTGGCTCTTGATGGTGATACCCCGTTCCCGTTCCAAGTCCATATCATCTAACAGCTGGGCCTGCATCTGACGGTCAGTAACCGTTTTGGTAAACTCCAACAAGCGGTCGGCTAAAGTACTTTTGCCGTGGTCAATGTGGGCAATAATGCAAAAATTACGAATATTCTTCATTCAAAAAGTCGTTATACTAGCTCACCAATAGACAATTGGTTTGCAAAATTACGTTAGATTCGCCGAATAACAGCGGGTTGAAGGGGATTGTTTCACGATGGCTTTCTAGCAGAGTATTTTTGTCTTCTTTTTAACTATGAAATAGGCAAACTTCATTATGAAGTTTGCCTATAGTTGTTACTGAATTAAAACCTAGTTTTACTAATGTAATGTATTTTGGGTCTCAAGCCGTAGCAAACCCTGAAAATCGCCGAGCACTTGGAGAAACAAAGCCCAGAACAATATCATTTCTATCCACTCCATTTGCCATCAATTCGTCCACTACTTCACGTTCAGTATTATTACACTGAATCCAAATTTTTCCGTCAATAATATCGAAATGAAAAATGGGGCCAAAGATAAAATGTTTGCCTTTCCAGCCTACCGAAAGCAACTGAAAACTATTATGCTCTTTGTCAGCTAAGACTCTTCGTTCCACAGCTGTAGTTGTAGTATTTCCTGTCTCACTGTTGTAGCGATTTAAGAAATCGAGAATTACCTCTTGATAGTGCTTTATTTTATCCATTCCACAATTCGGTTTTCGTCGGGATTATAGACAACAATTTTTGCTCTAATACGCTCTAATGATTTCTGAATAACTCGCTTTTGAAAAAAACGCAACCATACCTCTTCTGGTATAGCTAAAAATAGTACTCGCTCTGGATCTTGAATTTCTAAAGCTACATAATAATCGTTAAACTGTCCTACTGCCTTGTGAAACTCATTGATAGTTGACGGACCTACAAAACTTTTAACTTCCACTGCTATTCTTGCATTGTCTTTTTCAGCAGCAATGAGTGGTTCAGCTCCCAAGTCAATTTCGTAGCCAACCTCATCTACTTTAATAGCATAAGGATCATGAGTTATTAACCAGTTGTCTTTCTCTAATGCTATTCGAACGTTGTCGTGATAAAAATCTTTAGCCATGCTGTATTTTTTAACAAATTTAACCGTTTACAGCGTTCAATCAAGCATCACAAAATTCTACAAATTAAACCAATACGTCAATTTCGCCTGAATAGAACGGTTTCTTGACTCTCCGTTTGCTGTGTTATAATTGTCGATATAGACCAAGAAGAAATCAGACACGGGGGCAAAACGCCATTGAAAACGGGTGTTAACATTCATGTTCTCAAACTGACTGTTGTACTGCAAAAAAGTCGTCAAAAATACCTTTTTGGAGAAAGTCCAATCCAACCGTGGCCCAATTAGAAACACATTGTTTTCTCCGATTGGTAAATTGATTCGATTGTACGTAAAATTCATTGCTAACGCAATGTAAGGTTGATAACGGTAATTGATAGAACCCGCCAAGCTTACAATCGTACCGTCGTAGTACTGACCAATCAGCGGTTGGGCAAACAACCACCATTTTTTACGCTGGTCAGAGAAGTAATTCAACGACGCATTGTAGTACGTATAACTTCCCCCCTGCTTCAACGACGGCAATTTTCCGTTGCTTCGTAAAGCATCAAAATCCGAAAATAGGTACGTGTAATTTTGGTTCAACGACAACAACATCCGTGCAGAACTTTGGAACGACATCGACAAAAATGGCCCCGCAGTTCGGTCGGTGATACCTACGTTAGGCATCGAATATTGCTCCAACGCCACTCCGACACTGTATCGATTGACCAAGCGCGTTCGGGGATAAAACGAAAATCCAAGTGTAGGATTGATACGCAAGAAGTCCTTGCGTGGTACAAAACCTACTTCAGCGTCGTAGCCTTTTCCGACCCAATCGTGCGCCCAACGAAAAGTGTATTTAAGGACGCTGTACATCAACGAAAATCCGTTGGCAAACGCATCTTTTTGTTTGGTTTCACTGAAAGATTGATGATAATACGCTTTTCCTTGCCAACGACTGTCTCTAGAAGTAAAATTATACTCCAACCCTCCTACGCGGTTGTAGGCCGTCAGCTTGGGACTCATTTCTGGGTGCAACGTTTGTTTATTGACAAAAATCGCGGCAATGTTTGAGCGGCTAAACACCTTCCGCTGCACCGACGCCACGGCAAAGTTTGCACCCGAAATCCCCTTAAATTCATCGTCGGCGGTTTGGGCATTCAGCAAACCTATGCGCCAGTTGTCATCCAGTTTTCCGCTCAAACGCGCGCCGTACACGATACGATTAGGCACGCCCAAGCCCGTGGTCGAATCTTTGGCAATCCCAATTTGACGTGAAAAAAATGGGCTCAAAATCTGATTTCCCGCTCCGCCCAAGTTGCCCTGCGGAGGCAAAAATGGGTTGATAACGTAGCTACCAAAACCCGAAAACAAATCGGAGTTTTCCAGAAAAAACTGACGCTGTTCGGGAAGGTTGATGTCAAAACGAGTCAGGTTAATTATCTGACGATCCGCTTCTACATTGGAAAAATCTGGGTTGACCGTCAAATCTAAATTCAGTCCAGAGGTGACCGCGATTTTGGCGTCTCCCCCCACATTGAACCGAGTTCCGTTGTTGGGATTATTTCGATTGACAAAATCCTGCGAATTGCCCGTAGCAATGTACGGAATGAGTGAAATATTCGCCCCCGTTTTTCGCAATGGTTTTTCAAACACAATTGGCATCGAATACCCCAAATTCATAATCAATTGATTTTGGGGTATTTGAATCACCGTACTTTGTTCATTAATCTGAGTATCAAACCGATAACTTTTAAAGAGCCACTGGGTAGTTCCTTCTTTAAAACGCAAGGTTGTAAACGGAATAGCCACCTCAGTGGTCCAATAGTTGTCGTAAATTTTCGACTCTGCCGTCCATTTATTATCCCAAAACTCGCTGAAGAACGTATTATCGGTTGCTCCGTTGTACAACAATGCCTCCCGCATGACGCCCAAAGGATTGGTGCCAAACAGAAAGGCATTGGTACGGTCGTTGAAGGTATCAAAAATAAAACTCACGTTGTCATTGCTGCCTGCCCGATAATCCCGACGGTACGACAATACTACGTAGTTTTTATGTTGTGCATAGCATTTGGCACTGACATAGATGTTTTTATCGTCAAATGTCAATTTCACTTCGGTTTTGTAAACAGCCTTGAGCGTATCGGCAGGAAAATACTGCCAAAAGGTTCCAATCGTAGGAATGGCCGCCCACGTTTGTTCGTCAAGCACACCGTCTATTTTTATTTTTTCATTGGTAAACTTGACTTGATAAGGCGGCGCGGTTTGGGCCAATGCAAAAAGGGGCAAGCACAACAATAGTAAAAGTCTCATCTCAATACGCAAAACGGTTTAGGTCAACAGAAGGCACTTAACAAGCCACAAAACTACTCATACTGAGCCAATAAACGGAGCTTTTTGCCAATATGTACGGTCACTGAGTTGAGCTATCAGAAAGCACGCCAAATCGGTTGCGCTAATTTTTTCACCCAGCATGTCTTCTGTACTTATTAAAACCTCTTTTCGACTATCTGTCAGCTCGATAAGTGGAAGCCGAACCAATGTCCACTGCACTTCACTGGCACTCAAAATTTCATATTCTCGTTGTTTATCGGCGGTAGAAAGCGGGAAATTTGTTCTCATCCATTCGGTTGAGAACTGCGTTTTAGCACTTTTTTTGTCAAAAGGCGTATCGACGTTCAATCCTGTAGTCACAATATACCGTTCGATGTTGCACTCGTTCATCGCTCTAAGTATGTTTTGCGTAGATTGACTAAAGATTGTAGGTTCACTATTAGGGATACCTAAACCCAACGTACTTATCACCGCGTCACAGCCTTGAATCAACCAACGCACGACTTCATAATCTCGGACATTGCCATCCAAAATTTCAACCGCAGGATGATTATAAAACAAAGGTAAGTCTCGTGAAGAAGCAT
Organism: Runella limosa DSM 17973; assembly: GCF_000482465.1. Lineage (GTDB taxonomy): Bacteria > Bacteroidota > Bacteroidia > Cytophagales > Spirosomataceae > Runella > Runella limosa. The sequence goes on from NZ_AXVJ01000025.1 coordinate 171,307, forward strand.
CACGAACCAATAACTTCAAACGAAAGCCTCGTCGAAGCAGTTCTTGTAATAAATAAGCGCCTGATTTACCTGTGCCGCCTATCACGGCAATAATTGGGGAAGAATTCATAAAAGTCTTTGTAAAAATTGAAAAATAAGAAAACCATCAGTCGTTATTTCATCGACTGAGAAGGATGGTAATACTCAGAAGCCACCCACGTTTCGCGTATTTTTACAAAGAGATTTTAATGAGACAAATGTACCTTTTTTACAAATACTTCCAAAATGCCCACGGTTTTCGAGTAGTGAGGTAACTCAAATTTTGGTCATTGGCATAGGCTTCGCGCTCAAAACAAATGTTTCGGTAGGCTCGATAGCGGTGACGATAAACGATAAGGCGCACCAGATATTCCAAAAGATACCAAACATAAAAAAGTAACAAGCCCATCTCCGCCTGTTGCCGCAAGTGAATCCGCTCGTGGTTAATAAGCCACGCAGGAGGATTTTGTTTCTTAAAAAAGACCCACGGAAAAAAAGTCAGTCCACCTACCCAAAGGAAAGGGACATGCACCGAAATCATGGGTAAACGCGGTCGTTTTAGCATGAAATTGTCAAAAATTTGATTTCTTTTAATGAAAAATCTAATTTTAGCACTCTTTGGCGAAAAGTTAGGAGTTTCTGGCACAAATCACAAAATCGTCGTTTCTCCCTTTGACCAAACCATTAACCTTTACAAGCCCCATGCGATTTACTGCCAACCTCCTCAATGTGTTTGATCACATTATTTCTTATGCCGAAATCGACGTTGAAGACACCCGCATCGTCAACATTTCTATTCTTGGAGGAGAACGAGTAGGTGCTCCCTACGTACTACCTGGTTTTATTGATGCCCACGTACATATCGAAAGTTCGATGCTGACACCCGCCCAATTTGCCCGACTGGCCGTGGTACACGGCACAGTGGGAACAGTTTCTGACCCGCACGAAATTGGGAATGTACTGGGCGTAAAAGGCGTCGAATACATGATTGAAGACAGCCGACGAGTACCGTTTAAGTTTTGCTTTGGTGCGCCGTCGTGCGTACCTGCGACCACTTTCGAAACCGCAGGCGCCACCATCTCCGTCAAAGAAGTTCGGCAATTGTTGGCATTAAAGGAGATTGGTTATTTGGCCGAAATGATGAATTTTCCTGGGGTGCTTAACGAAGACCCTGATGTAATGATGAAGATTCAGTGGGCCAATGCCTTCAACAAACCCATCGACGGCCACGCGCCTGGGCTTCGGGGAGAAGCTGCCAAAAAATATATTGAAACGGGCATCACCACCGACCACGAATGTTTTACGTACGAAGAAGCATTTGAAAAAATCCAACTAGGACTCGAATACGTCTTGATTCGAGAAGGAAGTGCGGCCAAAAACTTTGAAGCGCTTATTCCACTGATGGCTCAGTATGCTTCCCGACTCATGTTTTGTTCGGACGACAAACATCCTGATAACCTGGTCGATGGTCACATCAACCAACTGGTGAAGCGCGCTTTGGCCAAAGGCTACAAGCTTTTCGATGTCTTACGAGCTGCTTGTGTCAATCCTGTGTTGCATTATCGCCTGCCAGTGGGGCTACTGCGCGAAGGCGATTCGGCAGACTTTATCATGGTGGATAATCTGAACGATTTTACCATTCTTGAAACATACATCAACGGCCAAAAAGTAGCCGACCGTGGCACGTCTCTCTTGCCTGATTTGCGCAGTCCAATCGTCAATCAGTTTGATTGTCAGCCTTGCCAAGCATCCGACTTAGCCATTCCAGCTCCTAGTACTTTTCTTTCTTTGAAAGTCATTGAAGCCCTAGACGGGCAGTTAATCACGAATCTTCTTGAAATGCCCGCCCGCGTCGAAGCGGGGTGCATTGTTTCGGATACCGAGCGCGATATTCTCAAAATCGCGGTCATAAATCGGTATCAGCCTGCCCCTGTTGCCATTGGTTTTATCAAAAATTTTGGCCTTACGCAAGGCGCATTGGCTTCGTCGGTAGCGCACGATTCACACAACATTATTGCAGTAGGTTGTGATGATGAAAGCCTTGCCAAAGCCATCAATTTGGTGATTGAAGCCCGAGGCGGCGTCAGTGCCGTAGATGGTGAAGGGAGTGAGCATATTTTATCGCTGCCAATCGCAGGTTTAATGTCGGATAAAGACGGCTACGACGTCGCAAATCAATATACAGCGCTCGATTCTTTTGTTAAGCAAACGTTAAATTCAACGCTTGCGTCCCCTTTTATGACCTTATCGTTTATGGGGCTACTTGTAATTCCTTCTCTGAAAATGAGCGATTTAGGATTATTTGATGGGAGTACATTTCAATTCACCAAATTATATTCTGAAAATTAAATGTAAAAAAAACACTTTTTATTTTGCAACTTAATATAAAGAAAATTACATTTGGGCTGTGATTGTTTCAAAACCCCAAACCCCTCCACCCAAATGCCCCGGTTTCATCTAACTACTCAGGAAGAGGTAACTCTTTGGAATCAGTTTCGTCAAGACGACGAGGCAGCGTTTGCAAAACTTTATCAATGTTACGTTCAGCTTTTGTACAACTATTGTACGCAATTTAGTGTCGATAAAGCTTTGATTAAAGATTGTATTCACGATTTGTTTGTAGAACTTTGGCAACACCGTCACACGCTTGGTGACACCACATCGGTTCGTTATTATTTGATGGCTTCGATCAAACGTAAATTGGTTCGCCATCTCAATGCCCAACAAAAAAATACGAGTAGCGAAGAAATTCCTTTGGAGTACCACCACCTTTACACTGCTTCGGCGGAGTCGTACGTAATCGCTCAAGAAGAGTATTTACAGACCAACCGCAACCTCAACGAAGCCATGGAGCGCCTCCCACGCCGTCAGCGCGAGGCCATTTTCTTGAAGTTTTATGTCAATATGACCAACGAAGAAATTTCGAACTTCATGAAAATTAACATCCAATCTGTATATAATTTGGTTTTTGGTGCTTTGACAAGCATGAAGAAGCAATTATCGGCCGAGCACGTAATTGTTTAAAAATATATTACTATTCCGACACCTTAATCTTGTGCCCGCAACTGAGTTGCGGGCTTTTTTTATCTATTAAAATTCAAAAGTATCCCACACAAATCGACAAGCCTTTACGGTGCTTCCTCCTGGCATTATTTCAGTAAGCGTCGCTTGGTTTGTTCCTCCTACTTTTTCGTAAAAAATGCGGGCGGGATGGTTATCTTCCAGTACTTTGAGGTAAAGCTTGGGTTGCTGGTAAGCTTCTAAACTCCACTCATAGACTTTCCGCATCAACTTCCTTCCAACTCCTCTCCCTTTCAACTCAGGCGCTGCGTGTAGGTTATCAATGAATGTACCGAAAGGGTCCGTTGAGCTACCATAAGCGCACACAAATCCCATGGCATTGCCTTGGTCATCGACACACAAAATAATGCGTTGGTTTTCGGCGGGTTGTTCAATTCGTTCGGTCCAGACCTTGATGCGGTCGGCCGTTACATGATTGTCGAGATAATCGTCCGACAACATACCTCGGTACGTTGTTTTCCAACTCGCCGCGTGAAGGTGAGCAATCGTCTCAATATCGTTGGTAGTAGCAATGCGAAAAAGCGCCATAAAATGTAGAATGTTATAGTTCCAAAGATACGTCCTAGAAAGTATTTTGGGAATAGTAAAAAAGGAAAACTGCGCGAAAAGGCACAAAGGTTTGTATTTTTGCCCCACTAATAACAGCAACCATGCCAGCACCCCTCCCCGAACGTATGCGCCCGCGCACCCTTGACGATTTCATCGGTCAACCTCGACTTCTAGGTCGCAATGGCGCACTCAAGCGAGCCCTTGAAAACAACCTCATTCCGTCCATGATTTTATGGGGCCCTCCAGGGGTCGGCAAAACAACTTTGGCGCTCCTGATTGCCGAAACCACCAAACGGGTTTTTCACTCGTTAAGTGCGATTAGTTCAGGCGTAAAAGAGCTGCGTGAGGTATTGGCAAGACCATCGGGTTTGTTTCCTCCTATTGTATTTATTGATGAAATTCACCGCTACAACAAGAGTCAGCAAGACGCTTTACTGGGGGCGGTAGAAAAAGGCCAAATTACGCTCATTGGTGCTACCACCGAAAACCCGTCGTTTGAAATCAATTCTGCCTTGTTATCGCGTTGTCAGGTGTATATTTTAGAAGGGCTAGGTCAAGATGAACTCATCAAAATGCTGCACCAAGCTGCCGAAAAAGACGAAATTTTAAAAACCAAAAGCATTCAATTTGATTCCTACGACGCCTTGCTTCGTTTGTCGGGAGGAGACGGCCGTAAGTTGCTTAATTTGCTGGAATTAGTGGTCAATGCGCATTTCCACGAAAACCCAATCGTGATTAACGATGATACTGTGACGGAGGTGGCGCAGCAAAATTTGGCACGATACGACAAGTCAGGCGAACAACATTACGATATTATTTCAGCTTTTATTAAATCTATGCGCGGCAGCGATCCCAACGCGGCGCTGTATTGGATGGCCCGCATGATTCACGCAGGCGAAGATCCCGTGTTTATTGCCCGACGGATGTTGATTTTGGCATCGGAAGACATCGGCAATGCCAACCCCACGGCCATGATTATGGCCAACGCCTGCGTAGATGCCGTCAAAGCGATTGGCTTCCCCGAATCACGCATTATTTTATCCCAAGTGGTGGTATATTTGGCGACCTCGCCCAAAAGTAACGCTAGTTATGTGGCCATTAACGAAGCCTTGGAATTGGCCGAAAAAACGGCGCATTTACCCGTTCCATTGCACCTGCGCAATGCGCCTACCAAGTTGATGAAAGAAATTGGCTACGGCAAAAACTACAAATACGCGCACAATTACGAAGGCAATTTTACGCCTTTGGATTTTTTACCTGATGAATTGAAGGGAACAAAACTCTACGAACCTGGCCAAAATGCCCGCGAAAACGAAATCAGAAAAAGCCTGCAAAAATGGTGGGGAGATTGGTACGGTTATTAAACCTTAAATTTGGCAATGGCTGCGCGCGTTTGTTCCGACAACACAAGTCGCCCACTCATGGCTGCGCGTTCGTAAAGCAACGTGCTCCAGTGCTCAGTTCCTTCCCAAAACACTTTTTTAAGCTGTCGAAGCGCATCGGGATTATAACTTGCCAGCTGATGGGCTAAGGTAGCTACGGCATCGTCTAATGCTTCGATGGATTCGTACACCTCGGCGTACAGCCCTTTTTCTTTGGCCCAAATTGCGGAATAAAAGGTAGGGGCATTGAGGGTCATTTGTGAAAATGCCGCTACTCCGATTTTTCGTTCGATGGCTGGCCCAATGACAAAAGGTCCAATGCCAATCAGCAATTCGCTCAAACGTACGGCGGCGTGTTGGGTTGCCAAACAATAGTCAGTGGCAGCGGCAAGCCCTACGCCTCCGCCCACGGCTTTGCCTTGCACGCACCCAATCACGACGGCGGAGCTTTGCCGACAGGCATTTATAACATTGGCAAAACCCGAAAAAAAAGTCAACCCTTGTTCTTCGGTTTCGATAGAAGCTAGTTCTTCAAAACTTGCTCCCGCACAAAAGGTACGTTCTCCCCCGCTTTTTAGCACAATCACTTTGGTTCGCTCCTCTTCTCCCACTTCCGAAATAGTAGCGGCCAAACGTTGCAGAAGTGCACTGGGCATTGAGTTTTGGGCAGGATGAAAAAACGTAATGGTGGCAATTCCTTCAGCGGAATGTTCGGCGGTAACGTAGGCTTCCATGTTATTAGATTAACGTTTGCGCTTTAAAAGTTTCTCGTAGGGTGGAAACCAGCATTTGATGGCTTCTTTGGGTTTGCGGTGGAAAAAAGGCGCGTATAGCCCAAAATACAAATCTGCTCCCTGTGGCTTTCCAATACCAAAAATTCCCGTAAAGTGGTCTGTACCAACAATAATAGGACCGATCCTCGCGGCCAATCCGATGGCGACCGCACGGTAGTTGTCATACAAACTCAAAGGAGCAGCAAATTCAATCCAACGCGTTTCGTACCTTGGGGTTACGGCCAAGACCGACTGTGGTCTAATGTTCATGTAGTTTTTTCCCCTCAACCCTTGCACCCAAATGGCATTCACGTACCAAGGGCCTTTATAATGATAATCAAAGCTGACATTGGCCGCCAGCGGAAGTCCTACTTTAAACGCCTGAGGCGCATCGTCTGGATTTACCGACAATGAGCGATTGACTGCCGCCACCGCCAAAGGTGTTGTATTGGCCATGTTAAATTCTGTGTAAGAAAACTCGTCCCTTACTTTTTGGACGTCTATTTCCCTTGCATAATTCAGGTTTTTGTAATTGAGCCGCCCAATATCCGTAATCGCTGCCGAAACCCTAAACTTATACTTGTTCTTGTTTGGGTCAGGTTCTTTGCCTCTCTTGGGGACTTTTCGCGTATATTCATTAAACTCAGGGCGATATTCGTACACTACCCCCAAATCAGCGCCCCAGCTACCACCCGCCGAAGCTTTCCCAAACAGAAATTTAGGACTAAGACCAATGTTATCAAAAGCCGCCCCCGTGGTGTAGCCATAAGTTGCATCGAGGTTTTGAACGACAATAAACTCCCTTTCACGATTTAAACTTTCTACCACAATTCGATGGTCGGTATTTCGTAAATCGGCATGAACGTTATAGACGCCCACCAACCGTTTTACGGTTGCGCCCACTTTCAAAAAATGCTCATCATAATCAGCCACCACCGCTCCCAGCGTCATTCCCATTTCGAGAAATCCATTGGTATTTAATTTGGCCTGTTGGTTGAGAAAATCTTTGCTTTGAAGGTCTTTATTATCAGTTCCGAATCGAATCACCCGCGCGGTTTCTTCCGTGACATCTGTTAGACTCATGGCATATCTCCCACGGCTAGTGAGCCCAATGGCAAAACGATTATTGTTAAAAGAATAAAGCAGTGAAGGCCCGCGCAAATCACCTCCCGCGTGCAAATGTTTACGCTCGCCGTTGAGGCGTTCTTGGTAATATTCTTCTTTCCAAACAATCGCTCCCCGCTCACTTCGGTATTTTTTAGGAACGGTATTGGTCATGATTCCGAACATGGAATACGGAGCAGCCCAACGGATGTAATTATTAGCCAAGAAAATATCGTTCCCTACCAAATTGATGTATAACTTATGTCGCGAATCGGCGGCGTGCGCTGGATTGAGAAAAAGGGCGTTGGTTCCTGCATAGTTACTCGACGAAATTCCAAGCCAATGTTGTGCCCGCCCCTGAACACAGGCAAGTAATCCAACAACAATCATCCAAAAGCGATTCGACATTTTAACAGTAGTAAAGTAGGTGTTGTAAAAGTAAGGGCTCTAAAGTAACAATGTACTTATTTAAAGTAAAAACTTAACGGCAAAATACTATACAAAGTACGGCATAATCCAATAATTTCCGAAACTTGTCCATTAATACTAACCAAAAGAACAAATTACCACAGAAAATTTGGTAAAATCTCCACTTTATCCATATCTTGTTCGGTAAAACAAATAACTCACCAACGATTTTTCACCATTATGCAATTTTCATTCAAAAACTATGATACCGAAAAGTTCTATGATGAGATGTTTACCCCCGATGGCAAAGTACGCCCTGGGTACGAAGCATTTAAGCAACGTGTAGAGCAGCTCAACAATACAGAACTCGCTAACCGTCAGCACACTGCGGAGCGCGCGCTGATGTCGATGGGAATTACTTTTAACGTGTATTCGGAAGGTGAAGGAACGGAACGCATCATGCCTCTGGACATCATTCCAAGGGTAGTAACAGGCGACGAGTGGAACCGCATGGAGAAGGGACTTATCCAACGCATTACGGCACTCAATCTTTTTATTGATGATATTTACAACGATCAAAAGATTTTAAAAGATGGCGTTGTTCCCCGCGATTTAATCGAGACGTCTAAGTGTTATCTGGAAGCCTGCAAAGGCTTAAAACCACCCAAAGGCATTTGGTGCCACATCACAGGAACCGACCTTATCCGTGGCGATGATGGTGAGTTTATGGTACTCGAAGACAACCTTCGCTGCCCGTCGGGGGTTTCGTACATGCTCGAAAACCGCGAACTTTCTAAACAGATTTTCCCCGAAGTGCTCGCTCGTACGGGCGTTCGTCCTGTATCTGACTACCCTGCGCGTCTGTTTGAGATGCTGAAATTTATTGCCGACCGTCCCGACCCAAACATTGTGGTACTTACGCCTGGGATTTACAACTCTGCGTATTTTGAACATTCGTATTTGGCCCAACAAATGGGGGTTGAGCTCGTTGACGCCCGCGATTTAGTGGTTTCGGGTGGCTATGTAAAAATGCGCACCACGCGTGGTTTTGAAATCGTGGATGTGATTTACCGTCGCCTCGACGACACCTTCCTCGACCCGCAGGTATTTAACCCACACTCGTTGTTAGGGATTCCAGGCATTTTTGATGTCTATAAAAAAGGGCGAGTTGCTTTGGCCAATGCCCCAGGAACGGGAGTAGCCGACGACAAGGTAATTTATGCCTACGTGCCGCGCATCATCAAGTATTACCTCGACCAAGAAGCGATTATCCCGAACGTGCGCACGTACATCTGTCGCGAAGACGATGATCTTAAATATGTGCTTGAAAACGTAGAAAATCTAGTTATTAAAGAAGCCAACGAAGCAGGAGGCTACGGAATGCTGATTGGCCCTAAAGCGACCAAAGAAGAACACGAGATTTTCCGCCAAAAAATCAAAGAAAATCCGCGTAATTATATCGCCCAGCCCGTGATTTCGCTTTCTCGCGTGCCTTGTTTCTTGGACGACCACGCCGAAGGCCGCCACGTTGACTTACGCCCTTATATTTTGTACGGCGATGGTATCAACGTTATTCCTGGTGGACTCACGCGCGTAGCCTTACGTAAAGGCTCCCTCGTCGTTAACTCTTCGCAAGGAGGCGGTGGAAAGGACACTTGGGTCACTTATTAGGAATGTCGAGTGCAGAGTGCAGAATGACAAAAAATAAATGTCGAGTGCAGAATGCAGAGTGTCGAATATTTAAACTCGACATTTTGCATTCTGCACTCGACACTTTTTATTTTTCTCCAATCTCATACTTATCGGTGTATTTGCGGTATTGGCGTTTGTGGCGATCGTCGAGGTCGATTTTACGCCCACGAATGAAGGCATGGTCAATGCCATTAGAACGCATATCCAAAATATCTCCTTTACACACCACCAACGTGGCCAATTTTCCTTTTTCAATCGTACCCACGACATTGTCAATTCCCAACAATTTAGCAGGAGTTGACGTAATCATTTTTAGGGCTTCTTCCGACGAAATTCCGCCAAAACCTGCCGCAGTACCTGCCGTAAACGGAAGGTTACGCGTCCGCCAATAAGCTTCGCCGTAGCTCAAAGCTACCGTTACACCCGCTTTTTGAAGCAGCGCAGGCAAACGGTACGGCTGGTAAACAGGCTCGTCTTGACGCGTAGGCAAACGGTGCGTTTCGCCCAAAACAACGGCGACGCCATTTTCTTTCAAAAACTCCGCCACACGCAAGGCATCTTCGGCCCCAATGATGATGATTTTCTTCACGCCTTGCTGTTTGGCAAACTTCACTGACTCTACAATATCTTTGCTATTATCGGCGCGGATGTAGAGGTTTTGACGCCCATCAAAAAGACCACGTAATGCCTCCAGTTTGAGGTTGGTAATGGGTGGGTTTTTGATTTCGCTGTAGGCACGTGCGTCCGAAAATAGCTGCGCCAACGAGTTAATCACTTCTTGGCGACGCGTATTGCGTTGAAGATTTACCGAAAAATCATCAAAATTAAACTCACGGGCAAAGAAAGCAGGCCACGTTAGCCAAAGCCCGTCGTCTTTTTTGAGCACGGCATCTTCCCAGTTCCAACCGTCTAATTCCATCACCGACGAAGAGCCTGAAAGCGTACCACCTTGGGGCGTCGCTTGGGTCAATAGCAATCCATTGTTACGCAAAGTAGGAATCACTTCTGAGTCTGTATTGTACGCAATCAATGCCCGCACGTTCGGGGTTATGCTCCCTACTTCTTGGTTATCGACGGTAGCTCTTACCGACGAAATTTCGACCAAACCTGTTGTTGAGCCCATCGCAATAAGACCTGGATACAGGTGTTTGCCAGTAACGTCAACTACCTCCGTTTTTGATTTATCAAACGCTGTACTGGCATCGCCCACGGCGGTCAATACACCTTTGTCGAACACTACCACGCCCTTTTCAATCACCGTCCCATTACCGACGTGAACAGTTCCTCCAACCAGCGCCATTGGCTTAGATTGTGGCTTGGCAGGAGCAGGGTTCTGAGCGTTGGCGCTGAGTGATAATAAGCTAAAAAGTACAGGAGCAGAAGCTCCAAAAACTACCTCAGCCAAGCGCCTGATGGTCGTTGTTTTTGTTTTATTTATGGAAACAATCATGGAAATTTCTTTTTAATTCATTCGTAAAAACCAACACAAAGCTACTTGCCTTCTTCTTCACCTTCTGCCATAATGCCTTCAACGTCTTCGCAATGCCACATGCGCTGACGACGGAACGGTGGACGAACGGCCGTAGCACCGCCTGTTTTGGCAGAAATCATCTTCTGAATCAAACGCGCACGCTCTTGCTCTACTTCACCACGGCGCTTGTCGTCGCCATCGGTCGAATAGCAAATCGCACCTTCTACAATCGTATAGTCAGGACGGGCGTAAATAGACAGCGGGTGGTTGTTCCACAATACCAAATCAGCGTCTTTTCCTACTTTGATACTTCCTGTGCGTTTGTCGAGGCGTAAGATTTTAGCGGGGTTAATCGTCACCATTTTGAGGGCTTCCGTTTCGGCAATACCACCATATTCGACGGCTTTGGCCGCTTCTTGGTTGAGACGGCGCGCCATTTCGGCGTCGTCAGAGTTGATACTGGTCAATACGCCTACTTTGGCCAAAATCGCGGCATTGTACGGAATCGCGTCTTTTACTTCCATTTTGTACGCCCACCAGTCGGCAAACGACGAACCTGCCACGCCGTGTTTTTTCATTTTGTCGGCCACTTTATATCCTTCCAAAATGTGCGTAAATGTGTTGATTTTGAACCCTAACGAATCGGCTACTTTGATCAGCATGTTGATTTCGGACTGCACGTACGAGTGACAAGTAATGTGGCGCTTACCGTTCAAAATTTCGGCCAAAGTTTCCAATTCAATGTCCCGACGTGGAGCTGGAACGCCAATTTTATTTTTCATCGAATTGTACGCATCCCACGAGCGGTCGTACTCACGCGCACGAATAAAATGGTCGTAAAAGACTTGTTCTACCCCCATCCGTGTTTGTGGATAACGCACAGTTGCGTTCGGACTGTTCGCCTGTTTTACGTTTTCACCCAAGGCAAACTTGATGTATTGCGCTTCGGGAACAAGCATTTCGTTGACGTTGCTTCCCCATTTGAGTTTTACAACGGCCGACTGCCCACCAATTGAATTAGCCGAACCGTGCAACAACTGTGACATGGTTACACCCCCTGCTAATTGGCGATAAATATTGATATCATCAGGGTTCACAACGTCGCTCATCCGCACTTCTGCCGAGCTTGACTGTCCACCTTCGTTGACCGAAGCGAGGGCAATGTGCGAGTGTTCGTCGATGATACCTGGTGTAAGGTGCTTGCCAGTCCCGTCAATCACGCGGGCTGTAGCTGCCGAAAGGTTTTTACCCACTTTCGTGATTTTACCGTTTTCAACCAATACGTCCGTATTTGTCAACACGCCTGCGTCTTCACTGGTCCAAACCGTCGTGTTTTTTACCAAAATTGTTTCAGACTTTGGTTTTTCGGTGTTTCCAAACCCAACAAATGGATAAAGTGGTTTACCGACATTAGGGACTGGGCGCTGGGTAGAATCACGGCGGGCTTCAGGGGTTTTGAAAGCTTCTTGGAACGTAGCAACCCATTTGATCGCCTCTCCTTTGGCATTTTCACCACTTCCTTTCAAGGTCGTTCCTTCCAAATACCCTGTCAAACGAGTCGTAGCATTCGGCGTACGGCGGTCGGGTTGGAAATTGATGGAAATGACGTCATTGAGGAACGTAACTTTCGGGGTAATTTTTACCGTATCGCGCAACACCACTTGGTATTCTGGCTTATCGGGCTTCCCAGTGATGACAAGTTTTCCTTTTTCATCATTCAGGTTCAACTGATACGTCCCACGAATGTCCGTTTGGCTCAATGAATTGATGACGTATTTTTTACCACGAATCCAGTTTTCGTACAGAATATTATCCGCGCTAAAAATACTGCCCGACGTAATGATAAAGTTTGCCCACGTACCTGTTTTGAGGCTTCCGATTTTATCGCTGCATTGGAGCAATTGGGCAGGAATGGTCGTGAGGGCTTCGAGAGCTTTGGTTTCGGTCAAACCATGTTCAATGGCTTTGCGAAGGTTTGGCCAAAATTCAGTTTTGGTTTTTAACAATGCCGACGTCAGCACAAAATTCACGCCTGCTTTTTCGAGCGTCGCGGCGTTGGCAGGAGCCATTTCCCAGTGCTTCATTTCGGCAAGGCTTACGTTATCGGCATCCCATGCGTCTTCTACATCAAAAGCTGATGGGTAGTTAATCGGAACAATAATAGAGCCCCCCGCAGCTTTGATTTCGTCCACGCGTTGATACTCATCGCCTGAGCCCCTAAAGATATATTGCGTTTTAAATTCGTCGCCGAGTTTATCCGCCCGCAACAGGCTCCATTTGTCCGTCGCCTCAAAAATGGTTGGCAATGAAGTATGTTTGTTAAATGCCTCCAATGAGAGGTTAAACTCTACGTTTTTACCGCTGTTTTTGTACCACTCAGCATCGTAGTAAGTCTGACGCAGAAGGGCCATCGAGCCCATGGGTGAGTTGGGATACTGCTGGGTAGAAGTCCCTTTACTGAACGACAAGTGAAAAGAGGCAGGATGGCGAAGTACCGTGGAGTTCTCACTTTCTGAGGACAAACTCACCAACGCTCCCGTTCCACGCACAATCCCATCGTGGTGGTGGGTCAGTACCGCGCCAAAACCCAACTTACGAAGTTCGTCGGCTTTGGTGGTATTAAGGGAAAAAATCTTACCTGCTTCGGCATCGGCATTCACGGCTTGGTTCCAGCCATAAGCACCTTTTTTGTTGGACTCAATTTGCGGAGAAAACCCACGACCACCACGCTGTCCACGCGCGATTTCGGGCATTCCGTAATCGGACTCCATGTCTATAAGCGCAGGATAAATCCGACGACCTTTTAGGTCAGTAACCACCGTCCCCGAAGGAATTTGAACGTCTTTGGCTGCCGCCACAACAATCCCATTTTTGATGAGCAAGGTCGCATTTTCGATGACCGTTCGGGCATCGACATAAATGGTCGCGTTGGTAAAAGCGTACATTTCTGGCCGCTCGTCATAGACCCCGTTGCGGGGGAAAGTGGGCGTTTGCGCCCTCACGGCCGAAGTTACCGCTAGTGTGATGAGAAGTGTAATAATTTTTTTCATGCAAAAAAAACGGAGTAAATGTGAGTATTCTAACCCAAATCTACTCCGTTCGTTGCGAAAGCCCAAACTGCTTTAGGGCTTATTTACTCGTCCTCAGGCGATTTTGCGACCAAGAGGGGTTTTTACGAGTTTTATTTTGTAATTATCTTGACCAATGTACCCTGCTGCACTTGGTCGTTGGCTTGGAGTTGGTTCAAAATCCCCAATTCGTCCAGTCTGCTATCAGGCATTCCAAAACTTTTCATTACATCTTTAAAAGCGGCCGTCCGTGCCACTGTTTTGATACGAATACGATCAGGTTTACGGTTGAGCTTGTCGGGGTCGTTGAGGTTACGGAAATTTTCAGCAACGTTACGGAATGTCGCAAAATTCGTATTAAACGTTGGTGCATAACTCATGCCGTGCATGGCCAAAATCATCCCATTGTACTCGTATAAATACGTTGCAACCTGCACCACCGTGTTCGGGTCTTGGGCTTGTTGAGGGGCAGTTTGGCCTCCTTGCTGCTGCTGTTGTTGCTGCTGGATTTGTGAAACCATCACCACCGCAGGGATTCCATTGATGGTTGTCTTTTTGTTTTCCAACACCTTGAAATTGTAGTTTTTGACCACGTTCTGCGCCGCCTCATCCAAGGTCTTACCTTCGGCTACGGTTAGCATCATCATCGACTTGCCATCTTTAGCGGCCATTTGGAACTGTACAGGCGAGTTTTCGTACTGCCAATCGCGCGGTACGGGAAACTGAAACTTCAATTCTGGGTGATAAAAATTCCAATTTTCTACAAATCCTTGCTTTGGATCATCCCCAAAAATAATACCGTCAATCATGCGCAGATAACGCTCTCTTTCCACCAAATACTGGCCTGGGTTTGCCTTTTGGTATGCTTCAGCCATTTGGCGCACATTGGTAAAACGGTCACCTGGATCGGGGTGGGTTGACATAAAGGTAGGAATGGCTTGGCCACTTTTGTCAGAAATACGCTTGATAGTTCCGAAAAACTGCGCCATTTCGCGCGCATCATATCCTACTTTGCTTGAGTAGTCCACCCCAATTTTATCAGACTCCGACTCGTGGGCACGGCTGTAGCTCAACAATACCATCTGTAACCCTTGCATGGCTTGATCACCCATTTGACGTACTTTTTCTGACAGTACCATCCCTGCCATCAACCCTACTGTTCCAAGTACTTGCGAGGTTTGTTGACGGGCAGAGTGGCGCGCGGTAACGTGACCAATTTCGTGCCCTAGTACCCCCATAAACTCGGCTTCATTATTAAAATGGGCCATGATTCCTCTCGTAAAATACACATACCCACCTGGGACGGCAAAGGCATTTACCACTGGCGAGTCAACAATATGAAACTGGTATTTCAAATCGGGGCGGTGCGAGATAGCCCCCATCGACTTCCCCTTTTCATTGATAAAGTTTTGTAGTTTCGCATCCTCGTACAAGCCCATCGTAGCTACAATCGACGGGTGAGACTGAGCCCCAAGGGCAATTTCTTGCTCTTGCGACATGAAGATAATTTCTTTTTTGCCTGTAACGGGGTTTCGGGAACAGCTTTGCAAGCCCAAAGTCGCCGCCGCTACAAAGTATAACCACAAATGTGAGGTCTTTCTCATAGATAATTAAGAATAAATTAAAAGATACGAATCTATATAATTGACACAAATTTCCAAAAAAGTAACCATTAAGTCACTATAAAATCCACATCCTAATGCAATTCAAACCTACCAAATACTTACTAAAAAAATACCAATCGACATTTTTATCCTTTTTAGGATTATTATTGGGAGTTGTGGGGATTCCGTATCATATTTTTGGGCAAAAAATTCCCCAATATACAGGATACGCATTGGTATGGTCGGATGAGTTTTCCAACGACGGAACTCCTAACCCCCAAAACTGGGCTTTTGAAAAAGGATTTGTTCGCAACCACGAGTTACAATGGTACCAACCCGACAATGCGTACGTCAAAAAAGGTAAACTTATCATCGAAGGACGGCGCGAGCAAAAGCCCAACCCAACATACAGCGCACAAAGCCAAGATTGGCGCAAACAGCGTGCCAACATCGACTATACCGCCGCTAGTTTAAAAACGCAAGGTCTGCACAGTTGGCAATATGGTCGCTTCGAAATGCGGGCTAAGATAGATACGCAAGCGGGAATTTGGCCTGCATTTTGGACGCTAGGCGTAGAAGGCGAATGGCCGCGCAACGGCGAAATCGACATCATGGAGTTTTACCGTGGTATGCTGTTGGCCAATGTAGCGTGGGGAAGCGAAACTCGTTTCAAAGCGATTTGGCGCGACCTTAAAAAACCGATTGAGACGTTTCAAGACCCACGTTGGCGCAAGAAATTTCACGTGTGGCGCATGGACTGGGACGAAAAAGCCATTCGGCTTTACGTGGATGGTGAGTTGCTGAATTTTGTGGAACTTCAATATACCATCAACCAAGACGGGACGCAGAAAAACCCATTTATGCAGCCTCACTATTTGTTGCTCAACCTCGCCATCGGCGGCGACAACGGGGGCGACCCTTCTTCTAGTCAATTTCCGTCCAAATACATCATCGACTACGTACGCGTGTATCAAAAATAAACATTGCTATGAAATCACTCTTCTTGCCCGTGTTTTTCCTTCTTTCGTGGAAGGTATTTGCTCAAAATCCTGAAAAAATCGTTCAGCAGCAATTGGACGCTTACAACCGCCAAGACCTCAAAGCCTTTGTGGCAACCTACAGCGATACCGTTGAGATTTACAGTTTTCAAAACGCCAAACCGCGCGTTTTGACTAAGAAAGACTTGGAAGATGATTACGGAAGTCTTTTCAAAAAGTTTCCCCAAAACTTCGCTGCCTTGCACGGGCGAATTATTCAGGGCAACTACGTCATTGACAAAGAATACATTACGGGACGCGGCCAAGAATTTTCGGCCACCGCCATTTATCTGGTGGAGAAAGGACTGATACGCAAAGTATGGTTTTTACGCTAAAACAAGCTGCACAAGCTGCCCTCAAACTATAATTTGGGGGCAAAATGGACTAGCGTCTCTAAGCTGCCCCCGAACTATAATTCGGGGGGCAAAACGGCCTCGCGTCTCTAAGCTGCCCCCGAACTATGATTCGGGGGCAAAACGGACTAGCGTCTCCGACGCAAAACCGAATTATTCAACCCGAATCAGCGAGACTTCCGCCACTTGTAAGCCCCGCTCTGCCTCTTTACAATTCCATTGAAAAACAACCTCACCGTTTTTAATCGCCTCGGCAGGCACTTCAAATTCATATTCAGGTTGTTCACCCAGTTTGATGTAATCATGGATGAAAACGCCACTAGAAGTCATCATTCGCACGTTAGACTTAAACCTGCCGCTATAGACCACCTTTACTTTGTACTTGACTCCTTTTTCAAGTTGGTCGTACTTGATTTTCAGAATGTTATCGTACAACACTTCGATTTGACTCGTCCATGCCCTCGGCACAGCTGGAACGGGCGTGCTCATTCTTGGGTAGCTATCAAAATATTCTTTGGGTAAGTTCATCCCATAACCTATACGCGATGACTGAAGGCTTTCGGGGTCGTTGTTCCAATTATACTTAGTCGTCACTACCCTTGCCCGACTAGTAGGATTCATAAATTGGTCGTAGATACCGCCCTTGCCTGGGTAGGTACGACTGAGCAAACGCGCCAATGCCTGTTGTCCCTGCGTGTCGTCCATTCTTTCCAGTTTTTTGAGCTCGCGCATGAGCCAAGGCGCGTCGTTGAGCGGGTAATCGAGGTTATCAATAAAATTGCCCCGACCTGGCATAGCGCCGTGTTTTGCCACTGTCAGCTGCGCCCCAATACTTCGATGAAGCGAGTCTGCCAAGGCAAGGCATTTTTCTCTTAAAGGTACAGCAACGGGTTCATTCCACGCTTTACTCAAAACCTCCATCGCTTTCTGAGCCCTAGTTTGAGCATTGCCTTCACCAAACTTCAAGAGGTCGTAGGCTTGTCGTTCCAATTGAGCTTCGTAGAGGCTTCTTTCCCGAATATACGCATCGAAATACGCCCGAATCTGCCCCATTTGGAAACGCGGATTGGCCAACAAAACAGGCGAAGCTGCTTGTTCCATTTTCTGCCATCGAAGTAGTGTCCGTTCGATTTGATTGGCGGCCAACACAGGTCCTTTAATGTTGGTTTCTAATTCTGATAAGCCCAACGCCCCATCCATGGCCAAATCTGCCCCAAAAAACAAACGGCTGTAATCTTTCAACGTTTCTCTGACGTCCATTTTGGGATCCCAATCTTGGTCACTCCAGATAAATTTGTTCACATCGTCGTTGGTTCCTTCCGAATAACTGATGCTTCCAATGCAATACGGAGCGACGATATTGTGGAAAAACTTCTGGTCTTTGGGACGAGGATTTACCGCTTCGCGTCCGAGTGTAACCGCCCAAGCAGGATCCCAGTCAGGTTCGGGGTATTGCGCGGCGATGGAATGCGTAATGTCTGGATAGTTCCGAATAGGAATCGACGGCTTCACAGTTTTACGGATTTGGTCAATCGGCACTTTTACCCAAGGCCCATAGACAATACCTCCCAACCAAGGATACCCTTTGTTGACATGGCGAAAAAACGCGTCAAACCACGCTTTGGTCGGTTTGAACGACTGGGGCGAAATCCAAATTTTGGCGTTAGGATGGTATTTGTTTAACAGCAATGCCATTTTATCCATCCACTCAAAAAGCTCGTCGGGTTCGAGCTCGCCTGGGTCGCCACCTGGTACAAAAACGGCGTCTATTTTTGAGACTGCTTTAAAGACCGTCTCGCGGGCGGCCAACTCATTTTTTACTTTTTCGGGGGTAGTAAAGTCTTTGCCAATGTTGGGATACCACATCCAAACATCCAGCCCGTAACGTTGGCAAATCCGTGCTTGTTCTTTGACCATGTCCAACGTTGCCAATTTCATGTGGCGGCTGGTAGGCTCGTCGTCGGTGCCTGGCGGGAGAATTTCGATACTATTAGCTCCAAAAAGTGCCAATTCGCGGATGTATTGGTCGTACTGCGCCACGGTAAAGGCATCGTACGAGTTGGTTTTGGGGCGATAACCCAACTGGTGTCCTCGGACGAGGTATTTGGGACTAGTAGAAAGTCGCAAATCGGCAGGAAAACGAATTTGTCCTTGGGTGATTTCGGCCTTGCGGAGCAAACGCCCCACCCCGTACAAGACGCCTCGTACGTCTTTTCCCGCAATCACAACTGCTTTTTTATCGGCCAACGCCACCATCCGAAAGCCTTCTTGGGTAGGTGCTGCCAACCGAAGTAAGTCTGTTCGTAGCGTCGAGGGTAATTCCGTGAGGTTTTTATCCAGCACCAAATAAATACTGGCACTTGTAGTTTCAGAAAAATTGGGAGAAACGCTGGGTTTAATTCCCGAACGCTTTGCAATTTCTTCCTGCAAAATGTTTACAATTTCTTTGAAAGCAGTGGCATCGGCAGGGCGATGGTGAATACTGGCTTGGGTCAGGTCTATCCACGATTGGGCATAGCCGACGTGGAAAACAACAAAAAAGAGGAGTGCGGTTAAAATAGATTTCATTGGTGCGTTATTTCAGAATCAGATTTTCCAAGTACAAAAAGAATCTTCCCGAAAGTTTTGAACTTTCGGGAAGGCTGTAAGCATAGGAACTCTAATTTTTCAAAGTCAAATAGTGCCAAAAACTACCTAATTCCAAGGCTTACTTGTGCCTTGAATGAGCCACATTTTGGCGTATGGGTGGTCTTTGCTTTGTCCTGATGGGATATAGTTGGTGCTTCCTAAACGTCCGACGGCTGAGTTATAATTGGTCAAATAAGAAGGATCTTGATTGGGGACAGGATACATATAACGAATCGGCAAAGCTTTGCCATACTGCGCTACATCGCCCGCCTTCAACGCAGGAAAGCCCGTTCGTCTCCAGTCAAACCACGACTCAATGCCAAACCAAGAGGAAAGCCATTTTTGCTCCATAATTCGCTCCAGTTTGTTAGAGGCCGACGCATAACTAACCGATGCCTGTGCGTAGTATTTTTCATAGTCATAACTCGCCGTAAATACCCCTGCTTTATCCATCGAAGCACGAATGGCCTTTTTGTAGTGACCTTCAGCGTCGGTTGCACCAAAATTTCCCGCCAAAGCAGCTTCCGCCAAAATAAACTCTACCTCGGTGTACGTTATGATGTTCATTGGAACATAAGTATCCGTGTTTTTACGGTAGCGTTCGTGCAAAAACGAAATGTAAGGATTGCGTTCGTTGTGATAGGCGGTTGCGTCGTTTCCTTTGTTATACGCAACTGCTTGCGTAATGGCCAAACCCACTGGCAAACCTACATACAAGGATGTATCCACATTGGTAGCTGTTGTGGGCACATACACCACCGAATAACTTTCGCCGTAGCTATTTTTTACCGTTACGGTTGTTTCTTTGGTGACTTTGGTATCCCATTTACGCTGCACAGGTTGTATCCAACGTTGAAGACGCGGGTCATTTAGGGCGATTAACTTATTAACAAATGGCTGTCCGGGTTTCAGCAAAAAGTTGGGGTTCGGCGAATTGAGCGGGCCACCTGGGGCTGAATTATCGGCACTTGCTCCCACAAACGCCATCGAGGCATCATCGCTATTGCTCGTGAAAGCATCGGCGGACGCTTCCGTAAATTCGGTTTGGATATTTACGCCCAATGCACTCATTTCTGAACGTTTATCGGCCAAGCGCAAGGCATAGCGCAAACGGAGCGAATTGGCCAATTTCCTCCATTTTTTTCCGTCTCCTTTGTACAAAATATCTGACGTTGGGTTGACGGCATCTTTGCTTTCAAGGCTATTGAGCAAGGTCACGGCTTGTTTCAAATCGGTCATAATACCTTTATACACGACGGCCTGCTCATCGTATTTTGGAAAAAATAAACCAGAAGATGCCTTGAGCGACTCAGTGTAAGGTATATCGCCGTACAAATCGGTTAATAAACCAAACACGGCCGACCGCATCGTGAGGGCGATGGCCTGAAAAAAGCGGTTATTTTCTTTGATGCCTTTGTCGTAAATCAACTGATTATTGCGCAAAATCTCATAATAACCGTTCCACGACTCTTGCGTCCAAGCGTATTGGTTGATGACTGCTGCCCCTTCGTTGGTTCCCGCCTGCATGTACTGCATCGCTGCCCCAATTTTAGACCCGTCTCTGCCCAAGCTAAAGAAAGTTTTACCCGTGTTGGACAGTACGTAGGTCATAATATAGTTGGAAGAAACATCTTCTGGACTGTTGGGATTTTTGTCGATTTCGGTCAAATCTTGACACGAAAACAGCAAACCACCTACGGTTAAAGCGGCAATCCCTTTTTTTATGTTTGTGAATTTCATCGCTACCCAATTTTAAAAGTCAACATTCAATTTGAAACCTACTGAGCCAGTGATTGGCATCACGTTGTAATATTCAACCCCCTGCGACCAGCTGGTACCAGTGGGACGGAAGGCGCGCTCAGGATCCAAGCCCTTGATTCCGTGACGGGTCCACATGTACAAATTGTTCCCAACAATCGACAAAGAGGCGTTTTGAACTTTGAAACGGCTAACAAAGCTTTTTGGCAAAAAGTAAGTTACCGAAATTTCTCTCAACTTGACGTACGTGGCGCTGTACAAATTGCGGTCGGGGAAAGGACGATTGGCGTATCGGTACGCACTGAACGGATCAATCCATTTGCTACCAGCTCCTCCCAAATTTTCTACGTAAACGGTATTTCCTGCGGCATCTTTGGTGGCAAGAACCCCAGGGTTCAGGCTGGCATCTTGCAGGCGTTTGGCCGCCTCGGTGCTTCCTTCTGGCCACGCAAAACCTCCATAAGCAGCGTTTCTTCCTCCTACCCAATTTCCGAGATAAGCGTCTGGATTGGCTTTGATTTGCTCGGCAAGGCTACGCGACGGATCGTAAGGCACCCCCGATAGCGTCTCGTCTAGCATCCCGTTGTTGCCAAGAAACATCATGGTATTAGAGTAAAACTGTCCGCCTTGACGCCAGTCGATATTGGCAAATATGCTCAAGTTTTTGTAGCGAATGGTCGGCTGAATACCCATCAGGAAATTATGGTTAAAGTTGCCGATTTTCATCAAGTTGTTGGGGTCGTTATCGGTTTGGTAAAGCCCACCGCTGGTGACGATTGGGTAATTATAATAAGGAGACGACTTGTCTTTTACCCGCAACATAGGCGCCATATAAATATCGCCCACTTGCCCTCCTTCGTAGGTACGAACCTCCGCGCCGCTGTACGATGTAAACGAGAAATACTTGATTCCTTCAGCCAACTTACGAATGTAGGTACGGTTGCGAGTCAAGGTAAAATTCATGTCCCACGTAAAGTCTTTGGTTTTGATTGGGGTCGTGACTATCCCAATCTCAAAACCCTGACTTTCCACCAATCCCGCATTGATTTGCTTGTTGCTCGCTCCTGATTCAATGGGTGTGACAATCGAAAGCACTTGGTTTCGGTTGCCGCGTTTGTAATAAGTGGCTTCTAGTCCAAGTCGGTTTTTGAAGAATTTAAAATCCACCCCAATCTCGTGCGACGTCGAAATTTCGGGCTTCAAATCAGGATTTCTAAGTACTCCCGCCATGTACATACGCTTGGCTGCACCCCAGTCGAGGGCGGTACTGTAAGTTTGTGAACGGCTGTATGGGTCAACGTCGTTACCAACTTGGGCAAAACCTGCCCGCACTTTGGCAAAATCAACCCAAGATGGCATTTTGACTACTTCTGACAACAAGACACTCAACGACGCCGACGGATAGAAGTACGAATTGTTTCCTTTTTTTAGAGTACTTGTCCAGTCGTTACGGGCGGTCAAATCCAAATAAACAAAGTCCTTAAACCCAAGCGATGCCGACGCATACACGCCATAAAGCAGTTTTCTTGAAAAAGAACTCAGCGGATT
Source organism: Runella limosa DSM 17973 (assembly GCF_000482465.1). Taxonomy (GTDB): domain Bacteria; phylum Bacteroidota; class Bacteroidia; order Cytophagales; family Spirosomataceae; genus Runella; species Runella limosa. The sequence goes on from NZ_AXVJ01000025.1 coordinate 193,781, forward strand.
GAACGTTCCAGGCGCACCGTTGGCAATGGTATATAACCCTGGAATGACGAGTTCGGTCGTGGCATTGTACAACGATTGGTAGTATTGTTCCAAACGGTTGGCACCTACCATCGCGTTGAGGTTCCAGCTGTTTTGAAAGCTCTTTTTATAATTGAGCATCAAATCCAAGTTCTGTTCTTTGCGGTAATCGTTGGAAATGGTATAACCACCTTTCAACGCTTCAAAATTGCTGTACGCTTTTTTGGCCTCAAAAATCTCGCTGTACGAATCCCGCGCGTATTTGCCCGTTAGGGTCAACTCATTGGTAAAATCATAATCCATCTGAATCTTTGCCACCGTACGGTCGCGGCTAAAACCCGTCAGGTTTTCATAGACCAAAAAGAATGGGTTGTTTTGTTTGTCTTTGTATTTAAGTTGGGCAATTCCCTCTTGGCCTGGCAACCAATAGTTGCGTAAGTCGTTGATATTTACCTGCGAACCCATTTCATAAACACTTCTAACGGGGTCGTTGCGGCTGGCGTCAATCAAGGGGCGGTTGTCTGAGCCCGACTGGGTTACGTTCAAACTAACGGAAGTGCGGAATTTGTCCGTAATGTTATAAGCCGAGTTTAGGGCAATCGTTAAGCGCGACAAATCGGTATTGGGAATAATGCCCGAGTTGCTCATATTTCCTACCGATAGGCGGAAATTGCCTTTTTCATAATTGCCATTTACCGACACGTTGTTGGTGTTGGTAACGCCCGTTTGAAAGAAATCATTGAAGCGGTTCGGGTACGAAATCAAGGGGGCTTTTTGACCGTTGCTGTTCCACAAAGCCCAGTTTTCGCCCGCATCCAAGGCAGCGCCCCAGCTTTCGTTTTCGGCTTCTTCCAGCACGTGCGCACCCGTTTTTCCCGAACCAAATTTGTTTTGAACGTGTACATATTCCAGCGGTTTATCCATCACCACCGAGGTATTGAGAGAAACCCCAATGCCTTTTTTCCCTCCTGTCCCCGATTTGGTCGTAATCAAAACCACGCCACTTCCTGCCCGCGAACCGTACAACGCCGCCGCGCTAGGTCCTTTCAAGATAGAAATGTTAGCAATGTCGTTGGGGTTAATGTCCGAAATTGGATTTCCCATGTCGGCTCCCGCAAAGGAGTTGGTCATGCGGTTCGCAACGGGCACACCGTCAATCACAAACAAGGGCTGATTGTCGCTATTGAGGGAGTTAGCCCCGCGAATCACCATACTCACCGATGAGCCAACAGCGCCACCCATTTGCGAAATTTGAACCCCCGCCACTTTTCCCGCCAAGGTATTTAGAACGTTGTTTTGGGGCGTTTGGGTAAGGGCGGTACTTTCTACATTCCCCACCGAATAGCCCAGCGAGCGCTTTTCACGTTTGATACCCAAGGCGGTTACAACGGCCTCGTTTAGGATAATGGCACTTTCTTCTAACTCTACTTGTAAGTTGGTTTTGTCTCCCAACGCCACCTCTTTGGTTTGGTACCCGATAAACGAAAATACCAACACCGACGTAGAAGCGGGGGCATCGATGCTAAATGAGCCATCACTTCCCGAAATCGTTCCCGTTTGGGTTCCTTTTATCACGACATTTACGCCAGGCAAAGGCGCTCCATCCGATTTTGCCACCACCTTACCCGCAATCACCTTCACCAATTTTCGGGCAGGGGCTAATGCCTGTACTTCCGAAACTTGGGGTGTTGAGGTGGTTGCGGGGGGCGTTACTCGCAAGGGTTCCTGTACAAACCCCGCCCATTTGGTCATGGGCGTCAGTAGGTACAGATTTTTGTCGAGTTTTTCATAGCGTAGATTTAGTGTGGATGATATAAAATCTAGTTCTTTTTCAAGCGACCCAAACTGTTGCACCCCATACTCGATGGTTTTGTTTTCAACGGTTCGTCGGTCATAAGAAAAAGAAACTTTGTATCTGGACTGAAGATCTTTCAAAGCGCTTTTGAGCGATTTGGTCGTTGTTGACTTTTGGTACTGACCCTGAACTCCAGCTACTTCGCGCGAGGCCAGTAATTGTCCTGATGCCTGAAAGGCAAAGCAGCAAAACAGTAGCCCCAGCGCCTGTTGCCGTGATTTCCGACGGTAGAAACTTTTCATATAGACAATGGTTTAATATTCTAAAAACCTAACAATCAATCGTTAATAGACTTCCGCACTTGAATTCCACCCTCCGTACGAACCACCTGACCTGGGTACGCTTTTTCCAAGGCATTAATGAGTACAGCGGGGTCGTCAGACGGAAAAGCTCCGTTGAACTCTCCTAGCTCGCTACCTGGCTCTACTTGCACTTTCAGGCCAAAACGGCCTTCTAACGTCTTTTGAATTTCGGTCAGCGTTGCATTTTCAAAAACCACCTTGCCCGACTGCCAAGCAGCGTAAGTTTGAACGTTGATTTCTGATTTTACCAAGCCACCCGAAGCCGTTGAATATTCCACCAAATCGCCTGGTTTCATCACTAATTTTTGGGCGTGGTTATTTGCCAGTGACAATTCTACTTTGCCCGATTCGAGCGCCACGGATGTAGCATTAGCCCCATTGCGGACGTTGAAGCGTGTTCCTAATACAGCCACATCCACTTCGCCCGAATGCACCACAAATCCTCGGTGATTGGGTAGGTGGCTCACGTCAAAAAATGCCTCTCCTTTAAGCCACACCTCTCGGCTTCCAGTAGCGTTTTGATTCAAATTTGCTACTTTCAACTCGGCACCTTTGTTCAGTTTTACCAGAGAGCCATCGGCCAATTTCAGTTCCATCATGTGCTCCGAAGCCACATATACGTTGTCGGTCTCTTCTTTGTTCAAATACCAAACCAGCCCAAATGCCATCAAAATACTCGCTGCAACAGGCCACGCCCATCGAACAAATACATTTGACAGCGAACGAGTTACGGGCTTGGTTTCTTCCCAATCTTGCACCCTCGACATCAATCGTGCTGTCGCTTGCTCTATCTGCTGTTCATTGACTAGCCTCTCTTCTTCGCTTTGCATAAATTGCAACAAAGACACGGCCTCGTCCACACTCGCCTTGAGGGAAGGATTGTCGGCCATCGACCTATTCCATTTTTCAACCGACTCATCATCGGTTCGGAAATACCAAGCAAGAAAGGTCTCGTCGGTCAGCAATTGTTCTGGTTTCATATCAAGATTATTAACCCTTTCATATACCAGTACCGCAAAGCATCACGGGATAATCATTTTTTTTCTTATTTTTTTTTTATTCTCAAAAAATTAAAATTGCTACATCATTAAATAGCCTACTTTTGCTTCACTTTTGTAATAGTGGTATATAAACACTTGGTTAGATGGATGAAACTCAATTGTGGAAGGGTTTTCTAAACGCCGACCAAAAAGTTTTTGAGGGACTTTTTAAGAAGTATTACAGGCCGTTATATCTGTATGGGTATAAAATTGTCCGTAATACGCAGCTTTTGGACGACTGCATCCAAGACCTTTTTTTTGAGCTTTGGACGTCCAAAGAACGTCTGGGGGAAGTTACGTCGGTCAAAGGCTATCTCTTCAAAGCCCTGAAATTCAAGCTAACGAGGGAATTGCGAAAGGAAAATCGCTTTGATGTCATTGAGGAAGAACCTAGCGAGTGGTTTGAAATCAGCCACGAAAGTTGGTTAATAGAACAACAAACCGACCACGATCAAAAGGAACGGCTCACCCATTTGATAAGTCAACTTACCAAGCGGCAGCAAGAAGCCCTTTATCTTCGTTTTTTTAGCCAATTAAATTACGACGAAATCGCCGAAGTGATGAAGCTGACCTACCAAGCGGTCGTCAATTTGATTTACAAGTCCGTAAAATTTCTGCGAGAACACCTTGTCCCACTTCTTGTACTTTTGGTACAGGCATTGTAAGCCTCACGAATCTACCCGAAATGGGCTAACAATCGCCGAAAAGCGCACACTTTCGTAAATACTCGAAACGGGCAGGGTAAAACCTAAACGATTGAAGGATATTTCGTCTGTTAGCTTCTCATAAGTTTGATACAACCATAACTCAGGGTTTTCGGTGCGGCTGTACAACTCTACACTGCATTCGTACTGAGAAACAATGAGGTAATACTGTAACGAAGGGATTTTCTTGTATTTCTTTAGCTTAAAATCCTTATCATATTCTGCTGTACTTTTAGACAAAACTTCTACCAAAATAGAAGGGTGGGCAACGATGTATTCATCTTCTTTATCTCGCTCATCACAGCTTACCATTACATCTGGATAGGGATAATAGGTATTTTTTATTACCTCCAGCTTGACGCTCTCGCTAAAAACGTCACAACCTTTAGGGCGAAACACACGCTTTAAAGCACTTTGAATATTATCAGTGATAATGTTGTGATTTTTGGAAGTACCTGCCATGGCAAATACCTCACCCTCATAAAATTCATACCGAATTTCACTTTGGTTATCAAGCTCAAAATATTCTTCTACGGTGTAGTGTTTTTTCTCCAATTGTGCTCCCATTGGCCAATTAATTTTAGCTAGTAGGAAGGCAAAATACATTTTTTTTCCCAAACTCCCCTACTTTAGTTTATTCAAGGTATAATAAATCGCGCGGTTCATGAGCAGTTTTCCATCAGGTGTTTTAAGTTCTCCCATTTTAAGGTCATAGACGTATCCAGCTTTCAATTCTGCCAGTTTAAAGGATACTTTCTTGCCATCAGGCGAAACCGTCACTTCTTTAATTGCTACGTCGGCCACGTCGGTTTTAGGCGAGCCGTACGGGCGGTGGTATTTGTAGTAATAACGCTGAAATTTATATAAACTCGGATTAGCCGCTATTTTGGCATCTACGGGCAGCGAGAATGTAAGTTCAAAGCCTTCTTTGGTCAGGTTCATCGCCATGATTTCGAGCGGTACTTTGCCTTTCCAGTGAATCCGAGACAATCCTTCGTCGCCGACCCAACCGTGGTCGTTGTGACCAATCCACAAATCGCCGTTTTTGTCAAATACCAATCGGTTATTGCCTTTCAATAGCCCCGTACCATCGCCAAAAGCCACACAAGCACCCTGCATTTGTCCACCTACTTCTTCCATCAGTAAACGCACCAAGCGCGGATAATCCATTTCTCCAATGAATAGTTGCCCCGTAAAAGGCCCAAATTTCCCGCCCGTGTTGTCGAGTAAAGGCTGAGTTACCGAATGGGCGATTTCGGTATGTGGAAACGCTATCGCTTCGCGGGTTCGCATACTATCGAGCTGTTCGACGGGCAACGAAAGTGGCTTGACACGAGGAAAGTCTTTCTTCCAAATTAAGCTCGCGACGTGTCCGTAAAACTTATCTTTTTCTACGTGATACAACGGGCTAGTCCCACGCCAATCCCCCTGATTATCCGACACATACAAACGACCTTTGGCATCCAAACCCAATCCATTGGGCGAGCGAAAGCCCGATGCGTAAGGCTCCAGTTTATTGGTTTTGACGTTATATTTCATCACCCAACCACGGTACGGCACACACGAATACATACGCCCCTCGCGACTGAGCGAATCGTACGTTCCGCGAATTTCGGGACGAATTCCCGCACCGTTGGAGGCCACATTGAGCGCAATAAAATAATTGCCGTCTTTGTCTTTGAGCGGTCCAAAAGCAAATTCGTGGTAGTTTCCTGACATCCCAAAATCGTCGGTGACAGTTTCATAAACATCTGCCACTCCGTCATTGTTGGTGTCTTTGATACGCGTCAACTCGGGGCGCTGCATCACCAAAATCTCCGTATTGCTAATAGCAGCTACGCCGAGCGGGTCATGCAACCCTTCCGCAAATTTCTTCCAGACTTTGGTTTTGGGGTTGTAAGTCATCACTTCTCCCAAGTGAAAACACGCCACCAAACGGCCATCGGGCATAAAATCCATCCCACCCGTCTCGGCACGTAGTCCTTTGGGCAGCTTGATTTGTTCGGTCTCGTAATAATTGGTGATTGTATCGCGCTGCGCGTACAGCGGGCTTATCAATAGTTGAACCAAAAAATAGGCAATCAAAAAGCTTTTTTGTAGGCCGCTACTTTTGGGATAATTCATCGTTAACTCGATTCTTAAATGGATTCTTTTTACGTATTTTTTTTCTTCGATCACTTTTCGGTTGAGAGCAACCGAAAACACACTCCAGTGCTTGCGGTTACTAATAACCGCGACCCACTGCGAACTAAACCTCGGCGCAAGCTTTCGGTTGTGAGCAACCGAAAACACGGTATTAATGCCCGTGATGCGCTCCGTGTGCTGTATTAGGCGACTGCATCGTCACGACGCACTTGGTCGTTCCTTTGGGAATGGTCAGCGTACCGTTTTGCCACTTCCCTACCGACGATTTGTAGGTGATGCCATCCGTCGATTGGGTCACCAAATAAACCAATTGCGTGGTTGGTTTGCTAAACACAAATGTTCGTACCAAGCCTTCGTCGTTGGGTTGAGCCTTCAGAGTTTCTCGCACTTCTACGCCGTCGATGGCATAACGAAACGTAGGCAGACGATTGGTCAAGGTGTATCCCTTAAAATCTACTTCGGGTAATTTATCTGCTTTTCCTACCCGCAATGGATACGTGACATTATCTTTAAAATAAATCGTTCCTTGGATTTTTCCCAAGGCATTGCCATTCCCTTTCCAATGGTCGGTGTTATCGACAAAACCACCGCGCCACGCATACCGCAAATAACACTTACCCGCGTCAAAACAATAAGCATGAGACGCCGTCAAAGCCACCGCAATGGCCGCAGGACTACAGTCGGGCATAAACGTGCGGTAGAGCAGCGGGTATTCGAGTGGAAAAGGGTGCGGCGAACTCGGGATGCGCTCCAACGTTTGGCGCGAAGGTGGAATATTAGGGTCGGTGGCGAGTAGTGGTAACGGCTTGGTGGTGACGTACATCGCACCGTACATCACATAGCCGTGTCCTGGGTAGGTACACACGTACGGGTACACACCTTCGGTCGCAGGCGCGGTAAACGTAATGGTCTCGGTGGTGTTGGGGACTAAGATTTTACTCGCTACCAATACCTCTGGCATCGGAGGCACATAATTGACAGCTTGGGCTTTATCGCCCATTTTGATGACGGCTTCTACCACAGGCAGGCGCTTATCGGGCTGCGTAATCACCAAATTATGCGCCATGTCGTCTTCGTTTTTAAACAAAATCTTGACTTTTTGATTGGGTTTGACCGAAAAACGCGCCAAATCAAATTGTAGGCCCGTAATGGCTTGCAGCGTGATGGTGGTGTCGGACTGCCCAAACGAACGAAAGGCGAACAAAACAACGAATAGTCGAAAAACAACTTTGTACATACTACTTGGCTTAGTCGGAAAGGTCTCTTGCTATAAATACTGGAAAACCCGAAAATTTACTCCCCGCTTTCCCGTAATTCAAAAGAAAAACGCTGAGGCAAGCAAATTGTTCTCAAAGAACATTGTTTATCCCAGCGTTTAACAAGTATTTTTATAGTTAGCGTCCTTGAACTACTAACACGGCCGACTGACCCTTCCAAGGCGATTTGTAGCTTTTAAATAAATACCAATCGGCTAGAGGCTCCTCGTGCGTTTCTCCCGTAAAAATATTAAACCAAGAAGCCTGAAGCTTACCCGTTGCAGGCTTCGGAATCACCAAGTTGGTTTGGTAATTTTGGGAAGGTACAAAGTAAAGATACAAGCCTTTATTGTCCGTCAAAGGATAGCCACTTGAGGCCAAATTATCGTTTCCCAGTCGGCTATTAATCGTTAACTTCGGCTTGTAGGGAGTAAGCGTATTAAAGTCATATTTTGTAAATAGCGTTTGTAAATGTTGGTAGTAATCAAAGCGTGGCTTAGAGTAAGCGGTTGAACTAAGGGCATCATGAATCACGATATTCCACGAGGTGTTTTGCCAATAATAGCTTGAATACACACCTGCAAAAACACAGGCATAATTACGTTCAAGGCATACTTCTGGGCTAGTATAATTCCCTGTGAATGATACAAAAGGCCCTTCTTCGTACCCTCCATGTTCGATATTCATCACTGGCTTATTGGGGTGTTTGAGATAGGCTTCTAAGCTTAAAGAATACAAATCAGAACGCCAGTTTTGAATCGAAATAAAATCCACCTTATCGGGCTCGCGCGAGCAATATTCATAATCATGAACTGTCACCAAGCGTTGGTAAGCATCAAGGCGCCGAATACGGCTAATTCGCTCATTGATGTACGGGATGTCACAGCGTCCATAGTCGAGGGCTTCTTTGGATACATCCCAAATGATATTGGGGTATGCTTGATACCGCTTAATGATGTAATCGAAATACCGATTATCTTCCGCCGAATACATCGTTGGCCAATTGACCTTTTTATTCCAGACATAAATCATCAAGTGACACACAATTCCTTGTTCATGCAAGTAGTTGACCACCCTATCTAGGTGTTGAAAAAAAGGCACATTGAGTTGCGAAAAATCGGGATGTTCGTTGGTGCCTCCAAAAACGGTATAAGGAGGTTTTTTATAATTGTAACGTTCAGGAACCTCCTTAGGGGTTGGCCATCCGACATCATACGCATACACATTCATTACGACTTGGTTAAACCCATTTTTCTTTACGTCTTGAATAATTTCTTTGGTTTTCGGTAAGGAAGCCTTTGGGTCATTTATGTCAAGTGCAAATAGCCAGTCAAGCTCAAAAGCCAGCGCGAAATAGGGTTTCCCATCTTGGTACACAAATTTTTGAGGCGTTTCCGCCGCCACAGTAACAGCACCATGATTTTCTGGTTTTACTGCTTTATTGGCAACAATCTTTCCCCTCAATCCTGCTAAACTTTTTACGGTCGAAAACGTTTCAAAGGTAAGAGTACCCGTTTTAGATGGCGTAAAGCGCAGCACGTATTCGTTTGCCCCATTGTAAAATCCTGCCACCGATTGTTTTTCGTGCGCTTCGTTCGTAATAACAGCCCCAAACGTCAAATCGAAGGGACTCCCCTCAACCGAGTTGGGAAGTTTAAAGATTAGGTCAAGGGGTTGATACTGCTCCGCCACAATAGTCGTAACTTTACCAGTATATTCCATTTTTTGTTGTCCCTTGACAATCGTACTTTGCAGAAGACAAGCGAGGGCTAGTCCCCTAAACAGAGGTTTAAGATTCATTCAAAGATGCGTTAGATTCCAATTAATAAGTCCAAGAAACAATTTGTAATTTTCCGTTATGTGCAACGACTGATGTCGTTTTTTGCACTTTCATTTTCCCACAAAGTGTCTATAAGTTTTTTTCATTTTACAAGAAATTCAAGCTAAATATTTCTGCAAACCTTTGCAAAAGCGATTAAAAAGCCCAATTGCGCCTTCTATTCAATGATTAGATGACATTTTTCACCTGCTTTTCCCCAAGAAGCCTTGTTCCTAACAAATTATACATTTCCGTTATTGAGGGCCTAAGTGCATGAATGAAATAACCTTAAAAACAATCGCCGACCAGCTGGGACTTTCGATTTCGACGGTATCAAGAGCATTGAAAAACCATCCTGATATAAAGCAAGCTACCAAACAAAAAGTAGTAGCTCTTGCTCAACAATTAGACTATGAGCCAAACTCGCTGGCAGCTCAACTTTTGCAACGAAAAAGTAAGACCATCGGGGTCGTTGTACCTAAAATTCTGTATCCCTTGTATGCCCTCGCTATCACTGGGATAGAAGACATCATTACCCAACACGGCTATCAGGTGGTTATTTGCCAAACGCAAGAAAGTTATGCCAAGGAAGTCGAACAAATCAAACGACTTCTTTCCTTTAGAGTGTCAGGCATCATCTTGTCTATTTCGGCCTATACAACTCAGTATGAACACCTTTACAAGGTAATTCGCAAAAACACTCCACTGGTTTTATTCAATCGTGACTGCCAAGAAGTCGAGTGTTCTAAAGTGCTCATCGACAATCACAAGGCCGCCTACGAAGCGGTACGTGTTTTTTTAGAACTAAACAAAAATCGAATTGCGTACATCGGAGGACCTACGTATTTACAAATCAGCCAACGCCGTTTATATGGGTATCAAAAAGCCCTCGAAGACGCTAATCTTGATCTAAACCTTGATTATATAAAATTGGTTGATTTTGAAAAGCAATCTATTGACGAAGCCATTCACCAACTTTTAGCACTACCTACTCCTCCTAATGCCATCTTGACTTTCAGCGATCAAATTGCTCAAGCGACTATCGTTGTAGCCAAACAAAAAGGGTTCAGTATTCCCCATGACTTGGCGGTCATTGGTTTTAACAACGAACGAGCCGATGAGCTGATGACCCCCACTTTAAGTTCGATAGACCAGCCCGCCTACCAAATGGGGGTTTGTGCTGCCGAACTGATATTAAAACAGTTGAGCAGTGAGCAGCCGCTTTCGGAGCAAATCATTTTAAAAAGTACACTCATCCGCCGTCAATCCGCCTAAAATATGGCAACACCGCAACCTCCCCTGAAAGGATTACTCGTCGGAACGGGCTTTTTTAGCCAATTCCACATCGAAGCTTGGATAAGACTACCCAACATCTCAATTGTAGCCGTGTGTGGCTTAGATGCACACGAAGTTTTGGCTTTTTCTCAAAAGTGGTCAATCCCAAATGTTTACACTTCATTTGAAGAAGCACTAGAACAAGAAAAACCTGATTTTGTTGATATTATTACCCCTCCCACTACCCATTTTTCTTTGGTACAACAAGCAGCCCAACGTGGAATTGATATCATTTGTCAGAAACCTATCGCCCCTTCCTTGACCGAGGCTCAGGCCCTTGTTTCGCTTGCCGAAAAGTACCAAGTGCGGCTGATGGTGCATGAAAACTTTCGGTTTCAGCCTTGGCACCGCGAGCTAAAAAAACTACTTGACAGTGGGGTAGTTGGGAATCAAATTTACAGTATTTATTGGCGAATGCGTATGGGAGATGGCTGGCAAACCGATGCCTACTTGGCACGGCAGCCTTACTTTCGCGACTACCCCCAACTCCTCGTTTATGAGACAGGGGTACATCTCATTGATACGCTAAGGTACTTGACAAACAGCGATGTTACAGGCGTAATGTCGCGTTTACATCGGCGCAATCCTCAGATTCGAGGCGAAGATAGCGGCATGGTTTTTCTTGAGTTTGAAAACAAGATAGAGGCTATTTTGGATATGAGCCGATATAACGAGGGTAGTCACCACAATCCACGTTATACCTTTGCCGAGTGCCTTTTTATTGATACAAATGGGGGAACCCTACGCCTGTTTCCGAATGGGTCTATCGAAATACAGCCGCTAGGACTCCCCCCTACGATGCACTTTTATCCACACAACGACTACGGTTTTGCGGGCGATTGTGTCTTTGCTTGCCAGCAGCACTTTGTTGATTCATTGCTCTCCCATCAACCTTTTGAAACATCAGGGAAAGCTTATCTTAAAAATCTAGAAATTCAGGAGCAAATCTACGCCAAGTCTCCATTTCGTACTGAAACTACCCCACAAAACGCTTCGTGATGTTAATCGCTTTGGCGCGGGTTTCTTCAATCAATGGGTGAACGGGCTGTGCCAACGCCTCTAAAACGTCGTCGATGGTATCTTTAAATAAGAGGTTGACAGGCATCACGACTTTTTCCGTCTCGCTGGTTTGCAACACGGCAATGGGTTTTACTTTGCCCGAAGCCGATAATTGACTAAAGCGACGGCGGCCGTCCAAATAGCCTTCTTGGGTAGGTTCAAAAACCACTTCTTCGGTGGTTATTTCGGCCAACTGCGCCGCATTTTTTTCGTCCAATGCCGCCAATAATTGACGCAAATGCACCGTGTCTTTTCCCGTCCGAATCCGCTCCCGCAACGACTGACGAATCAAGTACGTGATGGCATGTGTCACGTCTAAGCCAATTTCGGCCATTTGTTTAAAAATCAAGGACGTTGGCGACATCCCAGGTAACGTATTGGGGTCGTGGAGCAAAACACGCCCGTCGGGCGTTAAAAACCCGTCAATACGCGCCACCGAATTCATGCCCATTTTTTCAAATACCAACGCAATGTTATATTGAATTTTTTGGTTGAGCTCCAGTGTCGCACGTACGGGAATAAACTTCCGAGTAACGTTTAGTTTATATTTTGTTTTAAAATCAAACGTCTGATTTTCTTCAAGTTTGGCAATCTCAGTGGGAGGTAAAGCGATGACCGTACCATCGTTGTCCTGAATCACCCCGCACGAAAACTCTTGTCCTCTGACAAACTCTTCCAACAATACTTGGTCTTCGGCATTGGCGGATAAAAGAGTCCGTTTGAGTGTTTCGGGTTGACTGTTGCCCGTTGCCCAATTCCCCAACTTCTCAAGCAATTCGGTGGGGTGATAGATAAATTCACCCGTTTGTTCGAGTACAACGGGGTAACCGATGCTTTCGTCGAGATTGGCAATGCGCTGCGCAAATGCGTGTTTTTCCTCCTCCGAGTATCCTTTCCATTCGTCAGCGGTTACTTCCAAAGCAAAAAAGCACTGGTTCATGGCTTTCACAAAGTCGTCGAGGCTATCTTCTTTGACAATCGCAACGCCAATCGACGACCCTTGGTGAGGGGCTTTTACCACAATCGGCAAGCCCAACTCCGCTTTGGCTGCTTCAAATACCTCCGCCGCTTCCGTTCCACGCCATTGTTCCCAGCGAACCACCTGCATTTTTTTCTGCTGACCGTTGGCGCGGGCAATCTGCTCGTTTTGCAAAATTTTATCAATACTCACTGCCGACCCTAGCAATCCAGGTCCCATATACGGGATTTTGTGCCACTCTAGCAAACCTTGAACAGCACCATCTTCACAGTCGGGGCCGTGGAGGATGATAAAGGCAAAGTCGAAATACGTTTTAAAATCTTTGGGCTGAATCGGCGTACCAATAGCGTGCATCAACGCCTCAATTTCTTGGGGTGCAAGTTGTTTTTGCAACGACTCAATATACACTTCAAAACCACCGTCGCGAAAGGCAGGCCCAGGATAAAACTCCCGAATCCCCGAATGGTACAACTTTTCCTCGTCGGTCAGGATAAAATTACCGAGGCTGTCCACAAACACCAGTACAGGAGTGAACAACGTTTTGTCGATGTTTTCGTAGGCAGTTTTACCACCTGCATAGGAGATTTCGCGCTCACGCGCTGGGCCGCCAAAAAAGATTCCGATACGCACGTTGTAATTAATTTTAATTGGATAAGTAATTTTTATTTTTATCTCAAAGCTCTCTATGGCTCTAATTGTTTTTTAGACTTTTCAGTCAAAAAATACCCCCCTGTCTGTGCTGCTTCGCCTCTAAACTCCACCAATCCAGCTTCCTTAAGTTGCTGAATATAACGCTCCATCGTCCTTTCCGAGACATTTACAGCACGAATGTAGTCTGGTGCTCTATACCCTTCTGTCTTTCCTATCGTTTGAAGGAGTTTGACTAAATTTTCTCTCACCTTACTGGTGGTATTCGCAAAAAAAGCTTCGCCAACTATTTTTACAAAAGCTCCGTCAGTTGCTCCGTCAGTTGCTCCGCCAATCACAGATTTATCAACGATGCCTTCCTTTCTATGATTAACCCCATTTTCTTCATTAAAAAAAGTGAGTTTAATCGTATGTTCTCCTATTTCCCAAACTGGTGTTTTAAGACCTGCTTTTTTACAAGCCTCAATAATTTTCAGTGTCCCCCGTCCTATTTTTTCGATATAACCTTTCATAAATACAATTTGGGCTATATCAGGGTTATAAGGCATAGACAAATGGTTTTTCTTCAATTCACTCGGTTTGTAAGGCGACTTTCCAGTATTGGTTATTTCGAGCCTATCGGGATAAATAATAATAGATAGATTGCTCGAAGGTTTTCCATACTCCCGATGTATCAACGCATTCAACACCCCCTCTCGAAGTGCTACCATTGGATAAACATAACCATCGCTTCTTACCCATTGAGTTTCGTCAAATTTACGTACAAAGGCTAAGTTATTTTCAAGAAACTTTTGGATAGCTTCTATATTTTGAAAGATATTACCTTCCAGCACTTTATCGTCCGTAAAGACATCTTCTGTTTTTTCTCCTTTCAAATAAGCTATCCTCACCCTCGCTTGAGGAATAAAACGTGCGGGGTTTTTAGCAAATAAGATGACTGCTGCATTCGTAAAACCCCCATTTTGGCAAAGGCCATAATGCGACAAAAAATCTATCGGTTCTGCGAAGGTATCTTTCAAACTAGCGATCGCCTCTTTGGCCATCATCTTTTTAACCTCCAGCATATCTAAATCGTCAATCTCTACGCCCAACGCAATTTGACGTTCCCAGTGAATGTCATTTTCTTGGCGTTTCTGTATCAGTCCAGATATTTCTTTTGAGGTAGCTTTATGTGTACGCTCTCCCGTTCGAGCGTAAATAATGCCTTCAAAAATATAAGGTTGTTTTGAGCCTTCCCACACTTTTAATAGAAGTAATGGTTTTTCATCATATATTTCAACCGATACCATTACTGGAGCTTCGGGCACTATCTCTTCAACAAGATACGTTTCTAGCTCCTCTTTAGCATTCTCAACATCATTAACTCCAACGATGGTTTTGTTATCACTGACACCTATCAAAAGTTGTCCACCTCGATGATTTAAAAAACTACAGATCGTTTTACCGATACTTTCTTTACGAACAGACTCTTTAAACTCAAGTCGCTCACTCTCCTGCTGACTTAGTAAATCTTTGATGAGTTGTTCCGATTTCATTTTGTTAAATCCTTTAAGTTTGCCAGTTCACGTTCTACTCTTTTTATATCTTTGAAAAGGGTTTCGACATGTCTGAACGCCTCATCTGGTCTAAAAAACTCTTGTACCCAATGGTATTTTCGATGCTCGTAGGGTAAATCATTTTGTACAGCATCATTGTACATATCAATTACTTTAACACTATCCATCACTGAGGTTTTTTGAATTTCAAAACTATTTCTCAGCTTATCAGTGAACATATACTGCAACAAGAGTTTGCGTGAAAAAGTAACAAAACTATGGGCAAGAAACCTCCTTGGCTTGTTTAATTCAATGGCTTTCTTAAACTCCAAGTGGGTTATTCCTGTACTATAAAACGGATAAATAATACCAAAAAAAATATCACAATCTTCCAAAGCAGCTAAACAAGCTTCTGTATTGCTCATTCCCAATGGCGGATGTAAGGTTCCATATTCTGAATTGATTACATCGTATCCGTAGCCTTTAAGCATTGCACATATTTGCAGCAAAACATCTCTGTTTTGATACACTGAAGATGCCAGCATCAATTTAATTTTACGCTTTTTACCCATTGCGCTCTTGGCCTATTTTATCCTTTCTCTTTTTTATTTCGTCAAAAAATAATCCCACGTTACTTTTGCCGCTTCTGCAATGACTCGGTCGCACTGTGCCTCAGGCAAAGGGGTATTGGACAAGAAAACCGCAATAGCCACGTATTTTCCGTTGGGAAGTTGCATAATGCCAATGTCGTTGGTCGCCACGATGATTCCCTGTTTATTCACGCCTGAGTAACCCGTTTTGTGCGCTACCGTCGCATTGGCAGGCAATACTCCCTTAATTTTACGTGGGCCAGTCGTCGTGCTCACCATCGTATTCCATACAAAATCCCAGCTATGCTTTGAGAGTATCTTTTTTTCAAAAAACACAGCTAATAGCTTCGCGGCGGAGCGCGGTGTACTCCAGTTGGCAAACTGAACGCGGTCATCGGCATGCATCTCTTCTTCAGTACCCACAATATTTACGTCACTGATTCCAATACTTTTGATGTATTTATCCACCACTTTTGTTCCTCCCATGAGACGAAACAAAATATCACAGCCATTATTATCGCTTTGCGCCACGGTGTATTCGAGGATTTCGCGCAGCGGAAGCTCTACCTCACCGTTGGGGTATTTTTCCCGCAAAGGGCTCCACGTATTAGGCAACAAGTCTTTTTTGGTCACTTTAATTTTTTGCTCCAACGTCCATTTCCCTTTATCAATCTCGTTCATCACTGCCAACGCCAAATGAAACTTATACACACTCTGCATCGGGAAATGCCCTTGTCCATTGACACTCACGGTATCGCCGTTGCTCAAATCAATCACTCCAACGCCCAACACTCCATTGGTGGTAGCCGCTACCCGCTGTAACTGTTGGCGAAGTGCGCTATTGGGTTGCGCCCACGACGGGCTAGAAAAAAGAAAAAATACTTCTACTAAAATGGCAAGCTTTGACTGTTTCATACTTTGTAATGGATAGAAATTATTGTTTGATGATGCTGATGGCGCACCCGCCGCCTTTGGCCAAACGAATGCTGAGGGTAGTCTTGTTGGTAACGGTCATTTTCTCAATTTCGTACGCTTCGGGATTAGTTTGCCAGTCAGCCCCTTCCCCGTCGCGGTAGATGGTGGCTTGGTACGTGGCACCTTCTTCTAAAAAGTCAAAGTTGAGGATGGAAGTACGCGCATTTTCGTCCGAAATCGCCCCCAAAAACCAGTTTGGTTTTCCTTTTGCTTTGCGGGCAATCGTAACAAAATCGCCTGGCTCGGCCGCCAATACCTTGGTATCGTCCCAATCAACAGGAACGTCTTTGATAAACTGAAACGCGTCTAAGTGCTTATTGAAGTTTTCGGGAAAATCGCCCGCCATTTGCAAAGGACTGTACATGGTCACGTATAATGCCAGTTGTTTAGCCAACGTCGTCCGAACGCGCGTAGTGCGCGAGGCGTCGTATTGATTAAGCTGAAAATGAAAAAAGCCAGGGGTATAATCCATCGGGCCACCCATCAAGCGCGTAAAGGGTAAGATAGTTTCGTGTTCGGGAACAAGGCCTAGTTTGGGGGCATTGTTAAACTCGTTTCCTCGGGCGGCTTCGTTGGCGAGCCAGTTGGGATACGTTCGGTGTAAGCCCGTAGGGTGTGCAGGTTCGTGGGCTTCGACCATAATTTTGTATTCCGCCGCTTTTTGCGCCACTCGTTCATAATGATTGACCATCCACTGCCCGTCGTGATGCTCTCCTCGCGGAATGATACGGCCTACGTAGCCCGTTTTGACCGTATTCATGTGGTTATCTTGCATGTACCGAAAGGCCTTATCCATCCAACGTTCGTAATTGGTCACCGCCCCCGAAGTCTCGTGGTGCATAATAATCCGAACGCCTTTTTGACGGGCATACTCCGTCAGTTCTTTGGTGTTGTAATCGGGATAAGGAGTGATAAAATCGAACACATTTTCTTTCCAGTTGCCAAACCAGTCTTCCCAACCCTCGTTCCAGCCTTCCACCAATACCCCATCAAAACCGTGTTGGGCGGCAAAATCAATGTAGGTTTTTACGTTGGCCGTATTGGCTCCGTGCTTTCCCGACGCTTTTTCCCAAGTCGCTTTCCCCACGTGCATTTCCCACCACATCCCGATAAACTTTTGGGGCTTAATCCACGAAACATCCATAATTTTTGAAGGCTCGTTGAGGTTCAATATCATTTTCGACGCCAAAATATCCGTCGCTTTATCACTCACATTGATTGTCCGCCACGGAGTGCTAAACGGCGTTTGCAAATAGGCTTTGTTACCTACTGCATCGGGCACGAGGTGAGACGTAAGGGTAAACGTTTTTTTGTCGAGTGCAAGGTGCATCACAGGGTAGTTGACCAAGGCCGCCTCGTGCAGGTTGATGTACATACCCGTTGGGGTTTTGAGCATCAACGGCACCTGAATCACGTTTGGCCCAATGACCGATTTAAGAGCAATATCAGTCTCCTTCGCTGCTGCCGCCACCGCGTCCACTTGGCTCAGTGGAGTGGTGTTGTACAAATACTCGTTGGTATCATAATCACCTGGTATCCAGAAGGCTTTATAATCGCCAGCCAAGTTGATTTGCGTCAGTTCGTCGGCCACCACAAAGTGATTGAGGTGTTCTTGTTTAGGGAACTCGTACCGAAACCCTACACCTTCATTGAACACCCGAAAGGCCACTTTCACCACAATTCCCGCTTTGTCTTTGAGGGTCAGCGTCAGGGCTTTGTAATGGTTCCGAATTTGATTTACTTCTCCCCAAACAGGTTTCCATGTTTCGTCCACGGTGGCAGAGTCTATGCTCACCAGCGAAAATTGGGTCAACATCGTTTTGGGACGGCTCAACGAAAAGCCCAGCGTGGACGGCTCTACAAAAGTCGTTTTTTTGTAAGAAACGCTGTACGAAACCGTGCCATTGGCAGCAAGTTGGGTCTTGAGCACCACGTTTTTGTCGGGCGAAGCCACGGTGGTTGTTTGGGCGTGAGTGCCTCCTAACGCCCCTAGCAATAGCGCAAGTAAAAGTGTTTTTTTCATTTGTATCATCATAGGTTAAATTAATTCTCTCTCATCGTGGCTTTGCCAGCGTCGCTTTCATTCGGTAGCGGAGCACCACTTTTTTGCCCGATATTTTTTCTAACACAGGCTTCAAAATTTGATTGGCATTTTGTTTAGTTTGTTCCAAAATCCCCATTTCTAAAGCTGCTTTTTGAATTTGTTGCTCGGCATGTTGGTAAGCCGCTTGCACCAGTTTGGCTTCTTCCATGAAGGCATACTCGGTATTGTAGACTTTGGACTTTGAGTGGTCGATTTTATAGCTACAAAGTTCGGGTTCGGGCAAGTGTACAATGACCGTATCCGACTCCTCGGTGACGTCGGACGTCGTAATTTTTGTCAAATCAATGCAGCCAATCGCCTCACCTTGTACAATCAATACTGCTTTGGGGTTGGGTAGCCACTGCACTACTTGCTCGTGCTCCACGATGTCTTTGAAATTGTATTTTACTAGCTCCATTTTACCCAGTGCCTGCACTTCTTCAAGCACCACAGCATGAGTCGTTTGGGTCTCGTTTTCAGCCCCCAACGAAAACCACTTCCCCGTTTTGAAAGCTTCCCACAGGGCAATTACCCCGCTGATTAACACCACTGCAAAAACAACTCGCAACAACAAACGAAAAATAGTGGACATACAGGAAAGTACTTAATTTGAAAATGAGAAAATTTGAAAATAATACATGCCCTCTACAAGGCAACCTAACGCACGAATCGCTTCTCTGAGTAAATGTACAAAAGTTAGATTAATCTCTTGGTAAGCTAGTGAGAGAGATAATTATCAACTTTTTTTAATACAATTTTCACTGCTGTCTATCAATGACTTAGCCGTTTTATTAAAAATCAAGTTCAATTTAGATAGCGACACAGACGTAAAATTCTGTACCTTTGTATCCCGTAACCAGTCCAAACAAACTCCAAAGTCATGGCTGCTCACGGGCAAAAAACCGCAAAATATATCTTCGTTACTGGCGGTGTAACATCTTCATTGGGAAAGGGGATTATTGCCTCTTCACTCGCAAAACTCCTCCAATCACGCGGATTGTCGGTCACTATTCAAAAATTTGACCCCTATATCAACGTTGACCCAGGAACACTCAACCCCTACGAACACGGTGAATGCTATGTAACAGACGACGGCGCCGAAACTGACCTCGATTTGGGTCACTACGAGCGTTTTTTGAATGAGCGTACCTCGCAGGCTAATAACGTCACTACGGGCCGTATTTATTACGACGTCATCATGCGCGAACGCCGTGGTGACTTCTTGGGAAAAACCGTTCAGGTAGTTCCTCACATTACTGATGAGATCAAAAAACGAATGCTTCTTCTCGGTGAAACGGGCGAATACGACATCGTTATTACCGAAATCGGCGGCTGTGTGGGGGATATCGAATCTCTGCCATTTTTAGAGGCTGTTCGTCAGTTGAAATTTGAATTGGGCGAAAACGATGCGTTGGTGATTCACCTTACGCTGATTCCTTATTTGAGTTCGGCAGGTGAGTTGAAAACCAAGCCTACTCAACACTCCGTTCGAATGCTCCAAGAATCAGGTATTCAACCCGATATTTTGGTATGCCGTACCGAGCACCCACTTCCGCAAGAAATGCGCCGCAAAATCGCGTTGTTCTGCAACGTTCAACCCGCTTCGGTGATTGAAGCCATGGACGCATCGACGATTTATGATGTACCGCTTTTGATGAAAAAAGAGCGCCTCGACCAGCGCGTGTTGTACATGCTAGACATTTACGACGACAAAGACGTGGATTTGGAAGCGTGGCAGATTTTTGTAGATCGTCTCAAAAATCCAAAACACCATATTCGTATTGGATTGGTGGGTAAATACGTAGAACTACACGACGCTTACAAGTCCATCACCGAGTCGTTTATTCACGCTGGGGCGGTCAATGAGTGTAAAGTCGAAATCGAATGGATTCACTCCGAGCACCTCACTCCCGAAAATGCGGGTGAGAAAATGGCGTCGCTCGACGGAGTTTTGGTAGCTCCTGGCTTTGGCGAGCGCGGTATCGAAGGTAAAATTGCCGCCGTACAGTACGTTCGCGAACACAACATTCCGTTTTTTGGTATCTGTTTAGGAATGCAAATGGCCGTCATTGAATACGCTCGCAACGTGTTGGGTTGGGCCGATGCGCACTCTACCGAAATGGATAGCGAAACCGATCACGCGGTGATTGGAATGATGGAAGATCAGAAAAACATTACCAACAAAGGCGGAACAATGCGTTTGGGAGCCTATGCTTGCAAATTGCAGTCGGGTACGTTGGCACATAAGATTTATGGCAAAACCAAAATCAGCGAGCGCCACCGTCACCGTTATGAGTTCAACAACTTGTACCGCGCCGATTTCGAAAAAGCTGGTATGACCATGTCAGGTATCAACCCTGAAAACGATCTTGTAGAGGTTATTGAGCTTTCAAATCACCCTTACTTCATTGGCGTGCAATATCACCCTGAGCTAAAGAGTACGGTCATGGCTCCTCACCCGTTGTTTGTTCATTTTGTCAAAGCGTCTTTGAACAATGCCAAACAAAAACGTTCAACCAAAAAAACAACGGTGGTTGAGACGGTAGCCGAACCTGCAGGAGCAACGGCATAATCGCTTTATATCGTCTTTAACTGGTGCTGAAAGAACCATGCTTTCAGCACCTTTTTTTATTCGTTTCTGTGGATAATTCTTCGTCTTTATTAGTCATTCTTGGCCCTACTGCCTGCGGAAAAACCCGCTTGGCTACGCAGCTTGCAGCCCAAGTCGAAGGAGAAATCATCAGCGCTGATTCGCGGCAAGTGTACCGAGGCATGAACCTAGGCACAGGCAAAGACTTAGACGAATATGTTGTTGATGGAAAAAACATCCCGTATCACCTCATCGACATCTGCGACGCAGGCGAAGCGTATCACGTACATCGTTTCCAAGTCGATTTTCAGGTTGTGTTTAGCAACATTCAGAACCGCCACCGCACGCCTATTTTATGCGGCGGGACGGGGCTGTACATCGAATCGGTCTTAAAGCAATACCAGTTTACGGGCATACCCGTCGATGAAGCGTTGCGTAGCCAACTTGAAACGCTGTCCGATGAAGCCCTTTTAACGCGTTTTAATACCACTTCCTCGGCTTATTCTGCCTTGGCAGACACATCTACCCGAAAACGGCTCGTGCGTGCCATAGAGATTGCTACGTACCTACAAACGCATTCGTTTGAAACGGCACCAGCCCCCCCGCTTAACTACCAAATTTTCGGGCTTGATTTACCCGTCGAAGAACGACGGACGCGCATTACCCGCCGCTTGCATCAGCGCCTTCAAGACGGAATGATTCACGAAGTACAAGCTCTACTTCAGCAAGGAGTTACGCCTGAACAACTCATTTATTATGGGTTAGAATACAAGTTTATTACGGAATACTTAACAGGCGTACTTGACTACGCAACGATGGTCGAACGGCTCAACGTTGCCATTCATCAGTTTGCCAAACGCCAAATGACCTTTTTCCGTAAAATGGAGCGCGACGGACTAACGATTCATTGGTTAGATGCCCTTGCCCCCCTCCCCCAACTTATCGAAGAAATACGCCGTTCTGTCTCTTGATTGCTTACGGTATCTCAGAAAGTGATTACGGCTTCTCAGAAAGTGATTACGGCTTCTCAGAAAGTGATTACGGCTTCTCTGAGAGTGATTACGGTTTCTCAAAACCGTAACAAAGGGTTTCTCAAAACCCACCATTTGCTTCGATTCATTTTACTCGTGGTGAAGGTTTCTCAAAACCTTCACGGTCCCCTTGAGTATTCCCAGTGTTGAAAGTTTCTCAAAACCGAAGCGTTTTCCCTCAAAAACAATCAATCAGAACGACGCGAAAGATTGCTGTGTTTACTTTGGAACTTTTACAAGGGGTCAAATGGTTTACTGATTAAATATTAAAACACATATTTATCGTACCGGCGACCCGGTCATTCTTACGAAAATGGGAAAGGCACTCGAAATCACGGATGCTAATTTTAGCGAAATAGTAGAAAATTCTGATAAGACCATCACATTGGTTGACTTTTGGGCAGAATGGTGTGGACCTTGCCGTTTGGTAGGCCCTGTGGTAGAAAAACTTGCAGGTGACTTCGACGGTAAAGCGACGATTGGTAAGGTTGACGTTGACTCAAACCCTGAGACAGCTGTTAAATTTGGAATTCGTAGTATTCCAACGTTGTTGTTTTTCCAAGACGGTAAAATGGTAGATCGCGTAGTAGGTGCAGTGCCAGAAGCAGCGTTGAAAGCTAAATTGAACTCTTTCTTTCCTGAAGCAGAACAATTGGCATAAGCAACCGCTTAGTCACTTTATAAAACTAAGAAAGCCCCGCAAATGCGGGGCTTTCTTAGTTTGTCTATTAGCAATTAAAAGAAGAATTAGCCCTTCATTTGACCACGAAGCGCGCGTGGGATTTCCACACCTGCGATTGGCAACGAAGTATTGTTCAAAATTTTGAACCCTTCTACTTTCAAATGACCTACTTTCACTGATTTACCTAAGTCAAGGTCAGCTACTGGCACATCCACATAATCAGGGATGTTATCTGCCATACCTTGAACTTTGATTTTATGGAGTTTTTGCACCAATTTACCCCCTTTAGACACACCTACTGCCGTTCCGATAAAACGAACAGGTACTTCTACTTTGATTTCTTTTCCTTCTTGAATCAACAAGAAGTCAGCGTGAAGAATAATGTCACTTACTGGGTGATATTGTACATCCTGCAAAATCGCATTGTAAATAGTTCCTTCGATGTTCAACGTTACGTTATACACATTTGGTGTAAAAAGCAAGTCGCGGAACAAATACATCGGAGCTGAGAAGTGAATTTGCTCTGCACCTCCGTACAATACGCATGGAACCATTGCTTCTAAACGCAACGTGCGAGCTTCTTGTTTGCCGAGATTCGCTCTTTTAAACCCTACAATCTCTGTACTTTTCATAATTAATTGGCCCCTAATCCCTAAGGGGAGTGTTTGAGTGAATCGTACCTTGGGATTAAAAGGTACGTGTTAAATAGCGTAAACTTGTGCCTACGCTGGATTTATAAATAATGAGCTAATAGATTCGTGGTCACGGATGCGGCCGATGGCTTTTGCAAAAAGCTCTGACACCGACAATACCTTGATTTTTTCGTTTTCTTCGCGCAACGGAATGGTATCCGTAACGATGAGTTCTTCCAATACCGACGTACGAATACGTGTATGCGCGTCACCTGACATCACAGGGTGAGTACAGATGGCCCGAACCGACTTAGCGCCTTTACTCATTACGAGTTCAGCAGCTTTGCACATGGTCCCGCCCGTATCAATCAAGTCGTCAATAAAGACAACGTTGGCATCTTTAACGTCCCCGATTACCTGCATCGACGCCACTTCATTGGCACGTTTACGGTACTTATCGCAAAGGATAATGTCGGCGTTAAAGAACTTCGCGAAGTTCCGCGCACGGGCCGCACCACCTACGTCGGGCGACGCGATGACAAGGTTTTCTAGCTCTAGGCTCTTAATGTAAGGGACAAACACACTGCTTCCCTCCAAGTGCACCATTGGTATATCAAAAAAACCTTGAATTGCTCCTGCGTGAAGGTCGAGCGTCATGATTTGCTCTGCGCCAGCTGCTGTCAGAAGGTTAGCAACCAACTTTGCCGCAATGGGTACGCGAGGTTTGTCTTTACGGTCTTGGCGTGCATAACCAAAGTACGGAATCACGGCCGTTACTTCGTGAGCCGACGCACGCTTGGCGGCGTCAATCATCAACAACAACTCCAAGAAGTTATCTGCCGAGCCAAACATAGACTGTACCAAATACACATCGCATCCGCGCAATGATTCTTCAAAACTTGGGGACAATTCGCCATCGCTAAAACGGCGTAAATTGTAACCACCTAAGTCGCGCCCGTAGTGGCGAGCGATCTTTTCGGCTAGGTACGTTGATTGTAAGCCAGAAAATATTTTGATTGGATTGAAAGAGGCCATGCCCTGTAGAAAATTTCCGCAAAGGTAGGGAGTTTTTTTAGAAAAGCCAATAGACCTTCCAAGTTTCGACAACGCCACATAACAAACTTGGAAGGCCTGAAGCTACTTAGTCGGTTTCATGCGGGCGAGCCTTGCTTTCACCGTCACGTTGGTTTTAGAACCTATTACAAACCACTTACGACGTGCAGCGAATTGCGGAAAAATAATCATGTCGTACCCTGGGTTTTTGCGCATAAGGTCAAACATCGCCATTTGCTCCACCCTCGATACATTGTTTAAGCCAATAATCCCATTGATGACAAAATTTACGGCTTCTACTTGGCTCGCAGCCACCCCCGTCACACTTCCATTAAGCTGCGGACTAAAAGGGTCATTGGGTAAACCTCCTGCCTGCCCAAACTCCCAATTTCCGCCAAAAAGGCGTTTCCAGTCAACCATCAATACTTTGGTTTGATTGGCTTCTCCGACCACTTGCTCCGACAGCTCTAAATCTTCGTGGTGAAGCCATAGCTGATAATTGGCTTCTCGCATTGAATTACGGCTTACGGTACAAGAGGATGCCATAGCGGCAAGCGCTACAAAAGTGATAATCGTTCTTTTCATGTCTGTCTGAAATGGTTTAAATAACGCTGTAAAAATGACTTTTGGCAAAAGTAACTATTTTTTTAAACCAACAAACACAAAAGACCTTCCAAGTTTTTACCTCGTTAGCATCTACACTTTGGAAGGTCTGACTATCTTTTCACGTCAAGCTGTTCAGCCCGACTTTTAAGGGCCTGATTCATTTTGACGAAGTTGTTTCGGGTATCGTTTCCAATTTGTTTTAAAATCAACGAACTAAGAATACCCGAGAAATTTTCTCCGTGAATAAGATTAACTTGGTTTTCAGAAATTTCTTCAATTTCAAAGTAATGATGGCCATCAAAAAGCCCTTTTACCCAAAGTGAACCTAGCCAACCAAAACTTCGATTGGGCGCTACCTCTACTACTTTGGGTTTAAATACAATGGTTTTATCTCCATTTTGAAGCGTATTTCTGAGTTTTGTACCCACTTTCAAGACACCCTCACTTTTTACAATAAATGGATTCCAAACGGCATAGGCATTGAGGTCGGCGAGGATGCTCCAAACCTTTTCTTTGGACGCATTGATGATGATTTCGGTTCTAATTTTGTGTTTCATGACCGCAACATTTAATGATGTTGCAAAAGTAGCTTGCCAACGCCTCCTCCTCCATTAACAATTGTAAAGAAATGCGTTCAGCTAACGTTTTTGTTGCGCAAGTCGGTTTCGGATGCGGCTCATCGACACGGGGGTCATGCCCAAGTACGAAGCAATAAGGTGATGAGGCACTCGGAGTAATAAATCGCCATTTTGTTCTACAAACTTTGCATAGCGTTCCTCAGGGCTATCGAGCAAAAAAGAAGACAAAATTTGTTGTGCATTGATAAAACGTTGCTCGGCAATTTTGCGGGTGAGCACATTAAATTTGGGCAGCGCTTCGTAGAGTTCGTTCATTTTGGGCTGGGTAATGACCAACAAATCAGCCTCTTCAAGTGCTTCCAACGACTGAATACTGGGCGCTTGTCGCAAAAAACTATCGTAACTACTGGCAAAGAGATTTTCTCGAAAAATAAAGGCCGTAATTTCATCGCCTTCGTTTTCGTAGAAAAGACGTAACATTCCTTTGTTGATAAAATACAGTTCGTTGGCTACTTGCCCTTGCCGCACAAGCGAAAATTTTCGAGGCACTTGTTTAAACACAAACGCATTCTCCAAAATTGCTTTTTCACGGTCGGTGAAAGTGACAAATTGGGCGACCAATTGATGCAAAGCGTCAAACATAGGAGGAGAAGATTTGCCTAAAATTAATTATTTTTTAGCAAATCGAAGAAGAATAAAACTGACGGTTTTCACAGCGATAAAGGCCGCGCCTACCCCAATAATTGCCCCAGCAATGATGTCTAATGGATAGTGAACCCCCACATAAATACGGCTGTAAGAAACTAACGCTGCCCACGGAAAAAACCAAAGGAGATACTTATTGGGTCGTTTGACGGCCGCGCTACACACCAACCACAAAGCCGCAGCAAGCCCAAAACTATTGGCCGCGTGCGACGACGCAAATCCGTAGGTTCCCCCGCAACCTTCGACAACCAAGTGGATTTTATCCTGCAAATAAGCAACATGACAGGGCCGCAACCGCTCCACCCACGGTTTTAACAGCGTAGAAGCGGTTTGATCGGCAATGATAATCGTCAAAATCAACGCGCCAATCATGCCCGCCGCTTGCTGTTTGTACTGCCATACCAACCAAATAATCAGCAAGGCATACATCGGAATCCAGGTATTTCGTTCCGTCACCCAATACATCAGCGTGTCAGCCCAAGGTGCATGAGCACCGTTGAGTGACAAAAAAATCTGCGTATCAAGCTGTTGAATCTCGTGGAGCATTTTTTTGGTTTACTGTTTGGGGTTTACTGTTTTTTGGGTTTGTATGAAGGGATACCCATAACCCGACCTCTTTCCGTTTACAGCTTGAGGTTTTTAGGTTTTTGATAGGGTGTTAGATACCTCCTTCGTCGGTATGACAAAACTTCGTCGGTATAGCAAAAACTGTAAACCTAAAAACCCGAAACAGGAAACCGTAACAAATTAAGAAAGCCCTATTTTCTCCCGTACTTCGGCTAGTTTTTTGGAGGCTATCGCACGCGCTTTTTCTTCTCCTTCTTGGAGTTTTTGTTCGAGTGCGGCGGGGTTTTCTTCGTAATAATACGTAAACATCTCGCGCTCTTTCGCAAAACGTGTTTTTAGGGCTTCAAAAAATGCTTGCTTGGCATGACCATAGCCATACCCACCTTTGAGGTAGTTTTCGCGCATGGTTGCAATATCGCTGTCACTGGCTATGAGCGAATATAATTTAAACGTAAGGTCCGTTTCTGGGTTTTTCGGTTCTTCAAGCGCTGTCGAATCCGACAAGATTTTCTTGGTTACTTTTTGTAGCTCTTTTTCTGATTGAAAAAGGTCAATATAATTTCCGTATGACTTGCTCATTTTTTGTCCGTCGATACCTGGAATGGTCATCAAACGTTCGTCGATTTTCCCCTCAGGAATCACAAAAGTATCGCCATAAGTACGGTTAAACGCCTCCGCCATGTCGCGGGTCATTTCGAGGTGCTGCTTTTGGTCTTTACCTACGGGGACGTAATTGGCGTCATAAAGCAAAATATCCGAGGCCATCAACACAGGATACACAAACAAGCCCGCGTTGACATCGGCCAAACGGTCGGCTTTGTCCTTGAACGAATGGGCATTGGCCAACATTGGATAAGGTGTCAAGCAAGACAAATACCACGTTAGCTCGGTATGGTAGGCCGATACCCGCGACTGACGATAAAACACCACTTTATCGGTATCAAGACCACACGCAAGCCAAGCTGCCGCCACGGCACGGGTGTTGTCTTGGAGCACTTTCGCATCTTTGATGGTCGTAAGCGAGTGCAAATCTGCAATAAACAAAAACGACTCGTTATCAGATTTTTCCGACAACTGAATCGCGGGCAAGATGGCGCCCAAAATGTTACCTAAGTGTGGTTTACCGCTACTCTGGATACCTGTTAATATTCGAGCCATTGTGTATTGTTTGTACTTGTGACGTTTTTCCCTTTTCCGCTGCCTTCTGGACAGACCTACGTTTGGGTGCAACAAAATTGCTATTTTTAGGCCAAAATACGAAATCTGATGTTGACACTATCTACCCTTGAGTTTCTTCAAGAACTAGCCGAAAACAATAACCGTGAGTGGTTTACTGAGCACCGCAAGCGCTACGATGCCGCCAAAAAAGAAATGGAGGCATTGGTAAAAGACCTTATCAAAGGCATTGGAGAATTTGAAAACCTTCCCAATACCGAGCCCAAAGATTGCCTGTTTCGTATCAACCGCGACATTCGTTTTTCCAAAAATAAAGCACCTTACAAAGAATGGCTTTCGGCGGCGGTTGGCCCAGGAGGTCGGCACTCGGGCCGCATTGATTTTTATGTACACATCCAGCCTGGAGAATCGTTTTTGGGCGCTGGAATGTGGAACCCTACTCCAAAACAACTGGCGAAGTTTCGGCAAGAGATTGATTTTAATCCAGAAGCTTTAAAAAGTATCATTGAAGCACCTGAGTTTAAAGCGTACTTCCCCGAAGCGTGGGGCGAAAGCCTACAACGGATGCCCAAAGGCTACCCTGAAAATCACCCTGACATCGCACTATTGAAGCGCAAACAGCTTTTTTTCATGCACAAATACACCGATGCCGAAGTCACTTCGCCCAACTTTGCCAAAGAGATAGTCAACGGTTGCCGCCTTATCAAACCTTATTGTGACTTCTTGAATTACTTGTTTTTTGAGGAAGAAGAAGAGAGCTTTGAACTGTAACCGCTAGCGATTCTAAGGACGTTTATTTATATTTAACCATCCATTTAGTGTTTTAGTATCTAAAATCATTGTTCTTGTATGGGATTGGTATATGCAGAGGTAGAACTTATCAACGCGGAAGATTTAGCTTTGGCCCGCAAGTTTTATATTGGCGAAGATGAAATAAAGCGCATGTATGTTACTGGTCTTGTGGATACTGGCAGCTATATGCTTTGTATCAATGAGTCAATTCAGGCCCAAATGCAATTTCCTGTCATGGAAAAACGAATTGGGCAAATGGCGAACGGCGACCGTATAGAATATGATGTTGTTAGCCAAGTTGAACTACGCTTTAAAAATAGACGTACTATTTGCAACGCCATGATTCTTCCTGGCGATAGTGAAGTACTCATTGGCGCCATTCCACTTGAAGACATGGACGTACTCATCCATCCATTGCGCCAAGAGCTAATTGTCAATCCAGAACATCCTTATTTTGCCCAAATGAAGTTAAAAGGAGTGAAATAAGGACATTCTCATGAAAATCGTCTGTATTTCTGACACGCACAATCTCCACCGAGCAACGGCTGTTCCCGATGGGGATATTCTTATTCACGCTGGCGATATTACAGTAGCAGGCGACGCACGTGAAGTAGCCGATTTCAATACTTGGTTAGGCACTCTGCCCCATAAACACAAAGTCGTGGTAGCTGGCAACCACGACTTTTGTTTTGAAAATTCACCTCAAAAAACAAAGGCATTATTGACAAACGCCCACTACCTTCAAGATAGTGGTGTCGAAATCGAAGGTTTGTTTATTTGGGGCTCACCTGTTTCTCCGCACTACCACGATTGGGCTTTTAATCGAAAACGCGGAAGTGAAATTCGTCGTCACTGGAAACTTATTCCACCTCATACCGACTTATTGATTACTCACTGCCCCCCTTTTGGTATCCTTGATACTTCCGACCGAGGTAGCCACGAAGGCTGTCGCGATTTGCTCGACGTCCTTCAACAACGGGTACGACCGCGTCTGCACGTTTTTGGACACATTCACGAAGCACACGGATACACGACCATTGGAACTACCCAGTACGTAAACGCTTCCATCGTAGGTCCCAAAGGCTGGACTCGAAGATTTTGGTTGCTCAATCAGCTCACCCAGCTTGGTATTCGGATCTTTCGATTGTTCCAATGGCTAAAAAACCTCTTTTGGAAAACTACTCCTGCACAACGTCACTCATCCACCCTATCCCAATTTCAATGGGAAGTAGCCCACGCTGCCATTGTTATTGAAACCGCGTCTCTAAGTACTGATCCAAATTTTCGAGCGCCATCGAAAAGCCTTCTTTAAAGCCCATCTCAACCACTTTTTCGAGGTCGCTTAGTGAATCGTACGAAATCGTAATCTCAACCAATGTCATGTTGTTGGTCGTAGCGGCAAAGGCATTGTTCCATAGAGAACGCGGAAAATCCTGCACAACCGTCCCGTGTTCATCACAAAAGGCATCGAGCCCTGAAAAGCTTTTTTTAGGGTCAATTTTCTGATAATCAGCTCGGCACCAGTGGATTTCATTTTCGGGTGAAATCATACAATAGTGCCAATAACCTCCTTCTGAAAAATTCATGCTTTTCGTCTGGGTACGGTATGGCTTCGGCGCCCACCAAAGGTCGAGCAGTTCGGGATTTGTCCATGCTTCCCATACCAAATCTACATCTGCGGCAAACTCGCGTTTTACGTGGATGGTGTTGTTTGCCTTGTTTACCGAAAAATCAAAGAGAAAGCGCGTGTTCATGGGTGTTTTTGTTTTTTTAAGGTTGATAATACTTCGTCTAATTGAGCAAATCGGCCTTTCCAAATCTTCCTGATTTGGCTGAGCCATTGGTCTATTTTATTCATGATTGCTAATAGTTTTCAAATAAAAAAGAAACCATTTGATTGCAAATATAATAAGCAATCAAATGGTTGCAAGTTTTTTCATGCTTTTTTTGTGAAACAAATGGGTTTCGTAAAGCAATAGCTTACATTTGGAAGAATATATTATTGTACTTTTTATATAGGACAAATCATCAAACAGCCCCAAAAAATAGCGTTTCTTTATGCGCCCAGCGTAGAAAGCATTATTGTTGGCTCAAGCCCTATCTTGGCAGTAATCTTGGTATTTGCGGAGAAGTACTTTTTTCGCAACTTGGCTATTTTAGTACAGTTTTGCCTAAAAAATCTCAATTTCTGCTCAAAATGTTTTGATTTTTCACAAAAAACTCGTATATTGTTCGTTTCAAGTAAAATACAACTGTATAAGCCATAAAGCATTTGTTTCTTTTTTAAGCTGTTTTTCAGCCAACTAGCAGCCGTCAAAACAGAAAGCACATACCGAGTTGGTCTCGGTTATGTGGACTTATACAAACTTGCTATTTCTATCACTATTCTAAGTCAACCATTACGCAGTTTTTGATTTTCAACCTAGGTTGACAGGTACTCTTTTACATTTTTTTAAACCATCCACCCCAAAGCACAGCTATGGAATTGTATTATTCGTTCTCGGTTCTCATTGTGTTAGCATCTGCTTTTGCTTACATCAATCTCCGTTTTCTAAAACTCCCTCCTACCATTGGTATCATGGTCATGGCCATTCTCGTATCCATTATCTTACGGTTCGCGGGGCATTGGCTTTTTCCAGTTACTACCCAAAAACTTCTCAAACTCCTCACAGAATTTGACTTTACGGGAGTTTTGATGGGGGCAATGCTCAATTTTCTGCTCTTTGCGGGAGCAATTCACGTCAACTTTGCTGATTTGAAAGAGCATCGCCTGCCGATTCTGACTTTTTCGACCATCAGCGTTATCATTTCTACCTTTATTATCGGGGGAATTTTGTACTATGGCCTTCCTTTGTTTGGCCTTGAGCTGCCGTTTTTGTATTGCTTGCTATTTGGCTCGCTGATTTCCCCTACCGACCCCATTGCCGTTTTGGGCATTCTCAAAAAAGCCAATGTTCCAAAATCGCTTGAAACCAAAATTGCGGGGGAGTCACTTTTCAATGATGGGGTCGCCGTCGTGTTGTTTGCCGTGATTTTGGAGTTGACGCAGGCCCCCACCATCGACATTTCGCTGGGGTCTATCAGTTGGCTACTAGCAAAGGAAGCATTAGGCGGCTTACTGCTTGGGGTGTTGCTCGGTTTTACGGCTTCTAAAGCCATCAAAGGCATCGACGATTACATCGTTTCGGTACTTATTACGTTATCAGTCGTGATGGGAGGCTACCTCATTGCGCAGGCTACCCACACGTCGGGGCCGCTTACGATGGTCGCGGCAGGGCTTATTATTGGAAATTACGGTAAAAAAGCCGCCATGAGCGACGAAACCAAAGACTATCTGACAAAATTTTGGGAGCTAAACGACGAAATTCTGAATGCGATTTTGTTCTTATTCATGGGTTTTGAGTTGTTACTCATTCCAGACCTGAAACTGAACACTTATTCCGTCGTTTCGGCAATTACCATTGTTGTCGTTCTTTTTGCCCGTTTTTTATCTATCTGGTTGCCGTCGCTCATTGTTCCTTTCAAACTCAACAAAGGCTCACTCACGATGCTTGTTTGGGGCGGACTTCGCGGCGGGGTTTCTATTGCCTTGGTGATTGCCATAGGCGATAACCCGTACAAAGATTTATTGTTACAAATGACCTACTTCGTGGTGGTCTTCTCTATTATTTTCCAGGGGCTGACTTTGGGAAAAATGTCAGGAAAAGTACTAAACCGAGTGGTGTCGAACTAAGCATATTTTATTACCCATTTCCCAATCGTTGTGCCCGACTCCAGCTGCGCGTGGGCTTGCTTGAGCGTTTCGGCCGATAATCCGTGAAGGGTGTGGGTATGCGTATGAAACAACACTCCTTCGTCGAGTAGCTGTGCCACACGATTAAGGATATGATGCTGTTCAATCATATCGTCGGTTTGGTAGGTCGAACGGGTGTACATAAACTCCCACGAAAAGCTCACACTCTTACTTTTGAGTTTATTCAACGCCACAGGGACCGCGCTGCCCGTAATAGAAGCAATGTGTCCTTGTGGCTTGATGAGCTCGGCCATGGCATCCCAATAGCCGTTGTTATCCACAAAATCAACGATAAAATCGACGAACTGAAACCCTGCGCCGCGTACTTCTTCTACCAAATTTCGGTGGTTAACGACCACATCTGCCCCCATTTTTTGGCACCATTCGATGGTTTCTGGGCGCGAGGCCGTGGCAATCACTTTCAATCCCAGTAGTTTTTTGGCGATTTGAATGGCAATCGACCCTACGCCTCCTGCTCCTCCAATGATAAGCAAGGTTTTGTTTTGATCGCGCTCGACCGAAAGCCGCATACGGTCGAAGAAAATTTCCCAAGCCGTCAGGACCGTCAAGGGCATAGCCGCCGCTGCTTCGTCGAACAACGTGGACGGTTGTTTTCCCACAATTCGCTCATCAATCAATTGGTATTCTGAATTACTTCCTGGCTTGGTAATGTCTCCTGCGTAATAAACTTTATCACCGACGTTAAACAAACTTACGTTTTCTCCTACCGCTTCTACCACTCCCGCCGCATCCCAACCAATGATTTTGGGCGTATCTAATACGGTACCTTTGGCGGAATTTTGTCGTATTTTAAAATCAACGGGATTGACCGAAATGGCGCTTATTTTTACCAATAATTCGTGGCCGCTGGGCTGGGGTTTGGCGGTTTCAAATTCAATAAAACTCTCCTCTTCCGAGATGGGCAACGATGTCTTGAATCCTACTGCTTTCATCTGTGTTTTGCTATTTTTTATCCCAAAAGCGTATAAGTAAAAAAAGCAGATAATCGTTCCTTCTTAAAAACCAAACATCTCGAAAGTTGGAAACTTTCGAGATGTTCTTTCGCTATTTCCACGCCTGTCTTCGTCCGACCATCCACACAAACTGAATAAAATTAAATTCCATTTGGTCAAACATCACTTTCTTTCCTTCGGCTTTGAGGTGGAGGTTAGGTGTATAGCGAAGGTTGGTACGCAACAACCACGTTTCGGAGCGGCTAATGCGAATATCCCAACCGAAAATCACGCCCAGGGCTACTTTTTTGGCTTCAAATGACTTAGAGACGCCATTGTCTGTATTGGTGAATCTCAAGTCTTCGTAGGCGAGTGTAGGGCCTACGTAAGGTACAAAACCATGGTAATCGCCCAAAAATTTGTAAGTTTCAAGGGTATATGAACGGCGTTCGTAATTGAGGTGTACGCCGTATCCGCTCATGCCGTAGCCCAATTTACGGTACGACACGCCCACGTTGGCATCCGCTTTGTGAAAGTAACGCCCCGCCGCAATGTCAGGAATCAAACTTCCTGGGCTTTCTTGCTTTAAAAATGGGTACTTATCTTTAATGTATTCTGATTTTGAGATTTCAAACGAGCTTGATGGACCAATTCCCACGTACCAGCAGTTCAAACGGTTACGTGTTTGTAATTTTTTTACGCCCATTTTCATATATTTTTCGCCGTATTTAGAAGCCAAACCGCCATTGGTATTAATCCAATAACTCAGGCCCACGTTGAACGACCAAGGCGATACTTCCAAAGCACCGTATTGGGTACGAGACAGTGGGTACTGAAAGGCCGTGTGACGTTGATAGTTGACACCCGCTTGAAACAAAAGTTTCTTGGTGGCATACACAACACCCGCTTGATACGGAAAGGTCGTCTTGGCCACCGACGGCACTGTGGTATAATTTTTATTAGGTTCGTTGGAGATTTGTGCAAAGCTAAATCCTTTGAAAGCAATTCCTACAAAAGGCCGTAGTTTACCTTCTTTGATAGCCCACGGGAAAAAACGTGCGCCAGTTTCAACACCTTCACTGTACGAAACGTTGGCCAATTCGGCAGGGATTTTTTTACCAAATTCAGCCACAGGAATGGAGACGTAGAAATCAGCATGTCCCCAAAAGTGCGTTCCACCCAATAAAATACGAGGTGAAGTAGTTCCCCCAAAATCAACCGATGACAGGCCGCTCGGGGTGAGATATTGTGTTGTTCCGCCTGTGGTCGTAAAAGCGTCTATGCCAAAGTAGGATTTGGCAAATGACGTCCGAACTTTTAAGCGTTCTACCGTTGTGTCTTTTTCGGCGGTTTGCGCTTGAACCGAGAAGGAATGAAGTACCGAACAAGCGGCAATAGTAAAAATGGTTCTTTTGAAAATGGCTGTTAGGTTCAATAAAGCTTCCATAAAAAAACGTGTTTGTGTTTTGACTGACACAAACGTAGAGGGTTAAAAATAGCTGTCCAAAAAAAAGGGATGTTTACCCAGGTTTTGGGACGAATGACCCGTTTTGGGGCTTTTATCGCCTATTTTGGGATGAATGACAAGCTATTTTTTGAAATAAGTAGCAATCAAATCGGTATAACGACGAGCTACAGGAAGCGGATATTCGACGTTTTTAAGTTGTAATTTATAGCCTTGCGCATTCCCAGTGATTTTGGCGACTTGCTTTAGATTAATAATAAATGAGCGATGACACCGTACAATATCGACATGCTGAATCTGCTCTTCCAAGCGACTGAGGCTACTCCGAATGAGCATTTTTTGCAGGTTATTTTCTTTTAAAAATACCACCTCCGAGTAGTTGCTCGCCGATTCAATAAACAATAGCTCCTCGGGCGTAAGGCTAAATGTATCTTTGAGATTTTCGGCAATGAGCGTGATTGTTGCTAAAGCCGTAGGTTCGGGTTCTTCTTCTTTAACGGTTTTAATCACGAGTTTGTCGGTCGCATATTTGCGCTGCAAGCGAGTGTAATCAAGTAATGTAATGATGGTTGTAGGAATAATGCCGATAGCTACGGTAATACCTATCCAAGCAAATAACTCTTTGATTCGGAATGAGCCACCGACAAAACTTTGACTGTAAAGCCAGTTTCCTACAGAAATAATAACTAAGATTAATAAGACCCCCAGAATTTCTTTCCCGACCGTCCAGTTTGCTTCCGAATACCAACGTTTGAACAAAAGCGGCATGGTTAGGCTAATGCCCGACAGGCACAAAAAAGTCACCAGCCCATAGCCTGCTAGGATCAGGTTTTTGTGGGGATGCTGCCAATAAGATGCTCCAAAAGGCTGGAAAATAATCAAGAATAGTGCGATAAAAAGCCCTGCTCCTGCCGAAACCAATAACCAATAGCGAGAAAATAGCGCGTTGTGCGGATAGGGTTGCAAAAGTAATGAAGTCATAAGATACAGAAAAAAAGCCACTCCGAAGAATGGCTTTTTTATAAAAAATCAATAAAATCTTATACGCCTTGTGACGTCAATTTAGCGCCTAAGTATTCGCGGTTGAGACGAGCGATGTGCTCCAAAGAAATTTCTTTAGGGCATTCAGCCGAACACGCACCTGTATTGGTACACGAGCCAAAGCCTTCTTCGTCCATTTGCGCTACCATACGCTCTACGCGCATTTTGCGCTCTGGCTGGCCTTGTGGCAACAACGCAAATTGGGATACTTTGGCCGATACGAATAGCATTGCGGAAGCATTTTGGCAAGCCGCCACGCAAGCGCCACAGCCGATACACGCCGCTGCTGCAAATGCTTCGTCGGCGTCTTCTTTGGCAATTGGAATGCTGTTGGCGTCCTGTGCATTACCCGTGTTGACCGACACAAACCCACCTGCCGCTTGAATGCGGTCAAAAGCGTTACGATCTACCACCAAGTCTTTGATGACAGGGAACGCCTTAGCACGCCAAGGCTCTACCACGATGGTGTCACCGTCGCTGAAGCTACGCATGTGCAACTGGCAAGTAGTGATTCCACCTTTCGGGCCGTGTGGACGGCCGTTGATGTACATGCTGCACATCCCACAAATACCTTCGCGGCAATCGTGGTCGAAAGCAATAGGTTCTTTACCTTCACCGATGAGTTGCTCGTTCAACACGTCGAACATCTCCAAGAATGACATATCGGGCGAAATACCAGCAACTTGGTAAGTTTCGATTTTCCCTTCTGTTTTTTTATTTTTTTGTCTCCACACCTTCAAGGTGAGATTCATATTTCCTGCTGACATTTTGTTTTGAAGTTTTTTTTGTCACGCTGTAAGGGTCTATAAACATCGAAATATGGTTTTTAGACCCTTACAGCGTGATAAAAGGTGATTACTTATAAGAACGTTGGGCAATCTTAATGTTTTCGTACACCAAATCCTCTTTGTGGAGTTCCCATTGGCTTTCGCCTGCATGTTCCCACGCCGCTACGTACATGTAGTTTTCGTCATCGCGAAGTGCCTCACCTTCTTCAGTTTGGTACTCTTCACGGAAGTGACCACCACACGATTCGTTGCGATTGAGGGCGTCGCGGCACATCAACTCACCCAATTCGATAAAGTCGGCCACGCGGCCAGCTTTGTCTAGTTCAGGGTTAAATTCATCGGCATCACCCATCACGCGCACATCAGACCAAAATTCCTTTTTCAATGCTTGGATTTCTGAGATAGCCTCTTTCAAACCAGCTTCGTTACGTGCCATACCGCACTTATCCCACATTATTTTCCCTAAACGCTTGTGGAATGCTTCTGGCGACGTTTTTCCTTGAATAGAAACAAGTTTCGTAATACGGTCTTTTACTTGTTTTTCAGCTTCCACAAACGCAGGGTGGTCAGTAGAAATCGCGTTGGTACGGATTTCGTTGGCCAAATAAGCCCCGATTGTGTAAGGAATAACGAAGTATCCATCGGCCAAACCTTGCATCAAGGCACTTGCACCGAGGCGGTTGGCACCGTGGTCAGAGAAGTTAGCTTCTCCCAACGCGTACAAACCTGGTACAGTTGTCATCAAATTATAGTCAACCCAAAGCCCACCCATGGTATAGTGAACCGCAGGGTAAATACGCATTGGCACTTCGTACGGATCCTCGCCTGTGATTTGTTTGTACATATCAAACAAGTTTCCGTATTTCTCTTTTACCACTGCCTTTCCTAATTCAGTGATTTTTTCAGCAGAAGCATCGTGGAGGTTCAATTTGTTTACTTCTCCTTTTCCGTAGCGCTGAATCGCCGCCGAATAGTCGAGATAAACCGCCATTTTCGACGTTCCTACGCCATAGCCAGCATCGCAACGCTCCTTGGCGGCACGCGAGGCAATGTCACGAGGTACGAGGTTACCAAAAGCAGGATAACGACGCTCCAAATAATAGTCGCGCTCGTCTTCTGGAATTTGGTCCGCAGGGCGGGTATCATTTTTCTTTTTAGGCACCCAAATACGACCATCGTTACGCAACGACTCTGACATCAACGTCAGTTTCGACTGGTGGTCGCCCGAAACAGGAATACAAGTTGGGTGGATTTGCGTAAAGCATGGGTTTCCGAAGAAAGCTCCTTTTTTGTGTGCTTTCCAAGCGGCGGTTACGTTAGAACCCATCGCGTTGGTTGAAAGGTAAAATACGTTTCCGTAGCCACCTGTACAAAGCAACACCGCATGACCGAAATGACGCTCTACTTCACCCGTTACGAGGTTACGAGCAATGATTCCACGGCATTTGCCATCAATCACTACTACGTCGAGCATTTCGTGACGCGAGTACATTTTTACCGTTCCCAATCCTACTTGGCGTTGAAGGCCCGAATAAGCCCCCAAAAGAAGCTGTTGGCCTGTTTGTCCTGCGGCGTAGAAAGTACGTTGTACTTGGGTACCACCAAACGAACGGTTTGACAACAAGCCACCGTACTCACGGGCAAAAGGTACACCTTGCGCTACGCATTGATCAATAATTGAAGCTGATACCTGCGCCAAGCGATAAACGTTTCCTTCGCGAGCGCGGTAGTCACCTCCTTTGATGGTATCATAAAACAAACGATAGGTAGAGTCCCCGTCGTTTTGGTAGTTTTTAGCAGCATTGATTCCCCCTTGGGCAGCGATTGAGTGCGCACGGCGGGCAGAATCTTGAAAACAAAAAGCTTTCACAGAATATCCTAGTTCGGCCAACGTCGCAGCAGCTGACGCTCCTGCCAAACCAGTTCCTACAACGATAATTTCTAGTTTCCGCTTGTTGGCGGGGTTGACGAGCGCTACCGTAGAGCGGTACTTTGTCCACTTACTTTCAAGCAGCCCATCGGGGATTTTGGCGTCCAATTTTGGTGATGTTGCCATATTTTCTAATTTGGAAATTGAGAAATTCGGTAATTTGAAAATGAGTTAATTGCGAGAACTTGATTGTGCTTCATTAGCACATTTTCAAATTCTCAAATGGGCACATTCATCATTACATGCTTTTGAAAAAGAAGTACAAAGGCATCAAAGCAAAACCAATTGGAATGAGGATACCAAATACCCCAACGCCCAAGAAATTGAGCAAAGGGTTGTACTTAGAGTGATTGATTCCCAACGTTTGGAAAGCACTCTTAAAGCCATGCACCAAGTGAAACGACACAGCAAACATAGAAAGCACGTAGAAAAGTACTAAAATTGGATTTTTGAACCCTTCCATTACACTACGGTACAAATCTTTCACGATTACCACGCGTGTTTGGTTTTCTTCACGTACAAATTCCTCCATTTTGCCTTTGATTTCACCTTCGAAAGGAGTTGCTACGACTTCACCAGTGACGAGGTTCTGCTCATACTGCGTGTAAGGCACGTATCCAAACTTGTATTCAAACCAGAAGTTTGACATGTGAACGACGATAAACACAAGCAAAATAGTACCAAGCAGCGCCATACTACGCGAAAACCACGAGCTATTTGCTTTTCCGTTGTAAACCACATAGCGCTGATTCCCACGCGCTTGGCGGTTTTGTTTTGCCAAATACAAACCTTCAAAGGCGTGCAACAAAATAAGTGCGTACAAACCGTACGAAACCGTTTTGATGAGGGGGTTGGTTGTCATAAAAACGGCATAGACATTGAAGGCCAAGCCGTCGTCATGTTTAAACAACTGTAAATTTCCACTCATGTGAACAATCAAAAAAGAGCATAAAAACAAGCCAGAAAGGGCCATTACCAACTTTTTTCCAATTGAGCTTGATAGTGTTTGAGTAACCCAAGACATATCTAAGTTTTTTAAATTAAAACGATGATTATTACTATTTTCAGCGGTCAAAAGTAGGTCTCAATTAATTTAGAAACAATCTAAAATTAAACTTTTTTTGCTAATTAGCAATAGTCATTTAAAGCACAAATTTGTAACTGAGTGTGTCATTTTTTTGTTTTAGCATCAAGCACAAAAAATACGTCTCTAAAAAAGAAAGCGGTGGAAAAAGCAATAAAATTTACACCATTTTCCTGAAATATTCGTTTTAAAAATACTATTTGCAGACCACTAGCTGCAATCGACACTGTACCCAATCATACCCCATAGTTACCCATGAGGAATTTGACACTACGTATTCTACTTCTTTGGTTGTGCATTTGTAGTGCATACTATTCTTATGCCACGCACGTTCGCGCGGGCGAGATTACGGCAAGTCGCATCTCCGACCGAGACCTTACTTATAGGCTAACCCTCACGACCTACCATGATGAAATTGGGGGACGAATGGCCAGCGAAGGCCAAAACGACGTGACGTTTTGTATTCGTCCTTTCAACGGAGGGGCAGGAACCACATTACTGGTTGAACGGACTGGACGAGCGCCCATCAACGTAGCAACTACGATAAACACTTTCAGTAAGCCGTTTACGTTTTCGTCGCCTGGGGTATATGTCATTTCGGTGGGTATCGAAAACCGCAACGATGGCGTAGTTAATATGTCTAACTCTGTCAATACGCCTTTTTATGTCGAAACAGTATTGGTCATCAATGCATCGCTCGGACTCAACCGAACGCCCGTCATGCTCAACCCTCCTTTGGATTCAGCACGTACTGGCCAAAAATTCTGCCATAACCCTGCGGCTTTTGATGCTGATGGCGATAGCCTTTCTTATCGTCTTTCTATTCCAAAACAAGGAACTCCTGGAACCTGTATCAACCGCAACGTCAATGGCTACCGTGACCCTGCTTTGGGGGTAGATCCTGATGCAAAAAACGAATTACAAAATGCCCCTGCTACCTTCACCATCGACCCCATTACGGGAGATTTGTGCTGGGATGCTCCTGCTAGGACAGGTATTTATAACGTTGCTTTTATTATTGAAGAATGGCGCGACGGCGTCAAAATCGGTGAGGTAGTCCGAGATATGCAAATTGTAGTAGCCGATGGCCCCAACCGAAGGCCACTGCTCGACCCCATTGCGAATGTGTGTGTAGAAGCAGGGCAAGTCGCCTCGCAAACAGCCCGTGCTACCGACCCCGACAATAATCGCCTG
This sequence comes from Runella limosa DSM 17973, assembly GCF_000482465.1. Taxonomy (GTDB): domain Bacteria; phylum Bacteroidota; class Bacteroidia; order Cytophagales; family Spirosomataceae; genus Runella; species Runella limosa. The sequence continues at coordinate 234,784 of NZ_AXVJ01000025.1, forward strand.
ATATTTTCGGCATACGGAGGAGTTTTCAACTTAGACCCCCAAGGAAAACCTATTAGCCCTCCTTTGATTGCGACCGACTATGCCACATTTACCCCATCGGTGAGCCAATCGCAAGCCTCTCCTGCCGTAGGAACGTTTCGTTGGCTGACCAACTGTAGCCACGTTCGCGAAGCACCTTACGATGTCGTTATCAAAGTTGAAGATTTACCTGGACGTAATCAGATTCAATTGGCTTCGCTCGAATCGTTTGCTATTCGGGTTGTTGCACCCAGACCTTCTGGCCTTACAGCCACCCCATCCACGGGCGCAGCCGCAGGCTTTACGCTTACTTGGACTTCCTATCGTTGTCAGCTCCCTGGAGCTCAAATGGTCATTTATCGAAAAGAAGGTTGTTCGGGAGGAACATTCAGCGGATGTACCAACCCAGGTGACCCACTTGCTTTGGGCTATACTGAGGTGGGCCGAGTTCCTGTCAATGCTACTACTTTTACTGATGACAACAACGGTCTTGGTTTAAGAAGGGGTGGTGTTCAATACAGCTATCGTATTCGGGTAGCCTACGCACTTCCACAGGGCGGGTTCAGCCCCCTTTCGGACGAAACTTGCCTAGACTTACCCGCGCAAACACCTGTGCTCACCAACGTAACCGTGGATACAACCAGCACAAACCGAGGTGTTATTACGGTAAAATGGACTCGTCCGCCGTTTAAAGCAAGCGATGTCCCTGGCCCTTATCAATATCGCTTGTCGAGAGCAACAGGCTTGAATGGCACCGACTTTACCCTCATTGCGACTATCAATAGTAACTTAGACGCTACGGTTGACACCATTTATGTCGATCGTAACCTCAATACAGTTCAAAATGGATACCGCTACCGCTTGGAGTTTTTCCATACCCTCAACGGTACGCTCACGAGTCTCGGCGTTACGGAGGCTGCCAGCAGCGTTCGTTTATCCGTTGCTCCTGCCAACCAAGGTTTACGCCTCAACTGGCAAGCAGTAGTGCCTTGGCGCAACGAAAACCAACGTCACCGCGTGTATCGGGAAGTTAGAAATCGCCCAGGTACGTTCAACCTCATCGCGGAAGTGTCAGTGCAAAGTGCAAGCACCTTTACTTACACCGACGATGGCACCGACCGTTTTACGGCAGATGGCACACACACCATCAAACTCTCGACCGACTCTACCTATTGTTATCGCGTCGAGACGGTAGGCACTTACGATAGCCCTCGCATTAGAGTAGGGCAACTGTATAATTTCTCGCAAATTGTGTGTGCCGCTCCCGCCGACAGCACCAAACCTTGCCCACCTGTTTTGACCATTGATGCCCTCAATTGCGATAACCCTACAGGACTTGAATGTGCCTCTTCGGTAGTCAACAATACCCTCAACTGGACTTACCCAGTCAGCAACGCTAACAACCAAGAATGTGCACCTGCGGTTAGCTACAATGTTTATTTTACCCGTTATCCAGAAGACCCTTTTACAAAAATAGGACAAACTACTGCCCCAACAACCACTTTCCGACATACAGGGCTAGACTCCTACGCGGGCTGTTATTACGTGACGGCAGTCAGTCGTTTTGGTACCGAAAGTGCTAAGAGCAATACCGTTTGTAACGACAACTGTACATCACTAAGACTGCCAAACGTGTTTACGCCTAATGGCGACGGCAAAAACGACCTGTTTACTCCGCTTTCTTGTACGGCGTTCATCGAAACCATGACGTTTGTTGTATATAATCGTTGGGGAACGAAGATATTTGAAAGTAACAATCCAAATATCAATTGGGATGGCAAAACGTCGGATGGCCAAGACTTGCCTTCAGGAACCTATTACTACCAAGTAACAGTTACCTTCAAAACCTTACAAAAAACCAGCGAACCCCTCACTTTAAAAGGATGGATTCAGTTGATTAAATAGAAGCCTCGGTAGAGGCACAACATTTGTAGTAGCAGAAGGATATTTTTTGATTTTTGCTTCGGCGAAGCGTAACAAAGCAATAGGTTATGCTTCGCCGAAGCTACTTAAATAAGATGATGACGAAACCAAAGCTTTCAATTCGACACTCGTCATTCCCCCATTCGACACTCTTTTCCAATGGATATTATTTTCTTTGACGGAGTATGCAATTTTTGCAATGCAAGTGTCAATTTTATCATTGACCATGATTCGACACGTCGTTATCGTTTCGCATCACTTCAGTCCGAATTAGGGCAGAAAACGCTTCAAGAAAACGGTTATTCAACCGTTGAGCTAAACACTATCCTTCTGCTCCGCAGCGGAAAACTCTACCAGAAGTCAACAGCAGCCTTAGAAATTGCCCGTTACCTTACAGGCTGGTCATGGTTATATGGCTTTATTCTTCTTCCCCGCTTTATTCGAGACGCTTTCTATGGGCTTGTTGCCCGTAACCGCTACCAAATTTTTGGAAAATCAGAAAGTTGCCGCATTCCTACTCCCGAAGAACGCTCCTTGTTTATTGTTTGATAGTTTGGGGCAAGCCTTGTATGTTTGCACTCGCATTGCCCCATTCAACGATCAAACTAAACTCCCTCTTGGGGGCGGAGGGCTTCTAAAAATCAATGAAAGCATACGTATTTCCTGGCCAAGGTTCGCAGTTTAGCGGCATGGGCAAAGACCTCTACGAAAACAATGCTCAAGCACGCGCGCTCTTCGATAAAGCCAACGAAATTTTAGGATTTGAGATAACCAAGGTCATGTTTGAAGGAACCGACGAAGAACTCAAGCAAACCAATGTTACTCAACCTGCGATTTTCCTGCACTCCGTTATTTTAGCTTCGACTGTCGCCGATTTTGCCCCCGAGATGGTAGCAGGCCACTCGCTTGGCGAATTTTCTGCCTTGGTAGCAGCAGGTGCATTGTCGTTTGAAGATGCACTCCGATTGGTGGCACAACGCGCGGCCGCCATGCAGCGCGCCTGTGAGCTAACGCCATCGACCATGGCGGCCGTACTTGGGCTTGACGACGAAAAAATCGAGCAAATTTGCGCTTCGGTAGAAGGCGAAGTAGTCGTGGCGGCCAACTTCAACTGCCCAGGCCAAGTAGTTATCTCAGGCTCACACGAAGGAGTTCGTTTGGCTGGTGAAAAGCTCAAAGAAGCAGGAGCCAAGCGCGTGTTGCCACTTCCTGTAGGCGGAGCATTCCACTCACCGCTGATGGAACCTGCCCGCGAAGAATTGGCAGCGGCAATTGAAAACACGCAATTCAGCGAACCACGTTGCCCTATTTACCAAAACGTAAATGCCCAAGCCGCTACCGACGTCGCAACAATCAAAGCCAACCTCATTTCACAGCTCACGGCTCCAGTACGCTGGACGCAGTCGGTGAAAAACATGGTAGCAGATGGCGCAACCGAATTTGTGGAATGTGGCCCAGGTAAAGTTCTTCAAGGATTGGTTAAAAAAATCGCTCCTGAAGCGGCAACAGCGGCGGTTTAGTCAAAAAAAATATTCACACAAAACCACTGAATATCAAGCAAAAGGCGTTTTTTGAAAAATTTATTCTCATTTTTTTTCCAAAAAACGCTTGACACGTAACCAAGAAAGCCGTACTTTTGCACCACCAAAACGGAATTGGTGGATGGTGTAATGGTAACACAGAAGATTTTGGTTCTTTTATTCAGGGTTCGAGTCCTTGTCCGCCAACGAAACACTTTAAAACCCCTCAAATCAGCGAATTTGAGGGGTTTTTTCTTTCTAAAACTTCTCGAAAACTGAAAATCCAACCACCTTTTTCTAAAATTTCGCGAAAATGAAAACGACTGTAAGCCTCCTCAAAGGCTCTTACGTAAAGCAAAACGGCACCGTAGCGCTATACCTGTATATCTACGTTAATGGAGAAAAAGACCAACTTCCGCTAAATATCAGTTGGCCCAAAGATTTGGTAAGCGAAGAAGAAAATAAGGTACTACCTCGAAAAAAAAACGATAAAGAAGCCAATGATTACAACCTTATTATCACAGATCAAATAGCGAAGCTGAACGACATTTTCATCGTTTGCCGTTTGGCCGACAAACCACTTACGCTATCTGAAGTAAAAAAAGAATACCTGGAATACGAGAAACGTAAGGATTTTGTGGCCTATATGGAGAAAAAAATAAAGGAGCGTTTCTACAGAAAAAAAATTACGGAAGGTACCCGAAAATCACACAAAAACGCTTGGCTATGGCTGCGGGCGTACAAAAACACGATTAGTTACAACGACCTCACCAAAAAGCTGATTGAAAACTACGAAGCCTGGCTGCAAAAACAGACCAATAAACGAACCAACGATGACAAAAAGTTGGATAAAAATACCATCGCCAATCTCCTAAAATATGTACGCGCCTACATTAATCTAGCCATTAAAGACGGCATTTCTATCGACAACCCCTTTAAAAAAGCCGATGTAGTAACGAATCAGGATGAAAAGCAAATCGAACATTTGCTCCCAAATCAAGTGGCTGACTTGATGGATGTGTATGAGAATGAGAGCCTGCCAATGGGCGAAAAACTTACCTTGTGTCGCTTTTTGGTGGCGTGTACCCTTAGCCTACGTATTTCCGACATTCTGGCTTTCGATGAAAACAAAATAGAATATTACCGCGTAACTCGACGCCTGGCATTTCACCCACAAAAGCAGGTCGTGACAAAACGCCTTAAAACTATCTATGTCCCCATCGACCCGATTGCGATGGGCTACTTAGAAGACCTTATTTTCTTGCAAAATCAGGCCACGGCGCAAAATCTAAAAATATCGGAAGCCTACGGGCGAAAGGTATTAAAGAAACTATCGAAGCGTTATAAAATAAATATCGACGGCTACCACACGGGGCGCCACACGTTTGCTACAAATTATCTACGCGCTGGGGGAAAAGTACACGAATTACAGCAGATACTTGGCCACACAAATATTCAAACTACGATGCGGTATGTACACATTGTAGAAGACGATCAAGAATCTGCCATGCTTCAGCTTTCCAACTTCTATCAGGGCTTTAGAACAAATAAGCCCTGATAGAAGTTGGCTTGGAAATTAAACTTTTATTGACCTTAAATGTGCTATGTAAGTATCATAGGTAAGTTGAGCTCTCATCTTTGCGTTTTGAAGCTCTTCTTCTAACGCTTTAACCTTTGCCTCTAAGGCTTTTTCAGCCATCGACGCCTTTACGTAACTTTCAAGTAGTTACTCTGTGGTGGTTTTCATTGTTGTATTGTTTATTAGTTGACATAAATTTCATTGTAGTTCTCCATCATAATCATCAAGAACTCATGCTTTTGTTCTTCAAGCATTTCGCGCTGATGATTGTTGTAATTTTGGAGGCCATTAATTTCACGGTGGAGCCTGGCACGATCTTCGTTTAGCAGTATTCTAGTTTGCTTCAGTATATCTATTTGCTCCTCGTACTCTTTTAGTCGCCTATAAAGTACATCAATGGTCCCTTTGGCTTCTTGAAGTTCTTTCTTAACTTTGTCTAAGTTCTCCATTTCGGTATTTGTCTAGGTGAACGAGTTGGGGTAGCGTGCTGGTAACACGCTACCCTTTTTTGTTAGTTGTTGACAGACTCTTCTTCCATCATTTCTTCTACCAAAATCATCAGCGATTCTTTTTGGTCTTTGGTAAGTCGGTAAGATTGTTGCTGCTTCAATGTGTTAATTTCCTGCCAACGCACAAACTCAGGATTTTCCAATAAACGCATTTTTAGCCGACGGGCTTCTACTTCCAGCTCAGCACGCTCTTTTATGCTTTCTGTTAGGCTACGTACCTTAGCATGAAAGTGAGAATACAACGCATCGTAACATTCACGTTTGTACTGACGCAAATTCTCACGGGTCTCTTCGCTCATGGTGTTACTGTACTTAATGCTAAAAATCCAGCCGTAAATAAACTCCTCAGGCAAACAAGTAAATGCCCTTTTCTGCTTGTCAGATGGTAGCTGGGTTGTGTGTTCACACACCTCAGCTGCTAAATCTTCATCCTTTTTCAACTCTCTAATTTGCCAATCCGCATCTATTTGGAGGGCTTCACAAAGTGGGCGAATCAACACATAATTTACGCCATTATCTACCAAATAGTAAACAGGGCGATTTAAAACTAAAATCGACTTCAAAACTAACTTTTTCATAAATCATCTGTTGTTTAAGTGAACGATGTCACAAATATAAATTGTAAATAATCAAATAACCAAATATTATTTACAATATTATTTCAATCATAATTATAATAATCAAATAATATTTACATTTGCGACATAAATAATTTCACAAACTATGAAAAGAATAAGCGTTGATTTTGACGAAGAACTTTGGGGTAAGCTAATTTCGATTCAAGCCCAAGAATCAATCAAGACTCAAAAAAAAGTAAGCCTTTCTAAAATAATTACGGATATGGTAAAGATTGGCTTGGAGTCAAAAACAAAAAACCCCGCTGAGTAGCGGGGTTTTTCTTTACCAGTCTTTTTTCTCGAAAGATACATCAATACAATTTTGCTATCAAATTTACCCCGCAGCAGCTCCTTTAGAGGAATGCGGCCGCAAAAATATGCTATCAAAAAAAACAAGAACAACCTCCATCAGTGCCTGAGCCGCGTCGGTACCGATGGAGGTTGTTGAGAAAATGATAGCGTTTTTGATTAAAGTAGTACAGCTAAAATTTCGTTGGGGTGTTGAGATCCCATAAAAAACATTTTTTCGGTGAATGGTTCAGTCTCGGCCTTCTTGGCCTCGTAGATTATAGCCTTATCTAGCCTATTATCATACAACTGATAGAGCTCCTCGCCATCAATGGCTACCTCTTTGATTTTAAAAAAAAGTGGGGAGCGCTTAACCAGCTCTTGCCCACTTATTAGTTTATTGGTCATTTGAGTAGATTTGATTATAGGATTATTCTTCAATATTCTCAGGCCAGTTAAACCCGTAGTTTACGAGAATCACCCCCATTTGGTAGAAATACTTCTCTGGGATGCGACGCGCTCCTTTCGACTCTTTTGCCTTACGAATAGTGTCTTTCGGCATCCCTATTTCTGTCTCTAATCCGCGTACAGAAATGAGCGGGTGAGAGTTAAGAAAGGATAGAAAGTGATTTGAAAGGAAATCGCCTCCTTCGTCTTGTTGTTGTTTTTCCATATATTTGCCCTCGCGACGGAGGAATTTAAAAATGCTGTGTTCTTTTAACGAGAACTTAATCGTACCTGTCGTAATTGTTTAAATCCCCTTGACTGCAATCAAGGGGATTTTTTTATTTTGACATTTTCTTTTTTAGCAAATACGCTAATGCTACTGGAGGCAAAAAGCAGCTAACACCCTGAAAATCGCTCTGTTTTTTTATCTCAGAAAAGGGACGAATTCCCTCATAAAAACAAATGTCTCTTCCATGTTCCCTGATAAACGCTATGGCTTCTTTCCGAGATATTTCGACGTCAAAAACACTTAGGTAGTCGTCTATTCCATCATGAATCATTGAGACGATACACGAGAGAAATTTAACATACTGCTCAATTTTATCTCCATCGCTCGAGCCAGATATTTCGTCGTTTTGCTGGAACGCAGTCAGCCTAGGCAACTCTTTTTCGTAGTAATGCGCAGAATTGAAAAAAAACATGTCAGCCGTTTTCATTGTCGTAATTGTTTGATTTTTAAGTTTTCCCGCTGCAACGGGGTTGGTCACTCAACCAACGATACAAAGATAAGGGGTATTTTTTATTTGTCCTAATACTAGGACAATTATTTTTACAAAATCACACTATTTATTTTCATTCCAAACAAAAAAGCCCCCGCACTTGCAGGGGCTTTCGATAGCATTACGCCGCATCCTCCCTAATAAAATCTATAAAATCTCGGTACTTTTCAAATTCCGAATAATTAAACTGAATCGTTTGCCTTTGGTTGAGTTTGGCCGAAATCTCTTGCAACAGAGGTATAAGTACCTGCAAATCGCTCGTGTTTCCTCCAGTACCGCCCGTGGGCATTGGTTGTCCCTTGCGGTACATCTCTAACATAGATGCAATGTTGGCAATCACAGGGTTTTTCAGCATTGGATTGCTGATAATGTACTCTTTTCCCGCTTCACCAGCAATATAACTTCTCCTTCCAAGATTAAACAACGTTGGACCAGAGGTAAAACCTTGCGGCTGTCCGCTATTATCACCATATAAACTGCTAAAATCAGAAAAACCTCCAGTAGCTTTTTTTGCAAATGTCGGAGCGGAAGGAGTATCGCTACTAGAAATAATCGTTCTTGCTTTTGCAATATTGGTTGCTATTAAGGCTACATATCCCGCTATTTTTATGGCCATATCTATAGGTGTAAGGCTTGTAGAAGTTGCTGCCGCTACTGCTGCAGATATTGCTACACCAGAGTCAATAGCAATTTTTGCGAGTGCGACGGCCTTCTGAAACCCTGCCATTTCTTCTGTATTTGATGCTACCATGTCCAAAATAGCCCCAGAAGCATCTGCAAAAGAATATAACAAATCGGTTCTTTTTTGCGCAGACTCCTTGTCGTTTTCTTTCTTTAGAGCGTTTTGAGCAATATGATTTTTGGTTATCTGAGCTTCTATTTCAGTAGTTTCTTTCCCAAAAGCTTTCAGTAAATTCAACTGAGCTCCCAAGCGAGCCGCTTCATTGTCCAGTAAAGCAACATTCAAAAGCTCTTGACTTATGAGCTGATTTGCCTCTTTACCTTTCAAAAGATCCGCTTGTTCATCAAACACTTTATTGGTAAATGCCAGTGCATTGGCTAAATCGGTAGCTTTTTTATCAGCAGCCGCCTTCTGCAATTCCTCTTGTTTTTTTGCTATTTCACGTTCCACATTAAGTGTATCTTCTCCATACAACTCAGTAAACTCCTTTTTTTTCTGCAAAAAATCAAGCTCTTTTTGTAACCTTTGTTCTCGCAAATCATCCTCATTAAATTTTCCTTGCGCTGCTTTTTGCTCTATTTCTAAATAGTGCAAATCGTATTCATGAGTAAGGTCTTTTAGTAGGTTAGCCAAATTCGCTTTACGTTCTTTTTCTGCTTCATCATACACGTCATTCCAAGCCTCCATTTCGTCTTTTGTAGCCTCTATCCACGTTTTTGTGCTTACGCCAGGCGTTGTCGGAGCTTTCTTCTTTTTCTCCTTGCTTCCAGCGTCTCCACCTGTTTTTGGACTTCCATCGGTAGGTGGAAGTGGCGGTGGCGGTGTTTTTACGGGGCTTTGAGTTGTTGTTTTTTTGGTAGGAGTCTCCGTTTTTTTTGCGGGCTCTTCAAACCAAGAATTAACCCTGTCAATATTCTTTTGCCTATTTTTCATAAGGTTATCCATGTTAGCCGCTGGATTAATCTTAAACTGGCTACCAAAAAAGTTCATAACCTTCTTGCCGCTATTAATAAGCACGTCGAAATACCCAATCAACGTCGCCGTTTCGTTAATAACCACCACAACCGCCGCCGCCACTAACTTAAAAACCACCCCAATACCCTTGGTGACATCCATGGCCAGTTTGCCCGCATCTCCATAGCCTGTCATCGTAACCGTTAGCTCTCGAATGCTTACCAAAAGGTCGCCGATAACATCCACAATCCCAAAGACAATGTCCATAAAATTGTCGGAATCTTCAACCATTTCTCTAAGCGTAGTAAGCACCTCGGTAGCCCATTTATAAAGACCACGAAACGCCCCCGAAAGCTTCTCGCCGATGGCAACATAAAGTTGATTAACCGTAACGGAATACCGTTGTGCCTCGTAGTCTAAGGCCGACATATTTATTGCTGCCATTTTTTCGGCAGCGCCTTTATTCTCAATCTCTTTCGTCCATTTTTGCAACAATGGCATATTTTGAAGCAAAATATTGGCTCCAGCTACGTTTTCGGTATTAAACTGTTCAGTGATTTGTTTGACGCTCAAGTTCTTCTTTCCCAAGTTGTCTAGCGCTTTCATCAGCCCTACTACTTTCGGGTTGGTGTCGTCAGCACCTGCACCTAGTTTCAATAAAATAGCCCTAAGTTGCGTTCCTGCCATTTCGCCCGTCAAACCATTTTTCACAAATAGCTGAAGTACGGCGTTAGTTTCACCAAAGCTCACCCCCATTGTGTTTGCTGCAACCCCTGCGTATTTCATTCCATCCACGACCTGATTAAGTTCAGCAGCGCCGAGCGCAAACCCCTGAGACATCACATCTACAAAATGTTTGGCTTCTTGGGCATCTTTCCCGAATTGGTTGAGCATCATCGAAAGCGATTCCCCCGCATCAGGCAAATCGAGTTTTCCTGCCCTCGCAAACAGCATAGCGCTTTCCATCATCTCCTTCATGGCGTCGCTACTACCCACCAGCTCCGATTTTGCCGAGCCAATTTTTGTGGCAGCCTCTAAATACATCTCGGCAGTGTAGCCCATCTGTGGGCCTAGTTTTTTGGCTTGCTGTTCAAGGTCAGATAGCACTTCGTTGCTCATAAGCGTAGCCGACTGCAATCCTTTTGCGGCTTTTTCGTAGCTCATAAAAGCCGCTTTGGCCTGCTGGGCTATGCTTACTATTGCTCTTCCTGCTTGCTCAACGATATTTCCACCCAATACGCCCGCTGCAATCGTAGCCGACTGAGTTTTGAATTTATCCCATGCGCTTCTAACCTCTCCGATTGCCTGTTTTTGTCGGATATACTCCTCGGTTAGCGCCCTTTTTTTTGCAATAAGGTCTTTGTACAATGCAGGATTATCGGCCTCTTTCAAGGCTCGTAACTCCTTGGTAACGGCACTTACCGCCGTTCCTACCTCTTTTAGGCTTGTTTTCGCCCCTTCACCGTTGATAATTAGGGTGACGGTGCTCTTTACGTTATCGGTGTTTGGTTTTGCCATGGTGATTAGATATTGACGGTTACTTGAACATCGTCGGGGCTAATAAACTGCGCCGATAAGGCGGCCATTGCCTCGGCGGTAATTTCGGCCAATCGGTCTTTTTCAAAAACATATTGGGGAGAAAACCACGGTTTCGGTTTTCGTTTGTTTCCCGTCCCCGCACGGCCTTCAAAGAGCAATCTGCCCGTTTGGCGCTCCACGAGGGTAGTGCCCTTCCCTACACCCATATCGACGAATCGCCCGTAGAAATTGAAGGAAAGATTGGCGCTTACTACGCTGTTGCCCTTGCGGACGTTGAACCGAAAACTATCGTCCAAATCGCCTTCGTGGCCTATATTCATCGTGTCGATATTGCGCCGCAAACGCTCCACAAACACGGGCATAAACGCGCGCAAAATCTCCACGCTTTTGGCGGTGATTTGGACGTCGGGAATGACGTTATTAGGCACTCCAGGAATTACGTCGGATGCGCGGCTCAAGCCCCGCCAATTTCTTCTACTCATGGTTATGTTGGTACAACGAAATAATCTGGACTGGGTAACAAAGCCATAGTGATTTGCGTGGGTGGCTCTTGCTCGTTCTGGGCTTCGATGTAGTTCAACCAGTTGGCTTCGATAAGTAGTTCCGTGCCGTCCATGGTGGCGGTAAGTTCTTCTCTGCCTACGCCCATCGCGTCGTAGGTTGTTTTTTCGTAAAAAATCGTAAGCCCCGCCACGGCCTGTTTTTTGGATTGGTCTTGGCTGGTATAGGCGCGCACATAGACATCAATCAGGCTATCGTCTGTATGCAGCATAAATTCCATGCGTAGCCATACTATCGCATTAACGCCCGACGTATTGGGGCCAATCGCGCCTGGTAAGGTTGGATATGCGTACAGCTTCGCCTCTATCCAGCCATTTCGCCCAGGGAGTTTTGCCACGAGTTTTTCGATGAAAAATCGACTTAAAACCCTGTCACGTCCCCTAATACCTAGCTTTTTGGAAAGCGAAAGCCGCATAAACTCCGCCACTGGAAGCAGTAGCTTCAGCTGTGCGTTTCGGGTGTTTGCGAGAAAGGTGTAGAACGGCTTTTGGAAAACCTCGTAAACGCTCTTCAAATCGCGCGGATCGTCGGCAAGTGTGCCTATAATCGCCTGATTAAAATCATACCTCGAAGACGAAAGCATGGGGTACAACTCGCCGTTGGCATCTTTCTGCCATCCTCGGTACGTCATCAGCCGAATCGCAAAATCTTCCTTCAGCTCGGTGCCATCGAAGAACCCATCCGCCCCCGCGTACCGAAGCCCTTGGAAGTTACCAGGCTGTTTCGACACGGGCACAAGCCACGTGCCTAGTACGTCTTTCCCGCCCGCGTTGATTCTCACCCTTTTTCCCATCGCCACGGTGGCGACTTCGTCGGTGATGCTCTTGTCACCGTCGCCAATCGTTGCCGTCTCAAGGCGTTTGATTTCCTTGTCGATAAGGTCATCCCCCGCAAACTTGATGGTGTAACCTCGGTTTTTGGGTGGATCTAATACAATATCATCGGCGGTCGCCCACGTGCTTACGTCTATGGTATCGCCTGTGTTATTAATACCCACAAAGCTTTCTATCGTTACCTGCAAGTTCTTAGAACTTACGTCGATTTGCAGGCAAAAATGCTTTCTAATCGCCCTCAGAAAGTCTATTACTTTCATGCGGGGCAAGTGGTTGGCAATGGTCACAATCATGCCACTGTACGGGCGATCTAAGACCGATTCTAAGGCCACATTGTTGTAGATAACCCTGCGTCGAATCTCATCATCGGCCAGCCACGTGCTTTGCACCGATATACCCAACCACTCGAATATCTTCTCCATTACCCACGCCAAATACGGAAATGGTACCAGGTGATACCCCCACATATCGGCATTTACACTCGGGAAGCCTGGCAACGGGAATCTTACGCTGTAATTACCATCGACGAAGAAGCTCCCTGTTGTCTCCAGCATCCATTTTCCGTAATAGTTGACGTACGGTTGCCGCACAAAGCCACGGGCTTCGGGCTCAAAATCTTCCTCCAAAAATGCCTCGTTGTGGATTGGCGCAAATACCATCGGCTCGTTGCTGGGCATCGCATTGCAGAGCTGAAGTAACTTGGATTTTACTTCGTCAGCGGTTTTCCCGAGCGGGATTTGCTGCGTAAAAATATCCTGAAGGGTTTTGTTTCGCAGGTTCTTATTTACGAGGCTTTCGTCGAGTTTGAGATAGCCCGTTGCCTTATTCCCGTCTATTTTGTAGGACAAAAAACAGCTAGAAAAGAAGAAGTTGTAGAGCTGCACACTTACCTCCAGCTCCTCGTACAGGCGCTGCACTTTGTGGCGATGCTCTAAGAAAATGATGTTATTCGGCGACAAAGGAAACGTGATGGGGTACGTAAACGCCTTGCCCACGTCATCGTCAGCAAACAGCCAGCTGACCCATTCGATTTCGACTCCCGAATCGGGAGCAAGCTGTAATTCGTATCCGTTTCGGGTAATTCTTAGCATAATACTGCAATTTCCGCAGTATTACAGGACAAAAAAAGGAAACAAAAAACCTGTGTAACAGCGCTACACAGGTTTCCAACTAACCCATCAACTACAGCCATTTGGGGCGGAATATCTTGGCGGCCAGCCACATACCTAGCAAGACCGCAAACCCGACAATCGCCCAAATAAATTTCTTTTGCACGCTTTCGAGTGCTTCCACTTCTACGCGCTTCTGCTCAAGCTGCTTTTGCAGCTCTTCGTTTTGCTGCTTCAGCTTATAGTTATTCACTATCAGCGTCGTGTTCTCCGCCTCGTAGAGCTTCGATTTTTCAGCGAGCTTGGTGATGACAATCAAATCACCCCGATCGATGTCAATTTTTTGGGCGTGCGAGATACTGCAAACGACGACGTAAATCATCGTCAGAGATACCCCTATAAATACTGTCAATACGCGATTTTTCATAATTAAGAAATATTTGGTTGGTTTTGGTAACAGAATCAATTTTCGCAAAATCAGCCCGAAGGCCGTTGACCGCGCGGAGAATTTGGCGGTTGGTGGTGCAGGCCGTGGCGAGCAAAAGCAGGGCAAAAAATAGGGATTTCATATCGAAATGTAGTCTTGTTTTGGGGTTATTTTCGCTTTGGCCTGCGCAATGCTTAGGCCAAAAGTCTTCTGAAAATGCGGTAAATCGGTTTTGGGCTTGGCCCAATCTCCACCCCATTCCCACCCAAACGATTTAAAGATTTTTACGACTTCAATCCAGTCGGCAACGCCGTCCTTGTCGAAGTCGGCGACGCTGTCGAAGCTCACCATTTTGCCCGAAATATGCACGAGGCAAATATCAACCGCAAGGCCATAATTGTGCCACGAGTCTCCACCCCGCGCCCACGTTACCACGCGCCCTGGGCGGGTACGCCCCTGCGCAAACAGGTCATTTTGTTCCTGGAACGTTCGAAGCGTCCACGTAAGCCGTGGCTTCCATTCCCCTGTAAGCGCCTTCTCTGCTTGTTCGAGGATAGCAGTAAGCTCGGCACGCACTTTGGGATGCGCAAGCTGTATTCGATCTAAACTAATTTTGTCCATCGGTATTTGTGGGGTTAAGGTCCTGTACTCGACCCGAAGCATCGAAACGTTTTAAGTAGGCCAGAATCCAGCTCGGTATTAAGTTGGGCTTAATTGCCCCCACTTTTTCGAGAATCGAAATTGCTTCTCGAACCAGTATGGCCACGTAAAACATATTGTTAACCCACTGGAAGAAAGCCACTTCCCTGCCGTCTATCTTCAAGTGGGTTAGGACGTGACACATTATTAGGAATAGCGCGTAGATGATGTGTTTCTCGAAATACCCCGCAAATCCCTTACTCGAAAGTTGCTGATTTCTGAGGGCTAACCACACGCCTAAAATCGTGTCTATGTGGGTGATGATTAACAGGCTAATCACGAACTGCCAATCCGAAAACAGATATACGTTCACGATGTCCAGCACCGTTTTCAGTAAGCCCGTCAAGGCCATTGCGAAAATCAACGTGGGCTTGTGGCTGTAATAGTCAAAAAAATCGAGCATTTTTTTCATAATTGAAAGTGTTTCTAACGAGGGAAAGTAGGGTAATTAGAGTCATTTCGCTGCCTTCTCCACGTGATTTTGGTCTATTCGATTAAGTTGTTTCGCCACCCACGCCTCGAATTTTGAAAGCGTAAAAAGCTCCTTATTCTTCCCCAAAACTCTCGAAATAGAATCGTTTGGGTCGCCATATTGGTATCCGCGCTTACGTTTTCGGAATACGTCGTTTAGGAAATCCCCCCACGACACATTAATAACTACGTCGTAGATGTAGGCGAGATCAAAAAATAGTTCGCTAAGGCTGTCAATGAATACTCTACGCACGAAGGCGTAGAGTATTCCGACGGGGCACAATAAAAGTGCTACGTTGTAGGCGAGCAAGAACAATACCCACGCGATTGCAAGATTTAGGGCGCGTTTCATCCTAGTTCGACACTTTCTAGTTGCAAGTTAAACCCTTCCATACTCCCATAAAAAAGCGCGTTAAACGCCTCCAGCTGCGGGTTAATCGCCTCGATAATCACGGGGGTTCCGATGGCGCGGAACAAAGCATCCCACAAAACGTAAGGAATATCTTGCTCTTTTTCGTCCACCAAAATAGACGTTGCCATCGGGGCTTGGACTTCCACTTCCTGCTCCACAGGCTCGATTTCGCCCTCGGGCGTTACAAGCTGCGTTTCTTTCTTGCACCAATGGGTTGCTAGAAACTCGACCTTAATCCGCACGGTTTCGGCGGTAAGGTCTTGTATTTTTGTTATTCTCGCTCTCGTTACATTAAGTACGAGGCGAAAATCTTGAGGTTTGAGTGTCGCTAACATTATACGATATAAGGTATTAGTTCTACTGTTAAGATTGTCCCCACAGCTGCATTGTGCAGCAGGGTGTAATTTGTATCGGCAAGGTAAACACCATCACTCGGCGCGGTGGGTAGCGTTGCCGTGCCGTTCACGATTGCGAGCGTGAACGGGTACGGTCGGCGAATTGTGTAGGAAACTTGCGCTCCCGTGCCGAAGAAATTAATTTCCTGCCTAAGCAATTTTCTCCGAAGTTGCTCCATGTTCAAGAAAGCAACTTCGCCAAGGAAGCCATTTGGCTGCAATTGTTCGGACTTGTGCCCTGCTAAGTTCATGTCAATACGATGTTAGAGCTTGAAGTTGTGAGTCGGAAAGGGCATAAGGGTAGTAGTATAGGCGCTTGATATGCCCGTTCCAGTAGTGTTGACCATTTTTCGCGCCTATATACATGGCATTTATAAGCATGGCTGTGCTGTAATTACTCGTTGTTGCAACGTTAGACGCGTTAACGCATAGCCTTCTTCCAACACCAGACTGAAAGGCCATAGCGACCTTTTTCCAGTTTTCGGCAATATCTGTACCAGTAATACTAAAATAACTAGTACCATCGTTTGATTCGATAAGAGTAGGTCCAACGCGCCCAATTATCGCGTTAGACCCTGAGCTAATCACGACGCCAAAACTCTCGCGCCCACCTCGCGCTTCAACATAAAAAGTTCCCTGGTTTGCGTTATAGAAGCGAGAAAACGCACCCCCCACCACACTTGGCACATCTGCCGCGCGCGTTACTGTAGTGCTAGCTGTTGGAATGTAGGAAGTTGGGAAAGCGCCTTTTTCTAATTGTGCCCCCCACAAAAAGAACGTACCTGAATTTATTTCCGCGGCCCCTTCAGCTTCTGTGTCGATGCGACAATCGATCGAATTCTGCGTCGTGTAACCATTTACGGTAAGTGTTACACTGTAACGAGTCGGCACACTTGTCAGCATAAAAGTGGCGATAGATATATTAATTAGGGGGGACTTTATGAAGAGATATATGCTTATTTTAATCTGCGTGGGCGCCCACGCAAAAACGCTAAACGTATATTTATCTCCTTCTGCAAGTGTTAGATTAGTAGGGGGCGAGACGCGAATAAATTTATCTTCGCCCTCTTGAATATCTATCCTAATAGCAGAACTGCTAGCGTCGGGGGAGGTAATATTCTCGGTTATAGTTAATCCAGGCTTAAGACTGCGGGTTCCTAGATTATTGCTGTGCAATAGCAGATTTGTCCTACTCTCTTCACCCAACAAACCAAGGCACTCCCCTGTAAGCGGGTCGAAATCTATTCGAGGCACATTGGGCGCAGCTGTCCGCATTATACCTCTCGCATCGAAGTAGGTTGCGATGCTATTTCTTGCAAAGGTAATTTCTCTCGAAACACTTCGCGAGTTCGCGAAGTCTAGCATTAAGGTAGGGCGAACGCTAGGAAATCCTGTACTATTGCCTAGCGAAATCGCCTGCGCCGCCGCCGCACTTGCAGCAGCTTGTGTTTGCGATGCCGCCGCTTCGCCTGCTTTCGTTGTTGCAGTATTTGCGCTGGCGGCGGCTGCACTTGCCGATGCAGCAGCTTCGCCTGCCTTGTTAAGTGCCTGTTGCGCCGAAAGGGCAGCAGCATCCGCGTAGTCGTTTGCTAGTTCCTCAGAGGCATCTGCTGCACTTGCCGATGCAGCAGCTTCGACTGCTTTTATCGCAGCGATGTTTGCGGCGGTTTCGGCCGCCACCCGAGCCGAGTTAACAGCGCTATTCCACTGTGCTTCCGTTCCTGTATACCCATACTTATATATAGCAATCTCATAGGCACTATAGCCTCTGTATATACTCGCAAGCGTTGTATTCGAGGTAAGACCTGCCTCCGAAATATTTAGGGTAACGTTTAGGTCTATGACATCTTTCGTGCCCGCATCCTGCATCGCAAACGGGGACTCGAAGAAATATAGACCGTACGGTTTTGTGTGTTTTACGCGCAAAATCGTATCCGTAAGCGCGATTGTGAGCGGTATTCCCCCCGTAAAATTTCGGGTAACATTCGAGATAAGCTTAATAAGAAACACGCGCGGGTCGTCGGTAGCAACAACGCTTTCGTCTTCGAGCGAAGCCACCTCGCGGCCTTGCAATGCAGCAGTTATATTAATAATCCGCGCGGGGTCGTAGGTTTCGGGGAAGGTCACGCCGATGGTGACCGTGTCCCCCTTTATAAGGTCTGCCATTGCCCTAAATGTTATTAATTAGTTTCAAGTTAACCACCCCCGTCTCTGTGCCACCAGCTGTACTATTGTAATAGTTCAGCAACAATTCCCCCTGCCCAAAAACCATTGGCGCAAGCTGGAAAGTGTAGTTAGCGGCACTACTTCGATCGAGGCGCGTAACGGTTCCACTTCGCACTTCCTCTAAGAATTCGAGACAGGCTTCAGCTGCGTAGGCGGCTTGTGGTTCTGTCATCGACATCGCAAAGTGTATCCCCCGCCCGCCCTTCTTATACACCGCGCGGCATACGCGTTTGATGGCTTCTTTGTCGGGCATGGCGGTTGTAGAGACCTCACCCCAATGCCCAGGATCCATGCGGAACATATACATGTCCACATAGTCGAGCTCGCAATAGTAGTCTTTGTCTGCACCAAACGTTGGGACAAGACAGTCAAAGGCGCTGTATTTTTTGGAGTAATCACCATCCCATCCCATGTCGCCATCCGAATGGTAAAATCCATCCAACTGCGAGATAATCGGGTAATTGGAAGGCGAATTACCGTACCAGCCATTGGACTGCGCGCGGAAAAAATCCGCCACAAAATGGATAACGCGCACATTGCTATTTGCACTTTTGGCAGCGTTTCGGAAACCAATCACCACCTTTTCCATTTCCAGATTGGTGAATTTCGACCACGCAGTTCCCTTTTGGGTGGCGACCATATAGGCCACGCCCCAAACGCCATCCGCGTCCCAACTCGCAAATGGTATATTGGAACTGGCAGAACTTTCTCCCCACGGTGTTATACTACCATAGGTGTCGCTTAGGTATTTCCGCCAAGCGGCGACTGCCGTAGGCGAGAAATCGCCGTGGCTTTCGTAGTTATTTGGGCGGTCTGGGTCATCCCACAAATAGTTAAAAAACTCCTCTGTTTGCCCACAACTTAGCGACATATAATTTAGGCGACCAGGTGCGTTTTGGTTGAACCAGTTCACAATAGAATAGGCACAACCGTTTACGCGATTTCGGTAGGCTGTACTCGAAAATGAGCCAAGCCCATACACTCGATCCTCGAATTTTCCAGTTGCCCTTTTGCCGCCTTGAAAAACGACTACATCATCAACTGGGATAAATTGTTCTACTTTCCCGTCATGTCGAACCCCCCAAAAATCGATACAATATCGTGGCTTTTGTAAGCCCTTAGACGCATATATTGCGTCAATTTGTGCCATTCTGTTTGCCAATTTGTGGGTAGCATATACCCCTGGGTCTGTCTCGTATTCGTCCCAACGTACACACCAACGAATTTCTGTACAAGCAGCTGACAAGCCTCTAATTTTCCAAAGGAAATCATCCGAGTCGAAGTAGCCTGTCGTGTTCGTAAGGAAAATGAAATCGGCATTTTGAACTGCAGGTGGATTGCAGTTTCCTTCTTCGTTAAGCGTCTCTCGAAATTTCTCACGTAGCTGGTTATTAGCGGTGCGGCTTGTGCCATTGTAAGCTTCAGTAAATACGAACCCAAAAAAGTTCTTTCTTCTTGAGAGCCACATTATACAGCCTGTAGCGCTTGTGTGTGACACTTCATTATTATCTGTGTCAATATCAAGTCCAAAGCCATATCTCGTTTTCATTTCCAAACTCCCTAACATTTCCGTAGCGGCGCCAGTTTGGTCAGCTTCCATTGTTTCTATAGCCGCCTGACTAAGAATTCTAGTGTTATTATACACACCCTTTTTTAGCCACATCCGCATGAATTTCGTCCAGTCGGCAGCAGTAGTGACTAAGCCCGCATGAATCACTGGACTGGTAGGGTCAGGGAATGGAGGCATTGTATAGCCTGTGTTATTCATTCCAAGAGGCTGAAGGATTCGTGTTTGGCATAGAGTAATCCAACTCTGAGAGCTTGCGATTTCCGCCATTCGTGCAGCAACTGCCCAATGTACGCCCCCGTACTCGTACCTTGTCCCTGGCGTATGGAGCAATGGAACGTTTACCGCAATTTGGTTGACGACATCCTCTATTGTACTTCCAGTTTGACTTTCGTAGGCTTGGTCAGAGTTCGCTTTCAATCCTGATGTATGCGACATAAGCTGTGCAAGAGTAATATTGCCTTTTCCGTTTGCTTGCATCGCTGGAATTAGGCTACCTGCTGTTGTATTAAGGGAAAGTGCCCCTTCTTCAACAACCTTCATAATTACACTTGCCGCGAAGAATTTACTTAGCGAGGCTAAAGCAACTCGGGTATCATCTGCGTACGTTATATATCTCGAAAACAATATATTCGTACGAAATACGACAGCAGCAACTTTGTTGTTGTACCCCGAAATATTGCCATCAATTATAGCATTAATTTCGTCCATTTCTGCAGACGACAATACGTCATCACATGCGAGAGCCTTGCCAACCACAACAGAACTCCAAGCGGACGCATAATCACCAATAATAGCCCGAATTCTAAAATAGTAGTCAAAGTTACTCACCCAAGGCCCTGTATCATGAACTCTCTCTCCATTAGTGTATAATCCACCTTCAACAGGCGCAAAATCAACACCATTGACGGAATACTCAAGCTCAAAATTGTCTGGCATATTACCTTCGTAGGCCCATCCAATTCTTATTGTGCTAGAATTTGTCCCTTCTGCAGTTAGGTTCGTGGGAGTACTAGGCTTATTCTCCTGTTTATTGTTATGCACAATGTCGAATTCAAAGGGGTTACAATACCCCTCGCAAGTAGGGCATTGCGCTTTGAAATAGGCTTTCCCATCGTTTGTCACTGCGCCCAAATTAATTTCAAACAAGCTTGACATAGGCACGAGGCTACCGCTCTCGACATCTTTGCAACCTTGCTCCACATCCCACAAAATCTGGGAAACGTTAGCGCCGTGGAAGACCACCGTATAAATACTGCCTTCCTTATGTTTTATGGAGCTAATGCTCCATTGCGGACCGCAGGGGCCGCATAGTGGTAGTGTTGGCATGTTACCCTTCTAGGTCAATAAGGTGTTCGTAGATATTCGCGACTTCGGTAATGTAGTCGCCCTGTAGGCTGGTTTGCTGGCCATTTTCGGGGTTAACAACGTTCTCAAACCAATGTTGCGAAAGAACCGTATTTTGGTCTGGAAATAACGACCAAGGCAGTTTGCCAACGACCTCAATAGTCTTTTCTGCGGCGTTTTTGTACTGCGTCTCAAGGCGGGAGTTGGCATCAGCAATCTCTTGTTTCGTTTTCGCTTCGCCCATGGCTGCCTGTGCTTGTCTGACATCCGTAAGAGCGTCGTAGCGTTTAGCATCTATTTGCTCTTTCATCGCCTTTATTTCGAGTTTGAAATCCAAACTACCGCCTTTCATCGCGTATAGGCGAGTAACGGCGGGGAGAATTGTACTTCCCACAAGTGGTAGTTTAAGCACTGTTTTTACGGGTTCTGTTGTTTCAGTTTTTGTGTTTTTCGTTGCCATTTTGTATAGATATTAAGATTTATGAAGGTCCTGAGAAAGGTATGTTACAGCTGATTGATGTGCCATCCCTTAGAACGATTGTGATACTTAGCGTACCCGAACTATAACTGCCGTAGCAGCTACTTACGCCCTTTGGGTCTGTCTCGGTAATCGTTCTGTCTATATAATATCCATCATCGCGATTGAGGCGAATGAGGTGGTTGCCGTTAAGCAATTGCTGTGTAGCTATGTCGTATTGGTAAGATATAGGTAAGGTTACAGAGGCGTACCCCTGGCCCAAATTTCGTGTTTGAAAGCCTAGTGTAAGGTTTCGGCCAGAGATCGAAAACCAATGTGAGCTATATCCAAACGGGTCGTTTTCGCTTTGCAAGTATCGGCTATCGCTCTGGCTGCGCGTGTATATTGCGTCCCAAGTTGGGCGGTTATCTAAGGCAGGTTGCAAGCCCGTTATGTCGCTAATTGCGTGCGTATGTCCCCAAAGTGTTTTGCCATCCAAAGCACTTTGAAGCCCTGAAACATCGGGAATAGTATGCGTATGTCCAGCGTATGAGAATCCAGGTTTATTCGTGATATTATCCCAATGGACAGTACTTCCCCCTGAGGTAGTAAGCTGTCCTTGAGTGAAGTATCTGTCATCGTGATTGTGTCCCCAGGGAGTTTTTCCGTCTAATGCCGCCTGCAAGCCCGTCACATCACCAATTACGTGGGTATGTCCCCAAGGAGTTTTTCCGTCTAATGCTGTTTGCAAGCCAGAAATATCCCCGATTCCATGCCCGTGGATTCGGTCGGCGTATAGCAATGTGCTTAATGTTAGCACATTACCGCCGTTGTCGGTACCAAGCAGTGCTACAGGACTACCCGTCCAAGCAGTTGCCGAGTAGTAAGAATTAAATCGAAGTTTCCCATTTGAGTTCAACTCCATCAGGTAGCTAGCGCCGCCACCTGATCGAAAAAGTATTGGGGCTGAAGTCCCTGCATCGATATTAAGTGTACCCTGAGCCCGAATTGCGCGGCCACTTGGTACGTACATGGAGACGGCCGATGCGTCTCCATCTGAATAAATAGCACCACCTATAATACGCAACTGATACCCCCCTGAATCGTTACCCCCAACAGCTACCCTTCCAAAGATGTTTGTATCTCCGCCCACATTAAGTAGGCCAGTTGTATTGCTACTTGCAATATTTACAACGGTGCCATTATCTACAATTCGACTATCTCCCAAGGAGCCACTTCCCGTAAATTTCGGGACGTAATTAAGGGTACCACTACCCCCTATCTTTCCGCTCCAGGTACTTATGTCAGCTGTAGAAATAGCCTTCACGTAGCTTGGTACTGTAGGGTCTGTCTCTGTAAGCAGAAAGGCAGGAACACCCGTAACTTTTGCGTAGGGAACGGCCGAAATGCTCACCGTTGTACGGTTATTTGCCGAGCTGTCGGCGATCGCAAATTCTTGCGAAAAATTCAGGTTACTTCGCTGGTTCACAGGCAATGTATCTGCCTGTACAGTGGTGTAAGCTTGTAGCAAGAATGCAGGAACACCGCTTATTTGCGCCCAGGTATGCGTATGCCCTAAGAGTGAATAACGAGCATCGCCGCGCGCTGTAGTCCAATATAGATTTGTCCCTTCAGGAACATCTGTAGTACTCAAGCTCACTGCACCCGTTTTGCCGTTCACCGAAGTTACGGGAAAGGCAATAGAGGCGTTGGTTAATGCCGTAACACGCCCATAAGTGTCCACTGTAGGCACTGCCACTTGCGTGGAAGAACCTGCCGTTAATCCAGCGTGTACCGTAGCCAAGCCAACCGTCCAAGTGCGGTTAGAAATAAGGGATTGGCTACCGCCTGTTATGTCTATTTGTCCTGCCGCACCTAGAAACGAGAGCGTTCTAACGACAGGAACATATAGCCCTGCCAAATCGGGCTTATCAGTAATTTGCGCCCACGTGTGCGTATGTCCTAAGGGGGAATATCTCACATCGCCACGCGCATTTGTCCAATACAAATTCGTACCCTCTGGCACATCGGTGGTGCTTAGAGCTACCGCACCCGTTTTGCCGTTTACGGACGTAACGGGGAAGGCAATAGAGGCGTTAGTTAATGCAGTTACTCGACCATAAACGTCCACGGTCGGTACCGCCACCTGAGTCGTCGAGCCTGCCGTCAGCCCTGCGTGTATAGCTACCAGATCGACCGCCCAACTTCTATCCGCTGCGAGCGATTGCCTACCACCCGAAACAGCAATCCGCCCAGCGGTACCGCCCACGGTGAGATTACGCCCAATCGGTGCATATAAGCCCGCATGGGGGCCATAATTATATGCTGCATCCCACTGCGAAACTTTTGTGGGACTAATCGAAATCTTCCCAGTAATCGGGTCATACAACAGGGGCAAATCCGCCCCGAGTGATTGTGTCGTACCCGTCCAGTTGACGATAAAACCTTCGTCGGTCTGCACAACATTAGTACCAGTACCAGAAAGTACCTTGAATTTCGTATCGACCTGATTAGCAGAATATACTTCCACATCCTGATAACCGTTCCCTACGCCTCTTTTGTAGTAGGTAGGCACACGTACTTTCCCGTTAGAAAGTACATTTCCTGAAGTAGCCGAATACCAGCTACCCCACACTTTTGCCTCGCTTCTTTCGCGAAAAAACAAGGCGTCTGAGTTCACTGGATACCAGTATTGATGTACGACACAGCCCGCAATTTCGTTACGCAAAATACCTTTATTCTCGGTCGTTGGCGGCGATCCGATGCTGCCAGCCAAAAACTCAACGTGCGTATTTCCGTGCGTAAGCGTCGTATTGAAATTCACAACATCGACCCGCTTTCCGCGATTCATATAGGCATATTGGCGCACATGATCAGCCGAAAGAGTACGTAGTTTTGTGTCGTTTGCCTTTCCCTTATCGTAGGATCCTGGCACGGCTATTTCGCCAAATTTATACGTCTCGTTATTGCTAACGTAGTAGTTCCAAGATTCTGCAACACCCTCAATTACAATCAATTCTCCCACGCGCGATTCAACACAGCTTTCATCGCGCGTTTCATCGGCCACAAAGCGAATTTCTTTGGTATTTTCCGCCGTGACCCAAACCAAAAAATGCCCTTTTGATTGGAGATTCGGCGGGTTCTGTACACCGTCCCAACTTTCAGCATCGTAGCGCCAAGATCCTATACCCAATTCGACAACGTCGAAAGGAGCAACTATAACGCCCTGGTTGGCATAGGCAAATTCGCCCACATCGGCACGGAGGTCACGTGTCTCTTTCGAGGTGCCTTCTTGGTTAAGCGATATGTAGGTACGATTAGGCATTTAGCACGATTTCGTCGTCGATGTCCAACAATAATTCTGTTTCCGAAATAGCCACGCCCACAGGCTGCCATACGTGGCCACTCCCCTGCGCGGGACCAAAAAGAGAGATTCCGCCTGGCACGTTCGCGCTAAGAAAATAGCGTTTCCCTGCCTGTAATCCCGTAAAATGGGGGTTAATGCCTTCGTATCGTGGCACGAGTTCGCCACCAGCCGCCGCATTGCCTGTTACGAAAGCGTGTGCCTTCGTGCCTAGCGCCGTCGCGATGGCAGGCCGCATTTTAGGCGTGCCGTTGTCGTCGTAGATGTTAACCAACATGCCCGCCGCAAGCGACGAGCCCGCTTGCACGAAATCGCCCACGGGCGTGATGGTTTCGCCTCGTACTGCAGTAATTTTCAGGGAGGCAATTTGCCCTTGCGCTTTTCCATTGCTCACCCAAAAAACTACATAATGAGCCCCCGTAAAAGTTGGCACCCACGAGATAGCCACCGTGTTGGTATCTATCACCACTTGGCAGCCCGCAGGCGCGGCCACTAAGCTCACCGACGCGTTGCCCATCGAAAGTGAGAAGGTGGCGCGGGGAATGGATTTTGTATAGGTTGCGTAGCGTGTCGCCGTTTCGGCGGGTAGTGTGAGCGGGGCAGTAATGGCTAGGCCCAGAGCGGCGGTGAGCTGGGCTTCGGTGATGTAATCGCTAAGATCAACTGGCGTGCCATCTCCGAGTTCCATCCCCTCCAAAATACCCGAAATTGCTTCGCTTAGGTTGGCTTTTGTGCCATCGCCCAAAATAACTTGGTCGTTGGTCCCACCTCCAGAAATGAAGTTAGCAATTGCTTCCGCGACTGCGCCACCCGACACCGCATTGGTACTGCCTGCTACAACCGCGTTATCTACCACTACTCCCGTACTTTCCGTAGGAGGCTCTAAGCTGATCGTTCCGCTATTTTGGTAGCCAGGCGGAATAGTTTGGCCGTCTAAAAAGTCTGGCATTACAGTTGTCCGTCTTCGGTGAATAAGAATTTGTACTCAAAATCCCCAAAACATAGGGTATCGTCTTCGGCTGGCTCATCCCATTTCTGTGAAAGAATCCCGATTGGATATGCCGCCCCCGCCACAAAACGGTAGCGATAAGCCGAGATAAGAAAGTCGCGAAAAATGTTAAAATGAGACTTGCTATCAAGCTCAAAAAAGCACTTATACGACTGATGGAATTGCGCGTCGTACTGAAATTCTTCCGTGTCGCCTATTGAATAAGGAAACGGCAGGTTTTTGCTCACAGTCGCAAACGACAGGCTCGTTTGGCCGTCTTGTGCGCCCCATACCGTAAGGGTATCAACCGCCCCAAGTGAGTTTACGTAGGTGAAATACTTGCGGTACTGGTAAGTGTTGTCGTTTAAGATGTAGCGATATGTGTCGCTTATCACCGTTGCCCCTTTTTGCAGAAAAAGCTCGTAAGCAATCGGCGTTTTGCCGTTGTTTAGCTCGAAAACTCCGCACTGAACGGGTCCCGCTTCTACCAATAACTTTTCCCAAGCGCCCCACGTCATGATGAAACGGTTGTAGATTTCATTTGTATTGTCGTCGAAATACACCTTCATTTTCAACAACACATCGACCTGTACCGTCGATTGGTTGAGAAACGTTAGCCACTGTGGAGCGTCCTTAATAATAATGCGCGTGAGCTCGCCTAAGCGTAGCGCCTTGTATTTTCCTGAAGCAAAAAAACGACTTGGCACAAGGCTCAAACGCCCGTAACCGCTGCCCCCAAACGCCACGTAGCGCGTTGGCAAGGTGGTCATTTGTCCCAGCTGTACAGGGCTGCCGAAACCATCCGCAACCTGCAGGTAATAACCTCGAATAGAGCGCTTCGATTGTTGGTACACCATTCCAGCCCAGGCGGGCAACTCGGGCGTAAGGCACAAGTAAGGGTGCAAGATTTCGGCCACGTCGATGCTCACCCGACCCGCTTCGTCGGTGGGCAAGTTTTCCGAAAACACCATGTCGTAGGCATTGCCAGTGGTATTTCGCAAGAAAATCCGCACCAAAAGGCAGTGATTGAGCGCCCGCGTGCGGTCGGCAGCTTCTTGTATCCAACCTATCTTGCCCGACGTCCAGTCGAGCTTGCTGAAGTTGTATTTTTTACCCTTTTTCTTAGAAGTAAATACTAGCGAATGCTCTGACCCTACCATGGCGTAGCTCACCACGAAGTCATCCGAAAGAAATACATTCGATTGGAAATAAGGCACTAAGCTTTGTACGTAGCTTGCGCTGCCGTTGCCCGCTGGAAACTGTGCGCCTGACCCCGTTGGGCTAGTTTTCGCCGCAAAAGTCTGAACGCTGCCGTTCCATTTTAGGGGGATTTGCGTCTCTGCCGTCACTGCCGACGTAAACGAAACGTAATTGATAGCCTCCAGCCCCGCACTTTGCAAAAAGTTATCACTTTCCAAGTCGTAAACGATTGGGTCGAGCGATAAGCTAAGTTGCGAAGGCGATGAAATGACGGTTATCATGTCTCGAAATTACCCACATAACCGCCCCCCAAAAAGGAACAATAGCCTGCCTAAAACACAAAACCCCGCCAAAAGCAGGGTTTTGTAGTACGTTCGCGTTCCTATCCATCTCAAAAAAACAAGTGTTCTGGGTATCGCCACTTAAACGTGTACGCCCACCCGCTAAATGTATCTCCTATCACACCCAGACGCATACCATCAGCGTTGTCAATCACTTCGATTTGCTTCTCGCTCAAAACCCCCTCGTTAAGCGCGAAGGTGTCGCGCTTCATCTGCATTAGAATTGTGCGCGCCTTCGCTCGGCAGGAGCTTCGTGCCACACGAATCGACACAGGATTTCGAGTGTCAAACTTCGCGATGATGCTAAATGCTCCTGAAAGCACGCCAGGCATTGCATCATTCATATCAATCTGATCATCGAACGTGTCCAAAATCATCGAAAAGCCTTCAGGACTGAGCTTCGAGCGGATGGCATCATTAATTTCCGATAGCGAATCAATGAAATTATTCACGTAGAAATGTGGCTTGGGGGCATTGATAACGTGCCCGCAGTGTTGCTCTGCCATCCGCTCAAAATAAGCGAGGTAAAATTCGTCGATGCTATCAGCTATTAGCTCCATTGTGCTCTTTCAATTTTTCGATTTGTGCCAACGAATTATCTAGCATCTTTAACACGATGTAGATATTTTCTTTTTTCAGGGCATTGAATTTTAGGGGGTCATCCCCCGCCATGCCGATCGCCACATCCAGCCAATTGCCTTGTTTTTCGCTTTTGCTTTCTCCCGACTTAAAGACGTGAGGAAAACAAGTTGCCAACCACTGCCGACAGCCCTCGTAATTAAAGAAAATAGCGTCTTTTAGCTCGCTAAACTTCTCAAACTGCCGAAAATGCTTGCTATTTTGGTCAATTTTATCGCTATCAAACTCCTTTTTTTTGCCGTAAATCGGCCTTTTGCAGTACAAAACTGCCATCATTTTGGCCAAATTACTTTGCGTGTAGTACAGCTCACTGTACCAAAATTGCTCAAAAGTCAAGTTAGATAGCTTATCGTCAGGCCCTTCAAACCTGATGGGGAGCGAAGACAAATACCTAATAAGCCATTTTGAGGGCGCTTGCCCCTCAAAAACCCAATTGCAGGTTTGTAACAAGGCTACACCTTGCTCAGTTACCTGGTCTTGTTCTTCCTCCTCCAAAATATTCAGATGTCGCATTTTATTTAGGCTAAAAAACGTCTGTGAAATCCGCTCTTTTAGCCCATACACTACCCGAAACAACATGAATATTACGGCAGCGTTAGTCTGCGCTTTTTGCCGTAGCCTCACGAGCTGGACAAACTGCCTGCTGGTGCATTCGTCATACGAAGAAGGCCCTTCGTAGCTATGTTTTTTTTTGCCGATTAAGATTGCAATTGTATTCATTAGAATAGTACCGTGCCTTTTATGGCAATCATTTTACTGGAAACGACGGGTACTTCTACCCCGTTAATTCTGTTAATTAAGCCCGATAGTACACCCCAAAAAAGGCGCTCTTTCTCTTTCAAAACCCCCAACGCTTTGGCCACCTGCTGATCGGTCGGCGGCGTGTAATACTTATAGGTATTACTGAACATTGAACCATAATTCACTCGCAAGCCACCAGCGTTGATTTCAACCGCCAATTGAAGCTGGAAAGCTTCGATGAGCGTGCGATATACCAGCCATTTTTTTGCAGCCCACAATAAATCTTTTTTGTCGGGATCATTACTACTTATAATCTCAGAAAACAACTCGTCACCGACTGTTTTTCTAAGCGTATCCTCCTGAAAATTGGACAAAATAGGCCGCAATGCGTAGTAGGTAAGTTGGCTATTGAAAATCTGGTATATGCTGCTGAATTGTTTTGCATTGGGCACAATCAACCGAGTATTTTCAGTATGCTCAGGACTCTCCGCGTAAGTTGGATAGTCTTCTGAGTTACTTTCCAGAAAATCTATTAGCACTTCCAAGGCATTGAAGCCCATCGTTAATGCCGCCTGTTCGATGTTGGCCACCTGATAGGCATAAGCCGCCGTTCTGTCTGCCGATTTTCCTACCGTGGTAATGCCTACATCACTGATTTGCACCTCGCCAAAAGGCAGGTACTTAACTAGCGCAAGCGGCGCCACCACACGCCGACACAGTGTAAGCAATTCCCCACCTTGCGAAACCGATTCCAGTACTTGGCTGTACAGCTCGCGCGAAATATGCTGCGACAATGTTGTCGTTTCGACTTCGACCAAAAACGGTTCGATATTCTCGATTGAAAACGAAACATTGGCAGGAATACACCCCCGAAAATCGTTATTGTTGCTGAAAATAGACATTAGGTAGTAACGGTTTTTGTCCCTGAACCCGTGTCAAGGGTCGTCAGGATGGTATCACGGAACTTGAATCTTAGCCCTGGATAACGCTCCTTCCAGCCGTTGTATTCGGCCACGAAATCGAGTGGCTCCAGTAGCATGTCGCGGTAAGGACTCATGCGAGCAAGGTGCATCAGCCACGCTTCCCGCTTGTCAGAGCCGCCCGAATGCGCGCCCATGTTTTTTCCACCCGCAAAACCTACGATGGTAGGGTCAAGGCCAAGCGCATAAAAGATGTTGGCCGCCGCCTCTAAGTTGTCATCTATGTACTTCCCATCTTTTTGTGAGTCGGTCATCCGCTCGATCGAGATGTATTCCATGTATTCGC
The DNA here is from genome assembly GCF_000482465.1 of Runella limosa DSM 17973. GTDB lineage: Bacteria > Bacteroidota > Bacteroidia > Cytophagales > Spirosomataceae > Runella > Runella limosa. The sequence goes on from NZ_AXVJ01000025.1 coordinate 264,682, forward strand.
CATTCGTACCTGATTCCTGATTCCAAACTTTCGGGAATATTACTGACGAACCAGCGTTTTCAACGTCAGTAAGCGAGGCATTCATTTGAACGAGCCACTCTTTTTGTTTGGCGATTTGTTCTTCTGGTTTCAATTTTTCCCAAGTTTCTTCGCCAAACAACATTGGCCAATAGCGCGGGTCAACTTTCCACACCCAAATAATATCCATTTGGTTTTTCATCAGAAATTTCTTGAACTGTGGGATTGCTTGCCGCACCTCAAGCCATCCACTTTCACGGATAGAATTATGATGAGCCATTTGGTAGAACATTTTGCCAGGCGTAGGGTAACTCATCGGGTAGATGTAGCTGTACACACTACCATTTTTTACCCAATCAATCACGTCGTACTGATAAGGGTCAATCGCCAATCGTTTCGAGACTAAAGGGTCTTTTTCTGATAGATTTGGCCAGTTGGCAGAAATGTACACATGGTCGCTTTTGCCCGTTTTTTCGTTCTGAATAGACCATCGGCAGTGCGCGGCCTCTTGGTGTACCATGTGCGTAATTATCGAACGGTCACGGCTAAGAACAAACTCAGGAAAGACGTTAAAGAACCAGACCATATCGTTGGCACACTCCAACATAAACCGCCGAAACCCGCGATTTTCCACAAAATTTCTAATGTCTTTGTCCTGTACGTAAGTGTAAATGTCATTCCCTTTGTCATCCACATCAGTTACGTTCACGGCCATAATGCCGTTCCCTACGAGCTTCGATGCCAAAATATCCAAAGACTGCGGAATAATCGGGTCGCGATTGTAGTCCTTAATGACGTTGTTTGGGAAATTGTTATCATCCCCCCACCAAATAATATCCCCAATAAAAATATCAGGCCCCCAGTTTCGCACGATTGGCATTACTGGCGGCTGTGCAGGCATAAGACCACTAGAAGCCTTGCTACTTTTCTCTAGTCGAACCAGAGATTTTGCGCCTGGCAAAACTGCTACGTTCGCAGTTGGCGTATTGAAAAAGTGAACACTCATGCGACTGGCTTATCGTTTACGTATAAGATTAGGTCACTGTGTACATAAATGGGATGCAGTGGGCCTTTGAGTAGTACCATGCGGTTCTCGGCACGGCCTACGCGTTTTTGGCTCGCAAGCTCTGCCGAGTTAAGCGTCACAACTCGCCCCCCTGTTTTGCGCTTGGCATCGTATTCGATGTAAACGATGCTAAAGGGCTTCGACCGCCCCGACGCGTACGTTTGCCGCATTATTTCGATGGCAGCGCCCAGCTTTATGTAATCAGTCTTCATAAAGCTCGAAGTTATTTTACCTATTCCACGCCAAAAAGGAATAGTATATTTATACGTATCAAAAAAACGAAGATGAGTACAGATGACGCCTTTGAAGCGCTTGTAAAAAGCCGATACGCCTGGGGAAAAGCAGGATTTCCAGAGCGTAACCGATATAGATTTTTATTTATGTTTCGACGAAAAAAAAATATACGTCAAGATACTAAAATCAAGTATCTCAAGCGTGCTGGCTTTATCCTTAAAACTGAGCCGACTTGGGAGTCGCCGTTTTAAGTTGTACCTTTGTAGAACATTGTGCCAAACGGCATGATTTAAACAGTAATTGACTCGAAACCCCTTGGTCTTGCCGATGGGTTTTTTATTTTTATTAGTTTTTAAACTCGCCGTGGTACTCGTAACGCATATCGTCGCACCATTGACCTATGGCGTCGCGCATAGTATTTTCCAGAAACTCAATGGTATTGATTTTGCTTTGAATCTCGGCCTTGAGGCGCGCGTTTTCTTGCGTGACCAAGTTACGGTAGTCGTGCATCAAATCGACCACTTTCTTTTTTTCTTCAATTTCGTCCAGAAGGCGATGTACCATTTGTCGCCATTCTTCATTATCTTTGTCTAAGTTCTGCATCACAGTAACTGTTTTAAGTGAATTACTGGCTAGCGTGTTCTCAGCACGCTAGCCTTTTTTGTTAGTTTAGATTTTCTTTCTCAAACATCGTAAGCTGGCTTTGCATATTTTTCTTAATGCGCTTACCCATCTCGCTGGCTTTCGATTGTAACTCTATCATCTCGGCATACTCAGGATTTTCGGCCATGAGCTTATCATGGATTTGCTGACGGCGTAGCTCCGCTTCAGCTTTTTCTTTCAAATCGGTACGAGTAGAACCAAACATAAGTTTGTCGATGGTGATATACACCCACAATTCAAAATCTGAATCTAACCAAGCCGCAAATTTCAAAGCTAATACACGGTGCATCCATGTGCCAGAACGTTGTTTGGAAACGTACAAATCTTCCTCTTTTTGGATGCCTAAAAAGTGAGAATTCTCACTTTTTAGGCACGAAGAAATAAAGCGTTGAGTGTCTTCATTTCTCATAAAAGCAACGACTTGCTTATCATAAATCTTTGCCATTTCAGTGGCATTGACCATGATGTTTGTAGAGCTTAAATCAAACTCTACTTGCTGACCATTGAACTCAAAAACCTGATGTGCTTGCATATTAATTGATATGTTTATATTTGACGATACAAATATATCAAAATAAAAAAATAGCATCCAAATATTAGCTGATATATTTATATCAACTATATTTGAGCAATTAATCACTTTAATACCATGGGCATCAAAATACAATTAGATACGCCAACCGAAATCCATTCTAAGATTAAAAGGATTCAACTTGAACGAGAGGAGAAAGGAGAAAAGGTAAGTTTAAGAGATCTCTATTATGAACTACTTCGAAAAGGATTGGAAGAACTTGAAAAGAAAAACCCCGCTGAGTAAGCGGGGTTTTTCTTTTAGTACCTGTAATTAAGACTAAACAGCCTCAATTACAGGTACTTGCATTATCAAAAAGCTAAAAAAAGGGAGATATAAAGCAAAAAAAACCACAAACGTCTATTATTCAAGTCGTTATGATGGCTTTTTTTTTGCAAAGTATCTATGTTACACAAACGAGCCAGCAACTCACTGACAAAAGTCGCAATTGCAGGGGGGTACATCGTCACGATATATGATAGACTACAAACAAAGTAGTCTAGTTCATAAACACAACGTTAAACTTGAGTCCGTGCTTGTTGAGATTGTGTTTGGTTTCACCTACTAGGAGGGTGTCCACAGCGTCGGTAAAGTGGGTGGTTTCGCGCTGGTCGATGGTAGAGAGCTTGCGTTCGTCGGTCTTATCTTTCTCATAGCGTTGTGTACCTTGTTTCAATCGGGCTAACCTCATAGCTGTTAGTAGATAAACACAGTTCAACCGATTGAATATAGTTTCAGGGGTATGCTCATCACCACCACGCAACGACCGACCCCACATTTCGTATCGTCTCATTGGGCTGGTGGTCTTCCCTATGTACACACGTTCCACTTTCCAACCTTCCTTGGTTAGTGCGCTCTCGACATCATCGGCGTAGGTTACTTTCGTTTGGGCATTTGTCCCTATCGCTGTGTGGTCGTAATAGAACTTCACCCTTTTCGTTTTGAACGTTCGGTAGTAGTGACAGAACTGTTCTAACAAGTCCCCTAGACGTTGTGGGTGCTTAACGTACAGGGCATTTTGTACCCTTAGTTTCTTTCCGAATTTCTGCCCTACTACTAAACAGCTGATACTTGCGCCAAAATCCATCCCTATACTAAGTGGGCGTGAATGGTCTAAGTCCGCATCTTTTCGACAATCATCCAGCTCCTTCAGTTGCTCGAATGGTACGCTGTCGATAAGGCTGTAATTGGTAGCCCCTAGTATGTAAGAATGTGACTTTTTCAGGTCAGGATAAAAAGCATCCGCTGTAAGAAAAGGGCGGATGTTCAGAATTGAGGTCTTGAATACGAAATCGGGTAGCGTTCGGTAGAGCCTTACAATATTGGCTTTTCCGAAACCATCCACGTTGTCGTGTCCTTTCGGCTCATAGTACCAGAATGTAACGGCTCTAAGTTGGTCCCAAAGCGCTTGCAGGTTGGCAATTTCTTTCAAAATTCCCTTACGACGGACGGGCGCAACCGTTAGCAGCTCTTCCGATTTCTCCCATATTTCCAACTGAATATCTAGCAACAATTGCACGTTTTCCGTGTCGCTTAACGCGTCTTGCTCTAATATCCACATCGACTCCTTTTCGGTGGGCATATCGGTTGTGTACGCCTCGGAGTGGAACAATGGGCAATCGGGGAATAGGTATTCATCCCCACGGTTTGCGGCTGCAATTTCACTGTCCAAGCTCGCTTTGTCGAGTAGTTTTAACTCATCACCGATTACCCCGTGCAGGGTCATGGAGTTGGCAGAGCCTTCGCGGTCTTGGGAGATAAGGCTAAGTACAGACCCGTTTTTGAAGTATAGGGTATGCTCAGATTTGAGCGAACCCACGTAAGGGGCTGGAATGCCAAGTCGCTTGGGTGGGCGCTCTCGAATCCAAAAGTCTTCGTTGCGCTTCCATCCGTAACTCTCGAAGCCCTTAACAATAGCGGGAAGGACGTTTTCGAGCAATTTGGCATACGACACCCCTACCAACGCAATACGGCAACGTGGCATTTTGGTAATGCAATCAATCGCCCGTTTGGCTAGTATCTTTTCTGACTTCCCTGTACCACGTGGCATCACCATCATCGAGCGTTTCGCGTCGATGGAATAGAATTTATGCTGGCTCTCGGTTGCGTGGGTTTGGTTGACTTCGATATTACCAGGAATCGTAACATCTCCACCATGCCCGCCGAGCATGAGCGCCACGCTAGGGTTATCCGTGAGGAATTTCTCCCAGTCCAAGCTCTTCACTATCGTCGTCATCTTGTTGTAAGGCGGTTATGTCTAGGATTTCTTCATACTGATTTTCTTGTTTTTTCTTCGCAGCTTCTAACGCAGCCATCACATCACCCGTCAGATTTGCCCGTTTTTGGGCACCAATCAATGCAGGATTATGATTAATCACGTTGATGATAAGCACGTTACGCGGTGGTTCCGATTGCTCCTTATCAAATCCGTTCAGCTTGATTAAATTCTTATGCTCCTTCGATGCCGCGTCTCGGTCTTTCGGCGTCCCTGAAAGCTCACATTTCTCAATGTTACGCTTAATAGATTGCTCTAGCCAGCGTCGTTCGTATTCCATATCGAATACGCTTGTTCTCACAGTCAACGCCTTGGCGAGCTGTAGCGCCTTGATGGCCGTTGGGCGGCTGCATTCCTTCTCCTTCATAATCCGATTCACAATCACGTAATCGGGCTTAGTACGGAGCGTGCGTTTTTGCAACAGCATTACCGCGCAACTAACCCTTTCGGCTAGGTCGATAATTGCAGGCGGTAATTCGTAATTCTCGACCGTTTCAGCCCGCACGAGCTGTTCAAGTTCGTCGTTAAGTCCTTGCTCTATTAAGTTCATATCTCAGAATCTCGCTGTTTTTCTACGTACTTCCTTGCCATTTCTTGGGCGGGGCTGCTACCCTGATTCGCCAGCTTAATCACGCTTTTTCTAAGCGTTGCTTCAGCTACGTAAGCCCCTTTGTAGTATCGTTTGTGGATGTCGCTAGACTCGTCTTCTAACGCATCCATAAAGTCGTCATAATCCATTTCTATGATGATAGCGATGGCTTTGGGCGTCATAAATAGCCCTGCCAACACTTCAATTTCTTCAAGTACGTTTTGCGTAATCTCCATGGCCTTCGATGGTGGGAATAATCCAGTTTTTATGAAAATTGGCGGTTTGATGGCTTACTTTTATGCTGCCCGATTCGATGCGTACGTTGTTGGTGTAGTTGCTGCTGGCGTTAATTACGACCGCCCATTGGTCGTTCTCCAGAACCGTCACTTTGGCATGGCAATGCGCTACCGTCACCGCCTCGAAATGCTCCTTCACGTAGGCGCATACCTCTGGGTATCGAACCTTAATTCGGTAATCAAACAGGCAATGCACCGACGTAAGTACCCCTGCCAAACGAGCTTCTACCAATTGCCTAGCGGCTGTCTCGGTCATGCTCCACGTCGCCATTGTCATTTCTGCGGGGCCAATTTGTGCCAAAACCCAAAATACGAGCTCGTGCGTACTCCAATCCGCCATGCTTACGTACTCTATATTTTGGCCTGTTTCGAGGGTTGGAAAAATATCTTCTATCTTATCCCTTACCGTCGATTTGACGTAGAAGTCATAGAATTTTTCAACGATCGCCGACGATTTGGCGACGATGGGCGTGGGGGTTTCGTCTTCAGGAATTGTTCTGAATAGCATTTATCTTCTTTTCGAGGTCAAAAAGTTCACTTTTCCAGGCTTCGAGTTTGGCGGGGTCGGTAGTGCCACGACTTACGTAACTACGAAGGTTATTTCGTCGCTTGACCAAATCCGCGATGTTGGAAATGGCCACTTCCTGGCTTTCGGGCAAGAACTTATTCGCCCCCCAAAAGGACTCTATTCCCTCTATTTCGTCGAGTCGCGGGTTAATTCCCTGCATGATGGTTTTGGCAATGTTGTGCAGTTCGTCACCTTCAGTAACCCCACTTTCGTAGAGAACGCGGGCACGCTCTTTGAGCGCAAACCGACGATCCATCAAGGCCCTGGCTTCTTGCTTTCCAGTCTTAATTTCATCGGGGGTTTCTGTTTCTTCCTGTTCAACCTCTAACGATAGCGCGTCTTTGATTTTCATCAGCTCCTTATGTAGCATCGTTTTTCGATAGGCTTCCCCGCCCGCTTTCAGGTAGTCGATGAGAAATTTTGAGGTGGAAAAACGCTCAAAAAGCTGAACCCCATCCCAGTATATCGGCTGTTTTAACCAGGCGTCGATAGCTTCAACTATTTCTTTTTTTTTCATGTTTTTGGTAAAAAAAAAGCCCTGATATTACACAGAGCTTTTTCATTTTTAGGGGGTAATTACTTGTTCGACAAGATATATGGAAACGCGGGGCCTTGTTTAAGTAAAAACTCTAGATCCGCATCACTGAGGTCGGAAAGGTTGTAGTCACGCCCTTGGTAGTGAACTACGGTTGGCTCTCCTGGCTTCTCTTTTACGCCCACAATTTTGTAGGGGCGCTTCGTCGTCTTAGGCTCTTGAGGTACGTCTGCCATTAGGTCGCTGGGGTTAAAGGTACAGCCGCATCATAGATATATTTCCAAGGCTGGTAAGATACTATTTTCCCCATGTACCCTTTCCCGTCACCTGTAACAACCTGGGTAGAGTAATCTACCTGAAGCACGGCTGGGTTTGTTTCGGTACCAACCTGATTAATAATACCTTCCTTGTCTGGAAGTAGAGCGATGAAACGATCAAACTGCGTTTCATTCGCCATATAGGTTTGCTTTTTGCTATCACCTGGAATGAATACTTGTGCGGTTATCTCCCAGCCGCCACCGTCCAAATTCCCTAAGTGTTTGTATTCAAGAGACCCCTTCTCTTTCGAGACGTATATTTTTGAAAATTTTTTGCCTGTTTTGCACACATGAGGCTCAACAATGGCATACTTATCTTCTGGGTTGGTGGGGTTAGTAGCAGGAACTTTGAATGTTGCTATGTCTGCAACTGAGCAGATATAGGCAATTTCCTGCAAACCGCCCATCATGCTTTTACCCGTGCCCCAATCTGGGACAAAATCGCCATATGTAGCCATTATTCTTCGGTTTGAATTTCCTCAATCGCGCCTGACTTCATTTCTACTAGCTGGGCTAGTAAGGTTTCGTTCTCCAACACATCTTTCGATGTATAGATCGTCCCTTTCCAGTTAAATGCTGGCATCGTTGGGCGGTATTTCTTGCCGCCTAATGTTGCAATTTGCGGTTTAGGGAGCGATTCGGCTTGCTTCGCCAATTCTGCTTCGAGGGTTGCAATTACAATCGTTTTCGCATCACTTTCGACCTGTAAATTCGTCAGCTCTGTGTCTAATGTGGTATTTGCCAACTGTAACTCTTTTAGTCTTTCGAGCATAGAAGAATTTTTCGACAAAAGCCCTTGCAAATCACTGTTCAGAGAAAGATTTTCGGCCTTTAGTGCCTCTAACTCTTTTTTAAGAGCGAGGTTTTCGGTCTTTACGGATACCAATTCTCCTGAGTTTGTATCGGTAGTATCTTGCTGTTTTCCTGCCATGTTGTTAAAATTTTGGGACGGAACGGGTACCCATCACCGCCCCTTTTCGCCTTTAGTATTTGTATCGGAAGCGGGGCCTACGTTGTTGCCAATTTCAGCCCCTTACAAGTGTTATCAGATTAAGCACGTTCGTTACAGAACATGTACTGAGGGTCGGCAATCTGGAAAGCTAAGATGGATTTCATCGAAGCCTCGTAGCCGTGGTGACCTTCGATAATCGTACCAATGGAATTGAAATTACTCAACACATTTGTACCCATCACCAAGTTTTTGCGTCCGTTTTGGGAAATGTTAACGATAATACGCTCACTGCCCGATAACCACGTCACGGCCTTAATGCGCGCCTTCCCGTTCGATTTCCAGATGTAACCTGAGGTATTACCCTCGTTTTGGGTCACGTCTTTTGCGTAGGGATACTTCGCCAAAAGCGCCGTGTTGCGTTTCTGCAAGGTATTGTCCGAACACAAAATCTCGATGCTTATACCCTTCGCCATACGTACTTTTTCGGGAATGCTGAAATACAACTGTTCGTCGATTTGGTCGAAACCATCCGTGTCCGTAATCGCGCCCAAATTGACGGGGACTACTCGCCCAGCCGTGATTTCTTCGGCTAAGATGGTACCCCAACCTTTCACCACACATCGTGCGTTAACATCTTCCCATTTCGCAGGATGCGAATCAGGCGTTTGCCCTGCCGTGGTGGCTCCGATACACTTATAGAAGTTCTTATTGTACTTCATCAGCGTGCCTACCGTGTAGGCCGTACCGCCAGCGTAATCCGACACGTCTTCAGGGTTGACCCCCATGTACGAATACGTGTCAATTTCGTCAGCGGTTTTCATCGACTGTTCTTCCCAGAAGTATTGAGCGAATCCGCCAGGGTATTCCTTCGCATTTTCAGAAAGTTGCTCAGAGAAAAACGTATCGCGTAATTCCTCGGGAATGATGTTTAGCATCTTCATACCGATTTTTGGCTCAATCGTGCGAGCTTTGAATCTCCCCTGAAGACGCTCTGGCGCATTCTTGATAGAAATATCCAGAGGTCGCCACCCTTTTTCGGCTTCGTAGTTCCACATATTGCGTGGAGCGGTAAGGTTTCGGATGACGGTGGCGTCATTTTGCATCGAAACCTCGTTGTAAATCTTGCGAATAATGCCTTGCTGGTATTGCCCAGCGTAATTGGCTATCGCGGTAATTTCTGCACTTGCTGGCATTGTTTTGCGCTGTTAATAGGTGACAAATTAGAGTTTAGAAGCGGCCATCTGGGCTTTCGCCTGCTTGATGTCTTCATCGACTTGCGACCAGAACGGATTCTCAGCGCCACCCCCACCGCCTTCTGACGTAATCGTCGTGATGGGTGTTGTAGGCTCCGCCCCTGGTAGTTTCGACAAGCGAGCTACTTCCGCTTGCGAAGCTGTAAGTTGCGTTTGGAGAGTTGCGATTTTGGCCTTTTCGGCGTTAAGTTCCGTCGTTAAGGTGGTTACCTTCCCCGTTTCAGCGGCAAGCTGAGTACGCAAGGTTTCAGCCTCGGTATTCACAGCACTCGCTTGGCCGACATCTTGTAACGCTTGCGCGATACCGCCCAAGCCATTGGCGCTCAATTCTGCAACTACTTGACTAAGCTCTTCAGCTGTCAGGTTGGTCGCTTCTTTTCCCTTCAAATTGCACAGATTAGGCAACTTGATAAATCCGAGTAAACTCATATAGCAATTTGGTTTTGATTAGCCCAATTAATAAAATTCAAGGTATCTTGGATGGTACCAATCCCATCAATCAGCCCTATTTCGAGGGCTTCAAGCCCCGTCAGGGTTGCCCCCTCAAAGGCGTCTTTGAGCTTCGGAGTCTCGACCCAGCGCCCCAAACGATTGATATAGACGCGCGTCATGAAATCAGCCGCACGCTTGGTGACGTACTGCGTCAAGGGTTTGTAATTGCCCTTCTCAGCTTCGCGTATGTCGTAGTTTTTTTGGCGAGACTGAGGCGCGTAAATGTCCACTTGCTCAATCCCGTTGGCCTCCATCATTTTGCGGAAGTTGCTGTACGTCACGTACGCCCCTATACTGCCGATTCGGCTATAATCGCCACTCGCAACGATGTAATCGCACTGCGACGCAATTAGCATACCACCGCTTTGGCAGTCGCCAAACTCCACAAATGCCGCGACGGGCTTGTTTCGACGATACACGGCATCGTGTATCATGTAGGCCGCATCTTCCATCCCACCAGGGCAGTCCATTTTGATGGCAACGCCCTTGCATTTCGGGTCGTTGTAGGCACATTCTAACTGCATAACCGTCTTATCCGCGCCGCATGGATGCCCCTTTTCGTCGGTCATAGACGTTTTGAAAAGCACTCCTTTCAGTGGCACGATGGCGATGTACTCCCCCGTCGCACGCTCGGCACCTTTTTGGGTGTATTGCTCAGATTCGCCCGCGTCATCTAACTGTATTTCGGCATTAGCTAACACTTGCGCAACGAGTGCGTCCATGTTAGACCTAGCCAAAAACCAGTTGCTACCGATAATATTATGTGCCTGAATACTTACCTTCATGTCCCAAATTTTTCACTTTAACGCCACCCCTAAAAGGAATTTTAACTACGCAAACGGGTAAAAACCCGCTGGAAAACTAACCTTGCCTGTGAATTCTATCATGTACCCGCGTTTGCCGCCCATCTCCACCTCGTTGTTGAAATCGGCGAGCATTTCCAGCCCCTGTTCGGGACGTCCCACCACAATCTTTTTGCCCAACTGGTCGGTAATGCGCAAATAGAAACGCGGGTAGGCCATCCACTGAAGTTGACTCCGAAACGTGTCTGAATCGTTGGGCAAAAAGGCGATTGCCCTCACATCGTAATACACCCGCCCACGGCTGCGTTGTTGTTTCTCCGAAAACCCAATCGTGCCAGGCGTACCATACACCCCGTACCAGCGCCACCCTGGGCGAAAAAACAGGGCTTGCGAAAAACGCCCGCCAATCGGCTCGTTCCATCCCAAAACAGCCCCAACGGGCGTCCATTCTATTTTCTGGACACTGGCGGGATTTAGTTCGTTGATTCGGAGTAGGTCGTTAATCATGTCTCAAATTTTCTCCGATTCATTCACCCCAAAAAGGAACAGTAGGCCCGTAAACGAGAAAAGCCCCGCAATTGCAGGGCTTTTCTTTATTGGTAGTTTAAAGCAATTAAGGCTTTAATGCTTTTATTTGGTCTATTAACTCTAATGGAATATGCACCAAATCTTCACGTGTATATTCACCATTAACGTACATTGTTTTGCATATTGAAATATGATCAACGTGTCGAAAAACTTGATTTTTATACAAGATTTCACTTCCAAATTTTGTCTTGGTTTTCTCCCACGTAATCTCAGATTGACTTATCTCTAAGTTTCTCATTTGAACGATGCTAATAATTCAAACAATTCTTCTTTGTGACCTTGTGGATGAGACAAATACAGTTCTGCAATCGTATGCGGGTATGTCCTTTCCTCAAAATGAAGCTTATTGTATGGATAGAATATAAGGCTATTGAGCAAAAAATCAGTGCTTTGCACCCTTACTACGTCGCCAATCAGTTCATTTATTTTTGAATACAAATCGCTAGGGCATACACATACCAAGTTATTTGATTCAAACGTAATGCCCAGAACTTCCTTTATGAACGCGATTTTTTCTTCGTTGAAGGCCCGCATTGGTGATTGACCAAGTGTGTGGGCGATTGAATCTAATAGTTCTTTCATCTTAAAGCCGTTTATCTCATTTTCCATTTTGCTAGTATTTTACGACGGTATTGCTGAGTATGATTATATCACCCAACTATAACCCCTTCAACCGTTTATAATTCTCCAATCCACCTGCAACGCTTATTTGCGACATTAATGAGGAGCATTCTATTTTAATGACCTCTATAATTTCGCCTTGATTGGCTAGTTCCATGATTTTAGGAGCAAAAAAATCAAGCCATTCGGGGGGAATCATAGCTGACCTTATTATCTCTAACGCTTCCATTTCGGTTAATACTGATTCAATCGAAAATTTACGGATGGCGATTGAATCTAATAGTTCTTTCATGTTAAAGACGTTTATCTCATTTTCCATTTTGCTAGTATTTTACGACGGTATTGCTGAGTATGATTATACCACCCAATTTTTTTTGCTCTGCTGCGTACATGACTCAAAGATAGGTGGAATTTGAAGGCAAAATACTCAATCATTGCCTTTCGACTGTATTTCTGCTTTTTCATACATTAGTAGAACACCAACCTTTTGCTATTGCATACTCTTTTATGCTTTCAGGAGTTGCCGAAATCCCTAATTTTTTACTGATAGCAGCCATACCCTGACCAAACCTTCTAGGGAGTTCGGCGCCAGCCATACAGCATCCCCAAGCAGATAGAGCATCCGCACACAATTCTCTTTCATCAACTGATTCATCTAATAAACCAGTATGAAACACATCAGCAAATATGTAATTCATCATTTCTAAAGTTTAGTGTCAAAAATCCGTTTCAAAGCTACTTGGGCGGTACCGATGGTTTTTTTCAATTCTTCGATTTGTTCCTCGGTTTCTTGTCTCCATTTGTAGTATCGATTCATCTCTTTTTCGCGGTTCGCATTTACATCCGCAAGCTCTTTTTGCAATTTCGCAAAGCTTACGATAATGTGTTCAATCGTCGATTGTCCTGTTTTCAGACCGTGGGTTTTCATTACATCGTTCATAATACCCACTATTTCGGGTTTATCATCTAACCCTCTTAGGGTGATGGTTCTAAATTCTTTTTCTGCTATCATTTTTTTGAGTGGTTGAGATGGGCCCAGCTGGGAGCGGGCGTTGATGGGAGCTGTGTTCTGTTTTTTTGATAGCAAATGTTTCGCATCGATTTCCCTGAAGCTGCTCGCTGCGGGCAACATTTGCTATCAAAAAGTTTTACCACCAGCATTCGTCTTGTTCTTCGTTATTGTCTTTGTGGTGTTCTTTATTGCCTTCGGGCAATGCCTTCCCACTTTCCGCAATCGCTTTGTCTATTTCTTCTCTCAGCCCATATATTTTCAATGGGCGCCCCTCAAGCTGATCCATCACGATTTTGCAGGTTTGTTCATCCGTGGGCGTAATATCGTAGATAGCACTTGGGTTGTACATCTTGGTATATGCCTGTCTGACCTCCGTTTCTGGTACCGATACCAGGACAAACGATGCGCCGCCAAGGCTGTAACTAGATACGCGGCCTGCAATCTTGGAATGGCCAAAAAGGCTGATAACTGCCCAAAAGTCTTGAATTTCTTCTTTCTGTGTGTTCATTTTTTAGTGTGTTTGAAGTTTTCAAATGATTTTTTAAGACCGTGAATTACGACAAAAGATTCGTAGGCTTGTTTCTCTTTCTCGGCTCGTTCGAGCTTGGCTTCGAGCTGAGTTACTTCTTTGCTTTTGCCGACGTATTTTCGATAGAGCGCCTGTAAGTCGGCGCTCATGTCTTCGACCATTTGCATGTGGGTTTTGAGGTGTGCCGCCAAAAGCCTGGCTTTTACTGCGAGCGGCAAAAGATTGAAGTCCATATCAATCAGCATTATCGTTATCTTTTTTGGCTTTAACCAGATCGATCACCATTTGCCCTTGCTTCACCTGTGCTACGGCAATATCTACCAGTCTATCCGCTATCTCCGACATCGACTGAGCCTGTGGAATGGCGGCGGGGTTACGCTTCACTTCCTGCATTTGCTCTATTAGGAGCGCCCCTACAGGTGTAAGGTCTATAATACCCTTCGGGATTTTGTATTCGGCTACTTCGGTTGACATAGTCTTTTTAGGTTAATAATGGAACGTTTTGTTTCGATTAATTCGGGGGTTTCTAACAACACCTTTTTGACTTCTTCTCGGTTAGGCATTTTGCCTTTCCCAAGCATCGTGGACGCCACAAATCCATCTGATAGGTTAAGTGACGGCGAATTTTTCAGGTAGTTTTGGCGCTTAGTTACCAGTTCTAGGTTTTCGAGTCGAAAATCTAACCGATTTCCGTTTCGGTGCCTGATAATCATCCCCTTGGGGATTTCTCCGTAATACGAGGCAAACACGTGGTGGGAATATGGTATCCATTTTTTTCGCGCCAAACGGTACATAACAATTGGTCGGCCTGTTACCTGTTCCCATCTAATAGTTATCGCTCCGTCGTACTTTTCATTGTGTGGGATATTACTTGGCTTAAAACGGCTTGTTCCTGACCCAAGTAGTAATCCCTTCATCCCTTTGTTCCAGGCTGGGCGATGCCCAAATTTTCCCGCGTTTGGAAGGCTGTTAATGTGCTTCCAAAACTCCTTAGATTTTTTGAGCCTCATTCGCTGTGCCATGCCTATCACCTGACTTTCTTGCCTACCGAGCATTTCGGCCAGCTCATCATTTTTGGTGTTTGGGTAATGTTCTCGAAAAAACTCTATTTCTTCTGGACTCCAAAACCCTCTAAAATCGCGGTCTTTTTGAAGTCCTAAGCGCTTCGCTCTCGATTGAATCGCGACTTGGGTCATACCCATCATTTCCGCGATTTCTGCCGATTTGTGCCGTGGCCACAACTCCCGTAGCCTGGCATCTAGTTCGTCATTCCAAACTTTGTTCATTTTACTGGTATTTTGGCTAACCACATACCTTTTTTCTTATCTGCGAATCCTTTGTAAGTTGCTCCAGTAAGGGGGCTTCTCCCAACGTCAATCATGGGAAGCAATTGAGCTATAATTTGAGCGAATTGATATAAATCACATCCAAATTTTTCTTTCAATGACTCATCTATTTTTTTCGTATCTGCGTCGATTTTTTCGTAGTTTAAACCAGTTAGATAACAAGCCAGTTCTTCTACATCCATCACAGTAACTTTTGCCTTTTTTTTGCTTGACTTAGCCATTTTGCCCTCCTTTCTCCACACAAGTAAGCTGGGCTACCAAATAGATTTTCTTCGTGTCATCATCGTCATTATAGACGAGATTGACAAACTTGCGAACGGGGTCAGAGGCTCCCATGCTCGTAACTGTTACAGATATACGTTTCCTTTCTGCCTTATTGTTTCCTGTAACTTCAGAGGCATAAGAATCTACCAAGACTCTTAATTCATCGGCACTTAATCGGCAGTCATAGGCAAGGCTTCGCATTTTCTTAATGAGTAGCGAAACACTCAGATTTGGGATGCCATGCTCAGCAATGAGCTGAAACGAGCATTGTGTTAGTTGTGACATAATTTGATGGTTAATTGGTTTCACGTTCTTTTTTTGTCAACACTCTACCTGTTCTAATCGTAGGGCGATAGATGTACCCCTTTGCAAGCCAATCTTTTAGCTCCTTCGCAGTGGCTTGCTCGGTCGATAGCTGCGGTCCTGGCTTAATTACCAGTAGGTCTATCTGCGTCAGCGCCCGATTAAGGCCGAACCAAAGCATCGTTACGACCCATATTTCTTCACTTTCAGCCCGCCGATACACGTCACTAATTTTAGGCTCAAGCATTGTATTTTTTTGAGGTGATTCGGTCTCATTCATTAGCTACTTTTTTTGATTGAATTTCGTAAACACACAAAACGCCTTCCTACGCTTCCTACGCTTCCTACGTTCCTACGTTCTCCTACGTGTTCCTACGTTGTCCTACGTTCTTCCTACGTTATTTCTTTTTTTTATTATTATTAACTTTCTTATTATCAATACAATAGAAAGGAATAGTAGCAAAGAAAAGAACGTAGGAACACGTAGGAAGCAAAAACACGATTTTGAAACTAAAAAAAATGCGTTTTTTGCTAATATCTGATTGTCAGCACATTACATTTTTCCCTAAAAAGGAATATGTCCAGCTGGTTGCGAAGGCGTTTGGCCTTCACCGTAGGGTAACGTAGGAACACTACCCTCATTTTCGCCTTTGTATTTCATCGACGATACTATTTCCTCGATTTTTACCCCGATTTTGTCCAGGCTAAACACCATACAGGAAGTTACACTTTTCCAATTTCCTGCAAAACGGTGGTTCGCCTTCGACTCCACAAACGCATCGCTATCTTTCAACTTGTCTTGCAAGGTGGTTCGGTTCAACCCAGCCTTGCGATAAATCCGAAAGTGATGCTCTAAGTACAGCGGATGAATGAGCGAAAAACGCAGGTAAAACAGGTTATCTCTAATCTCAAACTGATTACCATCGGCTATCACCTTCGTACTGATTAGATGCTCCAGCACTCCCCAGAAGTTCGAGACCGCACCGCCCACGGCACGTTTCGAGCTTTGCTGGCGCAAAGTCTCACGTAGAAACTTCGCCATTTCAAAATAATTAAACGGCCACGGTACCACGGGAGCAAGGGCCTTGTAGCAGGTCAAAAGCACCGCGTAGTTAGAAAACATACGGTCGGGGGCCTTCACATCCTTGCAAAACACCCGAAACGAATCGAAGGTATTTCGGAACATCGCCCTGAACTGCTTGTCCAACATTTCGCGGTGTCGTAGCAGCTCCCCCGTCACAGTCGTGATGCCCTTTTCGTTCATTCGCATCAGGCGGTCGTAGTTGTCGCGTTGCTCTTTCGAGCGCTCATTCGAGTTCATTTCCAGCACGATAAGCCGTTGCAACAATGGATCATCATCGGCAGGGTAAAAGTTGCCGTCTATCACCACGCCGCTATTAATCGGCACCGTTTCCGTACCAAATTTAGTATCCATCGACGCCCTTTCGTACCCAAAGCGGTCGTAAAAACCCGATAGGGTCTTAATCACCGAGATGTCCACGTCGCTCGTAAACTCGTTGAAATACACCATTGCATCCACGTACTGCGCCAACTTTCTGATTTTTGCCTTATCCGTGTTCGCCTTTTCCGAAATCTTGATGGGCGGTTGGGGTTTGCCCCACCAGGCTTGCAACGATTCGACCAACGTACCCTTTCCAGACCCCCCTTCGCCGTACAGAAACATCAGTGGAAAACGATTCATGTACGCAAAGATGTCCGAGCTGAACAAACAGGCCGTGGCGTAGAGCATCATAGCCGCGCCGTTCATGCCAAAAGTTTGGTAGAAAAGCGGTGCCCATTTCTGGAAACTCACCTTTGATTTGCCATCGTACCAGAATTTGCGCTCGTTTTGGTACTGATATTCGTCGGGCGGATTGGCATAAGGAATGTAGAAGCTCTCCTTCGAGTCTTCCACAATTCCGTACTTATCCACAGGCCGAAACGTCCCGTCAAAAATCCCATTGGCAAACACAAAAAATTTGGAGCGTCGGTACCAGCCCAAAGTCTCGATTTGGAAACCTGGCTTTTCTTCATCGTAGAGCTTCCTAAGTACCTTTTGCAGGTCGGGAGACTTCCCCCAAAACGAGAAATTTCCCTGCATCGCCGCAAAATCCACAAACTTTTGCAAGCTCGTAAGCTGGTTAGTTTCACTGTCGGCAATCGCCTCACGGTTACGATCATTTACGAGCAAAACCACGCGTTTGGCGGTTCGCCCACGGTGAATGTGGTACAGGATTCTGATGGTGAAATTGCTGATTTGGGTGTATTTAACCTCCTTGCCTATATACTCAATATTGGCTCGGTAGATACCCGTAGCCTTGCCTTCTCGCTCCACCATAATAATCCCATACTCGTGCGTATCATCTACCAGTTTTTTGGTTTGCTCCACCCCGTCGGGCATCGCATAATACCACGACCAATCCCTGTCAGACTCATCAGCTCCCTCGGCTACAGCAGTCGGAAGAACTTTTACTTTTTTCTCCTTTTTAGGCTTAGGTGCATGGTTTAGCGCTGTAGTTTTGGCTTGCTCCTTGACTTGTATTTTGTTTTTGATACTGGCTAAAAGATCCATCACCTATTGTTTTTTTACGTTCTTCCAAAATGGAATAGAGTTGATTTAGTCCGTTTTCCCAGTCTTGTTTATAGACGCGACTGGTTAATTCTTCCATGGACTCCAACCAAGCTTTTTGGTAGAATCCAAGCATGTTCAATTTTAGGCTATCCATTTCGATTGTGGACAGCATTTTTTCCCGAAATACCTCCAAAGCTGTTTCAGATGCTTCGAGGAAAGCGACAATGATGGCTAAGCCGTGTTGGTGGTTATCTACTTGCCAAGTGAGGCGTTTAACCTCGTCTAGCATCGCAGGATTATCGAAGGCTTTCTCTCTTGCCTGGTCCAACTTTCCCTGTAACTTTTCTTGATATTCGACCTGTTTACGTAGCCAATACATTACATCGTTACGGGCTTGGTCAAAGTTTTCCAGCAGGATGATTTCTCGGTATTCGGCTAAAAAGTCATCCTTGATCATGTGAAGTGCTATGAAGTACTACTTCAATTCCTATGCAAGACTCCTCGAAGCTATGTGCTTCAATACAGGCATTATGAAAAACTTCACGTTGGTAATCCCCAGAAACGAACTTAACTATTGTCTTTTTTTTAGGGAATCTATAGGTTACTTTAAAAAGTCTCATTGTATTAAATGTCGAAAAAGGTTAATAAATAGTTGAGTCTTAGCGCTTCCTGCTGGTAGCTCCACGTCAAGTTGGGATAACAAAATCGGCGTGGCAGGTCGCGGATGGCATCGTGCAAAATTCGTCGGCAGGCCCCGCGCTGGGGCTCGCTGAAAAACTTAAATTTCCCACTTCTAACAGCGTCTTCTACGCTGTTCACATCGAATGGTGTCGCAATGCGCAACACATTATTACGCTGCTTCATAGAGTGTAGCATATAATACCAGGTTACGTTTCACTTTTCCGCACATCATGTACGCAGATTCAAAAAATTGAGGGTTGATTTTCGACGCAACTTCCGCCACTTCCACCATCATATCATCGTACCAATTGACGATACGAAGAAGAACGTCCATTTCTGCTTGACTAAAAATGATATAGGTACTACCTATCGTTTTGGTGCGATAGATACGCTCCAAGGCATCCCCTAAAACCTGATGGGATTGAGTATCTACTACATGATTGTAGTCGCTGTGCTGCATGATGGTGTATGCCATGCAGTAGAGCATTCCCCACTCGTCGCCGCGCTGCCATACTTTCTTACACATTGTCGTCAAGTTGTTGAATGTTAATGATATAATTCTCAACTGTGCGTTTAGCGATGTTATCAGTAGGAGCGTGCGCAAGCTCTACGCGCCTATCGTTTAGCATTGCCCAGGGGCAGTACCAGCCATTTAGGTAATTTACACCTCCCAAAATATAGGAGGTTGTCTCATTTACAAGCACTTGCTTGTTCTCTGAGAATTTCCAAGTTGTGTTAGCAGTCATGATTAAACAGTTTACTTTTTTAATTTAAATCTTAGTAAAAATGGTAACATGGCTATACAGCCAATAATTAAAACCAAGTGAGGTAGATGAAACCTCACGAAAAAAATCACTTTTTGTAGCGTCTCCATTCCTCAGGGCGTTTATTCGTGTAAGTGCGCATTACGCGCTCAAACGGAAGCACATCTTCCGTCAATCCATGTTCTGTGCAAAAAGCCTCGTAGCCCTTAATTAGCTCTTTGGCGTCGGCCATTCGTGCGTGTACTTCGATGCGAAGTTGCGCTTCTGCAATCTCGTTGAACAGGAATGTTTCAAGCTCGTTCAGAAGTTCACGTCTTCTAGTCCAGTGGACATCTACCTCGGTTACGATAGGCAGGATGTTCGGATAGAATACTACTTTCCGACTCGCGGATATGTAGCAGGTCGCTTTTTCAACAGTAAGGGTTTTTTTCAGCCAAGTGTGTACAGGCCCTTCCGACAATGTAAGTATCCGAGTTTGACTTTTGGTCAAATAAGAATAGACAAGGTCTGTTACTTGGATGGTTCTCATTTTTGAACTAGACTTTTAGACTTCCAGCGTTGGAAGACGGTTTTAGCTATGGGCTTCGGTACGTTGATCATTTCTTCTAAGGCGATTACCACCTCCCTCGTTTTTTGTAAGCCCGCTCTCCCTCTTTTCACCGCGAACATTACCATCGTTGATTCATATGAATCAAAACTAGAATTGTGTTCAACCAAAGTCTTCATCCAGTTTTTAGGGCATTTCGGTAAGACTTCCTTAAACCGTTTACGCCAGTAATTGGTATCGAATTCGTCACTTTCTGACCGTTTACTCATATTGTTTTGCTTTTTGGTCATTGTCTGTGCATTTTTGTCTGTGCGTTTTTGTCGAGACAAATATAGTTCGGCTTAACACATATCGCAAGTGTTTAACACATATTTTTACACATCATGACGCAATTTGGAAAGAATCTAAACAGACTTTTAACAGAAAAAAAAATAAGCCAGAAGGAGTTGGCGGAATTGGTAGGAGTAAGACAATCAACCGTTTCGGATTGGCTTACAAAGGGCGCGAAGCCAAGGAAGGATGAAATATTACAAAAGTTAGCTTCTGTATTACAAGTAACAGTTGCTCAACTGTTTGAGGAGCAAATAAAAAAAGAAGGGGTTGTGTACAGAGGGGAAGAAGTTATAATGTCAAAAAAACTATATGAAGCCAGAGAAGCAGAGATAGAATATCTCCGAAAAATAATTACTCTTCAAAACGATAATGCGAAGCTTAAAAATATTGAAGATGTTTCTGTCAAGACACAACTAGACACCACGCATTAAAGACTAAGTTATATGCTATTTAACGAGAGAAACTAACTTTTTGTTTCAAAAAAGTGGAAGGCTATAGTTTTTTCTAAAACCTTTCCAAAATACACACATAAGTACCTGATAATGAGCATCGGTTAAAGTCCTTGTCCGCCAACCGAAGCCTCTCAAGCAATTGAGAGGCTTTTTTGTTTATTAACCTGCTTCTAGCTGTGGGCAAAAAACAAAAAGCCCCGACGAAAAAGCATCGGGGCTACTAAGGTATAAAAACGGAAACCTAATTTTACTTCAACTTCATTGCCAGCGTAATGCTGTTGCCCACCATGCCTGTGCTACGCATATAATGCCCATAACGCACCTCAATGGTATTCCAATGTTTGATTCCAAACATACCACCTGGCGGCGCAAACCGAAGCCCCATGCCTACGAAATGGCTAGTAAAACCCGAAATATCATAGTCGCTGGTATAATACGTTTCGGTGACCTGGTGCTGGGCGTACGGTTTGAAGTAACGCACGGCGGTTTGGTTGCTAAACCGATAAAACGGACTAACTGAGAAAAACGGCGTCGCTTTGTACGAAGCTTCTACGTTAACAGTATGCGCCGTCATTCCCCAATCGTCGTTGTAGAACCGATAAAACCCCCGCAAAATAAGGCGGTCGCCTGCAAAGTAGCTGATACGTGCTCCCACGGGTAGTTTGAAACGACTTCCAGGTAGTTTTTCTACCGTATGTGAACCATTCGTAAAATATACTCGGTGATATGGCGTACTGAGCAGTCCCTGTTGAAAAGAAGGCTCTACCGTAAAGAGTACTTGCAAACGTTTATTGATAACCTGCGAAAGCGACAGCGCTAAATTGTACGAATTTCGTGGTTTGTAAGCCACAGGATCACGGTCTCCTTCGGCCGCAGAGCCATAGCCCGATGGGCGTAGTTCGGAGGGAAGAATCGCCGTCCAAGTATCAAAAAATGCCCCTGCTTTTAGGCTAAACTCACGGTTATTGTCTTTCGATGACTTAGAAAAACTAAGGTTTATCCCGTGCGATTGATAGTCGTATTCGGTCGAATAAGAATAACTTATGCCCCTCGTGGTATGCGTAGCATCGTCTTTTACGCTCCACGAAAGCGACGGATAAACGTGCGTATCGCTGCGCGAGGCCGACGAAACCGTCAACGGGTCGATATTATCGGAGGAAGCGGAAGTATAATGGTCGATGTTGAAATCGGCCACGATGCTGTGTTGGCGGCTTTTTCGGTCAATAAACGACAATTTCAAATCAATCGAATTGGCAAAATCGCCTAATTTTTCGGTACCTATTCCCCCCGTCACGGCTGAGTTATTCCCATCTTGTCCGTAATAGCTACTGACCAAGTTTACTTCGTCGATTCTGAGTTTACGCTTTTCGTAGGTGTCTTTTTCGGATTGGGCATAGCCTCCCCGAAGCAGCCCCGCGAGCAGCCCTACACTGATGATGATTTTTTTCATTAAAATTTACGATGAAAGATACATAGGTAGAAAATACGCTAGTTACAACCACAGCCACCGCCGCTTTTGCCACCATTGGCTCCTGAAGCTCCCTCCCGATAGAGGTAAAAACTTTGCTCAAACTTTTCAGACTTGCGGGCCGACAATTCCATTTCGGAGTCATTGATACGGCTCTTTTGGTATTCTTTCACCGTCACGCAAGAGGTCATACTTCCCACAACCAGAGCGAAGATGAACCCATATTTCAACTGCTTTTTCATAGGATTTGGATTAATCTGATTGGCCTTCATTTTCAAATTGCCGAATTGGCAAATTGAAAAATTGCCTAACTGATTTTGATATTTTTTGAGGTAAACACACGATTTGTATCATCAATAATGACGCAGGCCATTCCTTGCATCTGGTTAATTAAATCTAACCCAACTCGGACGCCCATCACAGTTACGGGCGTGGCCATGGCATCTGCAATTTCGGCATTGGGACAAATAATCGTCACACTTTTAATCCCTGATACGGGCAAGCCCGTTTTGGGGTCAATCGTATGTGAATATTTCTTCCCCCCTATCATTACATATTTTTCGTAATTCCCCGAAGTGGCGACTGAAATGTTGCTGATGTTGAAGTACGAAAAAGGTTGTTCTTTGGCATCGGGATGAGCGATTCCAATCGTCCAAGGTTCGCCGTTGGGCTGAGTCCCCCAAGTGGTCAAGTCTCCCGACGCATTCACAATTCCGTTTTCTACACCTCGTTGCATCATCAGCCTTTTGGCCATTTCGGCGGCGTATCCTTTGCCTATACCGCCAAAACCTATACGCATTCCCTTTTCTTTCAAAAAGACGCTACCTTCTGCTTCGCCCAAAATCACATTGCGGTAATTGATCAGTCGCACCATTTGGCGGGCGGTTTTGGGGTCGGGTAAGGCCGTCATTTGGGTATCAAAATTCCACAAACTCTTGTCTATCGACCCGTACGTAATGTCAAATGCGCCTTGGGTAACCTCCGAGATTCGCAGCGACCGCTTTACTAATTCAAACACTTCTCGATCTACTTTTACGGGCGAAATTCCTGCGTTGGCGTTGATTCGATTGGTCTGGCTATTGTCGTTGAAGGTAGTAAAAAGCGCTTCAATCCGTTGAATTTCAGCTATTGCCTCATCAATTCGCGCTTGTGCCCAAGTTTCATTTTCTGATACAGCGCTGATTTCGAAACGATTGCCCATCAATCGACACACGCGTTTGTGCAAGGTTTTCAAGTAAAGACGGCGTTTATTGTTTGCTGTTGATCACGGCATCAATATCATTGATAAGCGACTGGGTACTCATTGATGCTGGGTATCCTTCCCATTCTTTCACAACTTTGCCATGGGCATCTACCAAGACAGTCAGCGGAAACTTTCCCTGAGAATTGTATTTGTCGGCCAACGATTCATTGTGGAAGGTCAGTTTTGCTTCTAACTGATTTTTTTTCAAACGGGGAAAATCTGCCCTTACCAACACCAAATGCTGAGACGCATATTGTTCAAAATCAGCGGATTCAAAAATATCTTTTTTCAACTTAATGCAAGGCCCACACCAGTCAGAACCACAGAAGTTCAATAAGATGTATTTGTGAGCTTGATTGGCTTCGTTTTGAGCCTTAGAAAAATCGTTGCCCCATTGCGGAGCGGCCAGCCACAATGTGCTGATGAGAAGTGACGTGATAAATTTCATGGTTAATGGAGGAAGAAAGTTTGATTAACTATAAACAACAAGGGTTGTACCATCGGTAGCGGTTTTGTAAACGGTAAGGCCCTTGCTACCAAAACTGTTTAAGCCCCTACCCGTAAGGTCAAAACGCGCGCCGTGGTCGGTGCAATAGTACTCTGTTTTGTTAAAAATGATTTTCTTTTTGGGTTCATGTGTACAAGTTTGGGTCGCCGCGACATACACTCCTGCGCTCGACTGCGCCACCACAATACCACTCTTAACAAGATACCCACCTACTGTTTTCAGTGCGGCGTTGGCCGTAGCAGTAAGGTCGATTGTAAGAAGCCGATTGGTAATGGTGCTGAGGTCGGTCGTTGAACCTGTTGTACTACCAGTGCTACTTCCAGTTCCTGAACCTGTCCCTGTGCTTGTACCAGTACCAGTTCCTGTCCCCGTGCTTGTGCCAGTACTCGAATTTGGGTTAACCGAGAGAGCTTCCACGTAGGTATCTTCTTCTCGAATACAGGAGGTCATCAATGCCATCAAAGCTGCCCCTTTAAACCCCATTGATTTTAAAAATTGATAGCGCGAATAGCGTTCCATGTGTTGAACTATTGGTTGGTCATTTACCCAACATTACGTACGCTTTCTGTTAAGTGTTGCTCGACATTAGAAAATAATTTTCAATTTAGAAGTTTTCAAAATAGTTGAAAATCATTTTTGTACCAAAATGATACAAAGACAAACGGCGAGCAATTGCCCGCCGTTTGTCTTATTCATTCTATCTATCTACTTTTCTTTGAAAGTAAGGTGGCTTAGTTGTTATCGCCGCCTTCTTTTACGTCGTCGTTTCTTACGCCTTTGGTTTTCTTAGGAGCAACAAAGCTCATTTTACCAATCTTGTAGCTGAATGTCAGCTTGATGTTTTGGTTATAGATATTGTTGACCATCGTTTGATTCAAAATCGGAGTCACCGAAGTTGAAGTCATTCTCATGCCACCCAAGAAGTTGTCTGTGGCAAGACCAAGGCTTCCTTTTTTATTGTTGAATTCTTTACGAACACCCAACGAGTACATGTAGAAGCTTCCTTGTGTTCCTTGAAGCGTCACTTGGTTTCCTCTCATACCGCCGTGTGCTTGCACCGCCCAGCCTTTGTTGAGCGAAAGACTTGACATAATCCGTCCGCCAATCACCACACCCGAGTTGCTGGTATTGATTGAAGTTCCATCCAAGCCCTGCACTTTGCCTTCCAAGTAGTTGTAATACACATCCACGCCGCCATTCAAAGTCCATTTTGGTGTAAGATATACGTTGGCGAAGATATTAGCGCCCACTACTTGTTGCTTCCCGATGTTTTCAAAGGTTGTAATAATTGCTCCTGCGAGGGTATCAGAAGGCGAACTCAAACGCATGATGCTGTTGTTGGTTGAGCGGCTAAACACCGAGGCATTGAGGTACGTTTTCTTGATGCTTGTACTCAACGCTAGCTCAAAATTATCGGTCAATTCTGGCTTCAAGTTCGGATTTCCGATGCTGATATTGTATGGGTTAGCGGCGTTAAAGTTGGGGTTCAACTGCTGCAAACCTGGGCGCTGAATACGGCGGTTATAGGCTGCTTTTACCGTTGTTTTTCCTTTGATATTCTTTGAAATATTGATGCTTGGCACTAAGCTACCGTAGCTAGGAATGTTGATTTTGCCAATTTGGTCTTGGGCATCAATCGTTGTATATTCATAGCGCGACCCTACTTTAAAGGTATATTTGTTGGCAGTAGAGTAAGTGTAAGACATATACCCTGCCACGATGTTTTGGTTGTAGTTCAGCAACCCTTTTGGATTACGTGCATCGGCCGCAAACTCACCCGTTGCCCCTGCCACTTGGTAGCTAAAATCGCTATTTACTTGGCGCATGATGGTTTTGGCACCAATTTCAAACATCTGATTGGCTTTGATTGGCGTTTGGTAATCGGTCTGAATCGTCGCCTCTTGGTTGACGTTCGAGTTCAAGTTCTTCTGACGGCTCAACAACGTGCTGCTTTGGCTCAAAAGGTCAGCATTGAAATTATTGGTAAGGTTACTGCGGCTGTATTGTGTCGAAATCGACCACTCTTTCCCTGGAGTTTTGAACGTACGAATGTAGTCGAGGTTCATATCCACGTTATTTGAAAGGTCGCGGGTAGTTACATCACGGAGCGTAGTAGAAGTTAATGCGTTGTTGGTAAATAAGTTACTTGTCATGTCTTGGCTACGAATCATGTTACGCGTTCCAAAGCTCACCCCCGCCGTCAATGACTGATTTTTTCCCAAATCATAATCAAATCCGAGGTTGTAACGTCCAAATAACCCATTGTCATACGCATCGGTCGATTGTTTAGTCAACAATGATACTCCGTTCTGAATCGTCGTTTGGTCCAAGGTAGTAGCGGCTTTGTTGTAAAACATCCGTCCAAATCCACCGAGCGTGATTCCCAATTTTCCTTGGCGGTAGTTACCGTTTAGGCTGAGGTTTGAGCCACGCACCCCTACCCCAGCATCGAGGTTTAGGGTAAGCCCTTGGAGGGTTGATTTTTTGGTAATGATATTGATAATACCCGCAGAACCTTCAGCATCGTACTTAGCTGAGGGAGAAGTGATTACTTCCACCGATTTAATCAAATCGGCAGGAATCATTTTCAAGGCATCCGCAATGCTACTCGCTACGATTGTTGAGGGTTTGTTGTTAATCAATACTCGAATGTTAGAGCTTCCGCGAAGCGAAACGTTTCCGTCCAAATCGACGCTCAACATCGGTACTTTTTTAAGAATATCTGCGGCATCACCCCCACGAGACGTGAGGTCTTTTTCGGCGTTATACACCATGCGGTCCACTTTTTCTTCAATCATGGCTTTCTCTCCCGTCACGACCACTTCAGCAAGGGTACGCACGTCAGGACTAAGTTTTATAACTGCAAGATCTAACTCTTGGCCTTTCGCGAGTTTGATGTTGTCAATGGTTTTGTCTTTAAAGCCAATGAACGAAATCATCAATTTATAGTCACCAGCGGCGATGCTTTTTAAGGTAAACTTCCCTTTTTCATCGGCCATGGTACCATCTACGGGCTTGCCTGTGGCTTTGTTGAAGAGTGCGATGTTTGCAAACTCCACCGCTTGTGTGGCAGCAGAATCAATCACAAAACCTGTGATGCGTGAATTGCCTTTGGGTGCGGTACTTTCTAAATTAAGGCTAGGCTGTTGTGTTTGAGTGTTACGGTTACGGCCATTGCCATCACCGCTTTGCATACCACCTGGGCCACCTGGAAATTGAGCGTGGGCGGCTGTCATGCCCAATGCTACTATGACGAGAGTGAGAATATTTTTCATCTGCTTTGTTCGTTTTGATGACACAAAACAAATAGGTAAGCAGTTCGCAAAAAAATGCAATAGACTGAGGGTAGTCAAACGACGATAAGTGGCGATTTTTGGCCGATTAGAGGCGTTTTTCAGCCTTTATTCGTCCTTCAGACACATTAGTAGAATACAATTCCGATTCTATCGGTAAAAAACGGCAATTAATAGATTAAAATGGGGTGTTTCGTGGAAAGTAGTGTGGAGTTAAGTCAAAAAATGGATTAAATAAAAAATCATCGGCTACCAACAAACAGCAACCGATGACTGGTCATTTTTCACCTATCAGAAAAAAGCAATTGCTTTTATTTTCCATTTTTATTTGCGGCTCACCGTGTACTGAATTTTTACCTGATCGTCGTCTGTATCATCTTCCAAAGTATGGTCAATAACCCATCGACCTTGTTGTTTTAAGGAAACTTTTGGGTTGCGGTCGCCTGGGAATCTGCAAAAATCATTGCCACTTCCCGAGTCATAGTCCCAGATATTATAAAAAAATTGAAAATAAGCCCCTTCGGCCTGTGAATCAGCTAATTTGTAAACTCTGCTGATGTTAGGATTATTCATCACATTTGTTTTTGCTCGTTCAGGCACGTTTATCAATGGTTGCTTATTCCCATCAATCGGAAGTATTTCCTGATTATTTTTATCAAAAAGCTTTAATGTAATTGAACCGTAAAACCCACCATCTGTGGAGGCAACAGAGTTTAAATCAAGCGTTATTTCATTGATTGAACCTACTGCATCACAAATACGCCGAGGTATATTTTCAAGTCCTGCCTGTGCCATTGCTATCGAACCATCCAAAAATCGCAATGAATATGCAATAGGTGTACCCCAAGCCGAGGGATAATTATCCCATTGTTTCATTTCGTTAAACACTTTATTCAATTCGTCCATTAAGGCGTCATACCCTCGCACTGACGCAATTCTACCAGAGGTACCGCCTGCTGCTCCCCAAGTAAATACTTTAAATGAGGTATTTTGATACTTATTCCTGTCGCTGATTTCCATATTCACTTTCGCGCTTAATGCACCGGAAGAGTATTTCACATCTGTGTTATTGGTAAAATCGTTGTAAAAATTTTCATCCTCAAATGCTACTAAAATTCTTACTCCATAAATCACTTTGTCAACATATACCAAACTGTTACTAACTGTTTTATCTTTAAAAAGAGTGGTCGTAGGTTCGGCCAATACCGAAAACCATTCGCTTTTATAATCCATCAAAAATTTACGCCTTTCCGACCCATTCCCAAAATCAAAAAGTGTGTTCAGCCCAGCTGATAAATAGGAAACATTCAATCCTAACTTCATCCTGAAATCTTCCTTGGAATATACTTCTGTAACCAAAGTACGTTCAACTGTTTTTGGATTACCCGTCGCTTTTCGATTCATCAATTCCCCCAGTGTATTTCTGATAGAATTAACAGTAGGGGTTTCTACCAAGGCGGTTGGAGAACTCACCGTTGAAGCCAATATGCTTACATTGAGTGGATTTTTTTCTTTGTTGATTTCTTTGAACTCGCCCACTTTCTGTACATCGTAAAGATCAAATACAGCGCCCGGATAAAAACGATTGATGGTTGAATTATCTACTACATCTTGATCAATACTTTCAAAATTTAAGGTTTTAAATTCAGTTCGACAATTGATAATTTTACCATTTGACTCCCTTTGTCCTTCTTCATTGACTTTGTCCGTTGTTTCCCGGTAGTTATTGGTTGCTTCTTGATTGGACTTAGAATAAAGGACAGTAGTATTATTGATAATGTGTTTATAGCTTATCGTAAGAGAAGGCGTTTGTTTTAAGCCACCGTCTGGATTGATGACTATATTAGGTTTCTCCGCTTCATAAAAATTGGGAAAACCACTTAAAAAATGATTGGCACTGGCATAGCCTTGGGTTTCTCTAAACCGAGCTTCGGGGGTAGTGGGATTGTTTAAATCATTCGCAGAAATATCTCGCCATTCAGCATGAGATTTTTTAATGAGTATAACTCCATATACTTTTCCCTGGGTATAAGTTGCTTCGTAAAAATTAGCAAAACCACCCACAAAGCCATTTCTGTAAGCATAGTCATTCACCGCTCTGAAAAACTCTTCAAAACGGGTGGGATTCCCAAGGTCTGTAGCCTTAACATCTCGCCATTCTCCTGCTTCTTTTCTGATCAGACATACTCCATATACGTGGCCAGTATTGTAGTTGGCTTCATGGAAATTTGGGAAGGCCCCTAAGAAACCATTTCGATTAGCATAGTCGTTGACGGCTCTGAATCTCGCTTGCGGAGTCGTAGGGTTCCCTAATTCAGCCACTTTTATATCACGCATTTCACCAGCGTCTTTCTTTAGAAGTATCGTCCCATATACTTTTATCGCTTTATGAGATTCGTTGCCAAGCAATGTATTGGCGCACAATAAATGGGAGCATAAACAACAGAAGATAAATAATAGGGTAGTTTTCATGTTTCTACTCAGTTTTTTAAAACATTGATTGCCTTTTTTAGGGTTATGTCAATTCTTCTCCGATGTCCCGCTTGCCCAAACTGCTTTGTCAAAAAAGTTGTAAATGACGAGATTCCCGTCGTTTTGAAGCTGTACGTAGGTTGCGTTTTTGTTGTTGGTACCTGACGCCCAGAGTGGTCTATTTGAATAGCTATAGAGTACCCAGTTACCATCCGTTTGAAAAACACACTTTTCGACAGCTTTCCCATTGGTACCCGTAGCCCAAATTGGTTTTACCTTTCCCTCAGTATTGCGATACAGTACTAAGTTGCCGTCTTTTTGCATCGTTAATTGATAACGGCGATCCAATGACCAAATGCTTTCTCCAACAGGGAGATTACCTCCTCGCCGAATTTGGTTTGAGGCTTGTGCCATCAATGGCGAACTATTTGTGTAAAAAAGACTGACCGTTAGAAATATTTTTATACAGATTGATAAATAGGGTAATCCTGTCCGAAATTTGTTTAACATTTTCATAGTCTTACATACGTGACGCCGCCGCGATTGTTTATGAATGAAATTTTAAAAAAACTCTCTGTTGCGCAGTCTTTTCAACAGTCTCCTCTTCGTTTAGATAGCAGAAAAAATGGAATGGTGATTTTACTGTACCATCCCGCTAATCCCTGCTTGATACTCTGTACCGTCTTTGCTTACTACACATGGAGAAGAATGGCTAATGGCGCGGCCAGTTTCATATTCCCACTTTTTTGCCCCAGTGGCAGCATCAAAGGCATAGAGTTTTTTGCCAATCCCTTGGTAAACCAGTCCCATTGCAACAACTGGCCCAGAAACAATCAAGTTATTGGCTTCAGGTTTAGCTTCCCATTTTTTAACCCCCGACGCCGCATCAACGGCGTAAAGCGTGCTTCCAGCACCGATATAGACCATACCGCTGGCTACAATAGGTGATGAGTAATCGGGGCCACCATCAAGGGTATTAAACTCCCACTTCTTAACTCCCGTTTTGGCATCTATGGCGTATAGTTTATCATTGTTAGTGTGGGTCAATGCGCTCGCACCCACATATACAGTCCCATTGGCAACAGTGGGAGATGAGTTCGTAATCAAGCCACTGGCAAATGTCCATTTGACGGATCCAGTCTGGGCATCAAAAGCCATGAAACCATTAAATTCCGAACCTGCATACAAAAGCCCTTCCGCCACCGCAGGTGACGACTCCGAAATTCCAATACCAGGTTGATGCCATTTCAGCGTTCCTGTTGCGGCATCCAGCGCATGAAGCCCTGATTTCCCGCCCGAACTACCCCGAATGCTGGCATAAACGATGCCGTTCACTACAGTAGGTGAGGCTTGCCAAGGATATACCTCATCGTTGCGAAATTCCCATTTCTTGGCTCCTGTGGCGGCATCAAGCGCGTATAAAAAATGTTCACCGCCATAGTACAGCATTCCATTACTCACCATTGGCGCAGCGAAAGGTTGCAACAGCGCAACCGTTGCGGGATTTGATTCCCATTTTTTTGCCCCAGTTTCGGCATCAAGGGCATAGAGTTTTTTATCCCAACTTGCAAAAAATACCACACCATTCACCACGGTCGGGGTTCCAAGAACAGCATCGCCCGTAGCAAACTGCCATTTTTTTACTCCAGTCAACGCATCTACAGCATATAGATTACCATCCATGCTACCGATGTAAACTGTCCCGTTATTGACGGGTTTCGCTACTGTCACATTCACCGTATATGCCTGCGTACTTCCATCCTCGGCCGTGACGGTGTAGGTCACGGATTTTGAAAAATCCTGCACTGCACCCGATGCGGGCGAAACCGTAGCTTTATCTGAGAGCGTAATGGTAGGCACAAGCTTAGTAATATCCGTCCCTGCTGGTACAGTGGCCGCAATGGCAGTACCACTTACGGAAGCCTCTACTGCTGGAGTGAGCGTCCCGAATGTAAATTGGGTAATGAATTTGGCGGAGCTTTTCGTCGTAGGCGTTGGGGTCGCTTTTTCCTTGCAAGACCAGACTGAAATAAGCCCAATGAGGAATAAATAGGGCATAATTGTGCGCAAGTGAAAATTTGCTTTCATTTGTTTCTGGGTGATTTTACAGTTTAAAAAAATATTGTTCAGTTGCAATCCATCAGCGTAATTCGCTGATTACTAATCTTGTTGGCAGCATCAATCGTAGCATTTTCAATAAGATAACCCTGCGAGTTGGTCTTTACGTCCGTGATTTTCTCTTTGCCGTCGGAAACCAATTTACCGTCTTGGTCAGCAAAAAATGACTCATAGGTTGTGCCTATATTACCCTCGGCAACCTGCCACGAAAAGCCCGACAACACATCAAAGGGCAAGCCGTTCTTAGTCAGTAATTGTTCTGGCGATTTTACTACTCCAACGGAATTAATGATTACTTCAAAATACTTATTACCCTGTAAGTCAGCAAAGCCGCGCTTGGTCATAATGTTGTTGGCATTGTATTCAAAATACTGTTTCCCGTCCGAATTAGGGTCGCCAGTTTCGTAGGTAAACTCGGTGATTTGGCCAGCTGCGTTGTATTTCAGATTGTTGATTCCCTTACTGCCGTCGGCATTAGTATATGTTACTTTTGAGATTTGACTGTAGTAATAGCTATACGTTTCGGTACTATAATCTTTCCCATCCAGCTTGATAGATGACTTAATGAGCAGGCCAGAAGCATCGTACGTAAAGGTATATACGAATTTTGAAATAGTACCCGAGCCCGTTCCATCAAACTCACGAGCCATTTGGGTGATTTTACCATTCGCATCGTAGGTATAGGTATGTTTGTTGCCGTTGCCTCGATCGATGACCGAAACTTTACAGGGCGGGGTTGGGGTATCTTCTTTGCAGGCAGCCACAGCAATCAGCAAAAAAGCGACAGTAAAGAGGCTTTGTAGGGTTTTCATTTAGATCATTGGGTTGACTAAAGTTTGTCATTGTTGTCTCAAACCTACATTTTCCTTCTATTTGCTTTCACTCTGAGCCTGTGAGTGATAGGTTTGAACAAGTGAGCGGCGGTATTTAGTAGGTGATTGAGTAAACGGTAATGTGTTTTTGAGTACGAATGTGTTATTTGTACCGCTTACCCCCTCAATCATGTCATTTACCTTAAATTCCATTCCGTTGGCGGCGCATTATAGAATAGAGATAGCACATTAAGCTAATATTGTACATGAGGCTTTATACGAGTGATTTACGCGATTTTTATACAAACTCTATAATGATGTATAAAAGGACTTTTTTTATTCTCTTTTTATTTCTGAAGGCTTTGGTGGGTATAGCTCAGTTTCCTCCTGTTAGAACACAAGAGGGGCAAACGTACGTCGTTCCGACTCAGTTTGACCTAAATAGATCATCCGATGAATCATACGTCAATTCTTTGCTCGATAAGGCACGAGTAATGATCAATAGCCAACAAAAGCACCCCCCTTCGGCCCGAAAAGATACCAGTATATTACAGCTTTACAATTACATATCCTCTATTTTTAGACAGTCAAAAGTAGCGCCTGATAGCTGTCTTTTTTACGCAAGAAAAACAATTGAGTATGCCAAAAATTGTAGGAATACGGAATTTGAAGTGAAAGGTTTATTTCAGCAAGCACATTATCAAAGAGATATAAAATTAAATTTGGAAGAAGCTTTACGGCTTAATTTACGAGCTTATGAAATAGTTGTAAATGCCGATCACGACCCACAAGTTCTTTGGCGAATCTGCTATAATTTAGGAGACTTATACTCAAGTGTCAAAGAATTTGAAAAATCCCTCACTTACTTTCATCAATCGGAAACACGTATCGCACTGGGAACAGGATTGAGCAAAGCCAGTACCAATGCTTATACAGTTGCCATCTGGGAGGGCATGGCCATGTTATATACCTATAAAAAACAGTATCAAACGGCCAATACCTACTTTGTGAAAATTTTAGAACACCTGCCTAAAATACCTTTTATAAGCTCCCATGCAGGTATTTACGATAATTTGGCCGTATTTTATCAGTTGCAAGGTAAATACCTGCAAGCTATTGAGTATGGTAAAAAAGCTGAAACACTTTGGTTAGACCTTAAAAAACGAGAAAATCTAACCGCCACTCAAGCGAATCTAGCCAGTTGTTTTTTTGAAATTAACGATTTGCCTCAGGCACAAACTTATGCTTCTCTAGCTTTAAAACCTCCCGCTGCCAAAAACGCCCTCAAGAAAGCCCACTACGTACTTTATCAAATTTCACAAAAACAGGCTAATTGGCAAGAAAGCTTAAAGCATTTTGAACAATATATACTATGGCGTGATTCGCTTGATGCCAAGTTCAATGCTGAAGAGCTGTATAAAGTCCAAAGTAGGTTTGATTTAGAAAAAGCTGAATTAAAAAATAAACAGTTAGAAGAACAGAGAGAACAAGAGTTATTAAAAATTCATCACCAAAATGAACTGGAAAAATTAAAAGCTTCCGCTGAACGGCAACGTTTTTTGGATCAGGCAGTCAGTGAAAAATTAGAACGGCAGATAGAAACACAAGCACTCAGAGAACAAGCTATTAAACAAAAAGCACTTGCATTTGAGGATAGATCAAAGCAAGAAAAACTTATTAATAACCTCCAGATTAAAGAATTTCAGCAGAATAAACTCATTGAAAGCCGTACAAGAAATACGCTTGAAGTTGGACTAGCTTTGAGTGCGCTATTGGGGTTAGTTTTATTTTGGTACAACCATAAACTAAGAACGAAAAACAAAGACTTAGAAGCCAAAAATGAAATTATCAGAGAGGTAACTCACAAAATCCAAGCTACCGAAATCTCGGCCTTACGGGCACAGATGAATCCGCACTTTATTTTCAACTGCCTAAATTCCATCCAATTATATACAGCACAAAGCAATACAGAGAAAGCTACCGATTACCTCAACAAATTTTCCCGATTGATTCGCCTTGTTCTGGAAAACTCCCGTTCAGAGAAAGTTTCGCTCGAAAATGAGCTAGAAACCCTTCGACTTTACATGGAAATGGAAGCCATGCGTTTTCGAGGAAAAGTAAACGCCTTCATCAATATTGCTCAAAACGTTGACAAGGATTCTATTCAAATTCCACCGTTGCTTTTACAACCTTTTGTGGAAAACGCTATCTGGCACGGACTTATGCACAAAGAAGAAGGCGGAATCATCCGTATTGAAGTAACCCAACCTCATGCGCATCTGTTGAGATTTGACATCACCGACGATGGAGTCGGGAGGGAAAAGGCCGCCGAATTTAAGAGTAAATCGGCTACTCAAAACAAATCATTCGGCATGAAAGTGACCGCCGAACGTATCGAGCTCATTAATCAACTTTATAACACGGCCACCCAAGTACAAATCATTGACCTGAAAAATAAACAGGGAGAAGCCACGGGTACAAAGGTGGTAGTAGAAATTCCAATTTAATTATGAGAGCAATTATCATTGACGACGAACCCGACGCAGTGGAACTTCTCAACATTCGACTGAATCAGAAATGCCCACAGATTGAAGTAGTCGCTACTTGCACAAGCAGTATCAAAGGAGTAGCTGCCATTATAGAGCACCGCCCCGAACTCGTTTTTTTAGACATTGAAATGCCACAAATGAACGGTTTTCAAGTATTGGAAGCCGTAGAAGGCATACCTTTTGCATTGATTTTTGTCACGGCTTATGACAAATTTGCCCTCAAGGCATTCAAATACAGCGCCATTGACTATTTACTCAAACCCATTGACTCTCATGAGTTAACAAATGCTGTAAAAAGAATTGAACGATTCCAACATACTTCTTTTGAGCAGATTGACCACTTAAAAAAACAATTTGCCAATGCACAACGCCCACTGACAGATAAAATCGCGCTGCCTTATCAAAACGGAGTAACGTTTGTAAGCATAAAAGATGTAATCTACTGCGAATCCGACGATAGTTATACAAAGTTTTTCTTAACTAATGGGCAAAACTGCTTAGTGACAAAAACCCTCAAAGAAATTCAAGAACTACTAGAAGAGCGAGGTTTCTTGCGCATTCATCGTCAATACCTTATTAATCTCGACCACATTAAAAAGTTTTACAAGGGCGAAGGTTCTTACATAATAATGACAAACAATCAATCCATTCCTGTATCTCGATTACACAAAGAGCGCCTCTCAGAGCATTTTAAGTGGCTTTAGTAAAATCCCCCCACTACACCTTCACAAAAATCTTGTGGCGGTACATGACGTACAACATCAACCACACCAACAGCAAACCGCCCAAGGCATTGAAAACCTCATGCCACGGCTCAGGGGCGTGACCGTACAACCCCGCAAATAGCAATCGGGAGGTTTCGCCAAAACTGATAAAACGGCAGGCCAAGTAAATCACCAACGAGTTCATCCCAATTACTTTGAAGAAAAACGTCCAGCCCGTATATTGTTTGACGTCGATAATCCAGTAGAAAAGCACCACCATCAAAAAGGCCATTCCGCCCGTTAAAAGAATAAATGAACTCGACCACAAGTGTTTGTTGATGGGAAAAAAGGGCGACCACGCCAACCCCGCCACTACCCCAATGACGCCCATCAGACTCAGTTGTTTCAGTTTTTGAGCGACTGAAATAGTCATATTTTGAAGAATATCTCCCGCCAAGCAGCCGAAAATCGTCAAACAAGTGGCCGATAGCTGCGTCGTCATGGCAAGTTCGTCGTAGGTCTTTTGTTTGAGACGCCCAGGCATAAAAGTACGGTCGAGCCAACCCACTAAATTCCCTTCAAACGTCAAATCGCCTGCCTGAAAACCTGGCGCGGGAATGAGCATCAGCACCGAAAAATAAAGCACTAAAATTCCCAACGCAATGTAGAGCATTTGTGTCCACGTAAAACGCATATACAACAAAGCCACCAAAAACGTAGCAATCCCAATCCGCCCCAAGACGGTTCCGTAGCGGATATGAGCAGGGTCGAAAATGTCAACGGGGGCGTTTTTGTCCAAAATCCCCAACACAAACAAAATCAACATTCGCTTGAAGACTTTTTTGGTCAGCTCGGCTTGCGATACGCCTTTGGCCAAACCACTTTTGAGGCTAAACGCCAAAGATACGCCCGCCATAAAGAGAAACAGCGGAAAAATGAAGTCATAAAACGTAAAGCCGTTCCAGTCAGGGTGGTGAAATTGCGCGGCAATCGCGTCAATAAACGCAAAACCTGTTTTGCCCCCTAACAAATACAAAAAAGCCCCTCCACCCGAAATCATGAGCATATCAAACCCACGGAGGGCATCGAGCGAAGCCAATCGGCTCGGTTGAGTAACGGTGTTCATTTTTTTCTAAATTTTTTAATGCGGTGAAAGGTTAGGAAATTGGCGTCGTGGTTGTTGTGCGCTCCTCCTACGCCATCGTCATAGGCCGTGCGCGACAAAAACACAATATGTCTGCCCTCAAAAAGCCAGTCCACGTACTGAAAGCCGTGTTTCAGGACATCTGGATGTTGAAGAACTACTTTGTGTAATCTCCAGTGAATCAGGTCTTCCGAACTAAAAAGTGCTTGGGTATTGCGGATACTGGCAGGGTTTCGTTTGGGGTTTGCCTCTTTGATTTCTTGAGGAATATAATTGGCAAGTGTCCAGTAGCGCTTGGATTTTGGGTCAAAACGAATCGTGAATTTTTTACTTCCACCTGGGAAGTTGACAAAGTCTTTGGCAGGGTCAAACGTCGCATTTTTTCCATCGGCACTGATGTGGACAAAAGCAGCCTTCTCTTCCAAGGTGCTTTTATCGTCAACGCGTAAAATATCCAGCAACTCGCCTTGCGGCGTCACGACGGCATTTCCCTCTATCCACCCTCCAAAATTCCCGCCCAAAAGCGTCGAATCATAGCGCAGGACATTGCTGTGGCTCCAGCTCGAAGCTTTCATTGGGTCGGCATCCAACGGCATCGACATCATGAACGCGCCATAGCGTTTTCCCCATTTTTTAATCGACCCCATGGCGTCCTCCATAGCGCGCCACAAGCGCCCGTTGTGTTCAATCAGCGGAACAGGAGCGCAGTGATACTCTCCTGCCAACAATAACCCGTTGTCGCCGTCGGTTGGGGTAGTCCAAGTTTGGCCATTGTCGAGCGATTTTCGAATGATGGTATTTCCGTGATGTTTACTTGTTCCTAAAAAATAGAGGTTTCCTTGATGTACAAAAAGTTTTGACCAAAACTGACCGTTGATGGTTGAAATTTGAGTCCAAGTTTTGCCTTTGTCGGTAGAGCGATAAATGCACGAAACGGGGCTTTCAAATTCTTTGGATTGGGGGCCAAACAGGTCGTGCGAGGCTAGGTAATCTCCGTTAGCAAGTCGGCAAATACTCGGCGAGCCAATGTACAAACCCGAAGACGCTGGGCTGTAAGCGACTTTACTTCCTGGAACTTGGGCAATACCCCATTGAAACAAACAAACCAGTAAAAACCAGCTCGCAACAAGCGTTTTTCTCATGTCAGACGTAGATTAGAAGGGTGCGTGCTCTTAAAAGCAACATCATCTCTACAAATACCTCTGAAATAGCGGTTTCGGCTAGTGGGGAAGCGGAAATAAATTATCCTATTTGCCTATTTTTTTGAGTAGTAATATAAAAATTTAGACTGACACTACCTCAGATAAATAACAAGTTCAGGTTGAACGCATTAAAAAAAGTAGCCTCAGCGAGGCTAAATCTTAGTAGAAAAAAAAGGGCAAAGGCCATCCCAAAGCCCCATCGGGGTGACATCTTTCATCGAACACCGGCCGCCCGATGGGGATTTGATTCATTTTTCTACTGAGAGGTAGCTCCTCTGGAGCAATCAATAGACACTCTATATTTTAATGTGTTCAACCTGTAACAAGTTAAGGCTGGACTAAACGTATAAAAAACATATCGGTCAGTGAGTTGGCATTTTTGAGCCTAGTATTGCCTATTATAGATTCACCAACATATTGTCCTGTAAGATATATATTTTTATTTTGACCAATGGCCATATTGCTAATTACATCACTATTTTTTCCTCCTCCACTTATAACCCATTCAGCAGGATAATTATTAGCATATTTAGCCACAAAAAAGTCGAAACCTCCTGCAGAAGAGAT
Source organism: Runella limosa DSM 17973 (assembly GCF_000482465.1). GTDB lineage: Bacteria > Bacteroidota > Bacteroidia > Cytophagales > Spirosomataceae > Runella > Runella limosa. Next base: position 303,406 of record NZ_AXVJ01000025.1, read on the forward strand.
TATTTTAGGTACGAATGATTTTATGATTGCATTTCCTATAAACCCACCAGCCAAATACACCGCTCCATCATCATCAGCAGTAAGCGAAACACCACCTAGAAAATCTCCTTGTGTTTCAAAAGCCGCAACGACATTTGTTTCTGAGAATCGGGCCAAAAAAACTTGATATGTGTTTAGATTACCTATTAATTTATAGTCCCCCAAAGCCGCAGTAGCTTGAAAACGCCCTGCTACATAAATATCGTCTCGATTAGTAGCAATAACTCTAACACCTTCAACATTTCCTCGCAAGTTATTCACATTACCATGTGCCTGAAAAACAGACACAAAATCTCCGTTAGAAGAATAACGAGCTAAGTACATATTTTGATTTCCAAGTGTTTCTAAAATTTTATTCCCAATACTGAATTTTCCTACGAAAGTTCCAGTAATATAGATTTGATTCTGTGAACTGATAGCAACACCTCTACAAGAGTCAAAATTGTTTCCTTCACTACCGCCCTGACGAACCCAACGAAATGCTCCTTCTGAAGTATATGAAGCTAAAAAAAAATCACTACTTCCGACTGAAGTCAAAGTAGTATTTTCAAAAGTAGCAGAATCAAAAAAAGTACCAACAACATATAAATTATCGTTCCTGTCCAACCCAAGGTCATAAATCAACAATGAATTGGTGCTATTTATTCTTCTTACCCACAAGGGCAAGCCTTCGGATGAAAACTTAGCCACAAAACCTTCTGCTTTACCAGTTGAAGCGGAAAGCGTTTCTATTCCAAAATTTACGCTATCCCTGAAAACGCCCGCTATGAGTAATTCACCTGTAGAACTTAAACATAAACGGCTCACATTTGCTCCAATCCCTGTATTTGAAGCAACCTGTTTTACCCACAAAATTTTACCTGTCTTACTATATTTTGCCAAGAAAAGAGCAGAAGTATCTGGTGCTACAATTGATAAAGAATCAAAAATAGCGGTCAGATTAAAAATCCCTACGACATAGATATTATTGTTTTTATCAACAACAATATCTTCACCAATGTCAGAAAAAAGCCCTCCTCCCCTCCAAGCAGCCATTACTGGATTTTTTTCATCAACACCTAATGCCATCCATTTTATCCCATTATATACCCGTAAAACATTAAACGTCGTGTCAAAAATAGCATCCCCTCTCGTTGGTGATGTAAATTGATTAATTTCTTCGTATGATTTTTTGGGAAAGCTTATAGTATTTGGGGTTATAACTTGAGCGTTAAGGCTTAACGCTATAGGAATAAACAAAAGAATAGTAAAAAACAATTTCATAATAATATACTTTATTAGTTCTGCTTATGAAGATAGCATAACATCAGTACATTTCATAATAAAACAAGCGTTTTTCTCATGTCAAACGTAGATTAGAAGGGTGTGTGCTCTTACCGCCAATTATCAATCTTAAGTTGGCGAAAAAACGTTTCTTCCTCAATCTCCCGAACTTGTCCAGGTTGTAAATCTTCCAACGACAGATTTTCGATGGAGAGCCGAATCAGACGCTGGCAACGGTGATTGATGGCCGATACCATTTTTCGTATTTGGCGAAACTTCCCTTCGGTCATTGTGATGAGGAGCCAAGTATGCGGGATTCGCTCGTCAAACTCGTAGCCACTTTGAAACAAATTGGTCGGTTTCTCAACGATTTCTACTTCGCAGGGGGCTGTGACATACAGTTCTTCGGTACCGCGAATGCGAATCGCAACTCCCTCGCGGAGGCGTTGAAGGTTTTCTGGACTCACCACTTTATAGACCTGCACTAAGTAGCTACGCTTGTGGGTGGTTTCGCCTTGGAAGAGCAATCTGGTTACTTTTTTGTTGGTTGTGAGCAGCAATAACCCTTCCGAAATGCCATCGAGCCGCCCAATCGGGTGTGTTCCTATGGGAAAATCAAACGCCAACTCGTCCAGCTTGCGCGCGTCAGCAGGCCCTATAAACTGCGAAAGCATATTATAGGGCTTGTTGAGCACAAAATAGCGGTGCGAAGCCTCAGTCATCAGTTCAGTTACAGGCTTGTTAAAAATGCCATGGTGTCCACGCCATCGGCATAGTCCGAAAGCGTTGGGGCTTGGGCTTGTCCCAACGGTAGGCTGTTGGGAAACCAACCATTTTGCGAAACAATGCACTGAATTTTTTCGGATTGAGTGGCAAGATTCGCGGCAAGCTCTTCTGCCGAAGTATATGTTTCATAAAACAATACCGAAATCGGCGAAACCAACGACTCCGATTTTCGCATCATCAAGAATCCATTGTCGAAATGCGGCTCACGGTTCACCAAATACACCGATTTGTTATACTCATAATTATTGAAGTACTTGTGGTGATTGATGTACGTACTTGCCTTGGGTTCAATGGTTTCGTAGAAAGTATCAAACCGATAACCCTCTGGTACATAGACCTTGGAAACATTGCGACAACCAAGCCCAAAATACTGAAGCACATCCCGCCCAAAAGCATCGAGTTCTTCGGTCGTTTCGGTACCATTGAGCACGCCCACCGACGTCCGATTGCGGCGAATGATGTGGGGTTTCTTTGAAAAATAATATTCAAAATAACGGGCGGTGTTATCGCTACCCGTGGCAATAAAAGCGTCGGCGTCGTTGAGGCGTTCGGCTACGGTGATACGTTCTGCCAAAGTAGGGTCGATTTCCTTCAATTGTTGCATCAAAAACAACATCAACACGCGATCGTCGGCACTGAGTTTGGCCAGTAAATGATGTCCACTCAACAGAACGCACAACATATCGTGAAAACCCACGGCGGGAATATTTCCTGCCATCACAACCCCGATTTTTTGCGGCGTCACTTCTTCCGACATGGCCAAAGCGGAATACGACTGCAACCACTGCCGAAGTGTCTCTTCTTCCAAATAGGCCGAAGCAATAGACCGCAGCGATTCTGTCACAAACTCAGGCGTAAACCAGTGGTTTTGTGAATGAGCACGGTACGTGATTTCTTCAATGGCGTTTGTTTTGAGTAATTTTCCTAAGGAAACAAACGGAGCTATGCGTTTTTCGAGATTATTCATTGAACTATTTATAGGAAAAGTACAAATAAAATAAGAAATATATTTTTTGTACCCCAACCGAAACTTTAAATAAGTAAATTTGTTTTTTAATTGCGAATGCAAATATCCCAAAACTAAACGATACTCTGCAATATGGCTATCATGATTACTGACGAATGCATCAACTGTGGTGCATGTGAGCCAGAATGTCCGAATACTGCAATATACGAAGGAGGTGTAGAATGGACCTTCGCGGGAGGAACTGCCCTTGAAGAAATCGACTACGGCGACGGAACCGTTGTCAGTGCAAAAGTAAAGCAAAAACCTGTTTCAGACGAGTTTTACTATATCGTAACCGATAAGTGTACAGAATGCGTAGGTTTCCACGAAGAACCACAATGCGCCGCTGTATGTCCTGTTGATTGCTGTATTCCAGACCCTGACAACGAAGAAGAGGACGAAACGCTTCTTGCGAAAAAAGCCTGGATGCACGGCGAGTAGTCGGGCAACGACATTACATTTTGACACCAATATGCAAAAGCCGCTCCGTTCGCGAAGCGGCTTTTTTGTTTCTACGGCTTGACTAATGATTCATCGGCTAGTCTTTATGGTCGATGTTTTCAAGAATTTTAAGCGCTTCTTTTTCGGCTTCTTCGTCTTTGTCGTCAAACGTGATTACGATAAAAAAGTTGGTGCGGCTTTTGAGATCGACCACTCCCGCCAGCATTACTCGGTCACCATCTTTAAATCCTTCTACGTAATAGCCCGCAAAGTCGCCGTTTTTGAACGCTTCTTCTTCATCCACTTCTTGTAACTTGAGCTCTTTGGCAAGCTCAACCGTCGCTTCGTCCATGTCTTCTACCGCAAGTTTTTTCTGGTTCCAGATGTACATGAACAATTCCATGCCATCGCCTTTCATTTCAAACTCGTTGCTGGTATTTTTTACAATTTTAAAATCGCGCGGAACCGTGATTTCGATGTTATATTGCTCCCAATAATAGGTCTTATCGACCACGGAAGTAAAGGCAAAAAAGGAGCTGATAACTGCTAACGGAAGCAGCATTCGGAAAATGTTTTTCATACAGGTAAATTAGCTGAGGTTAATTGGTAAAGTTAGAGAAAGTTCAAGCCGTGAGTTGAACAAACGAAAGTAAATATATTCTCATTATCAACCAAATATGTATCACTTCAACATATAAAGGTATATTTTACTCCTTTTTTTCTTCCTTACCAAAATCGTTTTCTCTTTCCCCATTTAAAGCCTTCAAACCAGCCGACACTGATCAAACTTACCAAGCCAACAAAATATAACTGACTCAAATACAGCGGAGTAAGCCTGAAAAAATTTGCTAAAATTGGAACATACACCAGCCCCGCCAAAAGCACGATAGTTATCCCAATCACGCCCAGCAATAAGTTATTTTTATACTTAAAACTCTCAATCACTGAGTCATAAAAAGACCGATTGGCGAGCGTCAAAAAGATGTTTGCAATCACTAGCGTGGTAAACACCATCGTCCGAGTTTGGTCTTCAGAATACCCCTGTCGAACTGAATATTGGTAGATAAACAAAGTTCCAGCCGTAATCATCAGCCCTTGTACAATGCTAATCGACAACTCACGAAGGTTCAAAAACGTGGTCGTCATCGGGCGGGGAGGTTGGTGCATACTGCGTTTTTCGAGCGGTTCATTTTCATAAACAATCGAGCAAGTCGGCCCCATGATTAGTTCCAAAAAGATGACGTGAACGGGTGTAAAAATGGCGGGATACACCCAACCTAGCAACAGCGGCAGCGCCACGGTTAGAATAATGGGAATGTGAATGGAAATAATGTATTGAATGGCTTTTTTAAGGTTATTATAAATTTTTCGCCCTGCCGCTACAGCATCCACCATTTTACCAAAATCATCGTCCACCAGAATCAGCGAAGAGGCTTGTTTGGCAATCTCCGAGCCCCGTTTTCCCATCGCAATTCCGATGTGAGCCGCTTTGAGGGCAGGGCCATCGTTTACTCCATCGCCCGTCATTCCCACTACCTGCTGTTGGGCTTTCAACGTATTGATAATCTTCAACTTTGCTTCAGGAAACATACGGGTAAATAGCGTCGTTGCTGCGATTTTCTTCTCGGCGTCTTCGGGAGAAAGGCGTAGCAACTCCTCTCCCGTCAATGGTGGGGACGAACTCCTGAAATGCGCCTGTTTGGCGATGGCCTCCGTCGTCAGGGAATTGTCTCCCGTAATGATTTTTAGCTGAATGCCTGCGTCGTAGAACTGCTTAAACACCTTGGCGATATTATGTTTTGGCGGGTCGTAAAAACCAACTAACCCTAAAAACTCAAACGCCAACTCTTGTTGGTTTTCGGGAAACGTTTTGCCTTCAAAAGAAGACACGCCTACCCCGAGCATCCGCAGTCCATCGGCGGCAAAAGCTGCGACTTGACGGTGTACTTTTTCTTTTTCTTCGTCGCTCAACGTAGAATGACGCAGGAGTGCTTCGGGCGCTCCTTTGCAAGCAATAATTCGTTTTCCAGGCTGATTTTCAAAGACATGGGTCATCATCGGCGGCTTACCAGAAAGTGGATATTCGTGTACCAACCGAAACTCCGAGCGCTCATCTTTTTCCGTCGATTGGCGGTAAGCTTCGTGTAAAGCTTTTTCCATGGGGTCAAAGGGCGCGGGCTCACTAGCCCACATGGCCACTTCAATCAGTCGGCGAGCAGGTGCATTTTGCCACTGATTTTCACCCAAAACAGCCCCACTTTCGTTGACATACAAACGATGCAATGCCATTTTATTTTCGGTAATTGTTCCCGTTTTATCGGTACAAATCACTGTGGCCGAGCCCAATGCTTCCACGGTTTGGGTCTGCTTCACGATAATACCTTGCTGCATGAGCCGCCAAGCCCCAAGCGCCATAAACGTAGCGAAGGCCACGGGAATTTCTTCGGGTAACACTGACATTGCAATGGTCAAACCTTTGAGCAAACTGCCTAAAATATCGCGTGATTGGAAATAGTTAATCCCCCAAATCAATACAAAAATAACCGCCCCAACTGCCGCCATCCGTTTTACAAACTGGTCGATTTGAAGCTGTAAAGGTGTTTTTTCGGTTTCAATCGTTGCCAAAGAAGTGCCGATTTTTCCCAAACGAGTGTGTTGCCCCACGGCTGTTGTTTCAAACACCCCTTGCCCCGACTGCACCAATGCCCCCTGAAACACCTGATTATTTTCGGCATTTTGAAGTTCTTTGTGGACCGCAAAAGCTTCGCCCGTCAGGATGGACTCATTGACCGAAAAATCGTGAATTTGGAGCAACGTACCATCCGCAGGAATGAGTTCACCCTCCGATACCACTACCACGTCTCCGACCACAATCTCACCCGAAGGAAGCTCTACTACCTCATTGTTTCGGATAACCGTCGTAGAAGCCTGGGTGTATGATTTGAGGGCTTCTAGGGCTTTTTTACTGCGCGAATCTTGGTAAAACGAAATCGCCGACACCACCAAAATCGCCCCCAGCATAAAAAAACCTTCGGAGAGTTCATTGAGCGAAAAATAGATGACGGTACAAGCTACCAGCAAAATAAACATCGGCTCGGTAACAGTTTCTTTGAGGGCTTCCCACCAAGCACTATTGGAAGTATCTTGAAGGGCATTCGTACCATTTTCCCGCCGCGATTGCTCGACTTGGGCATCGGTAAGACCTTGGAATGGATAAGGATGTGAAGACATGAGCAAAACGATTTGTGATTTCTTTTTGTGCTTGAAAGAGGAATTGATAAGTTTGCTAAAACTACAAAATATGCGGGATTCCGCACCTGATTTCATCCACAAACTCCTTTTAATAACCCTTATGAAATACTTACTTTTACTTTTCTGCTTACCTCTTTCACTCTTCGCGCAACGTTTTACGAAAGCCGAGATAGCCCGTTATGAGCAGCAAGCCAAGCGCGTGACCATCGTTCGCGATAATTGGGGGATTCCGCACATTTACGGAAAATCCGACGCCGATGCTGTTTTCGGATTGCTCTACGCCCAGTGCGAAGATGATTTTAAGCGGGTAGAAATGAACTACATAGAAAAACTAGGCCGAACAGCGGAGCTTAAAGGCGAATCGGCACTGTACAACGACCTCCAAATCAAACTCTTGATAGATACTACCGAAGCCATTTCGGATTACAAAAAAGCTGAACCGTGGCTCAAAAAATTGCTTCAAGCTTACGCCGATGGCATTAATTATTATTTGTACAAACACCCTCAAACCAAGCCCGCCCTTCTTCAACGTTTTGAGCCTTGGTACCAGCTACTTTGGACCGACGGTAGCATTGGGGCCATCAGTACGGCCGATTTGAGCGTGGCAGAGTTAAAAAACTTTTACTCGGGCGAGGTCACGGCGGCCATCGCTCCCCCCAAAGACCCCGAACACCAAACGGGTTCAAATGGGTTTGCTTTTGGCCCATCTATCACGGCCTCGGGCAACGCCATTTTGTACATTAATCCCCACGTAACATTTTATTTTCGTCCCGAGGTACAAGTTGTAAGCGACGAAGGGCTTCACGCTTACGGTGCCGTTACTTGGGGACAGTTCTTTGTTTATCAAGGGTTTAACAAATATTGCGGTTGGATGCACACTTCTTGTAACGTGGACGTAGCTGATATTTATGCCGAAAAGGTAACCAAGAAAGGGGACGCGTTTTTTTACGAATACAATCAGCAACTCAAACCCGTTGCGGAAAAGAAAATCACTATTAAGTATTTAGACAACAACGAATTAAAATCAAAAACATTCACCACCTATTTTACCCACCACGGCCCCGTTATGGCCAAACGCGAAGGAAAATGGGTGAGTTTGCGCTCGTTTAACCGTTCCATGACCAGTCTTGTGCAAAGTTGGCAACGCACCAAAGCCAAAGGGTTTGAAGAATACAAAAAAACAATGGAGTTGAAAGGAAATACGTCTAACAACACCGTTTTTGCCGACAACAAAGGCAACATCGCCTACTGGCACGGCAACTATGTACCTATCCGTGACAACGCCTTGAATTGGTCTAAACTCATGGACGGAACGACCCCCGCTACCGAATGGAAAGGATTGCACCCCGTGAACGAAACCGTACACATTTACAACCCCACCAACGGCTGGATTCAGAACTGCAATTCGACGCCTTTTACTGTCTCAGGCCCAGCAAGTCCTAAACGAGAAAACTACCCACCGTACATGGCGCCCGACGGAGAAAACTTCCGAGGAATCAACGCAGTTCGGGTATTGAGTAACCAAAAAGGGTACACACTGGACAAAGTCATTGAGGCTGGCTACGACACCTATTTATCGGCCTTTGAGGTATTGGTTCCTGCGTTGGTAACATCGTTTGAGAAAAATGTAAAACCCAGCGATTCTCTCTATACTTCGCTGGCCGAAGCGGTGCAATTGCTGAAAAAATGGGACTACCACGTCTCCGAAAACTCAGTAGCGACCACCATCGCCATTGAATGGGCGCAAAAATTGACACCCACGATCACGCGTTTGTACATCGACCAAGGTGAGCGCGACCAAGTGGAAAATACCAAACTTTTTGCCGCTAACGCTACCTTGACTCAACTTACCACTCCCCTACTCGCTACATTGGCCGAATTGAAAACAAAGTTTGGAAAATGGCAAATGCCTTGGGGAGAAGTCAATCGTTTTCAGCGCCTTACCAATGATATTCAATCCAAACACGACGACGCCCAGCCTAGCTATCCTGTCAAGTATGCCTCGGCGTTGTGGGGAATGTTGCCATCGTACAACAGCCGCCCCTACGCAGGTACCAACAAACGCTACGGCGTCAGTGGCAACAGTTTTATCTGTGCCGTTGAGTTTGGGCCACGCATCAAAGCAAAATCGCTCTTAGCGGGAGGAAACAGCGGCGACCCTGCCTCAAAACACTTCAGCGACCAAGCCGAAATGTACACCCAAGGAAAATTCAAAGAAGTTCTATTCTACAAAGAGGACGTCCTCAAACACGCCGAACGAACGTATCACCCTGGACAGCCGTGAGGAGGGTTTCTCAAAACCCGACGCTACATCCGTACAAGGGGTTTCTCAAAACGTGAAGAGGGTTTCTCAAAACCCGACGCCACATCTGTACAAGGGGTTTTTCAAAACCCCGCTTAATTTTTAATTCAAGATTTATTAAATGGAAGGTTTTAACCCCAATTTGCTCCAAGAATTAGTAGAAATGAAAATGCCTTTCGGGAAATACAAAGGAGTAACGCTTTGCGATTTGCCTGAGCCTTACTTGGTCTGGTTTCATGCCAAAGGTTTTCCTGCGGGAAAATTAGGGATGTTGCTTTCTACCTTGTATGAAATCAAGGTCAATGGGTTGGAGCACCTGTTGAAGCCGTTGAGATAAAGACCTTCCCGAAAATTCAAAACTTTCGGGAAGGTTACTAAAGTCCTACGCAATTACTTCATAAATCATCAATGGATTTGCCTTGTTTTTAAGCGTTACTTCGCCAATAGGCTTGCATTGAAATGATTCTTTGATGTTGTCGTACGCACTTTGGCCAATCACAATTTGACCTGGCTTGGCCGCCGACTGAAAACGTTGGGCTACGTTGACGGTGTCGCCAATAACCGTATAATCCAAACGGCGCAAAGACACCGAGCCAATATTGCCCGAAATCATTTCGCCAGAATTAATACCAATCGCCACGCGCGGCATAAAGGTACTGTGATTCAACAAGTTTTCTTCGATTTCCTCGATATGGGCACGAACCGCCAAGGCTGCCTCAACGGCATGATCAAGGTGATATTCCCCTCGAAAAACCGCCATTACAGCGTCACCCATAAACTTGTCAACGTGCCCACCTTGCGCAATGATTTCTTTCACCATCACGTCAAAATATTTATTGATGAGCTTCACCACCGTATCTGCGTCCACGTTTTCGGTGATGGCTGTAAATCCGCAGATGTCGATAAACATGACAGTAGCCTCCACAAGTTCGTTGGCCATCAGCGAAGACTCAAACTCCTGCCGATTCATAAAATTCAGCACGTTTTCATCGACATACATCCTAAGGATATTGTTCTCCTTGATGGCCTGTAAGGTATCGCGCAGGTGCTTTACGTGTTGAAGCGTTTTTTCGACGGTTACTTCCAAATCGTCAAAATTGACAGGTTTACAGACAAAATCAAACGCCCCGCGATTCATGGCCGTACGAATATTGTCCATGTCGCTATAGGCCGATACCATCACCACTTTGATGAGCGGGCTCAATTCGTTGACTTTGCTCAACAGCGTCAATCCATCCATCACAGGCATGTTTATGTCGCTCAACACCAAGTCGATATTTGACTCTTTTTGAATCACTTCTATGGCTTCGGCGCCGTTGGGAGCGAAATGAAACTCGTAGGAACCCTCCCGAATTTTGCGCCTAAATTTCTGTTTAATAAGCAATTCCAAATCGCTTTCGTCGTCCACGACGAGCATTTTGGCTTTTGTCATAACGATTCGAAGAGTTTTTGTTTCAGACTGGAAAAATCTATTGGTTTATTTAAAAAATCATCGGCTCCAAACTGCTTCGCTTGGTTGTAGTTTTCTTCGTCGTTGTAAGCAGTAATCATCATAATCGTCGGTGGCGACATCGGATGTGTACTACGAATTTTTTTGAGAAGCTCGATACCGCTCATTCCTGGCATGTTAATATCCGACAAAATGAGCACAACTTCCGACAAATGGTCTTTGAGAAAGTCGAGGGCTTCTTCCCCCGAATACGCGAAGTTGAAGTTCAGTGCGCCGCTTCGGATTTCGCGCCGAAAGCGTTGTTCAAAAAGGGTTTTTATGTCGTGTTCGTCGTCAACAACTAGGATTTTCATAGGGTTGCAGCAGGTTTTGCAGGTGTAATAATACAAAAAATGTTGGAAACTAAAGTAGGAAACCCATAGTTAGAAGAGAAAGACATAAGGCCATGTCGAATAAATTTTCTGTTATATGAACAATTTTCAATACCATAATCCCGTGCGCGTCCTGTTCGGGAAAGGACAAATAGCCCAACTTCCAAAACAAATCCCTACGCAAGCCAAAGTGATGCTTACCTACGGCGGCGGAAGTATCTTCAAAAACGGGGTATATGACCAAGTAAAAGCTGCCCTCAGTGGATACACAGTGGTAGAATTTGGCGGTATCGAAGCCAATCCGACCTACGAAACCCTCATGAAAGGCGTTGAGATTGCCCGTCGAGAAGGCATTGATTTCTTGCTTTCCGTAGGTGGAGGTTCGGTGCTAGACGGCACCAAATTTATGGCCGCCGCCATTCCTTTTGAGGGAACAGACCCGTGGCAAATCGTAGCCAACCGTGCCAAATTCACCAAAGCTCTTCCCATCGGAGCCGTACTGACGCTGCCTGCAACTGGCTCAGAAATGAACTATTACGCGGTGATTAGTCGCCAAGAAACGCAGGAGAAAAAAGGCATGGGTAATCCGTTGGTCTATCCTCAGTTTTCGGTGCTTGACCCCGAAACCACTTTTTCTTTGCCACCACGCCAAATCGCCAACGGCATTGCCGATGCGTTTACGCACGTTATGGAGCAATACATGACCTACCCCGTGCGGGCCGAAATGCAAGATCGGATGTCAGAAGCGGTATTGCTCACCCTCATCGACGAAGGCCCTAAAATGTTGGCCAACCCTACTGATTATGATGCCGCAGCCAACATCATGTGGGCAGCGACCATGGCCTTGAATGGCTTATTGGCCGCAGGCGTTCCTACCGACTGGGCTACGCACCAAATCGGCCACGAACTCACGGCCTTGCACGGCATCGACCATGCTCGTACGTTGGCGGTAGTGTTGCCTCATTTGTTGGAAATTAAGAAAGATAGTAAGCACGAGAAATTGCTACAATACGGACGTAGGGTGTGGCAACTAACGGGCACTGATGAGGAAGTAGTGGCGGGCGCCATCCAAAAAACGGCCGATTTTTACGAGTCGTTGGGGATTCCTACCAAAGCTAGTTCGTATGACATCCCAACCAGTACCGTCAGCGAAGTGGTACAACGTTTTGAAGCCCGGGGCATGAACTTTGGCGAGCATGCCGATATTACGCCTCAGGTGGTGGGCGAAATTTTGGCCCTTAGTTTGGCCTAGCTTGCCTTATTGACTTTCGTAAATGCCGTAAGAAAATCCATTTGTCGGCGGCGCGAAACGACCTCTACGTCTCCGTTAGACAAGTGTATTTCTAACGAAAAGTCGATTTGGCAATAATGCGAAACTTCGTTTAAATTGATAAAGCTTCCCCGACTGACCCTAAAAAATTGTTCGCTCGCCGCAAGTCGTTGGGCGACAATTTTTAGGGTTCTTGAGAATAAGAACTTTTTGCCGTTGGTATGGATGATTTCGGTATAGTTTCGCACACTTCGTAACGCAACAATGTCATCGGAAGCAATCCATAATTTATTGGCTTGATTAGGAATTTGTAAACCGTGCATCATATTCGGAGTGGAGGTTTGGTACGATTGGTACAATTTCCAAAATCTTTGGCATACTTTACAGCACGACTTTACGAAGTAGGGATTTTTCTTTATGGATATGGAGGTTTGTTTTGTGGGGGTGGGGGCTGTTATTTCAACTAAATAAGCACATCTAATTTTTTTAGCTGTTCTGTTGGCTTTGCAGGTGCTACTGCTAGGATACACAGAGCAAAAGCTATTTTGCCAATGCATTTCAAACGGTTATTTATTTTATAAAAACTTCATTTTTCTTTGTGAAACAGCCTATATTTCTTGTGAAACAATTTTGCAATACTTCTATACGTACATTTTCTTTTTACCGTTCGATAAGTTTTTATCCTTAAAAAATAAATATCGGTTATTTTAGCAGGGCAAATGTCAGGGGCATGGCGTTTGTTATACCTATGAGTAAAATTGGATTAAGTATTCAAATGAACCATTTTGCGAAGGCACTTATCATCCTTGTAATGGTAAGTAGCGTCGGTAGTATTGCCCAATCTCCCAACGCCCACTTTCTCCCCCTACAGCCCCACAAAGTGCAATGGGCAAATGCCGTCATCAAAAATGCGCTCCAAACCAAAGACACCATTCAGCTGGCCGAAGGGTGGTATCTATATGGGAAAATCTATCAAGCGGCAGGGGATAACCTGACCGCTAAACGTTATTTCATGCGTTCACTTCGTTTCCAAGAGAAGCGAGGAGATTCGTTTGAACTCTCACGCCTATACTATCGCCTCACTGAAATCGAAAGAATGCTTTTTCATTATAAAGATGCCTATCGTTATGCGCAATTGGCACTACAAGTAGCCGAGCGTATTAACTCGAACAAGGCACTAGCATTGGCCTATAGTTCTGTGCAGTCTATTCATGAAATTGACTGGTCGGAGGGAGGAAAAAACCAAAAATATCCTTCTATCAACCACGATAGTGTGCTGTATTATTTACGTAAAAAAGAAAGGCTTCTCTTAAAGTATGGCAATCCTATGGATATACAAGTAGTCATGATTAATTTGGGAGGTGAGTTACAACGAAAAAACGACCCTAAAGCCATTAACTATTACCAAAAAGCCCTTGCAATCTGCGTCAAAGAGCAAAAACCTTCTGAAATTATCATTGCAAAATTGCAATTAGGCCAAGCTTATCTCCAATTTAAACAGCTAGATAAAGTAAAAATACTCATTCAAGAAATTGAAAAAGACGCAGCAAAACTACCTGCTAATCTCCATCTATTAGATAAAACCTTTCAAATCAATCAAAATGCAATTTATCGAGACTACTATGCCACCATCGGGGACTGGCAAAAGGCATTTGACTATACCCAACGGGTACACGCTGCCGAGCGTCAAAAATTCCTCGCCGACCGCGAAGGTGCCATAAGCCGCCTCAGCATCGAGTACGAAACCGAGAAAAAAGAAGTCGAACTCAAAGCAAAACAACGCGAACTCCAACTCAGTCAACAAAGCCAACAAAACCAACAACGGTTCGTGGGTATTTTGGCCGTATTGCTAATAGGCGCACTCACCGCCAGTATTGCTTTTTACCGAATTTCTGTCAAAAATCAGCGCCTCAGTGCGTCAAACGCATTGCTCGTTCACGAGCAAAATCACCGCGTCAAAAATAACCTCCAACTCGTTTCAAGTCTCCTGAATTTACAACTCAATCGCCTCACCGACGATGCCTCCAAAAACATCCTAGAAGAAACCCAGCTGCGGATTGAGGTTATGTCAACCCTGCAACGCACCCTTTACAGCGGTCAAACCCTCGGAGAGGTGCAAATGCACGACTTTTTGAATGAAATCATTAAAGTAGGCTTGCAAACTTTTGGCTACGAACACGTTCAAACCCAAACCCACATCGACTCTTCCTTGCACCTACCCATCGACCATGCCATGCGCATTGGGCTTATTGTCAACGAATTGCTCACAAATGCTTGCAAATACGCATTCCCCGACCACCCAAATCCCCAATGGACACTAAGTTGCCATCAAGCCAATCGCCTTTGCACACTCCAAGTTGCCGATAATGGCCCAGGGTTTATTCCCCCTCAACCCATCACCAGAAAGTCCTCTTTCGGTATGAAGTTGATTCAACTCCAAGCCGAACAACTCTACGCCAATTATTCATTTGAAATAAACAAAGGTTCTTTGTTTCAAATGACATTTAAAGTATAACTAACCCACTACCAACATACCATTCTGACGATGAAAAGTTTAAAAGTTCTTATTGTTGAAGATGACCTCACCATGGCCGAATCCATTCAGGAAACGCTCGAACAAGCTGGTCACGAAATCGTAGGAAAAGCCCGCAATTCTCGTGAAGCACTCAACGTAGTTAAACACCAAATGCCCGACCTCGCACTGCTTGATATCACATTGGAAGGGACGGCGGACACAGGCATTATGATTGCCAAACAAATGATTGCCATTAGCCCGATGCCCGTTATTTACTTGACTGCCCACGACGACCCTGGCATCGTAGCCCAAGCCCAAGAGACGCGTCCCGCAGCATATTTACTAAAACCATTTCGGCACAAAGAATTGGCGATTCAGATTGAGCTTGCCTATTACAACTACAAAGCGCAGCACGCAACGCTTGTTAATCCACACACTTCACCTTCTTTATTTTTGCCCGTTGACCAAGGAAAAGGATACATTAAGGTCAATAAAAAGGAAGTCATGTATTTGATGGCCGCAGGCTCATACGTAGAAGTGCATACCGTTAGAGATAGCAAACCCTTGGTCTTCTCGATGAATTTGGGCTACTTGTCGCAGTTTTTTATGATTCAAGGCTTTCATCGCTTGTCGCGTTCGCTGGTGGTGAACCTAGAATACATCGAACGGATTGAGAAAGGACAACTTTTTATGACCAATCGAGATACTGCGGTGCCATTTCCCGAGAACCAACACCGAGAACTTCTCCAACGCCTCGCCATCGTACGAACGCCCTAAACGTGCGTCTAAACTATTTTTCGACCAATCCTAAATTCTGCAGTTGTTTTATTGCCTCTTCAATGTTGCAATGAATCCAATTGGGGCGTATGCCTAAATTCCCCCCTTGAGGAGTGATTACAAAATTATGAGAAGTACCCAAATCCGTCACCGATTCGGTTGAACCTCGCTTTAAAGCAGGACTAAGTGAAAGTTTAATTTCTATGGATACAATTGGCTGAATACCTTCCACCAATACCAAATCCATTTCAGCACCATTAGAAGTACGATAAAAATAAGGGGAAACGCCATTTTTAAGCCTTCGAATGATTTGCTCAATCACAAATCCTTCCCAAGAAGCCCCAGCTATGGGATGTTGAAAAAGATGCGATTGCGTACGAAGGCCGTGCAGAAAGTGTAAACTACCGCTGTCTATCAAATAAAGTTTCGGGCTCTTAACAATACGTTTAGAAGCGTTTACAAACCATGGTTCAAGTCTTCTGATGATGTACGCTTGTTCGAGAATAGCAATATAACGTTGTACTGTTGTGTGAGCAATACCAAGTGAATTAGCAAGCGTAGAATAATTGAGCAAAGCACCGTGATTGTGAGCCAACATTCTCAAGAAATTGGCAAGCAAAACAGACGAAGCATTGATGCCCATCTGAGATAAATCTTGCTCAATATACGTTTTGACAAAATTTTGTTGCCAAAGGTACCAGAAATCGTCACTTGGCGCTAATAAAGCATCAGGGAATCCTCCCCTAAACCATAACGTTGACACTGAAATCTGAGTAGATTGTGCTTCTTCAATCTGCAAAGGCATAAGTTCGTGATAGGCAATACGACCTGCCAACGATTCTGAACTTTTCTGTAAAAACTGAAGGGATGCCGAACCTAAAAGAATAAATCTACCCGGTTGTCGGTCACGGTCAATAAGTCCCCGTAGCTGAGGAAAAATAGGAAGCAGTCGTTGTACTTCGTCAATAATAATAGTTTTTTCACGATTAGTATCAATAACCCATGCCGCATTTTGGCTAAGGGTTTGATAGTCATCTAGTAGTTCTAAATCAAAATATAAAAAGGGTCTCGTTAAATCACTTACTAATTGCTTCGCCAAGGTAGTTTTACCCACTTGCCGTGGCCCTAAAATACCTACAGCAGGAAAAAAACTAAGTGATTTTTGAATAACCTGTTGTAAGCTTCTTCCAATCATTATTCATGCAATTTGAATTTTAAAAGTTCAAATTACATGAATAACGACTCAAATTACAACAAATTTGTAACAAATGTGCTAAGAGTTGCTCACAACCCGCCCGAATTAGATACCTCCTTCGTCGGTATGACAAAACAATCCGTGCTGAGGGTTGCTCACAACCCACCCGAATTAGATACCTCCTTCATCGGTATGACAAAAAGCCCCAGACTACCGAGAATCTGA
Organism: Runella limosa DSM 17973; assembly: GCF_000482465.1. Lineage (GTDB taxonomy): Bacteria > Bacteroidota > Bacteroidia > Cytophagales > Spirosomataceae > Runella > Runella limosa. The sequence goes on from NZ_AXVJ01000025.1 coordinate 320,298, forward strand.
GGCTTTTCTTATAGATGAATATGTCTAGTTTTTAGGCTTAGAAAAGACCAAGCCAAACAACAAAATCACGACGTAACAAATGATTGGTGTCAAGTACGATTGAGCCACGTCAATGTCGGCCACTTTCCCCATGATAGGCGGAAAAACCGCACCACCAACAACTCCCATCACGATAAACGACGACGCACGTTGTTTGTGCTCGCCGAGGTTGCGAAGACCTAATCCAAAAATCGTTGGGAACATGATACTCATAAAGAAGTTGAGCATCATCAAGGCGATAAACGACGCCCAGCCCCAGGTTTGAGAGATAATCAAACACAACACAATGTTGGCCGCTGCAAAAATAGCAAGAAGGGTATTAGGCTTAATAAAACGCATCAAAAACGTACCTACCGCACGACCTGCCAACAACAACACCATGCTAAACGAGAAATAGTACCCCGCTTTTTCGTCGGTCATGTCAGGCATATATTTGACGGCGTAGTTGATAAAAAACGCCCAAGTTGCACCTTGCGCCGCTACGTTGAAAAACTGCGCGATGGCCGCCCAAATAAAATGACGATGCTCAAATAAGCCTTTTTTAGGGCCTGAACTTGCCCCTTCTTCTACCTCGGTGCTTTCTTCAGTCAATGGTGGTACTTTGATAAACGAAAACGCAATGGCGACGCTAAGTACCACCGCACCAATCACAATATACAAATACTTCACGGGTGCAAGGTCATGAACAACATCGCCCGTAGGGACGTTACGCAAAATGATAAATGACCCCAACACAGGCCCCAAAATCGCCCCTACCCCGTTGAAAGTTTGGGAAAGGTTAATGCGTTGTTCCGAGGTTTCTTCGTGACCCAAAGCCGCCGAGAACGGGTGCGCTACGGTTTCGAGTGTGGCAAGTCCGCAAGCCAAAATAAAAAGAGCTAACCGAAAGAAATCAAACGATTGGGACTCAGCAGCGGGATAAAACAGGAACGCCCCGATGGCATACAAGCCCAAGCCAAGAAGTACGCCGTTTTTGTATCCGTACTTTTTCATGAATAATCCCGCAGGAATACCCATCACAAAGTAGGCACCAAAAATCGAGAACTGAACCAAGCCAGAATCAGCGATAGAAACGTTCAAAACCGTCTGAAAACGGCGATTCAATAAGTCTCCCATCGTAATGGCAATCCCCCAAAGAAGGAAAAGACTCGTCACAAAGGCGTACGTCGGGACGTACTTGGCGGTAAGTAAAGGGGCTTTTTTCATCAATAAATTAGTAAATGAAGTTTAGGGTTATTTGTAAGGTTAGAAATTATCTTCCAATCACCTTCCCGAAAGTTTAGAACTTTCGGGAAGGTTCTAAACTTTCGGGAAGGTCTAGGACTAATGCTTAATAATCGAACGATCTAAATGCACATAACCGCCATCGACGTGAATCAGCTGACCCGTGGTGTGGCTCGATTTATTCGATAATAAGAAGGTTACCATGTTCGCGATTTCCTCTGGACTTGTCATCCGATTTTCAAACGGAATACGGCTATTGATTTCGTTGAGGGTTTCTTCTGGATTCGGCAGTGTTTTAATCCACTTTTCGTAAAGCGGCGTCCACGATTCAGCCACAATCAAGGCATTGACCCGAATCCCGTATTTCAACAATTCTACCGCCCACTCGCGCGTGAGGGCATTACGAGCGCCGTTGGCGGCGGCGTAAGCCGACGTATTTCCTTGTCCCGTTTCGGCCACTTTCGAGCTGACGTTCACAATCGGGCCTTTGGTTTTAATCAAATACGGAAGGGCGTGTTGCGCCAACAAATAATAATGCACGACATTTTTGTGCAACGAAGCCATAAATGCTTCATAGTTACCTTTTTCAAGCCCTACACCGTCGTTGACGCCTGCGTTGTTGACCAAACCATCAATCCGACCGAAGCGCTCTACCGTCAACCGAATTGCTTTTTCGCATTCGGCAGGGTCGGTAAGTTCAGCTTCTACGCCGTAGGCCATGCCGCCCAAGGCTTCTATTTTTTCGATAACAACTTGGTTATCAGCCGCACTTCTCCCCACAATCACAGGAATGGCCTCTTCTACGGCTAAGGTGCGCGCAATGGCTTCGCCAATTCCTTTGGCACCGCCTGAAACGATAATGACTTTTTCTCGAAGATGTAAGTTCACAGATAAAAGAGAAGGTTAGTGAAATGGTTATGTTTTAGATTTAATAAGTACTGTACGACCTGAATCTCATGCAATACTACTAAAAACTATTAAAAATCGCTTCCTTTCTTCCGTTACCAAATGCTTACCCGAACGCTATCAGGACGATACATTTTATCGGTCGGCTTCATGTTAAACGCTTTGTAAAACTCAGGCATGTTCGACAACGGCCCGTTGACCCGAAAATGCTCAGGCGAGTGAGGATCCACCGAAATGCGGGTGCGCAACGTTTCGTCACGGTTCTTAATCCGCCATACTTGCGCAAATCCCAAGAAAAAGCGCTGTTCGGGCGTAAATCCATCTATCTTCTCATTGCTTTGTCCTTGTTTGGTACGTTTAAACGCTTCAAAGGCAATCGAAAGCCCCCCGATGTCGGCAATGTTTTCTCCCAACGTAAGCTCCCCGTTGACGTGGACGTTGTTCAACACCGTGTAGTTGTTGTATTGCTTCACCACCACCAGCGCTTTGCGTTTGAAACGGTCGGCATCCGCTGGCTTCCACCAATTTTTGAGCATTCCCATGTAGTTATATTGGCTTCCTTGGTCGTCAAAACCGTGGGTCATTTCGTGACCAATCACCGCCCCAATGGCACCATAATTGATGGCATCGTCGGCATCGTTATCAAAGAATGGGAATTGTAAAATGCCCGCTGGGAACACAATTTCGTTGAACGTTGGGTTGTAGTACGCATTTACCGTAGGCGCTGTCATCCCCCACTCCGTTTTGTCCACGGGCTTTCCGACCTTGGCAAAATCGCGCTTCAACGCCGACGCCCGTATCGACTGCCCGTTGGCGTAATAATTATCCGCCACAATTTCCACGTCCGCATAATCTTTCCACGTATCGGGGTACCCAATTTTTTTGAGGTACAAGTTCAATTTCTTCAACGCTTCGGTTTTGGTCGAATCGCTCATCCAATCCAAACGCTTGATACGGTCGGCATACACCACTTGGAGGTTGTTTACCAGCTCATCCATGCGCGTTTTGGCCGCAGGTGGGAAGTATTTTTTTACAAAAATCTGCCCCAACAAATCGCCCAAACCGCCATCAACAGCATTCGTAATTTGTTTCCAACGGGCTTCTTGCACTTGCTGGCCATTGAGGGTTTTTCCGTAAAACTCAAATTGAGCATCCCGAAAGCCTTTACTCAACGACGAAGCTGCTCTTGTCAAAATGTAAAAGCGAATTTTGTCTTTGATAACCTCCATCGACTGTTTTCCCAACAACTGGTCAAGGCCACGGTAATAGTCGGGCTGGCCGATGATAACCGTATCCGTTTTCACGCCCATTTTTTGTACCAACTTCACCCAATCAATGCCTGGCGTCACATTTGCGAGGTCTTTGGTAGCAAACTTGTTATAATTTTTTTCGGGGTTTCGCAATTCCACAGGGCTGCGGTGCGACTTAGCAATTTCGGTTTCGAGTTGGAGAATACCTTCGGCTTTTTTCTGTGCCGTGGCCGCATCGGTTCCGCTCAAGGTAAAAAGTGTCGTCACGTATTTTTTGAAAGCATCACGTACTTTCTTAGTTTCGGCATCCGTGCGGAAATAGTAATCTTTTTCGGGTAGCGTCAACCCAGTTTGGGCAAACTGTAAAGCATTGTAGTCTGGGTTTTTCTCGTCGCTGCCTACATAAAGGCTAAACCACACACTGCCTGGGTCGGACGGAAAGCTGGCGGCGTAGTCGATGACGTCTTGTTTGCTCTTCAATCCATCGACTTTGGCCAAATCGGCTTTAATCGGCTCGTAGCCCTTCTTCTCAATCGTGACAGTATCCATGCCCGATTTATACAAGTCACCGATTTTTTGTTCCAAGCTCCCTTTCGTATGCGAGCCCTTGGCCGTTTCTTCCAAAATGGTATGAAGCTTGGCTAAGTTATCTTCATACAAGGTATAAAACGACCCCCATCCCGTTTGGTCGGCAGGGATTTTGGTATTTTTCATCCAGCCACCGTTGGCGTATTGAAAAAAGTCATCGGTGGGTTTGGCGGTTGAATCCATGCCCGTTACGTCAAAAAACGACGTTCGCTTCGGCTGGTCTGACTCCGACTTGCAGCTCACCAAAAAAGCACCTATGGCCATTGCCGACAGGATTTTCAAGGAATTGTTCATAGGAAAGGTTGTTTATTTCGAGTTACAAAAATGAAACATTAGCGAGATTTCAGAAAGGGTTGGACTTTTAGGTAAGTCAACGAACGCCACAGCCATTCGACAGGACCATAACGGAAGCGCCCAAGCCACCATTGACTAAACGAAATTTGGGCTAAAAACACCATAATTCCAATCAAATATCCGACGGCTGGCGATACCTTCCCCAACAAATTGAACCCAAAACCGAAGAAAATAAACCAGCCTAAAAGGGTTTGGGTAAGGTAACTCGTCAGCGCCATTTTACCGATGGCCGCCAGTGACGAAAGCACTTTGCTCCAACTTTTTTTGGACAATAAAAAGCTTACACCTGCCACATAAAACAGCACCATGCAGGCATTCATCAGGTCGTAAAGCATCGACAGCAACGCAGATAACCACATCGGAATCGTTTTGTTAAAAATGCCGCTCAGTTGCAAACCCACGCCAATCAGAAGCAATACCCCTACCACCGAAATACTGTAAATGAGCAACTTCCGAAAGAAAACACGGTGCTCGTCAAATTGCTGAAGGAGTTGCTTGCGCGCAAACCAAAAGCCCAACAAAAAGAAGCCAAAAGTGATGTAAAGGCGTCCGCTGAGGACTTGGAATTTCATCTTTTTGGGAAACGCAGCCCAGTTATCTTCCAAAAATGGAAAATACTCCCCCGCTCGAATCAAGTTTAGGTAACGTTTGTTGCCTGGTTCGTCAAAAATTGTTCCCCACAACGCCCCCGTGTCTATGTGTTGCCAAGTCATGTACGCATCCTGAAGGCGTGCAGGCACATTGATAATCAAGCCAATAGCAACCCACAACAAAATCTTTTCAGGGACATTGACAAAAAGTAAAAGTCCGAAACCTACCATGGCATAAATGCTAAGAATATCGCCCCGCCAGTGCAAGTGATGCAGTAGTCCAATGCCACCTAACAGGGTAATTCGCCACGCAAAACGAGCTAAAAACGCCGCTTTACGGTCGCTGGTTCGGAGGAGCATGAGTCCAAAACTCACCCCAAATAAAAACGAGAAAAAGGCAAAGAACTTCCCCGTCACCAAGATTCCATCAAACGTCCAAATAATTTGAGAGAGCACGTCCGATTGGTACGGTTTGCTCACTTCCTCTGGCAACGACCAGCCACCGTGCCATCCGATGTAGTGTGCTAAAATGATACCTAAAAGGGCAAAGCCTCGAAGCCCGTCGATAAGCGGGACACGCGAAGTGAGGGTAGTGTTCATCTGTTTTTTAAAAGGCTGTATAATTTTGTAAAAAAGAAGCAACGGTATGATTGTTACTCTATGATTAACACATAGTTCATTTAGGTTTTTCACATAGAAAACATAGCGATACCCCTCACTCATTTTTACCCTTATTTTTACCTATTTTACTCCCATTTTTGCGAGGTTTGTCCGAATCACCCTGTAGAAACAACACAGGCAGAATAGCTTTGTATCCGTTATCAAAACAGCTATTTTTACCTCGTATGATTATTTCATCACCCAACAGACCCCTCCTTTCCGCCATGGAACTCAGAGCCATTCACCTCGGCTTCGCCGAACTCATTTCAGAAACGCAACGGTTTATCAACCAACATTGGGTAAAAATAGGTATTCTCAACCTCATCGCGGCTTTTGGGCGATTGGCCCAAGGGGGTGGTTTTGGGGCTATTTCTCCTTGGCTTTTTTCCCTCATTGATGTCCTTGTCGTCGTCGCTCGTTTCGGATTGATTATCCTTGTTTTAGGGCAAGGCTCTTGGCAAGCAGGTGTTAAACAAATTGTTCTTTTCCCAAAACGTATGACTACCGAAGGGGGGCTTCTTTGGAAACAACTCAAAATGAACGTCTTCTGGAATAAAATTGCATTTTCGGTCAACTTCATCGTCTTCATGATTATTGGCACCGTTACCAATTTGAGCATCCAGCTTTTTACGCACCTGTTCTTCTTCAACTGGCTCAAATCGCATCAATTTATAGCTGCTAAAACCACCACTTGGGGGGTTATTCAGTTTTTAGGAAACCTTAGCATTACGCCTTTCACGGTGGTTTTTATGGTATTGGTAGCCATCTTTTTGGTACGTAAACCTGAACAACGATGAGCACTGTACTTACTCCCGACCAACAATTAGGGACACCCTCTAAAGTAGTGACTTATCCTGCCGAAGGGCTAAAATACCTTCAATTGGAGACATTATCGGGCAACGTTGAATTGATTGGCCACGACGAAAATACCATTCGGGTTGAGGTTTTTGCCTCGGTACGCAGCTTGTTGTCGCTTTTTTTGTACCAAGAACCCGTCACCGAATTCCCCTCCGACATCAACCCTTTGGTGATGAGCATCGTGGGTGAATCGTTGAAAATCACGGCGCGTCCCAATTACTTTAACCCTTACAATTGGGTTCATTTTCACCGCACATCATTTCGGATATTTTTACCTCCCTCGTTGCATTCGTTTATCAAAACGTACGGCGGACACGTTCGGCTCCAGCACCTTTCGGGAAACCACAAGTTTGATACCTGGGGTGGGCATCTGCTTTTGTTTCATTCGCAAGGCAACTACCTTGGCAAAACAATGGGCGGCAATATCGAAGTAGCTCATTGTCAAGGCAATATTGAACTGAGTACGTTTGGTGGAAAAGTCACCGTTAGCGACAATGAAGGATCTATCCGCACCGACACCAAAGGCGGTAATGTGATTATTCATAACCACAAAGGCAAAATCAATGGAAGTACGTGGGGGGGCAATATCGAAGCCACCAATATCACAGGCGACTTAGAATGTAGCACCTCGGGCGGTAATGTTCGTCTTAGGCACCTCAACGGCAACATAGGTGCCAGCACCCGTGGGGGAAATATCACGGCCGAAGTAACATCGATTCACCAATATTCGTGGTTTGACACCTCAGGCGGAAACATCAAAGTGGCACTTCCGCTTCACCAAGGGCTGGATTTGGAAGTGGTCGCGGGTCGCGTAAGACACCCTCGTTTTCAAGACTTTAACGGCTATTCGTCCCGAAGTAATTTAAGAGGCAAACTCAACGGTGGCGGCCCTAACGTTACCATTCGGAGTTTTGGAGGGCGGGTTACGCTATCGCAGTACCAATCAGGAACGCCAGCCCCTGCGCCTTATTCGTATGTTCCTACTGACTATCCGCGTCACCCGTTTACTGAACCCAATACGCCCACGCCTCCATCACCCACCACGTCAGCGCCTCCTCCCGCAGTTTCCAACAACCACGAGCGAACACCTTCGCCTTTTTCGCTTGAAGGAATGCTGATTGCATTTTTGTTTTGTTTGTTTTTGGGATATGGACTGAGTGGGGTTGTGTATTTTTCACTAGAGTTTTTTCGTGCACACAACATTTTATCCACAGGTATCTTTTTTTCCAATATCGCCAATAGCCTCGGGGCTTGGTTGGCGTTGCAAATTTTCATTCATTTTCTCGACAACAAAGTACATTTCCCTTGGGCTAAATACCTCACGGTGATTGGACTTACCTTTCTTTTTGTTTTTTCGTTCCAAATCGTCATTGGCATTTTTTATTGGAGCAAAATCCCCGTTGCATCTTGGCCCAGCAACCCTAAGTCAACCACTATTTTTTATTTATTTTTACCCCAAATCGTGAGTTGTTCTTACTTGTTTTATTGGCAACGAACGCGGCAGATTACCCGTAAAATTTCGGAACAAGAATACCAATTGCTCAACCTAGAAAAATTAAAAACCAAGGCCCAACTCAACGCCCTCGAAGCACGTATCAACCCGCATTTCCTGTATAATTCGCTCAACAGCATTGCGGGGCTTGTTCACCAAGACCCCGACAAAGCCGAAGAAATGACGATTCAATTGTCGAAGCTATTTCGTTATACCACGGGGCGCACTGAGGCGTATAGCCATAGTATTTCTGAGGAATTGGAAGTAGTAAAATCGTATTTGGCGATTGAACAAATGCGGTTTGGGAATCGGCTTCAGTTTAAGGTCGAAGTACAACCGTCGTTGTTGGACGTAAAAATTCCGCGTTTTTTGCTACAACCACTGGTCGAAAACGCCATCAAACACGGCATTTCGCAGTTGCTTGACCACGGAATTATCGAAATTTGCATCGAACGCACCTCCAGCCATATTCTGTTTACGATTCACGACAATGGCCCTGCCTTCAAAGAAGAAATAGCCAGCGGATATGGGTTACGAAGTATTCGAGAAAAACTTCAATTGGTATATGGAGACAAGGCCACTTTACAAATTCAAGACAGCGACCACAAAGCGGTAATCATCAGCCTTCCGCGCGACCACGAGTGGACTGACTGGAAATAAACCATCGCCTCTAACGACTTTTAGCTATGTTTACTACCCTTCTTATCGACGACGAGCCCATTGCCTTAGGGCGTCTCAAACGTTTATTGACGCAGTTTGATGACCTCATTGAGGTGGTTGACGAAGCCCTCAATGGCCTCGAAGGCATTCAAAAAATTGAAACGCTACGCCCCAATTTACTTTTTTTGGACATCGAAATGCCCCAAATGACGGGTTTTGAGATGTTATCACGGCTGTCGTATATGCCTATGGTCGTTTTTGTGACAGCCTACGACCAGTACGCCATCAAAGCCTTTGAAGAAAACTCCATTGATTATTTGCTCAAGCCCGTTGAAAAAGAGCGTTTGGCCAAAACGATGGACAAACTCCGAAACCTGCGTCCTGAACAAGAACAAACGCTCAGTCAAGAAAGCCTCAGGCAACTCATCGGAAGCATGGTACCGAAGAAAGAAATGCACTCTATTTCGGTCAAAAGTGGTGATAAAATCTTGTTTGTACCGCTGTCGGACATTAGCTTTTTTCAGGCAGAAGATAAATACGTGCTGCTCAATACAGTCGATAATAAACAGTATTTGATGAATTATACGATTACGAGTTTAGAAGAAAAATTACCCTCAAATTTTGTAAGGGTAAGCCGCTCAACGATTGTCAACAGCACCAAAATCAGGGAGATGGAGCGGTATTTTACGGGCAAATACATGATTGTGATGCTTGACCAAAAACAAACCAAAATCGAGTCAGGCAGTACTTACCAAGAAAACGTAAAGCGCCTGATGGAATTTTAGAAATATCGACAAAATCAATCATTCCGTCGAGTGATAGGGGCGATTTGTACATTTTACTAGGTAAATTAAGGGCTTCAATCCGCTTTTACAGTAGGACGAAAGCCCTTTTTTGTCGTAATAAACTTACAAAAGGGGTTGTAGCGTCAAAAAGCCGTTTGCTCTCATTTTTAGGGGCTTTCGGTAGGATACCTAAACACCATTTTTGCATAACACTTACATTTGTTTACTTGTTAATACCTCACTAAACGAACTACAGAGCTCTCTAAATCTTATTTTGAATGAATTATTCCAAACCCACGCATTCTTTTTACATAAGTTTGTCGACAGTATTGGTTTGTTTGTCGCTGTCTGCTTGTAAAGAAAAAAAGGGAAAAGAAGGAGGTGGCGGTCGCGAAGAGAAAAAAGACAAACCTACCCTTGTAGATGTCATGGTAGCTGCTCCTCAGCCCCTCACCAGTGTAGTTGAAGTCAACGGAACGATTATTCCGAGCGAATCGACCGAGCTACGCCCCGAAGTAAGCGGACGATTGACCTATCTCAACGTTCCTGAAGGAAAAACAGTCACCCAAGGAGCTGTCTTAGCCCGCATCAACAGCGCCGACCTCGAAGCCCAAATGCAACGAACCAAAGTGCAGTTGGACAACGCTGTGCGCACCGAAGAACGTTTCAAAAAACTTCTTGACGTAAACGGCATCAACCAAAGCGACTACGACGCCGCTTTGAATACCGTCAACACCCTCAAGGCTGACCTGGCTTATACCCAAACGTTGATTGACAAGACGGTACTCCGTGCGCCATTTACGGGCACGATTGGTCTTCGTCAAATCAGCCCAGGTTCGTACGTAACCCCTACTTCCATCATTGCGACGATTCAACAGTTGGGTAAAAAGAAAATTGATTTTACCCTTCCCGAAGAATACAGCGAATTGGTTCGGATTGGTTCGACAGTGAAAGTTCGCGTGGACGGACGTGATTCGGTTTTGAGCCGAGCAACCGTGATTGCCCTTGAGCCGCAAGCCAACCGACTCACCCGTAGCTTGGTCGTGCGCGCACTCATGGACGATTCTCGCGCCAATCCTGGGGCTTTTGCCAAGGTAATTATTGGCAATGGCAACAACAAAAAAGCCATTATGATTCCGACCAATGCCATTATTCCCGACGACCGCAACAACCAAGTTATTCTGGTCAAAAACGGAAAAGCTGCGTTTGTCAACGTACAAACAGGAGTCCGTAGTTCTAACAACGTAGAAATTACCCAAGGTCTTAACGTGGGCGACTCTGTCGTTGTAACAGGGGTATTGTTTGCTAAACCTGACGCCGTTCTCAAAGTAAGAAAAGCAAAGAAATGAACATTTCAGAACTATCCATAAACCGCCCCGTGCTTGCCACAGTGATGAACTTGGCAATCATTATTTTCGGAGTAGTGGGGCTTTCGTTTTTGGCGGTGAGGGACTATCCCGCCATCGACCCGCCATTGATTTCGGTGAGCACCTCTTATACGGGTGCTAACCCCGACATCATTGAGAGCCAAATCACCGAACCCCTTGAAAAACAAGTCAATGGGATTCAGGGTATCCGCACCATTACTTCTTCTAGCTCGCAAGGAAACAGCCAAATCAGCGTAGAGTTCAACCTCGGCGTTGACCTCGAAGCGGCAGCCAGCGACGTGCGCGACAAGGTGAGTCAAGCCTTGCGTAGTCTTCCGCAAGACATCAACGCGCCACCAGTGGTATCGAAAGCCGATGCCAACGGCGACTTTATTATGATTTTGGCCATTCAGAGTGAAAGTAAAAGTTTGCTCGAATTGAGCGACTACGCCGAAAACGTCCTCCAACAACAGCTTCAAACCGTTGACGAGGTAAGTGCCATCAACATTTTTGGGCAGAAAAGCTACGCCATGCGTATTTGGCTTAACCCCGACAAAATGAGTGCTTACAACGTTGCCTTCTCCGATATTCGTTCGGCACTGAACAACGAAAACATTGAGCTACCTCCTGGAAAAATCTACGGTAACAATACCGACTTGACCATCCGAGTTTTGGGTCGTATGACCACCGAGAAGCAGTTTCAAGATCTTATTATTCGTGAAGATGCGACGGGAATCGTGCGATTGAGCGATGTCGCCAAAGTAGAACTAGGCCCAGAACAGCTCGAACAAAGCTGGAAATACAACGGCTTACACGCGGTGGGCTTGGCCATCATTCCCCAACCTGGTGCCAACAACATCAAAATTGCGGACGAAATCTACAAACGCGTTGCGCAAATTCAGAAGAGTAGCAAAAGCGACGTCCAAATCAAAGTATTAAGTGACAACACCAAAAACATTCGTAACTCGCTCGCCGAAGTAGAAGAAACGCTCATCATTTCGTTTATCTTGGTGGTTATCGTTATCTTCCTTTTCTTCCGCGATTGGCTTATTGCGATTCGTCCATTGATTGATATTCCGATTTCGCTCGTGGCTACGTTTTTCATTATGTACCTGGCGGGTTTTTCGGTCAATATCCTTACCATGTTGGCGATTGTATTGGCCACAGGTCTGGTAGTCGATGACGGTATTGTGGTCACCGAAAACATATTTAAGAAACTCGAACAAGGTTTGCCGATTCGGAAAGCGGCCATTGAAGGAAGTAAAGAAATCTTCTTTGCCGTTATTTCAACTTCCATCACACTGGCGATTGTGTTCTTGCCCGTTATTTTCTTGGAAGGATTTATTGGTAGTCTTTTCCGAGAGTTTGGGGTAACATTGGCCGCCGCCGTACTCGTCTCCGCCTTTGTATCGCTTACCATTACGCCCGTCTTGAACGTCTATCTTTCGCGCAAAAACGCGGGTCATGGTTGGTTTTATCGAAAAACCGAACCTTTCTTCCGTGGTATGGAAGATGGATACCAAGCTATGCTTACAGGCTTCTTGAAAGTCCGCTGGATAGCGTGGGTCATCGTGTTGGCCTGTGGGGGGATTATTTGGTACTGCATGGGGGCATTAAAGAGCGAATTAGCGCCATTGGAAGACCGTAGTAGCATTCGCTTTAACGTGACTGCTCCCGAAGGAACAAGTTACAGTGCCATGTCCGCAATCGCCGATGATTTAGGCAAATTCTTATATGATTCGATTCCTGAACGCGACTTTATCTTTGTGCGTACGCCAGGCGGAGGCCCTGGCGGAGGTGGCTCTACCAACAGCGCAGCACCTCGTTTGGCCTTGGTAGAACCCACCGAGCGAACCCGTAGCCAAAGCGATATTGTGAACGATTTGCAGAAAAAGCTCAGTCGCTTTAACCAAGCACGGGTGTTTGCCGTTCAAGAACAAACCATTTCGGTAGGTTTTGGCTCACGCGGTAGTTTGCCAGTACAGTTTATTCTCCAAAATCAAAACCTAGACAGTCTTCGTGCTATTATCCCGAAATTTTTGGAAGCCGCTCGTTCGGACAAAACTTTTGCCAACGTCGATGTCAACTTGAAGTTTAACCGTCCTGAGTTGAAACTTTCCGTTGACCGAATGAAAATCAGAGACTTAGGACTCACAACTCAAGACGTAGTAGCGACCATTCAGGCGGCGTTTAGTGGTGGCCGATTGGCTTATTTTATCCAAAATGGTTATCAGTATTCCGTCATTGCCCAAGTAGAGCGCACCGACCGTAACAAGCCCGAAGACATCGGTCGCTTGTACGTACGCAACTCGCGCGGCGAAAATATTCCATTAAGCTCCGTAATTCGTTGGGAAGAAAGTACAACTCCTACCACAATTTATCACTATAATCGTTACAAGGCGGCCACCATTTCGGCTTCGTTGGCGGAAGGTTACACCATCGGCGACGGTATCAAAGCCATGGAAAGTATTTCCAACAAACTCCTCGACGAAAGCTACCAAACGGCATTATCAGGCCCCTCGCGTGACTTCTCAGAAAGTTCGTCGAACATCCTTTTTGCCTTTATGTTGGCCTTGGTGCTTATCTATTTGGTATTGGCGGCTCAGTTTGAGAGCTTTATTGATCCATTCACCATCATGATTACGGTACCGTTGGCGTTGGCGGGAGCGTTGTTGAGCTTGTGGGCCTTTGACCAAACCCTCAACATTTTCTCCCAAATCGGAATGATCATGTTGATTGGTCTAGTGACTAAAAACGGAATCTTGATTGTGGAATTTGCCAACCAACGGCGCGAACATGGCCTCAAGAAAGTAGAAGCCGTGATCGACGCTTCAACGCAACGTTTGCGTCCAATCTTGATGACCAGCCTTGCAACTTCTTTGGGGGCTTTGCCAATTGCGTTGAGCTTAGGAGCTGCCAGTACCAGCCGTATTCCGCTCGGAATTGTGGTTGTATGCGGCATCATGTTCTCCCTTGTTCTTACATTGTTTGTCGTTCCAGCGGTATATACGTTTGTTTCGGGAAAACACAAAAACGCCGATAACGTAGAAGAAAAGACAGTGGAAGTTAGCAATGCCTAACTTCCACCATTTTATCTACAATTAACAAATAATGATTAACTGTGCTTTGGCACGTAATCTCATCACAATGAGGAAATTTTTGATAGTATTGGGTTTGACCATTTCTGGTCAAATCGCCTTTTCTCAAAACTTGACCCTGAACGATGCCATCGGCATTGCGCTCAAAAACAACCTCGATATTGAGGTGTTGAAAAACAACGTTCAGGTAGCCCATATCAACAACGACAAAAGTATCGCTGGGGCCTTGCCTACGGTAACGGCCACCATCAACGACAACGAGCAATACACCAACGTCAATCAGAAGCTCAACACGGGGGTGGAAATTAAGCGAAACGGCGCGGCGGCCAATCAGCTGAACTCCAACATTACTGGAAGTGTTTTGCTCTACAACGGCAACCGCGTTAAATCGACAAAAAAACGCCTTGAACAGCTCGAACTCCAAAGCAAGCAGTTGCTCAACGCCCAAGTTCAAAACACGATTGCGGGCGTAATGGCGGGTTATTATGACGTCATTCGTCAGCAAGCGTACATCCGCACCATCGACCAGTCGATTGACGTGGCAGAGCGCCGCCTGGAGTTGGTAAAAGTGCAACAAAACGTAGGATTGGCCAACAACGCGGACTTGTTTCAATCTCAGCTTGATTTGAACGCTTTGCTTCAAACCAAGCAGTCGCAACAACTGACTGTGACCCAAGCCAAAACCGATTTATTGCTTTTGTTAAACCTTCGTCCTGACACGCTTATCGCCATTCAAGACACGATTTTGGTCGATAAGAGCCTTCAAATGGACGATATTTTGCGCAACGCCAACCGCAACGCCGACGTGATGGCGGCTGATAATCAAATCAAAATTGCGGAATGGGCAGCCAAAGAAGTTCAAGCACAACGCTACCCCACCCTGCGGGCAAACATGGGTTTCAACTACAACCGCAACCAACAAACTGCTGGGCAGCTACTCCTCAACCAAAGTAGTGGGCCGTTTTTGGGCGTAGGATTAACCATTCCTATTTACAACGGAGGTATCTTCAAACGCCAAGAACAAATCGCAGCCATCAATACCAAAAATGCGGGTTTGCGCAAAGAGATTCTTCAACGGACATTGAGCAACAACGTCGTGAAAGCATACCAAACCTATACGATGAATTTGCAACAATTGGAAGAACAAAAGAAAAATGTAGAGCTCTCAAAACAACTGCTTGATTTGACGCTACAACGTTATCAGCTTCGCCAAGCAACCATCGTAGAAGTACGTCAAGCGCAGCAGAGTTTTGAAAACATTGGGTATGCGTTTGTCAATTACAGTTTTGCCGCCAAAGCTGCCGAAATCGAATTGCTTCGTTTAGCCAATAACTTAAAATAAAATGCGTGGTTGGGGTTTCTCAAAACCCCAACACACTACCATTACCCCATTTGAAACTTACGTTGGCTGTCATAAGCCAACCCTACCCCAACACTGTCGAGTTTGTTTCCATCTGCTACTTCGGCATGGGAAAACAGGTTTTTAAAAGCAAGTTGAACTGCGGGAATCTCGGTAGAACCTCCCGTCAAAATAATCAACTCAATATCCTGAAGCTTCACTCCTGCTTCTTGTACACAGGCCGTTGCGGCCACGGTCACTTGCTCAATTTCTTCCGCAATGGCTTCTTCAAAAGTTTTTTTGGAAGTTTCTACAGTACATCCTTCCGCCAAAAAATCAAGCGTTGAACAATTGACATCGTGGTAAGTCAAAGCAATCTTGGCTTCTTCTACCGCGCCTAACAACACGTGCCCACTTTCTTGGTCGATGACATTCAACAGCCGTGAAAGTCGGTCAGGGTCGTGCGATTGACCCAAATACTGGTAAATCTGCATCCGATTTTTGGGCGTATAGAGCGAGTTTACTTTGCTCCACTCGGCCAAGTCGTAGTAATACTTGAGCGGTACGGGCAAATGCTTATCGCCGTACGTACTACGAAAACCCAATTCGGGCATAAACGAAGTCAAACTCAAGTCTTTGTCAAAATCATTTCCACCAATCCGCACTCCTGTGTTGGCTAAAATATCGTTAGCGCGGTTGGTTCTATTCAAAAAATGCTGGGAAAGACGAATCACCGTAAAATCAGACGTACCCCCGCCAATGTCCACCACCAACGCCAGTTTTTCGCCCAATACGTTTATTTCGTGGGCAAAAGCCGCCGCAATGGGTTCAAACTGAAACTCAATGTGTTTGAATCCTACTTGTTGCGCAATTTTCCGTAACTCTTCTTGGGCATTTTTGTCGCCGACAGGGTCGTTATCAATAAAATGAACAGGCCGCCCCATCACCACACTCTCGATTTCTTGCCCCGCTTCCAGTTCGGCTTTGTCTTTGAGGTTTTTGACAAACTGACCAATGATTCGACTAAAATACATCGGACTGCCGTTGACGAGCGTTCCTTGTTTCATAATCGTCGTTCCCAATATCCGCTTCAAACTGCGCATAAAACGGCCTTTGTTCCGTCCCAAAAATAGCTGCACCGCGTCGCGTCCGTAATGGGGCGTGTTGTCGATGCGTTCAAAGAATATTGCGCTAGGAATGGTGGTGTTTGTCCCTTCGACGGGCACCAACGTAAGTTGGTTATCTCGGTAAAATGCAATGGTAGAGTTTGACGTTCCGAAATCAACGCCGCATGAAATTTCCGACATTTGTGCTTGTTATTGTTCTCCAAAAACTTCTTTTGCCAACGCACTATCCAACCCGTATAAATCACGGCGGAAGTTGAGTTGACCCGTATTATCCACCCAAGTTGTAAAATAGACAATATACACTGGAAGCGAAGGACGAACGGTTATCCATTTCTCGTTTTGTGTTTTCCAAACGGCATTTAGCTTATCTTCGTTCCATTCTGGGACATTTTTTAACACATGCAATGCCAATTTTTCAGGTTCTGACACCCGAATACACCCGTGGCTAAACGCCCGTGAAGTCTCTCCAAAGAGGCTTTTGGAGGGTGTATCGTGCAAATAAATGCTGTAACTATTGGGGAATAAAAACTTAACTTTCCCCAAAGAATTTCCCTTACCAGGTTTTTGTCGAATAGTATATGGAATGTTTTTAGTATAAGAGCTCCACTTGACCGAGTACGGATTCACCACTTTGTTGCCCGACACCACTTCCATGTTGTTTCGTTCCAAATACCCTGGATTACGTTTCAGTTTAGGCAAAATCTCGTTGTTGATGATATTGTTGGTCACCACCCAATACGGATTCAGCACCACGTACGAGAGATTTCCTTTAAAAATGCTTGTCTTAGTCGCTTCTTTTCCCACCACAACTTTGCACATCCACGATTGAGCGCCATTTTCAAACACGTGTAAGCGATACTCAGGAATGTTCACCAGCAACATATTCGGTTCGAGTTCATCGGGCACCCAACGGAGGCGTTCCATGTTGAGCATCATTTGGCGGATGCGTTCTTCCACGGGTCGGTTCATTTCCAGCAACGTCTTTTCGTCCAATTTACCAGTTTCCGAAAGGCCCATTCGGTGCTGGAAGCGTTTTAAAGCTACGGCTACCGAGTCATCAAATACCTTGGTCGAATCCAGCGTTTTGAGGTCACCCCACAAGTGAAGGTTTTGTTTCAATACCAAAACCGTCGAATCTTCATCGCCTTTTTTGGGCGCTTTTCCTGCGAACGTCAGCGTAGGCCACCCGCCCTGCTGCTGGAAAAGTCGGTACTGGCTTAGTTTTTCTTTCAACAACGTATAATAACGATTGACAGGCTCGCGTATGGGCTGTCCTTTGGCCATCACGAGCGTGTCTAACAACGCTTGGAAATTTTTCTTTTTACGGGGAATAAACCACTCCAAATCCAACAAATCTTTGACAGTACCCGCGTATGCTTTATCGGCGTACTGAAAAAACGCCGTCGTCAGAAGCAATTCGAGGGTTTGTACTTCTACCTTATTGGCCAAAAACTTCGTCCCTTGGGTTTCGGCCTCGTTCACCAATCGGTCGATTTCGGCATTGTACAGACTGCTATCCGCAAAATCGCTGATGTAGCTTTGCCGTAAGTTATTGAAGTTGTTGGCGGCGTTGGCAAGGCGGTTTTCGCTAAACCACGCATACTGATACCTCCGCCGCTGATAAAACGAACGCACATCCGATTGTAGGCTATCGGCCAACGAACGCGACGCAAAAAACGACGCCAACACGGTGCTATCAAGCACCAAAGTGGTATAATCTTGTTTAGAATAGACCGTTGAGTCGGGTGCAAATGCTTGTTTAACGGGTTCTTTTTTGCGAAATTGGTAATAGACAGCGCCCCCAATCAGGAGCAATACGCCAACGGCAATGGCGATATAACGTTCGTTTTTGTTCATAGGAGGCATAGGATTCCAGAAATAGTGTCGGAAGAAAACACAAAAAAGTCGTTCCACCTAGTAGCAGAACGACTTTTTTGATGTCTCGTTTGGTATTTGTCAAGTTTTGATGTCAAAATAAAAAACCTCCCCAAAGCATCCCATCAAATATCCGATTAGGATAACGCCCCACAACGTAGTTTTGGTTAATTCCAAGCGTACTGGATAAGTCTGTTAAATTTTTAAAATCAGATTCCGTAGCTGTTTCCTTTACTTCAATGGCTTGAGACTGGTTCAAAACAAAATCAATCTCACGTCCAGTTTTAAGTTGGAAGTAGCTCATTTCATGCGTGCCCTGTAACTGATTAAAAACGGCATTTTCAAACTTAGAACCACTGCCCAACTCGGCAACTGATGCGGCGATGCCGTTGTCCAAAAAATAAAGTTTACGGGCTTTAACAATGGCGCGATCAGGACTGTAAGTGGCGACAGGTATGGTTTTAATAAGATAAGATTGCTCCAATAAGGCCAGATAGTTCTCAACCGTTGGCCGAGAAATTTGTATCAAACTGGTAAGCTTACTGATGTCCAGGCGCGTCCCGATTCTCACGGCTAATAGTTTGATGAGTTTGTAGATTTCAGTACTCTTACGGATGTCAGCCAGCGCCGCAATATCGTAATTAATATATGAACTCAGGATGTCCTTGATTAACTCTCGTTTGTCGGCTTCGCTTGAGGCAAGTACCACTTCGGGAAAGCCACCAAATTGGATGTAAGATTCATAAAATGCTTTAAGGCGTTCGTATTCAGCGTTGACAAAACGTATGTCGGCGAAATCAATCGTGGGCGTAAAAGGAATTTCGTTGAACGTTAGCCATTCGCCAAATGTCAGTGGATACACTTCAAAAATCTTTTTTCGGCCTGCGAGTGACTCGGTAAAGGCGTTTTTGAGGTAGTAGGAGCTTGAGCCCGTTAACAGAAATTTGAAGCCGTAGGTATCGTATAAATATTTTACAACGCTGGGTAAGTTAGGAACCATCTGAATCTCATCAATGGCGATGAGTAAGGGTTCATTGACATCAAACCCTCTTTGGGTAAGTGTGTAGGCGATTGTTTCGTAGTTTTTTTCAGAAAATAGTTCTCGGTTGTCAATCCGCTCAAGGTCAAAATAAATCTGTTGGCGAATGGTCGAGTGGGTCATCAACTGCTTCACAAGTGTTGTTTTTCCCGTTCTTCTCATTCCCGTAAGAACAGTAACTTGCTTTTTGGACAAATGCTCCAAAAGGTCTTTTAGAATAGCTCTTTGGTAAAACATAATACTATTTTTAAAGTATAAATCAAAAATAGTATTATGTTTTTAAAATTAAAAGCTTTTACTTCACCCGCCCACTGGGACGAACATTTTTCCCTTCGCGTTTGGTGAGGTCATCGCCCAAGTCCTCGCGGGCTTCGTCGGCTACTTTTTGAAGCTCGGTCACAATCTCAGGATAAAGCTCTTTTACGTCGTAGCGCTCCGATGGGTCGCGGCGGAGGTCGTACAAAGCCAACGGAAACGGATGATTTTCGGGGGCTTTGCCTGGGAAACCGTCGTTGCCTGGCTGTTGTCCTTCGTAAGTGCGTCCTTCGTGTGGCAGTACTAGTTTCCAGTCATCGCGGCGCACGGCTTCTAGGTTATTGCGACGATAATAGTAGTAAAAATACTTCCGAGGCGTGGCGTCCATGTTTCCTTTGAGTAGTGGTAAAATATCCACTCCATCAATTTTTTTCGCAGGGAGTTTTGCCCCGCAGATGTTGGCGATGGTAGGCAGCAAATCAATGGTCGAAGTAAGTTTGTTACAAACGACTCCTTCGGGCGTGACACCTTTCCAGCGAACGATGCAAGGTACGCGTTGGCCTCCCTCAAAACTATTGCCTTTCCCTTCGCGCAAGCCACCCGATGATCCTGCGTGGTTTCCGTAATTGAGCCAAGGGCCATTGTCGCTTGTAAAAATCACCATTGTATTTTTATCCAACCCATTTTCTTTCAAGGCTTTCATGATTTCACCCACCGACCAATCGATTTCGAGCAATACGTCGCCGTAAGTTCCTTGGTTACTTTTGCCCTTAAACTTCGCCGACGCCGCAATCGGTACGTGGGGCATCGAATGCGGCAAATAGACGAAAAACGGCCCTTTTTTGTGTTTTTTAATAAAATTAACCGCTCGTTCGGTATAGATCCCCGTCAATTTGGCTTGGTCGTCGAGGGTTTTTATTTCTTGAATCGTGTCGTTGTTGCTCAACAAAGGCAAATACGGGAAGCTCTTTTTGCGGTTGTCAGACTCGTTGGTAATCGGTTTGCCATCATAATGCACGGGCCACATATCGTTGGAGTAAGGCAAACCAACGTATTCATCAAAGCCTTGTTTCGTTGGTAAAAACTCAGGTTTATCACCCAAATGCCATTTTCCAAACATCCCCGTGGCGTAGCCTTTTTCTTTTAACAACTCAGCGATGGTGGTTTCGTCGGGGTTTAATCCTACTTTGGCATTGGGAAACAACGCCCCCGAAATGCCGACACGGTTGGGATAACAACCCGTCATCAACGCTGCCCGCGAAGCACTACAAACCGCTTGGGCTGCCAAAAAATTGGTAAAGCGCACTCCTTCTCCCGCCAGTTTGTCGAGCTGAGGCGTACGGTATTGCAGCGCCCCATAACAACTCAAATCACCGTAGCCCAAATCATCCATAAAAATCAAAATGATGTTGGGGGGAGTTGCTTTGGGGGCTTGCTCGGTTGAAAAAATGGTAAAAGCCGAAATGCCGACGAAGGCACACATTGCAAAAAAAACAATTGAAAGCTTTCTCATAGTTTGTAATAGTTAGGAAGCTATTTAAACATTGAACGGTAACCAACCACAAAGAACGTTAAGAATAGCACAATGCCCACAAAGTAATCTTATGCTACCTCTATTCAGGTTGAACGCATTAAAATATAAAGTGACTATTGATTGCTCCAGAGGAGCTAAATCTTCGTAGAAAAATGAATCAAATCCCCCCAAAAGCCCCATCGGGGTGGCCGACGTTCGGTGAAAGATGTCACCCCGATGGGGCTTTGGGATGGCCTTTACCCCTTTTTTTCTACTAAGATTTAGCCTCGCTGAGGCTACTTTTTCAAATGCGTTCAACCTGATTTCTATTGTGGACTTTGTGATAAAAATGAATAGAAGATAACCAGGAAACAGAGAGCCGATTTTTGAATTTCGCGCTAAGAAGCAGAGATTACAACTTTACGAACCTACTTCTTCACTTCAAATTTTGGATCAACAAACTCCCATTCGTGAACGTGCGCGGGGCGGTGTTCGCGCTGTACGATTTCGTCAAACTCCTTGGCCAACTCGGGGTGAGCAGCAGCCACGTTGTTCTGTTCGCCAATATCTGATTTTAAGTTATAAATCTCCCATGCGCCGTTGCGGTTTGCTTTTACGTTTCGTTTTACACCCTTCCAATCCCCTTTCCGAATCGCCAGCTGCCCGCCATTTTCGGGATATTCAAAATACAAATAGGGATGTTGGACCTGGGTGGATTTTCCCAAAAGAGTGGGCAAAAACGAAACTCCGTCGGTTGGAAGGGCGGGTTTTGTTCCCAACAAATCGGCACAAGTGGCCAGCACGTCGTACTGCGTCGAAACATGGTCAGTGACTTGTCCAGGCTTGATTTTTCCTTTCCAATACGCAATCATTGGCACTCGGATGCCGCCCTCATATACGTCCATTTTTAACCCACGAAACGGCCCCGCACTTTCAAAAAACGCCGCGTCCACGTGCTTCACAAACGTCGCCCCGTTGTCGCTCGAAAACATAATGATGGTGTTGTCTTCGATACCGAGTTTTTTTACCAACTCCCAAATCTGCCCTACTTGCTTGTCCAAATACGAAATCATGGCCGCGTAGGTCGAGTACGGATAACGCGTAGAGGCATAGCCCGACTGACCACGGTAGGGTTTTTCGTCAAACTTCCCGATGTATTCTTTGACCGCTTCTTCGGGGGCTTGCAGCGACAAGTGAGGCAAGGTATAAGGCAAATAAAGGAAGAAAGGACGGCTTTTGTTATCCGTGATAAAGCCCGTTGCTTCCTCCGTCATTTTGTCGATGGCGTAGTCTTTGCCTACGTAATATTCGTAGTTTTCGTCTCCCTCGGGCATGGGGCGGTGGACTTTGATGTAGGGGTTATTTAGCGCCACTTTTTCCCCATTTTTCCACAAGTGGGTAGGGTAAAAATTGTGCGATTGTTTTTGGCAAAGCAACCCATAGAAGAAGTCAAAACCTTGTTGGTTAGGATTTCCTGTGGTATTGGCCATGCCCATTCCCCATTTTCCAACCGCGCCCGTTTTGTAGCCCGATTTTTGGAACAAATGCCCAATGGTAAATGCTCCTTCGTTCAACGGCATTTGTCCACCCTCTTTATCGTCCTCAAAACCACCAAGTTCATAATTTCCGCGAATGTACGTATGGCCTGTATGGCGACCTGTCATCAATCCACAACGCGAAGGCGCACACACGGGCGCCGACGAATAATGCTGCGTAAAGCGCATTCCGCCCGCTGCTAGTCGGTCGAGGTTAGGGGTTTTGATTTTCTTTTGTCCATAAGCACCTACTTCACCGTAGCCAAGGTCGTCGGCAAAGATATAGATGACGTTGGGTTTTGAGGTCGATTTTTGGGCCAATGCCATTGTTCCCCAACAAAGGAAAAGCAACAAAACAATTCGTTTCATATTCTGCTTCGGTTGATTAAACCAGCGGTAGGAACGCACTTGACGTCCTACCGCTGCTTGTTTGTTTTAAAATAGAAATGGAGTTGGATACTACTGATGTGTCAGGTCAAATTACCAGCCCGAATTTTGGATAAGCTCAGGATTGAGTTCGCGTTCTTTCTGAGGAATAGGCCAGAGGTAGTGTTTAGCAGGATCAAAAACGCGGGTAAACGACGCAATCTGAATGGTTTTCAAATCGGCACCGTCTGCGTACGTCATTCCGTAAACATCGCCTACCATTACTTTTTCGGCGATTTTCCAGCGGCGAATGTCGAACAAACGTAATCCTTCAAACGCTAACTCTAGTAAACGTTCTTTACGGACAGCGTCGCGCAACTGTGCTTGCGATAGCCCCGTCGCCAAGGCAGGCAACTTCACATCGGCGCGCTGACGAATCTGATTAATGGCGTCGTAAACCGTGGCATCTATTTGATTAAGTTCAATTTTCGCTTCGGCGTACGTAAGCAGCACCTCGGCATACCGCAACAAAACGATGTTGATTCCGCAGTTTCCACCCGTGGTTAAGTCTTCTTTGTTGATGTATTTTTTCAACACAAAACCCGTCGAAGTGGCTAAATAAGTATTGCCAATGGCATCGGCCGTTCCGCTTGTTGGACGAGGATCAAATTTCTTCCCATCGGGCAAATCGTCGCCTTGTACAAAAATCGAGGCCCTCAAACGCGGGTCGCGGTTGGCATACGGATTTTTAGGGTCAAAACCGCTGGTAGGGTCGGTAATGTCCTTGCCGTTGGCCATCGGGTAAGCATCCACCAGCGCTTTGGTAGGCACGTAGGTGTTGTTGGCCGTACGTTGGCTATACGGCCCCATGCTGGCAAATACGTTGTTGGAATACGTATCTTTGATAAACTGTTTGTCCAAAATCACTTCCGAATTGTTTTCGGCTGCGTACGAGAAAAGGTTGGCATAACTCGAATACAACGCATACGTTTTTGAGTCAATCACCGATTTGGCCGCATCGGCCGCTTCTTGGTAACGTCCCGCCCAGAGTGCAGCCCGTGCTTTCAAAGCCAAAGCCGCTCCTTTGGTGACGCGCCCTTTGTCGGTTTGGGTGGCGGGTAAATCGTTGGCAGCTTCAGTAAGTTCTTTGAGCACAAAATCCCAAATTTGGGCCGAGGATGTCCGCTTGAGCATCCGTCCTTCTTCAATACCAATGGTCGTCGTTACCAAAGGTACATCTCCAAAAAGCCCCACAAGCTTGGTGTATTGATACGCTCTAAGCGTACGTGCTTCTCCTTTGAGACGGGCAATAAGGGCGGTATTGGTCGTTTGGACTTTGTCAATGTTGGCCAAAAAATCGTTGGCAAGGCGAATCCCACGGTAAGCCGCCGTCCACTCACTTTGAGGACGCGAATTGAGCGCATCGTGAATGCCTTTTTCAATATTGGACTCTACCTGAAACACTTGGTTGACGTGCGAAATGTCAGTGACGCCTTCAATGGCAAAGATATTGACCCCGTCCAAAGCAGGATAGAGGCCGTTTGAGGCAAGAATCGCGTCTCTTTCAGTTTTCCAGAAAATATCCGAAGAAATACGGTCGTTGGGCACGGTATCGAGCAGGCTTTGTTCGCAACCCGACAATACACCTAAGCCTACGACAAGAGGGAAAATATATTTGATTTTCATTGTTTTAAGCTTTCCTTAAAGGTTAAAATTGTACATTAAGACCAACCGTTGTTAGCGATGTTTGAGGATAATAAGTCGCTCGCCCTGATTCGGCTTCGGGGTCGAGGTTCCATTCATTCAACTTCGAGAACGTAAGCAAATTGGTACCGCTCACATAAACCGTAGCCCGTCCCGCTTTGATGCGCTCCAGCAAGCCTTTTGGCAAGCTGTACGACAACTGAATGGTTTTCATGCGGAGATACGACCCGTCGATAATCATGCGGTCAGACGTGGATACGTTGCGCAAATCCAATTTTACAGGACGAGGAAAACGCGCATTGGGCCGCTCGGGAGTCCAGTAGTTATCAGTATAAATTTTGTGCGTAAAGCCTTCGTAGTTCCCCATTTCAGCCAATGCCCCCGACAAGCGCGTGTCCACATCCGCCGCACCTTGCCACTGGGTAAATAGCGTAAAGTTTTTGTAGCTAAAATTGGTATTTAGTCCAAAGGTGTAACGCGGGAACGTTAGACCAATAAACGTCATGTCATCGCTGTTGATTTTTCCGTCGTTGTTCAAGTCCACGTACTTCACATCACCAGGTTTCATGTTAGGCACCAACGTAGGATAGGCTTTGATTTCGTCGGCCGTTTGGAACAACCCATCGGTTTTGTAGCCCCAGTGGGCATTGTACGGCAAACCTTCTTTGATGATGTAGCGCGGGTCGATGTCCGAACCTGAAATGTAAGGGCCTGTTTTGGCCAAATCAATTACTTTATTGTTGTTTTGGGCAAAGTTTCCACCAATTTCGTAAGAGAAACCACTTTTGGTTTTGTTGCGATACGTCAATCCCAATTCAATTCCTTTGTTCCCCACTTTTCCTGCGTTTTGGGGCGGTGCGTTCAAGCCTACGGTTGTTGGAATGGGTAGGTTTAGCAAAATGCCGTTGGTCAATTTGTCGTAATAATCAAACGTAACGCTCAAACGGTTGTTCCAAAGTTGGGCATCCAACCCGATGTCGGTTTGGGTAGTTGTTTCCCACGTCAAGTTCGGGTTGGCCAAGTTCGATTGAACGTAGCCTTGCACCACTGATCCACCAAACGTATAGGTAGAAGAGTTGAGGGTTTGGAAATAGCTGTACAAGCCTACCGCCTGATTTCCAGTTCTTCCCCACGAACCACGCACTTTCAACTCACCCACTACGGCGCGGAGTGGTTCAAAAAACGTCTCTTCTGACAAACGCCAGCCTGCCGAAAACGACGGGAAGAAGCTATAAACTTTATCGCCCGTAAAGCGAGAAGAACCATCGTAGCGCGCATTGGCTTCAAACAAATACTTGTCGGCCAAAGCGTAGTTTATCCGCCCAAAAAACGAGCGAAGTCCCCATTGAGAATCTACCCCACCGCTGTTTTTGTTGTTGTCAGAACCTGAGCCAATCGACTGCACGTCGTTGTTGTAAAAATCTTCGCGGTAGGCGCTGATGGTGTTGTATTTGTTCTGAATTTCTGAGTACCCTACCAATGCTTTCACTTCGTGTTGACCAAACGTATTGCTGTACCCCAACAAGTTATTGAGGGTCGTTTCGCGCGTTACGCTGCGGATTTCGGTCAAACTACTGCGCGGAATGGTTTTTCTGACCAACGACGGATTGTAATAATCCAAGACCGTATAAGCATTGGTGTAGTTTTTGTTTTGCTCTGCCGTGTAGCGAATAGCGTATTGACTGCTAAATTTCAAGTTCGGAATAATTTCCCATTCTACTTTTCCACTGCCAAACAAATAGTCTTGAATGTTCCGCGAAAGCCCTGCAATTTCGGCATACATCAAGGGATTGTTGCCTTGAGCACTCACGCCGTAGGTACCATCAGGATACTTTGGAACAGCCCAAAGTGACCCGTGAAACATGGTATTAAATACGTTGAACTCGCTTACGGGCGTTTGCCAGTTGTTGTTGCGGTAATTGATGTCCACGCTTGCACTCAACCGATTAGATACTTTAAAATCGGTATTGGCGCGAATTTCTTTCACATCGCTGTCAAAGTTGGGTGCAATACCTCCTTGCTTTTGGTAACGCACGCCTACGCGGCCGCGAAAAAACTCATTTCCACCGCTAACCGACACGTTTTGGCTAAACTGCGGCGCTGCCCGTAATACGGTTTTAAACCACGTATTAGGCAAAGGAAACTTGAGGCGGTCGGTAGCATTGACGTATTCTGAAATTTGGGCTTCGCTAAACTTCGCCGCTGCGCCAGAGTTGATAAGCGCCACGTTTTGCAAGCGCATATAAGGTTCTAAGTCCATCATTTCGGGTTTGTTAATGGCATTTTGAACGGCATAAAAACCGCTGTAATCCACCACTGCTTTCCCTGATTTGGCGCGTTTGGTTGTCACAAGCACAACTCCATTAGCCGCCCGAGAACCATAAATGGCAGTTGATGAGGCGTCTTTGAGCACCGAAATACTTTCGATATCGTCGAGGTTGATGGTGTTAAAAGGTTGTTCTACCCCATCTACAATAAACAACGGGTCGTTTGAACTCAACGTGGTGATACCCCGTACCCGCACCGTGGCACGAGAGTTGGGGCCAGGCGAACCACCACGGTCAAGAATCGTCACCCCAGGCGCAATCCCTTGCAAGGCTTGATTGGCATTCGACACGGGGCGGCGTGTGAGTTGTTCACTTTTTACCTCAGCAACGGCACTGGTCAAGCTCGTTTTTTTCTGCACGCCGTAGCCTACAACGACTACTTCACCGAGTGCTTTGGTATCGGCTACCAACATGATATTGATGGCCGTACGACCTCCTACGACCACTTCTTGGGGTAAATAGCCCACGTAGCTAAACACCAATACTGCTTTTTCGTCGGGGACGGCGAGTTGAAAAGCTCCATTGGCGTCGGTGGTCGTTCCTCGGTTGGTTCCTTTGAGCAAAATACTTACGCCAGGCAAACCTTGGCCGTTTTCTTCTGCCACTTTTCCCGCAATTTTTATATCCTCCACCACCACAGCACGGGCCGATGAGGTTGGAAATTGAAGTTGCGAAGGCACTGTTCGAAGACTTGAGAAATCATTAGAAATCGTTCTAGTGTTGGGCAAAGCTTCAGGGCTTGTCTCGCTAGGCGTGAGCATTTCTTTGCCCGAAGTTTTGACTTTTTGGGTTTTAATAATGTAAGTGTTTCGTACTTTTTTGTAGGTCAAACCCGCAGGGTTTAGGAGGTTCTCCAACACCTGTTCAAGTTTGCCACTGAGAGCATCGGCGGCAATCAACCGATTCGGGATTTCGTCGGTTTTATACACCAAATGAATCCCAAAACGCGTTTCGGCATCGCGTAGTGCTTCTTTCAAAGGAATCGACGCTTTGCGGTCGGGTTGATTTTTGTTTTGCTGAGAAATGGTTGTGTAATTGGCGGCAAACACTTGCGCATTTGCGTTTTGAACAAAACCTGTTATCCCACAGACCAAAAAGGATAATAGTAATGGTTTGTACATGGTTTATCTCAAAAGTTAGGTTTATTTAATCGTTAGTTTTTTCTCTGATAGTTGGCAGTCGGCCTTTAGAAGATCAGCCAAAATGTCTCGTACTTCTTCGGCACTGCCCGAAGGAATCGTGCCCGATATTTTTTCGTTGGCAAGGGAAGGGTTTTCAAAACTTACTTCGATCCCAAAGTTGTCTTCGATGCGCCGAGCGACATCGCTCATTGATTCGCCTTCCAAAATCCAAATGTTCTTTTGCCACGAACTGTACAGCTCAGTTCTTACTTTGCGCTGCGTCAAGCTACGCGTATCGGCTCGAAACTCCACCATATCACCAGGCCGCAATACCGCCGATTGTTGGGCAGCTTTGATTTGAACTTTCCCCGATTGAAGCACCACTTGGGTAGTTTTGCGGCGGTCAGAGACGTTGAACTCCGTCCCGAGCACTTCCACCACGAGGTCGTTGGTATGTACCCGAAACTTGGCATCGGTTGGCGTGTGTTTCACATCGAAAAACGCTTCTCCTTGCAACCACACTTCCCGAATGGCCTTGTCTTTCAAATCTTCCGAAAAAGACAAGGTTGAGTTGGCATTCAAATTAACCACCGAACCGTCGGGCAACTCCACTTTACGGGTTTCGCCGTAAGAAGTGGCGTACGACACTGTGGTGGGTTGCGAACTGTACCAAGCGGTTACCACACCGCCTACCAGCAGCACCACGGCAGCGGCTACCCAGCTCAATCGTTTCACAAACGAGCGGCGTAAAGGCATGACGGGAGCGTCTTGCGGCGATAGTGGCAAGCCAATGGTCTGCTCAAGTCGGGTTTTGAGGGCCTGAACTTTCGCTTCTGGCAGGTCGGGCAAACGAACTTCGACTCGTTGTACCAGCTGTCGGGCTTCTTCTATCGTCGTTTGGCGTTTTGGATAGGTGTGGAGAAACTCGTTCCAAAAGTGGTCAGCATCTCCCGAAGGATTTCGTACCCAATCTTGGAAAAAGTCATCAGCTGCGAGTTGCACAGCGTCAAAGGAAGCGTATTTTGTTAAGGGTTCAGGCATTCTCTCAGAGGCATTATACCACATAGAGAAACGAAGTGCGAAGATTACCTCTTTCTTTTTTAAAAAAATTTATAAAAAAATTTCAACACCCCAAAAACAGCCACAAATATCCAATTATCGCGCAGTTGGCCGAGGGCTTTGTAGATAAGATTATAGACCGAATGACGCGTCAGCGACATCATTTCGGCAATTTCGTCGTAGCTTAAATTATCGTAAAAACGAAGAAGAAGCGCTTCTTGCTGGCGCTTAGGGAGTTGAGCAATGTGTTTTTCAAGCTGATGTTTTTGAAGGGATTCGGTTTCTTGGTTGACAAACCAGGTGTCAACAGACTCTATGTAGTCATCATTTATCCCCTCAAATTCAGAAAGTTGCGTATGTCTCGACTGCCGATTGAGGTACTTGAGAAGTTTGGTTTTTAGGGATTTGCACAAATAAAACTGAATGTTATTTGCCTCCACTTCACTCAACGACGCTCGGTATTTCCAAATATCCTCAAATACATCATGGACAGCGTCCGTCAGTAGTTCTTCATCGTTGCAAAGTCGGCGGCCAAATTTGTACAAGATTTGTATATACCCATCGTATAACTCTCCCAAAGCATAGTTATCTCCCGCCCTGAGTCGATTCCAACTGGTCAAATGTGTATCCTTTTGGTCAGAATTCATACCTGCATAAAATGAAAGCCGAGTTTTTCAAGGCAAAAATAGAATATATAAACAATAGGTTATATAAATTTCTTTCAAATCTTTTAAAATCGTGGAAAAGTACAAAACAACATAAACAAATAAAAACAAAAGAGGCTGTTTGGAGAAACAGCCTCTTTTGAAAGAAAAAACTAACCGTTACTTCAAGCCCAGCAAGAAGCCAATGGTAAAGTTGGCATCCCAGTCAAAAACAAAGGTTTTGCAACCCGTAGCATCAGCAACGGCTTTATAAATATTTCCTCCTGCTTTTGATTTGGCTTTGTCGAGTTTGTAAGCTTCCGCGGCCTTCAAAACAGTATATCTTTCTTTGCCATTTCGTACCTCTTTGGCCAAATCAAACGGTACACCGCCAATGATAAAGCATATTTCTCGTTTGCTTTTCGGTACTTGTTTCGACATTGCCCCTACTTCTTCATACACTTTGTCGTCGGCTACTCCTTTTTCGTAGTACTTAGCGCCGTACGTTTCAAGGGTCTTAATGGTACCACCTTCCGTCCACGCGATTTTGGTATTTCCTGAACCAATATCAGTAAAGAAGCCTTTGTCGCTAAATGAAGCAGGCAAGGCGCACTTCAAGCCCAGCGAACCTTCTTGGTCGGGCGTTACGGTGTTGACCATGTAACCCATGTCTTTCAACACTTTGATAATTTTACCCGTCACTTCGGCTTTCAAAGCGCCCGAACTTACCACAAAGTGAATGTCTTTTCCACTTACGCCGTGGTCCATCATGTTTCCAATGTAGCGTTTTAGGCCAATGCGAATGTCATAATCAGAGGCCATGTTTTCAATGACCATGCTATTGCCAAACTCAGCGTGTTCGAGCTTCCAGTTCTTGTCTTTGTCGATGTTGACTACAAAGGAGTTAAAACCGCTTGCTCCTAACTCAACGACACCTTTGAGTTTGCCATCCACGGGCTCGGCAGCAGTATAAGAAAAAGCGCCAGCCGTCGAAGTAGCCTCTGCCGACGACTCGCTGCTGGCCGAAGAAGAACCCTCGTCCGAGGCCGTCGATTCGGTGGTTGTACTTGCCGACGGGCCACCTTCGGGGGATTTGGTCGTAAGTTCGGTTATTGCTTTTTTAGGATCGGGGCCCAAGAAATAATACCCTGCGCCCAACAACCCCGCGATGAATAAAATCAAAAGGACTTTGCCTGCACCTGTTAGATTCATAGTAGTTGTGGTTAAATTTTACGAAATATACTGCTTTATGCCGTTTTCAATCAAGCTAATTTCACTGGCAACGCCTTCTTTGGCCGTCACGGTAGCCTGAATTTTTTGCTCAATTTCGGCAAACTTATCCGTAAACTTACTATCTATTCCGTTGAGCGCCGCTAATTTCTCCGTTTGTATTTTTTCCAAATTGGCAATTTCTTGCTTCAATTTAGCCAACTGTTGCTCAATGGTATTGACTTCGGTATTGAGCTGCTGTTGTTCTTTGGCTTTTTCGGTAGTGAGGGCGTTTTTCTTTTGCTCCCCCGCCGAAACCGTCGCTTCAAACGCTTTCTGTAATTCTGTTTTATAAAAAGCCGCCGACTCCAACAAAAACTGTTGATTACAATTCGGGTTCAGGAGTTTAGCGCCTTCATAGGCCGTCTTAAAATGCTCTACACTAGGGTTGGTACTCGTGCGCAATAACATTTGCGAAAACTCATAAAAATCGAAACCAGGCTGATTTTTTTCTTCCAAAATCTTCCGAAAACGGTTTCGTAGGTCTTCCACAAAGTCGTTAGAAGCGGGAGCCACAAACACGGGTGCACTCACGGGCGTGCTTTTAGGCGGCGCGGATGATGCGGGTGCGGAAGCAGGAGCGGCTGGTTTTTCTTCGGCCTTTTGGTCGTCTAGTACTACAAAGACTCCTGCTAAATCGCGGAGCCAACCGCTCATTTTACTTTTTTGGGGTTCGTCTGCCACTGTTGTAAAGGTTTGATGTTTTCAATGATTGTTTGGATGCGAATGCGTATTACCACGAAAGTTATAAAAACCTTCGTATAAGGCTGATAAAGGTAGAAAAGATTTTGGTGAGAGGGCGTTGGTAAGTAGAAGAGTGGTTGAAAACGGGGCTAATTTTAGGATTTTTGAGGATGAATTTTATAAAAAAACCGCCGCACCCAAAAAGAGGCGGCGGTTTAAGTACACTTTATGAAAAACCCTACTCTGTTTTAATTACTTTCAGGTAAGTAATAGAATGACCCGTCCTTACCTCCAAGACATACACACCAATTGCTAACGAACTCACCTGTATTTCTTCGATATGGGCGTCGGTTTCAGGAATAAATCGCTGATTCAACACCTTTCGGCCTGTTGCATCTCTCAAGCAAACTTGTACTAGAACCCCACTGTTATCAGCCATTTTCAGCCGTAGGGCGTTGGTTACTGGGTTGGGAAAGACCGTAGCGAAAACGTTATCAGTCGATTTTAGATCCCTCCGAGATGACAAAGTAGTTGCCATTTGCTCCTTGCCATTTACCGTGCGACGATCCGACCCTTGCCCACTGCTCTCCGCCCTCGCGGCTCCTATTCCTACGCCATCTTTCGATTGGATTCGGAACCAATATTCTTGATAAGCCAAGACATTGCCTTGCGCTTGGCGGGTAGAAGGATAAATACTTCCCCAGCCTTTTTGGTCCCAATAACGAATACTCAATTTGTATAAACCTTTGGGTAATCCTGAATCATAGGCATTTCCTCCCGCGCCATTGTCGGCGTAGAAACCATAAGCTGGGTGATTTTGGGCGTATAATTCCGTCCAGCCTTCACGATTGGCATACATAAAATAAGGGGCATTATTTTCGTGGGTATTAAACGAACGAACCACCCCCATTTCGGGCGTTGCCAACATATCAAAAGTCAGGGAGCCGTTTGTTCCCAAGTTACAGGCATCGGCATTGATTGTCCAGAAACGAGGAGCCATTTTGTTGGGGTTCTCCACAAAAAATAGCGTCGGATTTTGCTGGGTACTTTGTTCTAACGTAGGACCACCATCACGGGTAATGAATTGGCTAGACCAAGCCGCTCGGTCGTTGATTTTTACCGACGACCTTGATTCTCCAATGTTGATTAAGGTAATCACGAAGGCATTCCAATAGACCTCCTTACGACTACTTTCTTGACTTTGGCAACCGCCGTCAAAAAGGCATTTGGCCCAGTAGGTCTGTTTGATTACGTTGCTGAATGCCACTTCAAAACTTGCTGCGGTGATCCCTGTATTCCAGTACGTTCGACTTCCTGCGGGGCAGTTGGCTGAGACAACAACGGTCGTTCCTGTACATACAATTTCTTGCGAAACAGTTACAACAGGAGCTTGATAAGTCGTTTGCAGCGTAAAAGTTACGACTTGGCTTTTTTCGCTTACGCAACCCGTTTCTGTCTGACAGCGAGCGTAATAAGAAGTTGTTTCGGTAGGAATAGTAGAAGGTAAATTAGGCAAAGCAATGTTGGTAGTGGCATTGTGCCAAACTGTTTTTAGGGAACCACAAGATGATTGCCCGCTAAAGCTTGCGGTTGGGTTACAACTGGTTTCAGGGAAAAGAGACACTTGAGGAGCCGCGGGAATGGGAACCAATTTTAACCGCATCACCCCAGACTCGCTTTCTACACAAGACGGAATACCATTTGCCTCTCGACAGCGAACACGATAATTGTGGTACAGATTGTCTGCCACTCCTGCGGGTACTCCTGTGGCATATTCACCGCCGTCAACGGAGTAAGCGACAATTTCTCCCGCCCCACAAGTCGCTGTAAATGAAATAGAAATTGCTGATACAGCACAAACTTCTTTGGTTTCGCCGACTGCCACCCCTACGCCATCTGCTGTCAGCGATACATGCTGGGGAACAGAAGCCCGATAGTTGATAGTTACTTCAATCACCCCAGAATAGGTAGCGGGGCAATTGACGTCGCAGGCCGCTTGGTAACGGTGGAGTTGGTTATTGGAGGATTGGGAAATTGGGGGATTGGTGGCCCAGTTACTCCATGCGCCACTGCCTACCTGCACTCGCCAAACGGGGGAAACCGAAACGCACAAACCCGAAATACTAAACTGTAAACTATTGACAGGATTGGCATCTGTGTCGCAGAATACTTGGTTATTGCCTTCGTTGAGTACTTGGCTTTGAACTTGTAGCGTAATAGAGGGTTTTGTTTGGATAGCAACTGTCGCCATCCCCACCAATGGTTGCGAACACCCATTCGCATCACTTACCGATACTAACGTCAAGGTTTGATTCGCTACCACGCTCGGGATACTGACCGTTGCCGTTCCGCCCGTTAAAGTGGTGGTTTGGTTGCTACCGCCGTTGAGGGTGTACGTGACGGTCGCTCCGCTGGTTCCGCTCAAAGTAAATGTGGCGGTACTGTT
>NZ_KI519425.1:0-5849 GCF_000482465.1 Runella limosa DSM 17973
AAGCATCCTTGATTCTAAGTGACAATTCTTTTTCAGCGATTATCTCTTTATAAGCTTGAATCTCTCGCTGAAGGCGAAGAATCTCTTTGTCTTTATCAGAGTTACTAACGCTGGATGGGCTTGAAAAACCTCCTTTTTCGTACTGGGAAACCCAGTTATAAATGTTTGCACTCGAGACGTTAAACTCCTTAGATGTCTTAGCAGCTCCGTGTTCTTTGTAGTAATTCACTATGGTCAGTTTTTCCTCCTGGCTCCATGATTTTTGATGCTTTCCCATTGAATCACAAATTTAAAAGTTATACCCTAATTTGTGTCCAACTTTTTAGCGGGCTAGATTCAGACCTTCCAAGTTTAGTTACCTACGAAGTAAAAACTTGGAAGGTCTATTTATTTTGAAATGCGTTGATTCCAATAGACCAAGACGTTGAGCGTAGAACGACCCGACGCAATAAGGTCTAAATCGCCGTCATTGTCAAGGTCAGCGGCCTGTAGGTCTTCACAAGCCATCATTACACTTTCGTCCAACGTAAACTCTTCCCAATTTTCGCCGTTGGCATCTTTGGGAGCAAACAACCGCACACCCACTTTTTTATCGGCGTTCGGATTGCGCCATCCTACTACGATTTGTGAAGAACCCGTTCCCAAAAAATCTTCACAAACCACAGCGTGGCCTTGATTGAGGCGCGTGGTCAGTACTTTTTTGGTATTGGTTTGAGTATCCAAGACCACAAGTTGATTGCCATGCCAAGGACTAACGGCAGCCACAAAAGGCTTTTTGTTGGGCAAATATCCGCGACGAACTTCACCCACGCCCGTTCCCTCGCCTACCCATTGCTGCGTGGGCGTCCATTGCCCTTTTTGATAACTTACTACTTTGCCTCCTTCTTTGCTGCCTATGAGAAGGCGGGTTGCGTTTTGGTCTTCCCAAATTTCAAAATTGTGCGTAATGTGCAGCGTGGAATCAATCAGGTGATAAGGCCAAGCTTGTTTTGGATTTTTAGGAACATCGTACGCCAATAGTTTTACGCCCACTCCTTCGCCGTTGGTATTGCCAAGTCCATGCAGCGGCGCGACAATGAGTTGGTACTTATTTTTATCAACTTTTGCCCAACGCATTCGGTGGGTAGTGATTTCGTGATGAAGGCGTACGGGTTCCCACAATTGCGTAGGGTCTTTGGGGCGAATCAAATAAAAAACTGCTCCCGATTGGGTGATGTCTTTGGTTTCGGCGGGGTTCCACATTGCCCCTACGGCTACCTCTACACGACCATCGCCGTCGATGTCGCGGGCGGCGATACAGACATTGTCTTTAGAAGTAAGATTTGCTGCCATGACAAAGCGTTTCCAATCGCCGTTTCTATACCAAACAATCTCTTTTTGGTCGGCGAGTAAAATATCTTTTCGTTGGTCGCCATCTACATCGCCAATGGCTAGTCCATAGCCAATACTGATTTGATTATCAATGACTTGTATTTTAAAGTTAGGGGCAGGGGATTGTGCAAAAAGTGAGGCCGTGGATAGTTGGATAAGTACAAAAAGTAGCTTTTTCATTGGCATAGAAATTTGAAAGTGTGACGATGAGAAACGCGCGGGCGTCTAATGATTTAAAAAGCAATTAAAAAGCACAATCTTTTCTTAAATTGTGAAAAATTGCAATACATTTGACCAAACCAATAAAACCACTATTTAAACTCAATCTTACACAAAATGAAAAAGTTACTCGCCCTGTTAATCACCCTTTTGTGCTTTGGCGTAACGCTAGATAGCGTAGCACAAACCGAAACAAAACCGAAAAAGGAAAAGAAAGAAAAAGCGAAAGACAAAGCCGAGGATAAAAAAGACAAAAAGGAGGATAAGAAGGATAAGAAAGAAGATAAAAAAGACAAGAAGGAAGACAAGAAAGATAAAAAAGAGGACAAGAAAGATGCCAAAACTGACAAGGGCAAAAAAGACAAGTTAGAAGACAAGGCTGACAAAAAAGAAGATAAGAAGGATAAGAAAGAAGACAAAAAAGACAAGAAGGAGGACAAGGCTGATAAGAAAGAAGACAAAGCCGACAACGCTGATAAAAAAAGCAAAGGCACGAAGGTGAAGCCTGCCGCGAAAGAGGATGATGGCAAGGAAGCCGATGGAAACACGCGCAAGAAGGTAGCAGGTGCTGATAAAACCATGGGTAAAGACGACAAAGGTCGCACCATTTACCAAGGCCCTCGCGGTGGTCAATATTACATCAATTCAAACGGGAATAAGACGTACTTGAAAGCCGACGACAAATTGTAATCGTTGGAACGAAGAATCATAAAAAAAGGCGGCTCGTTTACGGGCCGCCTTTTTTTATGAGCAAAAATTATTTTGGAGCTTACTTTGACGCTGCTGCGTAAAGCTCGGCTACTTTGTCCCAGTTAACAACGTTCCAAAACGCGTCGAGGTAGTCAGGACGTTTGTTTTGGTACTTCAAATAATAAGCGTGTTCCCACACGTCAATCCCCAAAATAGGTGCGCCTTGTACGTCAGCTACGGGCATGAGTGGGTTGTCTTGGTTTGGGGTAGAAGTGATGACAAGTTTTTTGTCTTTTACAATCAACCAAGCCCAGCCTGAGCCAAAACGACCCGCGCCAGCCGCTTTGAATTTGTTTTTAAATTCGTCGAAAGAACCAAATTCTTTGGTAATCGCTGCGGCTAATTCTCCCGAAGGCATGCCTCCTTTGCCAGGTGCCATGATGTTCCAGAAGAACGTATGGTTCCAGTGACCACCGCCATTGTTGCGGATGGCAGGAGCCGTTTCTTTCGTGATTCCTTTTACCAAAGCATCAATGCTCAATTTTTCTTCGGGCTTTCCTGCCACAGCCGTATTGAGGTTGGTGATGTATGCTTTGTGGTGACGGCCGTAGTGAATTTCCATCGTGGCTTTGTCGATGCTAGGCTCAAGCGCTTCGGGAGCGTACGGAAGCGGGGCTTGCGTAAATTGGGCGATTGCCTGCAACGACCCTGCTGTAAGAACCACTACAAGTGCGTTTCTAAGAAAATTAGTTGTCATTGTGGTATAAAAGAATGGTTGAAACGTGAATGAGGTGCAATATTACGCAGAATAGAACGCAAGAAAAGCGAACAAAGTTGTTTTTAATCAAAAATAAAAGACCTTCTGCCCGAAGTCAGAAGGTCTTTTGTAAGTATAAATGTCTGGAAGGGTTTAGGAATAACTTCTACAAAGGTACAAGATTATTTTAATAAATGAACTATTTCAAGAAAAAATTTGAAAATAGTATCTTTTTGCCCCGCTTTACCTCCTAAATTTGTTCAAAATACCGTTTACGTTCCCAGTCTGTTACCGATGAATTAAAAGCTGCTTGCTCGGTACGATAAAAATGAGTGTAGTGTTCTACAACGCTCTCCCCAAATGTTTCTTTGGCAAAAGGGCTATGGCTAAAAATGTCGATTGCTTCGGCCAATGTATAAGGAACACGTGGCAAATGTGCTGCCGCATAAATGTCACCATCAAAAAGGGCAGGTGGTTCAATCTTGTTTTTGACGCCTTCCATTCCTGAAGCTAATAAGGCCGCAAAAGCCAAATAAGGATTACAGTCAGCGCCTGGAATGCGACATTCGATGCGCAGGCTTTTTCCTTGCCCTACTACCCGATAGCCCGCCGTGCGGTTGTCATAACTCCACGCCAGACGAGTGGGTGCCCATGAGCCGTCCACGTAGCGTTTGTAGGAGTTGATGGTAGGAGCATAAAATACCATCACATCAGGGGTGTATTTGATACAGCCGCCCAAAAACCAGCGAAATACATCGGATCCTTTTACGGGGCCGAGTTGGTTATCACCGTCAAATGCGTTTTGACCTTCTTGCCATAAACTAATATGAATGTGACAGCTTGAGCCTGCGCGGTCGGCGGCAAATTTGGCCATGAAAGTCACGCTCCAGCCCATGGCCTCTGCAATTTCTTTGAGGCATTGTTTATAGACAACGTGGCGGTCGCCCATGTCCAAAATATCCGAATAACGGACGTTGAGTTCGTGCTGCCCCAATCCCCATTCACCTTTAGAGGTTTCAACGGGTACACCCGACTGTTTCAAATAACGTCGTGCGGCGGCATTGAAGGCTTCAGTGCGCGTGCCTTGTAAAATATGATAATCTTCGATGTACCAGCCTACGGGTTTGAGGTTGTGGTAGGCTTGGTCATGGGCGTCGCGGAAGGTGTTCTCGAACAAATAGTATTCTAATTCAGACGCCGCAAAAACGGTGTAATCACTGGCTTTTTCGAGTTGAGCTCGAAGGATAGAACGAGGGGCAATATCGACGTATTCGTGCGTTTTCTCATTTTTGACGTCGCAAATAACCATTGCCGTGCGGTCGAGCCAAGCAGCAATCCGAAGGGTGGACAAATCAGGAACTAAATGGAAATCGCCGTAACCCAACTCCCAGTTGGCAAAAGAATACCCTGGAACGGGCTCCATGGCCATATCGGTCGTGAGGAGATAATTGCATCCGTGTGTTCCGCTTTCAAAAACGTCGTTGACGAAATATTCGGCATCAAACCGCTTTCCGACGAGGCGTCCGTAGTGGTCGGTAAAAGCAACAATGATGGTTTCAATGGTTTGTTGTTGGACAGCATCTTGTAGCTGTTCGATGGTTAAAAGGCCCTTAGGTTTAGACATGGTGTTATTTTTTGCCCCAAGTTAGGCAAAAACCTCAAAAGGTTATTTCCCTTTTTTCTTCATTTTCATTTGAAGAGGCAAACAATTTTGTTTGTCGCAACTACAATCGTTGTGCGTAGTTTGGATGGTGACGTCGTAGAAAAGCCCGCAACGATTAAAAATTCTGACGGTATAGTATTGGTTAACATTGGATAGCGCGCCTATAATTCCGTCAGTAGGAAGCGGTTGCGCTGTTTCGTACGTCGCTCCTCCTCGGTAGGATGTGCCTAGCGAATAATCGAACCGCTCGCCGTCTTTTAGGTTTTCAATTATAATTTCCCCATCGCTCAGAACCGTATCGCCAATACAAGTAGCAGGGCGCGTAGTCAAGGTAAAAGTAGGTTGCCCGATTTTCGCCCCCACGGCTTTGGTACGAGTGCTACTCACGCAGCCTGCTACTACCAGAGAGCGCCCTTCGGCATAAAATTCTCCAAAGAAATTAGGTTGGTAGGTAAGCGAATTGGCTTTAAGTAAGTTACCATCTTTGTCGTACCAATCGACGGTTATGTCTGCCCCGACGGCACCCACTAAAACAGGGAAAGGCTCACCTTCGCAAATCGTAAAGCTGGACGGAACAACCAACACATTCATAGGGTTACAGTTGCAATCTACGTTTGTGATAGTAACAGTTGTGTCGGTAAAGCAATTAGGTTCTCCAAAAATACGGATGGTATAGCTTTGGGACGAAACTGGATTAGGAATATCACGAACCAAAATACTATCACTAGGAATATCAAGAGCGGTGTCAAAGGTTCTACTACCTGTGTAAGAGATACCTACGGAGAAATCATACTTTGTCCCATTTTTGAGACGAGTCATTGAAATTTTACCGTTGTTTTGAGCCGCTGAATTGCTACAAGTCGAGCGACTGGTTGTCACCTGAAACGACGGCAAATCATTAATAAAGGCATACGACGGTGCGCGCGAAGTTGACTTACAGTTGGTGAGCGTATCGCGGGCTTCGGCGTAGTAAATACCAGCTTGGGTAGGTTTGAACAAGATAGAACCTCTCAACAAAAGATTTCCACCCGTTGGGGCATCGTACCAATCGACAGTAACGCCCGAATCGACGAACCCTGTGACAGTTCTGAGGGTATCACCTTCGCACACGGCTTGGCTTTCAGGGACAACGAAAACGGGTTTTGGACA
>NZ_KI519425.1:6889-158398 GCF_000482465.1 Runella limosa DSM 17973
GGACATTCGCAAATACGCGGTTCAAAAGCCACCGTCGAGTCGGTGTAGCAGCCAGTGCTGTCAAATACCCGAAAAGTATAAAATTCTGTAGCGGACGGATTGGCTAGATTTTTTAACGCAATTCCGTCAGCGGGAATGTCGGTGGCGTTGTCGTAAGTTTTGTTACCTGTATAGGTTTTGGCTTTAGCGAAATCGTAACGTTTGCCATTTTTTATATCGACGATGGTGATTTTGGCGTCGGGGCGCACATCGGTACCATCGCAAGTACCACGGGTGACCACCAGGTCAAACGATGGCAAATCATTGATAAAGGCGTATGACGGTGCGCGCGAAGTTGACTTACAGTTGGTGAGCGTATCGCGTGCTTCGGCGTAGTAAATACCAGCTTGGGTAGGTTTGAACAAGATTGAGCCTCTCAACAATAGATTTCCACCCGTTGGGGCATCGTACCAATCGACGGTAACACCCGAATCGACGAACCCTGTGATAGTTCTGAGGGTATCACCTTCGCACACGGCCTGGCTTTCAGGGACAACGAAGACAGGTTTTGGACATTCGCAAATTCGCGGTTCAAAAGCCACGGTCGAGTCGGTGTAGCAGCCAGTGCTGTCAAATACCCGAAAAGTATAAAATTCTGTAGCAGATGGATTGGCCAGATTTTTTAACGCAATTCCGTCAGCAGGAATGTCAGTGGCGTTTTCGTAAGTTTTGTTACCTGTATAAGTTTTGGATTTGGTGAAATCGTAACGTTTGCCATTTTTTACATCAACGATGGTGATTTTAGCGTCGGGGCGCACCTCGGTACCATCACAAGTACCACGAGTGACCACCAAGTCGAACGACGGCAATTCATTGATAAAAGCGTATGACGGTGCGCGCGAAGTTGACTTACAGTTGGTGAGCGTATCGCGAGCTTCGGCGTAGTAGATACCAGCTTGGGTAGGTTTGAACAGAATCGAGCCTCTCAACAAAAGATTTCCACCCGTTGGGGCATCGTACCAATCGACAGTTACGCCCGAATCGACAAACCCTGTGACGGTTCTGAGGGTATCACCTTCGCACACGGCTTGGCTTTCAGGGACAACGAAAACGGGTTTTGGACATTCGCAAATGCGCGGTTCAAAAGCCACGGTCGAGTCGGTGTAGCAGCCAGTGCTGTCAAATACCCGAAAAGTATAAAATTCTGTAGCGGATGGATTGGCCAGATTTTTTAACGCAATTCCGTCAGCAGGAATGTCGGTGGCGTTGTCGTAAGTTTTGTTCCCTGTATAAGTTTTGGCTTTGGCGAAATCGTAACGTTTGCCATTTTTTACATCAACGATGGTGATTTTAGCGTCGGGGCGCACCTCGGTACCATCACAAGTACCACGAGTGACTACCAAGTCAAACGATGGAGGATTGCAACCACAATCTGTGCGCTGAATCGTGACAGTTTTATCTGTAAAGCAATTGGGTTCACCAAAAATACGAATCGTAAAGGTTTGAGAAGTGGCAGGATTGGCAATATTCTGAACAAGAATACTGTCGGCGGGGATGTCGAACGCATCATTGTACGTACGTTTTCCAACGTAAACAGAGCCTACTGAAAAATCAAAACGACTGCCATTTTTGAGGCTTTTGAGTACTATTTTGGCATCATTTTGCGCAACAAAGTCTTTACAAGATGCTTTCTGAGCATCAAGGTCAAATGACGGTAATTCGTTGACAAAAGCATACGACGGGGCGCGTACCAAACCTTCGCAGTTGGTGAGGGTATCGCGAGCTTCGGCATAATAAGTACCTGACTGCGTAGGCTTGAAGAAAATCGAACCACGCAAGAGAAGGTTTCCGCCCGTTGGGGCATCGTACCAATCGACAGTTACGCCCGAATCGACAAAACCTTGTACCGTTCGCAGTGTGTCTCCTTCACAAACAGCCTGACTTTCGGGAACGACAAATGGTGGTTTGGGGCACTCACAAATACGCGGCTCGAAGGCCACAGTCGAGTCGGTGTAGCAGCCTGTGCTATCAAAAATTCGGAAGCTGTAAAATTCGGTGGCGGGCGGATTCGCTAGGTTTTTTAACGCGATTCCGTCGGCAGGAATGTCCGTGGCGTTATCGTAAGTTTTGTTTCCAGCATAAGCTGTTCCTTTGGTATAATCGTAGCGTTTGCCATTTTTTACGTCAATGATGGTGATTTTGGCGTCAGGGCGTACATCGGTACCATCGCAAGTACCTCTAGTAACGACAAGGTCAAATGACGGCATTGGATTGATAAAAGCATACGAAGGAACTCGCACCAAACCTTTGCAACCCGACAAGGTATCACGTGCTTCGGCGTAATAAATTCCTGCTTTGGTAGGTTTAAAGAAAATTGACCCTTTTTTGAGTAAATTGCCTTGCTCGTCGTACCAATCAACCGTAATTCCTGGTTCTACAAAACCACGAATGGTGCGTAATGTATCATTGTCACAAACGCTTTGGCTTTCAGGAACAACAAACGGAGGCGCAGGGCAGATACAATCGCGGTGGGCTAAAGTAGCAACTCGGTCGGCGTAGCATCCTGTCGCGTCAAAAACCCGAACGGTGTAAGTGCGAAGAGTCATTGGGTTAGACAATGTGTCTGCCAAAACTCCATCCGTAGGTATCGCTTGAGCAGTAGCAAAAGTTTTATTCCCAGTGTAGGTGCTTCCGACCGAAAAATCATAAAGGAGTCCGTTGGTAATCTCCTTGATGATCAATTGTCCGTCTTTGCGAGCATTTAAGCCGTCGCATGAAGTTGAAATTGTCTGGGCCGTAAAAGAAGGAGTTGGGTGAATAATCACTTCGGCCGAGGCCCTTGAGTTGCTTAGACAACCAGATATTTCGGCGCGAGCTTCGGCATAGACTTTACCCGCTATGGAAGGCTTAAAGGTAAGTGTGCCAGAAGCAATTAAATTTCCTCCCGTAGGGGCATCGTACCAATCGGCTGTGACGCCTGCACTCACAAGTGCGTGAATGGTTTGAAGGGTGTCTCCATCACAAATTGTTTGACTAATAGGTGTCACTGCAATGGCGACGGTGGGGCAAGGGCAAACGGGTGATGAAACGGTAAGCGTGGTGTCGCAGCTATTTTTGCTAAAGACTAAGGAAGTGTTGGTACCTACAGAGAGCTCGCTGATGGTAAAACGCCCATCGCTTAACTGTAATAACGTTCCCAAAGGACTGGCAACCGTTCCGTTTGTTTTTCCGTAAATCGTATAAACTTTCAATGATGGCGCACAAACAACCGAATCGACCGTAAATGTGGGTTTAGGTTTAATCGTTACTGCTACGGTATCATTGGCTACGCAGCCATCCAACGTAACCGTTACGGTATATTTTCCACTTTGTTGGGGCTGCATTCCGTTGATAGTCACTTGTGGTGACGTACCAATCGTTACGCCATTGGGGTCTTGCCAAGTATAGGAAGCATTGTTGACGGCGGTTGTGGTCAACTGCAATTGTTGTCCTTCACAGACCGGGCTATTTGAGAGGGCATTGACCGATGGGCGGGCTTTGACGGTGACTCGAATCGAGTCAGTGACGCTACAACTGCCGAGGGTTGTTGTCATCAAATACACCCCACTCATGTCGAGACTAGCATTTGAACGAACCACTGCCGAGTCAATCGCTAAAAACTGTTTGGGTCCTGACCAAGCAAAGGTGGTTCCTTGCGGCGCCCCCTGAACAAATAGTCGAAGGCTATCACCCTCGCAAATGGGGGAATTGCTACTGAGGGTGAAAACGGGACGTTTTTTCACCAAAACATCTATTGTATCGTAGTTGACACAGCCGTTGAGGCTTACTTTGAGTAAGTACTTTCCAGCATCAGCGAGTTGAGCAAGGGGTTGGGTAAAAGTGGTTTGGGTACTAATGACATTACCGCCCAACTTCCGCCATTCATAAGTAGCGCCGATTCCTGCGTTTTGAGCCGTAAGGCGAAGGGTATCGTTTTCGCAAATAGGGCTGTTGCTGATGGCATTGGCCACAGGAAGTGGGAAAACGGTGTAGGTCAAGGTGTCGGTTTTAACGCAACCGTTAACTTTCACCGTGACTTGGTACAAACCACTTAAATTAGGACGGGCAGGAGTAATGATTGGGTTTTGTTGAAAACTCACATACTCATTGGGGCCAGACCACTCAAAGGTCGCGCCGATTGGTGCGGCGTTGGTAAACAACTTGATGGTATCGCTGTGGCAAATGGGGCTATTGCTGCTGATGGCAAAGGTTGGCAACGGTTTGACAAGTACCTCAATGGAGTCTTTGTTTTCACAACCATTCTGACTTACCGTAAGTACGTATTTGCCCGAATCGTTTGGTTGGGCATTGGGGATATTGAATAAACGTTGATTTCCTACAACGGTGCCAGTGGCTAATTTTTGCCACGCGTAGGTAGCCCCCGAGCCTGCATTTGCGGCGGATAAAAATAGTGTGTCTCCTGCACAAATGGGAGCGTTAGAAAGGGCCTGCGTCAATGGCAAAGGCGTGACTGTAACCCGTGCCGTATCTTGCTGAACGCAGCCGTCCAAAGTTACTTTTACTCGATACGTCCCCGTTTGGCTTAGAGATGCGTGTGCTACCGAGTACAAAGAATCAATTGAAACCACTTGGTTAGTAGGACTAAGCCATTCGTATGTAGCGCCAAGTACGGCAGGCGTTTTTAATACAAATGGGCTACTTTCACAGACAATGACCCCCGTGGTGTTGGCGATTGGCAAGGGCTTGACAAGGACGGTGG
The DNA here is from genome assembly GCF_000482465.1 of Runella limosa DSM 17973. Classification (GTDB taxonomy): domain Bacteria; phylum Bacteroidota; class Bacteroidia; order Cytophagales; family Spirosomataceae; genus Runella; species Runella limosa. The sequence goes on from NZ_KI519425.1 coordinate 11,628, forward strand.
TGCTATCCTGAACTGTGCAACCATTGGCCGTAACTGTCACAATGTAGTTGCCTGACATGTCAGGTTGGGCATTGGTACGCAATGGAATGCGGGTAGAAGCACTGAAACTGTTTGGCCCACTCCAGAGATAAGTGGCATTGGCGTTTGCAGCCGTTGTTAGTTGTAAATCTGTACCCTCACAAACTGCGCTGTTGGAACTAGCCGCTACGACAGGCAAGGCTTTGATGGTTAGTTTGATGGCCGTGCGGGTGTTGCTAACACAAGTACGAACTGTAATGTCGGTACGGCGGGTTTCGGCATAAAAAGTATGCGTACCTACAGCTAATTGGGTAGGTGTGTACTGAAGTGTGCCCGTGGCTACTTTGTTGCCGCCCGTCGGCGCATCGTACCAATCGACGGTTTCGTTGGCATTGACGGTGGCTTCGAGCGAAGGGTTCGTTTGTTCAAAACATACTTCTTTGTCACCAACGTTGACAGGGGCAGCCAAGTCTGGGCAGAGGCAATCAGGTTTTTTGAGAATTACCTGTGTTTTGCAACCGTCCACATTGGTTACGGTAATGGTAATGTTTGGAGTTCCGAACGGACTAGCGCCAATGATTTCGTAACGGCCGTTGGTAAAATTAACGGCTGTACCTTCGGATGAGGAGACAGTTACGCCCGAAAGCTCAGTGGTTAACCATACCACAAAGTTAGATAAATCCGTACTGCAAACTGTCGAGTCAATCACCAGTTTTGGTAGAGGCACGATGGTAAGTGATACAGGTGTACGGGTACTGCTCACGCAATCGTGAATAAGGTTGCGGGTTTGGGCATAATAAATGCCTGCGCTCGTTGGGGTAAAGGTTTCACTTCCCTGAACGATGGGCGTCCCACCTGTAGATGTTTCGTACCAATCAACGGTTTCATTAGAACCAACGTTGGCCGAAAGTGTCGGTATGGTTTCGTCTTGGCAAATTTTCTTATTTCCTCCGCTGCTTGGAGCATTGACCACGGGGCAAGAGCAATTGGGCGCTGTGACATTTTGAGATACCGAACAACCTTTGTCGGAAGTCACACTTACCGAAAGTGGGTTGACCGATGGAAGTACGTTTGAAATGGTATAGGCGTTTGTTCCCGTAGGCGTAATGATTCCCGCCGATGAAGCTAAAGTTCCACCTTCAACCGTTACATCAACTCGGTATGACTTTAGATTAGGAGCACAAGATGTCCCTATAATCGTAAGTTTTGGTTTAGGGTAAATAATGACCACCGCAGTGTCCTCGTTGGTACAGGCTCCTAACGTTACTTTGAGGCGATACACTCCCGCATCGGCTACCCCAACGTTGGTCAAAGCAAACGAAGAACTACTACTTACCACCATGCCTGCGGCATTTGTCCATTCGTACTGAGCTAGGCTTCCTGCATTGGCAGCAGTAAGCGTGATTGTTCCACCTTCACAAACAGGCAACGACGCCGACGCAACCGCAATTGGAGTTGGGTTGACAGTCACACTGATACGGGAAGTATCACGGCAACCATTCAAACTCGCAATGACTTCATAGATGCCCGTTGCATTTGTGGTGACGTTTTCGATTTTGGGATGTTGGTCGGGAGAAGTAAAGCTATTTGGCCCCGCCCATTCATACTTGGTCGCCGCTGGACTTGTCACCGACGTAAACTGTAGTGTTTGTCCCGAACAAAGCGGTGTATTAGCTTGTATAGTTACATTGGGTAATGGCTTTACGATTACTTCTACCGTATCTCCACTTACGCAATTATTTTTTGTGACGGTTAAAAAATACTTTCCAGCATCGGTGAGGGCTGCTTTGGCAATGCTAAATGAGGCAGAAGTGCTCAGAACCGTTCCTGCTGAATTTTTCCATTGGTATTGGGCTCCCGTTCCCGCATTTTGAGCCGTAAAATTAAGTGGACTGTCTTCGCAAACAGGGCTGTTAGTGAGGGCATTGGCAACGGGATTTTCGTAAATCGTTACCTCCACCGTGGTGGTGCTACTACAACCGTTACGGGTGACGGTCAAAAGGTACGTACCGCTGTGTTGGGGTTGAGCAGGGGTGATGATTGGGTTTTGCTCATTGGGACGACTGAAGCCATTGGGACCCGACCAAGCATAGGTAGCTCCCGTTCCCGCATCTGCCGCAGAGAGCATGAGGGTTTGGCCAGCGCATTTTGGACTATTGGAAGTGGCTTGGGCAATGGGGCGGTCTTTGATGACTGCCTCAGTGGTAGCGGTTTGGACACAACCGTTTACGTCGGTGACTTTGACCGTATAAATACCCGATTGCGCAAGCGTAGCAGGGTCGAAAGAAAAACTTGCCGCCGCTGAAACAACGCTATTGGCCGCATTTGTCCATTGATAAGCCGTACCGCCCGAAGCGTTAAACGTAATTTTTTCACCCGTACAAACTGGCCCACTGTTGGCTGCTGTTGGTTGGGGTTTGGGATAAACTGTAATGAGTTGATTTTTGACCGTTTGACAACCTTTATTGCTCGTGACCGTTACGGAATAACTGGTCGAGGTGGCAGGAGAAACGGTAATAGACGAAGTAGAAGCGCCCGTATTCCAGAGGTACGTTCCGCCGCCTGAGGCAGTTAGGGTCGTCGAAGCTCCTTCGCAAAGAATAGCGTCATTGTTGGCAATGCCCGAATTGTCAGTTGTGGTGATGGAAACAACAGGATTGGGATTGACGACTGCCAGTACCGTGGTATTGTTGGAGGTAATGGGAAGAAAACAAGCGCTACTTACGGCACGCTGAACGCTGTCGATGCGTAGCGTGGCTCCGTTCTGGCTTAATGTCAAGGCTGCCGTTTGGAATGAGGCATTGCCTTGGGCATCGGTGGTGACAGAGGCGGTTAGGTTATTGGTGGTACCAATCGAATATTTTAAGTTAAAGGTAGTATTAGGACGTAATCCAGAGAAGGCAACGGTGCTTTTTTGCCCTTCACAAACTTCGTTGGCCGACATACAGCCAAAGACCAAAGGTGTTTGATCATTGCCTACCAAAATCTCTACTTTGTTGCTTTCTGCTGAAGTTGGTTGGGTACCTGTGAGCACAACGGTTCCTGAAAGTTTGAAACCCATACCAAAGTCCACGTTTCTGATGGTCCAACTGGTAAGACCTGCGCCACTAAAGTTGCCAACGGCGTTCCCGTTGAGCACTACGTTGGTAAAAGCTACACTTCCTGTAGGTTCATTTTGACTACCTACCACCAGCTGCATGACGTTCATGGCACAGCTATTTTGTCCCGAACGATAAGTATTTATAGCCGCCGCTACGTTGGGGTACGTAAGCGTAAATGTGCCTGCACTGTTGACAATGGTTGCTTTGAGTACATCGGTGGCGGGGTCATATTCAAAGGTAACGTCGTTGTTGCCCGAACGCCAGCTAGCATCCGTTTGGGTTCGGCGGGGTGGGGCGATGCCTAAATCTGGGATTCCTAAGTATAACTCTTTTTCGGAGGGCAAACCAAATGAACGGTAACGTACACTTACCAAAGAGGTAAAGTTGGCAGGGGCTCCTGCCGATACGGTGGCCGTTGGTAGCGCCGCATTGATTCCTAAACTATAGGTAACAACGGGCGACTGGCAACCGTTGGCGTCGGTGACTCGGTAAGAAATCGTAGCTACACCCGTGCCAGTTGGGGTAATGTTGGCTGTACCGTTGTTATTATTGGTTAGGGTTAATAAACTAGCCCCCGACGTAACTAGCCACGTGTGCGTGTAAGGAGTTGTGCCTCCGTTTGGATTACCATTGAGGGTAATTGCGTTGTTGATACAAAGGTTACTCGGCCCAGTAATACTGGCTATCGGCGACGGATTGACCGTTAAAGAAACAGAAGCGGTATCAGAACAACCTTCGGCGGTTGTAGCAATAACGGTGTAAGTTCCTGTATTTGAGGTGGTAGTGCTGGCGATGGTTGGGTTTTGGTCAGTACTGGTAAAACCGTTCGGTCCCGTCCAAGCGTAGGTAGCGTTCGCGACGGTCGGGGTTGTTGTGAAACTAACGGATTGGCCTGCGCAAACGGGATTAGGCGCTACCGAAGCCGAAATCTCAGGTTTGGTTTTGATGGAAATAACGACATTGCCATTCATGGTGGCAGCACAAACGGGAGAGGTTGTTGAACTAGCCTCCACGGTATAGGTTCCTGTGGGTGTTTGTGGACCAAAATGGAGAGCAGCACCCGTACCTGCAACCGCAGTGCCCACATTTTGCCCGTTTCGTTTTAGTTGGTATAAAAAGCCTGTTTCCGAACCACTCAGACCTACAGATAAACCTGGGCTTCCTGTACAGTAAGCTCCTCCGCCAGTGACGTTATAAAGCTGGGGTTGCGGGAAAACCGTTACTGTTGTGTTTTTTTGTTCAACACAACCTTCGCGGCTATCTGTTACTTTGATGCTGTATGTCGTAGTAGTTGTAGGATTCACCGTGCGCGTCGTTGCGGTACTGCCGTTTTCCCATTCGTAGAGAAGTGTACTTGCACCACCCGTAGCACTGGCCGTAAGCGTGACAGGTTGTCCTGCGCAAATGGGCGTTGGAGTGGCTGAAAGATTGACCGTAATAGGAGGGGCAATGCGTAAATCGGCGGCGCGTTTGAGGGTACATCCTCGGCTGTCGGTGATGACCACTTCTACCAATAAATAATCGTTGGTGGTAAAAGAACGAGGATTACCCGTTTGGCCGTCTTGCCACGTATAAGTATAACCTGTGCCGCTACCTCCTGATGCGACAGCGGTATATGACATATATTCACCAGGACAAATTGTAATATCGAGTGCTTGTAGTTCGCCAGAAATGGGCGGCAGTTCGTTGACCGTAATACTGCCATTCATCATCACCGAGCACGCTGGGTTGGTGGTTGTGCTTGCTTTTACTTGGTACGTTCCTCCAAAATAATTTCCCATTGGCAAGGCCGAACCCGTACCCATTTTTCCCTGACCTATATTGACAGTGTTGCGAACAAGCTCGTACAATACACCCGTTTGTGAACCGCTTAGGGTCAATGGAATGCCGTCAATCCCCGCACAAATGGTCAAATCACTGGGAGCGGTTAAGGTAAAAAGTTGAGGTTTAGGAATTACTGTTATTTTGATGGTATCGCGGTCTGCACAGCCGTTGGCATCGCTTAGGCTGACAATGTAGCTTGTGGTAGTCGTAGGGCTAACCGTTTTCGCTGCTCCTGTTCCCAAACCATTGTCCCAATTGTAGGTATAAGGTGTTGTACCGCCTACAGTCGTGGCATTCAATGTGACAGCTGTCCCTTCGCAAATAGTTTGGTCAGCACCTGCATTTACATCAGGTGTAGGATTTACTTTGACCAAAGTAGTGGTTGTATTTTGGCAACCATTGGCATTATAGACGCGAAGCGTGTAGGTGCCTGCCTGTGCCAATTGAACATTTGACAGGGTAAATTGCTGTGTAGTAGCCACAATAGCTCCACTGGCGTTTTTCCATTCGTAGTTTACGCCTGCTCCTGCGTTGGCCGCCGACAAAATAACGCTCCCTCCTACACAAGCAGGAGAAGTGTTGGAAGCCGATGCGGTAAGCTGCGCTGCTTGACCCACCACAATGTCGGAGGTAGTGGTAGTGCAGCCGTTGGTATCGGTAACACGTACGCGGTAAGTGCCTGCGGTGAGGCCAGAAAATTGATTGCTGGTTTGGGTTGCGCCAAAAGACGTACAGTTACTTCCGCTACAAAGGGCATACACCAAGCCACCCGTTCCGCCACTGGCAGTTATGCTAATTTTTCCATCATTACCCCCGAAACAGGTTGTAATGGTAGGCGTAGCCGTGGCCGAAATGGCAGTAGGCTGAGTAATGGTATAACTTGCTGAAACCTTACAGTTGTCGTTATCAGTGACTGTCACGGTATATGTTCCTGCGGCAAGATTAGCAACGTCTTCTGTGGTCGCAATGATTGTGCCTCCGCTGTTTTTCCACTCATAACTTTTAATGGAGGTAACACTCGTGGCGGTTATATCAACTTTCCCATTAGTGCCTCCGTTGCAGGTGACGTGGGTGAGGTTGGCAGTAATGCTTATCTGAATAGGCTGGGTAATGGTAGCTGTGGCGGTGGTCGTACAGCCTTTTCCATCAGTGACGGTGACGGTATAGTTTCCTGCGGGGCGTCCTACAATGCTACTGCCTCCCGTGCTGCCATCCGACCAAGTATAAGAATAAGGAGAAGTCCCACCGTTGACATCGACGGTGATGGCACCATCTGTGCCGTCAAAACAACTCACGTTCTTGACCGTCACAGACGCGGTCATGGGATTGGGTTGATTGACATTGATATTTTTGGTGGTTGTACAGCCGTTCCCGTCTTTTACCGTGACATTATAGGTGCCAGCTGCAACGGCATTGAAAACGTTTTGACTTTGAAAAGCACCATTGTTGAGTTGGTATTGTAATGGAGACGTACCCGTGGCAGTTACGGTGATGGTTCCGTTGGCTTGACCAAAACAAATGGCATCCGTTTTGGTCAGACTGGTAATGTTAGGAAGGGCATTTACCGTTATTTTGATGTCGTCGGTAGCTGTGCAGCCTTTGGTATCGGTGACTGTGACAGTATAGATAGTCGTTGAACTCGGCGATACTGTTTGGCTGGCGCTATTGTTAGCGCCATTGCTCCAACTGTAACTGTAATTGGGGGTTCCTCCGCTGGCTGCGGCCGTAATTGTAGCTGAACCGCCCGAGCAAATGGCTTGGTCAGCCCCCAAGTTGACTGAAGGTTTGGGGTTGATAACAACCGAGAATGTTTGTGCTTGACTTGTACAGCCATTGGCCGACCCCGTAACGGTAAACGTACCCGTAATGGGGGAGTTAGTGGTATTGGTAGCCGTAAATACGGGGACTTGACCCGTACCACTGCCAGAACTTAGCCCGATGGCGGTGTTGTTGAGTTGCCAACTGAAGGTAGAGGCTGGGGTCGAAGTAAAATCTGTTAAATCAACGGAAGTGCCAGCACAGTATTGAAGCGGTGTGCCTGAAGCCGTAGGTAATGTTACTTTAGGGATAGCATATACCGTAAGCGCCACTGGATTGGACGCGATGCGGCAATACCCAATGCTAATATTACCTTGCTCGGCGGCCAGTAGTCGGTATCTTGTTCCAGCAGGAGCGGAAGAAACCGAGGTATTGAGCGAAGTAGCCCCCGTAATATCCGTCCAAGTGCTTCCATTGTCGCTGCTTTGTTGCCACTGAAATTGTGGATTGTTGTAGCCTGGTGAAATAGAACCACTTAGGTTGACGTTTCCGCCTTCGCAGATACTAGGTGTACTGGCCGACACCGAAATAGTGGGGCCGCAAGGACGAAACGTAATGTCATCAAGAAGTAGGTCGTTTCCACATCCACCTGCGGCATTATTAATGATTTTTAAAACAACCTGTGTTTGGCTGGCAGGAGTTGTAAAAACAAACCCATATTGTTTCCAAGTGAGTGAAGACGATTCTGGGATATTTCCTGTGCTGTAAGTGCCGAGTAATGTACCTGAAAGTGACTCGATGCGGAAGGTAAGGTTGGGATCTATGCCGCCACCACTACAGGCCGATGGTCTAAGTAAGTTGGCAATCCAGCCCGCAAATTCGTAAGTGGTGTTTCCGCAAAGTCCACTGATGGTTTGTCGATAAAACTCTCCGATGGTGTAAGAAGCATTGTAAATAGCCATCCGACCGTTGACGTCACCAGGGGTGTGGTCTTCGGCTGCATCAAACCAAGAATTACTAAAACAAGAAAAAGTACTATTCGTGACGGTATAGTTACCGTCATTAGGGCATGAATTTGTTTGCTGAGTATAAGTAGTACTAGCTCCAGTGGCAGAAGTTGGCAAGGTGGTATAGCCCGTTCCTGTACCAAACGTGATATTTACCACTGGGTCACCAAGACTTCCTGTGCAAGTTTGGGCAAAACTGTAGCGTATCGAGCCCAATAACAAGGCCGAAAGAACAGAAAATGCCGTTACTAACGTTTTGATTCTATGAAACATTCACACGAGTTGACTAAACCTATCTCAGACTTAGCCAAAATCGTGCCATTTAGTAGAGTACTCTCTTACGATTCCCAAATTATACTTTCTTTGTTTTCGTACCAAGGTTCCATCATTGAGGCATAATTTTTTTCAATAACGTTTCTTTTTGTTTTCATTGTTGGGGTAAGCATGTTATTATCAATCGTCCAAGTACCCTTTATGATGACTATTTTCTGCACTCTTTCGTATGTTTTTAGGCGAGGATTGAGGTCTGTAAGGGTCGAAAATAGACTTTGTTGAATGGCATCTTTTTCTAAATTTTGCGCCATTTCTGATAATACAACAAGCGCGATGGGCTGTGGTAAATTTTGGCCTACGACACAAATTTGCTCAATCATTTTGTTGTCGGCAAAGCCAAATTCAATTTGTGACGGTGCCACATATTCTCCCTTCGACGTTTTATACATTTCTTTGACCCGACCCGTAATTTTGAGGTATCCATCTTCATCGACTTCGCCCACATCGCCCGTATGAATCCATCCTTCTGAGTCGATGGTGTCGGTCGTGAGAGATGGTTCGCGATAATAACCCAGCATATTCCAAGGCGAGCGGGTTAAAATTTCACCCGTACCTTCCGCAATGACGACCTCCATGCCTGGGTAAATTTTGCCCACACTACCATCTTTGGGGTTGTCGTGGGGCATCATGCACACCGCCCCTAAGTTTTCTGTCATCCCATAGGCTTCCTGAATGGTAATTTCCAAACGCCTAAACCAACGAATCAAAGAAATTGGCATCGGTGCTGCGCCCGTAAGTACCAGCTGGGCTTCATTGAGCCCAAGCCCTTTTCTGATTTTTTTCTTGACAATACCACTCAATATTGGAATTTTGAGCAGCATTTCTAGCTTTTTCTGCGGCATTTTGGCTAAAATTCCGAGCTGGAATTTAGTCCAAATACGGGGTACAGCCAAAAAATGGGTTGGACTTGCCGCTGCTAAGTTTTTGGCAAATGAATCAAGCGATTCGGCAAAATAAACAGTTCCGCCGGTGCCAAGGCTGGTCGCTTCGACAATGTTGCGTTCAGCAATGTGACAGAGGGGTAAGTAAGAAAAAAAGCGCGGGTTGGCTACATCGTAGCGGAGAATATGTTTGGTTCGACCAACGGCCTCTGATACTGCTCGGTGCGTCACCATCACTCCTTTGGGGTTTCCAGTGGTTCCCGAAGTATAAATGATTGAAAACAACTCATCAGGTTGAGGCGTCGGGTTGTCGGAAATAGGGGTGTGGTTGGCCAAAATGTCATTCCACTGAATGTGTTCAGGATCAGGATTATAAGTGGGAAATGATATACATTTAATAGAAGAAGAAACTCCTTTTTTCATTCCTGACCAATCGTCGAGCTTACCTACAAACAAAACCGAACAACCACTGTGGGTGAGCACTTGCTGAAGCTGGTCGGCGGTAAGGGTGGCATAAAAAGGTACGGAAACGTGGCCTGTCATCATAATGGCCAAATCAGCAATAATCCATTCGGCACAGTTTTTTGAAACCAGCCCGATGTTGCTTTGCGGCGGTAGGTTGAGCGAGCGCAAGTAGGCCGAAATCCGCCGCACTTGATCACCGACTTCTTTCCATGTATAGTCTCTAAAACTATCCCCAAAAGGCTGACGAAGATAAACCTGATGAGGACATTCTTTCTCCCAATGGTATAAATTGTCAACAAAGGTAGTTACTTGCGTAGGCGAATTGGTGGCTTTCATCGTGGGTCAATTGATTTAGGTGTTTTAACAAAAATAGTATTATATTGTTAAAAAATTGATTTGTATTGATGAAAATCGTTTTCCTATGGAAGAAATTCCCGTACCTACGGCCAAAGATGCACGAGAATTTCTTCATAAAAAAAACTAAGGCTTAATTAACACTTTTCCCCAACGCCCATGCGCTTCGGCGTGGGTAACGGCTTTGGCTACTTCGTCCAATGAATAAGCGGCTTCAATCGGCATCTGCACTTTCCCCGTGGCAAGCAACTCAATTACTTCCCCCGCAACGCGGTGGCGAGTGGCAGCGTCGGTGCGCTTCATCCAGTCGGTCAGCCAAAAACCTTTGACCACAAGCTCGCGGAAAATCATCAGTCCAAAATTGATGTTAGGGTCTTGCAAACTCATCAACCCATACACAAGCATAACACCCCCTCGGCCCATACATTTGAGGGCTTCGCTGGCGGTATGCCCACCGACGCACTCCAATACGGCGCGTACGCCTTCGTGGTTGGTAATTTGCTGGACTTTTTTGGGTACATTTTCTTCTTCGGTATTGATAATTTCGTCGATTCCAAGGCCTCTTAGTTCTTCGTTGAGGTCATTGCGGCGTACCGTTCCAATCGTTTTGATGCCTCTCATTTTACAAATTTGAATCACCATTTTTCCTAAAGCCGAAGCACAGGCCGTAATCATGAGCCATTCGCCCGCTTTTACGCCCGATTCTTCCACCATCGCAACGGCCGTAAATGGGTTAACAAAAAGTTGGGCAGCCACCTCGTCCGACATAGCCTCGGGCACAGGAATGAGGGTACGGTGGTTGGTTAAAACGTACTCGCTCCACGCGCCAATCGCCGTAAAACTTACGCGCGTACCAGTGCCAAGTTTTACGTTTGTTCCTGCTTGTTCAATCACCCCAACTCCCTCAAACCCTGCGCCCGAGGGTAACTGAGGCCGAATACCGTATAGGTTTTGGACAAACATAATATCGGAAGGATTGATGGGACTTGCCAATACCCGAATCAGTACCTCGTCGGGGCCAGGAGTGAGTGGGTTTACTTCTTCTACGTGAAGAATGTCGGCAGGTTTTCCAAAATGTTGGAATACGACTCGTTTCATAAGAGTTTTTAGGTTAATGGGTACGGAATAAAATCTAATTTTACGGTTCAATATTCGACAATTTATTTTTATGAAGCTACTCTATACCATTTGGTGTGTTTTCTGGCTGATGCTGATTTTTTTGTTGCTGTTCCCTTTTATGTTTATCTGTCTTCAACGGGAAGCGTGGAAACCGTCCGCTCATTGGTTAAACCGATTGTGGGGTAAACTGTTTTTTCCCTTGGCGGGGATTAAAATTGAAGTAGAGTATCAATTTCGTCCCGACCCTTCGCAAGCATACGTATTTTGTGCCAATCACTTTTCATACCTTGACATTGCGGTAATGGGGGTGATTCTTGAGAACTACTTTGCTTTCGTGGGTAAACATGGGGTTAAAAACATTCCGTTGTTTGGCTATATGTTTCAAAAACTTCACATTCAGGTCAACCGCGAAAACAGCCAAAGCCGCGTAGGGTCGTTAAGTCGGGCTCTAAAAACACTGGCAAAGGGGAGAAGTATTGTGATTTATCCTGAAGGAGGTATAAAAACGAAAAAGCCACCTCAGATGCACTCGTTTGTGGACGGGGCATTTAAGATGGCAATTCAGCAGCAAGTGCCAGTAGTACCTGTCACCTTGCTGACTAACTATAAAATCTTGCCTGATGAGACACCCATTCGGCTAGCTCGTTATCCAATGAAAGCCATTGTACACGAGCCACTCGTGACAGTTGGGTTGGGGCAAGAAGACGTTATGACGCTCAAAAACAATTGCTTTGAGGTCATTGACGGGGCCTTAAGTGGCGCTCACAAACTATAAAAAAAGCAATCAACCGAAGCTTTAGGCGACCGATTGATTGCTCTTATAATTTTGTGAATACGCCAGAATGTTTGAAACTACGCTGTTTGAAGGCGTCCGCTCAATTTTATTCATTAGACTTTTCATCTCAAGGGCATCGAGATAAAATTCTAATAACTCTTGATCCCCGATAAGGGCATCTTCTATGAGCACATTTTCGTCTTCGGTGGTTTCTTCGTAAACATACCGAATTACATCATCTGGGGTAAACAGTTGTATCATATATAGGAACGCGGTTGCTGAGTTGCTTTCGCAAATTAATCAGCGCGTAACGCATTCTCCCCAAAGCCGTGTTGATACTCACTCCTGTGGCATCGGCAATTTCCTGAAAACTCATGTCTTCGTAATGGCGCATAATAAGCACCTGACGCTGAGGATCGGGTAACCGTTGAATCAGTTCGCGGAGGTGTTCATGTGTTTCTTGACGAATTTGGAGCGACTCGATTGAGTCTTCCGAAAAGTCTAAGGTATTGAACACACTGCTTCCATCTTCAAACACTACTTCCGGGTAACGTTTATCACGCCGAAAATGGTCAATAGCCAAATTGTGAGCAATTCTCAATATCCACGGCAAAAACTTGCCCTCATCGTTATACTTACCAGACTTGATGGTATCCACAGCTTTAACGAAGCTATCTTGCATCAAATCCTCAGCTACGTACTGATCTTTAACAATCAAATAAATAGTGGTGTAAATCTTTGACTTGTGACGCTGAACAAGTTTTTCGAAGGCTTTCTCGCTGCCTTGGATGTACAATGAAACAAGCTCACTGTCGCTAACTTGGTACTTTTCCATTTTTTTATGTACAATTAGTTAACGTAAAGCGTTGTTTCGATAGTATGTCCCCCTTTTAATTTTAATGAAGAAATTTATTTTGCGTCTTATTCTTGTGCCAAAGATAAATGATAAAAAAAATATTGTGCAAGCGTTTGCCAAATTTTTTTTAAAGTGTAATCGTAACACCAAATTTAATTTTGACTATTCAGAAGAAGTCAGAATAATTGTCGGTATTACACTAATCAAAGAAAAAATAGGATAGGTGTTTAAATTTTAATTTTTTTAATATCTAAACACCGTATTTCTTCTAAGTAGAAGCAACTGGTTTTTAGACTAAGCTACCCAGCGCGTTAATTCAGCCAGCGTTACTCTTCCTTCATAAATCGCTTTCCCGACAATCACGCCAAAAAGATTCATTTCGGCCAAACGCTCAATGTCGCCAATGTTGCTTACACCGCCGCTGGCAATGATATTCAGCTCAGGGCAATGCTCTTGAAGGTTTTTGTACAAATCAAAGGAAGGGCCTTGAAGTAACCCATCTTTGGCGACGTCGGTACTGATGGTGTATTTGGCTCCTTTTTCTACCCATTGCTGCACAAAATCATAGACCCACAAACCTGTACCTTCTTCCCAACCGCTGACGGCTACTCGTTCGTTGCGGGCATCGGCACCCAAAATCATTTTATCGCCGCCGTGTTGATTAAGCCACGTTTCAAATAAGTCGGGATTTTTTACGGCGATGCTGCCGCCTGTTACCTGCTTTGCTCCCGAATCGAAAACAATGCGGAGGTCATCGTCGGATTGCACTCCGCCGCCGAAGTCGATGTGAAGCTGAGTTTGGGTGGCGATTCGCTCCAACACTTTCCAGTTGATGACTTTTTTTGCTTTGGCGCCGTCCAAGTCCACTAAGTGGAGGTGAGTCAAGCCCGCATCTTCAAATTGTTTGGCAACTTCGAGTGGGTTTTCGTTATAAATGGTTTTTTGACCGTAATCGCCTTGCGTGAGGCGAACGCATTTGCCCTCGATAAGATCTATGGCAGGAATGATATGAAACATGTGTTTGGTAGTGGGTAATGGATAATCAGAAATTAAGCAAAAGGGTAATTGCTTCCATATTTCTGTGTTTTAGGCACAACAAAGATAGGTAAAAAATGATTTAAGCATTTTAGAACCTACCTTTGTAGGAACTTTTCGCTGAATATTACGTATTGATAGTTGGATTTAGATACCCGCGACTGGCACCGATTGATTATATGGGAAAACCGCATAGGCGAGTATCTGCATGATAAAATAAAGATGTTATACCCGCAAGATATAGAACAAAAATTAGGCTTTGACCGAATCCGCGAGCACTTGAGAGAGCTTTGCTTGAGCCCACTTGGGCAGGCATTTGTACAGAAGATTCGCTTTTCGGACAACTTTGCCGTCATTGATAAACTCACCCGCCAAACTGCCGAAATGAAGGCAATCATGGAAGAAACATCGGGCGAGTTTCCTGCTCAAAATTACTTGGACGTGACGTCTGCCCTCGAAAAAATTCGTATCGAAGGCATGTTGCTCTCGTTGGAGGAATTTTATGACCTGAAACTATCGCTTCGTACGATTCGTCAGGTGCTGAAATTTTTGGCCGACCAAGAGGATGATCGTTTCCCGTTTTTGAGGGAGTTGGCAGGGAATGTGAAGGTGGAGAAATCGGTCAGTGATTCCATCGACCGCATTATTGATGACCGTGGTTTGGTACGCGACAATGCTTCGCCTGAGTTAGCGGATATTCGGCGACGGCTGATTTCGGAGGCGGCGACGGTGCGTAAAAAATTGGAATCTATCCTCAAACACGCCAAAAATAGTGGTTGGGTCAACGATGACGTGTCGTTTACGGTTCGTAACGGCCGCATGGTGATTCCGATTTCGGCCGAGCATAAGCGCAAATTAAAAGGTTTTGTCCACGACGAATCAGCGACTGGGCAAACGCTCTTTATGGAGCCAGCCGAAGTACTAGATGCCAATAACGAGATTCGTGAGTTGGAATATGCCGAACGCCGCGAAGTGAATCGTATTTTGATTCAGTTGGCCAACCAAATTCGTCCGCACTTGAGCGATTTGCAGCGAGCGTATCAGTTTTTGGGGATGGTTGATTTCATCCGTGCCAAGGCTAAACTAGCTTCGCTACTAGATGCTTCGCAGCCTACGTTTGTGAACCAGCCTATGATTGATTGGCGGCAAGCGCGGCACCCGTTGTTGTATTTGTCTTTCCAACAACAAGGCCGAAAGGTGGTTCCGTTGACCATACAATTGTCGCAGCAACAACGGATTTTGGTCGTTTCAGGCCCCAACGCAGGTGGTAAATCGGTCTCGCTCAAGACCATTGGTTTGGTGCAGTATATGTTCCAATGCGGGCTGTTGGTGCCCATGCGAGAGGATTCAAAAATAGGACTTTTTCAAAACTTGTTTATTGATATTGGTGATGAGCAAAGTCTTGATAATGACTTGAGTACGTACAGTAGTCACCTCACTAACATGAAGTACTTCTTGAACTTTAGTCAGAAGAAAACCTTGTTTTTGATTGACGAATTTGGAACGGGAACCGAGCCAAGTTTGGGGGGAGCGATTGCCGAAGCGATCCTGGAAGATTTGACCAAATCTGGCGCGTACGGAGTTATTAATACCCACTATACCAACCTCAAAACCTACGCCGATAAAACGCAGGGCTTGGTCAATGGTGCGATGCGTTACGACGGGGAGCATTTGGAGCCACTTTATGAACTCGAAATAGGAAAACCAGGGAGTTCGTTTGCCTTTGAAATCGCCTCAAAAATTGGATTACCCAAGGCTGTAGTGCAGCGGGCAAAAGGGAAGTTAGGCTCCCAGCAGGTCAACTTTGAAAAGTTGATTAAAGAACTGGAAATTGAGAAAAAAGTGTTCTCGGAGAAAAATATTGAGGTAGGGATTAAGGAGCGAAAATTGGCCCAACAATTGGTTGAGACGACGGCATTGCAGTTGCGCTTAGACAATGACCAAAAGAAAATTCTGAACGACGCCAAGCAGAAAGCGAAGCAGTTGTTGGCCGATACCAACCAGCGTATTGAGAATACCATTCGGGAAATCAAGGAGAACAAAGCCGAGCGCGAACCTACCAAGCAGGTTCGCCAAGAGTTGGAGAAATTTGAGGAAAAAGAGCTCGTGCTTCAGCTCGTAAATGAGCCTGAAAAAGAGGAGTTTTTGCCCGAAAAAGGAGAAATTGCTGTTGGTAGTTTTGTCCGAATCAAAGGCCAAACTACGGTAGGGGAGGTGTTGGCGATGAAAGGGAAAGATGCCGAAATTCGGATTGGCGACCTAAAATCAAACGTGAAATTAAACCGTTTGGAAAAGGTGTCAAAAAAGGCGTTTAAAGAAGCTACGGGCGAAAAAAGTGCAGGAATTCGCCTCGGCGGAATTGACATGAATGAAAAAATGCTCAATTTTAGTTTTAACCTTGATATTCGAGGAAAACGGGGTGAAGAGGCGATGATTGAGCTTGATGAACTGATCAATAACGCCATCATGTTGGGGTACGACGAATTGCGGATTGTTCACGGAAAGGGGGATGGTATTCTGCGTCAATTGGTACGTAACCACCTCAAAACGTTTAAGCAAGTAGGAAAAATGACCGATGAACACCCTGATCGCGGTGGTGCAGGAGTGACGATTGTTCAGATGAAATAAAATAAGTGGAGTTCAGGATAAATAGAAAACAGGAATCAACTAATCGCTTATGCAGTTACCAGCGGAGGTTCGCCAATAAATTGTTTATAAAGCATTCCAAATACCGCGTCATCCATTGGCATTCCTACAGGTTTGGGTACGCTAAATTGGAGTGCTCCTTTACTGTAGCGATTTAGATAGGCAAGGTATTCGTCCGAAAACACTTTTGGAGTCGTTTCAGTAGGGTGATTGATATGATTATGAATGAGTTGGATGATTTGCTCAAGCTCAGTTTTGTAGGGTTTACCACACAACATTTGGGCAATTTCTAGCTTTAAATCGGAGGTTTTAAACCAAATTTTACTCTCTGAAACAGCTAATAGTCCTCCCGCTAAATTCTCGCCTGAGCATGAGCTAGTTTGAAAGCTAAGAATGGAAATAAAGGAGTTCATTTTTTTGATAACTGTTTTAAAGTCAATTCTTTAATAATTGCTAGTCGTTGCGAATCTAACAAAAAATTATGGATTTTTAGTTTCAGGCTTGGATACACTTGCCATTTTTGGGGAATTTGTTCAAAAATAGAGTCTATTATACCAACGCTTTTTTCTAAGTTTTCAATGAATTTTAATGCTACTTCGTGACATAACTCTGGGTCCAAATGAGATACAATGCTTAAAAAATAGGAAGTTGTGAAGAGTTTATTGTAAAGACTAGGTTGGAACTTAGGATTAAAAATACGAAGGCTCTCTAAACCATCAAAAGTAAAAGCGTGGTCAAAAGCCCAAATTTTGAGCTTATTTTCATGAGGTGATACCAATAAATTATAATTGCTGTTTTTGCCACGGTCAGTGTTATCTACCCAAAGGTCGAAGATAGCAATACGAATTAAATCGTATGGATTATAGAGTGTTTGAAGAGAATGAGCATCTGTTACTAATTCAAGGCCAGAAACTAGGTTGGCATTCTTTACTTCCTGAGAGCCAAAACAAATCACCGAAGGTTTGGCATATTTACGATTTCGGGGAATGTCTTTTTCGTAAAAAACGCCTTCAATGAGCTCAATAAAAGCAATATTGGGAGTAGGCAGCAAAAGCGATTTCAACAAAAAATGGCATACCACTTCGTAAATCAGACAATCTAATTCCTCTTTTTTTGCACTCAACATGTATTTACAGAAATATATTTGCCCGTCGTCACAAAGAAATTTCATTGGACTGTGTCCATCAGTTGGGATTTCTTCAATAAATACAATGGCTTTGGTAGTCTTCATTGAAATCGTTTTTACTGGACGTAAATTTCACAAAAATATAAGATAGTATGCAGGGGCCAATTGGCGTATTTGATTCGGGGTACGGAGGGTTGACAATTTTAAAGGAATTGGTCAAGCAATTACCGCAATACGATTATTTGTATTTGGGAGATAACGCGCGTGCTCCTTACGGCACGCGCTCGTTTGATACGGTTTATCATTACACTTTGGAGTGCGTAGAAGCATTGTTTGCCAAGGGATGCCACTTGGTGGTTTTGGCCTGTAATACGGCCTCCGCCAAAGCGTTACGGAACATCCAACAATTGGATTTACCGCAAATTGCGCCTGACAAACGCGTATTAGGCGTCATTCGTCCAACGACCGAAGTAATAGGAACGTTTACGGAGAGTCAACACATCGGTATCTTTGCCACCGCAGGAACGGTTGCTTCGGAGTCGTATTTGGTTGAAATAGAGAAGTTTTTCCCAAAAGCGAACGTACACCAAGAAGCGTGCCCTATGTGGGTGCCGTTGATAGAAAATGGAGAATTTGACAGTGACGGCGCAGATTATTTTGTCAAAAAACACATCGAACACTTGCTCGACCAAGCGCCAAACATAGATGCAGTTTTGCTGGGATGTACGCATTATCCCTTGTTAATCAAAAAGATACGTCAATTTTTGCCTGCTCATATTCGCATTGTTAACCAAGCAGAAATTGTGGCAGCGAGTTTAGCAGACTATCTCCATCGCCACCCTGAAATGGAAGCAAAATGTGCTAAAAATTCGCGACGTACCTTTTATACAACTGATTCAACGGAGGCATTTGACCGTCAATCGGCGGTGTTTTTTGGGCAAGAAGTAAAGAGCCTTCACCTTGATTTGGGAAAATAGGAAAAATTAGGAATGAGTACATTGTGAGGTAAAAAACGCTATTTACCTCACAATGTAATGAGTGACGAATGTGTTTTGATTTTTTGTGCAGATTTATAAATAGTGAACTCGAAATTCTAACCTATTCTTCTGCTAGCGTACGCGACAGATTGATTCTATAAATGCCAATGGAAGGAATGGCTGCGGCCAAGATTCCAATCAGAATAGCACCGCCGAACAACCAAATTTCTTCGGTAAGCAGGCTAAAGTCAGAGAAAGAATAGTGGTAATCTGACTCGGCCGCGCGGCTGAACAACCACAAACCTACGCGACTCAACAGCACGCCTGCTACGTATCCCGCCACGCCAAGCATGATTCCTTCGAGCAAAAGCATCACAAAAAGCTTGGTGCGGGTAGCGCCCATGGAAAGCATCAAGGCCATTTCATATTTACGTTCTTTCAACGAGTTGTAAAGTGAAATAAACACACTTACACCCGCAATAAGGATGATAATCAGGGCGATAGCGCGCAGGGTGTCGATGCCCACACCGAGCATTGAAAACAAACGATTGATTTCAAACGCGACCGAAGCGGCCTGCATTTTGGTATTTTCGTTGATAAAACGCGGCAAGGCCACCATCCCCATTGGGTTACGAAATTTAATCAACATACTCGTGATTTCTTGGCTCGGGTCGTCGGTTTGGGTAGAATCGCCCATGAGTAAATTGGTCACATTTGCTCCTTGGCCTGGTGTTTCGGCGTGTTCGTGAATGGCCCAAACGCTGGAAATATCGGTCAAAATCAACTGGTCAATCACCGAGTTATTGGTTTCAAAAATCCCCACGACCTTGTATTTTTTGTCGCCGTGTACGTCGTCCATGTTGTCGAAACCGTGCCCTCCCGCAAATACATCTCCTACTTTGAGACCCGTAACGCGTGCTGCTTTTGCCCCCACGGTTGCTTCCATGGCTTTTTCAAAAAGGCGACCTTCCGCCACTTTTGCTTCAAAGTGTTTTGGGTATTTGGGATTGGTTCCTACGATACGAAACGATAGATAATTGTCACCCATCGACAGCGGAATCGCAGTTTTGACCAGCGGATTGCGCATTATTTTTTGCGCTTCGTTGAGCGAGATGTTCCCCGTAGGAGAGTCGATTTGGTAAATACTCGACAAAATAAGCTGCAAAGGGCTGCCTTTGGCCCCTACAACCATGTCGATACCTTTGATATTACGGCGAAATTGCTCGTCAAGTTGTTTGTTGAGAAGTAACAACAACGAAATGATACCAATTCCGAGGGTCATGAGTAACGCACTCAGAAAACTATTGAGCTTTTTGTCTTTGAGATTGGCCCAGCTAATCTTGAAAAGGTTCATCGGTGTATAATCGGATAAAGAATATGAGTTACCAAAGTTACGGATAGATGTGCTGATAGACGGTATTCGTTGTCGATATTTTATTGGTTATCGATGTTAGTTGATGTAAGTCAGTTAGTTAGCGTGATATTCATCATACTCAAAATTGGGACACAAAGCTACCTTGAGCCATCAGTTCAAACCAATAAACACTTATCACAATGAAAAAGATATTAGTTCCTACCGATTTCTCTGGTTTTGCCAATAACGCCCTCGAAGTGGCTGCCGATATAGCTTTGAAAACAAACGCCTCAATTATGTTGCTTCACGCCAACGAAAAGATGGTAACGGCTACTCCGTTGGCCGAATATTATTTGTACGACAAAGCCATTGAAGATGAGTACCTTGATATGGTGAATGAAAGTTTGAAAA
Organism: Runella limosa DSM 17973; assembly: GCF_000482465.1. GTDB lineage: Bacteria > Bacteroidota > Bacteroidia > Cytophagales > Spirosomataceae > Runella > Runella limosa. Next base: position 31,668 of record NZ_KI519425.1, read on the forward strand.
AGACGCTCGCTGAGATAGCAGATAACGATAAGTTTGCACGGGTAAAAATAGAAACGGCCGTGATTGGTGGCCCAATGGTCAGCGTGATTGAAGAAGTAGTGAAAGACCACGCCATTGACCTGATTGTGATGGGAACGCGCGGTGCTTCGGGTATGGAAGAGTTTTTTATTGGCTCTAATACCGAAAAAGTAATTCGTCGTGCTCCATGCCCCGTGTTGGCCGTGCCAAAAGCGGTGACATCGTTCCACAAAATAGTGTTCCCCACAACCTTGAAAGAAGACCAAAAAGGAGCATTCAGTGCTTTGGCCGAATTACAAGATATTTTTCATGGAGAAATTACGCTGTTGTACCTCAACAATCCAAGTAATTTAAAAGACAATGCAGCGATTGAAGCGCGTAAAAATGAACTTTTGAAAGCAACGGCTTTGGGCAAGGCATCTTTGTATGTTTCTGATGCCGACGTGTTTAATGAAGAAGAAGCAATTTTGGATTTTGCGCACCAACAAAAAGCCGATTTGATTGTGATGGCTACGCACCAACGCCGTGGATTGGCCCACATGTTCATGGGAAGTATCACGGAAGATACCGTAAATCACTCTGATATTCCTGTACTTAGCATTAGTATTCGATAGAAGAATGTAGTGCTGTGCTGGTGGTTTCTCAAAACCACCAACGAGGTTTCTTAAAACCGAGCGCCACAAGGTTTTGAGAAACCTTTTTTCGGGATGTGAGCATCCCTCAACACCGTAATTTTTTAAAAAGCCATTCTTTTTCTACTTCTTTTACTTCTGAGGGTTGAAGTGATCCCAATTTTACGTCTTCAATTGACCAACGAACCAACCGCAACGTCGGAAATCCCACGGCGGCGGTCATGCGGCGTACTTGGCGGTTTTTTCCTTCGTGAAGCGTGAGAGCTACCCAGCTTGTTGGGATATTTTGACGAAATCGTACGGGAGGATTACGTTCGGGCAAAAGCGGTTCATTGACCAGTTGTTGCACTTTAGCGGGCAAGGTCGCGTGCGGTTTTCCATCAATTGAAATCGTTACGCCCGTTTGAAGTTTGTGGCAAGCTTCTTCAGAAATTTGCCCATCAACTTGCACAAAATAAGTGCGTTGGTGCTTAAACTTGGGATTGAGCAAGCGATTGTTTAAAAAAGTATCGTTGGTCAACAGCAGCAACCCTTCACTGTCGGCATCAAGGCGACCAACGGGGTATATGTCCTTTGGAAAATCAAAGGGTAAATCGGCCAATGTCGTTTTGTCGCCTTCGCGAGAAAACTGCGACATCATTCCGTAGGGTTTGTAAATTAAGAAATAACGGTATTTCATTTAAAAAATCGGCTATCAAAAGAGAATGGAATGCACTCTACAACCTTGATTTCGTTCATTCTTGGGTGATTTGGGTTGATGAGGTAATTGAATGACATAGGGACAATTACCGATGGCACGGCCATCACGAGTGAAGATTGTTGCTTCAACCAGTTGTCGGTAAATTGTTGTGTAGCAGGAGAAGTGTGCAGACTATTCCAATCGCTGGGTAGTTCTGCCACGTCGGCTCGGATGATTGCGTTTTCGGGAACTTCAATCGTCGCCAATACGTGCGCGGGTAATTCATCAAAATAAAACCCTTCCAGATGAACCAACGTTTCTACTAAAGCCAGCTCGGGCGTTGCCGAAGTATAGACCACGGCCTTTCCGATACTGTTCCAACGCCCTCCCAGTAACTTGGCACCGTAACCAGAAAGAATATTTTCAACAGAGGAAAATTTGGCTTTTTGAAGACGAAAAATGTAACCCATCTAAATATAAACACCGTATTCGATACGTCCCAGTGCTGTTTCTACTACGTTTAAACCTGTGATTGTGGAAAGTAATTGCAGAGGTGCTTCCCCATTCATAGTGCGTAGGGGGCGCCGTAGCCAGCGCTGAAACTTTTCTTTACTTTCAAAAACGGTCTCTCCGTATTGAAGAACCTTTTTTAATTGTAAGAGCCGATCTGAAGCACTGGCATCTAGTCGAATATCTTCCTTGTATCGATGATAGGTACGTTCTGACAGGTTCAAAATTCGAGCCATTTCACGGTCATTGAGGCCATAGACATTGGCCAACGCATCTGCATCGTTTTTGGTAAGACCTTCGCGCGTTTTCTCAATAACTAAAAAAGGGTCGTCGAAGGTCAACAACATAAAAGACGATTGTTGCGGTTGTGTTATCATGCCTTTGTTATTTGACACAAATATAACTGCAATTTGGCACACTTTTGTTCCTGAGAACCCCAATGCGCTTTAAACCTTTTCAATAATCAACGCCGAAGCTCCTCCTCCACCATTACAAATAGCGGCTAGGCCGTATTTGCCTCCTTTTTGCGAGAGCACGTTTTGAAGCGTCACAACGATGCGCGCTCCCGAGCAGCCAAGTGGGTGGCCTAATGATACAGCTCCGCCAAACACGTTGGTTTGTTGGTGCGAAATACCCATTTCTTTCATAAAGGCCATTGTCACAACTGAAAACGCTTCGTTTACTTCAAAATAATCAATATCGCTTACACTCAAGCCTGCTTTTTTGAGGGCTTTCGGTGCAGCAACGGTAGGGGCGGTGGTGAACCATTCTGGTTCGTGCTCGGCATCCGCAAACGAGACAATGCGGGCCAATGGAGTAATCCCGAGTTCTTTCACCTTGGCTTCGCTCATCAAAATCGTAGCCGCCGCTCCGTCGTTGATGGTGGAAGCATTGGCCGCAGTCACGGTGCCTTCTTTCGTAAAAGCAGCGCGCAACGACGGGATTTTGTCAAACTTTACATTTTTATATTCTTCGTCTTGACCAAACGTAATGGGGTCGCCTTTTTTCTGCGGAATTTGAACAGGAACGACTTCTTGCTGAAAATTTCCCTCGCTCCAGGCCGCCGCACTTCGTTGATAAGAAGCAATGGCAAACGCATCTTGTTCTTCGCGACTGAAACCGTATTTGCTGGCCGTCGCATCGGCGCACACGCCCATGGCCATTCCTCCGTAAACATCGGTAAGACCGTCTTTCGCAAGGCCGTCGATGAAGGTACCGTTGCCGTAGCCGTACCCTCCAAAGCGAGCTTTGTCAAGATAAAACGGAATTTGGGACATGTTTTCCATTCCTCCCGCAACCACTACATCGGCATCACCGAGCATGATGTCTTGGGCGGCCATCATAATAGATTTCATTCCAGAAGCACACACTTTGTTGACGGTCGTGCAAGTGGCGTTTTTGCTAAGTCCTGCAAAAATTGCAGCTTGACGAGCAGGCGCTTGGCCGAGATTGGCCGAAACGACATTGCCCATATACACCGCTTGAACGAGATTAGGATCTATGTTGGCTTTGGTAAGTGCCCCACGGATGGCAGCCGCTCCTAGTTGCGTAGCCGAAACCGTTGACAAAGAACCCCCAAAACTTCCAATGGGAGTGCGGGCCGTGGATACTATATAAACCGATTGCATGTTGATGACAAAATAAAATGGTTTAAGAAATGAAGAACCAAAGGTAAAGGTTTTTCGGTTTGTTCGATATGACTCGACCGTATTACTGGCTTGGTGCCTTTTTGGTACTCTTTGCTGCTTTTTGTTTTGCCATGAAAGGCATTTTTATCAAGTTAGCTTTTCAACACGAAATTGACGCCATCTCCCTTTTAACACTCCGCATGGGGCTTTCTGCTCCCTTCTATGGAATCATTGCTTGGCGGCTTTCTTCCCAAAAAGATAATGTTCGTTTTACATCTAAGCAATGGCTTTGGGTGATTTCGATGGGGATTACGGGCTACTATTTTGCGAGTTATTTCAACTTTTTGGCATTTCATTATATAACAGCGAGTTTGGAGCGCATTTTATTGTTTATTTATCCAACGTTTGTGCTGTTAATCAATGCTTTTTTTCGGAAAAAGGCCATTACCAAACTTCAAATAGGAGCGGTGGCGCTGACTTATACGGGTATCGTGCTGGCTTTTGCCCAAAACGTAGAGTCATCCCAGCAAAAGGATTTGTTTTGGGGTTCTTTCTGGGTGATTGTCAGTGGATTGGTGTATGCGGTCTATTTAGTGGGGAGCGATAAGATTATTTCCCAAATCGGTGCCCAAAAATTCACAGCCTACGCCATGCTAGCCGCGACCGTACCGACAGTTATCCATTGCTTTGTCGTCAATGGGCTACAAATAGGTCATTACCCGTCGGAAGTTTATTGGATTGGGCTGGTAATGGCGCTGTTTATTACGGTGTTGCCTTCGTTCGCATTGACTGAGGGAATCAAACGAATAGGCTCTGGTAACGCCTCCATTATTGCTAGCATTGGCCCTATTTTTACCATTTTTGTGGCTACTGCGGTATTGGACGAACAAATTTCCACCTTACAAATCCTCGGAACGCTATTGGTACTGCTAGGGGTATTTTTGATTGGCTGGAAAGGCAATAAATAGGAGTGTCGAATGCAGAAGGCAGAATGTCGAATAAAAAATATTCCTCATTCTGCCCTCGACATTCGGGTTGTGAGCAACCCTCAACACAAATAAAAATATCTCATTCGACATTCTGCCCTCGACATTCGGGTTGTAAGCAACCCTCAGCACAAATAAAAATATCTCATTCGACATTCTGCACTCTGCCCTCGACATTCGATTTGTGAGCAACCCTCAGCACAAATAAAAATACGGCATTCGACATTTAAAAAAAGGTAATTTTGGCGAAACGTAATTTTTTGCCAAAATGCTTTTCCGTCGATTGTACAAATTCCACGAGCAGGTCAAATCAAGCTGGATTTGGCTGACGCTTACTTCTTACATCATTACCGCTCTTCTGACCATTGGGTTACATGGTTGGCAACCAGGTCAAAAAGGGGTATTGTTAGATGGCTATCTGACAGCATTGGCGGGAATTTTGACGACCATTGTTGTGACGACCTTCTCGTTTGTGTTTGTGGCTTTGCAGTTGGCTTCAGTACAATTTTCGCCCCGCATTATCCGCTCCTTTTTTGAATACGACCACTTTTGCCGTTTTTTCTTGTGGTCGTTTTTAGCCTGCGTAGGGTATTTGATGGGGCTTCAGTATTTCGGCTGGTCGGAGGCATCACTCATTTATCCAAAATTTGGCATCGTTGGTAGTTTTTACCTGATTTTGATGGTATTTCCGTTGTTTATTCACCACATTGTTGGCAATATCAATGCCTCCAGTATTACCCAAAATATTGCTCGTCGCACCATTGAAGAAATCGACGATTTGTATGAATCCCTGCCGACTACAACCAAACAAACAGGGAAGATACACATCCTCACTCCTATCAGCGGCTATTTGGATTCGATTCGGTATGAGGCGTTGGTGGCTTTATTGCCTGAAGATTCAGACGTCTCCATCACCATTCGACCCCACATTGGAAGTTTTGTGATTAAAGGAGGAGTGTTAGCGGAGATTGATTGCCCGCCTGCTAAACGTGAAGCGTATTTAGGGCTCGTTAAGGCTATTCAGCAATGTTTTATTATTGATAAATTTCGAAGCTACAAACAAGACATTCCGTTTGGCATCAGGCAGTTGGTTGATATTGCAATCAAAGCCATTTCGCCCGCGGTCAATGACCCAACGACGGCACTTAATTGTATCGACTACCTTGGTTCGATTATTCAACGGGCAGCTCAAAGCGAAGCACATTCGCGAGAAGCCAAGCTATTGGCCCAAAAAAACATTCACTTACGGGAATTTAGCTTTGAGCAATTGGTGGATTTGGCATTTGACCAAATCTATTTTTGGGGAAAAGAAGACTATATCGTCGTGAGGCATTTGCTGAAAACCATCACGAATTTACTACCTTTTATGCCTTCGGAAGATAAATTAAAGGTAATGATTCGTCAGGTGGAAGATTTTGAATTACAGTACCTTCACGATGAAGAACAGAAAGATAGGTTAACGACGACTTTCCCCCGAAAAGAACACCGCAATAGCCTCCGCGACCATTTGGCTGAATTTTACGAAGGTGCCATTGAAACCATTGGACAAACCACCTCTACTTCAGTGGTACTTTCAAGGAAACAAGAACAATTCCGTAGTTCATTGAAAGCAGTAGCAAAATGCTATGAATGAGAATGTCGAGTGCAGAATGGAGAGTGGCGAATGGGGTATTTTTATTCGACATTCTGCACTCTGCCCTCGACATTCGGATTGTCAGCAACCCTCAACACATTTATTGGCTCCAGCTGGTGGGAGTGCGGTCCCAGCGGTGGCCTTTGAGGGCGTTGAGCAGGTCGGCTGATAGTTCTTGACCGTCGGAAGTAGCGATGTTGGCCTCGACGTTTCTGATTTTTCGCATCCCAGGGATGGTCGTTGCCACGTCTGAGTTGCCCAAAATAAAACGCAAAGCCATTTCGGGCATATTCATTCCGCTAGGAATGAGCGGCCGTAAGGCGTCCGCATGTTCGACGCTTGAGATTAAATTTTCGGGCACAAAATACGTACTACGCCAATCGTTTTCGGGGAAAGTGGTCTCTTTGGTAAACGTACCCGTAAGCGTTCCTTCGTCAAATGGCACGCGTGCAATCACAGCCACGTCCAACTCACGGCACAGAGGAAAAAGATTGTCTTCGGGCGCTTGGTCGAAGATGTTATAAATTACCTGAACAGCCGAAATCAAGCCTGTGCGAAGCGTGTTCAATACATTATCAGGTTCCCAGCGGTTGACGCTAATGCCCCAATGCTGCACTTTGCCTTCACGCGTGAGTTGCTCAATCGCTTTTTGCCACTCTTCGTGCTGCGCCCACTGGTCTTCCCAGACGTGAAATTGTTGTAAATCAATGGTTTCAACGCCCAGATTTTTGAGGCTTTTTTCGGTGTATTCCACAATGTGCGACGCAGGAAAACATTCTTCGAGCGTGTATTCGGGTTTCGACGGCCATTTAAAATTCTTGGGAGGGATTTTGGTAGCCACGTACAATCGCTTGTCGGCGTGACGTTTCACGAGTTGGCCAAGTACCTGTTCGCTTTGTCCTGCGCCGTAGCCCCAAGCCGTGTCAAAAAAATTACAACCAAGCTCCACCGAGCGGTCGAGGGCTGTGGTGTATTCGTTTTCTTCGGAGCCAGTCCAGCCTGCCAAGCCCCACATTCCGTAGCCGATTTCGCTTACTTGCCAATCGGTTCTTCCAAATCTTCGGTATTGCATTTGTATTGGTACGATTTTTTCAGCTAAAAGTAGTGTATATTGTCATGTTACTTTCCAACAGTCATGCCGTTTCCGAAATTTCTTAAAATAGGGCTTTACATTTTGGGTAGTTTTGCGATAGTCGCAGGCGGGGCGTTGACGTGGGCATACCAGTACCGTGACGATGTATTTCAGTACTTACTCAAAGAGGCAAATGCCCGCATCCGTGGGACGGTGACGGCTCGTAAACTTGATTTTACCCCTTTTGCGGGCGGTTTTGGCTTGTCATTTACGCTTTTTGACATTCATTTGCGTGACAGTGCCTACGCAATTCACCACAAAGAACTATTGGCGCTGGAACGACTGACGGTTCACATCGACCTGCGGCAGCTGCTTCGTAAGCAATTACAAATCAATTCAGTGACGGTTGACAAAGGAAAACTGTCGGTTTTTGTGGACAAAAACGGGTACAGCAATTTGCAGGCAGTTGCTCCCAAAGATTCTTCATCGATCCAAGACACAACCACCAGTACGGAGGGTTCGTTGGGTAAAAAGTTACTCAAAAGTCTTCGTCAAATAAAGATGAAGGAAATGGAGGTGCATTTGCAAGATTCGTTGAAAGGAAAAGAGATTCATTTTTGTTTGGAAAAAATAACCAATGACCTCGAACGCACCGATACCTGTTTGTGGGTACACCTGCGGGGAAAAACGCAGTTTCACCAGTTGACTTTTAACATGAATCGGGGAGGTTTTTTGGAAAATAAAGCGACAGAGCTTGACTTACATTTGTCGTACGACCTTCATCGACGCGTAGGCATTAGCCCTTCTGAAGTGTTGGTGGAGCAAGATAAGTTTCGATTACGGGGCAGTTTTGATTTTAAAAACGAAGGTCGGGTACAATTGTTTGTCACCACCGACACCATCGCCGCGCCAAGGGCTTTGTCGATTTTACCGCGACGATTGGCCAAACGCATTGCCAAACATAAGGTGCTGCCCGTCGTCAAAGCCGAAGTGAGTGTCGATGGGCCATTAAGAACTGGCGCCGACCCTCACATTGAAGTGGAAGTGCAGACCCAAACGTTTTTGTACAAAAGTGCGATTGGGCCACTTGCGCAGACACTGGGACGTGCCCATTTTACCAACCGTGCCGATACATCGTTGCCCGTTAGCAATCAGAACTCTCGTTTGGTTGCCCCCCACGTGAGTGGGCTGTTGTACGGCGTTATTCCCATGAATTTGTCGTTTACCATTACGGATTTCGATGACCCATTTTTGCACATGGAGGGCAATACCAAAGCCAATGTGGCTCGGTGCAAGGCGCTTTTTGACCCCAACCAGGTTCAGCCTAAATCGGGGAATGTTGTGGTAAATTTTTGTTATAAAGGTAAAATTTCTCCCATTTTTGACCCGAAAACCAACCGCCTAAACGGCAAACTTGACGGAAATGCCAAGCTAGAAAAGGTGGCGTTTTTATACACACCCCAACAAATAGATATTCAGCGGGTGGATGGCTTCGTGCGGTTTGCGGAAGACAAAGCGGATTTAACGTATTTGCATGTATATCACCAAAAAAATCAAGTGCGGGTGAGTGGCAATGTGACAGGGCTAACCCCCTATGCCTTTGGAACGACGGCTTCGGTGAAGGCAAATGTCTCGATTTTTGCGCCTGATTTGGGCTTAGACTGGGTGCGAAATTACCGCCCAACTCCCCAAAAAACCACCAAAAAGCAATTGACAGACATTACCTCGAAGTTTATTCAAAATTTGGATTTAAAAGTTCATTTGGCGGCTCGACGGGTACATTATCGGAAGTTTGAGGCGCAGGGAGTGAGCGGGAGGGTATATATGACGCGTCAAGCTATCCGCTGTGAAGACGTAAAAATGCACGCTTTTGGGGGCGATTTTCGGGTGACGGGTGGTATTGAGCAGTTCGATTTGCCGACCCATCGGCTGTATGCCAAAGGAAACGTGGCCAAGGCCGACGTGCAAAAGGTGTTTTATGCGTTTGAAAATTTTGGACAACAGACCGTTTCTGACCAAAACTTGAGCGGAACACTAAGTACGGACTTTACATATTCGAGCCAATTGTCTAAAGAATTTGAATTGGTGCCTACAAGCATGAGTGGGCAGCTTAATTTTGAACTCGTCGATGGGCAACTCAACCGTTTTGCTCCTTTGCTAAGGATTCAAAAATTGCTTTTTAAACGACGAAATTTCCAGCAAATTAGGTTTGATACCCTGAAAAATCAATTTGTACTCCAAGGTGAAGAACTGTCGATGGGGCAAATGAAAGTTGTTTCAAGTGTATTGACCTTTTTTGTAGGGGGAAGATATAGTTTTGGGGATAAAACCGATTTGTTGGTACATATTCCTTTAAATAACCTCAAGCGTAATCCAGACGAAGAGGAGTTGGAAACATTGGATGGAAACAATTTGTTGATTCGGGCGGTGGATGAGCGGGGTGAAATCCGACTCAAGTATGACATGGATTGGCGCAAAAAAGTAAGGCGACAAAATAAGTGAGATAACAATTTCTTAACAATCGGCGCACGCTTATCAAGCACATTTTTTCTTCGTTTGCGGTCGGTATATCCTCTTCTCAAAGTTGTTTTTCTTTCTTTATAAAAACTTTTTTATTTTTCATTCAAGTCGTAAATAATTGATTTTTAATTGTTTATAATTTGAATTTTGTATTTTTTGAACGAATGCCTTGAGGTAGAAACTCGCATAAAGTCAGGACAAAATGTAAAGGGAATTGCTGCAAAACATAATATAAAATTAATGATTTGGTAACAAACTTAATAATGTAGCAACATTTGGGAAACAGTAATTTTGCAGCGACAATTAACCCAAGACACCAATACAACTCTGACATCTGGAAATGAAAAAGTACTTAGGAAGCGCTGCTTTCTTGGTGGGGCTATGCCTTGGCCAATCGTCTTATGCTCAGGTAGAAAAGCCCAAAGAAAGTACAGGGCTAAAACTAGATTTAGCAAAAAAATGGTTTGAACGGATTAGCCTTCGCGGGTATGCACAAGTCCGTTATAATCGCCTCTTTGAGACCAATTCCAAACTAAAATGCGAGCAATGTGACAAATCCTGGGGTGAGAACGGCGGCTTTTTTGTACGTCGTGGGCGGCTCATTTTTTCGGGCGATGTTTCCGATCGCTTGTACATTTACGTGCAGCCTGATTTTGCTTCTAATGTGAGCAATTCATTTCAACACAGTTTTCAGATTCGGGATGCGTATTTTGACTTAGCAGTTGATTCAAAAAAGGAATTTCGTTTTCGGCTTGGTCAAAGTAAAGTCCCGTACGGTTTTGAGAATATGCAATCTTCTCAAAATCGCCTTTCGCTTGATCGGGTAGATGCCCTCAACAGTTCGGTGGCCAACGAACGAGATTTGGGGGTGATGTTTTACTGGGCCAATGCCAACATCCGAGAGCGTTTTGCTTTTTTGGTAAAATCAGGCCTGAAAGGTAGCGGTGACTATGGCATTTTCGGGTTGGGTGTTTATAATGGTCAAACGGCTAACAAGGCCGAAGTCAACAATAACTCCCACGTTGTCGCCCGCCTCACTTATCCTTTTAAATTCAAAAATGGCCAGTACGTAGAAGCCAGTATCCAAGGATATACAGGAAAATATACCATTGAAAAAGATGCCGCCAATAAAGGTACCCAAACGTTGTTTGATGACCGTCGCGCAGCAGCTTCGTTGATTATTTATCCGCAACCTTTTGGCTTTCAAGCAGAGTATAACGTTGGACAGGGGCCTGAGTTTGACCCTGCCACGATGACTACCCAACAGAAAAAACTTTGGGGAGGTTATGCGCAAGTGATGTACCGTTATAAAAGCCTGAATCATCAGTTGATGCCTTTTGCTAAGTACCAATATTATCATGGCGGAAAGAAACAAGAGATAGATGCTCGCCGCTATATCGTAAATGACATAGAGCTGGGAGTCGAGTGGCAATGGAAAGATTATTTTGAGCTAACGGCGCTTTCTACCATATCAGACCGCGTATTTGAAGATAGTAAATTACCCCAAAATCATCAGAAGGGGAGCTTGTTGCGGCTTCAGGCACAGTTTAACTTTTAGCGATTGCATAACAATTTCTTAACATTGGAGAGCGCGTCGCGTTTTAGCCCCATCACTTTTTTAGGTTAAGCTTTCATCTTTACTTTTGTGTCAGTGGTACAAAAAGGGAAATAACATCATCCCTTTTTGTGCTTTTTTGTTTGTTAAAATGTTGATAATCAATAATTTTGTGGATGGTTCGGGTCTCTTGTGCCATTTTTTTTAGAAAATAGTTCGGGAGAAGTGTCTCAAAGTAAATACAACTCGCTGAAAACCTGACCTTTGAAAAATTAACATAAAATTAATGATTTGGTAACAAATGAAATTTTACAACATCCCCGCACTGACACCACTTTTGAATCGAAAATTGGCCAAAGACAGCAATAAAATTCTGACATTACCCTCAAAAAGAGACTGCTAAGTAAGAAACTTCGAGCCTGTTGTGCTTGAATTTAACAATTTGGTAATACTCGACACATACTTACTACACACTCTCATTCTTAATTTTGCACATCATTCAATGACATCAATTCGTTGTTTGCTGTTCTGTACGTCAGAACACATTTTTTTACCGAACAGAACTTTCATTCTAAATTTTATCGGGGCGCTTTTGCTTATTATGGTTTCTACCTCCTTGCCATCAGTCTCACAAAGCCCACGACGCTATTATCACATTGCGAATGGTTGGACAGATGTGAACATCTCGGGGAAAATCGCGGGAAAATTTTCTTGGCAGTTAGAAAACCAGCATCGTCGTCAGGATATGCAAGGAGAGTATAAGTCTGAAACAACCACGGGCAACCCTTACAACAACCTTAATCAGCACGTTTTTCGCCCATTTATTCATTACCAACTTAATCCTAATGTTCGATTTTCGTTGATGCCTTTCGGATGGATTGGTTCCAATCGTTTTGCGGAAGGAAAACCGTTTGCATTTTTCTCTGAATTGCGCGTGTCACCGCAAGTCATTCTTACCCAAAACCTAGGACGCCTTCGGGTTGACCACCGTTTTCGCTACGAGTTTCGTTGGCTTGGCAAAAACCAAGACCTGAACGACAAATCATTTGTGTATGGCGGCGATTATTCCGAAACGAATTACCGTGAGCGTTTTCGCTATCAAGCCAAGTTGACCTTGCCGCTCAATAAGGCCCAAATGGGAGACAAAACCCTTTATGCGCAGGCCTACAATGAGCTTTTCTTGAATACGGGAAAGAATATCAGCAACCTAAATTTGTTTGACCAAAATCGTGTGTTGATTGGGTTTGGTTATCGACTCAACCATCATTATAGCGTGGAAGCATCGTACATGCAACAAACCATTTTTAGATTTAACAATACCGATAAGAACAACGTCGATTTGAATAATATTTTGCAACTGAATTTTGTACTTTCCAATGTGGAGTCGCTTTTTAAAAAGACGGCGGCTCATTAATTCACTTTTATTTCTAAAATCATGTTTGGCTTAGAAACTGACATCTTCATCCTCCTGTTTATCTGTATCTTGTGCGCTTGCGCCTTTGAGTTTGTGAATGGTTTTCACGACACTGCCAATGCCGTGGCTACCGTTATTTATACCAACTCACTCAAGCCAACAACGGCGGTAGTGTGGTCGGGATTTTGTAACTTTTTAGGAGTAATCTTAGGAGGGATTGCCGTAGCCATGGGTATCGTCAACTTGCTGCCCGTGGAGCTACTGATAGATCAAAATATCTACCATAGTATTGCCATGGTGTTAGCGCTGCTGTTGAGTGCTATCATCTGGAACTTTGGTACGTGGTATTTTGGATTGCCTGCATCCAGTTCGCACACCTTGATTGGGTCGATTTTGGGGGTTGGTTTGGCGTTTTCGATGATGCCCGAGGCTGCCGACGGCGCAGGGGTTAACTGGACCAAAGCGACCGAAATCTTCGCTTCCTTGTTGCTTTCTCCGTTGGTGGGTTTCAGTTTGGCGGTTGTGTTGATGTTTGCGTTGCGTCGTGCGTTGAATAAGGAAGCCCGCGAGCAGGTGTTTAGCGAACCAAAGAAAACCCAAGAACCTCCAACTTGGATTCGTGCAATTTTGATTTTGACTTGTACGGGCGTGAGCTTTTTTCACGGAAACAACGACGGCCAAAAAGGAGTCGGTTTGGTGATGTTGATTTTGATTGGGGTTGTACCTGCTTATTTTTCGCTGAACGACCAGATTGACCCACGCATGGTAAAAGGCAACTTGATGACGATTGAACAAACGGTGAGTAAAATTGATACTACACTGCTCGGCATTGAAGACAAAAAGCGTTTGGCAAAAGTCAATGGTAGCACCGAAGATTTATTGAAAGTGATTGCCGCAGCTGACTCGGCGGGGCATATTGAACCCAACGCACGCCTAGAAGCTCGTCGTGATATTTTGGTGATTAACAGCAGCTTAAAGAAATTGATGGATAGCGAGTCGGTGAGCATGAGTGATCAAGACAAAAAGACGATTAAAGAAAGTATGGACGAGAAAAAAGGGCTTCGTCGTCTGACTGATTATGCGCCGTTTTGGGTAGTATTGATGATTTCTCTTTCATTGGGACTAGGTACAATGGTTGGCTGGAAGCGTATCGTAGTGACAGTTGGTGAGAAAATCGGTAAGTCGCACTTGACGTATGCACAAGGTGCTTCGGCCGAATTGGTGGCAAGCTTGGGTATCGGAATCGCCTCGGGCTTTGGATTGCCAGTGAGTACGACCCACATGCTTTCGTCGGGGATTGCGGGTACGATGGTGGCCAGTAAAGGGATTAAAAACCTCCAAGCCAAAACCGTGCGTAATATCTTGATGGCTTGGGTGCTTACTTTGCCCGTCTCTATTTTCTTGTCATTTACCTTGTATGTCTTTTTCCGTTGGATTTTCTAAGCTAAATAGCTTATAATAAAGGACGCTGACAGTATTTTTGAGCTGTCAGCGTTTTTTTATGATATAGAACCAATGCAACATTTCAGCAACTTTTAGCGTTAAAGTTTAGCAGAAAAAAACGATTTCGTTAAATTAGCCGCTTACGTTTTGTCCCGATCGCTTATGCAAAAGCATTTCTTTATATCCAGTTTGGCCTTTGTGGGTTGCTTGACCCTCTTCACGGCTTGTAACTCTACCCAGTCAATGTTTAAGGAGGGTATTTCTAAGTTTGACAAAGGGGAATATGAGTTGGCTATCAAAGACCTCCGCACTGTTGCAAATGCAAACTACGAACCCTCGCGTACCAACTACTTATTGGCCGAATCGTACCGTTTGTCCAACCGTTTTGAGTTAGCCGCACCCTACTACAAAAAGGCGTTGGAAGCGGGCAATCCCGACCCCGAAATCCCTTTCCACTACGCGTATATGCTCAAAGCCTCGGGCGAGTACGTGGAGGCAGCCAAACAATTGGAGAAATATTTGGCCAGTAATCCCACCAACAAAGTAAATGTAGAAAAGGCCAATCGGGAGCTATACACGCTGCGTTCGATTGACGTTTTGCGGGACAAAAAGACGTTTTATCGCGTTCAAAACCTCGAAAAACTGAATACTGCTGGCGGGGAATATGGCCCTTTCGTAAAAGATGGAAACTTGATTTTTGCCTCGACTCGAAAAAATACCACTTACAGAACAAATGGTATGCCGATGGTGGGGATTTATAAAGTAAAACTGGCCGACGAATATGCCGAAACCGCAGGTGAAGCAGAGCCGTTTAGCCCTGCGTCTTTCTTGGAGGGTGTCAACGAAGCCGACGTGACTTTTACCAAAGATGGTAAAACTGTCGTGTTTTCGCGCGCCAACACGGGGGGCAAAAAAGGAACAGCTGATTGTGATTTGTATTTGAGCCGTTTGGTGAGTGGAAAATGGTCAGAACCGCGAATGATTCCCGTGAGCGACTCTGCTTCGTGGGATGCTAACCCTGCTTTCTCGCGCGATGGGCGCACGTTGTATTTCTGCTCTAATCGCCCAGGTGGAGTGGGAGGAATTGACATTTATCGGGCCAACATGGATGCCTCGGGGCGTTTTAGTAAACCCGTCAACATGGGTAAAGACATCAATACGCCAGGTGATGAAATGTTTCCATACGTAGGCCCCGATTCAAAACTTTATTTCTCGTCGGATGGCCATCCAGGACTAGGGAAATTGGACGTGTTTGTCGCTACTCGTTCGCAAGGAGTGATTACAATCGAAAACCTTGGCCCACCAATCAATACCCGTTTCGATGATTTTGGAATGGTGTACATTGATGATGAAATGCGTTTTGGCTTTTTTGCGTCCAACCGTACAGGCGGAAAAGGCGACGATGACATTTATCTTTTTGAGGATGAAAGTGTGGGATTGGATTCAACGCAGTTGGCCGAATTGGAAAAATTGCCGATTGATGACCCGCGCCGCCGTACCGTTGGTAAACCAGAACCTCCCAAAATCGTTAATTATTTTTTGGCAGGAACGGTAAGCTCAAATGATACGCCTGCTGCAACGCTCGATTCGGCAGTGGTGAAAATGTACGAAGTAAGCTCGGATAGCTTGGTAGGACAAGGAATCAGTCGCGATGGGGGGATTTTTGGAACGTTCCCCTTGGAAGAAGGCAAAGATTATACGCTTTTGATTGAACGTAAAGGTTATATTACAAAACGCGATGCTTTCTCGATGGCTGGAAAAGGCATCCCGCAGATTTTCCGTAAAAAACTAACGATGGATACGACGTTTTACGTGGCTTTCAAACTCGACCGTTTGGCGCTAAACAAGACGTTTGTACTCGAAAATATTTACTATGACTTGGATAAGTTCAATATCCGCGCCGATGCTGCCGTAGAGCTTGACAAGCTGGTTCAGATTTTGAAAGACAACCCAACGGTAAAAATTGAATTGAGCTCTCACACGGACGACCGTTCTTCGGATGCGTACAACAACAAACTTTCTCAAAATCGTGCGCAGTCGGCCGTTGATTATATTGTGTTAAAAGGCATTGAAAAAGACCGATTGGTGGCCAAAGGATACGGTGAAACGCGCTTGATTATCAAGAAAGCACAAACCGAAGAAGAACACCAAAAGAACCGCCGTACTGAGTTTACTATTTTGAGTTACTAAGCAGTAAACGGTTAGCTGTTATTGGCAAACCAACAAAAAAGCCCAACTCCGAGGAGTTGGGCTTTTTTGTTGCGCGTCGGGTTGTGAGCAACCCGACCACTACCATACTATCTTCTGCGCTTCTTTTTAGAATACGATTTTTTGCGATAGCTTTTTTTCTTGGTGTATTTACGTGATTCTGCTTTGCGAATCGCGGCTTCTTGGGCATCAAGAGCTTCCTGGCCCGATGATTCTTCTTTGACAATCGAGGCAGGTGCGCCCAACTCGGAAGCAGCTTGCGACTGGGCAGTCATTTCGGGAAGAGCCGATTGGGTAATGGCACTCAATGAAGTTGCCGCATCAAATGGCCGCAAACGGAATGAGTAAGCGTATTCTTTATCGGTCAAAAGGTATTCGTCGTGCGTGCGTGGTGTCCAGCTATCGTCGCCACCTAGCCCCATTAATTTATGGTCGAAGTTCAATACACTTACCTGTCCGTGGGGAAGTTGCTGCGTAGTTTTTGCGGCGAGCAAATCAGCGTCTGTATAGTCGTGAGCGCTAAAATTAAACGCTGGGCCGCCCATTACTGCCAACCCAAAACCAACAGAGTCCCTCACGGCAGCCCAGCGAACATCGCTTTTGTTGCCGTTTTCTTGCGCCATAATGTACGGGAAATGTTGGCTGGCAATGGTACCACTGTATTCGCCAACTTGCGCCGCAGAAAGGCGGTCGGGGTAGCTTTCAAACGGCCCGCGTCCATACCACGTAAGGTTACGGAAAGAAGCAGGAAGCTGCATTTGCATTCCCACTTTGGGCAACGGGGGTACGTTGTTGCCATTAACCGTAATGGTGTTTTTTACGTCAATATCGCCCGAACCAAAGACGGTATAAGTCGTTTTTACAACAAAATTAACCCCTGCACGGCCTACCCACGTACTTTGGGTATGAATTTTTGCGATAGAAGGGCTTACTTGCTCAATACGAATATCACCTCCTAAACGGCGAAGGCTGTCTAACCCTGCGGCTCTCCAACGTGCCGCAAAAGAGTCTTTTCCGCCACCTTCATCGTTGTCGGTAGGAACCCGCCAAAAGTTAGGCTGGAGCGGTTTGGCGATGAGTTCACGATTTTTGTAAATAAAAGAACTGATGCCCGCCACTTTGCGGTCGAAAATGATTTTGAATTGGGGGCTAGTCAACTGAATCCCTCCGCCACGAACCAACCCTACCTTGACAGTGGCGTTGGCTGGCCACGTCACCACCGTTTTGGCCGTTGGGTAGCTATTTTTGATGTAAAGTTGTTCAAAAGCCACTTCGTGCCCTGCTTGCGCCCATGCGGTGTTTTCTTTGAGTTTGACACTAAGATTGAGGAAATACTCCCCGCCCGAAGTCGGCATAGAAAATGGGATAGAAAGCGATTGGTTGGCGCCAGGGGCAGCATTGAGGTCGTTGAGGTCGCCTTGCTGTACCACTTTACCGTTTTCGAGAAGCTGCCACGTTAATTTGAAAGGCTTTAAGCTCAAGAAATTGTAGGTGTTTTGAAGCGTAATGGCTTGATTTTGGGCCGAAAGTGTATCTTTTGGTGAAAATTTGATGTATTGATATACGTGTTTTACCTCGTTGATTTCGGGCTGAGGGGTACGGTCAGGGTTGACCAAACCGTCGCCTGCGTTGGCGCCATCAATGCGGTTAACGTGGTCGATGTACCAATTGCCTGCTTTGTCTTTGAGGGTTAAGCCTTGGTCCATCCAATCCCACAAAAACCCACCCTGCATTCGGGGATTTTTGTCAATAAGCGCCCAGTAGTCGCTCAAATTTCCGACGCTATTTCCCATCGAGTGCGCGTATTCACAAATAATCAACGGGCGATTGGGGTCTTTCTTGGCCATGGCCTCCATCACTTTGACCGAAGGGTACATCGTGCCGTTGATGTCGTATTTTGTGACTGGCTGATCTACATCTTCAAAGGTTTTGGGGTAATTGGAGCGACCTTCATAATGCAGTGGGCGGGTAGGGTCGATGAGGCGGATGATTTCGGCCATGCTGTCAAAATTTCCTCCCATGCCCGACTCATTTCCAAGTGACCAAATAATAATCGAAGGGTGATTTTTATCGCGCTCTACCATGGCTTTACCCCTTGCGACAAACGCATCTTTCCAGTCGGCATTGGCCGCCAAAACAATTCCTTTTTGTTGCCAAAGCTCATGGCTTTCGATGTTGGCTTCGTCGATGACGTACAGGCCGTATTCGTCGCACAGGTCGTACCAGAGTGGGTCGTTGGGATAATGCGAGCTACGAACAGCGTTGATGTTATGTTGTTTCATCAACACAATGTCTTTAATCATCGATTCACGACTGATGACACGGCCCGTATTTGGGTCAAACTCGTGGCGATTGACGCCCTTAAATTTCACCGCTTTGCCATTGACCAATAGCTGACCATTGCGAAGATTGACTTCACGGAAACCGACGCGGGTACTTAATACTTCGGCGGTACGCCCTTCGCCATCTATCACTTGAATGAGTAATTTGTAAAGATTGGGCGCCTCGGCACTCCACAAAGCAGGGGAAGTAATGGGTACGTTTAAGTTCAGGTACGATTCGTCTTTCGGGTCCATCATTGGTACATTTCTTACCAAATCGTCCTGTACAAGGCGGCCAGAAGGGTCATAAAGTTTGAACTTAACTTGGTACTTATCTTGAACTTGCGACGAAAAATTTTTGACAAAAGCCGCCACTTTTAGCGTAGCATTTTGGTAGTTATCGTCCAAATCAGTCACTACGTAGTAATCGCGAATGTGAATCGTAGGCGTAGTGTAGAGATAAACATCACGGAAGATACCCGATATGCGCCAAAAATCTTGGTCTTCGAGGTAGCTACCGTCCGACCAGTTGATGACCTGAACCGTCAGCTGATTGTCGCCGCCGCGTAGGTATTTGGTGATATTAAACTCAGCGGGCGTCATTCCGTCTTCGTGATACCCTACTTGCAGGCCATTTACCCAAACGTAACAAGCAGATTGTACCCCCGCAAAGTGCAAAAACACATCACGTCCTTGCCAATTGGCGGGAAGGCTAAATTGGGTGCGGTACAACCCCACGGCGTTGGTATCGCTGGTGATGCGCGGCGGAGAGGCAGGGAAAGGATGCTTGATGTTGGAAAAAATAGGACGGTCGTAAGGACGGCCTTCACGGGCGCCTACCACCTGCCAATTGGACGGAACGGGCAAATCGTCCCAAGTAGAAGTATTGACATTTTGTTGGAAAAAATCGCCAGGAACTTTTGACGGATGCGACACCCACTTGAATTTCCAGGTACCGTTGAGTGATTTAACGTAAGGAGAAGCCGCACGGTCGAATTTTAGTGCGGAGGCTTCATCGCTGAAAGGAACAATCGTTGTATGAGGACGTTCGGTATTTCTACTAATGACAGCAGGGTTTTCCCAGTCGGGTAAATCTTGGGCAAATCCAATACAAGGAACGAACAAGGATAAAAAAACGCTTAATTTGCGCATAAATCAAAAGCGGTTAGATTCAAGAAACGCTAGTCAAGAATAAAATAAAAAACCTTGTTTTAGGCAAAATCGACTGATTTTCAGTGTTTTGTTTTTTCTAAAAAAAGGGGCAGCGTCATCATTGGTTAATGAATAATTTACAAAATAAAGGCTCTTTGGGCAGAACCAATAAGAATAAAACGAAAAAAGAAGCGTAAATATTGGGTACTCGTTTTACCCTACCTGCTTTCTTGAATGGAATCCGCTCGCAAATTTCAATCATTCTAACCTCAAATGTATCATGCTTTTAGCCGTTGATGTAGGCAATACTGACACCGTTTTTGGCGTATGGCAAAACGATGAATGGACGCATATTTTTCGGGTACGTTCGCTCACTGATGAAGGAGCACCTCACTACGAAACCAAACTCCGCCTTCATTTTTTAGAGGCAAATTTGTTGATTTCGGACGTACAAACGACGGTGTTGAGTAGTGTCGTACCACCGTTGACGCCCGTTTTGCGCACCATGTTGTCGGGCCTTTTTGGGATGCCGCCCGTGGTCGTCGGGCCAGAGGTGTATCCTGGGCTAAAAGTAGAAATTGATCACCCACATGAAATAGGGAGCGATTTGGTGGCCAATGCGGTGGCTGCTTACACCAAATACGGACGGAATGCGGTGGTGGTGGATTTTGGTACGGCGCTTACGTTTACGACAGTTTCGGGCGACGGACGGATTTTGGGCGTGGCCATTGCTCCAGGACTAAAAACGGCCGTAAAAGCTTTGTTTTCAAACACGGCCCAGCTCCCCGAAGTGCCCCTCAAATTGCCCGAATCGGCCATTGGTAAAAACACCACACACGCGATTCAGGCGGGGATATTGCTGGGGTATGAGAGTTTGGTACGCGGAATGATTACGCGGATTCGGCGGGAGCTCGACGGCGACTGTATCGCCCTAGCGACGGGTGGTCTTTCGTCGATTATTGATACCCTTCACGGGGAGTTTGTAGAAGTAAACCGCAGCCTCACCCTCGATGGCTTGCGCATCATTGGGGAGCGCGTATCTGGGCTTTCTTAATGGGTGTAGAGAGGTTGTCTCAAAAGTCTTGTATCACCAAATTATCTTCGGTGTCTGTTCAACCTCACCCCCTAAATCCCCCTCTCCTTTCTGGAGATGGGGACTTTTTAAGCCCTTCTCATGGAAGGAGAAGGGTTGGGATGAGGTTGAATCCAAAGAATATTTTGTGACCTGTTACTTTTTGGACAACCTCTTAAAGTTTTAATTTATAAGAAACCCCAATCAAAAAACGATTCTCCTGGCTACCTTGAAGTCGGTAATCGGTAAAGCCAGAGAGGTCAATTTTGTTACGTTTGTTGATGGCAAACTCAATCCCCCCTTTGTTTCGCATTTGATCAAAACCAACGCCCCCTAGCTGATAAAAAAAGTCGGTAGAAACGTAAGGGGTAAAGCGAGATTTATTGGGGTAAGACACTTCAAATTTGTTACGCACATAGCTTTTATCGTTTTCGAGGCCGCTGTCGTCGTCCATAAACTGGTTTTGGTACCGTAAGCGGTAATCAAATTTCAACTTCCAGATTTTACGGTCGTAAGCGATATCGGCATAAAAACGGTGATAGGGACGGTATTCGTAGCCTGTTTTATCGTCATTTCTTTTACGACGGCCTATAAAACGGTAATATCCGCTTACTTCCCAGCGCTTGTTAAGTTTGTACGACACGCCAGCTTCCCCCAAATATGCCCGTAAGATGGAAACGTTATCGGTAAAACGGAACTGTGTATTTACACTCACTGAAAGCGATTTGGTGATTTTTTTCTCCACACCCACACCCGACCACAAACCAATGTCCGTTGCCTGAGCTTGCCCCAAAAACGGTAAAGCTAACAAGGCTGCGATTGCTATTTTTTTCATTTTTTGATGGTTTCCTGTTTTTAATTTCGGGTTTAGGCTTGCCCCTGGTTCCTCCTCGGTCGGGTTGTGAGCAACCCTTGACACGAGTGCTTGCTGTTTACCCTTTGTTCGTTCTCGGTCGGGTTGTGAGCAACCCTTGGCACGAGTGCTTGCTGTTTACCCTTTGTTCGTTTTCGGTCGGGTTGTGAGCAACCCTTGACACGTTTAGTTAATTTACTTCTTGTAAAGAGGACACAGTCACCTGACTTTTTATCGCCGTTCCTTGGTAATAAAAAATCATGATAAGTGCCGAGTCCTTCAAAAAATCCATCGTTTGAACTTCTACGCGGTGTACGGCCAAGCCTGTTCGGACGCGCAAGTCTTCCAATAACTCTTCCTGACGTTCGGGCGTAATCAGCTCAATGCGGTCGTATTGGATGCTTTTAGTCAACTCTCTTTTCACTAGCAAATTTCCTTCCAAAAGCCACACCACCAATAAAATCATTCCGTTAACAAGTCCTAATTCGTCCCAGCTTCCTTTGATAATGGCGGAAATCAATCCCACGGAAATTACAATAAATAAGTATGTCATGTCTTTGGCCGACAGCCCTTCGGTGCGGTAGCGTAGCATCGAAAAGACCGCAAAAAGTCCAAAAGCCGCGCCCATCGACATTTGTACTTTATTGAGAAGGTACGTGATGAGGAAAATTACGAAATTGAACCCAAAAAACGTCAAAAATAAGTCAGTTCGACGGTAAATACGGTAATAAATCAAGCGTACAAGGATGGTCGTAGTAAGTACATCGACGAGCAAACGTACAAAAAACTTTTCGGGTAGTTTATTAAACCACTCAAAGGTATCAGGCGTGGTAAGTTCTTGGAGAAAAAGCATACGCTATTTTATGTAAATGATTGAGTTTTAATTTGAAACGATTGTGCTTTACGTGGCTGTAAAGACTGATAATGCCTAAGCAGTATTTACTAATAGAGCCCTCGCGAAGCTTGTATTTTCTCATTAAATCCAAAAAAAATGAGTGTTTCAGCGATTCTTGTTTTACTTCTGCCACTACAACGGAAGCGTAATTCTGGGTGTTGTTCTCGTTGCGAAACGTCAGGTTCAGGTCGAGGGTAAGGCGTTCAGCGGTGGTTCTGCTTACCAGCGTCAGACGCGTATAGTCCACCCATAAAACGGGTTGTAAATCCGTCGCGACAAAAGGGGTTTGGCGTTGTAAAAAGTTACATACGTTGTCGTCCATCGTTTCGCCTGGAAGTACTTGTTGGCGAACCCGCGTCTTAATCGTCCGCCCTTTGTTATTTTTAAATTTAACCTCCGTAAAAATGAGGTTAGATTGTACATAATTGCGTTGACGAATCTTGTAGCGGTTGAGCCTGCCCGACTGATGTTCGTGGTAAAGCTGCAACGATTCCGTGTCGAAATACAGCGTTTCGTAGTCAGCCAGCCGCAAGCCGTTTACCTCCAAAATGCGGTAATGTGGCAGTAAATCGGTGAGGATAGCCGAAAACATTTCCAACGGAATCAAAAACTTTGCATCGGTACGGTTCATGAGCTTTACGCTGTCCATTTCGGCCAGTGAAATGGGCTCAAACGAATTGGCTTGTTGCCTGATATGGGCAAACAAATCCTCAGTCGTCGTAGCGATACTTTTTAGTTTGAGTAAGTTTGCCTTTGCCGTCATAAGTTTTCTTTTCCGATTTTAAGCCCCGTCGGTCGTTGGTAAAAACCGAGCGACTAACCAGTTGATTTTTTGAATTAAATTCTGATTCTTCTACTTTTTCGCCCAATTCGTTGTATTTATAGACCTCTCGTTTGAGTTGTCGATTGGAGGCATCGAAAGTGATTTCCTGCGTTTTGTTTTCAAATTTGTCGAAGAGGCGTACGATACGTTCTTCTACTTTGCCGTAATTATCGTACTTAACTTCCTCGATGACGTTACCGTCTTTGTCAAATTTTTTATACGAATCGTTTCGGGTAACTTCCTTTCCATCAACTACTTCGGTGATGGTTTCGGTGGCCGTAATGAGGTCGTACTTTTTTACTTCTTTTTTGCTTTGCGCCCAACTAACAGATATGCTTAATAAGGCAACAAAGAGGCTATTGTTCGACATATACTATTTATTTGAGAAAAGTATTAACTGCTTGATTTCGAGTAATAACGTGTTGTTTTAATTCGGCCAAGGAGGAAGTAAAGGCTGCCGTACTCGTGAGATTGGTGTACGGAGCAACCTCCTTTTCAGTCCCTGTGACGTAAGGCGTAATGAGCGTGGTGTATTTTTCAAATAATTCGTTCATTTTGGCGGTGGTAAACACGTTGTCGGCAAACGAACGAACGTACTGTTTGTACTTGGCATAATAGATAGGGTCAGCCGCGACGTTGCGAATCAATGGCCAGCCTGTTCCCACTTCCGTCATGGCCAATGACACGGCGGAACGGCTCATTCCTCCGCCCGTTGCGGAGCTAGTCATCGACATATTGTGATCCCACGGAATCCACGTCAATTTATTAGTCGGAGAATTGTAGAGGTAATAATTGTGCGCCATGGCTCCGTACGCATCCCAATTGACAATGGTATTATTGATAGCCAAGTACTTCAAGTAGTTATCGACGTTGAAAGTTTTTTCGAGATTGGCGCGCCACTGAGCGGCGTTGGTCGTGCGGTCGGTGCTGTTGAGGGCCGTTACAAACGCCTGAACATCGCTGTAATCAGGGGTTGTTTCGTTGTTTTTCTTTTCAAACTGTGATTGAACAAACGACTGAAAGGTCGATTCGGGCTTGTAAATATTTCCTTTTTTCTCCCCAAACTGATCTTTAACCATCGTATCGTCGATGATTTCCACCATGGTATATACGCCACAATACTTGGCACCTGCGCCGAAATTGATATATACTTTGTAAAAAGCTGTACGCGCCGCTGCCACTCCGCCCATTCGGAAAATATCCGCCACTACTTTTTCCCGAATCATTGAGTTGTCAGAATACGCAGGCGACATCGACAATTCTTTAAAACCGTATAAACGCTGGTTGTTAATCTCAGGATATTTGTCCTCAAATTCATCAAACTTGAGACGAAAAGGAATTTTATAAATACCCGCCCCCCAAATGGATGAAAGGCTAGAGTTGCCTTTAAGGCGCATGCCTACTTTATTCCAAGTTTTTCCGTTAAACTTCAACGTAGTTGCTACGTAGATAGGATCGCCACCAATCAAGTCAAGGCCACCTCCATTTCCGCCGCCGCCATTTCCTCCGTTGGGTGGGTTGCCGCCAGGTATCCCGCCACCGCCTTGGGAACCGCTACTACGCGTTCCAAAAGCAGTACCCGTCAGGGTTTGCATATCCGTTTTGATGGCCGTCCAATCAGCTGCCGTCATCGTAATTTCTAGGGTATTGACTTGACTTTGAGGAAATACAATATCATAATTGGGGCTACCATCACCACTGTGCGACTCGGTTGTCCAGTCGGGGTTGGTCGTTTCGGCAGTGCCGTCGCCAGGGGTGACTTCCTGCACCTTGTCTTTGCAGGAAGTGGCCAAAAAGGCCATAAGTACCACAAAGAGCGTGGAACGAACAATTTTCATAAAGGTGTCAGAATATGAGTTTAGAGGCATCGGTGTCAATGAGGTTTACGTTAAAAGAAATAGTTACGTTGCAAAAGGGCTAGGGCTTTTGTAAAAACGCTTCTACTTTTTGCGTTTGAGATACAACGTGTTCATTGAGTTGTTCGAGCGAATTACTAAAACTAGCCGCATCCCGTAGCTGAGAATAGGGCCTTGTTTCCTTGCCTTCCACGTAGGGCGCAATGAGGCGGTGATAGCGTTCAAATAGCTTTTTCATGTGGGTAGTAGTAAATAGATGTTGGGTAAACTTTTTGACGTAGTTTTTGTACTGCGCAAAATAGACTGGGTCATCGGCGAGGTAGCGAATCAACGGCCATTGCTTGCTGACGGACGAGAGGTCGAGGGAAACGTTTCCCCCAAATCCACCTTTTTTGCCTCCCATCGGCGGCGGCGGAAAGAACCCTTCAGGAGGAACACTGCCCTCGCTGGGACGTTTTTCGTTGCGCGCCATGGCAGGAGGAAACATTCCACCACCGCCACGGCTCGAAAGTGCCTCGTTGTTGTCCCACGGAATCCAAGTCAATTTTTTAGTGGGAGAATTGTACAGGTAAAAGTTGTGCGCCATGGCTCCGTAGGTATCCCAGTTGTCGATGACGTTATTGACTGCTAGGTAATTCAAAAAATGAGGAACATTAAAGGTAGCTTCCAAATTGGCTCGCCACTGAGCAGGTTGCGTGAGCCGAGTAGAATCATTTAGCGCCTTTATGAACGCTTGAACGTCGGAATAATCCGCTTTTTTCTTGTTGTTTTTCTTTTCAAACTGAGCAGGTGCAAACTTCTGAAACGTGGATTCGGGTTTGTAAATATTACCCGTTGACTCTCCAAATTGCTGCTTGACCATCGTATCGTCGATTACCTCGACCATGGTATAGACACCACAGTATTTTAGTCCCTCTCCAAAATTGATAAATACACGATAAAAAGCCGTTTGGGCGGCGGGGATGCCTGCTTGTCGGAACAAGTCGGCAGCTACTTTTTCGTGTAAAAGCGAGGGGTCGTTGGCCGCAGGAGACATCGACAACTCGTGAAAGCCGTAAAATGAGGGCTTCGTAGCCCCTTTAGGCGCAAATTCATCAAACGATAAACGGAAAGGTAATTTGTAAATTCCTTGCCCCCACGACATCATCAGGGTAGAATTACCTTTGAGTCGAAAACCTACCGAATTCCACGTTTTCCCGTTAAATTTCAACGAGGCGGCCACGTAATTGGGCTCGCCTTGGCCAAAAGAAGCAGGACCTCCGCCCATCATCGGACTTCCCTCCCCCATGGGAGGAGGAAAAGCCCCATTTTTAGGCATCGGTCCTGGAAATCGACTTCCTTTTCCAAATTCATTTCCAAATTTCTTTTTCATATCTATTTGGATGCTATCCCAAGTGGCTTGGGTAAGCGTAATTTCTAGGGTATTGACCCGATTTTGAGGAAAAACAACCTCGTAGTTGGGCTGGATTGGCTTCTTTTTGGGAGTAGAAGCTTTGTTTTGGCTTATGCTTTGGAAGGAAATCCAACAGAGTAAGCTGAACAGAAAAAGATAAGGCGTACTTTTCATCGGTTATGGCGGTTTTTAAGGTGATTACCGCCAATGAACGCAAGATGTGGCAGCTCTTGCCGTATGTGCCTACAAATACTGGATATGTGTAGAAGAATGTTAAGAAATTGTTAAGTTTGGCAAAGGCTCTACACAAACCGCTGATAAATAGACACATTGCAACGAAGGTGGGTAGAAAAATGTATAGCTAAGAAAAGGGTTTTATGAAGTATTTAGAACGATATAACGGGTGGCTGCACCTCATAGGCTGGTTAGTTTACATCGCCTCTCCGTTGCTGTTTTTTTCCTTTTCAAACATGTGGTTTCCGCCTAATTTTGGCAGTTTTTTGCTAAGTAAGCTGGCAGGTGATGTCTTGTTGATTGCCTTTTTTTACCTCAATCTCCAACGCTTAATCCCCAATTTGTTGTCTAAAAAGAATGTGATTGCATACGTGGGGGCAGTGGCAGGGGCATTGTTGATTTATTTGGTTGCCAACGATTTGCTGATGCAGTGGTGGAGAATGAATCGCCCCCCGATGCTTGGGCAAGTACCTCTGCCAATGCCACCACCTTCGGGCAGAATGTCTGTTCGGCCCCCTTTTGGGGCGTTCGGGCCTCCTCAAATTACCGCTTTTTTATCGTTTTGTTTGGTCACGTTGGCAAGCTCGATGATTGCCTTGGTGCGTGACCGTTTGCGTGAAAGGGAAGAAAAACAGCAGATTCAATTGGAAAAAATAGCGGCTGAATTGGCCGTGTTGAAACTTCAAATCAGTCCACATTTTTTGTTCAACACTCTCAATAACATTCGTTGGTTGACGCGCCAAAAGTCGGACAATGCCGAGGAAGCAGTGGTGAAACTGTCGCAGTTGCTGCGGTACGTGATTTATCAGGCCAACCACGAACGCGTGCCATTGACGCAAGAAATTGAGCATTTAGAGCATTTTATTGACCTCCAAAAAATGCGACTGACCGATCAAAACTCCGTTTCGTTTGTACACGAAGGGGCGATTGAAAGGTATCAAATTGAGCCTTTGTTGTTTTTGCCGTTTGTCGAAAATGCGTTTAAATACGGCTTGCACAGTCAACAAAAAAGCGACATCGTGATTGGCTTTCGGGTGGGAGAAAACCACCTGTTGTTTTTTGTCGAAAACCCCATTTTTGAAAATAACCTACCCAAGGAAGGAGAGTCGGGACTGGGGATAAAAAATGTGGAACGCCGCCTAGCCCTGCATTATCCACAGCGGCACGAATTGCATATTTATACCAACGCCACTACATTTCGGGTGGAATTATCCCTTGAACTAGCCCCATGACGCAAATACGCTGCATAGCCATTGACGACGAGCCGTTTGCTTTGGCGATTTTGGCCGATGACCTTCGTCGGTTTCCTTACTTAGAGCTACAGGCCACATTTTCAAATGCCGTTGATGCCGATTTGTGGCTTAAAACCCATTCGGTGGATCTCATTTTTTTGGATATTCAAATGCCTACGTTGACAGGAACACAATTTTTACGGGGGCTTTCGCAGCCGCCAATGGTGATTTTTACGACGGCTTATGAGCAGTATGCCTTAGAGGGTTTTGAACTCAATGTTGTGGATTATTTGCTCAAACCGATTCCGTTTCAACGTTTTGAAAAGGCGGTACTTCGGGCCAAAGAATTATTTGAATTACGACAGAAAGAGGAGGCACCAGCGGTCATAGAACGCGGTTTTTTCTTTGTTTTTTCGGAATACAAAGAAATTAAGATTTATTTCGATGAAGTGAGTTACGTGGAAGGGCTCAAAGATTACGTCAAAATTTATACCACGCAGCAGCCGAAACCCATTCTGACGCGCCTAAACCTAAAAGCCATGGAGGCAAAACTGCCCGAAACGCAATTTGGCCGCGTTCATAATTCTTTTATTGTAGCTTTTGAGCGGATAACGGCGGTTCAGAAAGCCAAATTACACCTCGACAAGATAGAAATTCCGATTGGAAACCGCTACCTAGTTGGGTTTGAGCAAAAGTATCGAAAACTACCGAGCTAGTAAGAAAGTCCCGATTTTAACAAAGTTTTTACCAAGCAAATCTTTAATTTCGACACGATACACGTACGAGCCTTCGGGGGCGGGCTGGTCATTGAGCATTCCGTCCCACCCTTTTTTTATGGCATCCTCGGATTCAAAAAGCACTTCGCCCCATCGGTTATAGACAATCAGTCTTGAGGTGTTGACAAATTGCCCCTGCGCGGCAAAAAAGTCGTTGACATTGTCTTTGTTTGGCGAGAAGGCATCAGGAATAAAAACGAGAGCTCCTTTTACAAAAACAAAGTAATTGGAGTAACTCAAAATACCTGGAATACCTTCAGGGTAAGCCAAAATTCTGTATTTGAAGAGCTGTTGGTCTGGATTATAGCTGCTTGGGTCAAAGTTCGTATTTCCACTTAAATCAATTTGGTACTTAGGATTCCCATTTTCATCAATGATTTCAAGTTGATATAAGCGCACAGGTGCTAAAAAGGGAGAGTCAACCGTCCAGTCAACGGAGGAGTTACTTTTGGAGTATAAATGAATCGAGCAGAACGGTTCACTTGGTTGGGAGCGATTTCCGCAACTGTTTTCGTATTGAACTTTATAGCAGTACGACTGCGCATTGGGGTTGGCGGTGGGGTCAATAAATGTCAATTGGTTATTGGCAACCCCAACCTCTTGGTAATTATTGCTGCCATTTTCGGCACGTAAAAAAATGGTTTTGAACCGAGAAGGACTAGCGCCAGAATCGGGTGGGTTAATAATTCGTACTTCCACCTTTTGTTCATCTTCGAGGACAGAAGCAACAGCACTGGTAATTTTTGATGGAATGTTGCTTGAAATGGCTTGAACACAGCGCAGTTGCGAGACCGATTCAACGCCTCCCGCCAATGTCACCGTGACTTGATAGCAATACTGATTTCCGCAGGTCACGCCGCGGTCAGTTTGGGTTGTTGTGGTACGATTAGTGACCACTGGGCTAGGGGTTCCGTTGAGGTTGACGCGGTAATTTTGAAATGAGGCCGCCTGTGGATATTCTTTCCAAGTGAGTACGTTTTGTTGATTTTGGGCTACTACCTCTAAGCTAGTGGCACAGACCACGCTGGAGGTAGTGGTGGTATTGTCGCAAACATCGTTGGTACTTAGGCGGAAACAGTAAGCGTTTTGTGCGGCGTTGATGGCGCGAATCGTCACCGTGGTGGTATCGTTGGTGGTTGCACTTTGGCCTGTGTTTCTGAACGTTCCCGTGGCACCTTCATCAATTTGAATGTCAGCTTTGATACCCGCACTCCCTCTAACAAGCACATCCACCGTGCCGTCGGGGCGAGTGGTTACTTTGCGGATTGATACGCCCGTTGCAGTGGAAGTATTCAAAATTACGTTGGTGTCTTTTTTGCAGGTAAGCGGAATATTACCAGGTGCAATACCCGTTACTGAAATCGTGGCTGCATTGGCATTAGTGGGATAAGCATAGGAAATAATGTAAGGGCTGTTGGCTTTGGAGACAGGAAGGTAAACTCCTCCGCCAAAATTAACCAAAAAAGATTCGTAGCCTTTGGTGGTAGAATCGTCGGCGATAGTGACTACCACTTTTCGGTCGCTACAGACTTGTACTTTATAATTAGGCGCTGTGACAGCTTCGACTACGCGGCAGGCGATGGCTCCTGTGCCCCCCGTACTTACCAGCTGGAGTATGGTGTATTTGCCAAGTTTGGTATAACGATGTGATGTGGTGGCAGTAGCTGCATAGGGCGCTTTGGTAGGGTCACCACCTTTGTAGTCATAAATGTATTGGGCATTTTCTCCAACCGTTTTTTCTACATTGACATCAAATAAAAGACAACCAACAGACGAGCCTTTTACGATGAATCCACCATTGCCAATCGAAGCGTTTCGTTGAGCAGGGTCACACCAATCTTGCCCCAATACGGCTAGGCTTACCAAAAAGAAAAAAAGTACAAGAGATGATTTCATAGATTTATGATTTCCGATTTCCTTCTCCCCAAAGAACGTATCTTTGCAAAAGGTTGTTTTACTAACAAACTTACTACGAAAAGAATTACACGCACTACACAGAATCGTAAACATAAAACGTTGTTTTTCGCAAACTATTTTTATTTGATACATGGATAGCAATAATAATACCAATTCCATCAAGCTCGATACCATTGAATCGGCGATTGAAGACATTCGAGCAGGGAAAATCATCATTGTGGTCGATGATGAAGACCGTGAAAATGAAGGCGACTTCATTTGTGCGGCCGAAATGACCACGCCCGAAATGGTGAACTTCATGGTAAAAGAAGGTCGTGGGCTGATGTGTGCCCCCCTTACCGTGGAGCGCTGCGAGGAATTGGGCCTCAAAATGATGGTGGGAGATAATACTTCTACGCACGAGACACCTTTTACGGTATCGGTCGATTTGCTTGGTCATGGTTGTACGACGGGGATTTCTGCTTCCGACCGTTCTAAAACCATTCAAGCTTTGGTGGACCCTAACATCCGTCCCGAAGAATTAGGTCGTCCAGGACATATCTTTCCGCTTCGTGCCATGCCTGGCGGCGTACTTCGTCGCACGGGCCATACCGAAGCTGCCATTGATTTTGCCCGTTTGGCGGGTTTAAAACCTGCGGGGGTATTGATCGAAATTTTGAATGAAGATGGTACCATGGCTCGCTTGCCGCAATTGCGTGAATTGGCCGATAAGTTTGATATGAAGTTGGTGTCTATCAAAGACTTGATAGAATATCGTCTTCAAAAAGAAACCCTTATCAAGCGCGAAATCGTCGTTGACATGCCGACCGAATGGGGGCATTTCGACATGATTGCGTTTCGCCAAATTCACACCGATGAACTGCATTTGGCCCTTATCAAAGGTACGTGGGAGAAAGATGAACCCGTATTAGTGCGCGTTCACTCATCGTGCGTGACGGGCGATATTTTTGGGTCATGTCGTTGCGACTGCGGGCCGCAATTGCACGCGTCGATGGAGATGGTTGAGAGAGCGGGCAAAGGCGTGGTTGTGTATATGAACCAAGAAGGCCGTGGCATTGGACTTATCAACAAACTGAAAGCCTATAAATTGCAAGAAAATGGCTTGGATACGGTCGATGCCAATATTGCCCTTGGATTTAAAATGGACGAGCGCGATTACGGTGTAGGAGCACAGATTTTGCGTGATTTGGGATTGAGCAAAATCAAACTCATTTCAAATAACCCTAAAAAACGGGTGGGTTTGATGGGTTACGGGTTAGAAATCATTGATTGTGTGCCCATCGAAATGCCTGCGAATCAGTACAATGAAGGATATTTGAAAACAAAGCGCGATAAAATGGGGCACCGTCTTACGCAGTTTGCAGCAGTAAAAGAATAGCATTTGAGTGTCGAGGGTAGAGTGCAGAGTGTCGAATAAAAATCAAATTCGACACTCTGCATTCGACATTGACATTCAAACGAAAGCGTTAGAACAATACTGCTCGAATCACCAATGGACTCGAAGTAGGATAAATGTTCTCCGCAGGATATGAAGGGTTCACCAAGCTGTTATAACTTAGGTTATACAACAACATCAGGTTAAATGCTTTGATAAAACGCCCGCCAATCGGAGTGGAATACGAAGCTCCGACCATGGCCGAATTAATCCAAGTGCGCTTACGCACGCCGCTGGCGTTGTAGTCGCGGTATTGGACATTAAGCGATTCGTATTCAGCGTTTAAGTTGATACTTTCATACACATTAAACATCCCAAACACCCGCCCGCCGTAGTTGTCGTAGCTACTTTTGAGGGTAGGAGAATAGCGGAGTTGGGTGTATTGATACGTAAAACCTCCCCCTAAAGAAAGGCGATTAGTAACTTGATACCCCGCCACGGGTGAAACCCCGATGCTGGTCACGGTTCCAAACGACAGTGGGCCAATACTGCCTCCCAAGCGAAGACGGTCTAAGGCCGAAGGAGGACGCTCTGGATCCTGTTTGCGAGGAGGCGCGTCTAACACTTTAATGGGGCCATCATTATTGGGTCGTACTGGTGGTGGAGGTGCGTCGGGGTTGGCTGTCTGGGCGGCGGCTCCAAATGCCCATAAGGAGGCCACGACCAATCCCAAAAATAATTTTCTCATAGTCTCAAATATAAAAAACGTTCAAAAGAGATTACGTTCAAAGGAACAATTCTGTTTCAAAAACGAAAAAAAAGGAGGGCTATTGCGTGGTAAGTTCTCGGAAGACTTCTTCCAACGGTTTACCTTCGCTGCGTAAATCGGCAAGTGTACGATTGGCCACGACTTGTCCCCGATTGATAATGACTGCACGATCGCAAATGGCCTCTACTTCCTGCATGATGTGCGACGAAAAAAGTACGGTTTTTTCTTTTCCAACGCTTTTAATGAGTGTCCTAATCTCAAGAATTTGGTTGGGGTCGAGCCCCGTGGTGGCTTCGTCCAAAATCAAAACGGGCGGGTTGTGAATCAGGGCTTGGGCCAAACCAACGCGCTGGCGATAGCCTTTGGATAATTGCCCGATTTTTTTGTTTTGTTCAAGCTCTAGTCCACATATTTCTACCATTTCACTCACCCGCTGGCGCAGTTTTTCGCCTTTGAGACCATATAAAGCCCCCACAAAACGTAAAAACTCTTTGATGTACATTTCGGTGTAAAGCGGGTTGTGTTCAGGTAGATAGCCAATCGAGCGGCGTACTTCCATCGACTGCTTCGCTACGTCAAATCCACACACTTCTACGCTTCCGCTGGTGGCGTTGAGGTAGCCCGTCGTGATTTTCATAGTCGTCGATTTTCCCGCGCCGTTAGGCCCTAAAAATCCCATGATTTCTCCAGGCTTTACGTCGAAGCTAATGTCGTTGACGGCTTTTTGAGCGCCGTATAGTTTAGTGAGGTGTTGTATCCGAATGGACATGATTTTTCAGAATTGGGGCGAAAATACAAATTTCTCGTTTAGGGTCTTGTATATTTGCTTGATAGAAAACTACAAAGAGAAGGGATTGTTGTATTGCAATGGCACAATTTTGGCGTATAACAATGTAACGGACTTGCGTTTTATGAGATTGTTTAAACGGATTGGGGTTTTATTATTTTTAGGAGTAATCGCTTGGATGAATACGTGGGCACAAACCCCGACGATTACCACAATGGACGTCAGCGGGGCAACGGCCTGTGCTGGGGCCACTTTGTCGGTGGCGTTTACACCAGCCAATATCCCCACACCAGCCAGACGTACTTACACGGTGCAATTGTCAGGAACGGGCGGGACGTTTACAAGTCCTACGGCGTTGGCATCGGGAGCAACTAGCCCGATTGTGGTCACCTTGCCCGCCACAGCTCTTGGTGGGGAGTATCGCTTGCGCGTTGTTTCGGATACGACGGGGGTTACATCAACGCCAACTTCTATTTTTACCATGCTCAGACGCCCTACTGCCACACTCTCGGGCGATACCACGATTACGTTGGGTGGCACGGCAACCTTGACGGTTGCTTTTACAGGAAATGGCCCTTGGACTTATACATTTACCAATACCAACACAGGTACTACGCTCACAAGTCCGCTCAAAGGGATTGTACAACCTACTGTGAGTACTACCTATGCACTTCAGTCGGTTAGTAATGTGTGTGGTGCGGGTACAGTGGCTGGCAGTGCGCGGGTACGCGTTTTACCTATTATTACCTCTACTTTTGCATCTACTTCCGTTTGTGCAGGCTCGACGGCCACGGTGTCGTTTGTCACCACGGGCACGTTTGAATCAACGGCTGCTGTAACCTATACAGCACAGGTATCAGACTCGACGGGAAGTTTTACCAATTCCGTTGCGATTGGGACAGGCACAGCCAGCCCATTGCAAGTTACTTTTCCAGCTTCGTTGTTAGCAGGCAAAAACTACAAAGTACGCGTTATCGCCAGTGCCTCTGCTTCTTCGGTGAGTAGTGGCGTGTTTGCGGTACAGGCCTTGCCTACGGTTATATTGAGTGGTAACACGACGATTGGGGTAGGAGAAAGTGCAAAACTTACGTTGGACTTCACAGGAGAAGGCCCGTGGACGTACGTTTTGTCCAATGATCAGACGGCCACGGTAAACACTACCCCCGCCTTAGTGACGGTTAGCCCTACGACGACGACGACTTATTCTGTTAAATCAGTTCGTAATGCGTGCGGAACAGCCCCCACGCCGACAAGTACTGTTCTGGTAAAGGTCAATCCGCGGGTGAGTGCAGCCGACGTGGCCTTGGGTTCAGTTTGTGTCGGAAGTGTCATAAGTTTACCTTTTGTGGTAACGGGCACTTTTGAAGGCGCGGTTACTTATACCGTTCAGCTCTCAGATGCAACGGGTTCGTTTACAGCGCCTCGTGCGCTTGCAACGGGGACGAGTAGCCCTATTTCAACGACGATTCCTGCCAACGTTGCGGCGGGGGCGGCGTATCGTTTGCGGGTAGTCGCTAGTGTTACTTCAACATCGGTCAATAGCGCTTCTTTTATAATAAAAGTTAGACCAACGGCGGTATTGTCGGGTGCTGCTTCGGTCAATTTTGGTGAATCAGCAACCCTACCTGTGACACTAACGGGCGATGGCCCTTGGTCGCTTGTATTGTCAGACGGAACCACCGCAACTTCGGAAGTAACTCCTGCTCAAGTAATTGTAAAACCCACTCAAACGACGGTATATCAACTAACTTCGGTTCGAAATTCGTGCGGCGAAGGTACTGTTTCGGGGATTGCTTCGGTGACGGTCATTCCGCGCGTAGTTACCGAAAACATCACCTCAGGTATTTGTAGTGGAAAAGAATTTGAAGTAAAATTTTCGCTTGGTGGCGGAACCCTCCCAGCCAATACCGTATTTCAGGCGCAGTTGTCGGACAGTTTAGGGAGTTTTACCAATGCTGTTATTATCGGGACGGGAAGCCGTAGCCCTATTTTAGCCAATATCCCTGCGATTCCGAACGCCAACGGTTACCGAATTCGGGTAGCGGTGGTTGGAAGTACAACGATTACGTCACAGCCGACATCGCCATTTCTGCTAGGACGCCGCCCTACGGCCGCACTGAGTGGAGGCGTAGCGACGCCGCTCAAGCCTGGGGATGAGTTGCTGCTCGTCGTTCAATTTACGGGAGATGCGCCTTGGACATATATAATGTCGGATAATACGACGGGGACGACCAACGAAACCCCCGTTTTGGTCACGGTCAAGCCTACTTTACCAACGACTTATACCCTCACTTCGGTGAGTAACTCGTGCGGGACGGGAACGGTATCGGGTAGTGTAACGGCCAATGTGGTGATTACGGGGATGGAAGAAGAACAAGAAAAAATCATACTAGGGCCTAATCCACTGACAGATCGACTACGGCTAACCATCGACATCCCTACCGCGACCGAGTGGCAGTTGGTCGATGCCCAAGGGCGTTTATTCCAAAGCCGTCAGTGGACAACGGGTGGATACCGAGATGAAATAAATACCCAAGCTCTACCAACTGGGCTGTATTTTCTTAGAATAAAAGTGGGTGATAAATGGCTTGAACGTAAGCTGTTGAAATAATAAAAACAACCCCTTCTGACTCAGTAAACCGTTCAGAAGGGGCTAAAAAAGGCGTTTTTTCAATAAATCTTACGCTTGATGCTCTTTGCGGAGCAAATCGTTGACAGTTTTGACGGGGTTGAAGGTAATCAACGGAACTTCCACAAACACCGTATTCCAGTCAGACATTGAGCCGTTCCAAAGTCCTGGAAGTTCTTGGGCTTTGAGGTCTTTTCCGTCTTTTGATTTTTGGGTAATAAAACCCGTATTGGAGTCGCGATAGCTCATCAACTCAAATTTCTTGCCTTTATAACCACGGAGAGAGCATACCAAATCAACGGGATTGAAGTGTGTTGCGGTATCGAAAAGCGCTTTTTGTGCAGCATCATCCATGTCAATTTGTGCCGATTCTACCACTTGGAGGGAGGTCGTGCCGTCGGGATTCGCCGCCCAGAAAGGCCCACCACCAGGTTCTCCGACGTTTTTCACCATTCCGCACAAACGCACAGGGCGGTCGAGCTTCATGGCAAAATAAGCGAGTTTCTCGGTGTTTGAAAGCATCCAAAAATCTTTGGTAGGCTGCGTAAACATCGTCGTTTCGTAAAACTCCGACAGTTCGCTGATTAGGCTATCGCTGTTTTCACCTGCTTCGATGCGGGTCAAGAAATCAAAAATTTGCTGGCGGTATTTCAACAACAACGCCCCGAGGACTTTTTTGTACGTAAAAGTGGTGTCTTTGAGACTATCGGGTACTACGTTGTCGATGTTTTTGATGAATACCACATCACCGTCTTGGTCGTCGAGGTTGGCCAAAAGCGCCCCGTGCCCCGCAGGACGGAACAACAAGCTACCATCGGCGTTGCGGAAAGGCGTGTTGTCCATGTTCACCGAAATGGTATCCGTAGAAGGTTTTTGTTCTGAAAAGCTCACTTCATAAGTGACGCTGTATTTTTCTTCAAAAGCAGGCCTTACTGCTTCAATCAGGGCTTCAAAACGGCTGCGGTGCTCAGGTGAGACGGTGAAGTGTAGGCGAACAACTCCATTGGCGTTGGCGTAGTTGGCGCCTTCTACCAAATGCTCTTCTACGGGCGTGCGCGCACCTTCTTCATAGTTGTGGAATTTTAACAAACCTTTAGGAAGATTGCCATAATCTAGCCCTTTGCCACTCAAAATATAATCGGCAATTTGTTGGTAATTGCCACCGCTAATGGCCGTTTCAATGTCAACACCGTCGTTGGCCATGGCGGTTTTGAGGTCTTCAAAAAAAGCAAAATCACGAATCCGCTCGCTAAATTCAGGGATAGATTTGTCGCTTTTTCCGTCGTCTTTGAAGGCAAAAAGAGACTTGAACATCCGCGTGGCAGCGCCCGAAGCTGGGACAAACTTCAACAACGAAACGTTTTTGGCTTGTGCATCAAATTCATCGACAAGAGCGGCACTTTCTTCTTCACTTACGCGCACGATGCCGTCACCTACGGTAGCGGCCTTAAGAACTTTCAAAAAAGGGAAACCCGTTTCAAAATGAGAAATCTGCTGTTGGATGGTTTCAAGCGAAATGCCCTGTTTTTCGATTTGGGCGAGGTCTTTTTCAGTAAACATGGGTTTGAATAAGATTATACTGTTTAAGGTTCGGAGATACAAAATCGTATTATGACTACAAAAACTTGGACTTTGCGCTAAAAATAAGGAAGATTCAGGGATGCAAACTATAAAATATTTGTTAATCCTTCGACCGTTCGATAAAAAAAGCGGTTAGAAATGATTTTCCGTACTAACTTTGTATAAAAAAGCGGCTTTGTATGGCAATCCCACCCGAAAGTTCAAAAAAAATTGTGGTAGTACCCTGCGCTATCTTTGAAAAAGATGGGTGTGTTTTTTCGGCCCAGCGCAAGGAAGGGATGTCACTGGCTCTAAAATGGGAATTTCCTGGCGGAAAAGTCGATGAAGGTGAAACGGAAATTGAGGCACTTCACCGCGAAATTATGGAAGAGTTGAGCGTGGAGATTGAAGTAGGAGTACGCCTTGAACCTGCTTACAAAGAAGACCCCAATCGCATTATCTGCCTTGTACCTTACGTGTGTCGGATGCTTACCTCGCCCATCGTTTTGACCGAACACCAACAATATAAATGGGTGCGCCTAGAAGAGGTTCACAAACTAGATTGGGCCGAAGCCGACTTAGAAGTCATTGAGACTTTTCTTCACTATTTAGGCGTCAGCAAACTTCGTCGCCATAAAACAAAGTTAAAGTGTTGACTATTAGGAGTTTTTTGCCTGTAGTTTTTGTTGGACAGACTTGACAAAGTCCACGGTAGTATCTGCTATATCAGCAATTTGTTCAAAAGTCCTGTTCCCTTCTCTAAGCAGAAAAGCGACAAATTTTGATAATTCTTTTTCCTGTCCTTTGATGAAGAAAGGGTCATTTTCGACATCAAAATATTTTGCCATGTTCTTTATCATATCGTCAAACTTTAAATTCAAGTTACGAAGTTTTGCAAGAATCCTCAACTGTCTATAGTGTTTTTTTAACGTATTTGCATCAGTTTTAGTTTCTTCGAGTCTTTGGATGATTTTTGAGAGCACATTTGCAGGTTGTTCGTTGCCGAAATCTCCCAAAACAGCTAAAATAATTTCTTCAGGGTTTATTGAGTTGAGAAATCGTAAATAATCGAATTGGGTGATGTTGATGAGCTGAAACTGAAAATAATTTCCATCCTCTGAAAGTACAGTTCTCATGGTTGGTTCTTTGTTGCCAATGTAAATAACAAATTGCCTAATGGGAAACTTGTATTTTGATTTTAATAAAACCCAGTAATCTGCCATGCGATACACCATTTTTTTGTAGTCATCTACTTGAAATTCAAGGTGTAAAATAAACTTCCTGCCGCTTGGGTCGGTAATTATTCTCAGAACGTCTGCTTCTTTTTCCTTGGTTTGTTGCAGCTTTTCTTTGATTACCGTCGATTCTAAAACTTTGAAGCCCAAAACGCTATTCATCAACGCAGGAATGATGCTCTCAATATTTTCTTTTACGATACGGTCGTAAATATTACCTTCTCTTTTGTGTTCCATAGTAAAGCAAAAAGGGTGTTTACTGTTTCACTACTTTACGGACAATCGTTTGACCTTCTATCATAAAACGTAAAAGATACGTGCCAGGGGCGGTGTCTTCGAGTGATACGTCAAGCCCGTGCAATGTTCCTTTCCTGAAGTGCCCTTTGTTGAGGATTTTACCTTGGGCGTCCAACAATTCCCAGTCGCCCGATTTTTGACCAAAAAACCTAGCTTCTACTTTGACTTTGTTGTGGGTAGGGTTGGGTAATACCCGCAAGTCTTCTTCAGATATAGGCTCAATGGCCGTAATTAGCACACCCACGCGCGCACTTCCACCGATGCTTCCGTTTCCACATACGTTTGTCACTGATTTTAGGGTATAAGTTGTTTCCAACGCTGGTTTTACGCTGATGGTACTGGCGGAGGCAGATACGCTTGCCGAGCTATTGTCCGACAGAACGTAGGTCACAGGAAATGTACCTTGTACGGCTAATCTTAGCTTTGATTCTCCACCAAAAGCAATCGTAGTATCGCCACTAAGGGTAGCTTTGGCGCGTTGTTTGAGCGAAAAAGCGTCGCTTGGCGTGAGGTTTGCGTTGGCATTTTGGGTAGGCTTGATGCGTAAACGGTAACTGCCGCCGATTTCTACATTGGCAGGAATCGTAACTTTAAGGGGACTTTGGCTACCACTTCCGACAGTGCGGGTGGTGGTAAAATTCCCTTCTTTGTCTGATAATTGAGCTTCAAAGCCAATGCCTGTATCAAACCCTCCTGTGACGGTAAAAGGTAAATCAAAGACCGATTCGTCGCAGACAGTGATTGTGGTGGGTAATTGAGTAACTACTTTGGGGGTTATTTCTACCCGTGCGCTTCCACTTGTCGTACCCGTACCACAAGCATTGCTTACAGAAGTGACGGTATAAATGGTAGTGGTTTGGGGCGAAACGTTGATTGTCAGCGGATTAGTTGATGTAGTGCCCGTAGTGTTGTTAGAAAGTTGGTACGTCCACGGCCCTGAACCAGAAAATTGAAGCGTGAGTTGTGCGCTTTGCCCTGCATCAATGGCGGTTGAACCACTCAAGGTAGCCGTGGGTTTTTGCTGAATACGGAAGCCAAGGGATACGACTGGAGCAATCCCTGCGACGTTGGCCATAATTCGAAAACGATAATTGTCCCCCGAGGGCAATGAGGCAGGAAAAGTAGCTAAAAATGCGTTGTTACTTTCGGTGGATAGGGTAACTGGTTGAGAAAAATTTCCCTGATTATCAGATAATTGCAAGGTGTATTTCCAGCGATTACGGTCAGTGTTGGCAACAGAAAACGGCACAGAAAGTACCTCGCCTGCGCAGGCATTGGCTACAGGTTTATCGAACGAAAGGGCAGGCTTTTCACTCACTGACACTACAAAACGGTCTAACAAACAACCCGCTTCGTCGCGGACTGAAAGCGTGGTGTCGCCCGTGAGAGTGAAGGATAACGTGGGCTCATTGCTGCCATTAGACCATTTTGCAGCGCCTTTCCACGATGGTGTGAGTGCCACAGTTTCGCCGTGACGCGCTTTGAGTTGAGTCGTTTTATTAACGTTTTTGAAAATTGTAAATTGATCACGAACCACGCCGTCGTTACAAAGCCATTCAAAATTTAGACGATTGTCCTCTACTTCGATGACGACCGAGCCACCGTTTTGGAAGTTTTTGAAAGGCATCGCAGGGTGGGCTGGCCCATCGAGTCCGTTGTTGCGTCCCGAAGAACCTGCAACTACGTAAATAACGCCTTCATCTCCTCCGTTTTTGACGTACGCACACGAATTGGAACTGCTGTCGTATTTGCCCGATGAAGTGCTGGTCAAATGAGCAGTTTCATTAAATGATGGGGCAAGTCCTGTGTGACCCCGCGTAGGGCGCGAACGTTCGTACAAGTGGCTATGACCGCTCAGTACCAAATCAACTTTAAAGCGCTCTAAAATAGGATTCAGATTTTGTCGAATGAGGACTAATTCCGTTTCGGTATCCGAATCGTGCGAGTTTTTGGTGTAAGGCGGGTGGTGAAACATCACAATCGTCCACGGAAGGCGATTGGCGGCTAAGTCTTTTTTGAGCCATTCCACCTGTGGGCTGAGTGTATCGTACAACCGATATTTATCTTGTTCAATGCCATAGGAGTCTAAGGCTACTACGTGTACATTACCGTAATCAAACGAATAATTCATTTCTGACCCCGACGGGACACCGCCTGACTCGCCGTTTTGGGGCTGGGAGAAAATCTGAAAATAAGCAATCTCGCGGCGGCTTTGCACGCCCGAATAATATTCATGATTACCAGGAATGGCCCAAATAACGTTGTTTTTGAAGAAATAATCTTGGTAAATATTGAAGAAATTGTTCTGGTATTCTTCGTCGGTACCGATGGCATAGGCATTGTCTCCAAGAAACAAAACAGCGTCGGTTTGGCGGTTATCGTTTTGAATGCGTTTTAAGTAAGCATCGCGTACTTCCCGCTGATTGGGTGAACCATCTCCTGCATCGCCTAAGGCCCAAAACCTCACTTTTTGCTTACTTCCCGTGGGCGGAGCCGTTTTGAAATAATACGAATCTCCTTCGTAGGTCGTGCCATTGACTTGGATTCCGTAATAATAGACCGAGTTGGGAGTAAGGCCAGTGATGCTTACTTCGTGTTCGGTCGTGGGAACGTCGCGGCCAACGCTTTGCGTTTTTTGGGAAGAAGAACTCCCGTAGGTAAGCTTACTAACCACCGCCACGTCTGTCCGCCAACGCACTACGATGCCCGTTGAAGAACCCATTTGGAGGTAAGGGCCACGCACGATTTTTTGGGCAAAAAGGGCATTGGAAGCACAAACGATTATTAGAAGTACAAACCAAACAAAGTTGGGTAGTGAAACGACTAAAAAACGACGTTTAAGTAGAAATGGAGCCATGCGAATTGTGATTAGTTAAATCGAATCACAAAGTTGCGCAAAAGAACCTATTTTACCTCAATCGTTACGCTTACTTCTTTCTGAGGTTTGCAGTACCACTCGCCTTGGCAGCGTAAAAAGTACGTGGTGGTTTCTTGCGGCGAAAAACTGCGTTGATTTCGGGGTGAGTAACTGTACCGTTGCATCAGCGTTTTGGTTCCATTGGCGGTCTGGTAAAACCATTCCAACGGCCCCTGACCATATTCGTTGACGGGACAGCCCGAAAATGATAAGACAATTTCTTCCCCCTTAGAAATGGTATATTTTTCGGCGGTGAGCGTGGGAGTAGGAACGTTGCAAGTGGCACATTCTTTTTCCCGAACAACTACGTACTGCACGTTTTGAGCAAAGTCGGAAGCTTTGAAGAAATAGCGCTGCGACCAACTGCCCGTGGTGGAATTTTCAAGAATTACCCGATTGCTGTCAAATGTTTTGGTTGAAGAAAGGCTCACTTCGGCACATTTCACTTCGTCGAGCAGGTTGGAATAACCTTTGCGAAGGGCCACTTTGTACTCGCGGCCTGTGAAAATATTGGTGTAGGTGGTATCTTGGGAAATCAAAATTTCGTAAGGATAAGGCCGAAGGGTGTCCACGGGTGGTAAGTTGACGTCAATGTCGTCGCGATAAGCTTTATCCGTAAATCGAATCAATGCGCGGGCGGCTTTTCGGTCGGTAGTGATGCCTTTAGGGCCGTCCCAAACGATTTTAAATTTGCGGGAAAGAACCGTTTTAAACGAAATAGGCCGACGTACCAACTCACAAGGGTTGGTCAGGCCGCCTCGGTAAAAAATGCCAAACACGGCCGTGGCGTAGTACAGACTATCTTGTGGATTAAAAAAACCACGATCTTGGTCGGTGACTTCTGAAGTGCTGATGGGAGCGCCTGCTTCACACTTGCCCGAAGTGCCTGATGTTCTTCCGTTAAAAAATGGATTTTCGCACCCTATCAGCCCTACCAATCCAATCCATACAATTATTGTCAGCCACTTCTTCATTTCACAAATCGTTTTCGATAGTTTCTCAGACAAATATACGGGGAAATTCACAAAAACGATTCTGCTAGTTTGAGCAAAGTTTATAAAACTGGTATGCTTATTGCTCTGAGCCTGAGTATAACTAAGCTTACGTACATGAAAAAATTATACCTAGTTGCGTTGTTGAGCATGTTAGTGGGAGTGCAGTCGTATGCTCAACGTTTTGTGAAAATCGACGAAGACAGTCGCCGTTTTTGGATGAATGTGGGCGTCGGGCCTGGTTTGATGAAAGCGGGTGGCTCTTACGATTTTAGCCCATTTTTTCTCCCGAAAACAGCTCCTACGTGGCAGGTGTTTTTGTCGCCTTATTACATGGCTTCCAATCGTTTTAACGTTGGCCTAAAGTTGGGAGGCTTTTTCCGACCTTCGTTTGAAGATGTAGAGTCGAAGAGCGTGGTTCAACAAAAATTCACTTCGTTTGGGTTGTTGTACGCCGACTATTATTTGTCGTCGCCCTATCGGATTTTGGAGCGCCCTTGGAAACCGCGTTTTTATCTCGGCTTAGGAGCAGGGGTTTCGTACATTGGTAAATTAGAGGCCAAAGATTTGTTGACCGAAAATCGCTTTACGTTCCGCCGCAAAAACCAAGATGCGTTCATTACGGTAGCACCAAAAATTGGGGTTTCGTTTCGTTACATCAAACTCGAAATTGAGCATACCTTGACGACGCCGTTTAATCCAGATATTACGTCGATTACTATCATTAGCGCCCTTCCATTGGGAAATCCACGGTATTATTAGGGGGTGGTTAGATCTTAATACATTGGTTAAAACACATAGAGCACAATAGAATAAACACATAGAAAACAAAGCCGTTTGCTCTATTTTCTATGTGTAAAATCTATGTGAGCTATGTGTTTATCTATAAAAGAGCGGGTTGTGAGCAACCCTTAACACGAGTCTATGTGAGCTATGTGTTTACCTGTAAAATAGCTGGTTGGCACGGCTAAGGTTTCAGCGCCAAACGGCAATAATGACCTGCTAAACCCGCAAAGCCCGCCACCAATCCTCCCACGAGGGTAACGGCGGTAAAAAGACTAGCGGCGTTTGGTAATTTGAAAATTTCAGCCACTTTTAAGGGGAATTCTCCTCCGCTGGAAAAACTTTGGAACAACGAATACCCTAACCATAAGGTGGAAATTGCGGCAAACGCAATTCCGTACGCTTCTTTGGCATTTTTAGCTTTCCAAAAACATAGCCCAAAACACACGATAGGCATCAGCCACCAAGGGCCTAAAAATTGCGCAATACCGCTTATGACAAGAATAAGAATATAAAGCATGAGTCGGAGAGTTTAGCGTTGTAATTTGACGGTTGATT
Organism: Runella limosa DSM 17973; assembly: GCF_000482465.1. GTDB lineage: Bacteria > Bacteroidota > Bacteroidia > Cytophagales > Spirosomataceae > Runella > Runella limosa. The sequence continues at coordinate 76,392 of NZ_KI519425.1, forward strand.
TGATGCGAGGGTGTTGTTCGTCTTTCGACTTCAAAAACACCAGCTCATTGAGTTCGCCTTTGGCCCATTTATCCACCATGTTGTCGTAGTGGTGACTACCTGGGTTGCCCGACTGCCCCCCTGGGTACAAACCGTAGGCTTTAGGCCACGTTTTGTCGAGCTGCACCACCATCCGCCACGACGGCCCGTGTCCTGCTTCGGTCGTAGCGTTGACAATGCCAGGGCCACCGCCGTTGACGACATCCATCCGTGAAAACGATTTGAACAACGGTACAAGGTGTTTGATGTCAGTGCCTTTTGCTGTACTCCATACCCACGTTTGTGGGTTGTACGGCCCGTATTTTACCGTAAGCGAGTCGATGGTAGCTTTAAAAGTGGTCGTAATAATATCGGCGGCGGTTTCTACCTTGTCGGTCGTTTTTACGTTGTCAAACCACTTCGCATTGGGTTGTTTTTGGAGCATGGCCCACGTACGGTCGCGGGTAGGTTGAGACATGGGCGCTTTTTCGTCTTGGGTTGGAAACTCATCTTCCCAAATTGCCAAACGGAGTTCTTTTACGAAGCGCTCAAAAATGGTAGGGGCGATTTCGTTGGGGTCGTTGCGCAAATTCCACTTGGCCAACACGCCGTAGGCTGGCAAGGCTTTCGCGCTGGGGTCTTTTTCCAAATACTTGAGTAATTCGGGCAGAATGCGGCGTGCTTCTACGTTGAAATTATCATTTTGAAGAAGACGTAAGCTGTCGGGGGTTGCTTTGGTCATGTTGCCCAAACGCTCATTGATACGAATACCCCGTTCGGCAGGGGCAAATTTCCACCCCAAATAATACGGATACGAAGGGTCAGCGGGGAATTGATTGGCCGAACTCACAAAACCACGGGCAGGATTTTTGACGTAGGGCGTTTGCTCTACGGGAATCCACGCTTTCCATTCGTGTTCAGGGTTTGAGCCATCGAGCGAGTATTTTCCTTGCTCTTTCCACTTGAGCGGAAAATGTCCTGCTGAGGTAATGGCAACGTCGTTTTGATTGCTGGCAAATACCACGTTGAATCCAGGAGCGGCCAAATACGGTAAAATCTTGCGGTAATCGTCGTAGTTCTTGCCGTGGTTGATGAGGTACAGCGCCTTCACTGAATTTCCTGCGGCTACGGGGCCAACCCACGTAAGCGCATGACCAACAGGTAAATCAGAGAAGAAAGGTTTTTGCCCTTGGCTATAAAGAATCGGGCCGTGGTGGGTATAAAGGACTGTGTCGCGGATGATGTCGGGCGAGCCTTTTACCTTAAACTCATTGACCCTCGACGTGACAGGGCGCCAGTTGTCGCCGTATTTGTATTCTTTGAACGTATTGTCTTTGAACTGAATTTGGAACAAATCAAACACGTCCGAACCGACGTTGGTCATTCCCCACGCAATGTCTTTGTTGAATCCAATGCCAATACCTGGCCAACCAGGCACGCACACGCCATAGACGTTGACCGTGGGTGAAACCAACTGCATTTGGTACCAAATAGAAGGAAGGCTTAGACCCAAGTGGGGATCGTTGGCAAGCAAAGGTAGCCCAGAGGCTGTACGCGAACCGTGAACCGCCCAGTTGTTGGAGCCAATGCCTGGGTTTTCGGCTTCAAGGTCGAGATTGGCGGCCATGCTTGCTTTCATGAGTTCGGGTACTTTCGGAACGGCAAGCGGCGTAAAATCCCATTTTGTGCTCGAGGGTACAATCGGCGACTCTTCTACGGGATAGTCAGGAAAAAGGTCGTTCATGGTTTCTTTGCCAAACTTCGCCAAAGCGTTGGCCATGCGGTAGTCGTCCGAGCGCGCATTCATGTCTTTGCGCATCACCATCTCTACCAAGGCCGTTTTAAGCGGTGACCAAGCTTCGGGCGTATAGCCAAGAATTTTATACTCGATGGCCAAATCTTTGTAAGAAACCTGTTGAATGTAAGCGTTGACCCCTGCCGAATAAGACTCTACAATGAGTTTAGAGGTTGGGTCGTGGGTAAACGATTCGGCCAATCTCTCGGCTCCTTCGGGCAGTTGGAGACGGCGATTATAGCGGTCAAAATCAAGCGCCAAAGGCCCCATTACTTCGCTCAAACGCCCCGCCGCTACGCGACTATAAAAGTCCATCTGCCAAAGACGGTCGCGGGCAATGATGAAACCTTGGGCGAAATACAAATCTTCGTCGTTGTCGGCAAAAATGTGCGGAACGCCATTATCGTCGTATTTAACGGTTACTTCTCCTTTGAGTCCCTGAAGTTTAAAATCTGCTGGAGGAAGTTTTTCCACTGACTCGGCGTTTTGCCAAAAACCTGTAAACGGACTAAAAAACGGCCCCAAAGCAGGAGCAGGTCCCAAAGGACGGCTGAAAATGTACGTCAGCCCACCAGCTACCAGCAGACTCAACAACGCACGAATGTATTTCATTGGAGAAGATTAAAAAGGGTTTGGTTTTGGTATTTTGTTGATAAAAAAATGAATTAAATGGGGTGCAATTTACTCTTTTTTGTCAAATGTTGGCCAATCGAGCGGTGCACGATCTTCGGCTTCTCCCAATAAATAGCCAAAAGGTTTGAGCGCTTCTACCGAATCAAAAATTACTTTGACAATAGCCGTTACGGGAAGGGCTAAAATCAAGCCCGAAACGCCCCACAATTGTCCCCCAAAAATCAAGACAATCATGGAAGCAAGCGGGTTGACGCTCACCTTTGACCCGACAATGTAAGGGGTAATAAAATTGCCTTCTAACACTTGAATTACCCCAAAAACAGCCAACACGCCCAACGAATACATGGGTGAATCGAGCGCGACCAGGGCCATCAACGCAGGTAAAATAGAGCCTATTAATAGCCCAATGTAAGGAATGAGGAGCAAGCAAGAGGCAAAAAAACCGAAGAAAACGGCGTGCGGAACTCCCAACAGCAACAAACCTGCGGAGTTGAGTACGCCCACAATCAGAATGACCGACACCAATCCAACGAGGTAGCCTTGCACAACCTCATAAATGCGTCGAATCGCTTGATCGACGCGGCGTTTGTGTCGGCTGTCGAATAGTTTGTAAAAAAATTGACGGAAAAAATCGCGGTAAAGCAAGAAGAAAAAAACGAACAAAGGAACAAGCGTTGCTGAAGCCAGCGTACCCGTGGTGGTCGCGACAGCACCCGTCAAGACCGATGCGCTGTTTTTGAGGGCTTCGGTAAGGTACTTGCGGCCTTCGCTGATTTGCTTGCGGCGGCTCATGCCAAAATTGTCACTCAAAAAATCTTGTCCTTGATCAATCCAATAATTGGCTTTTTTCTCCAAACGAGGAAGCTCTTCTCCAAAACTGATGATTTGAATGGACGCCAAGTAAATCAACCCTACCAAAACGGCAAAAAAGATGATTTGGGCAATGGTGATGGCCAACAACCGAGGGAAACGCCAACGTTCTAAAAAAGCACAAATGGGGTAAAGAAGCACGGAAAATAAAACCGAAAACGTAAGCGGCACGATGGTTTCACGGAGCACGTACAAAATATAAACGATAATCACCGACGAAAGTAACCAGCCAGCGAGTCGAAGGGAAAAAGGAAATGATTTTTGCATGGTCGGAAATGGTAAATTCGCTCAAATCTACGTATTTTAAAGGGGAAAAGGCAAGCCCCCGTGCCAAGGGTTGCTCACAACCCGCTCAAGGATAGATAACCACATAGTTCACATAGAATTTTCACATAGAAAATAGAGAAAATGTTTCAAAAACTATTTTGGCTGGCTTTCACGCTGCGCGTAGCGACGTGCGACTGCCACCACGAACGACGAAAAGAAGGCTTCAAACGGGCGAATGCCCGTTATACAGTAACGCAAGTTGGCCAATTGCCGCCACAAATTCACGAAACTTCGGGGCTAGTGTTGGGTGAAAAAGAAGGAACGTTTTGGACGCACAACGACGGCGGAAACCCCGCTGAAATTTATGAAGTTGACCCAAAAGGGGCGTTGCTCCGCACGCTTCCGTTGTCGCCTTTGGTCAACAAAGACTGGGAAGACATCGCCAAAGACGACCGAGGTAACCTCTACCTCGCCGACGTTGGCAATAACGCCAACAATCGCCGCGATTTGGTCATTTATAAATTTCACCCGCTCACACCCGAGCGCGTGGAAAGTATTCGGGTTAGGTACGCTGACCAACGCGCGTTTCCACCCGCCGCCGACTCGCTCAATTTTGATTGTGAAGCGGTGGTTTGGCACCAAAACAAACTCTATTTGTTTTCTAAAAACCGTAGCAAAACCGACCGAATGGTGAAAATGTACGTTGTGCCCGACGCGGCAGGCAGCTACGAGGCCACCTCCCAAGACAGCGTGTATAGCCACGCAATGGTAACGGGGGCCGACGTGAGTCCTGACGGAAAAACGCTGGCATTGCTCACCTACGGAAAAGTATTGCTCTTTGACATTGCCCAAGGTATGAATTTAGAACGCCCTACGCATTGCCTAAAAATAGCTCGTGCTCAGACCGAAGCCATTGTTTTTGTCAACAACACTGACTTTGTCATTTCCAACGAACGAAAGGGGAAACTGTGGAAAGTGACGAAAAAATAGTCCCTTTTGTCATTCGACCTTTGTCATGCCGTAGGCATCTAAAATAACGCGGTAGTAGATGCCTACGGCATGACAAAAAGTGGCATGACAAAGATGGCTACAAAAATCCTTATGATTTAGAATCAGTTGGGAGTTGGATGGTTGGGGTTTCGCCCGATTCTTTGCCTTTCAAATACTCAGGAAGGTTCAAACCTGCCATGTTGAAAAGGTCGTTGAGAGGAGGCACTGATTTCATCATTCCCGAGATAAAATTGGCGGTGGATGAGTTCTCTCCGTTGCTTCCGCCATTGTCCCAAACCGTCACTTTGTCGATTTTGATATTTTTCACGGCTTCTACTTGAATTTGGATTAACTCAGGAAGTTTTTCAATCAACAACAACTGGAAGGCTTTCGACGGGTCGCCACCTGCGGCTTGCACTACTTCTTTGTAGCCCTCGGCTTGTTTGGTCAGGATTTCGTACAACCCTTTTGCTTCGGCCTCCATTTTGGCATAAATCGCGTCGGCTTCCCCTTTGGCTTTTTCGCGGATGCGCTCGGCTTCGGCTTGAGCTTCGATAATGGCGCGTTGTTTGGCGATTTCGGCAGGGACAATCGTGTTGGCCAACTGTGACGAACGTTCGCGTTCGGCGCGGGCGGTTTCTGCTTTTTGTTCTGCTACATACGATTCTTCCAAAGCCATCGCTTGTTGTACTTTTTCGGCGGCGTTGGCGCGGCGGTTGGCTTCGGCTTCACGTTCACGGCGGAGGGCTTCGGAGTTGGCAATCGTAATTTTGGCTTCGTTTTCTCCCCGAACGGCGATGGAGTTGGCTTCCGAAATTTTAATACGCGTGTCTTTTTCGGCTTCGGCTTTCCCGATGGCTTCGTCGCGGAGGGTAGCGGCGATGACGATTTCTTTGTCTTTTTTGGTTTGGGCAATCTGAATATCGCGCTCACGTTGCGTTTCGGCAATGCGGGTATCGCGATCGCGGTCGGCGAGGGCTTTTCCAATTTCCCCCACTTTTTCTTGTTCAGCTACGCTGATTTTGGCTTCGTTGATGGCTTTGGCGGCTGCCTCTTTCCCAAGAGCTTCGATGTACCCCGACTCGTCGCGAAGGTCGGTAACGTTGACGTTAATCAATTTTAAGCCTATTTTTTTCAATTCGGCCTCTACGTTTTGGGTAATATTGGTCAAAAACTTGTCGCGGTCGGAGTTGATTTCTTCAATGGTCATCGTCGCAATCACCAAGCGAAGTTGCCCAAACAAAATATCCTTGGCCAATTCCTGAATCTCTTGCATCGAAAGCCCCAAAAGGCGTTCGGCAGCGTTGTTCATGCTATCGGTTTCGGTTGAGATGGCTACTGTAAAACGGCAAGGAACGTCGATGCGGATGTTTTGGCGGCTAAGGGCATTGGTCAAATTGGCTTCAATCGAAATCGGTTTTAGGTCCAAAAAAGCGTAATCCTGAATCACAGGCCAAACAAAAGCACCCCCGCCGTGGATACAGCGCGCCGAGGAGGTGCCGCCGTCTTTGTTGGTGCCCGTCCGTCCGTAGATGACGAGGATTTTGTCAGAAGGACAGCGCTTGTAACGCGCCAAAAGGGCGGTAATAGTGGCGAAAATAACGACCGCAATCACCGCGATGGTAATCAATGGAGTCATGGTTGTACAGAGATTTAGTTAAAAAATGAATGAAAATAGTTTAGTAAAAAGAGAGAATTAGCACAGTTCCACCACCAAGGTGTCATTGGGCAAAGTAGCAGTCACTTTAACAACCGCTCCCGTGGGAATAGGCGTTGCTTGTTGGGTGACGGCATTGAGCTCGCGCAGCGTATTTTGAACACTCACGTGTACTTTGCCATGACCGCTTTGCTGGGCAGGAATGGTCAGATAAACTTCGGCGGTTTTACCGATGGCGTTTTCGAGCCGCATCACGTTGTTTTGGTTGAGCTTTTGTAATTGTTTGATAATAAAGAAAAATACCCCAACCAGCGCCAGTCCCGCCGATGTAGCAACAATAATGAGGACTAATCGATTGGAAATGAGTTCGTAAAAGCCAAGCCCCGTCCAGCCAAACCCCAACAAAAAGTGAATAAGGTTGCGAAAAGAGAACAATTGAAACGGCCCATCGGTATGCGAGACATCTCCGTCGAAGTCGGCATCGAGGCCATCGGAGGCATCGCTTCCTGCAAACGTCATAACGGTTTGAATCAGGAAAATGAGCGACGCAGGCAATGTAATGTACCACAACCCTTTCACAAAAGGGTCGGCATTCTGTAGGAATTCCATAGCAGATAGCGTTAAAGGTTAAGAATCACTTAAAAATAACGGTACAAAGGTAGATTACCTCGCCCTGCTGGAAGAAATGATTTTAAGGTCGCGCCTTGGAATCACGTGATGGTGCCTTGTAAGTGTGTGATGAGTGGTATCAGCTAAAAAAATGGGCTAAGTAACTTTCCAACCAAGCGGCTAGAAAATAGGGAAGATTGAGGAGGCGATAAGGCTTGCCTTTGCGGGTTTGAACGTGGTCAATAGAAATCTTTCCTGCATAAAAGCGTACTGCCACATCGTGGGGGCAACGATCCATAAATTCGTGTAATGAACGTAGCGCACCACTTGCTCCTGACTTGATTTCTATGGGAATGAGCAGGTTGCGATAAGGATAAACCAGATCCACCTCCGAAGAGGTGCCACCTTCTTCGCGTACCCAAAAGTGAAGGCCTGAATCGGGTAAGTAACGCAATGATTTGAGTTCTTGCACCACCACTTGTTGGATGAGTTTCCCGCGAGAGCTATCATGTAAGTCATTGATGACGAGTAATTCGCGGTGCAGTCCCAGCTGAAAATTAACCAATCCAACATCCAAGTATTGGAGACGAGGGCTTTTTTTGAAATCGGGTAAAGGAGGCAGCGAAACATTAGTAGTGGGATACATCAGCTCCAAGATCTTGGCTTTTTCCAAGGCGTTAATTGCCTCTTTTACCTCTCTTGTTTTGAAAGAAGAATTGCCAAAATTGTTAAAAATGATGCGATTATCAATCTCAAACGGGGCCGTATCCATGATATGGCGTAAAACTGTCCGCTGCGTGAAGTTGGTGGCGTATTTTTCGATGTCGGCTTTGTAGGCTTCTGTGATAGAGGCGTACAAATTGATGAGTCGGCTTAGATTTTTATCTTGGAGGTAACTGGAGGTAATGTTAGGCATACCTCCAACCATCACGTATTCGTGAAAAATTGGGTAAACTAGGGAGAGAAACTGATTATCAATTGGGACGTGATTAAGCGTCGTTAGCAATGCCTGATTGCCCATTCCGCTGAGGTATTCTTGAAAATTGAGTGGATGTAACTCCGCAAATTCGACTCTCCCGACGGGCATTCGGGCAATTTGTTCGATGGCAAATTCTAACAATGAACCTGTTACGATCACATATAAGTGCGGGTAATCTTCGTAGAAGAATCGCAATGCTTCCAAAACCTTAGGTACTTCTTGGACTTCATCAATGAAAATGAGCGTTTTTTTGTCTTGGCTGTCGATTTTTCCTTTGGCTAAGAATAGTAATTGTACGGTGATGGAAAGGTTTTCAACAGTGTCGAAAAGCTGACGGTCAGACGCCCGTTCCAAGTTAAAGTAGAGGTATTGATCAAATGATTGAGCAAACGCTGTCACCAGGGTAGTTTTTCCTACTTGTCTTGCACCGCGCAAAATTAATGGCTTCCGCGAAGGGGATTTTTTCCATTCGTGTAAAAAAAGCTCTAACTGTCTATTTATCATGGCTTTGTTTGATTTAATAGGCAAATTTAAACTTTTTTTGTTCGATTTAATAGGTAAGTTTTGACATGTTTTGTTTGATTTTATAGATAAAATGCTAAAATCAAGAATAGACTGGGTTGATTTTGAAAAGCCGCCCCACAGTAAATTACCCCAAGAGCGTCCTTATGGCAGTAGCTAGTAAACCAGCCCTTTCATGGAAATTTTGGAAACCCTTTACAAAGAAATTTTAGGCTTTTTAGGCGTAAACGGCATCATCAAGATTGTCAGTAGTGGAGATTATAGTGCGTTTAGCACCTTAGATGGCATCCTTACGGCCTTGAGGCCGATGATTCCGCTATTGTTGGTGTTTGAGTTTGGGTTAGGGATTGCCCAGAAAAACCCGCAGACCAAAGTTTATCGTACCAATTTTATCATCTACGTTTTTAATCGGTTTATTTCTCGCTATATCTCCTTGGGCGTAACGGGCTGGATGATTGCTACCCTACAGCCGTATGCTCCTTTCAATGCCCCGCTCAAGTGGTATTGGTTGCTTTATGGCTACGTAGTATGGGAATTTGCGCATTTTATTTACCACTTTTTGGGGCATAAAGTGCGGCTGTTTTGGTGTCTGCACGCTACGCACCACACGCCCGAAGATATGAACCTGTCGGTGGCGCACGCGCACTTTTTCCTTGAAGGCCCCTATGCCGATGCCATTCGTACGTCTATTTGTATTTTGGCGGGGTTAGATCCTAAGTTGCTGTTTTTCATCATGTTTATCGACGGTACGTACGGTACGTTTATCCACGTCGGAGAAAACCTCTTCAAAGATGGTACGCTGGGGCTGCAAAAGATACCTTTCTTTGGCAAATACATCTTGACGCCTTCTGATCATCGGGTGCACCACGCCCGTAATCCACTGTACATGGATACCAACTATTGCAATTTCCTTAATATTTGGGACAGGGTATTTGGTACGTACCAAGTGGAGCGGAAAGACATCCCCATAGAGTACGGCATCACGCGTAAAATCGACTCGGGCAATTTTATGGAGACCTATTTTGGCGAAATTTGGGAGCTACTCAAGGATATGTCAAGCGCCCCCAGTATCAAAGCGTTTTTGTTGTATCCAATCATGCCTCCAGGCTGGAGCCCCGACGGCAACCACCGCACTTCTACGGTCGTTCGGCAGGAATATTTGGAAGGGAAGGAAGCCGTCGCCTAGCGCGAATCCTTCCATTAGTTACGAAATATGGCATTTTTGTGGTGAGGACATTAATTGGAGACTCCTGTAAAAGGAAACGTTTAAAATAGTCGTCACCGCCGATGAAGGCTCCTTCTCCAAGCTGTTCACGGCAGCGTATTGATATTTTGCAAGCCATGCTTTATCCAAGAGAGTTTATTTCTTTTGTGGCTTCTCTTGGATAATTCTTGAGTAGCGGTTAATAAGATACAAGGGTGGACTAAAGTTGAAAAAAACTAAATTTATTACAACTTTTTTTGCTAGTTTAGCGTCATTCTACTAGAAAATTTTAAACTAATAAAAGATTGTTATGAAATACTATTTTCTAGGTTTTTTTCTTGTTTTCTTACTCCAGTGTAAACAAAAGAAGGTAATAAATCCCGAAAAAGTTTACCCTGCTGGGATTCAGTTGAACGGAATTTCAGGAAAGCCAATCAACCTACTTTGGAGAGCCTACGGTGGATACTACTGCGGATTTGAGTGTATTCCTGATGAAGATGATTATGAGCACATTACTCCCGATTATTTTGAAATATACACAGGTACTTCAAAAAATAACCTTACAAAATTTAAAACTATTTCGGGTAAAATAGAAACAATTGATGAGATTTTTTCTGATAATCAGACTGTTTACGTACAAATACAGGCTGTTTATGCTGCTGGTACCAAAAAAATAGCTTCTAATGTGATTATGATTTCTTCTGATAAAGCACCACAAGCTCAGAAACTAGACGTAGAGAATACCAAATACACATTTACCTATCAAGCAGAAACTTATAGCTCGACCTGGATGCAAAGAACAACTTTATTAGGTACCGAGAAAGCTATTTTGATGGGCACAAATAGTAAAAATGAATACGGTACTTGGTATCGAGATTTTTTAAACAATAAACAACAGTGGCTTTGGAATAATATTACACTATCTAGTTGGTCTCCTGACAATAAAAAAGCTCTTTTAAACAAGATTCTTGATAAAAAAACGGAATCAGTTTCTGAATTGTATCTCTTTGATTCCGCAACACTTCAATTAACCCCCATCAATTTTTTGGGAAAATCAGTTATTAGTTTCACATGGGCACCTGATGCGAATTCTATTGCGTTTAGTGTCATCGACGATAATGGTAATTATATCCTTTATACCACAAGTGTAACTAATATCAGGCTCGTTAAGGTATTTGAAACGAATAATAACACAGCTGCATTTACGGCAGGAACACAGGGTTTAGAAGTGATTTCGAAGTTAAAATGGGTACAGAACGACATCCTTTTTCAGAAGACCAATAACTACATCAAAGGAAATCAAACCTTAGGAGAAACTCACGTATATCGCCTAAACATAGATAGTAAGATAATGACGATTGTCCCTGATTTTGAGGAAAGTGACTGGGGGGAAGTTTCGTTAGACACTAACCCTAGCGGAACAAAAATAGCTTTTGTCAGTCGCAGAAGTGGTTATGTATCTATCTGGGTTAAAGATTTGGAGAAAAAGAGAAGTTACCAAGTTTCGAATCAACTTTGCCTACCTTGTAATTTATCGGTTGAACAATGGACTTCTAACAATGAATTAACTTATTCTGCTTCAAACAGCAATACAGGAGAGCTCTCTTTTTACAAAATTAAAGTAGATTGATAAAAATTGGGGTAGGTTATCAAAAGCCTAATGCCTTTGATAACCTACTATTTTGTTACAAAATCCCTTTCGCCTTAGCTAAAGCAGCATCCAAGCCACTGGCATCAGAGCCACCTGCAGTAGCGAAGAAAGGCTGGCCGCCACCGCCTTTTACGCTGAATTCAAAACTGTAAGATCAACACTGCTATAACCCCATGCCTTTAGGCTGGGGCATAGGGATAAACATAGCAACGCTGGGGCTTCAGCCCTGAATTTTGGAATATGGATGCGAGAAATTCAGGGCTGAAGCCCTAGGGCACGCTTTTGTTTACAGCCCCCAGCCTAAAGGCATGGGGTTTGAGGATTATTGAAATGCTTTTGGTGGGTTAAAAAGGTTGTTTATCAATGAGTAAACTGATATTACACCCAACAAAAACGCCCCTGCCCTCATTCATCCGAACAAGAGCAGGGGCGTGCTATGATTGAGAATCGTTACAAAATCCCTTTCGCCTTAGCTAAAGCAGCATCCAAGCCACTAGCATCAGAGCCACCTGCGGTAGCGAAGAAAGGTTGGCCACCACCGCCGCCTTTTACCTCTTTAGCAAGCTCTTTCACGATGTTTCCTGCGTGTTTGCCTTGGGCTACTAAGTCGTCGGAAAGCATTACGGCCAATTGTGGTTTGCCGCCCAATACCGTTCCTAAAACAATATAGAATGGCGCCTGTGATTGTTCTTTCAACTGATACACGAGCGATTTTAAGGCGTCGGCGTTCGGTACTTCCACGCGAGCGACGAGGCTGGAAATGCCATTCGCAGAGGTAACTTGGGTCAACAGGGCATCTTTTACTTGCGCCAACTTCTCGTTTTCGAGGGCTTCGATGCGTTTTTGTAAAGCAGCTTTTTCGGCCAAAAGACCTTCAACGGCTTTGACAACGTCTTTTTGTCCCTTGAACATATCACGAAGGGTATTCGTAATGCGTAATTCGTCGTTCAACAATTCGAGTGCTTTTTCGCCCGTTACAGCTTCTACCCGACGAACCCCTGCTGAGACAGAACCTTCTGAGATAAACTTAAAGAGCGCGATTTCGCCCGTAGCAGGCACGTGCGTACCCCCGCAAAGCTCGACTGAGAAATTGGGATCAAACTCTACAACGCGGACAAAATCACCGTATTTTTCTCCAAACGTTGCCGTCGCACCCATTTTGATGGCGTCATCAATCGGAATATTGACGTGGGTTTTAAGGGCAACGTTTTCGCGGATTTTGGCATTGACAATGGTTTCAATTTGCGAAAGTTCTTCGTCGGTTACTTTAGCAAAGTGCGAAAAGTCAAAACGGGTCACTTCATCGTTTTGGTACGAACCTTTCTGAACGATGTGCGTACCCAACACGCGGCGCATCGCAGCCAACATCAAGTGCGTCGCCGTGTGGTTCCGCATGATATTCTGACGACGATGAGCGTCCACTTTAGCGATGAGTGAGGAGTGAGGAGCGATGAGTAGTTCATCTAAATTCTTATCACGTGAAATGTGAATGAATAAATCATTCTCCTTTTTGGTATCAACGATATTTATCACTTTTCGCTCATCACTCATCACTTCTAGCGTGCCCGTATCGCCCACTTGTCCCCCCATTTCGGCGTAGAAAGGTGTACGGTCGAGTACGATGTGGTATTCTTCGCCAGCTTTGGTTTTTACTTTGCGGTATTTGATAAGCTGGGCGGTTGCTTCGAGGGTATAGTAGCCCAAGAACTCAAAGTCACCCCCCTCACTGATTTCTACCCAGTCGGTTGCTTCTTTGGCAGCATCTTGGCGGCTGCGGTTCTTTTGTTCGGCCAATGCTTTTTCGTAGCCCGCTTCGTCGATTTTGTAGCCTTTTTCCTTCGCCAAAAGCGCCGTTAAATCCACAGGAAAACCGTAGGTGTCGGAAAGTTCAAATACGATGTTTCCATCAATGACTCCTCCCGTTGGGCTAAGCGACTCGAAGCGTTTGATTCCCAATTCTAAGGTGCGTAAGAAGCTCTTTTCTTCTTCCAACACCACGCGTGTCACAAACTCTTCTTGCGACTTGAGTTCTGGGAATACGTTTTTGAATTGTTCGGCCAACACAGGTACCAATTGGCTCATAAATGGCTCGGTAAAGCCCAAATACGAGTATCCATAACGAATGGCACGGCGCAAAATGCGGCGAATCACGTAGCCTGCTTTGGCGTTAGACGGAAGCTGTCCGTCGGCAATGGCGAAACTTACCGCCCGAAGGTGGTCAGCGATGACGCGCATGGCGATGTCGGTATAATCGCTGGTGTTGAGCGTACCGCTTACGCCGTATTTTTTACCGCACATTTTCTCAATTACCTGAATGGTATTTTGAAAAATATCGGTGTCATAGTTCGATTGTTTTCCTTGAATGGCCATGCAAAGGCGCTCAAAGCCCATCCCTGTATCCACGTGTTTGGCAGGAAGCGTAATCAACGACCCGTCGGCCTTGCGCTCAAACTGCATAAATACGTTGTTCCAAATTTCGACTACTTGCGGGTGGTCGGCGTTGACGAGTTCTTTACCTGGTTTCACATCCACTTCGGCTTGGTCGCGGAGGTCGATGTGGATTTCTGAACACGGGCCGCACGGGCCTACGTCGCCCATTTCCCAGAAATTATCTTTTTTATTTCCTAAAATGATTCGCTCTTCGCCGCCTAAAATGGCCTTCCAGATGTCCCACGCTTCTTGGTCAAATGGTACGCCGTCTTTTTCGTCGCCTTTGAATACCGATACGTAGATGCGGTCTTTGGGTAATTTATAAATTCCTGTGAGCAATTCCCACGACCATTCCAAGGCTTCCTTTTTGAAGTAATCCCCAAACGACCAGTTGCCGAGCATTTCAAACATCGTGTGGTGGTAGGTGTCAAAACCTACGTCTTCCAAGTCGTTGTGTTTTCCACTCACGCGCAAGCATTTTTGGGTATCGGCGATACGCTTGCTCGGAGGAGTTCCGTTGCCCAAGAAAAAGTCTTTGAATTGCGCCATGCCCGAGTTGTTAAACATGAGCGTGGGGTCGTTTTTGGCAACAAGCGGTGCCGATGGCACGATAAGGTGTCCTTTACTCTTAAAAAAGTCTAAAAAAGCTTGGCGGATTTCGTGAGAAGTCATCTTCGATTTACGGTTTATAGTCAATAGTCCACAGTCGATAGTCCATTGTTGACAGCGATTACATTCGTTTTGTTAGAATATCAACCTTAGCTGTGAATTGGGCTGCAAAATTACGGAAAAATGCCGTAGCTTTCAGATTGTGCTTTGATTTTGATTAACTTGCGTAAAAGACACATTTGTTTGTGCAATGAAAAAAAAGTCAAATCGGGTTGGTGGAAGTATTTTTGCAATCATTGGGCTGCTGATGATGATTGGAGCGTGGATGTTGTTTCAAAACGACCAGAAATTTGCAAAAGAGGCTGCCTCGGCCACGGGGACAGTTGTGGAGTCGGTGTATGTAAAATCGAGAAAAGGGAAAGGGGGCTACTATCCCGTTGTCGAATTTCAGACGGCGGACGGCAAGCGCATGACGTTTCGGTCGGATACGGGCAGGGGCCGCCCCGTTTACGAAAACGGCGAACAAGTGAGTATTTTATACGAAAAGCAAAACCCTGCGAATGCTAAAATCGCAGGGTTCTGGGAACTATGGGGACTGTCGGCTGTTTTGGCCGTATTTGGGATTATTTTTATGGGAGTAGGTTTGAAAATTAGCAGGAGTTAAGCTAAACGTCTGTTATCTCAGGCTACATTTTCTAAGTCACGATAATTTACGACCATTCGAGAGTGTGGATAAATAAGTTCAGACTCCAGTACAGGTATTACGTCTATGGTTTGTCCTTCATTATCGAAAAACTCCACAATGTACCCTTCTGGGGTTGAATCAGTAGATGAAATGTATTCAACAACTGTTCCCACATCCCCCTTACAAAAACCCATTTGTGGCAAGTCATGGGCTAATAAAACAGTCGAAAATAATTGAAATTTCATTTTTATTAATGCTTTTCAGGGTACAACGTCACAAAACGGAAAATACTATTGTCATCTGCTAATAACCAAATTGTTACAACACGCTTATCTTTCAGTTCACCAGTTACTTTATGTAGCGTGCCACCGAAAGGAGCATTTCGTTGAAAAATAGCCTCATTATTTTGAACAATATTGAGTATGTCACTCTGTAAATCTTCCCAGTTATTTTGGTAATAACCTAGGTGGTTAAGAAAGATAGACTTGTCGTTTTTTTCTTTCCAAACCAACAGATAATCGGTAATCTTCGCTTTTTCAACAACAATGCTATAGCGCACATGCATTCTGAATGTAAATTTAAGAAAAAGAGAGACAAATTAATAGTAGATTACTCATAAACAAACTCCCCAAACTCGCTCTGAACCGTTACTTTTTTACCTTCGTTGGCTTCCACATAGCCGATGATTTGAGCCTGAATACCAAACGATTGTGCAATTTCGATGACGCGTTGGGCGTGTTCCGACGAAAGATATACTTCGAGGCGGTGGCCCATGTTAAACACTTTGTACATTTCCTGCCAACTTGTTCCGCTTTCGGCTTGAATCAATTTAAAGAGCGGAGGAATGGGGAAAAGGTTGTTTTTGACAACGTGCAAATTATCAATAAAGTGAAGCACCTTCGTTTGCGCACCACCACTGCAATGTACCATGCCATGAATCTGCGGGCGGAGTTCGTCCAACAACGTTTTGGCAAACGGGGCGTAGGTACGCGTAGGCGAAAGAATTAATTGACCGACGTTAACAGGCGTATTTTCGACGGCATCCGTGAGGCGTTTTGAACCACTATATACAAGGGCACTGTGGACTTCTGGGTCGAAACTTTCGGGGTATTTTGATGCCAAGTAAGAATCTAACACATCGTGACGCGCCGAGGTAAGGCCGTTGCTTCCCATGCCACCATTGTAGGTAGTTTCGTAAGAAGCCTGCCCAAACGACGCCAGTCCCACAATCACGTCTCCCGCTTGGATGTTATCATTTGAAATCACTTCCGAACGTTTCATCCGCGCAATCACCGTGCTGTTGACCGTGATGGTACGTACCAAATCGCCTACGTCGGCCGTCTCTCCACCCGTGCTGTAAATCTCAACGCCGTGATTGCGAAGCATTTCCAACACATCCTCCGTTCCGTTGATGATTTCAGCAATCACTTCCCCAGGAATTTTATTTTTGTTACGGTCTATGCTCGACGAAATGAGCATCGGCCCCGTTGCTCCTACACAAATGAGGTCGTCGGTATTCATCACAATCGAGTCTTGCGCAATGCCACGCCACACCGACAAATCACCTGTTTCTTTCCAATACAAATACGCCAGCGAGGTTTTGGTACCTGCTCCGTCGGCGTGCATAATGGTGCAGTAGTCGGGGTCACCTGCCAAAATATCAGGGACGATTTTACAGAAAGCTTTGGGGAAGAGTCCTTTATCGAGCTTAGCAATGGCGCGGTGTACGTCTTCTTTTGAGGCCGACACCCCACGTTGTAGGTAACGTTCTGTCATGGAGTTGAAAACAAAATGAGGCGCAAAGTTACCAACTTTACACCTCATTTTCTAACCCTAACGGGCTTTTGAGCTTGCAGAACGTTTTTTATACTTTCGGGAGTTGCCAGCCATTATTGTAATGTGCCTTTATCAGGGCATTGGCCTCTGGGTCGTTTTTGAACGCTCCCGTAGTCGAATCCCAATATACTTTGCGGCCTGTTTTATAAGCGATGTTCCCCATGTGGGCGTTGATTGCAGCCACACTTCCCGTCTCGATACCACATTTCAACAGTTTAGGATTATTGTCTTTGATGGCTTGGACAAAGTTTTTGGTATGCTCATTGAGGTAATCTCCGTTGCGTGCTTGGTCAGGAATATCCTCAATTTTATACACTTTAATCCCATTTTTGGTTTGGGTTTCGGGGTGCAACGACCAGCCACCACGGTGCAATACAAGCGTGCCGTTGTTTCCAATAAATGCAATCCCTTCGGTGAGGCCGTAGTTACCGCCGTCTATACCCGTGGCGTGTTCCCAAAGCATGTTAAAGCCCTCGTATTCATACACTGTTTGGAGTGTATCGGGGGTTTCAGAAGCGTCGTCGGGGTAAGCCAATTTTCCGCCCGAAGCCATGACCGATTTAGGCGCTTTGGCATTCATGGCATATAGAGCAATGTCGATTTCGTGGACGCCCCAGTCGGTCATCAACCCTCCTGCGTAGTCCCAAAACCAACGAAAATTAAAATGAAAACGATTAGGGTTAAAAGGACGTTTTTTGGCAGGTCCAAGCCACATGTCGTAATCTACGCCTGGGGGTGGCGCACTGTCGGGCTTAACGGGGACGGGTTCCATCCAACCTTGGTACGCCCATACTTTTACGAGGCGAATGTTCCCGAGTTTCCCCGAACGAACGTACTCAATCGCCTTTTCGTAGTGGGAGCCGCTTCGTTGCCACTGCCCTATTTGGATAATTTTACCCGCCCGTTTGGCCGCAGCGAGCATGATGTTACATTCTTCAATCGAATTAGCCAGCGGTTTTTCACAATAAACGTGTTTGCCCGCCGCCAATGAATCGGTCAACGCCAAGCAGTGCCAATGGTCGGGAGTACCTACAATCACCGCGTCGATGTCTTTGTTTTCGAGCATTTTGCGATAATCCTTGTACAACTGAGGGCGATTGCCCCGCGCGGTTTGTACATCAGCCGCCCGCTGATCGAGAACACTCTGATCGACATCGGCCAAGGCCACGCACTCTACCTCACTCATTTGGAGGTGTGAGCGTAAATCAGACCACCCCATGCCCTTACATCCAATCACACCAAGTTGCAATTTGTCGTTGGCAGAGACCCGTTTTCGTTGACTTGCCAACAATTCGAGGGGGGTAAAAGAGAATAAACTAGCTCCAGTAGCCACCGAAGCCGAACGAATGAAATCTCTGCGGGACGTTTGCATAAGTTTCTTAGATTTTTATACAAAAAAGGAGGAGAGAGATATAATCTAATGTCGGCTTATTCACGCAAAGAAGCAGAGGGGCAACGCCGCAGAAAAAGATTACTTTGCGCCTCTATCTTCTTGCGTGGAAACTATTTTTTGACCTCCCCAATATGATACTCCTGAATCAACGGAGAACTTTCGGGCGTAAGCGTAAACGACACCCATAGTGTAGCCTTTTCTCCTTCGATAAGATAACGACCTCGAAGCTGATTTTCGGGAACAATTTCTTTCACGCTGATAATTTTACCTGCCTTTTCAAACAACCCCGTTGCTTCTTTTTTGAGGGCTTCCAACGAGTAATCCGCAAAGAAGTTTTCGGCAAAAAGGCCGCTGCTTTCGGCGTTTTGCCAGTTGGGAAGCAGTTGAGTGAGCTGTTGCTGGCGTTGTTTCAAAATATCCGACGCAGGCAATTGACGGGGTTTAAGTTGGGCACCTACAATGAGCGTATCCAAAATTTGCAGATTAATTGGGACTGTTGGGGCGTACGTAACATTGGCAAAAGCCACTACACCGATGCCATACTGAGGCAAAATGCGCCAGTTGCTCCCAAAACCTGGGAGCCCTCCGCTGTGCCCTACGTACTCGCGCCCTTCGCAATCACGCATCCAGTTGAGCCCGTAGCAATAGGCGGAAACCGTAGCGCACGGGCGCCCTGTCGCGTACTTGAACTGCGGAGAAAAGCCGCTGATGTTCCAAGGTTGGTGCATTTCGCGAATCGAACTCCGCTTGAGAGGACCAGCATCGGTATCGTTTTTGGGAGGCCAAGCCGCCAAGTGTAACGCCATATATTTACTAAAGTCCTCGATTGAAGTAATAAGCCCACCCATTGCGCCCCATGCGCCGTCGTGAAGGAGGGCTTCTTCTGTCCATTGGCCGTCGCGCCAACGGTAGCCGTGGGCTAGTTTATCGGCGGGTACTTCTGCATACTCCCATTTGGTATGCGTCATGCCAAGTGGTTTAAAAATAGACTCGTTGATAAACTGTTGGTACGTTTTTCCCGAAACCTTCTGAATAATATAGCCCAAAAGTGTAATCCCCAAGTTGCTATATTCGTAGGCGACTCCTGGCGTATTTGAAAAAGCAATGGGGCTTTGAATCAGCTTCAATAACTCTTCATTGGTGTCGGCCAACTGACGGTCGCCCCAAGGGTTATCTTCGGGAAAACCTGCGGCGTGCGTCAGTAAGTGGCGAATGGTAATGGCGGGCGCGTCAGCCGTAAGTAGTTTTGTATTCCTCATTTCAGGGATGTACTTATCTGCACGGTCGTCCAAATTGAGTTTACCCGCGTCGCGCAATTGCAAAATGGCCATCGTCGTAAAACTCTTGCTCATGGACGCAATTCTGAAAAGCGACTGAGTGGTAGCGGGGATTTTTTTGCTAATGTCGGTGTAGCCCGCTGTGCCCGTATGAATCAGTTTGCCATCGACCACCACCCCGTAGGTAAACCCTGGGAAATGATTTTTTTCGGCGTATTCTTTGTAAATTTTATCAACGGTAGGCAGCACCGCCTCAATTTTTTTCATCCGATCGGGGTCGGTGAACACAGGCGGCTTGTACGACTGCGCAGCGGCTTGGCGACCAAAACAATAACTAATTAGGAGAAAGTAAAGAAAAGGTAGTTTTTTCACTGGTTTTCGTTGTTTGCGTTGGATAGACATCGAAAATAGTGATAACCGCCGAAACTATGCTAGGCTTCTACCAATTTTTGTATTTTAATGGCTTTTTACGGATAACAATGACAAATTGGGTACGAATCTGTGTCAATCTGTCCAATCTGTGTTTTCTGTGTGCTATTTGTAACGCTCATTCAATGAAACTTTATCTACTACAAATCTCCCTTTGGATAGTGTATGGATTCATACACAGCGCTTTAGCAAGTCCAAAGGTGAAACACATTTTTGAACAAAAACTAGGGAGACTTTTTCGCTACTATCGCTTGCTGTACAACGTACTGGCAGTTGGGCTATTGATAGGGCTGTTGTGGTACCAACGTTTACTCCCCAAAGAACGTCTCTGGGCCGCCGAGTGGTGGGTGGGTGGACTTGCAATCACCTTATTTTGGATAGGTGTACTCATTGCCTTGAAAGCACTACTGGGTTACGATTTGGGCGAATTTTTGGGTGTACCCAACCCCCCCACCTCGCCCACTTCCAGCGAATTTCGGACAGGTGGCCTGCTGCGTTATGTACGGCATCCGCTCTACACAGGGACGATTTTGGCCGTATGGGGACTTTTTTTCAATGAGGCTACCCTCCAAACCCTTATTATGGCTGTTTGCATCACGGTGTATATTCGTATTGGTATTGTATATGAAGAACGAAAACTTGTGCGCGAATTTGGAGACACCTACGTGGAATATCGCCGTCGAGTAGCGATGCTGTTTCCGAAATTATTTTAACCCCTACCAACCCTTCAACCCTGGCCAAGATGCGCTTTCAACGTACGGCTGAGGCATTCCTGGTGTGCTTCGTCCGTCTTGAATGTATTTGCGGAGTAAGGCTTTGAGCTGCGTTACTTTTTCGGGATATTGGGCATAAAGGTTGGTTTTTTCGGTAGGGTCGTTTTTCAAATGATAGAGTTGTACCGTGGGCAAACCTTCATAGTCTTTGCCAGGCTTAGGAAAACTCCAGCCTCCTGAACCTGCATCCAAAATCAGCTTCCAATCGCCTTGTCGAATGGAAAACATCCCTTCTACCGAATGATGAACAGTCGCTTCCCGTAGAGGTTTGGCTGGTTTTTTACCAAACAAAATAGGCCCCAAGTCGTAGCTGTCTTCGCCCGCGTTTTGGGGGAGTTTTTTGCCCTGAATCCCCGCACAGGTCGCCATAAAATCGGTTAAACAAATCGTTTGGTCTGATGTTGTGTTGGGCTTAATATGCCCCGCCCATTTGGCAATAAATGGTACTCGGTGTCCTCCTTCATAGCTATCTGCTTTGTAGCCCCTAAACCCATTGCTGGCAAAATGCCCCGCCTTTTCCATGAGTTCAGTACCCGCGTAAGGCGCGCAGCCATTGTCCGCAGTAAAAATAATGAGGGTATTTTTGTCCATTCCCTTTTGGCGAAGTGCCTGCTGGATTTGTCCAACGACATCGTCCACCATCAATACAAAATCTCCGTATTCGTTTAACCCCGATTTATCTTTCCATTGTCCCGTTGGTAAAATCGGCGTGTGGGGGGCGGCTAAGGGTAAATAAAGAAAAAAAGGCTCCGCCGACGTACGGCTTTGAATGTAATCGACCGATTTTTGAACAAATCGTCCCAGTACCTCTTCATGCTTAAAATCGCCCCCCGTTGGGCCTTTTCGCCACCATCCGTATTGCGTTTTAGATTCCGTTTCTCGGTCGGGTTGGGCCGTGACGCGGCCATTTTCTACATATACATAAGGCGGAATGTCGAGCGACGCGGGAATAATGTACGAGTAGTCAAAGCCATATTCATTGGGCGATTTTTTGACGGGCTGAGAAAAATCAACAGGTACAACGGGGTCATTTTTGGGTGCCCAATTGAGCCCCAAATGCCATTTTCCAACGCAAGCAGTTTGATAGCCATTTTGCTTCAAAAAGGAAGCTACCGTCAAACGCTTGTCTTCAATCAGTGCCGAATCGTAACTCCAGGTTACGCCTTTTTTAAGTTTGCTCCGCCACGAGTATCGCCCCGTCAAAATCCCGTAACGCGTGGGCGTACACACCGCCGAGCCTGAGTGGGCATCCGTAAAGCGCATTCCTTCGGCGGCTAATTGATCCAAATGAGGCGTTTTAAACTTCGCATTGGGGTTAAACGCCGACACGTCACCTTGCCCCATGTCATCGGCCAAAATGTAAATAATGTTGGGCTTAGAGGTAGGAGCTTGTAGGAGCCATTGGGGTAAAATACCAAGGCCAACGACTAAAAACAGGGCGATTCGGGATTTCATTTGAAGGAGATGGTGTTGTTGAGAAACGAACAAATAATTGCGATACACGAAAAAGAAAGAACCATGAAAGAAATACTAAGAGCAGCCCTGATTACGGGAGGAACGAAAGGAATTGGCCTAGGAGTAGCCGAAATGCTCATCAAAGAAGGCTACAAAGTGGCCATAACGGGACGCAACGCAGAAACTGTAGAGGCCGTGGCTGCAGAGCTTAATCAACTGCAAGAGGGGGCAGCGCTGGGAATCGTAGCCGACGTAAGAAACTTTGATTCTCAGCAAGCGGCGGTGAATCAGGTGTTGGAAAAATGGGGGCGCCTCGATGTGCTCGTTGCCAACGCAGGGGTGGGGCATTTTGCTCCCATCGAAACGCTGACCCTCGAACAATGGCAAGAAACGATTGACATCAACCTCACGGGCGTTTTTTACAGCACCAAGGCGTCGTTGGCCGCCCTCACCGCATCGAAAGGCTATTTGATTACGATTGCGAGTTTGGCAGGTACCAACTTTTTTGCCAACGGCTCGGCCTACAATGCTAGCAAATTTGGCTTGGTAGGTTTTACGCAAGCGGTGATGATGGACGTGCGTAGCGCTGGTATCAAAGCAACGACCATTATGCCAGGTTCGGTAGCGACGCATTTTAATAATCATGAGCCTTCCGAAAAAGATGCGTGGAAAATTCAACCCGAAGACATTGGGCAAATTGTGGTGGATTTGTTGAAAATGAACCCACGCACCCTTCCAAGTAAAATCGAAGTTCGCCCTACAATGCCGAAATAAGTAGTGATTCGGGTTTCTAATAAGTAGTGGCTCGGGTTTCTCAAAACCCGAGTAAAGGTTGCTCACAACCCACTCCTTAGAGAATAGCCCCCACAGATTTGCCCAAAAATGAGGAAAATTTTCCCCGTTTTTGGGCTGGTTTTTTTCTTAGAACAAGTGGAATGAGGTTTTTGAAGGAAAAGTACAACCACAAAAACTCACTCACAACCATGAAAAGAAGTGCTTATTTCCTCCTAATAATTGCCTTGATTTCAACAGGAAGACAGGCAATTGCCCAAGAAAACGTCTCTTTTGGCCCGATTGTCGGGGTAAATTTTTCGAGATTGACCAATCACCCTATTTATAACGACTGGAAAGTCGGCAACTCGGCGGGTATTTTTATCAACTACAGCGGAGAAAGCCGTTTAGGAGTCAATGGACAACTTTTGTATTCAAGAATTGGAGGCGAATCGGGGAACGGAGCCTCAAAAGGCCACCTCGATTACATTCAAGTACCCATCATGGGAACATATTATCTCAATGGCCGTGGCAACGCGCTTCGTCCCAAATTGATGGCAGGGCCTTACGTTGGATTTTTGGTCAAAGCCGTCAATGAAAGCAACGTAAATATCAACCCCGAAGGCGCGGCGCGGGCTTACAAAGGCGTAGATGCGGGAGCGGCTTTGGGCGCAGGGCTCAACTATTCCATCAAAAATAAAGTATGGCTCAACGCCGATTTGCGCTACAACATTGGCCTTACCAACGTGATGGCGAACGCTTCGGATGTACACAACCGCTCTTGGGGACTCAACGTCGGCGTAAGTTTTCCACTGGGTAACTATTCTCCAAGCACAGGAAAGTTTAGATAGGTTAGGTTTTATATAGTGGCTGAAAATGACCCGTAGGCAGGCGATAAGCCCACCTACGGGCATTTTTTTATTCGTCTTTTTTAGCAATTGTTTTGGAGGTATCCAACGACTGAGCCAACTTGACCAAGCGCATAAATTCAGCGCGATAGCCTTCTGGGTCTTTGGAAATAGCTCCTTTGGCAAGGTCAATAACTTGACCATAAGATGCTTCCCCTTTAAACTCCGAGCTGCGGAGCAATAGTCCCCATTCGGCTACCGATGCCGCAAAACGGAAGTTGTTGGAGGTGTTGGCCAAAGGTATAGTTGCATTACGCACAGGTACTTCAAAAAGGCGGCTTGTCTCGCTATCGGGTTGTTTGTAGCGAAGTTTGATGGTCACCAGCTCGTCCGAAGAAGTGGTCACTTCCGCACTTTTTTGGTATTTTAGGTCATCTACCTTATTCAAATAAGCGCTTTCCACTCCCACAGGAATGATTTCGTACAAGGCTGTCACGGTATGACCGCTGCCCATTTCGCCCGCGTCTTTTTTATCATCGTGAAAATCTTCGTTGGCAAGCACTCTGTTTTCATACCCAATCAAGCGGTACCCTTTCACGAATTTCGGATTGAATTCTAACTGTAATTTTACGTCTTTCGCCACGGTAAAAAGTGTCCCGCCGAATTCGTGTACAAACACTTTTTGCGCTTCTTGTAAATTGTCGATGTACGCATAATTTCCGTTTCCTTTGTCGGCCAAGGTTTCCATTTTATTGTCTTTGTAATTGCCCATTCCAAAACCTAACACACTCAAATACACCCCACTTTTGCGTTTTTCTTCCACCAATCGTTGAAGTTCGCCCTCGCTCGAAACTCCGACGTTGAAGTCGCCATCGCTGGCTAGAATAACGCGGTTATTTCCTCCTTTGATAAAATGGTCTTGGGCAATTTTGTACGCTAATTTAATCCCCTCACCTCCCGCGGTTGAGCCTCCCGCTTGGAGGTTATCCAAGGCATCTTTGATGGTAGATGTCTGATTACCAGGAGTAGAGGGTAAAACAGTTCCTGCTGCTCCTGCATACACCACAATGGCCACGCGGTCGCTGGGACGAAGCTGATTGACCAATAATTTGAAGGCTTCTTTGACCAAAGGCAATTTGTTGGGCATCTCCATCGACCCCGATACATCCACCAAAAACACCAAGTTCGATGCAGGCAGGTTATCGCTAGGAATGGTTTTAGCTTGCAACCCGATGTGAAGCAATTTCAAGCCTTTATTCCAAGGAGAATCTGACAGTTCGGTTTGAAGCACCACGGGGTGTTCGCCTTTGGGCTGTGGATAGTCGTAGTCAAAATAGTTAATCATTTCTTCCACCCGCACCATGTCTTTTTGAGGAAATTGTCCCAAATTCAACAATCGGCGCACGTTACTGTAAGCCGCCCGATCTACGTCAATCGAAAACGTGGTGAGTGGGTTGTTTTTAGGATTATGAAAACCGTTTTCGTTGATGCCTTTGTACTCTTCGGCATTAAAGTCCATTTGCATGGGGGGAGGAGTACCCATCAATGCAAAAGAAGAAGCGGGTGCTGCCGCGCTTTTTGCTGCACGCTTACTGAGGCCAGTTACCACGACCTCTTGCAAAGCATCGTGAGCTACTTTGAGTTTGACATTCACCACCGAATCTTTGCCGATGGTACGTTCGACGGTTTGGTAGCCAACAAAGTTAAATATGAGCTTGTCGCCTCTGCGAGCTGCCAGCGAATACTGTCCGTTGAGGTCGGTAGTGGTGCCTTTGTTAGTCCCTTTAACAATGATTGCTACTCCTGAAATGGGAGTCAAAAGAACTTCTTCAAGGACAACGCCCGTGACTGTAACGGGTGTAGATTGAGCGCAAGCAAACAAAGTGAATACGCTTAAAATCAGACAAAAAAGATTTGTTTTCATGGTTGTGATTTGTTAGTTTCAACCAATGGATGCAATCTCTTACCCGATTCCATAAAAGTTTTTGAATTTTTTTTGTGGAATTTTCTCTATTCGCTCATCTACTGTCTGTGAGGGTGTACGAATGTAGGTATATGCTTTTTTTCTACGATGATGTTAGGGCTACGCCCCTCAAAAATAAAAAGGGGCATCGCCCTAGTATCTTGTCATTTTTCAATACTTAAAACGAAGAGAAAGACTTGTTCTTAAAATTATTTCGCCGAAAAACAGCTCTTACCGATGCAGACTACCTCTCGGAATACCGCCGAACGGGTAATCTCACCGACTTGGGCGAATTGTACGAACGCCACATGGAAATGGTTTTTGCGATATGTTTCAGGTACTTGCATGACGAAGACGACGCAAAAGACGCGGTGATGCAGGTATTTGAACAATTGATTACCGACCTTCGGACAAACGACGTTCGGAATTTCAAAAGCTGGCTGCATAGCCTCACGCGCAACTATTGCTTAATGCAACTGCGTTCTAAACGCATCATGGTAAGCGACGAAGGGCTTTTTGATGACGAAGCCTACGAGGCGCTAGTAGCTCATACACCCGAAAACAACGACGAGCTAGACGTTCAACTTGCTGATTTGGGCGACTGTTTACAAACGTTGGTTGTCGAACAACGCAAAAGTGTAGAGCTGTTTTATTTCCAACAACTTTGCTACCAACAAATCGCCGACCAAACGGGTTTTGCGTTAACAAAAGTGAAAAGTTATCTCCAAAACGGTAAGCGAAACCTCAAACTGTGCATGGAGGGCAAACAACATGGCTAAATCAAAACAACATACTCCGCCTTCGACGCACCAACTGCGCCAGTATGTAGCAGGGACACTGACTCCCCAAGATCAACACAAGGTCGAAAAAGAGGCATTGCAAAACCAACAAGTCGATGATACGTTAGAAGGACTCCAAGCCATGAAAAAAGCTGGCGTGGACGAGTCGGAAGCGCTGTTGGATGTTCGTAGGCGGCTTCAACAACGAATTTCGCCCCAAAAACGCAGGCTAGTGCCCTATTACTATGCCTCGGCCGCTGCGGTGGTCATGGCCGTGGGGTTAGGTTGGTGGTTGGTACAGCGGCAAGACTTACCCGAATCAACGGTTAAAACAGCGGCAGAGACGGTATTGCCGTCGGCTCCTGTTCCTGAAAGTGCGCCTATTTTAGCAGAAAAACAGGCCACACTTTCTGCCAAACCCAGTACCCAAAGGCTTGCTCGAAAACCAATCCAAGAACAAGTGGCCGCCGTGTCTCCCACCCAAGATGCGTTGGAAACCGAGCCCGCAGAGGGTAGTGCAGCAAGCATTGTAGAAGAAAAAAAGGCGGAGGAAGTCGCCGCTGTAGTTCCTGCGCAGGAGTTGGCCGCGAAGCCCGCGCAGGCGAAAAGTCGCGTCGCGTCGGCTCCTGCGGCGGCGCTTCCCCTCGATACGTTTACGCTACGAGGCAAGATATTGGAAGAGGAAACACGAGAAGCACTCGCAGGAAGTATCATTTCGGTGAAAGGCCGTAACCGAGGTACTTCTTCGGCTACCGATGGAACGTTTTTTCTACGAGGTGTGCGCCCCAATGACAACGTAAGTATTGGCGCTGTCGGATTTACTCCTGTCCAAATCACGGTGAAAGATTCGGTTTTAGCCCCAGTTTTGTTAAAAGCAGAGCAAAATGCACTGAGTGAGGTGGTAGTCACAGGCTATAACAAACGTGCTCAAAAGCCCAAAGTTGGTCAGACTTCAAAAGCGTATTCGGACTATATACAAGGAGAAATTGACGCTTTTCTAAAACAAAACCCCCAAAGCCCTCGCGGACGAGTAGTTGTAGCATTTACGGTCAACGAGCAAGGGGAATTAAGTGATTTTGAGAACAAAAACGGAGCAAATGGTCAGCTGTTTGAGGAGGCCGTTCGCATCCTCAAACAGGGAGAAAAATGGACTCCGACTTATAAAAAAGGTAAGCCACAATCAGAAAGAAAAACGCAGGCATTTCGGTTTTAAAGGCAATGGGAGGATTACTTCAATCTTCCCATGCCACCATCTACGTTGAGTACTTGCCCCGTAATCCAGCTACCTTCGTCCGAAAGCAGCAACTTCGCTACGGCGGCCAAATCTTGGGGTGTACCTACGCGCCCAATCGGATGGCGTTTGTTGGAAGCCTCACGTTTCTCATCGCTCGACAACAATGAGGCGGCCAGTGGCGTATCAGTCAACGAAGGTGCAATGGCATTGCATCGAATTTTAGTAGCCGCAAACTCCGCTGCCAGCGAACGAGTCAGCCCTTCTACCGCTCCTTTGGCCGTGGCAATCGACGCGTGAAAACCCATCCCCGTTTGTACAGCAACCGTGCTAAACAGTACAATGGAAGCGCCGCCTGCTTTGCGAAGTCGGGCAAGATTGGCCTGAATCGCAGCTACCGCTCCCAACACATTGACATTAAAATCGGCTTGAAAATCGGCCAACGAAAAGCGTTGGAAAGGTTTGAGATTGATGCTACCTGGGGCGTACACGAGGCCATGAAGGGTATCGGGTAATACATCAAAAAGACCTTCGATGGGCTGAGTGACGTCCCACGTAATGTGTTGACTTTGAATACCATGAGGTGCGCGGCGTGAAGCCGTAAACAACGAGGCCCCTTCGGCTTGAAGGGTTTGGGCAATGGCAAGGCCAATTCCAGAACTTGCCCCGATGATAAGAATGTTTTTTCCTTGAAATGACATTAGAAAAAGGAGTTTGCTATATTTAACTCGTAGGGCCAGTGGATGGTTTTAAGATAACTTATTTTTGAGATGAACTACTTAACTTTTGAAAACGGAGACAAAATGCCCGCCTTGGGGCTTGGGACGTGGAAATCGGCCAAGGGAGAAGTATATACGGCCGTAAAGACCGCTATTGAGATTGGCTATCGGCATTTCGATTGCGCTTTGGTGTATGGCAATGAGCAAGAAATCGGCCAGGCGTTTGCGGATGCAATGAAAGAAGGGACGGTAAAAAGAGAAGAGCTGTGGATTACGTCGAAACTTTGGAACAACAGCCACGAAAAACAGTATATTTTGCCTTCAATCAACACCACTTTAAAAGATTTACAGCTCGATTACCTAGACTTGTACCTCATCCATTGGCCTGTAGCGCTCAAACGAGCGGTAGCTTACCCCCAAACAGGCGAAGATATGCTCAGTCTTACGGACGCCCCTCTTTCAGAAACTTGGGCAGAAATGATTGTCTTAAAAGAAATGGGTCTGACCCGCCACATCGGGGTTTCCAATTTTAGCATTAAAAAACTGGAAGAAGTAACTGCCGCCACGGGCGTTCGTCCTGAGGTAAATCAGTTGGAACTGCACCCGTTTTTACAACAATGGCCCATGGTGGACTATTGCCGTCAGCACGGCATCGTTTTGACGGGTTATTGCCCCTTAGGCTCGTCAGACCGACCAGCTAATCGGATTGTGGACGGCGAACCAAAATTGTTTGAAAATGAAGTAATTCGCGCTTTGGCACAGGCACGCGGATGTTCGGCCGCGCAGTTGATGCTCGCGTGGGCCGTCAATCGGGGAACGTCCGTGATTCCAAAGTCGGTCAACGCAGGACGCTTGCAAGAAAACTTAGCCGCTGTCGACATAAAGCTGACTGAGCAAGAAATGAAAGCCATGCGGGAATTAGACTTGCAGTACCGTTACATCAAAGGTAATTTTTGGTGCTTAGAAGGGTCTGATTACACCTTGGAAAGCCTTTGGGATGAATAAAAAGTAAGCGACCGTGCAAACAACGCCACCACTACGCTCGAAAGCACAAAGTAACTAGCCAGCGCTACTGTGCCCCAAGGCAGCGTTTCTGACATTCCAAACCAGCCGTTTTGGTAAATCAAAAACAGTCCAATGGCGTTTTTGAGCGCTTCCCATGCCCAAGCGTAGGGGTTTTTGTCCATGAGTTCGGTATAGGCAAAAACGCATAGAAACAAGAAACCGCCATAGACAAAAATGTTGGGCGTGCCTATTTTAGCAATGTTGATAAAGAAGTAATTGATGAGTGCAAAAGTGAACAAAAACTGAATCCACGTCCAAGTGCGCAGTGCTACCGAAGCCTCTGGGGCGTACTTTTGGAAGTGGTACGGGTCGTCGATTTTGTAAACAGGATAACGCTCGATAACGTCGGCAGGGCGCCAGCCTGTTGGCATGAACCAAATCCGAAACTTATCCTTCCAACTGTTTGTCCGATAGGCATCTTGTATCAACAACCACAAATGTTGGAAATTGATTTTGATGGGATTCCACGTTTGAACGGGGCGAGTGATGCCATAAACAGGCGGGACGTCGGGAAGTTCTTCTTGAAACGTACCAAAAAGCTTATCCCAAATGATAAAAATCTGCCCATGGTTTTTGTCCAAATAAATGGGATTCATGGCGTGGTGTACGCGGTGGTGTGAGGGCGTCACGATGATGTGTTCTAAGATGCCCATTTTGCCAATGTAAATAGTATGGTACCAAAACTGCGCAAACAAATGCAGCGGCGCGACAATCGCAATGACTTTAGGCTCTACGCCCAACAAGGCTGCAGGAAGCAAGAAAATCGTAAATAGATTGACAAACGACGAAATGCTTTGGCGCAAGGCACAGGCCAAATCAAACTCTTCGCTGCTGTGGTGAATGGCGTGTTTGTTCCAAAAAAAGTTGATTTGGTGGCTCAGGCGGTGTACCCAATAGCCCGAAAAATCGAGGGCAATGAAAGCGATTATATAGACCCAAATGGTGGACTGTACTTTGTACAGTGCCCAGTGTTCGACCATATAGCCGTAAGTCAGAATCGAAACACTAATGCCCAGCACGTCTTTGATGATGTTGGTATAGCCAGAGCTAAGGCTAGAAAGTACGTCCATGGTACGGAAAGGGTGCTTTTTTACTGCCCAACCGTATAACTTTTCGAGTAAAACTAGACCCAAAAAAATGGGCATGGCAATGAGAAGAATGCGTC
This sequence comes from Runella limosa DSM 17973, assembly GCF_000482465.1. Taxonomy (GTDB): domain Bacteria; phylum Bacteroidota; class Bacteroidia; order Cytophagales; family Spirosomataceae; genus Runella; species Runella limosa. Next base: position 107,015 of record NZ_KI519425.1, read on the forward strand.
CGTAGGTTTCCATTGGGTGATTTTTCTAACAAATTATGCAAGCATACTGTTTTTAATCACAAATGTAAGAAATTGTTGACTTTTTTCAAGAGTCAACAATTTCTGGACAATTTAAGCCACTTCGCCACCGCAACTACTGCCAGCGCCTGCGGTGCATCCGTAGCAGTGTTGATTGATGACGATGTCTCGTTCATTAAGTGTTTGAAAATCAAAGTCTTTTAAGTGCTTCACCGAGCCTGCCACTTTTAAATCCAGCATTTGGTTAAAATCACAGTCGAACAAGTAGCCGTCCCAGCCAATCGACAAGGTATTGCGGCACATCACGTTACTAGCCGCTACGGGATTAAAAGCATTGACGAGCTTTTCCATGTAAGAGCCGTAGTTGCCACTCACCAACAAATAGTCCAAAAAGCGACTGATAGGGATGTTGGTGATGCAAAAAAGGCTGTTGAAGTCAATGTTAAATTTGGTTTTTAGCGCTCGCTTAAATTCGCGCTCCAGCCCTGCCTGCCCACTGGGTAAAAAAGCACCCGCAGGGTTATAGACCAAGTTGAGGGTCAAGCCTGAATTTTCTTGCCCATACCCAACGGCGTTGAGGAGCTGGAGCGCTTTGATAGAGTCTTCAAATACGCCATTACCGCGTTGAGAATCAGTGCGGTTGGAGGTATAAAATGGCAACGAAGAAACCACTTCTACCCGATGCTTTTTGAAGAAATCGGGGAGGTCGTGGTACTTAGGATTGGCCAAAATGATGGTAAGGTTACAGCGAACGATGATTTTGATCTCCTGACTGATTTCGCGAATTTTCTCCACAAACCACCGAAAATGAGGGTTCATTTCGGGGGCACCGCCCGTGAGGTCAACGATTTTGAAGGGGTGCTTTTTCAAGACATCCAAACACAACTGCATGGTGTCTTGCGTCATAATCTCCTTGCGGTCGGGCCCTGCGTCCACGTGGCAATGTTTACACACTTGATTGCACATTTTTCCCACATTGATTTGAAAAATATCAATTTGCGTGGGTTTCAACGGAAACAAACCGATGGGCGCGAGTTTTTCCTGAAATAAGGGAAAGCTATGCCCTAATTTTGCCGAATCGTTCAGTACATCTAGCTGGTACTGGGTGTTTCCGAGTTCGTGTTTTTGTGCCTTGAGAGATTTGACGGGATTCATGAAGAAGTGTTTATGAGGCGAAATGGGCAAGTGTACAAACTACATCGTAACTTCTTTCGCCTTGTTAATCATTTGAGTGCTGTGGACTAAGGTAATACCTGCGGCCATGACGGCACTTACGTGTACGGCTTCCATCATTTCGTCTTCTGAGCAGCCTTTTTCGAGGGTGTCGGTGGTGTAAGCGTCAATGCAATAGGGGCATTTGAGCACGTGGGCAACGGCTAGTGCAATCAGTGATTTTTCGCGAGAGGTAAGGGCGCCTTCGGCGAATACGTCTCCGTAGTATTTGAAAAAATCTTGCGCTAAGTTTTTTGCACCAAAATCGCCAATGGCGCCAAATTTTTTAAGGTCTTCAGAGTTGTAGTACGATGCCATAGTTTAAAATGTCTGGGGTGTTTACTTATTTACGCAAATAGAGGGGTTTTGGTTTTAAAAACTAGAGAAATGCAATGATTTTCGAGAAAAAATGGTTAATTTGAGTAGAAGTATGAAAAATATGAAGAATAAGTCACAGAAAACGCGTAGCCCTAAAAAGAAACAAGGGGGACGTACGCACCGACAAATAGTCTCGTTTTTGGATGAACTCAAATCCGAGATTGCTACTTTTTTTGAAATCAATACCGAGCAGCCTTTTGAATTGCATGAGCTTCACAACCATTTTGATGCAGAGGATTCAAAACTTCGTCTTATTTTCAATGGATTGCTCGATGAGCTTGTCGAAGAAGGGAAAGTAATTAGAACCAAAGAAGGGTTGTATGCGACCAACGAAAATGCGAATGTGTTTATCGGGAAAGTCGAACACGTCAATAAAAATTATGCCTTTATTGTACTGGATACCCAGAAATCAAGCGAGCAACCTAAGTTAGAAAATACGGATATTTGGGTGGATTCCGACGATTTACGCGGAGCGATTGATGGCGATACTGTTCGGGTAAAACTTTTTAGCGAATACCGAAGTGGCCGCCGCCGCGAAGGCCGAGTGGAAGAGATTTTAGAGCGTGGACGGGTCGAACTGGTGGGTGAAGTCGAACTTTGGCCCAAGTATGGTATCGTGGCTTTGGACAACCGTCGCATTTATGACGATGTGTATATTCCTGAGCCCAAACTCAAAAATGCGCAAGACGGAGACAAGGTGCTGTTGAAAATTACGCAGTATCCAACCCGCTCGCGGCGTATGGAAGGAGAAGTGCTGGAAGTATTAGGAAAAGCAGGCACCCACGAAACCGAAATGCACGCGATTTTGGCCGAATTTGGGTTGCCTTATAAATTTCCTGAAGATGTAGAAGCGGAATCAAATGCGATTTCGGAGGTAATAGAAAAGGACGAAATAAAGCGCCGTCGTGATATGCGGGAGGTGACAACGTTTACCATTGACCCTGCCGATGCCAAAGACTTTGACGATGCACTTTCGGTGCAGTTGTTGGAAAATGGTCATTTCGAAATCGGGGTTCACATCGCTGACGTTTCCCACTATGTACGTCCTAACACGGCGTTGGAGCGGGAAGCGTATGCGCGTGCTACGTCGGTGTATTTGGTGGACAGAACGGTGCCGATGTTGCCCGAAAAATTATCCAATAACTTGTGTTCGTTGCGGCCTAATGAAGATAAGCTGACGTTTTCGGTGGTGTTTGAGTTAAACGAAAACGCCAAAATCGTCAACGAATGGTTTGGCCGTACGGTGATTCATTCTGATAAGCGTTTTACCTACGAGGAAGCGCAAGACGTACTCGAAGCGACTGCGCGCGGCGAAGAAGCAGCAGGGCCTTTTGCCAAAGAATTGACGTTGCTCAACCAGCTAGCGTACAAGCTCCGCGATGAGCGTTTTGCCAAAGGAGCGGTCAATTTTGAAACCACTGAAGTGAAGTTTAGGTTGGACGAAAACGGCAAGCCACTGGGGTTATACACCAAAATCCGCAAAGACGCCCACAAGCTGATTGAGGAATTTATGTTGTTGGCCAACAAACGCGTACCCGAATACATTTACCGAAAATCGAAAAATAAGGAGCAGCCCAATACCATGGTGTATCGGATTCACGAGGAGCCCGACATGGAAAAGCTACGGATGTTTGCGGCCTTCGCGGGTCGATTGGGTTATAAAATGAAGCTCGACGACGAAAAAGTAGTGGCAAAGTCGCTCAATCAATTGATGTCGGATTTGGAAGGGAAACCCGAACAAAATGCGCTCGAACAATTGGCGATTCGAACCATGGCCAAGGCGCGATACAGCACCGAAGATGTTGGCCACTTTGGCTTGGCGTTCCGTCGGTATTCGCACTTTACTTCGCCCATTCGACGCTATCCCGATATGATGGCGCACCGTTTGTTGCAGCATTATCTGGACGGAAAACCATCGCCTGACCGAGCCGAGTATGAGCCTGCTTGTAAGCATTCGTCGTCGAGGGAGCAATTGGCTGCCAATGCCGAACGGGCAAGTATCAAGTACAAGCAAGTGGAATTTATGGCCTCGATGGACCCTGAGCGCGTTTGGGACGGGATTATTACGGGCGTTACTGAATTTGGCTTGTTTGTCGAAATTACCGAAACGGCCTCGGAAGGATTGGTCAGAATGAATGACCTAAACGATGATTTTTATGAATTAGACAAAGAAAACTACCGATTGGTAGGAAAGCGCACGCAGCGTTTTTACACGTTTGGAGATACGGTAAAAGTAAAAGTCAAAGACACCAATATTTCGCGTCGAAGTATGGATTTGACCTTGGCGGAAACTACTTCCAATGTCGTTTCTGCGTTGCCTGTGCGTGGCCGTGGTAGAGGAAGTGTGAAAGAAAAACGCCCTCGTACCAAGGAAAAGCGCCGCAAATAACCTCTAAAAAGAGCCCTGCCAAGTTTTTGAAACTTGGCAGGGCTGAGGTTGCATTATTTTTAACGTTTGGAACAGTTTGCGTCGGAGACGCTGGGCCTTGTTTCGCCCCGAGCTGTAGCTCGGGGCGAGCGAGCTTTTAGAAACCTTCTTTCTCTTCTTCCTTCTCTTTCTTCTTCGTTGGGGTTTTGGCAGGTGGTGTTTGCGCTACTTTGGCACCAGGTTTTGCTTTAGGGTCAGTAGCTGTCGTTTTTGCTGCCGTTTTGGTATCTTTTGCTTTTGAATCCGTTGTGGCTTTGGCGTCTTTTGTCGCAGGTTTGGTACTCTTATCCGCCACTTTTACTTCTTCCTCCTCAGGCTCTTCGGCAGGTGTCGTCGTTGTTGCTTTTTGTGCAGCGGTAGGGGCTGATTTTGATGCAGTCGATGGCGCAGTGGTTTTCGCAGGAGCACCTTTGGCAGGAGCTTTGGTGTCTTTGGCCAGTGGTTTTTTCACTTTTGGACGGTAATAAGCCGTAAAACGATCCACAAACAAATCACGTTCTTCAAAGCCAATTGGCAGAATAGAACCGTCCTTTTTGTCTTTGGATTTCACCGAAATCAAATCGTTTATTTCTTGCACCGACGAGACCATTGCTAGCTTGTCTTGTTGCCAATCAAAATAGTACCACACATCTTCGGAAGCTTCGATGTAGATACTCACTTCGTCGCCACGGGCATTTTTGCGAATCTCCACCATACCTTCTAGCTCGGCGTTGATGTCGGTATTGCCAAGGTTGGAGACCCCAATTTTGCCCACACTATAAAACGCATTTTGAGGTGCCGACCAGCGAAGATTGACATTTGATAAAACGAGTGTACTGTTGAATTTAGGCGAAGCATCAAACAGTGGTTTGTAGGCAGCAGCACTGCGACTGATGTAGCCGTCGGTGGCTTTGCGGCCAATGAGGGCGGCCAATTTATTACCCAAACGCTCGATACTTGGTTCGGCAGGGTCGCTGTTTTGTTCGTCTAAGTTGGTTTGAACAAGGTTTTCGGCCGCTTTGGTAATAATCTCACGGTTCGCAGGGAAGTTGAGCGACATGAGGGTATTGAAACGGTACGTACTGCTGTCGATGTTGGCCTGCACTCCCCCCGAAACCATGAAGAGCTGTTCGGCTTCCTTGGTGCTGCGGTCGTTGATGAGGCTTATTTTACCTGAATAAGTAATGGTGCCTTTGGTATCGTTGAAAGTATAAGCATTTTCTTCGTCCACTAGCTCATCGGCGGTTTTGGTTTCAGGCGTCACGCGGAACGCTTTTAGCTTATCATCAAAGCGTAAAAGTCCGTAGGCTTCAAAGATAATTTGATCGTTGCGTGCTTCTTTCCCCGATAAAAATGTTGGATACAATCCATCAGTACCTGCCCGATAATGCAACCCAACCGAAATAGGCATATCTGCTTCATTTTTGAGGGCAGGTGTTACTTTGAGCGCTACGTCTTTGGTAGGGGTTTCTTTAAACGGGATCCATGAAGCGACCAAATCGGGACGTTTTTTGAGAATGGGTTTGACATAGCCATCAAATTGCAGGTTCGGTTCGGGGGCAAGCATGGTCATAGCTCCTTTGTATTGAAGGCGAGGAGCCGCTACAAAGTTGTCGAGTTCCACAATTTCTGCCTTGGCCACGGTGTAAGAAGTTTTTTCTTTGGAAGGCGCTGTGCGGTTGCTGCCCGACGACGCTGCTACGCCTTGGCGCAGGCCAAAGTTCCCCATCTTGACAGGAATGGTGTCGTTTGAAACGGTCGTGTAAAGATAGGTAGCGTCGCCCGTAAACTTCGTGCGTGATTCAATCTTGATGTTACCGTTTTTGAGGCGGTGGTATTCGTTGAGCGTATCAAGTACCAAACGCGCATTTTTGAAAGGTGTCATTTCGCCGTTGCGGTGAATCACCACAAGCCCTTTGTCAGGCAATACCTTCGCATCGGCCGATTTGATAAACGGTACGCCTCCGATATTGAGGGTCATTTTTTCGATTTCATACAAAGCCGAAGAACCGTTAAATGTCAACCCTGCTTGTTCGGGAGCAATGGAGGTAAAGGTGGAGGTGGCCACGTCGCCTTTCATGGCAATGGTTTTGGCGTTGATGTTCCACTGGGCACGGTTGATAGAGGTTTGGTACGACGCAAATGGGAACTCCATGAGTGGGTTTTCCAGCGTATTTTTACTGGTCGAAATACCGACTAATCCCTTCACAAGGTTAAAGTCCACGTCCACGTTAGAGCCTAACAACACAGGGCGGGTGGCATTGGTGGCCGATATAATTTTGTACTGCGATTCGCCCGCAAAGAACCCTTCTTTGTTAAACTTAATGTCCTGAGAAGTCAGTTCGGAGTCGTCGCGGCGAAGTAGCCCTTTTCCGTAGAGTCCTGTTGAGCGAAGCACAATTCGCCCGTCTAGCTTGGTTGTTCCGTTGTAAAAATTAAAAGTATTCCCTTTGGTGGTCAACGACATACTGTCGGCTTTGGGCGTCCAGCGCAGAGTGAAATTTCTCAAATCCACCCTAGGGAAATATGCTTTGCCGATGGTCGCTTCTTTGACTTCGGCCTGTGCCCCATTGGCCACCAGTGAATCTGACATAAACAAGAGGCTTTCGGTTGGAATGCGCGCACTCAAGTGGGTAATTTCGCCTTGCGAACGTAACCCTTGTTTGTCCATCACGAGTTCTTTGGTAAACTTCACGACGGTATTGGTGCCATATACTTTGTAGCCCGTAGCAGGTGGGATATACTTGAAACCCAGTGAGTTGTCGGGCATGGAGCGGAGTTCGGCTTGGAAAGTGGGGAAAATTCCGTTGGAGTTGAACGTCCCGATAAATACAATGTCTTGCAGACCAAGGCTATCGTAGTCGAGCGACGGGATTTTAAAGAAAACTTTGCGGTCGTATTTGAAATTTCCACGGTCAGGCTGGTCAAAATAAACCGTCATCCCTTCGGGTACGTGCAAGCGGGGGAAAACGGAGTTTTTACGCCCGCCTGATTTGTTGCTGGGGTCGTTCAGATAAATACGTCCTGATTTTTCATATACAATATCGCCGCCCACTTCGGTGTTGCTTCCTTTGTCGTAGGCTGTTTTTGGTACAAAAGTGATGTTGTCAATTTTATTCAAATCGACAAAAAACTTGTCGTAATTAAACATCAAATCGCGGCCATTGAAACGGAAGTTGGCCGAAACCAACAAACCATTCATGCGAAAGTCGCGGTTTTTGAGCACCCTGATTTCTTTGTCCGAAGGCGAAGCGACAATTTTGAGCGAGTCACTAATGGTAAATTTATCAACTCCTCTAATGGTCAGTATATTGTCTTTGAGGTCGATGCTGGCGTTGGCGATGTCGTTGTTGGCAGGGTACAACGACGAGACTCTGAAGTTGTCAAAATCGGTTTGTTTGTTGTTGGCCATCACGTACAAAGCTCCTTTGTTGGTAAAGCGGAAAAGACCAGTTTTAGGGTCAATGGACAAAAATCCGTCGTAGTACAGTTGCATAAAAGCCGAGCGAACGGCGTTCATATCGCGTTTGAAAAACTGCGCAACTTCTTCGGGGGCAAAGCTGGTGACTTTTTGTTTGGTAACGTAGTTAGACGCCATTTGCAGCGGATGAAAACCCGACTGCTGGTTCATGGCACGGAAGCGTTCGGGTTTGAAATAGCTAAACGATTCGAACGAAATGGGAACGACATTTTTTCCCGAAATGCGCAAAAACTCAATTTGATTTTTGGGAAAATTCCAGCGAAGCATTTCCGCGTCGATGTACATTTTGTGGTACGAATCGGAATAAGGCGTATAGTGAAAGCCTGATTTGACCGAAGCAGGTTGCGTTTTGACTGTCCCCGTGGCCTCGCTGTACGAAAGCTGAACGCCAGGGTGATGCAGTGAATCAGTGCCCATGTAGCTAGTGAAGGTAGCGATGGGAGAGGTAATCAACGAATCTGTGATGTCGAAGTGGCGGCTGCTCGATTTGAACGCTAATTTTCCGTTGTAATTGACCATCACCGTTGAAGGAGATTGGCTCAATGAAGCGCTGGTCATTTTTTGACCCACCAACGAAATCCCCCCTTGGTACAAGATGTTTTTGCTCAATCCCTTGATTTGGGCGTCGTTACGGTACGAAATAAAACGAGGATAGGGCGAAGGTTGGCCTTTGGTGCGGCGTTTGCTTTCGTATTCAAATACCCCTTCGACGGGAGCGTTGAGTTTGGCGCCGTACTGAAGTTTGGCGTCGTCGGTTACGAGTTTAGGAAGGCTCACGTTGAAGCTGTAGGCACTCAGATTGACAAAAATATCAGGAGTTCCCGCTGTTTCCCACGTTACTTTTCCCCCCATACCTACCCAATTTCCTTCGCGAATGGCCAATTTTCCGCTGGTCTGGACGATGGGCACTGAATCGTTAGCGGTGAGCATCACGAGGTTGGTATTCTTAAACTCCACAATCGCCCCTGATAGGTCGGGGAGGAGCTTTTTTTCGTAGGCAGGCATGACTGTCATCACATTTGCGGTATCCGTGACTGCTCCCCAGCCGTCGTTTGCCGCACTATTTTTTGCTGCTTCTACGGTCTTGATAAGTTCAGCATTGGCGTCACTGAAGCGAAAGCTGAAAGTACCTTCGAAGGCGTAAAGGCGATTGAAGTTTGAGGTATAAATCAGGCGATTTTCGAACAGATTGCGTGCTGTCTCAAAATACTTTAAAGTCGCTTTGGTATCGTAGGCTTCTAGTGCTTGGGTGGTGGTAGTTAGGTAGCCATCTACTTCGTTGGGGGCTGCGTGCGTTCCGTTGAATGCCGCGTATAGTCCATTGAAAAATTGCTCAAAATGAGGTGTCGTAGGTTTATATCCTTTGGCCACCATGCGTTTGGTGAGGGTAACGATACTTTTTTGGTGCGCTTGCGTCAAACGACTGTCCAACCAAAGGGTTTCGAGGTTTTTGGCGGCTTTGAGATAGGTAGGGTTGCCGCTTGCAGCCATCATTTTTTGCACGTCGGCTATAAACTGCGCAGGGTCGTCAGAAAGTTTGACGACTTGAGCGTGAAGAACCAACCCTGTAAGCCATAAAAAAACGATGAAGTAGGGCGTAAAACGTTTCATAGTATCTGCGGAATTTGTCGAAACCAAAACTAGGTATAGAACTATCAATATATCTATTTAACTCAATTTAATTCAAAATTATTTCAATAAAGCGCTATGTCCGAAGATTTTCTGTACTTCTTGTGGCAGTTTCAGTATTTTGACGCTGCTCACCTCACAACTACGGCGGGAGAATCGCTCCAAGTACTGGCCATTGGACAACGAAATGCCCACGCAGGCCCCGATTTTATCAATGGGCGTGTCATAGTAGAAAATATCGAATGGGCAGGAAGTATCGAAATGCACTTGAGAAGCTCAGACTGGCACCGACATGCCCATACCACCGACCGTGCCTATGAGAGCGTTGTTTTGCACGTGGTTTGGGAAAACGATGCAGATATTTGTCGGCACGATGGTACGGCAGTTCCTACGTTGGCCTTAAAAGATATCACCTCACCCAAACTGCTGCACAAATATCACGTACTGATAGGAAGCAAAGCAACGATTCCGTGCGAAAATCAATTGGAAGCTGTTTCGGACTTGCAAAAACGCATGATGCTCGACCGCGCGGCTACGCAGCGTCTTGAGCGTAAAGCGCAGGGCGTATTGGAATTGTTGACCCAAAACCACCAAGATTGGGAAGAAACGACGTATCAATTGTTAGCCCAAAATTTCGGTTTTAAAGTCAATGCTGAACCGATGCTTCGGCTGGCGCAGGGCTTACCTCTCAAAATTCTTCACAAACACCGCGATAGCCTTTTTCAATTGGAAGCCCTGCTCTTTGGACAAGCGGGACTTTTGATGCCCGCAGACGAATACGCACTGTCTTTGCAGAAAGAGTACGCGTTTTTGGCGGCAAAATATAGTTTGAAATCCACCCAACTACAGGCCCACGAATGGAAGTTTTTGCGCTTGCGTCCTGCCAATTTTCCAACGGTTCGGTTAGCGCAGTTGGCGGCGTTTGTTCAGCAACAACCCAGTCTATTTTCCCTCTTTATTCACGGTGAAAATGTTAAAAAATTGGAGGAAGTACTCCGCGTCAAGCAGTCGGCCTATTGGCAGACACATTATCACTTTCAAAAAACAACGGCGGCGAAAGTAGCTACCCTAGGAAAAGCATCGGTCGAAAATATTGTTGTCAATACGGTCGTTCCTTTATTAGCAGCTTATGCTGAAGCAAAAGATAATCTAGATTTTATGAGCAAAGCAACGGAATTATTGGAACAACTTCCTGCCGAAACAAACCATCTCATCGACCTGTGGCATCAGATGGGGGTAGAATCAAAAACAGCCTTTGATTCCCAAGCTATTATCGAACTCTATACCCATTTTTGTGTAAAAAAGGGATGTTTACAATGTGCTATTGGTACATCGTTGCTGAAATCTCCCTGACCGTTAGATAAATACTTAGATTCTTTTTAAACCAAACACTTACTATTTTTGTATTCTTTAAAGTTGTAAAACTATACAAGCCCCCATGTATCGCCACCTTTTTCCTTCCTTTTTGGTCAGTGCGAGTTTTTGCGTAATTGTTGCATTTCGAGACAACAGCGAATTTGTCTCGGCTTTTCAAAAAATTAACAACGAAACCCTGAAAAACAGCCAAGCGTACGAAACCCTCGGCGATGCTACTTCGACCATCGGACATCGTCTGACGGGAAGTCCGAACGGAGCCAAGGCAGAGCAGTATGCCTTCAATCTTCTCAAAAAATATGGCTACACAGATGTTAAGTTCCAATCCTTTGAGGTAGAATCGTGGATGCGTGATACTGTGACTTTGGATGTAGTGCCCAATAAAAGTGATAATTTCAGGACGGTGCCCGTGGTGGCGTTGGCGCATTCGCCCGTTCGTGCCAAAGTTAGCGGGGCGATTGTTGACGTAGGCAATGGCTTGGAAGAAGATTTTGAAGCGGTCAAAGACATTATCAAAGGCAAAGTAGCACTCGTAAATATTGGCTTAGTCAACGGAAAAGCAGGGCAAAAGAATTTGCACCGTTCCGAAAAAACGGCTTTGGCCATCAAATATGGCGCAAATGCGATTATCACCGTCAACCAAGTTGTAGGGAATGTGCTTTTGACAGGGACAGCCTCAGTGACGGGTGCGTTGATAGGCATTCCTGCCGTAAATATCTCGCGCGAAAGTGGCGAAGAAATTCGGAATTGGATGAAGGTGGACAACGACCTTCATGCCATTGTGGATATGACCAACGTGAGTAAAAAAATAAAAGCGCGGAATGTCATTGCCACGATTCCAGGCAAAAGCGACGACAGAATCGTGATTGGAGGACACCTTGATTCGTGGGATTTGGCAACAGGCGCAGCCGATAACGGCCTAGGATCATTTACGATTATGGACATCGCTCGTACGTTTAAAGCCTTAAAAATCAAGCCTAAACGGACAATTGATTTCGTGTTGTTTATGGGGGAAGAGCAAGGCTTGTTAGGATCGCGGCAGATGGTGAAAGAATTGGCCAAGGCCAAACAGTTGGAGAAGGTCAAATTTATGATGAATCTCGACATGACCAACAACGTATTTGGAATGAGCGTGGGAGGGCGCGACGAACTGATTCCGTTCTTCCAAGCTGTGGGGGAGCAAATCAAAAAAGTGGACGATACCTACTCAAACATCGTTAGCAGCCGCGCAGGACTCCACTCAGACCACCAACCGTTTATGTTGGAAGGCATTCCGACGGGAGCACCTGCGGGACGTCTCGGCGCTAATGTTTATGGATGTTATCACGCTGACTGTGATAAATTTGATTTGATTAATCGCGATGAAATGGTCAATGGCGTTCGTTTTTCGGCCATGCTGCTGTATGCTTTGGCCAATGCCAACGATTTGCCCGCCCAAAAACTAGATACCTACAAAACCCGCGATTTAATGGTTGCGCAAGGGCTCAAAAAAGAGTTGGTTCTTGGCAAAGATTGGAAATGGACGGATTGAGAATGGTGCCAAGGGTTGCTCACAACCTGGAGAATTGTGCTAAGGGTTGCTCACAACCCGCCCGATAATGAACAAAGAGCAAACCTGATTCCGCAACAAATAACGCCAAATACGCTACTCAGCTTTAGAGCGTGCCAATACCCAAAATGCCCCGTAGGTGGATAACATCACGAAGGAAAATGCCAGCGTGAGTTGTAGTGCTACAGGGTTGTGTAGTAGGTTATTCCCAATATACCGAACCAACGATAGAGGGTGAGTAGCTACGTGCCAGCTATTCCATCGACCAAATCTCCCCAAGTAGATTCCATAACTTGCGACTACCAAACTCCCCCCAATCAGCAGCCAACTTGTGATTCGGCTGTAATAATCCTCCAAAAGTGCATGGATTTTTAGAACGGAATAAAAGCCCGTTAGCAATCCAGCCAAGGCAAAAGAAAAACTCATCAAAGCGTCGTACCAAATCAAATGGTCGGGAGAAGCCCTCAGGTGAATTAGGTCGGTGATAAGGTAAGGAGCATTGGGAAAAAACAACAACCAAGCTGCTGCTCCCAGTAACACGCCTCGTTGGTGGATAAAACGATGCTGGGCTAAATCTTCTACAATACAAGCAATTCCGAACGGAACCCAAGCCAGAAAAAGATTCCACGTAAGGAAAATTCCTCCAAAATTTTCGGTAAACGTAACGCGGCCACAAAGCAAAATAATGCTTATGAGCGATACCGCAGCGAGTAGATGGTTTTTGTTTTTCATGTATATTAAAAGTACTTTGAAATACAAAGTAAATTAAAAATGCCTATTTATGTCAATAGGTAAGCTGATTTTTATTTTTCTAAGAATTATGACTTAGGTCTTTTTTTAAAGAGAAAGCCAACTCAATCTTTGTCGTGATGTAGGCGAAGTAGTAAAAACGGTTATTCAAAAAATACTAAAATGTAGTCGTCGAAAAACAACCTTTGGGTTATGTGTCAAAAACAAGTATAAGCTACTTTGGGGAGATTTTTCCCCATCAAAAAAAGCGTTAAAGGTAGGGTTTTGGTGGGTACATTTGGCGTTTTGGTATGTATGCAGAGTAACTTTAATCTAATTTTTATCCTAACATTTTTTTAATTTATTACATTTGCCACCAGTAGTATTTCTTAATCTAAACTAAAAAATCAAGTATGAAACACAGGTTTACACTGCTGGCCGCAGTGGCTATGCTATTTTGTGGCCTAACGTTGTTTGCCCAAGACCGCACAATTACGGGCAAAGTAACGGCCGATGACGGTTCGGTCCTTCCAGGAGTAAGCGTAACGGTACGCGGAACAACCCGCGGAGCTACTACCGATGGCGACGGGAGCTACAAAGTATCTGTTCCTAAGGGCGCTCAATTAGTATTCAGTTTTATTGGTTTTGCTAACCAAGAAGTAAGTGTTGGTAATCAGAATGTGATTGACATTAAACTTATTCCTGATGTTTCGCAGCTTCAGGAAGTAGTGGTGACTGCTTTGGGTATTTCTCGCGACAAACGAGCAATTAACACTTCGGTGCAAGAAATCAAAGCCGATAAACTTACCGCCGCTCGTGATGCAAACGTCGCCAACGCTCTTGCTGGTAAAATTGCAGGGGTACAAGTACTCGGACAATCGGGCGCTAAATTTGGAACGCCTGATATTCGTGTGCGTGGGGTTAACACACTGACTGGTGGTAGTCCGCTTTATATGGTCGATGGAACACCAACCGATATTAATGCTGTCAACATGGACGATGTTGAAAATCTTTCAGTATTGAAAGGGCCAGCAGCAACTGCCTTGTATGGAAACCGCGCGGCAGGTGGGGTAATTTTGATTACCACAAAACGCGCTAAATCTGGTGAAGCTCGTTTAGACATCAATCATAGCACGACGCTTGATATGGTTGGTCTTCTTCCTAAGTATCAGAACGAATACGGTGGTGGTTACTCGCAAGATTGGGAAATTTTCAAGTTCAATCCTGCTATTCACCCAGCATCATGGTCGTCGTTTGATGGACACAAAATGTTGGATTATTCTGCTGACGAAAGTTGGGGGCCAAAAATTGATGGCTCTCCTCACCGTTCGGCATGGTCGTGGCAGCCTGGTCCTGAATTTGGCCAACTTACTCCTTTTGTAGCTAATCCTAACAACGTTCGTGATTTCTTTGAAAAACCAGTTAGTCACAACTCTAACATTTCTTTTTCAAAAGGAGGAGATAATTACCAAACGCGTATCTCTTATACGCACATCATCAACAATGGTATCGTTCCTAACAGTAGCCAAACGCGTGATTTTGTAAGCGCTAAGAACTCCCTCACTGTTTTTAAAGGACTAACTGCTGATTTGAATGTTAATTATTCGGCCACTAGGGGGGTGAATATTCCTGCCGATAACTACGGTTCAAGTGGTGGTAGCAACTCAACAGGGTTGGGAGGAGCTATTTTGAATGGATTTAACCAAACAATCGGTTCTTTTAACCAATGGTTTCAGCGCCAGTTGAGCATTGAAGATTTGAAAAACTATAAGAATGCTGATGGAACATACCGTAGTTGGAATATCGGTGGGCCATTAGATGCGAAACCTAAATATTGGGATAGCCCATATACTCAAGTATATGACAACACCAATAGCCGTCGGGATACGCGTATTTTTGGTGACTTTGGCCTTAACTACAAATTTACCGATTACTTAAAATTAGCTTTGGTAGCACGTCGTGATCAGCGTCAATACTTCCAAGAAGGGCGTATTGCAGCTGGTACTTTGAATGAAGGTGGTAAAGGAGGGTACTCAAACTTAGTACTTAACTCTCGCGAAAATAACTATGAGGGTCTTTTAAGTTTTAATAAAAACTACGGAAAGCTTTCGGTGGTTGCCAACGCAGGTGGTAACATTCGTTATAACCTCTCGGAATATTTCATCCAAGCTACCGTAGGAGGGCTTACTACGCCTGGTTTTTATAACATCGCGGCGTCTAAAGACCGTCCAAGTGTTTCTAATACAAAAGGAGAACGTCGTGTCAACAGTTTGTACGGAAACGTAAGCTTAGGATACAATAACATGTTCTTCTTGGAAGGGTCTTTGCGTAATGACTGGTCATCTACGTTACCTAAAGGCAATAACTCCTATTTGTACCCTTCGCTTTCGGGAAGCATCGTTTTCTCAGATTTGTTGCCTAACAGTGGTTTCTTATCATACGGTAAAATCCGTGGAGGTTATGCACAAGTGGGTACAGATATTGGCCCTTACAACACGATGTTGACGTACGGTACTGGTAACCCTTTTGGCTCTAACCCTACAATGTACCTACCTACTACGCTACCTAACGAAAACTTGAAACCAGGCTTATCGTCTTCGTACGAAGGAGGTATTGACTTGAAATTCTTCCGTAATCGCATCGGTTTAGAATTTACTGTTTATCAAAACAATAACAAGGACCAGATTATTCCTTTGGCAGTTGCTCCTACGAGTGGTTATAGCAATGCGATTATCAACGCAGGTTTGATTCGTACCAAAGGTTTGGAAATTCATATCAACGCTGTTCCAGTAAAAGGAAATAAATTCCAATGGGAAACTGATTTGAACTTTGACCGTAGCACTTCAAAAGTAATAGAGTTGGCGCCTGGCTTGACAAATTACCAACTAGGGTCGTCATGGAGAGGGCTTACTATCAATGCCCGTGAAGGTGAAGAATGGGGATTGTTCTCAGGAAGTAAAATACGTCGTAACGAAGCAGGTCAGCCAATTTTGGATGCAAAAGGTCTTTATCAGTTCGATTTGAATCAACCGCTAGGTTCTGTGTTGCCGAAATTTAAGGGTGGTTTCTTAAATAACTTTACTTATGGCAACTGGAACATGAGAGTAAACACCGACTTTATCGTGGGCGGAAAATTCTTCTCAGTTACCAAAATGTTTAATGCTTATGCAGGTTTAGCTGCTGAAACGGCTGGACTGAATGAGTTAGGGAAACCAAAACGTGACGCTGCCGCTGACGGAGGTGGTATTTTGATTGATGGTGTAGGCCCTGACGGAAAAACACCGAATACTGTTCGGGCAGAGACGCAGGCATTGTACGAAGATCGTTTGTTTGCATTACATGATTACTGGATTTTTGATCAGACATTTGTGAAGCTGCGTGAAGTTTCAATTGGCTATAGCATCCCTAAAGCGATGTTGGGCAAGGCGATTAAGTCTGTCAATATATCGTTGATTGCACGAAATCCATTATTGATTTACAGTGCTGTGGGTGGTGGTATCGACATTTCAGAAGCGGAGAGCTACTGGACGGAAGGTGGTCAGTTGCCTCCTGTACGTTCATTTGGTATCAATCTCCGTTTAGGTTTGTAATGCCAAGGGAGTAGTTTGAACTTCAGTACAATTTTCAAAAAGAATCATTTTATGAAAAATACAATTTTAAAATCAATTCTTGGGGCAGGATTATTATTTTCTGTGACTTCATGTAGTGATTTTGGCGACATGAATGTTAGCCCAAACAGCCCTGCAAATCCCAATACCGCCAGTGTATTGACGGGTGTTTTACGAAATGTGGGAGGAGCTACCACAAGTATCATCCCTGCGTTGTACGCGCAGCAGTTTGGTGATGTTACGTATATTGAGGAATCTCGTTATAAAACAGTACAGGTAGATTACAATGGGTTTTACACTGGGCCATTGAGTAATTTACAGTACATCATCAAGTTAAATACAGATGAAGCAACAAAGAGTACGGCTGCTGCCAATGGTTCGAATGCTAACCAGATTGCAACTGCGCGTATCTTGAAAGCCTATTTTTTGCAGTACATCACTGACCGTTGGGGAGATATTCCTTATTCTGAGGCATTGAAGGGGGTGAATAATTTTAGCCCTGCTTTTGATACCCAGCAAGCTATTTACAATGACTTATTTAAGGAGTTGAAAGAAGCCCAATCGCAATTTGATGCTGGCAAGACGGTAGTAGGGGATATTCTCCTAAGTGGGAATGTGGCTAAATGGAAAAAATTCGCCAACTCTTTGCGCCTAATTGCAGCACTTCGCTTGTCAAAAATAGATCCTGCTAAAGGAAAGGCAGAGTTTGCAGCGGCTTTGACTGATGGGGTCATCACTTCTAATGCAGATAATGTGAAATACGCCTATTTGTCGGAAGCAAACAACGAACATCCATTATACAACAACTACATTACAACCAACCGTAAAGATTATGCGGTGAGTAGTACTTTTGTTAATGCTTTAACAAAGTTGAAAGACCCTCGCTTGTCAGCAATGGCCGAGAAAAACATCAATGGAGAGTATCGTGGCGTACCTTATGGCGTATTTCCTGTCAGTTGGAAAGCCCAAGATGTATCATTGGCGGCACCTTCAATTCGTCAACAAAACTCTTCTGTTAACGTAATTACTTACGCGCAAGTGTTGTTGGCACAAGCAGAAGCCGCTGCGTTAGGATGGACGACTGGTAACGCGAAAGATTTGTACGAAGCGGCAATTAAGGCATCTTTAGAGCAGTGGGGTGTTTATAATGAAGCCGATTATAAAGCATACATTGCGCAGGCAGATGTAGCTTATACGTCAGCGAAGGCTATCGAGCAAATTAGTGTACAACGTTGGATTACGTTGTTTTATCAAGGAAGTGAAGCATGGGCCGAATGGCGTCGTACTGGATTCCCAGTGTTAACACCAGCCGCTAATCCATTAAATGGAGGAAAAGATATACCTCGTAGAATGGCTTACCCAGCAACTGAGTCAACCCTTAATAAAACCAACTACAACGCAGTGGTAGCAAGACAAGGTAAAGACGATCAGTACACGCGTGTATGGTGGGATAAATAACCATTGACCGAGTACCAATAAAAAGCAACAAGAGCTGCCTAAAAAGTTTTTTGCCTGATACAAAGGTGAGGAACTTTTAGGCAGCTTCTTTTATTTAAGAGCATAATATAGACCTCAATGAACACTTCGTCCAAACCTACTTTATTCGATTACTTACACCTACATTTCTTGGTCATCATTTGGGGCTTTACGGCCATTTTGGGAAAATTAATCAACGCCGATTTGTCGCGGGTTAGTTTGACTTTTTTTCGGACGCTTCTGGCGGCCATAGGTTTGGCATTGGTACTCACTTTGCGCAAAGAATGGAAAAAAGTAGCACCCCAAGACCGCAACAAAATGCTGGGTGTAGGCGTGATTATGGGCGTTCATTGGTTGACTTTTTTTGCCTCAGCGCATGTTTCGAGTGCTTCGGTATGTTTGGCGGGAATGTCCACCACATCGCTGTTTACTGCGTTGTTAGAGCCACTGTTTAGTCGCAAACAAGTGCGCCCGCTGGAGATTTTAATGAGCCTATTGGTGATGTTGGGGCTTTACCTGATTTTTCGTTTTGAGTTTGACCAATCGTGGGGGCTAGGCTTGGCGCTGATTTCGTCCTTGCTGGCCGCGTTGTTTACCATTGCTAATAGCCGTTTTGTCAAAACCCACCCTGCTTTGGTCATTACTTTTTACGAAATGGGCGGTGCTACCATGGGGATGTTTCTCGGGCTAGTAGGTATTGGAATGGCGAGCGGCCTTACACAAGCACAGGTTGTTCCTCAAAGCATGGATTGGCTTTGGTTGGGAATTTTGGCCAGTGTATGTACTGTTTATGCGTATTCGGCAGGGGTGCATTTGTTGAAAAAAATGTCTCCTTTTACCCTCAATCTTACCATCAACCTAGAACCCGTGTATGGCATGGCGCTGGCGTATTTTATATTAAACGAACGCATGACCGCAGGTTTTTACGCAGGAACGGGCGTCATCCTGCTAACAGTGATTTTGTATCCGATACTCAACAGCCGTTTTTCTAAAGGATAATCGCTGCCTTTTCTATTTTTTAAAAATCTTTGGCCAAATTTTGCTCCACTCTTCGCGGTCGCTAGGAAGGGGGGCATTGCGCTTGAGGTATTTGCCTTGGGCGTCCAGAATAACAGCACAAGGAGCTTGCGTTATTTCCCATTCGGCTTCTAAAAATCCGTTTTGGTATTGGGTCAGTTTTCCATGTAGTCCTCTAGTTTTACTCTTTACCACATTTTCAAGCCACACGTTGGCTCCTTCTTTGTACTCAGCCAAATAGACAAAATTGAGCTGCCCTTTGGGTAAAGAGGCTTCTAACTGACGGGCTTCGGCGAGAGCGCGCATTCCGTATTCGTCGTTGGTCCAAAAGAGTAAATAAGTGGGCTTCCCCCGTACTTTTCTTTTGATTTCTTCCCAAAAATCACGTCCGCTCATGTAAATTTTTTGATACAGGGTGATGCCATTTCCCAATTCTGCTTCATAATTCCCTTGGGTTTGCAAACCTACGATGTCGTTTGCTTCTCGGATGATGGTGCTATCGCTGCACTCGATGTGGTGCAATTCGTCCAGCGATTTTTGGTAATAGGGTGAAGTCAAAGTAGGGCGAATGTGCTGGTACCAGACCTTTTTGTTAAAAATAGATGCCGTGTAAAGGTGCCTGACATAAAATGTGGCGTTGAGATAATCGGCTCCCATGTCCCCGAAATAGAAGCTATATTTTCGATTTTCAAGCTCAAAAGTATTGATGGATTCGAGGGTGTCACGTTTTTTGCTGAAAAGGTTATTCAGCATTGTCAAGTCTCGCGTTTTGGCCGAGCCACCCAGCGATATTTCTTGTAATTTAGTTTTGTCTTCGGGAGCGATGTCGGGAACGTACGCCAAAATCATTGAGGCTACCTTGGTAACAGGCAGTGTTGATACAGAAAGACCTGGAGTCATCAGCTGCGCATGGGCACTGAATTGTTGAAAAAAATCAGCCCGAGCAAAGGTAAGCAAACTCGATTGGTCTAAGTCTGCGACGGTTGCCGTGGGCTTTCCGTTCGCACCCATACGGTTTGTTCGTTGCTCGGCATTGGAGGGAGAAATAACCCAGAGCGAATTAGGCACGCGCTGTTCGGTTTTTTGCAAAAAAGAATACAATTGCGCTTTGGCGGTGTTTTCAATCGAAGAAACTACCCATTCCTCCAACAAAGGAGGAGCTTTGGTAAAGGCTGGGAGCGCGCGAAAAAACGCAATTTGTCGGTTACTTTCGGTATCTAAATGCTGCCAGTATTTGCTTGGGTCAGTGGTGTTGGTGGTTGCTGCGGGATTGGCGGTCAACCACTTTTTGCGTTGAACATAAAACTGAGCGTGCAAATTATTCACCTCGGCATTGACTCCTGCAAAGCGGAGTGGAATATCACTTTTGGCCAAAGAATCGGCATAAATCGTCACTTCGACAATGCCTTTACTTCCCAAGAAGGGCATCACGACGTTATTATAAGTCAAATAACACTCTTCTTTGGGATAAATGAGGGGCATTTTAAGCTCAAAACTACCGTTGGGTTGCAAAGGGGCAGCCCGTATGATTTCGTGATTGGGTTGTAAAATATTGACCAGTGCTACCACTACCTCCGACGCTTGTCGATAAAGGCGTGCCGTGAGGTTTTCGATTTTTCCCCGCACCACCAAGGTGTCAGTTTGAGCATAACTGTTTTGGATGGACAAAAATAGCCCTAGGGTTAAGAAAAAATACCAACGGAATTTCATAGTAGTAACGAACGAAAATTTTATGGCTCTACAAAATAGTTTACTCAAAAACGCGGTCGAGTCTGCTCAAATATACTTCTTAAAATGTCTTGTTCTATTTCTCCAAAAGGAACATTTCGCCTGCTAACAGTTTCGTAGGCCACTTGAATGGCCTTTTCGAGGCGGTATTCGGTGGTGCCTTCGGCAGCGCCTCCCCATGAAAAGGAAGGAATGTGTTTTGACTGAAACCCCGCCCCAAAAACGTTGGCATTGACCCCTACGACTGTTCCTGTGTTGAACATGGTGCTGATGCCCGCTTTGGTGTAGTCGCCCATAAACAAACCACAAAACAAGCGCCCCGTGTCTTCGAGGGTATGTGTGGCGTAGCTGTATAGTTTTACGTTGGTATAATCGTTTTTGAGGTTGGAGTTGTTGCAATTGGCTCCCAAGTTACACCATTCGCCGAGAACTGAATTTCCCAAAAAACCGTCGTGGCCTTTGTTGCTATAACTAAAAAGAACAGAGTTGCTAATTTCTCCTCCTACTTTACAGTGAGGCCCAATGGTTGTGTTCATGCGCATTTTTGCTCCCCAGTTGACCGTTGCGCTTTCCCCCAATGAAAATGGGCCCATGACCACGCTGCCTTCGCAAATAGTTGCATTCTTTCCAATGTAAATGGGGCCATTTTCAGCGTTCAAAATCGCCGCACGCACTTTGGCACCTTCTTCGATGAAAATATGCTCAGGAGCATAACAATGCGTGTGTGGGTCGGTTAGTGGTTGGGAAGTTCGCTGGTGGGTGATGGCTGTAAAATCAGCGTTGATTTGCGCGCCGTTTTCCACAAAAATATCCCAGATGTGTTGAATAACCGTAATAGGCTCGGGAAAAGGAATGACCGAAAGCTCGGTCTGCGGCTCTACGACTTCAAACGGCGAGCGGTAGGCAATCGTCATGCCGCTGGCGCTTACTAATACTTGCCCTTCTTCTAGCTTGTCAACGGCTTTGGCGATTGCGGCCGTGGCACAAACAGCCCCGTTGAGGAAGGTATTATCTTGGGCGGTAATGAGCGGAAATTTATACTGAAGGTAAGGTTCGGTCAAAAAAGAAGGGGTTGTACCAAGGTAATGCACCCATTTTTCGGTCAAAGTCATAATTCCACAACGTACTTCGGAGACAGGACGGGTGAAGGTGAACGGGAGCAAATGAGGGCGGATGGCCGCGTCGTCGTACAAAATAAAATTGGTCATAAATCAATAAAATCTATTAGAGTTTGTAAGCCTTTGGTAGCCACAAAGATAAGTTTTGCGCAAAATTTATTAGGTTTGCCAATACAAACATTTTTAACCTACCAAACTGCTCAATCTTTTAGAACCATGCCTAAATTAACCAAACAAATTGTTGATAACGAAACCCAATATAGCCTTGACTTGCCCGTAAAAGTACTCCAATTTGGTACGGGTGTGTTGCTCAGAGGGTTGTGTGATTATTTGATTGATCAAGCCAATAAACAACACGTTTTCAACGGACGTATTGTGGTGGTGAAATCTACCGCAGGTCTATCCGACGATTTTGCCGAGCAAGATGGTTTATATACGGTGTGTGTGCGTGGCGTGGACAGCAACGGCGAAACCATCGACGAGGCTGTGACAGTGGGGGCAATTAGCCGTGTAGTATCGGCACAAGACAATTGGCGCAGCATTTTGCAAGTAGCTCGTAATCCGCACCTCGAAGTAATTATCTCGAACACGACCGAAGTGGGAATTCAGTACGTGGAAGAAAATATTTTTCAAAATCCACCTCAATCGTTTCCTGCCAAATTGACGGCGTTTTTGTACGAACGCTTCCGCACGTATGGTGGAAAAAGAGACAAAGGCGTGGTTGTAATTCCGACGGAGTTGATTACCGACAATGGTCTTAAACTCCGTGAATGCGTCGAAAAACTTTCTGCTTATAATGAGCTTGGTAAATTGTTTAATAAATGGTTGAAATACCATGTTAAGTTTTGTAACTCATTGGTGGACAGGATTGTGCCAGGGAAGCCCGATGCAGCGACGCAAGCGCAATTGGAGGCAAAACTTGGGTACGAAGACAGTCTATTGACCGTAGCCGAACCGTATTATTTGTGGGCCATTGAGGGCGACGACCGCGTGAAAAAAGTGCTGTCGTTTGAGCAATTGTTTGACAATGTGATTGTTGACGAAGATATTTCCTATTACCGCGAGCGTAAGCTTCGCATTCTTAACGGAAGCCACAGTGCCTCTGCTCCGTTGGGATATTTGAGCGGGTTTGACATTACGTATCAGTGTATGCAAGACCCTGCGATGTCGAAATACTACGAAAGTGTTATTTACGATGAAGTGGTGCCAACCTTGCCTTTTGAAGATCAACTAGCGGAATTGAAGGTATTTGCTGGTGACATCTTGAGCCGTTATCGTAACCCATTCATTCAACAAAAGTTGATTGGTATTACGCTCCAACAAACCTCGAAAATGAACGCCCGCAACGTGGCGACGATTCAGCGTTATTACAAGCAATTTGGCAGCGTACCTAAGCATTTTGCGTTAGGTTTTGCGGCTTATTTGCTTTTTATGAAAGCCGTTAAGAATGAAAATAACCAGTATTTTGGACAGCGTGGCGAGAGCTTCTACCTCATCAACGACGACCAAGCGGCCTATTTCTCTGAACAATGGCAAGGCGTGACTGTGGAGACGGTAGGAACGCTAGTAAATGAGGTTTTGAGCAATACCAAAATTTGGGACACTAACCTGACCAAATTGGCAGGGTTTGCCGAAACTGTTACCGAGCTGTTGACCGAAATGATGACCAACGGGGTCAAAGCAACGCTCGAAAAAGCGATTTTGTAATAATATCATTTATAAAGGTTACTTGCGACGGCATCGCTTAGAGCGATGCCGTCGCTTTATCTCATTAATTTTAAGCCAGTATGTTTAAAAACAAATTTGTCATCGGATTGATTGTAGCGGTTCTTGTGGGGGTCATTGGCTACACATTTTTGGGCGAAGAAACAACCGTGTCGGAAGCGGATTATGCGGCAGAAATGGCGCAAGAGCGCAAAGACAAAGACAAGTTTTTTCGCGATTCGGAGGAGTCTCCTTTTCGTAAAACGGGCGATTTTAAAGGTATTAATTATTTCTCTCCGAGCTCTATTTATAAAGTAGTCGCAACGGTGGTGCCTTACCACGCTACTGATAAAAAAGTCAATGTGCCAATGACCGACGGGACAACGGTAGCATACGAAAAATACGGTTTTGCGGAATTTACGTTGCCAGGAGAGAGCGCCGCTGCTGACCTTAACGTGTATCGTTTGCTGATTTACAAACATGAATCAGGGCTGTCGATTTTGTTTCGTGATGCCACTGCGCCCAAAGAAACCTACGGCGGTGGACGTTACTTAGATTTTAAAATTGACGATGTAAAAGATAGTAAGTTGACGATTGATTTTAACAAAGCTTATAATCCTTACTGCGCGTATAATCACGAATATTCGTGCCCCATTCCTCCCAAAGAAAACACCCTACCTGTGCGGGTAGAAGCAGGCGAAAAAATCTACCACCAAGAATAAGGGAAAGAGACAGTTTTTTTTCCTATATTCGTTGGTAAACTAATCTACGCGACACCTCATGAAATGGTCATTTGTTATTCAGCAAAAAGTAAAAGCATCGTTGCTTCTAGGCGGAATTATGGTTGTAATTTTGCTGAGTGCCTTTGTGTCGCGCATGAGTTTGGATAACATCGATCACTCGCTGTCGTCTATCTACCAAGATCGATTGGTGCCCACCGTCGATATTGTGTATTTGAGCGAGCATTTATACTCAAAGCGCTTGTTGTTGGAACAAGGGCTAGAAAAAAATGCGGCTACTTCGTGGCAAGAACTAGGCAAACAACTCTCGGTTCATACCCAAAAGATTGATTCCTTATTGGTAGAATTTCAGAAAACAAAGTTGGTGGAGGAGGAAGTGAAAGCGCTAAATGCGTTGAAGACTCACGCCCAAGCTTATGCGACGTTAGAACAAAAAATTGTACGATTAGCCGCTCAAGCAGCGCAAGAAGAAGGCAAGCAGCTTTTTCAGTCGGAAGGGAGCCAATTGTTTCAGCAGTCGATTCATCGGTTGAGTGAACTGACCAAAATTCAGTCGGTAGTCGGGCAAAAACTTATCAAAGATTCGCACACAGAAACGTATTACTGCAATCTGCTTTCAAATCTTCAAATCATCATTACCATCATTATCGGTACGATCGTGGTGTCGTTAGTAGTAAATTCCAAAATCATTCGTCAAGATTCCCAGCCTTTCCATTTGAATTAGGGAAAAACTTTTTGAAAAAACAGCGCTTCGTGTGCAACTTGAGCTTGAGATTTTGCATCTATTTAACAAAACACAAACTCATACAACCATGAAAGCCATCGTATTTACATTATCGTTCGTTTTAGTCGCTTTTGCCGCATTCTCTCAAAAGGACAACGAAACCCCTTATTTTACCAAAACATTTAGCGCTTCGGCTATCAAAGCCCTGCAAGTACGTACTTCGGGTGGAAGCATTCGCGTAGCGGGAAGCACCAACGAACCCAAAGTTGAAATGTACGTACGTTCTAACAATTGGAACGGAAGTTCAGAATTGAGCAAAGAAGAAATTGACGAACGCCTCAAAGAATACGAAGTGCGCGTAGCAATGGAAGGCGAAACGCTCGTTTGCCGCGTGAAACGCAAAAATGAAGACGAAAAATGGGACTGGAAGCGCTCATTGAGTATTTCATTTAAAATTATTGTTCCCGAAAAAACAGCTACCGATTTGGTTACTAGCGGAGGAAGTATCCGTTTGGCGAATTTGTCGGGAACGCAAAGCTTTTCTACCAGTGGAGGTAGCCTGCATTTGGACGATTTGGCGGGTAATGTCAAAGGCCGTACGTCGGGTGGCAGCATTCATTTGGCAAAATGCCGTGAGCAAATCGACCTTAGCACCAGTGGTGGTAGCATCCATGCTGACGAATGCAAAGGTGACATCAAACTCGTAACTTCAGGCGGAAGCATTGAACTTAATCAAGTTGATGGTGTTTTGAAGGCCAGTACGAGTGGTGGAAGCATCAGAGGAGGCGGTATCAGAGGTGAACTAACGGCGTCAACTTCGGGTGGTTCGATTCGTTTGAACGATGTAGCGGCGTCGTTGCGGGCATCAACAAGCGCAGGAAGTATCCACGCGGACATCGTATCGGTAGGCCAATTTTTAGATTTATCAACGTCAGCAGGTGGTATTCACGTTCAAATGCCACTCAACAAAGGCATGGAGCTTGATTTGCGCGCCAATCGTGTTAACGTAGGTACGCTTAAAAACTTCAACGGTATTGTAGAAAAAGACCGTGTTAAAGGCTCACTTAACGGCGGCGGTGCGTTGGTTTCGATGCGTGCAAGTGCAGGTTCTATTTCAGTAAATGACTAACAGGTTAGACAATTTTTCGGTCAGACGACAGTCAGACCGTATCATAGGATTAAAGAGTTTTACACAGTCTGACTGCCGTCTGACCATGGTAAGTCCGCCAAAACTGGCGGACTTTATTTTTTGGTGCTGAGTTTCACAATGAAATAGCTAATTTTGACGCTAAATCACCGAAACACAATTAGAACTTCCGCATTCTATGAAAGGAATTATTTTGGCGGGTGGCTCAGGCACTCGCTTACACCCACTCACGTTGGCCGTTAGTAAGCAGTTGATGCCAGTTTACGATAAGCCAATGATATACTACCCGCTGTCGATTTTGATGTTGGCGGGCATTCGTGAAATCTTGATTATTTCGACTCCCCACGACTTACCTCACTTCCAAAAATTGCTTGGCGATGGTAGCCGTATCGGTTGTGAGTTCAGCTATGCCGAGCAGCCTAACCCCGACGGACTAGCGCAAGCGTTTATCATTGGCGCCGATTTTATTGGAGACGATAAAGTGGCGTTGGTATTGGGAGATAATATTTTCTACGGAAGCGGTTTGAGCAAATTGTTACAAGCCAACAACGACCCCGACGGAGGCGTGGTGTATGCTTACCAAGTGCACGACCCCGAGCGCTATGGTGTGGTAGAATTTGATAAAGACTTTAACGTGCTTTCGATTGAAGAAAAACCCGAAGCACCTAAGTCAAACTACGCCGTTCCAGGACTTTACTTTTATGATAACGACGTGGTAGAGATTGCTAAAAATATCCAACCTAGTCCGCGCGGAGAACTGGAAATTACGGACATCAATCGCGTGTATTTAGAGCGTGGAAAACTTAAAGTAGGGGTGTTGAACCGTGGAACGGCTTGGCTGGATACAGGGACGTTTGCGTCGTTGATGCAAGCAGGACAATTTGTTCAAGTAATTGAAGAACGCCAAGGGCTCAAAATCGGTTGTATTGAAGAAGTGGCTTACCGCATGGGCTTTATTACGGCCGAAGAGCTTCGCTCCATTGCGCAGCCATTGCTCAAAAGCGGTTATGGTCAGTATTTGTTAGGAATCTTAAAATAATATGTTCACAGGAATTGTAGAAACAACGGCCGAAATCGTCGAAATTGTCGCTGAAGGAACGAATCTTACGTTTCGACTTAGTGCAGACTTGGCGTCCGAACTCAAAGTAGACCAGAGTGTTAGTCACAACGGTGTTTGCCTTACGGTGACGAGCATCGACGGAAGTACCTACACGGTGACGGCCGTGGACGAAACGTTGAAAAAAACGAACTTAGGGCAGTGGAAAGTAGGCAAGAAAGTCAACGTAGAACGTTGTATGCCCGCCAATGGCCGTTTTGATGGGCACATTGTCCAAGGGCACGTTGACCAAACGGGCGTTTGTTCCCACATCGCTGAAGTGGGAGGAAGCTGGTTGTTTGATTTTACGTACGATGCCGCTGTGGGGAATATTACCGTGGAAAAAGGGTCAATTTGTGTCAATGGAGTGAGTTTGACGGTATTCAACTCACACGACGACGGTTTCCGCGTTACCATCATTCCTTACACTTACGAACATACCAACTTTCATCAATTGAAGGTAGGCGACATCGTCAACCTAGAGTTTGATATTTTGGGGAAATACATGCAGAAGATTTTGGCTAGACGATAAACTTTTAATATTGTACTGTGTATGAACGCTATTAGCGAAATAATAGAGGTAAAGGCTCGTAAAATTACGTATGCTCTTCCTCCTGATTTTGATGCCAAAAAGGTACAAATTATCATTTTGCCTATTGAGCAAGACAATGATACAGTCAAGAAAAAGAATCGAATTCGAAGTCTTAAAAAAACGATTGCTGGGGAGCAGGCGAAACGGCTTGAAGCCCACCTAAAAGAGATAAGAGAAGAATGGTAGTACATTATTTGATAGATAGCTCTATTGTAAGTAAGTACTTGGACGGCCTTTTATCAGACAAAGGGTTTGAGTTTATGGATTTTGTCTTTGAAGTAGAAAGCAATATTTCAATCATTACTAAAATTGAGCTGTTAAGTTGGGTGACTTCAGATAAAAGCTTATACCGTCAAGTCGAAATTTTTATAGAAGACTCTAAGGTTTATTCACTTACAGATGAAATTGTAATAAAAACGATTGACCTCAGACGTAAATATCGGCTTAAAACCCCTGATGCAATCATTGGTGCTACTGCGTTGGTTCACAAACTGACTGTGTTGACTGACAATGAACGTGATTTTCAGGCGATTAAAAACTTAAAAGTTATCAACCCCAATCGATTGTAAGTTGTCTAGTTACCCACGAATTTGTTACGAAATATTTGTTCGCTCTTTTTGTGATTCCAACGGAGATGGTATTGGCGATTTGAACGGGATTCGTTCCAAACTTCCTTACCTTCAAGAACTTGGAGTTGAAGCAATATGGCTTACTCCGATTCAGCCTTCACCGAGTTATCATAAGTACGATGTCGTTGATTATTACGGCATTGAACCCGAATACGGAACGCTCGACGATTTTAAACAACTCCTCTCCGAAGCGCACGCTCGCGGTATTAAAATCATCCTGGATTTGGTGATTAATCATACGAGTGTGCGCCACCCTTGGTTTGTAGAGTCGGCCAAAGGTAAAGCTAGTCCTTACCGAAACTATTACAACTGGAAAAGCACCGACGAAATCGAGGCGTTGGGTATTGCCACGCGCGAGGCTACCCCCGATACGTGGGAGCGAAAGCCTTGGCACAGTGCGGTGGGTAATACCGAAAAATACTACGGACTGTTTTGGAAGGGGATGCCCGACCTCAACTGCGACCATCCACCCGTGCGACAAGCGATTTATGCCATTGGTAAATATTGGTTAGAAATGGGCGTGGATGGCTTTCGATTGGACGCCGCGCGTCATATTTACCCTGAATGGGAAGAGTATAAAAACTACGATTTTTGGGTTGAGTTTCGTACGGAAATGCAGAAAGTGAATCCGCAGGTCTATTTAGTGGGTGAAGTGTGGAACGCTGCTGATAAAATTGCGCCTTATTTTCGTGGGCTTACCGCTAATTTTAACTTTGACTTGAGCCTTGCGCTTCAAAAAATCACGGCTGAAGAGCGTGATACTGTGCATTTGGTGGTAACATTGGCCAAAAATCGTCAAGTATTTGCCCAAACCAACCCCCGTTTTATCGACGCAACAATGCTGACCAATCACGATCAAACGCGTATTGGAAGTGTGTTGCACGGTAAACGTACTCATTTGAAAGTGGCGGCTAACCTGCTGTTTACGCTGCCAGGTCAACCTTACGTGTATTATGGCGAAGAATTGGGAATGCTGGGACAGAAGCCCGATGAGTTTATTCGTGAACCATTTTTGTGGGGGTATCGTCAACACGACCGCGAGCGAGCACGTTGGATGAAGCCCAAGTACAGCAAAAGTGTGACAGTGGCGCCCTTGGCAGCGCAGTTGAACGAAGCCGATTCGTTGTACAATCATTACAAACGCTTGATTCATTTTCGTAAATCTAATGCCGTCATCGGTAGTTTTTACGGCCAAATCGAACCCTTACCCAACCGAAATCCTCGTTTAGTGGTCTTTAAACGCCGCCTTGCCGAGCAAGAGGTGTGGGTACTTCATAACCTCTCTAATACAACGGTAACTTACTCTGCCTCCTTCATGCCTACCGAGTTGTTATTGATCACCGACGCCGCGTCGCGTTTTGAAAAGGTCGATACTATTTCGTTGGCACCGTTTAGTTGTGTGGTGTTGGGGGAATAAATTTAATTTCAATAATTTTTGAAAGTACAATAATTTATTTTACTTTTGGCTATGGAATTACAAGAGGCAAAAGACCGCTTTGTTCAGGCGTGGGGCACGCTGGCTACCCAATGGGGAATAAATCGTACCATGGCGCAAATTCATGCGCTATTGATGATTTCTCCTAATCCGCTCACGACCGAAGATTTGATGGCACAGCTTCAGATTTCTCGTGGGAATGTGAGCATGAACTTGCGAGATTTAATGGACTGGGGGTTAGTCTTTAAAGAATTACGCCCTGGCGAGCGAAAAGAGTACTTTTTTGCCGAAAAAGATGCTTGGAAAGTAGCAAAACAAGTGGCTAAAGAGCGCAGAAGAAGGGAAATTGAGCCAGTTATTAAGTTGCTAGATGAGCTTCGGGGTGTACCAGTTCGGGCGGGTGATGCTGATTCAGAAACATTCCATGCGACCATCGAAAGCATCAGTAGAGTGGTAAACTTAGCCGATGGCGCGCTAGATGCCGCCATGAAAGCCGAAGAAAGTCTGATTTTAGGAACACTCATCAAATTGTTACGATAACATTCAAAGCGTAAATGAGCACTCATGTGCTTATTTTTTGAATTTTAAATTTCAATAATTTCTGAAAATTCTAAATTTATAGAAAATGAATCGTGTCATGAATCTCCCGCCTCAGGCTCCCGACATTCGTTCGGCCTTTCGCAAAAAATGGTTTTGGTTGTGGGCGTTATTGCCCATCGGAGGCTATTATGCAAGTTGGTTGCTAATGATGATGCCTTTTCCGTTGTTTTTGGTCGTTGGACAATGGGTAGCAATTGAGAGCTTTCAAAAAAAACAAAGACCAATGACTTTATGGCTGCTGAACTTGGTGACACTTTTGGTAACGGGACTGGTTATCACATTGATGGGGGATAAAATGTGGACAAACAATAGCGATGATTACCTCATTTTTTTCCTTTTCGGAACATACTATCTAGTCCAATGTTTCAATGAGTGGATTTTCTTTCAGTTGTTTCCTGCTTGGCGCTTTGGTTATTGGTCGGCTGCCAATCTCATCGCGGCGGTAGTATGGATAGTAGTTTTAATGGGAGGGAAATACGCTTTACCTTTCACTGTAAAGCAAGAATACGTGCTTTGGTTTATCATCCCCATGCTCGGTATCATCTCCAATGCCATCACGGGCTTAGGAATACACCTTGCCACTCAAACCCGTTATGGCTTATGAAAAAGATAGTGATTTATCCCATCGCTTTGAGGCTGATTTTAATGACTTTGTCCTAATATGGTCTTATATTTCTTATATGGTTGACCACCTGTTAACAAACAAAAACTAAAAAAGAAATAAAACATAACAGCAGTCGTTTTATCATGATAACGGCTATGACATGAAAACCCTTTATTTCTTTACGTTTGCGTATCTTTTGAGCAAGCTAACTTGGGCCCAATACCCAAACACCAGTTATTGGCAAGCCGAAATGAGCTATGCCGCCCCCATCTTTCAGAAAGCTCAGGCAATTCGCCACGGTGCAACTCAAGTCGATGCGTGGACGCCACGTGGGCAAGCCAATGCCAACCTCGGGCTGCATTTTGAATCCATAGAAGGACATTTTGTAGAAGTTTTTCTTCATGCACGATGCCTCGAAAATAGCATTGAAGATTCTGCTATACTTGTGGGCACGCGCATAGGAACGGGCAAAAAAAGGTGGCGTTTCTACCTTGAATTAGATCATGGTGGGCGAAATGGCAATTTTTCTGCTTTTGGAGTTCATGACGAATCCGCAGGCTTTATGTACGGCTTAGGAACTCGCTACCGACTCTCGACGCGTGTGTCCCTGCAAGCTTCTTGTGTAAGAAATCGTTTTATGCAATTTGAAGAAGTAGCTGTTCCTTTCAAACGACCCGTTGGTTCTTTTGCCTCATTGGGCCTTTATTGGAACTTGAGCGTAAAACCCGATAAGCGGTCTAAATCCACCAAAGTCAAAAAGTTGACGCCCCGTCGGCAAAACCGCTGCTTGTACGCGCCAGCAGTTTAGAGATAGTTTGTAGGGTAATAAAGCCTAAATCCGTCATCAATTTTGGTGCTTCCAATTCAGTTGCCGAACTTTGTGGCTCAAATTACAGTATTACGTAAGGGCATAATGAGTTGAATATCTGTATTATTTATCGATGTCATTTAAAGTCGGAGACTTTAAGCCGTATCCGCCCCGACATAATGTCGGGACGAGCCTTAGCTTGCCCCAAACTGTTATTTGGGGCACACATAGCCTCGCGTCTCTGACGCAAAGCATGAAGCTAGACAGTTAAAATCAAACAATCCATAGTTGGAAGAAATAAAAGAGGCTTTGCCCAAAGCGGGAGAGTCGTACAAATAATCAATGAAAACCAAAGGAACCAAACGAAACAAAGTCAATATCGTGACACTGGGTTGCAGTAAAAACTTGGTGGATAGCGAAAATATTTTTACTCAACTCAAAGGCAACGGCTACAACGTGACCCACGAGTCGCAAAAAGATGATGCCAACATCGTGATTGTGAATACGTGTGGGTTTATCGACAATGCCAAACAAGAATCGGTGGACACTATTCTTCGTTATGCCGATGCTAAAGAAGCAGGATTGGTTGATAAGGTATATGTAACGGGTTGCTTATCACATCGTTATAAAGACGAATTGGCCGTTGAGATTCCAACCGTGGATGCGTGGTTTGGAACGAATGAACTCCCACGTTTGCTCAAAACCCTCAAAGCCGATTACAAACAAGAGCTGGTAGGGGAACGCCTTCTGACAACACCTGCGCATTATGCCTACCTCAAAATCGCGGAAGGATGCGACCGTCCCTGTAGTTTTTGTGCCATTCCGTTGATGCGGGGCGGGCACGTATCGCGCTCGATTGATGAGTTGGTGACCGAGGCAAAATCATTGGCGCGTCGTGGGACGAAAGAGTTGATTTTGATTGCCCAAGATTTGACGTATTACGGGCTAGATATTTACAAAAAACGCAATTTGTCGGAGCTACTCAACCACCTTGCCGACGTAGAAGGCATCGACTGGATTCGTTTGCAGTATGCGTACCCGTCGGGTTTTCCGCTAGATGTGTTGGATGTGATGCGCGAGCGTTCTAATATTTGTAAATACTTGGATATGCCCCTTCAAAGCGGTAGTACCGAAATGCTGAAACTCATGCGTCGTGGGATTACGCGTGAAAAAACCGAAGACCTTATCAAGACCATTCGTGATAAAGTGCCAGGTATTGCGCTCCGTACGACCCTCATTGCTGGTCACCCTGGAGAAACTGAAGAAATGTTTGAAGAAACCCTTGAGTTTGTCGAGCGTACCCGTTTCGACCGCTTGGGTGTTTTTGCTTACTCGCACGAAGATCAGACCCATTCGTTTTCAATGCCCGACGACGTGCCTACCGACGTAAAACAACAACGTACCGACGACATCATGGCGGTACAACAAGATATTTCGTGGTCGTTAAACCAAGCTAAAATTGGCAATACTTACAAAGTGTTGTTTGACCGTAAAGAAGGCGGATATTTTATTGGCCGTACCGAATTTGATTCCCCCGAAGTGGATAATGAGGTATTGATTTCGGCCGAACAGTACGTTCGAGTAGGGGACTTTGCCAACGTAAAAATCAACAACGCGGAAGAGTTTGATTTGTACGGGCAGTTGGTATAACGCAGATTCATTAAACACATAGAGCACATAAGAGTTTTTCACATAGTGAACATAGAATACAGCTATGTTTACTATGTGAAAATTCTATCTGAACTATGTGGTTACACACTTCATTTTGTCGCTTTCTTCCCTTTGCTACTGCTTGAAGCCGTTGCGGTTTTAGAATTCATCTCCATATAATCTACCACCAAGTGACTAAGCGATTTTACGCCTAACGTAAACCCACTTTCATCGAGATAAAAATCTGGCGTGTGGTGTGGCGCTACGTCGTAAGGACTTTTGCCCTTGGCCATTCCACCCAAGAAGAAAAAGAAGCCAGGGATTTTCTTTTGAAAATAGCTAAAGTCTTCTGCACCAGTAGCAACGGGCGAAAGAAGGACGTTTTCTTTCCCTGCTAGTGCTTCTAGTGTTGGAATCATTTTGTCAGTAAGTGCAGGGTCATTGACCGTAGCTGGGTAACCAATTCCGATTTCTACGTCGGCTTTTGCACCTGCACTTTCGGCAATATTGGTCGAAATCTCCTTGATGCGACGGTGAACAAGCGCTTGTTGGTTATCGCCAAACGTACGAATCGTACCAATCATTTCGAGCGATTCGGGAATGATATTGTAGCGGATACCGCCGTGAATCGCACCTACCGTAACTACCGCAGGGTTTTCAGTAATATCGACATTCCGACTTACGATAGTTTGCAAACCCATTACCACCTGAGAAGCCGTAACGATTGGGTCAACACCCGACCAAGGGTTGGCACCGTGGGTTTGTTTTCCTTTTAGCTTGATGGTCAATTGGTCAACGGCCGCCATGGTCGCTCCGGGGCGGTAGCGGATTTTGCCTACTTCCGTTTGTGAGTTGATGTGAAGCCCAAAAATGGCATCCACTTTGGGGTTGTCCAATGCGCCTTCCTCCACCATTCGGTTAGCACCAAAAGTCCCGCCTGTATAAACACCTTCTTCAGCGGGTTGGAAAATAAGCTTAACCGTTCCTGCTAAATCTTTTTGCATCGACGCCAATACCTCGGCAACCCCCATCAAAATCGCTACGTGGCTATCGTGTCCACAGGCGTGCATCACCCCTGTTTTCTGGTTGTTGAACTCTGTTACTACTTTTGATTTGAAGGGAATATCGACGCGCTCAGTCACAGGCAGGCCGTCCATATCGGCGCGGAGGGCTACCACAGGGCCAGGTTTTCCTCCTTTGAGTACCCCGATAACTCCCGTAACAGCCACTTTTTCTTTTACTTCATAGCCTAATTTACGGAGATGCTCCGCAACGATATTGGCCGTTCTAAATTCTTGGTTGCCAAGCTCTGGGTGCTCGTGAAAATCGCGACGCCACGCAATTACCTTGCTTTCGATGGCGTCAGACGCTTGGTTGATGACGGGCTTGAGGGCACTTTGTGCATATCCTGTGCCAAGGCTCAGGGCCAACAATGCACCACTTAGGAGAGGTTTTTTCATCGGATTTTAGTTTGTAGTTAGGAAAAATTTTGAGCAATTTAACAAAAAACGCCCTTGGATGTTCGATATTCGCGGTTCAAAATCGAAAACTGATGCAAAAACTTCTCTTCATAGACCGCGACGGCACCATTATCGTTGAGCCACCCGTCGATTTTCAGGTAGATTCCTTAGAAAAATTGGCTTTTTTGCCCAAAGCCATTTCAAATCTTCGCCGTTTGGCCGAAGAAACCGATTTTGGTTTTGTGATGGTAACCAACCAAGATGGCTTGGGAACCGACTCTTTTCCCGAAGATACGTTTTGGCCTGCCCAAAATAAAATGCTCCAAACCCTCGAAGGTGAAGGCGTCACCTTTCAAGCGATTCACGTAGATCGTACGTTCCCACACGAAAATGCTCCCACGCGGAAGCCTGGTACGGCCCTACTTACGGAGTATTTCAATGGACAGTACGATTTGGCAAACAGCTACGTGTTGGGCGACCGCCTGACGGACGTGCAGTTGGCCGTCAATATGGGCTGTAAAGCCATTTATATTGCCAACGAACTCCCTGCTGATCTTGCTCCTGAATTGGCCAATGCTATTTCGTTGGTAAGCACCGATTGGGATGTTATTTACGAACATCTTCGTTTGCCTGCTCGCACAGCTTCGGTAGAGCGAGTGACGAAAGAAACCCAAATCAAAATTGAACTTAACCTCGACGGCACTGGTAAGTCAGAAATGAATACGGGCATTGGTTTTTTTGACCACATGCTCGACCAACTTGCCAAGCACTCAGGCGCCGATTTGACCATTACGGTAGAAGGAGACTTGCACATCGACGAGCACCATACCATCGAAGATACGGCATTGGCGTTGGGCGAAGCTTACCGCAAGGCATTGGGCGACAAACGAGGTATTAGCCGTTATGGCTTTTTGTTACCAATGGACGAAGCATTGGCCCAAGTGGCGATTGACTTTTCGGGTCGTCCGTGGTTGGTGTGGGATGCGGAGTTTAAACGCGAAAAAATTGGAGAAATGCCAACCGAAATGTTTTATCATTTCTTCAAATCGTTTTCGGATACGGCTCAGTGCAACCTCAACATTAAGTGCGAAGGAAGCAACGAACACCACAAAATTGAAGCGATTTTTAAAGGATGGGCCAAAGCGATTAAGATGGCGGTAAAACGTGATTTAAAAGCGCTGGATGTTTTACCATCCACCAAAGGAGTACTTTAGCAAGAAAGCATTCAGATAATTTTACAAAAAAACAGCAGTTTTTTTGGGTCTAAATGCCGAATGCTATTACTTTTGTACTATCTTTAAAATAAGGTCTTACACAATAAATCACGAATCATAATGGACTTAAGAACCATCGGTACACTTATATTTTATGCAGTATTGTTAGGCGTTGCGTTTTGGGTAGGAGGCCTTTTAGAGAAAAACGAGCGTAAATACACAAAATACTTCAAAGAAGACTAGTCAAAACGCATGAGCGTAAGCTCATCGTCTTCGATACATCAATTTCAAACGCGAGCTATTGAGAAACATCAGTAGCTCGCATTTTTGTATCTACCGATTTTGATGGATGACTTCTGAAGGAAAATGTAACCTTTTAAAAGTCAAGCAGTCAAAAATACGTGCGTGCCTGTGGGGCGTGCTTGTGGTTGCTCACAGCCACAAATGACTTAGTAAATATTAACAATAAAACGAATAACGGACTATGGACATCAAAGGAAGAGTACTCCAACTATTGCCTTTGCAAACAGGCGAGGGTAAAAATGGGACGTGGAAAAAACAGGATTTTGTCATTGAAACCGACGGCCAATATCCTAAAAAAGTGTGTATATCGGCGTGGGGCGATAAAATCAATGAAGGTGCTTTGAAGGTAGGAAATGAAGTAAATGTGTCGTTTGACATCGAAAGCCGTGAATACAACGGCCGCTGGTACACCGACGTAAAAGCGTGGAAAATTGATTCGATTAGCGGTGGCGGCGGAGCAAGCGAGGAGGCAAGTTTTGGCGGAAGCTCTCGCCCGACTACCTCGCTGCCTACCACCTTTGAAGCTAGTGAAGAAGATAATTTACCATTTTAAAAGTGTCGAGGGTAGAGTGCAGAATGTCGAATAAAAAAAAGACCTAAATTGACATTCTGCACTCGAAATTCGACATTTCCTCTCGTGCCAACTCGGGTTGTGAGCAACCCTCAGCACCTCGTTCGACATTCTGCACTCTACCCTCGACACTCCCCAAGATATTATTTTTTCCCTTCTGCCATTTTGAGGGCTTGCGTGGTAGTATAATACTTCGAAATCATGTTAGGGACTTCCCATTCAGGTAACTTGCCAGCCTTCAAAAAATCCATGTATTTCTTCGCTACTTGTGAGAAGTGCGCTTCGTGTCCGATGTCGTATTTTTTCGGAATCACTACTTCCCAGCCTTTGTCGTTTTTCTTGAGTTCGATGCCTGGATACGTAGCTTGTACTTTTTTGAACGCATCGGCTACGGCTTTTTCGTAAGCAGGCGTGTTGCTGATGGCCTCAATGTACAAGACAGGCTTAAAATTCTGCTCTTTGCCCTGACGTATAATCAGATTCGCCTTGCTTCCCTTCATAATCGAATAGTGCGTATCGCCCGTACCTTGGGGGGCTTGGAAATTCCAAATCACCGAAGCGCGTGCGTGTACGCCTTTGAGGGTATAGTCAATTTGGCCGTTGGCATATACTTCCAAATTTTTACCTTTTACGTCTTTTTTCAAATAATCGGGGTAGGTGTCGTTTTTGGTAACGAGCTTAAATTGCTCAGGCGTTAGGGTCGTGGCCGTATGTGTGGCGTTGAGGAGCTTGATGTCTTTTTTGTAATCAATTATTTGGTTGGGGAAAGAGCTCCATTGGATTAAATCCACCAAGTGAGTAGTAACATCCACAATCCCTTCGCCTTGTTGTTTTACGTCAAAAAACCACGAAGGACGAATCAACGGCTCGCCCGAAACATACTTGAAAAAGTGGTGAACGCTTTCTTTGGTGACGGCAGGGTCTTGGGGTGTACCTTTTTGAAGCGTACCAAAAATGGCAGGTACCTGCGCAAGCTCGCGCTGGAGGGCGTTGGAGATTTCGTAGCGCTCGGTCATGATGTCGTAGAGCAATACGTTTTTCTTTTTGGCCTGTGCAAAAGCTTCTTGCAACAACAAAAAGCCAGCGGCGTCGATGGCCATGGGCTTGTCGGCTAGTACGTTAAGCCCCGCGTCCACCGATTTTTTGATGTAGTCGGTTTTCTTTTGATTGTTTCCTGCTAAGACCACCAAGTTGCCCGCTTTTTCGCTCAACATCTTTTGGAAAAAGTCAGCGCCCGTATAAACTTTCTCGTCCCATTGCGTAGGATTGTCGGTGCGGCTGTTGTATTTCTTGATTTTATCTAGGTACGACTCAACATCGGGGCCTTTGGTGGCATATACGTGAACGACAGGGTTGACGTTGTCGTAAGGAGTATTTTGAACCAATGCGGCATGAAAGTGCCCAGGCTCTAGCACAATGAGGCTAATGGGTTTTTTGGTTTGTTGTCCCATGCTGGGGAGGGTAAAAGCACTTGCGGCTAACAAGCATCCTAAAAGACGATTCTTCATAGAATTTGTGGGTGATTTTTTAAGGAATAAGCGTTTAACGCGCCAAATTTACTTAGTTCTAGGTGATGCGCGCTATTTGGTAAGTAATCGCTTGATAAATTCACGATTAATTTATTTGCTAGTTATCGAAAGATTACGTTATATTTGACGCAATGTATGTGCAAGCATACTACCCTACTTTCTGATGAACAAAGTTAACAGCCACACCAAAAAAGCTGTTCGTCAGAGCTATGTCCAAACCCATTGAGAGGGGTGGGCTGTGTCTGTAGAACTTCTGATTTGGTACAAACAAAAAGTAGGTACTAAATATATATACGATGCTAATAAACACTTCCGTTCACCAAATAATCATGATTTTGGCGGGAATTAGTGTAGTTTTCACTGCCTATACTCAAAAAATAACAATCAAAGGAACCGTAACAGAAGCTGAAACAAGCGAACCACTTGCGTTAGTTTCTGTTACGGTTTCAAGTGCATCAAAAAAATGGCACGAAACTACCAATCAGCACGGTTATTTTCAGTTGACGATTGATAAAGAAGCGACTCAAGTGTTGTTTTCTCAAGTGGGGTACGAGCCTTATCAAGCCATCATCAGTAGCGATACCTTGCTAGTCGTTCGTTTAAAACGCTATACTTTACAAGAAGTAGAAGTAAAAACAAGTTATCAACCAGCGTCCAGTCCTAACCTTGTTAGTCTTTCTCCCTCAAGACTAAACCAACTTCCTAACATTGGTGGAGAAAAAGACATCATAAAAGCGATTGGTACGTTACCTGGGGTTTCGGCGGGAAGTGAATTGTCGTCGGGTATCAATGTACGAGGCGGAGCAAATGACCAAAACTTATTTTATTTGGACGGTGCTCCAATTTATAGCACAGGGCATTTATTTAATTTTTTATCCTTGTTTAACGCAGACGCAATTCAGCGGGTTAATTTTTATAAGGGAGAATTTCCAGTTGAATTTGGGGGTAGGTTGTCTTCCGTTACTGATGTGATATTTAGAGAAGGAGATAAAAGTCGATGGCAAGGGAAAATAGACGTAGGTTTAATCACCGCAAAGTTTTCTTTAGAAGGGCCGATTAAAAAGGACAAAACATCGCTACTGTTGACAGGAAGAAGCGCCTATTTGAATCTTTTTAATAAAAATAAAAAACAAGAAATATTGAATCATCAAGAAGGCAATTTTTTAGGGTATAATTTTTATGATATTAATTTAAAAATAAACCACGCTTTTAATCAAAAACATAAATTATTCTTTAGCTATTATCGCGGGGTTGATAATTATGAATCGCTGCAAAACTCTTTTAACGGAACTAATTATGACCAAAATATTCGCCGTTTGACCAACCAACTGGCATCATTGAGATCGTATCATATTTTAGGAACTCGTTTATTTCTGCAAACTGGGTTACATTTGACCCAATACGCATTTCGATACAATGAAGGAGGCGCTAGTTATAAGGTAACTATTTTACAGCCTCAGCCATGGATATTACCAGAAACGATACGTACAAAAATAAGTGAGAATTTCAAACATAGCACGGGTCAAGTAAAGGATATTTCGGCCAATGTATTGGCTGATTGGTCGCTGAGTGCTAAAAGTAAAATTAAAATTGGGAGCGACCTCATTAGGCATAATTACACGCCTATTTCATATCGGCGACAAAGTTTAGATGAAGACTCATTAGTAATTAAAGAACCTACATCTTGGGCTTGGGAGGGGGCAACGTTTGGAAATTATGCTTTGGCTATTTCTTCCGCCGCGCAGCTAACTATAGGAGGCAGATTTTCCTATTTTCAAACCCAACAATCAAGCTACCACGGGCTAGAACCTCGCTTTTCATTTAATTATAATAAGGCTAATGCTAACATTCAGCTAAGTGCTACGCGAATGATGCAATACAATCATGCGTTGATGAAAACAGGTGGACTCACTGATAAAGTAATTTGGGTGCCATCTACCTCCCAAATAGGCCCTCAATCGTCTTGGCAATATACGGCAAGTTGGTCTCAGTCAGCAAGTGTTTTAAAGTACAGCGTTGGGACTTACTTCAAACAGATGCAAAACTTGAGTATGTACAATGATTATTATGGGAACGAATATTTGTACTATCAGTGGGAGAAGAATACGTTGTCCAATGGAAAAGGAAAGTCGTATGGATTGGAGGTTGCTCTTGAAAAAAGCTACCGCCGTTGGACTACAAATTTGAGCTATACGTTATCGTGGAACAAGAGAAAATTTGAAAACTGGAACAATGGAAATTGGTTTAATCATTTGTACGACCGACGCCATATCCTGAATATTAATGGAGTTTTTAAACTAAATAAAACAGCACAGCTATCTTTTTTATGGATGTATTACACAGGTCAACGTTACGATTTACCAGTAGGTCGTGTTTTAGAAAACCCATTAGTGCCAGAATATGTTGTATATGACAAAATTAATGATGGTAAATTTCCTGATTACCATCGTTTAGATGTTTCATTTACTAAACAATATCTATTAAAAAAAGAACGTTATATAGAAGTTAATGCTACTGTTTTTAATGCCTATAATAGGTCTAATGTTTATCGAATGTATCCTTCTGAAGAAGTGATTAGGGACGGTCAGAACCGACCTATTGATCGAAAAAATGTTATTAAATCAGTAGCTATATTTCCTATTCTTCCATCCATCAATATTGCGTATAAATTCAAATGAGACGATTACTTTTCTTTGTTTTGAGTATTGGTTGGTTGGTTTCGTGCGAGGTTGTTTCTACGAGAACAGTTTCCTTGCCCACCGTTTCTGAACGATTGGTCGTAAATGGCATTGTCTCAAATTTAGGAATGGGGGTTTTTGTTTCAAAAACGGCACCTGTACTTGAACCTTCACAAACTCCGTCCCTTTTAGAAGTAACAGCAAGCCTTTACAAAAATGGTGAAAAAATAGAGGAATTATCCAAAGAGGGTGGTTTATATACGTCTAAAAAAAAATGGAGCTATAGCAGTAATCACACACTTCAAATATCGCACAATAGCTTAGGAGTTGCTTCTGCCTTGCTTGAAGCATTGCCAGTGGTTGTACCCATTACTAGCACAAATTTATCGTATAATAAAGATAAATCGGAAGCTACTGTTTTGATGTACTTTAAGGATATTATTGGTGAAAATTACTATGCCTACAAAATTGTAGCAGAAGCCAATGGGGTTCCTTTTATAAGTGATCACATCTATCGGGTTCCCTTTAGAAATATATTAACCGATGCTGATTTTGAATCGAAGGAAAAAGAAATTGAATTTCGGCAATTTTTGCTTAAAGAAGGTGCTAATAATCAGCGTATAAAGGCCGATAAAATAAGAATTTATCTGTACCATTTAACAAAAAGTACGTACAATTATTATTATTCATTAAACGAGTACGATTCCTTTAATGAAGATGCTTTTGCTGATATTTCTCCTATTAAAAATAATATATCAAACGGATACGGATTTGTGGGAGCTTGTGCCATAGATACGCTTACAATTACTCTTAAATGATAAAGCTATGAAAAAATCACTTAATGTTACCTCTGCCTTTTTACTTGTTTTTATTGTTAAAAGCTACGGGCAACTAGGCTTGCACCCTGCTTTTGGCGTGAAAGTAGGAGGGAATAGAATGTTTACTGATGTAAAGAATAAGCCTAGTAATTTTCAGCTCAGAGGTGTACAACCTTCAGAGGGGTTTCAAGTGGGGACGTGGGCTACTTTTCCTATTAATAAGTGGTTGTTTATAGAGACAGACCTTGATTTTCAACAGAGACAGAATCAGTATGGAGACCCCACTGATAAAACGAAGGTTGTTGCGGTAAATACATTCAATTATCTAGGATTATCGGGCAGATTAGGAGGTACTTATAAAAATATTTACTTGACCGTAGGGCCTAGGGCGGTTGTGCTTTTGAGCAAAAAGGTGCTAGGTGGAGAGGGAACGCAGGCAGCGGAGTGGGGGGCGGATGTTCGTTTAGGGTATCAGTATAAACGTTTTCGACTCGAAGCATTTTATCAACAAAGTCTATCTCCGTACCATCAGATAGCGTTTTCAGATCCGATTGAAATAAAGCACCTTTTTATGGCTAAAATGGCGGGGATAACACTGGGCTTCAGGTTGTTTGGGAAAGGGAAGTGAGTTATGAAAGCGCGGGTCTAGCAGCCCGCGCTTTTTGTTGGCAGAAACTTCAAAAACGATTAAGCCCCCATCCACCGCTGTCCGCTGTTTTGGTCGATAAACAGGGTCGCGTCGGGGTGGGTACGTAAAATTGTTGATGGGTAAACTTCGCTGACTTCGTCGAGGAGGGTGTGGTAAACCGCTTCGGCTTTGTGGGCGGCAGGAACCATGCAAAATATTGTAGGAGCCTTCACCAACGCGGGAATAGTCAGCGTAAGGGCATACTCAGGAACCAGCTCCAACGACGCAAAACACCCGTCGTGTACTTGTTGCTGGCGGCTAGTAAGGTCTAAATCGACTCTTTTGACCAACAAAGGGTCGTTAAAAAACGCAATGTGGGGGTCGTTGAACGCAATGTGGCAGTTTTCGCCGATGCCCATGCAAACGATGTCGGTGGGATACTGAGTCAGCAACGCCGAGTAGCGTTGACATTCTGCTTCGGCGTCGGCCACGTTTCCGTTGATGTAAAACACTTCTTTCAACGGTACTTTGGCAAAAAATCGGTCTTTGAGAAAATTGCCAAACCGCTGCGGTGCCTCGTCCGACAAGCCAATGTATTCGTCCATGTGGAAAGCATTGACTCGTTGCCAATCAATGTCAGGCTGGACGGCAAGCGCGTCCAAAAACTCATTTTGCGACGGAGCAGCGGCAAAAATAATATTGACGGTTTCTTGGCTTTGGAGCAGCGTTTTGATTTTAGCAGCAGCCATTTCGGCGGCATTTTGTCCTAATTCTTGGCGGGTTTCAAATAACTTAACCCGAAGTTTGTCAACGGTTTCTTCTTTTATAAGAGGCATTTTGTGGATTTTTTTGAGCAGTTTGTCATGCCGTAGGCATCTGATTATACACTATTCTTCCTTCAACCATCGTCATCCCGACGTTGATATTTTCATCAAAAATAACAATATCAGCGTCTTTGCCTTTGGCGAGCGAGCCTTTGCGGTCGTGGACGCCCATGATGCGGGCGGGGGTCGTGCTGGCCATGCGAACGGCGTCCAACAGCGGAACATCGACCATCGTTATCATGTTGCGTACTAGTCGGTCGAAGGTGGCGACACTGCCCGCAAACGAGGTACGGTCGGGCAGCTTGGCTACCCCGTCTTCGATGATGACGGGTAGGCCGTTTTTCAACGAACCCAAGATACTTTCGCCTTCGGGCATTCCTGCCCCGCGCATGGCGTCGGTGATGAGGGCGGTGCGGTCGGGGCCTTTGATTTTATAAACGAGTTTGAGCAAAGGAGCGGGCAAGTGAATACCGTCTCCGATGATTTCCACGTCTAAATCCAATAAATAGGAACTTTCAATCACACCTGCGTAGCGAAAGGCGTTTTTGCGCGTCACACCCGACATGGCGGAGTACAAGTGCGTGACGAGCGAATAGCCATTTTCGTAAGCGGTCAATACGTCGTCATAGTACGCATCCGTGTGGGCGATGGCGGCCAAAATACCTTGCTGGCGTAAACGTTGCCCAAACGCAATCGCACCTTCGAGTTCGGGAGCGGCGCTCCAGCGCACGATGGACGACGAATAGTTAAGAATTTCTTCGTATTCGGCAGGGTCGGGGTTGCGAATGTAACGAGGGTCTTGTGCTCCCCGTTGACTCAGGGCAAAATATGGCCCTTCTAGGTGAATCCCCAAAAATGCCGCGCCGTTGGTATTGCTTTGATGGGCTTTTTCATAGACATCAAGCGTGTGAAGCAAATCTTCCTTTTCGGCGGTGAGCGTAGTGGGCACCAGCGCCGTCGTTCCAAAACGCGCGTGCAGTTCGGCAACGGTCAAGAAAGCTTCTTCGGTACCGTCCATAAAGTCGGCACCACCACCTCCGTGGACGTGGATGTCGATAAAGCCAGGAGCAATGTAGCGGCCTTGGGCGTCAATTACTTCGGCGTCGGGTACGTCAACGAAGTCTTCATGTACCCCTATAATTTTACCTTCTTCCACCACCACCGTTCCATTTTTAATGGCGCGAAAAGGCGTCAGGACAGTACCGTTACTGATTTTTATTTTCATAAAAAAATTGCTAGTCTTTTT
This sequence comes from Runella limosa DSM 17973, assembly GCF_000482465.1. Lineage (GTDB taxonomy): Bacteria > Bacteroidota > Bacteroidia > Cytophagales > Spirosomataceae > Runella > Runella limosa. The sequence continues at coordinate 151,739 of NZ_KI519425.1, forward strand.
GGCTTGCGACTTGGTTTTGCCTTTTGGGCTAAAAAAATCAGCCCTTCTCCTGGAAGGAGAGGGGTTGGGGTGAGGTTCCCCAATGTTTCACTTTATGCCCGTAGGCCGCATAATACACCAAGTACAAATAACAGGGTAATAGTACCCAATAAGCGGTACGAACATCATACAAATCAGCAAAATAGCCGTAGAAAAGTGGCATGATAGCGTTTCCGCACAAGCCCATGATGAGAATCGACGCCCCGAGTTTGGTATAACGTCCTAGCCCGTCCAACGCCAAAGGCCAAATGCCTGCCCATACGAGCGAGTTGGCCAAGCCGAGCAATACCACAAACCAAATCGAAAGGTCGGCGGTGTGGCCTAAAAACTGCACCGTGCCTTTGGCAAAAATGATAAGCAATGTAAAAATAGTGCCTAACACTGTGCAAAAACGCAAAGCATTTACTTGACTGATGAATCTGGGGATGGTGATAATCCCGATGATGTACCCACAAATGGTACATGCCAAGGTGTAGGATGGGAACGTTTTGGCTTTGAGCAAATCAATCCCCATGGAATTGGCATAACCAATGATGGTATCAATGGCAATTACCTGAGTACCAACGTGAAGAAAAATGGCGACTGCGCCTAAAATAAGGTGCGGAAACTGGAAAATGCTGGTTTTGCCCGCGTTGGCACTGGCGACCTCGGGGCTTTCGTGTTCGGTATTGATTTCGGGCAAAGGCGAGCGATACACCAAGTACCCTAACACAAATAAAAATATTCCTAAAACAGTATAAGGCGTAATCACTCGCCGTACAAGCTCGTCCAAAGCAGCACTTTTTTCAACGGCATTCATCGTGCCAAGTTGCGCAAACAAATCAGTGTCGGTAGGGCGTAAAATCACGGCAGCAAACACCAGCGGCGACAAAATTCCAGCGGCTTTGTTGCAAATCCCCATGATGCTGATGCGCTGTGCGCCGCGTTCTTTGGGGCCTAAAATAGTGATGTACGGATTGGCGGCAGTTTGCAAAATGGCCAAGCCAATGCCAATCGTAAACAGTCCCATCAAGAAAATGCCGTAGGTGCGCGTCATGGCGGCAGGGACGAAAATAAACGCTCCCAAAGCCATAGCCCAAAAACCGAACATCATGCCCTTTTTGAACCCTTGGGTTTTGAGCAGATACGAGGCAGGCACCGACATGATGAAGTAGGCGATGTAAAACGCAAACGCCACCAAATAGGCTTGAAAGCTGGTGAGTTCGCAGGCAATTTTGAAGTAAGGAATCAGAATGGAGTTGACCCACGAGATGAAGCCGAAGATAAAAAACATCAGCCCAATCAAGAAAATAGAAACGGTGGTTTCGCGCGGGCTTAGGCTGCTTACTTCAACGGCAGCAGTAGAGGATTTCATAGAAAGGATGGTTTTGAACTTCCCGAAAGTTACCCACTTTCGGGAAGTTAGTTAGGTTTAGAAAGAATCGTTACAACGTTGGCTCCCAGCCTTTTTCGTATTCACGTTTCCAGAATTTCTGGGCTTCTTTGTTGTTCTTGATGTGTCCGTTGGCGGGGTCAATGTCCAAAATGCTGTTGGAACGCAAAGCGATGTTCCCCAACTGACACAAAAGCGTACTTTGATGACCACTTATAATATCGGATGCCAACGGAGTTCCTTTTTTGATGGCTTCTACAAAGTTTTGGAAGTGAGTGGCGTCCAACGCTTGCGAAGGGTTCATTTTGTTGCGAGGGTCAATCGGCATGTCGTTGGCAACGTCTTTGATGACCTTATTGTCCAAATCGTAAATTTTGTAGGCATTGCCACCGCCGTATTCCAACGTTCCTTTTTCGCCATAAAACGAAACGCCCACGCTGCTGCCTTCGATATTGCGACTGTTGCAACTACGGCCTTCCCACGTCATAAATTTATCTTTGCCAAACTCAAGGTTAATCACTTGGGTATCTGGAGTTTCCCAGTCGTCTTGGTAGCGGTAACGCCCACCCGAAGACGATACTTTGGTTGGATAACTTACCTGCAATCCCCAACGCATGAGGTCGAGCATGTGCGTACCATTGTTGAGGGCTTCGCCCGTTCCCCAATGCCAAAACCAGTGCCAGTTGTAGTGGATGATGTTATCTTTGTACGCACGGCGCGGCGCGGGGCCTTGCCATAAGTCAAAGTTGAGCCACGAAGGTACAGCCGTTGCTTTACCCGTTCCGATGGTAGGGCGGTTGTTGGTGTACCAGCCTTTGGCAAAATACGGGCGACCAATCACCCCGTCGTGAATTTCCTTGATGGCTTGCTTAACGTTGGGCCATGACCGACGCTGGTTTCCCATCTGAATCACGTTTTTGTACTTGGCGGCCACGGCCATCAGCAATTCGCCTTCGTGCGGGTTGTGGCTGCATGGTTTCTCCAAATACACGTGTTTGCCTGCTTTGGAAGCCAAAATAGCCGCAGGAGCGTGCCAGTGGTCAGGAGCGGCAACGATGAGTCCGTCCATGTCTTTGTCTTCCAGTGCTTTGCGGAAGTCGGGGGTTTCCTTTGGCTTGCGGTTTTGGATTTTCTCTACCCCTGCCACGCACTTTGCAGCGGCTTTGGAATCAACGTCTGAAATACTGACGACTTCGCAGTTGGGCTGGAGGGCAAAGTTGGTTGCCAAGGCAAATCCACGGCTATTGACTCCCATGACGCCGAGGCGTACCTTGTCGTTAGCGCCCAAAATGTTGGCATAACTTTTAGCACTAAAGCCTGGAAGAACTCCGCCTACGGTCAAAACGGCCGTTCCTGTTAGGCTTTTTTTGAGAAAATCGCGACGAGAAGCGCTGTTGGATGAAGTTGAGTTTTGGCTCATGTAAAGGTTTTTTGGTTAGAAATAATGTGTTTATTGACACCTGCAAAAATAAAGGTTAGCCCGAGGTTTTGCCTAAACTTTCCAAGTTTGCTTTTCTGCGATTTACAAAACTTGGAAAGGTTCGCTATTTACTCTGCGGTGCCCAGTAGGTGCAATAACCTGCCGTTTGAACGGGGCCTTTGAACAACATACAGCCACCGCAAGCTTTGCCGTCTTTGGGAGGAAGCCACAAATTGCAGTTTCCACACTGAGATTCGGCACGGGGCGAGGCATCGACATACCCCAGTTTTTTCCGAGTTTTTAGGTCATTCTCACTAACGTTTGAAAAATCTTTGCAAGGGTCAGTGTTTTCAGATTGAGAAGCTGATTTTGGTTGACAGCTACTCACCAAAAATGCGGTGGCGGGTAATATCGGTAATGCGGTGGCAATAAATTCTCTTCTTTTCATGCGGGTTAATGATAAAATAAACCTGTTATTTCTTCCCCAACAAAAGGGCTAATCGCTGAGCTTCTCCCGAGCGATTGCGGGTACGCACCACGTGACCAAAGTCTTTGAGGAAACTTTCTTTGTCGGGTGTCATTTGGGCAAAAAAACCTTCCTTTTGCAATACGTCAATGAGTTCAAAAGAGGCTCCTGTCTCCGAACTTAAAATTCCCATGCGGTACCATTTGTCCTGAATGTGCGGAATGAGGGCTTTCGCTAAAGCTTCTGAAGCCGCAGGGGTTTTGTACTGTCCAAGGCTCAAACAAGCTTGAAACGATACTTTTGGCGATGGGTCAGTAGTTTTTTCGATAAGTTGCGGTACTAACTCAGGCCATTTTTCAGCTTCGATAAGGCCATAGGCGCGGAGGTCGGGCTGCGCGTCGGTGATGGCTTTTTTGATCAAGTTGGGCGTCAGTGCATTAAGTCCTTCCAAGACAAAAAACGCGTGCAAACGAGCGCGGGCGTCGGAATGTGTTAAGAAAATGTCAGTCACGGCGGGAAGCACCGATTTGTCCTTCTTTTCGAGCAAAAGCCGCTGGGCGTTGAGCCGCCACCATTGTTGGGGATGGGCTAAAAGCGCTACTAATTCAGCCGACGATTTTGAGCGTAGTTTAGGCGCTTCTTGCGTTGGTTTGGCCCCTTTGGGTACAATCTGGTAAATGCGTCCGAGTTTGTTGCCGTTAAAAAAATCCATTTCTTCTTTCAAATCTTCAGGAATGGCGGTGGGAGTTTCGATGTGCTGTCGGTACATGTCGATGACGTACAGCACGCCGTTGGGACCCACGCTCAGTTGTGCAGGTCGAAACCACGGGTCGGAAGAGGTTAAAAACTCTTGCGTTTTTTCCTTTTCGCCACGTTTTGCCACAAACGTGGGGCTGCTGGACAAGGGTTGTACAACGTCACGGTGAATCAAATTTCCCGCCACTTCACCCGTAAATATTGAGCCACGGTACTCCTCAGGCAGTAAGCTCCCTCCATAAAACGTTCCACCTGAGGCTCCCGTGAAATGATCTTCGGCGTATTCGTGACGGTCGAGTTTGGCTTCGGCAAACTGCTCATTACGTCGTTTGGTTCGTTCTTGACGCCAGTAAGGAGCGGGGGTTTGCTGAAACATCTCGGGGTCGTGGTCGGAGATATTCAAAGCTACATCGTACGACGGTAAAAATTGATGGCGGAATAAATAACGTCCTGCAATGGGCGCGTGTTGAATGTGCAGAGAGTTTTCGGTAAAAAAGCGGTTGCCCCAGTCATCAACCGACATCCCAAATTGTCCCGTACTCGATTCAATTTCAAACTGTCCTCGGTCGAGACGAAAACGAAAATCGCCGCCTTTGACCGAAATGGTCGGTAGCTTGGGGTTACGCATAAATTTGACCAATCCATCTTGTCCGCAGTTAGAGGCATAAATCCAGTTATCGACGTTGTAGTGCAAATTGGTGATTTGGGCTTCCGAATTGTTGGCAAAAAAGCCCGTAAAAAGTACCTCACGAATATCGGCGCGGTAATCGCCCGTGGTATCTTTTAGGAATAAAATATCGGGAGCAGCTGCTACTAGCAGTCCTCCTTCCCACGGTAACACGCTGGTAGCTTCCGAAAGGTTGTCGGCAAAAACAACGGCCGAATCAATGCGCCCGTCTTGGTTGGTATCCCGCAATAGCCGAATGGCTCCTCCCAACGTACCATCTTCGGGTTTGGAAGGGTAGTCGGGCATTTCGACCACAAACGCATTTCCCTCTTCGTCAAACACCATTTCGACGGGGTCGAGCACGTGCGGTTCGGTGGCAAATACTTCGACTTGGAGGCGGTCGTCGCTCAAAGTAAAGCTTTTGAGGGCTTCGTCGGGGGTGAGGGGTTCGGTATAATGCGCACACGACCAACTGAGTCCTACAAGTGCGAAGAAGAGGAGTTTTTTCGGGGCATTCATTGGGATATTACAAGCTGATTTTTACTAAATCTTGAATCTCGTGTCCTTGGTGGTCGAAGCGTGCCAAGGTATAAACCGACTTATCGGCGCCAATGGCAACGGAATTGACGTAAGTAGGGCGGTTGCCATCGGCGTAGAAAATCGGGCCGTGGTCGTGGTAAGTGTGGGTCGGTAAGTGGTACGTAACCAAATGCAGGTTTTCGAGCCCTTTGGCGGCTCCTTTGGCAATTTGGTCGGCTCCTTTGACGCGTTTTCCGTCGATGTAAATAGGGCCACCTGTCAGGTAGTAGATGGTTTCGTGGTCAGGCCCTAATTGGAAGCCCAAATACCCGTAGCTAAATTGGTCGAACATGCCACTTTTGCGCGAAGGCTCCGACGTGAGGCGCTCAACGAGTTCTATTTTTTGAGCTTTTGGGTCAAAACGGAACAAATACCCCGAATTTCCGTGGATTCCGTAGGCGACTTGCTCGGGGGCATACCAGAAAATTTTTCGCCAATTGTACCCCATGCTACCTGGATGTTTGGGGTCGTATTTGCCAAAATAGTCGATACGCAAGTCAACGTTTTCTAGCTTGTTTAATCCTTCATCATCAGGGTGATAGGTAAAAATATCTCCTTCGGCGGTTGAAAAATAAACGTGGCCGTCGCGCGGGTCAACGAGCATCGAACGGCACAACACGCGGTAGTCATCTCCAGGAATGCCAGCTTCCCCCTTGGCCGAAACCAATGCTACTTTTTTAAGCGTTTTGGTAGAAAGGTCGAGGTCAATAAAATACCCCAACGGCCACGTAATGCCGTATAAATGCCCGCGCTCACGGTCGATGGTCATGGTTAAAATTCCTTCGCCGTCAGGGGCAAGCGCGAGGTCTTCAAATTCGCCCGTAGTCAAATCGTAGGAAAGAAAATGCCCGCCTGGGTAAAGGTTTTTACCGTTGGGCGCTTGGGTAGGAAGGCGTTCCATGCCTTCAATCATCTCATAGACGCCAATGTGGGTGGCAAAATAAAGTTTGCCATTATTTTCGTAAAAACGAACGTGGCTTTTTCCCTGTGGAATGGCGTTGGCTTCTTTTTCGCCGCAGACTTCGGTGAGGTCGGCTACCCATTCGGTTTGGTCGGTGGCGGGGTCGTAGGCGTACATTTGCCCGCCGATGTCGTACGATTCTGAGCAGAGTACGTAGTAAATTTTGCCGTTGCTCGCCGCCGAAATGGCGTTGTACGTATCGTGAGCTAACTCAAAACCTGAAAAGTAGGCTTTGGCAGTAAGTGACTTCATGTGTTTGTGTGTTTTGGAACAAAAATAATTTTTGGTGTGTGCGTGCATGCCGAGTGTGCGAGGGTACTTATACCCTCGCTTGGCGGTTGCTCACAACCTTGTTTCATTGTTAAAGTCGGAGACTTTAAGCCATTTTTCGCCCCGAAAT
>NZ_KI519425.1:158608-350224 GCF_000482465.1 Runella limosa DSM 17973
TTTCGCCCCGAAATAATTTCGGGGCGAGCGTGTGAGCGTGTGCGAGGGTACTCATACCCTCGCTTGGCGGTTGCTTACAACCGTGTTTCATTGTTTAAAGTCGGAGACTTTAAGCCCTATTTCGCCCCGAAATCATTTCGGGGCGAGCGTGACGAGCTTAATTTGCTTCGCTAGTTTGTCAATTTCAGCATAAATCAGGCTAGGAACTGACGCGTCCCAAATACTCGGTAATCCATAGACCATTTGCGATGATTGGCCTTCGTAGCCGCCTTCTTTTAGAATCGTGGCGGAAGGAATATACCCCATCACGTCGTTGGAATAAGCCGCCACAAAAATGTCTGTTCCGTAGCGCTTTTTGCACTCGATGGCGTATTCAATGACCAATTCCCCGCCAAAACTGAACAAAGCCTGTTCGCCTAGCTTCCATAGTTGAATGGGGTAGGGGTAAGACGACACAAACGGCTTGCCTTGTTTCATTTCACTGAGTAGGCGAGTGGCCCAGCGCTGCATGTAGGGTGCTTCGGTTTGTTGGATTTTCAACAATTGTGCTTCCGTTGGTGGTGCTGAAAGTGGTAACGTAACCTCCGAATAGGCCGATTGAAACTGCGCCGAAAGCGGTTTCATGGGTTCTTCCAACACCCGTTCCACGGCGGCGGCCAATTCTTTTCCGTATTGCTTGGCCAACGAAACCGTGCGGCGGGGCAAAGGGTTTTGGTCGCCTGCAGCACCTTGAAAAAACAAAGCAGTGGCTTCGGGGTGCGCTTTTTCTAACTCAATTTGGGCAAAACCAGGGTAATCACCCGAAAGAGCGTAAAGGTCAAGCACGGTAGGGTGGCAAGCGTAGCCGAAAACGATGGCTTTGAGCTTTCCCTTGGGCGTCACGGCTTTGATGACAGGAACGGCGTAGTCGTTGGGGCCTTTTAATTCAGTTTGTTCGAGCAAAGCCCCTTCTTTGTTGTTGCGTCGGTTGACCTGAAAGCGGGTTACGCCGTTTTGAGAAAACAGCTCAACGGGTTCCAAGTTTTTTAACGCATTGCCGATTAGCTCCACCACTTGCCCCTCCAACCAACGCGAATACTGGTCGATTTTTGCTTCTTCGGCGGTATTGAGGGGATAAATGTCGTGCAGGGCGTCGTACAATACAGGGCCAGAATGCGTGTGCGAACTGTTCAAGAGAACATTCGCTTTACTCAACCCAAAACGTGCTTGTAGCTGGCTTCGGATACGGTCAGACATAGCCTTGGGAAATCCCAACATATCGGTAGTGACCAGCACTGAGCGTTGGCCATTTTCGTCCTCCAGTGCCACGGCTTTGGCCCACAAATCGTGCAGTTTTCCTTCCGAAGCGTGGGTGCGAGAGGCATAGCCTGCTTGCCAAATCGCTTCTTTGGGCGTAATGACAACTTTCGAAACGCCTGCTTTCCAGCCTTTTGCAAAGGTGGTTGAAATGATGAATAAACCCACCAGCCAAAGATGCTTTCTCATTTCATTGTCAGGAGTTTATCGGCGTGGGTAAAGATTTTTTCGATGGCATTAGCAATGTCGTCCATGTCAGCGCGTGTACCGAGGAGCATATTTTGGGTAAACCAAACGGCTTCTTCGTTACAGAGGCGGTCGTTGTTGGGACAATGGTTCCGCTCCACGTAGCTTTTAAAATCCAGCATAGCTTTGGGGTACATTTTCTGGAAATTCTTTGATTGGAAAGCATCATCGAGGTAAGGCATGTTGTTGAGGGTCGCGTAACCTTTCGAACATGGGATTCCCTCGGCCGTCAGCGCTTTTAAGAACGTGTCGCGTGAAAGTCCTTTGAACGCTGATTTTTGGTAACGGAATGGAAATAAATGGAAGGCTGCTTTGGTGACATTGTCGTACAGTTTGTACGGAATAACACCTGGAATTTGTTCGATTTTGGCTTTTAGGTAAGCTGCATTTTCGTTGCGGAGGTTGGTTTCACCTTCCAAGCGTTTCAACTGAGCCAATCCAATGGCGGCTTGGTATTCAGTAATACGTTGTTTGTTGCCCTGCATAATGGTACCCGCGCCAATCACTCCCGAGGCCATGCCGTAAGGGTTGCCGTAGTTGTGGTACGAAAAGCAACGATCCATAAACAAGTCGTTGTTGCTCACAATCGTTCCTGCTTCGCCGATGGCTAAGTTTTTGGAATTTTGGAAGCTAAAACAGCCCGCATCACCAAACGTTCCTACTTTTTGATGGTTGATTTCGGCCAAATGCGCCTGACAAGCATCTTCAATCACGGCCAATTTGTGTTTTTTGGCAATGGCCAGAATCTGCGGCATATTGGCAGGCAAACCTAAAATATGAACAGGGATAATGGCTTTGGTTCGGGGGGTGATTTTAGCCTCAATTTTGGCAGGGTCAATCTGAAACGTCTCGGGGTCAACATCGACAAACACGGGCATGGCACCGTTGGCAATGACGGGCGCGACTGTTCCGATAAATGTATAAGGCGGAACAAGTACTTCATCGCCCCCCCGAATGTTGAGCTGCGCCAACGCCGTGATGAGGGCATTGGTGCCGTTGACCACCGCCAACGAACGCTTCGCTCCGACGGCTTGTGCCCATTTTGCCTCAAAGTCGGTGACGACATTGGCCCGTGACCAAACGCCGCTGCGCAATACTTCGAGGAGTTGTTTTTCATCCGTTTCGGGTTTCCAAATCGGCCACGTGGGCCATTGTTGCGTCCGTACGGGTTTGCCTCCCAACAACGCTGGAGGCTCTGCCAACGAAAACGTGGCCGATTTTGCGTTAGCTTCTGCGGGTGAGGTCGTTAGCAGTGTGGGAGCCAAGGCAGCGCCGAGTCCCGTTAGTGAGTTCCGTTTGAGAAACTCGCGTCTTGAAAAAGGTTGGGAAGGCATATAAATTTTTTAGTCAATATGAGTGGATTGATGCCAAATAAACTGGGTTTTGAGAAACCCGATAGGCTGGTTTTGAGAAACCACCTACACGATGGGGGTTTGTCATGCCGACGCTAGGAGGCATCTGTCATTGTGGAAGTAGATCCCTCCTTCGTCGGTATGACAAACTAATTAGCTTTTTTTCGCCTTTTTTAACACACTTTCGAGCGTTACGGGGACGCCGCCTTGGCGTTTGCTTTCGTCGGCGGCTTCCATAAAGGCAAAAATTTCAATGGTTTCTTCGGGGGTAACGGGCACTTGACCCGTTTCAAAATACGAGACAATGTCCTTTAATAGAGGCTCGTAGCCGCCATAAGGACCGAGTACAATGTTCCCGTTTTGGGTGTAAACCGTGCCGCCGTAGTCGTGTTTACCCGTGCGTGTTCCGCGGAAGGTGCCCACGCGGCCGTCGGCCCAGGTGCCTACCACAATGTCGGTTCCTTCGTTGTTGATTCTAATCACTTGTTTGCAGCCCGTACCCATGACGGTATAGAGCGTTTCGACGCCGTGAATACCGTACCAAAACAAGTCGGGGTGCGTTTTTTCCAACACCGCAGGGCTGAAGGTATCAGCGCCTACGACTTTGGTTTTATCCACTTTTTCTACGCCTTTTATGTGTCGCAACGACGAGGCGGAGAAAAGCGGCATTTGGTATTTTTTGGCAGTTTCAAAGATGGTGAGGACGTCGGAAAGCGAGGCGGCAATGGGTTTGTCGATAAAAACCCGCTTGCCTGCTTTAAGAACGGGAATCAGTTGTTCGAGGTGGCGGCGGCCGTCGTTGGTTTCGAGCAATACTACATCGACTTTTGCTAACAATGCTTCAATCGAATCGACGATTTCGACATTCAATTTTTTTACTTCTTCGGTATAACTAGGAATGCGTTTGGTGCTACTTTCAATGTCTTTGCTGCCGTGTGGATAGGCCGCGACTATTTTGTAGCCTTGGTAGTCGGCACTGGCATCGGGCGCATTCAGAACTTTGGTAAAGGCGGTACTGTGTGAGGTATCAAGGCCAATGATGCCCACTCGCTTGCCCGCGGCTACCGTTGAGGGCGCAGAGGCAAAAGAAGAAGGGGCAAGGGCCGACAACGATAAACTTCCGACAGTAGCGCTTTTAACAAAATTTCTTCTAGTAAATGTGGTTTTTTCCATGATGAAAACAGATGATTGGGTATAGACAATATATTATCTATATTTAGGAAGACATATTTGTACTACTATTACGGTGTCATTGGATAAATATTTTTTAACTTTACAAAGATACTTAAAATTTGTTTACATTTTTGCATAAAATTTGACTACAAAAAATGAAAGTAGATTCCCTCGCAAATAAAGTATATAATGAGCTTCGCAAAAAGATTCTGTCGAACCAACTGGTGTCGGGTACTAGGCTAAAGGAAGATATCTGGGCCAAGCGTTTGGATGTGAACCGCATGGCGGTGCGTGAGGCATTGACGCGGCTATTGGGGGAACAGTTGATTGAAACGGGCGAAAAAGGGGGGTACTTTGTGAAGTCGATGAGTGTGGAAGATGTACGTCAGATTCGTGAATTGCGCGAAATATTGGAATTGGGGGCGATTCGGTTGGCTATTCAAAAGATTGATGAAGAGGGGATTCGCAAGTTGGAAGAAATTTGTAACGATTTTTCCTCAATGGTGGAGCGTGGATATTTTGGCGGAGCTTGCGAGGCGGATGTTAAATTTCACGAAACACTCATTGATTTTGCCCAAAATGATAAGTTGAAAGACATTTACGAAATCAGTAACATTCCGCTTTTTCACCAAAAGTTGGGAAAATCTCAAACCCACATGGACGACTACGAGCTTACTGACCAAGAGCATCGGCAGTTGTTGAAAGCATTGAAAGAGAAAGATGTAAAGTTGGCGGAAGAAACTTTGTCGAAGCACTTGTTGCGCGGGGAAGTAGAGGCGTTGGAGCTGGATTGAGCCTTCATATATAGTATATAACAGTATTCTAACCACCCCAAGGGTAAGCTACGCTCGTAGTCAACCCTTGGGGTTTTGATTTTGAGGGGGATAGGGGAGAAAGGGTTTCGTAAAAAAAAATTAACATAACTTTTTTTTGTTTACAAAAATAAGTTTTCTTTGTAAACAAATTCAACAAAGATATGTAGGCAAAAGTCGCGTAATGCCTAACTAGATTTGGAGAATTGAGAATGTTACCAATAACCCTTATTAAAACACCATTAAATGCAAAGCCCTATTTACTATTAACTCTTTTCTTTAAAAAAACATCACACACATGAATGACTTCTTCCTACTCCGAAAAAAAGGGGTAAGTATGCTATTGCTTTGCCTACTTATGTCCGTTGCGGTGTACGCCCAAACCCAAATCTCGGGTAAAGTGGTGGGGGCTGATGATTCTCAGCCCATTGCAGGCGCTTCGGTGCTTATTAAAGGAAATACGACAAATGGTGCCATCACGGGCGCCGACGGTACATTTAGATTGACGGTTGGCTCGAATGCGGTGTTGGTAATTTCGTACATTGGATACCAAGCGCAAGAGGTGAATGTGGGTTCACAAACGACTTTTAACATTTCCCTAGTTCCTTCCACCACTACCCTCGGCGAGGTTGTGGTAACGGGTTACTCGGCTGAGCGCAAAAAAGACATTACAGGCTCGGTGTCGGTGGTGGATGTAAAGGCGTTGAAATCGATTCCGTCGGGTTCGGCGGTGCAAGCCCTTCAAGGTCAGGCGGCTGGGGTCAATGTTATTAGCTCAGGCGCGCCAGGAAGTCCTAGCAATATCTTCGTGCGGGGGATTACTTCCTTTGGAAATACGCAGCCGTTGGTACTCGTTGACGGAGTTCAGGCAGAACTCAACGACGTAAGTTCGGACGACGTAGAGTCGATTCAAGTCTTGAAAGATGCGGGTGCGGCGGCCATTTATGGTGTACGTGGTTCAAACGGGGTAATTGTAGTAACAACGAAAAAAGGAAAATCTGGACAACCTGTTATTTCGTACGATGCCTACTACGGAAGCCAACAACCGTTGAAAGGCAATGTGTTTAACTTACTCAATTCAACTGATTTTGCGCGTTTGACGAAAGTAGCTTATCCGACTACGGGTTTATTTCAAAACGGTCTTCCTGACTTTACGTATAGAGGCCCAGGTGCAACGGGCGTCGGTAAGGCAGGCGATGCGGCAGTGGATCCTTCCAAGTATAATTTTGATGCCAACAACCCAGGTCGCAACTACTTGATTCAGTCCGTAAACAAAGAAGGTACCGACTGGTTCCATGAGTTGTTTAAGCCCGCCGCGATGACCAGCCACAACCTAACGGCCAGCGGCGGTACTGATAAGTCGAATTATATGGTATCCCTAGGGTATTTCAACCAACAAGGAACGATGCTGAAGAGCTATTTGGAGCGTTATTCGGCCCGTATCAATACCCAATTTAAGATTAAAAATAACATTCGGGTGGGTGAAAACGTCTATATGTTCTACAAACGTAACCCAGGATTTGACAACTTGAGTACGGGTAACCCCATCGCTTGGACGTACCGTGCCATGCCAACTATCCCCGTGTATGACATCAGAGGCAACTACGGGGGAACGTTCGCAGGCCCTGAATTGGGAAGTTCGTCGAACCCTGTGGCGGTACAAATGAACACTGTCAACAACAAAACCAACGCTTGGAATGTGATCGGGAACGTGTATGCTGAAGTTGATTTCTTGAAGCACTTTACGGCGCGCACCAGCTTCGGGGGAAGTATTGATAATCAGTATGCTACGAACTTTAACTTTACCCCTTACAACAACTCCGAAGGAAACACGAACCCTAACTCGTTTTCGGAAATTGCGCTCTACAACAGCAACACCATGTGGACGAATACGTTGACCTACACGAATTCATTTGGCAAAAATAATTTGAAAGTAATTGTGGGTTCGGAAGCGATTCGTAACTATGGGCGTTACCTCATTGGTTCGGCAAGTCGCTTATTTTCTACCAATTTTGATTATTTGAGCTTGTCAAACGGAACCATCAACATCACCAACGGTAGCAGTGCTTATAACAATACCTTGTTCTCGATTTTTAGCCGTGTTGATTATTCGTTTGATGACAAATATTTGGTAGGCGTAACGGTTCGCCGCGACGGTTCATCGCGTTTTGGTGCCAATCGCCGTTACGGTATTTTCCCTTCGGTATCGCTCGGCTGGCGCTTGACGGGTGAGGAGTTCTTGAAAGATGTTGCTTGGCTAAACGAATTGAAATTGAGAGCAAGCTACGGGGTGCTTGGTTCGCAAAACAACGTAAGTCCGCAGAATGCTTACACGCTTTTCGGGGGGACGTTTGCTAATGCTTACTATGATATTGGCGGAAACGGTGCGTTGGCACAAGGTTTTGCCCAAACAAGTATCGGAAACCCGAACACAGGATGGGAGGAAAACATCGTGACCAACATCGGTTTGGACGGTACTATCTTGAACAACAAATTGGACGTTTCGGTCGAATACTATAAAAAGTCAATCAATGGCTTATTGTTTAGCCAGCCGCTTCCTGCTACGGCTGGGGGAGCTACGGCGCCAACGGTGAACATTGGCGACATCCAAAACAAAGGGGTGGATTTGGCCTTGACCTACCGCAAAACGATTAGCCCAAGTTTGAAATTCAGCATTGGTGCCAACATTACTACCTACCAAAACAAAGTAGTAAACACCCCAAGCCCAGGGTATTTTGATGGTGCCAACACCCAAAACCTCGGAAACGTTGTTCGTAACCAAATCGGTCAGCCTGTAAGCTCATTTTTTGGATACAAAGTGATTGGATTGTTTAAAAACGACGCCGAAGTGACCTCGTCACCGACCCAAACAGGGGCAGCGCCAGGTCGCTTTAAGTACGAAGACGTTAACGCTGATGGCAAAATCGACGCCAGCGACCGCACCTTCCTTGGAAGCCCTAACCCTGATTTTACGTACGGCCTTAACTTAGGCGTGACTTACCGCAATTTTGATTTCTCAACCGTTTTGTACGGCTCGCAAGGCAACGAAATCTACAACACTGTGCGGTCATTTACGCACTTCTTTAGTACGTACGTTGGGGCAAAAAGCAACGATTTATTGAACGCTTGGACGCCAGAAAACCCCAACAGTAGCATTCCAAAAATCGAGTCAACGGGTTCATTCAGTTCATCGGGGGTTTCAAACTCGTTTTACGTAGAAAATGGGTCGTTCCTCAAAATGCGTTCGTTGATGGTAGGTTATACTGTGCAACCGTCGTTCCTCAAAAAATATGGTATGAGCAAACTTCGCTTGTACGCCCAGGCTGCGAACTTGTTTACGTTCACCAAATACACGGGTCTTGACCCAGAGTTGAGCGGAAACAGTTCGTCGTTTGGAATTGACTATGCCAACTATCCCAATAACCAGAAGAATTTTATTTTTGGTCTAAACCTTTCATTCTAAGTGCGTAGCACTGTTCAAAACATCGACTTACATGAAACGATTTAAAACACTACTATATGCGACTGGGTTGGGGTTGATTTTGACCACCAACTCCTGCAAGGAAGAATACCTCGAAATCGGGGCGTTGGGTTCTACCAGCGAAGCTACCCTTGCCAACAAGGCAGGTTTGAATGGTCTCTTGACGGGGGCGTATTCCTTGCTCGACGGCTGGGGTGTACCTAACACCACCTATTATTTTGTGGGGGTGAGCAACTGGATTTTTGGCGGGGTAACCTCTGATGATGCCCACACAGGAACGCAGGCGTCGGCGTTGCCACCGATGGAAGCGGTTGAAAGCTACAACTATGACCCGACGCTGGCACCGTTCAACAACAAATGGATGGTGTTGTATGCAGGAGTGCAGCGCGCAAATGACGTGTTGCGGGTGTTAGCCAAAACCAACGACCCTGCCCTTTCGGCAGAAGAAGCCAAGCAAATCAAAGCCGAAGCAACGTTTTTGCGGGCGGTGTATCACTTGGAAGCAGCCAAAATGTGGGAAAATATTCCGTATTTGGACGAAAGCATTAGCTACGCCAACGACAATTATAAAGTCGCTAATACGACTTCAGCTTGGCCTAAAATTGAGGCAGATTTTAAGTTCGCAGCCGACAACCTTTCTGGTACAAAAACCGAAGTAGGCCGTGTCAACAGCTGGGCAGCGAAGGCATTTTTGGCAAAAACGTATATGTTCCAAGACAAATACGCAGAAGCTAAAACGGTATTGGAAGACGTAATTGCTAACGGGGTAACTTCATCAGGAGCAAAGTATGCGTTGGTCAACTACGCTGATAACTTTAACCCTTCTAAGAAAAACGGCCCTGAATCGGTGTTTGCCGTGCAAATGTCGATTGCAGAATCGTTCCAAAACGGGAACTACGGCGATGCTCTTAACTTCCCAATGGGTGGCCCTGCTACTTGCTGCGGAGCGTATCAGCCTTCGTTTACTTTGGTCAATTCGTTTAAAACGGATGCTACCACGGGCTTGCCTTTGATTGATACCTTCAATAATTCAGATGTTACAAACGACCAAGGAATCGAAAGTAGCACACCGTTTACGCCTTATGCAGGAACGCTCGATGCGCGTTTGGACTGGACAGTAGGCCGTCGCGGTATTCCATACTTGGATTGGGGACTACACCCAGGTAAAGCGTGGATTCGCGTTCAGTCGGTTGCGGGTCCTTACAGTCCGATTAAGAGCATCTATTACCAAGCAGCGGCGGCAACTACCTCATCATCATCGCGTTGGACTTCTAACAATTACACCATGATTCGTTTTGCGGATGTATTGTTGTGGGCAGCAGAAGCGGAAGTAGAAGTGGGAAGTTTGGCAAAAGCGCAAGAGTATGTCAACCGTGTGCGTTCACGGGCGGCCAATCCTGCTGGATGGGTGAAAAAGTATGTGGACAACACCGCACCACTAAAAGGAGTTACCAACGAACCAGCAGCCAATTATAAAGTAGGTTTATATACGACGGAATTTACGGCCAAAGGCAAAGAGTTTGCGCGGGAAGCAGTACGTTTTGAGCGTAAAATTGAGTTTGGAATGGAAGGTCATCGTTACTTCGACCTTCGCCGTTGGGACAATGGAACGGGCTACATGGCCAATGTTCTCAATGCCTACGTGCAGCACGAAACAACCATTCCAGGTTATGACTTTACCTACATGAAAGGGGCGACTTTTAAGAAAGGGAAAACCGAGTTGTACCCTATCCCGCAGGCACAAATCGACCTAAGTGTGGTCAATGGTCAACCAGTGTTGAAGCAAAATCCTAATTATTAATTCGTTATGCTTTTTTACGCTTCTACTTACCCCGACCTCAACGAGGCAGCCAAAGACAAGGTGGTGGTGTTACCTTTGGGCGCCATCGAACAACACGGCCCACATTTGTCGGTTTCGACCGATACCGACATTGTCACGTACGTTGCTCAGCAGATAGAAAAAGCATTACCTGAGTCGGTGTTGCTTTGCCCCACGCTGCCTTTTGGGTCGAGCCACCATCACTTATCCTTGGGGGGAACGATGAGTATTTCGCCCGAGCTTTATACCCAAGTGGTGATGGATTTGGTGGGGTCGTTGGTAGAAAGTGGTTTTAAAAAGATTATTTTGCTCAATGGCCACGGGGGAAACATCACCCCCGTGCGCCAAGCATTGGCGGTGTTGAGCAAGCGTTTTGACATAAGCCACCAGCCTACTATCGCGTTGGCAACGTATTGGGAGGTGGGTGGAAAAGCCTTTGCGGGCGAACCACCGATGGAAAGCCCCGCCCTGAGCCACGCGTGTGAGTACGAAACAAGCATGATGCTGCACCTATTTGCCGACAAAGTATGGATGGAGCGCGTCGAACGGGCACAACGCCCCGAAAGCAATGGCTACATTCCGTGGGAAGATGATGAGCCATATCGCGGGGTGACGGTCTTCAAACAAACAGCTTTTATTTCGAGCAATGGCAGCAGCGGCGAGCCTCAATTGGGGACGGCAGAAAAAGGAAAGTATTTAGTAGAACAGGCTATCAAAGGATTAATTACATTTATAGAATCATTCAAAAACTGGCCGTTGTCGGAGCGTCTTTTTAACCACAAAGAACCCTAAGAATTGTACAAAGAAACACAAAGTGAATGCCCTTTGACAGGTTAAACGCATTTAAAAAAAGTAGCCTCAGCGAGGCTAAATCTTAGTAGAAAAAGGTAAGCAAACACGTCCCACACCTCCCAAGGCTCCGTCGGGGCGACTGACTCTTGGTGAAAGATGTCACCCCGATGGGGCTTGGGGGAATACCTGGGTCATTCTTTCTACTAAGATGTAGCTCCTCTGGAGCAATAAAAAGCTATTTAATGCGGTCAACCTGGTTCTTTGCGAACATTTTGGTAAAATAAAAAAGATTTGAAAGTTTTGAAAATCAACATAGTTATGTCAAAAAAAATAGAAATAAAACATCCCGATAAAGCTGCCAATACGGGCGCTTATTCGGCAGGAGTAATGGTAGGCGAATGGTTGTTTATCAGCGGACAAGGCCCACTCGACTTGACCACGGGAGAAGTGATTCACGGAACCATCGAAGAAGAAACGTTGCTGACGCTTTCGCACATTCAAAAGGTGGTAGAAGCCGCAGGAGGAACCGTCGATGACATCGTCAAATGTACGACGCACTTAGAAGATATCAACGACTTCGACCGCTACGATGCGGCGTATGCGTCGTTTTTTCAGGGAATCAAACCCGCCAGAACCACGGTGCAGTCGGTGTTGTCGGACGGAATTAAAATTGAGATTGACGCGATAGCAATTATCAAGTGATAAGATGAGTGAAGAAATGATTAAAAAACGCATTGGTACGGTTGGGCTAGGACTTATGGGAAGCAGCATTGCCACCTGCATTTTGGCGGCGGGGCATGAGGTGACATCGTTGGTCAAAGACCTAAGCATAGTGGATGAAGCACGGCAGCGTATCCTCTCTTTTTTGGAACAACTCCACCAAGAAGGCATTCTGAATGAGCGCCCCGAAGAAGTAGTAAAACGCCATACCATCACCGACGATGTGACTAAAATGGCGGGACACGAAGTGGTGATTGAATCCATCATCGAAAATGTTGACGAAAAGAAAAGCGTCTATAAAAAGCTAGAAACGGTGCTTTCGCCTACGGCCATCATTGGTAGCAACACATCGGCGATTCCCGTCACGGTACTTCAAAGTGGACTCCAATACCCCGAACGAGTGTTGGGAATTCACTGGGCCGAGCCTGCCCACATCACGCGTTTCATGGAGGTGATTTGTGGTAAAGATTCGCAACTGGAATATGCCTACAAAATGGTCGAGTTGGCCGAAAGCTGGGGCAAAGAGCCTTCGTTGTTGAAAAAAGACATTCGTGGGTTTATCACCAACCGCATCATGTACGCCATGCTGCGCGAGGCTTTTTATTTGGTCGAAAACGGCTACGCTACCATGGAAGACGTGGACCGTTCGTTACGAAACGATTTGGGGTACTGGATTACGTTTGCAGGCCCATTCAGATTTATGGACCTGACGGGCATTCCAGCGTACCTGACCGTTATGAAAGACTTGTTTCCAGAACTCAGCAACGCTACCGAAGCACCTGCTTTTATGGAAGACCTCGTGTCGGCAGGTGCCAAGGGCGTTAGCAATGCCCAAGGATTTTACCCCTACACGCCCGAAAGTGCCGAGCGGTGGGAAGAAAAATTTATTGAATTTAGCTATGACGTCCGAAAATTAGCCAAAAAGTATTCATCCAGTTCGATTGAAAATCCCTAATGACGACTATCCACACCATTAAAGCCACGGAGGTGATTGTGCCTGCCAAGCCCGGAAGCCTAAATTCGGAGGAGGTAATAGACAAAGATGCCGCCTTTGCCCAGAAATTTTTAACGGGTGAGCGCTGGACGGAGTTTGCCAATCAACCCAAGTGGGTCATTGAAATTACGCTTCAAAATGGCCTGACAGGCATCGGTGAAACCTATCGAAGTGCCTCCAAAGAGCTGTTGTCTGAGGCTATGAAAACACTGGTTGGGCAAGATGTACTCCAATTAAACTGGCGTCGATTGCCCATAACTGACCAACGAATTTACGAAGCTTTTGAGACGGCGGTGCTGGATGTGGTGGGCAAAATTCTGAACGTATCCGTCGCTCAATTGCTTGGTGGAGCCTACCGCGACCGCGTCGATTGTTTTGGCTGGACGGGCCGCCGCACGCCCGAAGATGCCGCGCAAAAAGCCTACGAAGCCATGCAAAAAGGACACAAAGCATTCAAATTTAAGTGTTCCGACGAAGACCCTGTTCGCCTGTGGACGGCCGAAATCAAGAAAAAATGCGGTGATGGTATTAAAATATTGCTCGATCCCAACCAGCGTTGGACGGATGTAGCGACCACGCTTAGGCTCATGGAAGGCGTCGAAAAAGACATCATGCTGGGGTTGGAAGATCCCATTCTTCATGCCGATGTCGCAGGGTTTAAGTACCTCCGCGAAACGTTGGGTATTCCAATGTACCGCCATATTTCGTTGCCTTACACCCAAGACATCCGTGACATGGTTGCGTTTGTACGTGCCGATGCCGTGGATGGGTATAATTTTAACGGTTCGGCTTATAACTGCGTACTGTTGGCCGAAGTCGCTCATTTAGAGGGGAAAGCCTGTTGGAGAGGTTCGGAAGTGGACTTAGGAATTTCGGAAACCATGGGGCTGCACATTGCCGCCGCGAGCATCAACTGCACCATTCCGTCGGATATTTTTGGGGAGTTAGTGCGCGAAGACGACTTGATTGTTACTCCTATTCAATTTGAAAACGGAGCCGCCCTCGTCCCGCAAGGCGCAGGACTGGGCATTGAGCTAGACAGAGTGGCATTGGAAAAATATAGAGTGAGTGAATTCAACTGTAACTAACAGATAATAGAAAATTCCCCATTGGGGGCAGGGGGCTACTATGAAAAAATCGGCAATGTCTTGGACCATACTGTTTGCTTGTAACTTTATGTGGGCCTTTCATTTTACGAGCATCAAGCTGACGCAAGACCAAGTCGGGCCGTATTTTACGGTATGGGCACCGATGCTACTGGCTACGATTTTGCTGGGGCCGTTTGTGGTACGCGATTTTAAGAAAGGAGGTAAAAAACTCTCCGATATCTTGATTTTCGTGCAGTTGGCGGCGTTGGGAGCATTTCCCTCACAAGTACTAATGACGTGGGGAACGCAGTATTCGTTGGCCAGTAATGCGGCCATTTTGGTGCTTACCTTGCCCGTCATTACGGCCGTATTTGCCTTTCTCATGCTCAAAGAACGCATGAACGCAGCACGCTGGGTCAGCTTTGCGATTGCAATTATTGGCGTAGCCCTTTGCTCAACCGACGACATCAAGCGTATTGATTTAAGCTCTAAATACGCGTTAGGAAATGTGCTTATTTTCTTGGCTATTTTGGGCAATGCGTACTATAACGTAGGCTGCAAGAAAATCGCGGAGAAATACACCGAAATCGAAATGGTGTTTTATACCTACCTCGTGATGTGTATTTTACTAACGCCGCTGGTACTTTATTACGAACCCGAAATGTTTGGCAAAATCCCTGAGTTTACCACCAATACGTGGATTGGTATGATTTCGCTGACGGTGTTTCATAACTTTCTTTCGATGGTATTGTTTTTTAAGGCCCTCAAGCATTTGGACGCGACCCAAGTGGCTTTATCCAACTACCTCATTACGTTTATGGGACTTCCGATTGCTGCTTTTTGGCTGGGGGAAAAGCTTAATTCACAGGCCATTATTGGCGGCCTTTTAGTGCTAGTTTCTACCCTTATCCTTTCTATTGTAGATAGCAGAGTGCAACAAAAAAAAATGATTAATAATAATCCATAATCAGTACAGATATGTCAGAGCTAACAAACGAGCTATTCGGCGTTGTCCCGATTGTTCCCACACCTTTTACCGAAAACGAAGAAATCGACGAAAACGCTCTTCGCAATTTGATTGATTTCGCCATTGCAGGAGGCATTAAAGCGGTTTGTTTACCCGCTTATGCTAGTGAATTTTATAAACTGACAGACGAAGAAAAACTTCAGGTCGTGCGTGTGGCCGTTGAGCACGCGGCGGGGCGCATCAAGATTGTGGCGCAGTCAAACCATCCTTCACTCAAAGTAGCGATTCGTTTGGCCCAAGCCAACGTAGCAGCGGGTGCGGATGTGGTATCGTTGGCCGTCCCTCGTATTTTCAGCTTGCCCGAGAGTTCGTTGAAACAATATTTGTCGGAGTTCCTTCAGTCAATCCCCACTACTCCTGTTCTCATCCAAGATTTCAATCCAGGCGGTTCATCCATCAGCGTAGAGTTTATCAAAGAATTGATGGATGAAAATCCGAATTTCAAATACCTCAAATTGGAAGAACCGCTTTGCGCGCCTAAGTTTGAGAGTATCATCAAAGCGACCAAAGGCAAGGTTGGTTTGTTTGAAGGATGGGGTGGTTTGTACATGCTCGAATTGGTGCCGATTGGTATTCAGGGCGTCATGCCAGGGTTGGCGGTAGCCGATATTCTCCAGCGTGTGTTTGATTTGCGCCGTAACGGTGAAGATGGCAAAGCGTTTGACTTGTTTGAAAAAGTAATGCCGCAGATTTTCTTCTCGTTGCAAAACATGGAATTGTTCCATTACGCCGAGAAAGAATTGCTCATTGCGCGGGGTGTATTGAGCAACAGCATTGCCCGTAAAGCCGCTTACATTCCAGACGCGTCGAGTGTAAGTTATATCAAAGAACTAAATCAGCGTGTCATTGACGTTCTCAACGACGAAACCTACGCCATTCGCCCAGTAGCGGAAGTAGTGTAGAGGGGAATGTCGAATTTCGAGTGCAGAATTTCGAATGGGTGTCATTGCCCACCGCCTCGGAGAGGCGCAACCTTTGTAGGCGCAACGTTTGTAGGATAAAATAATGTATCAAAACCGCCTCGGAGAGGCGCAACCTTTGTAGGCGCAACGTTTGTAGGATAAAATAATGTACCAAAACCGCCTCGGAGAGGCGCAATCTTTGTAGGCGTAACATTTGTAGAAAATGAGTGAATTTAAGGAACAAATAGCTATCATAACGGGAGCCGCATCAGGCATAGGCTTGGCAATCGCCAAGAAACTCCTTGCCGAAGGAGCCCACGTGGCATTGCTTGATTTTAACGAAAAAGGGCTTCAACAAGAATTTGAAGTCTATGGTGAGCAGGTCATGCGCATCGGACTTGATATTACCAACGAAACGCAAGTACAAGAGGCCGTGGCAGAAGTAGTGGCACGCTTCTCGAAAGTAGATATTTTGGTCAACTGCGTGGGTATCACAGGGGTAACCAACTTAAAAAGTCACGAAGTAAGCACCGAAAACTTGCAAAAGGTGTTTGACGTCAACTTTATGAGTTGCTTTTATACTTCGAAGGCAGTGATTCCGTCGATGTTGGCCCAAAAATACGGTCGCATCTTGCACATCGCGTCCATTGCTGGGAAAGAGGGAAATGCGGGAATGCTCGCCTATTCGGCCTCAAAAGCTGCGGTGATTGGTTTGACCAAAGTGCAGGGAAAAGAATACGCCGAGGACGGAATTACGGTCAACGCCCTAGCACCTGCCGTGATTCGTACGCCTTTGGTGGATGCCATGCCCGAAGTTCAGGTCAAGTACATGACGGACAAGATTCCGATGAAACGTTGTGGTACGTTGGAAGAAGCGGCGGACTTGGCCACCTATATTATTTCATCAAAAAACAGTTTCACTACGGGCTTTACCTTCGACTTATCGGGAGGCAGAGCGACGTATTAGAGCTTTGCCTGTGAAGGAGGTTCCTCAAAACCTAGTTTGCGAGCGGCTTACATTAACGGGGTTTTGAGAAACCCTCGTTTCGGATAGGAGTATCCGAAAGCACGCAAGTGTGGAGGAGGTTTCTCAAAACCTCCGACTAAGGTTCCTTAGAACCTAGTTTGCGAGCGACTTTTATTGACGGGGTTTTGAGAAACCCTGTTTTCGGATAGGAGTATCCGAAAGCACGCAAGTGTAGTGTGAAGGAGGTTTCTCAAAACCTCCGACCAAGGTTCCTCAGAACCTAGTTTGCGCGCGGTCTTTATTGACGGGGTTTTGAGAAACCCTTGTTTCGGATAGGAGTATCCGAAAGCACGCGAGAGTGAAGGAGGTTTCTCAAAACCTCCGACCAAGGTTCCTCAGAACCTAGTTTGCGAGCGGTTTTTATTGACGGGGTTTTGAGAAACCCTTGTTTCGGATAAAAGTATCCGAAAGCACGCAAGTGTAGTGTGAAGGAGGTTTCTCAAAACCTCCGACCAAGGTTCCTCAGAACCTAGTTTACGGGTACTTTGCCAAAGTTGAATTAAAGATTAAAACAAAGGAAAATGAAATCCCTTATTCTGATAATAAGCAGTTGCTTTTGGGCGTTTGCGGGGATTTTTGCCCAATCGCGTCCCACACTATATCCCGAACCTGCCTCGATTCAGTACGGACAGGGGGAGATTGCGTTGAGTAATATATCGCTTTACGTACCTGCGACGGCCCCAAAAGACATTGTTTTTGCCTTAAATGAATTAAAACAAACCCTGAGTGAGCGGAGTGGGAAGCCGTTGAAAATGGCTTCCTCACTCGCTTCGTCAAAGATTCGTTATACCGTAAAAACAGCAGGTCGTACTTTGCCCGAAACCGATGAGGCAACCAAAGGCAGTACTCGTGAACAATACACGTTGGCCGTCACTGCCAGTGGCATTACGATTGACGCCGAAACCTCAACGGGGCTGTATTATGCGGTGCAAACCCTCCGTCAGTTGGTTCGAGGAGACAAACTACCGTTTGTTACTATCTCCGACCGACCCACCATGGCCTTTCGGGGCGTTATGATGGATTTTGCCCACGGAGGCTTGCTCACGGTGGAAGAAATCAAACGTCAAATCGATTTTTTGGCACGTTGGAAAACCAACCAGTATTACTTTTACAACGAAGTAAGCATTGAATTAGAAGGCTATTCCACCCTCAATTACAAAGCCAATTACACCCAAGAGGAGGTGAAAAGCATCATCGCCTATGCCCAAGAGCGGCACATGGACGTGATTCCATTCGTCAATTTTTACGGGCATTTGCACGAACTCATTCGAAATGAAAAGTATGCGTCGCTGGCGATTGGGCGTTACGGACACGAGATGGATCCCCGCAACGCAGGCGTGAAAGAGTTGCTCAAAAACTGGATCAAACAGTACACCGCGTTGTTCAAAAGTCCGTTTATTCACGTTGGTTTTGATGAAACGTGGGAAACCAAACGCCTCAACAGTACGGAGGAGAAAAGCCTTAATCCCGAAGCGTTGTACATCCAACAACTGACCTTCGTGAGTGAAGAACTCAAAAAATACGGAAAAACGCTCTTGGCTTGGACCGACATGAGCTCGTTTTATCCCGACATTATCAAGAAATTCCCTGCCGATGTCATCCCCGTTATTTGGCAATATTCGCCCGATTCGGCTGCTACCTACCATTACCTAAACCCCGTTTTGGACGAAAAAAGGCCTTTTTTCATTCAGCCTGCGGTATCGGGTTGGGGGCACATTTATCCCGAAGCGGGCTATACATACGACAACATCGACTTGTGTTTGCGGGCAGGATTACGTCACCAAACGTTAGGTTTTATCACCTCTGTCTGGACCGACTCGGTGGAGCCGTTTGTGCGGTCGTCGTGGATGTTTATGGCTTATGGGTGCATTTCGGCTTGGCAAGGTAAATCGCCCAATCAAAAGGAGTTTTCCCGAAAATATGCGTCGCTTGTCTATCCCAACATTGCCCAAGAAATGGGAGACGCGTTTGAGAATATTGCCACGTCGGTTGAATACCTGAAAAAATGTTTGGGAAAAAACACCCAAAGTATGCCACGGGGAACGCTGGTTGAAGCGTGGTCGAATCCCTTTTCGGCCTATTATTTGGCGAACACCGAGGCGCACATGGCCGATTTTAGGGAAGTTCGTAAGTACAGCGAAGAAGCGCAAGCCAATTTGATAGCAGCTCTCAAAAAAGCGTCAAAAACCGAACGCGAATTTGCCAATTCATTGCTCGTATCGGCTCGATTAATCAATTACTCAGCCATGCGGTTTATGTGGGCGCGTACGGTGGTCGATCGCTGGGATTATGCCATGGTGATGAAGAAAAAGGAAGATTACGTTATTTATGATTTGACGTACCCTTGCCATAGTTTGCTGGTGGATGCCATGGACGAAACGGGCGAACTCAAACGAGAATACGAAACGGCGTGGCTGTCGGAATGTATGCCGTATCGTCTTAATAGCATTTTAGGGCGTTTTGACGTGGAGTATAGCTTGTGGCGAAAATTGCACTTGAAAGTAGTTGATTTCCAGATTCAACGCCAAAAAGATGCACCTGTAAAGTCGTTTATAGAGGTCTTTAATCCTGATTTCTAAGTAATTGAATAGGTGCCGTTTGGCATTATCCATTTATAGGTTAGAACCATGAAAAACATAGAATTTATCAGTCCCATAGAAGGCGATATGCTTCACGGCTGGGACGGACAGGTAGTAGAAGGAGCGCTCCAAACGACGGTAAAAGTAAAAGCGCCGTTGCAGCATTTTATTGTTATCAATGGCGTGGAAGCCCAAGAACGTGAAGGTGTTTTTGAAGCGTTGGTGACGTTTCGCGACTACCAAAATACGGTAGAAGTAAAAAATATGACCACGGGAGAAAGTGCCCAAATCAAGGTCTTTTGGCTGCCCAATTTTGCAGGGAATTACCGTTTGTCGATTGACGATAATGTCTGGTTTTTGCGCGATATTCATCAAAACGATGCGAACTATACGTCGATTTTTGATAATCCGTATTTGGGCTTTCTAAAACAAGTACACGACGAATACGGCACAAAAATCCACCTCAATCTTTTTTACGAAACCGACGGTTTTAACTTGTCGCAGCTAACCGACCGCTTCAAACCTGAGTGGACAGCCAACGCCGATTGGTTGCGGTTGAGTTTTCACGCGCGAGGGGAGTTTCCCGACATGCCGTACCGCACCGCAGGCTACCAACAAGTAGCCGACGATTGCGAAACGGTCAAAAATGAAATTCGACGCTTTGCGGGTGAGGCTGTGATGGGGCCTGTTACCACGCTACACTGGGGCGAAGCCACGGTCGAAGGCTCGCGCGCGCTCCGTGATGCGGGGTATATAGGTCAGTTGGGGTATTTCAACGTGGACGACGATTTGCCTCCCGTTTCGTATTATCTTGCGGTAGAGCAACGTCGTCAACTGAAAAAACGCTTTGTGTGGCACGACACGCAAGAAGGCATCACGTTTATTCGGAGTAGCATTGTGATTGATAAAAAAGAGTTGCCCGATATTGTTCCGCACTTGGATAATTACGCAAACCTTCCGTCAGGACAGCCACCGTACGTCGATTTTTTGGTACACGAACAATACTTCTATCCCTTTTACGAAGCTTATCAACCCGATTTTCGTGACCGCGTTGTGGCCTGTGTGCGCTGGGCAACCGAAAAAGGCTACCAACCCGCTTTCCTCGGGGATTGTATATTTTAAATAAGCGAGCGGCGAAAGATGAGTAGAAATGAATGGTAAAAAAAGCCTCGGAGAGGCTAAACATTTGTAGCATGGAAAACAATCGTAGAAATTTCTTAAAAACGGCAAGTGCGACTGGACTTGGACTTTTTGCTTCCAACCCCTTTGCCGCCTACGCCAATAGCCCCGAAGAATGGGCGCAAGTACGCGAGCAAGCTGACCGCAAGCGCGTGCAGAAATTCAACATGAGTGGCTACGCCGCCCCTAAGTTGGACGTAGTTCGGGTTGGGTTTATCGGCTTAGGAAATCGCGGGATGGGGGCTGTAGAGCGATTAAACAAAATCGAAGGTGTCGAAATCAAAGCTTTGTGCGATTTACGTTCTGAGAAAACTGCCGCCGCCAAAAAACTGGTCGAAGCTTCGGGACACCGCCCCCAAACCTACGATAGCAACCCCGAAATCTGGAAAAAATTGGCCGAACGTACCGATTTAGACCTCATCTACATTCTCACACCCTGGGCATTTCATACGCCCATGGCGGTATTCTCGATGGAGCATGGCAAACACGTATGCGTAGAAGTGCCCGCCGCCAAAACCATTGAAGAAGCTTGGCAGCTGGTCGATACCTCGGAGCGCACGCGCAAGCATTGCATGATGGTCGAAAACTGCTGTTATGACTTTTCTGAGCTATTAACGCTTAATTTGGCCCGCAATGGTTTTTTTGGGGAGATTATCCACGGCGAAGCAGCCTATATCCACAATTTGCAAACGCACGTTTTTTCCAAAACCCATTTTTACCAATTGTGGGAGCTTCAAGAAATGTTTCAGCGGAAAGGTAATTTGTACCCTACGCACGGACTGGGGCCTATTTGCCAAGTAATGGACATCAATCGGGGGGATAAAATGGACTACC
This sequence comes from Runella limosa DSM 17973, assembly GCF_000482465.1. Lineage (GTDB taxonomy): Bacteria > Bacteroidota > Bacteroidia > Cytophagales > Spirosomataceae > Runella > Runella limosa. The sequence continues at coordinate 179,930 of NZ_KI519425.1, forward strand.
TGACTTCGATGTCGAGCAACGATTTTGTGTTGGGGAATTTGGCCAAAGAACTCGCCGCTAAAGATGATTTTTACAAGCCTTACGTGGGGAAATCCTACAATGGCAACATGAGTACCACCACGATTAAGACCCAAAAAGGGCGAACCATTATGGTACAGTATGATGTGTCATCGCCAAGACCGTATTCACGGATTCAACTGGTGAGTGGTACCAAAGCGGTGGGCTTAAAATACCCCGAACCTGCGCGTTATTCGACGGGTCACGAGTGGATGTCGGCGGAAGAATACAAGGTATTGGAAGAAAAATACCTGCCGCCGATTGTGAAGAAAATGGGCGAAGTTGCCAAAAACGTTGGCGGGCACGGTGGGATGGACTTTTTGATGGATTGGCGGACAATTGATTGCCTCCGCAACGGTCTCCCGCTCGACCAAGATGTCTATGATGCGGCTCTTTGGAGTAGCATCGCGCCACTCAGTGGCTGGTCGGTAGCCAACCGTTCCAATTCGATTGATGTTCCTGATTTTACGGGTGGGTCGTGGAAAGCGAATGCCCCCGTTGATATATCTATGACAAAAGGCGGCACAACAAAAGCTAAAGTGTAAACTTCGATAGCTTTGTTTTAAGGAATTCAAAGTAGCCTCGGTAGAGGCATAACCTTTGTAGTCGGTAGAGGCGTAACCTTTGTCGTATTGTAGGAATTTTTGCACGAGGTTTTGAGAAACCTCTTGTGTCGGTTTTGAGAAACCGACATCACATCACTAACATGACTGTGGCATCACTTTCGGCATTACATTTAGCCTTGGAGAGTTTCTACAACTTTCCAAGGCTTTTCTATTAGGTAATTTGCCGAAAGCGTTATATTTTTGAAAAAATAGCGCTTTCGGCAAAATGATACACGCTTTCCTAAAATTGCTTTTGAGCGGAATACTGGTTTCGGTCATCGGCATCCAAGGGCTCTTTGCCCAAACCCTTTCCGTCACGGGCGAAGTAAAAACGCCTTTGTCGCTCACATCATCTGATTTTCAGTCGCTTGAACGCATCGAAGTGACGGCCAAAGACCGCGATGGCAAAGAGCACCGCTATGCTGGTGTACCGCTTACGGCGATTCTTCGCAAAGCGGGAGTGACGCTTGGGGGAGAGTTACGCGGTGAAAATCTCTCAAAATATATTATTGCCAAAGCAGGTGATGGCTACGAAGTACTGTTTTCGTTGGCCGAGGTGGATGCCGAGTTTAGTGGCCGCACTATTTTGGTGGCCGACTCGGTGGATGGTGCTCCGCTGCCCCAGGGAGTAGGTCCTTTTCGGCTAGTGATACCCGACGAAAAACGCCCCGCTCGTTGGATTCGCGAGTTAAAATCTATTGAAATTCGATTTGCAAAATAAGGCTGCTGGTTTGCGCTACAATCGCAAACTAACAAAGAAAACAAAATGCGAAACATCCCTCTTTTAGTGGCGTTGGCAGTTTTTCTTTCTTCTTTTTGGGTAGAAACCAAAGAGAAGAAAGCAGAATTACATCCCTATAAGCTGGAGTATCCTTCGTCTTTTGGTAGCCGTTTTGTTATTCCTGCCGATAACCCGACGACCGAAGAAGGAGTAGCGCTGGGTCGAATGTTGTTTTATGAGCCGTTGCTTTCGAGTACCAACACGGTTTCGTGTGCCAGTTGCCATGAACAAACAAAGGCATTTTCGGACGGGCGACCACTGAGCATAGGGGTTTCAGGAAAACCTACCCGACGAAATTCGATGTCGTTAGCTAACTTGTTGTGGGTCAAAAATTTGTTTTGGGATGGGCGAGTCAGCGGGTTGGAAAATCAAGCGATTTTTCCCATGACGCACCCCGACGAAATGGGGCAGTCGCTGGAGGTGTCGGCAAAAGAGTTGGCCAAAACAACTCGGTATCCTTCGCTCTTCCGACAGGTATTTGGAACATCATCTATCACGGGAGAACAGATAACCAAAGCGTTGGCTCAATTTGAACGTACGTTGATTTCGGCCGATTCACCCTACGACCGTTCGTTGAAGGGAAACTACACGCTCACGGCTTCCGAACGGCGAGGAATGGAACTGTTTATGCGAGGAGCTGCGCCCGAACGCGGAGTGCGGGGAGGAAACTGTGCCCATTGCCACGGCGGAGCTAAGTTGATGCAAGAAGTATTTCACAACAACGGCCTGGACAGTATTGCGGTAGCTGACCGAGGCAAGCAAGAAATTTCGGGCGATGAACTGGACAATGGCCGTTTTCGAGTGGCAACTTTGCGGAATATCGCACTGACAGCACCCTACATGCACGACGGGCGTTTCAATACGTTGGAGCAAGTGCTTGACCATTACAATGAGCACTTTCATTTTAGCCCCAACCTTAGTCACGAACTGCGCACGTCGCACAACGAACCGACAAAACAACGATTGGGGCTAACTTCTTCCGAAAAAAAGGATATTATTGCTTTTTTGCATACCCTCACCGATTCGATATTTATTACCAATCCCGCGTTTTCAAACCCGTTTGAGACGAAAAAATGATTATTCGATAGCGTTTATACTTAGCCAGTTAATGAAGAAACTACTTTTGTTTTTGTGGCTGATTAGCCCGCAGTTATACGCCCAAACTGTGCGCGTAGCCGTGGCAGCCAATGCGCAGTTTGTGATGGAAGAACTAGAAGCGGTGTTTGAGAAACAAACAGGCATTCAGCTAGAAACCATCATCAATTCGTCGGGAAAAATTACCACTCAAATCCAGCAAGGAGCGCCGTTTGACCTGTTTTTGTCGGCCGATATGCACTACCCCGATGTGCTTTTTAAAGAAGGGCTAACCACCGCCGCTCCCAAGGTTTATGCCTACGGAGCTTTGGTCGTTTGGGCAATTGGAGCAACAAAGCCTACGAAAGACTTGTCGTTTTTGACCCAACCTTCCATCAAAAAAATAGCCCTTGCCAACCCCAAGCTTGCGCCTTACGGAGTTGCGGCCCAGGAGGCACTCAAACATTATCGCCTTTTTGACAAAACCCAAGAAAAGTGGGTAATGGGGGAAAGCATCTCTCAAGTAAATCAATACATTCTTTCGCAGGCAGTGGAAGTGGGTTTTACGGCCAAGTCGGTGGTGTTAGACCCGTCGCTCAAAAATCAAGGTACTTGGGTGGAGGTTGATCCCAAAACCTACAGTCCCATTGCGCAGGGAGTGGTGTTGCTTAAAAAGAAAACCGCAGAACCTAGTGTGGCTGCCCGTCGTTTTTATGATTTTTTGTTTAGTAAGCGCGCACACGCTATTTTTCGGAAGTTTGGGTACCGAGTAGCGGACGCAACACCACAAAAATGATGAACATGGATTGGGAGCCGATTTGGCTTACGTTTCGTTTGGCAGGTACTACCACTATCTTGTTGTTGGTGGTGGGTGTGCCGTTAGCGGCGTGGTTGGCCGCCACTAAAATCAAAATAAAACCACTGATAGAAGCGATTATTAGTATGCCGTTGGTGCTCCCGCCTTCGGTGTTGGGTTTTTATTTTTTACTTACTTTTAGTCCAGCTAGTGCGTTGGGGCAATTTTTAGAAAAAAACCTTGGTCTCCGTCTTATCTTTTCGTTCGAAGGCTTGGTAGTGGCTTCGATGGTATATAGTTTGCCTTTTATGGTACATCCGATTCAAGCGGGATTAGAAAACTTGCCCGCATCGTGGAAAGAAGCCTCTTATACCTTGGGAAAATCGCGGTCTATTACTTTAATGAAGGTACTATTGCCCAACATCAAACCTGCGCTGTTGACGGGAATTGTGTTGTCGTTTGCGCATACGATTGGTGAATTTGGGCTCGTATTGATGATTGGAGGGAATTTGCCTGGGCAAACCAAAGTAGCATCAATCGCGATTTATGACGAAGTAGAAACCCTCAATTACGCCGCCGCCCACGGCTACGCCGCATTATTATTGGTGTTATCATTGGTGATTTTAGTACTTGTCTATCGGTTCAATAAACGCTTAACCGTATGATTGAACTCGACCTTACCCTACCCCGTATTTTTGCCGATGGCTCTGGGGAATTGCAGCTCAGACTTTCGTTAGAAAGCAATAGCCTAACGGCCTTTTATGGGGCGTCTGGCGCTGGCAAAACGACCTTATTACGCTTGCTGGCAGGACTAGAAACTCCCGTCTCGGGGCGTATTGTTGTGGATGGCGAAACGTGGCTTGATACGTCGCAGCGCATTAACTTACCAGTTCAGAAGCGTTCGATTGGTTTTGTTTTTCAAGACGCCGCGTTGTTTCCGAACATGACAGTGCGCGAAAATTTGGCGTACGCAGCCTCCTCTCCGAAAGATGCTTTTATTGATGAGCTTTTAGAATTGATTAAATTAGAGTCGCTTGGTGCGCGCAAGCCCGATGGATTGTCGGGAGGGCAGCGGCAGCGAGTAGCGTTGGCGCGGGCTTTGGTACGACGACCCAAGGTGTTGTTGCTGGACGAACCGTTTGCTTCCTTGGATGCGACTACTGCCCAAAGCCTGCGGGAAGTGTTAGGTCATCTGCATCAACAATTCCAAACGACGACGTTGCTAGTCACTCACAATCAAGAAGATATTCGTCAGTTGGCTGACCGAAAGGTTGAAATCGAGCGGGGGCGAGTCAAAGCGGACGAGGCGAAAGGGCCAGAATCAGCACCGATATCGGGCATCATTACAAAATTAGACCGCGAGAAGGGCTACCTCGAAACCGATACGATGCAGATTCGTCTGGGAGCAGCTGCCGCTTGGCCTAACGACTTAAAAGTGGGTGATGAAGTGTCCCTTCTTTGGGAAAAGCGAATCTAAATCCAAGAGAAAAATCTTTGATTTTACCCAAAAACCGCATAAATTGTCTTCAATAAACGTTTTTTACAAAAAATCATTCAGCTATGGCGAATCCAACCTTATCCGAAAAATCATTTATCAAAGCCGCCCAAGAAGGTATTGGGCAAGGTGTTATGACTGTGCAAGGAACAGTCAACAAAATCATTTTATTAGGCGCATTGGTCATTGGTTCTGCCGCAGGCAGTTGGTTTTTGTTTGCCTCTAATCCTGCACTTATCATGCCTTTGGCGATCGGCGGAGCAATCGCGGGTTTTGTGATTGCCCTCATTTTGGCTTTTAAACAACACCTCGCCCCCACGCTTGCACCCATTTATGCCGTGGTTGAAGGAGTTTTTGTGGGAGCTATCACGTTGGTATTTGAAAGTATGTACCCAGGCATCGGGCTGTCGGCGGTGTTGCTCACTTTTGGTATTTTGGCAGGGATGGTCGGTTTGTACAAGGCGGGCGTCATTCGGGCAACTCCCACGTTCAAACGGACGGTGATGGCCGCTACGGCGGGTGTGGCTATTTTTTATTTGGTGGCCATGGTATTACGCATGTTTAGCATCGAAATGCCACTCATTTATGACACAGGCTGGTTTGGAATCGGCTTCTCGTTGTTTGTAGTGGGGTTAGCCGCTTTCAATTTAGTACTCGACCTCGACAGAATCGAACAAGGTGCTGCTTATGGCGCGCCCAAATACATGGAATGGTACTGCGCATTTGGGATGATTGTTACTATCGTGTGGTTGTACATAGAAGTGCTTCGCTTGTTATCCAAGCTCTCAAGTCGCGACTAGGCGTTCAATTTTTACAAACATAAAAAAGACACAGGAGGCAACTTCTGTGTCTTTTTTTGTTCATGTTGAACGCATTAAAATATAGAGTGTCTATTGATTGCTCCAGAGGAGCTACATCTTAGTAGAAAAATGAATCAAATCCCCCCAAATCCCCATCGGAGCAGCCGCCGCTCGGTAAAAGATGTCACCGAGCGACGGCCGCCCCGATGGGGATTTGGGATGGCCTTTACCCCCTTTTTCTACTAAGATTTAGCCTCGCTGAGGCTACTTTTTTTATGCGTTTAACCTGTTTTTTGTTTGAAACTTAGTAAGTGGAGAATAGTGAAATAGTTATATTTCTTGAGTAGTTTTCTTGCTTTCTTTTTTTCGCTAATTGACTCCTGTTTTGTTTATTACTAATAGATATAATTTAACCAATAATTAGTTTGAAAATTTTACTTTATTTAAAATAATCATTGGAAAATATTCTTATTTGCCATAAACTTGTGCATGCTTATTGCCAAGCAACAAAAGATTTTTCGCTCTTTGTAATTACGTATTTTAATTCTGAATGGCCGCAACTATGTAAGAATTAAGCCTCTCTTGTTCGTTATAAGAATGTGAGAGAATTATTGGAAAATTACCATTATTACCCAATAACTTAATATAGTTTGCCCATGAGAAAGTTTTTATCTACGCTCTGCTTAGTAGGTGCGATGCTAACATGCTTGGTCAGTCACGCACAAGACCGCGCTTTAAAAGGAAAGGTCCTTGACAAAGACGGTGCTCCACTCCCTGGAACCAGTATTGTCATCAAAGGTACTGACCGAGGTACTTCGGCCAGTTCTACGGGGGAGTTTAGTCTCTCCGCTCCTCCTAGTGCCACTACGCTAGTGGTTTCGTTCATCGGTTATAAGCCCCAAGAGCTGGCCATTGGCTCGCAAACTTCGTTCAACATTACGATGGTTGAAGATGCCTCCATTTTGAACGAAGTCGTTGTCACTGCCTTGGGTATTGCCCGCGAAAAGAAAGCCTTGGGCTATTCGGTGCAAGAGGTAAGCGGAAAACAAATGACACAAGCCCGTACCACCAACTTCGTCAATGCCTTGGCTGGAAAAGTAGCTGGGGTACAAATTACGGGTTCAAACGGTGCGCCAGGGGCTTCGTCACGGATTTTGATTCGTGGTACTAGCTCCATTGGTAGCAACAACCAGCCGCTTTTTGTGGTGGATGGTGTGCCCATCGACAACGGTAACTACGGTTCAGGAACGGGCGTTGACTACGGAAACGGCGCGGCGTCGATTAACCCCGATGATATTGAAAACGTAAGCGTACTGAAAGGGCCAAGCGCGGCGGCTTTGTACGGTTCTCGCGGAGCCAACGGCGTGATTTTGATTACTACTAAAAGTGGAAAAGGTGCCAAAGGTATTGGCGTTTCGGTCAACTCAAATACGGCATTTGATACCCCTTTCCGCCTTCCTGAGTGGCAAAATGAGTACGGTCAAGGTGCGAAAGGTTTGTTTTCGTTCGTGGACGGTACAGGAAAAGGCGTCAACGATGGCGTGGATGAAAGCTGGGGGCCTAAATTGGATGGACGTTTGCTTCCACAGTTTGATTCGCCGCTCGATGCCAATGGGGTTCGTACGGCTACTCCGTTTGTTGCACATCCTGACAACGTGACCAACTTTTTTGAAACAGGTAAAACCTACACCAATAACATTGCCATCACGGGAGCCAACGATAAAGGAGATTTCCGCCTTTCGTTTACCAACTTGAGCCAAACAGGGATTTTGCCAAACACCGATTACAAACGCCGTACGGTATCTTTGAACGCGGGTTGGAATTTGACCAAAAAATTGAGCATTCGTGCGACGGGTAACTACGTAGTGGACGGTAGCGACAACCGCACCAACTGGGGACTTTACTTCATCTGGTTTGGTCGCCAAGTAGATATGGAGAAGCTGAAAAATTACCAATCACCCAACAGCATTTACCAGTACAACTGGAACTACAACTACTGGACTAACCCGTACTACGTGTTGAATTTGAGTACGAAATTTAACCAACGTGACCGTGTGTATGGAAACTTGGCAGCTACCTACAAGTTTAACGATTGGTTGACCTTGACGGGCCGTTCAGGAACGGATGTGTACATTGATCGTCGCAAAACCAAAAATGCAGCTCGTATCGACAACCTCAACGGCGCCAAACAGTACGATAGCTACAACGAAGAACAAATTTTTATTCGGGAATCGAACTCGGATGTATTGTTGAGCGCAACGCATAAGTTTGGTGATTTTGACGTATCAGCCAACGTGGGAGCCAACCACCGTAGCAATTATTACCAACGTAATTACATGGGAGCGACCGAATTAGCCATTCCACGCGTGTGGAACTTGGGTAACTCACGCCAAGCCAAAGTGGCCGAAAACTCTTTCTCTGAAAAAGCAGTAAATAGTGTTTATGCCGCGGCTAACTTCGGATTCCGCAATTATCTTTTCTTGGATTTGACAGCACGAAACGACTGGTCGAGTACATTGCCTGCCAACAACCGCTCATATTTCTACCCATCGGCGGCATTGAGTGCCATTGTAACCGACATTTTGGGCTTAAACTCACCCGTATTGTCATTTGCTAAAGTACGCGCAGGGATTGCTCGCGTAGGTAACGATACCGATGCTTACCGATTGATTCAAGCTTACAAGTACGAAAACCCGTGGGGGAGCACGCCTACGTTGTCAGAAAACAACGCGATGTTGAACGCTTCGCTCAAACCAGAATTGACAAACTCGTACGAAATTGGGGCAGAATTTAAGTTTTGGCGCAACCGCGTAGGTTTGGATGTAACGTACTATAACAAGCAGTCGTCGAACCAAATCTTAGATGTTAATATCTCTCAAACAACGGGCTTTAACTCTAAATTGTTGAACGCTGGAAAAATCGAAAATAAAGGAATTGAAGTACAACTCAGTGCTACGCCTGTGAAAGTGGGTGATTTTCAGTGGGATGTGGCAGTTAACTGGGCGCGTAACCAAAACAAAGTAATCGAATTGGCAGATGGCTTAACAACCTATACTTTAGGTACTGTTCGCGGGATGACGATTGAAGCGCGTGTAGGACAGCCTTACGGTACGTTCTTTGGACAAGGTTTTGCCCGTGACCCAAGTGGAAACATCATTTACGACAAAAGTGGTTATCCAACGCTCAACCCTACCCGCCGTATCTTAGGAAGTTTCACGCCAAAATGGTTGGGAGGTTTGCAGAATACGTTCACGTACAAGAGCGTGTCATTGAGTACGTTGATTGACGTAAAATACGGCGGTGATATCTTCTCGCAAAGTGTCAACATCGGACGTTATACAGGGGTGTTAGCAGAAACCGTTTTAGGACGTGAAACGGGTATCGTCGGAGAAGGTGTAGTAAATACAGGAACGGCTACAGAGCCTGTGTATGTACCAAACACAACCAAGATTTCGTCGGAAGAATGGCACCACAAATACTACGCGTTGACCAACAACGAAGGAACTATTTTTGATGGCAGCTACGTAAAACTTCGCGAAGTGAGATTGAGCTACGTACTTAGCAATCAGTTGATTAAAAAATTGCCTGTTCGTGATATTACAGTATCGGTTGTAGGCCGTAACCTCTGGTTGATTCACAGTAACGTGCCACACATTGATCCTGAAACGAGTTTCTACAACGATGGCAACTTACAAGGAATTGAAAATGGTCAAATCCCAACGACGCGTTCGGTAGGTTTCAACATCAGTTTTAGCTTGTAAAGGTCTGACTATCGTCTGACCTATCACATAATTTTTTCTATTACGACAATGAAAAGACTTTTTTCTTCTTTCCGATACAAAGCCGCGTTGGCGGCGGTGATGCTGAGTGTTTCGGCTTGCACCGACAAATTTGACGAAATGAATACCAATCCCAATGCCCCAGCCACAGCAACGGCTGACCTGTTTTTGCCGCACGGCATCCAGAGTGCTGTTGATACCTATTGGGGTGGTTCGTTGGGAATGGATATTGGCAATTTAATTCCGCAGTATTGGGCGCGAATCCAATACACCGACATCGACCAGTATTCTATCTCAAGCAGTGTGTATAGCGATACTTGGCAGACTTTCCACATCGAAGCCTTGGCCGATTATCAACGTATTTATAAGATGGGGGCGGAGATTAAAAACCCCAATTACCAAGCCGTGGCCATCATTATGCGCTCGTGGGTGTTTTCATTATTGACGGATATTTACGGAGACATCCCCTATTCTAAGTCGCTTCAAGGGCTGGAAGGCGAGTTACAGCCTGCGTATGACACCCAAAAAGACGTGTATGCAGGCTTAATCAAAGACCTCAAAACGGCCAATGACATGATTGATGCCACAGACAAAACCAAGGCGATTGCGGGTGATATTTTGTTTGCCAATGATGTCACAAAATGGAAAAAATTTGCCAATTCGTTGAGCCTTCGTTTGTTGAATCGGATGTTGAGTAAAACCGACGCGGGGGTTGATGTAAAAGCCGAAATCAACCGAATTTTGGGAGACCCTGCTAAGTACCCAGTGATTGGGTCGGTGTCAGAAAATATTCAATTGAACTACATTGACGCCACCAATAACAATAATCCCATCAACCAAAACCGCAAAACGCGCGACGACCACCGTGTAAGTGCTACGCTTGTGAATAAGCTGGCGGCGTTGAAAGATGCGCGCTTGGCGGTGTATGCCGATAAACCTGCCGATGGCGGTGATTATAAAGGCGTTCCGAACGGACTTTCAAACGCGGATGCCAACACACTGGGCTTATCGAAAACCTCGAAAGTAGGCGCGTACTTCGTGAGCGCGACGGCACCAGGCGTGATTATGTCTTATTCAGAATTGTTGTTTATCAAAGCTGAAATGGCCTATAAAGGCATCACGGCAGCGGGCGACGTGGCTACTAACTACACGAATGCCATCACGGCGTCGCATAGCCAATATAAACTAACCGTCAGTGCGGATTATTTGGCAGCCAATGTGCTTAAAACAGGAGCTGATGGTTATAAACAAATCATGGAACAAAAGTGGATTGCGATGTACGGGCAAGGTGTTGAAGCGTGGACAGAATTTCGCCGTACGGGTATTCCTGAATTGAAACCAGCGGTTATCAACGTAAATGGCGGCGTCATTCCAACGCGTTTGCCGTACCCAGGCTCGGAAGAATCACTGAACTATACCAATTTTAGTACTGCCTTGAAAGCCCAGGGAGGCGTCAACGACATGAAGCTAAAACTTTGGTTTGCCAAGTAATTCGAGGTATTTGTCCCTGGCATAGTTGCGTCAGAGACGCAGCGCCTTTTTTGACCCAAATGACAGTTTGGGTCAAGCTATTGCGCCTCGACGCTGTGTTGGGGCGCAAATAGTTTTTTCGTAGTAGAACAAAAGCTTTTGAGTATTTTTGATTGTTCACTTGTTTCTCAATAAACTATTTAACCATTCCTATGAAATACCTTTTCCGTTCCACCCTTTCTGCCTGTTTGGCGGCGGCGACTTTTACCGTTTCGGCACAAGATGACGCGGCTTTGCTGAAAAAAGCAAAAAAAATCCACGACAAAGCCTTCACGCTAGATACGCACGCCGATACGCCGATGCTGCTGGCCCGCGGAGGATTTGACATTACCAAAGACAATGACGCACGCACCACCAACAGCAAGGTTGACTACCCGCGCATGGTACGCGGAGGGCTAGATGCCATCTTTTTTGCGGTCTATTTGGGTCAAGGCCCTCGCACGCCCGAAGGCCACGAAACGGCTAAAAAACGGGCATTGGAGATTTTTGATGCGGTTCATACTTCGCTAAAAAATACGAGCTCGATGGCCGCCTTGACTACAACGCCTGAAGAGGCCATTAAGATTGGTAAAACGGGCAAACGTGCGATTTTTATTGGGGTAGAAAATGGCTACACCATCGGCCATGATTTGGGAATGTTGCAGAAGTTTTACGACTTGGGTACGCGTTATATGACGCTTTGCCATTCGAGCAACAACGACATCTGTGATTCGTCAACCGACCCAAAAGGAGCGGAATACCAAGGTTTAAGCCCGTTGGGGGAGCAAGTAGTGAAAGAAATGAACCGTTTGGGGATGATTATTGACGTGTCGCACGTGTCAGACTCTACTTTTTACGACGTCGTTCGTCTCTCGAAAGTGCCCGTAGTGGCGACGCACTCAGGAGCACGGGTTGTTTGTAATCACCCACGTAACCTCACCGACGATATGTTGAAGGCATTGGCCAAAAACGGCGGTGTTGTTCAACTCAATTTGTTGAGTGATTACGTGAAAACTATTCCACCAAGTGCCGAAAGAGAAGCGGCAATGAAGGCATTATATACCAAATACAATATTAAAGACCGTCGTGGCATGATGACCTTGCCCGAAGCTGAACAACAAAAAGCACGGGCTGATTTTATGGAATTGAACAAAAAATTCCCTGTTCAGTTGGCCACGGTCAAAGATGCCATTGATCACATCGACCACATGGTGAAGCTCATCGGTATCGACCACGTAGGAATGGGGGCTGATTTTGACGGAGGAGGTGCCTTGGCCGACTGTTTCGACGTAAGCCAATACGAAAACATGACGATTGAACTGGTACGTCGTGGTTATTCAAAAAAAGACATTGAAAAAATTTGGAGCGGCAACTTTTTCCGTGTGATGAAAGCCGTAGAAAAAGGAAAAACGGGCGAAGTAAGCCTGAAATAAAAGTAAGTGAGACAACAACGAAAATGAAAAGAGTCGGGCACTTGCTCGACTCTTTTTTGGTAAAAAGAAGAGCTTATCTCGAAAGTTTTAAAACTTTTGGGATGGGTAGTGGCATAATTTTTTCTATTATTGATACTTACCAACGACGATTAATTATGCTGCCTATGTTGTTTCTACGTTCAAAATTACCCCAATTTGTTTTCCTTTTTTTCTTGATAATCGGCTCCTTTGTTGTTCATAGTCAGTCACTTTCTGGGATTAAACTGCCTTCTTTTTCTGAGGATACCCTGAACCGTGTTTCGATGCGAGGAATGTTCTCTCAACTCAATAACACGGCTACCATCAGTGATTGTAAGACGGGGAAAATTGTGCACGTTTTGCCCCAAAAAGCCTACAAAGACCTCATGGAGGCGTACCAAGAAGTGAAACAAACGGGTGAAAATAGAATGTACGTCGAAATACAAGGGTATTTTAATGACAATCGTTCTGAAAAACTCATTGTTGAGGAAGTGCGTTTTTACGAAAACACCTCGGTCTGCCCTTCGGTCGCCAAATCTTACATTGCCCGTATGAAGGCCGATTTTGTCGAATATGGCGAAATGACCGTCGGTTGGGGGATTAAACTGGGCATTGCGACGCTGATACTTATTTTGGGGTTTGGGCTAATTAATTTTTTGGATAAACCGCTCAAGTCGTTTATTGACAAACGCAGTACCATCGATCCCTCCGTCAAGAGTTTTTTAAAGAGTTTGCTATTTATCAGCCTCCGAATTACCCTCATTATGATTGCGGGTGGTTTTTTGGGAATTCGAGTTACGGGCATTGTAGCCCTGTTTAGTGCGGCTACGTTGGCCATTGGTTTTGCCCTTCAGGGGAGTTTATCCAATTTTGCGGGAGGCTTTATCATCTTGTTGATGAAGCAATTTAAAGTGGGGGAAAAAATCACCGCCCAAGGCTACACGGGGCAAGTGCGTGATATTTTGATGTTCAATACCGTTTTGGATACGGGCGATGGCCGCCGCGTGATGATTCCCAACGGGCCGCTGCTCAACAGTACCATCATCAATCATACCCGAGCGGGATACGAAAAACGGGTGCTGAAGATTTTTACCACCTCTGACGTGGACACTGAGCACCTAAAAGCCATTATTTTGGATCAAATGGGGACGCTAAACGATGAAACATTGAAGCTTGCCCCCGACGTAAAAGTAACCGACTGGAACGGCGACCGCCTCGAAATCACCTTGTCGTACCAAACGCCTGCGGCACTGAGCGGAGGGGTATATGAAAAGGTCATTCAGCAAATGAATAACCGCCTGCGAACGGAGGGAATCAAACTGTATCCTTCTATGACTACTACCTAATCATATTTGAAGGTTATTTCTTAGCCAAATGTCTGCTTTTAAATGCGTTTGACCTGTTTGAGAGCATTGGGCGCAATAGAATATCAAAATGAGCAGTTGTGGCAGGTACTACAAGAAGCCTAAACAGAAAAAGAAGTAACCCTCAGGCATTGTAAAAAGGGTATTACACCTCTATTTTCCCAAAACCTTCGGGCCATTTTACGTTTTTGAGGTAAGTCCGAGCTTCATCATTTTTAGTTTTGAGGGCTTCGTCGAGTGTAGCATAACGCTTTACCTTCTTGGCAGTTTTCTTTTTTGTAGGAGTCTTTTCCATGATTAAGCTAATTTTCCAATCAAAAATGCTTCGTAAACTGTGCCTTTTTCAAAAGGCTGAGGTGTATTGTTGATAAAACCCCAAATGACAAAATTTCGTTTAAAATCTTCAAAAAATTTGGAGATAGCAATTTGATAGAGTCTTGTTCGTGCAGGAGTGCTGCCTTTAAAGAATACTTTTGCATCCACAAATTCATCAAAAAATAAAGGTAGTGTCTTAACAACAGTAGCCAGTACTTTCTCCATGTCTTGATTATTACTAACAGTCAAATCACTGATTTGTCCCTCCTCATCTTTATCTACTAACGACAAGTTGAAAATATGAGTTTGTTCATCAATAAGTTCATAAGCAATTACCTTGTGGATAGTTTTTGTGTCGCTGATACTGTCAAATTCAAAAATCAGTTCTCGTTTAACTTTTCGGAAAGAGTAGCTTGGCTTGTCCATACGGGCATCATTTTCAGCCCAAAGCTATGAAAACTTTTGATTGAGCCTACTTTAAACAACGTAGCACATCAGTACACCAATCCTAAAAAAACTCCCTACACGCATAGGGGAAGCGCTTTGTTAAGTTGTCATAGCATCAAAACAGTCAATTAAAAACGTTTCGATTAGCTATGAAAAAGTCATTAGTCCTCTTCTTGTTTGCGCTTCTTGCCGTATTTGCTCAGTCTTGTGTTTTCATTTCGGAAGGCACCCTCACCCCTCGCGACCCTAGTTCTCAGACATACAACCTGCGCGACTTTGACCAGCTCGAAATGGGCAATGCCTTTGATGTGAGCGTTCGTCAGTCGGGGCAGTTTAGTATTTCGGTGCAGGGCGACCGCCGCGATATTCAAGATTTGGAGGTGTACGTTGAGCGCTCAGGTAAGTTAGTGATGAAATACCGCAATTGGCGCGTGCGCCGCTACGAAATGGAAGTGGACATTACCATGCCTACCCTCACCGAGGTTGATTTCTCAGGAGCTACCACTTCCACCATCGAAGGTTTTACCAACGGCCGCACGCTCGACGTAGAGTTGTCGGGGGCGTCTAAGTCGGTTATTGACAGCGATTGGGACCGTGTTAATGTAGATCTTTCGGGCGCCTCTAACCTCACCTTGCTTGGCCAAGGACTTACGATTGCGGGCGAGCTTTCGGGAGCGTCACGCATTGATGCCTTCGATTATCCCGTTGATAACGTCGATTTAGACCTCTCAGGAGGAAGCAATGCCCGTGTATTGGTGGGCAAAACCTTGAGAGTCAACGCCAGCGGCGGAAGTACGTTGCGCTACCGTGGCACGCCCGAATTGCGCTCCAATATTTCGGGCGGAAGCACCGTAAAGCCAGATTAAGCCAAAAAATTCCTACCTTTGTAGCTCTTTTTGAAAAAGTCGTTAATGGTTATCTGTTAACTGTTAATTGTGGATACTTTAACTACGATTAACGATTAATTAATAACGATTAACGGCATTTTTTTACTCGAAAAAAATTGCCCAATGAACTACAAAGAGTATAAAGGTCTGGACTACGCGCAGGTAGGGAAAGAAATCCTGCAGTTCTGGAAAGAAAATCAAATATTTGAAAAATCAGTCGAAGTACGGGAAGGATCACCGTCGTTTACGTTTTACGAAGGACCTCCGTCGGCCAACGGGACGCCAGGTATTCACCACGTGATGGCCCGTACCATCAAAGATATTTTCTGCCGTTACAAAACCCTTCAAGGCTACCAAGTGAAGCGTAAAGGGGGCTGGGATACGCACGGCCTACCGATTGAGCTTCAAGTAGAGAAAGAATTGGGCATTCGCAAAGACGACATCGGGGTAAAAATCAGCATCGAAGATTACAATAAAAAATGCCGCGAGGCCGTCATGCGATTTACCGATTTGTGGCTCACCATGACCGAAAAAATGGGGTATTGGGTGGACATGGATGACCCGTACGTGACCTATAAAAACGACTATATCGAAACCCTCTGGTGGTTGCTCAAGCAGTTGTACGACCAAGGTCTTTTGTACAAAGGCTATACCATTCAGCCGTATTCTCCAGCGGCGGGGACGGGGCTTAGTTCGCACGAGTTGAACCAGCCTGGCACTTATAAAGATGTTAAAGATACCACCATCGTTGCCCAATTTAAAGTAAAATTGACGGGCAAATCGGCCTATTTGTTTGATACCGCCGACAGCGATGAGGTATATATTTTAGCATGGACGACCACGCCTTGGACGCTTCCTGCCAACTCTGCGTTGACCGTAGGAAAAGACATTACGTACGTCCTCATCAAAACCTTTAACCCCTACACTTACCTCCCAATCAATGTCGTATTGGCCAAAGATTTGGTAGGAAAGTATTTCTCGGAAAAAGGCAAAGACGGCGATTTTGCGGCCTACAAAGACGGCGACAAAGTCATTCCGTGGTCGGTATTGATGGAGTTTAAAGGCGAACACCTTGAAGGCATTCAGTACGAGCAATTGTTGCCTTACGTGCAACCGCTCCAAGATGCCGACAAAGCGTTCCGCGTTATTTTGGGCGATTTCGTCACGACCGAAGATGGTACAGGGGTAGTTCATACCTCACCTACTTTTGGAGCAGATGACTTCCGCGTGGCGAAAGCCAACGGCGTGCCTGCCATCATGGTGCGCGACGAAAGCGGCAAAGAAGTACCCATCGTGGACCGTCAAGGACGTTTTGTCAAAGAAATCGGTGAATTTGGTGGACGTTTTGTCAAAGAAGAATACTACTCGACCGAAGAACGCAATGAGCCTGATTTCCGCCCAACGGATGTGCTTATCGCCATCAAATTGAAGGAAGAAAATCGGGCGTTTAAAGTGGAAAAATATGAGCACCCGTACCCACACTGCTGGCGTACCGACAAGCCCGTGTTGTACTACCCGCTCGATAGCTGGTTTATTGCGACGACCAAGAAAAAAGACCGCTTGGTAGAGCTCAACAAAACCATCAATTGGAATCCAGAAAGCACAGGAACGGGGCGTTTTGGAAACTGGCTCGAAAACCTCGTGGATTGGAACCTTAGCCGTAGCCGCTACTGGGGAACGCCGCTTCCTATCTGGCGCAGCGACAGTGGCGAAGAAGCTTGCATTGGTTCCGTAGAAGAGCTGACCAATGAGCTTCAAAAAGCCATCGACAGCGGTGTGCTTAGTCCTGAGCAACAAGCGAAAAACGAGTCTTTCTTACAATCAAAAGGAACGGAAGCCTTTGATTTACATCGTCCTTATGTGGACGAAATCTATTTGGTGTCGGACTCAGGCAAAGTGATGTTCCGTGAGCCAGACCTCATCGACGTGTGGTTTGACTCGGGGGCAATGCCGTATGCGCAGTTCCATTTTCCGTTTGAAAACCTCGACAAGTACCCTCAAAGCATGGGCGGTACGGCAAGCGATAGCAAAACGTCGTTCCCTGCCGACTTTATTTCGGAAGGTGTTGACCAAACGCGCGGTTGGTTTTTTACCCTCCACGCCATCGCAGGTTTATTGTTTGATTCAGTATCGTTTGAAAACGTAGTTTCGACGGGCTTGGTGTTGGATAAAAACGGCAACAAAATGTCGAAACGTTTGGGTAACGCCATCGACCCTTTT
Source organism: Runella limosa DSM 17973 (assembly GCF_000482465.1). Lineage (GTDB taxonomy): Bacteria > Bacteroidota > Bacteroidia > Cytophagales > Spirosomataceae > Runella > Runella limosa. Next base: position 197,510 of record NZ_KI519425.1, read on the forward strand.
GAAACGATTGACAAATACGGCCCAGATGCGACCCGCTGGTACATGATTACCAATGCCGAGCCGTGGGATAACCTCAAGTTTAACCTCGACGGCATCGCCGAAGTGCAACGGAAGTTTTTCGGAACGTTGTTTAATACATATAACTTCTTTGCTTTGTATGCCAACCTCGATGGCTACAAAGTAGAGCAATTTAACCGCGTTCCTCGCGAACAACTGAGCGAACTTGACCGCTGGATTATTTCAAAAGTTTACACCCTTGTGAAAAACGTGGGTGAGCAATTTGACGGTTATAATCCGACCAAAGCAGGTCGCTTGATTCAAGATTTTGTGTGCGACGACCTTTCCAACTGGTACGTTCGTCTCAATCGTCGCCGTTTTTGGAACCCCACCCCTGACCCCTCCCCTGTTAAGGAGGGGAATGAAGCTCCCTTCCCTACAAGGGAAGGGCTGGGGATAGGGTTAGACAAACGTGCTGCGTACGAAACGCTCCAACATTGCTTGGCAGCTGTAGCACAATTGATGTCGCCGATTGCGCCTTTCTTTGCTGATTGGCTGTACCGTAACCTTACCGACCACGTACGTACAGAGTCGATTGAGAAAAGTACGCCGTTCAAACACGAATCGGTGCATTTTACTGAATGGCATACATATGACGAGTTCTGGGTAGATGCTGAGTTGGAGCAATCAATGCAGTTGGCGCAAGACATCTGCTCGTTGGTACACTCGCTCCGCAAAGGTCACAAAATCAAGGTACGTCAGCCGTTGACCAAAGTCTTGATTCCTGTATTGAGCGATAAAGTTCGTGAGCAAATTGAGCACGTAGCGCCTATCATCATGAGCGAAGTCAACGTAAAAGGCGTTGAGTTTGTGAGCGATGATTCGGGCATTTTAAAGAAGAAAATCAAGCCAAACTTCAAAGCATTGGGTCCTAAATACGGCAAAAATATGAAAGCCGTAGGCGAAGTAATCAACGCGATGAACGAAGAGCAAATCCGTGAAGTTGAAAGAAACGGACAAGTGACTTTGACAAGCGGCGATACGACGTTTGAGATTCTTTTGGCCGAAATCGAAATCTTGACCGAAGACGTACCAGGGTGGTTGGTAGCGAGCCAAGGTAGCCTCACCGTAGCGCTTGATGTTACTATCACCGACGAGTTACGCCGCGAAGGAATTGCGCGTGACATTGTCAATCGCATCCAAAACTTGCGCAAAGACAGTGGCTTAGAAGTTACGGATAAAATTTCTATTCAGTTGGAAAACAACAACGCAGAGCTTGCCGATGCCGTTGCGACCAACAAAAACTACATCTGCCAAGAAGTACAAGCCGTTCAGCTCGACCTCGTTACTGACCTCAACGGTAGCGCTTCCGAAATCGAAATGGATGAGTTTTTACTCAAAGTGAAGATTGAAGTAGTGTAATCTGCCAATTGCGTTCGGGTGATAGCCCGAACGCAATTATTTAAAATTTAACCAATAATTCGGCTTGTTCGCGGAGGAGTTTATTGATGAGCGGGTCAATGACTTCACCATCAACAAAATTCTTTTTCATAAACGGAATTTTGACCCGTTGGGCAAGTACGTGCATTCCTAAATAGTTAAAGACGTCGATTAAGTGGCTCAGTGCCAAAGCCGACCCTTGTACGCCATCCGAAATTCCGACCAACGCTGCCTTTTTGTGGAGCAGCTCGCTAGGGTAGCCAAGCCCGTCGATAAATACTTTTAGCGCCCCAGGAAAAGAACCGTTGTACTCGGGGACAATGAAAACATATTTATCAGATTCCTTCATTAGTTGGCGATATACATTAAAAGACTCATTTTTGCCGTTGTTTTCGTACAAAGCCGATCGAATGAAATCATCGGGAAGGTCTGCAATATCTAAAATCTGACTTTCGGTATGGAGTTCAGAAAGCAGGGTTTGGTAAAAAGTAGCCACCTGCTTCGATTTAGAACGGCGGCGATTTGTACCTACAACAATGGTAATCATAGAGTTTTGGAGAAAATATTTTTAAATGTAACTCAAAACTTACCGTAAATTGTTCTGAAAAAGTTAACCAAATTGCGATTTCTCAAAAAACTATCTACACATGGCTCGTTTTTCTCGTCTTCACGTATATCAAACCTTACTCGATGTTCCTATTGTTCCACTTTTCAGCAGCCAAGACTTGGATGTTTGCAAAAATGTCCTGAGCGCTTGTTACAAAGCAGGAATTCGGGTTTTTGAACTGACCAACCGTGGAGATTTTGCCCATGAATTATTTGCGGAGTTGGTAAAAACAGCCCGTGCCGATTATCCCGATTTGATTTTAGGCGTGGGAACCATCATCGACCCTGCCACGGCGGCGTTGTACTTACAGCTAGGCGCCAATTTTATCGTCAGCCCAAGTTTCGATGCCGACGTTGCCAAAGTGTGCAACCTCCGAAAAATAGGCTATTTGCCAGGCTGCGCTACGTTGACCGAAATCTCAACGGCAGAGTCGTGGGGTGTAGAAATCATCAAATTGTTTCCAGGCGATACGCTTGGGCCTTCGTTTGTGAAAGCCCTAAAAGCACCTATGCCGTGGACGACCGTACTCGTGACTGGCGGAGTAGAACCAACTGAAGAAAGCCTGAGTACGTGGTTTGGCGCGGGCGCAGATGCAGTAGGGATTGGCTCACGCCTACTTACCCCCGAAATTCTCCAAAAGAAAGATTGGGATGCCCTCGAACTTCGCGTAAAAAACGCGCTGGACTTAGTAAAGTAAAGTGCCCGTGCTGAGGGTTGCTTGTGTGCCAAGGGTTTCTCAAAACCCGCCTCTCGCGTGCTAAGGGTTTCTCAAAACCCGCCTCTCGTGTGCTGAGGGTTTCTCAAAACCCGACCCTTTGTGTCCCAAAACAAAAACTTTGAAGTAGATTCCAACCATTTTAGCTTCTATAGCGTCATAAAGTCAGAACGGATTGCATGAAAGATGAACGTACGCTAGTTGAGGGGTGTCGAAATAAAGACCGCATTGCCCAACGAACGCTCTATGAGCGCTTCGCTGGACGGATGTTTGCGGTCTGTCAGCGCTATACCCGTAGCCGTTTCGAGGCCGAAGACGTACTTCAAGAAGCATTTGTGAAAGTTTTTACGCAAATACACACCTTTCGTTACGATTGTCCGTTGGAGGCATGGATAAAGCGAATCATGATAAATACGTCGATTTCGTATTTACGGAAAGAAAAAGCCTATTTAGACCAAGCCGATGTGGACGACTATGCCGATGCGGTTTCGGAGGGCGAAACGACCGTTTCGGGCATGGAATACCAGCAACTCCTGGGCATGGTGCGTGAGCTGCCTGCGGGATGTCAGTCAGTCTTTAATCTGTATGCCATTGAAGGTTACCAACACAACGAAATTGCTCAGATGTTGGGAATTTCGGAAGGTACCTCCAAATCGCAATACGCTCGGGCAAAGCAGCTTTTACAAGCCAAGATTTTAGAAACAAACAATACGAACTCTTCGTAGAGCGAAAAAGAAGTGTGGGAAAAAAACAAAGAGTTTGTACATCAATTGAATACTACAACCAACATGGCTTCTTCGGAAGAACATACATTTGAAAACGAATGGCGGCGACGTTTCGACGACGCTTCTGAGACGCCCCCTCCCGCTTTGTGGGAGCGCATAGAGGCGCGCTTAGATGAGGAGGAAGAAGAGCGCGTCATGGTGATTCCTTTCTGGCAACGGACACAGCAGCTCCGCTGGGTGGCCGCGGCGAGTGTTACCGCATTGCTTTTGGCCGTGGGTGGATGGTGGCTAAAAAACAACCTTCCCGAAAAATCAGTGGCTGCTTCGACGGAATTGGCTCAACAACCACGTGCTGTAGAGGCCACTAAATCAGAACGCCTAAGTGTGCCGCCAGCCAACGAAAATGAGCCAAAAACAAGTTTGGCTACCAAGAGCGAATCTACTGGGCCTGAGGTCGCGGCAGAGACGTCAACGAAAGTGACACGGGAAAAAGAACAAGTCGCTGCTGCACCTTTGTTGGGAGAAGCCTCTCGGCTTGTGGCTACTTCATCTAAAAGAAATGGAAGCCAAAAAGTAAGAGCTGCGAGACAAGAATCGAAGCGGCCTGCTACACCAGCTTTGATTCCGCCTTTTTCTGAACAAACAATAGCTTCGGCAACGACCCAAACCGCAACGCCTAGCAGCGGAGAAAAAATGGGTGCGAAAGGAGGAACTTCACCCGAAATACCAGTGGCAGCTTTGTCAGAAGGAGGGCAGATTGCTGCTCCATCAGCAACAAAAGTAAGTCCAGAAATGACATTGGCGTTTTTAGAAAATAAACAAATGCGGCAGTTATTAGGGCATCCAAAGCGTCAACCTTGGGTGGCTGTCCCTTCTGTCCCTATTGATTTTGTAAAGCCCAAACAGTTGCCTAAAGAATACTGGGCGTCGGTGGGGGTGATGCCAGCAAGCTACAATGCAGGCGTTGAAATAGGAGGACGAGGACTACTGGCGGCGAGCAATACGCCCCTGTATAACAATACATCGGCGTCTTTCAACAACTCCGCACGAGCTTCTTCAGGTACTAACCGCTCGGCCCTTTCTTACGCGTTCCAGTGGCAAGGGGGAGTGCAGTTATCCTCACGTTGGTCGTTGGAGAGTGGCATCAATTACCTTCAAGGTAACTCTGTTTATCAGGGGATAAATGCCTTCAGTACATTGAGCAATAGCTATATTAATAGCCTTGAAAGTGCCGTTAATGTGAGTGATAATAATATCCCTCGCTATGATTTTGCGACCATTGGTTCGGATAAATCACTGGTACAAACCTTAACCACAACCCAAGATATTAGCAACTCGTATCAGTTTTTACAAGTGCCAGTTCAAACGGGATTTGCACTTATCAAACCCAAACGTAAGTTTTCCTTGTGGCTTTTGGGCGGATTTATCAATAATATTTTCTTGAAAAACTCTTTCCAAACGGGGCAGGATAACACCGTGACGGTCAGTGGCAACGACAGCCCTTACCGCCGCTTATCGTTTGCGGCTACTACAGGTATGCGCCTTCAATATAAAGTCAATAAGCGCTGGACGACTTTGCTTTCAGGGAATTATCAGCGGTCGGTGGGTTCAGCAACCCGAGCCAATGCCGCTTTCCAAGCTCGTCCTCAGCTCATGGGTGTAGGCGCGGGAGTTCGTTATGGATTTTAGTGGACATTTTTGGCAAACTGAGCCATAGTTGTGGTCGGTTTGCCAAGTTCTTCCCATGTACTTTTACTACTTATTGCCAAGTAAAACCTCAGGAGCGACCATAACCCGAGAGTTTTCAGAAGCATTTTCTAGGTTGAGAACACCACGCGGGCAAACGGCTGAACAAATGCCACATCCTACACACGACGAACGCACGATGTCTTGACCGCGTTGGGCGTAAGCGCGCACGTCGATACCCATTTCGCAGTAGGTCGAACAATTGCCACAAGAGATACACTGACCGCCATTGGTAGTAATGCGAAAACGCGATTTCTTTCGCTGCCACATGCCAAGGTACGCCGCCAACGGACACCCAAAACGGCACCAAACGCGGTTGCCCATCATTGGGTATAAACCCGTTCCGACAACACCCGCAAAAATCCCCCCTATCCAAAAACCATACAATGAACGTACGCTGTAGCTATCAATAAAAAGTACGGAGGAAGAACCGCTAAAGTAGGTGTATAAAACCATGACCGTCATCACAACGGCCGCACCCAAGACTGCATGAACCAGGTAACGCTCGATTTTCCAGGCCGCCAAAGATTTATCCGAAAGTTGTCGATAAGGATCACCGAGGGTTTCGGCCAAGCCACCACAGCCACATACCCATGAACAATACCAGCGTTTCCCAAAAAAGTAAGTCAAAATAGGCACCCCTACAACGAACAACGCAATGCCCCAAACCAACATAAAAATGCCTAAATTCCCGCTTTGGAGAAGGCTATTGAGGTTATAATCGAAAAAAAAGTCGTAATCAAGCGGCCAAATATTTTTGAAATCGAAGTAAGGTTTGTTGAGACTCACCAAGATTTCGGGTAGGAGAAAGGCAACGGCTGTTTGAAAAAATACTACCGATGCCGTCCGCACTTGCTGGTAGCGATTGTGGCGGTATTTGATGGCCATTCTTACCCCCATGACCAAGACACAAACCGTATAAATAAACCCATACAAAAACCACCGACTCGCTTCTGCTCCGTTGAGTGCCTTGCTGATGGGGTCAACGAGCATTGTCCAGTTGGCTAAGTATTGAGGATAATAATACAGCGTAATGTAAAAAAGAATAAGAAAGGCGCCGATAATTTTGGCAATCCACCCACGGTTGGTTGAAGCATCATGAAAAATACCGTTGTTTTTATTGCCTGCCAATTGGGTAAGCGCGGGAAGAATAAACAAGAGAGCGCCAACGACAATCAGCCCAAACGTGAGCCCAAACCATAACCAAGGCTGCTGTTTGAGCGAACCTGAGGCGGCGGCTTTGGTTATGGCGAAGCTGTACTCATCGTAGATGACTTTGTCCCATTGTTGGGCAGTGCGGTATTCGTTGTTAAGGTTATTGAGAATGGTATCAAAGGCATACGTAAACTCCCAACCCGATTGGAAGGTTTTTTGAACCAAAGGCTGCAAACGTACCCCCAGTGTAGCTTGGTGTTCGGGTTTGAGTTGGGAAGAAATCAGGGTAGGAGTGAGGGTAAATTCATTGAGGGTAAGGGTGTATAGCCACAGCCCAAAACCTGCTAAAAGTAGATATAAACCCAACCGAGATAGAAATGCCATGTTCTTCAAGTATTTATGGCGAAGATACGGGAAAACCTCTTCACCTTCCCGAAAGTTTTAGAACTTTCGGGAAGGTAACCAAACTTTCGGGAAGGTGGAAAAACAAAAAGCGCGAGACAGGTTGCCTCGCGCTTTAGCGTATGTTACAAAGTGATGTTTACAAAATTGCTTCCGCCAACACCAATACTTTATTATTTAATACTTCTACCACACCACCATCTACGGTAAAGGTTTCTTTGCCGTTACCTTCAATGATGATACTGCCTTTTCCAAGTGTACTTACAAGCGCGGCGTGGTTGTTCAAAATTTGAAACTGACCTTCCGTACCAGGAAATGTTACCGCAGTAGCCTCACCTGAAAAGACTTTTTTGTCGGGAGTGATGATTTCTAGTGTCATAGTGTATCAATTTGAAAATTTGAAAATTTGAAAGATAAACGCTCTATTTCCAAATTTTCAAATCAACTCATTTTCAAATTATTTTCCCGCAGCTTCTTTCAACAAACGCTCACCTTTTTCGATAGCATCTTCGATGGTACCAACCAAGTTGAAGGCCGATTCAGGAAGGTGATCGTAAGCTCCGTCGATGATTTGATTAAAGCCTTTGATGGTATCGTTGATATCAACCAATACACCTTTCAAACCTGTAAACTGCTCTGCTACGAAGAACGGTTGTGACAAGAAACGTTGTACACGACGAGCGCGGTTTACCGTTTGCTTATCTTCTTCCGACAATTCTTCCATACCCAAGATGGCGATGATGTCTTGCAATTCTTTGTAACGTTGCAAGATTTGTTTTACGCGCTGCGCACAGTTGTAGTGGGCATCACCGAGGGTTTCGGCCGAAAGAATACGGCTTGTAGAATCTAGTGGATCTACCGCAGGATAGATACCCAACTCAGCAATTTTACGGCTCAATACCGTTGTTGCATCCAAGTGGGCAAATGTCGTTGCTGGAGCAGGGTCAGTCAAGTCATCGGCAGGTACGTAAACGGCCTGTACTGATGTAATTGAACCACGTTTTGTTGACGTGATACGCTCTTGCATGGCACCCATTTCCGTAGCAAGTGTAGGTTGGTAACCTACCGCTGATGGCATACGTCCCAAAAGGGCTGATACCTCAGAACCTGCTTGTGTAAAGCGGAAGATGTTATCAATAAAGAAAAGAATATCGCGACCTTGGCCTGTACCATCTCCGTCACGGAAGTACTCAGCGATTGTCAAACCTGACAATGCCACACGAGCACGCGCTCCTGGAGGTTCGTTCATCTGACCAAACACGAACGTCGCTTGAGAATCTTTGAGTACGTCGTAATCAACTTTGCTCAAATCCCAGCCACCTTCTTCCATGCTGTGTTTGAAGCCTTCTCCGTATTTCATGATACCAGCTTCAATCATTTCACGCATAAGGTCGTTTCCTTCACGTGTACGCTCACCCACCCCTGCAAATACCGACAAACCTGCGTATGCCTTTGCAATGTTGTTGATAAGCTCTTGAATCAATACGGTTTTACCTACACCCGCACCACCAAAGAGACCGATTTTACCCCCTTTTACGTAAGGAGCCAACAAGTCGATTACTTTGATACCTGTATAAAGTACTTCGGTAGCAGTTGCCAAATCCTCAAACTTAGGAGCAGCGCGGTGAATCGAAAGTCCGTTTGACTTATCAACAGGCTTTAGTCCGTCGATAGGATCACCTACTACGTTAAATAGACGGCCTTTGATATCGTCGCCGATGGGCATCAAGATGGGGCCACCCATGTTTGTTACTTCCATGCCACGTTGGATACCTTCTGTACTATCCATCGCGATGGTGCGCACGCGGTCTTCGCCAAGGTGCTGCTGACATTCCAAAACTACCGTTTGTCCGTTGGGCTTGATTACTGCCAAAGCGTCAAGGATAGCTGGTAAGCGATTGCCTTCCCCTTCAAAACTCACGTCCACAACGGGGCCAATCACCTGCGTTACTTTGCCTATGCTTGTTGTGTTTGCCATTATTTGTTAAATAAGCGTTATTAGTTGTTTGCGTTCCGCCGCTGCGGTTGTCCGTTAATGTTATCGTTACCCGCTAATTTTGAAGGAATTCCACTCAACGGATACGCGGATAACTATTAACTCATCCTTTCAGGCCGCAAAATTAGGCGTTTGTTTTCTGAAAGCCAAAATTCAGTTATCTCTATTTTGGATATTTTTTATAGAAATGCGCTATTTTATTCAAAATTGTTGTGCGAAAACGAGTTTGCCCTATAAATCGGAGTATTATAAATCCAAATCATAACAAACAAATTAAAGAGGGCGACTGTTGACTTAACTGTAATTTGTTAGTAACCTTGTAAAAGTTACCACTCCTACCGCTTGAAACTCTATTTGCAACTATCGGCGAGCCTTCTGCTCTTGGCAACCTTACTTCCGTTTGTCCGAAGTGATTATTGGACTTTTCGGGTAGCTGAATTTCCGCGTTTACAGAAATTTTTCCTTGGGCTGGTGGTACTTGTATGGTACGTGGCCGTTATGTCGGTGGCGTCGTGGTTGGATTGGGGAGTGGTTGTGTCACTCGTCGCAATGCTGGGGTATTTGGTTTGGCAAGTGTATCCTTTTACTCCGTTTGCTCCAAAACAATTGATAAAAACGCGCATCATCAATGCCGACCGTACCCTGAGCATGATGATGTGGAATGTGTATCAGTATAACCGCAATGCCAGTCGTTTTCTTAAACTTGCCCAAAAAGTAGATTCCGACATTATTTTATTGGCGGAGACAGACTTGTGGTGGCAAGAAAATGTGCGCTCGTTGGAAGAAAAATACCCGCATCTAGTACATGTTCCGTTGGAAAATACCTACGGAATGCTTCTTTACTCCAAACTGCCGCTGCTTAACGCAAAGGTGCATTATTTGGTCGAAGAAGGTATTCCTTCAATTCATGCCAACATACAACTTCGGTCGGGAGAACAAATACAGTTGTTTTGTATTCACCCTACCCCGCCCGTTCCGCAAGAGAACCCCCGCTCGACGGAGCGAGACAAGGAGTTGTTGCTCATCGCCGAACTTGCGAAAACAAGCAAAAAACCTGTTGTTGTTTGTGGGGATTTGAACGACGTAGCGTGGAGTTACACCACCGATTTGTTTCAGAAAATGAGCGGTTTACTCGACCCGCGCCGTGGCAGAGGTTTCTTCAATACCTTCCATGCCAAAATTCCCTTTTTGCGTTTTCCGCTCGACCATGTTTTTTGTTCTACCGATTTTACGCTTATCAAAGTAGCCCGCCTTCAGAACAGTGGTTCGGATCATTTTCCGATGTATATAAAATTACAGTATGAACCCAAGGCGGTGCTGGTACACGACGAGCCGCAACCGACAGCGGAAGAAGAGCAAATAGCCCAAGAAAAGATAGAGAAAGAAACGCGAGATGAAGGCCCAGCGACGGAATAAGGCGTCACCTTCGTAATATGATTCGGAAGGTGGTGCCTTTACCTACTTCGGAAGATTTGACGTATAATTTCCCGCCATGATATTCCTCCACAATCCGTTTGGCCAGCGTCAAACCTAGCCCCCAGCCCCGTTTTTTGGTACTTACGCCAGGTTTAAAAACTTTTTGCCAACTGCCGCGCGGAATTCCTTTCCCTGTGTCGCTGATGTCGATAGCGACTTCCTGTTTATTGAGGGCAAACATTCGCACGTTGAGCTCGCCTGCGCCCGTCATGGCATCGACGGCGTTTTTACAAATATTTTCTACTACCCATTCAAACAAATTACGGTTGAGGTACATCGAGCGTTCGTTATCTAACTCGTTGATAAACTGTAGTTTGACTTTTGTGGAAATACGCCGCTTGAGGTAGTCTAAGAATGGGCCAACGACTTCTACCATCTTTTCGTACTTCATGGTAGGTGCCGAACCGATGCTGGAGAAACGGGCCGTAATCATTTCGAGTCGGTTGATGTCTTTCTCAATTTCGCGGGTGTATTCTTCTGGATAGCGGTCGGGGTCGGTTCGGAAAAATGATACCCAACCCATCAGCGACGCAATGGGCGTGCCTAGCTGGTGAGCAGTTTCCTTAGCGAGCCCTACCCATACGCGGTTTTGTTCGGCAGCCCTTGATGAACTGAAAATGAGGTATGCCAAAAATGCCAACACGAGTAAGCTTAGAAGCTGGGCGTAGGGGTAATAGCGCATTTGTACCAACAAGGGGGAGTCGCTGTAATAGATGTATTGTTTTGTCCCCATGACATCAACCACAATAGGAGGATTTTCCTCTTTCATTTCTTCAAAGGCTTCCTTCAAAAGTCGGGTGTGCTCGGCTTCCGAAGCGTTGCTGGGAATGTCGAGATTGATGTCGCCTTGGGGTTGCATGTCTTCACTGACCAATACCGTCGGGATTCGGCTTTGTTTGATATTTTCCCTAACGATTTCGAAAAGTTTGGTATAATCTTCAGTTAAGTCGGGGTGATTGGCTTGGTATTCAATAAGTTGGGCAAAGATAGCGAGCTGTCGGTGTTCGCGGGTATCGAGGTTGTCAACGATGTTGTAGGTATAAAAAATCGAAGCGATACCGATAAGCGCCAAGTTGACACCAATAAATAATTGGTACACGTTTTTTTGGCTGTAAATGTCTATCGTTGGAAATTTCATGGAGGATACCGAAATTTTTTTTGTAAAATAAGTACAACACAAGCATCTAATTGCTTTTGTAAGTCGTATGTAATATTGAACGAAAAATCAAAAAGTAAACATATACCTTGTGAATTGGGCTGTCAAAGGAAAAAGTTTTTGATGACTATCCAAAATATGACAAAAATCAGTTTTACAACCCGTATAAAGTCATCTTTTGAATTTTGAAAATGGTTCTAATTGCGGTGTAACTTCTTTTAGTAGTTTATACTCATTCTAAATTATTTTTTACTCGGATTTTAATTCTTCAAAACGCGTTGTTTGAGGTAACTTTGTGAACTTTTTTCTGGCAAGTGACATGGAATATTTACAGTTTAGAAGCGTTGGCATTTCGTATAAAACAGCCCCACTAGAGATTCGTGAGCAAATTGCATTAAATGAAGATGAAGCCAAAGGCTTGATGCTCAAAGTGCAAGAGTTCTTCGGTGGGACAGATATTTTGGTGGTTTCGACTTGTAACCGTACCGAAATCTATTACAATGCGGCGGCCAACTGTAACGTTGATATTGCCAAATTACTGCTTATTCAAAAAGGGCTGACCAATACCGAAGCCTATCTTCCTTATTTCATAGACTATACCGAGCAAAACCAAGCCGCTCGTCACTTGTTTGAAGTAGCCACGGGCCTGCACTCGCAAGTAGTAGGCGATATGCAAATTCCGAACCAAGTAAAACACGCGTATCAGTGGTCGGTTGATTTGGGTATGGCAGGGCCGTTTTTACACCGTTTGCTTCACACTATTTTCTTTGCCAACAAGCGCGTTGCCCAAGAAACTTCTTTCCGCGATGGTGCCGCTTCTACGTCGTACGTGGCAGTAGAGCTAATCGAACACGCAACGGCGTTGAAAGCGAATCCGTCGATTTTGGTGTTGGGAGTTGGAGAAATTGGAACCGACGTTTGTCGCAATTTGAAAGAAAAAGAATACACAAATATCACCGTCATCAACCGTACTCGGGCTAAAGCGGAGCAGCTGGCCAACGAGTTGGGTTTTGGCGTGGCTGATTTTGAGAATGTGGAAGAGGAAATCCTCAAAGCAGACGTAGTGATTTCGTCGATTCTGCGTGATGAGCCTTTTATCAACAAAGCGCTTCTTCAAAAGAAACCACTTCACTCGTTCAAATACGTGGTTGATTTGTCGGTGCCTCGCAGCGTGTCTGCTGATGCCGAGCAAGTACCTGGGGTAATTGTTTATAACATCGACAATATTCAGGCCAAAGCCAACGAAGCGCTCGACCGCCGTTTGGCATCAGTGCCGCAAGTACATACGATTATTGACCAAGCATTGGAAGAGTTTAGCGATTGGTCAAAAGAAATGGTGGTATCGCCAACGATTCAAAAGCTAAAAAATGCCCTTGAGCAGATTCGTCAAGAGGAAATGGCGCGCTTTATGAAAAACTTGAGCGAGGACGAAGCCACGAAAATTGACAAAATCACGTCGAGCATGATGCAAAAAATCATTAAGCTGCCCGTTCTTCAATTAAAAGCCGCTTGTAAACGCGGCGAAGCCGAGACGTTGATTGATGTGTTGAATGACTTATTTAACCTCGAACAACAACCTGAGCGCCGTTAGTGGGTGTTTGTTTCGGGTTGGCAGTTTCGGGTTTCCAGTTTTGCTATCAGTCGGGTTGTGAGCAACCCTCAGCACATGTGAGCAACCCTCAGCACGGCTAAAAATTCGACATTCTGCCCTCTGCACTCGACATTCTATCAGTCGGGTTGTGAGCAACCCTCAGCACTCGACATTATTTTGCTTTTCCATATTTCTTCAACACTTCCAACGTTTTAGACACAGGAAGCCGCTCAATGGTATGCCCTTGGTGGCCTTTGGTCGTTTGGGCCATGAACAACGAATTGATAATGGCCTCTTCCGTCGCTTCCATCGCGGCTAGAAACAACGGCGAGGTGTCGTCGTTGCGCAGGAGAGGGTAAGTTTCGAGCGGAGAGCTGGATTCGTGTGGAATCCGATACGCTGTGGAAAATGCAATGACGTAGTCGCCGCTGCCGTTGGCCATAATTCCCCCCGTTTTGCCTAAGCCCAATAAGGCACGTTTTGCCAAGCGTTTCAGGTTTCGAGCGTCCAAGGGCGCATCAGTAGCTACCACAATCATGCAAGAGCCATCACCCGATTTGTCGAGGGTTTCTTTGAACGAATACTTGCCCAGCTCCACGCCAACGGGTGCACCTGCCACTTCCAAAACCCCGCCAAAATTGGTTTGTACCAAAACGCCCACCGTATAGCCTCCCAGTTTTTGGGGAAGCTTGCGTGATGACGTCCCAATTCCCCCTTTCCAGCCAAAGCACACCGTACCCGTTCCTGCTCCCACGCAGCCTTCTTCTTGGTTGGTAGTAGTAGCGCGTTGGATGGCTTGAAGGACATCGGAGGTTTTTACGTGGCGACCTCGTATGTCATTTAAGTAACTATCGTTGGTCTCACCGACGACAGGGTTGACCGAGCGGACATTTTCGTTGCCTTTTTGTTGCAACGTCCAATCCACCAAGGCGGCACTGCCAGCGGGAACGCTCAAAGTGTTGGTCAGAACGATGGGCGTTTCGAGGTTGCCCAACTCCGCGACTTGGCTGTAGCCTGCCAATTTACCAAAGCCATTTCCCAACTCAATCGCAGCGGGTACTTTTTGTTGAAAAAGGTTGCCGTCGTGGGGTAAAATAGCCGTAACTCCCGTTCGGACGCTGTCACCTACGACCAGCGTTGTATGTCCTACTTTGACGCCATTTACGTCGGTAATGGCATTTAATTTGCCCGTAGGAAGCACTCCGATACGAACTCCCAGGTCACGCGCGCGTTGGGCGGCGAGTGAAAAAGGCAGTGAAAAAATGACGATATGTAGCAGTAGGTAGAGGCGGTGCATGATTTTTTTGAAGTATTTAAAGAACAAAAGGGCCTGATTTCGTAACAAAGAAGTAATTAAATAAATAAGTAGAATAAATTGGCGAGTGAAAACAAGGTTCTTGAAAATATGCAATTAAACGTTGGTATGATTTAAGTTTTTCTTGGATAAGTATAGAAATAAAACAATTATTTGAAGAGACGTAAAATCATTGGTGTAATTTTGCGTTTAATTCAATCAGATGAGATTTTGAAGCTACCATGAGATATTCCATTCATTTCTTTTTCCTGTTATTTATTCATTTTCAGACAATCGTATGCGCCCAAGACAACCGCTCTAATTTCCACATTGAGCTGCCTAATGAGCCAAACTGGAACGTGGTGCATGAAGGAAGTCGTATTGAGTTTCGTCTAAAAGCCCTAGGGGGGAAGTCGGATTCGCTGATTCACTTCACGGTAAAACAGGGCTTACTCGAAGACATGAAGTTTGATTCGACGGGGTATTTTGAGTGGGTGCCTTCGTATGATTTGGCTGATCGTACCAACACGCAGAAGTCGATACAGCTGATTGTAGAAGCAAAAAATGGCCAAAATGAAACGGCAACGCGTTCGTTTGATTTGAGGGTCATTCACGTCAATCGGCCACCACAAATCGACATTTTGAAGCCGTTTTACGTCCAGAATCGCACGCAGAACATTTACCAAATTGATGCCAATGCGTTGAAGGATGAAGACAACGACCCGCTCGCGATTATTCCCGTCACTGAAACCCTGCCCGAAGGTGCCAAGCTATCGGCAGCGGGCGAATTGACGTGGCATCCTTCGATGACGCAATTCAACAGCTTGAAAAATAAGCCCATCTACATCGACTTTTACGTAGAAGATCAGCCAAGCAAAGCGCGGGCCAAGGGACGCCTCAAATTAGAGGCGACTCAAATGGACTTGCCGCCCGATATTATTCAAATTCCGAAGGGAGATGCCTTCAAGGCCAAGGAAAATACGACCATTAATTTGAAGTTCTTTTTGTCAGATCCTAACGGTGACGATGACATTGAAGCCTTTGATTTTGTGACAGATAACCCCGACGTACCTTCCAAAGCGTTGGTAAAAAATACCAATAACCAATACGAATTCATCTGGACGCCTACCTATGATTTTGTAAAAGATCCGCACGATTCGTTGACGTTCTATATCAACTTTTTTGTGTTGGATAAAGAGCAAAATCGAAAAGAGCAGAAGATTCGGTTTACAATCCAGAATGCGGTCAACGAAATTGAGCGAGATCGTCAGTTGTATGCCTTGTACCGAAATTCATTGGTGGAGGCGTGGAACTTAGTGACGCAACTTTCTGAAAAAGAGCAAGAACTCAAAAGAGCGTACTTAAAAGCCAAAAAAGGAAAGAAGAATCGCTCGATGGTCAATGCGTCGTTGGGGGCTACTACGGGTTTGTCGCCTGCGTTAATAAAAACGGCACAGACCAAAACCATTGTAACGGCGATTGGCGGAACGACCATTGCCACGATTGGGGCGTTGGAAGCGGCGGAGGTAATTGGAAAACCACTGCGCGATTTGCTCGACCGTTATAATTATGTATTGGAAAAGAAAATAGAGATTCAGAACAAAGGTGATGTTTTTGCGCGGGAGTTTGCGCTGAAAGCAGCCCGTCGTCAAAACGATTATGCTAAAAAACGTGACGAATTTAGGGCGGCTTTGGCCATTAAAGGCTTGGTAACGCTTGATTTGGATGCGGGTTGGGAGAATAAAAAGGAAGCGACTGATAAGGCAATTGGCAATACCTTTAAGGATTTTACGCCGCTGGAAGTAGGAAACCGTTACCGTCCACAGTAAGTATTTTCCGTTCTGATTTTGATGAGAGGTTCCAAGGTTAATCAAACAAACTTGGAACCTCTCTTTTTTTATTCTTTACTTCACCACTTTCATTTTACCTTGCATCAAGGTATGGTGTCCTGGAAAAGTACAAAGGAAAGTGTAATCGCCAGGCTCAGAAGGAGCTACGAAATAAATGGTTTCGCTGGTTTCTGGCTGGAGAATGTTGGTATGAAACAATACATTCGCTGATTTAGGAACGTACTGCATGTCAGAGCCTTTAAGTCCGAGTTTAATCGCCGCTTCGCCCGTTGGATTGGCGGTGCCAGGTTTTACAAGGACGCAGTTGTGAAGCATGTCGTCGTTGTTGTTGAAAACCCATTTGATTTTGCTTCCTGCTTTCACCTGAACATCCGTAATATCGAACTTCAACCCAGGTTTTGTGCCCAAAATAATTACTTGGTCGGGGCCATTGCTCCAATTCACAGGCTGTTCAATCACCCGTTTGGGGCTATTGCTGGCCTTGGCAGGAGTAGTTGTAGTAGCCGCAGGCATGGTATGCCCTGCGTGGGCGTTGGCATCGGCCATTTTGGCGGGAGCAACCACGTTCCATTGCGACGTTGGGATTTTTTCGCCGTCAGGAATTTCGTTTAAGGTATAATAACCCACATTGTGTAAAAGTGGCAAACCTGCCGCCGAACGAATGCCTTCGGCCTTGATTTCGTGGATGTAACCAAGTTTTAAGCTATCCAATACAATCCGCGCTTTGAGGCCGTTATCCGCAACTTGAATGTGCTTAATCACGCGTTCAGAAGCACGAATAATAGGGCTCCCGTAAGTGCGATGGTATTTATAAGTAAAGGTATTGAACTGATACGAAGCCGCATCTTGGGCGGTTTTTTTGTCAACGGGCAAAGTAAACTCTACTTCAAAACCATCAGGAGTCGCTTTCACGGTTTTCATTTCAAACGGCGTTTTACCCGTCCAAACCAAGCGTTGAATCCCAAAATTGTCTTTTCCCGTCGCTGACCAGCCACGGCTCGTTTGTCCGACAAACATAGAGCCATCAAGCCCCCAAACCATTCTCAAAATTCCCGATTGGAATCCTTCGCGGAAGGGGAAACAGATTCCTTGCCAGCGTCCTTTTACTTTTTCGAGCATAACACGCATGATTTTGCTGTGCCCTTGGTCGCCGACAAACAATTGTCCTTCAAAAGGCCCAAATGCCCCTTTGGTCATGTCTTCACGAATATCGGAGGTAGAAATCCCCATTAATGTGTGCGGAAACCATACGGCAGGAGCCTTCAATCCAGGAACGCGCTTGGCTACTTCGTAAAGCGGCTCGCCCGTATCAGGAATGTCTTCTGTCTTGAGCTTAACAGGTGATTCGGGCTCTTGGCTCCAGCGCAAACCTGCGGGGTTTCCCGCAAAATCACCCGATTCGAGGTGAGTCATGCGCCCCGAACCTACCCAGTCACCTTGGTTTTCGGTATAAAACATATCTCCGCTTTGGAGTGCAACATAGCCCGCAGGAGAGCGAAGCCCCGTGGCGATGGGGGTCATGTTTGCTTTATCGTCGAACTTCAACAACCAGCCGCGCCATTTGGCTAAACTCGCGCCACGGCCAATCCAGTCGAGGTTAAGCGTGACGAGCAAATCACCGTTGGGTGCTTGTACTGGGCCGTACGAATATTCGTGATAATTTCCAGACAATGGCCATTTATAAAACGACTCGTAAATGTCAGCAACGCCATCGTTATCTGAGTCAACAAGGTGCGTGATTTCGCCGCGTTGAGATAACAAAAATGAACCATCGGGGCGGTACAACAATCCAAGTGGCTCGTGGAGACCGTGAGCAAAACGTTTATAAGAAGCTTGGCCCGAACCTTTAAGGTAGGGATTTGTAATCATCCACACTTCACCACGGCGCGTAGAAGCAGCAAGACGCCCATCGGGTAAGACGGCCAATCCACCCACTTCCAATTGGACTGTTTCGGGGATAGGCAGGGTAACAATACGGTAATAGTCTTCTTCGGTCATGGGGCGGTTTTGGGCCTGCCCTGCGAGTACCGACGTCAACAAAACAATGAGAGAATAAGCAATTCCTTTTTTCATGAACAACTATCTTAATTTTTCAATACAAAGGTCTAAAAAGTCCTTCTTTACCCAAAATAAAAGCGGAGTACTTCGAGTACTCCGCCCAATTTTTCTCCTCCAAAGAGGAAATATTACATTGTTGTAAGCACATTGTTCATCGCACGAACAGCATCTGCTGATTTTGCAAAGGCAGCTTTTTCTGATTCGCTCAAACGAAGGCTGATGATTTTTTCCCAACCACCTGCACCGATTACCACTGGTACACCCATGCAAATGTCTTTTTGGCCATACTCGCCATTGAGATACACCGAGCAAGGGAAAATACGCTTTTGGTCACGAACGATGCTTTCTACCAACGTCGCTACTGCCGCACCTGGCGCGTACCAAGCCGACGTACCAATCAATTTTGTCAAAGTAGCACCACCTACCATGGTGTCAGCGGCTACTTGTTGCAATTTTTCTTCTGACAAGAAACGGCTCACAGGAATACCGTTGTAAGTCGCCAAACGAGTCAAAGGAATCATGGTAGTATCACCGTGACCACCGATTACCATGCCGTGGAGGTCGTTAGGTGAAGCATTCATGGCAAAAGACAAGTACGTCTTGAAACGTGCGCTGTCCAAAATACCACCCATACCGATGATACGCTTCTTAGGCAAGCCCAACTCTTTGAACGCCAAGTACGTCATGGTGTCCATTGGGTTAGAAACGATGATGATGATGGCTTTAGGAGAGTATTTCAAAATGTTTTCTGCTACGCCTTTTACGATACCAGCGTTGATACCGATAAGTTCTTCGCGCGTCATACCTGGCTTGCGAGGAATCCCTGAAGTAATCACAACTACGTCCGAACCTTTTGTTTTTTCATAGTCACCTGTCGAACCGGTAATTTTTGTATCAAACCCGTTCAAGGTAGCTGTTTGAAACATATCAAGGGCTTTTCCTTCCGACAAACCTTCTTTGATGTCGAGCAATACTACTTCTTGGGCCAATTGACGGCGGGCGATGTTGTCAGCACAGGTAGCACCTACTGCACCTGCCCCTACTACGGTAATTTTCATTAGGAATATGAATTTTTGGTGAATTAACTGGTCACTTTCACTTAGCGCCGTAAATATAGGGTGAAAACCAATCGAAGCTACTCTTAGCGGTATTTTTAATGCTAAAAATAGATAGTTTGACGCCGTTCATCCATTTTTCACAAGGAGACTGTTCTTGGAAATTGCTGCTCATCCCAAAATGATTGTGAACCGTATAATCACTACCTTACCTTTGCATTACTGTTTTCGGCCATGAAATGTTAATTTTAACCAATTGATTATTACTACAACCTTTACTAATATGACACTTAAACGAAACGGGGCGGTGATTAAAACCGTCCGAGAAATTACGATAGGAGCTGCTTTGTCGGTGGCTTTATTGAATGGGGGAATGATGCTGCAAAGCTGTGGTGGTTCGTCGGACAATGACCGTGAACAAACAGAAGCGCCCTACAAAGGCCGCCCCGTTAAAACTTACATTACCGAAATGAAACCGGGTGAATTTAAAATCACGGATGAAGTAGAGGTGAAAAATGCGTCGGAAGCGGGGGCGATTGTGCGTTACTTCGACGGCCGCCGCGATACCCTGAGTGTAGCAGAAGCACAAAGGCTGGTGAAAACCGACTCTACAACGCGGGATTATTACAACAACCCTAATCATTATCATAGCCATCACCACCGTAGCTCGCTGTCGAACGCACTACTTTGGGGAGGAATGGGGTATATGTTGGGACGTAACAATTCATCTCAATTTTATAATGAACAACGTGAACGCCAATACAGCTCGGGGGCGTATGCCAATTCGTCGGTGTATTCGCGCTCATCGGGTATTCACGACAACTACCACAGTCACCGCAAAAGCGTGGCGTCGCGGCCAAGTAGTAGCCGTAGCGGATTTTTCAGTCGCTCAGGGCGCAGTTTTGGTGGATAATTTTTTTTGACAACAACCATGATACGAACACATTATTTGAATAATAGCCCCGAAACTCAACTCCGTAACGTAGGTTGGGATTGGATGCTTGGGGCCGATACGCTGCCTTACCTGACCAACGAGGCGGTAGCCATTAAATCGTACGAGGCCGAGGCGTATTACAACGCCGCCAACGAACTCTACGAAATTTATGCCGAAGCTGCCCAGCACGCCATCGACCGCCAGCTTTGGAAAGAAATGGGTATTCCCGAAAATTTGATTGAATTGGTCAAACTGACGTGGGAAGATGAGCGCCATTGGCACATTTATGGCCGATTCGATTTGGCAGGTGGAGTAGGGCGGGAGCCGATTAAGCTCATTGAGTTTAACGCCGATACTGCTACTTGTATTCCCGAAACTGCCGTGGTACAATGGGCGCACCTCAAGGCCAACCAAATGGATGAGAGTAAGCAGTTTAACAACGTTTATGAAGCATTAAAGTCGCAGTTTTCGGAACTTCGTCAGCGCAATCGTCACTTAAACCCGACCTTGTTGTTTTCGACCATGCGCGATGCCCCCGAAGATGATACCAACGTGGCCGTATTGGGCGAAGCCGCGCGGGAAGCAGGCTTTGACGTAGAGTTTAGCTACATCGACGAGATTGAGTTTTCGCCTTCGGAAGGGATTTTTAGGCAAAATCCTCAAAATGGGCAATTTGAGTCCTTCGATTTTTGGTTCAAACTCGTGCCTTGGGAGTACATTGGTTACGAAGAACCTGAATTGGCGGGCTTATTGACAAGTATTGTTAAAAACGGGAAAGCGGTCATTATCAACCCCGCCTATACCTTGCTTTTTCAGTCGAAATACATTTTAAAATTACTCTGGGATTTGTACCCCAATCACCCGCTGCTGTTGCCTACCTCATTGCAGCCTTTTACCGACAAAACCAGCGTCGAAAAGGTGCTTTTTGGACGAGAAGGAGCCAATGTCCGCATCATTGAAAGCAATGGCTCGGTGGTTTCGTCGGCAGACGGTGACTATGGTGATTACGAAAAAGTCTATCAAGAATACGTCGAATTTTCGCGCGATTCGCTCGGAAAGCGCTACCAAGCAGGCGTTTTTTGGGCTGGAGAAGGCTGCGGCTTGGGCTACCGTCGCGGCGGCAAAATCATTGACAATACCGCTCAGTTTGTAGGGCACATTGTAGAATAACGACTTCGTATAAGTGCGTCTGGTTGCTCACAACCAGACGCACAGCGATGGCGCGAGCATCCTGTTATTTACTCCAATATTCAGATCCATGAAAACCTATTTTTATCTAATCGTTTTAATTCTAGCTGGCTTTTCTTGCAAGCCCGACTATGTTACTGTTGGCAAGAAACTTGAAGGCTCTTGGCGTTTGGAGCGTTTTGAATACACAGATGAAAATAACCGATTAATGGTTGTCGATACACCTCCAGCTATTGTGTTGAATTTTACCGATTCAAAAAGAAAGGGAATTTTATCTTTGGAAACAGATTCGCGTTCTTTTGAATATAACTTTGGCCCTGACCAGTGCAACATTGATGTAGCGGATGAAACAACACTCCCCATAGAAGCTATTGGAAAAGTTCAGGTTTACTCTTACGCCTTTAGAGATAAGAAAAATATTCAGTTTTTTATTGACAAAGAGTACAATTATTCGACAAAAAAGATAATAAAGAATGTGGAATATACTTTTGTAAAGCAATAAAGAGTTGGCTTTTTAGCTCAAGTAAAACTCGCTTAGAACGGGAATTTTGGTTGTGAGCAACCAGACGAACAGCAATGAATAGGTAGTTGTTTTCTGCTGATTGCTAGCTATTTTCGGGATACATTTCAAATGTAAATCTGTATTTTAATGATAAAAATTGTTCAAATTTGAAACTCTTAAAAGAACTTGGGGGATAAAAATGCCAGCTGCTCATTGGGTTCATCGTTTCTTGTACTCTAAACTTGATAGGGGTTGGAATTAGCAAGTCTTTCATTGGATTAGTATTTCTAAATTTTTCTATTGCTTCTAGCTCCATTCTCTTAGAAAGAGATTCAATATCTTCTTCAGAAAAAGTTATTTTGAATGGAATTAATAAGATAGGAATCTCTTCGTTTAACTTCTCTTTTAATGTTAAATAGAGCGATTGGTCGGCTTCAAATTGGTAAGACTTACTTTTGTGTTCATTCACAGTTAGCTCGTCTAGTTCTTTATAGTCCACCCCTAGTTCTCTAAATACCTCTATTAAATGCGTATCATACCCGAACCTAGAAACATCAAAAGGATTAACAGAAAAAGCAGTTCTGAAGGTGATATTGGTGGGGGTAAATAGTTCTTTGTGTTGGATAATTATGTCTATGGTTTTCATAAAATAGTATAAAGTGTAGAGTAAGTCAAAAACTCCAAGGCTCTACGCTCGGCCCACGAAAATTCGTCGTTGGCGACCATAAAACCAACGTGGCCTCCTTCGGTGGGGGTTTCTACAAAAATAGACGGGTTTTTCTCCGCCAATGCCTTGGGCGCGCAGTCGGCGTTGAGAATCGGGTCGTTTTGGGCGTTACAAATGAGGACTGGAATACTGACGTTTTCAATAAAATTGGCGGCAGATGCTTGTTCGTAAAAATCGTCGGCATCGCGGTAACCGTTGACGGGGGCCGAAAAATAATCGTCAAAGTCCTTCCACACTTTCACCTCTTTCAGTTTGGTTAGGTCGATTCGGTTGGGATACAGTCGGTCTTTTTCCGTGATTTTTTTGAGGAGCTTGTTCTTGAATCGCTCGCGGTAGAGTCGATTTTGGGGTAAATCTAACAACTGAGCGCTTGTTTTTAAGTTGGTAGGTGCCGAAAAGGCCGCAACTCCTCGCACAACGTCAGGCAAATCGTTTTTTCTGATACCGACGTACTTCAGCGAAATATTCCCGCCCATGCTATACCCCACGAGCGAAACGTTTTCGTAGTGTTTGGTGCGCAGCGCATGGTTGATGACCTCGGCAATGTCGCCTGTTTCTCCGTGGTTGTAAAGCCTAAAAGCGCGATTCATCTCGCCACTGCACGAGCGGCAATTCCACGCCAACACATCCCAGCCATGTTGGGCAAACAACTTCGCCGTTCCTTTTACGTAATGCCGATGTGAGTCGCCCTCAAGGCCGTGGGTGAGCACCACCAACTTTTTGCTACCCCTATCGAGCCAGTCGAGGTCAACAAAGTCACCGTCGGACAGCGTCAGCCGCTCACGTTCATACGCTACTCCTTTGATTTTACGAAAAACGCTTGGAATGACTGTTTGCAAATGCCCATTGAACAAATAACGCGGTGGGCCAGGATAAGTCGAACGGTGAATAACGGGCATACGGAGATTTTTTGCACAAAATTGCGGCTATTTTGGCGAAAAGCGTGTGCCCCTGGGATTAAAAATGTGCTTCATTCCTAGAAACTTATCTTTCATTAGAAGATGTTATGGATTTGGGAATTGGCTCATTGGGCAATGATTTATTTTGCACATTTCTACGAAAAGCAGATGTACGGTTTCTCAATGACTTCATTTTCAAAAAAATATAAAGACAAAGAGAAGTTAAAAACCAATAGTCAATCGACTCGGTAGGTTGTTGGGTTTAAAGATTCCCTTTATTTTTGCGTATAGTTGTTGAAACAACTATGCTTTTCCACCTTTACTAATCTCTTTTTGTATGATTCGTTCAGTTGCAGACCGTATTTATTTAGACAACGCCGCTACCACTCCTATCGACGCGGAAGTTATTGAAGCGATGCTCCCTTGGATTACGGAGCAATACGGCAACCCGTCGTCGATTCATGGCCACGGGCGCGTTGTAAAATCGGCGATTGAACAAGCACGCAAGACCGTCGCAGCCCTGCTCAATACCTCTCCTTCACAGCTGTTTTTTACTTCTGGAGGAACCGAAGCCGACAACACCGCCATCATTTGCAGTGTCGAAGCCTATCACCTTACCCATGCCATTACGTCTCCGTTGGAGCACCACGCGGTTTTGCATACGTTGGAGCACTTGGCAAAAGCGGGAAAAATCAAATTGAGCATGGTCAACATCGACGAAAAAGGGCATGTTGACTTAAACCACTTAGAAGAGTTATTGAAGACAAACCCTCGTTCGTTGGTTTCGTTGATGCACGGCAACAATGAAATCGGCAACTTGTTGGATTTGAACGCTGTGGGTGATTTGTGTGAGCAATACAACGCCATTTTTCACAGTGATACGGTACAAACCATGGGGCATTTGCGCCATGATTTGAAAAATTTAAAGACTCATTTTGTCGTGGGGGCGGCCCATAAATTTAACGGGCCCAAAGGCGTTGGATTCTTGTACGTCAACGATGTACGGATTCAACCTTATGTTCACGGGGGAGCGCAAGAGCGTAATATGCGCGGAGGTACCGAAAATGTCTATGGCATTGTTGGATTAGCCAAAGCTTTGGAAATCGCCTACCGCGACATGGACGCTCACCGTGCCCATTTAGAAAACCTCAAAAAACGAATGATTGCGGGCTTCCGCGAAAAAATAGAAGATGTTCGTTTCAACGGCGACTCGGCCAACCTTGAGCGGAGCAACTACACCGTTTTGAACGTAAGCTTACCACCGTCTGACATCAACGACATGTTGTTGTTCAACTTGGACATTGCCAAAATTTCGGCTTCGGGCGGAAGTGCCTGTTCGAGTGGTTCGGAGGTAGGTTCGCACGTATTGTCGGCGTTGGGTGTCGCTCCTGAGCGCGGCAACGTTCGTTTTTCGTTTGGTAAATACAACACCGAAGCCGAAATCGACTACGCAGTAGCGACGGTGGCAGATATGTATAAAACAGTTGGGGTATAATTTTACCAAGAAATAGTAACGCCTTCGGTGAGGGGGTGCGCCATGCAGGTTAGCACTTGGCCATTGACAATCTCCTCATCGGTCAGCACTTCGTTATATTCCATTTCCACTTCTCCTGAGTTACAAAGCGCAATACACGCGCCACATCGCCCTGCGCGACACGTATAAGGCAATGGCCAGCCCGCTAGAAGACCAGCATCCAGTAGCGTTTGGTTTTCGCGAACTGAAATTGTTTGTTGTGCTCCTCTAAAATTGGCCAAAATCGTTTGAGCAGGATAATGTTTAGGCGTAGGAGGTTTGGATTCAATCACAAAGTGTTCGCGCTGAAGTTGGTCTTTGTGAAAACCCATCGTCAACAAACTGATTTCCACCATTAACATATAATGGAACGGCCCACAGGCATAAAAGCGAGCCTCAGAAAAAGGCGCTCCGTTGAGGGTTTGTTGAATAATTTCTTCCAATAATGTACCATTGAGGCGCGCCCAACGCAGATTTTTGGCATTGCCCCACAAAAAGATAACTTTTAATTGGGTCGGGTGCGCTGCTTGGAGGGCGGTAAGTTGATGGTAAAAAATGGTCGATTCTACTGATTTATTGCTGTAAACCAACGTAATCTGGGTAGATGGATGTTTGGCCAACAGCTCTTTGGTAAGGGCAAAAAGTGGCGTAATTCCACTTCCTGCGGCCAATAAAAAAACGTGTTTCGGTGGCTGGGTCGGAAGGACAAACCGCCCCGCAGGAGGAAGGCATTCCCACTGTTCTCCCACACGACTATAATCCAGTAATGGACGAGAAATAAGCCCATTGGCTACGCGCTTAATCGTAATCGACGGAAGGGCGTCCACCGCTGGTGCCGACGAAAGTGAAAAAGAACGACGAACTTCATGCCCGTGTTCCTGAAACAAAAATGTCAAAAATTGCCCCGCTTGGTACGCCAACGGACGTCCATCCATTGGTTGCAATACAAAGGTTTTGGCATCGGGGGTTTCTTCAATGATTTCCTTAATTTCTAACAGTTGCGTAATGGGCTCCATAGGGTATAAAAAAGGCGAGGTCTTAGCCTCGCCCTGTGTTGTTATTTAACGTCCTTATCAGGCATCAACTCAGCCAATTTCTTGGTCAGGGCTTCTCCCCGAAGGTTTTTGCCGACGATTTTACCGTTCGGGTCTAGCAAAAAGCTAGCAGGAATCGAATTGATGCCGTATTGCACCGCCACTTCATTTTGCCAGTATTTTAAATCCGAAACGTGCGTCCACGTCAATTGATCTTTTTCGATGGCTTTGAGCCACGGGTCTTTTTTCTGATCAAGTGATACGCCCAAAACCGTAAATCCTTTGTCTTTGTAAGCGTTGAATGCCTTTACCACATTCGGGTTTTCTTGGCGGCACGGGCCACACCATGACGCCCAAAAATCAACCAATACGTATTTCCCCTTTAATGATGACAACGAAACAGGCTTTTCGTTTACATCGTTTTGAGTAAACTCCATGGCCATTTGTCCAACCGCTGTTTTGGCATTAACGTCAATTTTTTTCTTCAAATCTTTGGCAAAGTTTGACGTTAGCGCGTCGCCTTTTAAATAACCGTACATACTTGACAAATCGCTGTCTTCGCCGTAGAAGAAACGACTACGCACCAACCACGCACTTACCAACGACTCAGGGTTAGTTTTGATAAACTCCTTCGCTTTTTCCGTAATCTGCTCGTCAATTTTATCGACTTGCTCGTTAAATTCTTTGTAAGGCTGCTTCTTTTGGTACGCATCCATCAAGGCCGCCATCACGGGGCGTCGTTCGTTGTTAAGTGCTGCAATGGAAGCAGTATAACGTGACAAATCATCGTTGATACGGTTTCCTGAAACACTGGCATTTTCAAGTTCTTCGAGGTTGCCTGCAAACGTAAGCGTAGCGTTTTTTTCAAGAAAAAACGAAGTTTGCGTTTTGCCCACACGTAGGTAGGCCGTCGTAAGGTCTTCCACCTGGCCTTTAAAAGTAAACTCACCATTCGCTGATTTCAACGAATCAATGGATTTGCCGTAACGGAGGTAAATAGTTTGATCTTTTATGCCTTTGATGGCACCCGTGACCGAGAAAGGAGCTGGGTCGGCTACGGCTAAAAACGGAAGTAGTGCAAGGCACGACAATAACAGTTTTTTCATCGCGAAATGGTTTTGAGTTTCAGTGAAATGTAAATGTTATGGCAAGATAATGGGTATTCGGTAGAGTGCCAAATTGGGTAGGGGTAAAACTAAAATGAAAGAGTAATTTTAAATTCAGCTTCAATAGCTCGAATAAATATCACCCGATTGGGTTCTTTCGCCATCAAGGAAGCAAAATATTCTTCGGGGCTTACGTTTTTGTTTTGTATGGACTCTCGGCGTCTTTCAATGTAGTTTTTTCGTTCTGAGGCCAGTTCTAGGTCATCTAATTTTAAGTATTTGATGAGCTTTTCGGCTTCTACATCATCGGGGTGGCAAATGTATTCGCCGTCAAGGTAAATAATTCGTTCTTCAAAATCTGGAGCAGTAGGGTGAAGAAGGGGTTGATGTTTTGCCCAACGGACAGAACCGCCTTTTTCATTGTTCCACTGGGCTTTCACCAAAAACCAGTTTTGATACCCGTCGTGCTCGGTATTTTTGAGGGTAGGATTGAAGTGCTCAATCTCCTTTTTATCCGTTCTCCCCAAATAAGTTTCGGTGTACGCGCAGAGGTTATGTTGTTCGGCAAGTAACTGCTGTCGAATTCTTGTCCTGTGTTTGGAGTATTTCCAACCATTGCTCACAATCGCTGAATCTTCTTTCTTTTGCTGCTTTCTCATAGTCCAAATTTATACTTGTCCCCCAATTGTTCTCTTTCTTCGATGTATTCCAGTTTTTTAGTTTCGTCTTTTTCAAAATGAATAAGACTTTTTAGCCTTGTATAGCGTTCCCATGCTTGTTGTTTGGCATCGCTCATGTATTTTTCTAAATCAAAAATGTCACGAAGCATTTTGTCGGAAGAAAGAGCTTGAAAATCTATATCTATTTTCTCTACTGTGATACCTTCTTCTTTGGTTCTGTTTACTTTTAATAAAACAGAGTTTTCGGGTGCTCCCAGAAGCGGTACTAAGCTATGGGTTGAAACAATAAACTGTATTTTGGGAAAAATTTGGGATAATAATTGAGGGATTTCCCGCTGCATTTTCGGGTGCCAATGTAAATCCAATTCATCTATAATGACAATACCTGCAAGTTCGGATGGGTTGGTAATTTCGGGCTGGGATTTGAACAGTCGAATAATTATATCGCCCACCATAGCAATGATACTACGAAAACCAGAAGCTAGTTGCTCAAACAAAACGGGTGTGTAAATATCGCCTTCTTCAGTAGGTTCTTTTTCGATGTAATAAACTTTTCGAGAAGGTACATTTACTTCAATATCAGACAAATAAGGTATTAACCTTAAAAAGGTTTGTTTGACGTTTTCAAACTTGTGGCTTTTTTCTAAAAACCATATTAGAAGTTCAAATTCGATATTGAGTAAAATTCCGTCAGAATTGAACAGGCTGTACGTTGTGGTACTTTTCTTGGCTACATCATTTTGAGTTTGATCAGTTTGGATTTGAAGGCGGGAGGGACCGTAGCAAGCAAGGTGGGGGAATCTTTCTATGTTAAAACCTATATTATGGATAATGCTTTTATTGAGATTAAAGTACTCTATTCCGATGCCATTTTCTACGCTTTGAGTGAAAAGGGGAGCTTCTTCGTCCCGTTCACCAATAAGTCCAATGGTAATGGAACGTAAAATACTTGTTTTTCCAAATCCATTTTCACCAATTAAAAATATCCAGTTTGTGTCAATAGGGAATGGTTCTTGTATCTCGATATAGTTAATTCCCTCATAGTTTTTTACTATAAACCTTTTTAAGCCGTAAGGGAGAATATTTTGAGTATTTGTAAATATATCTGTTGAAACATTTTGTATTAGACGAGAATTATTGACTACTGATTCGATAGCGTAAACTTGTCCATAAAATCTTACAGCTTCATCCGCATTTTTTTTAACCTCCTCGTCATCTGAGTTCAAATTATATTTGAAAGATATTTGCTGAGTCTCCTGATTAAATGACATATTTATATCCGAAAAGTAATTTTCGAAGACTGGTAAGTATTTTTTTGCTTTTATCTGAAACTCGTTCTCGGGTTGGTTATTTTCAATGCCCCAAATAATTCTTTGTAAGGTAAATTTCGCACCTTCTAGTTGAGAGAGATTAAATGATATAGAATGTGAATATTGATAATTTCCAGAATCATCTATTCCTGTTATATCAGATTGTGCTATCGGGGGTTTGTTTGAGTTTATCTTACTTGTTTCTTCTTCAAAACTCCTATCCCATTTGCTTAATGTTTCTATATCAATAGCCAACAATTCCCCTATCTCATCAAGGCTTTTGCCTTCATTTTTAAACTTGATGAAAAGATTGTGTAGCTGAGTTTCTTCTGCTTTTGTCATTTTTTGAACGATGTAATTCCCTCAAAAATACAAAATCCACAAGAACGAGTCCTGTGGATTTTGAAATAAAGGGCAAAATATTTTAGCCAATCCAAGCCTCTACGTCTTCTTTTTTCGGCATAGGAGCGTCGATTTTCAATTTCTTGCGGAGAGCACCCAAGTCGTTGAACACCTTGTTGGGGTTGGCGGCCTTGAGGGCGTCGATGGTCAAGAAACCCATTTTTTGGAGGGCAGGTACCCAAATCGCAGGTACGCCTTGTGCCACGTAATCGGCTTCGGTGGCCATTTCTACTTTCTTTTCTGGACGCATTTGTGGGAAGAACAACACTTCCTGAATGCTCGTTTGGTCGGTCATCATCATCGTCAAACGGTCGATACCAATCCCAATTCCCGAAGTAGTCGGCATTCCGTATTCGAGCGAACGGATGAAGTCCTCGTCCATCGCCATCGCTTCTTCGTCGCCGCGCTCGGCCAAACGAAGCTGCTCCTCAAAACGCTCGCGCTGGTCGATAGGGTCATTGAGCTCAGAATACGCATTGGCTACTTCTTTTCCGTTGATAAACAACTCAAAACGCTCCACCAAACCAGGTTTGCTGCGGTGCTTCTTGGTCAATGGCGACATCTCGACGGGGTAGTCGATGATAAACGTTGGTTGAATCAAGTTGCCTTCTACTTTGGCCCCAAAAATCTCGTCGATAAGTTTGGCTACGCCCATGGTGGCGTCGGTTTCGATGCCCCACTCTTTGCACTGAGCGATGAGTTCTGCTTCAGTTTTGCCTTCTACGTTTACGCCCGTGTATTTTTCGATGGCTTCAAAGATGCTCAAACGCGTGTAAGGCCCTGCAAATTCGATTTCATTGCCCCACGATTGTACTTTGGTAGTACCGTTTACGGCGATGGCTACTTTTTCGAGAATTTCTTCAGTGATTCCCATCATCCAATTGTAATCTTTGTAAGCCACATAAAACTCCAACGACGTAAATTCAGGGTTGTGGGTACGGTCCATGCCTTCGTTGCGGAACATTTTTCCGAACTCATACACCCCGTCAAAACCACCGACAATGAGACGCTTGAGGTAAAGCTCGTTGGCGATACGCATGTACAACGGCATATCGAGCGTGTTGTGGTGCGTTTTAAACGGACGAGCCGTTGCTCCCCCGTGGATTGGTTGAAGGATAGGCGTTTCTACTTCTAACCAGCCCTTATCGTCGAAAATCCGACGCATGGTGCTAATGATGCGAGCGCGTTTGATAAAAATATCTTTGACGTGAGGATTCACAATCAAATCCACGTAGCGTTGACGGAAACGTTGTTCAAGATCCGAAAATGCGTCATACACTTTGCCATCTACTTCTTTCACCACAGGAAGTGGGCGAAGCGATTTGTTCAGGATTTTAAACTCCTCAACGTGAATCGAAATTTCGCCCGTTTGAGTGGTGAAGACGTAGCCTTTTACACCGATGATATCACCGATGTCGAGCAATTTCTTGAAAACAGTATTATAAAGCGTTTTGTCTTCGCCTGGGCAAAGGTCATCACGACGGAAATACAGCTGAACGCGGCCTGTGCTGTCTTGTAACTCAACAAATGACACGCTTCCCATGATACGGAAGCCCATCAAACGGCCTGCAATAGAGATGTTTTTATAACTCAGCTTATCGTTTTCGTAATTTTTATGAATATCGGCTGCCGTAGCGTTTACCTCAAATAATTCGGCAGGATAGGGGTCAATCCCCATTTTCATCAAATCTTCGCGCTTTTGGCGGCGGAGGAGTTCTTGTTCGCTCAACATTTACTTGTTTGTTTTAAGCCCTCTACCCCTCGTTGGGGGACTGTACAAATACAGGACTATTCGTTGTTTTTTTTAATATTGCTGCAAAATTAGATAAAAGCCTCCAAAACCCACTCACTCAATGAAAATCTGCAAAATCATCATCAAAGATTTTCACCAATTCAAGGACTTTGAGCTTGACTTGACCCACCCCGAAACGGGCGAGCCATTGGAGAAGGTGTGTTTTATTGGTAGTAATGGAACGGGGAAGACGAAATTGTTAAATACCATAGACCATTTTTTTTCGGCTCAAACTGTAAATGATGTGCCGTTAACCTATCTGAAACTCCAAGACGAAACGCTTTCTAGGAGTATTTGGGCTGTGTTTACACAAGAGAATAAAGCGTTTTTTGATGAAAACATAGAGGATTATAAGGGCTGGGAAGAGGAAATATATACGATAATCAGGAAAACATATCTAGAGTTTCAATATGTACTTACAAGTAACAGTAGTTTAGACGATTATGTTATTGAAGATGCTATAAATCAGCTCAATCCCACTTTAGCTATTTTTTGTCCAGCAGAATTAGAAAAAACGGTAGAGTTTTTAGACGTACCTCAAACAAACTTAAACGATTCATTAAAATTATTTGAGCAATTTCCCTCCAATCATATAGTCTCCAACGAAACCATTACGGATTTCTGGAAAACCCTCATTTATCATCTTAAAAAACGAGATAACGATTTTCTGGAATTTCAAAACTTAGAAGAAAACCAAAATCGGACGGTTCGTGAAGTGAAAGAAATGTTTGACCAGCAGCATCCCAAAATACTGGATTCGCTGGCAAAGCTTTGGGACGAAATACTAGGAAAGGCAGGTTTGGAGTTTGACGCAGCGGGGGCGAGCAACCCCATCCAATTGACGGATAATCTGAAAGCATATATCAAACTGAAATCAACGGGTGAGCGAATCAATTACAATGATTTAAGTACGGGTATTCGTAACTTCATCTTTAAAGTAGGTCATATTTATTCGCTCTACTTTAACCGACCTATTGAACGCGGTTTTTTGTTGGTGGATGAACCAGAAAATAGTCTCTTTCCTGATTTTTTGTATGATTTAGTAGATATTTATCGACGGATTACGCACAATACTCAGATTTTTATGGCTACTCATAACCCCATCATTGCAGCGCAATTTGAACCCTATGAACGCTTTGTGTTAGAGTTTGATGAGCAGGGCTATGTTCGAGCACGGCGTGGAACAGTGCCTGTGGGCGACGACCCAAATGACATTCTCTCGAAAGACTTTGGGGTCAGAAGTTTGTTGGGAAAAGAAGGAGTAAAAAAGTGGGAACGCTATATTGAACTCCGAACGCTGATTAAACTGACAGAGAATAAAGAAGAAAAAAGTCGCATGTTGGATGAGTTTATGAGGATTGGGAACGAATACAATTTTGCCAATGCGGTATCTTAAAAAAGACCCTCAATCGTCGTTGCTGCAAGAAGCATATCGCTACGAAAAAGTAAGCGACCGACCTAAAATTCGGCACCAAATTTTGAAAGAGCAACGGGGCTTTTGTGCTTATTCAGAACGTTTTATTAAGGTAACGGATGAAACGGACATCGAGCATTTTGACCCCCGCTTGAAAGACACACCCGATGATGGGTATAAAAATTGGTACGTTGTACTACCGTGGTTCAATTCCCGAAAACCCAAAAAAATTGAGCCTTTTTTGCCCATTTTATCACCTTCTTCCCCTCATATAGCCAAGCGTATTTATTATCAAAAAGAAACGGGGGTATTTCAAGCAACAGACAAAGATGACGTAGAAGCTAAAAACCTGATTCGATTTCTTAAATGGGACTGTAATGAATTTGCGGAAGATTGCCTGAAACATGTAAGCCGTATTCGTGAATTACGAGATTTATGTGGCGACGAGGCTTTTTTCCTTACAAAACTCCAATCGTATAAGGATAACCTTAGCTTTGCCACCGCGCTTGAAGCTGAGTTAGGAATTGATGTTGACGCGCTACTTATTCAGATGCAATAACCTCCAAAACCTGCTTCCCTAGCGCGACTTCTTCTAAATGGGTTAGAAAAAGAGTCGGTGTTTGATGACACCACCGCTGAAAATGTTCTTGCGGAGAAATGTGTTTAGGAAGGTAGTCGAGGAGCAGCGACAAGTCAAATTTTTCGGCGGCAATCCCTGCGCCTGCCCCTTGCGCATCGAGCGCGTTGCAGGCTTGTTCGTAGTGCGCAGGCACCATTAGGGCGGGCTTTCCCAAGTACATAGCCTCACAGACCGATTCAAATCCAGCAGTAGTTACCAAAGCTGTGCAACGGGACATCATATCCAAAAACTTAGCTCCGTCCACTTTATGAAAAGTCAGTGTTTCGTCAAATTGGCGGTCGGGTTGGTCCCAAAAACAGTGTAAGCAAACTTCTGGGTGTTGTAAATGCCAGTCAATCACCGTCTTGCTCATGGAGGCGTAGGTAACATACACCAGAAAAAAGGGCTCTTGGGTAGGCGTTAGCGCTTTGACCGCCCCACGAAGAAGGGGCGGGACGGTCACGATGCGGTGGTGGGTAGGAATAGCAGTGGGATAAAACGAAAGAGCTAGCAGTTTTTGCGCTCGCATCGCCGTAAGGCGCGTATTGATTTTTAACAACCAATGATCTAAGCTGCGTTTGGCAGGAAATGTAAAATCGTTGCGTAAGAACAAATAATGGTGCCCAACGCCCACAATCGGAACTACAGGTCGATAGGTGAGTGCGTACAAACCACCAAGTACATCATAAAAATTGACGATGACGTCGGGTTGGTAACGTTGGACGTGGGCATGAATGGCTTTGAGGCTTTTGACGTAGAGAGAAATCCGAAAAAGATGATGCGTAATTGTTTTGGAAAAACTAATCCCCCGTTTTTCCATAATCAAGTGTGGGCTGTCAAAAGGGTGAATGTCAGCGGGAAACGAATCGTAAAAGAAAGCAGGCAATTGCCGTCCTTTGCCGATTCCAACCAGCCCAACCACCACTTCGTGACCGTTGGCCTGCAATAACTGAGCCAACGAAATGGCTTGGGTCAAGTGGCCTCGACCTTCGCCTTGAATAATAAACAGAAACTTACTCACGATGCAGCTCGCTCTTTTACGCCAAAAAATTCGGATACCGTTGGCTCGTCTGCTTTGCCCATTTGGGCTTCGTTGTAATAGACGAGGGTCCAGTTCCCATCGTGGTCTTCGACCAAAGCCGTGAGCGATTCGACCCAGTCGCCTGAGTTCATGTAAAGTATGCCGTCAATGTCGCGCATGGCGGGCTGGTGAATGTGCCCACAGATGATTCCGTCGCAGTTACGAGAGCGCGCTAGTTCGGTTAGTTTTTCTTCAAAATCAGAGACGTAGTTGACCGCTGCTTTGACTTTTTGTTTGATTAATTGCGAAAGTGAATAGTAAGGAAGTCCGCACCAGTCGCGGTAGTTGTTGTATAACTTGTTGATCCACAGCAAGAATGTGTAACCCGCGTCGCCCAAATACGCCAGCCATTTCATGTGCGTCGTGATGCTGTCGAAGACATCGCCGTGGGTGACGTAAAACCGTTTTTGCCCAGATTTTAGAATATAATCTTTGCGAATCTGAAACTGCTTTCCGAGGCGAAGGGGCATGATTTGGTCCAAAAAATCATCATGATTCCCACGAATGTAGATGACCTTAGTGTGGTAGTCATCCATCATTTTTAGCACCGTTTTGAAAAAAGCGGTATGCCGACGCTTCCACGTACCGTATTTTTTTAGCTGCCATCCGTCGATGATGTCACCGTTTAAGATAAGCCGTTTGCATTTGTATTGCTTCAAGAAATGCGTGACTTCTTTGGCCTTGGAGCCATTGGTGCCGAGGTGAACATCCGAAATCACAATGGTACGATAGTGCGTCTTCTGCTTCATGTTCGCAAGTTACGTTTCGTACATGATGCTATTATTGCTTGATTTTTAAGGTTTTACTAAGTTTTCTGGCGGAGGCTAACAAATCGGTAATGTGGAATAAAACAACTGTTATACCAAGCACTTCCCTTCGCTTATCACGAGGTTTTGAGAAACCTCGCGTGGCAGATTTGAGAATCTGCCAGCACCAATCTGTATAAAAAAAATAATACCTCAGGTTTTGATGTATCAATTACTGAGGTATATTTGTGGCATGAACAATTCACAACTATACAAAGGGAGCCTTTCGCTGATAATTCTGAAACTGTTGGAAGAAAATAAGCGCATGTATGGCTACGAGATTACGCAAAAGGTCAAAGAGCAGACCAACGGAGAGCTTGTGATTAATGAAGGGGCACTGTACCCAGCGCTGCACAAACTTGAAGCCGAAGGGTTATTGACGGTAACGATTGAGCAAGTGGGAAATCGTCCACGTAAGTACTATGCTTTAACGGAGAAAGGCGAGGCCGAAACCACCAACCGCTTAGAAGAACTCACTGATTTTGTCAAACACATGCAATTATTACTTAATCCTAAACTATCGCTTGGCTGATGAATTCCCAACTTACAAAAGAACAAATTAATTTACTGCACACGCATGTAGCTGATCGAGGTGTCGAGTATTTTGATGTGCAGGTGGAATTAGTGGATCACCTAGCATCCAGAATAGAGGAAGAACTCGACCAATACTCAGAGAAATCTACGGACGAAGTATTTAAGCGGACGTTAAAAACGTTCAAAAAACGAGACCTCAAACAGGTTGTTAAGGAGAAAGAAAAGCAAGTGGGTCGCCTGTATCGTCGCTATTGGAAGGAGAGTTGCAAAGACTTTTTTATGGGGTCAAAAATTTTCTTTACGATGGTTTTGATAGGGGTTTTGTATATTTTTTTAAGAAAAGCTCCTATTGAATTGGTCAAGACGGTAAACGAGAATAGCTTATTACCATGTTTTTCCTTAGCTATTGGTTATAGCATATTCGTCTATTTTCGTAATGTGGCGATGTCTCGAAAGTTATCATTTACAGACTACAGAGGCATCGGAACGGGAATTATTATTATTAACTTTTATTATATGGCCAAGTTAACGCTGAAATTCACAATGCTAGGAGAATCAACATATCCTTTGGTAACTGCTTTGTTAATATCTGCTATTTTTCTGTTAGGAGTTGCCGAAATTCAAGCATACGAAAAAATGCGTGCTTACGGCCGTCAACTTTATCCCCAGGCATTCAAATCTGTCCCTAAACTTGTATGACATCAGAATTAACAGATAACCAGATAAATGCCTTGTATGCTTTTGTAGAGCGTAAAAATGTTAAGTTTTACGATTTACAAATTGAATTGGTGGATCATTTGGCCTCAAAAATTGAGCAAAAATGGATAGAGTATCCTACGCTTTCTTTTGAGGAGGCATTGACGAAGGTATATGCAGAATTTGGAAAGCAAGGCTTTTATGACTTGATTCAACGTGCCCACGTTGCTGCGAGCTCCAAACACCAGAAAATTTGGTGGAGGTACTTCAAACAATACTGGCAACTACCTCAACTTGTTATTACATTTTTACTTTGGGGTGGGGTATGGATATTTTTTGAACGCATTGGTTATAAGGAAGGTATGTGGATGAACTTAGCCGCAATTCTTACGCACGCGCTTGTGTCTATGTATCGTTTTTTTAGGATGATTCGTAAACAAACCCTACGCCTAACCGTCATGCCTTACTTGCGTACTTATCCTTTTGAAGGATGGATTTTGACCCTTTTGTTCATATTGACCTTTAAAAGTTCAACCCCTGTTCCAGTTGAATTGATGAGTGGTATCATTGCCATTAATTGGTTAATGATAAAGGCTGCTTATGAGGCTGATGCAGCTTTATTAAATGAGCAGCGTAGTTTGTATCCCCAGGCTTTTGCGTAACTCTAAACCCCCGTGCAGACGGTTACTGATAGAAAACCGTCATACGAAACGTTCTTTCTTCGCGTATCACGAGGTTTTGAGAAACCTCGTTTGGCAGATTTGAGAATCTGCCAGCACAGTCTATCAGCCAGCACTGTCCATCACCATTTATTCCGTCAACCTAATTTCACGAAAAGCCCCGTGTGCCGTTTATAAATACTATTGGCCGTTAGTCCGATAGCAGGAGAAAATTTGCGCTTTTTAAGATAGTATTGTAATATCATTTTAATATCAAAATACTATGAAAGAAAAAGAACTTACCTCAGCCTCTGGTTACGCATTTATTGGAATGGGATTCGCCTTATGGATTTTTGGTGGAATGATGGCGAGCGCCCAAACGGGCCTGTTAGCAGGAATATTGTTTTTGCTAGGGTGCATTATGTTTGTGGGTTTGACGGTCATCAACCCCAACGAAGCGGCAGTCACTACTTTCTTTGGCGAGTACGAAGGGACGATGAAACAGAATGGGTTACGTTGGGTGAACCCCTTGTTCCGTCGTCGGAAAATAAGCCTGCGGGCGCGTAACCTCAACGGTCAAAAGCTAAAAGTAAACGACAAAATGGGAAACCCGATTGAAATAGCCGCGGTGGTGGTGTGGAACGTACAAGATACCGCCCAAGCAGTTTTTGAAGTGGATGATTACCAGAAATTTGTAGAGATTCAATCGGAAGCAGCGGTGCGTAAACTCGCAGGTTCTTATTCCTACGATACCATCGAAGACGAAGAAGCGGATATGACCCTGCGTGACGGATCGGGAAAAATCAACGATATGCTCGAACACGAACTAAACGAGCGCTTGGTGCGGGCAGGTGTGAAAGTCATCGAAGCACGCATTAGCCACTTGGCCTATTCGCCCGAAATTGCGGGGGCAATGTTGCAACGTCAGCAAGCGTCGGCGGTGGTAGCGGCTCGTAAACAAATTGTGGACGGTGCGGTAGGAATGGTAGAAATGGCGTTGGCCAAACTCTCTGAAAAGGAAATCGTTCACCTCGACGAAGAACGCAAAGCGGCCATGGTGAGCAATTTGTTGGTGGTGCTTTGCGGCGAAAAATCGGTGAGCCCCGTGGTTAATGCGGGAACGTTGTACAACTAAGCTTTTGTAATATTTGCACTCACGGAATGTTTAGAGATTTGTCTGAACATTCCTTTTTTGCGTTATTTACCATTATCTTTTTATTCAATGGCAACCGAAAAAAAGGCGTTTGTACTCAGAATCAGCCCCGAAATGCTCAAAGAATTGGAACAATGGGCTCAGGAAGAGTTCAGAAGTACCAATGGCCAAATCGAATACGTGCTGAGTGATGCGCTCAAGAAGCGAAAAAGAGCGTCGAAACAACCTAAGAGCCCAGCCTCGCTGGAGTAAGTACCCATGCACTTATACCTTCATATTCCTTTTTGCAAACAAGCCTGCCACTACTGTGATTTTCATTTTAGTACCCATCTGAAGTCAAAAACGGAGATGGTGGCGGCTATTTGCCGAGAAATAGAATTACAACAAGACTATTTGCCAACGCGAACGCTCGAAACCATCTATTTTGGGGGAGGGACACCCTCTATTTTGGCTCCAAACGAATTGGAACAAATCATTGAAACGATTCACCGCTTTTTTAAGGTGGAATCAGGGGCTGAAATTACGCTTGAAGCGAATCCTGATGATATAACTTCTGAAAAACTTCGCGCCTTGAAACCGTTTGTGAACCGTTTAAGCATTGGTTTACAGTCGTTTTATGAACCATATTTGCGTTTTATGAATCGGGCACACAACGCGCAGGAGTCGGAGCAATGTGTAAAATTGGCCCAAGATCATGGGTTTGATAACCTGACGATTGACCTGATTTATGGCATGAGCCAAGCGCATTTGGGGATGGTTCCAACGGTCAGTGACGAACAGCTCTGGCAACAAGACCTCGACAAAGCCATGGCGCTCGGAACGCCGCATATTTCGGCCTACAACCTGACGATTGAGCCCCAAACAGCTTTGGGAAA
The DNA here is from genome assembly GCF_000482465.1 of Runella limosa DSM 17973. GTDB lineage: Bacteria > Bacteroidota > Bacteroidia > Cytophagales > Spirosomataceae > Runella > Runella limosa. Next base: position 236,697 of record NZ_KI519425.1, read on the forward strand.
TTGGCTCAAAAAAGGAAAAATAAAACCCGTTGACGAAGAGCTGTCGGCGCGACATTTTGAACAGATGGTGCGCTCCTTGAGGCAAGCTGGGTACGAGCAGTACGAAATTTCCAACTTTGCTAAAAATGGCCAATACGCCCGCCACAACAGCAGCTACTGGAAGCGGCGGCCGTACCTGGGGGTTGGGCCGAGTGCGCATTCCTTCAATGGTATTTCGCGCCAGTACAATGTGTCTAATAATGCCCTGTATATTCGTGGTATTCAGGCGAAAACGCCTGTTTTTGAATTAGAAGAGTTGTCAGTTTTTGACCAAGTAAATGACTATATTTTGACGAGCCTTAGAACGATTTGGGGCTGTGATTTGGCGGTCATTTGGGACATATGGAAAGTTGACTTGCTGGAAGAACAAAAAGCGTACGTAGAAAAATTTCTTGAAAAAAATTGGGTAGAAGTAAGGAACAATGTGCTGTATCTCACAGAGAAGGGCAAATTATTTGCCGACCGAATTGCCTCGGATTTGTTTTTAGTTTGAACAATTGGATTCATTTTTCGATTTTTGTTACACCAATAAGTCACACTATTTTGATAACCACTTTTTAGTCCTCTATGGCTGTTAACCGAATTCGTCCCAACACTCCTGCCTCTGCACCCTTGCCCAAAACAAAAAGTTGGAAGTCTATTCTAATGCGTTTTGTGCTAAAGAGCATATTGTATTTTCTGGTTGGGTCGGTGATTTGGGTGACAGTGCTCAAGTTTGTGCCCGTTTGGTTTACGCCATTCATGCTTGTACGAAAAGTGGAGGCCATTGCGGATGGTCGCAGCAGTAAAATTTATTCGGATTGGACGCCCATTGACGACATGTCGAAAGAAGCGCCATTGTCGGTAGTAGCTTCCGAAGACCAGCTTTTTCCCGAACATTGGGGCTTTGATTTTAAAGCCATGGGCAACGCATTTCAATATAATTTGAAGGGGAAAAAAATCAGAGGAGCAAGCACTATTTCGCAACAAGTAGCCAAAAATGTCTTTTTATGGCAAGGCCGCAGTTATATTCGCAAAGCACTAGAAGTTTATTTTACGCTCCTGATTGAGGTAATCTGGGGAAAAGAACGTATCTTAGAGGTATATCTTAACGTAGCTGAGACAGGCAATATGACTTTTGGGTATGAAGCCGCCGCTCAACGTTTTTTCCAAAAATCGTCGGCAAATCTAACCCGTATAGAGGCAGCACGTATTGCAGCAGTTTTGCCAAGTCCTTTACGTTTTTCAATTAAAAACCCGTCGAGTTATACGCTGAGACGTACACAGCAAATAGCTCGCCAAATGCGAATGTTGGGCCGAGATTATACCGCAAAACTGTAAGAATATACTTGTATTTTGAGTTGAATGCGTTTGTAAGTGTCTCATTATTTGTGTATTAACTTGTTTTTGTGTCGGTAGAAAAGGATATTCTACTAGATATATCAACTTTTGGCATAATTATTGCCTATAAAATTATACTGTACCAATTACCCTACGTAAATTTAATTGATTGATTTTCACAGAGTTGCCCTCTTGTGGGTGGCAAAACTGTAACATCATTTTAACGAGTATTAACGATGTAGTAGGGGCATGATTCGAAATGTTTTACGCATTATTGGGTGTGCGGTGTTTTGGGCCGCGTGGCTGCTTCATTTTGAAGCACGCGCTCAGGCTATACCCTGCGGAACTCCCCACGAAGATGCGGCAGAGATTCAAAGCCGAGAAAATCGAGTCATTCAGCTGAAACAAAAGTTTGCCGAACAATATGCTACGGCGGCAATTCAAACGGTTCAGTATATCCCAATTAAAGCGCATGTACTAAGAAGAACAGATGGCACAGGCGGACTCAGTATCGCAGATCTCAACATCGCACTTGCCCAAGTCAATTCATATTACATCAACGTAGGCAGCGGCCTCCAGTTTTACTTCTGTGGTTCTCCCAATTACATCAACAACACTACCCTCTACGATTACGATAATACGGAGGAGTCCACCCTCTGTAATGCCAATGATGTGACGAATGCCATCAACGTTTATTTCCCCAATACCATACAGTTTGGCAGTTTGGCCGTATCAGGATACGCGTACTTCCCGAGTACGTTGGCAAGCACCAATCGGCTTTTTGTACAAGCCAGTAATGCCACGGATTTGCGAACGTTTACGCACGAATTAGGGCATTATTTTAATTTATTACACACTTTTCAAGGAAGTACAGACCCCAATTTAGCCAACCGTGAATTGGTTCAGGGAGGCAACTGCGCAACAAAAGGAGATTTGGTTTGTGATACGCCTGCCGATCCTTACGGACGAGATTCGGTAAGTTTGCTCGGCTGTAGTTACACAGGAACGGCACGAGATCCCCAAAATCAGTTGTACAATCCCTCGCTTTCCAACATCATGTCGTACTATCCGATTGCGTGCGGAAATACTTTTACGGGAGGGCAAATGAACCGAATCAGCGGAGGGGTTTTGTTGCGAACCGACGGCGCAAATCAGTATTCGCTCACTTGCGGCTCGACCGTCACGGGAGCTAACGTACCAAGCAACTTGGCAGGAACACTGGGGCCTTCGGGAGTGACGCTGACATTTACTGATAATTCATCCAATGAGTCAGGGTTTATTATTGAGCGCTCAACGACCTCTGCCACGGCGGGTTTTGTGCCTATTGGCGGCATTGCCCCCAACGTTACGACCTACTTAGACCAAACAACCACTGCGTTTACGACTTATTATTACCGCGTAAAGGCATCCAACTCTTCGACCGACTACAGTGCTATTTATAGCATTACTACTGGGCTCAACTATTGTACCCCGACCTACAGTACATCATGTTCGACGCTCCAAGTATTGATTGATGATTTTATCTTGAAACAGGGAGCCACAACCATCATTAACAACGTCAATTCTAATTGTTCGGCAGGTAATTTTGGGGATTATACATCCACGCCTTACAACGTAACCGCAGGTAGCACATACACGTTTACGGCAAGGGCTACTTCAGGTGGCGTTGGTACTTATTTTGACCAACACATTACAATATGGCTTGACTATGACCAAGATGGGGTTTTTGAGGCGTCCGAAAAGGTGTATCAAAGTACGGATATTTCTTCGACAAGGATGAATCCTACGGCAACCAGCTCTTTTACAATCCCAGTGACGGCAAGCGGAACGGTACGTATGCGGGTACGGTCAAGTTATAATTCGGGGTCGGGTAGTGCAGTCACCGATCCTTGCGTTAACCTAAATTATGGAGAAGCAGAAGATTATAGCTTAATTGTCTCAGGAGCGTCGCCGCCTTCTATTACAACGGGTAGCGTCACGCCCAGTACCGTATGTGCTGGTCAAAGCATTAGTGTTAGTTTCACAACGGCCAATTTAACTTCTACTTCGTACGTCGTTCAGTTGTCGGATGCGGCTGGAAATAATTTTGTTGATATTCCAACCACAGGAACAAGTAGTCCATTGACTGCGACAATTCCTGCGGGAACCTTAAGTGGAACAGGCTATAGAGTTCGTGTCAATTCTGTTTCGCCGAGTGTAACGGGTTCAAACAGCGCAACTTTTACCATCAATAGCATTCCAAGCGCTCCTGGAGCGACGACGTCGATTAATTATTGCCAAAACCAAACGGCCGTAGCCCTGACGGCGACGGGGAGTAATTTGTTGTGGTACACGGTAGCGACGGGTGGATCAGGAAATTCGACAGCGCCTACGCCTTCTACCACCTCAGTGGGTACCAGCAGTTATTGGGTATCCCAAACTGTGAGTAGCTGCGAAAGCAGTCGCACAAAAATAGATGTCATTGTCACGGCTACGCCAAGCGCTCCTGGAGCGACGACGACGATTAACTATTGCCAAAACCAAACGGCAGTAGCCCTGACGGCAACGGGTAGTAATTTGTTGTGGTACACGGTAGCGACGGGTGGGTCGGGAAATTCGACAGCGCCTACGCCTTCGACCACATCAGTGGGTACCAGCAGTTATTGGGTATCTCAAACAGTGAGTAGCTGCGAAAGCAGTCGCACAAAAATTGATGTGAATGTGACGGCTACGCCAAGCGCTCCTGGAGCGACGACGACGATTAACTATTGCCAAAACCAAACGGCCGTAGCCCTGACGGCAACGGGTAGTAATTTGTTGTGGTACACCGTGGCGACGGGTGGGTCGGGAAATTCGACAGCGCCTACGCCTTCGACCACATCAGTGGGTACCACCAGTTATTGGGTATCTCAAACAGTGAGTAGCTGCGAAAGCAGTCGCACAAAAATTGATGTGAATGTGACGGCTACGCCAAGCGCCCCCGCCGCGACGACGACGATTAATTATTGCCAAAACCAAACGGCAGTAGCACTGACGGCGACGGGGAGTAATTTGTTGTGGTACACCGTGGCGACGGGTGGGTCGGGAAATTCGACTGCGCCAACTCCATCAACGACGACCGTGGGTACCACCAGTTATTGGGTATCCCAAACAGTGAGTAGTTGTGAAAGCAGTCGCACAAAAATAGATGTGAATGTGACGGCTACGCCAAGCGCTCCTGGAGCGACGACGACGATTAATTATTGTCAAAGCCAAACAGCCGTAGCACTGACGGCGACGGGTAGTAATTTGTTGTGGTACACCTTGGCGACGGGTGGGTCGGGAAATTCGACAGCGCCTACGCCTTCGACCACGTCAGTGGGTACCAGCAGTTATTGGGTATCTCAAACAGTGAGTAGCTGCGAAAGCAGTCGCACAAAAATTGACGTTGTCGTGAGTTCTACTCCACCACCGCCTTCTGTAACAACTCCTGTAAATTATTGTCAAAGCCAAACGGCGGTAGCCCTGACGGCGACGGGCAGTAATTTGTTGTGGTACACGGTAGCGACGGGTGGTACAGGCAATGCTACGGCACCGACGCCTTCAACGACAACGGCAAGCATAACCAGTTATTGGGTATCTCAGACATTAGGCAGTTGTGGTAGTAGTACCCGCGCAAAAATAGATGTGAATGTTACAGCTACGCCAAATGCCCCCACTGCAACGACATCAATTAATTATTGTCAAAGCCAAACGGCGGTAGCACTGACGGCAACGGGTAGTAATTTGTTATGGTACACCGTAGCGACGGGTGGTACAGGCAACGCCACGGCACCGACGCCTTCAACGACGACCGCAGGCATAACCAGTTATTGGGTATCTCAAACGGTAAGCGGCTGCGAAAGTAGCCGTACTAAAATTGATGTGAATGTGACGGCTACGCCTGCTGTCCCTACAGCTACGTCGCCAATTAACTATACGCAAGGACAAACAGCAAGCCCATTAACCGCTACGGGTACGTCTTTAAAATGGTACACCGTCCCAACGGGAGGAACATCTAATACGACAGCCCCCACACCATCGACGGCAGTAGTGGGAACAACCAACTATTATGTATCTCAAACGGTAAGTACTTGTGAAAGCCCACGGGCAACCATCGTTGTAAACGTTACTTCTACGTCAACCTCTGTGGCGTGCCCAACCATAAAAATATATTTGGAAGGTGTTTGGGGAAGTACCGAAATGTCAACGACGCTTAACCAACAAGGACTATTACCTGGACAAACGCCCGTAAGCCCCTTTGGCGTAGCGACTCCTGCTGGTCAGCCTTATAAAACCGCTCCTTGGAATTATTTGGGCACAGAGACGGTAAGTTCTTACGACAGCGATGTGGTAGATTGGGTGTTGATTTCACTACGAACCGATGTAACCAATGCCTCCTCAATGGTCTATCGCACTGCGGGTTTACTTCGTAAAAATGGTAATGTGACCTTGGTAGCGGCTTGTCCTACTTTGTCCACATCGCAGTCTTATTATGTTTTGGTAGAACACCGAACGCACGTTGGAGCGGCGTCTCATACACCTGTAGCCATTGCAAGTAATAAAATTACGTACGATTTTACCCAACAACAGTCCTATATTCCTTCCAATGCACCTGCTTCGGGGCAGATTCAGGTTGGAGCTATTCACTGTTTGTTTGCGGGAGATTCCAATAAATCCTCTTTTTCTGAAATCAATGCCAATGACTCAAGTACCTGGCGCTTGGACAATGGAAAATTTGCGCGCTATTTACTGACGGATTATAATTTGGATGGCGAAGTAAATGCCAATGACGACATTCTTTGGCGGAAAAACAACGGAAAATTTTCAGGGGTAAGTTTCTAAACCGGCATATTAATTGCCCAATATAAGTGGCAGGCTGTTAAGGGCTTTACAAAAATCGAACCAATTATTCGGAAAATATGAAAAAGTTTAATCTTCTATCTTTTTTATTTGTCGGGGCGCTATTGATGAGTGCAACTTTTGCGAAAGCCCAAGGACGTTATGAAGTAAGGCTTGTTCCAGGGAGTTATAACTGCGCCAAAGATTCGGTGACGATGTGCGTAGAAATCCGTGCTACTTCTGCCGACAGTGCCTTTGTGATGGGAAATGCCAATATTTTGTTGACATATCCCACAAACCAGTTGAGTAACCCCGTTTACAGAAGCCGTGGGGTATTTAGTGGAGGAACCTATTCGTTGCTTGGAATGACGCGAACTGCAGGAAATCCCACGAGTGCGTTAAGTATTAACGTTGTCAATAATGGTGTGAATGGAGAAGGAACAACGGTGGATACTAACTGGAAAACGGTGGCGTGTTTGGCATTTAGTACCGCAGGAAATACCAGCAGATGTTATAGTATTTCGGTGAGTTCAAGCAATCCTTCAACGGTCGTGACAATGGCTTATCCTGACCCTGCGGATCCACAAAACAATACGTCTTTGACAAGACAAGTGTCGCAAGGAGCGTTAACGCCTATCAATAACCAATGCCCAGCTACACCTACTGTGTTGTTGTCGGGAGGGGGAACAATTGCGGCGGGAGGAAGTTCTACGTTGACCGTTGCGTCTCAAAATGGCGTGTTACCAGCGACGGTAGCGTTAAACGGTGGAATTTCGGTAACGTTGACGCAACAAGAGCCTAGCAAGACAATCACTGTCACCCCAACAAACTCAACCACTTACACGGTACAGAGCGTCACGGGCGATTGTGGAACTGGGACTGGACAAGGAACAGCGACTGTCACTATTCAAAGTTCTGGCACAGACTGCTCAAATGTGAAGTGTGTACCCGTAACTTTCCGAATTATTAACTAGGGAAGTTTTTTAAAAATATCTAAAAGATAGGTGGCTGCTTTAATAGGCAGCCATTTTTCGTTTTCTACCTGTGCCTCCATCTCGCGAAGTTGCTGGAGAACTTTGGGGTGCTGATAAAACTGTTCTTCTAAGGCATACCGAATCAGGCTGTGCATCCATTCAAGGCTTTGCTGCTGACGATTTCGGTGGAAAAAACCATTCTGTTGTACTTGCTGCGTAAACCGTTCAATCATTGTCCAAATATCATCCAAGCCTCTATTTTCGAGGGCTGAACAGGTTTTTACCTGCGGATACCATCCATTTTCAGTGGGGGGAAACAAGTGAAGTGCATTTTGGTACTCAACTACTGCTCTTTGGGTAGCAGGCTGATTGGTGCCGTCGGCTTTGGTGATGACAACGGCATCGGCCATTTCCATGATTCCTTTTTTAATGCCTTGAAGTTCATCACCTGCGCCTGCCAGCATCAATAAGAGAAAGAAATCAACCATGCCTTTGACCAACGTTTCAGATTGACCCACGCCCACGGTTTCGATAAAAATTACTTCAAAGCCAGCGGCTTCGCATAAGAGCATCGTTTCGCGGGTCTTGTTGGCAACTCCCCCGAGCGAACCACTGGAAGGAGAAGGTCGAATGTAGGCCAAGGGGTCGTGGGAAAGTTCTTCCATGCGGGTTTTATCGCCCATGATACTTCCCTTGGAGCGTTGGCTGGTGGGGTCAATGGCCAAAACCGCTAGTCGTTTGCCAAGCCTCGTTATTTTTTTGCCAAAAGCTTCAATAAACGTGCTTTTTCCAACACCTGGGACACCCGTAATCCCAATCCGAACAGAACGCCCAGTATGCGGTAAAATGAGCTCTAAAACTTGCTGCGCTAGTTCTTTGTCGGAAGGAAGCTGACTTTCGATGAGGGTGATGGCACGACTTAAAACCATTCGGTTGCCCGAAAGAACGCCTTCAACATAAGCCTGAACTGAAAGACGATGTCGCAAGGGAGTGACTTTTAGTTAGTGATGAGAACCTAAAAAAGCCTCTGCCCAAAGGATGTCTTCGGGCGTTGTGATTTTAATGTTTTCGTAGGCGCCGTCGATGAGGGTTACTTCACGACCCGCAAAGTTAAGAACGCTGGCACAGTCGGTGAAGAAAGGCTGTTCGGGAGCGTCAAATGCTGGTCGCATCCAATCGAGTCGGAAAGTTTGGGGCGTTTGAACGAGTTGGTAAGAAGCGCGTTCAGCTGATTGGTTGCTACCGTCTTCGGCCACAAATCGGAGAGAATCTTTGAGCGGAACGCTGGTTACGGCAGCGCCTTTTTCGGCGGCAACCTCAAACCCTTTGGCAATGATTTGGGGGGTAACAAACGGACGAACTCCGTCATGAACAGCGACGAGTCCTTCTTTTGTGCTGATGCGTTGAAGTCCGTTTTTAACCGATTGGAAGCGGGTGCCACCGCCAGTAACGGTGACAATCGGAGGGTAAAATTCGTGCTTGTCGCAGAGCGCGTACCAAGCTTTCATTTCGCTAGCTGGGAGAACCAGAATGAGCTGCAAAGAGAAATCATACGAAAGAAATTTCTCAATGGTGTGCATTAAAATGGGTTTTCCGCCAATTTCAATAAATTGCTTTGGCATCTTTTTCCCCATGCGTGTTCCGCTTCCCCCAGCGACGATAATGGCAAATTTTGTCATTTGCTTAGATGATCAGCATGGCATCACCGTAGCTGAAAAATTTGTATTTTTCTTTGATGGCGATATCGTAAGCTTCCATGATTAGCTCATGCCCACCAAATGCGCAAGTCATCATCAATAGAATGGACTCAGGCAAGTGGAAGTTGGTCAATAGCGCGTTTGAAATCTTGAAGTCATAAGGAGGGAAAATAAACTTATCCGTCCATCCTACAAATGGCTTAACGCGGTTGTTGGCTGATACCGAAGATTCAAGCGCTTTGAGAGAGGTGGTACCAATGGCACATACCATCTTCTTGTTGTCCAATGCGTTGTTGATAATCACCGTGCTAGGCTCAGGAATGGCATAGTTTTCTGAGTCAGTTTTGTGCTTGGTCAAATCTTCTACATCCACTTGGCGGAAAGTGCCCACGCCCACGTGTAAAGTGATAGGAGCAAAATTAATCCCCTTGATTTCCATGCGGCGCTGAATCACCTTTGTAAAGTGCATTCCAGCGGTAGGGGCAGCTACGGCACCTACGTGTTGGGCAAAGATGGTTTGATAACGCTCGCGGTCGGCATCTTCTACCTTGCGCTTGATGTCGCGCGGTAGGGGAGTTTCACCTAGTTCGTCGATGGCGCGCATGAGCTCGTCGTGATTTCCATCATACAAGAAACGAATTGTACGGCCGCGCGAAGTAGTGTTGTCAATGACTTCTGCTACCAAATCGCTATCGCCAAAATACAATTTGTTTCCTACCCGAATCTTACGCGCAGGATCCACCAATACGTCCCAAAGGCGCATTTCTCGGTTAAGCTCACGCAACAGAAATACCTCGATTTTAGCACCTGTTTTTTCCTTCTGTCCGTACAAACGAGCAGGGAAAACTTTGGTATCGTTGACAACCATCACGTCGCCTTCGCTGAAGTAATCTATAATTTCGGAAAATTTCTTATGTTCAATTTTCTTAGTTTGACGATTTACCACCATTAAGCGGGAGTCGCCACGATCGGCTGGATAGAGAGCAACAAGGCTCTGAGGAAGGTCAAACTTGAACTCGGACAGTTTCATATATCTTTCTTATCTAAAAGACACCTCAAAAAATTAAGACCGCAAAAGTACTAATAAATAAGCGATTTTCAGTTACTTTGGTGCTTTTTTTTAGATACACCCCTTCCCCAGATGTTTTATGGATTGACTTGGCACTTTAAGGAACGAGTGTCAACGGAAAAGTAACGTTGGCGTCGTCGCTACCAGGGGTAGCTGTTCCATCTTTTACGGGTTGGCCATTGACTGGTGGTTGGTGGCGGAGTTGTACTTTGATTGTGCCCGTACTGGCTGCGCCCGTTACTAGCGTACCTGCCAATCCAATTGGGAAGTTACGGCTGTCTTTGTCGGTAGCAGTATAGGTAAATAAGCTAGATGCACTTGGAGTAACGACTACCAAATGCTCGTCGGCTTCACGCAGAATTTCACTGGTTTTATTTTCAGCAGGAGTTTTACTTTCGTCCAAGAACTCCACTTCAAGTTTGTAAGTGCGGCTTGGGCGCAGAGAAATGGAGCTAATCGTAGGGGCAGCTCCGCCGTCGCCGTCCAAATCTTTCCACTCAAAAGTTTGGGTTGTGGTTGTGCCATTTTCGGTAAATTTCAACCGTACTGTGGTAATTAACTCGTTTTCGTCCTCGGGGGCGGGGTCTTCTTTTTTGCAACTTCCAAGGGTTAAAACTAATCCTAACAGAATGATGAGTCGGGTGTGAAAAAGTGACATAGTTTGATGGGTATGTTTAATGAAAAATTATAAGACTGGAAATGGATCAAAAAAACGTTCGCTGGCTTCCATTTTCTTGATTTCGGCTTCCGTACAAAGACATGCAATGAGTTCTCGCTCAATGGCTTTTGGGTTTAAATCTTGTCCAATAATAACCAGTTCGTTTTGTCGGTCGCCAAAGCGTTTGTCCCATTTGCTTTCGATGAGCTTTTGATTTGAAACGTAAGCTGAATACCGAATCCGCTGGTTAAAAGGCATGCTACACCACCAAACTCCCGCGCTTTCGGCGCGGAGAGAGCCGCCTGCTTGGCTCCAGTTGATGGCTTCGTCGGGGCGAGAGGCTAGCCAAAAAAGCCCTTTGCTGCGGATGATGCCTGCGTGCCAATGGTTGGAAAGGTAATTCCAAAAACGCTCAGGATGGAAAGGACGTTTGTCTCGAAATACAAATGAACTGATACCATACTCTTCGGTTTCGGGGGTGTGGCCTTTGCCCGATGCAGTGTTTTGTAACTCTTGAATCCAGCCTGCCGATTGCTCGGCTTTGTCGTAGTCAAAAAGGCCCGTGTTCAGAATCGTGGAAGGAGGTACTTTGCCAAAAGTCGTTGGAACGATTTTCGCAACGGGGTTCAAGGACTTGATGATGGCGGTCAACTCTTCTAGTTGTAGTTTGGTGACCAAATCCGTTTTGTTCAATAAAATGATGTCGGCAAACTCGATTTGGTCGGTCAACAAGTTGACAATCGTCCGATAATCTTGTGGGTCTTCACTGAGTTGGCGTGTTTGAAGTGTATCCACCGAACCAAAGTCTTTGGCAAAATTGAAGGCATCCACCACCGTGACCATGCTGTCGATTTGTGCCCATTGCGACAAATCAATGCCGTTTTCTTCGTCCACAAACGTGAAAGTTTGCGCCACGGGAACAGGCTCAGAAATCCCTGTACTTTCAATAAGCAGGTAGTCAAAACGGTTTTCTTTGGCCAGTCGCTCTACTTCTATCATCAAATCTTCCCTGAGCGTGCAACAAATACAGCCATTCGACATTTCAACGAGTTTTTCTTCGGTGCGCGAAAGGGTATTTTCTCGCGCTACAAGCTGTGCGTCAATGTTGACCTCACTCATGTCGTTCACAATGACCGCTACTTTAAGTCCTTCTTTGTTGTGAAGTACGTGGTTGAGTAGGGTGGTTTTACCTGCCCCCAAAAAACCTGACAGCACGGTTACGGGCAACTTTTTCTGTATCATTAATGAGAGTTTTTGCAATAATGTTGCAAATGTAGTCAAAGTTTTATTTGCATCAATGTTGCAATTAACTTTTGGGCAGAATTTTTTGCGAAGGAATCAAAACGTATAGCGAAGTTTCAAGGAGACATTGCGTCCTTGTTCGGTTGCAAAGTAGCGAAAGCGGTTGAGGTAATCGCGGTAGGAAGTATTGAGGGCGTTTTGAACCGAAAAAGTCCAATGTAACTGCGACGATTCTTTGCGCGAAAGCACGCCACCGACGTTGATATTCCATAAATGATAAGCCGACGGTGTGTCCATAAAATCACTGTTAGGCGGTACACGGCGCTGTTTGTCCACCCAAAGGTGACTGAGCATCACATAGGTATCTTTGGAAGAAAACACTTTACCAATGCTCCAACGCAGTTCGTTTTCGATGCGATTGGCGGGAATAAATACCAAATATCCCTGCTCGCGGCGGTCGTAAGCGCGCAAATAAGAGAGTTTTAAGTTATGGGAAAAATGTTGTGGGATGACATCCCACTGCGTATCAAGATCAAAACCCGTAAAAGTAGCGTCGGTCTGGGTGTATTTAAAATAAGGAAATGCGCCACGGATGGTCAGAATGGGTTCGGGTTGGGGTTTAAGGTAAATAAAATCCGAAATTTGGTTGTGATACATTCCCAATTCTCCCTTAAAACGTTGGCTGGTGTATTCCACACTTCCGATGAGGTTGTAAGCCACTTCGGGGCGCAGGGTTTCGTCGCCTTCTTCGTACGAAGCTGCTCCGTGATGAACGCCTTTGCTGTACAATTCATTGGGTGTAGGTGGGCGCCAAGCTGTTCCAAAATTGGCCCGAAACGACAACTTTTCGTTAGGGGTATGAACTACGCCAACTGTACCCGAACCATTATTAAATGAGTGATGGCGTGGGTCAGGAGTAGTGCCAATAAAACGAAAAACATCCAATTGACGCCAATCAAAACGAGCGCCAGCTTCCAACTCCCAATGTTGAAATACCCAACGTTCTAGCCCAAAAATGCCGATATTGGTTTGCTCAAAATCAGGAATCAGTGGTCGTCCGTCCGTAAAATTGTACTGATACAGTCCACTTAGCCCAAGTTGTCCACTCATTTTACCGTTGCCAAGTGGCTTATGGTCAAGCACAAGGTCGCTGGTAAGGGTAGTGATACGGAATAGTAGCGCGGGGGTAGTGGCCGCTTGCGGGCCGTGCAAGTCATACTCGGCCCGACGGTTAAATTGCCGCCCGACGGTCCAGCTAAGTCGGTTGCCGTTAAAATTATAAAATGCTTTTCCTTTGAGAAGGTTATGGAGAATGAGCTGGTTGGGGCGTTCGATGTTGCGGGTAAAGCCCGTTTTGATAAATGGTTCGCCGTTTTTGATGACGTTTAATAAATCGGAAGTGCTCCCAATGTGCGAGCCCGAAAAAATACCAATGTTATTCTGAAATTGGCTAAAAAATGCTTCAACACCCACGCGGCTGGTTCGGTAGCCTGTTGTGACCGAAAAATTGTTTTCTCGCACGCCCGTGTTGGCCATAAAATAGTCGGGAGTGCGGATATTGCCACCGTTTTTGAGCGTGCCTTGAATGCGCCACGCCCAGCCTTTCCACTGAGGGTAGCCTCCTTGCAATGTGCCTGATACAACCCCAATGCGGCCGTTAGAAAACGCAGCAGCATTCACTTCGCCACTCAGTCGTGGGCTTTTTGGAAGCTCGTCGGGCTCAACCAAAATAACACCCGCAATGGCGTCAGAGCCGTAGCGAACGCCCGCTGCGCCTTTGACGACGGTTAGGCGTTTGGCAATAAATGGGTCGATTTCGGGGGCGTGTTCTGAGCCCCATTGTTGGCCTTCTTGGCGAATGCCGTTGTTCATAATGACGACCCGATTGCTGTGCAGGCCGTGAATAACGGGCTTGCTAATCGACGCCCCTGTTTGCAGGGTTGTGACGCCCGATATTTTTTTGAGTGCATCGCCCAAGGTTTCACCACGGGTGAGGTCGAGGGCTTGACCTTCCAAGAGGCTGCTTTTTTGGGAAAGAGGTGTTTGGATGCGTCGTGCCACAATCTCGACGTCTTGAAGATGAACTTCATCTTCGCTCAAGTTCAGGTCTTCTTCGGCGCTGTGCTCAAGGACAATGGAAGTTTTAATGACTTTGTACCCAACGATTCGGCATTCGAGGGTATATTTCCCTTGGCAAATTTGGTCGATTTTGTAACGACCCGAGGTGTCTGTTGTGGCAAAAAAGGAAGTTCCTTCGATGCGTAAAATAGCCCCAACGATGGGTTGACGGGTTTCACGGTCTTTGACCACTCCTTTGATGAGACAGTGGCAATCTTTCGTGGTTTGAGTGTAAGCGGAGTGAAACAACAAAAAAAGAACCCATCCAGCGAAGAATTGAGGCTGCCAACGGCGTTTTGTGCGCGTCGGACGCAGTGGGAACATCGGAAAAGGAGGAAGTTCTTTTTTATTCATTTTGGACAAAAGTACTTCATCTGCAACGAAGTTGCAACTATAAAAAGTTCACTAAAAAACCTGTTGGCGAAATTCTTTCTAAAAAGAAGTTCCAACAGGTTTTAGCTTATTTTTCAGACTCTTCGGTGGTGTCAGCGTCTTTGGGGCGTTCGTAAATGAGTTTGCCCTTGTCGTCCCATTCGTTGAGAACCACTGCCTCGCCGTCTTCGTACCAGTAGCGAGGGTAGCGGGTCACTTTTTTGCGTTGACGACGGTATTGGTAGTACTCATTCCACGTTCCGACGGGGAAGTCGTTGTCGTATTGGCCTTTGACCATGAGCTGACCTCCGTCATAAAACATGAGATAATCGCCTTTGCGTTTACCAAACTGAACTGGAATTACTTCCCGCACTTTGGTGTGGGCCGAATCATAATAGGTCACCCTCGACTCGGCAGGAAAGCCATGTTTCCATTTACTTTTGTCCAACAATTTATAATCGCCGTCGTAACTTTCCCAACGCCCATCTTTGGTGCCAATGTAATAATTGCCTTCTTCGACCAAATTGCCCGACACGTAGCGTTTGTATGGGCCGTGCAAAATCAGCGCCGCTTCCTTGTCTTTCATCACAGATTTAGTAATGATACGGTTGCGGTTATCGTACCAATACACATCTAGCCCATCGTAGGTGCGGGGTTGGCGGTACTCTTTCAAAACGTGAAATTCGATCTGGGTAATGCGGTCGCCACTCCCCGTGCTAGAAGTCATGCGGTTGATGGCGAGCCCTTCGTAATCGGTATGGTATTTTTTCTTTTTCTGTCTGCGTGCCTTTTCTTTTTTCTTAATATCCTTGATTTTGAGGCCAAGGTCGGGCAGCGTTTCACTGAAAAACTCTTTAGCATCTGACGGTTTGACGGATTTTCCTCCGACAGTGGCACCAACCCCAAGGTTAGGCGTGGCAATGCCTGCTTTTTGGAGCATGCTATCGGCCTGCGCCTTTCGTTCTTTAAGTTGTTGCGATTTGGTTTTACTCGACGAAGGGTTTTGCTCTTGTGCAGCAGCCGTAAATGCCAAACAAAGTGTAACAAATGCAGGAACAAAGCGGAAAGAGGACATACTCGAATGCAAAAACATGGTAATTCTACGTGTTTGATACGAAACTAACGAATCATTTGCCAAAATTATACCAAATTTTAAAACGTTGCGCCGTTGATTTTGTTGTGTGTCCAATTATTCCTCTTGTTTCTGACGTTATGCTTTTAAAATGCGAATCACTTTTTGTCCTGCGTCGCATTTCATTGCACACAAATAAGGGCCTGGCATCCAGTAACTTCCTTCAACAATTTCTGAATATACCCCCGCGGCCATGTTGCCTTCTTTGAGGGTGCCTACTTCACGCCCCATCATGTCGTACAGGCTGATTTTGACGTACATGTCTTTTTTGAGTGAGTACAAAAGGGTGGTGTAGGTCGTGAATGGGTTGGCTCCGCTTTGGTCAAACGTAAACTCTTGGTTGGTAGCCACGTATCCACTCGTCGATTGGCGGAAAATAGGAAGCGTTGAAAAAGTCTTTCCTCCCATGATGCCTTGTACCGTGCTTGTTTCGACGCCGAGGTGGTCTTGCAAAATACTGGCGTAAAGTTGCCGAAAATCGTACTCAAACTTGATGTCACCGTTGCCGTCGAGGTCGCCTAATGCGGGGTTTTTACCCAATACACCCCCGCGAACGCCTGACCCAATCACAAATAGCGGAGCCGCCGAGCCGTGGTCGGTACCCATGGTGCCATTTTGCGACACCCGTCGGCCAAACTCCGAAAATGTCATGACGACTACCTTGTCGGCCAAGCCGCGTTTTTCCAAATCTTTTTGGAAAGCTGCGACGGCGTCTGATACAGTTCGGAGCAGATTGGCGTGCGTCCCTGTGTTGGTGGCATTGGCCACTACTTGGTTGGCGTGGGTATCAAATCCCCCAATCGTCGTGAGATAGATAGGAGTTTGAAGCCCACCGCCAATAAGCTCGCCCACAATTTTGAGCTGACTCGCCAAGTTTGTCGTAGGGTAGGTGTAAAGATTTTTGAGGGACTTGTCCCACTTTTGTTTGATAATGCCCGAATAAGCCACCGATTGGGTTGCTACTTGCCGCATAAAACGGAGTTCATCGCCCGCAAGTGTCTCAGGAACAGGTTCATTGTCGATGGTAGTTCCTGTGACTAAGTTATAAAAATTGGTCGGGTTGCTAAACACCACACCCGTTGAACCTAAATCTGTTTGAATCAACAACGATTCCACCGAACCAAGCTGAATGGCCATGGGTTCTTCGGGAATTTGTAGGGGAAATCCTGGGTAAAGTTTGGTGAGGTAGCGCCCAATCCAGCCTTCGTCCCAAAACTCGGCTGCATCAGAACCAGTCAACCAAATATCGGTAGAGCGAAAGTGTGAACGGTTGGGATTGGCATAGCCTACATTCTGAACGAGGGTCAGTTTGCCTTTGTCGTATAAATCTTTGAAAGCCGCCATTGCAGGATTTAGCCCCATCTGACTTGTGAGGGGCAACACGTTTTCCTTTTTGATGGCAATGTTGGCGCGTTTGTTATAGTACAACGAGTTTTCGTAAGGAACGACGGTATTCAAGCCGTCGTTTCCACCTGCCAGCTGAACCAGTACCAAGATTTTTCCGTTGGTTGCTTCCATGTCGATGGAAAACGGATTATGGGCAAAAGCTTTGACAGACATTCCGCCCATTCCAAAAGCGACCCCACCCGACAAAAAGCTTAATTGCTGTAAGAATTCTTTCCGATTCATAAGTTATTTTCAGGATTGAAGGGGTTACGCAAATTGAAATTCGGGTAAGCGCATAATCGCTTTGAGTAATGCTTTGATTTGGTTTTCGGCGCCAGGGGTGCTGGTGGACCAGTTGGCGAGAATCGTACTGCCGAGTAAGATCGAAAGCAGCGACTGTTTTTTTGCCGCACTTACGGGAAACTGCAAAAAGAGCCCTACCATATCGTCCACCAACTTGGTGGCATCTTCCGACGTTTTGAACGTGCGGGCGTAGGAAACAGGCGTATTAATTTGTTTAAATTGGGTAGCTTTGGCATTACCCATGGTGTTGACGATATAATCGGAAAGGCTACCTCGGGTGACAAAAGTGGTTGAGCTGATCCAGTCGCGTTGCCCTACCCATCCTTGCACGTCTGGTGGGTAAAAAAGTTGCTGTTGAAGTGCTTGCGTTTGCGTGTAAATATAAGGCCAGTCATTGGTGGTATTTACTTGTCCACTGGTCAAATCAAAGGCTTTGAGCATTCCAATGGTGACTTCCATGGGGTTCTTGATTTTGGCACCTCGGTATTGAGGATTAAAAAACTCGTCGGAAGTGAGCATGAACTTTAGTACAGGACGTATTTCATAGTTACTTTTGCGAAACACCTCGGCCATTTGTTTGACAAAGGATTCGTTGGGTTTATAAAACACAAACTCTTTGAACAGCTTACGGCAGGCAAATTCGGCCGCTTCGGGTTTTTCGAGAATCAAGTCCACCACGTCGCCGTGTTTGTAGTTGCCCGTTTTTCCAAAAATTGTTTTATTGGTATTGGCAAAACGGTTTTGGGTAAATACGGCATTGAGCCCGTTTACTTGCCAACCCGTAAAAGCAAGCGCGGCTTGTTTGATGTCGTTTTCGGTATAATTTCCAACGCCAAGAGTAAACAGCTCCATGATTTCGCGGGCGTAGTTTTCGTTGGGGGTATTACCATTGCTCAAGCGACCATCCAGATAAATCAACATGGCAGGGTCGATGGAAACGTCTTTGGTAAGTTGCCGAAAATTGCCCCATGCCGAACGCCGAAATAAGTTGTTTTGGATGTACAAATGCTGCGGGTAGTTGACCTTATCTCGTGCCGAAACGAAGTGATTATGCCAGAAAAGTGTCATTTTTTCTCGCATATTTGTACCTTCCGATAGCATAAGGTCGTACCACCAGTACGTCATGGCGCGGTAGCGGTCGCTTTCGAGGGAGTTATTAACAGGCACTTCAGTAACCCATTCCCCAGGAGAGGCGGGAAGCGGTCGGTCGGCCAATAACTCCTTCTCAACAAAGTCGTTGAGCGTTGTATATGATAGTGCCTTGTCAAGGTCTTTGCGAGAATAACCAAACAGGCAGCGAGACAGCAGGTGTTTGGCGTTAGAAACATCCCACACTGGCATAGTAGATAGTGATTAAAGGGTACTTTGCTGGTAGCATTTTAGGTTAGACAAAGGTATATAAAAAAGGTTTAATCAGGGAGGTAACCCTTTTTTAGTAGCCCAATGAATCAATAAAAAACAAACCAAAAATAAGTAAGAATGCAAGTAGAAGTTTGTGCGTTTTCGGTAGAGTCGTGTTTGAATGCCCAGCAGGCGGGGGCGACCCGTATTGAACTGTGTGGCGGTTTGTACGAAGGAGGAACTACGCCCAGTTACGGGTTGATAAAAAGAGCCAGAGAAGTAACAACGCTTCAACTATACGTCATGATTCGCCCCAGAGGAGGGGATTTCTGTTACGATGACGAAGAGTTTTTAGTGATGAAACAAGACATCGAATTGGCCAAAGAATTAGGGGCAGATGGTGTCGTATTTGGGTTGCTTTTACCAACAGGCGAAGTGGATGAAATACGTACGGCCGAATTGGTCGCATTGGCGAAACCCTTGCAAGTAACTTTTCACCGTGCTTTTGACGTGGCCAAAGAACCATTTGAGGCATTAGAGGCAGTTATTCGGACGGGAGCAGTGCGTATTTTGACGTCGGGACAAGAAAATTCGGCTTTGGATGGCGCGGAGTTATTGACACAATTAGCCAAAAAAGCCGCAGGACGAATAGACTTAATGGCAGGAAGTGGAGTAAATGTTATAAATGCCGTGCGATTGGCGCAAACAGGCGTGCAAGCACTCCACCTAACGGGCAAAGCTGCTCGAAAAGGCCAAATGATTTATCAGAAGGAAGGGGTGAGCATGGCTTCCGTATTACCCACCGACGAGTACGAGATTATTTACAGTGATGCCCTCAAAATCAGGTCAGTAGTAGAAGCTGTGAATGATAAAAAAGACAATTATTAAATTTTTTTATTAATTTAAGTCGCTTATTATCTTACAAATAGATACCTTTGTCGCCGTAAACTACTCCTTCTTTTGACAAACATGATTACCGAACCTTTAATGATTCAAGCACAAGCCGCTGACAGCAATTTGTCAAACGGTATGGTAGGTCAGGCTATCACCTACGAAAAAATTCCGACTCAGATTTACGCCGATGCCAAAGATGCTTCGCGCGCCGTGGCGCAAGAAATCGCTGATTTGATTCGGGCCAAGCAGAAGGAAGGCAAAAATTGTGTGTTAGGCTTGGCGACGGGGTCGTCACCTAAAACGGTGTATGCCCAACTCATCAAAATGCACCGTGAAGAAGGATTGAGTTTCAAAAACGTAGTGTCGTTCAACTTGGATGAGTACTACCCCATGCAGCCCGATTCGATTCATAGCTACGTGCGTTTTATGCGCGAGCAATTGTTTGACCACGTGGACATTCCAAAGGAAAATTATTTTATCCCTGACGGAACGGTACCTTCGGCGCTTATCGCTGATTTTGCCCAGCGTTATGACAACAAAATGAACGCAATGGGTGGTATCGACTTCCAACTTCTTGGAATTGGAGGAAACGGCCACATTGGTTTTAACGAACCAGGGTCGTTGATCAACTCACGTACCCGTTTGATGACCCTCGATCATTCTACCCGCGCTGCGGCGGCCATGGAGTTTGGAGGGCTGCACCATGTACCGAAAAAAGCGATTACGATGGGGGTTTCGTCCATCATGAACGCCAAGCGAGTAGTGTTGTTGGCTTGGGGTGAGCGCAAAGCACCGATGATTAAGTCGTCGGTAGAAGGCCCTGTGAGTGAACTTGTACCTGCGTCGTACTTGCAAGCACACCCTAACGTGGCGTTTTTTGTAGATACGCGAGCGGCTTCAGAACTGACCCGAGTGAAATCACCGTGGTTGGTAGATACCGTTGAGTGGGACAATTCAATGATTAAGAAGGCGGTAACGCATCTTTCGTTGACCCTTCAAAAACCAATTTTGAAACTCACTACCAAAGATTACAATGACAATGGTATGAGCGATATGTTGGCTGCCCACGGTTCGGCATACGATATTAATATCAACGTTTTCAATCAGTTACAACATACCATCACAGGATGGCCAGGTGGTAAACCAAACGCCGATGATACGCACCGCCCTGAGCGCGCGCATCCTGCGAAAAAACGGGTGATTCTCTTCAGCCCGCACCCCGACGATGATATTATCTCGATGGGAGGGACTTTCCAGCGTTTGGTAGATCAGGGACACGAAGTTCACGTTGCGTACCAAACGTCAGGGAACATTGCCGTTGCTGACGATGAGGCGTTCCGCTTTATCGACTTTGTGGTGGATTACAACCAGAAATTCGGCATTGAAAGCCCCGCGGCGATGAAGATTTTTGAAGATGCAAAAGCGTTTTTGAAAACAAAAAAAGACAGCGAAATAGATACGCCAGAAGTACGTTATGTGAAAGGCATAATTCGTCGTGGAGAAGCAAAAGCAACTTGCCGTTTTGTCGGAACGGAGCATTTCCATTTCCTTGACATGCCGTTCTACGAAACAGGCACAGTACAGAAAAAGCCAATTGGCCCAGAGGATGTTAAAATCATTGCCGATTTGATTGAGGAAATTAAACCACATCAAATCTACGCAGCAGGCGACTTTGCCGACCCTCACGGAACCCACAAAGTATGTTGGGACGCTATTGAGGCGGCTTTGGGGCAATTGAAACACAAAAACTTCATGAAAGATTGCTGGGTATGGTTGTACCGTGGCGCTTGGGCGGAGTGGGATATTCACGAAATCGAAATGGCCGTACCAATGAGCCCCGACCAAGTGGTGAAAAAGCGGATGGGTATCTTCAAACACCAATCACAAAAAGACGGAGTGGTGTTCCAAGGCGAAGATTCGCGCGAGTTTTGGCAACGTGCGGAAGAACGCAACAGCGGAACCGCCAAACTCTACGACCAACTTGGCTTGGCCGAGTACGAGGCGATGGAAGCCTTTGTTCGTTGGCATTTCTAAACTAGCATATAGGTTTCCAAATCAATAATTTTTAAGCATCGGTCGGAGCATACTGGCCGATGCTTTTTTGTGTAAAATTCTATCTTTGTGTTATTAAACATCACGTATATGCGCACTGTTATTTTGCTACTTCTTTCCAATGTTTTTATGACAACGGCTTGGTATTGGCACCTCAAATACAAAGATACCGACTTGTGGAAGGTGATTGTTATCAGTTGGTTAATTGCATTTTTTGAGTATTGTATTGCCGTTCCTGCCAACCGAATAGGCTCGTACGAATTCAATGCTTTTGAGCTTAAAACCATACAGGAAGTCGTCAGTTTGGCAGTCTTTGTAGGGTTCGCCGTTTTTTACCTCAAAGAAGAACTTCGTTGGAACTATCTTGTGGGCTTTGCCTTGATTATACTTGCCGTATTCTTTATCTTTAAGAAGTGGTAATGCCTTCACGTGCAACAGTCGTTTTGAGATGTGCGTATAGGTTATTAAGACACGCAAAAAACGACGGCAATGAGGAAAATTCTATGGGTATTAGGGTTTTGGTGGGGGAGTTGGCTGTGGAGCTATGGTCAGGTAGATTGTGGAAATATCGGTTTTGAGACGGGAACAACCCAAGGCTGGACATTGACCAATGGAAACATTGGCCTTGCAGGCATTCAGCTTATTTATCTAAATGAAGTTGTAGGTACGTACGACAATGGCCACCTGATTACCAAACGAAGCGATGGCAATGACCCCAACGTTACACGTGAAGTTTTGCCAATGGTAGCTCCTGGAAGCCAATATTCTATTCGGATTGGTAACGGCACAGCTAACCGTGGGTCGAAATTTGACCGAATTAAAACCACCTTCATTGTTTCACCCGATAATACCCTCTTCCAGTATCAATTTGCGGTGGTTCTTAACAAAGACAGGGACGATACCCACCTGTCCCACCAAAAACCTGGCTTTAGTTTGCTGATTTATGATGAAAATAAAACGCCGATTGCGTGTAGCTATTACGATGTGCAACTAACTAGAGCAGGGGTAGTTGCGGGATTTAAAGTAGAGAGCACCACGGTAGAATACCGCCCTTGGACAACGGGAGCGATTGACCTTCGTAACTATATTGGGCGGAAACTGACGGTTGAGGTAACCGCTCACGGGTGTACACAACGAGGCCACTACGGCTATGCTTATTTTGATGCGCAGTGTTTGAAGGCTGAAATTAAGCCTAGCTCAATTTGTCCCGATGCCAGCGGTTATCTGACCTTGGTGGCGCCCGATGGCTTTGCCTCCTACAAATGGAACACGGGGGAAACAGGCACGAGTATTAAAATTAAGCCCAAGATAGGCGATAAGTACTTCGTGAAAGTGGTAGCGCCGTCGAGCTTGGACGAATCCTGTGAGTTGCAGTTGGATTATACTGTCAAGCACCAAAAATCTGATACAACCATTACCAAGACCATTTGCGAAGGAGAAAGCTTCACCGTAGGAGCCACGGCTTATCGAACCTCAGGAAAGTACGTTACAAAAATAGACCGTGGGGAAAGTTGCGATAGCACAGTCACGCTCAATCTTACGGTCAAACCGTTGGTACGCCACTCCCAAAAAATAACGATTTGCGAGGGTCAAACCCTGACTGTAGGAACCGCTAAATATACCACTCCTGGGATTTACACCACCACCATCTCGCGTCCTTCGCTTTGTGACAGTATTGTTACGACGACGTTGGTGGTGGATAAAATAGAACTTTCTGTACAACCCACCGAAGTAGTAGTGGCGGAAGGAGATAGCGCACAGCTACGCGCAACGCTCGTTTCGACCTTTGCCAATGCCAACTATACTTACCGCTGGGAGCCCGAACGAGGGCTTTCGTGTCCTACTTGCGCCGTAACTTGGGCTTATCCAGAAATGACCACAAAATATAAATTGACGGTCACGAATGCGGACAAAACTTGTCAAAAAGTGGCTGAGGCACACGTCAAAATTATTCAGTGTGGGGTTTATACGCCCGATATTTTTTCGCCCAACGATGACCAACAAAACGACGTGTTTTTTGTGCAGGGGGGCGATTGCGTCAAACAAATCAAAGAAATGACGATTTATAGTCGTTGGGGAGAAGTCATCTTTCACCAAGCCAATGTTCCCATTTCCCAGCCTGCCTATGGTTGGGATGGTAAGTACCTAGGGCAATTGCTAGGAGTAGGTACGTTTCCTTACCGAATCACGATTGAGTTTACCGACCCCGAACTGAACCCCTACACTTTTACGGGTGTTGTGATGTTGATGAAGTAAAGATAGGCTACTACTCGAATCGACCCACGCGTCTTGCAAACAATCGGTTCGGCCTGTACTTCGGCTTCCGTTGAACCTTCGCACGTACTGATTTAAAAAACGAGTGGTTTGAGTTTGTTGCTAAGTTTACCGATGGGAAGTTGGTTGAGATTTTCCGAAACAAGAACAAAAGATACCACGGCAATCGAAGTGCGTTAACTTGATTTGCCACTCAGTAAGCGCTTGAGTTCTTCTGAATTGACAATTAGGTTTGTCATTTAAGTTCCTGCACTATTGTAATGAGTTCTTTCAATTCTTTATCATTTAGGCTTGAACGTTCTGATTTATCATAAATAGAAAGTAAATACAGCTCATTCTCATTAATATATACGCAAGTAATAACCCTTGCCCCACCTGATTTTCCTTTGTTTTTGCTGCTTATTGAGAGCCGTATTTTATAGCAACCATCACCCAGTGAGGTTCCCTGCAAGGGCTGGTCTTTAAGACGTTCAATGAGGTTCAAAAGCTCGCCTTTAAGTGAAGGAAATTTTTTAATGAGCCTTTTGGCTTGCCTTTGAAAAGGCGAAATAGGTATTATCTCAAAGCTCATTTAAAAAATCGGTTAGACTTGGCTTGGGCAGTTTTCCCTCACGTATCAGTTTTATTTCTTCAAATGCTTCAAGCAGTTCTTCGCGGTGTAATTGCTTTGATGTATCGGGCAAATCCAACTTTTTTCGGATGCTTTCCCACTCTTCAATCGGGATAAATACCCCTGTAATATGCCCCGTATGGTCTGATAGGTACTGCAAGTTCATGGCTCAGGCGTTTTAAGAATAATTAGTTTATATTACGAAGATACAAAAAGCCGATTTTTTCACCAAACCTCTCCCTTTGGTCTCCCTGTAAGCGTCTGAATTCATTGCGGGAAAGGAGTCATACGTTAAAAACGCATTTTTCAGAGGTTCGCCCCGAATGCTTATGGGACGCAAACCAATCATCCAACAGCCCCAGCGGGGCGAAAAAAAGAGCCATTCTCCCCGTCCAAGAAGCCCCGTAGGGGTGGCATGAGGCTCGCTAATTTATCACACTGCAAGCAAGTGCCTGAAATCGTTGTGGGAAAGGTGTCAGGCGTTAAAAACGCATCTTTCATGTGTTGGCGACAAAGGCTTTTAGGCTAACCACAAACCAGCTTGGCCAGCCCCAGGCGGGGCGAAATCTTAGTAGAAGAGCAGTAATTACCCCTACCCATAAAGCCCCGTAGGAGTGAGATAGAACCTTTCTAAGCGTTTGAAGCTAAGGCCTAGCTAGTAATTTTTTCAGCAGTTGCATGGTTTGAGGGTGGTTTAAAATGCTAGCATGGGTCGAATTAGGAATGACTAAATGCTGGTCATGGTCGCTGAGGACGGAATTTAACTGATAAGCTGTACTGTGAGGATTGTCAGTACTAACGACGATAACTTGACTTGGTGCTTTCTGAACATCTTGGTCAGTGAGAAAAGTAAAGCCATTCACCGAGGGAAAGGGGTAATACAATATATCTGTAAAGCGGTCACTAAAATCACCACCTGCTGACGAAGGGTCAATTAGAAAGGTAAATTTGGGGCGATTGGTTGAGGCTAAATGGGCTGCTATCCTACCTCCTAAAGAATAGCCGCAGACTACAATACGGTCTTCACGATACCTGAGTTTCAAGGAATCGTAAACAGTTTGAGCATCGCTGTAAAAATTAGCTATGCTAATTGCACCTTTACTTTTTCCATGTTGGCGATAATCCGTAATCAGTACGTCATATCCGTATTGAAGAAAACGAGGAGCAATTAGCCCCCAGTTTGCTAAGGTTCCCCCTCCCCCTTTCCAAAAACAAATCACGCCTTTAGCCCTGGGGGCTTTAAACAACAAGGCATTCAGCAAGCCTCCTTGTGGGGTTTTTATCATAAGCTCTTCCATTGGCTCGTTGAAGCTGAATTTAAAGTCACTCGGTAGCGATGTGGAACGATACTGCTTGGTTTGCTGATCTTTGATGCTATAGAGAAATAAGTAAATACCGATATAAGCGAACAAAATGATTGGTAGGCTAATAATGAGCCACTTAGTCCAACTTTTTCTAATGATCATAAGGAATAAAGTGAGAGGCGTTATTCCCCACAAAAAAAGCCGTGAAACTCACGGCTTTTTTTGTGGGATAAGACCAAATTATTTTTTGCCAGTTACCGCTTTGGCAAATTTAATGAGCTCTGGGCCGTCCATGATGGCGCCTAGGTGCGTGGTAACTAATTTGCCGTTGCCATCCACAAAGAAAAGTGTAGGATAGCCTTCGATGGGGTAGCGGTTGGCCAATTGTGGCCCTTCGCCTATTTCCATATCTTTTTTCACGTTGATGAACGTCGCGTTGAAATAATCGCCGACGTCTTTGCGCGTAAACACATTTTTTTGCATCATTTTACAAGGGCCACACCAGCTTGCGTAGGCATCAAAAAAGATGATTTTTTTCTCTTTTTTAGCCTTTTCGAGCACTTTAGCCCAAGGCAAATCCACAAATTGAATGCCATCTGCTTTAGGGGCAGTGGTAGAAGGTGCAGGCGCAGATGGAGTGGTCGCTGCCATGCCTGTAAATAAAACAGCCGCTATGGCGAGAACAAAAATGAAACGTTGCATCGGTTTAGATAATTAGATTGTCAATTCGTTTGAGCATAAAACGCAAATTTCGTGCAAAATGGTTTGGTCAACCCATAAAACTTACCAAATCAATGAATAACGCACGGTACCGTTGAGCGGCAAAAGCAATTCTTGTTGTCCACCAACGTTGCGAACTACGGGTTTACTCTTAGGGTCTATTCGTACAAAATAACTTTGTCCATTTACTTCATAAAGCCCTTTTTCGAGCTGCGAAATACTATTGCCACTCACCAATCGTACGTAGCCGTTCGGGAGATTTCCATTGATAGTACGCGTTAAACCGCCATTATCGGGCGTAATTTCGTCTGTAATATCGGCATTATTGAGGCGATAAGTGGTGGTTGGTACACCGTCGGGCGATAAGCGATATCCTTTGTAGGTGAGCTGCGAGAGAGAATCGGGCCAAGCCGCATTCATATCGGTCAGCACGGCCCAATCTACCTGACCTTTTGTGGTCGTTGTTGTGCCCATTGGGTGTAAAATTTGCGGTTCGCCGCGTTCGTACCACATTTCGGTAACGTTGGCAAAAGGCCCTTTCCAAAACTGCAACAAAGAACCCCAATTGAGGTCTAACGTATAATGTACACCTTCGGGCGTGCCTACCGAAAGGCAGTGGGTGCGTTTGTTTTTTTCGCCTTGGCGTTGGATAAACGAACGTACCAGCTCGGCTTTACCTCCCGTCGCGGTTACTTCGATGGTCGGTATAGGCTGTGGTTCGGGTACCGACGACAATACGTGAAGTGGGTACGGACGAACGCCTTGGGTCGAAACCATCATGCCAAGCGCAGGGCGGCGCCAAGTAAATTTGTGGAAATCTAAGCGGAACGGATGCGAACCTTTGGTCAAATGTACGGTTGCGGGGACGTAGTTTTGTTGAAAATCATTCCATTGGTAAGGAAGTATTTGCTTGCCATCTATCTCCAACGAAGCATTCGACATATAGATAAGCTGAATCAGGTAGTCGCCTTCTTGGGCTACGTCCATGTTTCCTTCATAAACCAAATAAAAGCTGTTGTTGCCAACACCCCATTCTCTGGTCAGGATAGAGGTTGTATCTTTTTTGAGAATATTTTCACTTAACAATGCCTTTGGGCGGTCGTTTCCTGCTTTGTAAAGGGTGTAAGTGAGGTTTTTGAGGGTCAATGGGTGCGTATCGTTCAGCAATTGATAATACACATTTTTAAATGCCACATTGCCAGAGGTCACCTCTAACGAAATGCTTGATTGGGAAGAAGGAGCCGCACTTAAAAAAGTATTTTCTTGAATCACTGACCCGTTGAGGGTTAGTTTTTCTATTTGGGCTGCCGACGTTTTGGTAGGTCGTTTAAATTGAACCAATAATTGTTGCCAAAGTCCTGGTGCTTTACTAGCATTTTGAAGAGGCATTAGCCCTGCTATCGACCCACTTGCGCTACCATCGAGCTTGGGATTTTTCCAACTATCGCTCAGTTGGATGTCATAGCCACCTGGAAGTTTCACTACGGCACTTCCTGTGGGCGACAACATAAAATCAAGTTGTAGAACCACATCGCCTGCGCCTAATTCGGTGGTGGCTTTGGCCGCAGAACTGCCAACCAAAATCCCCGCCGCTTTGTCAGAAAGAGCGGTTGTTTTTACAACATCTTTTTTGTCGGGGTGCATTGTCACCGCCTGGGCTGACTTCCAGCTTCCTGTGAGTTGAAACGCTCCTCCTTCGTGGGTGGGGAGTTGGGTCATGCCATTTTTTTGGGCATGTACTGAAAAAGCAAAACCGACTGCCAAAAGAAGACAGCCGGCTTGATATGCAATGCGTATTTTCATAGTCAAAAGTGCTTCGGCTTACTTGTTTACCTTTTGCAAAGGTACGTTTGTTTCGACAAACAAACTCCGAAGTACTTAAATTCTACTGCACTTTTACGATTTTTCGTCGCGCTACGCGTCCATTTTGTTCTGCATTTAGGAAATAAACCCCTGGGGTAAGCGTCGTAAAGTCAACCTCGTCTCTGCTGGTGGCCGTTTGTTGCCGTAACAAAACGCGCCCATAGCCATCGGTGACGGTAATCGACGCAGGTGCACCTCCTTGGATTTCGATGGTACAACGCGTCTGAACTGGCACAGGATAGACGCTCAACCAATCACTTGATTGGTTTGGATTGACCGACAATAACGGGCTGACCGTCAAGGTAAGGCGTGAGGTCGCTGGCCCGTTTCCGCAACCGTTGCTAATCGAAACGATACGATAGAGGTTTGTTTTTTCAGGACGTACGGTAAACTCAAAAGGCGAGACAGTGGTTGAAAACGTGGTGTCTTTTTGGGCCAAGCTATCGCGGTAGGTTACGCGCCAAGGATTTTCACCCGTAAAGGCAATCGAAAGTTTTGCGCTTTCATTTTCGTAAATGTTCGCTGGCCCCGAAATGGTCGCCGTTGGCAATTCCCGCACCACAATTTGTACAGGGCTTACTTTCCCTTTTACCGTAAAGTTAGAAGCAACCCCAATCACCCGTACAAAGTATGTTCCTGCCGTGGCCGTGGCGGGTACTGTGGCCTTTAGTGGCGTACTTGAACCTTCCGTCGAAATGGTTTGGAAGCTGGCATCGTCGTTTGTCTTTGAGATTTGGACGCGGAACTGGGTATTTGACGGAAAGAAATCCGATGAAAAATAGGGGATATCGAACGTTTGAGCTGCACAAACGGTGGTAGCACTTGGATTACCAACGTCGATGGTGGCCACCCGTACATTGATGGTAGCACTTCCCGCTGGACTACCTTCACCGCAATTGTTGGTAATTTTTGTTACCGTAAAAATGGTAGATTCCAACGGACTCACGGTGATGTTGGTCGGGTTTTGAGACGACGTAAATGTTAATCCGTTGGACAAAGTATAAGTCCAAGGGCCTTGGCCCGTAAAGGCAATTGACAACGGTGCCGACTGGCCTTGGGTGATGGTGCCTTCGCCGCTAATGGTTGCACTTGGGAGTGGCTGAATGACAACTACTATTTCGGCACGTGGACTTTCACAGCCATTGGTGCCTGTTTGGGTCACATAAAAATTGTAAGTACCTGGCGTTTGTGTTGGTGGAATATTCGGTGTGCTCTGAGGAGTGCCACCTGTTTTGTTGGTATTGTACCATTTTAAGGCTGTTCCTGTGGCCGACAATGCCTGTGGCGTTGCGTTTTGACAAGTGACAATCGGTACTTGACTCACCGCAGGCAATGGCGTCGTGCGTACGTTTACCCGAATGTCGGTACGAGGGCCTCGACAGCCATCGCGTAGTTGTAACACCGAATAAGTTCCTTCAAAGCCTGTGTCGGTGGTGATGGTAGGAATAACCCCCGTTTCGCTGCTGTTAGGATAAATCCAAAGCAACGACTCGCCCGTTCCTTGCACTTTGGCATCCAACTGAATGGCAGGGTCAAACTGACAAAGAAGGTATTCTTGCTTTGTCACTTGTGCCGAAGGAGGCAGAGGTTTTACCACTACCTGTACTTGGCTACGCTGGCTTTCGCAGGTATATTGATTGGTCTGCGTAACGTAATAGCTGGTTGTGACGGAGTTATCGGTTGAGTTGTTGGTCGAAGGGGTAGGGGCTACGCCGCTTCCGCTGCCACCTGTGGCTTCGGTGTACCATTTGATGTTGCTTCCATTAGCGACCAAAGCAGTGGCGTTGGCGGTTGCACAATATACAACTGGTGACGCAGCGGTAGGATTGGCAGGAGTTGGGTTGACTACGAAAGCAAAAGTCGCTGTTTTTCCAGTACAAAGTGATGTTGCTGGCACCACACTAATGGTGGTTGAAACCACATTCTGCGAGTTATTTAAAGCGCTAAATCCAGCGGCGATATTGCCCGTTCCTGCTACGCCAAAACCAACGTTGGTAGGAGTTGACCAATTAAACGTCGTGCTAGGGGTAGCACTTGTAAATGCGATAGCGTTCCCTTTTTCTCCCGCACACAGCGCAATATCAGCAATGTTACTAGCAACTGGGCTTGGGTTTACTGTAATGATAAACGTTTTGGCCGTTCCTTCGCAGGTATTGGCCGTTGGAATCACGCTCACCGTAGCGGTTGTGGCAGAAACGATAGGGTTTGTTACTGTATAACTGGTGATATTGCCCGTGCCTGTTGTTCCAAATCCTACGTTAGCCGTGCTTGTCCAGGCGTAGGTGGTGCCTGAGGTAAGGCTTGAGAAAGCAATAGCAGGGGCGGTCACTGTTCCGCAATACGTCAAATTGCTGAGTGTCGTAACAACCGGCGTTGGGTTAGCAGTGACGGTGAAAGTTTTTGTTGGGCCAGTACAGGTAGCGGTTTTGGCCGTAACACTCACGGTGGAAATAATGGGTGCTACGCCCGCATTGGCCACCGTAAAAGCAGCGATATTGCCCGAACCTGATGTCCCAAATCCAACATTGGCCGAAGATGTCCACGTATAGGTACTTCCCGAAGTAGGACTCGTAAAAGCAATGGCGGCGCCTGGGGCAGTATTACAGTAGGCCACATTGTTTACGGTCGTAACCTTAGGCGAAGGGTTTACGGTGATGGTAAATGTTTTAGAGGCTCCTACGCAGGTATTGGCAGTAGGCGTAACGGTGATGTTGCCCAAAACGACACCGGCGCTATCAACAGTTGTAAAAGCCGCAATATTTCCTGTACCCGCTGTTCCGAAACCTACGTTGGAACTACTTGACCAAGCGTAAGTAGTTCCCGATGTGGAACTGGTAAACGGAATCGCACTCGCACCAGCATTGCCACAATAAATGGCATTCGCGACTGTGCCAACAACGGGCGTAGGATTGACAGTGATGGTGAAAGTCGA
Organism: Runella limosa DSM 17973; assembly: GCF_000482465.1. Lineage (GTDB taxonomy): Bacteria > Bacteroidota > Bacteroidia > Cytophagales > Spirosomataceae > Runella > Runella limosa. The sequence continues at coordinate 267,836 of NZ_KI519425.1, forward strand.
AGCTGGGCCTGTACATGTTCCTGTACTCGGTGTGACAGTGATGGTACTGATAACGGGGTTTGAGGTGGCGTTGGTAGCGGTATAAGCAGGAATATTACCCGTTCCCGAAACCCCAAAACCAATATTTACTGAACTTGACCAAGTGTAGGTCGTTCCTGTAACAGGGCTTGAAAACGTGATGGCCGAACCTGAAGCCGCATTACAATAGACGGCGTTGGTAATGGTGTTGACCGTTGGGGCAGGATTTACAGTAACAGTGAATGTTTTTGACGCTCCTGGACAAGCCCCAACACTAGGGGTAACCGTCACCGTTGCAACGACAGGAGTGGTGCTAGAACTGATGGTGGTGTAAGCTGGGATATTGCCTGTTCCTGACGTGCCAAAGCCCACGTTTGCCGTGCTTGTCCAACTGTATGTAGTACCTGCCACAGGGCTGGAGAAATTTATCCCTGCTACTGGGATTCCACCGCAGAAGGCGGCGTTGGCAACGGTATTGACGCTGGTCGTGGGATTGACAGTTACGCTAAAAGAAGTGCTGTTTCCTGTGCATCCTCCCACCGAAGGTGTTACCGTAACGGTAGCAACTTGAATACCTGCTCCCGCATTGATTGCCGTAAAAGCAGGAATATTTCCAGTACCTGAGGTGCCAAAACCGACGTTTACTGAGCTAGTCCATGCGAATGTTGCTCCCGCCGAGAAGCTTGCCAAGGCGATGGCGGCGTTGCTGTTTCCATTACAAGTAATCACATTTGAAATGGTGTTGACAGTGGGTTTGTGTTTAACCGTGACCGTAAAAGTCGTTGGATTGCCCGCACAACCGCCCACTCGTGGTGTAACAGTAATGGTGGCAGTGACGTCAGCGTTGCTATTGTTGTTGGCAATGAATGCAGGAATAGGCCCTGAGCCAGAAGTGCCAAAGCCAATATTGGCAGACGATGTCCAATCAAACGAGGCACCTGCCGAAGAACTGGTAAAGTTGATGGAAGGTGCTGATGTATCGTCGCAGTATGAAAGGTTTGAAATAGGATTGACGGTGGCATTGGTCGGGTTGACTGTCACGTTAAATGACTGCGCGGGCCCTGGGCATCCGTTGAGATTGGGAGTGACAGTGACGGTCGAAGTCACCGAAGACGTGCCTGGGTTGGTAGCGGTGAAAGCAGGGATAGAACCCGAACCCGAGTTTCCAAATCCTACGTTTGCCGAACTGGTCCAAGTGAAGGTAGTGCCAGCCGTTGGGCTGCTAAAATTGATACTTGCCCCCGCTGCTCCGTTACACAAATTGACCGACGAAATGCTGTTGACTGTCGCTACCGGGCGCACAGTTACATCAAACGAAGAGGCTAATCCTACACATCCATTAACAGAAGGGACAACGCTGACATTGGCAGTGACGTTTGAAGTTCCATTGTTGACGGCGGTAAAGTTAGGGATATTTCCTGAACCCGATGTGCCAAAGCCAATGTTGGTGGAACTCGTCCAAAAGAACGTTGCACCAGCACTAGAGCTGTTAAAAGAAATGCCACTTACACCTGCTCCACTACAAGCGGTTACATTACTGACGGGGTTCACAGTGGCAACGGGGTTGACCGTAAATGACGCACTGCCTGCCGAAGTAGTCAGCCCTGAAGTGACGCGTATTTTGTAGCCTGAACCTGCACTTGTACCCACGGGGATGTTGGCCGAAATGGGACTAGTGTTGCCCGAGCCAATGACGTTGGGAGTAGCAGGGAAGACCCCCGCAGCGTCCGATAACTGTACCGAAAAAGTAGGAGTTCCTGCAAAGCCTGTTGCACTAAACGATACCCGTACTCCTTGGCCAGCGCAATAGCCACCCGCAGGGATGACACCCGACGTACTGGTGACTATAACGGAGCTAATACTTTGAGCTGCACTCTCAAAAATTACCCCACAAACCAGCAAAGCGGCACAGCTTAGAAAAAGTAGTTTTTTGAACATAATCCGTTAATGTATTGATTTTGATAAAAACGCTTAAAATTACCTCTTTATTGATACATCATCACTTTTCAAAGAATGAGATTTATTTTCCGTCTTTGAGAATGGCCTGATAAACGATTTCGTGGACCCTCCGACGGATTCGTTTTCGGTTGATTTCATTGTTTTCTGCATTGGGATGCACGCGGTTTGACAACATCACAAACACCAGTTCTTCTTTGGGGTCAGCCCACACCAGAGTGCCCGTAAAACCCGAATGCCCAAACGAATTGGATGAAGCAGTCGCCGCCACAAAATTGCTCTCCCCGTTGGAGGGAGCTTTGTCCCAACCTAACCCACGGTGATGGGCCGAGTCATACATTTTAGAAAAGAAGGGTAGGGTTTCTTCTTGAAAATACCGACGGTCGCCGTAGTATCCTTTTTGTAGGTTCATTTGCATCAAAATGGCCAAGTCGTAGGCTGTGCTGAACAAACCCGCATGACCCGCCACACCCCCATAAACCGCCGCCATTTGGTCATGAACTGTGCCCCTGAGCAACTGGTTTCGGTACGAAAAGTCGTTTTCAGTAGGTGCAATCTGACTTTCTGGAAAACGCCCCAAAGGCGAATAGGTCGTCGTCATCATTCCGAGTGGTTCGTAGAAATTTTGACTCAAAAACTCATCTAACGGCTGATTGGTGATTCGTTCTACCACTTTTTGTAGCACCAAAATCCCCAAATCACTATACACAAACGAATGCTTCCCATTGACTTCTTTACGCATCGGCGACTGGATAATGCCTTTCCAAACCGAATCGCGCAGGGCGGGTTGGGCAAAAAGCTTGGGCGCAATTTGCATCGAATAGACACTGTCGCGAATCGAGCTGTAATACTCGGTCATCAGCCCACCGCCGCCTGTTTTGGTACGTTCCCAAAGTTTGGGATAAAATGACACCAAGCCCGACCGATGCAGTAGTAAGTCCTCGATGGTAATTGCTGCTTTGTTTGTACCTACGAGTTCAGGCAAATAGTGTGCCGCTTTTTGTTTTAAGTCCAAAACACCTTCTTCGTGTAGGTACATCACGGCTTGGAGGGTGGCCGCTACTTTGGTCACCGACGCTACGTCATAGAGGGTTTCGTTGGTTACTTTTTCGGTGAGGTTATCGTAAGTCAAGGTGCCATAGCTCCGCTGAAACACCACGCGCCCTTTGCGTGCCACTACTACTTCACAGCCAGGGAAAATGCGCGCCTGAATCGAGCGTTCGACGAGGGTGTCGATTTTGTTTAAAACCTCAGCACTCATACCGACTTGTTCGGGATAGCCGATTTGTAGGCGGTTGAGTGGCTTGGTGACGATACCCGTTCCTAACTCATAGGTGTTTTCAATGGAAACGGGTAGCTTACCTTTGAATGGCAACGCTCCAAAAATCTGCTCCGCAGCTACTACTTCAAGGTCGGGGAGGTTCTCGTAAGCACATACCACTGCGGAAGTTGCGGGTAGTTGCTTCAAGGCGTAAGGGGTGGCAAAAATGCTCACAATCACCTTGGCTTTTTGTTGCAAGCGGTTGAGAAGTTCAACCGTGGCAGGCGTAATGGTAAAAGGACGATTAAAATTGCGCCGGGTATCGTGCAAACTAACCATCACCACGTTGGCGTTGGCTGCTTGTGCCACCAGACCTTCTATTTCTTGGTTGGTGGTAGGTTTGTCGGCATACACAATATGCTTGAACGGGGCATATTTGCTCAAAGTTTGTTGGAACAGATTGATACCCCCGCCCCCGATGGCAATCGAGGCAAAACTACAAGTGTCGAGCGATGAAAGTGGCAAGAGTTGGTTATCGTTGCGTACCAAAGTGACGGCTTGTTCGCACAAATCACGCGTGAGGGCTTTTACTTCGGGGGCTTGCAGTGATGCGTTGAGGGCGACAACAGGAATTGGCTTGGTAAGGTGCAAGCCTGTCCAATATTTGGCCCGTAATATTTTTCGTACTTTTTCGTCGATGACATCCATAGGAATCGTCCCTCTCGATACCCCTTCTTTGATACGCCGCACCGACTCAATCACGCTTTCGGGGTATAGCAGTACATCATTTCCTGCTACCAATGCTTTAATGTTAGCTTCAACGGGTGTTCGGCCACGCGTGACACCCTTCATGTTCATGGCATCAGTAAAGACCAATCCCTGAAAGCCCATTTGTTTTTTGAGTAAATCGGTTACTATTTTTTCAGAAAGCGAAGAGGCAAGGTGAGGACGATTGTCAAGAACGGGGACGTATAAATGCCCCGTGATGATTCCCGTAAGGCTGTCGGCAATCAGTTTTTGAAAAGGATATAAGTCAGTTTGGGTTAAATGGTCGGTCGAGTGTGAAAGTACAGGTAAGGTAAAGTGGGAGTCGGTGCCAGTATCGCCATGTCCAGGGAAGTGTTTGGCAGTGGCAATCACCCGTTGGTGCTGAAGTCCTTTCATATACGCAGCCGCTTTTGCGGTTACATTCTCACGGTCTTCTCCAAACGAGCGTAGTCCAATCACGGGGTTACGAGGGTTTGAGTTGATGTCGGCCACGGGTGCAAAATTGACTTGGATACCCGCCAACTGGCACTGACGGCCAATCATCCGCCCCATTTTATAAATATATTGATTATCCTGAATGGCGCCGAGGGTCATTTGTTTGGGGAAATCGTCGATACTGTCGAGGCGCATTCCCAGCCCCCATTCGCCGTCGATGCCCACCATCAAGGGTACTTTTGAGAGTGCTTGATAACGGTTTACGAGTTTTGCTTGGCGGGAAGGCCCGCCTTTGAAAAAAATGAGCCCGCCGATATGATGATTTTTGATGAGATTGTCCACGTGCCGATAATAGGTCTCATTACGGTCTGAGTAGGTGGCAATCATAAAAACCTGCCCGATTTTTTCTTCAAGGGTCATCTTGCTAAAGACACTATCTGCCCAGCGATTTGCTTCAAAAACTGCTTTAGAGGGAGCATTGTCTTCTTTTAGCGCCCATTGCGTAGGCTTTCCGTCTGCCTCTTTGTGATAAGAGCCCATTAGCCCCATCGCAACGCCAACACTTATGATAACTCCTGCAATAGAATTCGTCCAAAAAATCTTCATTTCACTGATTTAAAAATAGCGACAAAGTTACTAAAACCTCTCCACAAAAATTGTACAAAACCGATATTCTGGTACAATTTAACCTGAACTGTTTATTATTTATAAACTAAATTTAACCAATGGGTCATTTCTTAAAACAAGGTGAATTATAGGTACTTATCCGCTGATTTTTCAAATATAACCTAGCCGTAATACTGGGTTAACATTGACTTAATATTGCACTTCTACCTTTGCAGCGCAATCCTGATAAAGGATTTACGACACCAAATAGAATCAAATATTACAACTCCCAAATGTTGACCATTCAAAAAATGTTACGACAATTTACTGCCTTATTGGCGATGCTTCTGCTGAGTTTTGCCACTTTTGCCCAAACAGGAACACTTCGCGGAACAATCACCGATGCCAAAACAAAAGAAACGCTTATTGGCGCAACCGTAAGAATCGTAGGCACTCAATTAGGATCAACGACCGACGTTAATGGGTTTTTCTCAATGGCTAAAGTTCCTGCGGGCGCTTACACGGTAGAAGTTACGTATGTTTCATACCGCACCGAAAATATTCCAAACGTAAAAATAGAAGCCGAAAAAATCACTGAAATCAATACGGCGCTTTTGGAAGCAGCTGCTACCCTTGCCGAAGTAAAAGTAGTAGCGACCCGCCAAACCAACACCGAAGTGTCGGTCATTAGCGAGATTAAAGCTTCTCAAAACATCGTCAGCGGTATTTCATCACAGCAAATCACTCGCTCCCTCGACCGCGACGCGGCGCAAGTAGTAAAACGCGTGCCAGGGATTACGATTGTAGGTGATCGTTTTATTAATATTCGTGGTCTTAATTCACGTTATAACAACGTAATGCTTCACAACGCTTTTACGCCTTCGATGGAAACGGACGTGAAGTCCTTCTCATTTGACATTATTCCTAGCTCACAAATCGACCGTCTCCTTATTTTTAAGAGCCCAGCCGCAGAACTTCCAGGTGAATTTGCAGGAGGTGTTGTTAAAATTTTCACCAAAAATATACCTGATCAAACCAGTATTGTATTTGATTACGGAGTTAGCATTCGTCAAGGCACTACATTCGGAGATTTTGATCAGCCTGAACAGGGAAAAAATTACTGGATGGGCTTCAACAATGGCTACCAAGACATTCCAAGTAGCTTTCCTAAGAAAAATCTAAATTTTGCAACTCCTGCCGAACTCGAACTTGCGGGAAGAGCATTACGTAACAATTGGACAACCAACCGCACCTTAGCTGTTCCTGACCAACGTTATTCATTGACTGGCAACTTCAAGTTTCAAGCAGGAAGTATTCGTTTTGGAAACGTTACAGCTCTTAATTATAGTGATGCTCGCACGGCTTTTGAAATTAACCGTAAAGACTTTAACGAAAGTAACAACAATCAACAGTCAGTTATCTATAATTATAATGACGCTCAGTCAAACCGTAATATTCGAGTAGGGGTACTTCACAACTGGTCGGTTCGCTTCAACGAAAACCACGCTGTTGATTTTAAAAACTTGTTTAATCAGTTGAGTAATTCAAGTACAGTTAATCGTACAGGCCGAAACCTAGAGTCAAATTATTCACCTGATAGCTATTCTTTCGACCAAGTATATCGTGGTATTTATACAGGGCAGTTAACTGGGAACCATAAATTTAATGGCAAAAAAACTTTGGTTGATTGGGTAGTTGGTTATAACAATGCCTATCGTGACCAGCCCGATTATCGTCGTTATCGTTCGGATATAGATGAATCAAACGGGCAGCGCACGCTTTATGTACCTGTCGGAACAGCTGCGGCTTTTTTCTTGGGACGTTTTTCTTCCGAAATGAGAGAAACTTCACTTACAGGAGGAGTTAATCTTACCCAAAAAGTAGCGCTTAAAAACGGTTCAGAGGTAGAATTCAAAGCAGGAACTTATTATGAGAGCAAAGAACGTGATTTTAAGGCTCGTAACCTTGGCTATGTTCGTACAAGTCGTACCAATCCAGAAATTTTGGGAGGAACAATTTCACAGTTATTTCAACCTGCTAATATCAATAATACAGACGGTATCCGTATTGATGAACAAACCAATAACAGTGACTCGTATAAAGCAAGCAATGACTTACTAGCCTTCTACGGTTCGGCCAACCTTCCGTTGTCAAAGAAGATAAACTTAATAGCTGGTTTACGTTATGAATCCAACACACAAAAGTTGTCGTCTGCTACCATCAATGGTGAACCCGTCAACGTAAGCTTTCCAGTCAATAAGTTGTTGCCGTCACTAAATGTTACATACAATTTTTCAGAAAAAAGTCTCCTAAGAGCAGCCTATGGACGGACGTTGAATCGTCCAGAGTTTCGTGAGTTAGCACCGTTCGCATTTTATGACTTTGATTACAATATTGTTTACAAAGGAAATCCAGAAGTACAAACGGCTAACGTTGATAATTTTGACCTTCGTTATGAATGGTATCCAACTCCCAACGAAGTAGTAAGCTTGGCTGGATTCTACAAATATTTTACTAATCCTATTGAGGTAATTGTTGTTCCAGGGGCAGGTTCAGGTGGTGCAAAAACATTCACATTTGCCAATGCAAAAAGCTCTGTTAGCTCAGGAATGGAACTAGAAATTCGTAAAGGTTTAGCTTCATTTGGCGCGTCACCAGTCTTACAGAATATGAGCCTTTTGTTCAATGCGGCGCTTATTTTCAGTCGAATTAAATTAGGAACATTGGGTTTAGGCCAGTCAGATGACCGCCCACTTCAGGGTCAATCACCGTACATTGTCAACGTAGGACTAAATTACAACAACACAAAATCAGGGTTACAGGTAAATATTTTGTACAACGTCATTGGGCGTCGAATCTTCGCTGCTGGTTTTGAAGGTTATCCTGACATTTATGAAATGCCGCGCAATGTATTAGACATTACTTTCTCAAAAGAAGTTGGTAAGCGTTGGGTACTCAAAGGAGGGGTAACAGACATCCTTAATCAAACGAACGTATTGCTTCAAAATGGTAACGGTGACAAAAAATTTGACCGTAAAAATGACCAGCTTATCCAGACTTACCGCCCAGGTAGAATGCTCCAATTCGGATTTTCGTATCGGATATTATAAAAATAACCAATCAAATCAATTCTCAAACTCATGAATTTGTTTAAACACACACACATTCTTCGTACAATAGCGATTTTGCTATCGGCAGCGATGATTTTCAACGCCTGTACCAAAGAAGAAGAAATTGTTCCCGTACCAACTATTTCAGCAGGAGCTGCTGTGAGCAGCAAGGTAGGGGATGTCGCTAAAGTGACTGCCACTATCAATGCACCGGGTGGGCTAAAAACCCTTACAATTCTTAAAAATGGTCAAACATTTGAGAGCAAAGCATACACAGGTGAAACAAGCATTTCGTATTCAAAAGATTATACAATTGAATCACTTCCTGTAGGTTCTACTGTAGTATTTACTTTTCAAGCCACCGACAACAAAGACCAAGCTTCCACCGTTGCTACACAGGTAATTACGGTATCAGCAGTTCCTGCCAAACAAGTGGTAGATGTTTCTGGAGTTTTGGAAGGAAACATTAGCTGGACAAAAGACAAAATATACAAACTGAAAGGATTTGTACGTGTTGGTGAGGACCTAAAAGTGGATGGTACTCCTACTAAAACGGGAACGTTGACAATTCAAGCAGGAACGGTCATTATTGGTGAACGTTCTTCAAAAGCAACCTTGATTATTCAGCGCGGAAGTAAAATTATCGCCAATGGTACTGTTGATGAGCCAATCGTGTTTACCTCTGAGCGTGCTATCGGTGAGCGCGAAGCAGGTGACTGGGGCGGATTAGTAATTTGTGGAAAAGGACTTAATAACGTCACCACAGCCGGGGTTAAGGGAGTTGCTGAATTGGAAGGTCAATATGGTGCGTTCCATGGCGGCACTGACAATGCCGATAATTCTGGTTCATTGAAATACGTACGTGTTGAATATGCTGGTATTCCTATTAATCCTAACCAAGAAGTAAATTCATTTACTTTTGGTTCAGTGGGTTCAGGGACAACATTGGAGTATGTGCAAGCTTCGTACGGTGGAGATGATTCTTTTGAGTGGTTTGGTGGTGCTGTCAATGGTAAGTATTTAGTAGCCTACCGTGGTATTGATGATGATTTTGATATGGACAATGGTTATAGCGGTAACCTACAGTATGGGATAGGTTTACGCGGAGCATCAATAGCTGACCAGTCAGGTTCAAATGGTTTTGAAATTGACAACGATGGTTCTGGAACAACCAATACACCTGCAACTACTGCTACATTATCGAATTTCTCTTTGATTGGACCTAAGCAAGATAATACTACTGCTATTAGTGTTCAATTTCAGAACGGTATGCACCTACGCCGCAATGCCCAAGTTAAGATACACAATACTTTTGTAACTGGTTATCCTAACGGTATTTTTATGGATCCTACTGGTGCTGTATCTACTTTAACAAATGCAGAAGAAGGTAAATTAGTTTTGAACCGAGTTGTACTATCAGGAGTGAAAAGCTGGGGAACTAACAACTTTGGTGCAGGTGCAGGAAACCCGAATGGATTTGCAGTTCGTGACGTGAATACAGCCTCTACACCAGTCGCTTTAGCCAATATATCTGGGAAAAAACCTTCGGAGTGGTTTGCAGCTCAGGCAGGTAATAAAATTCTGGAAGATTGGTCTGTGACGGGAGTTAGTACAACTATTTTTGGAGCAGGCCGTCCTACTTTCACTGTGGGGACTTCAGCTACTGAAACGCTGACGAAAGGTGGGGTAGCACCTACTGGATCCTACTTTACCGCGACCGATTTTGTCGGTGCATTTAAAGACAATGATTGGACTGCGAAGTGGTCGAACTTCAGTCCTGGTACAACAGATTATAGCAAATAATAATTGCTGACTATCTTTCGGGGAGTCTTTAAAAGCAGACTCTCCGAAACTATGAAAACACATTTTTCAACCGCGTTCTTTCTCTTTATTGTTGCTTTAAGCGCCCCGTTTTTTTTGGGTTGTAAAAAAGACCCGTACCAAGCCAAAACGTACTTCTCACAAGCCGAACAAGATACGTTATTGGTCAACATCATTACTTATACGAGTCAATACGCTCGTGGAGCAACCAATGCCACCCGCTTCGATGCTAAGTTTCGTCAGGAGTATGTAGGTCGGTTGCCGCAGTACAAGTTGGTCAACTATTTCGTGACGTCCGACTCCACGCATTATTTCTTTATCACCCGCCCCGTAGGTAGTGGGATGTTTAGAAGAGGAGTAGGAGGAAAGTTTAAATTAGGGGCGAAGTTGATGCCCACCGAGTACGAAGAGCTTTGGTGTACACCTCATTTTAAGGAGGAAACAGTGGTAGTTGAACGAGGCGGATTTTTGTTTAAAGCAATGACAAAAGAAGGAAATATCGACAAATACTTGACCATGAAGATGTACGTTGAGTGGCCCGACTCCACCCTCAAGTACGATAAAAACATTCACGAATGGGTACCTAGAAATAACTTAGCCATTCCGCTGAAATAAATTCATATTGGTGTCAGATTATAAGAAAAGCCAGAGGCAAATGCTTCTGGTTTTTTTCGTTTATTTCTACTTCAGGCACGTTCGACTCCCAGTACATTACTAGCTAAGTTTTTTAAGTTTTACCCGCAGATTGACGCAGAGTAAGAGCCGCAGATTTTCGCCGATGAAAATAACTTCATTAGGTCATTTATCAGCGAAAATCTGCGTTTGTAGTATTCTGCGGGCTTCTGCGGGCAAAAAATGAAGCTATTTACTCAACAGTGTACTTAGAGTAGAAAAACCCAACGTTTTGATTTTCAACTAAAAACAAAAATGAAACCTATCTTCGCCTTTTTCGTTGCCCTCTTTGGTTTCTTCTACCAAGCCGTGGCTCAACCCTCGCTTAGCACCCAAATGCGAACGACGGCCTCTGCATTTTTAGAAACACTCTCTTCGGAACAAAAATTGGAGGCGACGTTGCCCTTCGACTCCGAGTGGCGTTTTGACTGGAACTACACGCCCCGAACGCGCAAGGGGCTTCCGCTCAAACAAATGAACGACGCCCAACGAAAAGCAGCTATGCAGCTCCTTATTGTAGCACTAAGCCAAGAAGGAATCAAAAAAGCAGAAGCCATCATCGCGCTCGAACACGTGCTGCGACAAGTAGAAAAACGACCCGAAAACGATACCTACCGCGACCCCGAAAATTATGCCTTCTTGGTGTTTGGTACACCTTCAACCAAACAGCCTTGGGGATGGAGTGTAGAAGGACACCATTTGTCGTTACACTTTACATTCGTTGGCGACAACGTCGAATTTTTACCAAGTTTTTTTGGAAGTAATCCTGCCCTTGTGCTCCCTGGTTTTATTCAAGAAGGAAAACAAGTGCTGCAAGCGGAAGCAGAAGCGGCTTTTCAGTTGCTACATTCTTTGGATGAAAAACAGCTTGCCCGAGTCGTCCTTTCTCCAAAAGCTCCCAGCGACATGTTGACGACCAACAGCAGACGAGCGCTACTAGAAAAACGGGAAGGATTGGCATTGGGAGAAATGACGGCTCCCCAACAAGCCCTTTTCAAAAAACTCCTCCACGTTTATTTTGATCGCTACCACGTAACGCTCAAAAACCAAGCCCTCAATCGGCTCCAAAAAGCTGACTTAAACGCCGTTACGTTCAGTTGGATGGGCGACCAAAAGCCCATTCGAGGCGCAGGGAAAGGGCATTATTACCGTATCCACGGCCCTACGTTACTTATTGAATACGACAACACCCAAAATAACGCCAATCACGTGCATTCGATTGTCCGCGACTTAACCGACGATTGGGGCGAAGACCTCCTCAAAGCCCATTACGAGGCTGGGCATCGAAAGTGAGGGAAGGATAAATTATGAGGAACAAAAAATGTCGTATTTTTGTATCTAAAAAATGTCGTATTTTTGCTGAAATAAAATACTGTTATTCAGATGAATAAGCGAACTTCATTGGAGTCTAAAATCTTAAAAAGAATTGTACGAAAGAAGTCAAATATCTTCTTACGCGACGATTTTTTGGACTTGGGAGGTTATGATCAAGTGGGGAGAGCTTTAAAGTATCTAATCACGAAAGGAAAACTCGTTAAACTTGGATATGGGCTATACGCTAAAACCAAAATTTCTGCCCTTAATGGTGAAACCGTTCCTGCAGCAACTTTACCAACGTTAGGAAAAGAGGCGCTTCGTCGATTAAATATCCCAATAGCACCTACTAAAGCCGAAATAGCTTACCAGGAAGGGCGTTCTACTCAAATACCTACAGGTAGAATGATAGGAGTAAAAGGAAGAGTTAGCCGTAAAATAGGTTATAAAGGAATGTATTTAGCCTATGAACGCACCCCTTGATAAGTCCCTACTTGAAGAAGTTGCCCTGTTAAAATCAAGTATTAATGAGGCTTTTATTGAAAAAGACTGGTTTGTAACTCAGGTTATCAAAACCATTGCGGGAAACCCCTATCTTGATTTCTTGATTGTTTTTACGGGAGGAACGGCACTTTCTAAAGCCCACAAACTAATTGAACGTTTTTCAGAGGACATTGACTTTAGAATTATTGCTCCCAGATTGGCAAACCAAGGTGTCTCGGTAATTAGGAAGTCTCTATCTGAATTTAAGTACTACCTCATTGAATTACTAAGTCAAGAGTTTGAAGTTTTAAACATAACTGCCAGAGATAACAATAGATACCTAAAAATTGACCTGGCTTATCCTACGGTCTGTAATCCTACCGATGCGTTACGTCCCCATATCAAGCTCGAATTTGTGCTTTCTGACCTTCTACTTCCATTCGTTGATTTACCCGTTTCCTCCATTATAAATGAAGTGGCTGGCAAACCCCCAGAAGTTAACAGAATTGCTTGTATCAACCCCGTAGAAAATGCGGCAGATAAATTAAGTGCGCTTGTCTGGCGAGTACCATCAAGAATTAGAGGAGAAAATGATAAACAACCTGAAATAGTGAGACATTTGCACGACTTAGCCAAGCTAAGTAAGGCTATTTTAGCGCACAATGATTTTTCTGAGATAGCAAAAATAACCGTAGAGCGTGATACCAATCGCGCCGTGGAAATACAAGGACTAGCTATTTCGGAAAAGCTAGATTTAATGCTACAAATTCTACAAACAGACGCCCAGTACTTTCAAGAATACGATACTTACGTCAAAGCAATGGTGTACAGTGATAGCGTTACTGTACCTACATTTACGGAGGCCATAGCTAATGTACAAGGAATTTTAAGTAAAATACGTTGAGCCTCATCTAACAATCCGAGCCGTAACAGGTACACATTTTTGAGTGGCACATTCGCTTGCAAGCGCGTCAGCTTTTTTGAAATTAGGGATGCCGTAGCCCAACAAATTATCAGGTGCTTGAGCTTGCGTGCCCGATTGCTTGAGGTAGTTCATTACCTGAACGTTGGTCAGGTTGGGATGTGCTTGCCAAAAACCTGCCGCCATTCCTGCCAATAACGGCGCCGCAAAAGACGTCCCTTGACTGTACGCATAACTACCACTAGGCGTAGCCACGACCACAAAACTACCCTGCGCGGCCACATCGGGCTTCACCCGTCCATCGGCAGAGGGACCAATGGAGCTAAAACTCGTCCGAATCCCCGCAGGATTGACCGCCCCTACGGCCAACACAGAATCTCCGTCGGCAGGAGCGGTGATGTATTGCCAAGGCGAACTTCCCGAGTTTCCAGCCGAAACAACCACCAAAATACCCGCCTGCGCGGCTAAATCAGCGCCACGGGTGGAGAGCGCTACGTCGCCATTCATTTGGGAATAGGTGTAGTTTTGGGCAGGATTGTCAAACTCGCTGTAGCCCAACGAAGAATTGATGACGTCCACCCCAAGGCTGTCGGCGTACTCTGCGCCAAACACCCAATAGGCTTCTTCTATCTTAGTTTCGGTGGCATCGTCTTCGGTACGGAGAAGTACGTACGAAGCTTTGTAGGCAGTACCGATGAGCGTGTCGGGCATGTAGCTTGCCATGCACGAAAGCACGTTGGTGCCGTGGCTATGGTCGTCGTAAACATCGGTTTCGTTGTCCACAAAATCAAAGGTCGAAACCACCCTGTTTTCGGTAAACAACGGCTGCAAACTTGGGTGTAGGTTAGCATTCTGAAATCCTCCATCAAGTACGCCAATGAGCATTCCTTCGCCCCGATACCCCGCCGAGTGCATACTATCGGCACACAGCATTTTTACCTGATTTTCCGAGAAACCGTAACCTTCGGCCGTGGTTGTTCCCCATTTGTCCGTTTTATTGTTTGAACGATTTTCAGCCGATACCCGTGCATTGCGAATGTCGCCGTTGCCTTCAATTCCCCTCACAAAAGGCAATGCCAAAATCTGCGAAAGTGTGGTACTGTTGGTTTCAACAAGTACACCATTGAGCCAACGCGTTTTGTACAATACCGTTGCCCCTAAATTTTTGATGGATTGAATGTACGAAGTATTCGGGGGGAAATCGCGTTCGGAAACGGCAATGTGTTGCCGCTGACGGCGAGCAATGGCCCGCGCCGATAAGTATTGTTGTGGATTGGCCGTAGAATACGACGAACCTGCTTTGTCTTTGAAATAAACCAAGTAACGATTTTGGCTTTGCACTGTTTCAAAAGCCATTATCCATACACTGACTACTAATAAAACTTTGCTGAAAAGGTTGTTCATTGTTTATCGTTATTCACCTTTTAGCTCTGAGCAAAGATGATGCTAAACTTTACAAATCTTGGAGGCTGGCCTGATAAAAAATGGAATGTTGACGCTAATACCCTAATTTTGCGGAGGGATAGGTTTTTCTTTCCCCCCAAACATCGTAAACGACCAACTCACCCATGTCATCTGCTGATAAAAATCTGAGCGTTTTTACCACCGACGGTTTGCCTGACATCACCAACAAAAAATTTGTGATAGTAGTAGCCGAGTGGAATTCGGAAGTAACCGAAGCTTTGTTTCAAGGAGCCTACAAAACGCTTGTTGACCACGGAGCGCAAACGCAAAATATCCTTCGTGCCAACGTTCCAGGAAGTTTTGAGCTTAGTTTTGGCTCACAAGTATATGCCCAAAAAGCCAATGTGGACGCCGTGATTGCCATTGGCTGCGTGATTCAGGGAGAAACTAAGCACAACGATTATATCAACCACGCCGTAGCACATGGCCTCACCGACGTGGCCTTGAAATACAACAAACCCGTAATTTTTGGCGTACTTACGCCCAACACCCTCCAACAAGCCCTCGACCGTGCGGGAGGCGTCCACGGCAACAAAGGCGACGAAGCCGCCATCACTGCCATCAAAATGTTGAGCTTACAATAAATAAAAAGTTAAATCCATAAAGTAAGCCTTCTAAATCCCTTCTTCTGTAAGGAGAGGGGCTAGGGGGGAGGTTAGCATGAAAACTGTCATTATCAAATATAACGCGGGCAATGTGCAGTCGGTGATGTATGCCCTCGACCGCATTGGGGCGGCGTACGAATGGACCGACGACCCCGAAACCATTTTGGCGGCTGATAAAGTGATTTTCCCAGGCGTAGGCGAAGCCAGTACGGCCATGGCCTATTTGAGAGAACACCAACTCGATCAGCTCATCCCGACCCTGCGCCAGCCCGTTTTGGGTACGTGCGTGGGGATGCAACTCATGTGTCGCTATTCGGAAGAAAACGACACCACTTGCATGGGAATTTTTGACGTGGACGTACTGCGTTTTCCGCGCGTATCGGGCTTTAAAGTGCCCCAAACGGGCTGGAACGACATTTATGAGTTGAATAATCCACTTTGTGCAGGACTCAACGAACACGACTACGTGTATTACAACCACGGGTATTATGCCCCCCTTTGTGCGCAAACGGCCGCCAAAACCAATTACATTTTGGAGTATTCGGCCATGTTGCAAAAAGACAATTTCTTCGCCGCTCAGTTTCACTCTGAAATCAGCGGAAACGTAGGACAACGGATTTTTGAAAATTTCCTGAAATTATAATTAGAGATGTGTCGCTTGTTGCTTATCAGAGCGACACATTTCCCTACGATTCAAACTCACTTTACTGAAATCCTTGAGTTTGACGAACAAAATATTCTGAATCTTCACTTAGCCGTTGATATTTGATGCGTGCTTTTGCTTTCTTTTTGCTCATGTTTTCGTGGTTGAAACCCAACGCCCAAACCAATAGCCGTGCCTATAAAGTCATGCTCGAAGGCATGTACAAACACACGGTGCCTACGCTGAGTTGTAATGAATTGAAAAAAGAACTCAAAAACGTTGTATTGCTCGACACCCGCGCCAAAAACGAATACGATGTAAGCCATCTTCCAGATGCGCGTTGGGTAGGCTACGATGAATTTAATCCAAAATCCGTGGCAGATTTGCCCAAAAACACGCCGATTGTAGTCTATTGCACAGTGGGAGTTCGTAGTGAACGGGTAGGCGAAAAACTCAAAGCAGCAGGTTTTCAAAATGTTCGCAACTTATACGGAAGTATTTTTGAGTGGGTCAATCAAGGCAATACCGTCGTGGATAACCAAGGAAAACCTACCCAAAAAGTACATGCCTATTCTCGGACGTGGGGCATTTGGCTTAATAAAGGGGAGAAGGTGTATGAGTGAGTTTGGAACGATGAGAGATGAGTTATAAACGATGAGCTATAAGAGATAAGACCGATGTATTATGGACGATTTTTTGGATAAAAATTACTGGGACGAACGCTATTTGCAGGATCAAACGGGCTGGGACATTGGCTACGTGTCACCCCCTTTGAAACAGTTTTTTGATACCCTTACCGACAAGCACCTCCGCATTCTTATTCCTGGGGGTGGAAATAGCTACGAGGCTGTTTATCTGCTGGAGCAAGGTTTTAAGAATGTCACTGTCGTTGATATTTCGGAAGTGGTATGTCAGCGCTTGACGGATAACTATGGTGAAAAAGGGTTACGAGTCGTTTGTGCTGATTTTTTTGAGCATTCAGACACATACGACCTCATTGTGGAGCAAACCTTTTTCTGTGCCATTTCTCCTTCATTACGAGGTGATTATGTTCAAAAAATGACTGAATTGTTGTCGGAAGATGGAGTACTTGCGGGACTTTTGTTCAATCGCGCCTTTGAAGGTGGGCCGCCTTTTGGCGGAAGTGTGGCAGAGTACCAAGCTCTATTCGATAAAGCTGGTTTTAAGATTACCTTCGATTTGGCTCCTGCTTCTATTCCACCACGAGCGGGAAGTGAGGTGTTTTTTATAGCAAAAAGATAGACGCCACCCACAAAGAGCAGCGTCTATCCGCTATCCTAAACCCTAACTACATTAAAAAATTGGATACAAATGATTAATCGGCAAGAGTCGTTAAGAAACGAACGATTTTAGTAACCGTCGAAACTGCTTGACGAGTGCCTTCGGCACCGTTCTGCGCTTGCTGCGTCACTTCTTTCAAAAGCGAACGCTGTGGCACCACTTCCTTTTTCACTTGGCTTGCCTCTTGCATGGCTTTGCGAGTAGCAAAAACATTGTGTGGACGGCCAATTGAAAAGGCTGAAGAACTTAACAAACACAGAACGGCGGCGAAGGTAATGGCTTTCATGACTGTATGAGTTTTGATGGTGATTTTAATGGTTGATTTGTCTTCTGGCTGAATGTTGAAACAAAGATATATGTTTTGTCTGGTATTATGCAATACAAAGTACCTTGTTTTTTGTTTGATTCGTGTTAAGCGGCAAATTTTAAGGACGAATGGTAAGCTATTTTTTTTGTACTGAAATAATTCCTTTCATCCAATAACCGTTGCCCTTAGCGGCGTCGATTATATGATGCAAAGGTGATACGAAAGGTTGCATCACACCAAAAAAAATTGACAAACTGGCTCTTCTGCCCGATGAATCGGGTAAAATGCTGGGTGAAACGAAAAAGGGAATTGTTGAGGCGAATAGGTTAGGGTTCTCTTAGGTACATGATTTTTCTTTCCCCCAGCACCGTCAATACATCGTTGTTGATGTTGTACCGTCCTTCTTTTGATTCAAGCACAAATGCTCCCGATATAAAAATGGCAGAATAGAGATACTCATTTACGATGTACCACCTAAGTTCGATGGGAAGAGAATCTTTTTCTGAACCTAGACCTATGCCTTCTATTCGCATCTCTCCCTCTTTAAAGAAGTGTTTTTTAGTGTGGCTACGAGGCAGTTCATTTTTATAATCTGTCTCAGAGATAACCTTCCATGTTCCCACCAAATCGGTATCTAGCTTGGGTTTTTCAAAATACGCTTCTAAATGGAAGGTAGTATCGTTGTTTTTACGTTCTAACCTTAGCGAGACGGTCGTTTCTTGAAAAGGGGGAATGTGGTTCAAAAAAACGATATTTGCGTCCAATTTATCGCTCCTCAGTGTTCCCGCCAGAGGGGAGGTACCGAGCGTTTTATGATGTAAAAAGGCTTTTAACTCCCCGTTCATTAAAGTCCCCTCTAAACTATGATTACTGTAATAACTGGTGTGAAACGTACCTGTGACTTTCTCCTTAGAAACTTTGATTGACAACACACATGGCTGTTCCATGAATCTACCTTCATATAAGCCTGCTAGATTCTGTTGGGCGTAGGCAGAGGTAAATAACGAAAGATAGCTAAAAAGAAAATGGAATAATCGCATTGCGGGAGGTTGATAACTGCTAAATACCCAATAGCTTACTATAATTATCAAAACCATATAAGTCATATAAGAGATTATAAGATGGTTTGATGTTCTCAACTTATATGCCCTTATATGTCTTATATGGTTGCAAAATAACTACCGCTCAAACCTCAACCGCTTCCCCTTTGCTGATTCGTCAAAAACGCCATTGGCATACACCAAATGCCCCGATACAACGGTGTGCGTTACGCGGGAATGAAGCGTTGTCCCTTCCAAAGGCGACCAACCGCACTTGAAAAGAATATTTTCTTTCGTAACTGTCGTAGTGTCGTTCAAGTCCACCAATACCAAATCGGCCCAATATCCTTCGCGGATATACCCACGGCGGTCTATGGCAAACACATCGGCAACGGCATGGCTCATTTTCTCCACTACGCGTTCGATTGAAATTTTACCCTGCTGCACAAACTCCAACATCATATTGAGTGAATGTTGTACCAACGGCAAGCCCGACGGGGCCTCCCAGTAGCCTTTCGATTTTTCGTCCCACGTGTGCGGTGCGTGGTCGGTGGCAATGACGTCGATACGGTTATCGAGGACTGCTTGTAAAATTTGAGCTTTGTGATGCGCGGCCTTAATCGCGGGGTTGCATTTTATCTGCGTCCCCAAGCGACGATAATCCTCCGAGTCAAACCAAAGGTGATGCACACAAGCCTCCGACGTAATACGCTTTTTACGCTTATCGGACATAGCTACGGTTGAGTCTCCGTAAGCACCTACTTCAAACAAACTGGTTTCTTCACCCGTCGAAATGTGAAGTATATGGAGGCGCGTTCCGTGTTTTTTTGCCAATTCTACCGCCATCGACGATGATTTATAACACGCTTCTTCGTTGCGCACGAGCGCGTGAATATCATGCCCCCATCCCCCAATGGGGGTATTGTTTTTGTAATATTCTACATTTTTACGGACAGTATCTTCGTCTTCGCAGTGCGTTGCAATCAAACAAGGGGCGTTGGCAAACAGTTTTTCGAGTACTTCGGGGGCATCAACGAGCATGTTACCCGTGGATGAGCCCATAAAAACTTTTATCCCGCAAACATCGGGACAAATGGTTTTCATTACCTCGTCGTAGTTGTCGTTGGAGGCGCCCATAAAAAACGAATAGTTGGCCAACGACGTGTTTGACGCAATTTGGTATTTATCTTCTAACAGCCCCTGTGTCAGTGCATTAGGGACGGTGTTTGGCATTTCCATAAACGAAGTTGTTCCACCTGCTACTGCTGCTTTGGCCTCGGTATAAATCGATGCCTTGTGAGTAAGGCCAGGCTCTCTGAAATGCACTTGGTCGTCGATAACCCCTGGAAGCAAGTATTTTCCTTGGGCATCAATGAGTTGCGAGGCCGACAAATGGCTCAGATTTGCCCCAATTTGTTCGATAAAACCGTCTTTGATAAAGACATCTTGTGTGGTGATTTTACCCTCGTTGACGAGACGTGCATTGGTAATTAGAAGAGTAGTCATACTATATAACAAAAAAGCTCGTTAAATAAATTGAAGTCAAACTTAGCACTCATTCACTAAACAGCCATCACCTTATGCGTTTATTTTTATGGGCTTGCCTGCTCTCTCTATCTACGTATGCGCAACAACGTTACACCATCAGCGGCTACGTCCGCGAAAGTGGCAGCCAAGAACAGCTCATCGGCGTTAATGTCTATCTGCCCGGAACTGTCACGGGAACGACCTCCAACACCTACGGTTTTTATTCGCTTACACTACCCGCAGCCGATTCTGTTACTTTGGCATTTTCATTTGTGGGCTACGGCACCGAAATCCGTACTGTTAAGCTACAAAAAAACCTTGAACTCAACATTTCGCTCGAAGCCCTCGGAAGGCAGCTCAACGAAGTAGTGGTATCGGGAAAACGCGAAGCAGACAAAGTAAGCCAAACGCCCCAAATGAGTCGCATCGACATTCCTGTCCAGCAAATCAAAAAAATCCCTGCTTTTCTGGGCGAAAAAGACGTGTTGCGGGTTATTCAACTCATGCCAGGGGTTCAAAAAGGGTCGGAAGGACAAACGGGCATTTACGTACGCGGGGGTGGTCCTGACCAAAACTTGATTATTTTGGACGACGCGCCCGTTTATAACGTCAGCCACTTGTTTGGGTTCTTTTCGGTGTTCAACGGCGATGCCCTCAAAAGCGTCGAACTGACCAAGGGAGGATTCCCTGCACGTTTTGGCGGTCGGCTTTCGTCGGTGTTGGAACTGAATATGAAAGAGGGCAACAAAGAAAAACTCCACGGCGAAGGCGGCGGCGGACTCATTGCCAGTCGTTTGACGCTCGAAGGGCCACTCAAGTTCCGAAAATCAGCCCCAGCCAAATCTTCCTTTTTAATTTCTGGACGGCGCACCTACCTTGATTTACTGGCTCGGCCGCTCATTGCTGCCGAAAGTAACGGAGCGAGCTCGGGAGGTTATTATTTTTATGACCTCAACGCCAAGTTGAATTATGATTTTGGCCAAAAAAATAAACTCTACGCCAGCGGGTACTTTGGCAAAGACCGTTTTTTCTTCCGTGACAAAAGTACTTCTTCCACCAGCGAAGGTGGTCTCAACTGGGGAAATGCCACGGGAACGCTCCGATGGAATCACCTTTTCAACGAAAAACTATTCTCCAATGCCTCGTTGATTTTCAGCAATTATCAGTTTCAGATTTATGCCAAAGACAGCCAAACCAATGCTACCACCACCAACCAGTACGAACTTCGTTATACGTCGGGGGTGAGGGATTGGGGGTTAAAATACGACGTTGATTATTTCCCTAATCCGCAACATGCCCTTCGATTTGGGGCCTCGACCACCTTGCACCGTTTTACTCCTAGCGCAGTGGTGGTGAAAGATTCGGACATCGACCGTTTTTCAAAAGAAATAGAGGCCATCGACAACGTGGAATCGGGCGTTTATGTCGAAGATACGTGGAAGCCTACCCCGTGGTTCAAGATGAATGCGGGCTTGCGGTTGAGTTATTTTAAGGCCGAAAACCAGCACTACCTCCGCCCTGAACCACGCATTTCGACGGCCTTTATGCTCCGCCCCGATTTGTCGTTTAAGGCATCGTACGCGCGCATGAACCAATATATTCATTTGTTGTCAAACACGGGCATTGGTCTTCCTACCGATTTGTGGGTGCCTTCGACGGACAAAATCGCCCCGCAGCAGTCGAGCCAAGTTGCCGCAGGTTTTGCCAAAGATTTTGAAAAACAAGGACTTGCGCTAACCATAGAAGGATATTACAAAAACATGAACAATATCGTCAATTATAAGGAAGGCTCTAGCTTTTTGTTGATTGACGACCCGTCGAGCGCCGACAAAGTGCGCTGGGACGAAAACATCACCAGCGGACGTGGTTGGTCGTACGGGGCTGAAGTGTTGTTACAGAAAAAGACAGGAAAATTTTCGGGCTGGATTGGTTATACCCTATCGTGGACACAATGGCAGTTTGCTGAACTTAATTTTGGACAAAAATTCTTCCCGCGTTACGACCGTCGCCACGATTTATCGGTCGTAGGTATTTACGAAATCAGTCCGCGCATTACGCTTTCTGGAACGTGGGTATATGGCACAGGCAACGCACTTACTTTACCGCAGAGCAATTACAAAGCATATCAACATACCCTAACACCGCAGGTTCAATACACCGACACGGGCAATGGCACCTACGCCCCTTTTATCTCCAATTCGCCTTTTAGCTACGGCCGCACGGTCAATGATTATGGGCCTAAAAACAGCTTTCGGGCCGAGCCTTATCACCGTTTTGATTTGAGTTTGCAGTTCCACAAGAAAAAGAAATACCACGAACGCACTTGGGAGTTGAGCATTTATAACCTATACAACCGACGAAATCCGTTTTTCTACAACCTCACCTCACGGACTGTCTATGATGCAAATGGGCGTCCTACGGGTAGCCAGAACGTCCTCCAGCGCATTTCAATTTTCCCAATTGTGCCAACGTTGAGTTATAATTTTAAATTTTAAACTCTCGTAACAACAAAAACATGAAACATATACGTATTTTCGGACTCATCCTTTTTGCGCTTGGTTTCTATTCGTGCGAAACCCTCGTCAACGACGTTGACCCTGACCGTTTGCCCCAAGCCGATTTGAAGCTCGTGGTACATGGGTACTTATCACCTCAAGATACACTCACTACGATCCATGTATATTATAGTAATACTTTTTTTGGGAATGCTTCTTTTTACGGCCTCCCAGCCACTTCAATGAATGATGCCACCGTAACACTTTCATCGCAAGGGAAGAGTATTATACTCCCCTTTAGTACCAAAACCAACAATTATAGCATTCGCTCTAGCGAATTTTCTATCGTAGAAGGGCAAACTTACTCGCTAAAAGTGGAGCGAGACAACCGAGTGGCAGAAGCTTCATGTACCGTACCTCTGGCTGTGCCAATTCAGCAGGTACTTCAAGATTCGGTAGAACGAAGCAATTCATCTAACCCCGCCGCTCCCAAAGATTACTTATATACATTGAAATGGAAAGACCCCGCAGGACAGGCCAATTACTACCGCGTAAGTGGATATGTCTATCAAACCCAGCGAGTCCAGACTGGTCCAGACAAGTTTACCAACCAGCCAAACTTTAGCATTTTGAGTTTTCGGGAAAATAACCGCTCACGTGAATTAATAACCGATAAAGGGGGGGATGGCGCACAACTCACCTCTGGTCCTGGGCGGTTTTTCAATTATTATTACTCCAACACGACTCCATCGCCTTTCACTTTTCATTTTGTAGAACTGTCGCTCATTAACTGCGAAAAAACATATTACGATTACCACGAGGCCATACAAAACTTTAACGAAGACAATCCCTTTGCTGAACCGTTGCTGATTCCATCCAACATCAAAAATGGACTGGGGTGTTTTGCGGCCTATAATCGCAGTTCCGTTGTCATAAAGAAATAAGTACTGAGACGTTGCAACACCCACACAAGCGGCCGCGTAAAAGTAGCTGATATTGTGGGTGTTTGCTTTACAGTAAATATCCCATAAAATCAGCTTTTAAGTTCGTTGTTATTTGCACTTCTTTTATTCACACTACATGAGCAAACTTTTCCTTTCGTTTCTGTTTGTTTCTCAATTGGCACTTACGCTACTGGGGCAAACGGCCAAAGTAGCCACTACTTCTCCGCAAAAGCCTATTACAGAGACTCTTTATCAAAATGCAACGGAGCTTTCGCAGCACCTCTACAATGGTCAGCGGTACCATATCTATGACAGTCGCTCAAAAGACCATCAGTTTTTTCAGGTAGAAGATTGGCGGCTAGGAAGCTTCGACTACGATGGGCAGCATTTTGAAAATATCCCAATCATGTATGACATCGTCAAAGACCTACTAGTGATTTATTATCAAGGGCGCTCAGGCTTGATTCAGCTACAGAGCGAACGGGTTAGTCGGTTTTCATATATTGATCACCACTTTGTGCGAATCGAGCAGAATAAAGTGCTTGGGACGACCGTACCAACGGGTTTTTATGACTTTCTGTACGATGGTAAAACCAAGGTCGTGGCTCGTTGGACCAAGCAACGGCAGGAGCAAATTGAGAGCAACAGAGTGAATGTCTATTTTTTGCCCAAAAACTTTTTTTATATTCAAAAAGAAGGGGAGTTTCATCTTATTACGTCAAAAAAATCGGCATTGGCCTTGTTTGGAGAACATAAAAAAGAACTCAAAAAACACCTCCGCGAAAAGCGTATTAAGTTCCGTAAAAACCGCGAAGAAGCCCTCGTTACAATTGCTAAACACTATGATCAACTTGTCCACCCATGAAAAAACAGCTACTTATTTTCTTCTTGCTCAGTGTCTTTGGTAGTGTGACATGGGCGCAAAACAAAACCGAAAAACGAATTAGTATTACGCTCACCGATGGTACTTTTAACCAGTTTGTGAAAGAGGCAGAAAGCCAAACAGGTTGCTTTTTTTACTACGAAAAAGGACTAATTGATAGCCTGAAAATTACCATTCAAGCCCAAAATCAGTCGCTGACGAGTGCGTTGTTGCAGGTGTTTAAAGGCACCGATTTTAAGTTTTCTATTGATGAGCAGCAACGCGTTTTTGTTACCTCAGATCAGGCCATTATCACGGCGCTTCCTTCCAATCTCTTTGAAGGAGACGACACTCCTGCTGATCAGAATCAATACGTAGCTCCCACCACCGACGAGTCGGACAAACTGCTATCGACGGCGGAAAGTAAGACCTATAACATTGGCCCTCAGCGCCAGCGTATTATGGAAGGCAAGTCGGCTATTTCGGGTTATGTGCGAAACGCCGTTACGGGCGAGCCCGTCATCGGTGCGGCCGTCTATATCGAGTCCCCGTCGATTGGGGTTACTACCGATGCCCTTGGTTTTTTTGCGCTCAAGATTCCGAATGGCAAGCATACCCTCAAAATCAAGAGCGTTGGGATGCGTGACACCTACCGCCGTATTGTACTTTATGGAGATGGCAAACTGGACATTCAAACCCAAGAGAGCGTAACGGCCTTGAAGGAGGTGTCGGTCGTGGCAGGAAAAGATGTCAACATTGCAGGAACGCAAATGGGGCAATTAAAACTGAGCATCAAAACCATGAAACAAGTGCCAACGGCGTTTGGCGAAACGGATTTGCTTCGGGCGGTATTGACGCTTCCAGGGGTGAAGTCGGCCAGTGAAAGCAGCGTTGGGCTCAACGTACGGGGAGGTTCTACCGACCAAAACTTGATTTTGCTCAACGATGCGGTAATTTATAACCCGTCGCACTTATTTGGATTTTTCTCCGCTTTTAACCCCGATGCCATCAAAGAAATTGAGCTTTACAAAAGCACGATTCCCGCGCGTTATGGCGGACGTTTGTCGTCGGTACTCGAAATCAATGGCCGCGATGGCAACAAGAAAAAGTTTGTTGGTTCGGGCGGAATTGGGCTTTTGACGGGGCGTTTGTCCGTCGAAGGACCTATCATCAAAGACAAAACGTCGTTTCTGGTGGGGGGGCGTTCAACTTATTCTAATTGGCTTTTTAGACGTTTGGACAACAATGCTTTCAACAAAAGTACTGCCAATTTTTACGATGTAAACCTCCAATTGAGCCACGAGGTCAACCAAAAAAACAGCTTGACGCTTTCGGGTTATTTTAGCAATGACAAATTTAAACTCTTTGGCGATACTGCCTACGCTTACCGAAACCAAGTAGGGTCATTTAAATGGAAACATACCTTCAACTCCAAGTTGTATGGTACTTTTACGGGCGCATTTAGTAAGTACAATTATTCGGTGGGCACTTCGCGCGTTCCCATCAATGCGTTTGACCTTACCTTCGACATCCAGCAGAGCAATGCCAAGCTTGACTTTACGTATTTTATCCACCCAAAACACACGCTTGATTTTGGGGTAAGCAGCATTTTGTACAAACTTTCGCCTGGCACTATCACGCCTGCGGGAGAAAAATCACTCATTCTGCCCGATGTTTTAGAACAAGAACAAGGCGTAGAAAGCGCAATTTACATTGAAGACCGCTATGACGTTAACTCGCGACTTTCGTTGAGTGCGGGTCTGCGTTTTTCTACCTATTCATTTTTGGGGCCTAAAACAGTCAATAATTATACGGCAGGGTTTCCCATTGAAAAAATCTACCTAGATGGTACTACCGAATACGGGAAAGGCAAAAATATTCGTAGTTATCAAGGCCCCGAATATCGTATTTCGGGCCGTTATCGACTGACCGACAATACCTCAGTCAAGGCCAGTTACAACACAACCCGCCAGTATATTCACTTGTTGAGCAATACGATGGTGATGTCGCCAACCGACATTTGGAAACTCAGTGATACCCACATTAAACCCCAGCTAGGTAGTCAGTGGGCGGTAGGGTTTTATCGAAATCTCCGTGGCAACAAGCTAGAGTTGTCGGTTGAAGCGTACTATAAAACCATCCAACATTTCTTGGATTACAAAGGTGGAGACTCGTTGATCATGAACCACCACATCGAAGCGGCGGTCATTTCGACAACGGGAAAAGCCTATGGAGTGGAGTTGATGGCCAAAAAATTGACGGGAAAACTGAACGGCTGGGTGAGCTACACCTATGCCCGTACCCTATTGCGGGCCGACGACCGCACGTCGCCAGAAGCACCTAACAACGGAGACTATTATCCAAGCAACTACGACAAGCCCCACGATTTTACGCTCGTGAGCAACTACAAGTTTTCGCACCGTTTTAGTTTGTCTTTCAACTTTACCTACAGTAGCGGACGACCTTACACGCCGCCTATTGGAAAATACATATTGGAAGGAGTGCAGCGTATTTATTATGCCGAACGTAACCAATACCGAATCCCTGATTATTATCGGGTGGACTTTTCGATGAACGTAGAAGGGAACCACAAAGTCAAGAAATTAGCGCATAGCTCTTGGACATTTGCGGTGTACAACTTGCTGGGGCGAAAGAACCCTTCGTCGGTGTATTTCCGTTCGCAAAATGGCATCATTCAGGGCTATATGTTGTCAATTTTTGGACGACCGATTCCTACCGTTACGTATAACTTTAGGTTCTAACCTCTTCATTTTCACACTAATTACATGAAAAAAATACTTTCGTTTATCGTTATAATAGTGGGGCTTTTGGCGCTTGAAGGGTGCGTGGTGCCTTTCTCTCCTCCTGAGGTCTCGACGCCTGGCCGATTTTTGGTTATAGATGGTTTTCTAAACACCAACGGAATCGACAGCAGTAGCATTATGCTGACTTATACCCAAGTGGTTTCTAATAAAAACACTTTTGGCACCGAACTAAGAGCACGGGTGACGGTGGAGGGAAACAAAGGAAGTACCTATACTTTTACCGAAATCGGGAAGGGGTTGTATCGGCTACCCGCCCAAAAAGTCAATCCTTTAGAGCAGTTTCGGATTCGTATCAAAACCACTGCCAACAAGGAGTACCTATCTGAGTATGTGGAGGTGAAACAAACACCCCCGATTGATAGCATAACGTATAAAATTGCGGCTGATAAAGGCTCGGTTCAGGTGTTAGTCAATACCCACGACCCCCTCAACAAAACCCGCTATTACCGTTGGCGTTTTGAAGAAACTTGGGAGTATCATTCGCCCTTGATATCATATTTTGAAATCAAGAACAAAGCCATGGTAGATCGTACTTCTCTGATTAATGTTTGTTGGCAAACGGCCCGTCCTTCTACGATTTTGTTGGCATCCACCGCAAAATTATCGCAGGATATTATCAACGATTTCCCTGTGACAACGATTACGGCTGCTTCCAACAAACTCCGAGTAAGGTATAGCATTTTGGTAAAACAAATTGGGCTTACGGAAGATGGATTTGCGTATTGGAATTCACTTTCAAAGACGACCGAAAAAACAGGAAGCCTTTTTGATCCACAACCTTCGCAAGTGACAGGAAACATCAAAAATACGGCCAATGTGCAGGAACTGGTGTTTGGGCATTTTAGTGCCGTTTCGCCCCAAGAAAAACGATTTTTTGTCCCTGTGACGCTCGGTTTTTCCGTTTTCTGTCCGCCTTCAGATACCCTTAGTTTGGCCGATGCCCTCAAATGGACGGATATTATCGTGAGTCAGTATTATCCAGAAGGTGCGCGTTTTCCTGATTATATTGTTGGTACCTCCGAATGTGCCGATTGTCGAACCCAAGGTGGTACGCTCGTTCGTCCTAGTTTTTGGTAATAACCCTCCTTATGCTATGAAATCCCGTTTTCTACTGACTTTATATTTTATTTTTGTGCTCGGGGTGGCCGCAGGAGTGGCCCAAAATCCGACGCAGCAGCTGACCAACTACCGTCAGCAAGTACCACAAGAAAAACTTTTCTTTCACCTCGACCGACCGTTGTATTTGGTGGGTGAAATGATTTGGTTTAAGGCACATTGTGTGGATGCCGCCTTGCATACGCCATTGGCCATGAGCAAAGTGGCTTATTTGGAGGTGTTGGACAAAGACCAAAATCCTGTATTACAAACCAAAATCACGCTCGACGGTGGCAAAGGAGTGGGTTCGGTGTTTATTCCGCCGTTTTTAGCCAGCGGAAACTACTTGGTGCGTGGCTATACGCAATGGATGAAAAACTTCAGTTCAGAATTTTATTTCCAAAGCCCCATCACCATCGCAAATCCGTTTAGCAAACCAGCCGCCGCCGCCACTACGGCAAAAGCAACAACGCCTTACGATTTGCAGTTGTTTCCCGAAGGGGGCCATTTGGTGCAAGGACTCGAAAGCAAAGTGGCGTTTAGGGCAGTGGGCGAAGATGGAAAAGGAATAACCTTTCGGGGACGGATTGTCAATCAACAAAACGATACCATTACCCGTTTTGAACCGCATAAATTTGGTATGGGCACTTTTGGATTTGTTCCGCAAACAGGGCAGTCGTACCGTGTTTTGTTGCAAGATGCTCAAAAACAATGGTTTGTTTATAAATTTCCTGATGCGTTGGCGCAAGGATATGCCATGCAAGTGAGCGAGTCAACGGCTAATACGTTAGATGTCATTGTTCGAGCTCAAGGGAAAGATGGTGCCGTATCTTTATTGGCACATACCAAAGGAATCGCTAAACATGCCGCTCAGGCTACTTTCCAAAACGGTCAGGCGCGCTTTAGTCTCAACAAAAACTTGCTTGGTGATGGCACTTCGACGTTGACAATTTTTGATAATAACCAAACTCCTGTTGCTGAACGCTTGTACTTTAAGCGGCCAAAAGAGTCGTTGACGGTTTCGGTCCAAGCGAGCAAAAACCAGTACAACGTTCGCGAAAAAGTGGAACTAGACCTTGGAGCGCAGATAGGCGCCACCACGACTGCCGCCGATTTTTCGGTGTCGGTGTTCTTGGTGGATTCGCTGCCTGCACCTTCACCTGTGTTTATCGACAGTTATTTAGGGTTAAGTTCCGACCTCAAAGGCAACGTTGAGTCGCCTCAGTATTATTTTCAAAACGATGATGAGGTGGCGCTGGATAACCTGATGCTGACCCACGGTTGGCGGCGTTTTACTTGGGATGACGTCACGCAGACCAAACCAAAATTTGCCTTTCCTCCCGAAATGACGGGGCATTTTATTACGGGAAAAGTGGTGGACGCCAAAACGGGCGCGGCTGTTCCTGATATCGATACTTATTTGGCTGCTCCAAGCAAACGCCCTCAATTGTTTGTTTCGACGAGCGATTCTTTGGGGCGTATTTTGTTTGAATTAAAACACTTTTTGGGGGCAAAAGAGGTCATTGTTCAGACCAATACGCGCAAAGACAGCACCTATCGCATCGAAATCAACAGCCCTTACTCCGACAAAATGTCTTCGTATGTATTGCCTAAATTCCATTTTGATGCTTCGTGGAAAAACGATTTGCTAACCCGCAGTATCAACATGCAAACCCGTAATTCATTTTCGCCCAAATCAGCCCAACAAATGATTACTACCGAGGCTGATACTTTGGCCTTTTTTGGAAAACCCGATGAAAAGTATCAACTAGATGCCTACACGCGCTTTCCTACCTTGGAAGAGGTCATGCGGGAGTATGTGCCAGGGGTGGCTGTTCGCCGCCGACAAGGGAAGTTTATTTATAGGGTGTATGACAAACTACAGTCAAATGTTCCGTTTGAGGAAGAGCCGCTTGTGATGGTGGACGGCGTTCCGATGTTTGATACCGACAAAGTATTGACCTTTGATCCGCTAAAAATCAAAACTTTACAGGTGATTGACGGCCTTTATTACCTTGGTCCAGTATCGTTTCCAGGCATTGTGAGTTATTCTACTTACAAAGGTGATTTGGCAGGTTTCCCCATCGACCCACGCGCGTTGGTGCTTTCGTACGAAGGCGTACAGGGAAAGCGGGAGTTTTATGCACCGCGTTACGATGCGGCCGAGCAGCTTAAAAGTCGTGTCCCCGATTTTCGTAACCACCTTTATTGGAATCCGCAGGTAATGACGACAAGCAACAAACAAACCCTCAATTTTTATACTTCAGACCAAGTAGGTACGTATCGAGTTGTTGTACAGGGTCTGACCGACAAAGGTGTTGCAGGTAGCAAAACGTTTACCTTTGAGGTCAAAAAATCGTCTTTGTAAAATACGCAGCAGAGGAGAAAATCTTCATACATTAGGGTTGTTCGCAACCCTAATGGTTATTCGTGGGCAATAATTTCTGTATTATTCATCTCGATTAAACTGTAAAAGGGGAATAATTTTACCAATTCGCTAAAGTTTTTACGAAACAAATCTAGCAGCTGACGATTTTTTATATTTCCAGTGGAAATTAGAAGTAATTTTTTCGGAGAATTTCTAATTAAATAACTATCGTAAAAATCAGAGTCCTTACTGATAACAATACAATTATTTGCATCGGCATACATCCTAATTTCTTGGTCTTCAGTTTCATCCTTATTGGGCAAATCGTCTGTATGAACGACTTCATAACCTTTCTCCCGTATCCATGTGGCCAAGAGAGAGGGTAATTGAGCGTCAACCAAAAATCTCATACTAATACTTGCTGAATACGCTTTACTCTTGATAGTTTAGCAGCATACTGTAAGCAAGCCAAAATGTCGTCATTTTCAAGACTAGGATAATCTATTAAAATTTCTTCGTGACTACTGCCAGCAGACAGTAAATCCAAAATCATTTCCACAGGGTAACGTTTGTTACGGATAGTAGGCTTACCGTGACAAATGTTGGGGTTAATTGTGATTCGACTGAGTAATGTTTCCATGGTTCTGTCATTTTTTACCAAAGATAACATTCTTTTCAAAAAATATTTCTTCACCTCATAGGGGGAAGGGCAGACTTGAGTTGTCATAGGAGCAAATGAGTGCTTTATCCGTCGTTTTCGACAACTCGTCACAAAAAGAAACAGTAGGTTGGCCGCAAAATCGTACTTTTGCGCCAAAACGAAGGGAATCCTATTACGTGCAATTGTCGGACACACAAATACTTATAGCCATCAGGGAAGGCGACGAACGGGTTTTCGAACAAATGTTTCGGAAATACTACGGAGGACTATGTACCTACGGGCGGTCGATTTTGCGCGATGAGGAAGAATCGGAGGAGATTGTTCAGAACGTATTTGTGGGTATTTGGGAAAAACGGGCGGAATTGGAAATTACGCAGTCGCTCAAGTCGTATTTGTATCGGGCGGTGCATAACCACTGCCTCAACCGTATTAAGCACCAAAAAGTGCGCGACGAACACCAACAATACACGCTTTATTCCCAAGAAGAAGCGTATGAGTCGGTGAGTCAGACGGTGTATAAAAACGAACTCGAAAGCGAACTTGCCAAGGCAATTGGGAAGTTGCCCGAACAGTGTCGGGTGATTTTTAAGTTAAGTCGTTTTGAAGAATTGCGTTACCAAGAAATTGCTGACCAATTGGGGCTGTCGGTCAAAACCGTGGAAAACCAAATAGGGAAAGCGCTCAAAATATTACGCGCCGAATTGGCAGACTTCCTGCCCGTGGTAGCGATTATCTATTGGTTGACCAAAAATCTGTGAGGTTTACGAAAATTTAGTGCATGACAAAAATTTACTCATGAGTGCAAACGAACCCATTTCGGACGATTTACTGGCGCGGTACGTGGCGGGAACTACTACCCCCGACGAACAGGCGCAGGTAAAAGTGTGGCTGGCCCAATCGGCTGACCATGCGCAGGAATTGGCGCGTTTTGAGCGGGTATGGGAGGCTTCGACGCAGGTGCGGACTCCTGCAATGGAGGTGGACGTGGAGGCAGCTTGGAGTAAGGTAAATAGGCGAATAACTGCTAAAAACGAGCAATTTGAGCCGAAAGTGTTGCCGTTGCGAAAACCCTCTTTTGCCGCATGGCGGGTAGCAGCAAGTGTGCTGGTCGTGCTCGGTTTAGGCTGGCTGGGGTATCGTTGGATGACCCCGATAGAAAAAGCCGAAATCGCTGTGGTGAAGACCCAAAAAAATACGCTAGAGCAGACCCTGCCCGACGGAACGAAGGTGTTTTTGAACGAAAATTCGACCTTGACTGCCGCCGCCGATTTTAACGAAGAAACGCGGACGGTCACGCTGAAAGGGGAGGCGTATTTTGACGTCAAACGCGATGAAACGCGGCCTTTTATCATCAATGCCAATGGTACCGAAGTACGGGTGTTGGGAACGTCTTTCAACGTAAAAGCGTATGACAACCACGTTCGAGTGGCGGTCACGAGTGGAAAAGTGCAGTTTTCGACCCCAAAACAAAAAGTAGTGTTGGTGAAAGACGAAGCCGCCGCTACTTCCGAAGCCGATACCATCATCAAAATGCCTGCGTTGAATTTTAACGAAATGGCCTACCGAACGCGGGTGTTTGTGTTTGAAAAAACCAATTTGAGCGACGTCGTTGCGTCGTTGCGCGAAGGCTACCATGCCGATATTCGCCTCGGCAGTCGTCGGTTAGAAAACTGCTTGTTGACGGCGCGTTTTGAAAAAGAAAGTTTAGATACTACGCTCTCCGTCATTGCCGAAACCCTGAACCTACGGGTAGTTCGGCGCGGAAATTCCATCTTATTGGATGGAAGCGGATGTGAATAATGTGCTTCACAATCAACTGTTTACCAACTAACAGCCATGAAAAATTGCTTACAAACCATTGGGTTTTGTCTCGTTACTCTTTTCTGTTTTGCCCAAAAATCGGTATTAGATAAACCCGTTACGGTACGCGTTGCCAACGAACGACTGGAAGAAACCCTCAAAATGATTGGGGACAAAAATGGGTTTAGTTTTTCGTACAATCCCAGTGATTTTGACGTCAATCGCCGCGTATCCTTAAACGCGTCGGGCAAGGCCGTTCGCCAAGTGTTGGACGAGATTTTTAAGGGAACGGCCACCTACAAAGAGCGCCGCAACCACGTCATTCTTCAGAAAGTTGCCCCTACCAATGAGCCGCCGAAAGAGGTTTTTATCAATGGTTATATTTTTGACCAAGAAACGGGAGAACGCATTGCCCAAGCGAGTATTTACGAAAAACGAACGTTGGTTTCGGCAGTATCGAATTCGATGGGGTATTATCGGTTAAAATTGCCAGCGGCCTTGCCCAATCCGCGCTTGGAGGTGCGGAAAGAGAAATACCTCGGAACGAGTATGCCCATCAACAACCAACTGTCCTTGGACATTGGCCTGATTCATACGAAAATAGATGGCAAAACCGAGCCTATTCGTCCGCAAACGCTTCCTTCGACGACGGTGGCGCGGAAAGATACCTTCAAGGTAAAAGTGCCCGTGGCACCGCTGCCTGTGTTTGTGGCTTCGGCAGATACCAACGATGTCCCCGCCAAAAAACGCGAGTTGAGGCTGGACAAAGTCCAAGAAACGTTTGTGGATGCTTTTACTACGGCTAAACAAGCTGTTCACATCAAAAACGTGGATGATACGCTCTACCGCCCTTTTCAGGTGTCGTTTTTGCCGTTTATTGGCACCAACCATGTGTTGAGTGGGCACGTTATTAATGCGCTGTCGTTCAATGTGATAGCGGGGTATTCGTTGGGAGTCAATGCGTTGGAATTTGGAGGACTGGCCAATTTGGTGCGTTGGGATGTCCACGGAGCACAATTCTCGGGTTTTGTCAACCTCGTTGGGCGCAATGTCTATGGGTTGCAAGTGTCTGGTTTTGGCAATGCCGCGTTTAGAAATGTGGAAGGAATGCAGTTTTCGGGTTTTGCTAACCTGACGGGCGGGCACCACAGTGGGATTCAGGTGGCAGGTTTTGCCAATTTAACGGGACGTAGTTTTAGCAACGGCCTCCAAACGGCAGGTTTTGCCAGCGTGACACTCGGGAGTTTGCACGGTGCTCAAGTCAGCGGTTTTGCCAACGTGGTGCTCGGAAACACGCGCGGAATGCAACTCAGCGGCTTTGGAAATGTTGCGCTTCGCCGCTTGAGAGGAGTACAAATCAGCCCGTATTTCAACTACGCAGGCATCCACGAAAAAGGACTACAATTAGGCTTATTCAACTATGCCGACTCGTCGGGAGCGGTTCCGATTGGACTTTTTAGCTACGTTCGCCGCAATGGCTACCGTCGTTTTGAAATCAGTAGCGACGAACTCAACTACGCTAACCTAACCTTCAAAACGGGCGTACGTGGTTTTTATAACATCGTGACGCTAGGAGGTAGTTTTGGAATGGCCGACAAACCCCTCTATACTTTTGGCTACGGGATTGGAAGTTCGGTGTATTTTGGCCGTGGTTGGGCAGGGAACTTGGACTTAACCGCCAACAAAATCATGGAAGCGACCAACCGCTTTGATTCCTCAAACGGCATGTTTTATCGGTTGAGTCTGGGATTGGAAAAAAAATTGTCACGACAGCTGGCGTTGTTTGCAGCGGGTACCTGGACGGCACTCACGGCAGAGCCTGGCTACATCAAGGCTGACTTATCGCGTCTGTATCAGCCACTTCCAGCGACCACTTTGCGCGATGGCCTTGATTTGACCAACTGGCTCGGTTTTCAGGCAGGAATTCGGATTTGTAATCGTTAACAATCATTAACGACGCTGGGTGTTACTTGCCAAAATACGGCGCGTCAAAAGGTCGTTAATCAAGAAATAATCGTTTACAAAACCATCTTCGATGCCATGAAAAATTTCGCTTTTATTCGTTCAAATGTTGCTTTTATAGTAGGATTGATGTTCCTCGTCGTGACCGCGCAAGCGCAAGTGTCGATTGGAGCGCGCGGAGGTGCATCCCTTGCCAAAACCACAGGAAACGGTGGTTTCGTTGAAAACTTCACGGGAAATCTTAACTATATCGTTAGCGGAAACGGCGGGGTATTTTTGCAAGTGCCTATCTCAGGCGGTTTGTCATTCCGTCCCGAAATCGCCTATACGCAAAGCGGGGCAGGTATTTCTTCCAACGATTTGTTGGACTTGGTAGGCGTAAACCTTCCGTTGGGCGGGTCGCTCAAACAGCGTCTTACTTATATCCAAGCACCGTTGTTGTTGCAGTATGAGTTTGGAGATGCGGGTAATCGCGTCAAGCCTTATGTGGTAGTGGGGCCTACATTTAGTTATTTGGCCGATGGCAAAATCGTGAGCCGTGCCGATTTGATTATATTCCGTACCCAGCCCAACCGCACGAGCATCGGTTTGGGAGGTTTCAACCGCTTTGAAGTAGGTGGAGCAGGGGGCGTAGGTTTGAGCTTCGATTTGGGAGGGGCAAAACTTTTTGTAGAAGGTCGTTACCAACGCGGTTTTACGCGGGTATATGACACGCCGATAGTGCAAGTGCCCGTTCACAATCAAAGTTTTACGGCATTGGCAGGGTTTTCGATTCCGTTGGGGAGATAGTCGTTGATTATCAGGAAGCTATTATAACAAAAAGACCGCTCTCTATGAGCGGTCTTTTTGTTATAATAGTAAAGCAAAAGTTTATTTCTTAAACGCGTTTGCTATGTATAAAAGCCCATGTATGAGCGCAAAACCCAAAGAAAAATAGAACAAGCCAGTATCTTCACCGTTTGTTTGTCCGTGGTGAACAAAGGCAATGATGGCCAAAGCAGCTGCCAAAACCAACCCAGAAATACTAACAACTTTTAAATCATCGGTTAATTTGTTTTTTCCAGGAGATAATCTACTGTTGGTGATTCCATACCATAGATAAATGTCGAAACCGATAATCATCCATACAATCAAACGAATCCACGTATCTAAAGGTAGAAACGCCATCATAAAGAAACAAGTAACTACACCCAAAATAGGAACAAGCGGAACAAGTGGTGTTTTAAAAGCCCGAGGTGCATCTGGCATTTGCTTACGCATAACGATAATACCGATACATACCAAAATAAAGGCAAAGAGTGTTCCGATACTTGTCATTTCTCCTACTACACGGGCAGGGATGAAGGCCGCAAATAAGCTCACAAAAAGCATGAACATCAAGTTGCTTTTTACAGGAGTTTGGAATTTAGGGTGAACTGCCGAAAACACTCTAGGCAACAAACCGTCTTTGCTCATGCTAAAGAAAACGCGGGTTTGTCCCATAAGCATCACCAAAATAACAGACGCATAACCTGCCAAAATAGCGACGATAATGGCACGGTTTAACCAAGGGTAATCTGGAACAAGCACCCCAGCGGCGTTAGGAGTACCCATGCTTTCGATCGCGACAGCGACGGGAGCGATTCCGTCTTGTCCTTTGAATGAAGTATAGCTAGTTACGCCCGTCATAACGTGGGCAAACAAAATATACAAAATCGTACAAATGGCCAAAGACGCAAGAATACCAATTGGCATGTCTCTTTTGGGATTTTTGGCTTCTTGGGCAGCAGTACTTACCGCATCAAAACCAATGTAAGCAAAAAATACGATGGCCGCCGCTCGAATGATACCACTAAAGCCGTATTCGCCAAAAGTACCTGTGTTGTCAGGAATGTAAGGAGTATAATTCGACTCGTTGATGTATTTCCATCCTAAAATGATGAAGACAATGACAACCGTGACTTTCAATGCCACAATGATGCCATTCACAAGGGCGCTTTCTTGCGTTCCTTTCATGAGTAAAAGGCTCATAAGCACAACGATAAAAACCGCAGGTAGATTGATCATACCGCCATCCCAAGGGCCTACCGTAAGGGCGACGGGTAAGTGGACATCAAAGCCTTCTAGGAACTTTATCAGATAACGACTCCAGCTAATACTAACCGTAGCAGCACCGACGGCATATTCTAACACCAAGTCCCAGCCGATGATCCAAGCAACAAATTCTCCCAACGTAGCATACGAATAAGTATAGGCACTACCAGCTACGGGAATCATGGAGGCAAATTCGGCGTAGCATAAGCCCGCAAAAGCGCAGCCAAGGGCGGCTACAATAAATGAAATGGTGATGGCAGGGCCTGCTTGGTTGGCGGCAGCGCCTCCAGTAATTGAAAATAATCCAGCGCCGATGATGGCTCCTATACCTAGGGCTATTAAGCTACCCGCACCTAGGGTTCGTTTTAGCTGATTGCCCTCACCCGAGGACTCTGAGAGGAGTTGGTCTAAGGGTTTTTTAATCCAAAGTTGCTTCGCCATTCTGTCTGTAGTTAGAAGTTTTTTAATACTAAGATTAGGTTTGTTTTTGAAATGTGGTTGAAAAATACGCCCTTATTGGTTTGTTACCAAATAAAGAGGTTGAAAACTTATTTTTATACCAAATAATCACCTACTCAAAAGGATTGATACTGAAATAGTTACTATGAAGAATACGAGCAATATCTGACTTCAGTCATTCTCTACTACATATAGTGCACCTATCTTGCAGCAATTTTGTTAAAAACGTATGCGAAAACAACTTGAAAACCGCGCCGATGTAGAACTACTTGTGAATAGTTTCTACCAAAAAATACGAGAAGACGCCGAGCTTGGTCATATCTTCGACGAAGTAGCTCAGGTGTCGTGGGAATTGCATTTACCCAAGATGTACGACTTCTGGGAAGGGATTCTCTTCGGAACGCTTAACTATAACGGCCGACCTATGCCTCCTCACTTCCGCCTGACGGCTCAGTACACGCTTACCCCCGAGCATTTTGACCGCTGGCTGAATCTGTTCTTTCAGAATGTCGATGCGCTTTTTGAAGGTGAAAAAGCCGATGATGTCAAGTACCGAGCGTACAGTATTGCCACCATTATGAACAACCGGGTGCAGCAGGTCAATGAGCAAGTTCGTGTCGAAAATCCTTGAAGCAACTTACCCCCTAGTCGTAAGTTTGAGAGTAAATAGTGCCCGATATACTAAATAGTTTATTCGTTTTTGGTAAATTATTTTTGCTGTTTTTTGTAATGATGAACTATTTTATTGTATTATATTAACAATATGTTAATGTAAGTGACTGTATATCATTGACTTGATTTGGATTTATTTTATATCTTTGCCCCTGCGAACTAAATAACCAAATAACGCTATGGCAATTGCAAAACAAGTATTGAAAAGCAAACCTGTTTGTAAAGTAACGTTCTCTCTTTCAGCTGACGAAGTCGCTGGTGCAAAAGATGTTGCTCTATTGGGAGAGTTTAATGGTTGGGCTACCGAGGCCGCTACAAAATTGAAGAAACAAAAAGATGGTTCATATAAAGCTATTGTAGAGTTAGAAACTGGAAAAGAGTATGCTTTCCGTTATTTGCTCGACGGTACTACATGGACCAACGATGAAACGGCCGACAAGTTCGTTCCAACGGGTGTATCTTACGACGAGAACTCAGTAGTAGTTCTTTAATCGGTGCTACAATTTTGAACAAACCCCTCCAAGCGTCACGTTTGGCGGGGTTTGTTGTTTATGGAGTTGAAAGAATGGCCATCGTTAGGCGACTGATGCAGACGAGTTTGCCGTCTTCGGTCGTGATGCGGATTTCCCACACGTGCGTCGTACGGCCGATGTGAATCGGGGTGGCTTTGCCATACACCCAGCCGCTTTTGACGCCGCGTATGTGATTGGCATTGATGTCGAGTCCAACGGCGTACTGATGAGCTGATTCGGGTAAGATAAGGTACGAAGCAATACTGCCAACGGTTTCGGCCAATACCACCGACGCTCCACCGTGAAGAATCCCAAAGGGCTGATGCGTGCGGTGGTCAACGGGCATTCGAGCAATGACGTAATCGTCGCCTACTTCTAAGTATTCGATGCCCAAATGACCCGCAATTGTATTATTATCTAACTGTTTGATGCGTTCGAGCGCATTATTTTTGTTGAACATAGCTAAAAGGGGTATTTTTGTCGTGTCGTCAAAACTAGGCGATTTCATTCGATTTTAAACGGATTTTACGTAGATTTTACATGTCTTCTAAAGTTATTTACCTCATCCGCCACGGTGAAACCGACTACAACCGACGAGGAGTTGTGCAGGGAAGCGGAATAGATGCTGAACTCAACGAACTCGGCCACGCGCAAGCCCACGCGTTTTACCAAATCTATCAAGACGTCGCTTTTGATAAAGTTTATACCTCCAATCTCATCCGCACCAAGCAAAGTGTTAAAGGTTTTTTGGAAAAAGGGCTGCCGCACGAAGCCTACGAAGGGCTCAATGAGATCAGTTGGGGAGTACGTGAAGGACGTACACCTAACAGCATGGACAACGACTACTACCGCTGGTTGATTGAAAGTTGGCAAAAGGGCGAAATTGAGCTACAAGCCGAAGGTGGCGAAAGCCCCGTGGATGTCCAAAGTCGCCAATTGCCCGTCATTGATTTGATTCTAGCTCGCCCCGAAGAAAAAACGGTACTTGTAGCCATGCACGGTCGGGCCATGCGGGTATTGCTGGCGACCATTTTTAAGCGTCCTTTGCACGAAATGGATGAGTACTTACATACCAATTTGGGTTTGTATCTTCTTCATTACGATTATCATACCGCCACTTTTTCGATTCAAAAACATAACGATATAGCTCATTTAGAGCTAGTTCCGCCCCATTTATTAGCCTAACCAAGCGATGAACAGAGCCCAACTGATTGAACAGATAAAGCGAAAAAAATCTTTTTTGTGCGTAGGACTCGACCCCGACCTCAAAAAACTGCCAAAGCATTTGTTGAAAGAACCCGATGCTATTTTTGAGTTTAACAAACGCCTCATCGACGCCACCGCGCCGTATGCCGTAGCGTATAAACCCAACATCGCATTTTACGAAGCCCTCGGCCCACGCGGATGGAACAGTTTGCAGCGTACGTTGGCCTACATTCCCAAAGACTGTTTTACGATTGCCGACGCCAAGCGCGGTGATATTGGTAACACGTCGTCGCTGTACGCCCAAGCTTTCTTTGACAAAAATTCTTCAGGAATGTCCTTTGACAGCATCACGGTGGCGCCTTACATGGGCCGCGATTCGGTGATGCCGTTTTTGGAGTTTAAAGACAAATGGGTGATTTTGTTGGCTTTAACTTCAAACGAAGGAAGCGCCGATTTTCAGACTCATTTGCTCAATCCCCAATTGTCACGCAACGACGATGATGAATTAGGGTTGGCCAATAGCCAGATTGTCGTTGAAAATCAGAATGAGTACGTGTTTGAGCGCGTGCTGCGTGTGTCGCAAGAATGGGGAGGTGCCGACCGCCTCATGTACGTCGTCGGTGCTACCAAAGCCCCGATGCTCAAGCAAGTGCGTAAAATTGCGCCCGATCACTTTTTGTTGATTCCAGGCGTAGGCGCGCAAGGCGGGAGCATGGAAGAAGTGTGTAAATACGGCATGAACAAAGATTGCGGATTGCTCGTTAATGCCGCTCGTAGCATTATTTACGCCTCTTCGGGTACTGATTTTGAGCAAAAAGCAGCCGAAGAAGCAAAACGGATGCAGCAAGAAATGGAAGTCCAATTGAAGGCATTTGGGATTATATAAGCTATGATACAGTTACTCGCAAAGGTAGGCATCAACGGTTTTTTCTTTTGCCTGATTGGAATGATTGGGCTTGCTTATCTTTTCCCTAGTTTCGGTACCGAACAAAGCCCGCTGCACTTGCCTCAAATTGCGGAATACGGTGTGTCGGTGATTTTCTTTTTTTACGGCCTGAAACTAAGCCCCGAAAAGCTAAAAAAGGGGCTAAGTAACTGGAAACTGCACCTGCTGATTCAATTGACGACGTTTGTGTTTTTTCCGTTGGTGATTATCGGGTTAGGCAAGGTGCTACCGATTGACACGTCGTCGCTGTTGTGGACGGGGGTGTTTTATTTGGCCGCCTTGCCTTCTACGGTCTCATCGTCGGTCGTCATGGTGGCGATTGCGGGTGGCAACCTACCTGCCGCGATTTTCAACGCTAGTATTTCAAGCATCATTGGCATTTTTATTACGCCGCTTTGGATGAGCAGCGTGTTGGAACAGCAAGACGCCAACTTCGACGTGACTCACGTGATTATTCGCTTGTGTTTGGAGGTGTTGCTGCCAGTGGTGCTAGGTTTTTTGCTCCACAAAAAAATGGGTAAGTGGACTGAGAAGTACAACAGCGCCCTTCGCCTTTTTGACCAAAGTATCATTTTACTGATTGTTTATACTTCGTTTTGCGAGTCGTTTACGGGAAATATGTTTAGCAACCACGCTGCTTCGGAGCTTTTCCAGTTGGGAGTGAGTATGTTGGTATTTTTTCTCGCGATGTTTGGCCTCATGAATGCCATCAGTTACGCCCTGAAGTTTAACCGACCCGATCGCATCACGGTCTTATTTTGTGGTTCCAAAAAATCATTGGTACAGGGGGCGGTGATGGGCAAAGTCCTGTTTCCGAACCCCGAGCTGTTGGGAGTAGCGCTTCTGCCCCTCATGATGTACCACGCCCTGCAGCTGATGGTGGGGAGTATGATTGCGCAACGGATGGGGGATGGGAGATAAGGAAGTGCTAAAATTGACGCTACTTTCCTTATCGTTTGCCGTATAGTTTCTCAAAAGCTTTACATTGTTCGATATCAAAGTCCGTTTCTAAATATAGCCCATACATATAGCGATTGAATGCCTTTTCTCTGAAATCTCTAAAATCAGTATCTACGATGTCGTTCTTCAATTCATTCAAATGATTCAAATACGCTTCTTTACGT
Source organism: Runella limosa DSM 17973 (assembly GCF_000482465.1). Taxonomy (GTDB): domain Bacteria; phylum Bacteroidota; class Bacteroidia; order Cytophagales; family Spirosomataceae; genus Runella; species Runella limosa. The sequence continues at coordinate 310,094 of NZ_KI519425.1, forward strand.
TGTTCAAAACCTTTTGAATCAGTAGTTTTACGTTGGTGCCACAAATACAAACTGTATTGTACCATCGCAGGGGTTTTGCCCTCTATATAGCCTTGCATTTGGCTTCGAAATGTTATCAATCGGTAAATCTGTACCAAGGCTTCAAAGTTTCCTTGTAACTGCCTTCTTTTGGCTTCATCGGTTTTGTTTTTTTGACGTAGAAAATCAGCATAAAGCGCATAAAAATCGTCGGAATGAGCCGTTACCCCAAAATCAATACATTGTTTTTCGCCCGTTTTATCAAAGTATTCTGTATAGCTTTTTATAGCAAATGCACTATCAGGATGCAAGGGTGGGTATTGGTACAAATTAGGGAAGCCATCCACAATATGGTTGAAGATTTCCCTGTCATAGCAATAATATGGTGATATACGCACTGTATCTTGCTGCGTATAGGGCTTTTTTTCGGTGGTTTGCTCTTGCGGTTGGCAGGAAAAGATCAGTAAAACACCCGGTAATAATAGAGAATATTTCATTTTTTCGTTTTTCTACTCCACCATTACCTTCGCCCTGGCACGTATAAACTCATTAATGGCGAATTTATCAAAGCCATTGGCTATAACAGTTACCAAGGCAGGGTTTACAGCTATGATTTCTTTGGTATCATACTTATCGAACCTGCTATCAGTGATGACGCTTGCCCCTGCCCGCACAAAATCTTTCATGTCATATTTATCAAACTTTGTACCCCGTATTGTTACGAGTGCAGGGTTGAGGAGGATGATTTCTTTGACATCGTATTTATCTAACTCATTGCCGAGTATGACGCTTGAACCTGCCCGCACAAAATCTTTGAGTTGGTATTTATCAAATTTGCCGGAACTTAGGGTAAGCAATGAAGGCTTTTGGTTTGTAAAATCTTGAGAACTGTAACGATTGATTGGTTGACAAAAAGCACTAACAGCAAGCAAGCTTGTGAGAATAAGGGTTATGACTCTCATTTATTCTAAGAAATGCTATGGAAAATCTACGCCTTGCGTCTCAAACGCTCTATCCAAATTCCAATTGTTGTCGGCTATCAATCTTTGGAATAACTGAGGGCGGTAACGGGTGTTTCTTAGTAATTTCTTAGAATGATTTGCCAACCACTCGTACCGCACATCTACATATTGTTTAATCCAACGCTTTTCATTTCCGCCCATCAACGGGGGAACTTCTGGAAACCGTTGACGGAGATGGTTAGGAACTCCACCCGAATGAACGAAGCTATCATAAATCACCAAAAGAGACAGGGGGTGCGTAAATTGGTGATGCACAAAGAAGGCTACGGCAGGTTGGAAATAATACCTGTCAAAGAATATATCCTGAGTGACGCACATAATGTTATCATTATTGGCGGCATCTTTTAAAGTCTTCTTAAAAGTATTATTACTCCAAAAAGACTGAGGAACACCACCCACAATTCTTCCAATGTTTGGTATATAAGGGCTTATAGCACTGGCGTAAGTGCCTCCTGCCCCAATATACATTTCGAGTAGCTTTTTAAGATTACCAAACTCGGTCGTTTGCGACCTGCCGTAGGTAATTTGTTTGTAACTCTGCCCTTGATAATTAAAATCTTGATAAGCCACCCAAGCATCATATTTTCCTAATTTAGAACTCGTTTCAAATACATTAATTACTTCCAAAATTTTATCAGCGGCTTCTTGACTTATGCCTGTTGGTAAGAATGAAAAGTTCATAACTAAATTTTTTAAAGTGTATACACGTGATTTTAGAAATTAGGTATTACTTCAAAATTTAGTTTTTAAACAAATCATTATTTGCAACACTGGCACCACAAAGTTTCGCAAGATGCTCATAACCCTTTTTTAATTGTTTGATTTCGTCTTCTGTAACACTGTACCATATTTCAATGACAGAATAAACCCCTGAATCCATAGTGACACCATATTCATTATATTTGCTTATATCACCAAAATAGCTGGAACGATCAGGGTTGAAAACTCTATCTATTTTACCCATAATTCTAAGTTTGTATGCCCCCTCTTGTAATACATAGTTTGCTGCAGTCATTTTTGAAAAATTAATATGCCGTACATCACTATAGCCGTTATATTGAGGATAAAATAACTCGACATCATTACTTGTGGCTTTTAAGTAATACATTTTGGCAAACTCAGGGTTATGAATATTACCTGCTTTAGCATTTAACCATTCAATTGTTTGCTCTTTGGTTTGAGCTTGCGCATTATTGATATAAAAACCAACGCTTAAAAAGAGTAGTAAAAGTATTTTTTTCATGTTTGAAAATTGTTTTTGGGTGAAAGTTTGAGTTTTCTTTTTTTGAAACTGATTTGGAATTATAGGTTGAATTTTGGATAAGATGGAAACTATCTCTTGTTCAAAGCCCAAAAATATTTCGCTTAATAGTGTATTCCGAAGCATCCACATGAAGCTTATTACCCAACGCAATACCTGCTTGAATAAAGAAAAAGCTATCTTCAAAATACACATTGTAGTCATCTTGGCCTTTGTAACCCACCCCAACGAAATAACTTATTGAATTGGAATTGACCCGATATTTGGCGGCATTGGCCCCACTCCATTGGTATTTAAAATCTATATTGATTTTGTTTTTGAATGTAGGAGAATACAAGTTGGTTTTGATGAACTTATTGAGTGCCAATGAACCATTGATCACAAATCTGTGCTTTTCAAAAATAGACTTCTTATTTGTCTCATTGTCTCTTTTTCCTATGATATTCTGGTACCTGAACACAAGCTTTTCTAAGCCATATACCCCCACAAGCGATGCCTCTCCAAGATCAACCAAAGGAGTAGTCAGTTGCCCAGAGTTCATCCCAAAATAAAGTGTTCGATTGGAGATACTTTTAGATAAATCATCAGTAGAATAAAACCTAAATCGGGAGAAAGTAACGCCTGCTTCTACGCCCAAGTTGATGCCAAAATTACCATTGTAGATATTCATGTATCTTTTATAGGTATCGTAATTGGACGTGGGGTTTTCTATCAAAAACGCTTGATTAGCAGCCTGCCGGCTCACGCCATTTGTCAACATATACCGCTCTTCCCAATCTTTTTGGGCACTGCTTAAATAGCGATATTGGGCTGCCTCACTGTTGGTGGCATCTTGTCCATTGGAGTGGTGATAAACACTCATAGAATAATAATGGTGCCTGTACTCTTTCGTTTCTTTACCACTAATTGACCTACTTTTATTTTGTTGGTAGATGCGTTTCCATCTATCCTCTTTCTTTTTTGACCGTCTTTCAAAGAAATAGGTAATACTTGGCTTATAGCTCGGTGTACGGACAGGAAACGATTGGTTCCAAAATGTACGTGAATCATATTTGGGTGAATAGCCTCTCGACCAATTGACGCGAGATTCGTTGGCCATACTCAGCAGAAGCGTATTTTTGGTTTTTGTACCAGTAAATATGAAAAAATTGATAGTTGGGTCTAACACCAAAATATACGAACGATAGGTAGGCGTTTTGTATAAAGTCCAAAAAGTTAACGGTGGAGAAATAAATGTTTGTTTTGAGTTTATCCTTACCGTCTCTTTAAACAAAAAATTTATTTCCTGATCATTCTCAGTTTGAGCATAGACAGCCATTGACCACAGGATACAACATAGTATCAATAGCTTTTTCATATTTTTAGATGGTAAATGCTTTTTTGATTGAAGTGAGTTTATTGCCAAATCCCTTTCCTCCTTTATTTCTAAGAACTATGGTGGTGTTTTTGAAGAACTTATTCATTGGTATAGAGTAGGAAATGGTATAGAACGCAGGTTTGATGTTGGTACTTATGTCTCCAAATTCTTTGCCAATTCCTACCTGAAAATCTAATACCGAAATACCGGTGTAAAAAGCAAACCTACTATTGCCCGCCCCTGACTTAGAAAAAAGAAAACCTGCTTGAAAACCAAAATGATTTCTTATATCTGAGCCTGTGGTATCGCCTTTTGCAGTTAAAAGATTGAAATCAGCTTTAGACAGTGAAATTCCTGCACCAAGTGAATTAAAAAAAGAAACTTCACCCGAGGCTGTTTTACCAACTTTACCGGCCTCAGTATAAGGGCTAAACTGTACAGTAGGTAGATTAAAGTTGGTACTCACAAGCCATGCCGTTTTTTTATAACGCATCACAGTATCTCCGTCCTGGGCATAACTTTTGGTATAAGCCAATGCGACAAACAAGAATGATAATATCCGCTTCATCATTTTGGTAGTTTTAGATAGCCCCTACTCTCAGTATCTAGGCGCTTTTTCAGGTTAGTTCCACCTTTGTTTTTTTAATTCTTAAATAAATCATCACTCACCAACTTTGCACCGCATAGCTTTGCTAAATGTTCATAGGCTTTTTTGATTCTTTTTATTTCGTCTTCTGAGACATTGCCGTAACGTAACTCAAAATTTGTAACTGCTTTCTCTACAAATTGTACTCCATTTAAACCTTCACTAAAAGGCATATACGTTTTGCCATTTTTTATACCTTCATCAGCTGGACCTGATAATACTAATGAATAACCTTTTATTTTTTCATAAGCATTATATTGTACGGCAGAGACCTTCGATAATTTTATACGATAAACACCAGCTAAAAAGACTCCATCAGCATAAAAGGAAAGAGTAGGAGTTAATAATTCAACATCATTGGGGTACACGGGCTTGAGTGAAAAATAGGCTGAGGCATTTCCATTATCAAAATATAGAGGTTTTGTCTTAATCCAGTCAATGGTTTCGTTCATAGTTTGTGCTTGGGTATCGTTACTAAAAAAGCCAAGGCTTAAAAAGAGTATTAAAAATGTTTTTTTCATGATTGAAAGTTGTTTAAGTATTTTGAAATTAGGCCAAACTACCCACAGAATTAATATTGGCATCAATAATACGTACTGTTACACTTAGGGGCTGAATATTATAATTTGGTCTGCGGCAAATGTAGAGTCTGCTTTTCTCCATTGCTTTTATACAAACACTGTCGTTTTGGTTGCCTCCCAAAACAAAAAAATGGTCTGTATTTTCGCCTACATAAAGTCCAACGTGCCCAGCTTTTTTGCCATCGGGAGTTATTCTGTTAAATACAAGTACATCCCCAAGCATTGGTACTTCGGTTAGCTTTCCGAAAGTACCCCAATTTAAAGCCCAAAGCGGGTCTTTTACCACTTGTTTTTTAGCTCGTTTGGCAACTAACGCCATAAACAAACCACACCAAGGTATTGAGTCAGCTTTGTAAACATCGGCTACTTTTCCACCTACTTCTACCGCCCAAGCCATGATGGTATTATTATTTTTAGGGCTTAAGTCTTCTGTTGTTCCGTAAAAATGAAGGGCTTCTTCAATCATACGGGTTTTAGGCTCATCAGCAAGCCATTGAAATTCATTTGGTAGTGCCATAGTTGTATTATTTTATCCAGATTTCTAATTGACCTACTTTTACTTTATTCTCAAAGCCTTTCACTTGTTTAAGAACCAGCCGATAAGGAGTTTTATCATTCAAGAGATTCCTAAGCATTTCAGCTTTGGGCTTGTCTTCTTCATGAAAATATCGGATAGAATTATCTGCTCTACCTTCTTCAAGGTCATACCCTGATGCTTGAAAATCGTTGGAGTTAATTATCTCTATCAACTTCAAGCTTTTGGCTTCGTCCAATAAAAGTTTGCTATTAACTTGGATATAAACTTTCGATTTTGAGTTTTTCTCATTTAAATTAATTGCTGCATTTTCGAGGCTTTTGTCAGCTATCAGTTTGTCCTGTATCAGTTCTTTACTATTACTTTGCTTGGAACTGTTGATTTTAGCAATGTCATCTAAAGTTTTCTTCTTATTAGCGATAATTTTATCCAAAGAATCGGCGGCATTTTTTTGCTTTTCGATAGTTATTTTATTAGCGTTGATAATTTCAAAACTATCTTTGACTTTGTAAAGAACATAAACAAAGCCTACAAGCATTAAAAGTATTGCAAAAACACTCCAAAGGCGTTTTTGGCTTTCTGTTTGATACTTAGATGTTTTCATCGGGTTGGTTTCTTAAAAGTTCAATGGCATCGTTCCAGAATTTCAGAATATTGTTGATAAGAAAGATCATAGCACCCGAAGGTGTTAGCAGCCCGACAAAATACTTAAAGTCAATTCGCTCATTTAAAAGAGAAAATACAGCAAGTCCCATCAATATCAGTGCACATAACAGAACTGCAATTAGATACGCATATCTCTCAATACGAAAGAGTCTTAATAGTGCTTCAATTTGTCTTATTTGTTCTTCCATTTTGATATTTTTTTTAATTGGTTAAATAAAATAAATGAGCCTTGTACAATCGTATTTATTACCTCACTCTTGCATTACCCAAAACGATGAGTAATGCAAGAGTATTGAGAGTTTTCATATTAATCGCAAGTATCAATATCATACTTAATGCTTGAAGTTGCTTTTTCATAACACTTTATTTTATAACCAATATTTCTTTGTAAATCTTCTTTTGCTGCCGTTGAATTTGAATACGTACAAGAAGTAGAGACTTCGATTACACGCATTTGGCCTTCCTTAACAGCATTATCAAAATACATGCAGTTTGGTATTGATTGCGGCCCAACTTTTACAGTTACTGATGCTGTGCCACCATAACGAGTGACATTTTTTGCTTTGAAACTCATAAATGCGATTGATACAACGAGCATCATTGTTAATAAAACAGTTACTTTTTTCATTTTAATAATAGTTTATTGTTGGGACCCTACTTTCTTCTTTAAAGCCGTTAGTTCGGATTAGTTCGGCTTTTCTAACTCTATTCAATTAAAACTGCCATTACCACTTAGTATGCCTGCACCATCCAAGCTGACTCCTTTTATTTCGAATTGCTTGCTACCAAAATTCATCGTGCAGGTTCCTCCTCCACTGGATGTGGCAATTCGCCCACTACTACCAGAAGGACTGATTTCTGAAACAAATATTGAAGCATTATTCCCGCATGGATAAGAAATGTGTTTGTTTATATTAAATGCGGTAGCTTGTTTTGGAAAATTAGATATTGATACTAAAATACGATCTGATGAGGTTGAACTTTCTGCGACTATAGCGAATGCAGGCTGACCACTACATACGGGGTTTGAAGCATTGCTTCTTATTGTTGTAATTTTATAATTTTGCCCCCCATAAGTAATTGAATTAGCATTTACTATCTTATCTAATACATCAAGTACACCACACAAGACGTAAGAAAAGTTTTTTTCATTTGTTTTTCTTGACCCTACTCCCCGTTTTTCGGTGCTTTTTCGGGTTAGTCCACCAAATCGTTTGCTTAATACTATTATTCAAAATGTTTTCGTTAACCCTTCTTTTTCCACCCTACGATAAGCCATTTCTGTTCATCTAAATAAGCTTCGTCTTGATAAAGCAGTTTTTGGAGCAGTGCCATCTCTTCGAGCGATACTTTTTCAAATGAGTGGTCTCTTTGAGACTCATCTGTAAGCGTTACATAGCCCTCCTTCTGTAATGTATTCCAACCAAGGGTGTAAGATTTGATGCGTTTCATTTGGCTATTTTTATGAAGACAAAGCTCTTCATTCAACACGCCGAAGACAATACTGGTGAGGCCGTATTTTTATCAATTTGGCCTACTGCCAAGACAGTATTTTGCTGTTTTTCGTGATTTTATAGCTAACTTGTCTCCCCTAAACCGCTACTTATGAAAAAATACTTTTGGCTTTGGATGCTTGTGCTATGTGCGATTGGTGCCCACGCTCAATCGCCTCGCAAGCTCGACAGCCTACGTACCGTACTTGCCCAACTTCCCCCCGAAGGCAGCAGCTATGCGAGTGATACAATGCGGGTGCGGGTGTTGTGTGAGGTGGCACAACAAATGCCATTGATTCAAATAGACTCTACCATAAAAATATTTGAGAAATCATTACTTATCTGCCAACAAATAAAGTGGCATTTGGGAGAGTGTATGTCTAATTACTATATTGGCTATTATCAAGTAGGAAAAAACGACTTGATGAAAGGTATTGACTACCTCTATAAAAGTTTGGCGATAGCAGAAAAAGAGCATTTGACTTTTTACATAGCCCGAAATAATAAAACGTTGGGTGATGCCTATTCAAATTTGGGGAGTTATGGCAAAGCTACGAAACACCTGAAGGCAAGTGTAAAGATATTTGCAGCATTGAAAAATAAGCGAGAAGAGTTGCTGGCCATGAATAATCTTGGGTTAGTGTATTTTGATAAAGCCGATTATAAAACCTCAATACCTTATTTCAAGCAATGTCTCAACGAAAACAAAACAGCACAAATTGACAACTTAGACGACATATTTTTGGCCAATCTTGGAGCTTCTTATAGAGAAATGGGCAATTTAGATGAGGCATTGCAAGAGTTAATACAGGTAGAAGATATTTTAAAGAATAAGCCAAGATATCAGTATCGGCGACTACTTAATTTGCTATCAATTGCAAATGTTTGGCTCTCAAAAGGTGCTTTTGTAAAAGCCGAGTTGTTATTGAAACAAATTGAAGAATTACAACTTAAAGAAGGTACTGAAATATCACAAAAAGACATCTATAAGGCTTACTTAGAGCTGTATAAAAAAACGAAAAATGCGCCTTTAGCATTAGAATACTATGAAAAATACATAGTGCTAGATAAAAAACTAACCCAACAAGATCAACAACATCGAATAGAGAACCTTCAGGCCGGTTTTGACAATGAAAAGAAAGAAAGCGAGATTTTGCTATTGAATCAAAATGTAAAACAAGAAATCTTGCTCAAAAATATTTTTACCGGTGGGGCCATATTCCTATTTCTGTTTGCTGTCTTGTTTTGGCGTAATAGCCAAAAACTATCCAAACAAAACAAAATCATTGAAGAGCAACGCTTAGAACTTCAATCTACCAACAGTCAATTAGAAACGCTGAATCATGGTTTAGAACAAAAAGTACAAGAAAGAACCTCAGAACTGCAACATGCCAACGAAACCCTTATCAGGAAAAACGAAGAAATAGTATTGGCAATGGTAGAAGGGCAGACTATTGAACGTAAGCGAGTTGCCTCAGAATTACATGACAATTTGGGGGCAACGCTATCAGCCATCAAATGGCGATTGGAAGCTATCAATGGCCATAATCTTACTGATAAAGAGCGAAAAATACATGAAAGCACCTTAGAAATGATGAAAGGGGCGTACTCGGAAGTGCGACTGATTTCTCATAATTTGCTCCCTGCCGAACTCGAAAAAGGAGGATTTAAAGGAGCGTTAGAAAAATTTATTGCCGACATTAACAGTAGTAATAAAATTAACATAACCCACACCCTCGAATCAGAGGCTATCCCGACCGACAAAAAGATTCAGCTTGAACTTTATAGCATAGCCCTCGAACTTCTGAATAATGTTTTGAAATATTCACAAGCCCAAAATGCCCATGTAGCACTTTATAAGCAACAAGGCAATGTTATTTTTGAAGTATCAGATGATGGCAAAGGACTTGATTCGCAACAGCAAAGCAATGGTATGGGTACAAAAAATATTGAGAACAGGGTGCAAAGTCTTAATGGCACTATTTCTTATCAACCCCAGCTCCTCGGGTTAAAGGTTGAAATTTACTTTTCCAAATTTTAAGAATCGCTTTTGCCTCATCCGTATTCTTTTTATACCATGCTTGATAAAACTTCAGCAAGTCTTTCAGCGTAGCCGAAGATGACGATGCTAATAGAAAAAGCACCGCTATTTTGAGCTTTCCATTGTAGTTGGGGCAATATTCATAGTTGCCAAAAGAGTTTTTCATAGGCAGGCTCAATTTCTCAAAGTATCGGTCTATTATTTTTGCTAATCTTTGAAAATCTTCATAACTTATAACCGAATTTTTTGTAATATTATCAAATTCATTTTGAATTCTTTCTAAAATTAGTAGAATCGGTTGGTCTGCATCGCTATCAAGAAATTTAAATAATTCTTCTAAATCAATAACTTCATCTGGTTTATCATCTTTGGGGCTTGCCGATTCATCTTCATCATAAGTGTTTTTTATTTTTTCGGATGCTATACTGTAATAACTATCTTTCGATGTTTTGGCAAGTAAGTGTAAAAATCTTTTCAGTTGTTGTTGTTCTTTATTGTGTGTAATCCTGTAAAAATATTCGCCGTTTTTTTTGTCGTATGTAAGCCAGTGATAGGAATCGCCGGTTGGATTCCAGATAGCTTTTTCAATCAAATCTTTACCATAATTTTCGGCAATATTTAAAAAACGTTTTTGACCGTAATCATCAATCAAAGCATTGTATTTTTTCTTCATTGCAGAAAATATATCAGTGAGTTTATTCCAAGGGTCCCATTTTGAGAGTATGGTCGAATCTTTCTTATCTAATTCGATGTACTTTAAATATTTTGAAAATCTATAATCATATTTAGTATCCGCATTTCTATAAATTGTTTTATACCCCTGTTTAGTTAATTTTTCGATAATTCTATTGATGGCCTCATCACTATTTAATTCCGTTGTTGTCTTAAAACTATCCTTAATGATTTTGCAAATCAATGAACGACGGTGTTCGCCATAACTATCATTCACAAAAAAAGGATCCTCGGCAAAACCAATACCATCATAGAGTTTTAGAGTAAGGAGTGGTACAGTTTCATAAAATAAATCTTTAAATTCTATAGACACCTGATGCACCAAAGGTGCTACCAGCGGAAAATGATTTTGAGCAATATATAAGACTCCATTGTCGGCACTAAGATAATTATCAAGATGAAGTGGATACTTTATCTGGAATGGTATTCGGTAACGATTGAGGTATTTTTGTATATATTCCGCCCATTCTATTACTCGATTTTTTTGGGGAAGCAGATGAAAATAAAAACGTACCATCGGCTTCTCAAATATTTTAATGGCATAGTCTCCTTCTATATTGACATAATAGTTTTTTTTAGGTCTATCAATTTTCTTGACCCTATACAAGTACAAAAACTCGTCTATATCTTTTGAGTTATCTACTTCTTTTGGCAAAAATCCCCCATTAATGTATTCGCCTGGATTGACAATAATAGACTGCCCATCTTGAAAGACTAATTTTTGCCCATCGTTAAGTTTTACTTTATCATTGTTGATAGTGAGCCAAAATCGCTTTTCATTAAACGAGGCCGCAAAAGGCCAAATATCTTCTACCTGCTCGTGTTTTTCTTTTTTGCTTGAGATATTATTTCCTTTGTTTTCGTAACGTTCTTGGAGCGTGCTTAAAAAGTCATACCCATTTGTGAAATTTGTACCATCAAAAGAAAACCCATCCAACAAAGTTTTAAGATTTTGCTCAAGGTCTGGCTCAATCAAGGAGGGTGTCAATGGTTGTTTTTGTAATTGTTTCTGTGAATCTGACATCGTTTATTTGGATATAAAGCCTTAGATATATTTTTAATTTCTCTAAATTAATGACTCCATATACTTGCAAAAAAGCCTTAACTATTGGCTTTATATTATCGAAGCGAGCAGGAGGTAGTTTTATAAAAAACTCGGAGTCTCCAAGTGTAATACATAGCGAGTAAATAAAAACAGCAATATCCCACAATGGGTCTCCGGCCATCGCAAACTCCCAATCAATGAGTTTAATTTGACTTGGGTCAGTATTATTTATCAATATGTTAGCAAGCCGTAGGTCGTAATGAATCAAAGACTTTTTATCCGACCAATTACCAATTAAGGCTATTTCATTTACTGTGAGATATTCTATTGGTAAAAAAGCAGCAGGATTGACCTTAGGAAGGTCATCTCGGTAAAAGCTATGAACGTTGTAAAAAATTTTAGATACATTTTTAACTATTGCTTCAATGTCGTTCCATTTTCCTCTTAAACGTAATTTTGCTAAAAAATTTTCAAGGCTATGAAATTCGTACCATTTTATACAAATAATTAAATTGTGCTCATCAAAAAACGGTACTTCTACAATGAATTCAGATAGATTACTTATTTTCAAAATAGATAAAATCAAATGCTCATTGGCGATAAATGATTTCGATGCCTGAGAGCCATACTGTTTTAGTAAAAATTTTTCTGTCTCTGTCGATACAAATATGAGAAGGTTTCTACTTTCAACATCAAGAGTACAAACCTTCTGTACCTCTATTGTTGGGAGACCATTAAATTTTCGCCAATGCAAATACTCTAAAGCCAAATAAGGCGACTGTAAAAATACTCTCATATCAGTTACAAGGGGGTCTTGATACAGTATCATTCACAGTTTCGTCAAGTGCAACATCTGATGTTAATTCTTTACTTAATTCAGCCTTAGCTAAGTTTTTACTATTAGCTTCCTTAGAACCCTTTGTTCTTACAAAACTCCCATCACTCTTTTTTTGAATAACAATTTCAAAATTCGCACTGTCAGTTACAGTTATGTTGTATAGAGTAAAACGGTGGTCGTTATTTTTTTTATCTTCAAATATTATAGTATTATCAGTTGGAACTATAGATAAAATCCCTTCTACTGGAAATTGTAAAAGAATAAAACTGGTTACATCTTTTTTGTCAATTCTTAAAGGAATTCTGTCTGCAATAATACAAGCAACAGTCATGTAAGGTATATCTCCAAGATGTTGCTGAAATTTTGAAATTTTGCCTTCGCAAATTCCTTGAAAAGTTACTTCTGCCATAATCACAAAAATTTAAAAGGTTAAAAATAGGTTTAAATCTCATCAATCAACTTATGTTTCAAAGCCCAGCGCATGAGACCTACGGCGGTACTTACACCTACTTTTTTGAGGAGGTTTCGGCGGTGGGTTTCTACGGTCGTCACACTAAGGTGCAGTCGGTCGGCAATGGCTTGGTTGCTTAAATCTTCGACGATAAGGCGCATTATTTCGAGTTCACGCTTGGTCAATGGTGCAGCATCGTCTATGGCTGTTTTTCCATTGGTATTGTTGAGATTGGGTAGTTCGGCCAGCTTGCGTACAACCTTCTCGCTAAAATAATTATCGCCTTCTGCTACCATCTGTATCGCCCTGATAAGCTCGGCCCGTTCGGCACTTTTCATTACATATCCAGATACCCCTGCTTGCAATGCCTCACGTATGTGTACGGCTTCTTCGCTCATAGTTAGTATAATGACTCTGATGAGCGGGTGTTGCTCTCGCAGGCGAGTAGTCATGTCATTACCGTTGAGCAAGGGCATGTGCAAGTCGGCTAATACGATGTCCACGGCACATTTTTCTACAAAATTTAGTACTTGCCAGCCATTATTTACGATGCCCGCCACCTCGAAAGCCTCAAACGAGCCTAATAATAGACTGAGGCTATCGGCTACTACATGGTGATCGTCGGCAATCAATATTTTGACAGGCATATCAGTTCTGTAATGTTGAATAGAGGTGTTTGGTTTGGCAAATATGGAAGTATAGATGTTATTAAGAAATACCTACTAGACAGTATTTTTATAATTATTGATACCTTTTTAATAGTAGAAAAAAGAGGAGCAGACTGTAAATATTGTTACAAAGTACTAAGATTTAGTTGTTCTTTATACTTCTAATAGCTGTAAGCAGTCTTTAAAGTTATCCTACTCTACGGAATAGCTAAATAAAAACAAGAGGCTGCCCTTCTTGGACAACCTCTTGTGATGTTTAATTATTTGGTTTGGGGAAAGATGATTTCCGTCCCTACTTCCTAGAAAACGAATACGGAAAACTGCTCACTTCCGTACCACGGCTTTGGTTAGGCGTGGGCGACATCGTAAAGTTCAGACTTCCGCCTTGTTGTAAGGCGTGGTGCTCCACGAAGTTCTGCGTATGAGGTTTGCCATTGAACATCAATTGCTTCACATACACGTTTTTATCGCTGTTTTCGGGGGCCGTGATGGTGAGTTTTTTGCCGTTTTCAAACGTCATCGTCGCGCGTTTGAAAAGCGGACTTCCTACTACGTACTGCGTGGTGCCTGGGCATACGGGGTAAAAACCTAAGGCACTAAAAACGTACCAAGCCGAAGTCTGTCCGTTGTCTTCATCACCACAGTAGCCGTCGGGGGTAGGTTGGTAAAGCTTATCCATGATTTGGCGAATCCAGTACTGCGACTTCCACGGTTGGCCCGCGTAGTTGTACAAATACGGCATGTGCTGAATCGGTTGGTTTCCGTGGGCGTATTGGCCCATGTTCATAATTTGCATTTCGCGGATTTCATGGATTACGAACCCATAGTAAGATTCGTCAAAAACGGGCGGTAAGATAAATACGCTATCCAATTTTTGGGCAAAAGCCTCGCGCCCACCCATCAAAGAAGCCAAGCCGTCCACATCGTGGAAGACTGACCAAGTATAGTGCCAGCTGTTTCCTTCGGTGAAGGCATCGCCCCACTTAAACGGATTGAACGGTTTTTGGAAATCACCCGCTTTGTTTTTGCCGCGCATAAGTTTGGTTTGGGGGTCAAACAGATTGCGGAAGTTCTGATTACGTTTGGTAAAAAGAGCGATTTCGCTTTCGGGGCGTTTTAGTGATTTGGCCAATTGTAAAATACAAAAATCAGCGTAGGCGTATTCAAGGGTACGGGCCGCATTTTCGTTGATTTTCACGTCGTAAGGAACGTACCCAAGTTCGTTGTAATACTCGTGGCCAAAACGCCCAACCGAACTCAACGTACCTGCGTGGTCGGTATTTTTGAGAATGGCTTCGTAAAGGGTATTAATATCATAACCGCGAATCCCTTTGATGTACGAATCTGCAATCAACGAGGCGGAGTTCGAACCAATCATACAGTCGCGGTGGCCTGGGCTGGCCCATTCGGGCAAGAAACCACTTTCTTTGTACGCATTGACCAATCCTTCCATGATTTGGGCGTTGAGCGTCGGGTACATCAGTGTGAAAAAAGGAATGGCCGAACGGAAAGTATCCCAAAAACCATTGTCGGTAAACATGTAGCCAGGCAATACTTGGCCGTTGTAAGGGCTGTAGTGGACGACTTGGTTTTGGGCGTTTAGCTCATAAAATTTGCGAGGGAAAAGCAAAGCGCGGTAAAGGCACGAGTAAAAGGTGCGGATTTGCGCGTCGGTGCCGCCTTCTACGGCCAAGCGACCGAGTTCTTGGTTCCAAGCTTTCTGACCTTTTTGAAGGGTAGCGTCAAAGGTATCGTTGCCCAATTCGCGGGTGAGGTTGAGCGCAGCTTGTTCGGCACTGATAAACGACGACGAAACTTTGATTGTCACTACTTCGCCTTTTTTGGTTTTAAATCCAATGACTCCACCTGCGTGGTCGGCTTTCATTTCGAGGGTGTTTTTTGACAACGTTTTGTCGGACCAAGTGGCTGAGTAGGTAAACGGTTTGTCGAAACGCAATTCAAAGTAATTCTTAAAATTGGGCGGAACGCCACCGCTGTTTTGGGTGCTGTACCCAATGATTTTTTGTTGTTCAGGAATGATTTTGATGTACGAACCCTTCGCAAAAGCATCGATGACCACAAAAGCACTATCGGTTTTTGGGAACGTCAACCGAAACTGCGACGCGCGCTCGGTAGGCGTGATTTCCACCTGCGTGTCGTGGTCGGCGAGGTAAACGCTGTAATAATGAGGCTTTACCACTTCGGCTTTGTGCGAAAACCAGCTTTGGCGGGCATCTTCGGTAAATTTGAGTTTTCCCGTCACGGGCATGATAGAAAACATCCCGTAGTCGTTGATCCAAGGACTGGGTTGGTGGGTTTGCTTAAAACCCCGAATTTTATTGGCGGTGTACATATACATCCAGCCGTCGCCGTTTTTGCCCGTTTGGGGGCACCAAAAATTCATCCCCCACGGCAATGCCACGGCAGGGTAGGTATTGCCAGTCGAAAGTTCGTGGCGCGAGTCGGTACCCATCAACGGGTTAACCCACTGGGTGTAGTCGATTTGGGCGTACGAAAAAGTTGCCCCTAATAGGAGAAGGAGGGTGGTACGAAAAAATGTTTGCATGAATAACGAGTAAATTTGACGCGATTTTACGATAAAATTATCGAATCACGCTCAAACTTCCCGTGAATTTGTGCGCTACTTCTCGAAGATAAATTTGGTAGTAGTACATTCCGACGGGCACCAGTTCGCCGTTCCAGCGGCCATCCCAAGGCGTGGTGTAGCCTTTGCTACTAAAAACGACATTTCCCCAGCGGTTGAGTACTTCCACCGTACAGTTTGGGTATTCTGTGATTCCCCCAATTTCCCACGTATCGTTACTGCCATCATCGTTGGGGGTAAAGCCGTTTGGAATGTTTAAGTCAATGACGAGTACGGTGATTTTTTTCTCCGAAACACAGCCTTCGGGTGTACTTACGGTGAGGGTGTAGGTGGTGGTTCGGTCGGGGCTTGCGTAGGGGCGTGCCGCAGTGGGATTGCTTAAACCGATGCTTGGAAACCACGAAACGGTTGAATTGAGCGGGGGAAGCATTCGTAGTTCGATGCTGTCGCCTTTCACCATAATCCATTTATCAGTACCATCGATGCGGGGCGGGGGCGATAACCTGGCCAAACGAGTGGCTTTGGCCGAACACCCTTCGGGATTGGTATAGGTATAAGTGATGGGGTACGAACCTGCGGCTAAGTTTTGTGAAACAAAGCGATTGCCTGTTACTCCATTGCCGCTAAACACGCCACCTGCGGGCGTTCCTCTGAGGGTGATGGCTTGGAGAGCAGTAGTACAAAGTGGCGCAATAGAGTCTAAGGTAACTTTGGGGGAAGGCTTGACGATAATCTCTAACACCAGCGAACGCGTGGCACAGCGCGTAGCCGTGTCAACCACTGCCACGCTGTATTTGCCTGATTTTTGCGGGTATAATTCGTTGGTAATGACCGAAAAAATAGGAACCCTGTCTTGGTACCAAACGTACTCGTAGGTTTTGACGTTGGTTGTGGCGAGTTTCACCGAATCGTTGGCACAAAAAATGGGAGGCCCCGAAATAGAAATGGGGGCAGGTGGACCCGCTATCAATTTGACAATAACGCTGTCTTTGGCTTGACATTGAGAAACGCCGTCGGTGGCGGTTACTTGGTACGTACCTGCTTGCTTGACATAATATAAGGTGGAGGCGTTGCTTCCGACGGCTTGTCCGTTGTATTTCCAAGCCACGGTAGAGCCTGCCGCCGTTTCGATGCTCAAATTAGTGCTATCGCTGTCACAAAAGGGAAGGGGACGGCTTGAGGTAATCTTGACCGAAGGCGTACTTTTGAGGTTTACGGTAGTGGTGTTGGTAGCAACCTCTTCGGCGCTGCAACTTTGGGCAAAACGTTTGAGAAGCGTATAAACGCCCGCTTGTTTCACAGTCTGAGATGCCGATGTATTCCCTTCGATCGTTTTTCCGTCGCGCTGCCATTCGTAAGCCCATTGTGGGTCTTCGTCGTCTGGTTTTAGCACTGCGCTGTCGATTCCACACATGGTTAATGCCGATACGTGTCCGTTGGACTGAATCGTAGGAACAACGCCAGCAGTTGCGGATTTTACGTTGATAAAAACAGCCGATGGAAGAGAGGAAATGCAGTCAACGACTTGGAAAACAAACTCCCGACGTACTTCACCAATTTTTACTCCATTTCGGTATTCTTCACAACGAACGGCAAAGGCAAACGAACCTAGTTGCGAAGCGTTGACGGTAATTTTGCCCGTTTTAGGGTCAATTTTTAAGGGTGTTTTGCCCGAAATCGCTTTTGTACTGTCAAAACCATTGGCCCAGGTAGCGCGTTTGTACGGGCCTGACTGCGCTTTGGTAGGGAAAGTGCCGCCGCCGTCGGTAGAACCAATAAATGGCGTGACGATGCTGTAGGTAAGTTCGTCTTTGTCGGTATCGGTGGCACTAAAATCGGCTTCTACATCTTTTCCCGCGCAGATGTATTTAATTTCGGGAGCTTTAAAAACGGGGGAGCTGTTGACAGTGGCAAGTGGAGGTAGTTCGGCGTAAAAAACGAGCCCAACGCGGCTGGGCGTTTGGATATTGAGCAGACTACCGTTGCGACAACATTCTTCCCACGCCAGATAAAAACCTCCTGCAGCATTGTAAGCCGCTGCCGAAAAACTGGCATTGACCGTGTAACGAATCAAGGTGTTTTTAGCGTCTGACGGACTGCCAACGCAACGAGCATTGGTGTAGGGGAGTTCTTGTTTTGCAACGCGCGCGAGCGTTAAATCTTCAATTCTGCTGTTATCGCTTTTACGAAAAACCGACACAAAGGCGTTGTCTTCGGTGTTGCGGAGGTTGGCGTCGTAAATAAGCGTGAGTGTGATGGTGAAATCGTTAGAAGAAGTGCTACGGCGGGCTACAGAAATGTCGCCACCAATGATGTGATTGGCCCAACTGCTCATACTACACATCACCAAAAACACCGCTGTTAACCAACTTCTCATTGCAAAGGGAATTTATTTTGCTGAAAAATGCGTCAGAAACGCTAGGCTGTATCCGCCCCGATTGGATGGGAAATGCGTCAGAAACGCTAAACCGTATCCGCCCTGACTGGATGGAAAATGCGTCAGAGACGCTAAACCATATCCGCCCCGACTGGATGTCGGGGCGAGCATTGGGCAATAGCAAGCAAAATTTACGCCAATTTTTAGAAAGCAATCGTATCACCTACTTTGACACCATATTTGTCGCAGTAGCCGCCGTTTACTTCCACTACGTATTGTGCTTCACCATAAGAAGGCAAACTTTCTTCCGAATAAGGCTTTGCATTTTTCTGAATAGAAACGATTTTTTTGCCAGAGTCAACGTAAATAATATCTAGCGAAATCATCGTGTTTTTCATCCAAAACGATTGGGGTGTAGCATATTCAAACACAAAAAGCATACCTACCGAATCTGAAAGATACGGCCGAAACATCAGTCCTTTGGCGCGTTCGGCGTCGTTTTCAGCAATTTCAACGTCGATTTTGCGAAGTTGTTGACCTCCACGCAAAAAAGCAACTACGCCTTCCTTCGTAATGCCGCTGCTCGTAGCGGCGGGAGCTGTAGCAGGAGCCGAGCTTTCGGGGATTGCCGATGGCGCAGGGGCGTTGGTTACTGGGGCAGTCTCGTCATGGTCTGCTACTAGCAGAGGTCTTGCCACGTACAAAACCCCTGCCAGTACAAAAATGGCTAACAAAATATAACTGAAGTAAGCGCTTCTCTTTTGCATGAATGTGTTTGGATTATGACCTACTCTTCGTATGCCCAGTCGATGCGGTGTTTCATGTCGCGGATGACCAAGTTTTGCGTTTTGAAATACGAACGAATTTGATCCACTTTCTCGTATTGTTGGGCGGCTTTGTATTCGCGGTATAGGTCAAGCATCCCGTTTAAGACCGCATCGTTTTCACTGCGCTCTTCTACCAAACCCAGAATTTCTTCCGTAAAAGTGATAAAGTTGTTTTTGAGTGCTGCAAATCCGTCTTCTCCCAAAGCCGCAGGAACAAGCTGATTCAAATAAAGCATGTTGATGTATTTCAACATGTTAAATAGCTGCGCGATAGCCACGGCCGTGTTTAAGTCGTCGTTCATGGCATCGTAAAACCCTTGAACCGACTTCTGGATGTCAGCGACTTTTTTCTCATCCACCTGAACGCAAGGCGTCGATACTTTCAAGCCTACTTCATCGCTGCTTGTGGTTACTTCGGCAGGGATATACGCCATTTCTTTGATGGCTTTTAACCCATTCATTAGGCGTTTATAGGCTTTGTGTGAGCCTTTTAAGGCGTCGTTGGAGAAGTCAAGCGTACTTCTGTATTGCGACTGTAGCATGAAGAACCGGCTCGTCATAGGACTGTAGGCTTGGTCGAGTAGCGGGTGATCGCCAGCAAACAGCTCACGTGGTAAAAACGAGTTCCCTAGCGACTTTGACATCTTCTGGCCGTTGACTGTAAGCATGTTGGAGTGCATCCAATAGCGCACAGGGTCGGTGCCGTTGATACCCGTTCCTTGCGCAATTTCGCATTCGTGGTGGGGGAATTTAAGGTCCATACCACCGCCGTGAATGTCAAATTGTTTTCCTAAATATTTGGTACTCATGCAAGTACACTCTAAGTGCCAGCCTGGAAACCCTTTGCCCCAAGGTGATTCCCACTGCATGATGTGCTCGGGAGCGGCTTTTTTCCAAATGGCAAAATCGAGCGGATTGCGTTTTTCGCTGGTTCCTTCAAGTTCGCGGGTTTCGGTCAAAAGTTCGTCCAATACCCTACCCGAAAGCTTTCCGTAACTGTGGCCTTGGCCGTTGTATTTATTGATGTCAAAATAAACCGAACCGTTTGATTCGTATGCCAAGCCTTTTGAGATTAAGTCTTTGACCGCCTCGATTTGCTCAATCAAGTGGCCTGTAGCGGTAGGCTCAATGCTCGGCGGACGGAAATTGAGTTGGTCCAACACTTGGTGAAAATCGTTGGTGTAGCGCTGGACGATTTCCATAGGTTCCAATTGTTCCAATTTTGCCATGCGCCCGATTTTATCTTCTCCTTCGTCGCCGTCGCCCACAAGGTGGCCCACGTCGGTAATGTTACGCACATAGCGCACTCTATAACCGATGTGCGAAAGGTAGCGAAAGAGCGTGTCGAACGTCAAAAAAGTACGTACGTTCCCAAGGTGTACGTAGTTGTAAACCGTCGGCCCGCACACGTACATTCCTACGTACGGAGCGGTGATGGGTTCAAAAAGTTCTTTCTGTCGAGTGAGGGAGTTATAAATTTTGAGCGGTTGGTTCATGAGATATATAAGTTGCTACTATTCAGGTTTTAGACTAAAATTCAAAACAGGTTAGCAGCAACATCGGAAGTAGGCGATAGTAAATTTTGTGATGGGCATAGTTAAAAATAGAATAAATGAATGCAAAACTAACAATTTGTTGTGGCATCGTGTACAAAATCCGTGCTGGAAGTTCAGTATTTGCGGATGGAACTGTAACTTTACCGGATGAAAAAACCTTTTATCGTTGGTATCACGGGCGGGAGTGCATCGGGAAAAACGTATTTTTTGAATAGTTTGATGGGCGCATTTTCAGAAGATGAAATTTGCCTCATTTCACAAGATCACTATTACCGTCCTCGGAACGAAGTCCCAGTGGATGAAAATGGGGTTCATAATTTTGACTTACCTATTGCCATCAACCATCGTTCGTACGCCGAACACATCATTCAACTTCGAGAAGGCAAACCAGTTGAAAAACTAGAATATACCTTTAACAATCCCAATATTATTCCACAAATGCTAACTTTTCGGCCTACTCCCATTATCGTGGTCGAAGGTATATTTGTGTTTTATTTCAAAGAAATTTCAGAGCTGCTCGACCTGAAAATATATATTGACGCCAAAGAGCATATCAAACTCAAGCGACGTATTATTCGTGATCAAGTGGAGCGGGGATACGATTTGACCGACGTGCTTTATCGCTGGGAAAACCACGTTTTTCCTACTTACGAACAATTTATTAAACCTTCCAAGGCAGATGCAGACCTGATTATTCCTAATAATCGTCATTTTCACCGTGGCTTAGAAGTCGTAAAATCGTTCTTAAAAACAAAAGTATCCTAATTAGTAGCTTACCATTCCCAAATGGTAGGGTTTTTGTGACGGCGCAAATGTTTGCCAATTTCCATCCAAAAAGCCATGGCTAAATAAATGATGATGGGAGAGCCAAACGTCAGAAACGAGGCGTAAATGAAGTAGAGGCGAATGCTGCTGACCGAAATGTTGAGAACTTCGCCCAACCTCGAACAAACGCCAAAGATTTGGTTTTCAATAAAATATCGGAAACGGTACATAGCGTTTTAGAAGAGTTTAGAAGCGAAATTACAGAACGAAAATGTGAATGTCAAGCCTTTTAATAACAAGTTAGATAACTTGACATGTAACATTTATTTTATAATTTTGTTTCAAGGTTGCATCAAAACTTCATTGTGAATGCAATGCAAAGATAGTCAAGGCATTTTTCTGATAGTGAGCTTATTACTTTTTAACTCATTGATTAGCGCTTGTCGGCCCTTTGTAATGTTCTTATAAATGAGGTGATTGGCAATCAATCCCTTAAATTATTTTCTCATTTTTCTTAATTTTAGTAGTACAATGCAAACAGGAACAGTAAAGTTTTTTAATGAAGCAAAAGGGTATGGTTTCATTATACTTGACGAACCGGGCGACAAACAACAAGAAATTTTTGTACACGTGACTGCTTTAGGTGGCCTTGTCATTCGTGAGAAAGACCGCGTTGAGTTTGAGGCTGTGGAAGGCAAAAAAGGCGTGAATGCAGCGAAAGTAAAGAAAATATAATCTTTACGTTGGCAAAATGTGATGGGGAACGCCTTAAAGCGTTCCCTATTTTTTTTGTCCAGATGCCTTTGGCACGATTTATGATATTTCTATTAACTGAAAATTTTAGGGTTTACAGTTATTTATGAAAGTATCATTACCAATCGGCTTGTTTTTCTTGACAATACTCCTCGCTCATCTCAGTTGGGCAAGCGGTGTGCAGGATTGCGATGGATTGTCGGCTCCCACGATAAGTAGTGAAAAGCAAGTAACCTGTGCTGGACAGCCGATTATTTTGAAAGCAGCAGGGTGCAGTGGAACCGTGGTTTGGTCGAATGGCAAAACAGGTAACCCACTGACGGTATATCCATCACAAACAACTACCTACAGCGCCTACTGTCAAAAAGATAGCTGCAAAAGTGCTTCATCAAATACCCTCCCAATTACCGTTACGATTCCAGCAACGCCTGTTGTAAAAGCCAATAAAACGAGCGTCTGCTTGGGCGATACTGTTACCCTGACGGCCACAGGCTGCACAGGAAATTTCATTTGGTCGAATGGCATGTTGGGGGCAAGCATCCAAGTGCAACCCATCAACACCACAAAATATACGGCCACCTGCCGCACCGAAGGCTGCGTAAGTTGCTTTGCCGACGACGTCATCGTGTCTGTCGTAGGAGGCGAACCATTGCTGATTTCTGCCACGAAAGCGGCAGTGTGCAAGGGCGAAAGCAGTACACTGACAGCCCGAGGAAATTGCAGCGGGCAAATAAAATGGTCAACGGGAGAAATCGGAAAGAGCATTACGGTCAAGCCCGAGACGTCCACCAATTATTCGGTATTTTGTGCATCGTCGGTTTGTAAAGCGGTAGAAAGTACCCTACGACTGGAAGTGGCACCGCCTGTAACGCCCGTTCTAAAAACATCAAAAACCGTCATTTGCCAAGGAGAAGAAGTGGTATTAACCGCAGAAAGCTGCAACGGTGCAGTGCTTTGGAATACGAATGACCAAGGCCGAAACCTTACCGTAAAACCAACGCAACAAACCCAATATACGGCTATTTGTGTGCGTGGCGAATGCCAGAGTGGCGTGTCTCAGCCAGTGGTTATTTCGGTACAAGGCCAAGCCCCTGCTACGCCTGTTGTGGTCGCCCAACTCAAAAATAGTTGCCCATTTGTGACGGTAGATTTATCGAGCGCGCTTCAACAAAAAGCCGCTGAAGGGATTTATTACGAAGCCCGAATGGGTAACGCGCCTACGTCAGCATTGGTAGCTGATGTGGGAGCCATCTCCGAAAATCGCACTTATTATTTATTCGCACGCAATGCCAATGGTTGCTACAGTGCGCCAGCGGCGGTGGCAGTGAGCATTACGCCTTGCGACAAGCCATTGGCGGTGTGTATCAATAACCCCGCGACAGCGCTCATCACCATCACGGAGCGTACAACCATTGGCAACCACTATCTTGAAGGTAAAATCGGAGGCTCGGCCAGCTCGGGAACTTGGAGCAGCAATGGCACAGGGACGTTTAATACTACCAACGGCCTGTCAGTGATTTATGCCCCTTCGCCCGAAGACCGTCAGGCGGGAAAAGTGACGATTCGGTTTAGTAGCGACGACCCCGATGGAGCAGGTCCTTGTCAGGCAGGTTCGTCGTTGGTTGAGCTCAAAATAGATGCAAATACCGACAGACCGAAAGAAATGATTGGGGTTAATAAAGTGGTGAAAAGTTGGAAACGACTCAGTACCAATTTGTTCGAAATCGAATACAGCATTCAGGTAGTAAACATGGGTGCCAACGACCTCGTGGAAGTACGGATGGTCGATAGCCTCGACAAAGTGTTTAACAACGGCGCTGTGATTGTAGGAAAACCGTCGGTGGTGGTGATGGATCCTGTCACAAACACCGAAGTAAAATGGGGGCTCGACACTACCTTCACGGGTAGAAATGGCAACTATGAACTGCTAATTCCTGAAGAGTGTAACCTAACAGCAGGGCAGGCACGGGCGGTCAATTTCAAAACAACCATAGATTTTACCAACGCCCAGGACTCGGTTTTCTACAATACGGCTTTTGTAACCGCATTGGATATGAACGGCCATCTCTGCGCTGATAAATCTGCCAATGGCAACTGGCCCGACATTAACCAAAACGAAGACCCTACCGACGATGCAGAACCAACGCCCATCGCTTTGAACACCCTCCGTGGTGACGATAAAGATGTGTTTATTCCCGAAGGTTTTTCGCCTAACTCAGACGGTATCAACGATTTTTTTGTGATTAAAAAGCCAACCGCACTCAAGGCTTCGGTGGAGATTTATAACCGCTGGGGAGGAGTTGTGTATCAGGCAGATGACTATAAAAACGACTGGAACGGAGGCCTGCAAGGGGCACTCACGACAGGAACTTATTTCTATGTTATTAAACTGAGTGATGGACGCGAGTTTTCAAGATTTTTGACAATAAGCCGTTAAGCATCATTCGTTAAAAAATTATTAGGAGAACCCTACTGGGTAAAAATGCAATCACCCATGAATAAACTCAAGCATCTTTGTTTAGCTGCATTGGTTTCGGTTTCAGCAATGGCACAAACGCCCGTTCGTGAGACGTTGCTCCAACAAGCCAATCGTCAGTTTGATACACAAGCTTACGCCAAGGCAATTGCATTGTATCAAGACGTTATCGACGATGGGTTGCTTCCCGCTAACCAACGTCAAGTGACCTTCCTCAACATGGGCTACGCGTACCTACAGTTGGGTGATAGCGAAAGAGCGGCTAGTTTTTACCAGCAAGCATTGGCCGAAAAAGGGCTTTCGGGAGGGCTTACTACGCACTATTTACACTACGCAAAAGTGTTAGCCAATCTTGGACAAATGCAGGAGTCGCAACGGTATTTTGAGCGCTACCAAGCTGAAAAACAGCAAGAAGGACGACAAATGCAAAGTGCCCAAACCTACACCAAAAAACGAATTACGTACCGCTTAGATTATTTGGGGATTAATACCTCCGACGCCGAATTTAGTCCTATGTACTATAAAGACGGCTTGGTGTATTTGTCGGGGAAGACGTCGGTGTCTTCGGAATCAACTCAAAAAGGATACCTCGATTTGTTTTATATTCCTAACCGTGACGAAATCAAGGCAACGACCACGCTTCATTCGGATGGAACAGAAACAAGTGGCAAAGAAACCAACAGGCCCACAGCCTCAGCTTCTAAAAGTAGCCGTTTGGGCAGCGATGCTTACACTCGCCCAACCTCCAACGATTCGCGCACTTTAGGCAGCTATAACTCCTACGGACTTAACAGCGAAGCGGCTACGTCCACGGGCGAAGTAGCCAAGCCAGGAAAGCCAATTTCGTTTAGCAAAGAATTGAATACCCGCTTTCACGAAGGCCCTGCAACTTTTAGTGCCGATGGCTCACGCATCATCTTTACCCGTAACAACTTCAATGAAGGTCAAAAAGGGATGAGCGAAGACAATAACATCAAATTAAAGTTATACACGGCGCAGTGGGGAAATGGCGACTGGACGAACGTGCAGGAGCTTGGGTTTAACAGCGACGAATACTCTACCGCCCACCCAGCGTTGAGCAAAGATGGCAATTTGTTGTATTTCGTTTCAGATATGCCAAAAGGAATGGGAGGGAAAGACATATACGTGTCGCGTTGGGAAAATGAACAGTGGTCGAAGCCAATCAATATGGGAAAAGAGCTCAATACCCGCCAAGATGAAGTATTTCCGTTTGTGGATGAAGTAGGGAATCTCTATTTCTCTACGTCGGGAAGAAAAGGGGGATTGGGTGGCCTTGACTTATACTATGCCGTGTTGAGCAAAGACGGAACCAAGGTGATTGAGGTCATTCACCTAGACGCTCCTATCAACTCTAAAGCCGATGATTTTGGTATTGTCACCGACGGGGCGCGCACCACGGGGTATTTTAGTAGCAACCGCCGCGAGGGCGACGATGATATTTACCGCTTCACGCGTGAGAGCTCGTTGTACGAATGTCGGGAGCTGTTATTGCGCGTGTTTGATGCCGAAACCATGCAACGCCTCGACAGTGCAACGATTGCCATTCGTTCCAAAATAGGAGGAGAGTCAACCGAGAAAACACTTCAGACCGATGCCGATGGCTGGGCGCATCTTTGTTTGGCGTCTGATAACGACTTTATTTTTACCGTGTCAAAAGAGGGTTTTATTGACAATACGGTCGGTTTTTCTACCCATCACCTGACCGACGACAAACCCACCCGGCTAGAACTTAGTTTGGCGCATCCTGTGGTACTTCAAACCATGGTGAGCCAAAACGAAGACCCTCAAAAAAAAAAAACATCCCTGACTGATTCGCTTCAACACCTCAAACATTCGCGCGTTAGGGGAATCGTACGAACCGAAACCGACCGTCAACCGATTGAAGGAGTATTGGTAAGGTTACGAAACGAATGCGATAAAAAAATATACGAAACGATTACAGGCCCTGACGGTAAGTATGATTTTGAGATTTTGGAAGGCTGCGACTATACCTTGATTTACTCCAAAGACACCTACGGTACAAACACCCTCAAAATCGCCAGAGTACCGAAGAAAACCGCGCCAAAAGTATTATCAAACGACGTGGGGTTGCTAAAAAAGGGGGATATAGTCCAATTGGACAACATCTACCACGACCAAGGCAAGCGCACCATTAGCCCCGACGCCGCCCGTGAACTGGACAAGCTAGTGGCTACGATGAAGCGTTATCCGTCGTTGCAAGCGGAGATTCTTTCGCATACCGATAGCCGTGGCGAAGCCAGCCGTAACAAAACAGTATCCCAAAATAGAGCACAAGAAATTGTTAACTATATGGTAGCGAAAGGCGTGGCCCGTAAGCGATTAAAAGCAACGGGAATGGGCGAAAGTATGCCAGTAAACGGGTGCGTTGATGGGGTGATTTGTACGGAAGCCGAATACAGACGTAACCGCAGAACCGAATTTAAAGTGGTAGAGATTAGATAAACCGCGCTTTTTTTGAGCAAACGCCATAAATCGTCTATTTTTGGTGCATCGGTAGGTGTATTACCTTGCCGTATAACCATTATAACTACGAAAAAATGGGCTTTCGCTCTTCGCTTAGTAAGCCGCTGGCTCGGTACATTGCTAACCAGCAACAAGGGTGGATGTACAATGCACCCGCCGCTCAAGACAAATGGCGTCAGCGCCTGATTGGTCAAGCCAAACATACGGTGTTCGGACGAGACCACTTTTTTAAGGATATATATTCGTACGAAGATTTTAAACAAGCCATCCCTGTTCGAGATTATGAAGATCTGAAAGGGTATATCCAACAAGTCATCGACGGTCAAGACGATGTCTTGTGGCCTGCCAAGCCTATTTATTTTGCCAAAACATCGGGTACTACTTCTGGTACTAAATACATACCTATTAGTAAAGACTCTATCTCCAATCATATTGATTCGGCCCGCAATGCCCTTTTGAATTATATTCACGAAACGGGGAAAGCGGAGTTTTTAGACCAAAAACTTATCTTCTTGTCGGGCAGTCCTGTTTTAGATACCAAAGGAAGCGTGCCCACGGGGCGTTTGTCGGGTATTTCTAACCACCATGTGCCCGCCTACCTGCGCACCAATCAAATGCCCACCTACGAAACCAATTGTATTGAGGAGTGGGAAGAAAAGCTAGAGCGCATCATCGACGAAACAATTCATCAACCGATGTCGCTTATCTCGGGCATTCCGCCTTGGGTGCAGATGTACTTTGACCGTATCATTGCACGTACGGGCAAGCCTATCAAGGATGTTTTCCCTGACTTTCAGTTGTTTGTTTATGGTGGGGTAAATTTTGAACCTTATCGTGCCAAATTATTTGACTCGATTGGCAAAAAAATTGATTCGATTGAAATGTACCCTGCTTCAGAAGGTTTTATAGCTTACCAAGATTCCCAAGATTCTGAAGGCTTGTTGTTGTTGGCCGACACGGGTATTTTCTACGAGTTTATTCCTGCCGACGAATTTTTCAACGAAAACCCGACTCGCTTGAGCCTCGAACAAGTAGAAGTGGGTAAAAACTACGCCCTGATTATCAATAACAATGCGGGACTTTGGGGCTATTCGATTGGTGATACCGTGAAATTTGTGTCTAAAGACCCTTACCGTTTGCTGGTAACTGGGCGCATCAAGCACTTTATTTCGGCCTTTGGTGAGCACGTCATTGGCGAAGAGGTGGAGAAGGCACTTCAATACGCGATGCAGCGCCACCCCGAAACTGAAGTTGTAGAGTTTACGGTGGCTCCGATGGTGACTCCTTCTGAGGGTTTGCCTTATCACGAGTGGCTCATTGAATTTGCAACACTCCCTAAGAACATGGAGCAATTTGCCAAAGACATTGACGAACGTTTGGCAAAATTAAATGTCTATTACGATGACTTGATTTCGGGAAGTATTTTACGGCCGCTTAAAATCAATGCCCTGCCCAAAAATGCGTTCATTGATTACATGCGTTCGCAGGGGAAATTAGGTGGGCAAAACAAAGTCCCTCGTTTGGCAAATGACCGAAAAATAGCCGATGCTTTGGCCAAATAACCAATAAAAGCCCCAAAGGCCAGAAGAAAGGTTGCCCTAAAAAGGCGACCTTTTTTTGTTGATTTTTGCCCGTAAAAACGGCTAAGAATTAGGCACGGTTTTTGATTCCTTTGTGATAAAACGTAGAGTGATTTTTTGCAACTACCTGATAATCTACCGATAAATAATTGGGTAATTGTACAATTTTTTACTAACTTTACGTTAACAAAGCAAAATCAGCTATGGAAAAGCGGCGTCTTGTGACTTTTTTAAGTCTATACGTCGCAATGTTTAACTAACCAAAATTTGTTTTGAAAAGGAAACAATGTCTTATTCTTTCAACACTTCTGTTGTACACAGTAGGAGCGCAAGCCGAGGGCTTTAACGAATCTACTTGTATCCGTTTTTGTGACGAACCATTGCCAGTTTACGAAAAGCAGGTACTTACTTATTTTCAATCTGCGTTGATGCATACAGCTAGTATGCCCCTTCACGAGATAAAACCTCGCGCGCAGAAATTCTTTCGTGTGATTGAACCGATTCTAAAGCAGTACCAAGTCCCTTCAGATTTTAAATACCTGTGCGTAGTCGAAAGCGCACTTGAAGCAAAGGCGGTTTCACACCGAGGTGCTTATGGGTATTGGCAATTTATGCCACAAACAGCCCGTGCGATGGGTTTAGTCATCAACGGAAACGTCGATGAGCGGGAAGATTTAGTGAAATCTACACACGCCGCTTGTCAGTATTTTGTCAATCTGTACCACGAACTTGGGTCATGGTCGATGGTAGCTGCTGCTTATAACGCAGGACCTACCAAAGTAAGAAAATACCTAGTACGGCACGGTAAAACGGGGTATTACAAACTTCGTATCAGTGCTGAAAACCGTAAATATCTCTACCGCGTTTTGGCGGCAAAAGAGCTCTTTACGCGCCCAGAGGTATATGCCCCCGTGATTCTGGAAGAGATTTCGCTCGTTAAATTCATGAAGCAGTTTGGCTTGGCTTTGGGCTTGGTAGCGCCACCTAAAATTAAGGTAAAACCAAATGCTACCAACGAATTGCAGCTTGCGGAAGTTGTAACTTCGCTCAATGAAGCGATGGTAACAGGCTTTGAAGAGCTAATACCGCTTTCGTTCAAACGAACAGGGGTGTTTCATTTTCCTTATAATGAGGAAAAAGCAGACCTCGAATTGGCACAAAATTCGGAAAAGCACCAGCGCTACATTTGGTGGCGTGCCATCCGATTAAACTACCGCCGCCGCAACGACCTCAAGGCGTTGTTGGCTGAGTCGCGTAGCCTAGATTTAAGCACTGCTTCGCCTTTAGCGGCTTAGTAGTCCTTCTAGTAGTACAAACAAAAGCGGCGATTTTCAGATGAAAATCGCCGCTTTTGTTGTAAGTAGCAAGCAAAATAACTTTGCTACTCAAGTCTCATTACGCTTGTTTCGCTACTTGGATATTGAAGTGAAGTTTTACTTCGTCGCTTACTACCACACCACCTGCTTCGGTTACTGCTCCCCAGTTCAAACCAAAATCTTTACGGTTGATTTTTCCTGTAAGTTCAAAACCTGCTTTGGTATTTCCGTAGAAATCTACCATTTGACCACCGTAATTAACGGCAAGGCTGATAGATTTTGTTACACCTCTAAGGGTCAAATCTCCCGTAAGTGTAAATTCATCATCACCTTTTTGAGCAAATGACGTAGAGGCAAACGAAAGTGTAGGGAAGTTTTCTGCATCAAAGAAATCAGCGCTCTTCAAGTGACCATCGCGCTGTTCCATGTTGGTATCAATGCTGTTTACGTCGGCTGTAAATTGGATGCTCGCACCGTCGAAGCTATCGCCTTCGGTTTGAACTGAACCTTCAAATGATTTGAAGCTACCTGTTACGGTTGAGATAACAAGGTGCTTTACTTTAAACTGTACTTCTGAGTGTGTTGGGTCGATTACCCATGTTGAAGTTGCCATTGCTTTATTGTCTTAATTGAGTTATATCAAAATTGATGACACAAATATATATGTATATACATATAATGTCAATACATTTTACGAAAAATATTTTTTACAACATAAAAAAACCGCTTTAGGAGTGTCTAAAACGGTTTTTTAGAAAAATAAAATCTGATTAAGCCATTTCAGTAACGCCCATGATAGGCACTTCTTTCGGCTCATTATGGCGAATGTACGTTTTGAAAAAACTGCGAACTTTAAGATAAAGCACCCCTAACACTGCCTCCTTAAAAATCTTCGTGGACATTTTAGAAACGCCTTTGGTTCGGTCAGTGAAAATAATGGGCACTTCGGTAAGTTGGTATCCGTATTTCCACGTATTGAATTTCATTTCGATTTGGAAAGCATACCCCACAAACTTAATATCGTCGAGACCAATGCCTTGAAGCACTTCGCGTTTGTAGCAAATAAAACCTGCCGTTGGGTCCATGATTTGCATTCCCGTCACAAAACGCACATAAACGCCCGCAAAGTAGGACATCAGCACCCGCCCCATCGGCCAGTTGACGACATTGACACCTTTAATGTAACGCGAACCAATCGCCATGTCGCTACCGCCTTCGGAACAAGCTTGGTAAAGGCGTTCCAAATCGGCAGGGTTGTGCGAGAAATCGGCATCCATTTCAAACAAATAGCGGTATCCTTCCCGAATCGCCCACTTGAAACCGTGGATATAGGCCGTGCCTAGTCCCTGTTTACCTTTTCGTTCCAAAATATGCAAGCGACCAGTAAATTCGTTTTGAAGCTCTTTCACTTTGAGTGCAGTGCCATCGGGTGAGCCATCATCCACAATCAGGATGTCAAAAGGCTGCGAAAGACCCATCACACGGCGAATAATCGCTTCAATGTTCTCAATCTCGTTGTACGTCGGAATCACTACCACATACTCTTTCATAGCTTTAGCGGGTTTGGGGATAATAACTGCTCTAATACAAAAACGATTCCAAACTATGATAAGTATGTAACAAAATCGTTAAAAAGAGTTAATTTTTATAGGTTGCTAGAATATTCCTTCACAGTGTCGATAAAACAACGCACTTTATCGGGGTCGGTGTCAGGATAAACGCCATGTCCTAAGTTGGCGATGTAGTGTTGTGTTCCAAAAGTATCTATCATCTTGCGCACCTCTTTGCGAATTTGGTCATAAGGCGCGTACAACACGCAGGGGTCGAGGTTGCCTTGAAGCGTTTTGTTAGGAATCAGCACGCGTGACTCAGCAGCGTCCATGTTCCAATCTAAGCCTACTACCGAACAGCTCAATTGTCCAATTTCTTGGCGGGCAAAAAATGCACCTTTGGCAAAAACCGTCACGGGAGCTTCGGTAACGGCATCGCAGATTTGTTTGATATAAGGCAACGAATACTCGCGGTATTGCTCAGGTGAAAGAATACCCGCCCATGAATCGAAGATTTGTACCAAGTTGGCGCCTACGGCAATTTGGGCTTTTAAATACGCAATGGTGCTGTCGGTGATCTTTTGAAGCAATTTATGTGAAAACTCAGGGTCGGCATACAGGGCTTTTTTAGCGACTGAAAACGTCTTTGACCCACGGCCTTCTACCATGTAGCAAAAAATAGTAAAAGGTGCGCCCGCAAAGCCAATGAGTGGTACGCGGCCGTTGAGGTCACGCTTCACGATTTTGATGGCTTCTAGTACATAGCCCAAATCTGTTTCGGGGTCGGCAATGCGCAAGGCGTCGATATCGGCCGTCGTTTTGACAACGTTCGGAAATACGGGGCCGCGTTTTTCTTCCATTTCATACGGCAATCCCATGGCCTCGGGCACTACGAGAATGTCAGAAAAAATGATGGCAGCATCTACGCCCAACAAATCAACGGGCTGGATGGTCACTTCGGCGGCTAGCTCGGGGGTGGTGGCCAATTGGATAAAACTTCCTGCTTTCTCGCGCACAGCACGGTACTCGGCTAAAATTCGACCCGCTTGACGCATCATCCAAACAGGTACACGTTCGGTTTTTTCTCCGCGTGCAGCACGCAGAAACAAGTCATTTTGTAGTAATTCCATACTGCAAATGTACGAAGAAGCGGGCAGTTGAGATGGGGGTAGGGGTAGAAATATCCGTTTAATAAAAAAGCCGCCAGCGGGTTTGATCCCAATTGGCGGCTAAGGGTTTATAGAGGAAGGTTACGATGCCAACCCGTCGAGGGAAAGGTGGCCATTATAAAAACGTAAATCAATCAAATCGGGAGGGAGCGTTTTGGTGTTCCAGTGGCGATGGATGCTCAACGCCGCCCCCAACGAAGTGGCTTGCGCTATCGATGCCGCAAATACCTCTAGGTCAGGAAAAGCCCCTGCCAACAGATTCATATAAATGGGGTTTTTGGAAAAACCGCCGTCCACAAAAATCCGCTTAACGGTCGAGCCTCTTAAAACCAACTCCGTCGAAATGATTTGCTGACCGACAATGTCCAAAATCAACTGGTGATAGGCTTGTTCGTACGAGTCAAAAGCTCCCAAATCACGTTTTCCAAATAACCCTTCGGTCATCGGAGGTTTTGAGAGGCTTTCAAAGTCGATGCCTTCGGTTTTTTTCTCGGTTTTGAGTTGCTGAATGATGGCCGCATCAAACGCTACTTTTTTGTAAAAATCCAGGTCTTTGTCAAAATGGGTCGCCAATCGCTTGGTTTGCTGTTCGTGTTCGTAGCCCGCAAATAAGCGCGATGCCTTCACAGGTTTGCCGTTGTACTGCATGTAGCACAAACAGTCGTATTGAAGCTCCTCGGCCGTCAGCGGTGTATGATTGTAAGGATTGAGGCTAATGCACCACGTTCCCGTTGAAATCAATACAAAAGGCTCTAAAAAGCTAACCAAGTACGGAATCAAAGCCGATGAACTATCGTGCAAACCGACGCCAACGATGCGCTCTTGCTCATTGAGCACGTGAGTTGAAACCACGTCTGCGGACTGAATAGGAGCAAGTTTAGCTCCGATTTGCTCATTGGACACCCAAGCGTGGTAATCATTTGTATCAAAATCCCAAAGGTTGGTATGGCAACCAATGCTCGTAATATCGGAAGCAAACTGCCCCGAAATCAGCGAACTGACGTATTGGGGTAAGTGCAGTGAGTACTTTATTTTTTCAAACAACGCAGGGTTTTCATGCTTCAGGCGATAAATAATCATCCCCGAATTGAGGCTCCCTAAAATAGGAGAGGCCGTTTTGCGCGAAAACTCTTGCTCCCCGCCGTAGGTATCATAAAATTGTTTCTTGAGTGCCTCAGGGTACGGTTTTAGGTAATTGTACAAAGGAGCAACGGGCTTGCCGTCTTCGCCTACGTGAACAAAACTTGCTCCGTAGGTTGAAAAATTAATGGCTTTGACGTCGTATTCTTCGAGCGATAACACTTCTTGGAGCGATTGGATAACCCAATCAGTCAAGAGGTCAACGTTTTCGCAAGGGTCGCCGTCTTCGTCGGTTGTTTCGGGAAATTGCCCCGATTTTTCCAAAACGATGCGATAGTTTTCGTCAAAGAGGAATACTTTTTTGTTGGTTTTACCAATATCCAATACGGCACAAACAGGAGTTTTCATTTGTCTTGATTATAACCAGCAATAATGTCTATAAATGCAACAATAATGGCTGCTTTGTGAGGGTTATTGTCTTTTAAAATAAGCGATACAGGATAAATTTCGCCATCACTGTCCTGAATTCCACCGTCATATTTATTGTAGTCCATCGGAGCAAAATGCTCAAACCATCTATCAAACTTTGTTTTTCGAATATTTTGACGTTTGTCTGCTGATTCGCAGATATAAATAAGCAGATGGTCGTTGCTACTAAGGTAAAAGTCTTCAAAGATTGCCGCGATGGTACGAGATACTTTTGTATCGAATATTGGGCTTCTCCCAGTAGGGTTATCAGCTACAATGATGGATAATTCGTAGGTGTTTGCGGCATATAAGGGATTGTCAAACAAATAGGGTGTAGGCTTGAGCTTAACTTCATAAACAATGCCATTCTCAGTTTGAAAAGAATAGGTATTGTTTACGCCTCCCCAAAATGAAAAATTATAGTTCTGGGATGATAATTCCTCTTGCTGCATTTTTTTTTCGTAATTCTCTAAGCATTGCTTGGTATTCGGGTGTCTTAACCCGTTCCTCCGTTTCTCGACGTGATTCTTCTTGACTTGCTTTCCAGCGAGCAATCAAACGATCAATATTTGCCTGACGCTCTTCTTTGGTGAGTTCTTTCTTAACCGTTTTCATTGATTCATTTATTTTATCTAAAACCAAATATACGATTTTTTGATTCACGCTATTATGTTGAGACAATAGCTGTACATCATTGAGGACAGCTATTGTCTCTTTTATTTTTTACAAGCCAGTCGCTACAGTTTTAAGACCACGTTCGGCAATGAGATTTTCGCGTACTTTTAAGTGGCGGAAAAGTCCCAATGGATTTAACGCTCCTCCTGCCCGAAGCCGAGCTTCGGCTACGATTGCCCGAACGTCGGTACGGAACGCGTTTTGGAGAATTTCTTGGCAACGAACCACATCGCTGACAGCTTGTGCTTCTTCGAGGGCCTTTCTATCGACCGAAAGTGCCTGAGCATAAGCCATCATAATTCCTTCTACAGATTGTAGTAAGTCTTCAAGCGGGTCTTTGACGTTGTGCGAAGCATCAATCATCCAGCCCAAATCAGTCGCGTGATTTAACCCACGGGCATCCATACCGTCCACCAATTCGTTGAAGATAAGGAACAATTGGTACGGTTTCATGGCGCCTGCCGTAAGGTCGTCATCGCCGTATTTAGAGTCATTGAAGTGGAAACCACCGAGTTTTTCTTCCATCAACAACAAGGCTACAATTTGCTCAATATTGGCGTTGGGCAAATGGTGTCCCAAATCAACGAGTGTATAGGCGCGGTCACCGAGTTTTTGTACGTACGAGTAGGACTGCCCCCAGTCGCCTACGGTCGTCGAATAGAAGTTAGGTTCGTAGGCTTTGTATTCCAAGAACATCTTCCAGTTGTCGGGCATGGCCGCATAAATTTCGTGAAGACTTTCAAGGGTATTTTGGTAAGCTCTGCGGAAGTTGAGTTGGCCTGGGAAACACGAACCGTCTGAAAGCCAAACGGTCAACGATTCCGAACCAAGCTCGATACCGTGCTTAATCACTTCAATGTTATGTTCAATGGCTTGTTTACGAACGCCTTTGTCAACGTTTTGTAACGAACCAAACTTATAGCTTAACGCTTGGTCGGCTTGGTCTTGGAAGGTATTGGAGTTAACGGCGTCAAATTTCAAGCCGTGTTGAGCTGCCAATGCTTTAATCGCTTTGGCATCTTTTGGAATATCCCACGGAATGTGAAGGGAGATCGCGCCCGATGCTTGATTCAAGGCGTGTAATAAACCTACGTCTTCAATTTTTTCTTCAAGGCTACGAGGTTCGCCACCGCCAGCAAAACGGCCAAAACGCGTTCCGCCCGTTCCAAGTGCCCACGAAGGAATGGCAATTTGAAAATCAACCAATTTTTGAATGATGGCTTCGGCATTTTCAATTTCTGAAACAGCGAAGCTCAAACGGCGTTGATGTCCCGTAAGTAGGTCATCGTTATGCTGTTGTATTTTATACTTTTCGAGTTGCATGGTAAGAATTGGGATGAAGAAGTCAAAAAAACAGGTTATAGTGATAAAATCTAACGCCTGAATTCAGGCGTTAGATTCGAGTATTAAACTAACCTATGATGAAAAAACAATCTTTTTTAGCGAACAAACGCCATGGCTACTCCGCCATCTACGTTCAAAACGTTACCCGTTGACTTGCTGAGTAAGCCTCCTACGAATGCGAAGCACGCATTGGCGATATCGTCGGGAAGGATGGCTTCGTTGAGGAGCGTACGTTTGGCATAATAAGCAGGAAGCTCTTCGATAGTAATACCGTAAGCTTTGGCGCGCCCTGCTGCCCAGCCACCTGCCCAAATGTTTGAGTCAGCGATAACGGCATCGGGGTTAACCGTATTGACACGGATTTTATCTCCGCCAAGTTCAGCTGCATTCAGACGGCTCAAGTGCAACTGAGCTGCTTTAGCCGAACCATAACCTGCGTTGTTTGGCCCAGAAACAAGGGCATTTTTACTTACAATATTGATGACATCACCCCCAAAACCTTGCTTGCGCATTACTTCTACGCCCGCTTGCGTCACAAGGAACTGCCCTTTGACGAGGATGTCGTACAAGCGATCCCAATCTTGAAGGGTATGGTCTTGGATGGGTTTTGAAATACTGATTCCTGCGTTGTTGACGATAATATCTACGCCACCAAACGCAAGCGCTGCGGCATCCATCGCATCCACAATGCTAGCAGCATCGGTTACGTTGAGGAGTGTAGTCGATACGGAATCTCTGCCAAATTTCTTCACAAATTCGTCTTTTGCTCCTTCAAGGCGTTCTTCGTTGATGT
Organism: Runella limosa DSM 17973; assembly: GCF_000482465.1. Classification (GTDB taxonomy): domain Bacteria; phylum Bacteroidota; class Bacteroidia; order Cytophagales; family Spirosomataceae; genus Runella; species Runella limosa. The sequence goes on from NZ_KI519425.1 coordinate 347,287, forward strand.
CGTTAAGAACAACCACCGCGCCTTCTTCGGCAAACTTTTTCGCGATAGCTTTACCAATTCCCCCTGCGCTTCCCGTCACGAGTGCTACTCGTCCTGACAAGGCTTTGGGTTTGGGCATCCGTTGAAGTTTGGCCTCTTCGAGCAACCAGTACTCGATATTAAACGCTTCTTGGCGGGGCAATGCCGTATATTCAGATACCGCTTCCGCGCCCTTCATTACGTTTACGGCATTGATGTAATACTCCGAGGCCAAACGGGCCGTCGTTTTATCTTTTGAGAAGGTAAACATTCCCACCCCTGGGTACAAGATAACGACAGGGTTAGGGTCGCGCATGGCAGGGCTATTAGGATGCTTACAAGCTTCGTAATATTCAGAGTACATCGCACGGTAGGCTTCAAACGCAGGTGTTAATTTCGCTTTGATAGCCGCTACGTCCGAAAGGTCTTCGTCGGGAGTAAGTTCAAGCACCAACGGAGAGATTTTAGTGCGGAGGAAGTGGTCTGGGCAAGAAGTCCCGAGGGGAGCCAATTTGTCCAAATCGTTTGAGTTTATAAACTCCAGCACCCGCGCATCGTCGGTGAAATGTCCCACCATCGTGCGGTACGACGAGCAGAAACCACGCAAAATGGGTGCTAACTTAGATGCTTGTTTGGTACGGGCTTCCACAGGAAGGCTCTCGATTTTTGGCCCACCGAATACTGGACGCGTCTTACCATAATTAGATTCTAAGTATTCGGCGCATTTTTCAATTACTTCAAGGGTATTGAGGTAGCTTTCGTACGCCGTGTCACCCCACGTAAACAAACCGTGTGAGCCAAGCATGATACCACGTAATTTGACACCGCGAGAAGCGGCTTCTTCCAAACAAGCGCGGAGCTGAAGACCCAATTCAAAACCTGGGCGTTGCCAGCCTACCCAGCCTACTTCACCACCAAACAATTCTTCGGTGATTTTCTTCCCGTCTTTGGCTGCTGCAATGGCAATGGCCGCATCTGGGTGAAGGTGGTCGATGTGCGCAAATGGTAAAAATCCGTGGAGAGGAGTATCAATAGAAGGTGCTTTTGAGGCGAGATCAAAGATACAGTGGTTGAACAATTCTACCATTTCATCTTCAAACTCCACACCACGATAAACGTTTTCGAGGTTTCGTAAGCGCTCCATGTACAATGCCGCGCATCCTGATTTTTTGAGCGTACCAATGTCTCCGCCTGAGCCTTTTATCCACATTACTTCGACATCTTTGCCAGTAAGTGGGTCTTTATCCGTAATTTTAACGGACGTGTTACCGCCTCCGTAGTTAGTCAAACGAAGATCGGCGCCCAGAATGTTGGAACGATAAATAAAAAGAGCTACTTCGTCGCCCGCGAGTTCGGCGGCTTTGGCTTCGTCCCAAAGATAGCTCACATGTTTGAATTGCGTGGTAGTCGCTGACATGGTGTTTTGTGCGATTATGAATAGTATAGTACCTGTTCTGAGATTGATAGTACAAATTTAGGTGACGTTTCTTTGGATAGTGTCATGTACCTTCATGGACTATTTTTATATTTTCTTATCTTTTATTTTTACGACCATGAAAGCAATGATTGTTACCCAAACTGGCGGACCTGAGGTTTTATCTTTAGAAGACCGTTCTGTCCCTATTTCTACTGGTACAAAGGTGCTTATCCGCGTTTATGCGGCGGGCATAAATCGTGCCGATATTTTGATGCGTCAAGGTCGTTACGGGATTTCGTCGCAGCCACCTTCCGAGCCGCTGGGGCTTGAAATTGCGGGGGTAGTGACCGAAATTGGCGAAAATGTGTCGCGCTGGAAAGTGGGCGATAAAGTGTGCGCCCTCATCAAAAATGGCGGATATGCCGAGTATGCTTTGGCCGAATCCGCTCATTGTTTGCCCATTCCGTCGGGTATGTCGTTCGAACTGGCAGCGTGTTTGCCCGAAACGTGCATGACGGTTTGGAGCAATGTGTTTCAGCGAATGCAATTAAAAACTGGCGAAAATTTTTTGGTACACGGAGGCACGAGTGGGATTGGTGTCACGGCCATTCAGTTGGCAAAAGCGTTTGGCGTGCAAGCGTTTGCTACGGCAGGCAGCGATGAAAAATGCCGTTTCTGCGAAGAGCTTGGCGCCGTTTGTTGTGTCAATTATAAAACGCAGGACTTTCTGGAGGAATTAAAGCCCTATGGAATGGACGTGATTTTGGATTATGTCGGAGGAGATTATACGGCCAAAAATATCCGACTTTTACGCCCCGATGGCCGTTTGGGCTTTATTGCGAGTTTGGGCGGGGCACAATCTCAGTTCAATATTTTGGAAATCATGAGCAAGCGAATCACGATTACGGGAAGTATGCTTGCCCCGCGCGACGATGCGTTTAAGGCGCAGTTGGCCGCCGAGGTGGAAAAACACGTCTGGCCGTTGATAGAAGCGGGAACGTTTAAGCCTATTTTGTATAAAACGTTTCCATTAGAAGACGCTGCTGAGGCACATCGCCTGATGGAAAGCAGCGAGCACATTGGGAAAATTGTCCTGTGTATGAAATAAAAAGGTCGGGTTGTAAGCAACCCGACCCACGTTTTGTGCTGAGGGTTGCTCATTGTAGATTTACTTTTTCAAAATAATATTTGGCAATGAAGGAGTTAAACCGATTACTCACTGGTACTCAGATACTGAGGTTATGTTTGGTTTCTCCTTCATGACAAATGCTGATAACGGACAGTTCATTGGGTATTTTAGCCCGTCTCACAATGTTGTTTATAGGCATTTAATTGTTTCATCTTTTTTTATTTTAGTTATGGGTACTTATCTTGGAATCGACATTAGTAGTGACTTTATTCACATCGCTTGTGAAGATAATACTACTTGGGTTTTCACCAAAGTTGAGAACGAGCTCAAAGCTATTGATGACTGGATAAGCAGCATGCCAGAAGATATTCATG